>NZ_JAPWGY010000002.1:521859-923771 GCF_027214005.1 Kiloniella laminariae
GAATCATTTCCCGCACCGCCTTCAATGCGGGCAACATTGGTCAGGGTGGTGTTGCTCAAATCAATCGTGTTGTTCCCTGAAGTCCCCGACAGCACATTGGTACCTTCGCATCCATCAATTTCCTCGATGGAATCTCCTTTGGTCAGGTGACTAACGGTAATCACATCATCGCCGTCTCCCCCGTGAATATGGTCGATACCGTCCCCGCCGATAAAACGGTCGGCTCCCTGATCTTTGCCCTGAACCAGAAAAACATCATTGCCAGCTTCGCCGCGCAGCGTATCATTTCCCGTGCCACCAATAATCAAATCATCCCCGGCTCCACCGAGAATGTGATCATTACCAGCATGCCCTCTGATTTCGTCCGCCCCGTCAGTTCCGCGCAAAGTATTGTTTCGCCCGTCACCTTCAATCAGGTTCGTCGTCTCGGGAAACTTGAATTCGCAGATCTGATCGATTACCGAAACAGTAAAGACCTGGGAAGTGGACGTGCCATCAGACGATGTCGCCACAACAGTGATGTCATGGCTGGTCGCGGTTTCATAATCAAGACCTGTGGCACCCGCCGAAGTCAAGGTAACCACACCCGTGACCGGGTCTATGGTGAAAAAGCCATTGGCGTTATCTGCAAGGCTATAGGTTACCTCTTCCCCGTCCGGATCATTGGCAAAGGCAGTAATATGAACTGTCTCCCCTTGGCCCGCGTCCTCACGAAGACTGTTCACAGCCAGATCACTGTCGGTAATCGCACTGATGCCTTGATTAACTGGCAGGGCATCAGCAGCGGAGCCTTCATCAAAAAACAGATCGTCGGGTTGATCGCTGTCCAGGAGATTGAACAAAGGAACGGTTTCATCTTCCAGTGCGCTGCTGCTCTCAAGGCCATTGATTATTTTTCCGAGATCATCGCCATAAACAGACCCTCCCCCCCCAGATGCAGACAAACCGTCTCCCGCACCAGCTGCCGTTTCGATAACATCCCCGCCATCAAGTTGGGCAAGCAGATCAAAAAGAGCCGAAAAGGCAATCCTGTCATCTCCGACAATCAACCGGGGCTCTTCACCTTCTGCATATCCCGCCAACCGGGTAAAGGTGATGCGGCTCTGGTCAGAAAAGATCAGCGAGAATTGTTCTGAGCCCGTATCGGAAACCTGCACCTCTGCCAGATCAAAATCGAGCAGATAATCGGTGTTTGCCCTGGTTTCAACAACGCGTTCCTGCCCGGCTGCAGGCTTGACCACAGCCAGCGCATCTGGGTTATTCATCTCTGTCTCAGAAACCGTTTGCTTTACTACATCAACCATCTGGCCCAACCATCCTCAGGGAACAACAAATCAAAAAACGAAATATACTAAATCCAAATCTACCTTGATTTCCTTTATAAGTAATTACATGAGCCTATATTTTCAACAGATGATGATTTATTCAAAAAACCGAAAATCTATACTTAATTTATCTAAAATTTTAATCTTATTTTTCTCATATAATTTCCATATAAATTGTTTAAAAACAAAATCTTATAAGAATTTTATTTTAAATAAAATCGTATAAAATTATTACTTAAAGAAAATTCCGATAACTACATATAAAATGCCATCTATTCGAATCCGTCTCACCGCCTGACCCATCAAGCCCCCCCCTTTAATGAGCACTTGCTCATCCCAGAAATATTTGCTGCTGTACCATCTGTATAAACAGCCTATCCCCAACCAGACAGGAGCTATTCTCTATGCCAAAAGTACGCGCAAGGGATCTTGCAATTCCCTTTACCGGACAGCCGGGTCCTTACAATGGCATTACAGATGTTCCCGGACTTGAAATCGGCACCTCCACACTGATCGAAGGCAATTCTGTAAGGACCGGCGTAACCGCGATCCTGCCTTGCGGCCAATCCGCCGCCCTTTCCGCAATTCCCGCTGCTTTCTTTTCCCTTAATGGCAATGGAGAGATGACCGGGACCCACTGGCTGGAAGAATCAGGCCTGCTGACTGGCCCGGTGATCCTGACCAATACGCACAGTATCGGGGCCGCACACGAAGGGACCTGCCGCTGGTTACTCGCCAGAGATACAGAGGCAAGCCAGCGGTTTCTTCTGCCCGTGATTGCAGAAACCTATGACGGTGTTCTTAATGACATCAACGGATTTCATATCCGGCCTGAGCATGCCCAGGCCGCGCTGGATGTCGCCCAAAGCGGCCCGGTCGAGGAAGGAAATGTTGGTGGCGGAACAGGCATGATCACCCATCAGTTCAAGGGGGGGAACGGTACCTCCAGCCGACAGGCCGCTATCGGAGAAAACAGCTACACCCTCGGCTGTTTTGTTCAGTCAAACTACGGCTTGCGTGAACAGCTGGTCATCGCCGGAATTCCTGTCGGACAGGAACTCACTGATCTGATGCCGGAAGAGGCAAGCCGCGCAGACGGTACGGGATCGATCATTGTCGTCATTGCCACTGATGCCCCCCTGCTGGCACATCAATGCAAGAGACTGGCCCGCCGTGTCAGCATGGGATTGGCCCGGCTGGGCAGTGTCGCCAACAACGGCAGCGGTGATATTTTTATTGCCTTTTCCACCGCATCGCAAACAACTCCTCCCCTCGACAACGACAGCATGAACGCCTTGTTTCAGGCCACAGTTGAAGCCACAGAAGAAGCCATCATCAATGCCCTCGTCGCAGCAGAAACCATGACAGGCCTTAACAACACAACAATTCATGCCCTGCCACATGAACGCCTCTGTGCTATATTGAGGAAGCACAACAGAATCATGCCCGGCGCTTTAAACGGGTAGTGAGGCAGCAGACAGACCTCAAGCCTGGGCCGGACGTAACTCAATTGTTCTCATTTGGCCGTCTAAAGCCACCTGATTTTCAAAACCGGGAATCTTCTGACAGGTTTTTCTATACTCGAGTTTTGCTGCATATTCTTCGATAATTTTTACAATTGTGCTGGCCCTGTCACAAAGCGTTTCCAGCTGAACAGCGGATAAGGAGAAAGAGGCTTCCTTCTTATCCGTCAGTTCTTTTTGTGAAAGAGGCAGCGCCGGGCCGTTGGTCGTCATCCAGGACAGAGGGCTTTCTGCCGTTAAGTGGGCGTTGGGGGCTGCAGCTTGCCGGGCAAATCCACCTACAGCCTCACCAGCAACCATATAAAGCCGGAAATCAACATGATACTCGTGCCCCCCCTTTTTATAGGTACAGGGGCGGATCCAGGGCTGATAGATCACCTGGCTATCTGTTTCCACCGAAATATCCTGCAACAGATCACGAGCCAGAAGGCGTTCTACTCCACGGCTCCCCGCACCATCCCGCGGTTTTCGGATAACGTAGCTGTTCGCCATGGCCATCTCGTCAAGAAACCGATAGAGAGCATTTTCATCCCTGTGGGAGTAAGTCGGGATACATCCAATATCTGGTGCCTTTTCCTGCAGCAATGAAGCAATCAAACGCTTGTCTGTACAGATTGCCCTGAGACGCAAATCATTCACGCAAGGAATCAAGGGTTGTGTTTTGGGAAAGGCATAGGCCCGCCTGTAAAGCAGTCCCAACTCTTTGCCATCCCGTAAATAATAGCGGCCAGCTTGAGGGAAAATCTGGGTTATATCAACAATATCGCAAGGATGGCCTTTTTCTCTAATATGCGCTGCGATCTCGTGAAATTCTGCCATGGTCAGCCTGGCAGGGCCTTCGTTCTGCAGCGGATCAATAAAATCAAACTTCTCGGCCCGGCCCGTGATCCGAAAACAATCCGGCAGCAACAGCGCAATCGTATTTCCGGTACTTTGACAGACAAGCTCTTGCGCCAATCTGGAAAGGCCTTGCCCGGGAAACAGCGGATAATGGCACTGTTTTGCAAGAATATCTGCTCGGTTTAAAGCCACAGGATGGTCGTTGATTTCAATGAAGTGCCAATGACCGTCTTGATCCAGTATAAAGTCCAGTCCCGCGTAAAGCAGTAGATGCTGCACAGTAGTTCCTGAAGTAATAACGCAGGTACTGCACACTGTTTCGGCAATACCTGCGATGAGATGAGTTCCTGAACCGGTTATTTACCTTTGGTCGGTTTCTTACGCAGATTATCAAGGTCAATAGCTGCCTCTTTCAGGATATCCTGCCAAAGCACCCTGTTTTTTTTCAAAGCAGGGGCATAGTGGGATAAAGAGGTATCTTTCACCACATCAATAACCGCCTGGATCTCCCCCGGAGAAAGGTCAATGCCACTCTCCATCAAGGTCTGAAAAGGACTTCGATCCAGATCGTTTAAAAACCGGACATCTTTTCTTGCTACATCAAGGACAAAGCCGATTTTCATCAATCCTGCGTTTTGTTCAGCCATAAGAAATCTCCCTAATTTGTTTTAGTTTGAGTTACTGAGTGGTGAAACATTTCATGACGTAAGTGGCGTATCTGACTCCCTTTTCCGTCAGAAAAATTCTGGCTCCCTTACGGTCAATGAGCCCCTGATCTTCAAGGTGCTCATAGGTTTCCAGAAATTCATTTTCAAAGACGCAACCCGCCTTTTTCTGAAGCACGTCGATATCTATTTCGAGAAGACAAAGGCCCATGGCAATATCCCGTTGCAATTGCTGTTCGGGAGCCATTTCATAGCGTTTGCCGAGTGGTTTCGTCCCTGCCTGAATCATTCTTTCATACCCAGGATGAATAACCTCATCCTCCCACAAAAGATGGCCATATCGACTGTACGCGCCCGGGCCGAACCCGAGATAATCGGAACTGTCCCAGGTGGATTGTACATAACGGCACTCTTTTCCGGTCCGGGCGAATTCTGCTGTCGAATACCGCAACAGACCGGCAGCTGCAAATTCAGCCGTGGCATATTCACGCATTTCATTGATGACTTCCTTGTCCGGGCGTCTGGGCAAAGCATTCTTTTCTAAAGAACGGTCCAGCAGTTCACCCGGGAAAACAATCAACGGGTAGGCAGAGATATGTGTGGGTTCCAGATCGATGGTACGCTTGACCGTTTCCTGCCAGCGCGCCATGGATTGCCCGGGCAATCCATACATGACATCAATGTGCAGATTATCAAAACCGGCATGCTTCGCGGCCCTAATCATATCCAGCGTTTGCTGGACCGAGTGGGAGCGGTTCAATAGCTTCAGTTGCACGTCATCAAAAGCCTGGGCACCAATTGAGATGCGGTTCACACCGATTTTTCGAATAGCTTGCAGATCTGTTGGCTTTTTTGTGCCTGGTTCAGATTCCAGTGTTATTTCCGTCTCTTCGCCATACAGACCAAACTCAGCTCTCAAACGCTTCAGAATGTGTGCAATATTATCATTACTCAAAAGCGAGGCTGTACCACCCCCCAGATAAACCGATTGGATATTGGCCTGATCAAAGCTGTCCTGGCTTTGGTACAGATCCATTTCGCTGTCCAATAACGTGGTGAACCAGTCAATTGCCCCGCGGTGAAGCTGGCGGCGCTCAAAGGTACAGAAGGTACATATTTTCCGGCAGAAAGGGACATGGATATAGAGGTGATAATTTTGCCAGACCAGCGCGCGATCAATCGTTTCGGGGCTACGTTCCCAAAGATATTTGGGCGGGTGGTGAAAGACAAATGCCCCGTCATCCCTAAGGTATTCTTGATCGTCCAGAACCCTTTCCCTCAATGCTTCCATTCAAAAATCTCCTCCGGTTCGGATCCTATGGGACAACTTTTGATGCATTCCCTGCATTCGATATAACTGTTTTCAGTAAGTGCTATGGCCTTGGACTTGCGCCTTGTCGGGGCAGCAACAACACTGCTGCAGGCGACGGGATTAAAGAGATTGGGTTTTACGGCCTTTACGGGGCAGGCCCTGATACAATTCCCGCAATGGATACAGACGTCAGAGCTCAATTCAGAGGCCAGGGGAGCAGACATATATCCAATAACGGCATGAATCTGCAGCCAGGCGCCCCATTCCGGGTGGATCAAGAGGTTGTTCCATCCACGCCGCCCCAACCCGGCCAACTCTCCCAGTCGCACCATCGACAGTTCCTGCTCGACCAGGGCTGTTATTTCCTCGACCTTGATATTGTCCAGGGCTGCAAGCCGGTCAATTATCGACTTGGCGGCGAGCCCAAGGATATAGTTGGCCATGAGAGAACGATTTTCTCCATGTTTATGCCAGATCCAGAGACTGTCTTCAGTAATGGGAATAGCGAAACAGGTAACAATAGCTTCCTGGTAAGGTCGCATTTTCTGCGCAGCGTTCGTCGGCATTTCATCGATGATTTCTCCCGACAGCCTGAAACTCCCCACTTCCGCATTGGGGATTACCTCCATCAATGCATCGATGGCATGTTTAAATTCTGGGTGGAAATCCTGTAGATCTGCTTCCTGCTGCCGAATCAACCAGGTCATGGAAGGGCATGTCTCGTCTTGGAAAGAGACCTATAAAAAATAACTATATGTAAAATTAGATACATGACACGCAATGTCCCACCCGATCCAATAAACATCGATCAGGAGTATAGCGAGAATCTGTCAAAATACAAACATAAATGGTATTTATATTATAAGCACAACCAAAGATAACTGATATGTATTTGAAGATCAGACACCAATTTCTCAATACAGAAACGGCTGCTCCCCAAAGAGAAGCAGCCGTTTTACAATACTCTGATCAACTTCAGAAATCAGCTCTCGACAAAGTGACAAGCTGCTTCCCGTTTGCCATCATAGACCTTGAGTTCAGGCACATCCGTTGCACAGATCTCTTTGGCAAAAGGACACCGCGTCCGAAACACACAACCCGAAGGCGGGTTGAGCGGACTGGGAAGATCACCTTTTAGCGCGATGTGCTCCTTGTTCCTCTCCACCTTCGGATCAGGAATGGGCACGGCTGAAATCAGCGCTTTGGTATAGGGATGTAGCGGATCACTATAGATCTGGTCCCGATCAGCCAATTCCATCATCCGCCCAAGGTACAGCACCATAATACGGTTACTGATATGGCGGACAATACTCAGGTTGTGAGAGATAAAGATCAGACTGAGATGAAACTCTTTCTGCAGGCGCATCAACAGATTGACAATCTGGGCCTGGATTGAAACATCCAGCGCACTGACCGCCTCGTCACAGACAATCAGTTTGGGTTCCAGAATCATCGCCCGTGCAATACCGATCCTCTGGCACTGCCCCCCAGAGAACTCATGCGGATAGCGGTTAAGCTGATCGGGCAACAGACCAACCTTTGCCATAATCGCCTTGACGGCTTCCTTGACCTCCTCTTTGGAAAGGTGAGGTTTATGAGTAATCAGAGGCTCTGCAATAATCTGGCCGATGGTCATGCGTGGATCGAGAGACGCAAGAGGATCCTGGAAAATCACCTGCAGATCTGCACGGGCACTGCGCAGCGTTTCAGATTTCATCCCGCCCATGTCCTGCCCCAGCCAGGCCACCTGCCCTGCAGTTGGCTCCAGCAGCCGCAAAACGGCCCGGCCCAGAGTGGACTTGCCACAGCCGGACTCGCCCACAACACCAAGTGTTTCACCTGCACGCACCTGGAAGGATACGCCATCGACAGCCTTAAGCAGCTTGGCCTTCTGGAAAAGCCCCCCTCCGGGAATGGAGAAGTGAACTTTCAGATCCTTTACATCCAGAAGAACTGTATCCGATATCGTCATGACCAACCCTCTTCCATATGACAGGCGTTGTAGCGATCAGGCAAAGCCTGATGCAGGACGGGCCTTTCCCCAAGGCAGCGATCCCTTGCGTGGACGCACCGTGGGGCAAAGGAACAGCCTTTGGGCAAGCGCTGCAAATTGGGTGGTTGCCCCGATATTGTGACCAGTTCGTTATCATGAATTTTTTCATCAAGACGCGGGGTCGAAGCCAACAGTCCCTGGCTGTAGGGATGGCGGGGTTCGGCAAAGACAAAGTCCACAGGCGCCCGTTCGACAATCCGTCCCGCGTACATCACGTTGACGGTATCACACAGGCCGGCCACCACGCCGAGATCATGGGTAATCATGACAATGGCCGTGTCGAATTCGTCTTTCAGTTCCCGCATCAAGCCAAGGATCTGGGCCTGCACGGTCACATCCAGCGCTGTTGTCGGCTCATCCGCAATCAGCAAGGCAGGTTCACAGAGAAGCGCCATGGCAATCATGACCCGCTGACGCATCCCCCCGGAAAACTCATGCGGATACATATCAAACCGCTTTGCGGCTTCGGGTATCCCCACACGATCCAGCATACGCAGTGCCTGTACTCGTGCCTCTTTCTCGCTGGCTCCCTTGTGCTGGACCAGAACTTCGGTCAGTTGCCGGGAGACTTTGAGATAGGGGTTAAGCGAAGTCATGGGATCCTGGAAGATCATCGACATTGTATGGCCGCGGATCTTGTTGATCTCGTCCATACCCAGTCCGATCAACTCCTGCCCCAGCAGCTTTGCACTGCCCGTTGTGGTACCATTTGCAGCCAACAGCCCCATGATCGCGAGGAACGTCTGGCTTTTGCCTGATCCTGACTCTCCCACAACCCCCATGGCTTCACCGGCTCGAATGGTGAAATTGAGGTTGTTGACCGCGTTAACCGGCCCCTCAGGTGTCGAGAAACTGGCGCAGAGGTCCTTTACTTCAAGAATAATATCACTCATGAATTTGACCTCCCTAGCGATCACGCGGGTCAAGCGCATCACGCAGACCATCGCCGATAAAGTTGAAGCAGAACAGAATGATGGCCAGTGCACTCGCCGGGAACAGCAAGGTCCAGGGGGCAGATTCCATCTGCTGTGCACCCTCAGAGATCAGAACCCCGAGACTGGTCATCGGTTCCTGTACCCCCAGGCCGAGGAAGGAGAGGAAACTCTCGATCAGAATGACCTGGGGAATAGTCAGAGTCACATAGACAATAACCGGTCCCAGGGCATTGGGAATGATATGACGGCGAACGATATTAAACCCGCTGACACCTGCCGCGCGGGCAGCTTCAACAAATTCCCGATTTTTGATCGACAGGGCCTGTCCCCGGACAATACGGGCCATCGTCAGCCATTCAACGGCACCAAGAGCCGCAAAAATCAGAAAGATATTCCGACCAAAGATCACCATCAGCAAGATCACGAAGAACATGAAAGGCATGGAGTACATGATGTCGACAAAACGCATCATGATATGGTCGGTGGTCCCGCCGACATAACCGGAGATCGCACCATAGGTAACCCCGATCAGCAGGGAAACCCCTGTGGCAACCAGCCCCACCAGAAGAGAAACCCTGATACCATAGAGCGTCCGGACATAAAGATCTCGGCCATTGGTATCAGTCCCGAAATAGAACCCCGCCTCCACATCAGGTGCGGCCTGGATATAATCCCAGTAAACTTCGTCAAAGGGGTGAGAATGCAACAACGGGCCAATCAGCGCCACGAGAACAATTGTAATCAGCACAACAAAACTTGCCACCGAGGCCTTGTTGTTCAGGAGACGGCGAAACGCATCCTGCCACAAGCTGCGTCCCTTGACTTCGGGTTCAACATCCATGGCGCTTTTTATTTCCATATCGATCGCCATTATCCCATCCTCACTTTTGGATCAAGCATGCCGTAAACGATATCAACAATCAGGTTGAAAAGAATGATCAGGGTTCCGTAGAAAATCACCACCCCCATCACCAGGGTATAATCGCGGTTCAAAGCACCCTGGACGAAATAGCGCCCGATCCCGGGAATGCCAAAGATCTGTTCGACCACAACCGAGCCGGTAATAATCGCAGCGGATGCCGGACCGAGATAGGAAACAACCGGCAACATCGCGGCCTTCATCGCATGTCGTGTCAACATGACCCGTTCAGGCAAGCCCTTGGCCCGCGCCGTTCTGACAAAGTTAGATCGCAAGACCTCAATCATGGAGCCACGGGTCAGACGCGCGATATAGGCAATCTGCGGCAGGGCCAAAGCCACCACAGGCAGGATCGCCTGGGACATACCATCGCCCCATCCACCGACAGGCAGCATGCCGAGATAGACGCCGAAGACCAGCGTCAGCAATGGTGCCATGACAAAGTTGGGAATGGTAATTCCGGTCATGGCTGTCGCCATCACGGCATAGTCAATCAGCGAATTTTGTCGTAAGGCAGCTATCGCACCGAGGGACATACCAATCGTAATCGCAAAAAAGATCGCTGTCAGACCAAGGGTCAGGGATACAGGAAAACCGGATCCGATCAGGTCAGTCACTGAAAAGTCCCGGTACTGGAATGAAGGACCGAAATCTCCCTGGAGCACATTGACCAGATAGTGCGCATACTGCTCATAGAGCGGTTTATCCAGATGATAGACCGCATTGAGGTTGGCCTCGACTTCTGGCGGAATTGTCCGCTCTTTGTCAAAGGGGCCACCTGGTGCGGTACGAATAAGGAAAAAAGCCAGGGTAACGATAATGAACAGCGTCGGAATAGCCCCGGCAAGACGCTTGAGAATAAACGAGAACATTACACTTTGTCCTGATAAAGAGTCCGGCGCGTCATCATCCTGACAACGCGCCGGTCAATTATAGAGAAACCGGGGGCTTCCTATTTTTCAACAGTAATATACTGAGAACGAATGTGATCCATAACGTTGCTCTGCCAGCCTTTGACGTAAGGCTTGACCATACGTTTGGTCACATAGTGGTAAATCGGTGCAACCGCATTTGCTTCCAGGAAGATGCCTTCGGCTTTCATCAGAAGTTCTTTGCGTTTTGCAGCGTCCTGCTCCAGTGAAGCCTGCTTCAGAAGGCTGTCAAATTCCGGATTGTTGAAGCCGGTATCATTCAGGCCTGAATCAGACAACCAAAGCTCAAGGAAAGTGTTCGGATCATTGTAATCCCCGATCCAGCCTGCACGGAAAGCCTGGGTAACTTCTTTCTGCTTACGGGTTTCCAGATAAACCTTCCACTCTTCGTTCACCAGGTTGACTTTGGCACCAAAGACTTTTTTCCACATGCTTGAAACCGCAATAGCAATTTTCTTGTGGTTGTCATTGGTATTGTAACGCAGCTCCATTTCAAGCGGCTTGTCTTTTGAATAGCCAGCCTCTTCGTACAACTTGAGCGCTTCTGCTTCACGCTCGGCCTGCGTCATGCCGTTAAAGTCAGCATAGACCGCATCATAAGCGGTTACACCTGGCACCACGAAAGCATAGGCAGGCACTTCACCGGCTGTAACGATATTTGTAGTAAGAATATCGCGATCAATAGCCATGGTGAAAGCCTTGCGGAGCTTCGGATCATTGAACGGGGGCTTGGTCATGTTAAAGCCGTAGTAATAGGTACCAAGATAGTTGGACACATGGAACTCATCGGCCATGTTTTCCTTGATCCAGTTGATCTGGTCGTTTGGCACCTCATAGGTCCAGTCCAGTTCACCAGCGCGATAGCGCTTCAGCTCTGTTGTTGTACTTTCCGTCGGATAGTAGACAACCTTGTCGAGCTTCACAGAATCCTTGTCCCAATAGGTATCGGATTTCACAGCGACAATACGAGACTGTGGGGTCCACTCTGTTACATTGAAGGCACCGTTGGAAACGATATTTTCAGGACGGGTCCAGGCTTCCCCATGGGCTTCGACTGTTGCTTTATGCACAGGGTAAGCGACAGAGTGTGTGATCATCCCAAGGAAATAAGGCGCAGGTCCTTCGAGCTGCACTTCCAGAGTTTTATCGTCAAGAGCTTTGACACCCAATTGGGCAAGATCTTTTTCTTCGCCGTTTGCAATCGCCTGAGCGTTCTGCAGCGGGTAGAGCAAGAAGGAATATTCTGAACCTGTTGCCGGGTCCACTGCGCGCTGCCAGGCATAGACAAAGTCATGCGCGGTCACAGGGTCCCCGTTACTCCAGACTGCATTGCTGCGAATCTTGAAGGTAAAGGTCGTACCATCTTCACTGATGGTCCAGCTTTCGGCCTGACCAGGAATAATCGAACCATCTGTGAATTCAGCGGTCAGACCTTCAAAGGTATCGCGAATGATGTGTGAAGAAGGAACACCTTCGGAAATCTGGGGATCGAGACTTCCCGGTTCGGCACCATTACCCCGGTTAAAAACCATCTCTTTAGTTGGTGTTACAACTTTTTCTTCAGCTACTTTTTCATCTTCTTTTTTCATATAAAAAAAGATACCAGCAGCTACTGCCACTATCAAAAGCAGCAGGACTACAATTTTTTTATTCATAATGCCCTCATGTTTCATGGCAGAAGCAAATCTTGTCCGCTATTTCCAGTCATTGGTAATTTCACTCCCAAATAATGGAACAGCTCATTTAGATAAAACTTTCAGCCAGTCCCTGTCGTTATCGTTCGTTGCGCTCGCCAAAGCCTTTTACACCTTCACGTGCAAACACGGAGAGTGGCCTTCTTTTCGCTCAATGACAAGAGGCGGTCTTTGCTTTAGATCAACTACGCAATAAATTAAGGAAAACAGCCATTTTTCATTACAGAAGTGATCAAAATAGGCGAGCATCGCGATAGTATACTTTAACGAAACACACGAATCCAGCCTAACTCATTTAGGACATAAAAAAACTGTCCGGCAAACGACGCCGGACAGTCTGATAACAACGTTTTGCGCGATAAAAGCTTATTTTGCTGCCGTGATAATGATCTCGACATTATACTCAGGCGTCGCCAGACGTGCTTCACCGGTGGCACGTGCCGGGCTATGGCCTGCGGGTACCCAGCCATCCCACACCGCGTTCATTTCCTGGAAATGTTTCATGTCATCAAGCCAGATGATTGCCTGAAGAATTTTTGTTTTGTCACTTCCCACCGTCGCCAAAAGGCGGTCAATATTCTCCAGAATCACCTTTGTCTGCTCGGCAACTGACGCACCCGCGGTTCCAACCTGGCCCGCAAGGTATACCGTGTTACCGTGAACAACTGCCTGGCTCATGCGCGGGCCAGTTTCAAACCGTGTAATTTCGCTCATAATAACCTCATTCTGATTTTTGAAATATGATCTTGATAAAGAGCGGAAACGGAAAGCTTCCGAATTTCGACACATCATCTATAGAGCAGCCAACAACAAAGTAAACTTTCCCTCTTGTCAATTCGCCAAAGCCCTCCATAATTCCAGCGAAATCTCGTCGGGGTGCCCCTTCCTTCACCGGAACCGGGCTGAGAGGCTTAACAGCCAACCCGTTGAACCTGATCCGGTTAATACCGGCGGAGGAAAATGAGATGCAATGGGTTATCCTGCTGTTCCTGAAATAAGAACAACCCTCAAAAAATTGCATTGATCTTGCCTCCACTACTTTTAAAAAGGGAGGCAAGAATGGCAGTACCAATCGCTCTTACCATCGCAGGCTCGGATAGCGGCGGCGGTGCAGGCATACAGGCCGACATAAAGGCCATGTCGGCACTTGGCGTATATGCAGCTTCTGTCATCACAGCCCTGACAGCACAAAATACCCGCAAGGTTCAGAGCATCTTTCCCGTATCCCCGGATTTTATCCAGGACCAGATCCACACGGTTTTTGAAGATCTTAATATCCGTGCCGTCAAGATCGGCATGTTGGGAGATTCCACCGTTATCGAAGCCGTCGCTGAGGCCTTGAGACACTATCCTGTCATCCCCGTCGTGCTCGACCCCGTCATGGTGGCAAAAAGCGGCGACAAACTCTTGCAGCCCGAAGCCATTGACAGTCTGAGAGATAAACTTCTGCCACTGGCCACTGTTCTTACGCCTAATCTTCCCGAAGCAGCTGTTCTCGCTGGACAGAAAGAGCCGCGCAACCTTGTAGAGATGAAAGAACTGCTCGAAAAACTGAAGCAGAAAAATGGTCCGGCGATTCTGTTAAAGGGCGGGCATCTTGGCGGGGCAAGCAGCGATGACCTCTTCTTTGATGGGCAAGAGACAATCTGTCTTGCCAGTCCCCGTATTGAAACCAAGAACAGCCATGGAACCGGTTGCACTCTCTCCGCTGCCATTGCCGCAGGTCTGGCCCGGAACCTGTCTCTTTATGAGGCTGTAACAACAGCAAAAGAGTACCTGACAAAGGCTCTGTCTGGTGCGGACTGCCTCTCGGTAGGAAAAGGCCACGGCCCGGTTCACCATTTCCACGCCTTCTGGGAAAGCCCGCAACAGTGACATCGCACGAAAAGGCTTTGCTTGCCATCAAGGTGCCTCCTGCCCCGACCATCCAGTTTCGCAACTTCTCTTTTTCCTACAAGGGGCAACTGCTGTTTGACAGGCTTGATCTGGATTTGGCGACCGGCTGTTGGAACCTGTTACTCGGACGGAGCGGTGTCGGCAAAACTTCCTTGCTCAGGGCACTCGCCGGGCTTCTTCCCGATACAAGCTACAGCGGTGAAATCCTGTTTGATGGCAAAAAGCTTGTCTCCGACCAGGTAAGCTGGATGACACAGGACGATCTGTTACTTCCCTGGCTCTCGGTAGTTGAGAACAGTCTGCTTGGTAATCGTTTAAGAGCCTGGAGCCGATCCCCTTTCCCGATAATTGCCCGAAACAAGGCCGAGAATTTGCTTAGGGCCCTGGGATTGGGAGAGCATCTCCACAAACGCCCTGCCGAACTTTCCGGTGGCATGAGACAGCGCGTTGCCCTTGCCCGAACCCTGCTGGAAGATCGGCCCGTCGTTTTGCTGGATGAACCTTTCTCTGCCCTTGACGCGCTGACCCGCAGCGAGATGCAAGACCTGGCTTTCGAACAACTGATGCACAAGACGGTGATCATGATCACACATGATCCACGAGAAGCACTCCGCCTGGGTCATGATATCTATCTGCTTAAGGGATCGCCCGTTCAACTTACCCGGGTCTCCCCCCCGGAAACCGTGCCCCTGCGTTCCGGATTTTCATCAGAACTGCAATGGTGTGAAAACCGGATCATTGCCGAGCTCTCTCTTGCCGGAGAGATCATGTGATAAAAGTTCTTCGAAGTCTTCTGGTTATGATCGGACTGACAGCAGGCTGGCAGCTCCTTGTCACTGTCACAGATGTTCCCCCCTATATTTTGCCCGGGCCTGGTGTCGTGGCCCAGACACTTTTGACCCGGTTTCCCACCTTGCTGCCCCATGCAACCTACACCCTGAGCGAAATCCTGCTCGGTTTCGGTCTCGGTGCTCTCCTTGGCATGATCTCGGCGCTGCTTCTTGCAACAGTCAGACCCTTGCAGGTCTGGTTAAGCCCGATACTGGTCATGACCCAGTCACTACCTGTTTTTGCCCTGGCTCCCCTGCTGGTGCTCTGGCTGGGATATGGCCTCGCCTCCAAAATCGCCATGGCCGTTCTCATTATCTATTTTCCTGTAGCGTCAGCCTTTTATGACGGATTGCAACGTACCCCCAAAGACTGGCGCGACCTTGGCCGGATCATGAAATCAAACAGGATGGCTTTCCTCTGGCACGTCCGTATTCCCTTTGCCCTGCCGTCCCTGGCCTCCGGTTTGCGGGTTGCCATGGTCAGCGCCCCGATCGGAGTCATTGTCGGCGAATGGGTCGGCTCTTCCCGGGGTTTGGGGTACCTGATGCTTCACGCCAACGGACGGATGCAGATTGATCTGCTCTTTGCCGCCCTCGTCATCCTGATGATCATGGCCCTGTTTCTCTATCAACTCACCGATCAGCTTTTAAAACGCCTGCTCAAACACTTCTCGCTCGATGAAGATAAAATCTGAACATTCCTTTTCAAACCGAGGATTCCATCAATGAAAAGACTCACTTCCCGATTTATCCGCCTGGCCTTGCTTGCTGGCCTGGCTGGCTCAGCCCTTTCCGCCCCCGCCATGGCAAACGAAAAAGTAACAGTTCTGCTCGACTGGTTTGTCAATCCGGATCATGCCACTCTGGTCATTGCCAAGGAAAAGGGCTTTTTTACTGCCGAGGGACTGGATGTAACACTTGAGGCCCCGGCAGACCCCAATGCCCCACCCAAACTGGTCGCAGCAGGGCAGGCTGATCTCGCCGTATCCTACCAGCCCCAGCTTCATATTCAGGTCGCTGAGGGGCTCCCTCTCAGTCGCGTAGGAACGTTGGTGGCAACACCCCTGAACTCTCTGGTGGTGCTCAAAGACGGGCCGATCCAATCGCTCGCAGATCTCAAGGGCAAGAAGGTTGGGTATTCCGTCGGCGGTTTTGAAGATGTTCTGCTGGATGCCATGTTGGAAAAGCATGGCCTGAGCGTCAAAGACGTTGAACTGGTCAATGTCAACTTCTCGCTCTCTCCCTCACTTGTCTCCGGGCAGGTCGATGCAGTTATCGGTGCCTTCCGGAATTTTGAGCTTAACCAGATGGATATCATCAAACAACCGGGACGGGCCTTTTATGTCGAGGAAGAAGGTGTACCGAGTTATGATGAGCTTATTCTTGTTGCCCACAAGGATAAAACAGGGGATGAAAAAATCTCCCGCTTTCTTCGTGGACTGGAAAAAGCCACGACCTATCTGATCAACCATCCGGATGAAAGCTGGGCTCTGTTTGTGCTGGCTTATCCGGATCTTGACGATGAACTCAACAAACGGGCCTGGCGTGATACCCTGCCACGTTTTGCGCTCCGTCCAGCCGCACTGGACCAGCGGCGCTATAAGGAATTTGCAATTTTCCTGCAAAACAGAAAGTTGATCGAAAGCACGGGTATCGTTTCCGACTACGCCGTTGAAGTAAAATAATCTTCTCAAGATATATAAATCAAAAAAAGGGATGTGTGTCTGAAGAGGCACGCATCCCTTTTTTACTTACTTTATTAACATTCCCAGTGTTTCGGTCTCAGCTACCGAACTTCTTTTCCCGGGCAAAACAGATCAACACCGCTGCGAGCAACAGCCAGACGATCATTGGAATAAAGCCAACCTGAAAGGTCGTAAGATCATAGACCCTTGTCCCGTTTTCAAGTGTGCCATCCCAGTTCAGGTCAATCAAAAACCCCGTCAGAGGTTGCAAGATCATGGGACCGATCATCACCCCCATATTGCACCAGCCCAGCGCGGTTCCCTGCAGCCGCCGTGGCACAGACTCCCTGGCCAGTGACAGGCCGACAATCATGATACTGCTGCCCGCTGCGGCAACAACAAGGGCAAGATACAACAACCAGAGCGGCAGATCTGCAATCTGGGTAACAACTGCCCACCCCAGGGCAGCAACCACTGCTCCTGTTATGAACGGAACTTTGCGTTTGCCCGACTGGTCAGACCAGAAACCAAGAAGAACCCCGCTCCCGGCCCAGACCAGAAGCATAACCGTCGTGATCGTCGCTGCCTCCTGGCTGCTGAAACCATACGCCGTGCGTAGAAACGGAACGCCCCAGAGACCACCAAAGGTCAACGCAGACCCCGCCGCCGCACCGCAGGCCAATGTCAAAAGCAAAACATTCCGATGACAGATCGCATCCTTCATCGTCGAGAGTATAGATCCATGGGGCTCATGCCGTGCCCCTTTGAGATCATAACTTTTGTATCCCAGATCCTCTGGATCATCCCGAACCCAGATCCAGGTTGCAACCGCCAGCAAACCAGTCAGGGCAGCCAGACCCAACAGAACCGGACGCCAGCCGATTTCACCGATCAGGAATTGCAGCGGCACACCAGCACCAACAGCGCCAAGATTCCCAGCCAGTAGCCCCAATCCGGTAAGGAGAGAGAATTTTTTCAGATCGAACCAGTGCTGGGCAATTTTCATCATTGTGACAAACGCCACAGCAACAGCACCGCCAATCAGCAGCCGACCGAGCCCCAGCATCCAGTAATTGGTCGACATGACAAACAGAACAGTACCAAGCGCAGTTATTCCCGCGCCACAGGTCAACAGTTTTCTCGGCCCAAAGCGATCGGCCATAATACCAACCGGCACCTGCATCGGCATATAGCTGTAATAGTAAAAACTTGCCAGGGTTCCCAGCGTTGTCGCCGTCAGGGCGAACTCCACCCGCAAGGGGTCCCCCATCACTCCAAAAGCAATCCGGTGAAAGAACCCGATTAAAAACAGCAATCCCCCCAGGGTCCACATCAGCCAGGCAAGGCTGGCTGGCGGTTGTTGCAAATCCTGTTCAACCAGATCGTCATTGGTGGAAACCGAAACTGACACGATAATATTTTCCGATACAGAAATGAAAGAAGCCCGGCTGCCACACGAAAATCAGGTCGACCAACGAAAGGCAAGCAGGCATAGTGGGCAACTACACGGGTAAAGGCAAAGCCTATTCCCACACAATCAGGTGAGCAGAAATGCCTCGACCTCAGTCAGATCACCCGGTTTGTTGGCATTGAAAAAGGGATCGAGTTTTTGCCCGGCAATCTCGAGATCAGCAAAAACCGCCTCTGCTATTCCATGCCGGGCAGTCCAGAGATCTACTTTTCGCACTTCGTCTTCGACAAGCGCCTGTCTAAGGTCTGCACGCAGATGAACCGACCAGAGCCCGACGACAGGGTGACTTCTCCCCCTTGAAACAGCGCATGCCAGGGGTAGTTTTTCCTGTTCAGCCGCTGATTTAAGCCGTTTAACCAGATCCTGCGGAATCAAAGGGGCGTCACAAGGCACCGAGACAAGCCACTTTATGTCAGGATGGTGCTCTGCAAACCACTCCATCGCTGTCAGGATTCCGGCAAGGGGACCTGGGTGTCCTTCGAGCACATCCACAGCAACAGGCAGATGATGTTCCGCAAATCGCGCTGGATCGCCGTTGGCATTGATGAGCAGAGGTCCGACCTGAGGTATTATCCGGCCCAGAACCCTTTGCAGTAATGTTTGGCCTGCCAGCAACTTGAGACTTTTATCCCCTCCCCCCATGCGGCGGGCCAGGCCTCCTGCCAGGATAACGCCAGCCACATCGTGCTGCCGAACAAGGGTACTCATGATTTTTCCGATCCACGGCTGGCGGCACGTTGATGGCGACTGTCTTCTTCCTCCAGATCATTTTCATCATGATCAAAAACAATTCGCTCCTGCCCGGCCAGCGCCGTAAAACGTCGCCCTTTGGCCCGGCCAATCAAAGTCAGACCGGCCTGTCGCGCCAGGTCTACTCCCCAGGCAGTAAAGCCGGACCGGGAAACCAGTATCGGAATGCCCATATGAACGGTTTTGATCACCATCTCCGAGGTCAGCCGCCCGGTTGTGTAAAAAATCTTGTCTTCAGCGCTGATCCCCTTCAAGAACATATAACCCGCGATCTTGTCCACCGCATTGTGACGGCCAACATCCTCGACATAGATCAAGGGCTTGTCGCCATGGCACAGAACACAGCCATGAATGGCACCCGCCTCCAGATAAAGACTGGGCGCGGCATTGATCTTGCGGCTGAGGGTATAGATCCAGGACGTATGTATGCGTGCCTCAGCAGAAAGGACGATATCCTCGAACTTTTCCATCAGGTCCCCAAAAACTGTTCCCTGCGCACAGCCAGAGGTCCGGGTTTTCTTTTTCAGCTTTTCCTCATAGTTGGTCGTACGCTCTGTCCGCACAACAACCAGATCAAGTTCTTCATCAACTTCAATCGCCGTAATCACATCGTCCAGCTTGAGCATATTCTGGTTCAGCAAATATCCCACAGCAAGGTAATCAGGGTAATCCCCGATGGTCATCATGGTGACAATTTCCTGGCCATTGAGAAAAAGCGTCAGTGGTTTCTCGATCACAACCGGTATTTCTATCGTTTTGCCATCCTGATCCGTTCCCAATACCTGCTCGGTCAATCCACTATTTTCCGGGTCGGGTCGCAACAGAAAATCTTTCAACAGCGCCGGGTCTGCCTTGGAGACACCCCGTCTAACCAGAGGTATTTCTGTCTTCGTATTTTTAGAGGATGCAGGTTTGTCGTTCATCAGGATCTCGAATAAACTCTCTCAGTCGGGACAATAGGCTTTGGTATTTGGTAACGGAAGTTCTGACAAGAAGATTAAACCACTATGTCCCCTGCCAGAAAATCAAACAAGAGTGGCTCTATTCGTGAAAAGCTATCTGATATTAGAAAATTCCCATAAGGCTTTTCTCTGCAGATATAGTAGACAGGCACGCAGCATTTAACCCTTCATAAATTCAGGGACTGTTCCATCCGCGAATGAACGATTTTTCCCAGGCATTCAGTCTCTCTCTCGACCTGATTTTTTCGCTCGACGCCCGTCTGGCCGAAATTGTCCTGCTCAGCCTCCGCGTCAGCCTTTCTGCCGTGCTCATTGCAACGCTTATCGGTCTGCCTCTGGGTGCAGCACTGGCGACACTGCGCTTTCCCGGACGCCGGACAGTAAACGCCTTTCTCAGCTCGCTCATGGGCTTGCCTCCCGTGGTGGTCGGGCTGGTGGTTTATCTGCTCCTTTCCAGATCCGGCCCCATGGGGTCGCTGGGATTACTCTTTACCCCCACGGCCATGATCATTGCCCAGAGCCTGTTGATAACACCCATCATTGCCAGCCTGGCCCGTCAGGTCAGCGAAGATCTCTGGGGTGAATATCGCGACCAGTTGACCTCGCTGGGCTGCGAGCCTCTTCGCGCGGTTCCGACAATTCTCTGGGATGGACGCTATCGCCTGACCACCGCGGTACTGGCCGGTTTTGGCCGCGCTACAGCCGAGGTCGGGGCCGTGATGATCGTCGGCGGCAATATCGACCATGTTACCCGCGTCATGACCACGACCATTGCCCTGGAGACTTCCAAAGGGAATCTTTCGCTAGCTTTGGCACTGGGCATGATCCTGATCACCCTGTCCCTGACCATCAATGTGGCCACTTTTATGATCCGTGATCAGGTTAAGGGGGAAAGCCTGTGACCTTGCCCGGCTCTATTCTCCCCCTGAAGCTGATTGACCTCACCTATGCAGTTGATGGCCAGAAGCTGGTTCAAAACCTGACACTCGAATTTACCCAGGGACCAAAAACCCTGATCCTGGGCCCGAACGGTGCGGGAAAATCCTTAACTCTGCGTATGGCCCACGGCTTGCTCAAACCGACTTCAGGCCAAGTCCAGTGGCAACAACGCCACCCCCAACGTCATCAGGCCATGGTCTTTCAACGCCCGGTCATGCTGCGCCGATCCGCTGCTGCAAATATTGACTATGCCCTCGGCCTGAAGGGGCTGGGAAAAGCCGAAGCGGCAGAACTTCGCAACGAAGTACTTGCCAAAACCGGATTGTCGGGAATTGCAACACGCCCTGCGCGCGTGCTGTCCATCGGCGAACAACAGCGTCTGGCCATTGCCCGTGCCTGGGCACTCCGGCCTCAGGTACTGTTTCTTGATGAACCCACTGCCAGTCTTGACCCCAAGGCAACACGGGCAATTGAGGATCTGATCGAGACCATTCACGCAGCCGGAACAAAAATCATCATGTCGACCCACGATATGGGCCAGGCAAAACGGCTGGCTGACGAAATCATATTCCTCAATCAGGGTGTTCTTTCTGAACGCACAGCAGCCAGCGATTTTTTCACGAGCCCCCACAGTGCAGAAGGGCGGGCTTTCCTCGAAGGAGAACTTCTTCTCTGAAGACCTGTCCCTGAAAACACTCATCAATTAAACGAATGACCAACTAAAATGATTATGAAAATAAATAGATTTTTCGCTTACCTCCTTGCGACCTTACTGGTTTTAAACACAAATATCGCCTTTGCAGCGGATCGTTATATCGTTGTCGCCTCAACGACCTCTACCGAAAACTCCGGCCTGTTTTCCTATATCCTTCCGATTTTTACCGAGAAATCAGGTATCGAAGTGCGGGTTGTCGCCAAGGGCACGGGCAAAGCCATCCGTATGGCCCAGGACGGGGATGCCGATGTGCTTTTTGTCCATCACAAACCTTCCGAGGAAAAATTTGTCACGGAAGGTTACGGCCTGCAGCGCTTTGATGTCATGTACAACGATTTTATCCTTGTGGGTCCTGATAGTGATCCTGCAGGCGTGGCTGGAAATTCCGATATTACAGCGGCCTTCAAGCAGATTGCTGATAAAGAAGCCTTGTTTGCCTCGCGCGGTGATGACAGCGGAACCCACAAAAAAGAACAGGGTCTGTGGAAAAAAGCTGGCGTAGACTATGAAGCTGCTTCTGGGAAATGGTATCGTGCAACCGGTCAGGGAATGGGCGCCACACTCAATGCCGCTGTAGCCATGGGTGCCTATGCGCTTTCTGACCGCGCCACCTGGATTGCCTTTAAAAACAAGGGCGATTTCAGCATTGTTTCCGAAGGTAGCCCCCTGTTGTTCAATCAGTATGGCGTCATACTGGTCAATCCGGAAAAACATCCCCATGTCAAAGCCGAAGAGGGCCAGGCCTTTATCGACTGGGTCCTTTCCAAAGAGGGACAGGATGCTATCGCTTCCTTTAAGCTGGAGGGAGAACAACTGTTTTTCACAAACGCCCAATAGAATTGTTCCCGATCTGAACCGGTTTGCGCGGCAGCCCTGACAAAATATTGTCAGGGCTGCCGCTTGTATGTCTGAGTAAAGGCCTTGGGCAGAATAAGACCATTAAAAACGTCCCAGACTTCATAAAATTCATCCGGGCAAACAGATTAAGAACTTGCTTTCGACGGAGCGAACCTGATTATTACGGGATAATAACGCAGGGGAGAATCCCCTCATATCCCCACAGGGGCTCTCTTGGCACCAATGAATGATATTCTGAACTGGAGGCATATTATGAATTCCAAGCGCTTTGGATCAAAAATCCTGGCCGCAGGCGTTGCTCTCGGTCTGTCGCTGCCTTTGATGGCACAGGCTGCAGATGTAACAGTGGCGACAACGGCCATTGTTGAACACCCTGCTCTTGATGCCGTACGCGATGGTGTACGTGACGAACTTAAAGCCAACGGCTTTGAAGAAGGCAAAAACCTGACTTTTATCTATAAAAGCGCCCAGGGAAATCCGGCTACTGCTGCGCAGATCGCCCGTGAATACGTTGGCGACGCGCCAGATGTTATTGTTCCGATTGCAACGCCATCAGCGCAAGCCGTCGTCGCCGCGACCCCGGACATTCCGGTCGTCTTCTCTGCTGTAACCGACCCTGTTGCAGCCAAACTGGTCGCAGGAGAAGGCTCCTCCGGCACCAACGTGACCGGCGTCAGCGATCTTTCTCCAATTGACCAGCACATTGCCCTGATCAAGGAACTGACCCCGGATGCAAAAACCATCGGTGTGCCTTATAATCCAGGGGAAGCCAACTCGGTTGTCCTGCTTGATCTCGTCAAGAAACACGGCGAGGCTGCCGGGTATAAAGTGATCGAATCTCCTGCAACTAAAACGGGGGAAGTCCTGACCGCAGCCCAGAACCTGATCGGGCAGGCTGATGTAATCTATGTCGCAACCGACAACACCATTATTTCCGCGTTTGAGGCTGTTGTGAAAGTCGGCGTCGAGAACCAGATCCCGGTCTATGCCGGGGATACGGACTCCGTCAAACGTGGCGCCATGGCTGCTCTTGGTTTTGACTACTACGATGTCGGCCGCCAGACCGGCAAGATCGTCGTTGATATCCTCAACGGCAAAAAGGCCGGCGAGATTGCTTTCCAGGGTGTGAGCAAAACCAACCTTTTCGTCAATCCTGCCATGGCTGCCAAGATGGGTGTAACCCTGTCTGACGACGTTATCGCACGTGCGGCTGAAGTCGTTGAATAAGACATTCGCCGCTTCTTGCTTGTCTGGAAGCTGGTGATACGTTTAAAAAGTGACGGAGTTCCCTGATCGGAATTTCGTCACTTTCTTTAAAAGAAGACCCTGAATTTTATGTTCGCCGATATCTCGAAATCCAGAGGCCAGCCCTTATGAATATCGTTTCCTTGATGGGGGCCGTAGAACTGGGCCTTATTTTTGGTTTGATTGCCCTGGCAGTCTTCCTCTCCTTTCGGGTTCTGGATTTTCCGGACCTGACAATTGATGGCAGCTTCCCTCTTGGTGCTGCAGTTTGCGCCACCATGATTATTGGCGGCAGCAGCCCGCTTCTGGCAACACTTGTGGCCTTTATCGCCGGGGGAATTGCCGGGCTGGTCACGGCTTTTTTGCACCTGCGCTTCAAGATCATGAATCTGCTGGCCTCCATTCTGACCATGATCGCCCTCTATTCGATCAATCTGAGAATAATGGGGCGCCCTAATCTCGCGCTGATTACAGAAGATACTATTCTGACGCCTTTTCTGGGGCTTGATATAAAGATGTATCTGCTCAAGCCTCTTGTCGCTGGTGTTATCGTTCTGGTTGTCGCGCTGATTGTTGCCCGTTTTCTCAACTCGGATTACGGACTGTCCATGCGCGCGACCGGGGCCAACCAGAAGATGGCCCGTGCCCAGGGTATTGACACCAACCGGACAACCTATGTCGGCATGGCCCTTTCCAATGCCCTAGTCGGATTGGCTGGTGCTCTCTTTGCCCAGATGAACGGCTTTGCCGATATCACCATCGGCACAGGCACCATCGTCATTGGACTGGCTGCCCTGATTGCCGGAGAGGCCCTTTTCTCGACCCGTGGCATGCTCCTGGCCGTCCTTGCCTGTATTTTTGGCTCTGTTGTCTATCGTCTTGCCATCGCTTTTGCCCTGAAGGCCGATGCCATCGGCCTTCAGTCTTCAGACCTTAATCTGGTTACGGCTGTTCTCGTGGTTATCGCACTGGTTCTGCCAGGGGCAAAGAATCCTCTCAAGAACCTCATGAAGCGGGGGAAATAAAATGATTGCTGTACAGGACCTCCGCATCACGTTTGGCAAAGGTACCGCGATAGAAAACAAGGCTCTGCAAGGTGTTGATCTGACAGTTGCCAATGGTGAGTTTGTCACCGTCATCGGCTCAAACGGGGCGGGAAAATCAACCCTGATGAACTGCCTGACCGGAGAATTGATTGCCGACAGTGGCTCTATTGTCATTGGTGATCAGGAGGTATCCCGCTGGAATGCCGCCAAGCGCAGTCGTCTGGTATCCCGGGTGTTTCAGGATCCTCTGGCAGGAACCTGCGAGAACCTGACCATCGAGGAAAACCTTGCTCTGGCTCATTCCCGGGGTACAAACCGGGGTTTTGGCCGGGCAATCAACAACTACAAGCGGGAACTTTTCCGCGAACGCCTGTCCCGTTTGCGGCTGGGACTTGAAAGCCGCCTTGAAGACAAGATGGGACTGCTCAGTGGCGGGCAGCGCCAGGCCGTCAGTCTGATTATGGCGACACTTCAACCGACAAAAACCCTGCTACTTGATGAACACACTGCTGCGCTTGACCCACGCATGCAGGCCTTTGTTTTGGAACTCACCCACGATCTGGTTGAGGAGGAAGGTATGACGACCCTGATGATTACCCATTCCATGGGACAGGCCCTCCAGTTCGGCAGCAGAACAGTCATGCTGCATGAAGGTCAGGTGGTTCTGGACGTTTCTGGTCAGGAACGCAGCAAGATGACCATCCACGATCTGGTTGATATGTTCGCCAAAGTACGCGGCGAACAACTCGACAGCGACAGCCTCCTTCTGGGGTAGGATTATGATTTGCCTGAAGACAGCTATGAGGATGATCCCAAAAGGGGTCATCCTTTTTTGTTTAGTACTGTTTCTGGCACCGATAACAAAAACAGGCGGAGCCAGGGCAACCGATACCGCGCGGATCGAATGCTTCAAACTGCTGCTTTGTTACACGACAGTAGAGAACAACCGCTCTGCCTGGCTCTCCTTGCAAAATGATTTTCCCTTTCCTATCCGGATCTCGCTAGAACTCACCGGACACAATACCGAACCTGGAAAATTCGCGCTCAATTTGCCTCTTCCTGCCGGAGGCAAGCAGGTTCTTTTTTCATTAAGGGCCAAACGGGGAACAAACTGGTATTACCGCTGGACTTCTGAAGTCCACCCGGATTTCCCCTTCACGGGACACGATCCGGAATTGCTCTATGACCTGCCGTTTGCCGCACAACATGCCTTTCCCGTTAGCCAGCCCCCCGGCGGTCAACTGAGCCACTTTGGACCGCAACAATGGGCCATCGACTGGGCAATGCCTGAAGGCACAGAAATTCTTGCCGCCCGTGAAGGAAGAGTTATTGCCACACGCAAAAATTCTGATCAAGGAGGCCCTAACGAAAGCTCCAAGGGAGAAGAAAACTTCATCTGGATTGTCCATCCGGACGGAACAGTTGGCAATTACCTGCATCTTCAGAAAGATGGTGTTGTCGTTTCAGTCGGCGATGCCGTCCACAGAGGCCAGCTTATCGGTTACTCAGGCAACACCGGCTTTTCTACCAGCCCTCATCTTCACTTTCATGTTTCCAGTGCCCGGAAAACCGGCCCGGCTTTTCAAAGCCACCCGGTTAATTTCAAGAATCCATAACACCCTCTACAAGAAGTAAAACTACGCGTTTTGCGATAAAGTTGCTAAGCTGTTGAAAACCGGGCAGTCGCCCAGGGACATTTTTCAGACACGATCAGGAGACCATGTTGGACGAAATAGAGCTTCCAAATTTGCAGGAAATTGAACAGTCTGTCTGGAAATTGCTCGAGTGGCTCAGCCATAACCTGCTCAGTTGGCCCGTGATCCTCCAGCTTGTCCTTCTGATCCTGCTGTTGCCTGCAAGTCGTTATCTGGGGAAAAAGATCAGCCCCATTGCTTCAGAATGGAATCATAAGTCCCGTACCCCCCTTCTCCTGCGTTCAATCCTGAGTAACCTTCGGCCCTTGATTCCCTGGGTTATTTATCTGATTGCACTCTGGATTACACTGGGGGTTCTGTTTCAGATCGACGCCCCCCTCCGCAGCCGCTTCCTGATCAACACCGTTGCCAGTCTGACCTTGGCCTGGGTCATTATCAGCCTGACCACCAGTCTGATCAAGACCCGGATTGTCGCCAAAATGGTAACCCTGTTCATCTGGGCCATAGCAGCGCTGAACATACTTGGCCAGCTTGATCTTGCTAAGGAAATCCTTGATTCCGCAGCTCTCGACATCGGCGGCTTGCGAATTTCCCTGTTGATGGTTCTCAAGGGAGTGATTTCTCTTGCGGTTTTACTCTGGGGCGCCATTGCCTTTAGCTCTCTGTTGGAACGACGGGTCAAAGCGGTCCCCGAACTGACCCCCTCGGTTCAGGTTCTTCTTGGCAAACTTCTCAAAGTAACCCTGATCGGTCTCGCAATTATCATCGGCCTGAAAAGTGTCGGCATTGACCTCTCCGCCTTTGCTCTCTTTGGTGGTGCGCTTGGTGTTGGTATCGGCTTTGGTTTGCAAAAAGTCATCGCCAATCTGGTTTCGGGCATCATTCTGCTGATGGACCGCTCGATCAAACCGGGCGATGTTATTGCGGTCAACAACACCTACGGCTGGGTAAAGTCTTTTGGTGCGCGCTATGCCTCAGTCATCACCCGTGATGGCACAGAACATCTGATCCCCAACGAGGAATTCATCACCCAGCGGGTTGAAAACTGGTCCTATTCCAACAGCTGGATCAGAGTTCGGGTCCCTGTCGGCGTCTCCTATAGTTCTGACATTCACCGTGCCATCGAACTCTGTATGGAGGCAGCAAAAGAAAACCCCAGAATCATGAACGACCCGGCGCCCAACTGTCTGGTCACAGGCTTTGGAGACAATTCGGTCAATCTTGAAGTTCGCTTCTGGATCCCGGACCCTCAGAACGGCCTGGGAAACATCAAAAGCGCCCTGATGCTTGCCATCTGGGACAAGTTCCATGCCTCGGGCGTCGAATTTCCCTTCCCGCAACGCGATTTGCATATTAAAGGCCCGGTCGAGATTATCACCCGCTCAGAACAACCATCTGGGTCTGCCACTATACCAATGGAAAAGTCAGGTGCAAAGCGATCAAAGGCCTCCAGGGATCAGGATCATGGAGATCTCGATCTCGGGGACCAGGATGCAACAGACGACTAGATATTGAAAAAAATCTGGCACTCAGGAACAGCCAGCGTTACCCTCGGAACACCCCAAATCGGACTTGATATCCAGCCATGACAAACACACTGCCCCCCCGGCTCCACCCTTATCGCGACGACCTTGCTGCCGAATATCTCAAGGGCAAACTTACAGCAGTGCGTTATAGCAAGGGCTACCCGGCACAGGTCATTGTTGGCCAGAGTTCCCTGCGTCGCCACCCCGTGGTAGAATCTGTGCAGGACAGCGAGCTACTTTTTGGTGAAAAGCTGACGGTTTACGAAGAAAAAGACGGCTGGGCCTGGGTGCAGAATGCCCGCGACAGCTATGTCGGCTACGTTCGTTTCTCGGATCTGAGTCGGGAAGTACGTGCCACAACCCACCGGGTAACAGCACTACGCACCTATGTTTACCCACAACCCGATATGAAAACACCGCCACTTGACCTGCTATCCATGCAGAGCGCTGTGCTCTCTCTTCGACAGGAAGGACGTTTCACCCAGATTCAGGGAGGAGGTTGGGTCTTTACCGACCATATCTCCCCTCAGAGTGAAACCGCAGCTGATCATGTCAGTGTCGCAAAACGTTTTCTCGGCACGCCCTACTGCTGGGGCGGGAAAACCTCGATAGGCATAGATTGTTCCGGACTGGTCCAGATCGCTCTCGGTGCCTGCGGTCATTCGGTTTTACGGGATACAGGCATGCAGGAACAGACCCTGGGTACCCCGATCAATTCGGACCAGGTAACCACAGGCGACCTGCTCTACTGGCCCGGTCACGTCGCCATAGCGCTCGACAGCAAGACTGCGATCCATGCCACCGCCCATAGTATGGATGTAACAATCGAGCCCATTTCCCATATTACCGAACGGGTTGAAATGGACACCGGCGGCACAGGCATGACGGCTATCAAACGCATCAGCTAAGCCCATGCTGCTTACAGTTCTACGGGGGCCGTTTTCAACCCGGCGATCGCCCTTTGCCCTGTTCAGCGCCGTTATGGCGATTATCCTCCTGACTTTCCTGACCCAAATCGGCGGGGCAGTTCTCTGGCTGGCTTTTGGCATGGGGCAGATTCTGTCTGGCCGTTATGGGACGGGTTGGAAAAGCAGCAGCCTTCTTTGCTTTCTTTTGATCTATAGCAATATCAGCTTTCTGATCCTGCCCCGGATCGCCCCCGGATTTGGCCGGGTTGCCCTGAACTGTTTTGCTACGACGCAAGCCCCTTATGCCGCCAATTCACCGCTGTATTGTCTGCTCAATCGCCACTACGTTGCCCCGGAGCTGAAACCACTGATCGAAGATCTCTCCGCGCAGGTAGCCAGGCAGTATCCCGGCAGCATCACCACCTATCTCGACGCCAATTTTCCTTTCTTCGATGGCTTCCCGCTCCTGCCGCACAAGAGCCATCAGGACTGCAGGAAACTTGATCTCACCCTGTTCTACCAAGAAAAATCCAGCGGCGAAAAACATCTTCGGGCGGGCGGCTGGTTTCTCGGGTACTGGATCTTTGCCCCGGCCCGGATTTATGAAACATCCCCCGCCTGTACCAAAGATGGTATCCTGCGCTGGCGCATGGACTGGCTACAGGGCCTTTTCACAGATCTTGCGCTGGACCATGAACGCACCCGCGCCCTGCTCGGTTTTCTGATCGACGACAAGGGTTCTCGAAAGCAGATCGGCAAGGTCTTCCTCGAACCCTATCTGGAGAAAGCTTTGGGCTTCAATGATGCCAGGATCAGACCCGCAGGCTGCACCGCCGCCCGCCACGACGATCATATACATATCCAGTTGAAGTGAACTCCCCTGCTCCATTTCTGTGAAGGCATACCACGCGACAACGTGACAGGTGCATCAGAGGAAAAGAGGTGTTAGTCTGACCTCTGTTCAGGAGAAATAAAAAACAATGACACAGACAACAGATTTTCAGCTTTCCCCAGCGGGCGTATCCCCGGTAACTAGCGGACATCCCGCTATGGTCGATCCTTTTGGCCGCATGGTGGATTATCTGCGGATTTCCGTGACAGACCGCTGTGACTTTCGCTGTGTCTATTGCATGTCGGAAGACATGAACTTTCTGCCGAAAAAAGAACTGCTGACCATCGAGGAGCTGACCCGGGTTTCCAACGCCTTTATCCGTCTCGGGGTCAAGAAACTGCGTTTTACCGGGGGCGAGCCGCTGGTGCGCAAGAACATCATGGCCCTGTTTAACAATCTGACACCCCAGCTTGAGTCTGGTGCCCTGCGCGAGATGACCTTGACCACCAACGGCAGCCAGCTGGGTAAATATGCCCAGCAACTGGCAGATGCCGGTATGCGACGGATCAATGTATCCCTGGATACACTCAACAGTGACAAATTCACCGCGATCACCCGCTGGGGCAAGTTTGATCAGGTGATGGAAGGGCTACAGGCTGCAAAAAAAGCCGGACTGAAAGTAAAAATCAACACCGTCGCCCTTCAGGGGGTCAACGATGATGAACTGCACACGCTGGTTTCCTGGTGTGGTGATGAAGGTTTTGACCTGACCTTTATCGAGGTCATGCCCATGGGCGATATCGGCAACGAAGACCGCGTCGATCAGTATCTCCCGCTGACCAAAGTCCGCAGCCTGCTTTCCGAACGCTGGAGCCTGAACGAGATCGACTATAAAACCGGGGGACCTGCCCGCTATGTCGAGGTCAGGGAAACCGGAGGAAAGATCGGCTTTATCACCCCGATGACCCACAATTTCTGTGAAAGCTGCAACCGGGTACGCATGACCTGCACCGGGACACTTTATCTCTGTCTTGGACAGGATGACGCCATGGATCTACGTGCGCCCTTGCGCAGCAGCGACAGTGATGAACCTCTGGAGCAGGCCATCTTCAAAGCTATTGCCCGTAAACCCAAAGGCCATGACTTCATCATAGACCGTGACACCCTGCCATCTGTTGCCCGCCATATGAGTGTAACTGGTGGCTAGGTAACAACAAGAGATCAAGCCAGACAGCTGTCTTCTCCGGTCAACCCGTTTCGATTGAAGATCGCTTCTTATTCAGGATCAACGGCTGGAGATAATACCAGACCACGGCCAGAATCTGTGCGCAAAGCAGCAAGATAATACCGGCACGATAACCTTCGACAGCATAGCCCCCGTTTTCCTGCAATGGCCAGAGTTCGATAATTTCGCCCACAAGCCATTGCGCAGCAAAAGCCATGGTAAAGACCATGGAATTCAGCCCGGTGTTGACCCTCCCGGCCAAATCAGCTGGAAAATGCTGAGAAAGCCCTGGATACACCAGATATCCCCCGGTACCAAACAGGGCAAAGCTCATCCAGACGGCTAAAAGCTGAACATAAGAAAAATCATCGGCAACCAGTAACAGCGCCTGGGGCAGAAGACAGAGCTTCATTCCGATACAACCGACTGTGATCGGGCTGATATGATGTCGGCGAAGCCAATCTGTAATAAAACCACCCACCAGAAAGCCGGAAAAAACAGCAATGGCGATAAAGCCCAGCGTCGAGGCCACAAGATTGCGTTCCAGTCCGGCGACATCGCGCAACCAAGGCCCTGACCAAAGCGCCTGCAAGGCAAAAAAGGCAGCCTGGGACATGATGGTAAAGGGGGCTATGCGCCAAAAATAGTGGCTCCGGAAAATCTGTCCGTACTCTCGAAACTGTTGACCCACCGACAGGAGAGGTGGAATTTCTCCCCGGCGCGGGATAACAAAATAAATCAGGAACGAGATAACTACAGACAACCCGGCAAATACCAGGAAAATCCCCCGCCAGCCGATTTCACCCGCAAGAAACTCTACCGGGGCTGTACCAGCAATAGCCCCCAGTCCTCCGGCAGCAAGATGACAGCCATTGATCAGCGGTAATCTTTCTTTTGGCACCCAACTGACATAAGCCTTAAAAGCCGCCATCATACAGGCCGACACCCCAAAACCGATCATAGCCCGGCCAAGCAAAAGCAGGGGAAAGGCTTCGGCCCAGAAAAACAGCAGGCAGCCCGCCGCGGTAAAGAGCATCAGCAGGCTTTCCACCTTGCGGGGGCCATAGCGGTCCAGCAACAGCCCCAACGGTAACTGGGTCGCAGCAAAGGCAATAAAAAAGGTACTGGTCATCAACCCCAGATCAGAGGCGTCAAGATCCAGCTCGCTTACCAGGTCAGGTGCGATGACGGCATTGACCACCCGCAAAAGAAAAGACAGGAAATATCCCAGAGCAAAGGGCAGGAAAACGCGCAATATCATGACTGGATCAAACCCTTGGCAAGATTTCTCTCATTGCAATCTCTGTCAGTGCAGAAAAACTTCACTGCAAAACCACCTGATGGGTAAAATTCCGGCCATTGGTGATCGTGATCTGCTTGAACCCCATCAAAGCAGCCAGATCAAAGAAAGTGAAGACATCCTGCACCCCCAGTTCCTGAAAAATCGGCAAAGTACGCACCGCTGCGGTCATGTTGGCGAAAATAGCCCTGGCACGGTAAATCGTATCAAGGCGGCCATCGACCAGCCCGACGATAATCAGCTTCTCGGCATCTTCGCCTTTGGCAAAAATTGCCGCTTCCGGTGGGAACTCCCGTTTCATGTTTTCCTGGGTGATCGCAGTAACAAAAGCTACGCGGGTTTTCCGGTTTGCAGTTTCCAATGACTTTGCCCGAGCATGATAGATTTCCCGGTAAATCGGCTCGGGGTAATAATACCCGGCATGGCGGTCTTCCGCCTGCGCTGACTGGAAAATAATCAGCAAGGATAACAGGGCAAAGAATATGCGAAACACGGTGGGATTCCCCCTTAAGGTCCAAGATTCACTCTCGCTCGAATCAGCATGATCCCTGCAACCCTTTGAAACTGCAACAAAGCGGTAAAAAGGAATTTTCACAGAATCGAACGACGAGACATTTTGACAGTGCTTCTCCCCGCTGTCAGTCTATTGTTATTCTTTGTGAAAATGAATGTGTGGTCCCAGACCATGACAGACGGGAATAAGGCTGTAGCCATGAGCAGAAAGCGTCTTGCATTTGTTGCCTCTGACAGTGAGAAAGCAACCAATGCACTGGAGCGTCTAACCAAACGGTATCAAGCCGTAGCCCCCGAGCAAGCCGATGTTATCGTTGCCCTGGGGGGGGACGGCTTTATGCTCGAAACGCTGCACCAGTACATCGGGCTCGAAGTTCCGATCTATGGCATGAACCGGGGAACGATAGGTTTTCTGCTCAACCGCTATGATGAAGAAGCCCTGGATACCCGCATTGAACAGGCCGTCACCGTTACCCTTCACCCCTTGCGCATGTCGGTGCTTACCGTAAGCGGCCAAAGACACGAAGCCCTCGCCATCAACGAAGTCTCCCTGCACCGTGAAAGTCGTCAGGCTGCCAGTATAGGAATTGATATTGATGGTATAGAACGGATGGAAGAACTGGTCTGTGACGGGGTTATTGTTTCAACCCCTGCCGGAAGCACGGCTTACAACCTCTCGGCCCACGGACCGATTATCCCGATCGGTGCTTCCCTGCTGGCGATGACACCAATCAGTGCCTTCCGTCCTCGCAGATGGCGCGGCGCCCTCCTGCCTGCCAGTGCAGAGGTATCCTTTCGCACGCTGGATACCGAAAAGCGGCCCTTGTCTGCTGCTGCTGATTTTACCGAGATCAAACACGTCAAACAGGTCACTGTCCGCCAGGATACATCTGTATCGTTAAACCTGCTCTTTGATCTGGAACACAATCTGGAAGAGCGCATTATCCGCGAACAGTTTCTGCCCTGAATAACGCGCTCCAGATAAAACGGATGAAACTGTCTGTTGCACGCGTATTGGCGAGAAAAGCTGGCATCCTGTCCTGAAACCGCAAGAGCCTGACACAAGCGTCGGCCGCTTTTGTCAGGCTCCTGGGTTATTCCTCAAAGAGGAAAGAGTACGCTATCCCCGAAGGGTACCCGATAGCGTGTCGGGGCAGGGTCGACTTTGAAACTCTAGATCGACCAGAAAGGTTTGGCGGCTTCCTTTTGCGCATCTTCGACTGAAATCCCCATGTCCTGTAGCAGGTGGCTGTCGATTTCGCGCAGCGCTGCGCGCTCGTTCAAGCGATTTTGCCAAGCCAGAAGTACAGAGGCAACAAAGGTTACCGGGGTCATCAGAAAAGTCATGCCTGGCTTGTTGATACGCAACTCACCCAAGGCATAACCTTTGTGCATTGTTACATTTGCCATGACAATTCTCCTTATCCGAAAATGCGAACCACACTGGATCGCCTGTCTCAATTATCTTTGGTATAGCTAAGGTAGGAGCAATTGCTTTGTTTCTCAAACGATGTTATTTCATATATCGGATTAGTTATTTTGATGTGAAATCATGCTCAGACCTCTACCCCCTCTCAACGCCCTCCGTGCTTTTGAAGCTGCTGCAAGGCACCTTTCCTTTACGAAAGCCGCACAGGAACTGTTTGTGACACAGGCTGCGGTCAGCCATCAGATAAAATCACTCGAAGACCATCTGGGTATCCAGCTGTTCAGACGCATGAACCGTCGCCTTATTTTAACTGATGAAGCCCAGATTCTTTTACCTGCCGTCAGCAAGGCCTTTGACATCATCAAATCGACGACCCAGAAACTTTATGACGGAGGGGACAGGGGCGCGCTGAAGGTCTCTGTTATGCCTTCCTTTGCCGCAAAATGGCTTTTGCCCCGCTTGCCAAAATTCCGCCGACTGCACCCTGAAATCGATATTCTGGTTTCCGCCACGATCAGCAAGGTCAACTTCAACCGTGACGATGTCGATATGGCAATCCGCTTTGGCAGTGGCCAATACCCCGGCCTGCAGGTCGATCAGATGATGAAAGACGAAAGTCTGGTTGTCTGCAGCCCGCATCTGCTCAAAGGCCCTCTGCCCCTCAGAAGCCCGGAAGACCTCAAATACCACACCCTGTTGCACGATGATGTCGGTGAAGAACCCTTTGCTGTTAACTGGCGCCGCTGGCTACAGTTGGCCGGTGTTACCGGGGTTGATCCAAACAGAGGTCCCGGCTATAGCGACTCAAGTCTGATCCTTCAGGCTGCGATCGAAGGACAAGGCGTCGCGTTGGGGCGAACATCACTGACCTATGACGATCTCAAGGCCGGGCGGCTGGTTTGTCCCTTTGGTCCCCGCGCTCCTGCCAACTATCAGTATTATGTGGTTTCCCCCTACAGCACTTCGGAAATCACCAAGATCAGGGTTTTCCGCGAATGGCTTCTTTCCGAAGCCAAAGCCGATGATTTTGTCCCGAATATCGAAGTCGATCTGGACCGTGCCCGAGAAAGAAAGTTACTGAGCAGCGGGGAAACATCCTGAAAAACCACCAGGTCTCCCGAGCGCCCTGCAAGCAAACACCCGGCGGGAATCCCAAAAGAATTTTTATCCTAAGGCAAAGTATATTCTTTGCCCCTCTTCTGGAAAAATTCCGGATACAGGAAACGAATCATTGACACTTCTGTCCTTTCGGGCGAGAGAATTCCCCGTAGAGTGTCGAAGACAACACGTGCGGACGTGGTGGAATTGGTAGACACGCCGGACTTAAAACGTTGAGTGCCCTTGGGGAAACCCTTGGAGTAGAACTGCTCAAATTCGGGGAAAGCTGAAACCTAAAGGTCTATGCCAATCCCGAGCCAAGCCTGAACTTCGCCAAGAAGAACAGGAAGGTGTAGAGACTAGACGGGCAGCACCTAAGATCAGGCGACAGTGTGGTATGCCATGATTAGGGTGAAGGGATAGTCCAGACCCCAAACACCGGGTGATTTCGATCATCAGGTGGCGGTGAAAACCGTAGCAGGTAAGAAAATCCGTTGACTTCGGTCGTGCGGGTTCAAGTCCCGCCGTCCGCACCACTCTCCCTCTTTCAACAACAGATGAGATAAGCCCCCTTTTCCGAACTGACTGTGATCCCTGCTCCAGAGATCACCTGCAGCGGATGAAAATGAGCTTTTGACAGATGATAACTGCCAGTACCCCTGGCATGACGGAGTAATGCTTATGCAAGGCCAGCGCCTCTTCTTCTTTGGTTCCTTGATGGATCCCGATGTACTCGAAATAGTAACCGGTCGAGCTATTGATCAAACCCATTTGAAACCAGGTACGCTGGAAGGCTATCGCTGCGAACGTGAAGTAAAGGAAAGTTACCCTGTCTTGGTGCCCTGTCCCGGCGGGAAAGCAACCGTTCTGATTGCAGAGGGACTGAGTGAAACAGAGATCGACAGAATTCTGTTTTATGAAACAGGAGAATACGACCTGGTTCCCTTCACAGTAGATGACGGGACCGGCAAACTGGAAGCTCAAGGCTTTGCAACAGGCGAAGGCATCAAGACCTCGGGTGACACCTGGCGTCTGAATGTCTGGCAGGCGACTGAAAAGTCAGATTTTTTACCCTTGGCCAGCGCGTTCATGGCAGCCTACGGGAAAATGTCAATTCCAGAAGCCCTTAAGTACTGGGATCAGTTGACTGAGGAATTCGAGGCAAAAAAACCCCGCGCCCTCAAACGCGGACAGTCCCTTTAATTTGCATCCAGATCTATATTTCCAACAGAAATAAAGCCCCTGTCCTTAAATACAGGGGCTTTATATTCATCGGGACGCAACTGTCCCGTACCGTTGTTACTTAACTGTGAAGTTGCCGCATCGTGTCCTGGTTCAGGATCCCGGCCAGTCGCTCGGCAATTTTCTCAGGCGAATTCCGGAACTTCAACCCTACCTTCAGACCATGGCGCCAGACAACCTCGCCACCGAAATGAACCGAGCCTGGCAAAATCAGGGTAACATCACTGTTCAGTGGCACTGTATCTGTCAACAGAACCTGTACACCGGTTACAGAAACATCAAGAATTTCACAATCTGTGGTCAATTCAGGTCCAAATTTCAGACAGCCATTCAGGCCCGCATTCACCCTTGTGCGGCCTCGGCGTTCATCAATCTTTGTATTCAAAGCATCTTGCATATCGACCGATCCCCCATCGATTTCAGTGCATTTTCATAAAATCCCATCTATACAAGGTGACGCGCTTTACAAAAAATAACAAGAAAATAAACAGATCCGGGACCCGTTGGCCTGTTACATTCTGCTTCTCCCCGGGATTTTATTACCCCATAACAAAACTATTAGGCCAAAGCGCCGATAATTACTCCAGTTCACCTGAGAATTATTACTATTCCTATCTTCAGAAAACTAGCCGTGGAGTTTCAGGATTTCCTCAACCTGCTCTGCACAGTGGTCAAGGAGCTGCTGGTCCGTCGAACGCATGACAATCCGCACGCCTGTCCCCCCCTTCCCCATAAAGGGATAACTGCCAATATCCACTTCGGCGAATCTTGCCTGTACCTCTTTGAGATCACCTGCAATTTCCCCTTCCTTGGCTGAACTGCTCAGGGTTTTCGAGATCATCGGCAAGCCACCGGTCAGAGTTGGTGCAAGCTTGGAAAACATCGATTGCATAATCTTCGGCACACCAGCCATCACAAAAACATTGCCCATGCGATATCCCGGCGCAATCGAAATATCGTTTTCAACCAGCTCTGCACCCTCAGGCACATGCGCCATGCGCAAACGTGCCTCTGTCAGTTGTTCCTGACCATAAAAATCAAGCATAAGCCGATATGCCTCCGGGTGAAGGATCAAGGGGACGGCAAAGGCATCGGCAATGCATTGTGAGGTAATATCATCATGGGTCGGCCCGATCCCACCGGTGGTAAACACGTAATCAAACTTGCCCCGAACCTCGTTTACCGTGGCGACGATGCGTTCAGCAACATCCGGAATAACCCGGGCTTCATCAAGGCGGATACCGATTTCGTTCAGTTTCTCCCCAAGAAAGGCCATATTGGCATCCTGGGTTCTGCCAGAGAGAATTTCGTTACCGATAATCAGCAAGCAGGCTTTGTAAATCCGCTCCATCACGCTCTCCTGATTACGCTGGACGCTTTGAAATCGGAAGCTCTCCGGTCAAGACATAACGCAGGATCTCGACAATCTGTTCTGGCGTCTCGGTAACTGCCAGCGCTGCCGCATCAATTTCTTTCAGGGCATGCTGGTGATCTGCACCATGCAGCACAACAAGGCTTTTCCCCAAAGCAGCGGCATAGCCCGCATCAAAAGCGGCATTCCACTGCCTGTATTTTTCTCCGAAGCAGACCACAACCACATCGGATTGTTCAATCAGTCGCCGGGTCCGAATGGCATTGAGCTTGGCTCCCTTGTGGTCATGCCAGAATTTGTCAGACTCTGCGCCAAGAATGGTCACGCCACAGTCATCAGAAGCTGCATGATCGGTCACGGGCGCATGAAAGGCGACATCAAGCCCGGCTTCTCCCGCCTTTCGCACGATTACATCCCGCCAATTAGTGTGAATTTCTCCTGAAAGATAAACCTGCAACGCCATATCAGCTCCCTTTAGTTCTTCTGATGATTTTTCTGATGATGACATTCGCCCCCGTTGAAGACCAGAGAAACTAAAATAACAAAGGGTCGAAGTTTCCTCCGACCCTTTGTGACAAGACCGCTATAGAGCAGGATGAAAAATTCAGGCTGCTTTCCTGCCTGAAACACGGGTGATAACAAAATCAATGATTAACGCCACGATCAACGAGGCGCCCATCAACGGAAAGATCAGGCAGAGCGCCAGGGCAATCAGCAACACACCACGGGCGATACGGTAATCCGCCGGAATACGAGGCGCGCCAAGGCCACCCGCAGGACGGCGTTTCCACCACATCACAGCGCCAGAGACCGCAAGCATGACAATCGACAGACAGGCCAGCAACAGCACCAGCTGGTTAACCAGACCAAACTCCTGGCCCATATGCACGTTAATGCCCCATTCCATTACCTTGGCAACAGGTCCGTAGTCCGCATAGTGCAGATCGATAATCGGCTGCCCCGAATACTGATCCAGATGGATCATCCGCTGGTTCTCGACCAGATCCGGGAAGATAGAAGCAGAGTATACTCCTTCAGCACCAGACGGCAGATCAATGGAATATCCCGGCGTAATGGCAAGCTGGTTAAAAGTACTCACTGCTGTATCGAGAGAGATCGGCGAAACACCAGCTCCTGTAACAGTTGAAAGCGGCATTGGCGCATTTTCAAGCGACCAGGAGGTCGTCTCCATGACTTCTGCTGAAGGAACTGTCGAGCTTGGTACTTCGTCCCATAGAGCTGGTGGATAACCAAGGCCGGATTCTGCCGCCAGTTTGTTTGCTTCAGCGCCCCACCAGACCGACCAGGGCAGACCTGTCATCGCCAGAAAGGCAATAAACCCGGCAGTAAACAGCCCGAGGACAGCATGGGTGTCACGCCAGAACAAACGTTTTTTCGGCGTCCCCCGCACGGTAACTACACCGCCAGCCTGACCACGCGGCCACCAGAGATAGATCCCCGTGATTGTCAGCATAATGGCCCAACAGGCGACAAGCTCAATCACATAGTTCGCGACCTTGCCGAAATAGGCCAGACTGTGGATCTTGCTGATCATCCGCATGATATGCCCCTCACGCGGGATCACACCCAACACCTCTGCTGAATAGGGATTTACATAGACAAACAGCCTTTCCCCTGTGCTGTCCTTGACGCCGACCCTGGCGCTGGATGTCTCTGTCGCCGGAGGTGCGTAACTGAAAGACTTGCCCTCAGGCACGGCAGTCAGCGCCGCGGCAACCAGATCTGCATGGCTTACTTTTGCATCAACAACCTGTTCAACCTGTAACTGGGATCGGTACAAAACCGCATCAAGCTCATCATCAAACAGATAAAGAGCCCCGGTCACAGCCAGGGAAATCATAAAGGGCAGCACCAGCAACCCTGCGTAAAAGTGCCAGCGCCAGACGGCTTTATAGAGCCCGGAATAGCTGCTGCTGGCGACGGAGACATCCGTCGCGGTCATATCGGTCATGGAATACCTCGGTTCACAGAAGGCACTTTCACCAGAAAGGCCTCAAATTTCAGGATAACTATTTAGATGAAATCTGTTGTGAGACGAGGAGGGGCACGGGGATGTGACTGCCGATTGAGTAAAAAACCGGTAAGACGGGTATCATTCTGATGAACAATCGACCCGACAAGATAGAAGGACGGGGTGGCTGCTTTTGCCAGTTCGACCTGAACCAGTCGGTCACCAAAAGCGGAAAAGCAGATATTGAAACAACAGCCATCCACCAGAGGATCATGATCCGGCGGTGTCGGTGCCTTGTCGGCGAGGGAAACAATGCCATCCGGCGTACAGATGACCTGACCTGAAAGGAGATCATTATTCTGTACTGTATGAGCGGAAGGATGGCAGGCCGCAACGAGACGGAAAAACAGCAAAGACAGAGCCAGGAAAGCAACTGTTCCTCGTCCGCTCCACCGTCTTTTTTCTGCACCAGCTGCCAAAATACCTGTTTTCCCGAAGAGTAAAGACCCAATTCGAAAAATCTATCTACGTCCGCAGGCTCTTTGTCAAGACAACGACAGCCAGGCCGCAGGAGTTCACAAACACTTACCTACGGTTAGAAGGCTTGAGAACTTTACCAGGCGTGAAAACAGAGACACAAAGTCAGGAAAAATGCTTATCGCTGATAATAGCCCTTGGAACGCATGCAGCGGCTAAAATGAACCGCCTGACGTTGTTTGGGTTCCTGCGTGTTAATACTTTTACGTAAAGTGGATAGAGAAGATCCTCCTCCCCCGAGATCGTCGTTGAAGCTGCCTCCCCGATCATCTTCAACCCGGGCGTCATGTGCGATCAGGGCCTCGGCATAATAATGACAGGAGGCGACATCAGACTGATATTCCTGTTCACTCTTTGGCTCTGTGGCGGAATAGAGTTTCCCGTCACTCCCCTCAATCAGGACTGGTGGCTTGGCGGGCGCGTAAGGATTGTCTCCACCAGCAGGTTGATCGCTGATTGTCAGGCCATCCGGGGTATTGCTGACAGTACCAGAAACAGAACTGTTGTTAACGCCGGTTCCATTATCGCTCGGCGGCAGGGAAAGGGTCGAAGAACTGCTGGCTGGTGCCGTGGTTTTTGCAACCGGGGTTTCCTTTTGACTGTTTCCGCCAAAAGCACAGCCAGACAAAAGAATGACAGATGCAAAAAGAGTAACAGTTTTCAGGTTCGGCATAACAAATCTCCCAGTAGAACAGTCTTCACATAGAGTCAGCCTGTAATATCACAGACTTGCCCTTTAGTTGACCAGCGAACAGAATGACATGGGCAATCTGCACCGTCTTCAGAGTCTTTTACAAGTGTTATAAATGGTATCATGGACCCTACCCGCTTAACAAAACACAAAGAAGTCACCATAGTTGCAGGATTGTGATTCTTTTTCCCCCATGACTCACAGAGCACATTTCCCCCATCACCCCGGAACTCCTTATGATTTTTGCGCTCCCCCTTATCCCAGGCACCCTTCTTAAACGGTACAAACGTTTTCTGGCTGACATAAAGTTAACAGACGGCACAATCGTTACAGCGCACACAACAAACACCGGTTCCATGTTGACACTTGTCGAACCGGGCTCCCCGGTCTGGCTGTCGGAATCCGACAACCCCAAACGAAAACTCAAATACACCTGGGAAATTGGCGCGGCGGGATCGACAGCCGTCGGGGTCAACACGGCCATCCCCAACTTGCTTGTCTTCGACGAGATCTCCAAAGGTAACGTGGACAGCCTTACCGGATACAGCACAATCAAACGCGAAGTGAAATACGGAAAAAATTCCCGCATCGATGTCTTCTTGCAACAGGAAGGGCGGCCAGACTGTTATGTCGAAGTCAAATCCGTAACCCTGAGCAGAAGACAAGGCGTTGCCGAGTTTCCAGATGCCGTTTCCAGCAGAGGCACCAAACATCTGGAAGAGCTGGGCGACATGGTCGAGCAGGGACATCGGGCAGTTATGTTTTATCTTGCACAGCGCAGCGACTGTACCGACTTTGCCACTGCAAACGATATTGATCCGGTCTATGCCGCAGCTCTCAAACAGGCAATCAAACGGGGGGTTGAGGTTCTGGCCTATGGCTGCCAGGTCACTCCGGAGGGAATTTTCTTGGATAAGCCCCTTGTGGTGAGTATATAAGCGGAAACCTTTTTTAAGCGCTGATGCGGTGCAGAAATAATCGAAGAAATGGATCAGAGAACGTGATCGACAATCTGACAAGAGAAGAACGACAGTTCGTTACCTATACCGAAGAAGACTTTGCCGGAATGCGCAAGGCAGGCAAACTTGCGGCTGAAACACTCGATTTCATCACGCCCTATGTAGAAGTCGGGGTATCAACTGGCAAACTGAATGACCTCTGTCATGAGTTTATCACCGATCACAACGCTGTACCCGCGCCCTTGAATTACAAGGGATTTCCCAAGTCGATCTGCACTTCTGTCAACCATGTCGTCTGCCACGGCATTCCCGGCGAAGACAAGATCCTGCGCGATGGCGACAGCCTTAACATTGATGTAACTGTCATCCTCGACGAATGGCATGGCGACACCAGCCGCATGTTTTTTGCCGGAAATCCGAACGTAAAATCCAGGCGCCTCTGTGATGTAACCTACGACTGCCTGATCCGGGGGATCGAAGTGGTCAAACCCGGTGCGACCCTCGGGGATATCGGTCACGCAATCCAGACCTACGCCGAAGCCAACCGTTATTCCGTGGTCGAAGATTTCTGTGGCCATGGCATCGGGCGCAGCTTTCATACACCCCCCAGCGTGCTGCACTATGGGGAGCCCGGCAAGGGTGCCCGTCTGCTCGAAGGGATGATCTTTACAATCGAACCCATGATCAATGGTGGCAAGTACGCGGTCAAAATCCTCAATGACGGCTGGACTGCAGTTACCAAGGATCGCTCGCTTTCCATGCAGTTTGAACATACTATCGGTGTAACTGCAGACGGCTGCGAGATCTTCACCCTTTCCCCCAAAGGATGGCATAAACCGCCTTACGACTAGGGTTCCCCACTTACAAACTCTGCCCCGGAGGTCGCGTGCAAAAGGACAAACCTCACTTTCATGGCCACCGTGAACGTCTGCGCCAACGCTTGCTCGACAAGGGTGCGGAAAGTTTTGCAGATTATGAAGTGCTGGAATGTCTGCTTTTTGGTGCCAATCCCCGCGGCGACACCAAACCGCTGGCAAAAAAGCTGATCGAGGAATTCGGCTCCCTTGCCGGGGTTTTTGCCGCGGCACCTGAAGAGCTGGAAAAGATCTCCGGCATGGGAAACGCGGCGATCAGCCTTGTCAAAATTGTCCCGGAAGCTGCCCGCCGGATGAGCAAAACGACCTTGCTCGATCAACCTTTGATCAACTCCTGGGAAAAACTCGTTGATTACTGCCAGATCTCCATGAGCCATGAGCGGATTGAACAATTTCGATTGCTGTTCCTTGATCGTAAAAACCGGTTGATTGCTGACGAAGTCCAGCAAAAGGGTACTGTTGACCATACTCCAGTTTACCCGCGGGAAGTGGTCAAACGGGCGCTCGAGCTCAATGCCTCGGCCTTTATTATGGTCCACAACCACCCCAGTGGAGATCCGACCCCTTCTGCCGCTGATCTGGCGATGACAAGAGAAGTCAAAGCCGTCTGTCAAAAGCTCGGAATCGAGCTGCATGATCACCTTATTATCAGCCGCAGCGGCCATAGCAGTATGCGTAATCTCGGGCTGCTCTGATCGATAAACCTGACAAAACCAAGCCCATAAGAAACACACTTCGTCTTATACCTACTGATGCTACCCACACTCCACGCAGATAAAGCAAAACAGTACCATCAACAGTGAGCAGAGCCTGTTTTTAAACCACTTCGCTCCCCCCCCTTGGGCTTCCGCGAAGGAAGACAAAATTGCCAAAAATCTCTAGTATGAAACTTTCACTTCAGCTGGAGATCAATCCGATGAAAAGAACGCTGATACTCAATGGCAATCCCATGGAAGAAATTGTTGGATTTGCCCGCGCTGTCAGAGTTGGTCCCTACATCACCATCGGAGGTACCGCCCCTGTTGACAAGAACGGTAAAACCGTCGGCATCGGGGATGCAAAACGCCAAGCTGAACAATGCTTTGAAATCATCAGCGACGCGCTTAATCGCGCTGGCTCTGGCTGGAACGATGTCGTAAGAACACGTATCATCCTCACAAATATAGACGACTGGAAAGCTGTCATCGACGTGCGTGCCCGATTTTGCAAGGAAGCGAAACCCGTCGATACGATTATGCAGGTTACCCGTTTCGTAAACCCGGAATGGCTTGTTGAAATAGAAGCAGATGCCGTTGTTGCCGAAGACGGGGAAGCATAAAAGCAGCTTGTCGCTCAATCCAACATCGGTCCATCTAAAGAAAAGCCATCAAAGCCCCGGGAACCATTTTTCCTAGGAAGCCTCTTTTGCCATCCCGAGAAAGGCTTCGATCAGATCCGGGGCGTTTTGTGCCTCTGCTGCCGTTCCTTGCCAGACAGATTGCCCTGATTCCAGCACGCAGACATGATCTGCGACTTCCAGCGCTCTTTTGGTGTTTTGTTCGACCAGCAGAATTGTCACCCCCTGGCTCTTGAGATGGTTAATGGCGTGGTAACAGACATCAACCATCTTGGGCATCAACCCCAGAGAGACCTCGTCAATCATCAACAGGCGAGGCTCCGCCATCATTGCCCGCCCCATGGCGAGCATCTGCTGTTCCCCCCCGGAAAGTGTGCTGGCCGGTTGCTTCAGGCGTTCCGTCAAGCGGGGGAAAAGCGTAAAGACAATCTCTCTGTTTACGGCTTCGCGTTCCCGGGACAGGCTGTAACCGCCAACAGTAAGGTTCTCTTCAATCGTCAGATCAGGGAACAGCCGTCGTCCTTCCGGGGCCACGGCGATACCCAGCCTTACCCGTTCTCTCGCCGACAGGCTTGAGATATCGGTACCGTCAAACCTGATTGCGCCGGACATTAGCTGGACATGCCCGGCAATGCTCATGATCGTGCTGGATTTCCCGGCACCGTTCGGCCCCAGCAGGGCAAAGATTTCCCCTTGCTCAATAGTCAGGGAGAGGTCATGAACCGCGTGAAAAGCACCATATCCACAGTCCATATTCTCAAGCTGCAACATGGTCATTTCCCTCTCCCAGATAAGCCGCGCGGACAACAGCAGTGTTCATTACCGTTTCAGGATCACCTTCGCCGATTTTGTTTCCATTATCCTGAACAATCAGACGCGAGCAAATACGCATGACTTCCCCCAGATTGTGCTCGATCAGGATAATGCTCTGCCCCGCCCGGTTCAGCGCAACAATCATATCGGCGAGCTTATGAGCCTCGGCATGGTTAAGTCCGGCCAGCGGCTCGTCCAGCAGCAGCAGGCTCGGCTTCAATGCCAGGGCACGCGCAACTTCCAGTCTTTTCAGATACCCAAGGGGCAGATTCGAAGGGTCGGCATCTGCAGCATCGGCAATTCCGACCTGGGCCAGAAGCTGTGCTGCCTGCTCTTTTTCCCGATCTCTTTTTATCCGGAATAACGCAGAAAAGGGGGACGCTGTATGTCGAGCGCCTGCAGCCAGGGCAACATTTTCCAGTACCGTCATATTTCGAAAAGGCTTGACCAGCTGTTGAGAAAAACCAAGACCCAGACGCACACGTTGATGTACCGGTAATGTCGTCAGATTTTTGCCCAAGAGACGGATTTCTCCCTCTGTTGGCGTCACAACTCCGGTGATCGCGCGCATCATTGTGGTCTTTCCTGCCCCGTTGGGGCCGATAAACCCAAGCAGTTCTCCCTTGTTCAGTGAGAAAGAAACCCCATTCACCGCTGTTACCCCCCCGAACCGGACGGTGACCGCAGAAACATCAAGAAGCATTGTCATGACCTCGCCCCCTTGGCTTTTGAGGGGATTATACGACGTGCCAACCCGGCCATGCCCCCTGGGCTAAAACGCATCATTGCAAACAGCAAACCGCCGTAGAGCAACAATTTGTATTCATCAAAAAATTGAATCCAGAGTGGCAGCACGCTGAGCAGCGCCGCAGCAAAAATCACACCCGGAACAGATCCTATTCCCCCAATCACGACCATCGCCAGCACTGTAATGGATTCCACAAAACCAAAACTTTCTGGGTCAATAAAGCGGACATTATGCGCATAGAGCGCTCCCGCCAGTCCCGCCAGCGCCGTTCCCATGGCAAAGGCGGCCAGCTTGTACCGGGACACGTCCAGCCCGATAACTTTGGCAGTATCTTCATCCGAGGCGATCGCATCAAAAGAATAACCCATCCATGATCGCTTGAGATGCAGGCTAAACAAAATTGTCAGTACAACACACAGCATGACAAAAAGCATAAAGCCCGGCTTGCCAAAGCCCGAGGCCGGTATACCCGAGACCCCCATTTCACCACCGACAAAATCCATCTGACGCGTGATTCCAACAAAAAGAAACCCGACCCCCATTGTCGTGATCGCCAGAAAATCATGCCGTACGCGCAGCGAGGCAAAACCGACAACAATCCCGACCAGCCCTGCCAGAATAACCGCCCCCAGCAAACCAACACCAATGGGGAACCCTGCCTTGGTCAGAAGTGCCGAAGTATAGGCACCAATACCATAGAATGCAGCATGCCCCAGACTGATCTGGCCGCAGAATCCTGTAATAAGGTTCAGGCTGAGGGCAAAAATTACCGCAATGCCCATTGCCGTAATCACACTGATTTCATAAGCACCAAGTCCCAGCATGATCACGCCCTCCCGAACAGACCCTGAGGGCGAACCATCAGGACCAGAATAAGGAAGGCAAAGGCAATTGCATCGCGATCCAGGAATTTACCAAGATATATTGTGCCAAAGGCCTCAATCACCCCCAGCGCCAACGCCGCAACAAGCGTCCCTCTGACATCCCCCAGTCCCCTCAGAACAATAATTGCCAGCGCCTTGTAACTGGGAACACTGCCCATGGTTGGCTCGACCATGTTGTTCAGCAGGGCCACCATTACACCGGCAGATGCGGCAAAAGCAGATCCGATAAAAAAGTTCAGATAGCGAACCTTGATAATATCAATTCCGAAGGACTCGGCCATGGCTGGGTCAGTGACCGTTGCCCGCCACGCAGTGCCAAAACGGGTCTTCCCCGAAAACACCGCCAAAGCCCCGACCAGAAGCAGTGTCCCTGCAGCGGTTGCAACTTCCCCCAGTCGCAACGTCACCCCGAACATCTGGACAACATCCTGCAAAGGCGGGTTTTCAAAAGAGATCCCGTAGGGCCCAAAGACCAGACGATAAATCTCTTCCATGGCGATAAACAAACCGATCGAAGCAATCAGAGCCACATAGGGCGGTTTGTCCAGGATCGGTTGATAACAGAGGCGATAAATCGCCATTCCCACGATCCCTACTGTCACCATGGCCACCAGCAATGCCAGCAACAGGCTGCCCGTTGCGTTGGTTACGAGCACGCCAACATAGCCGCCAAGGGTAAAGAGCCCCGCATGCGCAACGTGGAGAATGCGCAACAGTCCATAGACTAGGGTAAGACCGACAGCGACCAGCGCATAGATACTACCCTGCACCAGGCCTTGGGCCAGCAGTTCGACATATAACATCAGGTAAATTTCCAGTTAGGATCGTGGAAAGTGATGGATCAGCAAACCGGCCTATTCTTCAGGCGGGGCCAGCAAGTCCTTGTCATCAATAACCGCAAAGTGATGCCAAGCGCCGTCCTTCACGATCTGGATCTGGACATCTTTTTTCACTTCCCCCAGGCCGTTAAAGGAAATTGTTCCCGTTGATGCGACCAGATTGGTTTGTGCAATAGCATCACGGATCGCCGCCCGGTCTGTTGTTCCAGCCTTGCGCATGGCTTCAATCACGACTTTCGCTGCTGTATGTCCCGATGCCGCTACCATGTCAGCGTTATAGCCGGCCTTCTTTTCAAACGCCTTAATAAATTCTTGGGTTTCCGCAACAGTTGAGTCCCGATCAAGTGAGGTGGTAATCAGGACACCTTCAGATGTGGGGCCTGCAATCTCGATGAATTTGTCAGAATCATACCCTTCCTGACCGATCACAGGCACATCAATACCTGCTGAACGCAACTGGTTGACCAGCGGCCCTGCTGTAAAGAAATAGCCAGAGGCATAGATTGCATCGGGTTGATCTGCTTTTACCTTGGTGACAATCGGTCCGAACTGACGATCCTTGATCGAATATTCATACTCACTGATGATCTCAATCCCATAATCAGCGGCTTTTTCCTTGAAGCCGGCGGCAAGAGACTGGCCAAAATCATTCTGAAGGGTAATAACGACAACACGTTTTTTACCCAGCATTTCACCAATCAGTTTTGCACCGGCACGCCCTTGAACCTCACCAACAAAAGATGTCCGGAAAACATAATCGCCTGATTTTGTAATATCCGGGTGTACAGCATAGGCAGAAACATAAGGCACCCCTTCAGACTGGAAAATGCCCGCTGCAGCGCGGGTCGAGCCTGAATAACTGCCAGAGATCGCGACAACAACCTCATCCTGACTGATCAATCTGTTGGCAATTGGAACAGCTTCTTTTGGGGAAGCCAGATCATCATATTGAATCAATTCAATCTGGGTTCCATTGATTCCACCTTCCGCATTCGCCTGCTCAATCGCCAGCTCAGCCCCCAGTAAGGCAGATTTGCCATCAGCAGCAGCAAACCCCGTTAAAGGCACATTCATGCCAATTTTTACGGTATCGGCCAGTACAGCCGTAGAAATCAAAGATCCTGTGATGGCAAGAGCTGCCATCATTTGCTTTGTTATAGACATTATTTCACTTCCCCGTTCAATATGTATATACAAGTTTAAGGGGGAGGAGTTTTTTCAGTCAAGGAGAAAGAATCTCTACAACGCACAATTTTCTAACAATCAGTCGAAATTATTTTGAATAAAATGACTTGTGCTGGCGAATAATTGTAATTTAAAGCACAGATCTTCATTTCAACAAGCTTGGTTAATTCGAGTTCCAGACAAAAAGAAATCGCACCTGAGTAGATATTTCCTCAAGCCCCAATTATGGGTTGAATTTAATTAATCGGGGTGATTGATCTCAAAAAAACTTTGGTCTCGTTATCCATGGCAAAGTCTTCCAGTCTTAGGTCCGTAATAAATTTGCTATTCTGCGAAATAAAATTCTTCGGAACAATATTCGCGGAATGAATAAGCCCTAAAAACACTCTTTTGGTCATGGGGTGCTGAACGAGCGGTATTTTAAAATGCCTCGTGAAAGCCATCTCTTCACCGGTCGCCTTCGCATCATCATAAGAAGTGTGCTTCAATAAATCAGTTTTATAGCCCAGCAGGTTGTTACAGCTATGATAAGGGCCAAATGGACGGTTAAAAAACAGGATGCGATCCTCACCCGCGACATAGTAGTGAATTGCAGACCCCCCAGCCATCGGGAAATCAGAATTCATCAAAAGATCAACCATCTCCCGTACATAGCTTTCCCCGTACCAATCATCATCATCCATAGCACAGATAATATCGGCCCCGATCTCCAGAGCCATATTATTTAACAGGTTTCGTTTGCGCCCAATGCGAAGTTTCCCGGGATGATGTTTATACTGTATCTGAGGCGACGCCATGAGGGATGCGTGAAACAGAGTACTTGGCCTTTGTTTGCTGTCATCCAAAACACACCAGAACAGGTTTTCCGGATAGGGATAATCCTGAGCGCGAAAATAACGATAGGTTTGTTGAAGAAACTTCATTCGATCACAGGTGGGGGTTACGACCACAACCCGGATCTCACTCAGCGGCTTCTGAATGATAAATTTTAGATCACTCTGCTCCAATGAAATTCCCCCTGTTAAAGAGTGGATAGTGTCTTAATCAGCCCACTCCTGAGGTGGATAAACTAAACTATAGAGCGCAAAAAGGCCCAGGAGAAGTGGCCTTTTCACGACATTTCTTAAGCTGTTTACCTATTTAGACTGCCTCAGGCGATACCAGAAGGAAAACAGATAGAAGAACAGGAAGCAGGCGACATAAAACTCGCTCAGTTCATTAAAATCCATGTCAAAATATTGCAGTTCTCCAAGATCTGTCCATTTCTGGAAAGTCTGCTTTAACAATCGACTAGCTAAACAATAAAGTGTCACCGGCAAACCAACAACTGTCGGGAAAAGCCAGTAAAGATCACTACCGACAACTGGTTTACGCAGGAAGCCAAACCGAATAATCAAGGGGATGATGATTGTTCCGATAGCCATTCCGATCATGATAATCGTTTTAATCGTCGAATCATGCCCATTCAGGGTGTTATGAAAATTCGTTTCATTGTGGTCATTGATTGCAGCCAGACCTTCTGGGGTAGCCCACTGAAACCAGTGCTGCCCCCAACTGGCTTCCTCTCCTGCCGCAATAAAGACAGCGACCGTACAGAGTAATAACCAATGGCCAAGATACTTGGAGGGCAGACTTTCTCTTTTTAACCAGGAGAGACTCCCGAAAACCACGGCTGCAACCAACACAACAAATGCGGCATTTTCGACGATACCCCGTCGTTCCCCTTCAAAATAGTGTTCGTATTCAGTCCAATCGGGAAAAATCGTTCTCCCAATCACCATGATGACAACCATTAATAATGGAAGCCATAACCAATAAAGACTGGGGAAATCTCTCAGACCAGCCGTCTTGTTTTGAGAAATATCTGTCACATCCGCCTCGAGTTGTTTTCTGATTATTGTAAACTGAGATTTTCTGGACAGGGATATATCACAAGCAGAAGCAAGATGAAACGAGGCTCTTCTTTCCAAGAACCATCAGTAAAGAAAGAGGAATCCCATCCTAGGATCTCGATTTAGGCTCTCCCATTTCAACAAAAATCATTATGGAGGTTGACAGAAAGCAGCAACTTCGCTTGTTTCACCCTGAAACATGCGATCAGTTAAAACTGCGGCAGATCCTGTGTGCAGAGCCTGTACGCAGATCTTGTGCAATGTCCTAAAGGAACCGAGGCACCATGATCCCCCGTTACAGCCGTCCGGAAATGACCACCATCTGGGAACCGGAAAACAAATTCCGTATCTGGTTCGAAATTGAAGCTCACGCTTGCGATGCACAGGCCGAACTCGGGGTCATCCCGAAAGAAGCCGCAGCAGTCGTCTGGGCAAAAGGGCAGAAGCCCTACACCCAGGAACGTATTGCCCGGATCGATGAGATCGAGATGGAAGTCAAGCATGACGTCATCGCTTTTCTCACTGAACTGGCCGAACACGTCGGCGATGAAGCCCGTTTTGTCCATCAGGGGATGACCTCTTCCGATGTACTCGACACCTGCCTCTCGGTCCAGATGTCCCAGGCTGCTGATCTGCTTCTTGCCGACCTGGACCGTCTTCTTGCTGCCCTGAAAAAACGCGCTGAAGAAACCAAATACATGGTCTGCATCGGTCGCTCGCACGGTATCCACGCCGAGCCGGTGACGATGGGACTGAAATTTGCCCGTTTCTATGCTGAGATGCTGCGGAACAAAAAACGCCTGCAGCTCGCCCGTGAAGAAATTGCTACCTGTGCGATTTCCGGTGCCGTCGGCACTTTTGCCAACGTTGATCCGCAAGTAGAAGAGCATGTCGCCGAGAAAATGGGTCTGACACCAGAACCCATCTCCACCCAAGTTATCCCGCGTGACCGCCATGCAAATTATTTTGCGACACTCGGGATCATTGCCTCTTCTGTGGAAAATATCGCGACTGAAATTCGCCATTTGCAGCGCACCGAAGTCCGGGAAGCCCAGGAATATTTTGCACCTGGGCAAAAGGGCTCCTCTGCCATGCCGCACAAGCGCAACCCGATCCTGACAGAAAACCTGACAGGACTGGCCCGGATTGTCCGTTCCGCAGTTACACCTGCTCTGGAAAACGTCGCCCTGTGGCACGAGCGGGATATTTCCCACTCTTCCGTCGAACGGATGATTGGACCAGATGCGACAATCACTCTGGACTTCGCCCTGAATCGCCTGGCTGGCACGATAGAGAAGCTGGTTGTCTATCCCCAGAACATGCTCGATCACCTGAACAATTTTGGTGGTATCCATGATGCCCAGCGTGTTCTGCTCTATCTCACACAGAACAACGTCAGCCGTGAAGAGGCTTATCGTATTGTGCAGCGCAACGCCATGCGGGTATGGAAAAGCTATGGCATTGACCCGGACAATCCCGATAGCCCCGCTGAGCTGGACGCTGTGGAAAAAGAAGCCCAGAGCCACGACAACCGTTTCTTCTTCTTTATGTCCAAAGATGACGGCCTGACCAAAATTCTCCCGGTTGAGAAATTGACTGCCTTGCTCGAGGAAGATTCAATCAGCTATCACACCAAAAATATCGACCGGATCTTCAAGCGCATTTTCACGCACTAGAAAGCCAGACGAACCCCCAATACAAAACAGGCTCCGGAAACGGGGCCTGTTTTGTATTGGGGGTTCGTCTGAATAGTTTAAAAGACCAGCGTCATTCGTTTCTGATCTGGTAATCGGCTTCAGCCATCAGTTCATGAATGGTACGCTCGATCTGATGGGCAGATTTTTGTACACCCCGATGGGAAAAATCTGACAGTATCCTGTGATGAATCTGCTGCCAGCCCGTGTCCTTGATGTGCAGACCAACAAGCTCTTCAGCGTATTTGTGGGCCTCGCCATTTTTTAGCCCCAGAAGCTCCGCGGCCCATAAACCCACCAGGTGGTTTCGGCGCGCCTTCGCCTTGAATTGCAGCTCCAGATCGTGCTGGAATTTGTTTTCGTGCGCTTTTTCCAGTTCATTAAATGCTGTCGTCATTTTTGCATCCCTTACAGAAGTAACACAACATGCGAGCACTAAAGAGTATGGCAAAAATCCTTTAACAAACCGCTTCCAAAAAGTTTCCCGATCCCTAACATTTTCTTGGAATTATTTAAAATACATCCATTCAGATGCCCCAAGCCGAGGTAACAAAAAAAGAGACCTGGTATCCCAGATCTCTTTTCAGTTCCCTTTGAAAGGGAAAGCGTACAACAGGTAAATCCTATTGTTCCATCAACTGTTTTTTGGCTTCGGCCATCAAATCTGCCATCTGGCGGATAACCTGGTGTTCTGATTTGTCCACGTTGTGATCCTGCAAATCTTTCAGGACTTTCCGTTTCACATCATCTTCACCGGGCTCGGCCAGATCGGCCTTGACCACAGAGGCAGCATATTCACTGGCCGCTTCACCAGTCATGCCCATCAACTCTGCTGCCCAAAGTCCAAGAAGTTTGTTGCGACGGGCTTCTGTTTTGAACCGCAGTTCCTCATCGTGCTGGAATTTTTCTTCAAACGCTTTTTCGCGGTTGTTTAGATTGGTCATGAGACAAAGACTCCCCGTCTTGAAGTAACGAACAATGTAACCTTTCTGTCCACCCGCCCTTCATTTATGAAGCTCACCTTCAGCCTGAAAGGGCGACGCAACAGAAAGCATCTGTTATATAGATCGTTATAACCTTTCGTTTCCGCAAGGGAAACTCGTTAATATCAGGTTTTGGCACGAAATCGGCAGGAAAAATGTGTACTGTTACCCTTCTCAGACGCCCCGGGCATAAATGGCCGCTCCTCTTCGCGGGCAACCGGGACGAAATGAATGATCGCCCCTGGCAAAAACCTGCCCGGCATTGGGCAGACCGTCCCGACGTTGTCGCCGGACTTGATGAAACTGCTGGAGGGAGCTGGCTGGGCATCAATGACTTTGGACTGCTCTCGTGCATTCTGAATCGCCGGGGCAGTCTCGGCCCTCAAGCAGACAAACGGAGTCGGGGGGAAATTGTTCTTGAAGCCCTGGATCATGCAGAAGCCCGCGTCGCTGCCGACGCACTGGCCGAGCTTAACCCCATGGCCTACCGCAGTTTCAATCTGATTATCGCCGACTTCAAAGATGCCTATTGGTTACGCCACGACGAGCTTTCCGGAACAGGACGCATCGAGATTTTCCCGATCCCCGAAGGCGTTTTCATGATCACGGCTGGTGACGGGAATGATCAAAGCCCCCGTATCCAGGCCCATCGCGCCGACTTTGGATCAAAGATCCCCGATCCGGACAAAGCCAACTGGTCCGGATGGCAGGCCATCCTGGCACGCCAAGATCCCGACCATCATACAGCCATGAGCTTCACCACAGCAGAGGGCTTTGGAACCAGTTCTTCTTCGCTTATTGGCCTTCCCGCCCCGGAGAACGTCTCTTCTGGCGGAGACAAGGTCAAAACAGAGTGGCTCTTTGCCGCCGGGCAACCGGGGAAAGTCCCTTTTGAAAAGGTGGATATCTGAGTTTACCTTTGCCAAGCCCTTTAAGATAAAGACCTTATCGCTTCTTGGATTACACAACCTGATAAAAAGCTGGCAATGGGGGAGAAGCGGGATTGTTTTCCGCGACCGAGACTGCTATACGGGGCGCGAATATATGAGGTATGGAAAAGCCTCGGTCTTTCCGCCTCGCGTCACCTCTTACTGGGCCAGGCCCAAGGGACAGATTTCATGCGCGGCAAACAGCTTTATGAAGGCAAGGCAAAGGTTCTTTTTGAAGGGCCTGAGGCCGGTACGCTGATCCAGTATTTCAAAGACGATGCCACAGCCTTTAATAACCAGAAAAAAGGCACGATCACCGGCAAGGGTATTCTGAACAACTGCATTTCCGAATACATCATGTTGCGTCTGGCCGAGTTGGGTATTCCCACGCACTTCATCAAACGTCTGGATGAGCGCGAGCAATTGATCAAATCGGTCGAGATTGTTCCGCTGGAAGTGGTTGTCCGCAACGTTGCTGCCGGTTCGATATGCAAAAATCTGGGCCTTGTCGAAGGCACTCCACTCTCCGAATCCCTAGTAGAATTCTGCTATAAAAAGGACGAGTTGGGTGATCCCCTGATCTCCCGCGATCATGCCGTCGTTCTCGGCTGGGCTACGCAGGATGAAATCGAAGACATCCTGCACTACACCCACCGGATCAATGATTTCCTCCGTGGGCTGTTCTTTGGCATCGGCGTTCGCCTTGTTGATTTCAAGATCGAGTTTGGTCGTTTGCAGGATGACCTGGGCACAATGATTGTTCTCGCCGACGAGATCAGTCCTGATTCCTGTCGTCTGTGGGACGTCAAGACCAACGAAAAGATGGATAAGGACCGCTTCCGCCGTGACCTTGGCGCGGTTGAAGAGGCCTACATCGAAATTGCCAGACGCCTCGGTGTATTGCCGGAAAGTTTTGCAGAGAAAAATCCGGCCTAGGGCCGATTGTAACGGGGGCCCAGTGGGTCCCCGAAGTATTTAAGCTATATCAGCTTAGCGGGGTGTATTGATTGCCCCCGTCAGCAACTAAAAATGGAGATTACGGGTGAAAGCGCGCATCCATGTCACTCTGAAAAACGGAGTTCTGGACCCTCAGGGTAAAGCAATTGAACACACACTTGGCTCACTGGGCTTCGCAGGTGTCAATCAGGCCCGCCAGGGTAAATTCATCGAGCTGGATCTTGAAGAAACTGACAAGGCCAAAGCTCATGAAGCCGTCACTGCCATGTGCGAAAAGCTGCTGGCAAACACTGTGATCGAAAACTATTCCATCGATCTGGAACAGTAAGCTGCCCCTCACCACTGATAAAAATATCTGTGGTGATCAGAGCAAAAGTATCTGAGATGACTTACTGTAACTTCGAACCACGAGGAACTTGCCAATGAAAGCGGCGGTGATCGTTTTCCCAGGATCCAATTGTGACCGTGATATTCAGGTCGCGTTGCGTCAGTCTATGGGATCTGAACCCCAGATGGTCTGGCATAAAGATGCCGACTTTGATTCTGTTGACCTGATCTGTCTCCCCGGCGGATTTTCCTACGGCGACTATCTGCGCTGTGGTGCCATGTCAGCCAAATCCCCGGTGATGAAAGAAGTCATCGCCCGGGCGAACAAGGGTGTCCCTGTCCTGGGGATCTGTAACGGATTTCAAATCCTTGCCGAAAGCGGATTGGTTCCCGGTGCCCTGATGCGCAATGCCGGCCTGAAGTTTGTCTGCCGCGATCTCCACCTGAAGGTCGAACGCAACGACAGCATCTTCACCAGCGGCTATGCTGCGGGTCAGACAATCCGTATTCCTGTCGCCCATCACGACGGCAACTACTTCGTTGATTCCGAAGGGCTGAAAGCGCTCGAAGATAACAACCAGGTTGCTTTCCGCTATTGCGGTGCAGATGGAACAGTGGATCTGGCAAACAATCCCAACGGTTCGCTCAACAACATTGCCGGAGTCTATAACGCCAAAGGCAATGTTCTTGGCATGATGCCTCACCCCGAACGTCTTTGCGATGCGGCTCTCGGTGGTACAGATGGCCGAGCCATGTTTGAAAGCCTCGTTGCGGCTCTTTCATAAGGTGATGAAAAGATGAGTGAAATTACCCCCGAAATCGTCGCCGAACATGGCCTGAACAAAGAAGAATACGCACTGGTTCTCGAGATCATGGGACGCGAGCCCAATCTCCTGGAACTGGGCATCTTCTCGGTGATGTGGTCCGAGCACTGTTCTTACAAGTCATCGAAAAAATGGCTCAAAACCCTGCCAACCGAGGGGCCTCAGGTTATCATGGGTCCCGGTGAAAACGCAGGCGTGATTGATATTGGCGAAGGTTATGCCGCGATCTTCAAGATGGAGAGCCACAACCACCCGAGCTTTATCGAGCCCTATCAGGGCGCGGCAACCGGTGTTGGCGGTATCCTGCGCGATGTCTTCACCATGGGCGCACGCCCCATTGCCAACGTCAACGCCCTGCGTTTTGGCGAACCTGATCATCCGAAAACCAAACATCTGGTTTCCGGTGTCGTTGCCGGTGTTGGTGGTTATGGTAACTGTGTCGGTGTTCCAACCATTGCTGGTGAAGTCGAATTTGATCCTTCGTACAATGGCAACATTCTGGTCAACGCCATGACTGTTGGTCTTGCCCGTGCTGACCGGATTTTCACCGCCCAGGCTTCCGGTGTCGGCAACCCCGTGGTTTACGTCGGCTCCAAAACCGGGCGCGACGGTATTCACGGTGCGACCATGGCTTCTGCCGAGTTCGACGATGATTCTGACGAAAAGCGCCCAACGGTACAGGTCGGCGATCCTTTCACAGAAAAGCTGCTGATCGAAGCCTGTCTCGAATTGATGCAGACAGATACCATCGTCGCAATCCAGGACATGGGCGCAGCAGGCTTGACCTCTTCGTCCTTTGAAATGGCTTCTTCTGGTGACATGGGCGTTGAGCTGAACCTTGATCAGGTTCCCCAGCGTGAAGATGACATGACGCCTTACGAGATGATGCTGTCTGAAAGCCAGGAGCGGATGCTGATCATCCTCAAACCCGGCAAGGAACACATCGCCAAAGCCATCATGGAAAAATGGGATCTGGATTTTGCAGTTATCGGGACACTGACCGACAGCAAACGCATGGTTCTGAAGTTCCATGGTGAAGTCGTTGGCGATTTGCCGATCAAACCGCTTGCTCACCACTCCCCTGAATATGATCGCCCGTGGGTCCCCACACCCGACAGCAAGGATGTGAAGCCAGAAGATGTCAAAGAAGCCGCTGATACCACAGCAGCCCTCAAGACACTGATCGGCTCACCGAATATGTCCAGCCGCCGTTGGGTCTGGGAACAGTATGATCACATGGTGATGGGCGATACGATCCAGCGCCCCGGCGGTGATGCCGGTGTAGTCCGGATTCACGGCACCAACCGTGCCCTTGCTGTCACATCGGACTGCACACCGCGCTATTGTCTGGCAAACCCGGTTCGCGGTGGCGCACAGGCTGTCGCAGAGACCTACCGCAACCTGACATCCGTCGGGGCCAAGCCTTTGGCGATCACCGATAACATGAACTTCGGCAACCCCGAACGTCCCGAGATCATGGGCCAGTTTGTCGGCTGTATCGAAGGCATGCGTGATGCCTGTCTTGCACTGGATTACCCCGTGGTGTCTGGGAACGTCTCGCTTTACAACGAAACCAATGGCAAGGGCATTATGCCAACGCCGGTTATCGGTGGCGTTGGACTGCTGGAAAATGCAGACCGCCTGGCGACAGTTGCCTTTGGCGCAGAGAATGAAACACTTGTTCTTGTCGGCGAAAGCAAAGGCCATCTTGGCCGCTCTGTCTATATGGATGTGCTCGAAGGCAAACGCGAGGGCAATGCCCCTGTCGTTGATCTGGCCGCGGAACGTCGCAATGGCGAGTTCATTCGCTCCCGGATCGAGGCAGGCCTTCTGACAAGCTGTCACGACCTTTCAGATGGTGGCCTCGCCGCAGCTGTTGCCGATATGGCCATCGCTTCAGGTATGGGAGCAACGGTTACGAAGCCAGCCACCTGTTCAGTTCCAACAACGGCCTGGCTCTTCGGTGAAGATCAGGGCCGCTATCTGGTGTCGGTTGCCGATGCGGAAAGCTTCCTTTCGGCAGCAAAACAAGCTGGTGTGTCTGCTGAGGTGATTGGTCGCACTGGCGGTCAGGGCTTGACCCTGCCCGGTGGCAGCACCATATCGGTAGCAGAACTACGTGAAACCAACGAATCCTGGCTGCCGAACTATATGGCAAGCTGATGTTCGCTGCCGATTTGAAAGAATCTTCTCCACAGGGGCGGTAAAAGATACCTCTCCTGTGGATCTTTCAGAAAAGGCTTTGTAGTGTTGTAGACGGAACAGGCCGGGACTCCGGCCTGGCTGGAGAGAAAAAAGAACAAGGACAGTATTTATGCCGATGAACCCTGCTGAAATCGAAGCACTGATTCGGGAAGCACTGCCCGACGCTGATGTGACCATCGAAGACCTTCGTGGTGATGGTGATCATTATGCAGCTTATGTCGTATCCCCGACTTTTCAGGGTAAAACCAGAGTGCAGCAGCACCAGATGATCTATCAGGCCCTGCAGGGGCGCATGGGCAATGAATTGCATGCACTTGCTCTTCAGACCTCGGCACCCGCAGCCTGATACGCCACAGCTGCTTTGAACAAACGAGCAAGGAACAAGCCTTATGGATAATGTTGTCGCAGATCGCATCCGTCAGGAAGTAAAAGAAAACGACGTAGTGCTTTTCATGAAAGGCACCCCTGTTTTTCCACAGTGCGGTTTTTCCGCCACTGCTGCCCAGATCCTCACCCACCTCGGCGTGAAGTTCACCGGTGTTGACGTATTGCAAGATCCAAGTATTCGCCAGGGAATCAAGGATTTCAGCAACTGGCCAACCATTCCCCAGCTTTATGTGAAGGGCGAATTTGTTGGTGGCTGTGATATCCTCCGTGAAATGTTCCAGACCGGAGAACTGCAGCAGTTCTTCCAGGAAAAGGGCATTAACGCCGAAGCCCAGGCTTCCTGAGTTTTTCTTGACGATCAACTCTGTACAAGGGTCGCCTAAGGCGGCCCTTTTGCGTTTTCAACTGCGCCCCTAGGTATTTTGATAGGGAATAAGATTGAGCATCAAACAGATCTTTTTGACCACGGCGACGCTGTTGTTCCTGACAGCCTGCTCCCCAGGCGTAAATGAAAGACACTCAACGCAGGAAACAACTTACTACCCTTCCTTTGTTCAACAGGTGCTTGATCAAAATGCGATTGAGCTATCAAGAGTAGCTTCAGTCAAAACACTCGAAAACCATTCCGGTTTGCCACGCTTGTCCAGGTATCGCCGATTATATCGGTCTATTGACTATAATAGCTATGTCCGCTTTACCGACTGCGGCGGTCATCTTGTGATCCAGCACAGCTACTCTGGCGTCATCAAACAGGTCTATAGTCGCGGAGATTGTCACTTTCTCGGCATCAGGTGGTTTAATTAATCCTGTGAATGCCTATCTCTTATCTGGTGGGAAAAAACACCATGACATCTCCTGAAAATCTCTATTCCCAAGGATTTCCCATGTTTAAAAAACTGTTTATTGCGCCGTTTCTTGGCATCTGCCTTTCTGCAACCATCCTGTCCAGCCCGGTACAGGCAGGCGTACGCAACCCCTATCCGGAACCTCTGGAAGAACTCCTGACAAAACTTGGGATCACTGCCGAGGATATTCGCTCTCAGAACACACTTGAGAGAAATTCCCGTTCGGAACGGGATCAAAAACTGATTGGCTACCAGACTTTTTACAGGTTTCACAGCTGCACAGGCTATCTTCAGGTGAACCAGCACAGGTTTGGTCGCGTAGACTATGTTTATAGCCGTGGCGAATGCAAATTCCCCGGTGTCGAGCAGTTCGACTGACTTTAGCCGCAGACCCTAAAAGCAGCAGGCAAAACAAAAAGGCCACCCGCTTCTGCGGATGGCCTTTTGTCTGCCAGTAAACCGGCGGAATTTTCGTCCCGATTAGCGGGAGTAGAATTCGATGATCAGGTTTGGTTCCATCTGAACTGGATATGGAACGTCTGCCAGCTCAGGAACGCGCACGTAGGTGGCTTTCATCGCTTTGTGATCGGCATCGATGTATTCTGGAATGTCACGCTCGGAAGATTCAACCGCATCGAGAACCATTGGTACCTGACGGCTTTTTTCTTTCACTTCAATCACATCGCCAACTTTAACCTGGTAAGAAGGAATGTTGACCTTCTTGCCGTTAACTGTGACGTGACCGTGGTTGACAAACTGACGGGCTGCGAAAACTGTCGGTACAAACTTGGCGCGGTAGATAACTGCGTCCAGACGGCTCTCAAGCAGGCCAATCAGGTTTTCACCTGTATCACCCTTGCGACGGTTCGCTTCAGCGAAGTAGCGACGGAACTGTTTCTCGCCGATGTTACCGTAGTAACCTTTCAGCTTCTGTTTCGCCATCAGCTGGGTGCCGAAGTCGGAAGTCTTGCCTTTACGGCGCTGACCGTGCTGACCTGGACCGTAGTCACGACGGTTCAGCGGGCTCTTTGGGCGACCCCAAAGGTTTACACCAAGGCGGCGGTTAATCTTGTATTTCGAAGCAATACGCTTGGACATTGTCTTGTATCCTAAAGTCTGTTTATTGTCCCGGTAGTTCCAAAACGGACGGGGCACAGGTCTTTGACCGTCCCACTTTCCCAGGAATGCAGGCGCGACTATAGGGATCAGCAGACAAAAGTCAAACCCCTTTCCCCCTCAAACATCAACAAAACTGTCAAATCCGGGCTTTATTGTCTCTGGTCAGCGTAAACCAGGCTTCACAGTATCCCCTGAGCGGTCTTCTGATCGCAAACAAGCTCGAAAAATCAAATATATTCTGGAGTCGCCTGCAAATTTATCCGGCCTGCCGCCCGATAAACTATTCACGTATCCTTGGATTTTCCGGAATCATCTCCGCCCTGCTTCCGGGGGCCATGCCGCAAGGATTTGACCACACCGTGCAGCGTATTGACTTCCTGCTGAGTCAACATGGCACGTTGAAAGATATTGCGCAGGTTACGGATCATGTTCGGACGCTTTTCTGGCGGCCAGAGAAAACCATTCTCGATCAGTGCACTTTCAAGACGTTCATAAAAGTTCACCAACTCGGCCTTTGGCGCCAGCTCCGAACCACCCAGAACCAGCTCCTGATCCGGTACCTCTGTCCCTTGCTGGAACCACTCATAAGCCACCAGCAAAACCGCCTGGGCAAGATTGAGCGAAGAGAAGGCCGGGTTGAGTGGCACCGAGATCACTGTATCAGACAGGACAACATCATCATTGTGCAGGCCCGCTTTTTCTGGACCAAACAAAATACCGATTTTCTGGCCGGCCTGATCAAGCGCCCGCATTTCCTGTGCCGCACGACGTGGAACAGCAACCCGTTTGGTCATGTCCCGGGTGCGCGCTGTCGTAGCAAAGATATGATTTAGATCGGCAATGGCCTCGGCCGTGGTCTCAAATACCCGGGCCTTTTCCAGCACTTCAATCGCCCCGGCAGCCGAGGCTTCTGCTGCAGGATTGGGCCAGCCATCCCGGGGTTTGACCAGACGCAACTCGGTCAGTCCATTATTGAGCATTGCCCGGGCAACCATGCCGATGTTTTCCCCCAGTTGAGGGCCAACCAAAATGATCACAGGCCCTCCGGCAATCGGGGACTGGGTCCCGTCTGTTCCAGCCATAGCTATCTCCGACTACAAATTGAGGCAATACCTGAGCGCAATACCATCACCCTCAGATCAGGCGCCAGCAGCTTTCTCATGGAACAACTTCCAGGTAATGCCGTCATTAATCGCGTTATAAGACGCATCAATGATATTGGGAGACACCCCGACGGTGGTCCAGCGGCGCCCCTTTGAATCCCCGGATTCAATCATGACGCGGGTAACAGCCCGGGTTCCATCCTGTGGTGTCAGAATGCGTACCTTGTAATCAAGAAGCACCATGTCTTCAAGGGCAGGATAAAAGGGCAGCAGGGCTTTGCGCAAGGCACAGTCCAGCGCATTAACGGGACCGTTTCCTGTAGAAACTTCCATGATATGCCTGCTGCCGACTTCCAGCGTCACAGTTGCTTCTGATTCTGTGACCAGCTTGCCCCGGGCATCCCGGCGCCGGTCATCCATGACCCGAAAACGGCTCAGGGAAAAATATTTTGGTACCTCGCCAAAGGCACGACGGGCCAGCAATTCGAAACTGGCTTCTGCACCATCATAGGAATAGCCCTCGTATTCCCTGTCTTTCACCCGCTGCAGCAACTTGCCCATTTTGCTGCCGTCCTGATCATCCGGGGTAATGTCCATATCCCGGAGCATCGCTATAACGTTGGAGCGACCCGCCTGATCCGAAACAATAACGTGCCGATGATTTCCCACCAGTGACGGTTCAATATGCTCATATGTTCTGGGATCTTTTTCCACAGCCGAGACATGCAACCCGCCTTTGTGGGTAAAGGCAGACTGCCCCACGTATGCCATGTTGCTTTGTGCCGCGCGGTTAAGGCGTTCATCCAGCATATGTGACAGGGATGTCAGTTGGGCCAGTTGCGCGTCGGAAATCCCGATGTCGTAGCTGGTCTTCAGCTTGAGAGAGGGGATAAGGGAAACCAGATTGGCATTCCCGCAGCGTTCTCCCAACCCGTTCAGGGTCCCCTGTATCTGCCGGGCGCCAGCCTCAACAGCGGCCAGAGAGTTGGCAACGGCATTCTCCGTGTCGTTATGACAATGGATACCCAGATGTGTTCCTGGAATTTTTTGCGTGACTTCACCGACGATCCGCCTGATCTCATGCGGCAAGGTCCCGCCATTTGTGTCACAGAGAACAATCCAGCGCGCACCAGCCTGATAGGCAGACAGCAAACAATCCATGGCAAATTCAGGGTTTGCCTTATAGCCGTCAAAAAAGTGTTCCGCATCGAACAGGGCTTCCTGTTTGCGGGTTTTCAGGAAGGCGACTGACTCCCCGATCATGTCGATATTTTCACTGCGTGCTATGTCCAGCGCAACATCAACATGAAAATCCCAGGTTTTTCCAACAATACAAACCGCATCTGCAGCCGAGTTGACCAGAGAAGCCAGCCCCGGATCATTTTCGACAGAACGGCCTGGACGGCGGGTCATACCAAAAGCAACAAAAAGGGATGAACTTAACTGCGGTCGGGTTGAAAAGAACTCATTATCGGTCGGATTTGCTCCCGGCCAGCCACCTTCAATGTAATCGACGCCAATTCTGTCCAATCCAGTCGCGATAGCCGTCTTGTCAGCAACGGAAAAATCAACGCCCTGGGTCTGTTGCCCGTCACGAAGGGTAGAATCAAACAGATAAACACGATTTTCGCTCATGGGTCCTGACGACATATTATTTCTTGTTTCTGGGTAAATTTATTCCATACCAGCTTTTGACCATAAGGATCACGAAAGGTCAATGCTGCCGCTCAGGTGAAGCGCAGGAGGTGCCATTACCCAGTTTAGAATATATCCCGCCCTGTCCGGACAGGCGCCACAACGCCGCAAAGTGTCTTCAGACAAGCAGCGGCATAAAAAGCGTTGCCAGACTGAGCACCAGAAAGAACCCGGCCATATCAGTGATCGTCGTCAGCAAAGGACCACTGGCAACCGCCGGATCTTGACCAATCCTCCGCAACAACAGGGGAACAACACCTCCGATAGAGACTGCAATAATCGTATTGAAGCTAAGCGCCAGACCGATTACCAGACCCAGGAAAACATTTCCCTTCCAGATCCAGGCAACAACACCGATCAGCAACCCCAACACCAGACCATTTATCACACCGACCGATACTTCCTTGAGCCAGACCCGCAGTGCATCAACCGGACGAACCAGACCAAGGGACAATTCACGCATGGTCACAGCCACGGCCTGATTACCAGAACAGCCACTCATGTCGGATACCATCGGCAGGAAGATGGCGATCGCTATCACTGCAGCCAGGGTTTCTTCATAGGCAGAGATAACACTCGCGGCGATAACATTCAGGACAATATTGGCCGACAGCCAGGCCAGACGCCGACGGGATCGCAGAAACAGTGGCATGGAACGGACTTCCTCGCCCATAACACCCTGCATCCGCAAGCTTTCACTCTCGGCGCGTTCCAGAGCCGCTTCATCAACAGCCGAGCGGGAAACCACCCCGACCAGTTGACCCTCGCTCTCGACCACAGGAACACCCAGAAAAGGGTAGGCATCAAAAATATCCCGCAACTGATCCAGAGGGAGATCGGCAGTAACGGTCATGGGTTCAACCATGATCTCTGTCAGTTTATGACTGCGTTTTGCTGTCAGCAATCCGCGCAGGGACACAACTCCGATCGGTTGGTTTGCTGCATTGAGAACATAGGGGTGCTGACCACGATATCGCTCGAAATCATCATCTTCACTCACCATTCGCCGCAGCACATTACCGACTGTGTCGGTTTCGCTAAAGGTGAAAGCCTCGGCAATCATCAAAGCACCCGCCGTGTCTTCTGCATAGGCAGCCAGACGGCGTACATCCGCCGCATCTTCGGCGTCCATACCCGCGAGAATTGCCTCGGCATCCTCTTCGTCCATCTCGCCGATAACATCGGCCTGAACATCAGAGTCCAGCTCGTCAATAATCTCGACCGCTGTTTCCAGCTCCAGGCGCTCCACTAGCTCAGCCGCAAGCTCACTCGGCGCTTCCTCGATCAGCTCAGCTGCCAGTTCAGCCGGAATCAAGGTCAGCAGACGGTCTCGTTCATCCGGTGTCAGTTGAAGAATTTCACGCAGAGCCTCACTCAACGCCAGCGGATCAAGAAGGTCAAACAATCCCTCTGCATCATTCGCAGCCAGATATTCCCGCAATCGGACTTCCACCAATGGTTCGGGCAATGGCTCAGGCACGTCCTGCTGTTCTTCCATGTCTGTCATTGGTGCTCCCTTTCAGTAGCAGGGTGAGGCAATGCGTCAATAAGACAGCAAAAACCATCCATAAGTAAAGTTTTTATTCTATAGACAAATAATATTACATCATTATGATTGTCGCATGGAAATGGACACACATAGTTTTACCGCTGTTGCAGATCGGCTGGCTGCCTTGTACACCCAGTCTTTTGGCGGGAAGGCAAGCGGACGTTACCGGATTGCTGTAAAGCTTGTCCGTAAACTGGCAAAACGCCGCCGCCTCTATGAAGTAGATATACTTGCCCTGACCCGGGCAATGATTGAACGCGGTTACATCCTCATCGACATGGACAATTTCTTCGTGGTTATGAACGCCAACACCTTTGTAAATTACAGACGCGTCAACGAAGACAGCCTGGAGTAAACCCGAGTTGGTGCAAAAAAAACCGAAACTCACCATTGAAATCGGATGGCGAGAGGTAATTTCTCTCCCTTCACTTCAAATTAAAGACATGAAAGCAAAAATAGATACCGGCGCCAGAACATCTGCCCTGCATGCTGTCGATATCAAACCTTTTGTCCAGGACGGCAAGGACTGGGTTGAGTTCTGGGTACCCTTGCATCACCACCGACACGGTATCCAGTGTTTTTGCGAAGTCGTGGACCAGCGCCACATCAAGAACACCGGCGGGGAAGCACAGGAACGTTATGTCGTAAAAACTACACTTGTACTGGGGCAACAAAGCTGGCCAATTGAAGTCTCTCTGGCCAACCGCCGTTCCATGGGATTTGCCCTGATTATAGGGAGAACGGCAATTCGGGGAAAACGCATTCTGGTTAATCCCGGCAGATCTTTTCTGGCCGGTCCTCCTGCGGTGTTGACGGCGACCACTCCAGAGGACTAAGAGACAGCATTAGCCGACAACACGCTGGTTGCGCGACAACCAGGACTGGAGAAACGTCATGAAAATAGCGATGATGGCCCGGAATGCCAACCTCTACTCGCACAAGCGATTGCAGGAAGCAGCAGAAGCCCGGGGACACGAACTTGATATCATCAATACACTTCGCTGTTATATGAACATCGCCTCCCGCCGGCCGGAAATCTATTACAACGGCGAAAAGCTTCCGCTTTATGACGCGGTCATTCCCCGTATCGGTGCCTCTGTCACTTTCTATGGGACGGCTGTTCTGCGTCAGTTCGAAATGATGGGCGTTTATCCTTTGAACGAGTCTGTCGCCATTGGTCGTTCTCGCGACAAACTGCGCTCGATGCAACTTCTTGCCCGCGATGGCATTGGACTTCCTGTGACGACTTTTGCTCACGATCCAAAGCAGACTGAAGAGGTTCTGAATATCTCCGGGGGGGCCCCTGTTGTGATCAAGCTGCTTGAGGGGACACAGGGAATTGGGGTGGTTCTTGCAGACACCGACCGATCGGCCAAATCAGTGATAGAAGCTTTTCGTGGTGCCGGGGTGAACATTCTGGTTCAGGAATTCATCAAGGAATCAGCAGGGACAGATATCCGGGCGCTGGTCGTTGGCGGCAAAGTTGTTGCCGCGATGCAACGCAAAGGGGCAGAAGGCGATTTTCGCTCCAACCTCCACCGTGGCGGCAGTGCAAAACCGATCAAGATTTCCCCGGAAGAGCGCTCAACCGCTATTCGCGCGGCGAAGTCCATGGGGCTCAATGTTTGTGGGGTCGATATGTTACGATCCAATCATGGACCCGTTGTGATGGAAGTAAACTCCTCCCCTGGACTGGAAGGTGTTGAAAAGGCAACAGGCATTGATATTGCCGGCCTGATTATCGAGTTTCTGGAAAAGAATGCCAAACCTGGAAAAACAAAGACCAGAGGCAAAGGCTGATGCCCCGTCGCGAACCTTTTGAGATCGGCGGGAAGTCTATCCTTCCTGGCACCCGTCAGACCATTGATGTTCCCGTCAGTTTCCTTTCGGATCATACGCCTGTCTCCCTGTCCGTCCATGTGGTGCACGGCAATCGCCCCGGACCTACGCTCTTTGTCAGCGCAGCAATCCACGGGGATGAAGTCATCGGTGTCGAGATCGTTCGACGCCTGCTGCGCGCACCCAATCTGGAAAAGCTGCGCGGCACGCTCCTGGCCATTCCGATCGTCAACTCTTTCGGATTCATGAACCACTCGCGGTATCTGCCTGACAGACGTGATCTCAATCGCTCCTTTCCCGGTAGCCCACAGGGATCTCTGGCCGGGCGTTTGGCACATATCTTCATGACCGAGATTGCCTCGCGCTCTGACTATGGCATTGACCTGCATTCCGCCGCGATCCACCGGACCAACCTGCCGCAGATCCGCGTATCGCCAAAAAAACCCGACACCATGAAGCTGGCTCAGGCCTTTGGTGCCCCGTTGATTCTCACGTCAAAAATTCGCGAAGGCTCCTTGAGACAAGCCGCTCAGGACCATAATGTCGATATCCTGCTTTATGAAGCTGGCGAAGGTCTCCGCTTTGACGAGTTTGCCGTCCGTGCCGGTGTTTCCGGTATTTTGCGGGTCATGCGCGAGATTGGTATGATATCAGGCAAGGGTGTCACAAAACCAAAAGCCCCCTCCATTCGCTCAACCTCCAGTTTCTGGTTGAGAGCCCAGGCCGGCGGCCTTCTGCGTACATACAAGACAAGCGGTGATGAGGTAAAAGCTGGAGATGTTCTCGGCGCAATATCAGACCCCTTTGGTGAAGTGGAGACCGAGATTCTGGTCGAAGAGGATGGCCTGCTGATAGGTCGAACAAACCTGCCGATTGTGAACGAAGGAGACGGTCTGTTCCACATTGCCAGAATAAAGCGCAGTGAAGATGCCGAAACCACCATCGACAGCCTCACAACCCAGCTGGAAGAAGACCCGCTGTTCGACGAAGATGAAATCATCTAGCCCGCCAAAGCTCTTGACCAGATAATACATCTGGCTCAATGTTCCGGGACTGTTGCAGGACAAGAGTGCTCATTTCAGCCCTGGCCTGCTTCTATTGGCCTTGGGTTAAAACATGCTTCACCTTCTTCCGGAACTATCCCTTCTCGTACCCTTTATTCTTGCCGGGATTGCGCTCAATCTTACTCCCGGCGTCGATATGGCCTATGTTCTGGCAAAGACGGCTCAACAGGGACGAAATGCAGGGCTTTATGCTGCTCTTGGAATTTCTCTTGGCTCCATGGTGCATGTCACTGCTTCAGCACTGGGGATTTCAGCCTTGCTTGCGGCCTCTGAAACCGCCTTCCTTGTGCTCAAGATCCTTGGTGCCGCGTATCTTCTCTATATCGCTTTTAAAATCCTGGCGTCTCAACCTCCAGCACCCTCTTCAGAAGAAAGCCAGGAGCCTCAGATACAGCCCGCTGCAATCAAGATCATTCTGGAAGGCGCAACAACCAACCTGCTCAATCCCAAGGTTGGCCTCTTCATGTTGGCCTTTCTGCCACAGTTTATTGATGCAGCCCCGGAGAATATTATCTGGCAGACTCTTGTTCTTGGCCTGATCTTCAACATCAATGGCTATCTCATCTTCGTAATCCTGATCACTCTGACCATGCTGGCCGCAACCAGGCTAAAGGCAAGCACCAGAATACGTACCCTCTTGCGCTGGTGCACAGCAGGCATTCTGGGCGGAATGGCTTTACGGCTGGCCTTTACAGATAAATAACAGATAACTCTTCTCTTCTTTTTCAGCGGTTACCCCGGTTCTGCGGTTACCCCGGCATTTTCTTCCTGCTGGGCTGTTCCGCAACACTCCCTCTTCTGCTGGCAATTGTGCTCTGGATGAAAGATCAAGTGCTTATCCGAACTGGCACAGGATATGCTTTGTAATGTTCAGGCGACCTGGATCAGATAAAAGGAGTCCAGCTCATGAACATTCAACAGACATTTGCCGCGTACCGTAATTCACAATTACGTAACGAACAGAGCGTTCAGCGCATCCCTCCGCTGGCGCGAGAAAAGGCGGCAACATCAAGACGGCAACAGCCTGAAGACAAGATCACCCTGTCTCCCAAGGCCCGCGAAGCCATGAAGGCCCAGCAACATGCCAGGAACTTCCACAAGACCAGCAATGGTCACGAGGGTAGAATTTCGGCCCTGGAAAAGTGGATGAACAAAAACCTGTCCGGAGCCGAGCAGAAAAATGAACAGCTCTCCGCCGGGACCACCCGGAAACTTGAATACATATCCACCAGAATCACAGAGGCGCTTTCTACCGATAGCGAAGGCAACCCTTCACGGCCAAACCTGACAGAAGAACAGCGCATCCGGTTACAGAACATCCAGCAACGGATTCAACAGTTACTGGCCCCGGAAGAAGCCAACGAGATTACCGTCTCGACAGCCGATGATGCATAAGAAAAAGGAGCAAAGCTAATCAGCCCTGCTCCTTTACAAATCAGTCACCCTGGGCTCTCGAGCCCTACTTACGACGCCAACTGGTGCCTTGCGGTGAATCAAGCAGCTCGATCCCATCGGCAGACAACTGGTCACGGATGGCATCAGCACGGGCAAAATCACGGGCCTTTTTCGCTTCTATTCTTTCAGCGATAAGGCTTTCGATTTCCGAACTGTCCTCACCCGAACCCTTGAACCAGACTTCAGGGTCTTGCTGTATAATGCCCAGCAGATACCCACCGGCCAGGAGCTCGCCCTTGAGGCGGCCAAGCTTCTTGCGCTCGCTCTTGCGATCATCCCCGGTCTTGTTCAACTCGGTAGTAATGTCATGCAATACCGAAAGCGCCAATGGCGTGTTCAGGTCATCCCTGAGTGCCTCAAGAAAAGCCTCTGATGCCTGGTCCGTGTTTGCGTCAACTTTGGCAACAGACTGTAACGCTCCATAAAAGCGGTCGAGCTGGGTCTTGAACTCTGCCACCTTTTCACGGGTTACATCCAGCGGCTGGCGATAATGACCGGACAACAGGGTCAAACGTAATGCCTCGCCATTCAGCCCTTCATCAAGGAGCTGGCGAACCGTAAAGAAGTTCCCCAGAGATTTGGACATCTTCTCGCCGTTGACCACAACGTAACCATTGTGCATCCAGTAATTCACATAGGGCTTGTCATTGCAGCACCTGGACTGGGCAATCTCGTTTTCATGATGCGGGAAGGTCAGGTCCAGTCCGCCACCATGCAGATCAAACGTCTCACCCAGATGGCTGCGCGACATGGCAGAACATTCGATATGCCATCCCGGGCGCCCTTTGCCCCAGGGGCTGTCCCACCCCGGCTGTTCCTCGCTGCTCGGTTTCCAGAGCACAAAATCGGCAGGATCCTTTTTGTAGGGAGCCACTTCAACACGGGCACCGGCGATCATGTCGTCCCGGTTCCGCCGGGACAGTTCACCATAGTCCGCCATGGATGATACCGAAAACAGCACATGCCCTTCTGCTTCATAAGCGTGACCTTTACGGATCAGCTCGGCACTCATGTCGATCATTTCCTGAATATGATCTGTCGCCCGTGGTTCGATATCCGGTTCCAGCGCGCCCAGCGCGGCCATATCATCGTGATAGGCCTGGGTCGTCCTTTTTGTGATGCTTTCAATCGGCTCGCCTGATTTCAACGACGCCTCGATGATCTTGTCTTCAACATCGGTGATGTTGCGCACATAGGTCACATGCTCCGCCCCATACTCGACACGCAGCAAACGGCTCAGAACATCAAAAACAACGACCGGACGGGCATTACCGATATGGGCAAGATCATAGACGGTGGGTCCACAGACATACATGCGCACGTTTTTAGGGTCGATCGGCACGAACTCCTGTTTTTCCCGCGCAAGTGTGTTGTAAACCTTGATCGTCATTAGTCTTTCCCGTTTCCTGGTTTAAATGAGAACTTGAATGCCTCAGGGCGCCTAACATAGGCGCGTTTGTAAAATCAATCCAGCGAATTAAGCGGTTTTTCCCTGCAGGCGGGCAGCAGCATGGGCGGGGCCTATCAAGGGAAGCAGGTCAGCCAGTTCCGGCCCATGGTCCTGTCCTGTCAGGGCTTTCCGCAAAGGCAGGAACAGTTGTTTCCCCTTGCGACCAGTTTCATCCTTCAGCACTGTTGTCAGCTCTTTCCATGTTCCCTTGTGCCACGGTGCCGGGGGCAAACGCTCCGCTGCCAAAGCCAGAAACTCCGCGTCTTCGGCCAGGATCTCCGGTTTCACCGCGCCCCGGCAGATATCAAACCAGGAACGGGCATCAGCCAGCTTTTCAAGATTGGGACGGACCACATCCCAAAGCTCTTCATCAAAGCCATCCGGCAAGCGGGATTGTACAGTCGCAAAATCGGCCCCATGTAAAACCTTGGCATTGAGATGCCCCAGCTCTACCGGATCAAAGCGGGGCGTAGCCCGGCCAAAACGGCTGATATCGAACAGCTCTGTCAGCTCTTTCGGGCTTTGACGCACTTCTATCGGGTCCGGTGTCCCCAGACGGGCCAGATAGCTGTTCAACGCCATCGGCTCAATACCTTCTTCGTCGCGCAGAGAGCCAAGACTCAAACTGCCAAGACGCTTTGAAAGGCCCTGACCATCGGCCCCGACCATCAGGGAGATATGGGCAAAGGATGGCACCTGCCCCCCGAGGGCCTCAAAGAGCTGCACCTGCACAGCCGTGTTGGAAACGTGATCTTCACCGCGCAGTACATGGGTAACTTCCAGCTCCAGATCATCAACACAGGATGTCAAAGTATAGAGCGGGCGACCATCTTCGCGGATAAGAACCGGATCACTCAGATTCTGGCCTTCAAAATGACAAGGACCGCGCACTAGGTCTTCCCACTCGATCACGGAATGGTCGAGCTTGAACCGCCAGTGTGCCTTCCGCCCCTCGGCCTCATACTTCGCCCGGTCAGCCGCACTCAGTTTCAGCGCCTCGCGATCATAAATCGGCGGGCGTCCGGCTTGCAGGGCTATTTTGCGTTTGAGTCCCAGCTCATCAGCCGTTTCGTAACAGGGGTAAAGCCGTCCGTCAGCTTTCAGCTTCTCAACCGCCAGATCATAACGATCCATCCGGTGAGACTGAACCGCGAACTCGTCCCATGTCAGGCCAAGCCAGGTCAGATCCTGTTGAATCGCCTCGGCGTACTCATCCGTAGAACGTTCAGTATCAGTATCATCAAGCCGCAGCAGGAAGGTCCCGCCTGCCTTTTTGGCCATCAACCAGTTCAATACGGCAATCCGGGCATTTCCGGCATGCAGACGTCCAGTCGGGCTGGGGGCAAAACGTACTTTCATGAAATCAGTCTTCATCTTCCAATTGAGTTCGGCCTGCCCCCTCGGGACAAGCATAAGATCAGTATATTCTTCAGACCACGCTGCGCGGGCGTCCACGGAATGCGTTGGTTATCGGATAGCGTCTGTCGCGGGCCAGATCACGCAAGGTTACCCTTACTCCCGGTGCGGATTGGCGACGTTTGTATTCCGCCAGATCCAGCATGCGCCAGATGCGATACACCGTTTCTTCATCATAGCCACGCGCCAGAATATCCGCCAGTGGCAGTTCTTCTTCGATCAGGCACTCCAGAATACCATCGAGCACATCGTACTCCGGCAGGCTGTCCTGGTCCTTCTGATCCGGTTTCAGTTCTGCCGAAGGTGGCTTGGTGATAATCCGTTCCGGCATCACCGGGCCATCCGGCCCCAGCGTGTCTGTCGGCCTGTGGGCATTGCGCCATCTGGAAAGGGCAAAAACCTTGGTTTTATACACATCCTTCAAAGCGTTGTAACCGCCACACATATCACCATAGAGCGTGGCATAGCCCACGGACATTTCCGATTTGTTTCCGGTTGAAAGAACCATAAACCCAAGCTTGTTCGAAATCGCCATCAGGGTCAGTCCGCGAGACCGGGCCTGAATGTTCTCTTCGGTCGTATCAGCCGCCGTTCCCGCCATCATCGGCGCCAGCATTTCCTCAAAGGCTTTCATCGCCGGACCGATCGAGATCGAATCATAGCGCACGCCCAGCATTTCCGCCGCGCGTTCTGCATCCTCAAGACTATCTGCCGAGGTATAGGGCGAGGGCATCATCACGCAACGCACCCGCTCTGCCCCGATTGCGTCAACCGCAATCGCGGCGGAAAGGGCAGAATCAATCCCGCCGGACATTCCGATAACGATACCCGGGAAGTGGTTCTTGCGAATATAATCCCGCACCCCGAGAACCAGCGCGCGATAGACCGCGGCAAGATCTTCTTCCGGCGCATGCTTTTCGGCAGGAAGGCAGGCCCAGCCCCCCTCTTCACCCCGCGCCCATTCCGTTACCAGCAAGTGTTCCTCAAACTGCGGGGCCTGTGCCTGAAGGGTGCAGTCAGCATTGAGGACAAAAGAACCGCCATCAAAAACAATATCGTCCTGTCCGCCAACCATATTGAGATAGGCCAGGGGCAACTCACATTCCGTCACCCGCTGGACAGCCAGCTGCATACGGGTATCGCCCTTGCCGGAATTGAACTGCGAACCGTTGATCCCGATCAGCATTTCTGCCCCGGCCTCGGCCAGGGTTTCACAGACATCCGCATCCCACATATCTTCACAGATAAAGACACCAACCCGAACGCCTCTAAAAGCAAAAGGTCCTGTCAATGCCCCGACCTTGAAGACGCGCTTTTCGTCAAACACACTATAGTCGCACAGGAAGTGTTTACCCCGCCAGGCGACCAGTCCCCCCGCATCCAGCAATACCGCAGCGTTATAGATCTCTGACCCCGTAGTGGTGAAAGCCTTTTTAAAAGGATTCTCCTGAAGTTTCTGATCCGGTATCGGTGCCCCCACAAGAATCCCCGGACCGCCGTCAGCTGTATCCGCCATCAAGTCCCGCAAGGCCGCTTGTGCCTCGATCAGAAATTCAGGCTTTAGCACCAGGTCTTCCGGGGGATATCCCACAAGACAGAGCTCAGGCGTCACAAGCAGGTCGGCCCCGGCAGCTGCCGCTTTTTCACGTGCAGAGCGTATCAGCGCCAGATTTCCTCTGATATCGCCAACGGTTGGATTGATCTGTGCAAAAGCAATGGTCAGTTTTTTCGTCATGTGAGTTTCTTACCTCTATACGCATAAGGCAGCAAGAGCGAACCTGCCTGCAACCAGAGAACAACAAATCTTGTTATTCTCCGAATGAGTATAAGTAACAGACTCCCTTGAGGCCTTACAAGAAGTAAAACATGCAATCACAATCTCGTCCTGCAAGAATATGATCAGGGTTCCTGGGCACAAGAACCCATTGAAGAAAGCGAACGGCGTCGCGTCTGTCCTCTGAAAATCCACAAAAGCAGGAGACCACAGATGACAGCCGTCAAGGCTCCGGCAAGGTACGGATAACCTGCGGCATATCCGGCAAGAACACCGCCGACAAGGGCGATAACCAGTTCAGCAACAACCATTACAGAACGGTAAAGGCCCATAACCTGCCCCTGTTCCCCAACAGGCGCTGCATTGGACAGGTACAGCGAGGTTGCCACCTGAACCACCCCTGCTCCGGTAAAGGCAATACAGAAGGGAATGATCAGGCCGTTGATCGTCTCTGGCAACACATAAAGAACCAGACCGATTGCCAGTACAAAATGCCCGACGATTCCCAACACACCAGCCCCGACCCGATCGTTCAGCCGCCCGACCACCAAACCGATAATGATCATCGGTATCGCACTGAAGGCGGTATAGACCCCGAGCATGCCCGGCTGGACCTTAAAGACCTGCACCAGGTAGGGTGCAAAAAAGCTGAAAAGCGCAAAGACCGATACAAAACTGAAGAAGGTTACCAGATAAAAAGGGGCAAGCGCAGGATCAAACAGGGTCTGACGTAACGACCTCCTCTGGGTTTCGCTCTGGCTTGCCAATGGATCAGCAGCTTTCTTTTTGGGTTCGACAAGGAAATACCGCACGATCAGAAGATTGGCCGCCATCAACGCCGCTCCGGCCCAGAAAGGAACAGCCGCACCAAACCAGGGATGCAACGTCTTGTCCGCAAGCAGGCCCCCGAGAAGAGGCCCGAAGACAAAGCCGAGTTCGATGGCAATGGCAATCAGGGCAAAGTTTTTGGTTTTGTTTTTGCCACTGCTGATGTCAGAGGCGATTGACTGGACAATCACCACATTGCCTTCGCACAACCCGGCAAGCAGATAGCCACCAAAAACCATGGGTATGGACAAAGAAGATATGCCCGCAGCCATGATACTCGCCCCGATAACAGTCCCGACCAGTGACAGCTGCAACACCTTCTTCCGGCCATAAAGATCAGACCAGCGTCCAAGCAATGGCCCGCCCACCATCTGACCCAACGGATACATGGCAACCGCCCCACCATAGAGCATCGTCCGGTAACTTTCCGTCGTATCTGATCCGACCAGCCCGTATTCCGGCGAAAGGAAAAGATGACTGAAAATGGGGAATGGCAGAGAATAGCCGATAAAAGCGGTCAAGACCGTCATAAAGACTACTGCCATCGTGCTTTTTTCTGTCGTCATCTCTGCCATACCTTACTGAATATTTAAATTCGAATTTCATTCATTTTTTGATCAGGAAACTGCGTCAGCGATTGCCGCGCAAGACATTAGTGCGGGTTCTGGGACTTGCGATACTCAGCCAGACGGCCACTTAACCTGGCAATAAATGCCTCTCCATCTGCTTCCTGCCAACCACAGCCTTTCAGGAAGCAGTTCAGGTTGGCGTGATGGATACCCGCCCAATGGCTCGGCAGTTTCGGGGCCTGCTCATCTTTGCTATAAGACGATATGGCAATAGCTTGCAGGCCAAAATTAAGCGACCAGGTGCCGATACCCAACACCCGGGTCAAATGCACCAGATCCTGTTCTCCCTGCAGCTCCTTTGCGACAGCCTCAAGCAACTGATCAAAAAATTCGGCAAACTGGCGAAACAGGATTTCCATCATCTCATAGACCTGTGGCGAAGCCCTCTTCCAGATCGACGGTGCTTTGACCAAAAGCTCGATCTCGGCAAAGGTCGGTTGCTCCTGCAGCAGGCTGCTACAGCTGATATCGGCCAGGACAAACTTCTCAATCGCATTGGTTCCTAGCGCCGTTGCTTCTCGCACCAGTTTAAACGCCTTGCGAGTTTCGCGAATTTCCAGACCAAGAAGCAGGTCTTCCTTACAGGAAAAATGGCTGTAAATCGTGCCAATAGATACACCACAGCGTTTAGCCAGATCAGATATCTTGAGCGTAAAGAACCCGTCCTCCTCGATCATGAGCAGGGTCTGATCAAGGATTTCCTGTTCTCTAAGATGTCGTTTTTCTGCAGACATTATTCGCCTTGCCCGTGACTGATCTCTGACAGCGATATGTCCAAGAGGCCTTATATAAAATGAATAATGTTCGAATATTATTTAAAAAATACAAACGGTCAAGACAAATCCCCTTCCGGCATGGCCAGCACCACGGCAGGAAGAAAGCAATTATTATCGCGATTAAAACCCCGGTAGAAATCTGACTAGACCAGAAAAATCAACGGTAATTCTCGGCGGTGGCCTGGATCCGTTTGACCATGGCGTGCAGGCCGTTGGCCCGGTTCGGGCTGAGATGCTGGGCAAACTCGAGGCGTTTGAGAATGTCCTCGATATCGGTATCAAGAATTTCCTGTGCCGTCTTGCCCGAGAAAATCATCATCAGAACGGCAACGAGTCCGCGGACAATGTGCGCGTCACTATCGGCAATAAAATTAAGCCGCACCGGCGTCTGCTCCTGATCCGGGTTACAGACCAGCCAGACCTGGCTGGTGCAGCCCTGCACACGAGAGCTCTCTGTCTTGAGGGCATCATCCATCGGCGACAGCTTGCGCCCCATATCAATGATGTAGCGATAGCGCTCTTCCCAGTCATCCAGGAATTCAAAACTCTCGATCAGGTCCTCAATCGAACTCTCGGTCACAGCAACAGACATTTGATACGTTTACTTTCTTATCAGGAACTCACGTCCCACTTTGACCCGGGCGACACCATCATATTCAACAATGTCAGCCGTGGCATAGGTTTCTGACCAGCTGTTTGGCAGATAGCTTCCGGTTCCAACAACATCCAGCGGCACTTCAGCCTCCGCCATCAGGCGACATTTGGCCGGATTGAAGCCTGAAGAGGCAACAATCTTGACCTTGTCGAACCCTTCAGCATTCAGAGCCTCACGCATGGTCCAGATCGCCGCAGCCGAAACACCCGGACCAACCAGATAGCGCAATTCCTCTTCATTGCGATATCCGCGAATGGCTCTTGGCACATTGCGTTCCAGGACAGCATAGGAACTGGGCGGATCGAGTGTCTCAATAAACCGGCTCCCGGCGGTATCAAGTCGCACCGACAATCGCCCGTCTGCCGCCCGCCGCGGAAAGCGGCGACAGACCGTCAGGGCGTCGGTAATTTCACGGGCGAAATAATCAACCAGCACCGTCATGGAGTCATTCGGAAATGTTTCATCAAACATTTCCGCTGCCCGAAGCGTTGATCCTGCATAACCGACCAGGGCATGTGGCATGGTTCCAAGACCACCAGCCTGCCCAAAATAATGGGCCGTAGCATCCGTTGCATTGCCGATAAAACCAATGGCCCCGTTCTTGCGCCGTGCCCGATCTGCACCAACCGACGCGGCATAGGCCATCATCTCGGCCATATCAGATCCGGCGCAATGCCGGGCATCCATCGCCAGAAAGGCAACAGAGGCCAGATCGGAACACATGGTAAAGGCATTATAGGCCGCAACACAGGCAGGACCAAGGCGTTGCAACAGCAACGTTTCCAGATCGACAAGGTGACAAAGCGATCCGGTCAGATACATGATCGGCTCCCCCGCGCCGACCCAACGACCTTCGGCATAGCGCAGCTCGATATCAAGCTGGATACCACGTTTACTGGCAACTTCCTCCAGCCAGCGGATGGCCAGCCCCGGTGCAGAGACCACCGGGCGACGCATAAAGACGGCATAGGTGACTTTCTGGTCACCAAACTTCTCAACCACTTTTTTGCTGCGATTGAAATAGTGATCGGTCCAGGCTGTGACATCCCTGTCTTCAACAGGCCAGAGGGAGGATCGCTCCTCCCCCTGTTTCACAGCTTCTGTCTTGGCATTAGCACTGTCAGGCATACGTACCTTCCTGCCGTCGCAATATTATCAGGAAGCTTCAGCAATCTGCTCGGAACGAAGGCTGATGCGTTCTTCCTTGAGATGTTCAGCGATCAGGAAAGCCAGTTCCAATGCCTGGCTGGCATTGAGACGGGGATCACAATAGGTGTGATAGCGTGCCGACAGATCTTCATCAGTGATTGCCTGAGCACCACCGATACATTCTGTCACGTCCTTGCCTGTCATCTCGAAATGAACACCACCGGCATAGGTTCCCTCTGCCTTGTGAACAGCAAAGAAGTTCCGGACTTCCGTCAGAACCCGGTCGAAAGGCCGGGTCTTGTATCCACTGGAAGACTTGACGGTATTCCCGTGCATCGGGTCACAGGACCAGACCACTTTTTTACCTTCACGCTCGACCGCACGGATCAGCGCAGGCAGGTGCTCTTCAACCTTGTCATGGCCCATGCGCACGATCAGGGTCAGGCGACCAGCCTCGTTTTTCGGGTTGAGACGATCAATCAGCCTGAGCAGATCATCCGGCTCGGAGGACGGGCCACACTTCATACCGATCGGGTTGTGAATACCGCGCATGAACTCGACATGCGCTTCATCAATGTGACGGGTACGATCCCCGATCCAGAGCATATGGGCAGAACAGTCGTACCAGTTGCCGGACAAACTGTCGACACGGGTCAGAGACTGCTCGTAATTAAGCAGCAGCGCCTCGTGGCTGGTATAGAAATCTGTCTCGCTCAACTGCGGGATCTTGTCGGCAGTCAGACCACAGGCTTCCATGAAGCTCAGTGCTTCTTCAATCCGGGTTGCCATTTCTTCATAGCGCGCACCCAGCGGGGAATTGCGGACAAAGTCATGGTTCCAGGCATGAACCTGTCGCAGATTGGCGTACCCGCCCTGGGCAAAAGCCCGCAGCAGGTTCAGCGTGGATGCTGACTGGTGATAGGCCTTGATCAGACGTTCAGGGTCTGGAATACGATCTTTCTCGGTGAACTCGATCCCGTTGATGATGTCACCACGGTAACTTGGCAGCTCCACACCGCCAATTGTCTCGGTTCCAGCCGAACGGGGCTTGGCAAACTGTCCAGCCATACGACCGACCTTGACGATCGGGCAAGCAGCACCGAATGTCAGGGCAACCGCCATCTGCAGCATAACCTTGAAGGTATCGCGGATATTATCGGGATGAAACTCGGCAAAAGCTTCGGCACAGTCGCCGCCCTGCAGAAGAAAAGCCCGGCCTTCAGCAACTTCACCCAACTGCTTACGCAGCCGACGAGCTTCGCCTGCAAAAACCAGTGGCGGTTGACCCGCCAAGGTTTTTTCCACGGTCTCTACAGCAGCAGAGTCCGGGTATTCGGGCACTTGCCGAATATCCTTGGCGCGCCAGGAATCAGGTGTCCATTTCGCGCTCATAATAATACCTCAAAATCATAATAATATTTTACGTTTGACAGTTTTAATCACCTTTTCTGTCCTTTACCAGCAGAAAGCCTTTCACATCTTGATATATTCATCAAATCTCCTCACTCAAGAGCAGCCCGAAGATGAAGTGAGACTCAAACAATTCTCTCAAGCCCGGCTCAATTCGGCGCTCACCTTTCTCTGGTCATTATTCAGCCCTCTGCTGATCTTCTCTATCAGAGATCTGGCACCAGCTCCGGAACCAAACAATTAGAGTTGATATCGATTCGCACAAAACCTATATGAGCTGTTTGAAAGTCTGCGGGCATGGCTTATAAGCTATGCCTGATATTACTTTGCCACCTGCACATTCTATCGCGACAGAGAGACATCCATGCCCAAGAAGATCAGCCGGCTCCTGAGAGTCCTCCTCCCTCTGGCCTTGCTGCTGTATTTCATCCCGATTTTCACCCTCGCCTTTATCTGCATGGGGCTGCTTGATCTGGGCAGGCACAGCAAAATCACGCCGGAACTGGCAAAGAAGTACTTTACCGGGAATGGCCTGCTCACCTGGGTACTGTCTCCGGTCAACCTGTTCCTTGACCTGATTTCCCACCGCAACAGGTACATTTATAAACTGGACGATTTTCCAGAAGGACACCGCGCAGAGATCTCCACGGTACTGCGCACCTTTGATGAAAACAAAACCGAGATCATCAATGATATCCGGAAACAGCTGGAAGGCAAAAGTCGCGGCATGCTGTTCTACAAATGGTATGGCAAAAACACCAATGACGCGGTCCCGGCTTTTAATAAAGACTACCAGTACATCAAGACTATCGGCGTGTCGGTCTTCAATAAGAAGAAATCCACATCGCTGCATTTCGGCCCTCTGCGTCTGACCTTGCGTGTGCTTTACAACCTGACCCCGATCAAAAGCGATAACATCTTTATCGAGGTCGATGGCAAAAAGCATTTCTGGCACGACGATCCACTGTTTATCTTTGATGACACCTTGCAACACCAGTCCATCAATGAAGAAGACCACGAACGCTACTGCGTCTTTGTCGATGTCCTGCGTCCCTCGCAATTTACCGGACTTCAGAATCTGTTGATGAAGCTGATGCAACAGGTCTTTATCAAATTCAATGGCATCTTCTACAAGAACTGGACCTTCCTGAAGTAAACAGGCCTGAAGTAAACAAGATAAGACCAAACGACAAAACCAGAAGGGCCGGGAAAATTTCCCGGCCCTTCTGGTTTTCAAAGATCTTACGTTCGGGAAAGAACGGGTCAGACAGGCTCACGCATGGTCACAAATTCTTCTGCTGCCGTAGGGTGAATACCAACCGTGGCATCAAACATCGCCTTGGTCGCACCAGCCTTGATCGCCACGGCAAAACCTTGGACGATTTCAGGGGAATCAGCCCCCACCATATGCAGGCCGACAACTTTCTTGCCGTGTTTTTCAACAACCAGCTTCATCAGGGTCTTTTCATCCCGTCCGGACAGGGTGTGTTTCATTGGTCGAAAGCTGGAGCGGTATATCTCGACATCACCATAGCGGTCAATTGCCTGTTCCTCTGAAAGCCCAACGGTGCAGACTGGTGGATGGCTGAAAACTGCTGTCGCAATGTTATGATGGTCCATGGCGCGTGGCGTGTCCTTAAAGGCCGTATCAACAAAAGCCATGGCTTCCTGTATCGCAACTGGCGTCAGGTTGACCCGGTCCGTCACATCACCGACCGCATAGATATTCTTTGCGGTCGTACGGGAAAACTCATCAACCTGGATCGCCCCTTTCTTTGTCAGGGCAACACCTGCTTTTTCCAGCCCAAGCCCTGTCACATTGGGACTGCGACCAGTGGCCGCAAAAACGGCATCGACTTCAAGCTCAGCACCATCAGACAGGGTTACCTGCAACCCTCCCTCGGTTTTGACAATCTTCTCTATGGTTTTATTCAATTCAACCTTGATGCCCTTCTTGACCATCTCGGTCCCCAGGAATTCACGGACATCCCGATCAAAGCCCCGGAGCAAGGCATCTCCGCGATAGACCTGTATCACGTCAGATCCCAGACCATTAAAAATTCCGGCAAACTCAACGGCGATATAGCCACCACCATAGACGATCACCCGCTTGGGCAAGTCTTCCAGATGGAATGCCTCGTTGGAACTGATCGCATGTTCCCAGCCCTTGCCCTCGGGGAAGGTCACATGGCCGCCTGGGGCCAGAAGGATCTTGTTGGCTGTGAAGGTCTTGTCTCCCACCCGCACAGTATGGCGATCCTCAAGGGTCGCCCGCCCGTCGTACCGGGTTACCTTGGCATTATCGAGCAGGTTCTTGTAGATCCCCTCAAGCCGGTCAATTTCCTTGTCCTTGTTGGCGATCAGTGTTTTCCAGTTGAAGGAGCTTTCCCCCACGGTCCAGCCGAACCCGGCAGCATCTTCGAATTCTTCATGGAAATGGCTGGCATAGGAAAAGAGCTTTTTCGGCACACAGCCCCGGATTACACAGGTTCCGCCATAGCGATACTCTTCGGCCAAAGCCACCCTTGCGCCTGTTGCAGCTGCCATGCGGGCACCGCGAACCCCGCCAGATCCACCACCGATGACAAAAAGGTCGTAATCATACTGGATATCATCGTCGTGATAACTTGGCATCAAACTGTCTCCCGCAACAGGTTAGTTAAGTGTTCACACAATATCTAGGGCAGAAGAGGCCTGAATTAAAGCACCCTTTTCCAGACCCTCGGCAATATAGTTCCCCAAAAGACCAGTTGAAAAACCGGCTGACTGTGAATCTAGCTATATGCAACGGCCCGAACGCAGGGGGAGCAAAGGCACACAAGTTCTGCGAAACAGACTGTCACAATCCTGTGAAGCCTGGATCTTGTCTTGCAAAATGGCAATGATCTGCATCAGAATTCCCAAAATTTTCGGCAGAAGGGCCCGTAAAAGTGCGTACCTCCACGACTGTGACTGCAACACTGTTCATCGTGAAAATTGCTATTGCATTTCCCCTTCTGCTTTTGGCCCAGACAGCTTCGGCAGAGGAAGTGAAACTGTCCGCAGATCAGATCAGGGCGTATTTGAGCGGGAAAATCGTCGTGAACCGCCCGGAAGGCAAGACCAGCTTTAGGCAGTCTTTTGAACAAAACGGCCAAACCCGCTATCAGGAAACCGGACGCAAAGAAGAAGTCGGATACTGGAATGTCCAGGGAGATCGCTATTGTTCCCAATGGGGCCCTTTTGGCTGGAGCTGTTACGTCATGACTGCCGAAGGAAATCTCCTGACCTGGATTGCTGAAGACGGCACCCGCTATCCGGGACAGCTGGAAAAACCCTAAAGTTTGACCAGCACCTTTCCCTGGTTGGTTCCGGCCAAAAGGTTTTCCAGTCCAACCGGCGCTTGCTCCAGTCCTTCATAGATTTCTTCGCTGTAGTTCAGCTTGCCTGCTTTGAACAGCGGCAAAAGACTTTCTACGGCCTCCGAAAGCCGGTGCATGTGATCAAAAATCAGAAAGCCCTGCATTCTGGCCCGTTTGACCAGCAAGGTGCGTGCCACACGCGGTCCGCTCAGGTGTGCGGGAGAAATACCGATCACACCACAGACCGTCATCCGGGCTCCCACATTAAAGAACCCCATTACGGCATCGGATATCGGTCCACTGACATTATCAAAATAGACATCAACCCCTTTGGGGCAAGCCGTTGCCAGCCCTGACGACAGATCTTCCCCCTGGCACGCCTTGTAATTGATCACGGCATCATAGCCGAACTCTTCCCGGCAGCGTCGGGCCTTGTCATTACTCCCCGTAATTCCAACTGTTCGACAGCCTCTTGCCTTGGCAATCTGACCGACCATAGAACCGACAGCCCCTGCTGCCGTCGAGACCACAACGGTTTCGCCCGACTGGGGATTGCCGATTTCTGTCAGGCCAAACCAGGCTGTGGCGCCTGTCATGCCCAGAACATGCAGGTTGGCCGCAAGTGGCGCAGCTTGCGGATCAACCTTGCGCTCGACATCGGCCCCATCACTCACCGCCAGTTCCTGCCAGCCGAAACGGCCATAGAGCATGTCTCCCGTGACATAATCAGGGTGACGGCTTTCGACCACTTCACCAACAGCAAAGCTGCGCATAACCTCCCCAAGAGCAACAGGAGGAATATAGCTTGGCATGTCAGCCACCCAGCCCCGCATCGCCGGATCAACGGAAAGAAAAAGATTCCGGACCAGAAACTGTCCCTCTTTCAGGGGTGACAACTCGATTTCCTCAAGCCGAAACAGTCCCCGATCAACCGTGGGGTCAGGGCGTTTTGCCAAAACAAGTTTCCGGTTTTTCATCTTTAAAATTCCTCGCTATCCACACACCAGGCCGAACTTAGAGCGATCAAGCCGCAAGTCTATGCATCGAATCCCATGTTGATGTATTTGATCTCCAGATATTCCTGAATACCGTACTTTCCGCCCTCGCGGCCAATGCCGGACTCCTTGATCCCGCCAAAGGGCGTGGCCTCTGATGAAAGTGTACCACTGTTGGCCCCGACCATCCCATATTCCAGAGCTTCGGAAACCCGCCAGACTCTTCCCACATCCTGCGAGAAGAAATAGGCCGCCAGGCCATATCGGGTGGCATTGGCCAGAGAAACCGCCTCTTCTTCGCTTTCAAAACAATAAAGCGGCGCAACCGGACCGAATATTTCCTTGTGGAAGACCTGCATATTCTGGGTCACATCAGTCAACACCGTCGGGGCATAGAACTGTGCTCCCAGTTCTTTCAAAGGGGCACCGCCAACAGGTGCCTTTGCTCCTTTGGACAGGGCGTCTTTCACCAGATCATCCACCTTGTCTATAGCACGATCATCAATCAGGGGACCAAGAAACACACCATCTTCGGTGCCGGGACCAATTTTCAAGCCGCGCACGCGCTCAGAAAGCCGTCTGGCAAAGTCATCATAGACGCCTTTTTGCACCATGATCCGGTTGGCGCAGACACAGGTCTGGCCTGCGTTGCGGAATTTGCTGGCGATAACGTGATTTACCGCCCGGTCAAGGTCCGCATCATCAAAGACAATAAAGGGGGCATTGCCACCCAGTTCCATGGAAACCTGCTTGACCGTAAGCGCACATTTTTCCATCAGCACCTTGCCGACCACAGTCGACCCGGTAAAGGACAGCTTGCGAACGATGTGATTGCTGGTCATCTCGTCGCCGATTTCCCCGGCCTTTCCAGTGACGATGTTAAACAGGCCATCCGGCAGTCCCGCCCGTTGCCCCAGATCCGCCAGCGCCAGAGCCGAAAAGGGTGTCTGTGGCGCGGGTTTCATCACCACAGCACAGCCTGCTGCCAGCGCTGGGGCGCATTTCCTGGCGATCATCTGAATCGGGAAATTCCAGGGGGTAATCGCCGCCACAACCCCGATGGGCTGACGAATGGTCAAAAGCTGCTGACCAGAATTTCCTGCCGGAATGGTTTCGCCATAGGTTCGCTTGGCTTCCTCGGCAAACCATTCAATGTATCCTGCCGAGGAAACGATCTCTCCCCGGGCTTCAGCCAGAGGCTTGCCCTGTTCTGCTGTCATGATCTGGGCCAGGTCGTCCTGATGCAACAGGATCAGATCGCGCCAGCGCCGCAGCACCGCAGCCCGCTCCTTTGCCGTCCGTTTTCTCCACAAAGAAAAAGCCCGTTCGGCTGCTTCGATCGCCCGGCGGGTTTCAGCAGCCCCCATCCAGGGCATCATGCCGACTTCTTTGCCTGTCGCGGGATCGTAGACGGGAACTTTACGGCCAGAGTCCGCATCAATCCATTTACCGTTGATAAAAGCCTGTTGGCGGAACAGCGATTCATCTTTTAGAGGAACTGACATACAATACTACCAGGTCAAGACAGGGTGCGCAGATGAAGCATCAAAGAAGAAACACCACAGCAGACATCACAAAAAACATATATTTAAAAACGTACACTCTGGAGCAAACGCTATCCGAGCCTCCCGCGCTTCACAAGGTGGTTCTCCGCTAAACTGCTTTGTAGCCGGACAATCAATTCCCAGATAATCATCCAGCATGATCTCCTTTACCTTGAAGCAGGTCTACATGATTGCAAAATAAATGTAAGAAGATTTACATTTATGATGTCTATAATTAAACTGACCTGAGTAATTTCGTAAATCAGTCTTCCCCCCTGCTCGAGAGAAACCTGTGACAGATCAAAAACGCCTGGGTATCAATGGTCGTCAGGATCAAATTATCACTCTGGTACGAGAGCGAGGGTATGCTTCCCTGGAAATGATGGCTGAGAAGTTTGGCGTTTCTCAGCAAACAATTCGCCGGGACATCATCTATCTTAACGAAAAAAATCTTGTCCAGCGCCATTATGGCGGGGCTGGTCTCCCGCCTGGAATAGACCGCCTTTCCTATTCCAACCGCAAAGTTCGAAATGCCCGGGAAAAAGCACTGATAGGCCAAGCTATCGCCGCAAAAATTCCCAACGGTGCGTCCTTGTTTATCGATATCGGCACCACAATGGAAGCTGTTGCTGAAGCGCTCATTCATCACGAAGGCTTGCGTGTCCTCACCAATCATATCGGTGTTGTTTCAATCCTTTGCGAAAATACGGATTTTGAGATCATCCTTTCCGGCGGTCTGGTCAGGAACCGGGACCGGGCGATAACAGGGGAAACCACCGCCGAATTTCTCCGAAAATTTCGTGTCGGTTATGGCATCTTCGGAATCGGTTCAATCACCGATGATGGCCAGTTGCTGGATTATGACTATCGCGATGCGCAGGCGTCTCGCGCCGCCTTGGAAATATCTCGTTGTAAATTTGCCGCCGGGGATCATTCCAAATTCAATAACGACGCAATGATGCCCTTTGCCCATGCTTCAGAAGTAGATGGTATTTTTACAGACCAGACACCCCCGTCAGAAATTGTAGAAGCGATCGAAAAGGCTGGAACCTCTCTTTTTGTCGCAACGGATTCGACTTCCAGATAAGATCTTTATCTACCCGTTAAAACCAAGTTCCTCTAGCATTCTTAAAAAGAGATGGAATTTTTATATCACAAAATGTAAGTTTGTTTACATTAGTGTCATAAAACATACACACCTTAACGATAAACAAGACACATCGAACTGTTCCAGCGTCAGTCTAGTTGCAAGCGGTTGCTGGGGCAGAGCGGCATAAAACATCAGGGAAGGCTTCCGTCATATGTCAGCCATTGAGCTATGTAATATCAGCAAACGCTGGGGCGACTCCTTCGCCGTCACGGATGTAAGCTTCAAGGTTGAGCAAGGAACCTTCGCAGTCTTGCTGGGTCCCTCGGGCTGTGGAAAGTCAACCACCCTGCGTATGATTTCAGGTCTGGAGGATGTCAGTGAAGGAAAGCTCCTGATCGGCGATACTGACATGACAACCGCGCGACCAGCACAGCGCAATCTCTCCATGGTATTTCAGTCCTATGCCCTGTTCCCGCACCTCAATGTCAAAGAAAACATCCTCTTTGGCCTGAAAGTCAGAAAAATTCCAATCGCCGAACAGGAACAACGTTTGGCCCGAGTGGCTGAACTGGTTGGTTTGGCAGAGCTTCTCTTACGAAAGCCAGCTCAATTATCTGGCGGACAAAGACAAAGGGTAGCTCTGGCACGCGCCTTTATCGCTGAGAACCCGATTTGTCTGATGGATGAACCACTCTCGAACCTCGATGCCAAACTGCGCCATGATATGCGGATCGAGATTCGCGCCTTGCAACAACGCCTGAAAATGACCGTGGTCTACGTTACCCACGATCAGGCCGAAGCCATGAGCATGGCGGACAAGGTTATCCTGATAAAAAAAGGTCAGATCGAGCAAGAGGGCACACCGGACGAACTATACAATAAACCTGCAACCACTTTTGCTGCTGCCTTTATCGGCACACCGCCAATGAACCTCCTTGATATTACAAAGATGGGAACGCTTCCCCCTCTTCTTGCTGAACCGACAAGCTCGGCAATCCTCGGCATTCGGCCGGAAAACATCCGTATTGTAGATGCAGGGGGCATTCCCGCCCGTCTTATCTCTGCCGATTACCTCGGCGCAGACACTGTCATCACTGCCCGTATTGGCACCCAGGAATTACAGGTAAGAACCCCTGGCAGAGTCAGTGTTCCGGAGCCTTACAATGCTCGGCTTCAATGGCAAAAAGAAGATGTTCATCTCTTCGATCCTTCCAGCGGAAAAAGGAATGACACGATCAAAGCAACCGATTTTTAGAACCACGACACGCCTACGACAAGACCCGGCACCGATGCTATTGCGGTTCGGGAACAAGAGGAAAGCCACAGACGGAATTTTCCTCCTTCACAATGGGAGCTAACCATGCTTACAAAACTGAAACACCACGCAGGAAAATGGACACTCGCCGCTGCTTTGGGCCTTGGCATGGCCTCATCAGCATCGGCAGTAGATCTGACAATGTACTATCCCGTCGCAGTTGGCGGCCCCTTGACCAAAGTTGTCGATGGCATGGTGGAGGATTTTGAAAAAGCCAATCCTGACATCAATGTCAATGCGATCTATGCCGGCAATTACAACGACGCCCGCATCAAGGCATTGGCCGCTTTGCAAAGCGGCGAACCCGCTCAAACATCTGTCATGTTTTCAATCGACATTTATGAACTGATTGAACAAGGCGCCATTGTCCCATATGACGATGTTGTTGAAACTGAAGAAGAAAAAGCCTGGCTCAACAGTTTTTATCCGGCCCTGATGGAAAACGGGAAAACACAAGGCAAGACCTGGGGCATTCCGTTCCAACGTTCCACTATTGTGATGTATTACAACAAGGATGCTTTCCGGGAAGCTGGTCTTGATCCGGAAAACCCACCCGCGACCTGGGATGAACTGGTGGAAGCTGGCAAAAAACTGACCAAAAAAAATGGCGACACTGTCGAACAATGGGGCGCCATGATTCCCTCGACAGGCTATCCTTATTGGATGTTTGGCGCTCTGGCGATGCAGAATGGTCAGACACTGATGAATAGTGAGGGCAACGAAACCTATTTTAACGCCCCGGCAACCATCGAAGCTTTGCAATACTGGCAGGACCTTGGAAACAAACATGGGATAATGCCCAGTGGCACCATCGAGTGGGCAACTCTGCGCCAAAACTTTCTCGAGGGGAAAACCGCTATGATGTGGCATTCCACAGGGAATCTAACAGCGGTAAAAAATGATGCTTCATTTGACTTTGGTGTAGCCATGCTGCCTGCCCAAAAGCGCCGCGGAACACCTACAGGCGGTGGTAACTTCTATATCTTCGAAAAAAGCTCACCCGAAGAACGTAAAGCTGCCATTAAGCTGATCCGTTTCCTGACTGAACCTGAACGCACAGCAGAATGGAGCATCGGTACTGGCTATCTCGGCACAGGTCCTGATGCCTATGCCACACCAGAACTCACACAATACGTCAAGGACTTCCCGCCCGCAGCCGTAGCTCGTGACCAGCTTGAGTTTGCAACAGCAGAGCTCTCCACCTTTCAGAACGGACGGGTAAGAAAGCTTCTCGATGATGCCATCCAATCGGTTCTGATTGGTGACAAAACTCCGGCTGAAGCCTTGGACAGCGCTCAAAAACAGGCTGATCGTTTGTTGAAAAACTATCGTTAATCCAGGCAACAACCCGGGCGACCTTTGACAGGTTGACCCGGGTTACCCGCTTCCGATATCAGAGCTACAGGAGCCAAGCAGCGATGATCCGACGACCTTCACAGTCCCATATCCATGGCTGGTTGCTCTTGATGCCTGCGGCAGTATTTCTGATCGCATTCACTTATTACCCAACCATTGCCACTCTGGCGAAAAGCTTTTTTTCTCAGGGAAATGCCATCAAACCCTCCCGTTTTGTCGGCCTGGAAAATTATGAATACCTTCTCACCGACGAAGTCTTCTGGAAGGTCGTCGGCAACAACATCATATATGCGGCAACGACCATCCCCATTTCCATCGGCCTTGCTATGGTGATGGCGCTCTGGGTGAACGGCAAATTGCCATTTAAGTCCCTGGCACGCATGAGTTATTTTACGCCAACCATTTTGCCCATGATTGCCGTCGCTAATATCTGGCTGTTTTTTTACACCCCGGACATTGGCCTGATCGATCAGGTTGCTGGCGTTTTTGGTATATCGGGCCATAACTGGCTCGGGGATCCTGACACGGTTCTTGGTTGCATCATCATAATCACGATCTGGAAAGAAGCCGGATTCTTTATGATTTTCTACCTCGCAGCGTTGCAAACTCTCTCTCCTGAACTGGAAGAGGCCGCAAAACTGGAAGGCGCGGGCCGCTGGTACTATTTCCGACGGGTCATCTTCCCGCTGCTCATGCCCACCACACTGTTTGTTTTGATTAACGCAATTATCAACTCTTTCAAACTCGTCGATCAACTATTTATCCTGACGAAGGGTGGCCCCGATAATTCCAGCTCTCTTCTGCTGTATTACATTTACGAAGTAGCCTTTAGCTTCCTCGATCAAGCCTATGCCTCGACCCTGACGGTTGTTCTGTTGATAGCTTTGGCCGTAATCGCCATCAGTCAGTTTGTCTTCCTCGATAAGAAGGTGCATTACCAGTGAGAAGCTCAAACATAAAAGAAACGATAGCCCTTCAACTGGAAAATGGTGCAGCCTATCTGCTGGCATTGATTTGGATGTTGCCGCTGATCTATGCATTCTGGAGTGCGTTTCATCCTTCAGAATACGCCACCCGTTTCGACCTTTTCGCCCCCCTCACACTGGATAACTTTCGCGAAGCCTGGTCCCGTGCACCCTTTGCCCGTTACTTTCTGAACACCTTTATTCTGGTCAGTATCATTCTTTGTGCTCAGTTCATCCTTTGCACTCTGGCAGCCTACGCATTTGCCCGCTTTGAGTTTCCCGGAAAGTCCCTGGCCTTTGGACTGGTATTGCTCCAGCTCATGATCATGCCCGAGGTTCTGATCGTCGAAAACTACGTCACGATGAGCCAAATCGGTCTGGTAGATAGCATCGTCGGCATCGGCCTGCCTTATATGGCCAGTGCCTTTGGTATTTTCCTTCTTCGTCAGACTTTCAAAACCATCCCCAAAGAGCTCGAAGAAGCCGCCAAGGTCGAAGGCTGTGGCCCTTTTCAAATCCTCTGGAAGGTCTATGTTCCCCTTGCCCGTCCAACCTATGTTGCCTTTGGCCTGGTATCCGTAAGTTATCATTGGAATAACTTCCTGTGGCCTTTGGTCATCACCAACTCCGTTACCACCCGGCCACTGACCGTCGGGCTGGCGATATTCGGCGCCCCGGAATCTGGTGTTGACTGGTCGATCATCACCGCCGGAACCCTGCTCGCTGTTGCTCCATTGCTGGTCGCCTTTTTGCTGTTCCAGCGCCAGTTCGTACAGTCCTTCATGCATGCAGGTATCAAGTGACAGATTTCATAACCTGGAATATCCAGTGCGGGCGCGGGACCGATAACAAGGTAGACTTGCCCCGAATAGCAGACGTAATCAAAGGCATGAGCGATGCAGATGTCATCTGCTTGCAAGAAGTTGCGCGCTTTGATCCCGAGCTTGATAACGGCAGGGGAGAAGATCAGGTGGAAGTCCTGGCACAGCTTTTCCCGGAACACAGCCCCGTCTTCGGTCCAGCCATCAGCCGCAAGCTAGCCAACACGAACAAAAGGTCCGAATTCGGCAACTTGATCTTGTCCAGGCGACCTCTGCTTCAGGTCTTTAGGCACCAGCTGCCACAGCCCAACCCTGAAATTCTGTGTAAACACATGCCTCGACAGGCTCTTGAAGTTGTTGTGTCTTTACCCGATGGCCCCCTCAGCGTAACGACCACCCATCTTGAATATCATTCCGCCTTGCAACGACAGGCACAAGCCGCCCGTTTGATTGAGATCCAGCAGGAAAACAACAGCAACAGAAACTATGCAGACCATGCACCGGCTTCCGGACCTTATGCGGCGGTCCCACGCCCGGAACGCAGCCTGCTCTGTGGGGACTTCAACTCGGCTCCCGGCGATCAGGTTTACAACATTCTCGTTCCACCTGAGGATCAGAAAACCCACAGGCAGCAGATACAACATTCCGGGGGATATCTGGACTGCTGGACCAGGTTGCGCCCAAAGGAACCTCATTCAGCAACCTGTGGCATTTATGACCAGGTGCAATGGCCAGAAGGGCCACATTGCCGGGATTTCTTTTTTGTATCTTCTGAGCTCGTTGATTTACTTGAACAGATCACAGTACAGGAAGAAACTTCGGCTTCTGATCACCAGCCGCTGTTATTACGGCTCAAGCACACGGCTTGTTAATCACGGGATAAACACTGGATAGTCATGGGATCACTAAAGGCAGAAGTGTTCCGGACGGACAGCCCAGCGGCTGCTAAATCTGCCCGACAGATTCCCGGATAACCAGTTCCGGATTTAGGCTCAGGCAAGCTGGCAGGGCTGTTCCCTGCTCCAGTCGGGAAATAAGGACCATAGCCGCACGGCTCCCCAGCTCAAAGCCCGGCTGGCGGATCGTTGTCAAAGCCGGGGTCAGATAGGGGGCAAGATCAATATCATCATACCCGATAAGCGAGATATCAGTCGGGACAGTCAGTCCTCTTTCGCCCAAGGCTCTGATCGCACCAAGGGCCATAAGATCATTGAAGGCAAAAACCGCTTCAGGCAGCCCGGTTGCCCCGAAGCGCTCCAGAAGTTTGCTCATGGCGCGATAGCCTCCGGCGGCATCCAGACTTCCCGAGAGACACCAGTCAGGATTGACCGGGCATTGCGCCGCCAGCATTGCCGCCTCAAAACCCTGACGCCGTTCCTGGGAACGCGGATGTTGCTCGGGACCTGACAGAATGGCAATGCGGCGGAAACCACGCCCCAGCAGAAACTCTGTTGCCAGACGCCCGCCGAGCACCGAATTATCGCCAACAACACAGATATTCTCTGCTGGTTTGGCATCGAGCACCACCATCGGCAACTCGGATTTCCGATCCAGCGCCCGATCGAAATCAGGGTCCCCATGGGTGGTCATGACCACCAGTGCATCAATCCGGCGCATGGAAAGGTTATTCAGATAGGCCAGCTGACGTTCGGCCTTGTCATCACAGTTACAGAGAATAAGGCTATAGCCCTGGGTATAGCAGCCTTCTTCCACGCCCCGGACCACATCGGCAAAAAACGGGTTGGTCGAATTGGAAACCAGCATCCCCAGCGTTTTTGTCTTGTTGGTTTTCAATGCCCGGGCCAGCGAGCTGGGCTGATAACCCAGTAATTTCACAGCTGCAACAACCCGGTCAGAGGTCTCCGGCGCGACATAGCGGGTTTTGTTCAGGACGTGTGAAACCGTCGAGACAGAAACCCCCGCTTCACATGCCACATCCTTGATACTGACCGTCATTGGATACTGTAAATTCCCGAAGAGAAATAAAAACTGCGCAGGAGCCAGACAAGACTCCTGCGCAGCAGATTCAGATTTATTTTGTAATAAGCTTTAAAGCCACTGGTGTATAGGCTTCAACCGTTTCGCCTTTCAAAATTTTGGCGGCCGTCTCGACCCCGATTTCCCCGATCAATCCAGCCTGCTGGGCAACTGTTGCCAGCATCGACCCATCCTGTACGGCAACCACACCATCATCGGTACCGTCAAAACCAACCACCAGAATATCGCGTTTTGCTGCCTGGATTGCCTTGATCGCACCCAGCGCCATTTCATCGTTGTGGGCAAAGACAGCCGTGATTTCCGACTGGGACTGAAGAATATTCTCCATCACGTTCAGACCTTTGGTCCGGTCAAAGTCCGCGGGCTGCACGGCAATGATTTCCAGACCGGCAGCAGCCTGTACCGCCTTGTTAAATCCTTCGCCCCGATCGCGCGCCGCAGATGTTCCCGGCACACCCTGCAGTTCAACAAGTTTGCCCTTGCCGCCCAGCGTCTGGGCAATCAGCTCACCCGCCATGGTCCCGCCAAGGATGTTGTCAGAGGCAACATGAGAGACCACCTCGCCTCCGGATGCGCCACGGTCCAGCGTCACAACAGGGATATTCTTTCTGTTCGCCGCCTTGATCGCGCTTTTGACCGCATCTGAATCGGTCGGATTGATCATCAGGACCTTGACATCCTTGTTCAGCACGTCCTCGACATTTGCCAGCTCTTTTGCCGGGTCATTCTGTGAATCAAGTACAACCAGTTTATATCCCAGCTCAGATGCCTTGGCTTCTGCACCTTCCTTTAGTGTGACAAAAAACGGATTGTTCAGGGTCGAGATCACCAGCGCCAGCGTGTCTTCCGCCTTGGCCATAGTGAACGAGCTGGCCAGCAGCGCAAGGGATGAAAGTGAAACGATAATTTTCCGCATTTATTTTCCTCCTGTTAGAGCAACCTTTCAAGGCACCATACCTTTCAGGCTTTTGATTTTACTTGAACGTCATCGGGATTTGACACGGCTGTCCACAACCACAGCCAGCAAGATCACCCCCCCCTTGGCGATCTGCTGGTAATAGGAAGAGACATCCATAAGATTGAGGGCATTGTTCAACACACCGATAATCAGGGCCCCGATCAGGGTTCCGATCAGGGTTCCACGCCCGCCCATAAGCGAGGTTCCCCCCAGCACTACCGCGGCAATTGCATCCAGTTCATAGCCAAGTCCGGCTGTGGGCTGGGCAGATTCCAGCCGCGCTGTCAGGATCATCCCGGCGAGCGCCGCCATAGCACCAGAGAGCATATAGACAACAATCTTGACCCGGCGCACATTGATCCCGGCAATCAGGGTGACCTGCTCATTGCCCCCGATGGCATAGACATAGCGGCCAAAAGCTGTCCGGTTGAGCACCAGCCATCCGACCCCGAAAACCGCCGCAGCCAGCAGGATCGGCACCGGAATACCGGCGACATAGCCCCCGCCCAGCTGATAAAAGGCTTCCGCGACCTCAAAATCCCCGGTGGAGATCGGGCGTCCGTCCGTGAACACCAGTGTCGCACCGCGCAACATGGTCATGCCGACCAGGGTCGCAATAAAGGGCTGCACGCCGAAAAAGGAAATGACAACCCCATTGGCCGCGCCCAGCATACCACCGACAAACAGCGTTGCCATAAAGGCCACAATCAAAGGCGTATCCGCCGCCAGCAGGCTGGCACAGACCGCACCTGACAAGGCCAGGACTGACCCCACCGACAGATCAATCCCCGCGGTGAGAATCACATAGGTAATCCCCAGGGCAATGATCGCGTTGATCGAAGTCTGACGCAGCACGTTCAGCAGGTTATCAACCGTCAAGAAGTTCGGACTGTAAAGTGACACTGCGCCCATCAGTAAAAGCAGAGCGATCAGCGACTTGTTGTCTATGAGTACTTTTTTAAATGACATCACTCTGTTCCAGTTGTCTTGTCCAGTTGTCTTATTGCCTCAGATCAGGCAATTGCCGCCTGCATGATTTTTTCCTGACTGGCTTCTTCCCGGGTAAAGCTGGCCGTCAGCCGTCCTCTGGAAAGCACCAGCACCCGGTCGCTGATCCCCAGCACTTCTGGCAAATCGGACGACATCAAAAGAATGCACAGGCCTTTTTCTTTCAAACTCTGTATTTGCGCATAGATTTCCCGCTTGGCCCCGACATCCACACCGCGGGTTGGCTCATCCAGAATCAGGATCCGCGGTTCGGCCATCAGGGACTTGGCCAGGGAAACCTTTTGCTGATTGCCACCGCTCATCTGTTGAACGGGCATATCGTGACCACTTGCCTTGATGGCAAAGGCATCAACAAACTGCTCGACCGCCCGGCTTTCTTTTGCAAGATCAAGCAGACCGAGAGCAGAGCAAAACTTCCTGACTGTCCCCAGGGTCATATTGCTTTTCAGGCTGTGTATCTGGATCAGGCCTTCGCCTTTGCGGTCTTCACTGACATAGGCAATTCCCGCAGCAACGCCATCCTGGGGCGAGGTCAGGCGACGTTCTGCCCCCTCAACCATGATCCGTCCCGCAAACAATTCTGCCACCCCGTAAAGCGCGTGCGCCAGCTCGGTTCGCCCGGCCCCGATCAGGCCGCTGAAACCGATGACCTCGCCAGCGTGGGCATCAAAGCTGATGTCGCTGATCCCCGGCGCGCAGAGCCCTTCTGCCTGCAGGCGCAGATCCCCCTTTGGCACCGCGGCATAGGGATAACGGTCCGACAGTTCGCGGCCGACCATATGACGGATCAGTTCTTGTTCGTTGATTTCACGGGTGGGGCCAACATGGACCATCTTGCCATCGCGCAGGATCGCCACCTGGTCACACAGCTCAAATATCTCCTCCAGCCGATGAGAGATAAAGATCAGGCCTTTGCCCTGCAGCTTCAGGTTCGCCACCACCTCGAACAAAACCCTGGTTTCCACATCGCTCAGCGCGTCGGTGGGCTCATCCATAATGATAACTTCGGCTTCAAAGCTCAAAGCCTTGGCGATTTCCACCATCTGTTGCTGCGCCAGCGAAAGACTGCCGACCAGCGCCTTTGGATCTATTGTCTGTTTGAGTTTGGCCAACAGGGTTTCGGTTGCAGCAATCATCTCGGCTGACCTCAGCAGGCCAAAACCGTTGCGCAATTCCCGTCCGAGGAAAATATTCTCGGTAACGCTGAGATTGGGCAAGAGATTGAGTTCCTGGTGGATGATCGCAATCCCCGCATCCATCGCATGGCGGGGATTATCAAAAGACACGATGTCCCCGCGATAAAGCACTTGCCCGGCCTCACAGGTATAAAGCCCCGTAATCACCTTCATCAGGGTCGATTTTCCCGCCCCGTTCTCCCCGGCCAGGGCCAGAACCGATCCGCGGAACAGCGAAAAGCTGACCTCGTCCAGAACCCTGTTTCCGGAAAACGACTTGGATACAGCCTCAAGGCGCAACAGTTCGCTCATGCACCCTCGCTAAAAATCGACGCCGGCAGTCAGGATAATATTTGCATAGGGCGTACATTCCCCTGTCCGCACCACCGCCCGGCAACTGGCACTGCGGAGCTTGAATTTTTCATGGCAGACTGTCTGTAACGAAATCCAGTTTCCCTGGGCCGTTTCCAGCCGGTTGATCCGCTCGTTGATCGCACTGTGCAGTGCACTGCTGTTGACAGAAAGCTCTTCTGCAACCAGGGCTTTTTCCACCATCATCTCGCTGGATATCGCGTCAAGAACATCAAGAAACGAAGGTATCCCGCGGGTAAGCGCCAAATCGATTCTGGTGACAGTCTCGGGAATGGGAAGCCCTGCATCACTGATACAGATCTCTTCTCCGTGGCCCAGCTGCGCGATAAGCGCCGACAGCGGCCCGTTCAACAAGGCGGTTTTTTTCATGCTCTCTCCCACCCGCTTATTCTTTAGCGGTTTATGCCTCAACAATACCTCAGAAAAACGTTTGCGCAAACGTTTTTCTGAGGTGATTTTTAAAAAATCATGTCGGGAGTTTATGGGCGGAAACAGGACTAGGCCCGCCCGGTATTTTCACAGGATAAGCGTGGTCACGTTTAAGATAAAGGCGGACAATCTTGCAGAAGCTATACAGAACTCTCAGGCAATGTTGCTTCGTCTTTCATCAATAAGGTCAGAATAGTGGAATCATGATAATCGATCACAATTTCACATCTGGAAAAATCATCTTTATCCAGTTCTGCTTTTACCAAACTGGCCTCTTCTTTTACTGCAACTATCAGACAGTCATTCGTATCATAAAGAGTTGCCGCAAAATCACACACCTCAGCCCAGCTGAATAGATATCCCTTGGGATTGCTGCGAACGACATCCTCCAAATCGGGCACCGATAAGTTGGCTGGTGGCGACCCCTTGCCATCAAAATACAACAAGGACCAAAGATAGCTGTCACAGGAGAAATTTTCGGACAGTTCCTCTAAAACCGCATGAAGCTTTATTTTACGACCATCCTGCCATATATTTCTCGATTCAACTTTCATCAAAATGACCCCGAAGAAATCAAGGTTACCTGTGTCAATTAATGCAGATACAAAACGTAAAAATTAGATTGAGAACTTAAATGACGCGTTCATCTTCTGACATTCTTGTACATTTCGTCGATTGCCTGCTATCGGTGAAATTATTAACCCGCAAACAAATAGATCAAATTCTTGCTGATATAGACGGTCTTGATGGAGCTATTGAACAAGAATTTCATATTTCTGCCTATGAGTTCTTAGCTATGTATATAGCGGATCATTTCCAATATGAGGAAATCTGCACCTTATTAGCAAACAATAGAGAAAAACTAGCATTAGATCTTGGAGTGCAATATTACTTTGTAGAGATGCTTATTGGAAAATTTGCCAGAGATGAAGAACGTATCATTAACTTGATCAGCTTGGCACCAGATCAATACAAACCATATTTAGAAATGCGCTATAGATAAGAAACGGGCACTAAACAAAACCTATACTATTTGATTTTTCGTATGAATTTATGCAAGTCTCAATGACTCACAACAGGTGAATCAGGGGCTGTTTGATCAAGATCTCAGGGCTTGCCAGAACTGCTGTGTGAAAAGCCCAAAATATGATGTGAGTTCAAACATATCCAATTAAAGCTGTAACGAACCCTCATCCATTACAATTTGGTTTAATTCATATTCTTTTATATAGAACCCATCTATTGCATCACAAAAGCCAGGTTTTGTTTTCAGCAAGGCAAGGTTTTTTTCCAGCTCACTCATCGTATCATAAATACCAACTATTTTGACACTCTTGTAACCCTCCTCAGGATACCAGGAATGAAAAAGCATATAAATTTTATTCATACCTCCCCTTATCCCAGACATACTCAACTACCCTTCTCTGAAAACTTAATTATCCTTCCCCGTACCCTTCCAACCAACCGGTATTATCAACAATTGTACAAGAAATTGAAAAGCCATCCTCACTGCCAGTAAATTCTGGCATTGACTTTAATTTGGCTATTGCTTTTCTTGCTTTTTCTTCATTTTCAAAAACACCAAGTGTTTTAACAATCTCTCTATACTCATCAAACTCCTGTACATGCTCAAGAATATATACTTTTCTCATTTTCTCCCTCCATTGTAGGCATCTCACTACTTCTCTCCTCAATTTCTTGGGCGACCTGGTCATCAAGAAGATAAACAAGGAAGGGAAAATCTGAAAATTCACCTAAACTCCTGAGACAGCCAGATTAGTTATCGCTTTTCTCCCTCAACAGGGGAGTGAGCAGTAGAAGGAATCACTCCGCTCACCCTTGTGCACACTCACTTTTCTCACAAACCTCGCTGCCGGACTGATCCACATTTGCTCTTTCAGAACCACGGCGTGACAGGCCAGCAGAAACATCAACAACCCGTGTTGAGATTTCGGTAGCTGCAACTCTGACAGTCAGAATTGGTATCATCACGAGAAAATTTCACCCGCAAATTTAATAGGTCACCAAAATTTACACGCCGACCTCAACGGGTTTATCTGGAATAACGCCTTCAATTAGATCAGGCAGATAAAACCCAATCTTTTCAGGAACAAAGACTTCATCCGACCCAATGATTTCCGCAATGCTCCACCAGTGATAGCCCTGGAAGTTCTGGTTTTCATTTTCATCAGGCATCGCCTGCGGGGGAACAAATTTCGCGGCTTCAATCAAATAGAAGATTTCATTAACGCAGATTTCACTGCCCTTAAAAATCAGGCAATGCTCTCTGGTCCAGACAGCAGGACCGATTTTCCAATCCGAAACAAAGATCTCTTCGTTCAATTCCCGACGCAAGGCATGAACGGGATCCTCTTCCCCCTCAAGGCCGCCTCCGGGTGTTAACCACAGAGGCACGCGATGGGCATACTGCATCTTCGCCAACAATATCCTTTTGTCCGGCGAGAGCATGACCGCTCTAACAGCGCGACGTCTTTTCATTGATTGGAATAAGCTTATATTTGTCTACTATGTTAAGAGCCGAAAATGCTTCGCTTCGAATGATTAAGTTCATGTAATACAGACTATGCTACTAAGATGGTAGCTGCCCCATGAGCACTTCTTTAAAAACACTACCACCATTAAACGGCGCTATTTCAATCTTCATCCAATCACCTTCCTTCGATTGAATGATAAATACATCACCGGTCCAACTCTCTTCTGAATGTTTAACATTTAGAATATCACTATATCTGATATCGCTATTTTTATTATCTTTATGATATATGACCCGCTTATCTGTTAATAGAGCGGCTTCTGTTGCGTCGAGTACAATCGTCACATCATAAAAGGCGATCAATTTCTCTTCTGTGGCCAATATATCATGCTCTTGAATGTAATTAAGGGCATAAGTCGGAATTTCATTACCTAAAAGAACACCACCCTCATCCCAATTTTCATCACATCCACTTAAGAATGAGAGTAAAATAACAACACAAATTGAAAGCCTCATCCGAATGATAGCATTGCCTAACATTTTCATATGTAAAATCCCTGCAAAACCACAACCATACAGAGAAATTACTCAACAGTCACAGATTTGGCAAGGTTCCTAGGCTGATCCACATCCGTTCCCTTCAGCACAGCGGTGTGATAGGCCAGCAGCTGGATTGGCAGGGCGTAGAGGATCGGGGCGACAAAGGGATCAACCCGGGGCAGCTCGACGCTGTGTTTGGCGATTGATCCGGCCCGTTTCAGGCCTTCCTTGTCCGACAACAGGATGATCTGGCCGCCGCGGGCGGCGACTTCCTGCAGGTTGGAGATGGTTTTTTCCATCAAAGGCCCGCTTGGAGCACAGGCAATCACCGGTACGTTTTCATCGATCAGGGCAATCGGGCCGTGTTTCATCTCGCCTGCGGCATAACCTTCGGCGTGAATATAGCTGATTTCCTTGAGCTTGAGCGCCCCTTCCATCGCCATGGGATAGAGATTGCCCCGGCCCAGATAAAGCACATCCCGCGCCTCACTGACATCGACAGCAATCCGGCGAATGGTCTCATCGGCATTGAGAAGCTCGGCAATCCGCGCCGGGATTTCGGTCAGGGCGGTGGAAAGTTCGGCTTCGCGTTCCGGCGAGATCGTGCCCTTGGCCCGGCCAATACCGATTGCCAGACAGGCCAGCACAGTCAGCTGGGTGGTAAAGGCCTTGGTCGAAGCCACACCGATTTCCGGCCCGGCCAGGGTCTGCAAGACCATATCGGATTCACGGGCGATGGTTGATTCCGGCACGTTGACGATGGAGACAATCTTCTGCCCCTGTGACTTGGCATAACGCAGGGCAGCCAGGGTATCGATGGTCTCGCCCGACTGGGAAATAAACAGGCTGACGCCTTTTTCCGGCAGCGGCGCTTCGCGGTAACGGAATTCCGAGGCGATATCGACCTCGACCAGCTGTCGCGCTTCCTGCTCCATCCAGTATTTGGCCACCATCCCGGCCAGCGACGCGGTGCCACAGCCGACAATGGTCAGACGGGAAATATCGGCAAGATCAAAAGGGAATTCCGGCAGCTGGATCGTCCGCGCCAGAGGGTTGAACATCGCATGCAGCGTATCGCCGATCACGGCGGGCTGTTCAAAGATTTCCTTCATCATAAAGTGACGATACTGGCCCTTGCCGATCATGGCACCGGATACCGCTGTCTGCACCACTTCGCGGTTCAGCAGGTTGCCGTCCAGATCGCGAATGGAGGCACCGTTGTTGTCCAGCACCACCCAGTCACCTTCTTCCAGATAGCAGATCCGGTTGGTCAGGTGTGACAGCGACAGGGCATCCGAGCCAAGATACATCTCGCCATCGCCATAGCCGACAGCCAGCGGGCTGCCACGGCGGGCGCCGATCATCAGGTCTTCGCGTCCGGCAAAGACAATCGCCAGGGCAAAGGCCCCTTCAAGGCGCTTCAGGGTTGTCTGCACCGCTTCTTCCGGTGACAGACCATCGCGCAGATAGTGCGTGATCAGATAGACCACGACTTCGGTATCGGTTTCGGTCTGGAAAGTCTGGCCCTTGGCATCCAGTTCGGCCCGCAGTTCCTGAAAGTTCTCGATGATGCCGTTGTGGACCAGCGACACCAGATCACTGGCATGGGGATGGGCGTTGATTTCATTGGGGCGGCCATGGGTGGCCCAGCGGGTGTGGCCGATCCCGGTCATGCCACCCAGAGGTTCGGCTTCAACCCGCTTTTCCAGATTGACCAGCTTGCCCTGGGCGCGGCGGCGTTCCAACCCGCCATCCACCAGCGTGGCAATACCCGCAGAATCATAGCCGCGGTATTCCAGCCGCTTCAAACCGTCCAGCAGCAGAGGGACAACAGGTTTGGTTCCGATAATGCCGATAATGCCACACATTGTTGTCTAACCCTTTTTCTCTGCGTTTTGTTCTGCTGTCTTCTGGTCTTTGATCTTCTGGCGCCCGGCCCGGAAAGAGGCACCGCCGCCGGCCTTTTCAACCAGTCGTCCCCGGACCACGGCAATGGCATCTTTCTCAACGGCTTTGGTCAGCGTGCTCCCGGCCCCGACAATGGCCCCCGCCCCGACGGTGACAGGCGCAACCAGCGCCGTGTTCGACCCGATAAAAGCCTCTTCGCCAATCACGGTTTTCCACTTGTTATAGCCGTCGTAATTGCAGGTAATGGTCCCCGCACCGATATTGGCCCGGGCCCCGATTTCCGCATCGCCGATATAGCTGAGATGGTTGACCTTGGCCCCTTCACCCAGCACGGCATTCTTGGTTTCGACAAAGTTGCCAACCTTGCCCCCGGCCTTGATCTCGGTTCCCGGACGCAACCGGGCATAGGGGCCGATCACGGCTCCTTCAGCAATATTCGCCCCCTCGATATGAGAAAAAGCCTTGAGGGTCACATCATCGGCAATGGTCACTCCCGGTCCGATAAAGACGGAAGGTTCAATAATGATATCCCGACCAAACACTGTATCTGTCGAAAGCCAGGTCGAGGCCGGATCAATCAGTGTCACCCCCTGCGCCATGGCCTCATTCCGCAGACGCTGCTGCAGAACCTGTTCGGCGGCGGCCAGCTCCTGGCGGGAGTTCACCCCCATCACTTCTTCTTCACTGGCTTCCACCGCGCGGGTATCCAGACCTTCGGCATAGGCGAAATCAAAAATAACCGGGAGATAATACTCCCCCTGGGCATTGTTATTGTCGAGCTGATGGATCAGGCGACAGACGGTCGGCCCATCGCCCAGCAAAATTCCGGCGTTACAAAGATCAATGGCCTTTTCAGCATCCGACGCATCGGCAAATTCAACAATACCTGCAACCCGGCCCTGCGCATCAAGTCTGACCCGGCCATAGCGTCCCGCATCTTTCGGACGAAACGCCAGCCCCAACAACACCGGCCCGTCAGCTGCGCGACGCCGGGCGACCATTTTTTCAAAGGTCGCACTGCGGATCAGCGGCGTATCCCCGAAAATCACCAGTATATCGGCCTGATCGCCAGCATCGCAAAATCCTGCAAGCGCCGAAAAGGCTTCCCTCACGGCATGCCCTGTTCCCAAGCGATCATGCTGGACAACAACCCGGTGTGGCGCAGCGGCCTTTTCAACGGCTGGTGCATCAGGGCCGACAACGACAACGACCTGATCAGGTGACAGTTGCTCGACCCCGGAAAGCACATGCGCGAGCATCGATTTCCCGGCCAGTCCGTGCAGGACTTTTGGCAACTTTGATTTCATGCGGGTGCCCTGGCCGGCAGCCAGAACAATAACGGCGAGTTTGCGAGCGCTCATTGGTCCTCAGTGTCACTATTCGTGAAATCTTCTCTGTGATTACCTGCTGCCGTGCCTGCAATCAACAACTACTAGACATCATAGAGAGAAAATCAGGCGAGATTATTGCGGATTGAAAATGCCATGCGGGTTTCTCCATCTCAAATCACCTTTTGTTTCGGCCTGTTACACAATATTTCCAATTATTACAGCTCCCTTTGTTAGCCCCTTGCCACCAGGTCATCCGCTGGGTAGCGTTGCCGACCCCTTACGAACGAACAACTGCCAGGCTTCACATGACACAATTGCCAGAAACGCACGCGCCAAAGATACCGCCATCCGAAAAAAAACGGAGTATTCTGGTGTGTGATCTTGATGGCACACTGATCGACAGTGCCCCCGACCTTGCGCTCACCCTTTGCCTGCTCCTGCGTCAGGATGGACGGCGCGAACCGGATCTTGCGGAAGTAAAGAACATGATCGGCGACGGAGCAACCAAACTGGTAGAGCGAGGCTACGCCGCAACAGGAGACAAACTCTCTGAAGACGCCCTGACGATAAAGGTCAAAGAGTTTCTCTCGATCTACAACGACCATCTGGCCGTCGGCACGGTTCTCTATCCTCACGTGACAGAACAGCTTCAGGCTTTAAAGCATAAGGGATGGCGGCTGGCGATCTGTACCAACAAACCTTTTGCCCCAACCAGACAGCTATTAAGCCTCTTTGATCTCGAACCCCTGTTCGAAAAAGCAGTCGGTGGCGACAGCTACCCGGTCAAAAAACCTGACGGTGATCATATTCTTTGCCTGCTGAAGGAAATGGATGCTGATCCGCAACAGGCCATCATGCTGGGCGATGGCAAGAACGACGTCCTTGCCGCCCGCAACGCGGGGATTCCCTCGATCCTCTTCACCCAGGGATATGGAACAGAAGCTGCCCGGGCTCTCGGCCCGGACTATATCCTCGACAGCTATCAAGAACTTTCTTCTCTCCCACCTTTTGCCGGATAAATGATGCGACAAGACAGCGCGGTTTTTATTTTCCCGCACACAAACCCTGAAAAACGCCTAGTATTGCGCAAAATCAATTCGCAAGGTGGTAATCGGAACTAGACTGCTTCAAGACAGTTTTCTTAACGAAACTTTGATACCGTCAAAGGATTATCGGGTTTTGTCAGACAGACACCCCCTTGCCGGGACACACTAAACTAACTGCTCAGGAGAGAGTTCTTATGAAAAAAATTGCCCTGATGGCTTTTGGACTGACAGCCGGAATTGCCCTTGGCCTTGGCACAGCCCAGGCTGGCGATGCCGCTGCAGGGGAAAAGGTATTCAAAAAATGTAAATCCTGTCACACCATTGAAGCTGACGGGAAAAACAAGATCGGCCCAAATCTGTTTGGTATTATCGGCAAAGCCGCCGCAGCAGCTGAAGGATTCAAGTATTCTGATGCCATGACGGAATCCGGGGTGACCTGGACAGAAGAAGCTCTTACAGAGTTCTTGACCAAGCCAAAGGATTTTATGCCAGGGACAAAAATGTCCTTTGGTGGTCTGAAAAAAGCTGAACAGATCGAAGATCTGATTGCCTATCTGCAAGCCAACAGCTGATTTCCTGATTTATCACGCCAAATAAAGAAGCCCGGATGCGAAAGTGCCCGGGCTTCTTTATGTATCTGCCTATTTTTTTCAAAGGCAGCTCCAGAGTTTGTTTTGCAACAATATATTTATTTTGAGCGCTCATATAAAATAATATAATATCGACAAAATCAGAGATTGATCTGCCATCCTCAGCTCGATTTCATTTCAATGCACCAGGTGAAATTTGCCATGCTTTTGTCCGATAAAACGATGGATTATCCCCAGTCCTATTACCATGCGACAGCAAATGAACTGCCTTTTCAGCCACCTTTAACCGAAGATCTCAGCTGTGATGTCTGCATTATCGGGGCAGGCTATACCGGTTTGTCAGCCGCGCTTCATCTCGCCCAAAAGGGCTACAGCGTTGTCTTGCTGGAAAGTAATCGTATCGCCTGGGGGGCATCCGGAAGGAATGGTGGCCAACTGGGGAGCGCCCACACTGTGCTCCAGCCTGATCTGATCCGTAAATATGGCAAAGAACGCGCCCGCGCCCTGTGGGATATCGCCGAGGATGCCAAATTTCTGGTGAAAGAACTGATCCGGGAACACCAGATTGACTGCGACTATACCCCCGGGAACATGGGATGCGCGGTCACAAAAGGCGATTTTTCCTATCACCGGGAACATGCAGCTATCGTTAGCGGCGATTATGGTTATTCTCACTACCAGTTGCTGGAACAGGAGGAAATTCGAGATATCAGTGGATCAACCGCCTATGCTGGGGCCCTCTACGACCCGACAGCAGGCCACCTCCACCCCCTGAACCTTGCGCTCGGTTATGCCAGGATCTGTCTCAAAGCCGGTGTCAGAATATATGAAAAATCTGCTGTGCTGGATATTCAAAGGACTGATCCTGCCCGGGTGAAGACCGCTCACGGGTCAGTAAAAGCCAGCTTCGTTATACTTGGCTGCAATGGTTACCTCGGCTCCTTGAATAGAACCATGGCACGTAAAATTCTGCCTGCCGAAAACTTTCAGCTGACCACCGCCCCGCTGCCAGATCACCTTGCAGAGAATATCATCAGGAACAGAAGCTGCCTGTGGGACTCTCACAACCAGGTCTATTATTACCGCCTCACCCCTGATAATCGCTTGATATTTGGCGGAGGGCTTGGCCTGCCGGGTCGCCATCCCAAAGGGATCGACAAAATAGTGCGGGCCCACATGTTGAAAATATATCCGCAGCTTGCTCAGACCAGCATCGATTATTCCTGGGGAGGAACCTTCTGTAATACCTTTAGCCATTTACCCGATTTTGGCAGGTTGGCACCAAATATCTTCTATGCCCAGGGTTATACCGGACACGGCCTTGCACTGGGTGCTTTGGGCGGAAAACTGATGGCTGATCTTGTCTCGGGTACTGCAGAAAAATTTGATCTTCTCGCCTCGGTCCCGCAATGGTCGATACCCGACAGCCCCTTTCTTAAAAACCAGATCTTAAGGTTGGGTTTTCTCTATATCGGCCTGAAAGACAAGCTCCGCTCCCTGCAAAGATAACACGAACGTTCACTTGTTCGCGAGACAGCAGACAAAGCGATTTTCCCACGCCATCATGCTTTCAGGAACAGGGCAATGAAGGCAAAACCTGATTGCGATCTGTTTCCAGCAACAGAACTGGATTTTACGGAGAGAATTCTATGGCGAGGATCGCAACGACATTATGGGGCATAGCCCTAGGCCTTTCCTTCACGGTTTCTGCTGCCGCAGCAGCTGATGTCGCCGCGGGAAAAAAGGTCTTTAACAAGTGCAAAGCCTGTCATGCCATCGGCAAGAGCAAAATCGGCCCTGACCTTGCCGGTATCATAAACCGCCCCGCAGCTTCAATCGAAGGTTTCAAATATTCGGACCCGATGCAAAACTCCGGCCTGACCTGGACAGAAGAAAATCTTGCCACCTTCCTCAAAAAGCCCAAAGCCCTTGTTCCCGGGACGCGAATGGCTTTTGCCGGGTTGAAAAAAGATGACGATATTCAAAACCTGATCGCCTATCTGAAAGAGGCGACCGTCCCCTGATATAGAAATTTTAGCAGACCAGATTAGACTAATCGCAAAAAACTCTTGCTTCTGCTTTGGGATTTTACCCCTTCCCCGAAATACCGGAAAAGTTTCCTGGAATTTGTTAATATGATCTTTCCCGATCAGGTTTAGACTCGGAAACTCTGTGCCTATTCAATTATTCGTTAACCTTAAACGATCAAAGTAATATAAAGATTAAGGTTAATTGTATATATATCAGAACGAACAGTCATACGTAACCGGACCCTGCAACTCCCAGCAGGTGTATCCGATAATTGGTATTAGGGGGATCGGGGGTAAAATGAGTTCAAAAAAAACGGCGACCCAACCTATGGATGGTGACAAGGTTTCCAGTGACGAACAGAAAGCAGCTGTTCTTAAACCGGCAGATGTAATCGAAGGTGGTCTTCCGCCCAAGGCCGAATGGCAGCTTGATCCGGGATCAGTAAATTTCGAAGACCCGCTTCTGGAGTGTGTCTTCATGTTGGCCTCGATGATGCAGCGGCCGATCTCGGTTGAGGCACTAAAAGCAGGCCTGCCGCACAGCGGTGCCCAGTTCTCGCCGGATCTCGCAGTCCGGGCGGCAGAACGAGCAGGACTGACAGCACGTACTGTACGCCGGGCAACGATCAAAGACATCCAGCCCATGACCCTGCCCTGTATTCTGCTTCTGAAGAAGGGTGGAGCCTGTATTCTTTTGAGCTACGATGCATCGGGTACAGCCTCGATTGCGGTTCCGGAAGGACGGGGAGAGAAAACTGTCCCCCTTGCCGAGTTACAAGAACAGTATCTGGGCTTCGCCATTTTCGCCCGCGCAGAATACAAATTTGATTCCCGCGCTTCGGACATCCAGCTCAAGAAACCCAAAGCCTGGTTCTGGGGGACTTTGCTCAAATTCTGGCCGATCTACAGTCATGTGATGATGGCGTCAGTCCTCATCAACATGTTTGCTATCGCCAGTCCTCTCTTTATCATGAACGTCTATGACCGCGTGGTGCCAAATGGTGCCAGTGAAACACTTGCTGTGCTCGCGATCGGTGTGGCGACGGTGTTTACCTTCGAGTTTGTCATGAAAAACCTGCGAACCTATCTGGTTGATGTCGCAGGCAAGAACGCGGATGTCATTATTGCCAGCCGCTTGCTTGAACAACTCATGGCCATGAAGCTTTCCAACAAGCCCCCCTCTACAGGGGCCATGGCAAACAATCTGCGCGAGTTCGAATCCCTGCGCGATTTCTTTACCTCGGGGACTTTGGTCGCACTGATCGACCTTCCCTTTATTTTCCTCTTTATCTGGATCATTTCGCTTGTCGCTGCCCCCCAGATCGCCATTGTGCCATTGCTTGTCGTGCCTCTGGTTATCGGCGTTGGTTTCATTCTCCAGATCCCCCTGCGCAAGGTCATAGAAAGGACCCATAAGGAATCAAGCCAGAAACACGCCTTGCTGGTGGAAACAATTGATGGCCTGGAAACCATCAAGACCTGCGCAGCCGAAGGGCGCATACAACGTTCATGGGAACGTTTCGTTGGTTTGACGGCAGATTCAGCAGGCAAGGCCAAGCTGCTCTCCGGGATCTCGACCACCTTTGCCCAGCTCGCAATCCAGATGACGACCGTTGTCGTTGTGATTGTAGGTGTCTTCCTGATCATTGAGAAGGAAATGACCATGGGGGCACTGGTTGCCGCAACCATGCTCAGCGGTCGTGCCCTGGCCCCTCTTGGGACAATTGCAGGCATGCTGACCCGGCTACAGCAATCTCGTGTTGCGCTCAAATCACTTGATAACATCATGAATGCCGAAGTCGAACGCTCTATCGACAAAACCTATCTGCACCGGCCAAGACTGAGCGGTGAAATCGAGCTGAAAAAAGTCACTTTCAACTATCCGGGACAGGAAGTGAAAGCACTCGATAACATCAGTCTCAAAATCCGGCCTGGCGAGCGCGTCGGTGTTCTTGGCCGGATTGGGTCAGGCAAATCAACTATTGCCCGTCTGATACTTGGCCTCTACGACCCGACCGAAGGATCAATCCTGGCAGATGGGACGGATATCAGACAGATTGACCCTGCGGATCTGCGCCGGAACATCGGCTATGTCTCTCAGGACAACTATCTGTTTTTCGGCTCGGTGAAGGAAAACATCTCCTTTGGGTCGCCCCATGTCGATGATCAGACAATCCTTCGCGCAGCAACCCTCGCCGGCGTGACCGATTTTCTCAAAACCCATCCTCATGGTTTTGACCTGCAGGTCGGCGAACGCGGTATGTCGCTTTCCGGGGGACAAAGACAGGCTGTGGTTATCGCACGCTCGCTGTTGCTTGACCCGCCAATCCTGTTGATGGATGAACCGACAAGTGGCATGGACAACTCTTCAGAGGCCGGTTTCAAGACCCGTCTGACAAAGGTGGTTGCCGGAAAAACACTGGTCCTGGTGACACACCGGAGCTCCCTGCTCACCCTCGTCGACAGGCTTATCATTGTTGACAGTGGACGTATTGTTGCTGATGGACCAAAAGCCGAGGTACTCGAAGCTCTGAAACAGGGGCAGATCCGGGCCAACGCAAGCTAAACCGTCCGCGACAGCAGGCACCTGTTTAAACCAAGACCTTAAGACACAAGGAAAAGGACTGTTATGTCTTCCATGTCTAAAAAAGACGAAGATCTGCTTTTTATGCCGGATCTCCATGCGGCCACCTTTCGCAAGGGACGGCGCATCGCCTATACACTGACCTTCACTGCTTTTTTGTTTTTCCTGATTTTTGGCATCTGGGCCAGCATGGCAGAACTCGATGAGGTTACCAGAGGCGAAGGCACGATTGTTCCCTCCAGAAAAACCCAGGTAATTCAGAACCTGGAAGGGGGAATTATCTCGGAAATCCTCGTCCGCGAGGGGGATGAGGTCAATACCGGTGATATCCTTGTCAGGATTGACAACACTGCAGCCAATGCCAATTTTCGGGATTCCCAAAGCCAGATGCAGATTCTCTCGGCAACTGTTGAACGCCTTACCGCAGAGCTGAGTGGAGAGAAGCTGGTTTTCTCGGAAGAGACAAAAAGCACGGCCCCAGATCAGGTCAGAGACCAGCAGGCTCTCTATGACGCCCGCATGCGTCAGCAGGAGGCACAGATCGAGGTACTGGAAAACCAGGCCCGTCAACGTCAGCAGGAAATTGCAGAAGTCAAAAGCCGGATCTCACAGCTTAGCAACAGCCTCTCCCTGGCTACACAAGAGCTCGACATAACAAAACCTCTTGTGCAAAAAGGCATTTCTCCCCGTCTGGAACTGATTCGTATCGAACGGCAGGTTGCGGATCTCCAGGGGGAAATCCGAACACTTCGGGTTGGGCTCCCCCGTCTTGAAGGTGCCGCTCTCGAGGCCAAACAGCGCATTGACGAACTGGTTCTTTCGACCAAGGCCGAGGTATCAGATGAGCTCAATCGGGCACGCTCGGAACTCAACTCCATCATTGAAAGCAGTGAAGCAGGCGAAGACATCGTACGTCGTACCGATGTGCGCTCCCCAGTCCGCGGAACCATCAAGGAACTCCACCGCAACACAGTGGGCGGTGTGATCCGCCCAGGTGAAGATATTGCCGAAATCATTCCCCTTGATGACACCTTGCTGGTCGAAGCCCAGATCCGGCCCTCAGACCGAGCCTTTTTGCGCGCAGGCCAGAAAGCGACGATCAAGATCACAGCCTATGATTTCTCGATCTATGGCGGCATGGAAGGCAAGCTTGAACGAATATCTGCCAGTACAATCAAGGATGAACAGGGGGAAAGTTTTTACCGTGTTTATCTCCGCACAGACGACAACAAGATTGTCAGTAAAGGCAAGGAACTCGATATTATTCCGGGCATGACCGCGAATGTCGAAATCCTGACTGGCAAGAAAACAGTAATGGACTATCTGCTCAAGCCGATCCTGAAAGCCCGGGATTCAGCCCTGCGTGAAAAATAGCCCCATATGAACGGCTCAGGGCGGGCATCGTTTTTCACTTTTCCCGCCCTGAAAAACCGGTCACCTCAATCAATACAACGTGAACAAGAAAAAGAAGCAGGCCCGCGAATAGAAAGTTAACTGTCTCTTAAGCTGTAATTGTCATCTTGAGAGCTTGTTTTACAGATGAGATCAGGCGAGCGTGAGCATCCACCGTTGATGAACTTTAGGCAGTTAACAAAGGCAACTACCCTGGCCGCTCTTCTTTTAAGCGCCATGCCTGCCCCTGTTGTTCAGGCTCAGACCCTTGGTGATCTTGCCAAAGCGGCAAAAGGCAAGGGAACAGCCCTGTTCAATACTGTCGAGTTCCAGTCGAAATCCTTCAAGGCCTTGCCACAGTGGGCGCGTGTACTGGAAAAGGCAAAGACTGAAATGGGCCAGTTCCAGGCCTGCATTAATGATATCAACAAATGCAAAACAGCACAGCAGAACTCCTGGCGTAAAATCATCCACGCAGCCCAGAACATGACGCGGCGTCAAAAGCTTGATGCAGTAAACAGATTTTTTAACAAATGGCCCTACAAGCTTGATCAGGAAGTTTATGGTGTAAGTGAGTACTGGGCCTCACCAAACCAGTTTATGAAGACATCAGGTGATTGTGAGGATTATTCCATTGCCAAGTACTATGCCTTGAAAGAACTGGGTTTCAAGGACAACGAGTTACGGATCGTTATTCTACTCGATCGTATCCGTGGCATTGGGCATGCTGTGCTGGCAATCTATGAGCCGAATGACATCCTGATACTGGACAGTCTTTCTAATCTGATTCTGCCCCATACAAAATACCGGCATTATGTGCCACAATATTCAATGAATGCGACGACACGTTGGGCACATATCAAATAGCCTGTCCCGACTGACAAGTGTTTCTCCCTGGGGGGAAAGAGCGGAGAAGATGAAGAATAAAAACGGTAAAGACAAATTTGAATTTCACGCCATCAACTCTATGGCAGCAGACAGTCGCACCATGCCCCGACGGACGCTGATAACGGGGCTGCTGGTCATCGCGGCATTGGTTCTTCTGTCGGTCATTGTCCCTGGGCTGATCATTGAAAACCGCAAAAGTGAAATCGTCTCGAAGGTCCAGGAACGTCAGGAAATCCTGGCAACCGGACGCAGCGAGCTTATTCATGCCTGGCTTGATTCAGTAAAAGCCCAGTCAGATCGTCTTGTCACCAACGAGCTTTTCCGTCTTTTCGCCTACGAAGTCGACCTCGCTGGCGGTGACTTCACCCAGATCACCCCTCTTCCTGAAGGACAGGAAGAAGATTCCAGTATGGGGGTTTCACTTTTTGAACAGTTCCCCTTCATGGAACGGGTATTGACTGACTTTACCATCAACAGCAATTTCACAACGAGCTATCTCTTTGGTCGAACAGGCGTGGCCTATCTCGCCTCTAGTGGATCTGATCCGGTCAGTCCCGAACAACAGGCGCTGGCGCTGGCCCATTTCGGGCAAAAAGAAGCCACCTTCGGACCGATCCGGCAGGACGCTTCGGGGCTGGTGATCGACCTGCTCCTCCCTGTCTTGCCAGCCCAGTCCGAGGCTGATGAGGAAGTCCCTGTCGGTCTGATGTTACTGACCTTTCCGGTCACCACGAAAATCAGCGAATTTCTCTCTCCCCGCGCCCTCTCCGAAATCGGTGAAGAAACCCGTCTGGTTCAAAAGACAGGCGAGCGTTACGAAGAGATCATCCCGCAAGATTCCCGGTTGATACGTCCCGTTTCATCAGATCTTTCCCCGAGCGAGCTGTTCGATTTCAACCTGCGCCCCAGCCTTGATGGCAGTGGAACCGAGGTCTATGCCGCCGGGGCCGTTCTTCTGCCCGATCAGCTTTGGGTAGTTCAGGAAATTGATCGTACCCAGGCTGAAAAAAGCCTGGCTGAGTTCCGGAATATTGCCATTCTCATGGCCACCTTGATCGTTGTGATTGTCGCCTCGGTTTTCCTGGCATTCTGGTGGCGTCTCAGTTCGGAACACAACGGTGCCCTGGCGCGCCAGTTCAAGGAACTGGCCAACCGCATCCACGCCCAGAAACAGCTGCTCGACAAGATCAATGGCACCATTGCCGACTTTATTGGTCTGAAAGCCGTTGATGGCAGCTACCGTTATGTCAATGCGGCCTTTGCCAAGGGTGTGGGTCGCGACGAAGACCAGCTTATTGGCATGGACGACGCCGCCATTTTTGGTACGGGCACAGCAGCACGCATGTCAATCACGGATCAGCGGGCCGTCGCTTCGGGTAATGTCGTCACTGCGAACGAACGTGTTTTCCTGGATAACAAGGAACACCACCTGCAGATCAGCAAGGTACCTTTTATCGGCGAAGATGATCAGGTATCCGGCATTGTTTCCGTTTTCCGCGATGTTACCGATCTGGTCGAGGAACAGAAGAAAAAGGAAAAGGCGGTCCAGCAGATGGTTACCGCTCTTGTTCGTGCTGTCGAACTGCGGGACCCCTATCTCGGCGGACACTCCCGCAGGGTGAGCCAGTTCGCAGTCATGGTTGGCAAACGTATGAACCTCAGTGATATAGAGGTTGCCACCCTCGAGATCGCATCCAACCTGTCCCAGATCGGCAAGCTTGCCATCCCGCGGGAAATTCTCAACAAGCCCGAGCGCTTGACTCCGGAAGAGATCGCTGAAATTCAGAAACACCCTCAGCACACACAACAGTTGCTGCGTGGTATCGATTTTGACCTGCCGGTTCTTGATACCATCATGCAGATGCACGAACGCCTTGATGGTGAAGGCTACCCCAAAGGTCTGTCCGGCGATGATATCCTGGTCACGGCCCGTATTCTCGGAGCCTGTGATGTTTTCTGCGCCCGTATCGAACCCCGTTCCTACAGGCATGGACTGGAACCCCTGCGGGCACTGGAAATCCTGGATGATAACAATGACCGTTATGATCTTGATGTCATCAATGCCCTGCGCAATGTCGTGAACTCGGTTGAAGGTGAAAAGCTGATCGCCTCTATCCAGCATTGAGAAGGCACCCGCCATTTAACTTCCTGTGGCAGGAACCCTGTAAGGCACCTGCCACAGAGAGCTTTGACACCTTTACCACCAGCTCAAGATCCCCCCTTTGTTTCATCAAATCCTGGCTGTTTCTCTGGCTCGGGTTGCTGCCCCTTTCCCTTATGGGTACAGAGGCACAGGCCGCCGGAAAAGAAGACCGTATTCTGGTCAATGCCATGGAATATCCCTGGAGCGCGCTGGGACGGGTCAATGCAGCCGGCAGAGCCCACTGTACTGGTGCTATGGTCAGCGAACGCCATGTTCTGACCGCAGCACACTGTATCTATGATGTCAGAACCGGGCGCTGGCTCGCGCCACAGGAGCTGCATTTTGTCGCCGGGTACCAGTTCAGCACATACGAGATCCATGCCCCGGTAAAGTCCTATAGAAAATCAGTAAACTACCGCCCCCTGAACGAGGCCTCTGCCCGTAACACCGAAACTGACTGGGCTCTGCTGGAACTGGAAAAACCCATCGGCAATCAAACCGGCTGGCTGGCTCTCGAACTGCTTTCAAACAGTGTGTTACAGCGGATAAAACAGAACAAAAGTGTCCTTGTGTCTTCGGGGTACCGCGCAGGGGCCCCTCATGCCCAGACGGTTGATTTTGACTGCCAGTTCCCTGGCCGGATCAAAGGCAGCGACGGCATCGCCCATCGCTGTTTTCTCCAAAACGGCGACAGTGGGTCGCCTCTGCTGCTCTATGACCAGGGTGTTTTTTCCATTGTCGGCATCAACGTCGTCGGCTTCAGCTCTGACAATGGCCGCAGCAACGAATATGTCGGTGCCCTCACCTCCGGACGCTTTCATCCGGACACGGGGAGCAAGGATGTCAAGCAGGCCATAGGAAAACTTAATTTTCTGTGGGATCAGGGGGCATTTCCCGAGAAGGGGAGCAAAGCAGGAAGAGTACCTGAAAAAACCATCGCGCTCTTGCTCGAACAGAAAGGATATCTGGGAAAGGCCGAAACGGCTTCCGATCCTGCTGTACTGGATAGCGCTCTGCAGAGATTTTATAAAAAACTCGGGAAACAGGCTCCCGAACAGACAAATTTTCAGGTACTGGGTGACCTCATTCTCTCCTTAAAGTAATATATTCTGGTAAAAGGGAGACTGTGCAAAACGCTGGAACCACTGCAAAGTCCAGTAAACAGGATCCAGAGAACAGGCCCCAGTACTGCACCAGGGACAAGTCACAGAACAAAACCGGGAAACAAGGCCCCAAGAGAACCTGAGGGATTGAAGGAAAAAATCATGGACCATATTTTCACTGACGGTATCGGCACCATCACCGTGGTCAACGGCACAGTCCGGATTGAATTGCGCCAGATCGTACGCGATCCCAAGACTCCCGGCAAACTGATATCAGAACCGACCTCCACCCTGATCCTGCCGATGTCTTCACTGAAAGACGTCACCCTGAAGCTGGCCAATACCATGGAAAAAATCCAGGCCGACGAAAAAGCCAAGGCCCAGATGCAAAAACAGGAAGACAACGAACACGCTTTGACCCAGCTGTAACAGCAGCTCCTCCCGACCTGTTCTTCAGAGGTCTGACACCCCACAAAACCCTGATCCGCAGATGGTCAGGGTTTTATTTTGCCTCGGAAGCAACCACGCAAGCCAAGCCAATACAGACATAAATCGGGCCCCAGAACAAAAAAAGGCGCCCCGAAGGACGCCTTTTTGAATATTCGAAAAGAGACCTTATGTGATCGAGAACAGGATCTCGGCATCATTTTCATCAATAACGCGAACCTGATCACCTACACCAAGTCCTGTGCCCTGGAGAGTCGCAACTTCATTACTACCGATCATCACCGAAGCCGAGTTGGTTCCGTTATTAAAGATAATCGAAAGATCAGTAGCCGCATGAGCCCCAAGATCACTGAGAACATCGTGCAGATCCAGAATATCGCTGGTTGCCGCATTCCCATCTCCGGAACCTGAAGCAATATCAAAGTCCGTGATGAGGTCAGCGTTAGCGGCACCATATTCACCAAAGACAAAGGTATCGTTACCAGCTCCGCCAGTCAGGGTATCATTCCCGACACCCCCGATAAGAATATCATCTCCGGCAAGACCGTAAAGGATATCATCCCCGGCATCACCGATGAGAGTGTCTCCAATAGTTGTAGGAGGAACGACTACATCGGAAAGACTTAAATTTTCCAAGAGCAGTGAGGAATCCGCTTGAGTATCATTATCATTAAACACACCGATACCAATTCTAATTGTACCTGTCTGAGTAATAACATGTTCAAAAATTCCATCTGCATCAGGATTTCCAGTCTCGGAGAGGGAGAAAACCTGATCCCCAATTACGATTACAGCTTTATCATTTGCAAAAAATGTACTGCCGCCTTCTCCATCAGAGAAATCAAAGTCCAAGCGAAGAGTTTGGCCTGCCGTTACTGAAAAATCTCTGTAAAGGCCAGAACCAGTTTGTAAATTCTCAACAGAGCCTCCCCCTGCTTGGTTGATATCTGCAGCAGTTACTCCAGCAAACACATTCGCAAAAGATGACATGCTTGGGCGATTACCAGATGTTTGCAATCGAATATTTTGATTTCCATCAACTCGATCTGCTTTCCCAATAACGGTCCAGTCACTAACACCTCTAAAATCCTCAACAACACCGGGAATAACGACTGGATCAGATAAAGCAGCATTTGTTCCAATCAGAATTTCGTCCTTGTTGCTTCCTGTGATCGTCGAACCGGAAGTTCCGATGACATTAACAGAACCTGTCAGACCGCTATCACTGACAACATAGTCAAAAGATCCCGTGAATGCCCCTGTGCCCGATGGATCGTAAAGAATATCGCCAGGCATAGAAACACTGCCGCCAGTTGCGTTCAGGACACTACCAATATTCGTTGCGGTTACCCCATCATTTGCCAGAAGATCTGCCTCAGCGATAAGGATAGAATTTCCACTCAGATCATTCGTTAGTACCGTATCCGTACCCGGTGTTTGATGCGTCAGAATATTGAGGACAGCCGATGAGGCATCCCCATCACCATCAGTAATCGTGTAGTTCACTGTAAGATCTGTTGCAGCCCCGTCATCAAAGATCAGAACAAACTCATCTGCAACCGGATCGTAGCCAAACTCGAAAGTGGCTCCATCCAGTTCCCATGAATTCGTGGAACCATTGAATGTCGCGGCAACACCGCCGATAGAGATTGCTGTTACACTTGCGCCATCTGCACCAAGATCATCATTGGCAAGCAGGGAACCAGATGCAATCTGTTGCGTCGTCCCCACAGCATCCAGCAACTCATCAGCCAGATCACCAAAGTTTGGCACAGAAACAAAGCTGTACTGGCTTCCTGGAATTGACGGGTTACTGCTATCAGAACCACCTTGATCCAGGAAGTAATCCGCCAGACCGCTTTCGACAGAGGAACTGGTGCCGATACCAATTCCAGTCACCTGAACGCTATTGTTAACAATCGCAGTTGCGATATCGCTATCAATTTCACCCGAGCTACTGGTACTTGTTGCGTTCGGGCTGCCATCACTGATGAAGTACATCCGGTTCTGGCTAAACGGCAGGGCCGTTACCGGATTATCCAGATATTCGGAATTGCTCGAGAACAGCGATTGCATACCGGCATCGTAATTCGTCGAACCACCGTTATCGTAATTCCCCCGGACCGTGGTCAAGGTGTCATCCAGTGTTGTTGATGACAGGGTACCATCGTCATTGATCCGAACAAAATCATCCAGATCCAGAACCCCGTTGCCATCATCTTTATAGACGAAAGTTCCATAATCCTCGGCATTGGAACCAAAGGTCACCAGAGAGAATGCCAGCTTGGCCGGTGCTCCATTGGCAACCAGTTCTGCTATGAAAGTCCGAACCCCGTCAATCTGGGTCTGGTAGTTTGTCTGACCGACAGATCCGCTTTCATCAACAACAAACGCGATATTCTGCGGCAGAACACTTGCATCTGTTGATGTTGTCGCTGCGTCGTCAACAGCTGTCGGCACATCATCGACAATCTTGATCGACAGGGTACTGTTGGCAAAATCGCCGTCTGTATCCGTTACTATAACAGCCAGATTATCAAACAGATGGTTCTCACCGTTATCAGCCGGGCCATGGCCTGTGGTATTATCAACCAGTGTATAGTTATAGCTGACCTTACCCGTAGCGGCATCAAACGCCGTGATTTCCAGCGAGTTACCTTCCGGTGTGGTGATCGTAACTGCCGTGAACACGCCGTTGGTAATAACAGCCGTGCCGCCAATCGTCAGATCATCAAGACCATCCGGCGCAGAGATGTTGAAATCACCTGTCTGCGTCAGAGCACCAGCATCTGGGCTGGAACCGTCAGCAAGATTGTCTTCATCAACAACTGCTTCTCCACCATCAGCCTGTAGCGTCAGGTTTGTGATCGTGACACCATCATCCGCACCATTGATCTTGATGGTCAGCTTGGCTGGTGAAGTATCACCATCCACATCGGCGATCGTATAGTTGAACACCTCATCAAGGCTTTCGCCACCAGTAAGGCCCTGAACAGCTGTATGACTGTTGTTCAGTTGATAGCTGTAACTACCATTGGTTCCAACAGTCAGCGTGCCATACAACCCGGTAACGGTTGAGCCTGCAGCCCCGGTCCAGGAGATAGATCCAAAACCGTCAGCCCCGAGGGTATCTGCGTTGCCATCTGTTGTGTTCAAATCACCGCTATCTGTACCACCGGTCACAACATTGCCGGTTGCAACTGTCGCCCCGTCCTCGGTGACAGAATCAACATCATCAACAGCTGTCGGCACATCATCGACAATACGGACCGAAAGTGTATCACTGGCACTGTCACCGTCCTGGTCTGTCACAACAACACTCATATTGTCGAACAGATCATTCTCACCACCAGCTGTCGGATGATTTTCATTATCTCCCAGTGTGTAGCTGTAGGTAACTTCACCAGTTGTCGGATTAAAGCCCGTTACAGTCAGGCTGTTACCCAACGGGGTAGCGACCGGGTTGTTTGTCAGGGCCCCATTTTCGATAACCAGAACACCGTTGATCGTAATATCATCAACACCATCTACTGCCGTAACAGTGAAATCCCCAGTCTGCGTCAGTGCAGCCGGATTGGCATTCGAACCATCAGCAAGGTTTTCCTCGTTGACGACAACATCCCCACCAGAAACTTCCGGTGTCAGGCCTGTAATCGTCACATCGTGATCCGCACCCTTGATTGTCAGGGTAAGGGTCGCCGTGTCTGTATCGCCATCCCCATCCGTAACAGTATAGGTAAAGACCTCTGGCAGGGTTTCTCCCTGAGCCAGCCCTGTAACAGCGGGATTGTTGTAATCCAGAGCATAGCTGTAGTTCCCGTTGGCATCGACTGTCAGCGTACCATAGGTGCCGACAACAGTTGTTCCTCCGGTTGCCCCAGCCCAGGAAATGGAACCGAAGCTATCAGCCCCCATCGTATCGGCATTGCCATCTGTGACATTTGCATCACCCCCGGCAACATCAGTACCTGTCACAACGTTACCCGTTGCCACAGGCGCCGTTCCGGTTGTCCCGTCCAGAGCATCTGCCAGATCGGCAAAGTTCGGTACAGAAACAAAGCTGTACTGGCTTCCAGGAATTGACGGGTTGCTGCTATCAGAACCACCTTGATCCAGGAAGTAATCAGCCAAACCGTTTTCAACAGAAGAGCTAGTCCCGATACCAATTCCGGTTACCTGAATATTGTTGGCTGTGATCGCATTTGCGATATCCGTATCAATTTCAGTTGAACCACTTGTACTCGTCGCATTTGGCCCACCATCACTGATGAAATAGAGACGGTTTTCAGCACCTGAAAGACCCGACACAGGATTGGTCAGATATTCAGAGTTAGCAGAGAACAAAGACTGCATCCCTGCATCATAGTTCGTGGAACCACCGTTATCGTAATCCGCCCGAACATCGAGCAGGGTGTCATCAAGCGTTGTGGAAGACGGTGTGCCATCGTTATTGAGGCGAACAAAGTCGTCCAGATCCAGAACCCCGTTACCATCATCATTAAAGACGAAAGTTCCATAGTCTTCAGCATCAGACCCGAAGGTCACCAGCGAGATTGCCAGCTGTGACGGATCCCCCTGGTTAACCAGGCTGTTCATGAAGGTCCGAACACCATCAATCTGGGTCTGATAGTTTGTCTGACCAACAGATCCGCTTTCATCAACCACAAAAGCAATGTTCTGTGGCGGCTGACTACCGATAACAACCTCGACACAATCAACATCATCAACTGCAACAGGACCATCATCCTGTACAGAAACACTAAAGCTGCTTGGCGCTGAGACGTCACCGTCACTGTCGGTGACACGTACCGCAAAGTTGTCTGGAACAACATCATCCGCACCACGATCTCCCGGAGTACCATCCGTAGAAGTGTTCGTATGATCCGTCGTGTTGTCACTCAGTGTATAGGTCCAGCTGTAATTCCCTGCACCATCAACACTCACAACAAGACTGCCGTAATCCCCGGTGACTGTCGCACCACCTGTTACATCAACCCAGGCACCAGTACCATCCTGGATCTCTACTGTCTGCACAGTATCGCCACCAGTGGATATGCTCAGGCTTCCCGTTGTGCTCTCGGCTGTCGACGTTGGATTACTGCCATCAGCAAGCGCTGCCTCTTCAACAACACCGCTCGTCGATGTAACCGTCGGTGTACTATCTGCAGCGATTGTCGCACTGAAAGTATCTGTCGCAACACCACCTTCATCCGTATTGACTGTAACGGTGCCGGTAATAGAACCTTCGAACCCGTTTGGCAGATTTTCAAGCACGAGCGCTTCGAGTTGTGCCTCAGTACCTGTCCAGGTCAAACCGGTTAACGTGCCAGCATTCACGGTTGTACCCACAGGCAAGCTATCAAAGACCACTTGTGTTGTCGTGATACTTTCAGAACCATCCGCATCTGTTGCAGCAGCAACAATATTGAGTGCAACTGATGTTGAATTTTCAGGAAGATTTACATCCTGCGCATCAACGGTCACATCCCCTTCGAAGTTAACCGTCAGATCGTGCGGGCCAGAACTGTCCGTACCCTCGTTCGAGGTCGCATTAACCGTGTAGCTGATACTGGTATCCGGGTTCTCGGTCGAGAAATCCTTCGGCAGAACGATACCGAAGTCCGCTGGCAGTGAACCATCAGGGTTCAATGTGATCGTCAGGACATTACCGACAAGAACAGATGATCCAGAAGCAACAGTGCCTGCTGGCAGACCCGTAAACGTCAGGCTCAATGCCGTCAGTACTTCAGATCCATCTGCATCACTGATACCAACAGAAACCGCAGCGGAAAGATCAACTGGCAAGGCCGCGTCCGTCTCCGTCGTTACAATCGGACCTGCCGTGATGTCAATATCTTCTGTAGCATTGATTGTGATCTTAAAAGGATCCAGTGCAAGACCATACTCGTCTGTACCAACCTGAACAGAACCATTGATAACACCCGAGAAATCAACCGGAACATTCTGTAGCTCAAGAGCTTCAAGCTCAGCTTCCGTTCCAATCCAGACAGTGTCTGTGCTACCTGGTGGTGGCGTAATAACACTACCACCGTTAAAGGTTACTCCTGCAGGAAGATCACTAAAGATAACCAGAGCGGCCGGGATTGTTCCACCCGGGAAAGCAAGGTCCGGCATTTCAACTATATGCTCGGAACCATCCGCATCTGTCGCAGCAGCTACGATATTGAGAGCAATCGTTGTCGTACCCTCATTTACTGTCACATCCTGCGCATCAACGGTCACATCCCCTTCGAAGTTAACCGTCAGATCGTGCGGGCCAGAACTGTCCGTACCCTCGTTCGAGGTCGCATTAACCGTGTAGCTGATACTGGTATCCGGGTTCTCGGTCGAGAAATCCTTCGGCAGAACGATACCGAAGTCCGCTGGCAGTGAACCATCAGGGTTCAATGTGATCGTCAGGACATTACCGACAAGAACAGATGATCCAGAAGCAACAGTGCCTGCTGGCAGACCCGTAAACGTTAGGCTCAATGCCGTCAGTACTTCATTGCCTTCACTGCCATTAATCCCGACTGCAATCGCAGCGGAAAGATCAACTGGCAACGCCGCGTCCGTCTCCGTTGTAACAATCGGACCTGCCGTGATGTCAATATCTTCAATCAGAGTGATTGTGAATGCTTCCGTTGCAACAGCAACATCTTGGTCGCCATCTGTGACTTTAACAGAAAAACTTACAACTGGGTCTGGTGTGGCATCATTTTGATTTTTTGTCGCAACAAAAGACCAGGTCCCATCAGTATTCACTGTCAGCGTTCCAAGACCAGGAACAGTGATCGCTGTATCCAGATCATGCTCTGTGCCGCCAACAACAACTTTCGTTACACCGGGTACATCCGCACCAACTTCAGAATCCCACGTACCGTTCAGGGTTTCGCCTTCAACAACAGAACTCTCGTCAGAAATACTGACCGACGGAACATCATCAACAATCTGGATCGAAAGGGTCGCAGAGACAGTGTCTCCGTCAGTGTCCTTCACCGTCAGGTCAATATCATCAAACAGTTTGTTCTCACCCGCACCGGAAGCATGCGTCTCGTTGTTGACCAACTGATAGCTGTAGCTCACAACACCTGTTGATGCGTTGTAACCGTTAATGGTGAGGATATTGCCAAGTTCGGTAATAACTTCGAGATTGATTGTGCCCGAATTCAGCAACAGAGCTTCGGTGAATTCGTAAGGAGTTGCCGGTTGGCCTTTAATAACGAGGCAAGCAATTCCGTCTCCGGCAGTAATTTTGAAATCACCGGTAACAGTGGTTGATTCAGGCGTATCGTCGCTACCGTTTGGCTGTAGATCATCCTCATCAACAATCGCATCGCCACCAAGCAATGCCGGTGTCAGGTCGGTGATGTAGACGCCGTGATCATCCACACAAACACAGATATCAGCCGTGTCGGTATCACCGTCACTATCAGACATGGTGTAGGTAAAGAGATCTTTACCATGCACATCCGGGTTGGTTGTGTATTCGATCGTCCGAACAAAATAATCGGAAGAGTCCCCACCAGATGCACCACCGTTTTCATATTCGGTCGCTTCAAAGACCAGATACTGGAAATCCGCAGGTGGGTTGATCGAGATCGTCGCCACGTTATTATCGATAAAACTGAGGCTTGAGCTATCAAGGACACCTGCGCCGACAACATTACCCGCCGCATCGTAGGCTTTCCAAGTTCCCTGTTCATGCCCGCCGCTTCCACCTTCATTTTTGTAAAGGTTGGACAGCGTGATGGTTGCCCGGTCAACAGCGACGTCGAAATCAACGACCAGTTTCTGACTATCGTTCGTATTCAGATCGTGATTGATCTGGTTCTGGCTTCCGCCACTGGTTGTATTTCCCTGAATACCAATGCCGCGACCTGTGAAGGTCACATCCTGGTTCTCAGTCGGCAAAGCATTGAAATCCAAAGCTTCTCCTGCGTCGAAAGCAAAGAGCTTTACGTCATTCCAATTATTGCCATTGGTGCTACCGACAGTATTCGTGACTTCAAAGTGATCTTCGTCGTACGCCGTATAGGTTCCTTTACCATCGGCCCCGATTTCCAGAGATCCATAGTCCCCATTGATTGTTACTGTTCCCGTCTCGGGCACATCAACAGTCGTCGATCCAAAAGTAACTTTTGTAACAGAGGCAGGATCATCCGCGCCAACGTTATCGTTTGCAAGAACATCGACCACGACAGAATTTTCCAATGTCAGACAATCCGCACCCTGGTTAGTGTAATCATCATCAAAGGCAATCGGAACGTCATCCTGAACCCGGATAGTGAAGCCATTGTCAACAGTCACTGTGTCGCCATCACCATCCGTAGCAACAACAGCAGACGAAAGATCCAGTGTAAGGAATCCTTCTACATTGTCCGCAGAAGCTGCGGGATGGTGATCAATCTGATCTTTAAGCGTAAAGGTGTAGTCCCCATTGGCATCAAGTTCCAGCGTGAAAACAGGACCTGCTGTGGTCGAGGCCGTCAGTGTACCACCAAGAACACTATAGCTAACCGCCAGACCATTCGATGTCAGAACCGGAAGATTGCTCAGATCAGATGCCAGGCTGAAACCACCGCCTGTTGCTGCACCATCAGAACCAAAATCAACAAGGCTGGCAACTGATCCGGTTGCAACGGTGCTGCCAGAAGCGTCTTCATCATTGCCATCAACAAGATTATCTTCTTCGACAGTGCCGGAAGCAGTTCCGGTTGTGTTCGTCGGACCATCATCCTTGAAAGAGATCGCTCCAGACAGATCAACCGTCGCAGTATCCGTATCGCCATCACCATCCGTAAGTGTACCCGTCAGAGTAACAACACCAGATGTCAGACTGACTTCACTGTCGTGATCATTACCATCATTACCGTGATTAACCGCACGAACCTGATCAAGGGTAACCTTGCCGTCGCTGGCAACACTCACTGTAAAGACAAGATCGCCACCTGTCTCAGTATGACCTTCAATAACACCGCCGTTATTGGTCAGAATAACCTTCTGCCCAGACGCCGTATCAATAATACCGCTGTCAACTCCTGGCGCAGAAACACTCAGCGCATAGCTAACACCAGCAGAACCGTCGGCACCAGCATCAACAGTAAACAGGCCAGAGAAGTCTGTTGTTGCGTTCGTTCCAAGATCAGTCTCGTCAACCTGCAGACTATCCGCTCCAGCAGAAACCGCAGTAAGAACAGGACCATCATCCTTGAAAGAGATCGCTCCAGACAGATCAACCGTCGCAGTATCCGTATCGCCATCACCATCCGTAAGTGTACCCGTCAGAGTAACAACACCAGATGTCAGACTGACTTCACTGTCGTGATCATTACCATCATTACCGTGATTAACCGCACGAACCTGATCAAGGGTAACCTTGCCGTCGCTGGCAACACTCACTGTAAAGACAAGATCGCCACCTGTCTCAGTATGACCTTCAATAACACCGCCGTTATTGGTCAGAATAACCTTCTGCCCAGACGCCGTATCAATAATACCGCTGTCAACTCCTGGCGCAGAAACACTCAGCGCATAGCTAACACCAGCAGAACCGTCGGCACCAGCATCAACAGTAAACAGGCCAGAGAAGTCTGTTGTTGCGTTCGTTCCAAGATCAGTCTCGTCAACCTGCAGACTATCCGCTCCAGCAGAAACCGCAGTAAGAACAGGACCATCATCCTCAAACTTGATCAGACCACCAAGTTCAACGGATTCACTGTCCGTATCTTCGTCATTATCAGTAAGTGTGACCGTCAGCTTGAGGGCACCAGTTGCAATTTCGAGAGGATCGGCTGCTTCATCATGGTCATCCGTATCACCATGCTTCAGCGCACGGAACTGTTCGACCGTCACGCCACCCGTTGCAGGGTCAACCGTGATGGTAAAGACAGGTGCCCCCCCAACGCCGGCTGTACCCGTAATCGTGTCACCAGACTGAACCAGCACCACATCTGCACCACTGGCTGTATCAACCAGGCCAGACGGAATACCATCATCAAGGGTAAGGCTAAACACGGTCGATTTTTCGCCGTCAGTGCCCGGATCTTTGACCAGAGTGACAAGATCTGCACCAGAAATCGTTGCATAGCCAATGACGCCTGCCGGGCGTCCTGTTTCGTCAGCGGCATTCGCATCACCGGCATCCACACCCACGGACTCGTCAAGGCGGATCTCGGCACCTTCATTGGTCTGGAATGTCGTGATTTCAGGACCGTCATCCAGAATTTCAATGTTGGCCGTCCCCGAGGCTGTATCACCCTCATCATCTGTGATGGTATAGGTCAACTGCAGATCGACACCCTGAGAATTTACATCCTCATTGTGGCTGTCCCCACCAGTCGGGTGCTCAATCGCCTGATACTGGATAAAGGTCAGAGAGCCATTATGGGGACCGTCAGTCAATCCATCTTCAGAAATAACAACGGCGAAAGCCACATTGCCTTCGGAATCGATACCCCAGACAATGTTATCATTTGCAGTGTCGTTATAGAGGGCAATCGGGCGATTGCCCTCTGACGTCACTAGGCCGCTGTCTTGACCGTTCACACTGTCAAAAGCAATATTTTCGCGCCCGTCTACACCGGAAACCTGGCCAGAAGGCAAGCCATCAGGATTCTGGTCTGCCCCGTCAGAGTTATCAATTTCATCATTGGAGCCATCAGATTTCAGGTCATAAGCCAACCCGTTATGAGCAGTCCCGATGTGTTCCCCGGAATTTCCTCCTGGGAACTTGATAACAAGATCTGTCCCCGTTATCGACGGTGCTGTTCCAACAAGATCAGCGACGTCTTCATTTGACAGCGCCGGGAAAGAATCGTTGGTGTTCCGTTGCCCACCTTCTGACTCGTCATAAGTCAGATTAACATTATTAATGGTCGGAATGTCTTCATCTATGGAAATCACGACAGAAACCGGATTTGACACAGCCTGATTATTTTCATCAACAGGCGTACCGTCTGCATCGGTCAATTCAGAACCAGAGCCCGTAGGCACGGTTTCTGTGGAAACGGCATGCACCGTAATCGTTGCAGGCCCCTGATCCTGATTTTCACCACCTTCGCCGCCCCGAGGCGTACCATCAGGCAGGCGGTCGTTGGTCCAGTCATTAGGATCAAAAGAAATATTAGTGGTCAGTCGCCCGGTGCCATCATCGGATGTGTCAGCCGTATTGCCGCCATTTGCCTCATCCACATTTTCGGACACGTCAATGAAATAACGAACATATCCGTCTCCGGCAACTTCGTCACCAATCGTCTCTTCAAGGGTATGTAGAGCGTTAGGGTCTACGATCACACCTGCAGCCAGAGCAATCTGGTGCTGAAGAGATGCAGGAAGATCGGCAGTATCCGTAACCAAGGTAAGAACAGGCTTTCCTGCCCCGTCAAAAGTTACTTTATAAACGCTGTCACCATCCATCTGCCAGATCTGTGCGCCAGCAATCTCGCGGATATCCCAACCGACAGGTACCCCGTCGACCACCAATTCGTGCGCTTCTGAATCATCAGCGAAATCGGCAAATTCGACAGTTACGGGAATCGTGACCGTCTCTTCCTCCACCCCGGAATTTACCAGCACACCGCTTGGATCATAGTTCCCGCTAGGGTCATAATTACCGCTGGAATCCGTCCCGATCTGCAAGCCTTCAGGCAAGTCAGCAACAGCGTCAATTATCGCAACAGAAGAATAAGGGAGCGTTGCGCTCTCACCAGAATCCGGATCAGAAATCGTCGCCGAACCAGTAATGGTAATATCAGCATCCGAATGTGGTGAGGGAAGGATATAAATGTCCGCAAAATCAGAAGGCGAAATCGTTATCGGGAATCCACCAGTGTATTCATCCCCTTCATCACTGCCACCAATAAACAGGCGCACACCATCTGGAAGTTCGTTAATAACGACAGAATCCAGGGTTTCATTATCAGAAGGCGTAAAGGTCAACACCATCCGCATGGGTGCAGCAAAGGTCTCAAGAGAGCTACCAAGAAACGGACTGCTATCCTGACCGTCATCACCATCAACCAAGTGATGGTTAGGCAACCAGTCTTCAAAACCGCCACCAAAGGAGCCTGTTATACCACCGTTTGGACCTTCTTCCACTTCAGTAACTGTGGTCAGGAAACTTATTAACAGCGTCCCCTGTGCAGGGTCTGTGTTTTCATCGATGCCGCTAAGCAGGCCAAACTGCAGCTCGGTCGGGTCAATAACGCCCTGTGCGTTCAGGAGATCAATCGAATTACCGAGATCATCACTGTAAGTACTGCCGCCACCGCCAGCAGGTCCAGCACCGGCCCCCGCGCCAGCTGCTGTTTCAAGTGTGCCGTCTCCGCCTGCAAGTGCCAGTGCCTGCCCGATCAGTTGATCCGCTGCCAGTTCTACGCCCCCGATGACAAGAACCGGTGCATCAGCACCCTGGGATTCAGCTACAAGATTAAGGAAGACAATCCTGCTGTCGGCCGCCCCGTCGCCGTCAGTATCAAATGTCAGGACAAAGTCATTCCCTTCGACGACCGGCGTTGCTGCAGCCGCGTCAAAGTTCAGAACCGCTGTCTGCCCCTTAACAAGAGAAATATTGACAACTTCACCCGTGGCGGGCGCCGATACATCAATTGCGCCAACCGCCTGTCCAACCAGGGTCGCACGGCCCAGTTCAGCAGAATCAGTTGCGTCAATTGTTGGGTTCGCCTCACCGTTATTACGAGTAAGATCATCAGTCATTTGGAATCTCCCTTAAGGTTCCGTATTATTATGCGTCCGTTTCAGACACGAATTAGCAAAAAACAAACAGACCGCTGGCTTTTATCCGAACAGGAATTTTAACAGTCCCGTTTTCAGGGACAAGCATTACTTCCTCAAAAACCATAGCCATATATATGAGTTTTACCCGAATCTCCAGACTTCAAGCAAAACAGCAAGGCCAAAAGCCCTGCCAAGTGTTTCTTCATTGTTAGGACCTAAGCCCTAAAAAAACCCTAAGTAAACCTTACCCATTCCTTTACGGATGACGATTGCTAGCCAAAACCTAAAAAAAAAGCCCCGCTGCATAGCGGGGCTTGTATTCAGAAGCCCTGGGGCTTCGGCATTTTCAAATTTTCCGGGTCTTACTGAACCAGATCAATCTCAACAACGCGGTTACCGGGCTCACGGACACCGTCTTCTGTTGGGATAAGAGACTGCGTCTCACCAACCGCGTCCGGAACAATCCGGCCAACATCCACACCGGCACGCGCCATGGCTTCCATCACCACGGACAAACGACGCTGGGAAAGAGCCTGGTTATAATCTACAGCACCAGCACGGTCAGCATGCGCGACCAGACGGACTGTTGTACTATCGGCAGTCTGGGCAGCAACCAGAGCGGATTCCAGAGAAACACGCCCGGCATCTGTTGCAACAGTGCTGTCGAAGTTAAAGTAGACAAGGAAAGAATCGGCCTGCGGTGCTGGCGCTGCTGCCTGGCTTACGTAAGGCTGAAAGTCAGTCAACTTGAAAGTTGCCAGAGCATCAAGGCCATTCATCGCGGCATCAAAGGCTTCTTTGCACTCACCACCACGTGTGCTTGGCTGATACTGTACAGAACGCGCAGCTTCAGTCGCCTCGATCCAGCAATCGTAGTTTACCTGGGCTTTCGCTGCCAGCTGTGGCGCAACAACCCGGCCACCACGATCAAACGCCTTGCGCATACGCAAGAGAGCATCAGCGAAGACAGGCTTGTCTTCGTCTTTCAGCCAGCGATCATCGGGCTCATCAGGAAGAACACTTGACCGACGCGCGGCTGTCCGCGCCTTGTGGTTAAAGTGCTCGGCATCGAGCAGATCCCAGTTACTGTCACGCTCATCAGAAAGCGCGAGATAACCATCATACAATGCATTGCTGAACTGAATTCCGGTAACTTCACGATCCTGCGCAGAATCAGTATCGAAAAGGCCGCCAAAAACAGCGTCCAGCGGTCCAGCATTAGCCGGAGCGGCAGCGATTACGGCCGCAACAGCCCCGAACAGAAAACTCTTTGTTTTCATTGTCCACCCCTTGATGAGTGCTGCAACTCACAGCAGAAATAATTCAGTGACACCTATAACGTCTCCCGAGACGAAGAGCAAGTGACAGAAGATACTTTATAGCAATTCATCGGCAAAATCATCCGGTTTTATCCAGAATCAGTGGAATCACTTACAGGAAAACCACAACTGCACAGCAGAATCCGTCTCTAAAAGTTAATTTTTTGTAAAAATAACAGACTCAAAAAGATCACACCCAAGTGCCCCCCTTCCTGTTAGCTTTTGCCTGAACAAACCTGAAACAGCAAAAGCATCCTCCCCCATGTCACATCTGCAACAAGCCCCCAACCGCCAGGCAACAGCTCTGTTTGATTTCTGGCGGCGCCCGCTTTTGGCCGTTACATTACTGTGCCTCCTTCCCCTTTCAACCCTCGAGGCGTCTCCCTTACAAGGAACAGCTAATCTGGACTTGACCAGGGGAACCGTTAATACGGAAAGCTATCCTTGGAGCACACTGGGCCGACTTAACATTGGGGGACGGGCCTTTTGCACAGGCGTCATGATTGGCAAGAACCACCTCTATACCCAGGCTCACTGCCTGTACAACAAAGCCGAGAAACGCTGGTGGAAAGAAGAGGAACTCCACTTCCGTGCCGGCTATCAGCGTGACAATCATATCGGCTCTTCTGATATCGCCAGAATAGAAATTTCCGAAAGCTATGACCCGGCCAACCCCAACAGCCTGGCCAGCATGACCGGAGACTGGGCTCTCGTCACCCTGAAGGAACCCCTCGGCCAGCGCACCGGGTGGCTTGGTCTCAAAAACATGGACCAGGGGTTGCGCCAGAGACTTCGTAGCGGAACAGCCAACATCTTCAATGCCGGTTATCACAGCGGCTGGGGACATGCGGTAAAGCTGTCATCCAACTGCTCTAAAGAGGCCACACAGAAAATCCCTGGAATCGGGAGCATCCCCTGCAGAGAAAGCCGGGAAAACCAGCGCTCCCTCCCGACAATCATGTACCAAAACGGGACATATAAACTGATTTCATCGGCAGCTTTTAACCGAAACGACAGTCCAAACCGTAAAGACAGCCACGCCTTTGCCAGTCTGAAAACGGCCAACAACGAGTGGGGCCACAGCCAACGCCCCAACCTTTGAGCAAACCACAGTTCAAGACAAATGACGTAATATTTCAGGCGGTTGATAAACAGTAACTCTGGGCGCTTCACCTTCGAAACGCTCGACTTCTACCAGAACAGAATGGGCAACAGGCCCCTGCCCCAACTCAGACGTTCCCTCGTCTCTTGTCAGCACATTCGGGTTACCTGACTTGTCGAGACTACCAATCACGCCGGGCTCAACAGGGTCGTACCAGGCACCGGTCGGGAGTTGCACAATCCCTTTTTGCACGTTATCGCCCACGCACAGCCCTGCCAGCGTCGCCCCGCGATCATTAAAGACCCGCACGACATCCCCGGCCTTCAATCCACGGGAACGCGCATCTTCTGGATGCATTGTCAGGGCTTCCCGTCCGGCAACCTTTGAGTCCTGGCTGGTCTTGCCATGGTCGAACTGACTGTGCAGCCGGGTGACCGGCTGGTTTGACATCAAATGTAACGGGAAACGTTTGGCCAGGGGCGAACCTAGCCATTCTTTTGGTTCGATCCAGGTCGGATGTCCCGGACAGGACTCCAGTTCGAAAGAAGCCACCGTTTCGGAAAAAATCTCGATCCGGCCAGAGGGGGTTTTTAAAGGATGCTTGTCCGGATCAGCACGATAGTCTGCCATCATGATCAACTCATGCCCCAGAGGAAGGGTAAACTCACCCTCTTCCCAGAAAGCATCAAAGTCAGGCATCGCGATATCAAAGGAAGCCGCCCGCTGGCGATTGATTGTGTGAAGATAGCGCAACCAGTCCATTTCGCTGCGCCCTTCGGTAAATTTATCCCCTACACCCATTTTCTCGGCAATACCGGAAAAAATGGCATAGTCATCCAGGGCCTCACCGACAGGCTTCACTGCCTGCTTGAGCGCAAAGAGATATTCATCCCGTTTGGCACAGCCGATATCATTTCGCTCTGCGGTCATGCTTGCGGGCAAGACAATGTCGGCATGACGCGATAGCGCGTTCCACGTCTGCTCATGCACAATAATGCTGTCAGGTTTACGCCAGGCCTGCAAAAGACGGTTGATGTCCTGGTGATGATGGAAAGGATTGCCGCCAGCCCAGTAGACAACCTTGGTTTCTGGATAACGATATTCCCTGCCGTTATACTGAAAAGCTTCTCCCGGCTTAAGCAACAAATCACTGATCCGCGCAACCGGGATAAAGTCGCGGACCTCGTTGGTTCCCTGATCCAGGGATGCCCAGGCGAAATCCATGAACTGATGACCAACGCCGTTAACACCGGCATAGCCCAACCCGAAACCACCCCCAGGCAAACCGATCTGCCCGAGCATGGCTGCCAGAACGATTGTCATCCAGTAGGCCTGCTCACCATGATCGCCCCGCTGCATCGACCAGCTGGCTGTCACCATCGTCCGTTTGCGCGCCATCTCCAGCGCAAGATCGCGAATGGTCCCTGCTTCCAGACCGGAAATACCAGCGGCCCATTCCGGTGTTTTGGCCTGCCCGTCGGACTCGCCGGTCAGGTAAGGCAGAAACCGCTCGAACCCCACACAATACCGCTGAAGGAAATCCTTGTCGTGCAAGCCTTCCTGCCAGAGCGTATAGGCCAGCGCCAGCATGATCGACACATCACTGTTGGGTCGTGGCTGGTGATAGACGGCTTCAAGATAGGCATCCACATCATCACGTACCGGGCCAAAATTGACAAACTTTGTCCCGGCATCGCGACAGGCACGCAAACCGGATTTCGCACTGTGTTTTCCCACACCCCCAACATTGATCTGGCCATTTTTCAGGGCGATGCCACCGAACATAACCATCAGTTCACAATGTTTTTCCAGAACAGGCCAGGAGGTATGATTCTTCAACAGCCAGTCCATGTGCCCCACCACGTGTGGCAAGATCACTTCCGCTGCTGCATAGCTATAGGTGTTGACCGATTTTGTATAACCGCCAATACAGTTCAGAAAGCGGTGAATCTGGCTTTGCGCATGATGAAAACGCCCGGCACTGGCCCAGCCGTATGAACCGGCAAAGATCGCCTGATTCCCGTAATCCTGTCGCACCCGGTCCAGTTCCCGGCTGACAAGATCAAAGGCGGTGTCCCACTCAACCTCGACAAAGGGTTCAGCCCCGCGCAGATCTGTTGCTGCGCCGGGCCCCTGCTCAAGGTAGCTTTTACGGATCGCAGGTTTGGTGACACGGCAGGGGTGCTGGATACCGTCAATGAAGGACTGACCGATTGGCGAAGGATCGGGATCCTGGGCAAAAGGCTCGACCCCCGTGATCCGGTCTTCTTCAACAGAAAGAAGATAGGTGCCCCAATGCGCCGCTGTCAGTATCTTGTTCATCGTCAGCTACTCGATATGATTGACCTCAGTATAGCAAAAAATCTGCCTGCTCACAGGATCTGTCTAGTCCTGTGGTGAAACCAGACGCGGATCTTTGAGCGCCTCTTCAATAAGAACAGCATCACTCCGCATCGCCAGATGCCGGTTTGCAATCACGTCATCCACAAGCAGGATAAAGGCATTCCACTGAAATTCCTTCAGGGCATCTGCCTTCAGGTTTTCGGGTCCCTTCTTCAGGCCACTGGTAAACTTCTTGATCGTTGAACGCAGAATTGCTTTTCTGTGGGCACCCTTGATAGAAATCTGGTCTTCAATTTCCTGCTTGATTACTGATTTCTTCAGAGGAACAGCAACTTCAGCTCCCTGAAGGGTAACAGTTACTTCCCAGGAAAATTCATCTTCATTTTCGACTACGTCACTCATGGCCTTGTCTTCTTGTGCACTGTCAGACGACATCTACTCAGCAGGGATAGCCCCCCCGGTTGCGCCTGATCCACTGATCTATGGGTTCTTCAAACGTATAGTTATTATTCGTATATTTATTTTTTCTTGGTCTTTGTTTCTTCGCGGTAAGCTTTGACATAATCTTCCAGCAGATCAGCCACCAGCTCCGGATCGCCAAGAGAATCCCAGATTGACATATCAATCTCGTCATCATCTGTGTACTTCAGACCAAAAACAATCAGGTCTTCTGCGCCATATTCTTCCAGTTCTTCCCGCAGACCTTCCAGAAGGTCTTCACTCTCGATCCCGGTTTCGCTCACAATCAATCCTTCTCTGATCCTGATAAAGGCAAGGTGCCCTTTATTCATGGTGTTTCTGCCGACTTTATGGCAGAGCAGAAAGAATCAGAAAAGCAAAAAGCTTCCCCCGCCATTTTTACTGCCGGGCATGACTTCACACAGAGCCCTTAACTCATACTCTGAAACTTGAGGATTACCTCAGAAACCGCCTGGGTTCGGCTTGAGGACCGGCCTGAGAACAGCCGGCCCTGTGGTCGCAGCGATTAAACAGGTCTGTCGTTACTTGCTCGGAAAGCGTTTGTTCAGAACATCATCAGCAAAATCCCGGGCAGCACGGGTAATGTCCTCATGAACCTCGGCATAGCGCTTTACGAAAGAGGGCACATAACCTGTCCCCTGACCGATCATGTCTTCGGTTACCAGAATCTGGCCATCACAGTCTGATCCGGCCCCAATCCCGATTGTCGGAATGGCAATTTCTCCAGAGATTTTTTTCGAAATGGCGGGCTCGGTACATTCAATGACCACCGCAAAAGCTCCGGCATTGGTCACAGCATGGGCATCTGCCAAGATCTTCTCTTCATTGCGCTGTGTCAGGAACCCCCCGACCGTATTGGCGTGCTGTGGCAACAGGCCGACATGCGCCAGAACAGGGATTCCCCGTTCTACCAGGAACGAAATCGTCTCGGCCATCTCCGCACCACCTTCAAGCTTCACACCGGCACAACCGGTTTCAGCCATAATCCGCGCTGCATTCTCAAAGGCCTGAGCCGGGCTGGCCTGATAGCTGCCAAAGGGCATATCAACAATAACACAGGCCTTTTTGCTGCCTCGGACCACTGCAGCGCCATGGGCAATCATCATATCCAGCGTCACAGACAATGTATTCGGCATCCCATAGAGAACCATGCCCATGCTGTCACCGACGAGTAGAAAATCAACATGATCATCCAGCAGCGCAGCAAGAGAAGCCGTGTAGGCCGTCAGGCTGACAACAGGGCGCTGCCCTTTCAGTCTCATGATCTGGGGAACGGTAATACGTTTGGTCATTTTAATCTCTAATTGTCAGAAAAAACTCTGGTGTCAGGAAAAACTCTGGCAAAACTATAAACAGCTTTAATTGTGCGTCGCAACAAAACCTGTAATATAATTTTCATTGCACCGATACAATTCCTTCCCGGAGAAAAAGATCAACTCTCTGATACAAAAAGGCTAACTTACCAATCCTCGCGTCACCGCAGCTTCGCCAAGCGCCTCTCTGAAATCAGGGTGCGCCAGCGAAATCAAAGCCTGAGCCCGCTCATTCAGGGAAAGCCCTTTGAGATTCACCATACCATATTCTGTGACAACATGGTGGGTATCCATACGTGGATCGGTCGCCGGGCCATCAAGCTGGGGGACAATACGGGACAGGGATCCATTTTTGGCGGTAGAATGCAACGCGATAAAAGACTTCCCACCTCTGGAGGCATAGGCTCCTCTGACAAAATCCAGCTGCCCTCCGGGACCACTGAATTCTTTTCCCTGCAGATATTCTGCATTTATCTGTCCAGTCAGATCCACCTGCAAGGCCGAGTTTACCGATATCATATTGGCATTCTGGGCAATGATACCGGGGTCGTTGATATAAGAGGCCGGATAACCTGCTAACGAGGGATTGTCATCCATAAATTCATACATCTTCCGATCTCCCAGGGCGAGAGTGAAGAGATGCTTCAGGCGGTGCAGCGTCTTTCGCTTCCCTGTGATCACCCCTCTCCTGATCAGATCAACCAGCCCCGGAGCCAGAAGCTCTGAGTGCAGCCCGAGGTCATTGTGCCCTCGTAGATAGGTCGCAACTGCATTAGGCACCCCGCCCACCCCCATCTGAATGGTTGCCCCATCAGGGATCTGTTCGACAATCTGACGGGCAATCAAGTCATCCTCGAAACCAGGATCTGCTGGAAGCACCTCAAGCAAAGGGCAGGTATTCTCGACCAGGGCATCCACTTCAGAGATATGTATCAGGGCTTCGCCAAAAACTCTTGGCATTGACCCGTTCACCTCGACAATCAGCTTCCCGCAGTTGCGCGCGACCACAGTGCCATAATCACTGTTTGTCCCCAGGCTGAAATAACCATGTCGATCCATGGGTGAAACTGTTGCAATAAAGGCTTCTGCCCCGATTGTTTCTGTCATCAGTCTGCCCACCTGATGAAAGGTGCAGGGAACATAGTTCATCCAGCATTGCCCGTTTAACCGCCCCAGTCGTTCGATCTCGCGGTCATAACCACTCATAAACAACGAATAGGGCTTGATCACCTGCATCACATCGGGAGAGAGAATACTTTCCCCTGCATGGGCACTGGCGTGCATATAATAGGCCTTCAGGTTCGTCAGGGAACCAGATCTGGCCCGATCAGCAATTGCATGAAGCAAGGCCGGGGGCATTGAAACCCCCATAGAAACCATCAAGTTGCTACCATCGCCGATCAAGGCCGCGGCAGCTTCAGCCGAACAGATTTTTTCACGATAGTGCTCTTGGGGAGTTTTCATCATTACCTCGCTCAGGGATCCGCCTGCCAAGAGAGGTCCTGGACAGTACAGAAAGACCTGCTCCCGCAAATATAACAGACCCTGTCGCAAAATAACGGCTGTGACGATGATCTGCCTCAAGGAATCGTCAGTTTCACCGTAAAAACTGACGCCTGAGAGTAAAAGTTGATAACAATCTCGTCGATGTTAAAGATAAACAGTCAGGGCAAGGATCATATCCACATCCTGTCCGTTCTTCGAAAGAGGCAGCATGATGCGCTCTATCGTATTGTAATCTGGCACATGGTAACCCGCAGGCCCTTTGCGGTAACTCGGCAGGCCCTTGTCCGCGACCAGCAGATAGTCCCCGTAGACAGCCGATGTTTTGAAGTCGCCAAAAACCTCGTCAATCCATTGCCCGGTAAAATCGCCCCGCATCGCCTCGACATGTGTCGTCCCAAACAGGCGAAATTTGAAGCGGGTCGGATTTCCCGACACATCAACCAGCCAGATGTGTCGTAAAAGAGAAGGAACATCAAGGGGATCAAAATGCTGGCGACCAGGCAGGACAGACTGTTCCTGCTCTCTTGGGTGGATAGAGATCCAATAGTCGTATAAGGCCCGGACTCTCTGGTCCCACCCTGCCAGTTCAACTTCTGAATACAAACCCGCTGTGCCCTCTGAAACACTCCGAAAGCCTTCTGGTTTCGGCTCGACGCCCAGAGTTCTAGCCTAAAAACATCCCGATCACAAACCGATCATTGCCTCCCGCTCTATTCAACCATTCGCGCACCTTCGGCACCGTGGAAAAACCCGTTGGAGAAAGGGGCAAAATCCACCAGTTTATCAAGGCGGCCCTGAACCTCCTCCCCGTCAATCTGTCCATCAAGCGCCTGTCTGAATGCCTGAATCACAGCCACCATATCCACCTGTTGCGGCCAAAGACGAAAATGTGTCATTCCGGATTTCTGAAGGGCCTCAAGCTCTCCGGCGAGACTATTGACACTATAGGACATCGTATGGGTCCCGTTGACGGCAAGGAAAGGCGCTCCATCAAGGGTCATCACGTCCATACCGTCCGGATCTTTTTCGCAGACATAAAGACAGCCATCTTTACTCAGATTATGCGCCCGCGCATGATAACAGCGCGCAGAAAGCGCCAGGGGTAACCGCCCGAAAACCTGGACTTCCAGTTCCCGACCTCTCGCCGCCTCTCCCAGCTTCTGTAGAGACTCCGCCGGCAATTCGCAGGGCAAAACAATGCGCCTGGCACCATTGTCATATAGATAGTCCAGCGTGCCCTCATTGTAGATATTGATAAAGGGGCCGATGACATGCGACTGCCCCTTCAACAGAGCCACGGCAGAAAGATCATTGGCCTCAAGCTCCCAGGGGCAATCATCAGAAAGCTCATGTAGCTCTTTCCTCTCGCGTCCGGTCATCACCAGCGCCAGAGAAGAAAGAACGATCTCTTTACCAGCCGCTTCCAGCCGATCACAGACTTCCGGGATGAAAGGCAGGAAAAAAGGCGCACGTTTTGAGCAGGTAACTTCACCGAGATAAACCACATCTACCTCGGCTTCATCGGCGATACGGAAATAGAAATCCCGTTTCTGCTCGGCTGGCCAGTTGTAGAGATGAGGCCCAAGCGTAAGGCGCGAAGCAGTATTCTTCATGATTATCTCCAGTTTTTCTGATAGGCACCAGGGGTGCTTCTGGCTCCTTCAGCGATATTCCCCATATCCATCAGGGGAACGACTTCTCCGCGCAGGGCCGCATCCAGTGCCCGGCGATAACTGGAAACAACCTGCGAAACATATGCTTTTCCCCTTTGTCGCCCTTCAATCTTGAGCGCTTTCACCCCCGCCGCAATCAGCTCTGGCAGCATCGCCATGACATTCAGCGAGGTTGGCTCCTCGAACAGATAGGACGGGTCACCACTCTGACCGACAAAGCGGCCTTTGCAGAGTGTCGGATAGCCCGCAGGTTCATTGTCCGGAAAAGTATTGATGGTAAAATCACCCAGCTTCGAGATCAGCTTGCCCCGCCGCTGTTCATAATTGACATGGCTGGCAGGCGAACAGACACCATTCATGTTTGGAGACTTGCCTGTGGCATAGGAAGAAAGCGAGCAACGCCCCTCAGCCATCACACACATACCGCCAAAGGCGAAGACTTCGGTCTCGACATCTATCTCGCCAATCAAGGCCGCAATTTCCCGTACAGTCAGCACCCGGGGAAGGACAACCCGCTGGACATCAAAAGCAGAGCGATAAAAATTGATCGCTTCCGGATTGGAAGCAGAGGCCTGTACCGAAAGATGGCGTCGTAAATCCGGGTGTCTCTTCTGAGCATAATCCAGCAGACCGATATCCGCCAGAATGACAGCATCCACGCCTATCTCTGCAGCACTGTCCACGGCTTTATGCCAGGGCGAAAGATTTCCTGCCTGGGGGTAGGTGTTGATCGCCACATAGATCTGACGCCCCATCCCCCGGGCCAGAGCCACAGCTTCTCTCAACTCATCCGGACTAAAATTCAGACCGGGGAAATTACGTGCATTGGTTTCATCCCTAAAGCCGACATAAACAACATCGGCTCCGGCATCCAGGGCGGCTCTTAATGCCGAAGGCGTTCCGGCCGGACAAACAAGCTCCATTGTCAGTCTTCCTCATTTTCTGCGACAGGATTTTCTGCGACAGGCGTTTCTCTCACTGCTCGGGCATTTGGGGTTCTGGCATTCTGGGCTCTGGCATTTTGGGCCCTGATCTTCCGGACCTCTTTTTCCATCTTGTCGAGCTGTTCCTGCTGGCGGTCCAAATCGTCCTCGAGTAATTGATGCTGTCGGGTGACGGGGGAAATCAGAGCGTTTTTGATCAAGGAAAGATCCCTGTTGGCCTTTTCATAAAGCCCTGCGAAACCTGACAGGGCCCTCCCCGTTATTGGCCGTAAAAAACCGGTTTCTCCAAGCCAGATCTCCTCAAGAGAAATGTCCGCGCTGTCAATTGCATTGCGCAAAGTCAGAACAGCCTCTGTATCGCCGGAAACAGCCAGTTCCCGAGAGAAAAACAACGCATCCCCGTCGACCTTCCCCTCAAGCAACAGAACAAGAGAAGAAATCGGACCGCTAATTGTTGCATCCGACACGGGCAAGTCATCCAGCCGGGAAAAAAGCGACAGCTGGGCTTTCCCATGATCCAGCTCAAGGAGAAAACAACAGGGAAGATCACTGGGGCGCACGGCAAAACGACAATGTCCCAGTGGTTCAAGCCTCTTGAACACATCGGGATAGAGCTTGATTACCCGCCCCAGCATATACTTTGCAATTGGAGCAAAAAAACGGATGGGCAGCGGGCTGAGAGCTATACCCGCCAACAGGACAGGAGAAAAAGGCGGATACTCTTGAGAGAAATTTTGATCCTGCATGTCTTTGACGTCATCTTTCCAAGCAAAGAAGCCAGAGCATGATGATCCTGTCCTGATCAGACATTGATCTTCATCAAGACATCACAGGAAATCCGGAATAGGAGTTCTCCTCCGGCACCACAGTTGATCTTTGTCAAAGACAGATGATTTCTGGAATCGTAATATGAACAAGGGTTGCAGCCCCTCGCACAAAAAACACGAGCACAAAAAACACGGGCACAAAACAACCGGGCACAAAAAATTTTTAGGAACTTTTATGAATTCAACAACCGCCCGCATCGGCATTCTGACCATCTCTGACCGGGCAAGCCGGGGAGAATATAAAGACCTCGGTGGTCCTGCAATTCATCAGGAGCTATCGCGCATGCTGATTTCATCCTGGGAAGCTGTAGAAAGAGTGGTTTCTGATGATCAGCCTTTAATCGAGCAAACCCTGAAAGAGCTTGCCGATAAAGAAGGGTGCTGCCTGATTGTCACAACCGGGGGCACAGGTCCGGCCAAACGGGATGTCACCCCCGAAGCAACTGAAGCCGTCAGCGAAAAGCTTATGCCCGGATTTGGAGAATTGATGCGCCAGGTCAGCCTGAAGTTTGTCCCCACAGCCATTCTGTCACGACAGACCGCCGGGATAAGGGGCAAGTGCCTGATAATCAATCTGCCCGGCAAACCCTCGGCCATCAAGGATTGCCTGGAAGCTGTTTTCCCGGCTGTCCCCTATTGCATTGATCTGGTTGAGGGTCCTTATCTGGAAACCGACGAAACCGTCTGCAAGGCATTTCGCCCCAAACAGGCCTGAGATAATTTCACTCTCCGATCAGGTGCCCGACAACCTGTCGGCTTTGCGGCGCTGTGCGGTGTTCAAACAGATACACACCTTGCCAGATTCCAAGGGCCAGTTCACCCTGTACGACCGGAACACTCAACTGTACTGACGTCAATACAGAGCGGATGTGCGCTGGCATATCATCCGGACCTTCGCAACGATGCCTGTAAAGCTCGGGATTTTCTGGGACAAGCTTGCCAAAGAACCTGTTCAGATCGTACTGCACATCCGGGTCTGCGTTTTCCTGAATAATCAGAGAGGCAGAGGTATGGCGAATAAACAGGGTCAACAACCCGCAATAGAGCTTCTGATCAGCACACCATCTGCGGATTTCACGAGAAAACTCATAAAATCCTTGCCCCCGGGTATCAATATCAAATATCGTCTGCCTCTGTTTCATTTGCCTTATCCGGTCGGTTTTACCGCCACGGTAGTGTGGTTTTGTCTGTGCCTGACAATTATCACATTTTTGCCTGTTATTAACCCATGTTCAAATGAAACATGTTACATACAGTGTCCTTGCCGCAGAACAGTTCCGTTTCAAGTCGATAGAGCAAATGAACAATAATGGCAGAAACAATTGATATACCTAAAGTTTTAGAAGTATCCGAGCTAAATATAAAATCAATAGTTCAGGCAAACCTCTATCGCTACTGGTTACAACTCAAGGCTGACAGAGCACTCCCAAACTGGCAGGACTTCGATCCCTGTGCGGTACGCGAGAGCCTGCCTGACATCATGCTTTATGATGCCTACGAAGACGGCAACTTTTTTGTGTGTATCACGGGCGAAAACTGTCGGGAAAACCTTGGCATTCCTTCCAAGCGCTCACCGCTGGAAGATATCTTCCCGGCCAGGGTCCTGGGTGACGTCAAGAGTCGCCTGACCCATGTGCTTGATAGTGCCAAACCTCATCTGGTACAGAAAACCATGAGCTGGAAAGTCGAGGCCGCCCCGGAAGAACAAAAAAGGGCCTATACCGTTTTATTCCTGCCTTTCAGGATCGACCACCCTCAAATCAAGCTGAAAATACTCAATTCCATCTATTTTCACCGTTAGACAACAGAGTGCGATAACAACAGTATTTCCAGATCTCTGTCGGGTTTACGCCGGATTATTTCCCGTTACTCAGGGTTTTCTCCGGGTAGACGCACAGAACAAGGCCGTTCTTTTCCTTTTGACGCATTCGATAACCGCCAGCCGCAATCTTTCCTCTTGAACAGCGATTGATGCTGGCGTTACCTTGCACGTCCCATAGTCTCAAGCGGAGTACCCCTGTGAAAACACGCATCAAATGGATAGAAAACGTAGCTTTCATGGCAGAAAGCGGTTCCGGGCATGCTGTGGTGATGGACGGGGCCATTGAAGGCGGTGGTAAAAACCTCGGCCCCCGCCCGATGGAGATGCTGTTGATGGGAATGGGCGGTTGCTCGGCCTATGACGTGGTGCATATTCTGCGCAAAGGGCGCGAAAACATCGAAGACGTCGAAGTAGATATCACAGCTGAACGCGCCGACAGTGACCCCAAGGTATTTACCAAAATTCATATGCATTTCAAAGTCATCGGGGCCGGATTGACCGACAGGAAAGTCGGTCGCGCAGTTGAACTCTCTGCCGACAAATATTGCTCTGCCTCGATCATGCTGGGCAAAACGGCTGAAGTCACCCACAGCTTCGAAATTCTGGCATCGTGATCGGAAGAAATCAGTGAAAGCCGTTCTTCAACGGGTCCGGGAGGCTTCTGTTACAGTTGACGGAGAAATCACCGGAGCTATCGGCACAGGACTTCTGGTCCTTTTTTGCGCCGAACAGGGCGACCGACTTGCCGAAGCTGACTATTTTTCCAGCAAGATCAGCAAGATGCGGATCTTCACTGATACTGAAGGCAAGATGAACCTCTCTCTCGCAGATATTGGTGGTTCCCTGCTGATTGTAAGCCAGTTCACCCTCGCAGCCAACTGGCGCAAGGGAAACCGCCCGGGTTTTTCAGCAGCAGCCAGCCCCGATGAAGGCAGGCAACTCTACGAACATTTCTGCCACAGCCTTGAAAAGCTTGGGCATACTGTTGAAAAGGGGATCTTCGGTGCACAGATGGAAGTCAGGCTGCTCAATGACGGTCCTGTAACCATCGTCATGGATTCAAGCGACAAGAGCTGATCCCCGATTGGATCAGCCTGCCCTCCCGCGCTGGCACCCGCGATATCTGACCTATTAAATCAAGCCGATTTTTCGACGGTTTTCCTCGTCCTTCAGAACAAAATCCGTTCCCGCATATTCTTTGGCAGCCCCGGTGCAGAGCCAGGCAATGGCCCGGGCTGGCCAGTCCGCAGGAACATGCACAGAGGGGTCAAGCTGGCTTACCGGATTAATTCCCGACTGCTTGATCGAAACCTGCATATCCGTTGCCACAGTACCAGGACTAAGACCGATTACGGTAATCCCCTGCTCCCGGTATTCCTGATCCGCGCAGCGGGTCAGCGACAAAGCTGCAGCTTTGCTTGAACAATAGTGGCTCCAGCCTTCAAGCGCGGAAGTTGCGGCACCGGAACTGACATTGATAATCACACCTCTGCCCCGTTGCTGCATCACCGGGATCGCAGCGTGCATGCCATAATAAACCCCTTTATAATTCACATCCGCGGCCCTTGCCCAGAGCTCTGGGTCAGAGTCAGCAAGTCTGGCTATGGGGTCAATCGCCCCTGCATTGTTCACCAGAATATCCAGCCCACCAAATTGCTCCTGACAAAGCTGAACCGCAGCAGAAACATCTTCATATCTGCTCACATCACAGGAAATCACCGCGGCTTTGCCACCCAACTGCTCGACTTTGACCAAGACGTCCTCAAGTGCCGCAGCGTTCCGCGCAGCCAACACAACTCTTACGCCCTGTCTGGCAAACTCAAGTGCCGTTGCTGCCCCGATCCCCTTGCTTGCTCCGGTAATCAAGGCCACCTTGTCCCGCAACTCTGTCATCGCTTCTTCCTGCTGCCTGTCTGTTTCACACTTTAATTTACAACAGTATGCCAAAGATATATTTTCATGAAACACCTTTATATCCATCTATATCATGCATAAAATACACGAATGGATATTACCTCTCTTAAGATCTTTATGACGGTAGCCAGACTGGGCAGCTTTGCAGCAGCTGCGCGTAAGGAAAATATTGACCCCTCCTCTGTCTCGAGAATAGTCGCCGGGCTGGAAAACGAACTGGCCGTCCGTCTGTTCCAACGCACGACCCGCAACCTGACATTGACAGAAGCAGGTGAACTTTATCTCGCCCGAATACAAGCCATTCCCGATGAACTGGAACTCGCCCGGGAGCAGGCCATTGCCGTCCATACTGAACCCCGTGGTCCACTGCGTATTACCGCTTCAGTTGCCTATGGACAGAGCTGTCTGCTTGCACAGATCCCCGCGTTCCGTTCTGCTTTTCCCGACATTGAACTGGAACTCCTGCTTACCGACGAAAAGCTTAATCTCGTAGACAACCGGATTGATCTGGCAATCCGGCTGGCCCCGGAAATAAAAACGGATGTGATCTGCACAAAACTTCATACCACCCGCTATCATGTGGTTGCCAGCCCGGGATACCTTGCCAAATCGCCCCCTGTTGAAACGCCCGAAGATATTGTTCGTCAGGATATGATTCTGTTCGATCTGCCTGAATACCGGACTGAATGGCATTTTCGTTCTGCAGACAACAAGACAGCCACAATACCGGTCAAAGGCAATCTGGTTATCTCCAATGCCCTGGCAATCCGTGAAAGTGTACTCGCCGATCAGGGGCTTGCTCTCCTGCCTAACTGGCTGGTTGATCAGACCATTGCGGATGGGCATTGCCTGGATCTCTTCCCGACTTACCGCGTTACAGCAACCTCTTTTGATACCGGTGCCTGGTTGCTCTATCCCAGCCGGAATTTCCTCCCCCTCAAGGTCAGAGCCGCTGTGGATTTTTTACGCCCCCGCCTTTCCCGTTTCGCCCCCTCGGACTGATCTGCTGCCAATTTGGCATGGCCAATAGAATCTCTGCCCCGTAAATCATGGCCTGTTCCCTGTCCGGGTCAAAATGTCGCCATCGTTTTTTTTGCTTTTTCTTGTCAGACAATTCTTTGATTTTTATACTGTTTTTTTATCCTGATCTCTGGTGTTCACGTGACGCAAAGCCGACGTAATTTCCTGAAAAACTCTCTGGTCACAGCTTCTGCCGTCGCCGGAGGTGCTGCTGTTGGTTTTCTCGGCTCAAAAGCCCAGGCCCGCCCGGATCTGGTGCTGAAGCCCGCCCTGACAGAGCACAGTTTTTTGCCTGACACCTTGACCAGCAAGGTTTTTTCCTACAACGCCACTGGCCCTGCCCCTGTTCTGCGCGCCCGTCAGGGACAACCTTTTCATGTACGGCTGGAAAATGCCCTGCCGGAAGAAACCACCATTCACTGGCATGGATTGCGCTTGCCCAATGCCATGGACGGAGTTCCCTTTCTGACTCAGCCTTATGTCTATGAACATGAGACCTTCGACTATATCTTTACCCCCCCCGATGCGGGCACCTTCTGGTATCACCCCCATTGCAATACGCTGGAGCAGATGAGCTACGGTCTCAATGGCATCCTGATCGTAGAGGAAGAAAAAGACCCCGGCTTTGATCAGGATCTGGCCTTGAACCTGCGGGACTGGCGACTGGGATCCGACGGCCAGTTTATCAAACTCTATCAAGCCAGAAAAAGTGCCCGATCAGGAACCTTTGGCACAGTTAAAACCGCGAACTGGCAGGAAAACCCCCTCTTTGAAGTGCCTAGCGGAGGTTTGATCCGCCTGCGGCTGGTCAACACCGACGTCACCCGCATTTTCAAACTGGGGATTTCTGGTGCAACTGCAAAAATCATTGCCCTCGATGGCTATCCGACACCGGGCCAGCCAGGACTGGACCAGCAGAGTGTCGGCCCCGGCCAACGCATGGATCTCGCAATTCTGCTTCCCGAAGAAGAAGGGGTGGATGTCGAGTTGATCAACTATTCGGCCTCCACGCCCTGGACGGTATCAACCCTGAAGACAAAAGGACCGTCCCTTAAACGGGCCATAGGCGACCTGAAACCCTTGCCTGCCAATCCCGTGCCGATCCCGGATCTGGCCTCGGCAGAACACATTCCCTTTGAATTCACTGCGACGGCAGAATCTGCCCCCAAAAGCGGTTTCTGTGGCAGTCTGGGTTTTTCCTTCTGGGCCATAAACCGTCAACCCTGGCTCGGTGTTTCTCCTGATCCCATGGCCCCCATGGCAGAATTGAAACTCGGGAAAAGCTACATCTTCAGCTTTATCAACCGGACACCTCACACCCATCCGATCCATCTGCACGGCCTGTCATTCACCCTGCTGAAATCGAACAAACGCCCGCTGGAACCTTTGATTACCGATACTGCCTTGCTGTTACCCGACGAACAGATTGATGTGGCCTTTGTCGCTGACAATCCCGGGGATTGGCTGTTGCACTGTCACATCATCGAACATCAGAAAACCGGGATGAGCAGCTTTATCCGCATCACCTGATGCGGCTCTTCAGGCCTACTCGTTCAAATTTCCGAAGCACCTGCGTTATCCCGCAGGGCATCAGGCCAGAGAGCCATGACTTCAAGACCCTTTTGAGCAGTATCCAGGGCTGAGAGAAACTGGTCAAAACCGCTCAACAGGCAACTGATCGACTTGAGGCACTGTTCCTTGAAGTGAATATCTTCACCTTCCTTGCAAAGCTGTGCAAGCTCGGAACGATACTCCTGACGCAAACCCACAAGTTTCTGGCGGTGCGGTTCTCCGATTTGCAGCAAAGATGTGTCTGCAAATATTGCCATAGCTGTTTCAAACATTTCAGCAAGGCGGTTTCTCAATTGGGAATCACTGATCACCGACAGATCAAAAGACGCTTTTCTACTCATTTCCCCGGCACCTGCGACGGCAGTGTTTCTGCTGTTTCTTTTCCGTTTCTAGTCTACCGTAAAGACAGGTGCAATCACCAGATTCGGGCAGAGGTCAAAAAAACATGACAAAATTTCCAATCTGCTTCAAACGCAAAAAGCAGCATCGTGTCCTATCATCCCTTTAACCCTATCAAACGATAGACCCCCGCTTTTATTGACGCCTCGTCCTTCTTCGTTTTTGCTTTTCCCGAAAAGGCCTGCCGTATTGAATAGCCCTCGACAATATCGAGAACCAGTTCTGCGCAATCCTCGGCAGCGGGTATTAGAACAAGCCCCTTCTCTTCTCCGATTTCCTGAATAACCCTGGCCAGCGCGGATGCAAGAAGCGAACGATTGTTGAGAAAACCGGATCTGACTTCGGGGTTGCGTAGTCCTTCCGAAAGAATCTCTGCCGCAAGCAAGGCATAGTCAGGCTCGGAACAGGCCTCAAGGTATATCTTGAGGAAGCGGTCCAGTGCCTTGACAGGGTCTTTGTTCTTTTCCAGTACGGCTTGAAACTCCAGAAACTCCTGGGCTTCAAGGTTGGCGATTTCCTTCACCAGCGCCGTTTTACTATCAAAATGATTATAGACATTTCCCAGACTGATCCCGGCACTTTTGGCAAGATCACGCATGCTTGTCTGATGAAAGCCTTTTTCCGCAAAACATTTTATTGCTGTCTCGACAATCAGCTGTCGCCGCCGGCTGGTTGATTTATCGCGCGTACCACTCTTTTCCATGGGTAACTCCAGTTTCGACTTGAAAAGCAACAACAACAGCTTTAATTGAATGAACGAACGTTCGTATTTACATTAATTATTCTATGAATCCATGCAACTGATGTCTTGAGGGCATAATGACGAACAACGCTCCACAATCTACCAGTGAAGGAATACCCAAGCCACCCGGCGTGGGCAAGTCACATGCACGATGGTTATGGATAGTCATCTCTTTGATAACGCTCTTCGGTGTCATTTTTCTGCTCGTCATGGAGGAAGACACCGCAGATATCACCAGAACCGGGACGCCCGCCCCGTTACAACTGGTATCTTTCGAAAAGGTGCAGACCGGACCGGAAACTCTGGAGATAACATCTTTTGCAGAAATACGTCCACGCTGGTCTGCCGAGCTGCGGGCCGCTGTATCAGGGAGGATAGACAAGGTTCACGACAACGCCCTGGCCGGTGAAGCTGTTGATAAGGGGACGACACTTATTGAAATAGAAAACAGCCGCTATGTTGCAGAGCTTGCCGCAGCTGAACTGGCCCTCAAGGAAGCTGAACTCGAACTTTTGAAGGCAAAAAATGCCAATTACATAGCTCAGAAAGAATTCGAGCGCAGCAGTAGAAAAGCCCCGAACGATTTTGCCCTGAAAATACCCCAGCTGGAAATTGCAAAGCAGTCCGTCACCTCAGCAAACGCAAGAGTCCGTGCTGCAAGACAACAGCTTGAGGATACGACAATCCTTGCCCCCTTCCCTGCTTTTATAACCCGGCGTTTTGTCAGCCCCGGGCAAATGGTGAATGTCGGTGACCAACTGCTCAAGCTGGTTGACAACACCCGGTTTGAGCTGGAAGCCGAAATCGGACGACGCGAATGGAACCTGCTTCAGAAACCCTTTGAAGGATTGGAGGCCAGGATAACAGGGCAAGCAGGAGAATTGATCGCGCAGGCAAAGATCCGCCGGGGTGGTGGCTTTCTGGATGAAGCGACCCGCCAGTATAAAATCTTTCTTGTGATAGAAGAAACCGCCCCCTCAAAGGTGCTTTCTGGCGACTTTGTCAAACTGTCACTCCCCGGCATCACCATTTCCGAAGCGCTTGATATTCCCGCGTCATCCCTCACCAAAGACGGATATCTCTGGTACCTCGACAGCCAGGACCGCTTGCAAAGGCTCGAACCGCTTGTTCTCTCGCGTCGTGACGACCGCATCATCATTCAGGCACCTGCTGGGGAACACAGCTGGCGCTTTGCCATTACGCCACTGGTCTCTTTTTTACCCGGCCAGAAAGTGTACGCTCGGGAAAAGGAAAAATAGACCATGCATTTTCTGACCGGATGGTTCATCAAGAATCCCGTCGCAGCCAATCTGATGATGGCTTTTTTTCTCTTCCTCGGCTGGCAGGCCCTAACCACAATTCGCATCGAAGGGTTCCCCCGCATCCCTCCGGAAAGTATCAGTATTACCACCAGTTATTCTGGTGCGACCACTGCCCAGATTGACGAATTGATAACCCAAAAAGTCGAAAAAGCCCTTGAAGGTATCGAGGGCGTACGCAGTGTAAGCTCTCAATCAAATAACGATTCTTCTGTTATCACCTTGCGACGCAGTGGTGGACAGGATCTGCAGAAACTTCTTGATAAGGTGCGCTTGCGGATCGATGGAATTTCTGACTTTCCCGCAGCGGCTGAACGACCGGTCATAGAAGATGGCGGCTATGATTTTCCGGCCCTCTATCTCAACCTCCATGGACAGACTGACCCTGTAACCCTGCAAAGGCTGTCCGAACGCCTGCGCGAGGAACTTCTCTCTCGTCCAGAGTTGTCCCGGATGAATATCTGGGGGTTGTATGAGCGGGAAATGCAGATTGAACTCGACCCGCAGATACTCCAGCGTCATAACCTCACCGTTGCCGATGTGGTCACCCAGATAAAGCTGAACTCGCTGAATTACAAATCCGGCGTCCTTCGGACAAAAGGCGGGACCATCTCTCTGAAAACCGATAATCAGGCACGATTTTCAACAGAATATGCGGCAATTCCGGTCATCGAACACGCCGATGGTACCCGCATTCTCCTGGGTGACATAGCAACAGTCCAGGACGGCTTCAAGGAAGGGGACTATCTGTTTCGCTTCAATGGCGAGCTGACCTCCGGCATGGAAATCCTGATTGGCCAGAAAGAAAATCTGCTCCAGGTATCAGAAGTCGTCCATGACGTTGTTGAAACCTTCAGAACCCGATTGCCGCCGGACGTTAAACTCACGATATGGGGTAACAGCGCGGATTATATAGCTGATCGGCTGGAACTTTTGAAGAACAACGGCATTCAGGGCCTGTTGCTGGTTCTGCTGGTTCTCTCCCTCTTTCTGAATGTGCGTCTGGCCTTCTGGGTCGCCATGGGTATTCCCGTTTCTCTTATGGGAGCTCTCGCCGTTGCCGGGTCAAAGTGGGTCGATTATTCCCTGAACGATGTCACCACCTTTGGCCTGATTATTGTTCTGGGCATTTTGGTTGATGATGCTGTTGTGGTCGGGGAAAGTGTTTTCGAAGAACGACGGGCAGATAAAGACCCGTTTCGGGCCACTGAAAAGGGGGTCAGGAAAGTTGCTGTTGCAACAGTATTCGGTGTCTTGACGACAATAGCGGCCTTTTTCCCCATGCTGATGCTGGAAAACCCCCTGGGGAAAGTTCTTGCCAGCTTCTCAGGAATTGTCATTTTTGCCCTGACCTTTTCCTTGATCGAAAGCAAGTTTATTCTCCCGGCCCATCTCGCCCGCACAAAACTTGATCAACAGCCCCGCTTTTTGCCGGGACGGCTTTGGACAAAAGTACAGCAGGCCGCCCAGAATCTTTTGCATGGGTTTCGCGACAGGATCTATGGGCCATTGCTCGCCCGATCCATCAGGCATCGTTATGCAACCCTTGTCTTTTTTATCGCCGCGGCCACGCTTGGGATCGGCTTGATCGGTCTGGGCAAGATCAAAACAGTCTTCTTTCCGGATATTCCTGGCCAGGTCATTACCGTGAGCCTGGAAATGGATGCCCGCGCCCCCTTTGAACTGACCAGGGACAACCTTGAACATATCCGGCTTGTCGGAGAAGAACTCAGCCATACTTTCCAGCAAGAAAAATCACTGGAAAACGCACCTGTACGTTCCATGTTCATGTTTATATCAGATGCAAGTACAGCGCAGATTTTTGCTGAACTAACACCGGTTTCAGAACGCCCGGATCTCGGCATCATCGAATTTATGGAACAGTGGCGCCAACACACGGGAACCATAGAAGGTGCCACGCAGCTGCAGTTCACCGGGTCGGAAGAACTCGCCGGGGGCTTTCTTTTACGCCTTTATGCCAAGGATTCCGACCTTCTGGCTTTGGCCAGTCAGGATTTGCGTGAATTTCTGGCTGATATTAACGGGGTAAACAATATTCGCGACAGCCTGACTCCGGGCCAACCACAGCTGGACATCCAGGTCAAACCTGAAGCAAGGAATCTCGGCTTCACCACAGAAACCCTCGCCTCCCAGATAGGCAATGCCTTTGGCGGCGCCGAAGTCCAGAAGATCATGCGCGACGGTACAGAGCTCAAGGTGATTGTCCAGAACACTGACACAACACGCGACAGCATCGACGACCTCTTGCGAAGTCAAGTGCGCAGCAACAACGGCAACTGGATCCCCTTTCAATCTGTTGCCGAGATAAAAGGGAGCTATGTCTCTGGTACCATACATCGCGAGAACGGCAAGCTGGTCAATACTGTAGCAGCCTCTATAAACCGTTCATTGGTTGCCTCCGAAGAAGTTGCCCAGGCCGTGTTCGAACAACTTGTTCCCGAACTTGCCGCCAGATATCCCGGCCTGGAGATCAAAGGGGCAGGAGAACTGGAAGAAATCGGGGAAATACAGGGGGGTATGAAACAGGCTCTGCTGCTGGCAGCCGTATTGATTTATGTATTGATGGCCGTGCCGCTCAAATCCTATTGGCAGCCATTTATTATTCTTGCCATCGTACCGCTGGGATTTGTCTCCGCAGCCATAGGTCATCTGATTATGGACCTGCCACTCTCTGTCCTGTCCTTTTTTGGTATGCTGGCCCTGACAGGTGTCGTCATCAATGACAGTCTGGTCCTCATTACCAGCTACAACCAGCTTCGGGAAAAGGGAATTTCTGCTTTTGACGCCATTCATCAGGCCGGTCTGGGAAGGTTTCGGGCCATATTCCTGACAACAGCCACGACTGTTATCGGTCTTTCTCCCTTGTTAAGCGAGACTTCAGAACAGGCCCAGTATCTTATTCCTGCTGCCGTATCGCTGGCTTATGGCGAACTGTTCTCGACTGCACTTATGCTGCTTCTGGTGCCAGCACTCCTGGCCATTACCGAAGATTTCAAACGCATCTTTCCTGGGCCTGAACGAGAAAAAATCGACAAGGCGGTTCCAACAGGGCAAGCACAGGAAAAATAAGCTCCCCTGATCACCCCGAAGACCAGACTGGCGACCCGCAGCCGCAGGTCGCCAGTCGCAGAAGTGACTTATGCTTTGCAGGCGTGTTCTTACCTGACAACAAAGTAATGCACTCAGCTCTTTTCAGTTACGACAGCCATGATGCCTAGCACCATCAGACCAGTGGTATAACCAGATACCCAAGATATCCGCCATAGCCCCCCAGCAACAACCCGCCCTTCAGACGGCTGATTTTCCAGCCAAAAACAGAAAAGATTATCAGAAGTCCTGTCGCGCCAAGCATGACCCAGACGTCGGTGCCCGCAATCTCTGCAGGGACAACAACAGGTTCCACCAGGGCGGTGATCCCCAAAATACCGAGCACGTTATAGATGTTGCTGCCGATAACGTTCCCAAGGGCAATATCGGTCTGTCGTTTCAAGGCTGCGATGACAGAGGTCACCAGCTCTGGCAGAGAGGTACCAATAGCAACAATCGTGACACCGATCAGGGCCTCGGATATGCCCGCCTCAATCGCGAGCCCCGAAGCTCCGTCGACCAGAAGCTTCGCCCCCAGAATGGTCACGGCAATGCCGCCAAAGGTATAGAGCAATGCTTTGAGGATACCGGCTTGTGGCACAGGGATACTCTTGTCAGCCGCTATGTCTGTTGTCTCTTCAGAAAATGCTGTTTTTTCTTTCAGGTAGGTAAAAACAATATAGCCCACAAGCAACAGAACAAAAACCGCTCCCCAGAGCCGTTCCAGAGAACCGGACAGCAGGACAAATACGCAAAGCAGGGTGACCACCGTCAACACAGCCCCGTCCCGGACAAAGGATCGCCGGTTGATGACCATGGGATAGATCAGCGCGGAAATACCAAGGATAAGCAGAATGTTGCAGATGTTGCTTCCGACAACGTTCCCGATGGCGATCCCGGGCAGGTCAAGGGATGCTGCGAGAAGGCTGGTCACCAGCTCCGGCGTAGAAGTCCCGAAACCGACGACGGTCAATCCGATCAGCAAGGGAGAAACGCCAAAGCGCAGGGACAGGGAACTTGCCCCTCTGACCAGCACGTCCCCTCCAAGGACCAGCAGGACAAGACCACCGATTATTCCGGCAAATGTGAGCATAGAAACGGACACTCCGCATGAGGAAAAAAAAGAAATAAGGTCCAGCCGCCAACCCGGAATAAAAATCACAATCCGTCAATGACACAGTCGCTCTGCTGTCGCCCATGAATTGGGAGAACGACAAGGCAAACACAAGTATCCCTCGAAAAAATATATTTTGAGACGTGCATGCTCGGAAGCAGTAGATTTTATTGAATTCGGCGCTGGCACACAGTTGCTGGATTCGGTGAAATTCCCCCGGTTGAACAGGGCGTCCCGGACCTGACCACACAGAGACCTGACCACCCAGAGACCAGAGCGTCCAGAGTCCAGATCGCCCAGAGAGAGGAAAAGAGATGTACAGGAAAAATATAAAAAGGGCCGCGCATGCTTTTTGATCTCGGCTCGGCTGCTCCTTACATTGCCCTTCTGTTATTGCTCGGGGTCTTTATATTATTCTTTCTGGAACTGAGATCCCCGGAAATCATTGCTTTTTCCGGGGCAGCCGCCGCTCTGGCCCTCGGGCTGGTTGACACAAAACAGGTACTCAATTCCATTGGCAACCCGGCGCCCGCGACAATCGGGGCCATGTTTGTCCTTAGCGCTGCGCTGGTCAGGACAGGTGTGCTTGAGGCGGCAACAATTCGCCTCAGCACGCAGGCAAAGCGTCACCCCCTGCTGACCATTGCTCTGTTTTTCTTTGCCGCAGCCGGAATTTCCGCCTTTATGAACAACACTCCGGTTGTCATGGTGCTGATCCCTGTGGTCATCAGCCTCGCCCGGGATACCAAAATCAGTTCATCGCGTCTGCTCATGCCCCTTTCCTTTATGGTCATCCTCGGCGGCACCTGCTCTCTGGTCGGGACTTCAACCAACATTCTGATTGATGGCGTCGCCAGGGAAATCGGCCTTGCGCCCTTTACTCTTTTCGAAATCGCACCGCTGGGAATCATTGTCGCCCTGGTCGGGGGAAGTTTTCTCGCTCTCATCGCCCCGAAACTCTTGCCAGATCGTAAAAGTTCCAGCCCGACCGAAGCGGCAAGAGAACAACGCATGTGGTTCGCTGAACTTTTGATCCCGGTAGGGTCGCCACTCATCGGCCAGTTTCCCCTTCAGATTGACGCCTTCCGCCGCGGTGGCGGGCTGGTCGTCGATGTCATCCGTGCGGATTTTTCTTTGCGGGACAGCCTCGAAACGATCCGCCTGGCCCCCGGAGATCAGGTGGTGATCAAGACTGCTGATGCAGAGATCATGGGCTTTCGCGAAGGAACCGCCCAGGGTGCTGCCATCGCTGGGGCAGAAGCATCAAAGGCCCGGCAATCTGTTGTGGTCGAAGCCCTGGTCGGGCCCAATACCCGGGCCAGAAGCAGAATGTTTGGTCGGCTGAGGTGGCGGCGCCACTTTGGCGTTTATCCCCTGGCCCTGCACCGCGAAGGCACCCTTCAGGACCAAAAACTCCAGACAATACGTCTGGAAATCGGGGACACTCTTTTGTTGGAAGGCTCTATCGAAGACATCAAGCGCCTGGAAGAAGAAGAACGGCTGATCCTCCTCTCCCCGATATCTTCACGCGCCTTTCGCCGGACCAAGGCTCCCATTGCTCTGGCAAGCATGTTCGCGGTTATTTTTCTGGCAGCCCTGGATGTCGCACCAATCCTCCCTCTGGCGCTTTTGGGGGTCGCTGTTGTGCTTCTCACCCGCTGCATTGACGCCGACGAGGGTGTAGGGGCCATTGATGGCCGCCTGCTGCTGTTGATTGTCTCAATGCTGACACTCGGTGCCGCTCTGGAAGGATCGGGCGCACTAACCCTGATTGTCGGACAGCTTACGGGCCTGCTTGGAACAGTTTCACCACTATTGGCTCTGGCCCTGGTCTATGCCGTGACCTCAATCCTGACAGAACTGGTGACCAACAACGCCGTCGCGGTCCTCATGGCCCCGATCGCCGCCGGAATTGCGGCACAACTTGGCCTCGACCCGCGCCCCTTTGTCGTCGCCGTCATGTTTGCCGCCAGCGCCAGTTTTGCCACCCCTCTGGGCTATCAGACCAACACACTGGTCTATAACGCCGGAGGCTACCGCTTTTCAGATTTCCTGCGCATCGGCATTCCCATGAATATTGTAGTCGGTATCACCACCGTTTTCACCATCCCCTACATCTGGCCCCTGATCCTGGATTAAAATTTGCTCCGAGATGTCCTGCTACTGGCACAGATACAAAATATTCTTTAGAAAAAGAACAGCGAGATAACTTACCAGAAACAAGAAAATACCTCCCCTGTAAAACAGGAGCATAGTTCTTATTCACAAAGGATTATAGTAATGAAACCTAGCAGTATCGGCTCATGTCTCTGCCAGCAGGTAAGTTTTGAAATAACCGGAGAGTTTGAACAATTTTATCTCTGCCACTGCCAGCATTGTCAGAAAGATACCGGCTCCGCACATGCCGCAAATTTATTCTCAACTACTGCCAAATTGAAATGGGTTAAGGGGAAAGAAAATGTCAAGACATTCATCCTTCCTGAAACACGTCATGTCAAATGCTTTTGCTCTTGCTGTGGATCGCCCCTTCCCAATTTTCTCTCTGCTGAAAATCTGCTGGTTGTCCCTGCCGGCTGCCTTGATACAGAGCTAACGGTTCAACCCTACGCACATATCTTTATTTCAAGCAGAGCAACCTGGGACGAAGGGTTGGAAAATATTCCAATGATGGCAGGACCTCCTGGCTAACTTGCAAAGAAAAACATCATGTCGAAAATCGATATACCGATGAACATTGTCATCGAGAGCACCACTGCTTTTGACACTCCCTCCATCTGGCCTTTACAGGTAGAATAATCCAATTGATAGCTTTCAACCCAGAATCATTTCTTAAGAAGCATCCTGTTTTTATCTATTGGGCTTCCTAAGACATCCCCACTTTTTGCTATCGGGGGCAGCGCCGGAACAATTCCTGTAATTCATAATCAACCTGTGCACGGTTAAGCTGGGGTCGCCTTGCGGCACCATGGGCACCAGCAGCGATGCCATTGACGATAAAGTCGCCACTTTCATCACGGTATCCATAGGCATGTAGCCGATCCCCTCGCGCAGTCATCCAGCCAAAACCTCCTCCTCCCATGTCTTGAACATGGCGACGGTCAATCGCGTTTTGCAGGACTCCCTGGTCGACCCGCAAATTTACGCCTTGCGGTCTTCCCTGATTGAAACTTGCTGACTGGGGAGGAAGAGGTTGCCGTGCTTGACGGCCTTGCCGGGCGGGTTGAGCAGACTGCGGGGGGCTATCCACACTGCCATCCGGTTTAATTCCAAACCTTGTCGCTCGAGCTGACGGGTGCCGTGGGCAGGTTCCCGCAGCAAACGTTGCGTTGCATTGCGTGCACCTTAACATTTCAGCTTTCCCTTTATATAGATATCAGTTCAGGGTTTGCTCTTCTCCAGCTTGATTGGTTCAACGGTACTTGCCAGCAAATCCATCAGCTTTGACATGCCTTCAGTCGGAGGCTGCTGTGTTGCTCTGACAGTCACATCATATTTGGCTGTCTTGTCCGTCGAGCGGGTATTTTCACGTTGAGCCGACATTTTGCCTGTCACCTCAAGGCTGCCGCTATAAAAAATTCCGTTGGCTTCTGCCTTGGCTTTCGCTTCCACTTCTGCCGATGAACTGCTTTTTGCCGTATCGACCGTATGGATTTCCATCGAAAAATTAATATCAACGCTGTCAATTAACAGAGCTGGGATGGGCACCAGCCCCAGCACAGGGGGAGCAACGGTAAGTGAATGTACCGAAATCTGGCCATCATCTCCGGTAACAGGGCGTTCAAGCTTCATCGGCAAGCTCAGAATATCCTTGGGCGTTGCCCCTTTTGTTTTCGGCGTTCCTTCTTCCCCATAGGCCAGCATGTTGATGAAGCTGACCATCTCGTGCCCCAGTTGCTTCTGCGCTTTGATCGAAGCCGCCAGCGGCGCAGCAATCAGATGTTCCATGGGGATACTGCCCAGCTCGTTGCCGATCGCCGATCCACCGCTCCCTTTTGCGGGCGTTTTATCATCTGCCATATCTACTGCTCTCCTTATGTTCTCAGATAATCCAGTAACTGCTCCTGAATCAGGCTCACCCCTTCTGGAGGATCTGACATTTTAAAGTTGATTTTCACCTTGGCCGGGGAAGTAGAGGACTGAAAACTGTCTCCCTTGGGCATGATCGTAATTTCGGATGCCGTCCCGAACAGATCATCAATCGTCCGCCGGATGATACCACTGTCATCTTCCACGTCATCAGCGTCAGTGGCCTCTTCACCTTCTGATTTGGAATCTGGTTTCGCTGTCGGGGTTACATCCAGATTGGTCAGCTTGGTCTCAAATTCGATCTCCAGTGTATCAATCGACAACGTGGACATCGGCACCAGCGTTACAGCCGCGGCTTCGAAGATCTCGAAGGTCTCCTGATCCCCCACCCCTTTGCTGGTTGCCATCGCAACCAGGCGGGGGACATAGACTTCGATTTTTTCACCCGTGTCCGGGTCTGTTATGACTCTGGTTTCGAAATAGGATTGAAACAGCTTCAGATGCTGCATGTTTACAAAGCGCCGGGCTTCAAGAACCGAAGAGTAAATCCCTTCGAGAAGGTTTTGAAGAGACTGTGACAAGCTGATTCCCCAAGTTGGTTAACACAACGTTAACATCAACCTATGGGATATCAAACCCATTTAGTCACAACCATATGAATTCATCCCTTGCTCCCGACGTTTCGTGGCGGGCGAATGAGCTACGGTGCTATGTGTATTTCCACCTTCGATAATAAGCTAAAACGGCAGATCACTGGCAACAGAATGTGAAATCAGTCGACAGAGCTCCTCGACTTCGGCCCGCATCTGTACTTCCGGATTGCGCACCAGCCAGTTGCCAATCGGCATTGCCAGCTCTACCGGGGACAAACGAACCACCTCCTGTTGCGCCAATGCCCGCTCACTCAGAGGCAATGAGGCCAGCAAGACACCGACCCCGGCTTTGGCTGCGTCCAGCGCGGTAATAAAGCTGTCAAATCGGATTGCTGTTTTGCGAGGCGGTGACATCTTGGCCTCAATCGCCCATTCCGACCAGCCACTGCGCCGCCCGGCCAGGCGGATGCACGGCAGGCTCTGCCACTTGCCTTCAGGCACACCGACCAGGAGAGACGGCGCACAAATCGGTGAGAGAACTTCTGAAAACAGGTGGGTCGCGATTTTTCCTTCCCACTTGCCATTGCCAAAGCGAATCTCGATATCGGCCTTGATTGCCTCATAGTCCGCAGGGCGGTGGATCGCTGCCACTGAAAGTGAAATCTTCGGTCGCGAAGCAATAATCCATTGTAATCTTGGCACCAGCCAAAGCGATGCAATTGACGCCGGGCAGGCAATAGTAATCACCTTCGACCCCTTTTTACCAAAAAGGTCCTCGGTGCTGCGGGCAAGCGCATGGATTGCAGAACGTACAGAAGGCAGATAGGCATCCCCTTCCGCTGTCAACTCAACCCCGCGGGCCAGACGATGAAACAATGTGATCTTGAAATGCGCCTCAAGCTTTCGGATCTGTTGACTGACCGCCGCCTGTGTCAGACCCAGTTCATCTGCAGCTTCTGTGAAATTTTCATGACGGGCCGCCGCCTCAAAAGTTCTAAGCCAATCTAAAGGTGGCAATAAAGACAATATGTTACCCTCAACTCATAAATATTATAAGGTCAAAGACCTATTTTATATTTATTGTTCTTATTGCTTTTTACTGGACTAATCGAGTCAAATATTAAAAACAGCCCTTACGGAGAGAAAAATGTCACTGGAAACTGCCGGGCTCCTTCAGGATGGTGAAGCCGTCTGCCTGCAATGGAGTGATGGAAAAACTGCCCGTTTTCATGCGATCTGGCTCAGAGACAATGCCCAGGACCCCGAAACACGAGCCAGTGGAAATGGCCAGCGCCTGATCACCATCCTCGACATTCCTGCCAATACCCGGCTGGCCTCTGCTGAAATCAAAGCAGGAGACCAGCTTCATCTGCGAATGACACCGGAAAACAAAGAACTTGTTTTCTCAGGCAACTGGCTGCGGAAAAGAATTTATGACACTCCCGCTGTTACCGATCGCGGCTGGTGTCCGAAACATATCACCACCTGGGATGCAGGCTTGAATGCTTCGGTCCCGACTGTTGATCTCAATCAGGCAAAAGCTGACCGGACTTCTCTTGCCAACTGGCTTGAAGGCGTGCGGCGCTACGGGCTTGCCATTATGACTGGTCTGTCCACGGACAGCGGCAGTCTTTGCGAAGTTGCAGAACTCTTCGGCTACATCCGCGAAACCAATTATGGCCGCTGGTTCGAAGTGCGCTCGGAAATCAATCCGGTCAACCTCGCCTATACTGGCCTCGGACTTCAGGCACACACCGACAACCCTTATCGCGATCCTGTTCCGACACTTCAGCTTTTGGCCTGTCTGGAAAACTCGGCTGATGGCGGAGAATCCATGGTGGTTGATGGCTTCAAGGCAGCACAGGTTCTCCGACAGGAATCACCAGAGAGTTTTGACCTTCTCGCCCGCTTCCCTGTCCGCTTTGAATATGCCGGAGCAGATGATATTCGCCTCCGTGCCAAACGCCCGATGATCGAACTCGGCCCTGATGGCGAATTGATCGCGATCAGGTTCAATAACCGTTCTTCTGCACCCTACACGGATATCCCGTTTGAAAGTATGGCCGACTATTATCGCGCCTATCGCAAGCTGGCAGAAATTATCGAACGGCCAGAGATGGAAGTGACCTTCAAGATGAAAGCAGGGGATCTTTTCATCGTTGATAACACCCGCGTTCTACACGCCAGAAAAGGTTTCTCCGGCGCGGGAACCCGCTGGCTTCAGGGGTGTTACGCCGACAAGGACGGGCTGCTATCCACCCTTGCTGCATTGGAAGAAAAAATGCAGGAGGCCGCAGAATGACTTTTGCCAAAACAGCTTTTAAGAGCCTGAACAAAGATAACATTGTTGATTTTATCGGCGACATCTTTCACCGTCGTGGTGCGGACTCCTACCTCGGTGAGCAGGTCACCATGTCTGAACATATGCTCCAGGGTGCACAACTCGCGGAACAGGCGGGCGCGGGGGATATCCTGATTGCCGCGGCTCTGCTCCACGACATTGGTCATTACACCAACGAGTTTCCTGATGATGCCTTGGCCAAAGGCATCAACAACCACCATGACGAAGCCGGTGCTGCCGTGCTTGAGGCTTTTTTCCCCCCGGTCATCACCGAATGTGTCCGTCAGCACGTCGCGGCGAAACGCTACCTCTGCGCTACGGATGACAGCTATTTCGGTAAACTTTCCGATGCTTCAATCCACACCCTCAACCTTCAGGGTGGCCCGATGAATGCAGAGGAAATAACTGAAATGGAGAAAAACCCGCACCTGAAGGAAATCGTTCAGGTGCGCTACTGGGATGATGCTGGCAAGGATCCGAAAGTCACAACCCCGCCTTTTGAATACTACGCCCCGATCCTCCAGCGGGTCGTCGACGGCTTTTTTGCACAGAAATAAATCGCACCACGATGCCCCGGGGTTATACTCTCCGGGGCTTCTTCATAACAAAGAAAATACGCATAACCACAGGTAGAGACGCATGGGCAACAAGATACTCCTCGTGATCATGGATGGTGTCGGTTATGACACCGCTGTTTCCCAATGTGGCTATCTGGAAGGTATGGTTGAGCTCGGTCGGGCCCGACGCTGGAAAATGCGCACCGCCCTGCCCACCATTTCTGCCGCCATGTACGAAACCATCCACAGTGGTCTTTCACCCATTGATCATGGGGTTACCGGCAACGAAGCACTACGTCCCTCCATTGTACCAAACGTCTTTCAGACTCTGCACGACGCGAACTTCAAAACCGCTGCAGTCGCACATTCCTATTTCCATACGCTTTATAACGGCCCCTATGATCTCTTTGATCATATCGAGGTTGAGGATGAAGAGAAAAATATCCAGTTCGGACGGTTCTATTCCATGGAAGGTTACAACGGCACCAACATCTGTGCGCCGGCTGAAATTGACCTCTGCGCCCAGGCAAGCCTGCTGATCAAACGCCATAGCCCGGACTACCTTCTGCTCCACAGCTCTTCAGTGGACAGTCTCGGCCACAGATACACCGCCGACTCATCCCAATACCGCATCCAGACCTGGCACATCGACAATGCCCTGGCCCGGGGTATTCCTCGTTGGCTCGAAGAAGGGTACGAGGTCATTGTTACCGCGGATCACGGCATGAACGCAGACGGACACCATGGCGGGGCAGAAGACATCATGCGCCACGTCGCCTTCTACTATTTTGGCAAGGGCACGATCACTGCTGACAAAGATTCGGTACTCGACCAGCTGGCTATTGCCCCTTCCGTGCTGCAGCGTCTTGGGGCAACTATCCCGGACAGCATGAAAGCCGAGACGCTTTTTTCAGACTAGGCAGCCCTTGTCTACGTAAGAAAGAGATCGTTCAGACGCCCTCAATGTAGAGTTGGCGGTACTGGCAGGCTCAGCGTCAGGTCCTCGGCATCTTTGGTAATTTCCGCATGCATCAGGATTTTTGATGTCAGCGCCATCGAGGTATCAATCACCCAGCGAACGTCACGTTCTCCCACCGTATTCTGATTGGCAACCACCTCGGGCAGGATCTGTTTTTGCAAGAAACCTGCAACACCCGCCAAGGCCCTTGCCCCCAAACGGAGCTGGGCTGCCTTGAGGGTAAAACCCGCAGTCACAACTTTGTCTCCACCAGCGGGCGTTTCTGCGGGTTCCGCTTCGATCTGTGCTGCCACAGCCTGAAGAATATCCATCATCTCGGCCACCTCGGCATTGATGCGCTCGGTACGGTCCGCCAGAAAGCGTAAATGGGCGGTATAAAAAGCGTAACGGGACAATGGTCATCCTCCAAAACCTGAACAGACCAGAGCTTTAACCGATCATTCTGATCAACTCAATTGTTAACCCGTTTTTTTAAAGGCTTCCATCCTGACGCAGGATCGAGCGATCCACCTGCTTGATATCACGCTTGCCACACAGCGCCATGGTCACATCCAGCTCGTTGCGGATGATCTCCAGTGCCCTGGCCACTCCGGCCTTGCCCATGGCCCCCAGACCATAGAGGAACGGACGTCCGATGTAGGTTCCCTTCGCCCCGAGTGCAACGGCCTTGAGCACATCCTGCCCCGAACGGATCCCGCCATCTACATGGACCTCGACCTTGTCACCCACTGCCGCAACCACTTCAGGCAGGGCTTCAATCGACGAAATTGCCCCGTCGAGCTGCCTGCCCCCGTGATTTGACACGATGATCGCATCAGCCCCGGTTTTCAGTGACATGACGGCATCTTCCGGGTCCAGAATTCCTTTAAGGATCAGCTTGCCACCCCAGCGCTCCTTGATCCAGGCCACATCCTCCCACGAGAGTTTCGGATCAAACTGCTCCGCCGTCCAGGACGAGAGCGAGCGCAGGTCCTTTACCCCCTTGGCATGGCCGACAATATTGCCAAAGGAACGGTTTTTAGTGCCAAGCATCCCCAGACACCAGCGCGGCCTTGTTGCCATCTGCCAGATATGGTGTGGGGTGAATTTCGGTGGTGTGGAAAGCCCGTTGCGCAGATCTTTATGCCGTTGCCCCAGAATTTGCAGATCCAGGGTCAGAACCAGCGCTGAACAGCCCGCCGCCTTGGCCCGGTCAATCAGGCGTCCGGCAAAGTCCTTGTCCTTCATGACATAGAGCTGAAACCAGAAAGGTTTGGTGGTTGCCGCAGCAACCGCCTCGATCGAACAGACCGACATGGTCGAAAGGGTAAAGGGCACACCTGCTTCTTCACAGGCCTGCGCCGCCAGAATTTCCCCGTCCGCATGCTGCATCCCGGTCAGCCCCGTCGGCGCAATCGCCAGCGGCATGGAAATCTCCTGCCCGACCATCTGCGTTGCCAGGCTCCGGTTGGTCATATCCACCGCCACCCGCTGGCGGAATTTTATCTTCTGGAAATCACTTTCATTGGCCCGGTAGGTGCTCTCGCTCCAGGAACCGGAATCCGCATAGTCAAAAAACATCTTGGGCACCCGACACCGGGCCAGTTTTTTCAGATCAGCGATTTCCAGAACGGCAGCCATGATACCTCTATCTCCCTCAGAAAAGATCAATTCATCCCGGCGCAACGACAAACGCCGAGAGAAAGCTGACAATACTTAGCAGACCTTAAACTGGTATACCAGTATCTGCGTTGTTTTACCGCGGGCGAGAAGCAATCTTGTCCCTCTTTTCTTGTATTTAGCCAGATCGTCCCGGCCACTTGCCGGAACGATCTCAATACATGACTAAAAATCGGCACGCCTTTACCATCCTTTTTTCTTGCGCCAAGGGGCATTGATCTCCCAGTCCCCTGCCATGATACAGCCGTAAGGCAGCACCTCGTCGATAATTTCAGCCAGGTCGTACTGTTTGATCTGTGCCCGGACTGTCGCGGCAGATTTATAGGCACTGGGCAATTCTGAAATATCCATATGTCCGGTAAAGAACCGGGCATCAAGGCCCTTGGTTTCTTCGGCGAAGATCTCTGCGTTGCTTCGCCCCATCAGGCGCTTTTTATGCTTGGTCCGGGAAAAATTACGCCCGGCACCATGCGGTGAAAAGCCAAGTCCATGCGCGGCATTACTCCCCCGGACAATCAGGATCGGCTCGGCCATGTTAAGCGGAATAAGTGTCAGGTCCGTTGCATCCTCTGCCCAATTGTCAAAGGCAGGCGTGGCCCCCTTTGCGTGATAAAACAGCCCATCTGACCGACGGAAGACAAAGTTGTGCTCGTTCCAGAAACGATCGGAAACCGACGAGGCCAAACGCTCCGCGGCCATATCGTGGATGACCAGATGGTTGCCTTTGGTCCAGTCGCGAATGATCTGCAGGGCTTCCCAGTAATCGTCACCATCCTGCGTGTCGGCTGGAATCCAGGCATTCTCTTTCAGCGTCTCTGGCGACAACTCCTTGCGGTATTTCTCTGCCAGCTTCATGCCTTTACTGTAAAGCCGGGCACCGGGAGCCCGAGAGCCATGATGGGTTACCAGTACTGTCTCTCCGGTAGATTTGATTGTCCCGACATAGGCAAAATGGTTACCGTCGCCCTGGGTCCCGAACTGTTCAATTGCCCGGCTCGAGATATCCTGCAGGAAAGGGTTGGCATCAAACCGCGCCATAATCTCTTCGGCAGGACGGATCTGTTGCCCTCTGGGCCGGCCTCCCGGTCCAAAGTGGGTGACCGCATGGACCGCGTCCAGCAAAGCCGCAGGAGCAACACCAGGATAAACCGACAGAGCCATCGAGCAGCAGATATCTGCTGAGTGCATCCCGGGATGAATAGCATCAGATACAGCAATCCCTCCAACCGGGATGGTCCCGTGTGGCCCGGCAGGGCAGGCGTCAGGCATAACGGCCCCTGCCCGAACCACAGGCGTGCGCATCAACCCGGTCATCGTGTTTTTCACCATTTCCACGTTCGAGACTTCGTCTTCGGTTTCCGCTTCGATATTCAGATGAAAATTCACTGTCGCGGCAGATTTCAAAGGCACCGCAGGCGCGGGTTCAAAACTCCGCGCCAGGTCAATCGCCCGCTCTACGCTGCCCCCTGCTGCCAACAGGGCATTGGCCTGTCTCAAGGCTTTGCCAAACCATCTTCCAGCGGGTAACCCCGCATTGATCAGATCCTGTCCGGTTAAAATGTCAGTCATTCTGTTTTGCTTTCTTTTTTCTTCGATACCTCCTGTACTTCAAGTTGTGTGCCACATTCTACAAAGCGTGAAATATAAATGAATTTTTACCATAACATATTGTTATAAATTATTTTTATTTTAACCTGACAGTATGAAATCAAAATTCACCTTATCAAAAACACCAAATCAATTTATATTATTATATAATAATTGATTATTTAGGATATATTATGAAATCACGTGTCGTCATCGGCTTTCTCGGCACAACACTCGACACCGGGATGGCGGCAAAACGCTGGCAGAGATGGCGCCCCTCTGTTGCCCTTTGCCAGCAACCGGAACTTCCGGTAGACCGCCTGGAATTGATCCGCGGTAACAGATCAGCAGGCCTCGCCCGGTCTATAATCAAGGACATCGCCGAAGTCTCGCCCGGCACCGAGGTGCAAGAACACGTTCTCACGATGAAAGATCCCTGGGATTTCAGCGAAGCCTATTCCGTGATGTATGACTTCGCCCGCAGTTACCCCTTTGACCCGGAAAAGGAGGACTATCTGGTCAACATCACGACCGGAACCCATGTCACCCAGATCTGCTGGTTCCTTTTGACCGAAGCACACTTTATCCCCGCCCGCCTGCTGCAACTTTCCCCACGCCAGAAGAACGACAGGGATTACAGTCCCGCGGGCACCCACAGAATCATCGATCTGGACCTCTCGCGTTACGATGAAATCGCCACCCGCTTTTCTCTCGAACGGGATCAGGCCGCCTCCTTTTTGAAATCCGGCATCGCTACCAGAAACCCGACCTTCAATCAGATGATCGACCAGATCGAGAAAGTCGCAATCCGCTCCAAAGCACCTGTTCTGCTTACCGGGCCAACGGGAGCCGGAAAATCCCAACTGGGAAGACGGATTTTTGAGCTAAAAAAAGCGCAGCGACAGATTTCCGGCACCTTTATCGAGGTCAACTGCGCCACCTTGCGCGGGGACCAGGCCATGTCCACCCTGTTTGGTCATGTCAAAGGCGCTTTTACTGGCGCCCAGTCTGACCGGGCCGGACTGATGAAATCAGCCGACAAGGGCATGCTTTTCCTGGACGAGATTGCTGAACTCGGTCCTGACGAACAAGCGATGTGCCTGCGTGCCATTGAGGAAAAGAAATTTCTTCCTGTTGGCTCAGACAAAGACAGCACATCTGATTTCCAACTGCTGGCTGGCACCAACAAGGACCTTGCTTCCTGCGTCAGAGCCGGAACATTTCGCGAGGATCTCTTTGCCCGCCTTAATCTCTGGACCTTTCAGCTCCCGGCCCTGAAAGACCGTCGCGAAGACATCGAACCCAATCTGGACTTCGAACTGCAGAGATACAGTGAACAGGAAGGTGACAACGTTACCTTCAACAAGGAAGCACGATCCCTTTATCTGAACTTTGCCCACCAACCGGATGCCCAATGGCGGGCAAATTTCCGCGATCTCTCGGCCTCGGTTACCCGCATGGCAACCCTGGCGCCCAGAGGACGGATTGACGAAGCTACTGTCAAAGAGGAAATCCAGCGCCTGAAACTGCTCTGGGGAACGACCAGGAATGTGTCTGAAGCACAGGACTGCCTGAGGCAAACCTTTACCCAGGAACAGATCGACCAGCTTGATCTTTTCGATCAAAGCCAGCTGGCCACGGTCTTGCGCGTCTGTCGCGACAGCAAAAGCATCAGCGCTGCGGGTCGCACTCTTTTTGCCGTATCCCGCAACCAGAAAAAAAGCGGCAACGATGCTGACCGCCTGCGAAAATACCTGCAGCGTTTTGGATTGAGCTTTGATCAGCTTGATCTATAGAGCAAAGCAACCAAAAACAATCGGTGGAGAAACAATCTAAAAGATCAAGAAGGGAAGTTTTGGTAGCGGAGGAGAGACTTGAACTCCCGACACGCGGATTATGATTCCGCTGCTCTAACCAGCTGAGCTACTCCGCCACAGAGGGACAATCATATCGTACTTGATTTGATTGTCGCAGGTCTGATTCGTCATCAGCCTGCGTGGTGAGAGGGTGATAATGCGCCGAAACAAAACTGTCAATAGATGAATAGCTGAAGAAACATTTTTTTCGCTCCGCCCGCCACCAAAGGGTATTTTTTCAGCCTATACATACTACAAACATTCACTTGCTGTATCTCCTGCCCCGCCCTACGCTGAACGCCCATCAAAGAAAAGAACAAGAGTCGCAATGGGCCTCAACTTCTCCATGAACCGTACGACCTGGGAACACCATTCTCACCCTCTCAGCGTCTGGTCCCGCGTCCTCACCGGCTGGCTGATTTTCCCCGCGATCTGGAGCCACAGCAGCTGGGGCTGGACCCTTGCCGGTATTTTCATCCTCACCTTTGCCTTCTGGATGTATCTGAACCCGCGGGTCTTTCCGAAACCGCGCCAGACAGGCTCCTGGGCCTCACAGGTAACTTTCGGGGAAAGAGTCTGGCTCAAGGAAGTGCCCTTTGACGGACTGGAAGAAATTCTGGAGATGCACCGGATGCCCGCCAGGCTACTCGCGATACTGGCTGGTATTGGCTTTATCGGCGGCGCAATCACCGCAGCGTTCAATCTTTTCTGGCCAACCATGTTTTTTGCTCTCGCAATGATCGTCGGGAAATTGTGGTTCTGTGATCGCATGGTCTGGCTGTTCAACGACGCCACTGACGCCCATCCCGAACTGGCCAACTGGGTTTACTGAAACTGTGTTATGATGGCGTTTTCAAATAGCCATTTTCAAAAACCACGCTCTCCTGTCCCGTGAACCGCCGGATCCTCTCAAGCTCGGCTTCAATTGCCTGTTGCCTGCCCGCTGAGCACTTTATCTTGGGCTCCAGCCACAAACCCTTGACCACAAGCACGCCGTCCTGCCGCTTCATATCAATCCGGCCAATCAGCTTTTCTCCCTCAAGAAGCGGGAAGACATAGTAACCATATTGGCGTTTTGCTTCGGGGACAAAAACCTCGATCCTGTAGTGATAATCAAACAGGCGTTCCATCCTTTTACGATCCCGGATCAGGGGATCAAAAGGGCTGAGCACCCGGACACGCCCCGGTGCCGGAGCCAATTCTTCCAACTGCTGTTCAATATCACCATAGGCAAAAACCCGGCGCGGCCTGGAACCATCCGCCGCAGCGACCTCAACTTCAACCAGGTCTTTCCCCAGGTGCGACAGGCACCAGGACTTTGCTTCTGCCGGAGAAATACCGTCCCAGAAAGCCGCCAGCTCCCCTGCTGTAGCATAGCCAAGCCGATCGAGCGCCGAGCGACAGGACCAGTCAATAAATTCACTTTCATGAACACTTTTCCCGGTCACAGATGCTGGCAAGACCCGCTCGGTCAGATCATAGACTTTCTGGAACCCCTCTCTCCGATCGACAGAAAGCGCCCCCGTACGCCAGAGAAACTCCAGCGCGGTTTTTGAAGGGTGCCAGTCCCACCAGCCCTGGCTGCCTTTTGGCTTTTTGTTACCCCCTTCAAGGGCAAGCAGATCCCGCGACAGAACCGCCCCCTCAGCCCGGATGTGGTCCAACACAGAAGCAAAGCTTTCTTCGAAGCCCTCCCGGCGCCATTTCCGCCAGCGCTCAAGCAAGGCAGCTTCATTGCGGGCAAAGCGGTGGCGCCAATAGGGGAAAAAGCGGGCAGGAATTACAGAGGCATCATGAGTCCAGTGCTCAAAAAGCGTTCTGTCCTGTTCCAGCAACCCGTTCAGATTTTCTTTCCTGTAGGTCTGGTTCCGCGAGAAGAGAATCATATGGTGGGCCCGTTCCACCGTATTGATACTGTCGACCTGAACAAAGCCCATGCGCTCAATCAGCTCAAGCAGCGCAACCCTGCTTTGCTTGAAAGCCGGGTTATCACAGAGCCCCTGCCGGGACATAAACAGACGACGGGCCTGGGAATTTGTAATCTGGAAAAGCATAAGGCAAAAGCTCGCGGGCGATGAAAAATCACTACGAACATAACAGGAACAAATCAGAAAATCCAGTTAAGATAAAAGTACCTTCGCACCTTCCGGCCTATGCCGCGCCTTGTGCTTCTTCTTCGGGCAGAGGTTGCTTTTGTGTCGAGACGATCCAGCCCCCGCCAAGCACCCGGTTACCGTCATAGAACACGGCTGCCTGTCCGGGAGAAATACCGAACTGGGGCTCATGCAGTACGACCCGGGCACCGCCCATACCCAGGCCCTGGCCTTCGGGGTATATCGTCGCTTCGGATGGCTTCGATGCCGAGCGAATCTTGACCGAAACCTTTCGGCCCAGATCATTGAGAGGGTCGCCCAGCCAGTTCAGTTCGCTGACCAGGATAACATCGCGGGAAAGCGCTTCTTTCGGCCCGACAACAACCTGCTTTTTCTCGGCGTCAAGGCGGATTACGTACAATGGATCTGCGGTTCCTCCGACCCCGATCCCCCGGCGCTGCCCAACGGTGTATTTGATAATGCCGTCGTGCTGCCCAAGGACCGTACCATCCAGATGAACAATGTCCCCCTGATCCAGGGCACCCGGACGCAAGCGCTCAACCACTCGGGCATAGGACCCGTCCGGGACAAAACATATATCCTGGCTGTCCGGCTTGTCCGCAACCGACAGACTCATCCGTTCCGCAATCTGGCGGGTTTCGGTTTTTGGCAAGCCGCCCAGTGGAAACCTCAGGAAATCAAGCTGTTCTGGCGTAGTGGTGAACAGAAAATAGGTCTGGTCTTTGCTGTCATCAAATGCCCGGTGCAATTCGGGTCCGTTTGGACCGTCAATCCGCTGCACATAATGTCCGGTCGCCATAACATCGGCGCCCAGGTCCTTGGCCATGGCCAGCATGTCTTTGAATTTGACCTTCTGGTTACAGCGAACACAGGGGATAGGCGTTTCACCGCGCATATAGCTGTCGGCAAAATCTTCCATTACATCCTGTTTAAAACGGGATTCATAATCGAGCACATAGTGGGGAAAACCAAAACGATCCGCGACCATCCTTGCGTCATAGATATCCTGCCCCGCACAGCAGGCACCTTTCTTCTCCAGCGCGATCCCGTGATCATAGAGCTGAAGCGTGACACCGATAACGTCATACCCTTCTTCCTTGAGCAGGCAAGCCACAACCGAGCTGTCCACACCGCCGGACATGGCAACAACCACACGCGTGTCCTTGGGGTCCTTATCTATGCCAAGAGAATTCATCAATCCGCCATCTCGTTTGTCTTGTGTTGTCAGCCCGCTTTACAAAAAGACCAAAGGGCTGTCCTCCAAGACCTGTTTACTCTCCCGGCCTATGTAAGGCGCACAGCACTGGCAATCAAGCCTTAATACCCAAGGGAGACAATCGGGTATAGCAAGCACAATCCTGCTCCGGAATTTTGCGCAGCTTAACAGAGAAGTCATCTTTTGTTAATGGTCCGGGCAGCAGAGGCCCTGTGCAAGAAATGCATACTGAGAAATACAGACTGAAGAGTGATCAGGAATGACACAGAGTTCCCTAAAAAACTTTCCTTCAATCTGCCTGGGCAACATCAACCAGCCGCCGGAGAACTATGGGATCCCGGATCAGATCAATAAGCAGCGAAAAATGCCCTTTACCTTTACGCAGAAAGCGATTTTCCGGCGGGACGCGCCAACGGTCAGCCAGGGCCAAGCCTCCTTTATAAGGCGTCAGATCATCAGACTGCCCCAGCATCATGATCACCTTGTGCGGAGGAACCACAGAATGACCGGAAGGCTGTACAAAGGGCAAACAACGGATGTAGTCCTCTTCTCGCCAGCCCAGTTCGTGAAGCTGATTCGGTACCCCCAACGCCCCGGTAAGGCAACTTTTCTTCAACACCCCCATAACGTCACCACTGGTGGCAATCAACAAAAGCGCATCTGGCTTCATTCTATCAGGCCAGTTCCAGGCAACCGTCGATAGCAGTTGCGCAGTCAGGGCCCCCATACTGACCCCTCCCAGTATCACTGGGCCACCCCGTTGCCAACGCACCCAGTCAATCAGGACGGACAGGTCACTGATCCATTGACGGAAAAACTCAACCAGCCCGATTGGACCACGGGCCAGCGTCCGCTCCCCGGCAAACCAGCCAGCTGTTTTACGAAAAGCATGTTCTGGCTGCTGTACGCGTAAAACCCGGAAGCCGGCTTCGGTTAAAGCGCAAATAGGATCTTCCCTGTCCTGGAAACAATCCTGTTCAACGCCGAGCCCCTGTAAAAAAATAAATGTCGGCGCATCAGGTTCCAGACCCGTCAAAGGCTCATAACAACGCACCCAGTTTTCCCCTCCCCCCAAGCTCGAGGGATATCGCAACCAGTACTCGCGTCCATAGACGCCGTGAATGGAATGCGACATCATCATCCGGGGCATGGTGGTCGGAGGAGCAAATGCCTTTTCTGGTTCCTGCAGAAAATCAGCATATTTTTCCTGAAAATCTCTTGGTGTCGGCAGATCCCAGCTGATCGGGGCAACCTGACGCCGCAGGTCGCGAAACAGAAGAGCCGATTCCAGTAACCTCTGGGCCGTCTCCTGGCGACGCAACTCTGAAAAAATCCGCCCGGCAATGCTCAGATTGTCTCCAAACATGACAACCTTCCAGCGCTCAAAAGCAGACTTGGCAACATAATGCCGGATACTGACCTCGGTCAAAGCATCATCACAGCTGTCAGGAAGACCTTGTCTAAGCTGAAGCCTGTCAACAAGAGCACGCGAATCACCCTCACAGGCAATGGCGGTGTGGAGGATGCGCGATAAGGGAAAGAGATAGTTGACCCCCAAACGCAACGCCAGGGCATCAAACCAGGGACGGGCCAGATAACGCCCTATTGTACCTCGGACCATTGGAAAAGGACGCGGCGGCGGAAGACACTGGGCTGAGCTATGAAACCGTTCTCTATTCACCTGATTTTCTATGCGTTTCTGTTCAAAAAAATAACGCTTCAGCTCGACACATCCCGATTATAGCAAAAATTTATCTAAAATACGCATCAATTACCTTTAAGCACTCGATTTTCACGAGAGAACACCCTGTTTTCCTTTGGAACAGCAACCTCAACCCGTCATCCGGGCAAGGTATCAATCAGGTGTATATAGGATCCCATCACAGATCCGAGTCGACAGCCCGCTGTCCCAAGATTCTTTCCTGCAGCATCCTCGACGTTGAATAACGGTTGTTCTCCCTCGCCCCTGACGACAGTGGAATAGTGGAATTCATGAGCAGCAAACCCCTGCCCCACAGGGCCAAGAGGACTATCAACCAGACTGCGGACCACCCGATAGCCAAGAGAGCGTTTGCGGACAGCAAAGGATGTTTCAACAGGTAACAATCCTGTCATGGCATGATGATCTCCCCGACCATCAATCAGCCCCTGCCCCAATACCATGTAACCGCCACATTCTCCGAAAATGGTGATTTTCTTCTCTGCAGCAGCCCGAAGCGCCCCCATGAAATTCTGGTTGGCTCCAAGCTGCCCGACGTGGAGTTCCGGGTAACCGCCGGGCAAATAGATTGCATCTGCTTTAGGGGATGGTTGCTGATCTTCAAGGGGAGAGAAGAACGTCAACTCGGCGCCACTCTGACGCCACCCTTCAAGTAATGATGAATAACAAAAAGAAAAAGCAACATCACTTGCGACAGCAATGCGTTGACCAATCGGTGGCACCAGTGTGCCCATTTCACGCCTTTCCAGCCGTGAGGGACGCGCCAGATCAAGCAAGGCGCGACAGTCAACATCCCAGGCAACCTGCTCGGCCGCCCGGTTCAGAAACCCATCCAGTTCACTGTGTTCAACTGCCTGCACCAGACCGAGATGACGGTTTGGTAAAACCATATCCTCCTGACGACGAAGGTGCCCAAGAACAGGGATTCCCAAAGGGCGGCAGGCTTCATCCAGCAATGACGCATGACGCGGAGATCCAACCCGGTTAAAAATAACACCAGCGATATCGAGTTCCGGATCAAAGCTTGAAAACCCGTGGAGCACCGCGGCGGCAGAAGCCGACATACCCTTGACGTCGATGACCAGAACTACAGGCCAGCCCGTTTTCTTGGCAAGGGCCGCGGTCGATCCTGCACCACCGACAGCACCATCAAACAGCCCCATTACACCTTCTGCCAAAACGACGTCCGTATCCTGTCCTGCCAGGGTAACAAGAGCCGCAAGGCTTTCATCACGTAAAGCCCAGGGATCCAGGTTATAACAGGCCCTGCCTGCAGCAGCAGCATGATAGGCTGGATCGATATAATCAGGTCCCGTTTTTACCGGGGACACACGTTCCTGGCTATTTCGGAAGTGACGCAGCAGCGCAAGTGTCAGCGTGGTTTTGCCGCTCCCAGAGGAAGGCGCTGCGATAATCAGACCTTTGCTGGATGGTTGCATTTGCGCCGCCCCCTCTAAAAATGTGCCGCCACGTTACGCACTCGCAGTCTTTTCAGGCGCCTTCCGATGGCCAAGCGGATCACTGTCCAGTATCCGCCCATTGATTGCCCCAAGCCAGTCCAGTCCGGAACGCAGCCGGACGACTTCGCCAACCACCACCAGAGCTGGCGGCTGGATACCACTGGTCTCTACATCCTGAACGCAGCTGCCAAGAGTCGTCTCCAGCACTTCCTGCTGAGGGGTAGAAGCCTTGCTGACAATGCCGACGGGCTCGTCTGGCAATCGACCATTTTCCATCAGGCGGGCTGCGATTTCCCCCAGGTGTTTGATCGCCATATAGATCACAATCACCGGAGATCCCTGGGCGATACCCGCCCAGTTGATATTGTCCGGCACAATGCCATTGGCATTGTGCCCGGTCAGAAAGGTCACAGCAGAGTTACATTCACGGTGCGTTACCGGAATCCCGGCATAGGCCAGACCACCAATACCGCTGGAGATACCAGGTACGATCCGGAAAGGCACCTTGGCCTCGACCAGGGTCAGTGCTTCTTCTCCACCGCGGCCAAAAACGAAAGGGTCGCCGCCCTTAAGACGCAAGACTCTCTTGCCTTCCCGGGCGAGCTGAACCAGCCGCTGGGAAATGTCCGTCTGCTTTGGCGAAGGCTTCCCACCACGTTTGCCGGCATATTCAAGCAAACAGTCTGGTCGGGCCATCTTGAGAATATCTTCTCCAACCAGTGCATCATAAACCAGCACATCAGCAGATCTCAGCGCATGCAGAGCATAAAGCGTCAACAATCCGGCATCTCCGGGGCCTCCCCCGACAAGCCAAACCCAGCCGGGTTGAAATTCCGGCAAATCAAGAAGCAGTTTATCCATTTATCACACTGTCCTTCTCGTGTAGCTTCGCTTGATCGACACCACCAAACCCGCTATTTCCTTAAACAGCCTTATCAGTAGAAAGGCTTGATGCATAGGAAAACCGAAGATAACTGGCGGGCCCACCCGGAGACAAGCCAAACGGTCTGTAGAATAACGTCATGGCACGAAAACCTGAAGGAAAATTAAGAAGAGGCTGGACCACGGGTGCCTGTGCCACTGCGGCAACCAAAGCGGCCTATACAGCTCTTCTTACAAATCACTTTCCTGATCCCGTTACTATAACTCTGCCCAAGGGAGAGCAACCTGCTTTTGCGCTTTGCCGTGAAGAAAAAACTTCAGATATGGCCATGACAGCAATCGTCAAAGATGCAGGCGATGACCCCGATGTGACACATCGCGCCATTATCGTGGCCTCCGTTCGTCACGGCCTGCCTGGAAGCGGCGTAGTCTTTCACGCGGGCGAAGGCGTCGGGATGGTGACCAAACCCGGATTGCCTGTTCCTCCGGGGGAACCTGCAATCAACCCAGTGCCACGTCAGCTGATGCAGGCTGTCATTGCCGAAGTTGCTGCCGAACATAGCGGTACCGGAGACGTGGAGATCACCATCTCAATTCCCGGCGGCGAGACCCTGGCACAAAAAACCTGGAACCCGCGACTGGGTATTGTCGGCGGTCTCTCCATCCTCGGCACAACAGGTGTCGTTGTTCCCTTTTCCTGCTCTTCCTGGATCCATTCCATTCACAGGGGCATCGACGTCGCCATCGCCACAGGCAGATCTCATGTTGCAGGCTGTACGGGTTCCACATCAGAAAAAGCCGTCATGGATTTCTATGGCCTCGGCGAAGGCGACATGCTTGATATGGGGGATTTCGCAGGCGGCATGCTCAAATACCTGAGAAATCATTCTCTGCCCCGCCTGACAATCGGCGGGGGTTTTGGCAAATTGACCAAGTTGGCCATGGGGCACCTCGACCTGCACTCTAGTCGCAGCCAGGTCGATATGAACTGGCTGGCCGAACGCTTGAGAGAACTTGGTGCATCGTCAGACTTTATCAGGGAAGCTGAGACAGCAAATACAGCCAATCAGATCCTGACTCGCAGCCTTCAGGAAAATATCCCTCTGGCAGAACGCATTGCCAGACTTGCCCGTGATGAAGCACTGAAAGTCCTGAAAGGCGAAACCGCCGTCGATGTTATTCTTATTGACCGTCCCGGGAAAATTATCGCCCGTAGCGAGATCGCTTCATGAAAGCGCCCCCAAGATCCTCTCCACAATTGAAGATTCTGATCCTTGGCGGCGTTACTGAAGCCAACAATCTTGCTGAATTGCTTGAAAAACATAACGACTTTATTGCAGTGACCTCCCGCGCTGGCGTCACAAGCCAAAGGGTCGTCATTTCCGGATCGGAACGTCTCGGGGGATTTGGTGGGGTTGATGGTCTCAAAAACTATCTGACAGATACATCCATTGATGCCGTTGTTGATGCCACACATCCCTTTGCCAGAAATATGACCGAGAATGCCGCCTGTGCCTGTGGGCAGCTTGGGATTCCACGTCTAATTCTACAGCGCCCGGCATGGAAAGCTCAGAAAAAAGATCTGTGGAGTTACCTTCCCGATCTTGCTGGAGCAGTGAACTATATAAAAAACCTGCCTTCAGGCAGACGTGTGTTCCTTACCACCGGGCAACAGGAACTTTCAGCCTTCGCGGCGCTACCCCATCATCATTTTATCGCCAGAATGATAGAGGCTCCCGACTTCGAGAGCCCTCCTGCCAACATGGACATTCTTCTCGAACGCGGACCTTTTTCTTTGGCGCAAGAACTGGCTCTGATGAAACAGTATCAGATAGACCTGCTCGTCAGTAAAAACTCCGGCGGGCAGGCTACAGAAGCCAAGCTCAAGGCTGCCCAGGCGCTTGCTGTGCCCGTACTGATGATTGAACGCCCCCCTGTTCCTGCTGGTTCTCATGTCGTCGAAACAGCCGAACAGGCTATAGAGTGGCTCGAAGCATTGCGAAAAACCCTGACAAGCCAGGAAGATCGGCCTTGAGCTTCAACCTCCCTTACAAACAATTCTGCCTGCTTCTCTCTCTATTTCTTTTCATCTTTGAAGTGACCTCTGCAGCTGCAGAAGACTGGTGGCGACCTCATGGGATCCTTGATTGGGACTGGCAACTGCAACCACCGCACAATTTTGACCGCAAGCTTCAGATGATAGATCTCGATCTCTTCGACACCCCGAAAGAAACCATCGACTCTCTACAGCAAAGTGGCACTAAAGTTGTCTGTTATATCAACGTCGGCGCCTGGGAGGACTGGCGCAATGATGCCCTGACCTTCCCCCCTGAAATTCTGGGTAAGGACTACCAGGGGTGGGAAGGGGAAAGATGGCTTGATATCCGACGCCGGGATTTGCTTGCGCCGATCATGCTGGCACGGCTCGACCTCTGCGCAGCCAAGGGCTTTGACGGCGTAGAGCCTGACAATATGGATTTGCACAATGCAGAAACCGGCTTTGAAATTTCACGGCAGGATCAGCTTGCCTACAGTATTTGGTTAGCCGAGGAAGCCCACCGTCGCGGGCTGTCCATCGGTCAGAAAAACGCACCGGATCTTGCCCGAAATCTCGTTTCTCATTTTGACTGGGCCTTGACCGAAGACTGTTTTGTCGAGGGCTGGTGCCAGGAAATGTCGCCCTACCCTAAGACAGGCAAAACCTTTTTTGCAGCGGAATATACCGACAGGCTGCAGACGATAAGCCGCTATTGCCAGGAAGCAACACAAACAGGGATCAGCCTGATCCTGAAAGACAGGGAATTAACCCGGATCACCGGAGCAGGCTGCCCCTAGCACCAACAGAGGCCGACGGGGGCTACAAGGTATTTCGAGCAAGGAAGATATCGCCAGACACTCTGGCTCAGACAACCTGGATCTTTACCGAGCGTCCAAAATTTTCCTGAATAAGATTTTTCGCGTGAGCAATCATCTTCAGGCTCTCGGCCTTGTGAATCTTAAAGGTATGACGTCCACTCTTGAGGGAATGGGACACAAAATTATGGAGACCATACGTAATTAGGAAATTGAGTTCTTTAGTCATTTTTTTCTTCTTATTGTTGATTTTGTATTCGTTATTGAAGCGGCTGAAAAACAGGGCGCTTTTGAAAAGGCAGACACAAAACAAGCCTGTTCTGGTTTCTGGGCGGCTTATTTTACCGTCTGGCAAAATCAGTCTATGTCGATTTTATTTTCAGATAACTGCCGGAGATATAAAGGCCTGAAACTTGTCCCTGAGCTTCATCGCTCTGTTTTGGGGGATCAAGACGACTTCAGAACAAACCGGGAGATTAGAGCTGTGCTCGATAATTCCATAAGGTCCAGAAATCAGGCTTATACACCTAGCCTGACAGTTTCCCGGAATTTCCGGGAAGATCATTCTCTTCGAATGAAAAAGAAAAGGTTCGCGAAACCGCGAACCTTTTCTCGCATTCAGACGTTCGTCTAAAGCTTAAACCAGCTTCAGGTTTTCAGCAGAAGACTTGCCGTTGCGTCCAGCTTCCAGATCGTAGGAAACTTTCTGGCCTTCGTTCAGGGAAGACAGGCCAGCGCGTTCAACAGCAGAAATGTGAACGAAAGCGTCGTTAGAACCATCTTCTGGCTCGATGAAACCGAAGCCTTTAGTTGCATTAAAGAATTTTACTGTACCGATAGTCATAATATATATCCTCATGACAGGAAGAATTAGATTTTGTGTTTCACCTTATGCAAAACACGCTTGTTTCAACGCTCACACTGTCAGGGATTAGAAAGCTCATCGGCGAACCGAAAGTTCAAATAACACTAAGTAGATGCAATACGTATGCCGCACTTATAACCGATATTGGAGAAGAGTCAACTGGGAAAGTTTTTCACCTTAACGGCGTAATTCGGCAGTATCCTGCCCTGGTAATCAGTAGATCTGTCAGCCCCCGTTGGCTCTCACCCCCAGTTCATGGCCGACAGAAACCACCTTTTTATAATATACACAGGAGCAGAGAATCCATGCCCGTCAAGCTTGAAAGCGACCGTAAATCCGAAATCATCCAGGAGCTCATCGGTTTTTATTACTCAGAGTTTGACGAGAATCTAAGCGACTTTCGTGCCGAAGCCATCGTCGACTTCCTGCACAGAAAGCTCGGCCCGTCCCACTATAACCAGGGCATTGCTGACGCCCGAAAATATATAGCTGAGAAAATTGACGATCTGGATGCCCAGTTTTATCTGCCCGAATCATAGCCCGAAGTATAAAACAAATATACAGCAGGCACTTGGCAGAGCTGCCCTCCCCTATGGTTTACTCTTTGCCCCCTGCCTGCTCTGGCCTCCGCCAGTCTGTGCGATGATTGTGACAGCAATCCCCAGTGCAATTACACCTGCTCCAAGCCAGGTCATCGCGCTATAAACCTCGCCCAGCACAGCCGTCGCGACCAGCAACCCAACCGCGGCAGCCACATACCCGATCTGGCTCAGAAGCACCGGTCCTCCATGCTGCTGTAACCTGAAGAATACGGGAAAAGTCAAACCCGCAACGACACCTTGCGCCACAGCCGTCCAGGGAACCCTGCTCAATTGCTCCAGAGGCACCGCACCTTCGCTTGCCAGCAGAAGCAGCAGATAAACAACAAGAGCAAAGCTGTGACTCCAGAAGGCCAGTCCGTCCGGCTGCGCCTGATCCGGCCAGTCCATCGTCCGGTATATATTGCCACAAGCCAGGGTCGCGGGGACCAGCAGCGCAACAATAATCCAGATCATCTCCGGGGCTTCAGGTGCAGCCCCCCGGGTAATACTGACAATCATCGCGCCGATCAGCCCCAGTCCGATGCCCACAAGCCCGATACGTCCCGGGGTCTTCTGCCGAAACACCACGGCCAGTGTCAGGGTGAAAACAGGAGAAAGCGCAAACATCAGCCCGGCATAGCCTGATCCGACATGGGGAATAACACTGAACAAAAGCACATTGGGCAAAACAAAAGAGATCAGCGCGGAAAAAATGACATAGCGCAGCATCCGCCCTTTCGGCAAAACCAGTCGACGGCGCAACAGCTGGACTGGCAAGAGCATCGCGCTGGCCCCCAGTGAGACAAGCAGGGCCCAGATCATGGGTGAAACCCCGGCCTCTCCCGCAATTTTACCAAGAGGAAAGTTAAAACCAATCAACGTCCCCGTCACCAACAGAAGAAAAGCAGAGCTGCCAATGATCCTGCGGATCCTGTTTTCGCCCCCCACATGCTTCCTGTCACAAACAGTATTTTCAGAAGATACCGGCATCATCCATCACTTTCCTCAATTCGGAACCAGACAATCTTGTCTGGCGTTTTTAAACGCGCCTTCCACAAGCCCCAAAGGAGACCCTGTACCAGACTAATCCACCCCCGCTTCAGGGAATAACCCTGGAAACGCGATCTCTTGCAGCCCGTATCTTTGGCTCGGCTCTTCCCGTTCCTGCAGTTCTTTCGGCAAGACAGAAGGATCAGATCTTTTGCCTAGAGCTACAGCGATCTCGACGCGATACTGCCCCGGAATATTCAGTTTTTCAGCAATCTGGTCATGATAGATCCCGGCCATGGCATGTGCCTGATATCCCAGCATCGTTGCCTGCAACGCCATCTGCGCCCAGGCCGCCCCCGTATCAAATGAATGATAACCCGATGGTTTCGCAGGCCGGGTTTCATCCCCTGGCATCATTTTGTCAGACAGGACGATCACCAGCGCAGATGCCTGGGCTGCCCAGCCTGCGTTAAAGGGGTCAAGCAAAGACAGATAGTCATCCCAGTGTCTGTCTCCCCGAAAGGCATAGAGGAAACGCCAGGGCTGGATGTTGTAGCACGATGGCGCCCAGCGCGCGGCCTCCAGGATCGTCATAAAGTCTGTGGTCGGCAACTGGAAATCAGCATCATAGGCTCGGGGTGACCAGCGCTCGACAAAGATTTGGTCCACCGGAAAATCAGGGTTTCTCGGATTCTTCCTGGCATTATTTGTATCAAAAGGCATGACCGTTCCTTTACACCTGAGAGATTTGAGTTTAATTTGACATCATGTATTTCGACGCAAACTATTTCGATGTCAAATTACTTTATATCGAATAATTAAGATGACCTTTGAGATGAGTCAAGATCCCATGAAAAAAAAATCACACCTGTCCCCTGCCACAACTCATTCCGAAGGTGGTCCCATGGACTCGATTTTGGCGCAGTGGCGCCGGGAACGGCCAGATATTGATCCCTCCCCCATGGCTGTTTGCGGGGAGATCTGGCGGGCAGGCGAAAGACTGCGTCAGGAAGTTCTCGCCAATCTGGTTCAGTACAATCTGGATTTTGCCGGCTTCGATGTGCTGCTGACCCTGCGTCGCCAGGGAAAGGGAGAAACGCTCTCCCCCTCTGCACTTGCCAAGGATATGATGCTCTCGACCTCGGCCATGACCAACCGGCTGGATCGGTTGGAAAAGCGCGGGCTTGTCCTTCGAGCCAGCGACCCCCAGGATCGGCGCGGCCTTAAAATCGCCCTGACCGAGGAAGGTTTTGCCATGGCCGATGAAATCGTTGCCTCTCATGTCAGGACCGAAGAAAACATGATCTCGGAACTGACAGAGACCGAGCGCGATCAACTGCGCAACTTGTTGGGAAAGATCCGATAGCTCGAAATCAGCAAGAACAGGGCGTGGCAGCCCCTACTGGGTCAGAACCTGACTTGGAAGATAGAAATATTTTTTATAGGCAGGGTCAATTCTGTCCAGCTCAGGGTTCTCGACCGAAAGTATCCGGCGAGAGGACAGGTTGATCCTGTCGATACTCGCCTGATATTCTGATTGCCAAAGCTTCAGCAGCGACCCGTCGTCATAGGCCGCAATCAGGCCGGTCATAATCCGCTGCGCCTGGGCTTCGTTGCCTTTTGCTGTATAAAAGAACTTTGGAAAGGGATAGTAGAGGATCAACTGAGTATCATAGGAAAGGTTCTCGACTTCGCGATTGACTTCCCACTCCCGCAAAAACTCGTTGATTCCTCTCGGGAAAAGATCCGCCCGGTTATTGGCCACCATCTGAAACATGCCGTGATAATCACTGGCTTCAGTCACCCTGAAACCTGCCTGTTTAAGAATTTTTGTATCTCCCCAGCCAATCCCCTGGACCATGGTGAACTTTTTCAACTGTTCCAGGGTCGTAACCTGACGCAACCTCTCACAGGTCTGTTCAGAAGCAAAAAACACGCGATACCCCAATATTCCCAGATCTATGGGAAAGGGGACTGCCACCATCTCCTGCATCCGTTCAACCGTGACGGCATTGGCAACAAAGAAATTTTGATAAGATCCTTTTTCAACTTCAATCATCGCACGCTTGGTATTTGCGCCGATTTTTGATCTCTCCAGGCGATAGGGGCCAAATTCCGCAATGGTTTTTTCAAGCGCCAACTCCAGCAATTGATGCTGATATTCATAGCGGCGATCAAGAGCCGTTTCCGGTCCCCGTGAGGTAAAAACCGTCGGCTCCACAGCCTGTGCGGCAAAACACGGGAAAAGTATGATTGCAAAAAACAACCCGCCAAAGATCATTCGACCAAACAGCATCACACACCACCGACGATCTATTACCCGAAGCCCGTTAGAACTTGTTACCCCATCTGATCCTTGCCAGAAGGACCACAATGACCGCGCCACAGCAGCCATGATGCCCGAGAGAAGTTAAGCAAAAGGAAAAATACACCCCGGGACAAGGACACCGGAAAAACGGCTTCTTTCTCTGGTTTGAGACTGTTATTTCCCGGCTTCAACCATTTCCCTGATCTTGAGCGCCTTCTCGAAGTGATCCAGCTTATGGGTCATGATCCACCACTGTGCCGCTTCCATCAAAAGCGCGGGATCGTCGTTTTTATTGGCAAAAAAGGCATAAAAGGAAAGCCCTACTCCCGGTCCCTTTTTCTCTATCTTGGCAGTGCAGACCTGGATGATTTTCTGCCGTAAAGCCTCTCTCATATCCCCCCCAAAAAATTTACTCAAAGCAAAAAACAGAAGAGAGGAAAGCTGGTCAGCTTTCCTCTCTTCTGTAAATTCAATCTTCTTGTGACAAATAAAATCAGTCCAATCCACCGGGCACATTGGCTTCCAGCTCGACGGCAGCGGCTTTTTTCTTGTCCTTGCCCAGACGCAGGACGTGGACAAAGTCCGGATCATAGAGCTTGCTGTCGATAAAGTCTTTTTCCTCGGCCAGAACATGACCCACCAGGATCAGGGCGGTGCGGGTAATCTTGGCTTCCCGTGCTTTTTCGCGCAGGTCCTTGAGGGTACAGCGGATAATCAGCTCATCCGGCCAGGTCACGCGATAGGCGATCACCGCCGGACAGTCTTCCCCATAATGCGGAATCAGGGTTTCCTGAACGTGCTTCAGGTTGCGCACCGACAGATGAATGGCAAGCGTTGCCCCTGATTTACCAAAGGTATCTAGGTCTTCACGGTTCGGCATGGCCGACGATTTCATCGCGGTACGGGTCAGGATAATCGACTGGCTGACTTCCGGCAGCGTCAGTTCTTTCTGGATCACGGCAGAAGCCGCCGCATAGGCCGATACCCCCGGGACCACTTCATAGTCGATACCCTGTTGATCAAGGCGGCGCATCTGCTCGGCGACCGATCCATAGAGACAGGGATCGCCGGAATGCACCCGGGCAACGTCCTTGCCGTCTTTATGGGCCTCGACCATGTCGGCGATGATCTCGTCCAGATTCATCGGTGCGGTATCCTTGATCAAGGCACCTTCAGGGGCAAAGTCAATCACCCCCTGCGGCACCAGGGATCCGGCATAGAGACAGACCGGGCAGCGGGCAATCAGGTCACGTCCGCGAATGGTAATCAGATCAGGCGCACCGGGACCCGCACCAATGAAATATACCGTCATGCCGCTGATCCTTCTGTTATCGCTTTAACTTCGCCCGTCTTGTCAAAATCATCATAGAGATGGGCTTTTTTCTCGTATCCACGCGGAGTGTAAACCCAGCAGGAGCCGTCGGACTTTTCAATCCGGCGCGATGTCGAGGACCCGACCAGAACCACGGTCAGCATATCGACCTGATCCGACGTCAATTCATCCAGCCGCAGCACTGTCATACTCTCGCCTTCGCGGCCCAGATTGCGGCCCAGCATCACAGGCGTATCCGCCGGACGGTGTTTCAGCAAAATTTCGACTGCGGTGGTCAATTGCTGGGTCCGGCGACGGGACACCGGGTTGTAGAACGCAATGACAAAATCACCCTGCGCCGCAGCGTTCAGACGCTTTTCAATGGCTTCCCATGGTGTCAGCAGATCAGACAGGGAAATGGTGCAGAAATCATGTCCAAGCGGCGCACCAATGCGGGCTGACGCTCCCTGCAGTGCGGAAATTCCAGGAGTCACCTGAATGGCAACGCGGTTCCAGTCGGCACGATTCCCGCGATCCAGCAGCTCAAACGTCAGTGCAGCCATGGCATAGATGCCCGGATCACCGGAACAGACCAGCGCCACAGACCGTCCTTCCGCCGCAAGATTAAGAGCAATACGCACGCGCATTTCCTCTTCACCCAGCTCATAGCCATGGCGTCCTTTGCCTTCGGCCAAGGGACCAAGCAGATCGAGATAAAGATGATACCCGACCAGATCGGTCACCCCCCGCACCACACGATCAACCTCTGGCGCACGCCAGCACTGGTCACCGGGTCCCAGACCAACGACAAAAAGCTTGCCCCGTGCCTGCCCCAGTGTAGAGGGCTCAATGATATCTGCGGCCTGACCAACGGCGCAGGTCGCCCGTTTCGATTTGTGCTTGGCAACCAGTAATTTTCCCGAGGCCCCAACCGCTGCAAGGGCTGATCCTTCGGACACGCCGTGACAGCCAACTTCGGCAAAGACAACATCAGAAGGCGTTGCCAGCCGGGGGGTCTGTTCTTCAAGTGTTGCAGCCGGGAAAAACCGTGCCGGGACATCAAGTTCAGCCGCCAATGCCTGAACCGCTGTTTCATCAGCTTTCACATCAATCGAGAAAACCGCCGCAACCGCTTTTGGTGACAGACCTTCAGCCCTGAGGGTTTCCTGCACCAATGCCGAAAGCTCTGCTGCATCGGCGTTGCGTTCACAGCCAACCCCAAGGGACAACACCGCCGGATGCAGCACCAGCTCCTTTTCCGACCCGGCGATTGCTTTTTCTGTAACAGTGATCGTCAGGGTACCCTCTGCGGCAAGTGGCAGATTTCCTGTCTTGATCCAGTCAGCTTCCCCGACAAGACGCACCGCAGCACCCGCCAGAACCTCTGCCATAAAGGCTTTATAATCTGCGGGATTACCCAGCTTCCAGCCCGCGGGCGGATTATCCAGGGCAATGCCAAAACGGTTATCTGATGCCGTTGTAATGGCTGCTGTAATTTCCAGTTGGGCGGACAAGGCTTTTGCCAGGTCGTTGGCTCCGTGGTGTCCGCCCAGAAGCGGCACAACGGCTGAGCCGTTCTCGGCAACCGCCAACACCGGAGGTTCTGCCCGTTTGTCAGCCAGCAGCGGCGACAGAGCGCGGATCAAGACCCCGGCAGCACAGATTCCGACAATGGCGCGACCTTCGCGAAACAGCGATTGCAGATGGCTGATGGTTTCGTCAAAGGTCACATCAGCGCCGTCTACACGACCGCTGCGACCGTGAACTTCACCGGCACCAAAAGCATCGCGCAGGCGACGGGCCAACTTTGCGCCTTCAGCCGTCAGGGCAACAAAAGCAGGAGAGTGATCAAATTTTTGCGTCATTACAGTGTCCAGGCTTCACCACGTTTGTGGATCAGGATCATTGAAAAGTAGGGTGCCTTGGCATCACCGACTTCACTCAGGGGCATTACTTTCTGATTGTCCATGGTCGCGCGCTCCACATAACGGGCGCAATCAACCAGGTCCAGTTCTTCCAGAATGCTGCGAATTTTTTCAAAGTGGCGACCTACCTTGATGATCGCCGCCGCCTGCACATTGCGCAGGCGCTGTTTCATAATCTCGGCATCCACCGGTCCGGGAATGATCGTCATCACATCATTACGGGCTGCAAGCGGGGCCCCGACCATCGCGGCACAGGCCATCAACGATGACACTCCCGGCACCACCTCGACCTCGAAACGTTCCATCATCCGGCCGAAAAGATACATAAACGACCCGTAAAAGAAGGGATCACCTTCACAGAGCACGACCACATCCTGTCCTGCTTCCAGATAGACACTCAGATCTTCAGCCGCCTTGTCATAAACATCCTGCGCCGGGAAACGTTCTGTCACCATCGGGATACGGATCGGATATTCGACCTGGCCGCCGGGCAGATGATCCGCCACAATCGAGCGGGCCAGACTGTCGCCCACATCCGGTGCCGGATAGGCCAGCACAGGCGCGCCCTGGATCAGGCGCAGAGCTTTGAGAGTGAGAAGTTCAGGATCGCCGGGACCAATCCCGACACCATATAACTTTCCTGACGTTTTATTGGCCATATTCTTTCGTTACCACAAACTGGGTCACGGTCATGGCAGAGCGCCAGCCGTGATAAGGTCCTACAGGAGAAGCATGACTGACCGCAATACGGTTCAGCTCTCCCCCGACTTTTTTATGCCACTCATAGAGACAGTTCTCCCCTTCAAGCGTCACAACATTGGCGACAAAGCGCCCTCCGGGATTTAATAACTGCCAGCAATGTTCAAAAAGCCCTTCGCTGGTTGCACCGCCGCCAACAAAAATTGCATCGGGGCGCTCACCCTTTTCACTCAACTGCACCAAAGCCGACGGCAAGGCACCATCATGAACAGAAAGAAAAGGGGTGCCCAGTGCCTGCGCATTTGACGCAATCATCGTCAGGCGTTCACTGTTACGCTCTACTGCAACAGCCCTTGCGCCCCGCGCCGCACGCATCCATTCAATCGAAATCGAACCACAACCAGCGCCCAGATCCCAAAGCAACTGGCCGGGAACAGGTGTCAATGCCGCAAGGGTTGCCGCACGGACAATCCTTTTGGTCATCTGCCCATCGTTAAGAAAAGCATCATCCGGCAATCCCGGTGTAGTGGCAAAAACGCGGGCGTGACGTGTGGCAATGCATTCAACGGCAATCGTATTCAGATCAGCTGCAGCGGGATGATCCCAACAGTGGGCAACGCCCTCCATCCGCAGTTCGCTCTCTCCCCCCATATGTTCCAGCACCGTGATCCGGCTGTCCCCGAAACCCCGCTCGGTCAGAAGATCGGCGACTTCTCCCGGTGTCTTGCCATTTTCACTGAGCATCAACAGACGCGCGCCGGGTTGTATGTGGCTTTGCAACAGGCTTAAGGGCCGGCCATGCAGTGTCAGAAGATCAACTTCCATCAAGGGCCAGCCAAGACGGGCACAGGCAAGAGAATAGGCTGAAATTCCCGGCACAACCTGCATTTCTTCGGCAGGTAACTGTTTGGCAAAGGTTGCCCCGACGCCAAAACACATAGGATCACCCGTTGCCAGAACACAGATTTTCTCACCACGACGGGCAAGTACAGTTTTAATCATCGCCGAAAAGGGAGAACCCCAGACAAGCTGCTCCCGGGGATCTTCGCCAAGCATGGCAAGATGACGTTCTCCGCCGACAACAACCTCAGCCTGATTCAGTAGACTGCGGGCAACGGGTGTCAGGCTATCAAGCCCCTCTTCCCCGATCCCCAGTATTGTCAACCAGGCCGCCTGCGTCATTGGTTATCCTTTGCCACCGCATTCAGCGCAGCCGAGGCAATGGCACTGCCGCCCCGCCGTCCGCGCAATGTCATGTAGGGTACCCCGATATTTGCTTCGATCAAGGCTTCCTTTGATTCCGCGGCACCAACAAAACCGACAGGAAATCCGAGGATCAGCGATGGTTTGGGCGCGCCGTCGTGTAAAATTTCCAGCAGATGAAACAGCGCCGTCGGGGCATTGCCAATTACAACGACAGCACCTTCAAGATGTTCCCGCCACAGCTCGACAGCTGCAGCAGAGCGGGTGTTGCCGATCTCCAGCGCCAGATCCGGCACCCGTTCATCCGTCAAAGGACAAAGCACCGCATTATCTGCAGGCAGGCGATTGCGGATAATGCCGTCCATCGCCATGCGACAATCGGCAATGATCGGTGCACCAGCTTTCAGGGCTGCGCGGCCTTTGGCAGCCGCATCATTGGTCCAGGCCAATTCATCCAAGACCTCAGGCATCCCGCAGGCATGAATAATTCGGATGGCAACATCTGCAATATCAGCAGGCAGTGCACTCAGATCAGCCGCCGCCTGAATTTGGGCAAACGACTGGCGGTAGATCTCTTGCGGATCACGAATATAGTCATAGGTAACAGACATACAGCTTCCCCCTCGCCCCTGACTAGACGCCCTTGGCACCCTTTTTCATCGTTACTGGCCCCAGCGGATGATCTGCATGGGGATAGGGATGATGGTGGTGATCATGCCCGTGAGCATGCCCATGTGCATGGTCGTGCCCATGACTGTGATCGTGGCTGTGATCATGACTGTGACCATGTGAATGAGCATGTTCATGGTCGTGATCATGAGAGTGCGCGTGATCATGTGAATGATCGTGACTGTGATCATGACCATCTGCTGCGGCTGGTCCCGTCCCGATCCCTTCCACATGGTGGTGGTGGCTTTCCTGCGGCAGGCCGATTTCAGCTTCAAAGCCCAGAACCTGCTCGCGATATTTGCAGAGCTTGCAGTTCATCAGGTTCGCACCGTCGAGAATTTCCTGAACCCGGTCGGCAAAGGCATCCAGAACCTTGGGGTGATCAGACAGATAAGGCGCCTTGATAAACTCGATATCCGGATGGCGTTCCGCAACCACATCCGTGTAGTCATAAATCCGTTTGACCAGTATCCCGGTAAAAAGGAAATACGGAAAAACAATGATGCGTTTGTACCCGAGCTTCGTTGCATGTTCCAGACCGGGCTCGACCAACGGGAAGGTCACACCGGAATAACAGACTTCACCCCAGCCGAAACCAAAACCTTCCCACAACAGGCGCATGACCTTGTTCACATTGGAATTGGCATCTGGATCAGATGCACCGCGCCCGACCACCATCAGCATGGTTTCATGGATCGGCACCTCACCCTTTTCCTGATTCGCCGCGTCAACAGCTTCCTGGATACGTGCACCCGCTGCTGCGATCAGTTTGGTATCAATGCCGAGCTCGCGCCCGTATTCGATTTTCATTGCCGGATGCTGGGCTTCATAGGTCCGCAAGACCGAAGGAATATCATTTTTTGCATGACCGGCAGCAAAAAGCATACCCGGAATTGCCAGGACCAGATCGTGTCCGGCTTCGCGCAGATTATCCAGACCGGTGCGGATAATCGGTGTTGCGAACTCAAGAAAGCCACTATCAACCACATACTGGGGCAGACGCTCACGGATGCCACGGGCAACAGACTCGAACTCACGCACAGCGCCTTCATCACGGCTGCCATGCCCACAGACCATCACGCCAATCTTGGTTCCGTTCTCTGCCATTTTCTCATCTCTTCCTATCTGACGGTGACATCTACGGCCACCTCGTACAGTATTTTTATCTATCCACGCACACGAGTACTTGACCTGGAACAACAGCGCTAACATTGTCACGCCATGTTATTGTCCTATTTGCTCCAAGAGCCGCTTTTTTTACCCGTCCTAACCCTGATAGCCGCCATTGTGATCGATGCGGCAGTCGGTGATCCGGCACGTCTTTACAAGATCGTTCCCCATCCCGTCGTTCTTATCGGCAAAGCCATAGAATTTATGGAAAGCTGGCTCAACCAGCCAAAAAAATCTCGCTTCGCCAGAATAATCCTCGGAACGGTACTGGCCCTTACAATTATCACGGCCAGCACTGCTGTCGGTCTTATACTCTCATACCTTCTAGGGCAAGTCCCCCATGGCTGGATTATCGAATCGCTTCTTGCCTCCAGCCTGATTGCCTATCGCGGGCTGGGCAAGGCGGTACAGCATGTTGCAACAGAACTTGCTCTCGGCCTGAAACCGGGGCGTCTGGCCATCCGGCATCTCGTCGGGCGCGACCCGGACAGCCTCAACGAAGCCGGGATCAGCCGCGCCGCCATAGAAAGCATGGCCGAGAATTTTTCCGACGGCGTTGTTGCCCCGGTCTTCTGGTTTGCGCTCTTTGGCCTGCCCGGCATCTGCGCTTACAAGGCGGTCAACACCCTCGACAGTATGATCGGTCACAAGAACGAGCGTTACGAAGCTTTTGGCAAGTTTGCTGCCCGGCTTGACGATGTTGTGAACCTGATCCCGGCCCGCCTCGCCGGACTGTTTTTTGTCCTAGCCGCCTTGCTTGTGCCCGGCGCGTCTGCCCGACGCGGCCTGAAGATCATGTTTCGCGACGCCGGACTGCATCGCTCGCCCAACGCCGGTTGGCAGGAGGCCGCGGTGGCCGGGGCACTCGGTTTTGCCCTGGCAGGTCCACGAACCTATCCCGGTTATGTTGTCAATGACCCCTTTATGGGGGACGGCGGGCGCAAGGATCTCGATGCCCCGGATATCCGTCAGGCCCTCAAGCTTTACCTCGGTGCAGGGTTCTGGATGCTGACCACTGTTGCCGCCTTGCTGCTGCCTGCCTTGCTGTGATCAAAGCAGGCTTTTTACCAACCCCAGCAACGCCAGAACCATCAACAGGAAAAGCACAAAATAACGATAGTGCAGGGCCGAGCTGCGTTTGAAGATTTTATGGCCCAACCAGATCCCCAAAAGGACCGGCAGCACCAGCACCGCGGTTCTGGCAAGGGTCACCAGGTCCAGCAATCCGGCTAAGATCAGCGCCCCTGTGCCATAAGCATCCAGAAGCAGGAAATAGAGATTGAGCGTCGCCCGCACCGCTTCGGCAGGCAGGGCCGCCGCCATCATATAGATCGCCACGGGCAGACCACCGATTGACGCTGCTCCGTTGGCCAGACCGGAAAGCAGGCCAACGGAAAAATTCCGCCCCCCGGTTTCGCGCAGGACAATTGATCGACCAAAGAACAGCAGCAGGCTCGCGAGCAGAACACTCAGGGAAATTGCAATCCGCAAGGGATCCGGTGCAATAAACTTGAGAATCAGAACCCCAACCGGCACCCCAACGGCAGCACCGACCAACAGCAGACGCAACAGCGACCAGTGAATCGCGCTCCAGGTCATGCGTGCCATCACCAGACTGGAAATCATCTCCAGCAACAATGCAATCGGCACCACCTCTGCCGGAAGCAGGATCAGGGTCAGGGAGGTCACGATCAGGGCAGAAAGGCCAAAGCCGGAAAATCCCCGACACAGCCCTGCCACAAGGCCACAAGCCAGCACCATCCAGAATTCCGGCAGCTGGAATTCTGTCCAGGTCAACAACTGTTCCATTTCATTCCCCCCGGGATCGTCCGCGACTCGCTCGCAGGATTGATCAGTCTAGAGAGGTTACCCGGCTTTTGGTCGTACCAGTTGGAAAACTTCGTTGATGACAGCGTAGTCCTGGTAACCCAGGCGGGCCAGCGGACGCATCTTGGTCGCATCAACCAGACCGTCGGTCAGACAGGATTCGTCAATATGGATGCCGACAACTTCGCCCAGAACCATCGTCGAATGCTGACCAGCGGCATTGGCTGGCAGGTCCAGCGACTTGAACAACCGGCATTCAAAATGTACCGGCGCCCCCTTGACCCGTGGCGGTGTCACCAGTTTCGACGGCAATTTTTCCAGACCCGCCGCCTCGAATTCGTCCTGATCAAAAGGTACTGGCTTTGAGCTTTCGTTCATGGCAGTGCGCTGTTCCCACGACACCAGATTAAACACGAACTCTCCGGTCTCGAGGATATTACGCAAGCTGTCCTTGATCCCCTCTTCGCGGCCATCAGGGGAAAAACCCACCCCGATAATTGGCGGCTCGTCGGAAAAGGCATTAAAATAACTGAAAGGCGCAAGGTTACAGACCCCCGCTGCGGACTGGCTGGAGATCCAGGCAATCGGGCGCGGCAGAACACAGCCTTTGAAAGGGTTATGCGGCAATCCCTGTTCCAGATGGTGCCCCGGCTCAAAAAACATTCTCTACTCCTGAAAACAAACCTGACTTGATTTGATCAGGAGCCTAGACATCTTTACGGCAAAGAAAAAGGGCGGAAAAATCCGCCCTTCTCGCAGCAGCTTTATCGCAGATCAGAATTCGATGCCACGCTGGGCCTTGATGTTCTGATCGCGGAAGGGGTGTTTCACCAGGGTCATCTCGGTCACCAGATCGGCAATCTCGATCATTTCATCCTTGGCGTTGCGCCCGGTGATCACGATGTGCAGGTCTTCCGGCTTGTCCTCAAGGAAATCAATCACCTCTTCCAGCACCAGATGGTCATAGCGTAGGGTGATGTTCAGCTCGTCCAGAATGATCATGTTGTACTTCGGGTTTTCTCCCCGACAGGCTTCGATCATTTCCTTGGACTTTTCCCAGGCCTTCTCGGCGGCGGCGATATCCCGCGCCCGATCCTGCGTATCCCAAGTAAAACCTTCGCCCAGAGCATACATCTCGACCTGATCGGGGAATTTTTCCAGCACGTATTTTTCGCCGGTTTCCCACTTGCCTTTGACGAACTGGACAACCCCGATTTTCATGCCGTTGCCCACGGCACGGGTCGCCAGACCAAAAGCAGCGGTGGACTTGCCCTTGCCCTTGCCGGTATGAACGATGATCAGGCCTTTCTCATTAACCTTGCTCGAGAGCATCTTGTCTCTGGCGGCCTTGCGCTTCCGCGATTTTTCATTTGCACGCTCAAAAGCAGCCTGATCCAGGGTGCTCTCGTCCTGCTGGTTTTCTGCCTCGGACATTCTGTTTCTCCCAATCCTGTTTATTTCTGTCTTAAATTAACGCGCAGCAAGCTGTTCCAGTAAAGCCCGCGCCGAATTCGATTTCGCCTTCCACAGGTTCCTGTCCTGCGCCTCGATCAGACGTTCCGCCATTTCCTTCAGGGCCGCGGCATTGTTCTGTTCCAGAAACTCGCGCACGGTGCCATCCATCAGATAAGCATCAAACACGGCATCAAAGTGATGATCCTCAACTACTTTCGCCGTGGCGGCAAAGGCAAAAAGGTAATCAACGGTCGCCGCCATCTCGAAGGCCCCCTTGTAACCGTGGCGCATCACGCCCTCGATCCACTTGGGATTGACCACACGGGCGCGGACCACCCGGGCGATCTCTTCCTGCAGGGTCCTGATCTGGGGACTTTCCGGCCTGGAATGGTCATTGTGATAGACCACAGGCTGCGCCCCGGACAGATGGCGGATCGCCGCGGTCACCCCGCCTTCAAACTGATAGTAATCATCTGAATCCAGCAGGTCGTGTTCGCGGTTATCCTGATTGTGCACCACCGCCTCGACATCGCGCAGGCGATTTTCAAACAGGCTGTGTCCGGCTTCTCCATTCCCGCCACTGCCATAGGCATAGCCGCCCCAGGCGACATAGGCCCGGGCCAGATCAGCATCACTTTCCCAGCCGCGTTCATCAATCAGGGCCTGCAGTCCCGCGCCATAGGCACCGGGCTTGGAGCCAAAAACCCGATAGCCCGATCGTTGTGCTGCAGACTTTTCATCCAGCCCCCGCGCCATCAGTTCGGCTTTTTCGCTCGATACCCGCGCCGCCAGCGGGTTCATTTTCTCTGGCTCATCCAGCGCTGCGACCGCCCGGGCCGCAGAATCAAACAGATCAATCTGGGCCGGAAAGGCATCGCGGAAAAACCCGGAAACCCGAAGGGTCACATCCACGCGCGGGCGATCCAGCACCGACAGCGGCAGGATTTCAAAGCCGATCACCCGACGCGATGTCGGCTCCCACTGCGGCTGCACCCCCATCAGGGCAAGCCCTTGGGCGATATCATCGCCCCCGGTACGCATGTTTGATGTGCCCCAGGCTGACAAAACCATACGTTTGGGCCAGCTGCCGTTTTCCTGGCGGTAACGCTCGATCATCAGGTTGGCGGACTTCCAGCCCAGTTGCCAGGCCGCCGGCGTTGGCACCACCCGGGAATCAACCGAATAGAAATTGCGCCCGGTTGGCAGCACATCCGGTTTGCCGCGTGTCGGGGCACCCGAGGGGCCGGGCTCGACAAACTGTCCGTTCAACCCGCGCAGGGCACCCTCGATTTCACTGGCCCCACAGGAGCGGACAATCGGGTCGAGATGCGCTTTGATTTTTGCCACAACCGCCTTTGTTGCCTGCCAGTCTTCAGGCACGTCAGCAGCGCCAGAGACCAGCTTCACCGCCAGAATTTCCAGACGCTCGACCGTATCTCCCTTGGTTCGCCAGCTGCCTTCAGCCTGAAGCACCTCCGGTTTCGGCCCCTCCCAGATATCGCCAAAACGACAGTCCAGCGGGTCAAATTCTATCGGAAAGCCCAGATCCCTCGCCAGCGCCCGGATCAGGGACGCATCCCCGCCCTTGCCGTCGCCGCGGGGCAAACGGGTCAGCGCCACCAGCAGATCGTGCAGCAAACGCCCGTCCGGCGACTGTCCAAAGATATGCAGCCCGTCGCGGATCTGCATTTCCTTCAGCTCACAAAGATAGTTATCCAGCTTGGACAGGGCAGCATCTTCATCGTCCTGTTCGGAAATGCCGCAGTCCTTGTCCAGCCCGATGCGCTGGGTCAGCTTCAGGATCTCGTCCCGCAACAGCTTCAGACGGCGTGGATCAACCCCGGCGGCTTCATAATATTCATCACAGAGCTGCTCGAGATCCGCCAGCGGTCCATAGGATTCCGCGCGGGCCAGCGGCGGCGTCAGATGGTCGATGATAACCGCCTGCGCCCGGCGCTTGGCCTGGGTGCCCTCGCCCGGGTCATTGACAATAAAGGGATAGAGATGCGGCATCGCCCCGAAAACAACTTCCGGGAAACATTCCTTCGACAGCGCCAGCGATTTTCCCGGCAACCACTCCATGTTGCCGTGTTTGCCCATGTGGACAATGGCATGAACCTGTTCCTGCTGGCGCAACCAGGCATAGAAAGCCAGATAACCATGCGGCGGCACCAGATCCGGCGAGTGATAGGTCTCGACCGGATTGATGTTATACCCGCGGGCAGGCTGTAATCCGACGATAATCTTGCCACAGTGAAAGGCCGACACCGCAAAGGCCGATTGCTCCGGCATGAAGAACGGATCTTTCTCCGGTCCGCCCCAGCGACTTTCCACGGCCTCGCGCACGGCTTCCGGCAGGCTCTGCCAAAAGGCCTGATAGGCAGGCAGCGACAGGGTCTCCCGAATGATCCGGCCATCCACCGCCGCGTTGGTCGGTCCTTCGGCCATGCGTTCAACCAGCGCGTTTCCATTGGCGGGAATGTCCGTAACGTCATATCCCGCCCCGGCCATTGCCTTGAGCAGCTCAATGGTTCCGGCAGGTGTATCCAGCCCGACCCCGTTGCCCATGCGCCCGTCCCGGTTGGGATAGTTTGCCATGATCAGGGCCACCCTGCGCCCGGCGGGCTCACAATTGCGCAGCCGCAACCAGTTCGCCGCCAGCTCGGCAACAAAGACGATCCGGTCCGGCACTTCCTGATAGCTGACCACGGAACATTCGGTCAGCGCATCAAAACGCGCCTCGGATTTAAAGGAAACCGCGCGTGAAAGAATACGTCCATCAACTTCGGGAAGCGCCACATTCATGGCAATGTCCCGCGCGGAAAGGCCGCTCAGACCGTCACGCCAGCCCGCTTCGTTTCCGCCTGAGAAAATCACCTGCAGGATCGGACAGTCAACCACATCAAACGGCGTTTCCTTGCGCTCGGCGCCCGGTGTTGAAATGGCAAAACCGGTGGCATTGAGGATAATACCGGTCCCGGCCCCGGACAGATAGTTGCTGACAATTCCCGCTGACAGCGGCTCCTTGAGCGAAGAGCAATAGATCGGCATCGGGTTCACGCCCTTGTCGCGCAAGGCCTGCACCAGGGCATCAACCGGGGTCAGGTTCGCGGCCTGCAGCAAAGCCCGATAGAACACAATCGCGGCAACCGGCGCGCCCTCAATCCACTGTTCTTTCAGATCGTCGATATCGGGGGTATCCAGACCCGGCCAGTAAACCCCGGCCCGCAACAGGGGTTTGGGTTCAACCCACTCACATGCCGCACCCGACAAGGACGCCAGATAACACAGTGAATTCCGCGCATTATCCGGTCCGCCATGGATAAAATACTGCCAGATCCGGTGATATGTTTCCTGGGGAACTGTTGAATAGGCGGCCAGCTCGGCATCGGGCTGATCATCGCCGGGCAGAAGCACCAGCGGAATGTTTTTCTGTTTGCAGACAGATCTGAGCTGCTCCACCCCATAGGGCCAATAGCCGATCCCCCCCAGAATACGGGCGACAACAAATTTTGCCTCCGCCACCATATCCTCGACATAAAGATCGACCGACATGTTGTGGGACAGCTGCATCAGATTAGCCAGGCGCAACGACGGATACGCTTCTCCCAGAAGCTGCCGGGCCTGGACCAGACTGGCCAGTTCGGTATCTGCAGCAGAAAGGATAAGGATATCACCGGGTGACTGCCCCAGATCAACGGCTTCGGAACCGTCGGCAATCATTCCGGGCTGGGCTTGTAACAGATGCATAAATTTCTTCTCTTCGCCTGTAATGGTCTGCCAGAGGAGGTCTCAATCCCCCTCTGGCAGACAGGTAACCTTCACTCAGGCTGTGATTTCGGCCCGGATTGTCGCTTCGTCCATATCATGATCCCCGATCACCACCAGACGGCTGCGACGTGTGGCTGTATCAGACCATTCCTGATCATAATAATGCTGGAAGCGACTGCCCACGCCCTGGATGACCAGACGCATGTCTTTGCCCGCAACGGCCACAAAACCCTTCATCCGCAGGATTTCATGCTTGGCAACAATCGGCAGCAACTTTGCGATCAGCGCTTCCGGGTCATTGATCTCACCAAACTCGACAGCAAAGCTTTCAAAATCATCATGGTCGTGCTCATGGCCGTCATCATGATGCGAATGGCGCGAGTCCAGATCATCTTCTGCTGCAGCTTCCAGCCCCAGCAGGACAGAGGCATCGATCTGGCCATGGGCAATCTTGACGATTTTCACTTCCGGGCGGATCTCCTTGTGCACCGCCGCCAGAACCTTGTCCATGTCGCCTTCTTCCAGCAGATCAAACTTGTTGATCACCACCATGTCGGCACAGGCCAGCTGTTCTTCAAACAGCTCTTCCAGCGGGCTCTCGTGATCCAGATTATCATCGGCTGCCCGCTGGGCTTCAATCGCCTGCGGGTTAGAGGCAAAGAGCCCGTCGGCAACCGCACGTCCGTCAACAAGGGTAATCACCCCGTCCACCGTCACACGGGTTCTGATTTCCGGCCAGTTGAAGGCCTTGACCAGGGGTTTTGGCAGGGCCAGCCCGGATGTTTCGATGATAATGTGGTCCGGCGGGGTTTCCCGGTTCAGCAATTTTTCGATTGTCGGGATAAAATCATCGGCCACGGTGCAACAGATACAGCCATTGGCCAGTTCCAGCACATCATCGTCATTACAGCCTTCGATGTTACAGCCTTTGACAATATCACTGTCCACCCCCAGATCGCCAAACTCGTTGATGATCAGGGCCAGCTTGCGCCCACCGGCTGTTTTCAACAGGTGTTGGATTGTGCTGGTTTTGCCTGCACCCAGAAATCCGGTGATCACTGTTGCTGGAATTTTTTTTGTCTGTGCCATCTGTTTATTCAAATCCTGCGTTCATTTTTCAAGTTCAGCCCAACGGACCAGATCAGTTATCCAACGGCAGGTTTTACCTGCATCGGCAGTCCGGAAACCATAAAGGTCACCGAAGGGACGACCGCAGCAATGCCTTGATGCAAACGACCTGCGTAATCCCTGAAATCTCGAGACATTTTATCCATGGGAACGATTCCCAATCCAACCTCGTTGGACACTAGCACAACCGGGCCCGCCAGTTCAGGTAAAGCCGCGACCAGTTGTGCACCTTCCACGTCAGGATCGCGCCCCGCCATCATCAGATTGGTCACCCACAGGGTCAGGCAATCAACCAGAACCACGGCATCCGGGCGACAGATCCCGCGCAGCCGTGCCACAAGTTCCAGCGGCTCTTCAAAGGTCTGCCAGCGCTCTCCCCGGCGAAGCCTGTGTTCGCCGATCCGCTCGCCCATCTCCGCGTCCCAGGGCTGCGCCGTCGCCACATAAAGACAGTCACCCGGCTGGGCTTCAACCAGTTGCTCGGCAAAACTGCTCTTGCCCGAACGTGCCCCGCCCAGAACCAGACTGTTTGGCAAAGAACCTTCTCTCCCGGTCATTGACTGTTTTCTCCCCTGTCACACGCGCACAGACCCGTGTTAAGACCCACGTAAAGATCCATGTACATAACAGATGACTTTTCCCTTTGATCGCCAGAGGATGCAAGGCAATTTTGCCAAAATGGCAATCCGGAAAACCATTCACCAGAAAACATTCGACAGTCTCCGGCTTTCCATGCAAATTTCTACAGGATGGCCCCTGACTGTGCCGCCCCTTAACTGCGCCACCCCCTAACTGCGAGTGACACCCTGATCAATGACCAAGCCCGATTTCGACGATACCTTCTGCGATGGCCTGACGGAACTGCTGGAATGGCGTCGGGATGTGCGGCACTTTAAAACCACGCCCCTGCCGGAAGGTCTGCTCGACAATCTTCTCGATCTCGCCTGTCTGGCACCCTCGGTTGGCAACAGCCAGCCCTGGCGGTTTGTCCTGGTCGAGGACCCGGCCAACAGAAAAGCCGTGCGCGATAACTTTCAGGAAGCAAATACCCAGGCACTGCAAGGCTATGATGGCGACCGCGCCCGACTTTACGCCAATCTGAAACTGGAAGGCATCGACAAGGCCCCGGTCCAGCTGGCGGTGTTCGCCCACGAGGCAACCGAACAGGGCCACGGTCTGGGGCACCAGTCCATGCCGGAAATGCTGCGCTATTCCGCTGTACTCGCCGTCCATACCCTCTGGCTGGCCGCCCGTGCAAAAGGCGTTGGCCTCGGCTGGGTTTCCATTCTCGATGCCGAAAAGGTCAAACAATCCCTCGCGGTTCCTGACAGCTGGTCACTGGTCGCCTATTGCTGCATCGGCTATCCCGAACAGGAAGACGACACGCCGGAGCTGGTCAAGCTCGGCTGGCAGGATCGGCAGGCCGACTGTCGGCAGGTCCTCAAACGCTGAAAGAGAAACAAACCCTCTTTTACTCAGCCCGGCCACCAGCTTATAGTAATCTGAATTTTTCTGTGTATATCGTCCGATCTCTTTAAGACAGCCCTGCGTAAGCCGGAAGGCTGGGAAGGAGACCGTGAAATTTTGCCAATTCAACGCCGGACTCTCGAAATGCGCCAACCCAAAATTCTCACAACAATTCGAAATTATAGCTGGCAACTTTTTGTAAAGGACCTTCTGGCCGGGGTAACTGTTGCAATGGTTGCCTTACCCCTTAGCCTTGCCATAGCTATTGCTTCGGGTGCAGACCCATCCAAAGGAATTGTAACCGCCATTATCGGCGGTTTTTTAATTTCACTTTTTGGCGGAAGCCGCGTTCAGATCGGCGGACCAACAGGCGCGTTTATCGTCGTCGTGTTCGGTGTAATTGCCCAACATGGATACGATGGTCTTGTTCTCGCAACCTTTATGGCGGGTATTATTCTGCTTATTGGTGGATACTTTCGGGCTGGAAATTTGATTGCGTTTGTTCCCGAGGCCGTGGTGAACGGCTTCACAATCGGGATTGGCATCATCATTGCCACAAGTCAGCTGAAGGATTTTCTGGGGCTGACGATCAATACGGTTCCCGCCGAATTTTTAGAGAAAATACCCCTGCTATGGGAGGCGCGGGAAACTTTCAGCTTGGCGTCTTTTTCTATTGCACTTGTAACGCTTGTCCTGATTGTATTCTTGCGACGAATAGCCCCGCGTTTTCCCGGCCTCATCGTGGCCGTCGGGATCGGTTCTGCTCTTGTGGCCTTCCTGTTATTGCCAGTAGATACTCTTGGTTCTCGCTTTGGCGAGCTTCCAAACCAGATGCCATGGCCGCAGCTGCCTGATTTTTCGCCCTCCAGAATTATCGAACTTCTTCCATCTGCTTTTATCATCGCCTTTTTGGCAGGGGTTGAATCACTTTTGTCAGCCATGGTCGCCGACAAAATGATTGCAGGACGCCACAGACCAAATGCCGAACTGACGGCGCAAGGCATCGCCAATATCGGTTCTGCACTCTTCACAGGCCTTCCGGTTACAGGGGCAATTGCGCGAACCGCAACGAACATCAAAGCAGGGGGAAAAACACCTGTTGCAGGGCTCATCCACGCCGTTATCATTTTACTGGTGATGCTGCTGGCGGCACCTCTGGCAGGCTACCTGGCCATGCCAGCACTCGCTGCCCTGCTGATTGTGACTGCCTGGAACATGACCGAACCGCATAAATGGCGCGAATATGCTCGCGGAAGGAAAAGCGACATCCTGCTTTTACTTTTAACCCTCGTTTTGACCGTGCTGGTAGATTTGACGGTGGCCATTGGCGTTGGTGTCTCCGTGGGCCTTGCCCTGCGTCTGAGCCGCCGCAAGACCGTCGAAAGCGACTGGTCCTCCCCAGAAAGATAGAGACAGAGAGATAAAGGCGAACAGAAAAGGGCAAAATATCCCGCGTTCACATCGCCTCTTGGCAGCACTTTTCCGTTGTGCTTGAATGGCGGCGGCCTGTGCTACCAGCCGCTCGCCCCTTCGGGGATGGTGAAAGCACCTCGGATGAACTGCTTTATCTTCTCCATCCAGTCGTCAATCGGTAACGCGAGCGCTGTTGAGACATACTGGCAGAGAGGTCATCATGACAAATCACGACCAGGCCAAATCCATGGCCCGCTCTATCCGCGCCGCACTGGCAAGGGACAAGATCGATATTTCCCACTCCCGCGCCCTCGAACTTGCCGCCGCCGCCCTGGGCTATGCAGACTGGAATACAGCCTCAGCCCTGCTTGAATCCCCTCCAGATTCTTCCGGTAAATCCAACGCCACCGACTGCATCCGTTTTGAGAACTGCAGCCCCGTCCTCCGGATTTTTGACGAGGCAAAGGCCCGCGAGTTTTACATTGGTTTTCTTGGTTTCCAGGAAGTATTCCAACATCGTTTTGAACCCGGCTTGCCACTCTACCTGGGCATCGCCCGCACGGGTCTGCAGCTGCATCTGTCGGAACACCACGGCGATGCCAGCCCCGGATCAACCGTCTTTGTTCCGATGACAGGCATCCAAGCCTATCATCAGGAACTTCTGGACAGGCATTATTCCTATGGCCGCCCCGGCTTGCAGAAACAGGAATGGGGCACCCAGCTCGAGGTCCACGACCCCTTTGGAAACCGTATCCGCTTTTGCGAAAAGGCGGGATAGCTTCCAGCCTGCTTAAAAAGGGGCTGTTCCAAGACGTATCGGACGTACCAGAGGCGGTCTGAACTCCAAGTTGCACGCAGTCTGTGATGGGCAGGGACGCCCGCTGATTATGCTGTTGAGTGAGGGCCAGATGAGCGGACTTTAAAGGGGCGGCACTCATGGTTGATGCTTTTCCAAAGGCGAAAACCTTGCTTGCTGACATATGATGCCGACTGGTTCAGAGAGGCTCTGGCTGAACGTGGAATAGAAGCCTGTATTCCCTCAAAAGTTAACAGGAAAAAACTGATCCCTCATGATCAAACTCTATATCGCCAGCGACACAAGATCGAAAACATGTTTGGAAAAAGCAAGGACTGGCGACGTATCCACACAAGATATGATCGCTGTGCACACACTTTCATGTCCGCTATAACAATCGCAGCTATTATGATCTTTTGGATCAATCAATGAGTCCTGAGCCTAATTCGATCCAATTAGGAACACTTTGGCGACACTGATTATATTATCACTTAAAGTGAGCCCGGCGTTATGATTTCAAGTTCAAGCTCTGATCATTTCAAGCCCGTACAGTTAGAGCTCCTATTTAATACAGTCGGCTTTGAATAGGGTCGTGTCAAACAGAGGCTGCCCTGTCTCGTAAACGTAGGTGTATCTGTAGCCCCCCCCGTCGTTCAGTGTGTCTACCATACTATCCGCACTGCAAACCAACCCCTTTAGTTGGCTGCTCATGTTTGATGAGAATGTCTTGGCGTCCACGAGATCTGGGGTGAGCAGAATGGTGTAGTGATACTGAAGGACTGGTCCCTTGGAGGAGGTCCTTTCTAGCGTGGTTATCTCATCGATCTTTTGGGGTAGATTGCGGTTAAGGCCAACTGACGCCTGCGCAATTTCATCATCAAGCGAAGGCTTTAAAAGCACGTCCTGGACTAAATATTTGGCGCCGAAAAATGTAATCAGCCCAATGACGAGAGCCAAGACATTTTCCATTACATTTTTGAAGCGGCTTTTGGCCCTTGCTTGGTCTGGGGCTTGTTGGTTATTAGGCGTCGGATCAGACCTTATTGATTTCCGTCGTTCCCGCCAAACATCAAAGCCAAACCAAAACACCTGAGGAAGAAAATAAGTGCTTAGCGCTCCTTCCCATGCGAAGGATCCACCATCGGCCATCCCGAATCCTGCAATCACGGTACACAAAGCCAGCGAGGCGACATGTCCAGCCGCAAGCCTTCCGATGCCCCCTTCCCATTTCTTTAGAAGGTATAAGGCAAGCCTGCTCAAGAGGTAAGTCGGGACAAGCCCGCCCAGCATTTCAGTAATTAGTGCGACAGGGTTCACGCCGTTCATCCATCACCGAATAAAATCATACGAATCCGCCTTGGATTCAACACACCTAAATTAAGAGACTTTAAGCACTTTCTCAATCTGCACTTTTAAGCAGTTCAATCAAACTGTCATACAATCGATCAATCTCTTTAAAGAGGTCGTCTTCACGGTTCGAATAGTCTCATTAAGTCTGCATTACAAATACTGCACCAAAACAAAACTCACCCCTTCACGAGGGCAACGCCAGTTGCCCTCGTTCGATGGCGTTAATCGAGACTTCCCTTTACGCCTCTTTGCCCAGCGATTTCGAGGCCATTTCATAGACATCGCCGGAAAGTTTTTCTGTCGCCAGTATTCGTTTAAGCTCAGATTTCATCATTTTCTGATGCTTGGGGTTCATCCGGCGCCAACCGCCCAAAGGAGCCAGAATGCGAGAGGCAACCTGCGGGTTGATAGCGTTCATATGGATAATGTTGTCAGCCAGGAAACGATAGCCTTCGCCGTCTTCGGCATGGAACCGGACCGGGTTGGCAGAGGCAAATGCCCCGACCAGCGCCCGTACCTTGTTCGGATTTTTATAGGAAAACCCGGGGTGCGAGGTCAGCTTTTTAATCCGTTGCAACACATCCGGCAGTCTGGAGCAGGCCTGAACCATAAACCACTTGTCCATCACAACCGGATCCTGCTGATAACGCTGTTCAAAAGCGGCAAGTGCCACCTCCCGCTCCGCTCCAGAAAAATCATTCAGAAGAGCCAGTGCAGCCATGCGGTCGGTCATGTTATCCGCGGTCTCGTAATGCCGGACAACCAGTTCACGACAGTCGCGATCGTCTTCAAAAGTTGCCAGATAATCCATCGCCGCATTACGCAAAGCTCTGCGCCCCATTGAGGCTGCATCAGGGCTGTAGGCCGTTCCTGCCACGCCTTGCTGGTACAAGGCCTTCAGGCTGCCACACAACTCTGTCGCAATGGCGTGCTTGAAAAAGCTCCTGGCCTTTTCCGCTGCATCAAAATCGGCAACCTGCATCTGCTCGCTAATATAGCTGATCGACGGCAGGGTCATCAGCTGGGCGACAAAGGCCGGATCAAGGTCGGGGTTGGCCATGTTGCTCGCCAGTGCCCGGGCAAAGCCTGATACATATTGCGGCTCACGACCGGACTGGATTTCCCCGATCATCTTCAGGATCAGACGCGTTGCAGAGGATTGCGCCGCTTCCCAGCGGTTAAACAGATCACTGTCGTTTTCCATCAGGAACAACAGCTCATCATCGCTGTACATTGCTGACAATTTGACAGGGGCCGAGAAGCCCCGGTTAATCGAGGGCACGGCGCCTGGCGGCACATCCGTAAAGGAAAAATTCTGCTGTTCGCAATCAAACCGCAGGGTTTTACTGTATGTTCTGTCACCGCTGTTTGTCCCCTGCTGTATCAGCGGAATATCCTGACCGTCCTGCCCCAGCAGGCCAATCGTCAGCGGAATATGCAGGGGTTGTTTATTGTGTTGCCCCGGTGTGTCGGCGGTGTGTTGAGACAGCTTGAAGGTGAATAGGCTGGAAGCCGCATCATATTCCCAGGTCACCGCCACATCCGGTGTGCCAGCCTGACTGTACCAGAGCCTGAAATGCTCCAGATCCACACCATTGGCATCTTCCATTGCCGCGACAAAGTCTTCGCAGGTTACGGCCTGATTGTCATGGCGCTCGAAATAAAGATCTATGCCCTTGCGGAAACCTTCCCGGCCCAGGATTTCCTGCATCATGCGGATCACCTCGGCCCCTTTTTCATAGACCGTGGCGGTGTAGAAATTATTGATCTCGATATAGCTTTCCGGGCGGATCGGGTGAGACAGCGGCCCGGCATCCTCGGGGAACTGACGCGCGCGCAAGGTCCGCACGTCCTGTATCCGCTTGACCGGGGCCGAGCGCATATCAGACGAGAATTCCTGATCGCGATAAACCGTCAGACCTTCCTTGAGGCTGAGCTGGAACCAGTCGCGGCAGGTCACCCTGTTCCCGGTCCAGTTATGGAAATATTCATGGGCGACAATGGCTTCGATACGTTCAAAATCCGCATCCGTTGCCGTATCCGGGCTGGCCAGAACACATTTGGAGTTAAAGATATTAAGGCTCTTGTTCTCCATCGCCCCCATGTTGAAATCATCAACCGCCACGATATTGAAAATGTCCAGATCGTATTCCAGACCAAAGCGTTCTTCATCCCAGCGCATGGACCGGATCAGGGAATCCATGGCAAAGGCACATTTGTCTTCATTGCCGTGTTGCACATAAATCTTCAGGGCCACATCCCGGCCACTGCCGGTTTTATAGCTGTCGGCGTAGCAGGCCAGATCCCCCGCAACCAAAGCAAAAAGATAACAGGGCTTGGGAAAGGGATCATGCCACTTCGCCCAATGCTTTCCGCCCTCACCCTTGCCCTGGGAAACCAGATTGCCGTTCGACAGCAGAACCGGATATTTCGCCTCATCCGCCTGCATGGTCACGCTATAGGTTGCCATGACATCGGGACGGTCAGGATAAAAGGTGATGCGGCGAAAGCCCTCGGCCTCACACTGGGTACAGAAATTCCCGCCTGAAAGATACAGGCCCTCAAGCCGTGTATTCAATACCGGATCGATCCGGGTTTCGATCGCGAGCTCAAACTTGTCCGGCAAGCCTTCGACTTCGAGAAAAAATTCATCAAGAAGATATTCTTTTTCTTGCAGCGCGCGGCCATCAACGGCAATCGAAAGCAACTCCAGAGTATCGCCATCCAGATGCAGGGGGCCTGATGAATCCGGATTACGCCGGACCTTCAACAGGGATTTCACCCTGGTCCCCTCTGGCTCCAGAAAAAATTCCAGATCAACATGATCGATCAAAAAAGCAGGGGGGGTATAGTCCTGTAATTTAATTGCTTTTGGTTGTTCCGTTTTCATCATGCCTCACCCTAGAATCCAGATTTTCCCCATAGTGTCTGAAACAAACAGCAAGGACAATCCACCTAATACGATTAGGCAAGCCATTCCCCTGATTTGCGTAGCTCTGTATGGAATTTATGCAGAGAAGTATCAGCTCTGGCTTCTGGAAATGCAAACTTCAGAAAAAGCAGGGAAAGAATCGGTCAACCCGCTTCCCTTGAGCCAGAAAGACAGAACGGAAATTGTACGGGATCAGGATGATGCAGATAAAATGGGGGGGATAAAAATTCCGGCTTCCCAGTTCCGATCCTGGCGATCGGCAAAGGGTGTCGTCTGTGGCCTATTCGGCTGCCAGATTTTGCATCGAGGCAAAATGCACGGCAAGATTCCGCTCCTGCTCCAGCATGTCCTTGATATCACAGCCACACTTTCCACACTGTGGCGCACAGTCCATGGCTTTATATACACCCGCAACTGAACAGGCGCCAAGTCCGACCGCGTTCCGGACATCTTTTTCTGTAAAACCGTTACAAAGACAAACGTACATGTTTTTCTCTCAGCATGAGAATGATTTTCATCCGCTCTCTATACATAGTGTAAATGAGAATTGATTGCAAATAAATTAACAGCCTTGTTATGCTCGCGCTTTGATCCTGATCAAGATAAAGATGATGAACCCCGGGCGTTTTTCCGCTATGACCTTTCCAGGCCCTTGTCTGGCCCATTTTTACAGGAGACCTGTTTTTGTCCTTTCTTTTATCCCGTAAATCCATTGTCCCGCAGTGGATGGTAGACCCCGCTCCGTCCAAAGAAGATATCGATTACCTGCTCCAGGCCGCTGTGACAGCGCCGGATCACGGCTGGCTCCGCCCCTGGCGTTTTCTGGTGATCCAGGGTGATGCCAGGAACAAACTCTCCGATCTTTTTGTCAGTGCCTTGAAAAAAAGAAATCCTGAAGCCACCCGGGAACAGATTGAAAAAGAGCAGAGCCGTCCACAGTTTGCCCCGCTGGTCATCGTTGTCTGCTCTGTCATGACCGACGAAAAACCGGGTGTGCCCAAAAACGAACGGGTTCTCTCTGCCGGAGCCGCCGCCCAGAACATTCTTCTCGCGGCACATGAACGCGGCTATGGCGCGATCTGGCTGACCGGTGCTGCCGCCTATGACCCCATGGTCCGCGAAGGTCTGGATCTGGACGACAATACCGATATCGTCGGCTTCCTCTATATCGGCTCAGTCGAGCGCGAAGTGCGCGAAAGAAAACGCCCGGACCCAAGTGAGTTCACACGCTACTGGGGCCAGTGAGACCTTAATGGGGACATGAAACCTTGATGGGGGCAGGGAAACTGTAAAAACCGCCCCTGGATAAAAGAACAACAGCAGGCTCCGTCATGGACAGTATTGATCTTATCTACACCGGATTGCTCCTGATCCTCACCGGGGCCGTCGCGGGCACGCTCGCAGGTCTGCTTGGCGTTGGCGGCGGGATCGTTATTGTTCCCGTCCTTTTCAACCTCTTTGGCCTGCTCGACCTTCCCGCTTCCACAGCCATGCATATGGCTGTGGGGACGTCGCTGGCGACCATTGTACCGACCTCGCTCTCGTCTCTGCGCGCCCATCACAAAAAGGGGGCGGTCGATATTCCCCTTCTGAAAAAATGGGGCCTCGGGATTTTTGCGGGCTCTGTACTCGGGGCCTTTATCGCCGGACAGGTCAAGGGCGATGTCCTCACCGCCGTCTTTGCTGTGGTTGCCCTGCTTGTATCCCTGAACATGGTCCGCTCGGAAGCCCTGACACTGAGCCCGGCACTGCCAGCGGGCACCTGGCTCAATACTTTGATTTCCATGATAATCGGATCATTTTCGGCCATTATGGGGATTGGGGGTGGAACCCTTTCAGTGCCCGTCCTCAGTTCCTTCAGCTTCCCCATTCACAAGGCCGTCGGGACCGCTTCGGCCCTGGGGCTGCTCATCGCCATTCCCGGTGTGACAGGGTTTATTCTCATCGGCGCGGGTGTTGCGGAACGCCCGCCTTTAAGTCTGGGGTATGTCAGTCTTGTCGGCTTCTGTCTGATCTTTCCAACCACGGTGCTGTTCGCTCCCCTGGGCGCCAGGATAGCCCACAGGCTCAACCGGCTTTGGCTGCGCCGGACCTTCGCGCTCTTCCTCGGCCTCACATCCCTGAGAATGTTCTACAACCTGTTGTATTAATCAGCTCGACATCCCTCAGATTGTTCCAGAACCCCTTGAGCGAACGGCCTCACATCCCTGATAACGCCCTATAACTCATTGGGATAACAGCCATGGCCTCACTCAGGGGGTTCAGAAACCTTTTGAACGAACGAAGCCGATATTCCTCAGAATGTTCCAGGACCTCTTGAGCTTACGGGCACACATCCCCGATAATGCTCTATAACTCATTGAGGTAACAGGCGCGACATCGCTCAGAGTGTTCTGGAATCTTTTGAACGAACCCGACATTCCTCAGAGCGTTCAAGGACTTTTGAGCGAAAGAACCCGCATTCCCGATCACCCGCACTTCAGTATCCGTTGCGTCAGCCTTATCGGTTACGTCAGTCCTCGTGGATTTTTCTCTGATTTTCCCACCACTGCTCTCCTCGCCCCGCTGGACACAAGGGCTTCCACAGGTTCAACCGCCTTTGACGGCGCCGGACCTTCGCACCCCTCCCCAGGCTCGAACCATGGGGAACCATGCCTAATCAATTGAATTTTATGGTTTTTCTTGCTATCAGGCCTCTTTACAGGCTTTGCAGAAACAACAACAAACCAAAACCGCCCGCAACAATCACACCAAGCAAAAGCAGCAGGAGCCACAAGCTCGGCCCTTTCTTCTCAACGACCGGCGCCTCAACCCTTGGTCTTTTCCGCAAAGGGTGCCGCTCCGAGCGATCGACTTTTGGTGTCGTGTTGACCTGTGTCTGTTTCGCAGCCCGGTTTTCTCGATCTGCAATAGTTGTCTCGAAAATCACCCGCTCCCGGCTGGAGTTTTCGTCCTCATCATATGTTTCCTGGACAATACGAACGGCGGCAAAGCGTTTGGTATCATAGAGGCGCTTGGCAGTGGAAAGCGCCATATCCTTATCATCAAGGACACATTCCAGGACCCACCTGTTATTCTGATAAGTATCTACCTCGTATGAAACAACCTGCGACATATAAATCTTGAACCCTGTGGTGGTTTCTTATCCGTTTGCAACCTTGCGACAATTAGCCCCCCCAAACAAGCCATCAACGAAAACATCATCCGAAGAAAGTGGCATCAGGGTACTGCGATATAATAATTTATCCCCACCATCTTCGCATTCGCCACCAATACTGACAGGAACACCAAGCTTGAGAACACGGGGCATGAAAGCCGTTGCCTGCTTAATTAGACTTGGTTCCGGGCATTCCAGTACACCAGTTCCCTTAAGAATTCCCCGTTCAGCTGGCCAGATCAGGGAGCCGACATGAATAAAAACAGGATTCTCCCCCTCATCCCCCAGTGAAATCAGAAAACACCAGTCCCAATCATCCCCCAGATCTTCTTCTTTTATATCTGCCAGGCTAGGCATACTGCGTTCCTGCTTTTGCCGCTCCCAATAATCCAACAAGCGAAAAACCAGTCGACGCTCTATCCCTGTATACTCAGCCATCAGGCAACCTTTTGTTTTCATGACAAACACACATGCGATTTTAATATCACCTTATTGGTAAATAAATTGTCAAAGCCACACGGATAGAACGAAAAACACCTCATCTGATCTCCTGATCCTCCCTGTTGAAGAGGCAAATGAGATTGCTTCGCTCAAACTTATCACCTAAAAATGATAAAATTTCATTCCTGCGAGTAAACAATTTTATGTCGGACATTCCACAAATCACTATCGTTGGCCTGGGCTATGTCGGTCTGCCCTTGGCCATAAATCTCGCCAAATACTACAGGGTAACAGGTTTTGATATCGATGAAGACCGCATCAAAAAGCTGAAGGAAGGTTACGATAAAACCGGAGAAGTTACATCCCAGGATCTGCGCAATTCTACACTTCACCTGACATCCCGTCAGGAAGAACTCCACGACCATGATATCCATATCGTGACGGTCCCCACTCCGGTCGACTCAAATAACCAACCAGACCTTACGCCTGTTCGCAAGGCATCAGAAACAGTTGGAACGGTGCTTAAACCCGGCAATATTATCGTTTATGAAAGCACCGTTTACCCGGGCGTTACCGAAGACATTTGTGGCCCCATACTCGCCGAGATTTCTGGACTCGAATGTGGCAAGGATTTCTTTCTGGGTTATTCACCTGAAAGAATTAACCCGGGGGACAGAGAACATACGGTTGATCGAATAACCAAGGTTGTTGCCGGTCAGACCAATGACGTTGCTGAACGCCTGCGCAAAATCTACGGCACCATGAACAACGGCAACATTTTTCTGGCCAAAGACATCAAGACAGCTGAGGCCGCAAAAGTCATCGAAAATGCGCAAAGAGATATCAACATCGCCTTTGTCAATGAAATTGCCGTTATTTTTCAAAATCTAGGCATTTCTGTCTATGATGTCCTCGAAGCTGCGGGAACCAAATGGAACTTCCTGAATTTTCAACCGGGCCTGGTAGGTGGACACTGTATCGGTGTTGACCCCTATTATCTTGCGCACTGCGCAAAGTCATTTGGGCATGATCCAAAGGTTATTCTTTCAGGGCGTTCGACGAATGAAGCCATGAGTGATGCTGTCAGCAATGCTATTCATCTCGCCTTGAAAAGAAAAACACCTGACATCAAGAGCCCCAAAACGCTTATCATGGGCCTAACCTTCAAAGAAGACGTTCCCGATCTGCGAAACACAAAGGTAACCGATATCATCTCAGCTTTAACCCTATTGGGCCACCAGGTAGAAGTCCACGACCCGATGGCTGACCCTGTTGAGGCGGAAAAATTCTTTAACATCACTCTCAAGACATCCCTGGAAAGTGAAGAGCCCTACGACTGCATTATTGGAGCCGTGCCTCACGCAGGTTATCTGGAACTAACCAACAGCAGTATCGAACAGCTGGTAAAACCAAATGGCCTGATCGCTGATATGAAAGGTATGTGGAGGAAAAGGGACTTCACCTCTTCTTTCAGCTATTGGTGCCTCTAGATTTCCACATCGGGATCACAGGGCGACTCTTCTTTAGAAGTCGTCCTGCACACCTCTGCGCGATATCTTGATGTCCCGATGAAGCCAGACGGACATCACCATACCCAACCCCATCATAACTGTCAGCATCACAGTCCCGCCGTAAGAGATAAGCGGCAGGGGAACTCCAACGACCGGAACCAGCCCCATAATCATGGCAATGTTGATAAAAACATAAAGAAACAGATTAAAGGTCAAACCAATAGCCAAAAGCCTGCCATATTGGTTTCGGCTACGAACGGCGATAGCAACGCCATAAATCATCAGCAACAGATAAAGGCTGAGCAGCACCAGCCCTCCGACCATACCAAACTCTTCTGCCAGCATCGTAAAAATAAAATCAGTCTGTTTTTCGGGTAGAAAATTCAGATGGCTTTGTGAGCCCTGCAAGAAACCTTTACCAAAGATACCACCAGATCCAAAAGCAATCTTGGACTGGAGAATATGATACCCAGTTCCCAAAGGATCCTGCTCCGGATCCAGAAAAGTCAAAACCCGGTTTTGCTGATAGCTGTGGAGGAATTGCCACCCAACAGGGATCGCGGCAAGCCCGGCAACAATTACTACGACAAACTTCCACAAGCGCACCCCGGCGCAAAAGAAAATTGCCCCTGACGCCAGAACCAGCATCCCCGTTGTCCCCAGATCAGGCTGCCGCAACACCAGAGCAGACGGGAACAATACCATACATAAAGGCACCAAAAGAAAAGCCGGCCGACCGATATCTTCCTGAGATACACCATGAAAATATCTGGCCAGAGCCAGAATAATGGCAATTTTCATTAACTCTGAAGGCTGCAGCTGAATAAACTTCAGATCAATCCACCGCTGGGCCCCCATACCTATACTGCCCATCACCTCAACAGCAATCAGTAACAAAAGAGCTACAATATAAAACAGATAGCTGACACGGAACAGCAAACGGATATCAACCAAAGCAACGAGCAACATCAGAACCACACCGATGCCGAACCTGACTGCTTGACGCGAAGCCCAGGGATCAAAACTTCCGTTTGCCGCAGAATAAAGCATTCCGAGCCCCATCATCGCAATAATGCCAACCAGGAGAACCATCCCCCAGTTCAATTGCCAGATTTTCTGCCCGAGAGAGATTTCCGGATTATGTCGACCAAGATATTGTGCTCTTTGCGCCATTGCTACACATCGCCTGTGTTATCTGAACCACTTCGGGACTTCAAGGGAATCGCGGCGGCCCGAGCAGGGTCTCGGCGCTGTGTTTCACGCAAGATGTCCCTTGCAATAGGTCCGGCAACAGTCGAACCACCTCCGCCGTGCTGAACCACAACCGAACAGGCATACCGGGGATTGTCAACCGGAGCATAAGCTGTAAACAGAGCATGATCCCTTCTCCGCCAGGGCAAATCTTCATTTTTAAAGACACCTGCCTGACGTTCGGCCATGGTAATACGGCGCACCTGGGCTGTGCCTGTTTTTCCAGCCAGTTCCCAGCCTTCTTCCTTGATACGATATCGATAGGCTGTTCCTCGGGGATGATTGGAAACGGCATCCATTCCCTGTTGTATCACTCTGATATGTTCTTCCGGTATCCCCAGATCCTCGAACTCAGGACGAGCCAGACCATAAGCCTGGCCACCTTCGCGATATCCTCTGGCCAAACGGGGAACAACCATTTTGCGTCCACTCGCCAAACGAGCAGCCATCACAGCCAGTTGCAACGGTGTTGTGAGGACAAAGCCCTGACCAATTGAAGTCACCAGGGTTTCTCCCCCTTGCCATGCCTCACCAATATTGGCTTCTTTCCACGCTTTAGTCGGGATTACACCAGGCTTTTCACCTGGTAAATCTATTCCGACTTTCTCGCCAAGCCCCAGGCGATTTGCCATGGCTGCGATATTATCCACTCCGATACGACGGGCGACATCATAGAAATATACGTCACAGGAATACTGTAAGGCCTCGATCATGTTAACACGGCCATGTCCGCCGCGTTTCCAGCAATGAAACTTCGAATTGCCCAGCTTCATAAAACCCGGACAGAAGGCTGTATGAGTATGAGCACCGATCCCTTCTTTTAAAGCAGCCAGTGCCACTGCCATTTTAAAGGTCGACCCAGGAGCATATCCCCCGGCAATACTCTTGTTGGTTAGGGGGGACAAGGGGTCATTAATCAGGCTGTTCCACTGGGCAGAACTCAAGCCGAGATTAAAAGAACTGGGGTCATAGGCCGGAACCGAACCCATTGCGAGAATGTCACCATTTTCAATATCAATCACAACACTTGCTGCTGATAATTCGCTCATCAGCCTCTGCTGCACAAAAGTCTGTAGCCCGGCGTCAATCGTCAGGATCATTTCCCGGCCGCTCGCGCCTTCCTTACGACTCAATTCTCGAATGACCCGCCCATAAGCATTGACTTCAAACTCGCTGGTGCCAGCCTGCCCCCGCATTTCCTGATCATAGAACTTCTCAACACCGTTTTTACCGATCCGGAAATCTGGAAGCTCGAGCAAGGGATCGCCTGTCAACTCGGCCTCGGATACAGCCGCAACATACCCGAGAATATGTGACATATCAGCACCGAACGGATAGAAACGCGTCTCTCCAACCTCGATACTCGCGCCAGGCAAATCAGCAGAATTAACCTCGATACTGCTGACCTGGTCCCAGCTGAGGTTGTCCTTCACCGTAACCGGAACAAAAGCTCTTTTCCGTTTTACATCCCGTAAAACCCGTTTGTAGTCATGTTCTGAGAGCTTGATCAGCCGGGACAGGGCATCAAGCGTAGCGATCAGATCCGGGGTCTGTTCTTTCACCACAACCACGCGGAAATTTTGTTGATTTCCGGCAAGTTCAACACCAAAGCGGTCAAGAATTTTTCCCCGGCGCGGAGGAAGGAGCCGAAGATTTACCCTGTTGTCTTCTGCAAGGGTTTTGTATTTTTCAGCTTCGATCACCTGCAGATAATACATTCGCCCCACAAGCGCGGAAAGCAGAGCAACTTTCCCGCAAGACAGCATCAGCACCCGCCGGGTAAACCCCTTGTGGCGGTCCTGGTCCTCATGAACCATCGGCATAGAGAACGATCCTAACCCTTAAGAAGTGACCGCTGAATCAGAACAAACATCCATGACAAAGCGGGATATACAGCTATTGTTGTTAAACTTTGGAAAAGTACCGGCCTGTAATCCGGTGTGCCTGTTTCCAATATAAAGATCAGACACCATTGCAATGCAAGAGCAAGACTTGAAAGAACAGAAAAACTGATCCAGAGCATCAAAAAAGATGCGTGAACCAACAGTCTACGCTGACCGTTAAGCGCGATACAGAAAAAAAGCAAAATAAATGGCACAACACCAAGCAACGAACCGGAAAGAAGATCCTGAATAACGGCCAGAACAAAAACGGCCCAAACAGGCATGAGATCAGGCCGATGCAGTGACCAGTAAAAAACCGAAATCAACAGCAGAGATGGCATGATCGTGGCAAGATGTGGGATCTGGAGCGGAACCAGAGCCAAGATAATCAGGAGCAGCGAAATCGTAAAGGGACAGGCCGCACGGGCGACACCGTCAATACGTTGCCAGAAAGAAGGACTCACTGTGGCTCCCCGGCCCCATTGTCTCGATAAAGAACATCCAGATTTTCTGCAAGATTATAGTCTTCGAGGCGTAGAAACTCAATCTGTCCCCAGTCAGCAAAAGGACGAACCTTTATTGCTTTTTTCTCGGCAACAGAATGAACAACACCAACAGGAAGGCCCTGTGCAAATCCACCACCATGCCCCGATGTATAGATTGTATCTCCAGCAACAATGGAAGCATCCTGGTCCAGATACAGCAAAGCAGGAAACGGCGAGTTATTCCCCACCATCATCGCACGATAACGCGCTTTACCCACAAAAACCGGTACTCGGCTACTGATATCCGTCAGAAGCACAACACGAGCCGAATGGCGCCCAACCTCTGAAACACGCCCAGCAAGACCAAGCCCTGTCATCGCGGCTTGCCCCTTGCGAACACCGTCAAGGCTCCCCGCACTGATCACGACGGAACGCACGAAAGCCCCCCCCTGATCGGCAACAACCCGTGCCGTTACGACGTCTGGTTTACTTTCCCCTGCAACATTCAGGACATCCCTCAACGCCGCATTTTCACCCTCAAGCTTGACCGCGACAAGTTGCCAGCGCTTCAACGCTTCATTTTGTCGTCTCAGTTCCTCGTTCTCGGATTTAAGTGCGACATAATTCTGTGCTGTTTCAATAGTATCACTAATAACAACCACAGGCCTGGTCGCGAGCTCCATCAGAGGTGCCGCACCATCTGTCACAGCAGAACGAATTCGTTCCACGCCAGGATTGCCGGTTTTTGCAAGAATAATCAGAGTGATCGCAAAGACGAGGAGAACAGCATAGGCAGAGCCCTGAAGCCACGCACGAACCGGTGTGGTTACATGACTGATAGCACCAACTCTCTTGCTCAAATCCTGCTCCTGTCACAGAACTGCGTGACGTTAACCACGCAAACCTTTGAATCCATTCTACATACTATGCCCCAAAAGGTTAAATAAAACCTTTCAACGATCAGTGCATTTTATGTATTTTTTTGGGATCTAGTACATCTGGATAAGAACGTGCTGAAGAGTTTTCCAATCCTCAAGGCAACGTCCTGTCCCCATGGCAACACAGCTGAGGGGGTCATCCGCGATAGAAACCGGCAGCCCCGTTGAGGCACGCAGGACATAATCAAGATTACGCAACAACCCGCCACCACCTGTCAGGACAATTCCCTTGTCGACGATATCAGCAGCAAGTTCCGGGGCTGTGTGCTCGAGTGCAACCTTGACCGCTTCGACGATACCACCAACTGGCTCGGCCAATGCTTCGGCAATCTGTCGCTCAGAGATGATCAGTTCCTTCGGAACACCGTTCATCAAATCACGACCCTTGATTTCCATTGTCATGCCTTCACCGTCTTCTGGTGGGCAGGCGGAACCGATTTCCTTCTTGATACGCTCGGCAGAAGCCTCACCTACCAGCAGGTTATGATTGCGACGGATATAGGCGATAATTGCCTCATCCATTTTATCACCACCAACACGCACGGATCGGGAATAGACAATCCCCCCCAGAGAAAGAACCGCGACTTCTGTAGTCCCACCACCAATATCCACAACCATCGAGCCTGTTGGCTCTGTCACAGGCAGACCGGCACCGATCGCGGCAGCCATTGGCTCTTCGACCAGATGGACTTCCCGAGCACCAGCACTTTCGGCTGATTCCTGAATTGCACGACGCTCAACTGCTGTCGAGCCGAACGGCACGCAGACAACAATACGCGGGCGGGCAAAGGAACGGCGTCCATGGACTTTGTGGATGAAGTGTTTGATCATTTCTTCCGCGACATCAAAGTCAGCGATAACCCCGTCTCTCAGAGGCCTGATAGCCTGGATATTGCCCGGTGTACGTCCAAGCATAAGCTTAGCCTCATCACCAACGGCAAGAACATGTTTCTTACCCTTTTTTTCGCCGATTGCGACAACGGAGGGTTCATTCAGAACAATCCCGCGTCCTTTTACGTACACCAAAGTATTGGCTGTACCGAGATCAATGGCCATATCGGTAGAAAACATGCCAAACAAAGAGACCATGAATTAGCTATCCCTAAATATCAAACGTCAGAAACATACATTAATGCAAGGGATACCCCCTCACAAAAAATCTTGCAAGGCCGCGCCCCGATATAACTGGAGAAAGTCATAGAATCCCCCCACGAGACACAAGGTCCCGATGGTCGGACACAATAACACTTTTCCCATAGAGTGAAAGCCAGAATGTAATTGGGCGACAACTCTTTGAATATTTCAATGCTATATCGGCCAAAATAAGGCCGCAGGGGAAATAAATCAGGAGATTCAAACAGAAACTCGCAAAAACACGACAAGCGAAAAAGGCGGACCTCCCGGCCCGCCTTTTTCTGTCTCTTGAAGAAAAAGAACTATCAGTTCTTTTCTTTGTCGACCAGTTTATTGGATGCAATCCATGGCATCATGGCACGCAGGCGTGAACCCACTTCTTCAATCGGATGCTCTGCGTTCAGGCGACGGGTCGCTTTCAGCTCAGGCTGACCTGCCTGACAATCAAGCACAAACTTCTGTACGAAACGACCGGACTGAATGTCAGCAAGAACACGTTTCATTTCCGCTTTGGTTTCATCAGTGATAATCCGCGGACCGGTCACATAGTCACCAAATTCAGCAGTGTTGGAGATTGAATACCGCATGTTGGCCATTCCGCCTTCATACATCAGATCAACAATCAGCTTAACTTCGTGCAGGCATTCAAAATATGCCATTTCCGGTGCATAACCAGCTTCGGTCAAAGTTTCGAAACCAGCTTTGATCAGGTCGCATAGGCCGCCACAGAGAACAACCTGTTCACCGAAGAGGTCAGTCTCACACTCTTCCCGGAAAGACGTTTCGATCACACCTGAACGGCCACCACCGATAGCAGAAGCGTAAGAAAGAGCGATCTCCTTGGCGTTACCGGAAGCATCCTGATGTACAGCAATCAGACAGGGAACACCGCCACCTTTGAGATACTCACCACGAACTGTATGTCCAGGGCCTTTAGGCGCAACCATGAACACGTCGAGGTCAGGGCGAGGCTCAATCAGGCTGAAATGAATATTCAGACCATGAGCAAAAACGATTGCGGCGCCTTCTTTCAGGTTCGCGGCCAGATCGTCACGATAAAGAGCCGCCTGGTTTTCATCAGGGGTCAGGATCATGACAACATCAGCCCAGGCAGCAGCATCGGCTGCAGACATCACCTGGAACCCAGCGGCTTCTGCTTTCTTTGCAGAAGAGGACCCGGAACGCAACGCAACGCGCACGTCTTTAACACCGCTATCCTTGAGGTTATTGGCATGGGCATGTCCCTGGCTACCATAACCGACAATTACAACCTTCTTGCCTTTAACAAGATTCACATCCGCATCACGGTCATAATAGACACGCATAGCTCATTCCTTCCTAACAGTAGCTTCAGCAGCTATTTCAAACAGAAAAAGTGGGTATCCATCTCGCTCAGAGCGCTTTTGCTCCGCGGGAAATCGCAACAACCCCGGTTCGACTGACATCAATCAATCCCAGAGGCTGCATTAAGTCTACAAAAACATCCAGTTTGTCACTCTTGCCAGTCAATTCAAAAACGAAATGACTGTGACTGGAATCAACAACACGGGCCCGGAAAATATCTGCTATACGCAGAGCTTCCACACGTTTGTCTCCGGCTCCGGCCACCTTGATCAGAGCCAGTTCCCGCTCGACACAAGTACCTTCCTTGGTCAGATCACTGACACGGTGAACCGGAACAAGTCGGCCGAGTTGGGCCTTGATTTGCTCAAGGATCTGCGCTGTACCGGATGTAACAACCGTAATACGAGAGAGGCCATGCGCAGCATCAACTTCGGTCACCGTCAAGCTCTCGATATTATAGCCGCGTCCCGAAAAGAGGCCGATAACCCGGGCAAGAACGCCCGGTTCGTTATCAACAAGTACCGCGATGGTACGGCTTTCAATCAGATATTCCATTGGCGCCATTGGAGGCAATCCTGAATCTATTTAAACCAAAACGAACAGTTCGCGCTCAACCAGAGCAGCAAACCAAGATTTTCCTGGAAGGATGTTCCAATCAGACCAGCACCATTCCTTCATCAGAAATAGGTCTGGCTGCAGAATCATCCGGCCCCAGCAACATCTCATAATGTGCTGCACCTGAAGGAATCATCGGGAAACAGTTTTCTTCCTGTGAGACAAGGCAGTCGAACAGAACAGGACGAGGACAGTCAATCATTTCCTGTATCATTCGATCAAGATCCTCTGCTTTTTCACAGCGCATCCCGACCAGTCCGAAGGACTCAGCCAGTTTCACAAAATCAGGCAATGCATCCGAATAACTCTCTGAATAACGGCTGCCATGCAACAACTGCTGCCACTGACGCACCATGCCCATCCACTGATTGTTTACAATAAAAACTTTCACCGGCAGATTATATTGAGCAATGGTCGAAAGCTCCTGCATGTTCATCATGAAAGATGCTTCACCCGAGACATCGATAACCAGCTCTCCCGGATGTGCCTGCTGTGCCCCAACGGCTGCCGGCAAACCGTAACCCATTGTTCCCAGACCACCAGAGGTCATCCATTTTTTGGGTTCTTCAAACTTGAAGTACTGGGCCGCCCACATCTGATGCTGCCCAACCTCAGTCGTAATATAGGGCTTCCGGTCTTTGGTCAGTTCATAAAGGCGTTTGATCGCATGCTGTGGCTTGATTACAGGGCCATCCTGAACGTAGCTCAGGCAATCTTTGGCCTGCCATTCATTAATACGTCCCCACCAGGCTTTCGCGCTTTTTTTATCCAGATTGTATTTACGCTCTTTCCAGAGACTGAGCATAGCTTCAAGAACCCGCTCGGCATCCCCGATCACTGGAATGTCGACCATAACGTTTTTATTGATCGAACTGGCATCAATATCGACATGGACTTTAATCGAATCTGGCGAGAACTCATCTAAACGACCCGTCACACGATCATCAAAACGTGCCCCGATATTCATCATGACATCACAGTTGTACATGGCCAGATTTGCTTCGTATGTCCCGTGCATACCAAGCATCCCAAGGAACTGTTTGTCGCTCCCCGGAAAGGCTCCCAACCCCATAAGGGTTGTTGTACAGGGGGCTCCAGTCAAATGAATGAATTCAGTCAAAAGTTCGGTTGCCCGATCGCCTGAGTTGATGACACCCCCGCCAACATAGAAGATCGGTCGCTTAGACTTTGCAAGCGCCTCGACAGCCTTTTCAATCTGCTCTTCTTCGCCATCAACCTGAGGACGGTAGCTGCGGTGTTTAACCTGCTCTGGCGCAAGATAATTTTCGCTCTTGAGCTGGAGGACGTCTTTGGGCAGATCGATAACAACCGGACCAGGGCGTCCATTCTGGGCAACGTAGAAAGCCTCATGCATGATACGGGGCAGATCTTCAACGTCCCGAACCAGATAATTGTGTTTGGTACAAGGGCGGGTAATCCCGGTCGTATCTGCTTCCTGAAAGGCATCATTCCCGATCAGATGTGTCGGAACCTGCCCGGTTAGACAAATCAGGGGAATAGAATCCATCAGTGCATCGGTCAGACCGGTTACAGCGTTGGTTGCACCGGGACCTGATGTCACGAGCACGACACCGACCTTACCAGTAGATCTCGCATATCCCTCCGCTGCGTGCACCGCACCACCTTCCTGGCGAACGAGGATATGCTTTACTTCGTTCTGGAGAAAGAGGGCATCATAGATCGGGAGCACTGCACCGCCAGGATAGCCAAACACGGTGTCCACACCCTGATCTTTCAAGGCTCTGATCACGATTTCCGCGCCGGTCAACTGTTCGGTCGCCATTGGTTATTCCTCTCAAACACTGGCATTTTAATAATCTGCACCCTCGCCTCCCGAAGTTAATCCTCAAGAGAGGTGGACAGGCTGTTCAGAAACAGGACCACCGAGCGAGTTTGCGAGCGCGAAAGCTAGCCTCTTAATTTATAAGGGTCAAGCCGCTTTGGCGAATAAAATTAAAAAATTCACCCCTTAAACTTTCCGAATATTTCTCATTTATGATTTTAGCGTCACTATATTGTGTTCTTATCCACGTCATTTGGCGTTTTGCATAACGTCGCGTACTTTGTTGCGCCTGCGAGATCGCCTCACTTCTGGACAGGGTTCCGTCAAGATAACGAACCAGTTCCGGCACCCCCAACGCTTTCATGAGCGGCAAACTCGGATCGAGATCCAGCTTGATCAGCGCCTCGACTTCTTCAAGTGCCCCCTGCTCCAGCATCATTTCAAGACGTTTGTTACAATTATCATAGAGCTCATCTCGTGGAGGGATCATGGCAAAGCGAATAAAATCATATTCAGGCACAGACTCCTGTGCATCCTGTTGCCACGCCAGAATAGACCTCCCCGTATAAGAGGCCACTTCCCAGGCCCTCACCAGCCGTTGACTATCTCCCGGGGGCAACCGCAAGGCCATTTCCGGGTCAAGTTCTGCTAACAGGGACCGGAATTTTTCCCCGCCCATCTGTGCAAGTTTTTCCCGTCCCTGAAGCCGAACCGTTTCTGGAATAGCAGGGATACGTGCAATTCCCTTCTCCAGAGCCCGAATATAGAGTCCGGTCCCCCCCACAAGAACAGGTACTTTTCCTGCCTTGTGAAGTTCTTCTATTTCCTGGATAGCAAGCCGCCGCCACTGTTCGGCCGAGCAGCGCACAGCCCCGGAAAGTACACCGTAAAGTCGATGAGGAACCCGTGCCAGGGCTTGCCGGTCCGGACGCGCGGTTAGAACATCCAGCTCTTGATAGATCTGCATGGAATCCGCATTGATAATCTCGCCGCCAAGTTTCAACGCCGCCTCGACAGCCAAAGCGGATTTCCCACTTGCTGTCGGCCCGGTAATAACGATCACTGGAGGCTTGTCATTGCTCACGGATGTTTTCTCTGCTTTAACATTCATTCCTAGCTTCCTACTATAGCGCAGGCTAAAGAGCCACAAAACAAATCAGCATCAGAGGACACAATTCCATGCGTCTTGTCGCCACTCTCGTCGGCCCAGCAGCAGGGTCACTCGTGGATCACTCTCTTATTCAGTCCCTTTCGCGTTGCCTTATGACCCATGGCGCTGTTCTTGAAGCTGAAGACTGGCTGTCTGAAGGGGAGGCCTGCGATATTTTTTTTAATGCCCAGGAAATACAGACAACCAAGGAATTGCTGTCAACCGAGCTCCTCGGCACAGGGATAGATTTTGCTCTGCAACCTCCGGCGGGGCGGCGCAAGAACCTGCTGGTCGCAGATATGGAATCCACCATCATCCCACAGGAAATGATTGATGAACTCGCACTCAGACAGGGGATTGGGGAAGAAATTGCGGTCATTACACACAAATCCATGCGCGGAGAATTGAACTTTGAAGACTCTTTGCGCCAAAGGGTCGCGTTGCTCAAAGGAGTTGATGAAACAGAACTTGCCAAATTGTCAGGTTTGATGACTCTTAATCCCGGAGCAGACATCCTTGTCAGAACCATGAAAAAACACGGCGCTTACACTGCACTTGTTTCTGGCGGGTTCACTTATTTTACCTCACAAATCAGAGAGCTTTGCCTCTTCGACGAAGACCGAGCCAATACCCTGTTGATCGAGGAAGGTCGTCTTTCGGGGCTGGTTAGTGAACCCATCCTTGGACGGGAAGCCAAACTTGAAGCCACGCTGGATCTTACACAAAAACTTAAGATCGATTTGTCAAATGTCTGTGCCATCGGTGACGGAGCAAATGATCTTGCCATGCTCTCAGCTGTTGGCATGGGGATCGGCTATCACGGCAAGCCAATCGTCCAGGAAACAGCCGCATTTCTGATCAACCATACAGATCATCAGGCCGCGCTTTTCTATCAAGGCTATCGACGTGACGAGTTTTGCTGAAGCGGAGACATTCCTTCAGAAACCAAAAGATAAGGGGTGTCGACATCGACACCCCTTATCTGTATCAGCCCCGCAGATCGAGTTGGCCAAGCCTTACGAGTCAAGTTTGACAGCGACCCACTGATATTCACCCTGACGGAAAACCAGAAGCGTCACCACCCGGAACCCCGCTTCTTTAGCCCGCGTAACAAGTGAAGCAACCTGATCCGGTTTGCTTACCTCTTCCTGATCGACCTCGACAATGACATCTCCGGGGCGCAGGTTTTTCTCGTCTGCACTGCTGTTCTTTACAACATCAGTGATAACAACACCCTTGGTAATATCGCCTATCTGGAAACGTTCACGAACATCATCGTTCAGAGCTCCCAGAAACAGCCCCAGGTCTTCGACCTTGTCTGACTTGGGTGTTTCTTCAACCTGATCAGCCGGAGCAACAGCAGCAACCACATCGTCACTCAGTTTACCGAGGTCCACCTGCAGGGTTTTCCGCTCTCCTTTACGCCAGACGACAACATCGACTTCACGGCCAATTGGCGTCTCAGCGACCATACGTGGCAGTTTGCGCATTTCGGGGACTTTTCGACCATTGAATTCGAGAATAACATCCCCCTGAAGGATACCGGCTTTTTCAGCTGGACCATCTTTGGCAACAGAAGCAACCAGGGCTCCCGAGGCTTCATCAAGACGCAGCCCTTCCGCCAGCTCTTCCGTTACAGTCTGGATGTGAACGCCCAACCAACCCCGTTTAACTTCACCGTTTTCACGCAATTGCTGGATCACATGTTCTGCCATGGCAGAAGGGATCGCAAAGCCGATACCGATTGACCCCCCGGAAGGTGAGTAGATCGCGGTGTTCACTCCGATAACCTTACCATCCATATTAAAGAGGGGGCCACCTGAGTTCCCGCGATTGATCGCGGCATCTGTCTGGATGAAATCATCATAGGGGCCGGAATTGATATCCCGAGCGCGGGCAGAAATAATACCCGCTGAGACAGAGCCCCCCAAACCAAAGGGGTTTCCGATTGCAACAACCCAGTCACCAATTCGCGATTTATCAGAATCACCCCATTTGGTTGCGGGCAGTTCCAGCTCTGTATCAACTTTCAAAAGTGCCAGATCGGTTTTTTCGTCACTTCCGACAATCTTGGCATCCAGTACAGCCCCGTCATGCATACGCACGGTAACCGCATCGGCACCTTCAATCACATGATGGTTCGTAACAATATATCCGCTCGCGTCTATAATGAAGCCGGAGCCCTGGGCACCACCGGGTCGGGGCTGTTGTGGCTGGCCACCACCACGACGCTCAAGAAAATCCCGGAAAAATTCTTCAAAATTCTCGCCCTGGGGAATTTGACCTCCCCCATCAGCGCGCTCATCCGGCACGACATTCTGGGTCGTCACGACATTGACAACCGAAGGCAACAGCTCTTCTGCAAGATCAGCGAAACTTTCCGGCGCAGAACGAGCCTGTACAGCGAATGATAGACACACAACCCCAAGCGCCACGGCCGATCCGACCAGCCACTGGGCCAAAGTTTGATACGAAGATTCTTCGGCCAGTACAGCACGGGAATGCCCCTGCGCCTGACGATTCCCTCGTCCCTCTCTTGTATTCATTTGTGTTCTCTCCGATGTTCTTCTCGCCTGAAAGCGATCAACAGTAAATCTGGGCACGATCTTAAAAAGATCAAGTAAGCCGCACAGTCTGAAGGCTGCGCGATGAAAGGGGCGTAATTGTGACCTCCCGGTGACAATCCACAGGAAGAATCAGATGGTTTTAAGAAGCCAAACCAGCATGACACCAATAGCAGCGCAGACCAATCCTCCCTTGCGAAGGTTTTCAGGAGGCATCTCGTCCAGTAACGACAGTATCTGCCTTACCCGATGAGGGAAAAGTGCAAGAAAAATCCCCTCGATCACAAAAACAAGCGCTAGAGCAATCAAAAAATCAATCATATATACCCTGTACATCAGATAACCCGGAACCGGATTATTCATATTTTCATCCGGGATAGCATAAAAGAAAGCGGCGATGCCAGTAAAGACATCGCCGCTTTCAGCACTTGAGAGTATTCCAGAAACAATCCGTAAAGAATTTAGTCCGGGGTAACACCGTCAAAAAATTCAAAGAAATCGCTATCCGGTGACAGAACCATATAAGTTCCCTTGTTCAGGGAAGCTTCATAAGCCTGCATGGAACGATAAAATTTGAAGAAATCAGGATCCTGACCATAAGCATCATTGAGAATTTTGGTCAGCGCCGCATCCCCTTGACCACGAAGAATCTCTGATTCTTTCTTGGCTTCGGCAGTAATAACTGTGGCTTCACGATCCGCTGTTGATTTGATCCGCTGTGCCTGTTCAAAACCTTGGGCACGGAATTCAGCAGCTTCTCTTTCACGCTCGGTTTTCATTCGGTTGAAAACCGCCTGGCTGGTCTGGTTTGGCAGATCCGCACGACGGATCCGAATATCCAGAACATCAATGCCAAAGCGTTTTGCCTGGGTGTTCACATGTCGCAGTACGTTCTGCATGAAAACATTTCGCTCTTCAGAAAGAACCGTGCTCAGGGTCGCTTTCCCCAGTTCGCCACGCAAACCAGCATTGATGATTGTCCCCAGACGTGCACGGGCACCTTCTTCAGATCGCACTGTCGTGAAAAACGCCAAAGGATCCGCAATACGGTAACGGGCAAAAGTATCAACCAGCAACGGCTTCTGATCCGAGAGGATCATTCGCTCCACCGGAGGATCGAGATTCAAAACACGTTTTTCGTATTTCTGCACATCTTGCCAGGGCGTTTTGAAATAGAGCCCTGGATCCTGGATGGTTTTCTGCGGGTTACCAAACTCGAGAACCATGGCCTGCTCATGAGGATAGATGGTAAAGAGGCTCATGCTTGAGACAAAAGCGCCTAATAATAGCGCAGCGCCAATACCGAGAGTAATCTTGTTATTCATATTCCTGTTCTCCCGCGCTTACTGGCTGTTCTTACGAAGTTCATTGAGCGGCAGGTAGGGAAGAACATTGTTTTCCCCCGTACCCAGGATAACTTTGTCTGTATTCTGGAACACCTTCTGCATGGTCTCCAGGTACATCCGCCGTTTGGTCACTTCAGGATTCTGCTTATATTCCTTATAAACAGACAGGAAACGATCTGCTTCACCCGTCGCTTCATTCAGTAGACGCTCTTTATAAGCTTCTGCTTCCTGAATTTGCTTCTGAGCTTCACCACGCGCACGCGGCAAGATATCATTTCGATAACGGTCCGCTTCGTTACGGGCCCGGTCACGGTCCTGCAAAGAACGCTGAACATCATCAAACGCATCAATGACGGCCTCGGGCGGCTGAACGTTCTGCAACTGGACTTCGGTAATAAGAATACCCGCTTCATACTGGTCAAGAATCGACTGCAGAAGTACCTGGGTCTTGGTCTGGATCGAATCACGTGCTTCGGTCAGGGCCGGCTGGATGTCCGTCTGGCCAATAATCTCACGCAACGCAGATTCTGCAGCAATTTTTACAGTCGCTTCCTGATCCCTGATATTGAAAAGAAACTTGCCTGGCTCAGCAATTTTCCACTGCAGTGTCAGGTCAATATCAATGATATTCTGATCCCCGGTCAGCATCAGGCTTTCTTCAGGGACATCCCGCTTGGTCAAACGACCACCAGTGTTGGAAGAGGAGAAACCGATGTTGATCTGATGAATGGTCGTAACCTCAGGAGTCATGACCGTTTCAATCGGATAGGGTAGATGCCAATTCAGGCCAGCTTCCGTTGTGTTGGTCCACTGACCAAAACGCAGGACAATCCCCTGTTCGTTTGGCTGAACCCGATAAAAACCGGAGCCAAGCCAGAAAAGCAAGACAACGGCCAGAATAAAGATAAATCCTTTACCACTGAAGTTGCCACCACCCGGGATCATTTCTTTCATCCGATCCTGGCTTTTGCGTATCATGTCTTCAATATCCGGTGGACGATGTCCACCACCGCCGCCACTACCGCTGCCCCATGGGCCACCGCCGCCAGAACCTTTATTTTCCCAAGGCATCTATTTTCCCTGTGTTAAACAATTTAAGAGTACAACCGAAATTTGCCTGAATCTGTCACTAAAAGCACCTGCTTTTCAAGCGCTCATTCGCAGAAAAACCTATAAACCCGCTCTGCTGTGCGTCAATTTCACCTTATCTTTGTCATGGACCCTACCATATAAAGTGGGCATAACACTTTATAACCAGTCAGGAACAAAACTAACAGTACCTGCACATATTGTCCAAGTTATGGGGAATTCAAGGATGAGTCGCGTTACGGAGCAAGAAATTCTCTCGGTTTTAGGCACAATTATCGAGCCAGAAAGCAAAAAAGACATCGTTACACTCGGCATGATTTCGGGTCTGGTAATCAAGGAAGGCAATGTCGGTTTTTCCATTGAAATCGATCCTGCCCGTGCCGCTGACATGGAAATCCTCCGTAAAGCAGCTGAAAAAGCGGTTCACGCCCTGTCTGGTGTACTTTCAGTCAGCGCAATTTTGACGGCCCACAACCAGGCTGCCCAAAACAAACCCGCAGAAGCCCCCGCAAAACCCAAAGCAGCACCGGGTGCAAAACTCCAGATTGATGGTATCAAGCACATCATTGCCATCGCCAGTGGCAAAGGAGGGGTTGGCAAATCGACAACCGCAATAAACCTTGCATTATCCCTGGCGAAAAAAGGCCTCAAGATCGGCCTGATGGATGCTGATATTTATGGTCCGTCCCAACCCCGTATGATGGGCATTACCGGGCGACCTTCCTCTCCGGACGGGAAGACATTGCTGCCGATGGAACGCCACGGCATCAAATGCATGTCTGTTGGCTTTCTCGTCGCGGAAGACACCCCGATGATCTGGCGCGGCCCCATGGTACAAAGTGCTTTGACACAAATGTTGCGGGATGTTGTCTGGGGAGACCTTGATCTGCTCGTTGTAGACATGCCCCCCGGCACTGGTGACGCACAGCTGACGATGGCCCAACAGGTACCTCTGGATGGTGCGGTGATCGTCTCTACTCCACAGGACATTGCCCTGCTGGATGCTCGCAAGGGGCTCAACATGTTCCGAAAAGTCGATGTCCCGGTGTTGGGCATCATTGAGAACATGAGTGTCTACATCTGCCCCAACTGCGGTCATGAGGCCCATATCTTTGGTCACCAGGGAGCCCGCAAGGAAGCCGAGAAACTTGGCTGCCCCTTCCTTGGTGAAATGCCTCTGCACCTCGAGATCAGAACAACAAGTGATGAGGGTGAACCAGTCGTCGTTTCTGCACCGGAGAGCGATCACAGCAAACGTTATGCAGCGATCGCAGATGCTGTATGGCAGGAATTAAAAAGTGCGGGCCGGAAATCACCTTCGATCTCGATGGAATAAAGTCACTGCAGGGCTGATCAAGACATCAGTCTCATAGATAGCGGGCCGACAGAAGATAACGGATGCAACGAGACTTCCTGATCTTCTGTCGGCCCTTTCCGTCATAGAGCCCGCTGGAGCAAAGCCCCCCTTTACATGAAGGATGATTAGGGAAAAGCCTGTTTTCGAGATAACCTTGGATCTGACAAACTCGAGAGACAGAAGCTGCTATGGTTACCCCTTCTTTATCCTCACTGTTTTCATTGCTCTTTCTGGGAAAGCTTTTAGTCGGCATCCAGACCGTTGCTGCACTGGAACAATCTCCAGCTCCCTCCCCGTCATTCCCGGGCAAACAGGACAACCCGGTGATCGCTGTTGATCTCGAACTGGTATTGGCCGTAGATGTATCCCACAGTGTTGATGATTACGAGGCAAGTCTGCAGCGGCAAGGATATATTGATGCCCTGCGCGACCCCGCAGTGATAGAGGCCATCACGTCAGGTCCACAAGGCCGTGTTGCCATAACCTATATCGAATGGGCAGGCAGTCGATATCAACACCCGGTTATTGGCTGGTCTTTACTTGATAGTCGCGAAAGTGCCTGGGCATTTGCTCAAGCCCTGGAAAGTCAACCGATTACCTCGGCGCCCTCGACCTCAATCAGCAGCATCATCGATGTCGCAATTATTTCACTTTTTGGAAATGCTTATCAAGGTGATCGGCTGGTCATAGATATATCCGGAGATGGGCCAAACAGTGATGGGCGACATGTGCGCGAAGCCCGCGATGATGCCATCGCCCTGGGCATTACCATCAATGGACTGCCTGTTCTGTCGTCCCGACCCAATCCAAACGGACTTGGCCCACCTTCTGCCTGGCTAGATGCCTATTACATCAAAAATGTCATCGGTGGAACAAATGCCTTTTTGATGGAGGTCATCGAATTCGAAAATTTTGGCCCCGCACTGAAAGAGAAGCTGAAGCGGGAAATCAGCGGGTCGACCGAGATCTCTCTTTCTTCTGGCTCGTCTCTTCCTGCTCACTTCTCCCGTCATAGCCCGCAAAAGCCCCCGTAAGGGGGGTCAACCACGGGTTCAACGCCTCATCCAGAGACCCATTACCGCCCCGCATCCGTTTTACGGTCCAATATTACAAAAGCATGCCCCGGAACGTCCGCTTCGGCAGGGCGACTTTCGCGAAAGTGTTCGACCCAATCCTGTGGGTCTGTTGCCGGAAAAAAGGTATCCGCCTCAGGAGAAAGATCTATTTCGGTAATATAAAGGCGGTCAACTTGATTGATGGCCTGTTTATAGATCTGGGCTCCGCCAATAATCATGATCTCGTCACCACCGAGAAATTCAGCCTCCTCTTCGCCACGTTTAAGCGCTTCTTCCAGGCTGGAACAAACAGTAACGCCTTCGGCTGAAAAGGAATTATCGCGAGTAACGACAATATTTGGTCGTCCTGGCAAGGGGCGCCCAATCGACTGAAAGGTTTTTCGCCCCATAATGACTGGCTTTCCCAAAGTCTGGGCTTTAAAAAATCTCAGGTCCTCAGGGATATGCCAGGGCATGGCATTATCTTTGCCGATGGCCAGGTTTTTGCCGTGCGCGACAATCAGAGAAATTATTGTCATTGGTTTCCTAACAGACTATGAGACAAATTAACAAAAACAGACGATCCAGGCAGAAGCCTATCCATAAAGCAGCAAAGCCGCTGGTCAAGCGGGATCAAAATACCCTAAGATGCGGACCAGTCAGGACATAGTGATTGCATCATAAAAAGCCAAACATAAAAACGGAAGTCTAAAACCGAATGGCCGAAACATCTACCAAATCAAGTGGCTTCAAACGCCAGACCATTACAGAAGCTGTTGCAGAGGCCCTGCGGGAAGAGATCCTTACCGGGCAACAAAAAGAAGGCGTACAGCTCCGGCAGGATGCAATTGCCTCGCGCTTCAATGTCAGCAGAATTCCCGTTCGCGAAGCCCTGCGCCAGCTGGAAGCAGAAGGACTGGTGACCTTTTATCCTCATAAAGGGGCTGTCGTCTCTATCCTTTCCCGGACAGAAATCTGTGAACTTTTTGACATCAGAAGGCTGCTTGAGAGTGATCTGCTTAAACGCGCTATTCCGCAGATGACGCAGGAAGTCCTTGATGAGGCCGAGAATATTCTCAAGCGTTATGATATCGCCCTGGAAAATGGGGAGGTCGCCCTCTGGGGAGAGCTTAACGCACGTTTTCACCACATCCTGTATGTCGCAGCAGATCGCCCCAAAACCCTGGCGATTGTCCAGAACCTGCACAACAACATAGATCGCTATCTGCGCATCCAGCTCAGCAATGCCGGTGCCCGCTCAAAAGCCAGAGACGACCACTGGAAGATCTATAATTATTGCAAAAAAGGTCAAATAGAAGAAGCAACCAGTCTTCTGGATCAGCATATCCAAAATGGCTGTGAGAACCTCATTACTTTTCTAGATTCCCAAGTTCCCTCAGAATAAACCCTCTTTTCTATCGTTTTCCAGCGAATCTTGAACTCATCCCTTGGTTTGGGGTGTTCATTTGCAGAAAATCTCATTTGTTGAATATTTTTGTATACAATATCCAATCAAAGATTATACTGTCGCCTCAAACAACCAATGTTCTTCAGGTCGCTGTAAAATCAGGAAGACTCCGCCAGATACTACCGCGAAACACTCGACTGTTTCGCGGTCTGTTTGACCACCCTTTCCGCTCCATTCAACAGCCCTGATGAACCTGTACCGCTCGCGCCCGAAGCAAAACAGGCGCTGATTCATTTGCATTACCCGGCGCTGACCGCCGACGGGAGACTGACTTTGAAAAAGAACTACATCGACGGCCAATATATCGAAGGCGCTGCAGCGCGCGAAAACATTAATCCCTCCGATATTTCTGAAATTGTGGGAATCTATAGCCAGGCCGATACGGCCCAGACCAGAGCAGCTATTGATGTTGCTCACTCAGCCGCAGAAGGTTGGGCTAAATCGACACCTCAACAGCGTTTTGATGTTCTCGATGCCATTGGAAACGAACTTTTGGCGCGCAAAGCCGAACTGGGAGAACTGCTCTCACGCGAAGAAGGCAAAACTTTGCCGGAAGGGATCGGCGAAACGGCCCGAGCTGGACAGATATTCAAATTTTTTGCGGGTGAAGCCCTGCGGTTGAAAGGCGACAAGCTCGCATCCGTACGACCGGGTGTCGATGTCGAAGTTGTCCGGGAATCTCTGGGCGTTATTGGTATTATTACACCCTGGAATTTTCCTATTGCCATCCCAGCCTGGAAAATTGCTCCTGCTCTTTGTTACGGCAACGCCGTTGTTTTCAAACCTGCTGACCTGGTACCCGGTTGCGGCTGGGCCCTTGCCGATATCATCGCCCGGTCAGGCCTGCCCAAAGGCGTGTTCAACCTGGTGATGGGACGTGGTTCTGTCGTTGGAGAGGAAATTCTGACCAACCGCAAAGTCAAAGGCGTTACCTTTACCGGGTCTGTCGCAACTGGCCAGCATGTCGCAGCAACCTGCGCCGGACGAATGGCCAAGTTTCAGCTTGAAATGGGTGGAAAAAATCCGCTTGTTGTTCTGGATGATGCCGATCTTGATAGTGCTGTTGAAACCGCCGTACAGGGAGCCTTCTTTTCAACAGGACAACGCTGTACCGCCTCATCCCGGCTCATCATTACCGAGGGTATTCACGATCGTTTTGTTGCCGGGGTAATCAAGCGCCTTGAAGGGTTGAAAGTCGACAACGCATTGAGTGATGGCGTACATATCGGGCCTGTCGTAGATGACAGCCAACTGGCCCAAGACCTCGAATATATCCGTGTTGGCCAAGCTGAAGGTGCAAAACTCGCATTTGGCGGACAATTACTGGAACGCGCGACCAAAGGTTTTTATCTTTCACCGGCACTCTTTACCGAAACCAGCAACAACATGCGCATCAACCGCGAAGAGATCTTCGGGCCAGTCGCCAGTGTGATCAGAGTCAAAAACTACGAGGAAGCCCTCGCTGTTGCAAACGATACAGAATTTGGTCTCTCGTCCGGGATCTGCACCACGTCACTCAAGTACGCGACCGATTTCAAACGCAATGCAAAAGCCGGTATGGCGATGGTCAATTTGCCAACAGCCGGAGTGGATTATCATGTCCCCTTTGGAGGAACAAAGGGCTCCAGCTTTGGCAGCCGGGAACAGGGCAGCTACGCAGCCGAGTTCTTTACCACAGTAAAAACATCCTACACACTTGCCTAGTTCATCCCACAAACCGGGAACTATGGATTAGCGGAGACTATTCGTGGCAACAGCAAAAGATAAAAAAAAGCGCGTCCTGATTATCGGATCAGGCATTGTTGGCCTTTGCAGTGCAAATTATCTTTTGCGGGATGGCTGTGATGTGACCATCGTCGAGCGCGATCCGCTTGGCGATGGTACTTCCTGTGGGAATGCAGGAGCCATCGCTGCAGCAGAAGTAGCTCCCTATCCCCTTCCCGGTCTTTGGAAATCGGTTCCGGGCTGGCTGATGGATCCTCTGGGACCGCTGAGCCTTCGACTGTCCTACCTCCCCCAGTTTCTGCCCTGGCTCTACCTGTTTCTGAAGTCATGTAACCAGACCAAAGCAGAGGCGAGCGCAAAAGCAATGTCTTCTTATCTTGGCTCTGCTTTTGACGATTACAAACCTCTTCTCGGTTCCGCAGGACTTGAAGGATTATTAAAAAAAGAGGGAACAATCTTTGTCTACAAAAGTGACAAGGGTCTAGCTCTCGATAACTATTTCTGGGATCTCACCCGTCGTAACGGGGTCACACTCCAGTCTCTCAACCAGAAAGAGATACACGAGAGAGAACCGGCCCTGGGTCCCCAGGCCTATGCGGGGGTCTATACGCCGGACTGGGGACATTTTGCCAATCCCGGAGATCTGGTACACGGTCTCGCCAGACTCTTTCAGGAAAACCGTGGCAACCATCTCCAAGGCGAAGTCGAAAGCTTCGAGATCAAAGACAACAAACCCGTAAGCGTCAGAACCAGGGATGGCCAAAGAATTGAATTTGATCAACTGATCATCGCAGCAGGCGCCTGGTCGGCCCGCTTGTCGGCTAAACTTGGTGATAAATTTCCGCTGGATACTGAACGTGGTTACAATACCACTCTGCCAAATCCGGATGCCGAACTGAACAACATGGTTGTTTTTGCCGAAGACAAATTTGTGGCAACCCCCATGAATATAGGCTTGCGTGTTGGTGGCGCTGTCGAATTTGCAGGCATAGAGGCAGAACCGAATTACGCCCGTTGTGATACCTTGCTGCAATTGGCAAAAGGATATCTTCCCACATTGAATGGCGAGGGCGGTACCCGCTGGATGGGACGCCGCCCCTCTACACCAGACAGTCTTCCGGTGATCAGCCCTTCGCGACATCATGACAATGTCCATTACGCCTTTGGCCATGGACATCTGGGCATAACGGGAGGCGCCGTCACCGGACGGACCATTGCCAATATGATTGCTGGGCGCCCGGGCACTTTTGATCCGAAACCGTTTCATATCAATCGGTTTGACTGAACAGTTCAACGACTAAATTTTTGATGATCATGGGGTTTTGATCGTGACGAACCATACCTTTTTCTGTGTCGATGCCCATACCTGTGGCAACCCAGTCCGCGTTGTAGCCGGAGGTGGTCCCTTGCTTGAAGGGAAATCCATGCTGGAACGCCGGGCACATTTTCTGGCTGAATATGACTGGATCAGAACCGGGTTGATGTTTGAGCCCCGGGGACACGACATCATGTCAGGCAGTATCCTCTATCCTCCAACAAGAGGAGATTGTGATATCGGCATTCTCTTTATCGAGACCAGCGGATGCCTGCCCATGTGTGGTCATGGAACGATTGGCACTGTCACCGTCATGATCGAACGCGGTCTGGTCAAGCCAAAGACACCAGGAACCTTGCGTCTGGATACTCCTGCCGGCCTGGTTATAGCCGACTACCATATGAACGGCGAACATGTCGATTCAGTGCGAATCAGAAATGTGGCCTCATTCCTTCATTCGTCGGACCTGACAATTGACGTGCCGGAGTGGGGGAAACTCCGCTTTGATGTTGCTTATGGCGGTAATTTCTATGCCATTATCGAACCCCAGGACAATTACCATGATCTGAGCGACATAACCCCGGGAGAAATCCAGCGTCTGAGCCCGGTCATTCGTCGCCTGATCAACGAGAAATACAGTTTTATCCATCCCGAGGACGAACGCATAAACGGCTGTTCACATGTCCAGTGGACGGGCAAACCGACCAACCATGATGCCCATGCGCGAAATGCTGTATTTTATGGTGACAAAGGCATTGACCGATCACCCTGTGGAACCGGCACCTCCGCTCGTATGGCGCAGCTTGCCGCAAGAGGCGATCTGAAAGTCGGGGAGGATTTTGTCCACGAAAGTATCATCGGCAGTTTGTTCCGTGGGCGTGTGGAAGATCAGACAAGCATCGGTGATTACAAGGCAATTATCCCCTCCATCGAAGGCTGGGCCAGAATTCATGGCCTCAATACCCTCTTCATCGATGACCGAGACCCTTACGCCAAAGGTTTCCTGCTCACCTGATCATTGCTGATATTATTGGACACTTTTCGTCTTCTTTGAGACAACTGCACTTCATGCTGTGTGGTTGTCTCAAACTTGTTTGATTGCGGGTCGCTGAAAGCGTGTCACCACATAAGCAACAATCCCGCCAGCCAGAAAACCGACCAGGTGACCTTCCCAGGAAATGCCTTCCTTGATCACAAACAAGGACGAAATCAGGCCACTATAAAGTGCCAGAACGATCACTGCAGCAAGGATTGACAGAAAATCTCTGCGCCACCAGGCCCGCCCTAAAAGATAGCTGAAAAGCCCGAAGACGACACCACTTGCGCCAAAGTGGATTCCATCGAAACCAACCAGCCAGAGTAAACCGCCACTCAGAAATATCAGGGTGACCGACACCTGCCAGAAGCGCCACTTTGCTTCTTGAGAAATCAGACCCCCGAAAATCAGAAGCGGAACTGTATTGGATATCAGATGAATATAATCGCCATGAATAAAAGGCGAGAACACAATGCCGGAGAGGTGATCCACGCTGCGAGGAGCAACACCATAAGACCAGAATTTTCCATCGAGCATCCAGTTCGTAAAGTGGGCAATCCACATGATTCCAGCAAAGATAATCACATCTTTAAGCCGCAAGAGCCTTTCCAGCATTTGAGTATTAAATCCCCCTAATAAGTCAGATGCATGATGCCTGATTATGTCATCTTACGATCTGTTTTTTTGTATAGTTCAAAATACTGGAACAAGAAAACTGGTAGCGCCAACAGTGTCGCCAATGCAAGCGTTATGCTGCCCGGTGCCACAAAAATCAACGCAACAGCCCCGAACCACAAACGTTGATAACGATTTAAATCGCCCAGGAAATATCCAGAAAAAGCAACCCCCAGCAGTCCGATACCCGCCATTGCCCCTGTCAGGGTAATGACCAGACTTTGCCAGGAAAAATCCGGTGTCACCAGCAACAAGGAGGGCGAGTAGACAAAGACAAAAGGAACCAGTGCTTTGGCTATTCCCAGACGAAAGGCCGTATTTCCGGTTTTAAAAGGGTTGGCTCCGGCGATTCCAGCCCCTGCATAGGCGGCCAAGGCAACCGGAGGAGTAATATCTGCAAGGACACCGTAATAAAAAACAAAGAAATGTGCGACAAGCGGTTCAACCCCCAGAACAGCAAGAGACGGGGCTGCAATCGAAACCAGAATAATGTAGGTGGCCGTCGTCGGAATTCCTGCGCCCATAATAATACAGGCGATTGCCGTCAGAAGGAGGGAGAAAAACAGAGTCAGGGCTTCTTGTGTCAGAAAGCTCCCTATCCAGCCGACACTGATAACCCCGCCAAGATCAGCCGCAGCTTGCGTGACCATATAGCTGAGACGAAACCCCGTTCCTGTCAGGGTAACCACCCCGACGATAATGCCGACAGCCGCAGCAGCAGCCCCGACAGCAAGTGCATACTTGGCCCCTGTTGCCAGTGCCCTGATCAAATCAGAAAGTGTCAGGCGTTGATGAGGGTTGAGAAAACCGACCACGACACAGGCGGTCAGCCCCCAGACAGCCGCATAGTCTGGTGTGCGCCCAGAAACAATCAGATATACCAGTATCCCCAGCGGAATAAGCGTTGGCCAGTGAACCCGCAGTACCTGCAACATCTGTGGCATCTCTTCGGGGGTCAAGCCGCGAAGCCCCAAGCGTTTTGCCTCAAGATGCACCATCACAAAAATACCAAAGTAATGTAACAGTGCCGGCAACAGTGCCGCCATAAGAACATCCCGGTAGGGTATCTCAAGGAACTCGACCATGATAAAGGCCGCAGCTCCCATGATCGGTGGCGTTATCTGTCCACCGGTTGAAGCAGTTGCCTCAACCGCCGCCGCGAAATGGGGCGGGTATCCGACTTTTTTCATCGCCGGAATAGTCAGGGAACCGGTTGTGACCGTATTGGCGATGGAAGAACCGGATATGGTCCCAAGCATGGCCGAAGAAAAAATCGCTACCTTGGCCGGACCACCGGAATACCGTCCCGCAAGGGCAGATGCCAGATCAATAAAAAGTTGCCCCAACCCCACACGAGTTGCCAGAACGCCGAACAAAACAAACAAAAAAACATACTTGGCAACCACTCCGATTGCGATTCCATATATGCCCTGGTCAGTCAGATAAAGATGATTGATCAGGCCCAGCCAGCTTGTCCCTGAGTGTTGCAACACTCCCGGTGTATAATTCCCGAACAGGGCATAAAGGATAAAAACCAGAGCAATGAGCGGAAGTGTCGGACCAACAGAACGTCTTGTGGCTTCCAATACCAGCAACAACAGGATCGAGCCCATCACGACATCAACGGTCCCAGGTGCCCCAACCCGGTTCGCGATCATTTCTGACGGAAGAAGCGGTAGAAACATCGCAGCGACAACAGCAGCCGTGGCAAAACAGTAATCCCAAACCCCGATACTGCTGATGCGATACCACCCTGGCTGAACAGCCTGGCCTTCTTTGTGCTTTATTGCCCCAAAAAGAATAAAGACAAGCCCAAGCACAAAAGAAAGATGTATGCCCCGATGCGTGAGCTCCCTGATCACCCCAAAGCCTGAAGCATAGAAATGATAGAGCGACATTGCGACCAGCACAGCGGTCACAAAGACGGTCAGACCACGTCCCGTTTTTCGAAAAGACATTTCCGGATCAAAAGTCTTTTCCAGCTGTTCCAGATTTTGCTCGTTCATGCGCCCGACATCATCAGTAAGTGCAGTAAACACCGTCAGCCGCAGACAATCCCCGACCGTTGTGTATTATCCACTCGTGAAAACCTATTTGATCAACCCGGCTTCTTTATAAAACCGTTCGGCGCCTGCATGAAGGGGCACCCCAAGACCCGTCAGCGCATTTTCCAGACGGATGACCTTTCCCTTGGCATGGCCAACATCCAGCAGAGTCCGGGATTGTTCGTTCCAAAGGGCCTTGGTGATGCCATAGATCAGTTCGTTGTCCTCTTTTGCACTGGTAAACCACTGCGCCCCGACAGTTACCGTCGGTATATCGTCGGCTACCCCCTCATAGGTCCCTGCCGGAATATTATCTGAAGCAAAAAAACTGTATTTTCCGGCAAGATCATCCGCTTCCTGACCTGCTATAGGAACCAGTTTGATATCAACACTGGAAGAGAGCTCGACAATCGCGCCTGTCGGGTACCCGGCAACAACAAAGAAGGCATCAATCTTTCCGTTTCTAAGTGCCTCAGCAGCTTCACTTCCCTTGAGAGCTTCGACCATAATATCAGACTGGGTTACGCCGAAAGCTTCCATGATCAGATTGGCATCGACATAGGTACCAGATCCCGGTTCATCAAGCGAAACCCGTTTTCCCTTCAGGTCTTTCACTGAATTGATACCGGAATCCGCAGAAGCAACCAGATGAATGTGTTCGGGAAACAGGGCCGCAATTGATCTTAAATCAGTCATTGCAGGCTTGCCTTCCATCGTTCCTGTACCTGTATAGGCCCAATAGGCGACATCTGACTGGGCAAACCCCGAATTGCGGAGGCCGGAATCGATTGCATTCACATTATCCACCGAGCCACGTGAAGACACGGCAGAAGCAATCAGATTTGGAACACCACAGCTTCCACCCTCATCACACCCACGCGAACCAGGAGGGTTAGAAATAGCGTTGGCGATCACACCACCTACGGGATAATAGGTATAGGACGTTCCCCCAGTCCCAATTGTAAAAAAATTGATCTGCTGGGCTGACGCGGTCGCGACAAAAAGCACTCCAGCCGTCGCCAGTGCAGCAAATGTCCTCTTGAGTATCAGCTTCATGGGAACTCCTCGTGATACTAAATGTTCTGATGGCTATCCCTCAATCAGAGCAAGGGGGATAAAACGATGCACAAACCTGACTATACAACCCCCGCTTCATCAAACGAACCAATTTTCTGTTTTCAAGAAAATTTACGTTTTCACAACCGCTTACCATCCGTTAACCCGGCTCCATCTGGCAATAAGCGATCCTGGAGAATCATGCACCTCATAGTGCTCATAGGCAGCAACAGTCATGCAGGAATGAATCGGCAGGATACGGAGGCGACTGCCAACGGGATAGCTTTCGAAGCAAAGGTCGCCGGACAGCGACGCGATGAGGCCATGTTCCTGATGAACACCCTCGACAAAAAAATCATCAATGATCGTGCCATCCAGTTTACACACCAGGCCATAACCGGATTGCGAGGTAAAGATACTGGCGCTGATATCTTTTGACAGCGCCAAACCGCCAGCATCAACAAGTAAACGTTGAGAAGATCTGTTGTGCCCAATAACCGAGGTCAAAACTGTTGCGGCGATTTCATCTGCCTTACAGGTGCCGATACAAAGTTGATCAACATCCCCGAACATATAGACACCTGGCCTGATCTCACTCAAGCCTTCAAAAGACCTGGCAAATACTGCAGTCGGTGTCGAGCCCGCACTGACGAGCGGACAGGCAAAACCAGCCTTGCGCAAACGCACAGCTGCACTGACCACCCCTAGACGTTCCTGTTCCGCTACCTCGGCAATTTCCCCTGCTGAGGAATATGCATAAGAGTGTCCTGCGTGTGTAAGAACACCTTCAAAACTGAGACGGCGGGAGCTTTTCAAAGCCCTGGCCAGATCAAGAAGATCCGCAGACTCAGGCAAAACCCCGCCACGACCACCGCCACAATCAATTTCAACAGCCACAGGAAATGTCGTCCCCAGGCGTTCGGCTTCAGCATCAAGTGCAGTAATAACAGCGACGTTATCCGTAATCAGGCTAAGTTTTACGCCTTTATCCTGTATTTTTTGGGCTGCAGCCAGCTTCCCCGGCACGATTCCCACGGCATAAAGAATATCTTTTACCCCGGCATTGGCAAAAAAGTCAGCTTCCGCCAAGGTCGAAACCGTTATGCCCTCGAAGCCCCCCCTGGTGGCCATTTTGTAAACTTCGATCGACTTGGCTGTTTTCATGTGGGGTCGTAGACGAACCCCTGCCCCTTGAGCCCGTTCCTGCATCACCCGGCAGTTTTCTTCACAAATATCCCGGTTCAGTAAAAGTGACGGGGTCCCAAGATCTTCAAACGGCATGGCACGGCTCCGGCAGGGGTTCAGACGGATACTTCAGCGGGGATATGCGGATGTGCATCATAGCCAAGAATCTCAAAATCATCGAAGCGGTAATCAAAAATACTCTCGGGTTTGCGCTTGATTCGCAGCATAGGCAGACTATTCGGTTCTCGCTTCAGCTGGATTTTTGCCTGCTCCAGATGATTGAGATAAAGGTGCGTATCGCCAAAGGTATGAACGAAATCACCTGGTTTCAGATCACATTGCTGCGCAACCATACAGGTCAGCAAGGCATAGGAAGCAATATTGAACGGTACACCCAGAAAAATATCGGCACTGCGCTGATAGAGCTGACAGGAAAGACGCCCGTCCGCCACATAGAACTGAAACATGCTGTGACAAGGTGGCAACGCCATACTGTCAACCTCTGCAACATTCCAGGCCGATACAATATGGCGACGGGAGTCCGGATTGTTCTTCAATTGGGTCATCAGATTGGAAATCTGGTCAATCGTTGTTCCATCCGGGGCAGGCCAGGATCGCCACTGATGCCCATATACCGGTCCAAGATTTCCATCGGCATCAGCCCATTCATCCCAGATCCGGACACCATTTTCCTTGAGATAACGGATATTCGTATCCCCTGACAGGAACCATAACAATTCATGAATAACAGATTTGATATGCAGTTTTTTTGTTGTCATCAACGGAAAACCATCATCCAGATGGAAGCGAAGCTGCCTGCCAAAAACACTCAATGTTCCCGTCCCCGTCCGATCGCCTTTTTCGGTTCCGTGGGCTAGGACATCCTTCATGAGGTTGAGATACTGGTGCATGGAATTTCCTTAAAGTGAGCAAAGAGCGATCTGTATAAAATACAAAGAATCGAACCAGCTGAGATCATACACACAGGACCAAGACAGGAAAACTACCTGACTGAAAAACTCCCGGGCTGGAATCTCACTAATCAGTCAGACTTCGGGGCAAAGCCGGAATGACTGGGACGGTCTGAGAGAACCCGAGAATAAAAATTCGGGAAAATAAAAAGATGAACCCTTGTGAAGTCCTGTAAATAGTTACTATATTCAAGGTGTCGGCTTCGGCCGTCTATGGTGCTAAACGGGCTTATGGAATAAGCGTTGTGGACCCGGGGGCGGTACCCGGCGCCTCCACCATTCCCTCCCGGAGATTTCTCCGAGAGATTTATGGGGGCGAAATAGGATCGACACGCGTAGTAAAGATTTGTTCGGTGCCCGGCATGGTTCCGCCGTTATCGGGCCGTTTGAGTAGTTGCAAATGACAATACTCGTGAGGTAGCTCTCGCTGCTTAATTGCAGTCGGAGCAACCGCTTTTAAGCCCTAGGCTCTCACAAGCCTAGGCGGGGTTCGGGGGTGCACCTGGCAACAGAAGCCCCCCACTTACATAGCATTTCGGACCAGTCCGGAATGCCAGAACAAGAAAAACATAGGTCTGGGACGGCCACACCTGGAATAACGAAGGCATGTCGGGAAACAACGAAATCTCTGAAAGCGAACTTCGCTACGACCATATGGTCGAAAAAGCCCTCTTGAATGTTGTTCGGGAATCCCTCGAATATGCAGCAAAGAACGGCCTGCCCGGTGACCATCATTTTTACATCACCTTTAACACCTCTCAGGAAGAAGTGATCATTCCTGATCACCTGAAGGCTCGTTATCCCGGTGAAATGACCATCATTCTGCAGTACCAGTTTTGGGATCTTGAAGTCGGACAGGACGGTTTCAGCGTGACGCTAAGTTTCTCAGATGTCCCCGAGCGTATGAGCATTCCCTACGCCGCCATCGTTGCTTTTGCCGACCCATCGGTCCGTTTTGGTCTACAGTTTGACATTACCAACGGCGAAAACAGTGAATTCGAGGATGACCTCGAAGATCTTCTGGAAGATTACGAAGACGACGATGATTTCGACACTGGCGATGAAATCGCCAACAGTGATGAAAACCCCAAGGACAAGACCAGCAAAGAAAAACCCAAGGACGGTGGCTCGGACAATATCGTCACTCTGGATGCTTTTCGCAAAAAATAGCCTCCTAGCCGACAACACAAAAGACGAAACATAAAAGGCCCGGTGATCGGGCCTTTTATATCAGATCTTTGACAAACACATCCAAGGCAGGTTCCCGTCTTTCCCAGCGAGCAGGCTGCCAGACTTGAAACTCAATCGCCCTTAGGCACGCGTGCCATCGTTCGAGGATCCCATTTGACTACTTTTTTGGGCTTTTCCGGGGGGGCAAGTATGGATTCATTGTTCCGTCCGACCAGCGTGGCAAACTCCTCAAAACGACGACGCATCTCTTTACGTTCTTCTGCTGTCATCTCTTGAACAGGTTTATCTGATAAATCTTTCTGGCGAATATCGGTCATGCTCTATACCGTATCAGTCTGTGATATCTGTGATATTTTCTATTACCCGTTTGAAATTATACACTAAAGGTTCATGACAAGCATCCCCTTTCTCGTTGATGGTGCCGGGAACACAAACAGCACCATCATTTTTGCCCATGGTGCCGGGGCGCCCATGGACAGTCCCTTTATGGATTTTTATAGCCAAAACCTTGCCCTGTCCGGGCATCAGGTTGTTCGCTTCGAATTTCCCTATATGGCCGAACGTCGCAGCTCAGGGAAAAAGCGCCCCCCCGACAAAATGGAAAAACTTCTGCCTTTTTTTCAGCAGATCGCAGACAGCCAGAAGCACCGCCCTCTATTTCTTGCTGGAAAATCTCTTGGCGGCCGCGTTGCCAGCCTGATTGCCGATCAGGTCAACATTGCGGGTTTTATTTGTCTGGGATACCCCTTCCACCCTGTAGGGAAGCCGGAGAAAACCCGTACTGATCATCTTGCAACGCTCAAAACACCCGGACTCATTCTTCAGGGAACCAGAGACCCGTTTGGGACACCGGATGAAGTCGCTGGTTATCATTTTTCCCAGACAATCAAGCTACATTGGGTAGAAGATGGCGACCACGATCTGGTCCCCCGAAAACGCTCGGGCAGAACAAAAACTCAGAATTGGGAAGAATGCCTGCAGAGAATTGATTCATTTATTGAGGAGAAGAGCCAATGAAAAAAGCTCTGCCATCAATCGTTGAGAGTACAATCAATCGCTGCCTTCCTCTTGGCGACGTTCGCGCCCGGGCAATGTTTGGCGGTTATGGCCTCTATATTGAAGATGTAATGTTTGGGCTCGAGGCTGACAACCTGCTCTATCTAAAAGCAGATAAAGAAACAGAACAACACTTCATTGACGCCCACTGCACGCCCTTCACCTATCAGGGGAAAACAGCGCCAGTCAAAATGTCATATTGGACAGTTCCGTCAGTCGCGGCAGATAATCAGAAGGAATATCTTATCTGGATTGAGCGAGCGGTAGCCGCCGGGAAAAGAGCCCGGCAAAAGCGTCCTAAAAAAACAAAAGGTTAAAACGAGAATAAAAGCCTCGTATCCCTGCTAATCCACCGCAGCCGAAGATTTTGGGTAAAAATATTAGAAATAATCCAACCTGGGCTATTATAACCAGCCGACAACCTGTGTATACTGCGCCGCAACATGAAATATTTATTTTCCCGTACACAAAAGAGTCGGGAAAAACATGACAACACCGAGCAAAAATTAGGGAGCTCCCCACTATGTCGAGTAAAGGCAATATCCGCATCGAGAACGATTCCATGGGCGACATCGAAGTCCCGGCTGATCGCTATTGGGGCGCACAGACCCAGCGGTCATTGCAGAATTTCAAGATTGGTGGGGAGAAAATGCCCCCGGCTCTTATCAAAGCCCTGGGTACCCAAAAACTGGCCGCAGCCAAAACCAACATGGAACTGGGTGTTCTTGATGCGAAACTCGGCGAAACGATCTGTGCCGCAGCACAGGAAGTTATTGATGGGAAGTTGACAGAGCATTTCCCGCTTGTGGTTTGGCAAACCGGCTCGGGTACCCAGAGCAACATGAATACAAATGAAGTAATCGCCGGGCGTGCCAACGAACTTTTGACAGGAGAACGTGGCGGCAAAACGCCTGTACACCCAAACGATCATTGCAATATGGGCCAATCGTCCAACGATACTTTCCCCACTGCAATGTCTATCGCTGGGGTTCGCTTGTTGTGTGAAGAAACCCTTCCCGCCCTTGAACGCCTCCATAAAGCACTGGACGACAAGGCCAAAGCCTTTGATCACATTATCAAGATCGGCAGAACCCACCTGATGGATGCGACACCACTGACCTTGGGCCAGGAATTCTCCGGTTATGCCAAACAAATCGAATACGGCATTGCCCGCATTCAAGCGACCCTGCCCCGTCTTGCAGAACTGGCCCAGGGCGGCACTGCCGTGGGTACAGGCCTGAATTCTGTTGTTGGCTTTGCCGAAAAATTTGCTGTCCACGTATCTGACATTACCAAACTTCCCTTCACAACAGCAGCAAACAAATTTGAAGCGCTTGCCGCACACGATGCCATTGTCGAAGCCTCTGGTGCCCTGAATGTTCTCGCTGTTTCGCTGATGAAGATTGCCAATGATGTCCGTATGCTTGGCTCCGGTCCCCGCTGTGGTCTGGGTGAACTGCTTCTTCCGGCCAATGAGCCCGGATCGTCAATCATGCCCGGCAAGGTAAACCCAACCCAGACCGAGGCGATGACAATGGTCTGTGCCCAGGTAATGGGGAACCACACAACGGTCACTGTTGCAGGATCTAATGGTCATTTTGAACTGAATGTCTTCAAACCGGTCATGATTTATAATCTGCTGCAGTCTGCAAAACTGATTGGGGATGCCTGTGACAGTTTCCGTGAGAACTGTGTCGAAGGTATTGAAGCAAATGAAGATCGCATCACCGAACTTATGCAACAATCCCTGATGCTGGTAACAGCCCTGAACCCTCACATCGGGTATGACAATGCCGCAAAAGTAGCAAAGAAAGCCTATGCGGAAAACAGCACACTGAAACAGGCTGCCATTGATCTTGGTCTCCTCACAGCAGAACAGTTTGATCAGTGGGTCCGCCCGGAAAACATGGTCGGTCCCCGTAAGGGCTGACCCCGTCTCCCCAGAATAAAAAGGAGCGGCTCATCACCGCTCCTTTTTTATCAAGAATAGAATATAATCCACTTCATGCCAGATACCGAAGTCCGAAAAAGATCCATCACTATCGCAGGGCACAGAACCAGCTTCACCCTGGAAGAAGCTTTCTGGCAGCAACTCAGACTTGTCGCCCAGGCTGAGGAGATCTCTATCAATCGTTTGGTCGAGAAGATAGATAAAACCCGCGAAGGGAACCTTTCCAGCGCCCTGCGGATTTTTGTCCTTAATCGATTACTTGAACAGCAGGAAAAGCAGGATAGCCACGTCTGAAAACCGGATTTTCAGGCCTAGCCACCAAGATCATTTAGAATGCCCTTGATCAATTCGCGGGTCTTCTTTTTCTTTGTTTCCTTCTTGTCCGTATTCTCAGGGGCAGGTTCTTCTGCTCCCCCCCCGGTTGGTTCAGCAGTAGGTTCTTCAGTTTGAGAACTTTCTCCACCCAGCAGCTGTTGCAAGATATTATTCCCTGACTTGGATTGCAGGAAAAGTCCTTTTACCCGGGGATTTGGATTATCAAGTGGTCCTGTCAGCAAGACCGTCATAAATGGTTTTGTCGGGTCATCCCCGGTTCTGAAGAGATCACTCTGACTGTCAATAAGCCAAGCCGGCAAGTCGACTTGAGCCGCGCTGAACACGCTTGCATTATTCCCGTCGAGGCGAAGATCCCTAGTTACAACAACCCCATTTCCAATCGTGTAGGTACCACTCAGGTTTGCAGGTTGTCCGGCGAAAGACTGCAACAACGTTGATGTCGCATCCCCCACACCACTAATCTCGGGAACCTTGCTCCCCAGAGCCCCCAGCAGAGCTCCCCCCAGAACCTCCTGATCCTTGACTCTGGCCTTCAGAAGTCCCTCAAGCGATCCACTGCCAGCCAGCGACTGGACCAGATCGGCTTCTGAAGCCCCGAAGCTAACAAGGCTGGCTTTAAAAGAAAGTGGACCGGATATACGTTTAAAATCAGCAGTAGACCGAAAGAGATCATTACTCTCTATATTCTGTCCATCAATCTCCAGCTGAGCGGCCAAAGCATTGTCCTGCCCTTGCCGTTCGATCACACCAGTCAGAGAAAGAGCTCCGCCATAAACCTGGCTCGTGAACTCTGAAATATTCAGGACAGAATTTTCCAGGGTTGCCTTGAGCTGTACCTGATCAAGGCGAAGGCCGTCCTGAAGAAGACCGTCTGCAATCAGGCTCAACTCTACATCTGCTGAAGACAGTAAAGTAACGTCAATTGCGCTCTGTGACCAACGTCTGTTCAGACCAGCGGAAGCCGGGCTCCCCCCACCCGATGCATTTCCGGAAGCTCCACCCTGTGTTTTCTGAGGCAGGAGCCGATCCAGATCAAGGAGCCCGGTCAAGAGGTTGACCTTGATTTTGGTCTTCTGATCGCCAAGATCAGCCAAAACTGTGCCCTGAATTTTTGTCTCGGCAACCGTTCCATCCAATTCACTTAGCTCAAGTCTGCTCTGACCCAGCTTGACCAAGGCACGTGCTTTCATCCGCCCCCAGTTGTGATTGACCGCTGCCCCTGGATCCAGTCGGCGGATAAGCTGCGCGGTATCGGGATGATCAAGGGCCAGAAGTCCTTCGTATATGTTTGAATTCCCCGGATCCAGACGTCCCTGAAGCTGGTATCCCCCCCCAAGCGCACTTCCCAGAATATCAAGGGTAACATCCTCAAGAGTCCCCTTGATACTTCCACTTACTTCCAAAGGCCCCAGATCAGGTATGTCCTGCCCGGCAGCTACCCCTGTTGCAGCGAGAAGAGCAGGCAGATCCTTAACAGAAGCAATCACTGTTGCGTCGGCCTGAAGCTCTGAAGTAATTCCGGAAAAATCTCCAGAAAAAGAGACAGAGCTGCCCAGAAGGTCGTCCAGAGATCCGTTGCGAATCTCCAGGTTCCCCTGTTGCAGTGTCGCGTCAAGATTTACTCCCTTGAAAACGAGACCGTTGTATTTGGCTTCAGTAACTGAGATATCGACATTCGCATCAAAACTATCCAGGATTTTCAAAGGCTTTGATTTACCTGGTTTGTTTTTTTGAATTTCCGTTGGTTGCGGATTTTCCTCTCCTGCCGTGATGGCAGGATCGGCAACAGGTGATTGTGTCTGGCCTGACAAATCCTGTGTCTGATAGGCATCAAGATCAATCCGATCGACGACAAAACGCGCACCAACCCCGACCCTATCCCGCAGGGCAATCGTTGCCGCACCATCAAAATGGGTAACATCTAGTGTCAAGGAGACAGGGTTAAGAGTAAGTGCCTGGGGTGTCGCAGAGAATTTCACCTTGCCTTCCAGCCTGCGCAGGCGGTCATTAGGGACAGTCGGTGTTTCCACCTCCAACCAGTTCAAGACCCCTCTGAGGTCTTCTGTACGTGCATTGATCTGCCCTGAAAGATTTTGATCGCTATAGCTCCCAACCAGAGATAACTGCCCCCCATTAGGCAAGAAGGCGCTGAAACGATCTATATGCAGTATCCCCTTTTCAACCTTTGACTGGATCACAAATTCACGCATCAACTGTTTCTTGAAAATGACGTCGTTAACCACCAATTGGGCTGATACACGCATATCTGAAGGAAGCACAGGCCATGATCTTTTTTCCGGAACTTGGGAAGAAGAAGTCTCCTTATTCGTTCCCGATCCTTGCCCTGTTTTTCTGGTAACCTCTTTAGCAGCCGGAGCAATGCTCTCGTCAAAGGAAAGAATATCATCAAGATTGACCCTTGGGCTTGCCAGAACAAGTTCAAGGGAAGGTGTCCCGGTCAAGGTACCGGAAATACCCCCGGTGATCTTCTGCGAGCCGACCCGAAAAACAATATCTTCTACTTTGAGCTCAGATTGATCCCCCTGAAGTGCCGCAGTAAATTCGAAATCACCATTTGCCTTGGTTGTAATATTGGTCTGCATCAGCTCTGCCAGCAAAGCACCAAGATCTTCTCCATCCCCCTGAAATTTTCCTTTGTAGGAAAGATCATTCACATGGCGTGAAACAAACCCTGTGAATTTGAGCTTTGCCTGAGAATCAGGGAGCCGGATACCGGCATTGATTGCTGTTGCGCCTTCCTGAGCAAATTGGCCCAGATCAATTTCAATCTCTGTCCGCTGCCCGCGCAACAGCAGGTCCCCAGCCATGGCAAAAGGCCCCTTCAGAGAACCTGCTACGATCTCGGCGTTTACATCCTCAAACACTTCCCGAGTGCCCGAGGCTGTGTCGAGATAAACCAGGGTTCCTTCAACCACTTCAAACCGTTCAAGACTGATATCCTCCAAAAAGGAACGACTATTGTCTGAACCCAGCGGAGGCTCCACTCCAAGGACGTTATCTGTCGACGGGTCTGTGATTTTTTTCTCTGGGGCAGATCGAGGAGAAAGTTCCCAGTTGCCCTGTCCATTCGGCAGCTTTTCAATGTAGACGACAGGCTTTCGCAGCATCACTTCCTCAACCTGGAGTGAACCGCTCAACAGAGGAAATATTGCAATTGCAACACCAAGCTCTTCCAGCCGGACCATTGAAGGCTGTGACCCACCCAGAGCATTTTCGAAAGCGACACCTTTTGCGGAAAAGCTTGGACGCGGCAGGATCTGCAAGCTCAGATCACCCTCGATCGTCAATTTTCGACCTGTCAGGGCAACAGCCTGATTGGTGATCTCTTCTTTATACCTGTTCCAGTCAACAAATCCGGGCCCAGCCAAAACAGCAACAATGAGCAACACAAAAATGGTTGCGACTGAAACCCCTAATTTCCGCACGATCAAACCTTCTCTCATTCAACAGTTTGTTTGCCAGAGCCAGGCTCAAGCTCCTGAAACTTCAACCTTAACCTAGTCTTGATGTCCTTGTTTTGCAATGCAGACAACGCAGATCATTTCCTATTCCTCGCCTGCTTGCAAACGGGGAACTGGAACAAGGCCATGCCGATCTCTGATCCTGGTTTTTTTTCCACCCCACTCAACCCTGGCGCAACCCGCTTGCAGCGGATAGATCTTTACCCCGTTGAGATGTTGTTGATAATTCTACCAATTCTTTACCCAACAAAAATAAACTATAGCGGGCACAATTGTGGTAAATTAAAACCACAAGAACAGCGTAGCCTGCATTGCCATGAGGATAAACACTTTGCTGAAAGCCTTGTCACTGCTCCTGATCCTGTTCTTGACCAGCGCCGCTCAGGCTGAATCCCAGCTGACAGAAAAAGAGCTGGTTACCTTATGCTCTTCACAAGATCGTTGGTATGGCGGACTTTGCAATGGCTACATCACTGGTACAGTTGAATCGCTCCTGGAGATGCGTGAGCAAGGCCTGATTGCTGAAGCCTTTTGTTTTCCAGCCCAGACAACGCGTGGAAACTACATCGATCAGATCCGCTCTGTTCTTGCCCAAAGTTCCTCACCAAACACCCCGGCAATTGAAACAATCGTTCTTATCTTGAAGGACAGATATCCTTGTGAGTGAAACGCTGCAGGACAGAAAGTATAATACAGATCTTCACCGTGATCGCCTGAAGTCTCTTTTTGCTGTTGTTTCCTGCGTATCCATTGCTGGTGTTTCCATGGGGCTCACGCTCCCTCTTATGACCATCTCCATGGCCAGGGATGGTGCCAGTGATGGCATGATTGGCCTTATCGGTTCTGTCCTGGGTTTTGCAACCGTTTGTTATTCGCGGTTTGTGCCAGCCGGAATAAAATTTTGTGGCATGCGCAACTACGTTCTGATTTGCATGCTGATCGAGGCTCTGATGTTCCTTTGCCTCAAGCTTTTTCCTTCTCCTTTTGCCTGGATAATTATCCGCTTCATCATGGGAATGATGGTGGCCGGTATCTTTATCGCCAGCGAAACCTGGATCAATTACCTTGCCAGAGACGACACCCGTGGCAGAGTTCTTGCCCTGTTTAATATTTCGCTCGGGGTCGGTTTTGCCTCCGGCCCACTGATCCTGATCATTGCCGGAAGTTCAGGCTGGGCCCCTTTTCTCTCAGGCAGCCTTATCACTTTCGTCGCACTGATTCCCTTGCTCTTTATTCAAAATTTTCGCATGGACATGGGAAAACCCAGTACTTTCAGTCCTCTGACTTTTATTCTGATTGCCCCGGCACTTTGTGCTGCGGTGGTTTTAACCGCCGGAACAGAGACAATCATGGGAACATTTTTTATCGGCTATGGCAAAGAGTTGGGCCATAGCGAGAACGATACTGAAATTATGTTGACCATCTTCTTTATTGGCGGGCTTTTTTTCCAGTACCCGGTTGGCTGGCTGGCAGATCATGTAAATCCTCGCAAGCTACTGTTCTTTCTTGGCATTCTCTGTCTGATCTGCATATTTTTAATTTACGGTTTTGCCCCCTACAAATTCACACTGAAAATTCTTTTGTTCTGCTGGGGCGGACTTCTGACTTCCCTTTACAACACCGCCTTAACCGCCGTGGGTCATGACTACAGTGGCTCAGATCTTGTTGCAGCCAACGCGTCATTTGGTTTTTTGTGGGGCGTCGGCAGTCTTGCCCCTTTGATCACCGGGCAGGTCATGGAACTTTTGGGTAACGACGCCCTGATTATCGTAACCGCCCTGCTGACTTTTGCTTTTATCCTGCTGATGGCCGGATCACTCAAACATCAAAGGTCGTAGCTCTGGTCTCAGACTGAGTTTGGGAAACAGGTCAATCAGCATCCCATTGAAGTTTTTTCCGATAAATTGTCGAAGGGTTGATATCCAGAAAAGCCGCTGCTTTTGTAACACTCCCACCGCAAAGAGAGATGGCATCTTCGATGGCCTGCTTCTCAACAATCCATAAAGGGACGATTTTTTCCGAGCCCTCTTTCTCTGGGAACTGGGGTGAAGCACTTGCTTCAGTGACATGACCGGCACCGCCGCGAGACCCTCCCCGCCAATCCTTCGGCGCCTGTTCAGGAATAATTGCACCGCCGCCACTTTTCTTCGCACTCAACACAGGCGGTAACATTGACGCCACAAGAACGGTACCCGAGTTGAGAACTACCGAGTTTCTAATCACATTCTGTAACTGGCGAATATTGCCCGGCCAGGAATATTCATAAATCGCCTGTAACGCCTCAGAGGAAAAAGTCGTGAAATCCTTCGCTTCCTCCCGGGCATACTCTTGCAAAAAAGCCTTGGCAATCTCGATCACATCCTGATCCCTGTCCCTTAAGGGAGGCAGATGGATCGGAATGACATGCAACCGATAATACAGATCTTCTCTGAAATTTCCGGCCTGAACCTCCTGAAGAGGATTCCTGTTAGTCGCACAGACAATCCGGATATTGACCTTTTCCAGCCGGGTACTCCCAACTTTCTGAAAGGTTCCACTCTGGATAAAGCGGAGCAACTTTGTCTGAAGATCAAGATCCATCTCGCAGATCTCGTCCAGAAACAACGTCCCGCCATCTGCCTGGGTTGCAGCACCGTCCCGGTTACTGATTGCTCCGGTAAAAGCCCCCTTGATGTGGCCAAAAATCTCGGATTCCATCAAATCTCGAGGGATAGCCCCACAGTTAAGAGGGACAAACGGTTTATCAACACGAGGGCTGCTTTTGTGTATCGCCTCGGCGCAGACCTCTTTCCCTGTCCCGCTTTCCCCAGTGATAAATACTGTCGCCTTGGAGGACGCTGCCGCGTCGATTGTCCGATAAATCGACTGCATGGCCAGGGACGAGCCGATAAACCCCTGATAATGACTGCGCTCCTTAATGGCTTCGACCATGGCGGAGAGCTGCATATGCTTAAGAGCATTACGGACAGTCACAATCAAACGGTCTGCTGAAAAAGGTTTTACCAGAAAATCATAGGCGCCAAGACGCATGGATTCCACGGCAACATTGACCGATGCGTTTGAAGTGATAACGACGACCGCAATAGGCAGGGCTTTCTCCTGCACATAACGAAGAATATCAAGCCCATCCATATCCGGTAGCTGAAGATCCAGCAGCATGACAAGATAGCCGCCATTTCCCAGTTCTTCCAATGCAGCAGCACCCGAATCAACCTGTGTTGACTGGTAACCAGACCGGATCAGATAGCGTGAGTATACCGCAGAAAGAGAGGCGGTATCTTCAACCAGCAAAATTTCAGGAGAAGTCGTCATTCAGAATGGTTCAACCAAAAGCTCCAGGACAACAGAACGAATTGTATTCAAGAAGCATAGGGAGCAACAACAAGAAAGCCAAGTCTGAGTATCTTCACCCCAGACTTCTATATGACAGCACAGTACAAAGCACCCCATCAAAACTGATGCCGTGACTTTTTCAAAACAGCAATAGTTTTAGGTCGCACTTACGTTGACTGGAAAGCTTCCAGTGTCAACTTACCGATTGCTTCCACCCGTTCCGCATGGATCAAAGCTTCTTTGAAATCCCCGTGGCGGCAGCATTCGTTTATACGCGTCATAAGCTGTTGTAATCTGAGGGCTCCAAAGGTGCCACTCACACTCTTAAGTGTATGGCTTTCTCTTTCAAGTGGTGTCGCATCACCTGCCCGTGCCGCTTTAACAACAACCGGTAAATGGGTTTCAAGATCAAGAACAAACCTTTCGAGCAGGAAAGGAATTGTTTCTTCCCCGACTTCTACAGATAGGGCCTGAATGACCTTGTTTTCGCGTATGGGAAGATCGTCGTTGCGGCTCGACATCTCCTTTTCGACTGTATAGCTAATTGTACCATACTCCCCTCATGGGGCCTGCGGGTAAATCAAATATCCGGGATATTCCTGTAGCAATCCGGACACCCCTACAGGCATTGCATACGATGAGACGGATATTTTTCCAGGCACGGAAACATGGGCAACTTCCCGAACTTTCGAATAATACCGCTCTGTTAGAATTCTACGGGTAAACTGCTACCAAAACCTTACCTATTACGAAAGCAGAAAAGATCTTCCACAACCGAAAGAATACAATACACGAAAAATCAGATGCCGATCTCAAGACAAGGTTACGTCATATGTCGCAAGGATCTTGCCGTTCACAGCATCTTCGCAATAGAGTCCAACATCATAACCCCACAACTGGGCAACCCGTTTCATCACCTCCTCGGCCTCCTTGCCCTCAATCGGCACATCATTATGCACCATATGCCGCAGTGTCAGTGCCCGGTCTCCGTCAAATTCCACATCAGCAACCTGAATGTCCAGATCCATAGCCGAGACTGTATAGGATTTCGCAAGGGCACTGCGAATTTTCCGATAGCCTTGCTCATTGTGGATGGCTTCAACCTTGAGGTGGGGCAGAGCAGAGTTGTCATGGATCTGGAAAAGACGGAAATCCCGGATCAGCTTGGGACTGAGGAACTGAAGAATAAAACTTTCATCCCGAAAATTGGCCCAGGCATCTTTCAGTACAGCGATACCTTCTCCACAACCCGCAATATCAGGAAACCAGGCACGGTCTTCTTCCGTTGGTGAATGACAGATCCGGTAGATATCCTGCATCATGGCAAAACCGAGCGCGTAAGGGTTAATGCCATTCCAGCGCGGGTCATCAAAATCCGGTTGCGCCACAACCCGCGTGTGATAGTCAATAAACTCCAGCATGGAGCCTTCTGTAATCAGTCCTTTGTCAAACAGACGGTTCATTATGAAGTAGTGGCAAAAACAGGCGCAGCCTTCGTTCATAACCTTTGTCTGCTTTTGCGGATAAAAATACTGGGCTATATTTCGTACGATACGCAAAATCTCGCGCTGCCATTCCTGCAATGCCGGACTGTGTTTTTCCAGAAAATACAGCAGATTTGCCTCAGGGAGCCCCAGTTTCTTGATAATCTGCTTCTGGCGCTCACTTTTGGCTTTTTCATCCTCATCTTTGCTTCGTTCAGGCAAGGTACGCCAAATATCGCGATAGCTTGTCCGCTCGTGTTCCTGTCGCGCCTCCATTCTCTGACGTTCCATTTCATGCGACAGCTTTGCTGGTCGGGAATAACGATCAACGGCGTTTTCCCGCAAGGCATGAGCTGCATCAAGCAATTCCTCGACGGCCTCCACACCGTAACGCTCCTCGCATTTGCCAATATACTTACGGGCAAAATGCATATAGTCCAGAATGGCCTCAGCATCCGTCCACTGTCTGAAAAGATGGTTGTTTTTGAAAAAATGGTTGTGACCAAAAGCAGCATGGGCAATGACCAGCGCCTGCATGGTCATTGAATTTTCCTCCATAACATAGCTGATGCAGGGGCTCGAATTAATTACAATCTCATAGGCAAGACCACGCATGCCTTTGCGATAATAAAACTCATCCCGCACAAAGCTTTTGCCGAACGACCAGTGATTATACATCAACGGCATGCCGATGCCTGAATAAGCATCCAGCATCTGTTCAGCGGTTATGACCTCAATCTGGTTGGGGTAAACATCCAGCCCCAGCTCTTTCTTTGCTATTTCCTCAATCGCATCGAAAACGAGATCCAGCTTTTTAAAAGTCCATTCCGCCCCTTCATAGAGAGGCTGCTGCGTGGCTTGGGCCTGTACCATTTCGATCTCCTTTCTTCATGCTTTCTTGGCCTGTTCTTTCGCAAACAGATCCTTGAAAACAGGGAAGATATCATTCGGCTTGACCACTCGCCGCATGGCAAAATTTTCAAAAGTTTCGGTCAACTGGGCATAAATACGCCAGAGATCTGTCATATTCTGCTCGTCTTTGAAAATTTCCAGTTCCTGCTCATCCATCACTTCGATATAGGCAAAATACTGACAGAAAGGCAGGATAGCCTCGTTCATCAACTCCAAACATTTTTCTCTGTCACTGGCAAAGTTATCTCCATCAGATGCCTGTGCAGCATAGATATTCCATTCGCCTTGTGGATAGCGATCTTCAAGAATGGTTTTCATTTCCTCCAGAGCTGAAGAGACAATCGTGCCTCCGGTCTCCCGGGAATAGAAGAAGGTTTCCTCATCCACTTCCTTGGCCAAGTGTGTATGGCGGATAAAAACCAGCTCTACCCGTTCGTACTGTGTCGAAAGGAACAGATGCAGCAGCATGAAAAATCGTTTGGCCAGATCCTTCATCCCCTCGCTCATCGAACCCGAAACATCCATCAAGCAGAACATGACAGCATGGGTATTGGGCTTGGGGATCTTGATGAAACTTTTATAACGAACATCCAGTGGGTCTATGTAGGGGATAAAACGTCGACGTTTTTCCAGGCGTTCAAGCTTTTCCTGCATCGTCTTGAGTTTTTGGGTCTTCCGTCCCTTGGCCTCAAGCGCCAATATTTCGGCCCTGAGCTCATCGAGTTCCTCATTGCCTGGTCTTTTCATGGAAATTCTGCGGGCCAGACTATGCCGCATGGTTCGCTTCAGATCCATGTTGCTTGGAGAACCAGAACGCACATAACCCGCGCGTTGTTTCTCGAAATCCACCTCTTCTTTGAGAGAGGTCTTAATCAGGTCCGGGAGTTCCAGATCTTCAAAGAAAACCTCGAGGAATTCTTCACGGGAAAGCGAGAATTGAAAGCTGTCTTCCCCGTCGCCCTCTTCGCTGGCTTTTTTCCCGCCCTCGCCCTCTCCGCCTTTCGGAGGCCGTTTGATCTGATCTCCTGTGGAAAACTCCTTGTTCCCCGGCAGTATCCGATCATGTTTTCCCTTGCTGTAATCATACCGAAAACGAGGTTCATTCAACCCTTTGGTCGGGATGGAAATTCTCCCCTTGTGGCCAACGTCAGCGACCTTGCCATCATTGATAGCATCCTTGACCGCCTTGCGGATCTGGGTTCGCGCCCGGCGTATGAACCGTTGCCGGTTTGGCAGGCTCTTGCCTTTGGGATTCAGACGTCTGTCAATAAAATGCATCATGTCCGGGTTACCTGCTGATCTGTTGCACTCAGGACGGAACCTGACAGGTCATTACCCCGCCTTGTTTACCCGCATATACCAGTCGACCAGACGATGTACCTGACGCTTGCTGTACCCACGCGTAATCATCCGCTGGACAAACTCATTATGTTTGGACTCTGTTTCCTTGTCCTTTTTGGAACCAAACGAAATCACCGGCAGCAGATCTTCGACCTGTGTAAACATCCGTTTTTCGATAACCTCGCGAAGTTTCTCATAAGAGGTCCAGCGCGGGTTCTGCCCTTTGTTGTTCGCTCTGGTCCGCAAGGTAAATTTGACGACTTCGTTACGGAAATCCTTTGGATTGGAAATACCGGCAGGTTTCTCGATTTTGGAAAGCTCCTGATCCAGAATTCGGGGATCAAGCAGCTGTCCGGTATCTGGATCCTTGAAATCGTGACCTTCAATCCAGGCATCGGCATAGGAAATATAACGGTCGAAAAGGTTTTGCCCGAAATCAGAATAGGATTCGAGATAGGCTTTTTGAATCTCGTTACCAATAAATTCGGCATAACGTACCGCCAGATACCCTTTGATAAACTCAAGATATCTTTTTTCGACGTCGTCAGGATACTGCTCCCGCTGAATCGCCTGTTCGAGCACATACATAAGATGTACCGGATCTGCAGCGACTTCATTCGCATCATAGTTATAAGTTTCGGCCAGAACCTTAAAAGCAAAGCGGGTTGAGATCCCATTCATACCTTCGTTCAGGCCCGCTGCTTCGCGGTACTCCTGAATCGGCTTTGCATTGGGATCGACATCTTTGAGGTTTTCCCCGTTATAAACTCGCATCTTGGAGAAGATGTTTGAATTCTCATGCTCTTTCAGGCGTGTCATCACACTGAACTGGGACATCATCTCAATCGTTGAGGGGGCACAGTGTGAATCTCTTAGTTCACTATCCCGCAACAGTTTTTGATAGATCTCCCCTTCCTCGTTTGCCCGCAGGCAATAGGGAACCTTTATTACACAGACCCGGTCAATAAAGGCTTCATTGTTTTTGTTGTTCTTGAAGGTCTGCCACTCTGATTCGTTGGAATGGGCCAGGATAATCCCCTGGAAGGGGATGGCGCCCATATTTTCTGTTCCGACGTAGTTACCTTCCTGGGTTGCCGTCAACAAAGGGTGAAGCATCTTGATCGGTGCTTTGAACATCTCGACAAACTCCAGCAATCCCTGGGTCGCCATGTTCAACCCACCGCTATAAGAATAGGCATCTGAATCGTTCTGGCTGTAGTACTCTAGCTTGCGGATATCTACCTTCCCGACCAGAGATGAAATATCCTGATTGTTTTCATCTCCGGGCTCAGTCTTGGAAACACAGATCTGACGCAATTTTGATGGATAGAGTTTTACAACGGTAAATTTGGAGATATCACCTTCAAACTCCTCCAGACGCTTCAACGCCCAAGGCGAGATGAGACCTGTAAGACGGTGTTTCGGGATACCATATTTTTCACTGAGCAAATCCCCCATTCGATTGGGGTCAAACAGACCAAGCGGGGATTCAAAAATCGGACTGATCTGGTCACCAGCCTTAAGCACATATACCGGGCAACGTTCAATCAGAACCTTCAGGCGTTCAGCAATCGAGGATTTCCCACCGCCAACAGGCCCCAAAAGATAGAGTATCTGCTTTCTTTCTTCCAACCCCTGTGACGCATGTTTGAAAAAACCGACAATACGTTCAATGGTCTCTTCCATCCCAAAGAATTCGTGAAATGTCGTGTAGCGTTTGATGGTACGGTTCATAAAAACCCGCCCCATTCTTTCGTCCTGGCTGGTATCAAACAGTTCAGGTGCGCCAATGGCTTCGACCATCCGTTCTGCGGTTGAGGCGTACATGCCTTTATCATCGCGGCAGCCGGAAAGATAATCTCTCAGCGACAGTTCAACTTGTTGCCGACTTTCATAAAGTTCGGAATATACATCGAAGATATCGGTCTTGGGCATCATGACCTCCTGTGCGGTAACGGCAAAGACTGTGTCTGCGTCCTTCTCTCAATCAGTTCAAATTCTACCCCGCCTGTCTCTCTGGTCTGGCGGCAACAAGAGCGTCATTTATGCCCTTATGAGAATGGCCGACTGATTTCCTCTTCCCACTTTCAGCTCTACTTGACTGAAAAACCTCTTTTATTTTTTACGTACTAGAGTCATCGATGGATTAACAATTTTCTCAAAAGTGCAAAATATTTTTCAACGACACCGCTCAATCTTGCAGCCATACCCTTTGGGAATAACAGCCCCTATAAATTCACAACCCTGATCCGCAAGGAAATGTTTTAAACCGCCATGAGAAAGTTTCACGGTACCAGCAAGACCTTACTTTATTGGAGTTTTTTATGGCGGTAACACGAGAACACTGGGGTTCCAAACTTGGCTTTATCATGGCCGCAGCAGGTTCCGCTGTCGGCCTGGGCAACATCTGGAAATTTCCATATATTACAGGGGAAAATGGAGGTGCCGCATTCCTGATCCTCTATCTCGGCCTTGTCTTTACTATCGGAATATCCGTTCTTGCCGCCGAAATGGTGATCGGGCGAGCCAGTCAAAGTGATGCAATCACGTCATTCAAGAAACTGGAGACCCCCGGATGGTCCATTATTGGTTTCATGGGCATTCTTGCCGCTTTTGTCATTCTCTCATTTTATGGGGTGATTGCCGGGTGGACCATTTCCTACACCTTGAAAATGGCAACAGGTGCTTTTGCGGGTGCCAACGGCGGAGAGATTGAAAATACTTTCATCAGCTTCATCAGTGATCCTGTTTCTCCGCTGATTTATGCAGGAATTTTCATGCTGCTGACGATGTTAGTTGTTCTGGCCGGTATCAAAGGCGGAATTGAACGCGCCGGAAAAATTTTGATGCCACTGCTGTTCATCATTTTAATTGCACTTGCGATCAGAGGCATGACTTTGCCGGGAGCAGAAGCAGGTATCCGTTTTTATCTGGAACCCGATTTCAGCAAGATTGATGGGAAAACTGTCATGGCAGCTCTGGGACAGGCTTTTTTCTCTTTGTCTCTTGGGATGGGAGTAATGATCACCTATGGCTCTTACCTCAATCGTACTGAGAATCTTGGCAAATCATCATGGTATGTTGCCTTTCTGGATACGACTGTCGCAATACTGGCGGGGTTGGCAATCCTGCCAGCCGTATTTGCCGTGGGCCTGAACCCGGCGCAGGGCCCTGCGCTGACCTTCATCACGCTTCCAGCTGTTTTTGAAGCGATGCCTGGTGGCACATTTTTTGGCACCCTGTTTTTCCTTTTGTTGACGATTGCCGCCTTGACCTCTTCCATTTCCCTGCTCGAGCCTGTTGTTGCCTATTTCAACCAAAAAGGTTTCTCCAGGACAAAGGTGACCCTCATAAGCGGCGTTGTTGCTTTCCTTCTGGGTATCCCATCATCTCTTTCACAGGGCGTATGGGGCGATTTCAAATTCGCCGGGAAGGGTTTTCTTGACTTGATGGACTTTGTTTCGAGTTCCATTCTACTCCCTGTGGGCGGTTTGCTCGTTTCGCTTTATGTCGGTTGGGTTATGGGAGCAAAAGCCCAGAATGAAATGACGGCAGGGGAAGGTAAAAGCCTGGTCCTTTTCACCTGGATCTTCATCCTGCGTTTTATCGCGCCACTGGCTATTGCCGCTATTCTTGTTAACGGCCTTCTGTAAAACTCAAGACCGAGGATCCATACCAAGAACCCCACGGGATAACGTGGGGTTCTTGGTAATGTTTCCACTATTTCCTGTTTCTGCCAGCGCACCTGATCATGCCAATGACTTGGCAATATCTCCAAAACGGTCCACATCGGCTTCAGAGCTGTTGAAAGAAAGAACCAGTCTGACCAGAACCGGATCAGTCTCGGACATTTCATAAAATTCGAAACCTGCATCTTTCAAAGAACGCGCCATCTTCTTCGGCATTGATAAAAAGAGAATGTTCGCTTCAACCGGATGGACAAAACTGACAGCGGGAATTTCTTTCAGGTGATCGACAAGTCTTTTTGCCATGGCATTGGCCCGCCGGGCATTTTCAAGCCAGAGGTCTTTGGCCAGATATGCAGATAACTGAGCGGAAACAAAACGCATTTTCGAAAGATAATGCCCCCCTCTTACCCGTCTGTGCTCAAGTTCCCTGCTGTCCGCTTTGTTAAAAAACACCACAAGTTCAGCGCCCATAGCCCCGTTCTTGGTCGCACCAAAAGAAAGAACATCCACACCCGCCCGCCAGGTTATGTCGGCAGGAGAACAACCAAGCCCTGCCACAGCATTAGCGAAACGGGCACCATCCATATGGACTTTCATCCCATTCTCTCTTGCCACTGCAGAAATAGCCGCGACTTCATCAACCTGATACAACGTCCCGGCTTCTGTTGTTTGTGTCACGCTGACAAGAGCAGGTTGTGCATGACGGGCCACACCTCTGCCAAAAATTGACGCTGAGAGCTTTTCTGCAGAAAACTTGGCGTGCTCACCACTCAAAGAAAGCAGTTTGGCCCCCCCGGTATAAAATTCGCTCGCGCCACATTCGTCGGTATGAATATGTGCATACTCATGGCAATAAATAGCACCATAGGAGGGGGTTAGCGATGAGATCGGCAGCACATTGGCCGCCGTGCCACTGATTACCGGGAAAACCGTGACATCCTTTTCGAAAATTTCAGAGGCCTGTTCTGACAGGCCTGCTGTCCATTTATCAGCACCGTAGCTGGAGGCAGCATAATCCTGATTAGCCGCAGAAATCGCCTCAAGAATTGCCGGAGAAATTCCGGTCACATTGTCAGATGCAAAATTTGTCATGATCCTAATAGCTTCTTCTCAATTTAAAGACAGTTTTGAACTTTTCCCGGTCTCAAGGTTCTATTCAGCCACAGCTGTCGGTGCAGCCAAAGACCAGCCCCCCAAACGTTCCCCTGAAATCGCAGAAAAGAGCAGTACCTGTTGGCAGCCCCTTTCCCTGTTTCCTCCAAACTGGAGCAGCACCCTGTTACCCTGCAACTGGGATGCCACCAATTCACATCCAGCCGGCAGCTCAAGAAATGCCTGTGGGAAAGCCTGAACTTCCTGACTTTCGGGTAAACTTACACTTTCACTGGAAACGTCTTCCTTGTTCCCCACCCCGCTGCTTACCCGGGTGGCGATCGTATAGATCACGACACCAAAGCCCAACACCAGCAAGATGCTCATGATCACAACAGCACTCTTAATCGCTTTCATCTTGATAAACCCGCGCGTAAAAGAAGACTTGTAATAGGTGAGCTTGCCCGTGAGAGCAAGTCAGAGAAAAACCGATGAGGTTCCAATGGCAGAGTGCGGCCCAGACAATAACTCCCCTGACGACAGCACAGCACAAGTGTACGAATTAACTGTCGAAGAAACAGAGAAAAAAATCCGCGTCGACCGTTTTCTCGCCGACAGGCTGCCCGATTTGTCCCGCAGCAGGTTACAGGCACTGATTGCACAACAATGCCTGCGTATTGATGGCGGCGTGACAGAGACAGCAAATTTTCGCCTGAAGGTGGGACAACGCGTCAGCCTGACCGTACCTGAGGCGGTTGATCCAGAGCCAGAAGCACAGGATATTCCGCTCGAAATCGTCTATGAAGATGCACACCTTCTTGTCATAAACAAACCATCTGGTCTCGTCGTACACCCCGCACCGGGTAACCAGGATGGTACTCTGGTCAATGCACTGATTCATTATTGCGGCGATGATTTCAAAGGTATCGGCGGGGTAAAACGCCCCGGTATTGTCCACCGGATTGACAAGGATACCAGTGGACTAATGGTTGTTGCCAAAACGGATGACTGTCACCAGGGGCTGGTGCAGCTCTTCTCCACTCATGACATTGAACGGAGCTATAATGCCATTGTCTGGGGTACAGCCAAACCGGTCTCCGGCAAAATTGAAGGAAATATAGGCCGGAGTCCCAAAAACAGGAAAAAGATGGCTGTGGTTCCCACAGGTGGGAAACGGGCGGTTACCTACTACAAGACTTTAAAAGTACTGGCTGATGGCGCCGCAAGTCTTGTCGAGTGCACGCTGGAAACGGGTAGAACCCATCAGATACGTGTCCACATGACCCACATCGGGCATCCCTTGTTGGGTGATCCGCTTTATGGCAGCCAGAGCCAAAGCCGAGTAAAAAGCCTGCCCGCTTCTGCCCAGACGCTGATGAAAAACTTCGAGCGCCAGGCTCTGCATGCAAAAACTTTGGGCTTTGTTCATCCTATCACCAAGGAAACACTGAGTTTCTCAAGTGAACTATCAATAGATTTGAAAGATTTGATTCATAGTTTATAATAATTAAAAATCGCAAACAGAAATATCTCTGCCCCTTGTGCAATGCGGGATAAGACACCATATGTCTCCATTCAGGCAGAGACTTAGACCTGTGAGCAGAGCCTCACGGTCAACCGAATAGAGGGGAGTTTAACATGGCATCACCAAGAATTCCGGCTCTGACCCCAGAGGGAAACCTGTCGCGGTACCTTCAGGACATCCGCAAGTTTCCAATGCTGGAACAGAATCAAGAATACATGCTCGCCAAACGCTGGCGGGAGCATGATGATGTCGATGCTGCTCATACACTCGTCACCAGCCACCTTCGTCTTGTTGCAAAAATAGCCATGGGATACCGTGGTTACGGCTTGCCTGTGTCAGAGCTGATATCTGAAGGCAACGTGGGTATGATGCAGGCGGTAAAACGCTTTGATCCGGAAAAGGGCTTCCGCCTTGCGACTTACGCCATGTGGTGGATCCGTGCTTCTATTCAGGAGTATATCCTGCATTCCTGGTCTCTGGTCAAAATGGGGACAACCGCCGCCCAGAAGAAACTCTTTTTCAATCTGCGCAAGCTGAAAGGCCAGATGGAGGCAATTGACGAGGGCGACCTGTCACCTGAACAGGTGACCCACATCGCCACCACACTCGCTGTTTCAGAAAACGATGTTGTCCAGATGAACCGCAGGTTGGCGGGGCCTGACAACTCGCTCAATGCACCCTTGCGTATCGATGGGGACGGCGAATGGCAAGATTGGCTGGTTGATGACACTCCTAGCCAGGAAACCCAGTATGCAGAGTCGGAAGAGCTGACCAAACGAAGAGCGCTTCTGGTAAACGCGATGGAGTCCCTGACTGACCGGGAACGTCACATTCTTGAAGAGCGCCGGCTGAAAGACGACCCGACAACTCTCGAAGATCTTTCCCATACCTATAATATCAGTCGGGAGAGAGTGCGTCAGATCGAAGTCAGAGCTTTTGAAAAGCTGCAGAAAGCCATTAAGAATGCAGCAATCGAACAAAAACTCGCGACATCCTGAACAAGATCCCAATTTTAAAAAAGCCGCCGCCAAATGGCGGCTTTTTCGTATCTGCTGTTCGTCTGGCTTCCTCAAGGGAAAAATATACTCGGAGTACAGCCCAGAATATTTTTTTACTGGCCCCCATCCCCGAGAAAATATAGCTTCAGCAAAACATCAATCATTGCATCAGGCTGGAAAATGACAACCGGAACTGCCGTTTATGAAGACCACCTACCCAAATGGCTCTGGCTCGCGCTTCCTGTAGCTCTGGCAGTGTTGCTGTTAATTCTTGGCCTGTTCATGCCCGGCGAGCTTTACGATCAGTGGATCGGAAACGAACGGAATGGAATTCTCGAGACTTCTCATACGATCATCCCGGCAATCTCGTTTTTTCTTGCCTTGCGCATCTTGTTCCACCCGAATCTGCGTAACTTTAGCTGGCTCTGGTTCTGGATTTTGATTGCAGCCCTTGGCAGTTTTTACATGTCGGGCGAGGAAGCAAGCTGGGGACAGCACTGGTTCCAGTGGAGCACATCAAGCGACTGGGCAGCAATAAACGACCAGGGAGAAACCAACTTCCACAATACCAGTTCCTGGCTCGACCAGAAGCCGCGAACGATATTGGAAATAGGTATTCTTGTTGGTGGAATTATCCTTCCCCTCCTGTTTTTCTATCGCCCCGCCCTCTGGAACCATCCGCTTGCGATCGTTGTACCGACATTCCACCTGTTCCCGACGGCGCTTATCGCTGAGATCACGAGAATGACAGAGCGTCTTCTCGCTGCGATGGATAGCTCTTTCAGGTTGTTTCAAAGGGCCAGCGAGGTGCAGGAACTCTTCTTTGCTCTCTTTGTATTATTCTATCTGATACTCTTCTTGCGGCGTCTCAAGGAATTAAAACGGCAAGTGCCATAATCCCCTTTTCACGCTTGTACCAAAAGAAGCCACTGGTAACCTTTACCTACTCGTCGTTCTCATTTTCTTCTGGTGATGCGGTTGCCCGGGCAGCCTGGCGTACACTCTCCCCCCAGGCCTCAACCAGATCCTCCTGGTACTTCCTAACCTGTTTGATTTTCCCCTCGGTAGAGATACTCAAATAGCTGCTGACAACAACTGGGACGCCAAAATAAACCATCCAGCCAAACCCTGCAGCGCTATAGGCAACCATCATGTTCCAGGGATCAGCGATCCCGGAGAAAGCCCCGTCAAATGTCTGCCCGCGCTCCCATAGGGAAGTCAGGGCTGGCAAAATTCCACAAAAATTCGGCAGGCCAACTGTCATGGTCAAATAACGTTGTTTATTCCGGTCAACAATAAAGGCGACCAGACTGGGAACCATCAGAACACAAGCAAGTATCGCTGAAGGCATGAGAAATACGGCCAACAGCAAAAGAATAATTAAAAGCGGTAAACGCCCCATTCTGTCTTCCTCACAATACCCATGAAATTGTCATGATAACCAAGGCAACTCCAGAACAGACGGCAGAAATAACCGCCGAAGTTTTTTCACTTACCATCCGGACATTCTCATCAGAAACCAGCCCCCCCTTTTCGAGCCAGGTAGCCTGGGCTTCGAGATTGGTGAACATGGCCTGGGCTTGCGTAAAGCCCAGCTTGTCCTGATCCTGAATATGCGCATTGTCCAGGATCATCTGCAGCGTCGTAAGTTGTCCATCACGTTTCGCTTTTTCAACGGCATCCCTGAGCTGTTTGCGAAAAGCCGTGTTATTAAAAGTCTCAACAGCATCAATCAACAAATCCGCCATATGCGCTGAAAGAGCCGGAAGAGGTTCCGGGCTGTACTGTTTTTGCATTTCCGCCAGAAATCTCAAGGAAGCACGATTGTACACATCGCGCTTGAAGGGATCGTTAAGCCTTTTCAGAAGAGCATCCTGGTTTCCCCGCAAATGTTTCAGGGAAAAAGCAAGAATATGCCGGTCAACCGGTGCTCCTTCGATACGCCCGGCTGCGACCATAGCTTCGAGAGCTGGCAACAGATTTTTAACATCATCAACATAGTTGTCACCAACAAGGGGCGAAAGGCAGGGCCAGCCTTCATTACCAGCATAGACAGCGCGCTCCATCCCATAACCCGCGGTCATGTTCTTCACGCTCTGCTCGACACTTTCCAGCTGCTTGATAATCGCGACAAACTCCGGCTTGGTCCGTACCTGCGAAGTAACCCACGCCTGAGGCAGTTTCATCCGGATAATATCCAGATACTGTTCAAGCTTACCTGGCTGGAAAAAATCCAAGGCTATTGCCTGAGCCAGACCGTTAACCCGAACCGATGCCGTCTTGTAGGTAATGGGTGCAGAGGGATCGAGCGCCATCATCGCAACTGAAGCGGTACGATCATCCCCGCTTCCTGTACTGGCAAGCGCCTGACCTGTTTGCTGAGCGGCCTTGATCAAAGAAGCCATTTCATCATTGGACAGGGCGCGCCGGATCCAGGAATCAAGCTGATCTCCTGCAATAAGCTGTTTGCTCTCTGCCCAGTGCATCCTCATGCTGTTTGCCAGAAGTGGGGCAGTCAGATAATCCTTGCCGGCAAAGGCAATTGATCGAACCGCCTTTTGCGGCAGGGGTACCTGTTTGGGACTCAGATGCCTCCCATTGGCCCACATTTCAAGATCTGCAATTCCCCAGCGTTCATAAGGGTCATCGCTCAGGAGACCTCTCAGGGGCTCCATCAATTTAAGGGGTACTCGTGACTGGCCTACCAGAGCGCCATAGGAACCCAATTTTATTTTGGCTTCAATAATCTGCTCATCTGTTTTTTTATCCAACAGGGTTCCCCCCATGGCCAGTTCAGCAATCAGTACACCAAAAGAATAATAGTCATCCAGAACCGTTCCCTCAGCCCGTCCTGAAGGGCTCGCCATTCCAGAATCAATCGGCTCGTACAGGACCGGTTGGGCATAGCCTGCAGGCGTGGAGACGGCCTCTCCAAGTATCGCCCTTCGATCTGGTGTGAGGAAAACATTATCCGGCCGGATGGCACGGTGAGTCAGTGTCCGGGATGAAAGCTCCCTGAATGCCGGAAGAAGATTTTCAATAACACCATGAATAATATCGTCTTCATCAAATTTCGATGGCGACATACCAGCTTGAGGAACCAGACGTTTGCCTTTGGGGCGTTCAAATATCACAACAAAACGTCTGATATTGTCCTCTTTAAAAACAACCGTCCCGGAGCCAACGGGAACAAGCATAACAGCACAGGAAATACGGGACATCAGGCGAATTGTTGCCGTCCGTGGTGCCGCTTCTTTTTGGCAAACCAGCGCGAGAAGAGGAGTTGCCTGGCCTTTCAGCGAAACCGCATTAATCGCAAGAGTGCCTGGGGATTGGAATTCTGGCAGTTTTTCTGCAGGCAGCAATTCGAACTTACCATCGAGTTCGACCGGATGCTGTAAATAGTCCAGTTCTGCAGCTATTTCTTTAATGTATGAAGGCATACTCTCCCCTGCCAGAAAACTGGCTCTCCTATCTTAACCAGGATTTTCCCACTATCTCTTTAGAGCTATAGCAGACAAACGAAAAAAGATAGTTAACAGATTGTAACCCAAGCTATTTAACCTGAAAGACTTAACACTCCGTCTCCCGAGAGGAAGAGATCGAAATCAATCTACAAGGGAAGAGGATCGCACATAAAAAAAGTGTTGCCAGAGACAACACTTTTTTAAATCAGGCAGACCTGAAAATTTATCAGGACTTTGGATGGAAAGGATCCTGTACCAGAATGGTATCGTCCCGTTCCGGGCTTGTGGAAAGCAATGCCACAGGCACTTCAATCAGTTCCTCGATCCGGCGAATGTATTTGATCGCAGTCGCAGGCAATTCTGCCCAGGAACGCGCGCCATAAGTACTGTCGTCCCAGCCTTCGAGAGTTTCGTAAATAGGCTCAACCTTTGCCTGTTTGCTCGGGAGAGAAGGCAAGTGGTCATAGTCAACGCCGTCAATCCGGTAACCTGTGCAGACTTTCAATTCTTTAAAGCCATCAAGAACATCAAGCTTGGTAAGGGCGATGCCTGTAATGCCGCCAACCTTGCAAGCCTGACGGACCATTACGGCATCAAACCAGCCACAACGACGTTTCCGGCCAGTAACAGTTCCGAATTCATGGCCTCGCTCCCCAAGGCGCTGACCGATCTCATCTTCCAACTCTGTCGGGAAGGGACCCGAGCCAACGCGCGTGGTATAGGCCTTGGTAATCCCCAGAACATAACCGACCGAGCTTGGACCAACACCAGAACCGGCTGATGCCTGTCCGGAGATGGTGTTCGAGGAGGTAACAAAAGGATACGTCCCATGATCAACATCCAGCATGGCCCCTTGGGCACCTTCGAACAGCACACGCTTGTCCGTCTTCCGGCACTCTTCAAGACGTTGCCAGACCACATCTACATAGGGAAGGATCTTGGGGGCAACTTCCAGAAGCTTGCTTACCAGATCCCCTGCATCAATTTCAGGCTGGCCAAGCCCACGTAGCAGGGCATTGTGGTGCAACAAAAGGGCGTTTACCCGCTCACGCAAAAATTCCTCATCGGCCAGATCGCAGATGCGGATTGCCCGGCGGCCAACCTTGTCTTCGTAGGCAGGGCCAATGCCGCGCCCGGTGGTTCCGATCTTGGCTTCCCCTTTGGCTGCGGCTTCGCGGGCCCGGTCGACTTCGCCGTGCAAGGGCAGGATCAGGGCTGCATTTTCTGAAACTTTCAAGTTATCCGGCGTCAGTTCCACGCCCTGTTCACGCAGACGATCCATTTCCGCAAGCAATGCCCAGGGGTCAATCACCACACCATTACCGATGATCGACATCTTCCCTTTGCGAACAATACCGGAAGGCAAAAGGGAAAGTTTGTAAACCTTGCCGTCTACGACAAGGGTATGTCCCGCATTATGTCCGCCCTGAAAGCGTACAACCACGTCCGCGCGCTCAGAAAGCCAGTCAACGATTTTACCTTTACCTTCATCTCCCCACTGGGAGCCGACGACAGCGACATTGGACATATCAGTTAGTTCCTAACTCATGAATGTGGCCACCTTCCAACAGGTGGCTACAGGACAAACGGAGCGCTTCCGCGCGATCATCTTTAACAGGCTCAAGGCCGGAAATTGTAATCCATCCCTGTGCCCGGAAAGCACCGCTTTCTTCGCGGCGAGTTCCGAAGGGAAGAAAGATACGACGGGCAATTTTTGGCTTTGGCAAAGCCCTGAGCACCGTATCCATAAAAAGTGTAAAACCGGTAGCAGGCTCGACAATGTTATCAACACTGACTGAATTATACCTGCCTCCCCGCCCGAGTTCACCCCGGACGCCTTTGGCAAAGAAAATGAAACTTATGCCGGTATGATATTCAAAACCACGGTGCTCGACCAGATCCAGCGTCACAGTCAATTTCGGTGCCTGTACACGAACCAGCTCAACAACAGCAACCAAACGATCAATTTCCCTGCGTGCTGTTCCGGGCAAATCCAATGTCCTGGCAAAGGACAGAATTTCTTCTGCTGTCCCTGCCGCATGGAGCAATTTCAGGAAAAGCGTCGCGTGTTTTCCTGCCAGCGCTTCAACTTCAGCAGCGTCTTTGCGATCGAGAGCCACCCGTAAATCTCTGGCCAGGTCAGGTTCGATTGACAGATCAGCGGCGATGGCAGGAACAAGGGTCGGAAGGTTGATATCAACACTCAGATCTTTCACCCCGACATTTTCCAGAGCGCTGGCCGCTGCAACGATTACCTCGGCATCAGCGGCATCAGATGTCACGCCGATCAGCTCTCCACCAACCTGTGTAAACTGACGTTCGGGACGGAGCTGGCTCCCTGTCACCTGCAGTACGTCTCCGCCATAACAAAGGCGAAGCGGGCGGGCTGTTTTTTGCAAGCGGGTCGCCGCAATTCGGGCAACCTGTGGCGTGATATCTGCCCGAAGCCCCATCATGCGGTGGCTGGTGGGATCCATCAGGCGGAAAATCTGATTGGAAAGGGTTTCTCCGGCACCGGAAAGCAGCGCATTTTCAAACTCCAGCAACGGAGGTTTGATGCGGTCATAGCCTTCTGAGGAAAAACAGTCGATCAGTCGACGGACAACCTCTGCCTCATGGGCAGCAGCTGGCATCAGTAGGTCCTGTAAACCAGCAGGCAACAAGGCCTTGTCCCCATTTTTTTTCATGGTCAGCGTTCCTGATCGGTTTTAAGCTCATGCGATGCGAAAAAACCGGGAGCGACCAAGAGGATCGAACCTTGGGGCCTTTTCGATGATTGACTACATGTTTTAGCCCGTCAGGGCAACTGGATTCAGTGAAAAATTATCTTTCCGTCTCTGAATTGGGACTTTGCTTTCCCTCCGCCAAAGCAAAAAAAACAGGCTGCAGGAAAAAACCTGCAGCCTGAAAAGTGGAACGTAACTCAAATTAAAAATTCAATTGGGCTACCTGTTTACACTGAGCCAAATTCTGGACTTTTTTCAATTGATCCGGTGTCAGTTGGCTATCAAGTTCAACCAGAGCAATTGCATCTTGTCCTGGCCCGGAACGCCCGAGATGGAAAGTCGCGATGTTAACCCCGGCTTCCCCTAACTGCATGCCCAAAGCCCCAATAAACCCGGGACTGTCCTCGTTGGTCAGATAAAGCATATGTTTGCCAAGCTCTGCCTCGATTTCAATACCTTTGATATTAACCAGACGCGGGCGTTTGCCACCGAACAGGGTTCCTGCAACAGAACGCTCTCCCTTTTCGGTTGTTACTGTCAGACGGATAAGAGTCTGAAAATCACAATCGCGTTCATGTTTGGCTTCTGTCACATCAATATTGCGTTCGCGGGCAACAACCGGTGCGCTAACGACATTGACCGAGTCCATCATCGGCGCCAGCAGGCTTGCGAGAATCGTCTGGGTCAGGGGGCGACAATTCAGACTGGCAACCGCCCCTTCATAATCAATCTTGATCGCTTTCAGACCGGTTCGGGTCAACTGCCCTGCAAAACTGCCCAACTGGCGGGACAGAACCATATAGGGCTCAAGCTTGCTCGCTTCCTGTGCGGTCAGGGATGGCATGTTCAAGGCGTTGGTTACTGCACCAGTCAGAAGATAGTCGGAAATCTGTTCCGCCACCTGCAAAGCGACCAGTTCCTGGGCTTCATGCGTGGATGCGCCAAGATGTGGCGTTGCAACAAAATTCGGCAAGCCAAACAGAACACATTCCTTGGCTGGCTCGACCGCAAAGACATCAAACGCCGCCCCGGCAACATGGCCACTTTCCATAGCAGCCTTCAGGTCGTCCTCGACCACAAGACCACCACGGGCACAGTTGATAACCCGAACCCCCTTTTTGGTCTTTGCCAAGGCCTCTGCATTGATAATCCCCCGCGTCTGGTCAGTAAGAGGAACATGCAGGGTAATAAAGTCAGCCCGGGCCAGCAATGTATCCAGCTCGACCTTCTCCACACCAAGATCCTTGGCCCGTTCCGGTGACAGGAACGGATCAAAAGCAACAACCTTCATCTTGAGGCCTTTGCCCCGGTCGGCAACAATGGCACCAATGTTACCGCAACCGACCACACCCAACGTTTTTCCGGCCAGCTCTGCACCCATAAAGCGGGATTTCTCCCACTTTCCAGCCTGGGTGGAGGCGTTGGCTTCCGGGATCTGACGGGAAACCGCGAACATCATGGCGATTGCATGTTCCGCGGTTGTGATAGAGTTTCCATGCGGGGTGTTCATCACCACCACACCTTTTGCAGATGCAGCTTCGATGTTGACATTATCCACACCGATTCCTGCCCGGCCGACGACCTTCAGGTTTGTTGCAGCCTCGACAACTGCGGGCGTTACCTTTGTCGCAGAACGGATCGCCAGGCCATCATAGTTGCCGATAATCTTGATTAGCTCTTCCGGGGAAAGACCAATTTTCACATCGACATCGATGCCACGCTCACGGAAAATATCTGCTGCCTTCGGGCTCAGATCATCACTGATAAGTACTTTTACCATTTTCACAATTACCTTCTATTCGAATTCTGCACGTACAATTTCAATTCCCCAATCCAGCCAGGGAAGAAGTGCCGTGATGTCTGATGTCTCTATTGTCGCCCCGCCCCAGATCCGCAGACCTGCCGGCGCGTCGCGGTAGGAACCGATATCCAGTGCCACCCCTTCATTTTCCAGAAGTGTGGCAAGTGCCTTTGCCGCTTTGGCCTTATGCTCTTCTGAAAGAGCCTGGAACCAACGCGCGGTGATTTTCAGGCAGATGGAAGTATTCGATCTGGTTTCTGTTTTTTCCGCAAGGAAATCAATCCAGTCACGCTGCCCGACCCAGGCAGTCAGAGCTGCAAGATTGGCATCACAACGGGCTGATAACCCTTTCTGCCCGCCAACACTTTCGGCCCATTTGAGCGAATCAATCGCATCTTCAACGCAGAGCATGGAAGGTGTGTTAATGGTCGCCCCCTGGAAGATCGTTTCATCAAGCTTCCCGGCCTTGACCATGCGGAATATTTTCGGCATTGGCCATGTGGGTTGATGATTTTCCAGACGTTCAACAGCCCGTGGACTGAGCACAAGCATGCCATGCGCGCCCTCACCACCAAGAACCTTTTGCCAGGACCAGGTAACAACATCCAATTTGTCCCAGGGCAAAGGCATGGCGAAGGCAGCAGAGGTTGCATCGCAGATTGAAAGTCCCTGACGATCACTGGCGATCCAGTCGCCATCAGGAACACGTACACCTGAAGTCGTGCCATTCCAGGTAAAGACAACATCACGATCCCAGGAAACCTGGGACAGATCCGGTAATTGGCCGTAATCAGCCTCTAGAACCCTTACATCGTCAAGCTTCAGCTGTTTGGTTACATCCGTAACCCAACCCTTGCCAAAACTTTCCCATGTCAACATATCAACTCCCCTTGGCCCAAGAAGTGACCAGAGTGCCATTTCAACAGCACCCGTATCAGAAGCTGGGACAATTCCGATACGATAGTCATCAGGGATACCAAGGATTTTACGTGACAGCTCGATAACCTCAACCAGCTTGGCTTTTCCGCCTTTTGCCCGATGGGACCGACCATGCCAACAAGAGCCTAGTGAATCCAGAGACCAACCGGGGCGCTTAGCGCAGGGACCGGAAGAGAATCTAGGATTTAAGGGACGTTCACTAGGTTTTTCATTCATGGACTTGTAACTCCGATTAGCAGCTCGCTATGCTGCAGTACAAAACGCACCCGTACAGGGTCGCAAACCGACATTTTATGGTCGCAGCGACATCATAACGATATTGCACCGCAAAATCCTTTCGTTTATTGGCCTGTTTTTAACAGAAATGATCTTTTTGCATTTGCACAGCATTGTAGTGAAAGTCGATCCAGAATAGGTTCTATAGGACTTAAAACAGCAACTTCGCAGGTTTGGCTGAGGATGAATACAGATCAGTTAATCATTTTTACCATTATAGGTCTCGCTCTGGTTCTCTTTATCTGGGGAAAAATCAGGTACGATGTGGTTGCAATGATGGCCCTGATCGGCGCCGTTATCTTTGGTGTGGTTCCAGCTGATGAGGCATTTCTTGGTTTTGGCCACCCCGCTGTAATTACCGTTGCAGCCGTATTGATCATTTCGCATGCACTGCAAAACTCCGGCATCATCGAATTGGCCACCAAGTTTCTGGAACCGGCAGCAGGTCAACCGGTTCTTCATGTCCTGGCCCTAACGACGGTTGTCGCGATCTGTTCCGCTTTTATGAACAACGTCGGGGCTCTGGCTCTTATGTTACCGATTGCGATCGGGAGCGCCTACAGTAGCAAAAGACCGACCAGCGAAGTGCTCATGCCACTGAGTTTTGGATCTTTGCTCGGAGGCCTGACCACCTTGATCGGGACTCCGCCCAACATTATCATTTCCAGTTTCCGGCAAGCGGAAACTGGACAGAATTTTGCCATGTTCGACTTTTTGCCTGTTGGGCTTGGAGTTGCCTTGGCTGGCATCGCCTTTATTTCTCTTGTCGGTTGGCGGTTTCTGCCTAAACGCTCCGCTGGAGGCAGTGACCGTCAGAAACTGTTTCAGATCGAAGATTATATCGCTGATGTCCGCATTCCGGAAAACTCTCCCTATGTCGGACACCGGCTTGTCGATCTTGAAACCCTGGCCCAGGGTAACGTCGCGGTTGTTGCTCTGGTTCGCCGCGAAGATCGTATGCTGGCGCCGTCAGGCTATATGCGGCTCAAGGTTGATGACATCCTGACTCTGGAAGCAGACACCGACACGCTACAGAAGGTCGTTGATGAGGCCAATCTTGAAATTGTCGGATCCGCCGAAGACAGCAGTCAGGACCTGCAGTCTGACCGGGTGGGCATCATCGAGGCAGTTGTCACTCCCGGCTCCCGTCTGGAAGGGCGGACAGCACATAATATGCAACTGCACACCCACCATGGCATTAATACTCTGGGTGTTGCCCGTCAGGGGCAACCGGTACACGAAAGAATTGGTCGCGTCCGTTTTATGGCCGGGGACGTACTCTTGCTACAGGGGATCCGGGAAGAGATGCCCGAGGCCCTTGCCTCGCTCGGCCTTTTGCCCTTGGCTGAACGGGAATTGTCTCTGGTACGTAAAAAAGGCTCGATTATTACCCCGCTGCTTTTTGCCTTTTCCATTTTACTGGTCGTCTTCGGAATTCTACCGCCGCAAATCTCTTTTCTTGCAGCCGTTGGCACCATGGTGCTGATCGGAGAACTCAATCTCAAGGACCTTTACGAATCAATTGACTGGTCGGTGATCGTTTTGCTGGCTGCCATGATACCTGTCGGGATGGCACTCGAGACCACTGGCGGGACAATGGTCATAGCCTCTCCTCTGATTGGTCTGAGTGACCATCTGCCTGTCTGGGCCATTCTGGCTCTTATGATGGTGATCACCATGATGTTGTCCGATGTCATGAACAATGCAGCAACAGCGGTTCTCATGGCCCCTATCGCCATTCTTATCGCCAATGAGCTCGGCGTAAGTATCGACACCTTCCTGATCGCTGTCGCCATCGCCAGTTCTTCGACCTACCTCACCCCAATCGGCCACCAATCCAACTTGCTTGTGATGGGGCCTGGAGGGTACAAGTTCGGGGATTACTGGCGTATGGGATTGCCGCTCGACATCATCATTCTGGTGGTTTCCATCCCTCTGATCCTCTGGATCTGGCCATTACAGGGGTGATGGGGAAACAGCCACAAACCCCTGTCAGGGCTGTGGCGAAAAGACCATTTCCATCCTCAAGGTCTCCCCTTCCTTCCGGGGCAAGGGGAGAAAGCCCAGATCTTCATATAACCTGATTGCAGAAACCATTTGTTCAGGGACTGTCTCAAGCACAACCTTTGAACTTCTTGCACGCGCTTCGGCCAGAGCGATCGAAACCAGGGCCTCCCCAAGCCCCTGCCCGCGCCCAGCCGGAGAAACCCATAAACGCCTGAGTTCAGCAACAGCATCTTTCTGAAAGCTGAGACCAACAACACCGCGGGCATTATCGTTCCTGTCCCGCACCAGCCACAGCGCCCCATGCTGCCCGCTATAACGACTTGAAATTTCAGCCAGCTCCTTCTCAAAGCCAGAAAAACAGGGGCAAGAACGAGCCCAGCTTTCGTATTCCCTGAAAAGCACCACAGCTGCATCAAAATCACGTCGACTTTCAACAGTGGTTATCCTGCAATCCTTTGTTACCGTCATCTCGCAACCCATTCATCAGCCCCTAGCGGCTTGCCACCAACATTCCTGCCATAACCATCATACCACCAGAGGCACGATCAATTCGCAGCTTACTATGACCAGAGGTAAAGATCCGCCGCATCCCGGAAGCAGCAGCCCCATAGGTCAGCGCGATAATACCCATGATGACAAAAACAATTCCACAAAGCGCCAGATAGTCAAGGATTTCAATTGAGGTTATATCAAGCAAGCCCGGCAATACAGCCAGATAGAACACAATTGCCATCGGGTTGGATAGAGACATAATCAGACCAAGAACAACATCACCGCCCGGCTTTTTACCCTTTATCGCAGCAATGGTGCCAGAAAGTTCCTTGCCAGAATTTCACCAGATTTTTATCCCCAGCCAGATCAGATAGCCTCCGCCAAGAACTTTAAGCGCAATAAAGAACGGCCCCATTATTTCAATTATCGCCACCAGTCCCAGCAGAGCCGCACTCAAAAGCACCAGTTTGCCAAGTACCATTCCAAAAGCCAGCCTCAGACTGGCAACCATCCCCTCGGACAAGGCTTTTGCCAACAAAGCTGCTATGTCCGGCCCTGGTGAAGCTGCCGCAACGGCAAAAGCCATGGCAAAGATCAGATAGTCCGACATTTTAGATTTGCTCCTGCTATATAGTCCCGGATATTCCCGGATATTCCCGGCTGGAATTGATAAAATCAGATATAGAAAAAACCCTTGAGGTAAAGGACTGCAGCTCCGCGCATCAGGACCCGGTCACCGCAATCCTTGACCCACAATTCGCCACCCCGCTGGGAGACCTGTCTGGCAAACATCTCTTTCTTGCCCAGACGCTTGCTCCAATAAGGTGTCAGCGTCACATGGGCAGAACCCGTCACAGGATCTTCGGGAATACCGCAATGCGGCGCAAAATACCGGGAGACAAAGTCATGTTTTTTACCCGGTGCCGTGACAATCAAACCGTCTGAGGGAAGTGCCATCACCTTCACCAGATCAGGGGCAACAGCCAGGACCTGATCCTCGTCTGCCAATACTGCCAGCATTTTTGTCGATTTCAGCACAGACAGCGGCTGGACTCCGATTGCCGCGGCAACAAGCCCATCATCTGCAAAGTCAACAGGTGGCCGGGCTGGAAAATCCAGCGTATAGCCATCACTTTCACAAGAGACACGCAGCACCCCGCTCCGGGTTTCAAACGTAATTTCCGATGTGCCCCTGACCAGTTCGGTCGCAATAACATGCGCTGTTGCCAATGTTGCATGCCCACAGAGATCAACCTCGTGTGTCGGGGTAAACCAGCGCAAATGATACCCCTCCTTTCCCGGAACAAAGAAAGCCGTTTCAGAAAGGTTATTCTCTGCAGCAATCTTCTGCATAAGATCATCCGCCAACCAGCTGTCCAATGGACAGACTGCAGCGGGGTTCCCCCCGAAAACCTCATTTGTAAAAGCATCGACCTGATAAACTGGAAATGCCTGCTTCATGCCTTGCCCCCTGCGTTTACAGTCGCCATGCATTTCTTAATAGCCTGCAGAGAAAGCTGGATATCTTCTTCCGTGGTTTTCCAGGATGACACTGAAATTCGGAAAGCGGCCTTGCCTTTCCAGACCGTGGGGCCAAACCAGCAGGTCCCTTCTTTCTGTACGGCCTGCATCAGAGCCTCGGTCTTCTCGGGACTGTCCCACGACACCACCACCTGATTGAGGACCACTGAATTTTGGATGGTCAAACCCAGTCCTTCAAGACCACGGGCGAAAAGCCTTGCCCGCTGACAACACCCCGTCACAAGTTCATCGACACCGTTCCGCCCCAAAAACTTGAGAGCTGCCCAGATTTCCAGTCCCCGCGCACGTTTAGAGAATTCCGGCATATAATTTTGTGCCGCAGTATCTATCTCACGCAGATAGGCCGCAGAAACAGACATTGCCTGGTAAAGCGACTGCTGGTCCCGACAGATTACCACGCCGGCATCGTAGGGGGTATTGAGCCATTTGTGGCCATCTGTTGCCCAGGAATCTGCCTTCTCAACACCAGCAGTCAAATGTTTCAGTTCTTTGGCTGCTCGAGCCCAGAGGCCAAAAGCACCATCTACATGAACCCAGGCACCAGCTTTTGAAGCCCTGCCACAGATCTCCGCAACGGGATCGAAAGCACCACTGTTCACATTCCCCGCCTGCACACAGACAATTGTCATATCATCCAGCTCAGGGTGGCTGGCAATATCCATCGCACCATTAGCATCAGTGGGAACCCGGACGACTCGCTCTTTACCGAAGCCAAGCAGCGATAATGCCTTCAATACTGTGACATGCACCTCATCACTCACGACCACCTTGATCTCGGGTGCCCCAAACAGGCCTCTGCCTTCAACGTCCCACCCCTGCCGTGCCAACAGCTTGTGCCGGGCCGCGGCGAGGGCTGTGAAGGTTGCCATGGTCGCCCCGGTCACATAACCAACCACAGATTCTTCTGGAAGATCCAAAACATCAAGCAACCAGCCAGAGGTCACCTGTTCAATCTTGTCCATTACTGGCGAGGTAACTTTTGAGGAAGCAACCTGATCCCAGGCGGTGGCCATCCAATTGGCCCCTATCGTTACGGGGAGAGTCCCACCGACGACAAACCCAAAATATCGCCGTCCGGCAGAAGCCACTGTCGCCGGAGCACCATAACGATCAAGAAGCTCCAGAACCTGTTCTTCTGTAGCCCCCTGTTCTGGAAACACTTCCTCAAACCCAGAAAGCCCTGTCAGGGCCGCCTGATCCGGGAAAACCCGTCGAGAATCAATTTCCTCCAGAAAGTGTTCTGCTCTTTCCCTGGCTTTATTCAGCAGTTCCCGGCTCATTGTCCGCCCCTGTTTTTCCGATTACTTAGACAAATTCAACAATTGTCACAGTTAAATCTTGATTTTATTCGGGGTCAATTGATACATTGTCACCATGACAAATTGGATGCCAAAAGTTAAATTCGGTGCGGGGGCGCGTTATATCGCCATCGCAGATGCCTTGTCTGAAGATATCCGGAACGGATTCTTGCAGCAGGGTGATCGTTTGCCTACCCACCGGGATCTCTCCTGGCATCTGGGCGTAACTGTAGGAACAGTCAGCCGGGCCTATGCCGAGGCTGAACGCCGGGGATTGACCTTTGGGGAAGTTGGACGTGGTACTTTTGTACACGGTCCCTCACCTGCTGAACGGCATATGTTGCGACCGTCCCGCTTTGAGGACCAGAACATTATCCTGATGGATTTTGCCTATCCGCCACCAGGGGATACTGAAGAAAAAGAGATGGCAACGACTCTGCAAGCCATATCTGCCGGACCAGATCTTTCCCGGCTTCTGAGTTATCAGCCCCATGCCGGATTGAAAAACCATCGCGAAGCTGGCGCGCAATGGCTGGAATTAAACGGTCTGACCGTAGAGCCCGATAACATTGTCCTCACCGCAGGAGCACACCACGCCATTGCCGTAACCATGGCAGCGACAGCCCGCCCGGGTGACCGGGTTCTGTGTGAAGAGATGACCTATCCAGGGATACAGTCTGTCTGCAGGATGTTGGGGCTGCGTCTTGAGGGCCTGACAATAGATGCCAATGGTATTCTGCCTGAGGCATTCGAAGAAGCCTGCCAGACCGGGGATGTAAAATTTCTCTATTGTGTGCCCAATTTCCAGAACCCGACGACCCGCCTCCTTTCGATGGAGCGACGTCAGGCCATTGCCGATATCGCACGGCGCTATCGTGTTTCGATTATCGAAGATGATGTCTTCGGCCTGATTGTCGACAATGCCCTGCCCCCCATCACCAACCTGGCACCGGAGCGGAGCTACTACATTACATCTTTGGCAAAGACCGTAGCTCCAGGATTGCGGGTCGGTTATATGACAGGACCCCAACACAGCATCCCCAGCCTAATTTCGGCTGTACGGGCTACCTGCTGGATGGCTTCGCCCATCACAGCAGAAATTGCCAGCCGCTGGATCATCAGCGGGGCGGCTGAACGCATTCTGGAAGGTCGGAAAGAGGGTGCCCGACGCAGGGTCGAGATTGCCCGCAGGATATTCACCAATTACGAGATCGAAAGCGAAGCCAGAGGACTTTACATCTGGCTTCACCTGCCAGCCCCCTGGCGATCCAGCCAATTCATGCACGCTGCCGGAAGAGCTGGCGTGACGATCACGGCTTCGGAACCCTTTGTCGTGGGAAGGAAAGCCCCGCCGCATGCGGTACGCATCTGTCTGGGGCAACCCGAGAGTGATGAAAAGATGACCCGGGGTCTCGAGATTCTGCTGAACTTGCTCAACAAGGGGCCAGACGTTGATTCACTGGTCTTCTAATACAGACGCCATTCCAGTTTTGTCTTGTCGAGTTCCCTTTCTGGCCAAGACCAGGAAAGATCCCCCCAATACGTTAACCGACGTCAGTGATGACAGAGGCAATATCTGAAACGACACTTTTGACCAGAGCGGAGTTTTCCCCTTCCGCCATAACTCGGATCAACGGCTCGGTACCGGATTTGCGAATAAGAACCCGGCCCTGACCATTCAATTGACTTTCCCCAACCCGGATAGCAGCCTGAACCACGTCCATGGCCAGAACATCATCAAGGGGTACCCCACCGCTCAGCCTGACATTTTGCAACAATTGCGGCAAAGGCGTAAAGCCACGCAAAACCTCACTTGCAGGGCGTTCCGCCCGAACAAGAGCAGCGAGGACCTGCAACGCTGCGATCAGACCATCTCCGGTTGTGGCATGATCACTCAACACCATATGGCCTGACTGCTCTCCTCCCAGATTATAGCCCTGCTCCCGCATTGCCTGAACCACATAACGATCACCAACAGGTGTTCTTATCAGATCAAGCCCTAGGCCATTTAGGTATCTTTCGAGTCCCATATTGGACATGACAGTCGCGACAACACCGCCGCCCTTGAGCTGCCCGGCTTCGTTAAGAGTCTTGGCAATCAACGCCATGACCTGATCCCCATCGACGATCTGCCCATGTTCATCCGCAAGGATCAAGCGATCCGCATCTCCATCAAGGGCAATACCAAGATCAGCCCCATGGGCAACAACGGTTTCACGCATCAGGTTGGTCGCGGTCGCCCCGCATTGTTTATTTATATTGAAGCCGTCAGGTGACACCGCAACCGGAACAACCTCGGCACCCAGTTCATAAAGCACTGTTGGGGCCACGCGATAGGCCGCGCCGTTGGCACAATCAACAACGATCTTGAGACCATCGAGACGCAGGTCTTTGGGGAAGGTATTTTTAACAAACTCGATATAACGGCCAAGCGCATCATCCAGTCTTCTGGCCCGCCCCAATTTATGGCTGGGTGCCAGAGGAATAGATTTGTCATCTTCCAGCAGCTTTTCAATCTCGATTTCCACCTCATCGGAAAGCTTGAAGCCATCCGGACCAAAAAGTTTAATCCCGTTATCCTCATAAGGATTGTGAGAAGCGGAAATCATCACACCAAGATCAGCTCGCAAAGAGCGGGTAAGCATCCCGACAGCAGGAGTTGGCAGGGGGCCCAGGAGCACGACTTCCATCCCGACAGAGATAAAGCCGGCTGTCATGGCTGGTTCCAGAAGATAACCGGACAAGCGGGTGTCCTTGCCGATCACAACAGTATGCCGATGGTTGCCGCGCTGGAATTGAGCCCCTGCAGCCTTGGCAACAGCCAGAGCAATTTCTGCTGTTACTGGCGCTTCATTCGCCTTGCCCCGGATCCCGTCTGTTCCAAAATACTTCCGGCTCATCTGTTTATTTTCTCCAACACCAAAACTCAGCCTGTCTCTCGACTCTGGCCTGGGCACCATGAGCCCAAATTCAATTTAACACCCTAGGAGATTGCCCTTGCGATTGCAAAGGCCTGTGCTGTTTCAGCGACATCATGGACACGGAACATCTGCACTCCCCGCTCCAAGCCAGCCAGAGCACAACTCAGAGACCCGGCGACGCGTGCCTTTGGTTCTTCATTGCGCGAAAGCTTGCCGATGAAACCTTTCCGGCTGACCCCCAGCAACAGAGGACAGCCGGTCCCGTGTAACTGAGCCTGGGCATCCAGCAGCCTCAGGTTATGTTCTGTCGTTTTGCCAAAACCGATTCCCGGATCAACAGCAATTGCCTCCCGCGGGATACCTGCTGCAACACAGGCAGCAACTCTCTTCTCGAGATAATCAAACACATCCAGTGCAACATCCTGATAACAAGGATTGTCCTGCATCGTCTGGGGCGTGCCCTGCATGTGCATCAAAATAACCGGGACGCCCGCAAGAGCTGCTGTTTCCAGACTGTCTTTATCCCCTTCCAGGGCCGTGACATCGTTGATGATGCCAGCCCCCGCGGCGACGGCTTCCCGCATTACCCGGGCATGCCGCGTGTCAATCGAGACCAGCGCGCCCGCCTCCGCAAGCTTTTCTATGACAGGAAGAACACGACGGAGTTCTTCATCCTCACTGACCGGTTCAGCACCAGGCCGGGTTGATTCGCCTCCGACATCCAGAATACTCGCCCCGAGCTCACGCATTCTCAGGGCATCATCAACCGCCCGGGCGGGATCATAGCGATCTCCGCCATCCGAAAAAGAATCCGGCGTCACATTGATCACGGCCATGATCTGGGGCTGTGTCATATCCAGACCAGCAAAATCCGGGCGTTTAGCTGAAAGTTTTTTCAGGATCTCGACAGCTTTATGCGCGTGCAGCGGGCTCTTGTTCCGTACCCAGGAAAGGATCTCTCCCGAAGCGACAATTTCCCGCCGGGCAATACTTCCATCAGAAGATCGAAGTGTCACTTCAGCTGCCGAATAGTATGCCCCTGAGCCGAGCAGCGGAGCGGCACCAGGCAGGCTGTCTTTTTCAGAAGAAATGTGGAGCGGGCGAATATAGAGATCACCAGTCATGACAAGAACCTGTTAGATAGCGCCAAGGCCTCCCCTTTAAGGAAGGCCTTGGCATGTCTTCATAGACTTAAGCAAACAAAACGGATCAATTACCGGGTTGTGGCTCTGGGGTTACTCCCCCGTCCTCGGGTGAAGAGTCTTCTTCCTCCCGCGGTGCCTTACCACTGGATGGTACTGAACTGCGGGGTTTATCAGCAGCCTTGTTGTGGCCGTTATCGTCGTCGCGATCAATCGTGCCTTTTTCAAGAAGATTGCGGACCTCATCACCACTGAGAGATTCATACTCCAGCAAAGCTTTCGTAATCGCCTCCAGCTGATCGCGGTGTTTGGTCAGAACATCCCGCGCCAATGTCTCTGCTTCCTCGATGATGCTTCTGACTTCGTCATCGATCATCTTCTGAGTTGCGCCGGAAACACTGAGGCCGTTATCCCCGCCTCCGGAATAATTGAAAGGATCATCCTGACGAGACACATAACGCAGACGGCCAAGCTTGTCGCTCATACCGTACTCCATCACCATGGCACGGGCCATGTTCGTCGCCTGCTGGATATCATTCCCGGCACCTGTGGTGACGTTATCAGGTCCATAAACCAACTGTTCAGCTTCACGGCCGCCAAACATCATGGCAAGGCGTGCTTTCAGTTCCATCACCTTATACCCGAGACGATCCCGTTCCGGCAGGTTCATGGTCACACCAAGGGAACGTCCACGGGGAATGATTGTCACCTTGTGCAGCGGATCATTGCCTTTGACATGAATACCAACCAGTGCATGGCCAGCCTCATGATAGGCCGTCATTTCCTTTTCCTCGTCTGTCATGACCATGGAGCGCCTTTCAGCCCCCATCATCACCTTGTCTTTGGCATCTTCGAAATCAGACATGGTCACAACACGCTTGCCAGCACGCGCAGCCAGCAATGCGGCCTCGTTCACCAGGTTCGCCAGAGCAGCACCAGAGAAACCCGGTGTTCCACGGGCAACGACACGGGCATCCACATCTGGTGCCAATGGTACCTTGCGCAGGTGAACCTTGAGGATTTTTTCGCGACCGAGAATATCCGGGTTCGGCACGGTAACCTGACGGTCAAAACGGCCTGGACGCAGAAGCGCATTATCCAGAACATCAGGACGGTTGGTTGCAGCGATAATGATGACACCTTCGTTGGATTCAAAACCATCCATCTCAACCAGCAACTGGTTCAGGGTCTGCTCGCGCTCGTCATTCCCGCCGCCCATACCGGCGCCACGGTGACGACCAACAGCATCAATCTCATCAATGAAAATGATACAGGGAGCATTCTTTTTCCCCTGTTCGAACATGTCACGGACACGGCTGGCACCAACACCAACGAACATCTCGACAAAGTCCGAACCGGAAATAGTAAAGAACGGCACATTCGCTTCACCGGCGATGGCCCGGGCCAAAAGAGTTTTACCAGTTCCTGGAGGTCCAACCAGAAGGCAACCCTTAGGGATTTTGCCACCAAGGCGCTGGAACTTCTGCGGGTCTTTCAGAAAATCAACGACTTCCTGAAGTTCGTCTTTCGCTTCGTCAATGCCAGCAACATCGTCAAAGGTAACCCGCCCCTGCTTTTCTGTCAGCAGCTTTGCCTTGCTTTTGCCAAAGCCCATGGCCTTGCCGCTATTGCCCTGCATCTGGCGGAACAGAAAGATCCAGACGCCGATCAACAGGATCATCGGGAACCAGCCGATCAGGATCTGAAGAAGGGTATTTCCTTCGTCCAGTGGCATGGCCTTTACAGTCACGCCGCTCTTGCGAAGCATTTCGACCATCTGGGGGTCTTCAGGGGCATAGGTCTGGAACTGGCGCCCATCGCTAAAGTGCCCTTTAATCTCATGCCCCTGGATAATTACATTTGTGACCTGACCTTCTTCCACCTGGGCAATAAAATCAGAATAGGCAATCTGCTGCTGATTGCCCTGGGTTCCAGAGCCCTGAAACAGGTTAAAAAGTGTAAAAAGGAGCACGCCTACGACGATCCACAAGGCTGCGTTACGGCTGAAATTCAAGGTATAGGCCTTCCAAAATCTATGCAGCCCTCTCTTGGGGGCTGCGTCATAAATCAGTTCTTCCTAGAAGATAATGCGCTTCTGCCCCTAAGCAACAGTAAAGGGGGGAGAAAAGAGTATATTTTTTGGCTCAAAGCGCATTTTTATGCTCTGCTGCCCCCTACAGTCCGCATGGGAATAATCAAGATGAGGTACAAATATGACTTTATCCCCAGAAAAAACAGCAGGCAGTGAGTAACGACCCGCCAAAGGAATAGCGCTTTTTTTCGCTTCTGGAAAAATCTCCGAGAGCTGCTGCCACCCTCTTCTTCCCAAAGCCTTCAGCAACATTCCCTTCACAGACGGGTTCGCATCAACAAAGACGTGAAACCTGTTATCCCAGAGGAATTCGCCTTCCTCCAGCGTACAATCTTCTATATTCCGGTTTTCCCGAACAACAAACAGTCTGTCATTTGTGACCGAAAGATAACAGCCGCCAAGTGAAGCTCTATCTTTCTGTCTGCCCAGAAGATCCTGTACCAGTTTTTGAATTTGTGCTGTTCGGGGAGAATAACTTCCTCCCCCCACGGTCAGAAGCCCCCGCACAAGAGCGCGGCAGAACAGCTCTTCATCAATTACCGCCGAGTCGCTCAGATCAACAGAAAGATAACCTTCCGGATGCAGAACGACATGCTGGTCAATAAAGTGGTCGGTCCTGCTTTGTAAATTCCGTCTGATTCGTCCCAGACTCCGTACAATACGGGTCAGAGTCTCTGGCCTGATTCCCTGCTGCTCAAGAAACGGCATCGCGCGACGCAGACGATTACGTGCATAGTCATCCTTGTAGTTGCTTGCTTCTTCGATCCAGCCCCACCCCCGGTCTTTTAACGTTGCAACCAATCTCGCTTTCGACGCAGATAACAAAGGCCTTATCAACATGACATCTGCTTCCCGACGCAGCAGGGACATGCCAGCCAAACCATCAGGACCACTGTGTTTTTGCAATCGAAGAAGCAGGGTTTCCAGCTGATCATCTTGATGATGCGCCAGGGCAAGAAAACGGATTTCCTTTTCATGACACCAGCGGCTCAACATTTCATAGCGGGCTTTTCGCGCCTGCACCTGCAAACTGCCGCGCCCGGCCACCTTGTTTGTCCATGGCAAAATATCGTGGGAGATTCCCTCATCAGACAGCCGTGCCTGCACCCAGGCAGCTTCAGCAGAGGATTCGCTGCGTAACTGATGATCAACCGTTACCGTGAAAACAGCTTTATCCCGAACCTTTGCCCAACGGGACAAAAGAAGGGTCAAGGCCATGCTGTCGCTGCCCCCTGAAACGGCTATTCCCAAGCGATTACCCATCGCCATCAAGGGAATACGTGTCATCAGGGCAGCAAACTCGGAATCAGAAACAGCGGACGTCAAATCAAAAGCATCACGCACAGCTCACTCGCAATCAACAGGGCAGGCCCGACAGGTTTTACTGGCAGTTCAGGCGCTGCATTTCCTGGGTAGCACGTTGTTTGATGATAGAGGATGCACTGGGATAGCGGTTAAGCAACTCACCAAATGTTCCACAGGCGTCTGAGGCACTGCCAAGAAATCCAAGGGAAAGCCCCAGTTTAAGCAGATTATCCGGTGCTTTGGAACTGTTGGGATAGCGCTGGAAAGAGTCAGCGAAAGTAACTGCAGCCTGCTGATAATCCCCACGCACATAATAGGTTTCTCCCAACCAGTACGTTGCGTTCCCGGCGAGAGTATCTTCGGGGTTGCGCTCAACAAAGGTGGAAAACGCCTGTTCGGCCTCATCATACCGAGCCTGGCGCAACAAACCAAAAGCGAAGTCATACTGCTCTTTGGGCGTATCACCTGGAAGATTATACCCACCGACTTCGTCGGTACGCAGGCCTCCCTGGATCAGACTTTGTGGTGAAGGACTGTCGACGGGTGTCGTTGGTGCTGTCGCGACCTGCTGCTGGTTCTCAAGGCTGTCTGCGCTGATAGACCCCAGAACACCCGGCTGATTTGAAGCAGGAGGCTGTGCTGACGAACTGCCAAGCTGTCCACCAGACGAAAGCGGTTGCTGGGACAACCCCTGATTTCCATTTTCAAGATTTTGTAATCTGAGGTCTGTATCTGCAATCAGCCTGTCCATGCGCTGACTCAGCTGGTCGATCCGGTAATTCACCTCTTCAAAGCGCCCCGTCAGATTGCGCATTTCGGTCTCCAACTGGGACAGGCGCAATTCAAGGCGCGCTGTTCCGGCACCCCCGGCATCGCCACTGGAAACAGCAGCCAGATCAGCGGCAGATGGTTCCTTGCCCTGGTAAACATGCTGCTGAAGTGTCTGGAGTTCACGTTGCAAACGATCGATCTTGTTTACCAGTCCCTGTGTCTGGGAGCTCTGTGACCAGGCAGCCGGCTGCCACGCCAGCAACACAACCGCAGCCGTCATGGCAAAACAAAATCTTTTCAAATTCGTGTTCATCACAGACACCTTCATCTTGAATCTTCAAATTAAAGTATTTCACCAGCCTTGTATCGCACCATCTTGGTAAGAATGTGGCACCACAAAGCGAAAAAAAATCCCGTCTGGCATCACCAGACGGGATTTTTATAGGCCAGTATTTACGCTTAGTTTACAGCGAAAACTGCGCGACGGTTCTGGGCCCAAGCTTCTTCGGTAGAACCGAGAACAGCTGGACGCTCTTTACCGAAGCTTACAACCTGCAGGCGGCTTGGGTTTACACCCAGAGCAACCAGATAATCACGTACGGAGTTTGCACGGCGTTCGCCAAGTGCAAGGTTGTACTCACGTGTACCGCGCTCATCGGCGTGACCTTCAAGGGTCAGCGTTACCGCAGGATAGCTGTTCAGCCATACTGCGAGAGCTTCGGTTGTTTTCTGGCTGTCAGCAGACAGATCGCTCTGGTCATAGCCGAAGAACACACGGTCCCCAACGTTAACCAGAAGGTGTTCCAGAGTGCCTGGCTGAGGACCCTGAATTGTAGATGAGCTCACAGAGGAAGACTGGTCAGTGGACGCAGCCGTCCCATCGTTTGACCCCCCTGCATTTTCATCTGATTTGCTGGCGCAAGCACTTAGAAACAATGCGGCGGCGAACATGGTGAGCAACTTAAAGCGCATAGTGTTTTGCCCTCTCGAGTAATACCCGGATACTTAATTGTTGAGGTGATCATGCCCGAAAGCGGAAGATCACCGGAGAAACTCAAAAACCCCCTAGTCGCACCGTCTAGATCTGTTAGCACACGACTCCATTCGGTGAGCGCCACGACTATATCGGCATCGACTGAGATTATCAAGCAACAGATGATGACATAAATGCAACTAATGCATTATTACCACATCCTGTTGCATTACTGCAACAGAGGCGACCACGCCGGGTCAACTCCATCCAGAACAGTCACAACTTCCCGCTCGTTATAACCGGAAAGATCAATGGTATAGAGCTTGCTTTTAACCTGACCGCGGCTATCAGACTTACCCTGCTTGAAGTAGGAGATGACTCGACCATTTGGCGACCAGGTCGGCCCCTCCAGATGGTACCCTTCAGCCAGCATCCGCTCTCCTGATCCATCTGCCTTCATCACACCAATGAAAAATTTTCCACCAGAGATACGTGTAAAGGCGATCAAATCTCCTCGGGGAGACCAGACAGGAGTAGCATAACGGCCCTTGTTAAAAGAGATCCGGTTCACGTTCCCGCCGTTGGCATCCATCACATAAAGCTGCTGACTGCCGCCACGATCCGAATTGAAGACAACCTTTCTGCCATCCGGAGAGTAGGAAGGAGAAGTATCAATTGCCGGGTGGTTGGTCAGGCGCGTAAATTTCCGGGTCCGAAGATCCATTGTATAGATCTCGGTGTTTCCTTTGTCAGCAAGGCTCATAATCACGGAATTTCCATCCGGGGCAAACCGTGGAGCAAAACTCATCCCCTTGAAGTTGCCCAACACCTCTTCTCTACCGGACTGGATATCAAGCAGCATCACCTTCGGTACATTCCCTTCAAAAGAGAGATAGGTTACTTCCTGTGATGTTGGTGAGAAACGCGGTGTGAAGACATCAAATCGGCCACTGGTCAGGAAAATATGGTTAAACCCATCCTGGTCCATGATCGCAAGACGACGCTGACGGCGATTCTGCGGACCAGTCTCGGAAACATAGACGATTCGAGTCGTGAAGTATCCGCTTTCCCCGGTAAGCCGGGTATAGATCGCATCAGAGATCTGATGGGCAACCTTACGCCAATTCGTGCGTGTCGTCGTATAACGGTAACCCGTCATCATATTCTCAGCATAAACATCCCAGAGCCGGAATTCGACCTGGACCTTCCCGTCACCCAGAACCTGGGTTGTTCCGGTCACAAGCGCCTGGGCATTGATCAGGCGCCAGTCACCAAAACGAACCCCTACTCTCAGGGAGTTCGCATCCTGAATAAAGGCCTTGCTGTCAATCGGACGGAACAGACCGGTTCGCTCCAGATTCGCGGAAATAACCCCGGCAATATCTCGCCCGATCAGTTGATCTTCTGGTTGCCCGCCCTGAAAATCAGACACCGCCACAGGAAGAGGCTGCACAAAGCCCTGAGAAATATTCACGTTGATCTCGGCCTGAGCAGGAACACTGGCAACAATCATCCCCAGCGTTGCTCCGGCAGCTAGAACCAGATTACGTATATTCATTAATAAATTCACCGTTATTTCTCCTGTTCACTGCCCAAACATGGATGAAGGATCGAATCGCAGACGTACTGTTTCCCAGTCGGTATACAAGTCAGGCTTGAGTTCCGCATAGGGAGAACAGCTGATAATGGCCCTGCGAGCTTCTTCAGCTGCAACTCTAAAGTATGCGTCTCGATTGAAACGCGTCTGATCTTCAATTGTAACATTTTGCACACTGCCATCTCTACGCAATGAAATGCTGATGTCGACAATCATATCTTCTGCCTGCAAGCGGCCTGCATCGACACGCCAGCACTGACGCATCCGCTGTTGAAAATACATCTGCATATCATTGATCTGGCTGGCAGAAGCCCGACGGGTGTTCGAAGTTGGCTGAGCTGTTGATGTAGAAGAGCTTGTCGTTGGCGGCGTCTCTTTCGGCGCCGATTTGAGCTTTTCTACATTTTTCAAGATCGAAGACAAAGCATCCGTCTTGGGCTTAGGCTCTTCTTTCTTTGGTTCCGGCTTTGGCTCAGGCTTCTTCGCAACTTCCGGAGCCTTTTTGGGCTCTGGTTTAGGTTCCGGCTTCGGCTCTTTCGGCTTAGGCGGTTCCGGTTTTTTCAGCTTCTCGGGAATCACCTCAGGCTTCGGCGGCTGCACGATTTCAGGCTCTGGCGCCTCAACCTTCAAGGGCTTCGGCTCGGGCTTTGGTTCCGGTTTAGGTTCCGGCTTCGGCTCAGGCTTTGGTTCGGGTTTAGGCTCGGGCTTCGGCTCAGGCTTTTTGGGCTCGGGTTTAGGGGCCGGTTTTGGTTGCGGTTTTTCTTCCGGCTCCGGCATCGCTTCCAGATCACCCAGCATAACCAACTCAACCGGGACAATTTCCTCGGCCATAAAAGGTTTCTTGAACCGCGGCAATCCAAAGATCACAAACAGCAAGATAACCAGATGAATAAAGAAGGAAAGAGCAACGCTCGAACGCATGATATCAGCGGCTTCCCGTCTATTTTTCGTTCTGAGGCAACTCGGCAATCAATGCGACTTTACTAAAGCCTGCACTGTTCACCAGCCCCATCACCTGCATGACACGCCCATAGTCAATCGCCTTGTCACCGCGAACATAAATACGGGTATCAGGTTTGTTTTCCGTCACAGCCTGAAGACGCGGGACCAGCTGATCTTCCTCGACCAGGGCCTCCTGAATGAAAAGTTCTCCATTCGCATTTACGGAAATCACCAAGGGTTCTTCCGACTCACTCAACGATTGAGCCTGGGTTTTAGGCAGATCCACCGGGACACCAACTGTTAACAACGGTGCCGCGACCATAAAAACAATCAAGAGAACCAGCATTACATCCACAAAAGGAGTCACGTTAATGTCACTCATTGGACGTCGACCGGATCGGTTCCAGCGACGTCCGCCCTTGCTACTGCTGCCACTGAGACTAGGAGCCCCCATCTCAATGTTCCTCTAGCTGACGCGACAGAATCGCGCTGAATTCACCCGAGAAGGCCTCAAGCCGCGCACCATAGCGACCAATATCGCTGGAAAGCTTGTTATAGGCCAACACAGCAGGAATCGCAGCAACCAGCCCCAGCGCTGTCGCGAACAGGGCTTCAGCAATCCCGGGAGCCACAACAGCCAAGCTGGTATTCTTCGAGGCTGCGATGGATGTAAAGGCGTTCATGATTCCCCAAACGGTTCCGAAGAGCCCGATGAAAGGAGCAGAGGATCCTACAGAGGCAAGGAAAACCATCCCGCGCTCCAGCAGATCCATTTCCCGGTTAAGACTGATATCCATAACCCGGTCAATACGTTGTTGCAGACTCACCCGCGCCTGATCCGTACGGCTTCCGTTGCCACGGCTGCTGGCCCGGCGCCACTCTCGCATTGCCGAAATAAATATCGTCGACACGGGATCTGAAGGGCGCTTTTCAATTCTGTCATACAGGTCGTCAAGCGAGCCACCTGACCAGAAAGCGTCTTCAAACTGATCAGCCCGTTTTCGAAGTTTTCGTAACTTCAAAATCTTGTCGAACATGATGGCCCAGGACCAGATCGACGCCATGATCAGCAGGAAAATAACGATCTTGACGATGATATCAGCCTGCAGGAATAGCCCCCAAACACTCAGGTCATGCACAGCAGCACCCCCAAGAGCAATGGCGTCTACGGCTTCCCCTCCAAGAGCAACACTCTCAACTGTCTCAACAACTTCATTTGCCATCTTATCTGACAGCTCCTTCTAGAACCCTAAAATAGATGTAAAAGCCTGACGAACTTCGGCCGGAATCCGAGCCGGCCCTCCCCTTTCGTCAACACAGGCGATACGAATATCACATCTGGCGATTTCCGCATCTCCAAACATGATCACCTGCTCAAAAGAAAGGCTTGCTCCCCTTATCACAGTGATTCGGGAACGGACTACCAGCAGATCATCAAGGCGCGCAGGCCGGGCGAATGTAACAAAGCAGTCCTTTACGGCAAAAAAAAGGCCGAAACGCTTGCTCAATTCAGTTTGCTCAAGGCCAACAAGACGCAATATTTCTGTCCTTGCCCGCTCGGCAAACTTTAAGTAATTGGCGTGATAGACAATTTTGGCATTATCAGTGTCTTCGTAATACACCCTGACCGGAAAATGGTGGATACCCTTTTCGATAAGCCCTGACGGGGGAAGATCACAGATTTGTTTCACACTCATGTCTCTTCATCCGGATTGGCAGAGGACTCTGATAACAGATCCATCTGGACGGTCCGGCGCAAAGATACATCCCGAGGTTCGGACAGCCCCAGATAGCGGTACCCAGACGAAGTCAGCATGCGCCCCCGGGGGGTACGCTGTAACAGCCCCTGCTGAATCAGATAAGGTTCGATGACGTCCTCGATCACATCCCGCTGCTCTGACAAAGCTGCTGCAAGCGTTTCTGCCCCGACAGGTCCGCCGCCATAGTTATCGGCAATAATCCGCAGGTATTTACGATCCATGGCATCCAGACCCGCCTCGTCAACGTCAAGCCGCTTCAGGGCGACATCGGCATCCCGCGCCTCGATCAGCTCAACCCCTGCGACAGAAGAAAAATCCCGGACACGGCGCAACAGGCGACCGGAAACCCGCGGCGTTCCCCGGGAACGGCGGGCGATTTCCAATGCGCCTTCATCTGTCATTGGCATTTCAAGAATACGGGCGCCTCGCGCAACAATCTGCTGAAGTTCCTCAGGTTCATAGAACTGAAGCCGCAGGGGAATCCCGAAGCGCTCTCTCAGGGGCGTGGAAATCAACCCCGAGCGGGTCGTTGCCCCGATCAGGGTAAAGGGCGGCAGATCAATCTGTACAGATCTTGCCGCTGGCCCTTCGCCGATAATCAGATCAAGCTTAAAATCCTCCATCGCCGGATAAAGAATTTCCTCGACAATAGGGGAGAGGCGGTGAATCTCATCAATAAAAAGCACATCATAGGGCTGCAGGTTGGTCAAAATTGCAGCCAGATCCCCTGCCTTGGCAATAACGGGTCCCGACGTCGCCCGAAAGCCAACGCCCAACTCTCGTGCCACCACCTGAGACAGAGTCGTTTTACCAAGTCCGGGCGGACCAAAAAACAGAACATGGTCAAGAGCATCACCGCGCTGTTTGGCAGCCTCGATAAAAATATGCAGGTTCTCGCGCAGCTGCCGCTGACCGATAAATTCGGCAAGGCTCAACGGCCTCAAAGATTTTTCGGCTCCGTCACCTTCAGAAAATTCGGCAGAGATCAATCGCTCTTCACTCATTTCATCAACTCCGCCAATCCACCTTTAATCAGAACTTCAAGGTCAGCATCCACTCCCTTGTCACTTGCCACCTTGGCAACGGCACTATAGGCCTCAGATCTTCGATAGCCCAGGTTAACCAAAGCCGAAACGGCATCTTCAGATACAGTAAGGTTGCTCTGCCCGGAAAGTGGCATGCCCGCCTTGCCCTCCCCCGAGATTTCATCAGCACTGACCGTCGCTCCCAAAGAGAGATTACCAATCTTGTCTTTCAGTTCGGTGATGATACGCACAGCCAGCTTGGGACCGACCCCGTTCGCCCGGGTAAGGGTCGTCTTGTCTTGCGCCGCGATAGCCAGAGAGAGTTCTTGCGGAGAGATTGCCGAAAGCAGAGACAAGGCCATTTTGGCGCCAACGCCCTGAACCGTACTCAAGGTGCGATACCAGTCCTTTTCAGCCTGGCTGGAAAAACCGAACAGGTGGAAATGATCTTCGCGCACATGGGTCTCGATAAGAAGACTGGCGATTTCACCAGCAGGTGGCAAAGCAGAAAGGGTTCGGCTTGAACAAAAAGCTATATAGCCCACCCCTCCGACATCAAGCATCACCCAGTCATCACCGCTGGAATCAACTTTGCCGGTCAACTTGCCAATCATCTAAACTTCTTCCCCCTGCCCTTGGCTACAGCCGTGTAGGGCGAAATCTCGTTATGTTTCTTGGCCTCATCCTGCTTGGCCAAGGCTGCAGCAATAGGATCACTAACGCCCGCAGCCCACTTTCGCCCGGTTGAGACATTATGCGCATGACAAATCGCAACAGCCAAGGCATCCGCTGCATCTGATGATGTGATTTTGCACCCCGGCATAAGACGCTCAACCATCATGGCAACCTGATCCTTGGTTGCGTGGCCGGTTCCCACCACTGATTTTTTGACAATCATCGGCAGGTATTCTCCGACCGACAGTCCGGCCAGCGCCGGTGTAATCAGCGCAATTCCCCGCGCCATTCCGAGTTTCAGGGTCGAACTGGGATTCTTGTTTGCAAGGGTGATTTCAACGGCAGCCTCATCAGGCTGATAATCCCCGAGAACAGCACGTATGCCGTCGTGAATTTCAACCAGGCGATTGGGGAGTTCATTGGTTGAAAGGGTTTTGATCACCCCGTTTGCCACATGGTGCAAACGGTTGCCTTCAGACTCAATAATGCCCCACCCGGTAAAACGAAGGCCGGGATCCAGTCCAATGATCCTCATAGTTCCCGGTCCGGCCTCCTCTATGATCTAGCCAGCTGTCAGCTTGGCCATAATCTCGTCATCAATTTCAAAATTGGCACTGACGTTCTGGACATCGTCGCTCTCATCCAGCACATCAATCAATTTGAGCATGGTCGATGCCTGGTCTTCCGTCAGGCTGACTGTATTCTGTGGTCTCCACTGCAACCCCAGCTCACTCGGGGCGCCGAAACGTTCGTTCAAGGCATCGCGCACAGTGGCAAAGTCATCAGGATCACAGATGATGTCATGCTGCTCTTCCAGAGTTTCCACATTATCTGCCCCAGCTTCAGCCGCAGCCTCGAACATACTGTCGGCATCAGCAGTCTCAAGCGGATAAGTGATCACACCGACGCGGTCGAACATGAAAGAAACACTTCCGGTCTCGGCCAGTGCACCACCCAGCTTTGAGAAAGCGGCCCGCACCTCTGAAGCTGTGCGGTTGCGGTTATCGGTTGAGGCTTCAACGATCACCGCAACACCACCTGGACCATAGCCCTCATAGCGCACATCTTCATAGTTGGCGACTTCTTCACCACCAGCCACGCGTTTGATCGCCCGATCGATGTTGTCTTTGGGCATGTTGGCAACACGCGCAGACATAATAGCATTACGCAAAGCCGAATTCTGCTCGGGATCAGGAAGGCCAGAACGGGCAGCAACCATGATCTCACGGGTATGACGGGCAAAAATCTTTGCCCGCTTTTTATCCTGCGCACCTTTGCGGTGCATGATGTTTTTAAATTGTGAATGTCCTGCCATGAGCAGACTTCCTAAATTCTTGTCTAGTGAAACGGAAATTTTAAAGCCTTCTATCAGGATTTCCCCGACAGAAGAAGCCCCAATCACTGGTTTTTTTCTATCTCACCGCAGATTGCACCGGCTCAGTAAACCGGCAATTAACTAAAGTTTAAGCTAAAGATAATAACGTGATATACTCTACTGCGTTGCCTCCAACAGGAACGACACGACATTATGGCAGAAGAATTCCATATCCTTGATTTCTCACAAGACAACCAGATTGATGCCAAGGAGTTTTCCCGTAGAGCCGAGATTGCTGCCTCTTTGACCGAGGATTTTGCGATGGACGCAGGTATGGACGCCTTAAACACTCTGCTGCTCGTAGCAAAGAATGTACAACGCTCCACCGCTGGCGACCAGAACCTCCTGCAACAGGGCCGCGCAATCGCGGCAGACACTCTGGGCCAGGCCTCCCTAATGATCGAAGAGGTTGAACGCTTTAAAAACCTCTCTGCAGAGCTGTCCCGCCACAGCTAGCCCCGTATTCAAACCCCGAAAAGCCCCTACCGAGATTGCTTGACTGTATTCACGCGACTTCTGGCATACTCTGCGACAAACGCCCTCCGATACGAACAGGTTCAACCCGAAGCGCCAGTCCGGTTTTATCGTCAGTTTCCACAAAAAGAGCACAGAGAGTCGCTTCCCCCGTTGCAGGGCTCATACGCTCCGTTGGCAATTTTCGGGTAAAGCGCATAATCGGCACTTCTTTCTTCATGCCGATTACGGAATCGAAATCGCCGGTCATGCCGACATCACTCTGGTAAGCTGTGCCACCTGGTAGGATCGTATGATCAGCTGTCGGGACATGTGTGTGGGTTCCGACGACAAGACTGACCTTGCCATCAAGAAAATGTCCCATAGCCATTTTTTCACTGGTGGCTTCACCGTGAAAGTCAACGATGACGGCGGAAAGCCCCGTTCCCAGCCGATAGCGTTCAAGAATCTTGGCAATAACAGCAAAGGGATCATCCATCGGATCCATAAACACCCGACCCATGGCATTGATGACCATCACCTTGCGACCACCTGGCGCCTCATAGAGCGCAGCTCCCCGGCCCGGAGCCCCTTCAGGAAAGTTCACAGGACGCAACAAACGAGCTTCGTTATTGATAAAACTCAAGGATTCCCGCTGATCCCAACTGTGGTTCCCTCCCGAGACCACATCTGCACCGGATTCAATAAACTGTTTGCAGATCTTTTCGGTAATTCCGAAACCAGAGGCCGCGTTTTCGCCATTAACCACAACAAAGTCCAGTTTCAGATCACGACGCAATCCCGGCAAATATTTGGCTATGGCATCGCGCCCGGAACGTCCGACCACATCTCCGCAAAACAACAGTCTCATTACTTTTCCTTCAGACATCGGGGCCAAATTCGACAGGTCAAAGTTAAAGACAAGGACGCAGCCGCTGTTAAATCCAGCAGCAGGTATAAGGTTTATCCTGACTCAGTCCAAGAATAATCTGGGAAAACATCTCAACGGGCGACCTGGGGTTAATCCCCATCTCCCCTCTATTCAGGCTCGGTGTTTCGGGCAATCTGGAAGGCTTCGCGCTCGGTGACGATCCAGTCCAGTGGCTGGTCATAAGGTCCCCGAATGACAGTGTCCACTTCCTGAGCGGCATAGGCGATCCCGATTGCCGTGACCTTTTTAAATTTCCTGAGCTTTTCCAGTGTCCGGTCATAAAACCCCCCACCATAACCCAGGCGATAACCCGCCCTATCGAAGGCCAGAAGAGGCACAAAAAGCACATCCGGGTTAAGTTCTTCCTTGCCTTGAGCAGGTTCTCTTGTCCCGAATCCCGCCTCGACCAGTTCATCTCCGGGCGCCCAACTACGGAAGATCAAAGGTTTCCCCTCCCCCAGCATGACAGGAAGCACAGGGCGAAAACCGCGTTCATACAAAGCATGTAACAAGGGAAGGGGATCCAGCTCATCCCCAAGCGGCCAATAAGCCGTGACAACAGCCCCGGCAGGCAAATCGACCGCCTCGAAAAGACGATCACGAAGGAGCGTTGCCGCATCCGGCACGGAAGCGAATGCCTGTGCGCGTTGCTTCTTGGCCTCTTTGCGGAGAGCCTTTTTTTGCTGATCAATGATGAGTTCATCTGACATGAATATCGCCCCCTTCCGGTGCTGGCATAACAGTCCAGCCCTCAATGTTACATCAATAACCCGAAAGGAAGTTTAAGTGGTGCCACAGTAACCGTTAGTTCCAAGTCCTCTTGTGGCCTGCAATGCAGGTGGGCGCCATATACCAAGACCACGATCCCAGCAGGGACAGCTCCCGTAAGAAGATTTAGGCCCCAGGGAAATTACGAACCTCACGCGTTCCGCAGCACCAGAACGTTCTTCTACTGGCTTTCCAGCCGGGCAGCAATATCTTCCAGACGATCGGCACAACTTTCCAGCGCGGCAGCGACTTGCTCTGCCTCCACTTCGCCATTTGCCGAACTCTTTTGTCCGCCAACAGTCTTGCCATCATCGATCTGGATATAGGCTTCGTGCAGTTCGTCAGCAAGCAGCAAGCCTGCCATAAGAAGCAGGTGCGCTTCACTGACTTGCCCCATTGACCCTCTGAGTTCTTCGATCTTCTGATTGATATACTTGGATAATCCGAGAAGATGATCCTCTTGGCCATCCTGACAGCTGATCGAATATTTTCGACCGTTCACATTAAGAGTAACCTGAGCCATCCTATTTCTCCAGTGCCGCTGCGAGCTGACCGATCACTGTGTCCAGGCGATCACCGACTTCTTGTTTTAATTTAGTGAGCTCAGCATTTTCATCCCGGCTCTGTTTCAGCTGCGTTTCCATTACCCCGTACGATTTAGCGGAGTCGCGTAATCGTGCTTCCAAACGCGTATCAAGCGTCTCAATTGCATTTGTGAGCCGATCAACAGCTTTCAATAGTCTGGTCATATTAAAATTGGCCATTCACTGGTAAATTTTCCGGTCTAATCTCTCCGGTGTGATTTTTCCGGCAGTATCAATAACTAACAGAGTATGTCGAGGCACCCGTAGCGGTCAACTGTCCCTACCTGAATGCGATCTCTGCCGGGTTTTCATACAGGCAAAAGGGGGAGCGTGACAACAATTCCCGATAACCCTGTTGACCTCCGGCATCCAAAGGGGCATTTTGCCGCCGGTACTGGGCCCTGCCCTGTAGATGGGCAGGATAAACTGAACCCACTTGGGGACCTATAATATGACTGCACTGCGCTTTCCCGTTTCTGCTGCGGACGCCGCGCCAGGTAGTAACCACAGCGAAATGGCAAATGCCATTCGTGCTCTTTCTATGGATGCCGTTCAGCGCGCGAATTCGGGCCATCCAGGAATGCCAATGGGCATGGCTGATGTTGCTACTGTTCTTTTTAGCCGTTTTCTAAAATTTGATCCTTTGCGCCCCGACTGGGCAAACCGCGACCGCTTCGTGCTGTCTGCCGGACATGGATCAATGCTGATCTATTCCTTGCTTCATCTCACCGGTTATCCGGATATGACAATGGAGCAGCTGAAGAATTTCCGCCAGCTGGACAGCATTACTGCCGGGCACCCCGAATACGGCCACGCACCGGGTATCGAGACCACAACCGGACCACTGGGACAGGGCATTGCCACAGCTGTTGGAATGGCTCTGGGTGAGCGTCTGATGAACGCCCGCTATGGCGACAACATCGTTGATCACCACACCTATGCCATTGCTGGTGACGGCTGTCTTATGGAAGGTATCAGTCATGAAGCAATTTCTCTTGCTGGACATCTGAAGCTCAGCAAGCTGATTGTACTTTTTGATGATAACGGCATCACGATTGACGGTTCGACCGATCTTTCCGTTTCCGACAACCAGCTGATGCGTTTTCAAGCCTGTGGCTGGGATGCCGTCGCTGTCGACGGACACGATCCAGAAGCCATTGCCCAGGCCATCGAAGCTGCCCGCAACAGCGACAAGCCTTCACTGATTGCCTGCAAGACCGTTATCGGTTTTGGTGCGCCAACCAAAGCCGGCACGTCCAAAACCCACGGCGCACCTCTCGGCGATGAAGAAATTGCAGGTACACGCGCCAAAATCGGCTGGCCGCATGCACCTTTTGAAATTCCGGACAACATCCTGAATGCCTGGCGTTCAGCCGGGAAACGCGGTGCTGAATTTGCGTCTGCCTGGGATGAAAATCTTGCCGCTCTTCCGGCAGAAAAACGCACACAGTTTGAACAGCAGATCTCTGGCAAGTTGCCTGAAGGCTGGAAAGAATCCATCCAGGCCTATAAACAGAAAGTAGCTGCCGAAGTTCCAAAACTGGCGACCCGTCAATCTTCACAGAATGCTCTGGATGTTTTGACAGCCGCTATTCCACAGATGATTGGTGGCTCAGCGGATCTGACTGGATCAAACAACACCAAATCCGGAAGCCAGGGACCGGTAACTGCCAGTAATTTCGAAGGCAGTTACGTTTATTACGGTGTTCGCGAACACGGCATGGCCGCAGCCATGAACGGTCTGGCTCTATACGGTGGTTTTATCCCTTACGGTGGAACCTTCCTGGTCTTCACTGACTATTGCCGCCCCTCCATTCGCCTTTCTGCCCTGATGAAACAGCGGGTCATCTATGTCATGACCCATGATTCCATTGGCCTTGGCGAAGACGGCCCGACCCATCAACCTGTCGAGCACCTCGCCTCCCTACGCGCGATTCCAAATCTCAATGTCTTCCGCCCTGCAGATGCCATTGAGACAGCCGAATGTTGGGAATTGGCTCTGGAAGCAGAAGATACACCATCCGTAATTGCCCTGACCCGTCAGGGACTTCCTGCCCAGCGCAAGGATATCTCGGTCAACTATTCCGGATATGGTGGCTACATCCTCAACCCATCAGTTCTGGATCGACAGGTGACTCTGCTTGCTTCAGGTTCCGAAGTCGAAATTGCCATTCAGGGCCAAAAGCTTCTTGAAGCAATGGGAATCGGAACAGCTGTTGTTTCCATGCCTTGCTGGGAAATCTTCAAACAGCAACCCCAGCATTATCGAGACGAGGTTCTCTCCCCCGGCACACTGACCGTTGCGGTTGAAGCCGCGCTGTCCTTTGGCTGGCATGAGTGGATCGGCCAGCATGGCGCATTTGTCGGCATGGAAGATTTTGGTGCTTCGGCACCGATTGACCAGTTGTACAAGAAGTTCAAGATCACACCTGAAGCCATTGTCGAAGCTGTGAAGGCACGTCTTTGAGCCCAAATCCTGTGTGCCCCGGGGGAAAATTCTCCCGGGACACCACCAGGCTATATATACTCGGGAAGCTATTCCCAGAAATATGCAAGGTAACAAACCATGACTGAAACACTTGCAGACATTGCACAGGCACTCGTTGTTGACGGCAAAGGGATCCTTGCCGCCGACGAAAGCACTGGCACAATCAAAAAACGATTTGATTCCATTTCAACAGAATCAACGGACAGTTCGCGCCGGGATTACAGGGAACTCCTGTTTAGGGCACCCGGTATCGAGAGATACATTAGCGGTGTTATCCTTTATGACGAGACCCTGCGCCAGACTGCAGCCGACGGCACACCTCTTGCCAAAGTTCTCCAGGATCAGAACATCATTCCAGGTATCAAGGTAGACCTCGGGGCAAAAACCCTGGCAGGTCACCCGGGCGAAACCATTACAGAAGGCCTCGACGGCCTCCGGGATCGTCTGAACGAATACGCCGGTCTTGGTGCCAAGTTCACCAAATGGCGCGGCGTGTATCACATCACGGATGAATCACCCAGTTTTGCGGCCATTCACGCCAATGCCCATGCCCTTGCACGCTACGCTGCTCTGGCACAGGAAGCCGGGATGGTGCCGATTGTAGAACCAGAAATTCTGATGGATGGTGAACACGATATCAATGTTTGTCAGGCCGTCAGCGAAGAAGTGTTGCGATCGGTTTTTGCCGAACTGGCAAATCAGGAAGTCGAGCTGGAAGGTATTCTTCTGAAGCCCAATATGGTTATTGCTGGTCAGGATTGCCCTGAACAGAATTCCGTAGATGACGTTGCGGAACGGACACTTGATACGCTCAAGCGTTGCGTTCCGGCTGCCGTACCCGGAATTGTGTTCCTTTCCGGCGGCCAAAGTGATGAGCTCGCAACAGCCCATCTCAATGCCATGAACAAACTGGGACGAAATCTCCCCTGGAAACTCAGTTTTTCCTATGGACGCGCTCTGCAGGCTGCTCCGCTCCTGGCCTGGGGCGGGAAAAGCGAGAATGCCACAGCCATGCAGGCCGCTTTTATCAAACGTGCCGAGGATAACAGCAAGGCCGCGACAGGAACTTACGCCTAGGCAGAACAGAATAAGACGCTCCTTCCCTACGGTTGGAGCGTTTTTACCAAGGGCTTAAGCCCAACAGACGACAGACAATAAAAAACTTTAAATCAGAGTAGTGAAAATAGGTTCCACATCATGACAGTAAAAGTTGGAATCAATGGTTTTGGTCGCATTGGTCGCCTTACGCTCCGCGGAGCAATCGAGACCAATCGCGACGATATCGAAATCGTTGCTATCAATGCATCCGGTGCACCCTCTATGCACGCCCATATGCTTAAATTCGATTCAGTGCACGGTACCCTTAACGCTGATGTTGATGCCGATGAGGAAAACCTCATCGTCAATGGTCGCAAGATCCGCATGCTTCACGATCGTGACCCGGCCAAGCTTCCCTGGAGCAAATACGGCGTGGATATCGTTTTGGAATGCACAGGCGCTTTCAACAATGTTGAAGGCTCCTCCCTGCACCTGATCGGCGGTGCAAAAAAGGTTCTGGTCTCTGCTCCTTGCAAAAAGGGTTGTGATCTGACCGTCGTCTACGGGGTCAACCACAAGAAATTGCAGGCAGATCACAAGATTGTCTCCAATGCCTCCTGCACCACCAACTGCCTGGCACCAGTCGTCGATGTACTGCAAAACACCATTGGCATCAAAAATGGTTTCATGACCACGACTCATGCCTACACTGGTGACCAGACCACGGTGGATTCCAAACACAAGGATCTGCGCCGGGCCCGTGCCGCCGCCGTGTCCATGATCCCGACATCGACAGGGGCTGCCCGTGCCATTGGCGAAGTCCTCCCTGTGCTTGAAGGCAAGCTGGAAGGAAACGCCATCCGCGTCCCAACCGCAAACGTCAGCTGTATCGATCTGACTTTTACAGCCGAACGGGATACGACAGTCGAGGAAATCAACAACGCCATGATCGATGCCTCCAAAGGCTATCTTAAAGGTGTTCTGGGCATCAACTCTCTGCCGCTGGTTTCCTGTGATTTCAATCACAACCCCTCTTCCTCTGTCTTTGATACAACCCAGACCCAGATTATCGGCGGCAACTTCGTTCGTGTTCTGGCCTGGTATGACAATGAATGGGGCTTTAGTCTGCGCATGCTAGATACTGCCGTCGCTATGGGTGAAAACCTGTAAAGCCTCGCGTTATCGCATAACAAAAAGCAGAAAGCGGAGTACTTCATTGTACTCCGCTTTCTGCTTTGACCAACTTGCCTCTTCACATCTTGAGATCAGGACTGTTAGGATTGAATACCCTGCCTCATCCTTCTCAAACGAACGGTCCAACCCATGTATGACCTGAATCACTGGTTGATCTTTCTTGCCGCCGCAACTGCGCTAAATCTGTCCCCCGGACCTGATTCGATCTATATCCTTTCCAATACCATTGCCCACGGCAAACGCATCGGCTTTGCCGCCACCAGCGGAATCGCTTCCGGTGCCATGGTTCACATACTTGCTGCCGCCTTTGGTCTTTCAGCTGTTCTTGCCACTTCAGCCCTCGCCTTTACCCTGGTTAAGTGGGTCGGGGCTGCTTATCTGTGCTATCTCGGTATCCAGATGCTTCTGTCGCGATCAAACAGTCTGGAGCTTGGCAATCAAACTCCGTCCAAAACCATGACGCCTCTCTCAGCTTATCGCCAGGGCATTATGGTAAACATTCTGAACCCGAAAGTAGCCATATTTTTTACGGCCTTTCTGCCCCAGTTTATCGACATTGAATTTGGATACGTAACCTTTCAGTTCCTGCTGCTTGGCCTGATTGTCAATCTGCTCGGCGTGGCCATAGAGCTTTGTTATGTGCTGGGTGCTGACAAGATGACTCTCGCATTGCGACGTCACCCCCGGGTTGGTGTCTGGCTGGACCGCCTGCTTGGCAGCATTCTGGTTGCCCTCGGAATTCGTCTGGGCCTGCAAGACCGCACATAACGTTCGGGGCATCTTGTGGACCTATTCCAAACCCGTTTATGAGCTATGCTCACTTGGCGATTGTCAGTTCCAATACCCTCAGGTATGAAAAACTATGAATTCAGAACTCTACCTTCTTACACCGCCAGAACTGCTGACTGGCGAGCTTGCTTTTGAAAGCTTCCTCCCCTCCTTCAATGAAGCCCTGGGCGGCGGGAAGATTTCCTGCATTCTCCTCAGCGGCACGGCTTCATCACCTGACCTGCTTGAGGATATCGCAACACGCCTCTGCCCTTTGGCACAGCAGCGTGATATCGCTTTTTTGCTGGAAGATGATTACGAGACAGCATTACGTCTGGGTTGTGACGGTGTGCACCTGAATTCCACCGCAGCCTACAAAAAAGCCCGACAACATTTGGGAAGCGAAAGCATTGTCGGTGTCGACTGTGGTGTTTCACGCCACGACGCCCTCCTTGCTGGAGAGGCCGGGGCCGATTATATCGCCTTCAACAACAGGCGCCCCTTGCCCGAGATCGATGACCCTGAAGTTCGCGAGTTTGAAGAAAACGGTCCTCGAGGACTCGATCTTCTCACCTGGTGGCAGACGATGATGACCCCACCCTGTATATCTCTGGATGATGTCTCTCTTGATCTGGCGCGGGACCATGCTGAAGCCGGAGCCGATTTTGTCGCAGTCCAGGGAGCAGTCTGGAACCATCCAGCGGGACCAGCCAAAGCGATTGCCGAACTCAACGAGGCGATTGCCTGAACGGCGCAGAACTGATAGCTTCCGCACCGAAACAATGAATACCTGTGTTATTTGACAACTAAAGACGGGCACTAATCATGAAAATTAACGGGAACGCCATTCGCCCCGGCAATATTATTGAACACAAAGGCCGCTTGTGGCGTGCAATGAAAACCCAGCACACCCAGCCAGGCAAAGGCGGCGCATATCTACAAGTTGAATTGAAAGATATCCGCGACGGAACCAAACTCAACGAACGCTTCCGCGCCAGTGAAGATGTTGACCGGGTTCGCCTTGACCAGATGGAATACCAGTTCCTCTTCGCTGATGGCGAGATGCTCAACTTCATGAACAACGAAACCTACGAACAGATCGCCCTGCATAGTGATCTTGTTGGTGAGCCCGTCGCCTTTCTTCAGGACGGTATGACCGTCACTATCGAACTCTACGAAGAAGAGCCGATCTCTGTGGTTCTGCCTGACTCTGTCGTGTGCGAAATTGTTGAAGCGGATGCCGTTGTCAAAGGACAGACCGCGTCTTCTTCCTTCAAGCCGGCTATTCTCGACAATGGCGTGCGCATCCTTGTACCTCCACACATTGCTTCTGGTACCCGTGTTGTCGTCAACACGGCTGATGCCAGCTATGTGGAACGCGCCAAAGACTAACGCCGATAACGGAGGATAGTCAGCAGCTGTCCTCCGCCCTAACTAACGGAAAGTAATTTCGATGGCATATCGCTCACCACGCATTACCGTTATGGCCAAAGCCGCCGAGAAGGCTGCCCGGAGCCTGAAACGCGACTTCGGCGAAGTGGAAAATCTGCAGGTATCGAAAAAAGGTCCCGCTGATTTCGTTTCTGCCGCGGATCTGAAAGCTGAAAAAATCCTGAAGGATGAACTGAAAAGAGCTCGTCCTGAATTCGGCTTCCTCACAGAAGAAGCCGGGATCGAAAAAGGCAGCAGTCCTGATGAGCGCTGGATCATTGATCCTCTTGATGGCACCACCAACTTTCTGCATGGATTACCACATTTTGCGATCTCGATCGCTCTGGAGGTTCGCGGGGAAATTGTTGCCGGCGTAATTTATGATCCGATCAAGGACGAAATGTTTACCGCTGAAAAGGGTAACGGTGCCTACCTCAATGACCGCAGAATTCGGGTCTCTGCCCGGGTTGCCCTGGAAACTACAGTGGTCGCGACGGGAACACCTTATCTTGGTCGCGGAGACCGGGGACCTTTCCTTCGGGAAGTGAATGCTGTTATGGCCCAGACTGCCGGTATTCGCCGCTGGGGCGCCGCTGCTCTGGACCTGGCCTATGTTGCCTGTGGTCGCTATGACGCCTTCTGGGAACGCGATCTCTCTTCCTGGGATGTCGCCGCAGGCATACTGATGGTGAAAGAAGCAGGGGGAACAGTCAGCGAAGTTGAAGGTCGTCCAATAAAACTGGAAAGCCCGAGCATCCTGTGCGCCAATATAGATCTTCACCCCAAGATGCTGAAACTATTCAAAGAATCAGGAAAATACTGATCTGATTTCAATATTTGGTGACCGAACAAAGAGCCTGCACAATGCGGGCTCTTTGTTCTTTCTGCCTTGCCTATTGTCGTAGCCCTGTATCAGCATTAAGCTATGTACCCAGATTCACTAGAGAATCATCCTGGGGGATATACGTTGTTCAAGTTAGCTATCGACCTGTTAGAAAATTCCGACACCACGCGTAAAATGCGCCTTTTATCCTGTTGCACTATCCTTGCAGCAATCGGGATATCATCGACGACTTCCGCACAGACGGTGGTGATTGGCGGATCTGGCAGTTCCGGCGTTTATGTCAACGAACAGCTCGCGGGGCCGGTTCCCAACTATGCCAACGCCTATGGTGGCCAGGCAGTCCCCTCAGGCTATCCTGGCACAAGTGACGGGCAATACCTCAGCAGGCCGGGAAAACTCCTTTTCCCTCCCCAGAATTACCCCCACAGCCAGGTCACAGTATCGAGTTTTGCAGCTGTACAGACATCAGGCATAACGTCACAGCAGGGCTGGCAACAAAAGCCGGGCGCGACCAGTTCACTGTATAACCCTTACGGTCAACCTGTCATTCCTCTCGCACAGGCAAAATCGAATGGCTATGCCCAGCCCAAATATCCTGACCAGATTCCTGCATTTCAGCCCCAGTCCCAACTTTTGGTGCCACCTCCAGCAGGGCGACCACAAACAACGGCACGGGTATCTGCACCGAAAACACAACCAGCAGAAACTTCCGATATAATTACACCGGAAGTAAAAATTGCCCGGGCAACGCCGACAGAAGCTGAGGCAACACCAGCGCCAGCTCCCAAGACCGTTGCGAAAAAAGCTCCACCATCCATTGTCCCTCCTGCACCAACGGTATCTGCTGAAACTCCCGTGGTACCAAAAACCAAAATTGCAAAAGTTCCGGAGCCGTCTACCAGCTCTGTTTCCGGCTCAGCAGCAAAAGTTCCCGCACCAAAGGTCGCTACTGCGCCAACAGAGCCAGTGACAATCACCCCTATTCAAAAGCCTGCAGTATCAAACGAACCCGCGACTATTGCAGAAGACCTGCCTCCTGCAATTCCTGCGGCTCCCTCCATCGCATCAGACGACTCGTCTCTGAACGAGACGACCGCAGAGCTTCCACCGCCGCCTCCACCGCCCGCGGGTCCAACACCTGTTGAAACGGCTGCACTCACGTCTGGTGGGGCACTTGCTCCGATGGAACTGACTTTTGCTCCCGAGCTGGCCGAACTCAGCCCGTCTGCGAAAGACAAACTGAACAAGCTCGCGGATTATATGCTTGAAAATGATACGGCGGTTATCCAGCTTCTCGCCTATGCTGGCGACAACGAGAGTAATGCCCAGGCACGCCGGGTTTCCCTCTCTCGGGCCCTTGCCGTGCGTGGCGTACTGATGGACAGAGGTATCCAGAGTACAAGAATGCATGTGCGGGCGCTTGGGAACAAAACCAAAGACGGCAACCCAGACCGCGTAGATATCATCCCCGTCAAAAATTGATCTGCCCATACTTTGCCAACAGCAAAGCAAAAGCCATAGTTTCGCCCTACAAGCCCTGTAATCTTCGCTGGTTTATTTGATCAAGAGGCATCTGACTCCATGAAGCGTCCAACACGTTATCTTATTCGGATGGGTATTTTTCTGGGCATTGTCACCGCTGCCGTTGCGGTACTTTTCCCCAGCCTTCAAGAAGCATTTGTGGCCAATGCCGTAATGAACGGCATGATTCTCGGCGTTCTCGGTTTTGGCATCATCTATATTTTCCGTCAGGTCTTGTCTCTGCAAATAGAGCTTACATGGCTCAATCACCTCAAAAAAGAAACGCAGGAGGGGGTTGTTTTCGCTGGTGCCATCAGCGAATTCAGAGAGCCACGCCTTCTCGGCCCGATGGCGACCATGATCGGAGAGAAAAAAGGGAAACTTAGCCTCTCGACCCTCTCAATGAGAACCCTTCTGGACGGCATTCAGGCCCGTATAGAAGAGAGTCACGAAATTTCCCGTTATCTCATAGGTCTGCTGATCTTCCTGGGCCTGTTAGGGACATTTTGGGGACTGCTTGGCACTGTCAATGCCGTTGGTGACACGATTGCCGGCTTAAGCGCCACGGCCGATGATCCTTCGGCCATGTTCGACGAACTCAAGTCAGGTTTACAAACACCACTTTCGGGTATGGGAACAGCTTTCAGCTCGTCTCTTTTCGGCCTCGCCGGCTCGCTTGTCCTTGGCTTTCTCGAACTGCAGGCGGGACAAGCCCACAACCGTTTTTTGAACTATCTCGAAGAATGGCTTTCCGGCGTCACAAAACTGTCCAGCGGCAGCGCAGGTGTCGAAGGTGACCAGTCCGTTCCGGCATATATTTCAGCCTTGCTGGAACAAACGGCTGAAAGCCTTGAAAAGCTCCAGCGTACCATGTCCCGGGACGAAGACGAGCGGGTCAAGGCCAACCACACACTCGTCACCCTGACCGAGCGGATGTCAACACTGACCGATCATATGCGCGCGGAACAAAGTGTAATGCTCAGTATCGCCGAGACCCAGTCACAGCTGAAACCCATTCTGGCACAGCTTGCACAGACACAGAGCAAAGCGGTGAGTAGCGGTCTTGACGAGGCTTCCAAAGGGCATATACGAAACATGGATCTGCGCCTTGAAAAGCTCTCTGGTGACATTCTGAGTGGTCGTGAAAGTTCAGTTCAGGAAATCCGAAGCGAGATCCGGCTTTTAACCAGAACCCTGGCTGCTATGGCTGAAACGGAATAACCACAAATGTTTTCCCCAAGCCGCAAAGTTAGTCGCAGATCGATCAATATCTGGCCCGGCTTTGTCGATGCCCTGGCAACTCTGTTACTCGTCATCATCTTTGTGCTGATGGTCTTCATGGTTGCCCAGTTCACGCTGAGCAATGCTCTCAGTGGCCGGGAAAAGGCACTTACCAGACTGAACAGGGAAATCAGCGAACTTGCCGAACTTCTTTCACTGGAAAAGTCCGAAAATTCCCGGCTGCGCTCCAGCGTCACCCAGTTGACGACTGAGCTGCAAAGCTCCATCTCTTCCAGAGACACTCTTGCCAATCAACTTGCGTCCCTTGCCCAGGAAAAAGAAGACCTGAAGGGTGAATTGATCGCCGTCAGCGAACAGCTCAAGAACTTTGTTGATGCCCAGAATCTGCTTCAGGCCGACAGGGATGCACTGGAAGCTGACAAGGACAAGCTCATCAAGGATCGCAAGGACCTTGAAGATCAGCTGTCAGCCCTGGAATTGGCAGCGGCGAAACTGTCGGCAGAATCGGCCAGAGTAAACGCGGAGCTGGAAGACGCCTATAAAGTTGTCGAAGCAGACCGGGAAAAGATAGAAACACAACTGGCCGAAATCGCCCTGCTCAAAGAACTGCGTGATAGCCTGACACAACAGCTGGCAGGGGCACAGGGCGAAGTTCAGGGGCAAAAAGAACTTACCGAAGAAGCCAGGACCGAAGTCGTTCTGCTCAACCAGCAGATTGCGGCCCTGCGCAAACAGCTCGCAGATATCTCGGCAACCCTTGAGATCACCGAAGCGGCCAACAAAGAACAGGAAACCCAGATCCTTGATCTGGGACGTCGCCTGAATGTTGCCCTGGCAACCAAAGTCCAGCAGCTTGCCCGATACAGATCAGAATTCTTTGGTCGCCTGCGGGAGGTTTTAGGCAACCGGCAGGATATTCGCATCGTCGGCGATCGATTCGTCTTCCAGTCTGAAGTTCTTTTTTCCAGCGGCTCGGCTACTCTCGGTGAAAGCGGTCAGGAACAGCTGGGTAGGCTGGCCAATACCCTCCTGACTCTCTCCAAAGAGATCCCACCGGAAATCAACTGGATACTCCGGGTTGATGGTCATACTGACATCCAGCCGATCTCAACGGCTGAATTTCCATCCAACTGGGAGCTTTCGACAGCCCGGGCAATATCTGTGGTCAAATACCTGACCCGCCAGGGAATTCCAGCTTCCCGGCTTGCAGCCACCGGTTTTGGGGAATTTCAGCCCCTGGATGACAGTGGTGATGAAATAGGATACCGACGCAACCGTCGTATCGAGCTAAAACTCACGGAAAGATAGTCTCCATCTTTCTGAGATCAAAAAAAAGGGCCGCGATTAGCTTTATCGCGGCCCTTTAGTTTATTTGCTCGTCTTCAGCCTAACTTGCCGCTTGCGACTGGAAATCCAGCGCGGCCTCGCCCCCGAACTGAAGTTCTGCCAGACGAGCGTATAACCCGCCTTGGGCAATAAGATCACTATGGGTGCCACTGGCAACAATTCTGCCTGCCTCCATAACCAGAATACGATCTGCTTTCAACACAGTCGCAAGACGATGGGCAATCATCAGCGTCGTTCTGCCTTCAAGCAGATTGTCCAACGCCAGCTGAACGGCACGTTCACTCTCGGCATCCAGAGCAGAAGTCGCTTCATCCAACAGTAGAATAGTCGGGTTTCGGAGTATTGCCCGTGCAATGGCCAGGCGTTGACGTTGGCCCCCGGAAAGCCGCACACCTTTTTCTCCCAGATAGGTGTTATACCCTTCCGGTAATTCCTTGATGAATTCATGCGCGGACGCCGCACGGGCTGCATCCATCACCTCTGCATCACTGGCATCCGGGCGCCCATACCTGATGTTCTCCAGAGCACTGTTTGAAAATATAACCGGCTCTTGTGAAACCAGACCAAGGTGTTTGCGCATTTCAACAGGATCAAGATCTGTAAGCGCGACATCATCAATGCGGATAACCCCTTTCAGGGGGTCATAATAGCGTAGCAAAAGTTGAAAAACGGTTGTTTTACCTGCGCCAGAAGGGCCAACAATTGCTACTTTTTCTCCGGCTTTTACAGAGATGGAAAACTGTTCCATAGCCGACTGGTTAGGGCGGGCTGGATAGTTAAAATCGACATTCTCAAAAGCGATCGCGCCGGAGATTTTATCTGGTAATGCGACTGGATTTTCAGGAGATGCGATATCCGTCTCTGTAGAAAGCAAATCAAGCAGCCGTTCTGTTGCTCCAGCCGCGCGCTGCAGATCCCCGATCACTTCGCTGAAAGCACCAAGAGAGCCAGCAACCACCACTGCATAAAAAACAAAAGAAGAAAGCTCTCCAGCAGAGATCCGTCCAGCCAGGACATCATGCCCCCCGACCCAGAGGATGCCGCTGATCGAGCCAAAGACAAGAAGGATAACAATCGCTGTCAAAAGAGCTCTTGATCGAACCCGTTTTACCGCTGTGTCAAAAGCATTCTCCACATGCCCGGAAAACTGTTCCCGATCCAGTTCTTCGTGTGAAAAAGCCTGAACAGTACGAATCCCGCCAATTGTCTCATCAGCATAAACCCCGACATCCGCAATTCTGTCTTGTGTATCCTTGCTCAGACGTCTGACCTTGCGGCCAAAGAAAATAATCGGCACCAGAACGAAGGGAATAACCAGGGCGACAAACCCGGTAAGTTTCGGCGAGGTAATGACAAGAAGGGCCAGGCCACCGAAAAACATCAGGATGTTTCTAAGTGCTATGGAAAAGGATGAACCGACCACAACCTGTAACAAGGTGGTATCCGTTGTCAGGCGCGAAAGAATTTCGCCCGTTCTCGTCACCTCGAAAAAGGCCGGGGACATTTTGATAATATGCCCAAATACTGCGGAACGAATATCCGCAACGACCCGTTCGCCAATCCAGGACACCAGAAAATATCTGGAATAACTGGCCAGGGCCAACAACACGGTGACCCCGAAAAGAACAAAAACGGCCTGGTCAAGCAGTTCACTGTTCCCGCTGGCGAATCCCTGGTCAATTAGTGCCCGGAGTCCGCGCCCAAGCCCCAAAACCGTTCCAGCAGCAATCATCAGGGCAATCATTGCTCCAACAATCTGTAACTTGTAGGGGCGGACAAACTGCCACAGCAACAAAAGATTCTTCAGGTCTTTGCTACGTTCGCGTTCTACGGCCTGTGTTACCACACCGGGCTCCCTTTTTGCTGTCTTCTGTTCTGTGGTCTTTTGACCTGTCATTGCAGCGCCTTGGCGGCTCATATTGTACATTCCTGTTTGTCGTTCTGATAACAAAGCGTCTGCTTAATTTGTCATTTCCCTAATAACGGAATTGACCTTTCCACTCTAGTGTGACAAACCACAAAACGATCAAGGGTTCAATGCGACCCTGTGACCCTGGGCAATATTTTATTTCCGATTCGTGGATTTAACTTGCTTCTCGGCGCAGGGTCGGGTAAACAGCCCCCGCTTCCTAAGGGGATTCAGGATTATGAAAAAAGATATTCACCCAGCTTACCACACCATCAAAGTTGTCATGACTGATGGCAGTGAATTTGAAACGCGCTCGACCTGGGGCAAAGAAGGCGACACGCTTCGTCTTGATATTGACCCTAAGAGTCATCCAGCATGGACTGGCGAACACCGTTTGGTTGATACCGGCGGCCAGGTTGCCAAGTTCAACAAGCGTTTTGCAGCTTTCGGCATCAAGAACTAAGCCGTTTGCAGTAACGAATAAAAAAAGACCTTGCTTCGGCAGGGTCTTTTTTTATGTTCGATCCAGTTGCGAATCCAGCCGGGCAATCCGTACATAGAGCGCGTGGCTTCGACCGAGAAGGTCCTGCATTTTTTGGTCCGTACCTTCAGGTGTGCTCTGGACATGACCACATACCACCTGGCCAGAAAGACGATTCTCAGGCTTTGCTGCCTCTTCCACAGGTACTTCACCGGATTGAACTGCACGTTGCATCATCAACCAGGCCATGACCTGGGTAAGCCTTGCCGTCAGCCGCATGCTCTCGCAGCAAATTTGCAATCGGGCCTCAGGGGCCAGCCAGGCGTGGCGCGCGCGGGTACCACTGGCGATATAGTCACGCGCCTCCTTGATAAGGGACAGGGTCTCCTGATAGGTCGAATCCAGATAAGTAACCATTCTGCTGCCAGACACTACCTTCTCGTACGATTCACATATTAAGACGAAACAGCTGTTATCATTGAGCCCATTCTATCATCAGCCGCCTTAACAAAACCTTCGCCTCGACTTATCTCAAACTGTTCTTCTCCAACCTCAAGGTAAAAAACAGATCTGCTCCTTCCCCCGACAACCCAGGTACAAAGCCACCTGTGTTACAGCTGCCTGTTCATAAAAAACTGAACAAGAAAACTTCCAATGACTTGAAATAGGATTTTTCAATCATATTTCTGATTCAGACGAGGAATGCCATTGATGGGTTTCTCTCTAAATCATCGGCTCGACCACAAGGTGAGCCATAGACAAAACAGCCTGTTGCTCAAAGGAGAACACGCAATGCATCACCGTGACCTTACCCCCCTGCTACGTGCCACCGTTGGCTTTGATCGCATGATGAATATGCTCGACACTGCTGGCCGGATCGAGAGTAGCGCTCCAAGTTACCCGCCCTATAATATTGAGAAAACTGACGAAAATTCCTATCGGATTACCATGGCTGTTGCCGGGTTCTCTGAAGAGGAGCTGGAAATCACCGTGAAAGAAAACTCGCTGCATGTCGGCGGGAACATGGGAAAAACCGAAGATGAGACGGTGACTTACCTGCATCGTGGTATAGCAACCCGTTCATTTCAGAGAAGCTTCGACCTCGCTGATCACATCAAGATTACAGCGGCCCATCTTGAAAATGGGCTCCTTACAATCGAGCTCGCAAGAGAGATCCCGGAAGCAAAGAAACCACGCAACATCCCGATAACAAAAATGGCCGATCGTTCTGCCGAATTGCTCGACAGTTAAAATAAACATTTCCTGATTAAAAGCCGAAGGCCGAGCTTCGAATAGAAGCTCGGCCCTTATTATTTGGCAATTTTTAACAAACGCTACGATTATAATCGCGTAGTCTGCTTGTCCACCCTGTCAACTTGCCTTTGTTAGGCAAGAGGTTATGAAGACTCGAGCCCGGCGTCAAGTTCTTGTTTTCATTTTTGACACTTTTACGACGAAACACTCATTTTTATGATGCCATCCTGCTTTATTTTGCGAAATATTCTTTCAACCAAAAAAAAACCGCCGGACAAATCCGGCGGCAAGTCAACAGGGAGGCATCATAAAAAGTGTACAAAAACAATAAACAAACAAAAAATCTGATTTCTTACTTACCAGATTATAACACATGAACTAAAAAAGAGTTAATATTACAAATAAACTCTATTGACACTCTAGATTTGGTGCATCCACCTGACAATTCAAGGGGAAAAATGAAGAGATTCATCAGAAATCTCTCCATTTTCGGACAAAACTAATTCCCCAGAAAAAACAGACTCCAATAATACCTTTTGTATTACTGGGCCATCCAGCCGCCATCGACTGAAAAAGGTGCCCCTGTCATTTGAGCTGCAGCATCACTACACAAAAAAACAGCCAGCTTCCCGATCTGCTCTGGTGTTGAGAAGTCCTGGGTTGGTGTTTTTTCCGCAACCAACAGCTTTTTCTCCTCTTCAAAGCTGCGACCACTACTTTTTGCTCTCGCTTCGATCTGCCCGCGAACCAGATCAGTCAAGACCCACCCGGGGCAGATAGCGTTCGAGGTAATGCCTTGTGTCGCCACCTCCAGAGCTACGGCTTTGGTCAAACCAACAATTCCGTGCTTGGCGGCAACGTAAGCGGATTTATTGGCTGAAGCACTCAATCCATGAGCAGACGCCACATTAATAATACGTCCCCACCCCTTCTGCTTCATCATAGGCAAAGCCGCCTTGATCGTATGAAAAGCCGAAGTCAGATTAATCGCGATTACCGCATCCCAGCGATCCACAGGAAACTCGTCAATCGGAGAGACGTGCTGAATGCCAGCATTATTAATCACGATATCCAAGGTACCAAAGACGCGCTGAGCCTCCTTGATCATTTCCACAATTTCATCCGGCTTCATCATGTCAGCATCTGAATAGGCAACCCGAACGCCGTACTGCTCGGCCAGATTCTGTTCCAGCTGCCGGATTTCCTTCTCATCCCCAAAACCATTAAGCATGATATCTGCCCCCTCAGCCGCCAGCTGCTCGGCGATCCCCTTGCCAATACCACTGGTTGATCCTGTAACAACGGCAGCTTTCCCTTTAAGGATGGACATCCTTTTCTCCTGTTCATGTATTACAATAAATATTTCGTGTGATATTTATACTTTCTGGCTCTTCTCCCGAAACCCGCCGAAAGGGCCTCGCGACAAGACGAAGCAAGATAGAAAATCAATACCCGGGAAGAATACTGACATAATACGCAATTAAAAGCGTAACTGTCACAACAGACAGCGTTGTCGAGGCAAGAACAATCGAAGCCGCCCTAGCCGTAAAAACACCATACTGTTGCGCCAGAATAAAAACATTCACCCCCGTAGGCTGGGCAGCAAGGATTACAGCAACAGCCCCCCACAAAGGAGGAACATCAACAAATCCATAGATCAGGAGCGCGACAGCGCCCGGATAGACAAGTGTTTTCAAAACCACGATCAGAAAACTCTGCTTAAGATCCCCGGCAAGCTTAAACCCGTTCAGAGAAACCCCGAGGGAGAACAGGGCACAGGGAACCACCGCCCCGCCAAGCGTTGAGGTAAAGCGGTCAAGAATAAGAAAAAAATCAAATCCGGCAGTTTGATAGAGAGCCCCGGCAACCAAACTCAGGATAATCGGATTGCGGATTACGGACCGAACCAGAGCCTTCCCCATAACACGCAAGCCTGGCCCTGCCCCGGCATCTCTGGAAAGGTCGTATTCTGTCAGCATGGATGTCAAAGCCATCAGTATCGGCGCCTGAAACGCGATAAGGATCGTCAGGGGCACCATGCCTTCATCCCCAAAGGCCGAATATATCAAAGGGAAACCCAGAAGCAGCATGTTGCTATAGGTCGCCCCCATAGACATCAACGCCATTTCTTTTAGCTGATAGCCCCAAAAACGACGGCCAAGAAATGCACTAAAAGAAAAAACAATGAGCGCTGCACTATAGAAAGCGACAATAAAAGGCAGACTGATATCTTCTGACAGGTTCCCTTTCGCCATGGTCCGAAACAGCAGGGCTGGACAGGCAAGATAATAGACAAAAAATGACAGCCCCTTAAGCGCAGCATCTGTCACCCACCCCTTTCGCCCGATCTGGTATCCGCAGAGGATGAGTGCAAAAACCGGGAGCACGATAGAAAGGCTGGCGATCATTTACCGATCACCCTTTCCCCATCCAAGATCCTGCTTCTGTCGCACAAGAAAACCTTCATGAACGAAACAACCCGTCCAGACCTTTTCTATGTTTCTCCTTGCGGGCTATTTCATGGCGCGTTCGTTCAATCTCTGCCTCAAGCTCAATGATATAGTCAGCAAGTTCCTCAAGCCCCAGAGGCTCAAGATCTTTTGCTTTTTGTTTAACCGTTTTGGGGTCCCAATCATCCAAATTCATTTCTTTCTCCGGCAGATCATACGACGTCCTCCAACCGGGATCCCTCGTATTCTCAAACAATCAAGTCTCAGCTAGAAACACTTGCTTCAGCATACTAGACTGATCAGAGAATAGAAAAACAGAAGAATATCAAACAGCCGAGGTGCCCCGTGTCTCCCTCCCTTCCTGCCAGTATGTCTGCCATCGAAATATGTGAACCAGGTGGTCCAGACCAGCTCAAGCTCACCACCCGCCCCCTGCCTATACCGAAAGAAAACGAAGTTCTGATCAAGGTTGCCTATGCCGGAGTCAATCGTCCCGATGTCATCCAGCGGCAGGGGCTCTATCCTCCTCCTCCCGGTGAATCAGACATTCCCGGGCTGGAAGTTTCTGGAACCATCGTCGAAACCGGACCGAACACCCCAACCCTGCATATAGGCGACAAGGTTACCGCGCTTGTTGGCGGAGGCGGCTATGCTGAATACTGCCTGGCCCCAGCACGCCAGTGCCTGCCCATTCCCAACGGTTTAACAATGGAACAGGCAGCTGCCTTGCCAGAAACCTACTTTACCGTCTGGAGCAATGTGTTTGATCGTTGCCTACTGAAATCGGGAGAAACCTTTCTGGTACACGGCGGCACTTCAGGAATCGGGACGACGGCCATACAGCTGGCCAAGGCCTTTGGCGCCAAGGTCATCACGACAGCCGGCAGCTCTGAAAAATGTGAGGTTTGCCTCTCCCTGGGCGCAGATCTGGCGATTAACTACCGGAGTGAGGATTTTGTTGAAAAGTCGAAGGCCTTTACAGGCAAGAAGGGCGTTGATGTTCTTCTCGACATGGTCGGTGGCGATTACATACAAAAAGATATTTCGGCCCTGGCGACTGAGGGCAGGCTCTGTTTTATTGCGTTTTTGGGAGGCCCCCAAACAACGGTCAACTTTATGCCTGTGATGCTCAAACGCCTGACAATCACAGGGTCAACCCTGCGCGCCAGGTCAGGTGATTTCAAATACGATGTGGCCGAAAAGTTGAGAAAACATGTCTGGCCATTACTGGAAACAGGAAAAGTTGCTCCGGTCCTGTATCAGACCCTTCCTCTGGACCTGGCAGCAGAAGCACATAAATTGATGGAATCCTCTCAACATGTCGGAAAAATCATGTTAAAGGTGGCCAATTGATAAAAAAATTATCTCATCACTTTATTTCCTACTTGGCCTAGCGGTATATTCGGGGTATGCCACCAGCAGGGCACGCAATGCCGTAGCCGGAGGAACTATAGCCGTCGGCACGATTAGGAGAACCAATGTCTCAGCCACTTATGCCAAAAGCGACCGCCGTATGGCTGGTCGAAAATACATCGCTGACCTTTGAACAGATCGCAGAGTTCTGTCACCTTCACAAGCTGGAGGTTCAGGGCATTGCCGATGGTGAGGTTGCTGTGGGCATCCGGGGCATGGACCCCATTGCCAACTCCCAGCTGACCAAAGCCGAGCTGGAGCGCTGTGAAAAAGATTCAACCAGATCCTTGCGTCTGTTTAAGCAGGAAGATCTTCCCCTGCCGTCAAAACGCACCAAAGGACCTCGTTACACCCCGATTGCAAAACGTCAGGATAAACCGGACGGGATTGCATGGCTGGTTCGACACCACCCAGAACTGACGGATAACGATATCTCGAAGTTGATCGGTACGACCAAAAAAACCATTCAGGCACTGCGGGATCGTTCGCACTGGAACATGAGCAACATTCGCCCACGCGATCCAGTTCTGCTGGGTCTCTGCAAACAGCTGGATCTCAACGCAAGTGTTGAGAAAGCCCGCAAGGAAGCAGAAAAAACAGGGCGGGTTTTCGCACAGCCAGAACCGATCGAGGAAGAAAAACCGGTAGAGGTCAGTGATGACCCCTATGCCGCTTTTACGCGCGCATTCAAAGACAACAGCTGATTTCAATTAGCTGAAATCCAATAGAAAAGGCCTCTTGTATCAAGAGGCCTTTTCTATTTTTCAATAATTCATCTGCTTACTTAGTCGTCTGGATCTATCCCCGGCTGACAACATCTTCGGGTATTATCGAGCGGGCTCTGATCTGATCCGGGCGATAAAACAAACCCAACTGCAGGCTCTCGGCTATGCGCGAAGATTTGACCCTGAGCTCGCTGGCAATCGTTTCCTCGAATAATTCCCCAGCTGTCATATGAAACAAGGCGAGCCATTGCGTGAAGTGCGCTTTCGACACTCCCGGAATCTCCAGATGCTTTACCATCGGATTTCCCTTGTATCTTCCCGTTCCCAGCATAACCGAGGACCAGAAGTCATACATCTTGCCAAGATGGCTCTCCCAGTTTCCCTTGATCACCCCGTCAAAAACAGGCCCAAGCTCTGTATCCTGACGTACCCGGGCGTAAAAACGGTCCACCAGAATGATAATATTGTCTTCCGTTACTTGCCTAAACATCGCTCAAACCTGCTGTGATATTTGACTTCCTTGATACACCAACAGATGATCAAAAAGAAATATATAAATTACATCTTATAGTTTTTACAACAAGCCAATCGCCACAGATACCCCTAATCAGACTATTGTCCAAAACCACTGCGGGAAATATCCGGCATTTCACAGATTACGAAGGTTTGCCATAACCGATTTCCTGCAGGGCAGTTGTGATTTCATCCAGGATTGCCGGATCGTCAATTGTTGCCGGAATCTTGTAATCTTCACCATCGGCAATCTTGCGCATGGTCGCACGAAGAATTTTACCCGAGCGGGTTTTGGGTAATCGAGATACCACTGCCGCCAGTTTAAAGGCGGCAACAGGCCCGATTTCCTCCCGGACCTTGCGGATGACTTCAGACACGATCTCAGCAGGGGCCTTTTCAGTGCCGGCACTCAACACCATAAATCCCAGCGGCAATTGCCCTTTGAGTTTATCTGCCACACCGATCACAGCACACTCTGCAACATCTTCGTGTGCGGCAAGCACCTCCTCCATCGCGCCTGTCGAAAGCCTGTGCCCCGCAACATTTATAATGTCATCGGTTCTGGACATGACATAGATATAGCCGTCTTCTCCCTTGTAGCCCGCATCCCCGGTTTCATAATATCCCGGATAACTGCTGAGATAGGCCTTGTGATGGCGTTCAGGGGCATTCCACAGTGTCGGGAAAGTCCCCGGCGGCAGTGGAAGCTGGCAGACAATCGCGCCGATCTCGCCCGCGGCCATTTCCTTCTGGTCGTGCCCCAGGATGCGCACATCCCAACCGGGGACCGCTCTTGCGGGTGACCCGGCCACAACGGGCAACGGCTCAATTCCCAGACAGTTTGCGGCAATTGACCAGCCTGTTTCTGTTTGCCACCAATGATCAATTACCGGAACCTTGAGCTTGTCCTGGGCCCAGTTAAGCGTATCAGGGTCACACCGTTCTCCAGCGAGAAACAAGGTACGGAAACAGGAAAGGTCATATTTTTTGATATAGCTTGCCTCGGGATCCTGCTGCCGGATTGCCCGAAAAGCCGTCGGGGCGGTAAAAAGCACCGAAACCCTGTGTTGCGAGATGACCCGCCAGAAAGCACCGGGATCAGGCGTTCCTACCGGTTTCCCCTCGTAGAGTACAGATGTTGCCCCATAAAGAAGAGGTCCGTAGACAATATAGGAGTGTCCAACAACCCAGCCGACATCAGAGGCCGCCCAGAAAACCTCTCCGGGTTCAACATTATAGATATGCTTCATTGACCAATACAGCGCCACCGCATGACCGCCATTGTCGCGGACAATGCCTTTCGGTTGGCCTGTCGTCCCAGAAGTGTAGAGAATATAAAGCGGATCGGTTGCCGCAACCGGAACACAGTCTTTTGCCGTGGCCACAGCCTCGGCTTCTTTCCAGTCGACATCTCTTTGGGGAAGCATTGATGCCTGGGCCTGTGGCCTTTGCCAGATCACACAATGATCCGGTTTATGGCTGGAAAGTTCAATCGCATGATCCAACAGGGGTTTATAGGCGATGACCTTGCTCACCTCGATACCACAAGACGCAGAGACAATAGCTTTCGGCTGACAGTCATCTATGCGTGTAGCCAGTTCATTCGCCGCGAATCCACCAAACACAACGGAATGGACAGCTCCAATCCTGGCACAGGCCATCATCGCAATTGCTGCTTCAGGAATCATCGGCATATAGATGATCACCCGATCCCCTTTGCGGATACCCAGACCATCCAGCACACCGGCAAAACGGGCGACACGATCCAGCAAGGCACTGTAAGAGATATGTTCGACGGTATTCGTTACCGGGCTATCATAGATGAAAGCCGCCTGCTCTCCCCGACCGGCCTCCACATGTCGATCCAGCAGGTTATAGCAGGTATTCAGCTCTGCTCCTTTAAACCAGCGATAATAGGGAGAATTACTGCTATCAAGCACCTGTTCGCAGGGTTTTGACCAGTCAATCTTCTCCGCAGCTTCGGACCAGAAGCCTTCTGGATCAGACAAAGAGCGGGCATGCACTTCATCAAAACGGCTCATAAAACTTCCCTATTCTGTCTTATTATTTTTTTATCACGCGGTCTCTTCGGACTTCTGACCAGACTGCGCGAAAGCATCACCAGAATCAATCCGGAGCCATACTCGAAAACGGGAAAAGATAATTTTTTTACAAAAAGCGCCTGTCACCGATAAGTCTGTAAACAAAACAAAGGGTTCACGCTGTATTCCACACAACGCAAACCCCAAGCTTTGGTATCACCTGTCAGAGATACACTGTTACTGGATTAAAAATGGATTTCTTGTATCGGCCTTATTGTGCCGTCGAAAGATGCTGCAGTTCATCTTTCACTCGTAACTTCTCTTTCTTAAGCGACATCAGTAGGGATTCATCAGGAAGCGGACGGTGATTTTCTCGATCAATAGCGTTTTCCAAGGAACCATGTTTCACGCGCAAAGACTCAATGCGTTCAGCTGCGGCCATATTATTCTCCCTCTGGTTACGTCATTACATAGAGCAATCTCAACAATACCTGTTTAATCCTGACAGCCTCAAACCTGCATGCCAAAAACCCCCACCGGACAAGCCGTGCGAGAGGAACCTTTGGCAGAATTTGAAAAGCCGTCATGATTGGGAATAGATACAGCGCTGGCAACTAGCCGACAGGTCGACTTTAGTGTATGGGATATCTTCAAAGCGTCCCAACCGCATATTTCTTGCCAGTAATGCCCCACCTCAAACCCGTAACATTTTTGATAAGACAGCGTATGATTATGCTAAACCTGTTCAGGGATATTGCCAAGAGGCCGGGAATAAATATTTCATTTATTCTTCACGATAGTGAAAGATAGTTACCTATGACCAAAGAGCGGTTAATTATTGGAATCAGTGGTGCCAGCGGTATTACCTATGGCATCAGGCTCCTGAAAATTTTGCAAAAATTGCCTGTCGAATCCCATCTGGTAATGAGTAAATCTGCCGAGATCACCCTTGCTTATGAAAGCAGCATGAAAGTCGCAGATGTTAAAGCCCTCGCGGATGTTTCCCACAATATCAACGACATAGCTGCCTGCCTTTCCAGCGGCTCTTATCGGACGCTCGGCATGATCGTTGCGCCTTGCTCCATCAAGACCCTGTCCGAAATTTCAACGGGCGTGACCTCAAGCCTTTTGACCAGATCTGCTGATGTCATTCTCAAGGAAAGACGGCGCCTGGTCCTGATGGTTCGGGAAACACCTCTTCATACCGGGCATCTGCGCAGTATGCTCAACGTGTCAGAAATGGGGGCAATCATTGCGCCACCTGTGCCGGCTTTCTATGCCCGGCCCGAGTCCCTCGACGAAATGGTCGATTACACTCTTGGGCGGGTTCTGGATCTTTTCGATCTCGAGATTCCCGGAATGAACCGCTGGGACGAGAACAGTAAACAGCGCCCAGAGCAATAAACGCCTCCCCGAATCCTCACCGGGAACTTACTGGAAAAGCCAGACAGCTTCCAATGGAGGCAATTCGGGGAACCCTCCGCGGACAATCGCCGCCAGATCGGCACAATCTGCTGTTCCAATCGATGCCACTTCACAAAGTTCAAGATACACAACCAGATTACGGGCTGCGATCTCGGGGGATGGGCGTTCGGATTGACGCAAGGGCATCTGCAAATGCATATAGTTCTGCTGTAGCGCCTCGGCCCAAAGCTCCAGATCCTTAACCCCCTGTCGCAGCTCTTCGCTTTGTCGAAAACCCTGGGTGTTTTCCTGTTTGATCCAACGGCGAACATCGCGAAGTGGTTCGATAACCCGATCCCGCCAGGCTTCAACACCCGCAATCATCCCGGTGAGTTCAATCGCGGATAGAAGCCGACTGCAAAGACCCGCCCAACAGCAGAACAGCAGCAGATTTACATCAAGATCGTGCTTATCCTGCAAAACAAGGCAGGCAGGAGCAACACCCGGCTGTTTGTACGACTCCAGGGAGAAATTCCAAAAAGGATTATGCGGCAGTTTATCAGCCTCAATCATCACCAAAACAAATTCCCAAACCTCTTGCCGTTAACATGACCGAGCTGTCCGGCTGCACTGCTCTATAACCCGCGATTGCTTCTTGCAATGGTACATCGAAGCAATGGCGGCCACTCCAGGCAACAAGTCGGTCAAATTTTCCAGCCGCAACCAGATCAACAGCATGGACACCAAAAGTAGAGCCCATAATCCTGTCCCGGGCTGAAGGCACTCCACCTCGTTGTAAATGCCCAAGTACCGTAACCCGGGTCTCAGCCCCCGTCTCTTCTGCGATACGATGGCTGATATACTCGCCAATTCCACCATAGGTAACCGCGCCACTGGCTTGGGTTTCGGTCACCTTTCGCCCTTCTTCATCGCGCACAGCCTCCGCAACGATCACCAGCGAAAAATTCCGCCCTTCAGCATAAATTCTTTCAATCTTTCTTTTGATTGAAGCCAGGCTGTATTTCACCTCTGGAATCAGAATAATATCTGCCCCTCCAGCGACACCGGCATTGAGAGCGATATGACCCGCGTCCCGTCCCATAACCTCCAGGACCATCACACGGGAATGGCTGGCAGCTGTCGGCTGAAGCTGGTCAAGAGCCTGGGTGGCAATATCCACTGCCGTTGCATAGCCAACCGAAACTTCTGTGTGCCCCAAATCATTATCGATGGTCTTGGGCACGCCGATGAAATTTAACCCGCCCTGTTCTGCCAGCTGACGCAAAATCGCCATACTGCCATCTCCACCAATACCGATCAGGGCGTGAAGCCCCAACTCTCTATAGGCTTCGATAATTTCTTCACTGCGATCCAGAACCTGTCCATCGGGCATTTCGTAACTGAAGGGGTTTCCTTTGTTGGTCGTGCCAAGAATGGTTCCGCCGCGTCGCAAGATATCCCCGGTAAAGAGAGATGGCTCAAGTTCCCGCACCATCACCGGACGCGCCAGCAGTCCAGCAGTTCCCTGTTCAATGCCGACCACTTTCATTCCATAGCCCTGAACAGCCCGATGAACGACGGCACGAACGACAGCATTCAGACCGGCACAATCGCCCCCGCTTGTCAGAACGCCGATTCGCTTGCCAGCCAAGTCCATAACAATTCACTCCAGATCCCTGAAAATACCCCATAAGAGGCCGATTTTATGCTAACTTCATGGTAGATAGTCTATTCAGCTCACTCTTCTCATACAAAAACTATGTTTATTTTCAAAGAGAGAGTATAACTATCCTCCCTTTCTACAGTGAGTTTGCGAGACGTTTACAATTGTCAGACATGAACGGAAATAGCCGAAAAGAGCTCATCGAAGATCTTGAGCGACTAAAACAGGAACACCGCGACATGGATGACGTTATCGCACGCCTGCAAGAGCATGCGCCCTTTGACCAGCTACAGCTTGTACGCCTGAAAAAGAAAAAGCTTATGCTCAAGGATAACATGAACAAACTCGAGAGTAGACTGCTGCCCGATATTATCGCCTGATCCGTACCACGAACAGGAAAGAGCTTTCGGACGAAGCGATCTCTATAAATCTGGACAAATCTGGCATCCCTGGAATGTATAAACTTTACTGGGATCGTGGTGGCGCCAATATGGCAATACACGCTCTTCTTGAAGAACTTGAATGCACTTACTCTTTGATTGAGATCGACCTCTCACAAGGGATGCAGCATCAACCTGACTATCTTGCGATCAATCCCAATGGACGGGTACCAACATTACTTGACGGCCAGACTGTTATTTATGAGTCTGCCGCAATTTTGCTCTATCTGGCAGATAAACACCCTCAAACAGCCTTGGCACCGTCACACCACTCCCATGAACGTGCGGTCTACTGTCAGTGGCTTGTCTGGATGACCAACACCCTTCAGGAAACCGCGAATGCCTGGGCGCACCCGGAAATCTGGGCTGAGACCCCTGCTGCCCAACAGGATGTAAAAAACACTGCCGCAAGACGCATGGGAAAACAGTGGGACCTGCTCGAAGCTCAACTGGCACGAACATCCTGGTTGGCTGGCGACAGGATCACAGCTGCTGATCTGCACCTTTTCATGATCAGTTACTGGAGCAGACGCTATCCCGAACGGGCTGAGGATCGGCCCAGGCTCAAACAACATGCAACCAGGGTTCTGCAGCGCCCGGCGGTTCAGCGGATGATGGAGCAGGAAGGGCTCAGCTGGACGTTATAAAGCTATTGCCTAAAACCATCTGATGGCTTCAAGCCCCTTCCGGTGACTTCTTGGCTTTCTTCTGTTCATACATTGCCAGATCTGCAGCCTTGAGAGCCTCATCGGCATCGCCTCCCTGAAAACTGTGCGCGCCGTATGAAATGCTTACATTTACACTTTGCCCATTATAATCAAATGGTTGACTTGCCACCTTTTGTGCCAGCAGCTGTGCTTTCTCCTGCGCGATCTCAGGAGAAGCCTGTAAAAGGATAATCCCGAATTCATCCCCCCCGAGGCGTCCAACAATATCCGAAGACCTGACATTATTTAAAAGTATGGACGCCACCTGTTTGATCGCTTCATCGCCCGCCTGGTGGCCAAGATTGTCATTGATCTGTTTCATGCCATTGACGTCGGCATAGATCACACTGCCCGGCACTTCATAGCGTTCGCTATAGGCCATCATTCGGCCCAGTTCCCGGACGAAGGCACGGCGGTTCAACACAGGTGTAAGCACGTCCTGATCAGCCAGTTTTTCCAGATAATCCACCCGCTTTTTGGCTTGATCAAGCTCCTGCCGAACGAGTTGAACCTCTTCCATCAGGCGCTCGATAGCAGCCCTTACCTTGGGAGTAAATTCTGCTTCGGGAATGCCTATTACTGTCGTGACATCCTTCGGAGCAGAGATTCCTCCTGCCGCATCGACGGGTTGAGCCGGTTTCACCGTTGGTGCAGCTGACACCCGGCCAACACTGCTGACAGGGTTCCCCCCACCGCTGGGTCTTTGGACCTTCATATTACAAGCAATCCCTTTGCTTTATTTATTCCAGCATCCTGCCGGAGTCATTCATAGCTTACATCGCACATGGCAAACGAAGCTACGGGCACCTTATACAAAATAATTTTACATTCCGTTACCAAGAAAAGCTATTTTGGTTCTAAAATGTGGCGGTTCTCTTTGCTTGCCTTATTGAAAAGCAGGTCTTAATAATGCGCCAACGATCCACTCAGGGATACACAGAGACAGGACACGCCATGCCAGAGAAGTCACCGCAAGTAGGAATTATCATGGGAAGCCAATCAGACTGGCCGACGATGAAACATGCGGCAGATACTCTTGATGCCCTGGGAGTCGCCTATGAAAAACGGATTGTCTCGGCACACAGAACTCCCCAGCGGCTTGTCGAATATGCAACAACAGCCCGTTTACGTGGATTAAAAATCATCATCGCCGGGGCCGGTGGGGCTGCCCATCTTCCTGGCATGGTCGCCTCGATGACTCCCCTACCTGTCTTTGGGGTGCCAATCGAAAGCAAGAGTCTGAAAGGCCAGGACAGCCTGCTTTCGATCGTCCAGATGCCCGGTGGTGTTCCAGTCGGGACACTTGCCATAGGAAAAGCCGGGGCAATAAACGCTGCCCTACTTTCTGGATCTGTTCTCGCCTTGAATGACCAGAAGATTGCCGATGCCCTTGATACCTGGCGCATGCGACAGACCGAAGCCGTCGCAATTGAACCAATAGACGAAGTTTAATTCAAGCCTGCTTTCACCCCGCCTTCAGTGGAGACCTCACCCATGAGCAAGACCCTTACCGCCCCTTTGGCCCCCGGCTCCGTGATTGGCATTCTGGGTGGAGGACAGCTTGGCCGTATGGCGGCTTCAGCCGCGGCTGAACTCGGATATCATTGTCATATTTTCTGTCCGGAAGAAAACAACCCCGCCAGCGAGGTTTCAAAGTATTATACCACCGCAGATTATGATGACGAAGCTGCCCTGGCGAAATTTGCTGAACAGGTTGATGTTGTTACCTACGAATTTGAGAACGTCCCTGCCAGCACGGCGGCCTTCCTGATTGAAAGAATAGCCGTCAATCCTGGCCCCAAAGTTTTACATATATGCCAGAACCGTTTGAGAGAGAAAGATTTCTGTAATTCAATCAAGGTTCCGACGACAAAATATGCGGAAGTAACAAACCGTGAAAACCTTGACCGGGTTGTCCGTGATATGGGGCGACCCTGTATTCTGAAAACAACAGAAATGGGATATGACGGCAAGGGACAGGTCCTCATCGGTCCCGATACCGACCTCAAGGAAGCCTGGAAAACGGTTGCTGGCGACAGAAAGAAGGCCGAAACCATTCTCGAGACTCTGGTTGATTTCCGTATGGAAATATCGGTCATTGTTGCCAGAAGTATCCAGGGCGCCTGCCAGACTTATGTCCCGGTAGAGAACCGACACAAGAACCATATTCTGGATCAGACCATCGTGCCGGCACGCATTTCCCAAAAAATCAGTGATCGGGCAGAGGTTATCGCCCGGCACATGGCCGAGGAAATGCAATTGGTCGGCATGCTTGCCATTGAGATGTTCGTGACGACCGAAGACGAGGTCCTGGTCAATGAAATGGCACCCCGTCCCCATAACTCCGGGCACTGGTCTATGGATGCCTGTGTCACGTCACAGTTCGAACAGTTTATCCGTGCTGTGTCCGGTCTCTCGCTTGGATCGGTTTACCGCCATTCCGACGCGGTGATGACCAATCTGCTCGGTGATGATGTAAACGGGTGGGAGGAAATTCTTTCCGATCCGTCCGCCAAGCTGCATCTCTATGGCAAGTCCGAGGCCAAACCCGGTCGCAAGATGGGGCATGTTACCCGGGTGATCCCCCGTAAATAATCCCCCGATCAACGACGGGTTCCGAAAGCTGATAGTATCATGCCCACGGCGACCAGAGGATTGGCAGGCTCATGCGAATCATCCTCAGCAGAAAAGGCTTTGATTCCCAATATGGGGGTGGTCCAAGCCCCATATTGCCCGATGGACGCATCTGTTCTCTGCCAATTCCGCATACAGAGGGACCTTTTTGTTATCAGGATCTGGAATCTCCGCTCGGAAATTTAGGTCAACTGCTCAAACAGCTATCGCCCAAGGCTGCAAAACCCGATGACAGGGTTCATCTAGATCCGGATCTTTTTCCAGAAAGTCTTCCAAGGCGGGCCAACTGGCGACCCTGTTTTGGTCAGCACGGTGCTGCCCAGCAGCATCTTGCCAAACAAGGCGTCCAGGCAGGAGATCTCTTTCTCTTTTTTGGCTGGTTCAGATCAGTCGACGCAGAATTCCGTCCCCTTCCAAACAGCCCAGATCTCCATGTTATTTTTGGCTGGCTTCAGGTTGGTCAGCTTCATTCCCTGACCGGAAATCCCGAAACATCAAATTTTGCTGACCCCGTTTATAAAGACCACCCGCATTTCCATGGCGAATTTGGCTTAAACAATACACTTTATCTTGCTCGGGATAGCCTCGATTTTTTTTCTCAGAGAGGCAGCGGAACCACAGATCTGCCCGGTGGAGGTCTGTTCAACAATATCCATCCTCGGCGGATACTCACGCGCCCGGGCGGCACTCGCTCGCGCTGGCAATTGCCCGGGTGGTTCGCCCATCCGACACCCGCTCTTTCCTATCATATGAAGCCAGAGAAATGGCAGCCGGACGGTGAGAACTGGCATCTCACTTCTGCCCCGAAAGGGCAGGAATTTGTCATCAACACCCAAGGGCGTCACACCGCAGCAAAGCGTTGGCTAAAGAAATTGTTTGAAGATCAGCAATAGCCTTCCTGCGGGATCACATATTCATCAAAAGAGGGCCATCCAACAGGGTACCCGACAGGAGAAAGGACAGCGAAGAAATTAACAGCGGTGCGTAAAGGATTTCGGAGCAAGCCCTCTGACCGCCCCAGCTATTTTGGAAAGCTTGCCAATCCCCTTGCCCAACGCTCCGCCAATCTTGAGAACCTCAGTGATGCGACGATCAAGGAAGCTCCAGGTTCTTTCATAGCCTTCTGAACTGTCTTCCAGCCAGTATAATAATGTCGAGCTGTAAACCCCGGCCAACAGCATACGTTTGCTGTAGAAATTGTAATCCGTCGAACGATCCCCTGCCGCAAGCCAGATGGAATCCACGGTATCATAAAGATTATGCAGCCCTTCTGAGGCCTTCAGCGGCATCGTAAAGAAGCTGATACCCTTGCGGATGGCTTCACGGTTCGGCGTCATCAACTCAAGCCGGTAACGAACAGCCAGTGTAATTTTCTCCCGCACCTTAAGATCATCCGAAGCTTCCAGCCGGGCCATAACCTGCTGATCCAGCTGTTGGTTATAGTAACGCAGGACATCCGTTATTCCCCGTGGAAAAAACAGGGCAGTCTGACTCGTCGTCAAGCCGATATCCCGCGCAGCCTCGGCCAGGGCTGTTTCACTCCAGCCCTCAAAAGGCACCAGAGGTAACAGGCGCGCCAATAGCTGTTCTTTTTGCTTTTCACTCATTATCTCAGTCTCTGTTTCTACCCTTGCAGATATCCCCTGATACCCGGGTTTAAATGGATCGACGGGTTCAGACCTCATCATATTCCGCCAACTCGGATGCGAAAATCATCTTCCGTGGCGTCTCAAGACGTTCCGTGTACAGGATACCATCGAGATGATCATATTCATGCTGGACAACCCGGGCGTGGAAGCCCGTAGCCACGGCTTCGATCATCTTACCATCCAACCCCAAACCACGATAGCGAATCACACGAGATCGTGACACCTTGCCCATCAGACCCGGAATCGAAAGACAGCCCTCCCAGGCTTCGTCTTTTTGCACTCCAAGCATTTCAATCTCGGGATTAATCAAAACAGTCAAAGGCACATCGCCCTCATCATCCAGCGAAAAGCCAAGACGCTCGGCTTCGGCTTTGGCGCGGGCAGCCGACACCTGAAAAACAAACATCCGTTTAGAGTGGTAAACCTGTGGCGCCGCGATCCCGGTCCCCCCGGCATCCTGCATGGTTTCGATCATATCGCTGGCCAGTTGCCGTATTTCGGGTGAGGAGGGATCCTCAACAGCCTGGGCTTTTTGCCAGAGAACCGGATGCCCCATCTTGGAGATTTTCAGCAAGGTCATGCAAATACTGTCTTTTTGTGTCTGATTTCTTACTATGTAGATCAGGAATCATGCGGTCAAAACAAATTCCCCTGCCCTTGTTCCATCCGGGTTCCATCCCGCTAAAATCGTTAAAACTCCCCGAAAACTGCAGAAACGAATCGACAGTCCCCAAGATTCCTCCTTCACATTATCCACCGCCTGTGATAACACAGCCTCGGACCTGCTGTACTTGTAGTGCAGCGGAAGGTCTTTTTGTGTTCAACTCGGGCAACCGAGAAAACTCAGTCAGGTCGATGTTCGGTCTGACGCTAGAAAGGAGCTGATCGCCCGTGCAAGTACACGTTCGTGATAACAATGTTGATCAGGCTCTTCGCGCGCTCAAGAAAAAATTGCAGCGCGAAGGTGTCTTCCGTGAAATGAAGTTGCGTCGCAACTTCGAAAAACCATGTGAGCGCAAAAAGCGTGAGCGTGCGGAAGCGGTTCGCCGCTATCGCAAGCTACTGCGTAAGCGTATGGAACGCGAAGGCTACTAATAGTCTGATCGACGTTCGCAGAACGTCGCTTAAGGCGAGATATCTTCCCTTGGGAAGAAAGACGGGCTACCTCCCAACTCGGAAGGTGGCCCGTTTTGCATTCGCAATCAGGCTCCCTAGTTCAGACTGTCCAGTTTGACAGGTTTTGATCCAGTCCAACTAGAGCCAGGCCATAGGCCACAGATTCCAGCTGCTTGCCACTGGCCAACTTTTCCTGGCCGAAATGGCGAGCAAAGAGTTTTTGAACCGCCGGCACGTAGGATGTCCCCCCTGTCAGAAAAACTTTATCGATCGCAGAGACAGACAAACCACTGCTGGCGAGAAGCTCTTCAACTTTCTCTTCAATTGCCTTGAGATCCTTCGCAATCCAGTTTTCAAAATCGGAACGGGCCACCCGTTTCTCAATCCTGCTGTCACTGAATCTGACAGAAAAATCTGTTTCTTCCTGAAGGGTCAAGTCCATCTTGGTTTTGGAAATGGCCTTGTAAATGTCCATACTCCAGTCATTGTCGACGACATCGATAAAGGTATCGAGCAACTCCGGCTCCACCGCAGCGGATCTCAGGCTGCGGAGTTCCTTGAGTGTCGTCGGGCTTTTGAGCACCCCCAGCTCATGCCATTTGCAAAAGCGATTGTAATAATAGGTCGGCATCTCCAGGATTTTTTTATCCAGGGAATAATAACCACTGCCCTTACCCAGTGATGGCGAAACGATATGGTCGATCAAACGACTGTCGAAGGTATCTCCCGCAATCCCCAGACCGGCATAACCGAGCGGAATAGAGCGCAACTCCTGGGCATTGCGTTCAAAGCGGACGATAGAAAAGTCACTGGTACCCCCGCCAAAGTCTGCCACGAGAATGGTCGCTTCCTTTTCAATGCTCTGGGCATAGTAGTAAGCCGCCCCGACAGGCTCGTAGACATAGTTGACATTCTCCAGCCCAATACTGGCATAAGCCGTGTTGTAGCGACTGGTGGCGAGCTCTTCATCCGGTGCATGCCCGGCAAAGACAATTGGTCGCCCCGCAACAACCTGCGCCACGCTCAGATCCAGCTGTCCTTCCGCATTTTCAATAAACTGCTGGAAAAAGTCCGACATGATATCCTGTAGCGTATAACGACGGGCAAAGATCTGGGTTTCCTGAAACAGCTTGCTCGCGACATGGCTTTTGAAAGACTGGAGAAAACGTATCTCTCCCCGCGCATTGATATACTGCTCCAGCGCCCAGGGACCACCTGTAACGTCAACCCGCTTTTGTCCGGACTGTATCGTCTCTTCGTAACACAACAATGTACGGTATACCTCGTACAGGCTGTCATTGTGATTAAAGCGAAGGGAACGTACCGGCCCGTCCCGCTCTGCCAAGGCAATAACGGTATTGGTCGTACCAAAATCGATGCCAACGGACAGGTCTTTCTGGTTTGACAGGCTATTCATGGCATCCTCCGCACACTCAACAAAAACAAGGGCGCGATAAATGGTCAGTTTTGGCTGATTAATCAACCTTTGAATCCGATTTTTCCGTTTAGGTACTTCCCCCCCTCGGTTTCTTCTGTAAAAAAAAGGGCACCCGAAGGTGCCCTTTTATAACGATTGCTCGTGTGTTTATCAGCGGAACCTCTTACAGATGCTCCAATGCCTTGACGATTTTTTCGCACATTGCCTTGGCATCGCCGAACAGCATCATGGTGTTATCACGGAAGAACAGTTCGTTCTGCACTCCAGCATAACCTGCAGCCATCCCGCGTTTGACAAACAGAACCGTCTGGGCCTGATCAACCTCGAGAATTGGCATCCCATAGATTGGCGATTTCGGATCTGTTTTCGCTGCCGGGTTGGTGATGTCGTTTGCACCGATGACAAAGACGACATCAGTGGAACGGAAATCGCGGTTGATTTCGTCCATTTCCAGCACTTCGTCATAAGGTACATTGGCTTCAGCCAGCAACACGTTCATATGTCCGGGCATCCGTCCGGCAACAGGATGGATCGCATAGCGGACATTCACACCTGAAGATTTCAACAGGTCAACCATTTCACGCAGGACATGCTGGGCCTGGGCCACAGCCATACCGTAACCTGGTACAATGATAACCGACTCTGCATTTTTCATCAGGAAGGCTGCGTCGTCTCCTGAACCGGATTTAACAACCCGGTCATCCTGTCCCTCAGAGCCGCCACCGCCAGCTTCGCTCTCGGCACCAAATCCGCCAAGAATCACACTGATGAACGAACGGTTCATGGCTTTGCACATGATGTAACTCAGAATCGCCCCGGAAGAGCCAACCAGCGCACCGGTTACGATCAGCAGGTTGTTCTGCAGGGTAAAGCCGATCCCGCAAGCTGCCCATCCTGAATAGGAATTCAGCATGGAGACCACGACGGGCATGTCAGCTCCGCCGATTGGCAGAATCAACAGGAAACCAAGCAGAAGTGTTACCGCCACCAGTATCCAGAGATACATCGGGTCCTGTGTTGTACAGAGCAAAACCAGCAGCAGTACAGAAGCAGCCCCAAGTGCAGCATTCAACGGATGCTGTAACTTGAAGACCAAAGGACGCCCTGTAACCAGTCCCTGGAGCTTTCCAAAAGCCACAATAGAGCCCGTAAAGGTAATGGCACCAACAGCCGTTCCCAAGGCCATTTCAACAAGGCTCGAGACATTGATATTACCCACTGAGCCAATGCCATAGGCTTCAGGTTTGTGGAATGCAGCCAGGGCAACAAACACCGCTGCCAGACCAACCAGACTATGGAAGGCCGCAACCAGTTGTGGCAAGGCCGTCATCTGGATGCGCAGGGCAATAACTGTCCCGATAGCGCCCCCGATCAACAGCCCGAGCAAGATCGTGCCATAACTGACGACACCCGGCGCTGCGAGGGTCGTTCCGATGGCAAGAACCATACCGACAATCCCAAAAGCATTGCCCTGACGGCTGGTGGTTGGATGAGAAAGTCCCCGCAATGCCATAATAAAGCATATAGAGGCGACGAGATATAACAGTGCGGATAGATCCGATGACATTTCCAGTCCCCCCTATTTCTTTTTCTTGAACATTTGCAACATGCGCTGCGTGACAATAAAGCCGCCAAAGATGTTCACCGCAGCCAGAACCACGGCAATGAACCCCATGACTTCACTGAAGCCCATATCGGCGGGCCCGGTCGCTATCAGCGCCCCCACGATAATCACAGAGGAAATCGCATTGGTTACCGCCATCAATGGTGAGTGCAATGCAGGGGTGACGTTCCAGACCACGTAATAGCCGACAAAGACAGCCAGCACCAAAACGGTCAGCCCCATGATCAGGGGCGAATGCCCGACTGTCTGCCCGGAAGTCTCGACAACCAGCCGGCTGGCTTCAGAAGCCAGCGAAGCGACCTCGTCAGACAATGCCCGCGCCGCATTTGCTGCATCTGTTGCCTTGTTGATAAACTGCTCGCTCGACATCAGGCTTTCCCCCCTTCTTTCTCTCCGGTCTCAACGGCCGGATCAGCATCTTTGGCTGCATCAGCGCTCGCGGATGTTTTTGTCGCGGGCTTTGCTGGTTCTTTGGCGTGGGCCAAAGCAGGATGCACGATGTTCTCTTCGTGGGTCACACAGGTGCCCTTGACGATCTCGTCATTCCAGTCGATGGAAAGCGCCTTGTTTTCCTTATCGAAAAGTAATTCGAAGAAATTAAACAGGTTTCGTGCGTAAAGATCAGAAGCATCTGTCGCAAGGCGTCCAGGCATATTGAGATGTCCGACGATATTAACCCCGTTTTTGATCACAACCTTGCCAGGCTGGGACAGTTCACAGTTGCCCCCTGTTTCTACAGCCAGATCAACAACAACCGATCCCGGTTTCATCGACTTGACCATATCAGCCGTAACAAGAACAGGTGCAGGACGCCCGGGAATAAGGGCCGTCGTGATGACCATATCAACCTTTGCAATGGTCTCTGCAATCAGCGTAGCCTGTTTTTTCTTATAGGCATCCGACATTTCCTTGGCATAGCCACCTGCCGTTTCTGCCTGTTTGAATTCATCATCCTCGACCGCTACGAATTTTCCACCAAGACTTTCGACCTGTTCCTTGGAAGCTGGGCGAACATCGGTTGCCAGAACCACGGCTCCCAGACGTTTCGCTGTTGCAATCGCCTGCAGCCCTGCAACACCTGCTCCCATGACAAAAACCCGGGCAGGATTAATCTTGCCTGCGGCTGTCATCATCATCGGAAAAGCCCGGTTGAAAACCGCTGCCCCGTCAAGAACAGCCTTATAGCCTGCAAGGTTCGATTGACTCGACAGGACGTCCATTGACTGCGCCCGGGTGATCCGGGGTACAAAATCCATGGCGAAAATTGTCAGGTCAGCCTTGGCATAAGCCTCAATTTCTTTGGCTGAACGATAGGGGTCCGTAATGGAAATGATGACTGTGCCTTTAGCCAGCTTTCCAATTTCGTCATCCTTGCCGCCGACAATCGGCTTCTGGACTTTGAAGATAACCGCAGCATCTTTACAAGCTGTCTCGGCATCCTTGGCGATAGTCGCGCCTGCATCCTTAAAAGCCATATCGGTAAAGCTGGCTGCAGTACCTGCGCCCTTCTCGATCACCACTTCACATCCCAGATTAACCAGTTTCTTGACTGTTTCTGGTGAAGCGGCCACCCGTGTTTCATGGGGGCGGCGCTCCTTGGGAATAGCTATTCTCATTTTGTCTCCCGGTTGTGTTTCCCGATCGGCTCTTGCAGACCGACTGTACCCTGAGTTTTTGATGTTTTTCTTTTATTTAAACGGTTTTATTGGTTGCTGCGCAAGTGTGCAGTGCACAAAAACATACTAAAACAGTCATACTTTACGGAGTAAGATATTTTCTGATAAGGAAAAAATCCATCATCAGAAATCTTGATACCTAAACTTAGAATACTGAATGATACCGATTCGCCCGATAAATGGCGTCTTACTCGGTCAGAGATGGTGGAAACAGATCACACTGCTGCAAAGCAACAGACTGACGTGCCTGTAGAGCAGCATAATCGAAATCACCGATCAAGTCATGAAACAGTTGATGCCAGTTGACCTCGGCCTTTAAATGCATAAACACGGACCCCAGGCCAACGGCGGCCCGGTCCATCAGCACAAACTCACGGGGCGGTTTCACACCTCCGATCCGCCGCAATTCCTGATGTACCTTATAGGCGATTCCTGCACCGTAAGCTCCCCCCTTGTGGTCATCAACGATGGTTCGCTTTCGGTCCTGTAATAGCGGCCCATAGAGAAACTGGGCCCAGATATTGAGAATATCGAGCATCTCTCTATTCGAGAGATCAAACCCCCAGCTTTCATAGGCCTGTACAGCCAGCGCCTCATCGTTCTGTTCCAGGGCATAGTAAAGGTCGATCACACCTTTGACAAAAGAGGGATCAAAAACACGGATGCAGCCAAAATCCAGCAGGTTCACATCACCGTTTTTCCGGATCGAGTAATTGCCAAGATGCGGATCACCATGAATCACACCATAATCATAGAAGGGAACATACCAGGCCCGGAACATATTCATCGCAACCTGGTTTCTGGCATCCTGATCAGACTCGTGGTTCTGAATAAAATCAAGCAAAGGCTCTCCTTCAAGCCAGTTCATGGTCAAGAGACGCCGGGTGGTCAGCTCAGGCACATCTTTCGGGATAAATACTTTTTTTTCGTCCTGAAGCATATGCCTGTAGAGCTTCATGTTTTGCGCTTCACGCAGATAGTCCAGCTCTTCACGCAGCCGTTCGGCTAATTCCTTATGAACATTTGAAGGGTCAATCGCCTTGTCATATCGACGGTAGATCCCAAACAAGATCCCCAGTTGCGTCAGGTCAGCTTCCACAGCAGAAATCATATCCGGATACTGCAGCTTGCAGGCAAGTCTGGCACCATCGTGACTTTCTGCTTCGTGGACCTGACCCAATGAAGCTGCAGCCGCAGCTTTTTGCTCAAACCGGGCAAACTTCTTTTGCCAGCCCGGGCCGAGTTCGTTCTGCATCCGGCGTTTGACAAACAGCCATCCCATTTCAGGAGCATTGGATTGAAGTTGCCTGAGTTCCTCTGCATACTCCTTTGGCAAGGCATCCGGGATCGTCGCCAGAATTTGCGCAGCCTTCATCAAAGGCCCCTTCAAACCTCCAAGAGCATTTTTTAATTCCGATGAATGTCGGCCCCGATCCAGGCCAAGACCAAACACGCGACTTCCGACCACTTGAGCCGCCAGACCTCCAACCGAGGTCCCCACCTTGGCATAGCGTTTCAAACGACCAGAAAAGCGGGAACTGTCATCATTGAAAGAGTTATCAACCCGGGGATCTGCCGGGTCATCATCATGGGTCACGGAAATACCTTTCGGGTCAAAGCTCGCAACAGGATAAAATCAGAGAGGCTTATCTTTTCATGCTTGCTCTTTGTACTTCTCCTGCTCTCATAACTATATGGTCCATTCCTTCGATAGTACCAGTATTGAAGCCAAGAACCATTCCCTCGGCAAAGAAGAACATTCATGTTTGAGAAAATATCCCAAAATCATGTCATAACGCGCATCTTTTTGAGATAAAATAGCCAAGACGAGGCTTTATAAACGCGAAACCATAATCAAAACAGACAGCTATTCACTCATGGTATGCTAGCTGGATGATACACGCCCTGAACCAGACCGGACGGACAAAAAAATGCGCGATGCAGAAAAAAGACAATGGGTTCGTGACGCTGTCAAAAAAATCGAAGCCGACTATAACCGTTCTTCGGACACACACCTGATCAAACTTAACCTGGATACCTGTCATGGTGTCGAACTCTATTTCAAAGATGAGTCCACCCATCCCACTGGCAGCTTGAAACACCGCCTGGCAAGGTCTCTGTTTCTCTATGCTCTTTGTAATGGCTGGATCTGCAAGGACACTCCGATTGTCGAGGCTTCTTCCGGCAGTACGGCTATTTCCGAAGCGTACTTTGCCCGCTTGCTGGGTTTACGTTTTATTGCCGTGGTTCCCAAAACAACCGCCAAGGGGAAAATAGCACTGATCGAATTCTATGGCGGCGAATGCCATCTGGTCGAACCCAAAGATATCTATGGAGAATCCCAGCGCCTGGCTGATGAGCTGGGGGGGCATTACATGGACCAGTTCACCTATGCCGAACGAGCAACAGACTGGCGCGGCAATAACAATATTGCCCAGTCGATCTTTTCCCAGATGGCACTGGAAAGCTATCCCGATCCACAATGGGTTGTTGCCAGCGCAGGTACCGGAGGCACTTCCGCTACCATCGGACGCTATATCCGCTATGAAAGCAACTGCACCACCAACACCAAGCTCTGTATTGTTGATCCAGAACATTCAGTGTTTCTCGACTACTTCAAATCCCGTGATGCAAGTCTGACAGGCCCCCGTGGCTCCCGGATCGAAGGCATTGGTCGCCCCCGGGTCGAACCTTCATTTGTTCCTTCTGTAATTGACCGGATGATCCGGGTACCTGATGCCGCCTCTATCGCCGCCATTCATCTGCTTGAAGAGCTGCTCGGGCGAAAATGCGGCGCTTCAACAGGGACCAATCTCTGCGGTGCCTTTCACCTGATGTCAGAAATGAAAAGCCGGAATGAGCAGGGCAGCATTGTCACCCTGATCTGTGATTCAGGTGATCGCTATCTTGATACTTATTACAACGAGAGCTGGCGGCGGGAACAAAACCTGCTGATTGAACCAGAGCTGAAACGTCTACGCCAGTTCCTTGATTGCGGAAGCTATTCTCTCGAGGAGTGATCCACCCCAAACAAACAGCCCGGAATGAATAGTCATTCCGGGCTGTTTGTTTGGGCAGCATATATTGCAAGGACGACTTAGCTTTCCATGGCTTCAAGCTGGTCGATAAACCCGGACACCACTTTCAGCCCCTGTTTCCAGAAATCCGGATCGCTAGCATCCAGACCAAAGGGGGCCAAAAGCTCCTGATGGCGCTTGCTGCCCCCGGCTGACAACATTTCCAGATACTTTTCAGCAAAGCCTGCTTCACTCTGTTGATAAACCGCATAAAGCGAGTTCACCAGACAATCCCCAAAGGCATAAGCATAAACATAGAAAGGAGAGTGAACAAAATGGGGAATGTAGGACCAGTAACTCGCATATTCCTCTTCGAAACGGATTGCTGATCCCAGGCCCTCTTTTTGGCACTCCATCCAGATTTCGCCCAGTTGTTCTGGCAGCAGTTCGCCTTTGCGGCGTTCGTCGTGAACACGGGTTTCGAACTGGTGCATCGAGATCTGCCGCACCACAGTGTTGAGCATGTCCTCAACTTTTGAGGCCAGCATGATCCGGCGTTTATTAGGATCATCCTGCTGTTTCAACAAAGACTGGAATGTCAGCATTTCCCCAAATACCGACGCGGTTTCGGCCAGAGTCAGGGGAGTATCTGCCTTCAGAAGTCCCTGAGTTCCAGCCAGAATCTGATGTACACCGTGCCCGAGTTCGTGGGCCAGTGTCATAACATCACGGGTCCGCCCCTGATAGTTCACCAGAAGATAAGGGTGCGCCGAAGGGACAACCGGGTGCGCAAAAGCCCCGGGCGCTTTTCCTGGCCTGACCGGTGCATCGATCCAGGGATTGTCAAAAAACCGTTTCCCGACTGCGGCAAGTTCCGGAGAGAACCCGGCATAAGCCGTCAGGACAGTATCGCGGGCCTTATCCCAGGGAATGATCGTATCATCATCATCCGGCAGGGGGGCATTGCGATCCCAGTAAGGTAATTGCTCTACCCCGAACCATTTGGCTTTAAGTTTGTAATACCGGTGGGACAGATCGCCATAAGCCCCCGTTACAGAGCTCACCAGCGCCTCAACGACTTCATCCTCCACGACATTCGCCAGATTGCGCGAAGAAACGGGGCGGGCAAAACCACGCCATTGGTCTTCGGTTTCTTTGTCCTTGGCCAGGGTATTGGTGATATGTGCAAAAAGCCGTTGATTTTGCCCGAGCACCTTCCCCAGTGACTGAGCCGCTTCCTGTCGGACCGCCGGGTCACGGTTACTCAGTTTGTTGAGGATTTCAGCTGAACCAAGATCTCCATTCCCAAAGGGGAAACGCAGAGCAGCCATGGTTTCATCAAACAAGCGCACCCACGCTGACCTACCGGAAACACGTTTTTCCAATAGCAACTCTTCGAGATCATCTGAAAGCTGGTAATCTTTCTGGGCGCGAAGGTCCCGGATCCAGGGCGCGTATTCACTCAAACGCCCATCTTTGATCTTCTCCTGCAACGCAGTATCTTCGAGTTTGTTCAATTCAAGCGAGAAAAACAGGGTATGGGTAGAGATTGACGTGATGCGTTCTTGCATGGACTGAAAGAACTTGCCAATTCCGGGATCACTCATATCGCCAGCATAGACCAGATAGGCATAGCTCATCACCTTGCCCATGATTTCCTGAAGCTGCTCGTACTCTTCGATCGCGGTACAGAGCTTGTCTCCTGTTAACTGAGAAAGCATCCCGGCGTAGGTTTTTTTAAAAGAAACAGCTTTTACTTCCAGGGCAGACAAATCATCTCTCAGTTCGGCAGAATCGGGGCCGGGGTAGAGGTCAGCAAGATTCCAGGCCGGGAGTGTGCCCAGCTTTTCATCAACAACATCTTTCGGGTGGGCGGCTTCAGTCATAAAAGTCCTCTCGTTCCGTCGTGAGACGGTCAGCAAAAATAGATTTGGTTGCCCTATAAACGTATGAGCCCTTTGGCAAAAACAAGATAAAAAAGTTCAGGCCAAGGGGAAAACAATGCTACTAAGGCTAAGATACAGGCAAAAGGCTATCAGGGACAATGCAGCAACTAAAAACAATGCCTAAGGCAAAAAACCTCGTCAGTCTCTTCTATGAGCAGGCAAAGGAACGGGGAGACACACCTTTTCTCTGGTTCAAGGATAACAAGGTTTACACGCCAGTCAGCTGGACAGAAACCGCAAGGCGGGTATCAGCCCTGGCCCATAACCTGAAAATGCTGGGACTGGAAAAAGGAGAACGGGTCGTTCTGGTCTCGGAAAACAGACCAGAATGGTTTATCGCCGATCTGGCTATCATGGCTGCTGGTGGTATCACTGTTCCGGCCTATACCACCAACAATACCCTCGACCATCAGTATATCCTCGGCCATTCCGGTGCTGCGGGCATCATCGTCTCGACTTCGGCCCTGGCCCAAAAAGCCATCCCAGCTGCCATTGATGCTTCGGAATGTCGCTGGGTTATTGGTATGGAACGTTTCGGCCAGGGGCAGGAAAGTGCCCTGCCCATCCACAGTTGGGACAAGCTGGTTTCTGAAGTGGACCCACAGAATGATAACACCCCTGATATAATCAATGAGCTGAACAGAACAGATCAAGCCTGTATTATTTACACCTCCGGTACTGGCGGAGCTCCCAAAGGCGTCATGCTGAGCCATGGCGCAATCCTTTGCAACTGTGAAGGTGCCTGGGATGTTCTTGAAGATCTGGGGCTGGGCGAAGAAGTCTTCCTGTCATTTCTTCCCCTTTCCCACGCCTATGAACACAGCGCCGGACAGTTTTTTCCACTGCTGCTTGGTGCCCAGATATATTACGGAGAAGGGGCAGAACACCTGCTGCGTAATCTTGCCGAAGCCAAACCGACCATCATGACGGCAGTCCCCCGGCTTTACGAAACCATGCATATCCGGATCACGCGCGGCCTGGAAAAAGAGAAACCTCTCAAACAGAAGCTCTTCTACAAAGCCGAGGCACTGGGGCGCAAAAAATACCATAATCCAGGCTCGCTATCGGCACTCGAAAGGTTGCTTGATCCGGTACTGGAAAAACTCGTTCGTGACAAATTGCGTCAGCGCTTCGGTGGTCGGTTAAAAGCAATGGTTTCCGGTGGCGCTGCTCTGAATGAAGACATCGGTCTGTTTTTCCACGCTCTTGGCCTCCCTGTCCTTCAGGGTTACGGTCAGACCGAAGCGGCCCCTGTCGTTGCGGTAAACCGCCCCGGGAAAATCGACATGGCTACGGTCGGCACTCCCCTCAAAGGCGTTCAGGTCAAGATCGGGGAGGAAAATGAAATTCTGGTTTCAGGTGAACTGTTGATGTCCGGCTACTGGAAAGACCCTCGCAACACGGCAGCAACAATCAAGGATGGCTGGCTACACACTGGTGATATCGGAGAATTTGATTCAGAAGGCCGTCTCAAGATTACTGATCGAAAAAAAGACATCATCGTTCTTTCGGGCGGCGATAACGTTTCACCAGCTAGAATTGAAAGCCTGCTGACCCTTCACTCTACAATTAATCAGGCCATGGTTTACGGCAACAAACGGGCGCATCTTGTCGCCATCATTGTACCCGATGAAGACTTTCTCGATCGCTGGGGTGAAGCCAACAAGATTCCCGGTGTTCTGGCATCGGTTTATGACAACGCATCTTTGAAGATCTCCATCGCCAAAGCGATTGACCAGGTCAACCGACAGCTTTCGTCGCTAGAAAAAATCAGAAAATTTGTCGTGGCTCGTGAAGCCTTCACCATCGACAATGCCATGATGACGCCGACATTAAAAATTCGCCGGCACAAAATAATTGAAACCTATGCTGAGGAAATCGAAGGGCTATATCGCAAGTCTCTTTGAAACCAAACCCCAGATAAAAACGGCTCCGAAAAATCGGAGCCGTTTTCGTTTCTAGCGCCCGTCCAGACTGCCCCGGACTTTTTCGCCACTCAGGGCATAGGCTTGCCCCAGGTCCTCTTGCCGAAGCGCCTTGACCAGGCCAATCATCATAAAAATCATAATGATTGAAAATGGGAGTGCCGCAGCGATTGCCGCTGCCTGCAAGGCCTCGAGCCCACCGACATACAACAGGGCCGCGGCAACGAAGCCTTCACCAAGACCCCAGATCACACGGTGAACTGTTGGCGGTTCTTCATCACCCATCGACAAAAGGGTGTTCACCACCAGCGTCCCCGAGTCTGAAGAAGTAATAAAGTAGGTCGCGATCAACAGCGTTGCGACGATGGAAGCAAGCGTGCCGATAAAACCTGCATTCATCTTGTCAATCGTCACATAGAGTGCTGATGTCAGATCTGCGCCCACGGCTTCAACAATCCCGCCGTCTCCGAAGAGTTCGATATGCAAGGCTGTACCACCAAAGGCTGTCAACCAGACTGCCCCAAGCAATGTCGGCACCAGCAGAACCCCGAGGATAAATTCCCGAATGGTCCGTCCACGGGAAATCCGCGCGATGAACATGCCAACAAATGGTGCCCAGGAAATCCACCAGCCCCAATAGAAAGCCGTCCAGCCGCCCTGCCATTTGCTGGTTTCATCATTGGCATTGGTCCAGAGACTGAGCGGCACCACTTGCCCCAGGTAATCCCCGATATTCTGCAAGAAAGCACCCAGCAGATACCGCGTGGGACCAAAGGCAAAGAAAAAGGCCAGGATGGCGATGGAAAGCCAGAGATTGACTTCAGACAAGATCTTGACGCCCCGCCCGACACCGGAAACCACAGATACAGTTGCCAATGTTGAGACCACAGCAATCAGCAGCATCATAGCGGCAAGAGCAGGCTCAACCTTGGTAACTCCATCCACAACGGTTTCTGTAATCCAGAAAGACCAGCCTGTGATTTCATAAAGCCCGGTGGCCATCTGTTGCACACCAAGCCCCAAAGATGTAGCGACACCAAACACCGTGCCGTAGACCGCCAGCAAATCAGCAATATGCCCCAAGGGACCATAGATCCGCTCCCCGATCAGGGGGTATAGCGATGAACGGATCGTCAAGGGCAGGTCTTTTCGATAGGCAAAGTAAGCCAGTGTCAATCCTACGATGACGTAGATCGCCCAGGGATGTAGCCCCCAGTGAAACAGGGTAATGCGCATGGCGACTTGTGCCGCTTCTGGAGATTGCGACATTTCCGCTGTAATAAAGGGGTTGGACTGGAAGTGATAGATCGGCTCGGCAATTGACCAGAACACCAGACCAATTCCCATGCCTGCACCAAATAGCATGGCAAACCATGAGAAATAGCTGAATTCGGGGCGGTCACTATCCTTGCCCAGACGTAAGTTCCCGTATCGGCTGAACAAAAGCCATACGACAAAGAACAGAAAACAGGCAACAATGCCCAGATAGTACCATTTCATGGTACCGACGAGGAAACTGTTGATCCCCGTAAAAAAATCTCCCACATCCTTGGTGGCGACAAACGCCAGAATAACCAAGGCGAAGACCAGGAACTTCGACCAGATTGCCATGGTCGGGTTCAGGCCTTTTAAGAAGCCTGACTTGGCTCTCATTATTATACCCTCCCTCAAATGGCCCGGATTGGGCCAAGGATATAATGGCGATGCAGGCAGATTTCTTATGATGATTTACGACGCCCTAGCTGTCATTCCCGACCCGAATGTCACTTTTATCGTTTTCTGGTCGCATATGAACAAATAAGACAACTGCGACACGAAACCCGGATTACTTGGATCGAAGACCCGTGCTTGACAGAATGGATAAAAATCATATATGAGTGATTACTCACTTATTATGAAAAAAGAAAACCGATCAACCAGTTCCACTCACCCTGTCTTTAAGGCATGATGCCGACACAGGATATACCGGGGGAAGAAAGCCATGTCGCAGGAAAACAACAATCTTTTACATCTCTTGAAGAGCAGGCGCTTCCTGCCGCTTTTCCTGACCCAGGCATTGGGAGCGCTGAACGACAACGTTTTCAAAAATGCTCTGGTCATCCTGATCACCTATCAGGTTGCCGCAAACACCGATACCAATGCCCAGGTAATGGTTACCCTTGCCGCAGGCCTTTTCATCCTGCCCTTCTTTCTTTTCTCGGCCTTTGCCGGACAATTGGCAGACAAATATGAAAAATCCCGCCTGATCCGCATTATCAAACTCTGCGAGATCCCGATTATGGGTCTGGCCGCAGTAGGTTTCATCACCGAAGCGCCGAACTATCTGATGCTGGTTCTCTTTCTGATGGGCAGCCAGTCCACCTTTTTTGGCCCCTTGAAATACGGCATCCTTCCAGATCACATGGAGGAACAGGAACTGATCGGCGCCAATGGTCTGATCGAAGCAGGAACCTTTCTCTCCATTCTCATCGGCACGATCATTGGCGGCATCGTAATCCTGTTCGACAACGGCAGTGTTGTGATCTCGGGTCTGATTATCTCCCTGGCTATCATCGGGGCCATCACATCCTATGGCATCCCCAAAGCCAAGGCTGGTGTCCCCGATCTGAAAATCAATCCGAACTTTGTCGGCGAGACCTGGAACCTGATCAAGCACAGTGCCGGAAACCGTCCGGTATTTTTATCAATCCTTGGCATTTCCTGGTTCTGGCTGATCGGAGCCACCTTTCTCACCCAGTTTCCAAATTTTGCCAAAGTCGTCATTGGCGGCGATGAGTACATCGTCACCCTGTTCCTGACGGTATTTTCTGTCGGGATCGCGATTGGTTCCCTGCTGTGCAACAAGCTTTTAAAGGGCGAGATCTCGGCACGTTATGTTCCCTTCGGTGCGATTGGTCTTTCGCTTTTTACCTTTGATCTCTTTGCTGCCAGTTCCGGAATTGCTCCTGCCCACACCGCCCTGATCGGTCTGGAAGAGTTTTTTACCAGCCCCATGCGATTGCGGGTCCTGGTAGATCTTCTCCTGATTTCCATCAGTGGCGGTATCTATATTGTCCCCCTTTATGCCATCCTCCAGAGCGAGAGTCAGGAGAGTCACCGCGCCAGGAATGTTGCCAGCAATAATATCCTCAACTCCCTCTTTATGGTTGCCTCGGCAATCGTCACTCTTGGTCTCTTCAGCATGGGAGTGAACATTCCCCAGGTTTTTCTGATTATCGGCCTGCTCAATCTGCCGATCGTATTCTACATCTGTACCTTGCTGCCTGAAGCCCCGATGAAACTGCTGTTCCGCATCCTGTTAAAACTCTGCTTCCGGGTTGAGGTCAAAGGGATCGAGAACATGGATGATCTCGGCCCCAAAGCCGTGATTGTGGTCAACCACGTCTCCTTCCTCGATGGAATTCTGCTTGCCTCCTTCCTGCCTGGACGCTCAACCTTTGCCATAGATACCCATGTTGCCCAGCGCTGGTGGGTCAAACCTTTCCTCGCCGTGGTTGATGCCTATCCCATCGACCCGACCAACCCCATGGCAACAAAAACCATGATCCGGGTGGTAAAAGACGGCAAACGCTGTGTCATTTTTCCTGAAGGAAGGATTACGGTCACAGGCGGTATGATGAAGATCTATGAAGGTCCTGGCATGATCGCGGATCATGCCGATGCGCCCTTGCTACCCGTACATATCGAAGGCGCCCAGTACAGCACCTTTTCTCGCCTGAAAGGAAAAGTCCGTCGCCGCTGGTTCCCCAAAATCACAATTACTGTGCATCCACCGCGTCGGATTACTGTGGATCAGGAAGTCAAAGGCCGGGATCGCCGCGCCGCCATTGGCCGCGAGCTGCACGATATCATGAGCGAAACCGCTTTTGTTTCAAGCCACCTAAGTGGCGGCCTGTTCAATGCCCTGCTTGATGCCCGCGACATTCACGGTGGTGACTGCAAAGTTGTCGAAGATGTTGAACGCCGTCCGCTCAATTATGACAGGCTGATCGCCGCAAGCTTTGTCCTTGGTAAGAAGTTTGCCAGCTTCACCAGCCATCAGGAAATTGTCGGTTTGCTCCTGCCCAATTCCTGCGCCACCACAGCCGCCTTTTTTGCCTTGCAATCCCAGGGTCGGATTGCCGCCATGCTCAACTTCACCATGGGCGAAAAAAATCTGCTGTCCTGCTGTAGTACAGGCAAGATCAAGACCATTATTACCTCGCGCCGTTTTATCGAACTTGGACGCCTTGACCAGTTGGCAGAAGCGCTGGAAACCCGGTGTAAGCTGGTCTATCTCGAAGATATCAAACAGGAGGTTACCCTTCTGGACAAGCTGACTGGTGCAATCAAAGGAACTTTCGCCCGCCTGGTGCACCGCAAGCTTGCTCCGTCTTTTGATGATGCCGCCGTCGTCCTCTTTACTTCTGGTTCAGAAGGTGTGCCCAAGGGCGTTATGCTCAGCCATGGCAACCTCCTGTCCAACCGTCATCAGCTTGCCTCGGTGATCGATTTCAATTCCACCGATACGGTTTTCAATGCCCTGCCGGTCTTCCATTCCTTTGGCCTGACGGGCGGGCTGATCCTGCCGGTCCTGTCCGGGATCAAAAGCTTCCTCTATCCCTCGCCGTTGCATTACCGGATTGTTCCTGCACTGGTCTATGACTGTAACGCCACCATTATATTTGGGACCGATACCTTCTTGTCCGGTTATGCCCGCGTCGCCCACCCCTATGACTTTTACTCAATCCGCTACATCTTCGCCGGTGCAGAAAAGGTCAAGGAAAGCACCCGTAAAACCTGGGCAGACAAATTCGGGCTGCGCATTCTCGAAGGCTATGGCGCGACAGAAACCTCACCAGTGCTTTCAACCAACACCCCGCTTCAGTTCAAAGCCGGAACTGTCGGACGGTTCCTGCCCGGATTGGAAATCCGTCTTGAAGAAGTGCCCGGCATAACAGACGGCAGACGGCTTTTTGTAAAAGGCCCCAATATCATGAAGGGTTATCTGCGCTCTGATGCCCCCGGCGAACTCCAGCCCCCTGAGGATGGATGGTACGATACCGGGGATATTGTCGCACTGGACGAAGATGATTTCATCTCAATCAAGGGTCGGGCCAAGCGCTTTGCCAAAATTGCGGGTGAAATGGTTTCCCTTACCGCAGCAGAAGATCTCGCCAGCAAGATCTGGCCCGGCTTCCAGCACGCCGTCATCACCCGTCCGGATGCGCGCAAAGGGGAACAGTTGATCCTCGCCACCGATTGCCCGAAGGCAACAAGGTCCATCCTGCTTGCCATGGCACAGGAACAGGGCATCAGCGAACTGATGATACCGCGTGAAGTCGAAATCCTCGACAAGCTGCCTGTTCTGGGAACTGGCAAAACAGACTATCAGAGTCTGCAGCAACAACTGGTTTCCGAAACAGCAAGCTGAGCTTCACAACCAAACAAGAAAGGGCCGTCGCGAACGACGGCCCTTTCTTGTTAAATGCGTAACGGCTGGGACCTATTGATCACCCCATACCGAGGGCATGTTTATAGACCTCGATCAGCTCTTCTTGTTCCATGCGTTCCTGGGTTTCCAGTTTCCGCAGGGAGACAATCTTGCGCATGATCTTGGTATCAAAGCCCAGAGATTTGGATTCGGCATAGATTTCCTTGATGTCGTCGGAAAGGCCTTTTTTCTCTTCTTCCAGACGTTCGATCCGCTCGATAAAACCACGCAGGCGATCTGCAGTCACACCGGCGATTTCCCCAGGCACTGGCGCGGCGTCTGAATTGCTGACATCGCTGTCAAAGCTGTTGTCAGAAACGTCTTCATCAAAATCGGATTCAAAATCGCTCATGCACAAGATCCCTTGTCATACATTCTGGAGATATAAGTTGAGGCGGAAATTACCCGTCTGATCCCCACTTGGCAATGCCTGAGAAGATCACCCGGCCTCTATTTCACGAAGAGAACACAGGAAGCTGTAACCAAGTCCCTGATAGCAAGAGCAGATCAGTGCGAAGGTTTATTTTTTTCGAAAGCCGCGATTTGTTCGCTCGAGGCTTCCTTCTGATGCAATTTTTTCCAGTCGTCATAGGGCATACCATAAACCCGTTCACGAGCCTGATCGTAATTTACGGCTTCACCTTTTTCTTCAGCAGCGGCCATAAACCATTTGGACAAGCAGTTCCGGCAAAACCCGGCCAGATTCATCATATCAATATTCTGAACATCGCTACGCTCTTGCAGGTGCGCGACCAGACGCCGGAAGGCCGCGGCTTCCAGTTCCAGCTCGGTTTGTTTATCCATTGTGTCTATTCCCTCTTTCCTGCACAAAACAAGCCTGGCGGCTCTCCAGGGGAAAGCCGCTTGATTTTTATCTTTCCTGTCCTGTTCTACAGCCCGGAAAGTGTTTCATCAATCAGGAAGTCGACCACTTTACACAAGGCTTTTTCCCTGGTGTCTCCAGCCGTCAAAGCCCTGTCAAAGACAGCAACCTGCTGATGCGCGCTGGACCCGCGTGAGAGAATGGTCCGGGCATGGAACAGTTCATCACGGCACCCCAAGGCCACGGCATGTTCCTCCAGCATTCCCAGAAGCTCTTCAAGCAGTTCGCTGTAAGGGACAACCTCCCCCCGGCCAAGATCGATCAATCCTTCATCCGTGCCATAGCGCTGTGCCCGCCAGCGGTTTTCATCAATCAAAAGATTACTATAGACCCGCCAGCGCTGGTTTTTCCGCTTGAGGGTATATAGCAGACGCAAAAGACTTGCATAAAAGGCCGCAACACAAAGTGTGTCTTTGAGGTTGGTGCAGCTGTCAGCAATCCGCATTTCCAGTGTGGGGAAGCGTACCGATGGTCGAACATCCCACCAGACCATACTGGCATCCTGGATAATTCCGGCATTGACCATAATATCCAGATTTCGCTGGTACTCACCATAGCTGTCAAAGCGCTCTGGCAAACCTGATCTTGGCAACTCCTTGAACACCGACAAGCGATAGGACTTCAGGCCGGTGTTCTGACCATGCCAGAAAGGCGAGGAAGTGGTCAGGGCCAGAATGTGCGGCAGGAAATAGCTGACCTGTCCCATCAGGTCATTGCGCAGTTCATCATCGTCCAGACCAACGTGCACATGCATGCCACAAATGAGCAGACGCCGGACAACACCCTGCATTTTTTCGGCAAAAGCATCATAACGTTGCCGTGGTGTGTGTTTTTGCTCAGCCCAGGTCGCAAAGGGGTGGGTCGAGGCAGAGATAATAGCCAGACCATACCCTGCACAGATTTCTGCCAGGATCAAGCGTAGCTCAGCCAACTCCTTGGCAGCAGCTGTAATCCCCTTACACTTTGATGTACCGATTTCAATCTGGCACTGCATAAACTCGTGCGAGACCCGGGAGCCCAGTCGATCTTTGCATTTTTCCATCAACTCCTTGGGAGGTTCTCTGACAAGGTCACGTGTTACCTTGTCAACCACCCAGTATTCTTCTTCGATACCAATGGAAAAGCTCGGATCTTTTTGGCTCATGCCGTGCGTCGGACCTCTTGCAGTGTCGGGCAGTGCAGAACTTCATCAAAGGCATCGATCAATATATCAGTCCACTGGGCGATACCGCTCTGGTCAGAAATAAGGTCCTGGCGTACCTCGATCAGGATATTGGGCAACCCGCGCAAATCAGCATGGGTTGCCATAGTATAACCATGACCATCCCGTCCTGAATAGGGCTCATTATCCCCGCAGAGTATTCCCGCTTCCCGAATCCTGGTCATAAAAGGCTGCGCCAGCCGCGGATCTTGGTTCCAAAGCACAGAAATCGGCCAGGGTCGTGGCACACCAGCCATTTCATGGGTCATGCTGTGCATGGAGAGAATGACCGGGACCTGCCCCTTATCAAGCATGTCATCAATAGTTCTGGTGATCGTATTGTGATACGGCCAGTAGAATGTATCCAGCCGGGCCTGACGATCTTCCCCGGAAAGCGCCTTGTTCCAAGGAACGACACAGCCATCACTGGCCACAGGCATCAGCGCGTCACTCTCAAGCTTGCGATTGGGATCGACAATCAAACGGGAAAAATTGCTGAAAACTGCCCGGGACCCGAAATGAGCCGCCAGCCCTTCAGTCACACCTTTGATACCGATATCATAGGCAACGTGACGTTTCATGTGATGCTCTTCAACCCCCAGACCTTCCAGAGATCTCGGGATAAAAGCCGTTGCATGATCACAGAGAAACAAAAACGGGTTTTCTGAATCCGGATTGATTATTTCAACCGGGGCCGGCTCATCCAGAGCCAGAAGCTGGGTTCGCATATTTTTCCTACGGGTATTTTGTTCTTCAAACTGGGCAGTTTCAAACACAGGAAACTCCAAATGACATATAATCGTATTCGGGCAAGATACCAAGATGCTTCCCGAAGTAATGCGCAAATGGCAAATAACCTGTGCCGCACTTTCTAACAGGTCAGGCAAAGACCGACCAGATCTTTCGTTTCAGCGCCAAGCTTGGGAAATTTTCTATCCGCTGGCTTGACGAAGGCTTTACAATCTTTTCATAAAAGGTCACCAAATAAGCAGATCATCCCATACGAGGGCCTTATTGATGCGTGACACCAATTCCAGACAGCTACTTCGCGACCTGTTTCAGGCTGGCCTTGATGCCGCCAACCCCCGACTGGCTGTCCCCGGTTTTCTCCCCTCTCTGCCCAAAGGCCGGACCATTGTTATCGGTGCGGGCAAAGCTGCCGCCGCCATGGCCAAAGCCGTTGAGGAGAACTGGGCAGGAGCGATTGATGGCCTGGTTGTCACCCGTTATGATCACGACCTTCCCGAAGGGGAAAAATGCAGCCGTATTGAAGTGGTCGAAGCTGCCCACCCTGTGCCGGATGCCGCCGGAAGGCAGGCCGCCCAGCGTATTTTTGAAAAAGTCCAGGGACTCACCAGTGATGATCTGGTCCTTTGTCTGATTTCCGGGGGAGGTTCCGCACTGCTTGCTCTTCCTGTTGAAGGTGTATCGCTTGAAGACAAGCAGGCCCTGAACAAAGCCCTGCTTAAATCAGGCGCAAACATTTCTGAAATGAACACCGTGCGCAAACACCTCTCCGCCGTAAAAGGGGGGCAACTTGCCGCAGCTGCAGCACCTGCCAGGGTCGTCAGCCTGTTGATTTCAGACGTTCCCGGCGATGACCCCGACGTTATCGCCTCGGGCCCCACCGTCCCTGATCCGACCACTTTTGCCGATACCCGCGCCATTCTGAAAAAGTATAACATCACCCCGCCACCGGCCATTGCCGCTCACATCGACCGCGGCGAAGGCGAAACCCCCAAACCCGGCGACGCCTGTTTTGACAACTGCAGCATGTTCATGATTTCCCGTCCTCAAGCCTCGCTAGAGGCTGCTGCTGAAGTCGCTCGCTCCCAAGGCATCACCCCTGTTATTCTGGGGGATTCTCTCGAAGGTGAATCCCGTGAGGTCGCCAAGGTTATGGCAGGCATTGCCCGACAGGTGGCCAATCATGAGCAGCCTGCCCAGGCTCCCTGCGTTCTGCTTTCCGGTGGCGAAACCACCGTTACCGTTCGTGGCAACGGGCGCGGAGGACGCAACGCCGAATTTCTTCTGGCTCTGGCTGTCGAACTGGACGGCGCAGCAGATATCTATGCCATTGCCTGCGACACCGACGGCATTGATGGCAGCGAAGATAACGCCGGAGCCATCATGACACCGGATACACTTGAACGTGCCAGGAAAGCCGGAACAGATGCAAAAGCCCGGCTGGCCAACAATGATGGGTATGGTTTTTTTGAAAGTATCGGTGATCTGGTCATGACGGGTCCGACCCTGACCAACGTCAATGACTTCAGAGCAATCCTGATCCTGCCAAAGGGGTGATCTTACCCGAATAAAACAAGCCAAACAGGTCGCCTAGAGAGCGACCTGTTTTCTTATGCGCTTCATTTCCATTAAAGACTGGCTGCTGTAAAGCAGCACGGCCAGCCAGATCAGGCCAAAGGTGACGGCGTGCACCCAGGTGAAGATTTCGCCAAACAGGAAAACTGCAATCAACAGGTTCACAGTCGGCGAGACATACTGGATCATGCCAATGGTCGAATAATTCAAACGCCTTGCTGCAGCCGCGAAGCAGACAAGCGGCAAGGTTGTGACCGCGCCAGCCAGAAAAAGCAACAGATCCAGATCCCAACTGATTGACAGGAAGGCTGCTTCTCCCCGAACTGAACTCCAGACCAAAAACCCGATCGCAACAGGCGCCAGCATCACTGTCTCAACAAAAAGCCCGTCCTGCGCACCCACCGGCAGTCGTTTCCGTATGAGGCCATAAATCCCGAACGTAAAAGCAAGAGTCAGAGCAATCCAGGGAAACTGCCCCCCCTGAAAAGCCAGAAAAGCCACAGCAACAGCTGCAAGAGCCACCGCTGCCCCTTGTAAGAGCCTGAGCTTTTCTTTCAAGACCAATACACCCAAAAGCACATTCACCAGGGGGTTGATATAATAGCCCAAGCTGGATTCAACCAGCCGGTCTACCGAAATGGACCAGATAAAAATCAGCCAGTTGGTTGATACCAGTAACGCGCTTAGCAGAAGCCAGCCCCAGATCTTCGGAGAGCTAAAGGTTTCTTTGACCTGTGGCCACTTGCCACGCAGGCTCAGTATCACAGCCAGCAAAACAACAGACCAGATCACCCGGTGGCTCAGGACTTCCTGAGGGTCAGCCGCACTTACCACCTTGAAATAGAGCGGTGATAAACCCCACCAGAGATAGGCCGTCAAAGCCAGATAGAAACCGTGAATTTGGTCGCGTGTCATCGCCTATTCCCCAACCAGAACAAGCAGGCAGCCTACGCGTCCTCCCCCCGCTTGAATAGACCGAAAGCGACCTCATTTGAAGAATTTATAAAATATGCGAAGCCCTTAACCCTTTATCAGGCTTACGCATCTGACAGAATAAAATCCGCCCCGCGTTGCCCGACCATTATCGAGGGGGCATTGGTATTGCCGGAAGTCACTGTCGGGAAAACTGACGCATCAACCACGCGCAGCCCCTCAACCCCATATACCTTGAGCCGGTTATCGACCACGGCCGTCTTTTCATCCGGCCCCATCATACAGGTGCTGACAGGATGAAAATTCGATCCGCCTCTTTGACGGAAATCCTCGACAATTTCTGCATCCGACATCTTGCGCAGGTCCGGTTCTATAACTTCTGTCACCAGATCCCGGATACTTGGCGTGTTCATCAACTCCCGTATCAGGTGCCCGCCTTCAATCACATTCTCGATATCCTCGTTGGTCGAGAGATAATTCGGGTGGATAACCGGGGCATCCTCCGGATCGCGTGAGCGAATCTCCAGATAACCTCTGCTTGTTGGCCGACAGGGTTGATGCGCAATAATAAACCCGGAATAGGGATCGGGATTCATCAGGGGGCGAGTACCTGCTGGTGCCGTCGTATAGGTCACAGGATTAAAGTATAGCTGCACATTTGCACGCGCGAGATCCGGGCGAGTTTTGACAAAACCTCCCCCCTGATTCACGCTGAGGCTTAAAGGTCCCTTACGCAGCAAAACATATTTCATCCCGGCCCAGAGCTTGCCCCACCAGGGATAGAGTTCATCGTTCAAAGTCGGAACACGGGACTTGTAATAATAGTTGATCCCCAGGTGATCCTGAAGATTACGCCCAACCGCCGATTTTTCATGCACGATGTTAATACCGTGCTGCTGCAGAAGCGCCCCCGGACCTATCCCGGAAAGCTGCAGTATTTTAGGCGTGTTGATCGAACCACCACTGAGAATGACTTCCTTTTGCGCCAGGACGCGGCAGAGCCTTCCATTTTTGCGATAGGTTACTCCGGTGGCTCGTTTCCCTTCAAAGAGAACACGTGAGACTGTCGCCCCTGTAATCAACTGGACATTTTGCCGTTTCAAAGCCGGGCGCAAAAACGCATCCGCCGAAGAGCAACGAAAACCATTTTGCGTGGTAATCTGGAAAAATCCGGCGCCTTCAGGGTCTTCACCATTCATATCTTCACAGATGGGAAGCGACATTTCCTGGGCTGCACGCATGTAAAAATGCTTCAGGGGATGCATGTCATTATAGGGGTCCGTGACGTGGAGCTTGCCTGTGCCCCGCCGCTGCCCATCACGTCCGATAAAACATTCCGAGCGTTTGAAGGCGGGCAGCACATCATCCCACCCCCAGCCAATATTCCCCAGATCCCGCCAGTCCTGATAATCTCCCGGCAGTCCCCGGACATAAACCATGGCATTGATCGAGCTGGACCCGCCAAGGACCTTGCCCCGAGGCCAGTAACTGGTCCGGCCGTTCAGGCCCGCATCTGTTTCCGTCTCGTATTGCCAGTTTACTGCAGGATCATAAAATGTCCGGCCATATCCGATTGGCACTTTGATCCAGAACTTTCGGTCCGATCCTCCGGCCTCAAGCACAAGAACATTGTAGCGACCATCTTCGCTCAGGCGGTCCGCCAAAACACAACCGGCTGAACCCGCGCCGACGACAACAAAATCAAACTGATCCATATCAGGTACAAACCAAGGTGCTGTTACTGGTAATCCTGCGAGCAGTAAAAGTCAGGACCGCCTGAGTGACAAATGAATTAAACCACCCAACTCCCCTGCTTTTTTTTGTACCTGGTTCAGACTGAAAAATTGCCTCTGGATATCCGATCAGATCTTTAGAGAAATAACCGTGCAGGCGAATAAATCTAGGGGCTGTCCTAGATAACCCGAACAGGTGTTAGAATTGGACAGCCCCTAAATCTATCTTTAGTTCAGACCGACTGGCTTTGGCCCTCCCGTGGCCCAGTCAAGCAATTCGACTGTATGGACCACAGGAATCCCGGTTCCGCCGGAGATCTGGCACTGACATCCAATATTTCCTGTTGCTATAATGTCAGGCTGAAGGCTCTCGATGTTTCGGACCTTGCGATCCCGCAGTTTGCTGGCCAGTTCTGGTTGCATGATGTTATATGTCCCAGCCGAACCACAACAAAGATGTCCTTCGGGCACATCGCGAACCTCAAATCCCGCTTTGGTTAACAGGGATCTGGGCTGTTTGACAATTTTCTGACCATGCTGGATAGAGCAAGGTGCGTGATAGGCGACGATCTGGGCTGGCTTCTCATCACCTTCGGCCCGGTCAATCCCCTCGATTGTTTCAAGGTACTCTGTAATATCACAAGCCAGTTCTGAGATTTTTGCTGCATTGCCTGACCAGTCAGGATCGTTGCGCAACATAAAGCCATAGTCTTTCACCGTTGTGCCGCAACCAGAAGCATTCGTGATAATCGCATCCAGCCCCCCTCCTTCAATTTCGGCCATCCATCCGGTGATTGCCTGTTTGATCTGATGCTCCGCGGCCTCTTCCTTGCCCATATGGTGAACCAGCGAACCACAGCAGCCCACGCCCTTGGCGATAACAACTTCAATTCCCAAGCGCGTCAGCAAACGGATAGTGGCTTCATTAATAGAAGGTGCCAGAACTGTTTGTGCACAGCCGGACAATAGGGCAACTCTTGCACGCCTTTCGCCTTTGGCGGCAAAGGTCTGTGGGCGGTCAACCACACTGGCAGCAGGCAGGCTCTTCGGAGCCAGATCAAGCAGGGCACGAAGACGTCCGCGAACAAACCTGCGGACAAACGGGGCTGAAATCGAGGCAATATTCAAGGCCCCCCTGAACCAGAAGGGTCTCGGAATTAACTCTGCCAGTACATTACGCAACAGACGTTCATGCCATGGGCGTCGAAAAGTTGCCTCAACATGATTCCGGGCATGATCAACCAGATGCATGTAGTTCACACCCGAGGGGCAGGTCGTCATGCAGGAAAGACAGGAGAGGCAGCGGTCAAGATGCTTTGCCACCTCGGCAGTGGCTGGCTTTTCCTCTTCCAGCATTCCCTTGATCAGATAGATCCTCCCCCTTGGACTATCGAGTTCATCCCCGAGAAGAACATAGGTCGGGCAGGTTGCTGTACAGAACCCACAATGCACACATTTGCGCAGGATATCTTCTGCTTCGGCGATGGCCGGATCCGCAAGCTGGGCGAGAGAGAAGTTTGTTTGCATTCAATGGCCCCTACAGATCGTCATATAACCGGCCCGGATTGAGAATTCCTTCCGGATCAAAGTTCTGTTTTATTCTTTTGAACAGCAGATGTTCTCCCGCGCCCAGAGGCTGGGTAGGGATTTTCCGGTCCGGAGCATCCACAGGTGCACGAACCAATGATGCATGACCAGAGATTTTCTCAAGTAGCTCCCTGACTTTGACAGCATTGTTCCCCCCCTTGAGAGACAACCAGATCAGCCCCCCGCCCCAGTCATAAAAACAGCGTTCTTCCGGGCCAAGGTTTAAAGCTTCAACATAACGCCATCCCTGGGCAGGAGAAACTGATACCCGCCAGATAGAGTGCAAACTGCTTCCCTCATCCTGGAGAGGTGTGGCATCCCTTAAAGAACTCCAGAGTACCCGGCTTTCTGTTGTCGCTGTGATGCGGCCTTTACCAAAGCTTTCAAGCAATTTCTCCAACCTGTCCAGACGGTAACGCACAGAAGGTGCATGCCCCTCAAGCCGGAAAGCCGTGACCGATTTTTCACCTGCACACCCCTTTAGGTCTCGGGCAACAGAAACAGGCACATGAGCCGCCGAAGAGACCTCGCAGGCACTGTTGAGTGCCAGGATCATGGCCCGGGATGCCTCCGCATCAGATAGGCCGGCAAGCAGGTAACTCTTCTCTTCCGGCGGTGCGGGCAATACCTTGAAAGTGACATCACTCATAACAGCGAGTGTCCCGAAAGACCCGGCCAACAATTTCATCAAATCATAGCCAGTGACATTCTTGACGACTCGCCCGCCGGACTTGAAGGTCTCCCCGCGGCCTGAAACTGCAGAAAACCCCAGAAAATGATCCCGGGCTGCCCCGGCTTTCAAACGGCGCGGGCCTGAAAGGTTACTCGCAATCATGCCGCCAACCGTCCCGGTGTCGCTTTGCCCTTTCAGCAAGGGACCATAATCCAGCGGCTCAAAGGCAAGATATTGATTTTCTGCTCTCAGCGTTTCTATCACCTCCTGCAAAGGTGTTCCCGCCCGGGCCGAAAGAACCAACTCTGCCGGCTCATAAAGGGTGATCCCTCGTAGCCCCGACAGATCGAGCTGGCAGCTACAATCGACCTCGCGCCCCAAAGCCTTTTTGCTTCCACTACCGAGGATCTCCAGCGTCGAGCCGGAAGAGAGTGCCCACTTAACAGTATCTTCAAGTTGTTGGGCGTTTTCAGGTTTGAGGCGGTTCATAAGGGTCTCTTGGATAAAAGGTGTCGGTCAAGATCAGGAACTATTCAACGAGGATCAGAAGCGGGGAATGTCCGGAAATGGTAACTTTCCCTTGTGAATATGCATACGCCCCAGCTCTGCACAGCGGTGCAATTCCGGGAAAACTTTCCCGGGGTTGAGCAGCGCTTTACTGTCAAACGCACACTTGACCCTCAATTGCTGCTTCAGGTCGATCTCTGTAAACATTTCAGACATCAGGTCGCGTTTCTCGACGCCAACGCCATGTTCCCCGGTTAGAACACCGCCAACCTCGACACAGAGCCTGAGAATATCCGAACCGAAATCTTCCGCTCTTTCCAGCTCTCCCGGATTATTGGCATCGTACATAATCAGAGGATGGAGATTACCGTCCCCTGCATGGAAAACATTGGCAACACGCAAACCGTAATCTGTGCTCATCTCCCGCATGCGCCTCAGGACATGCGGGAGCTTGTTGCGTGGAATTGTTCCATCCATACAGTAATAATCAGGTGACAGGCGGCCGATCGCCGGAAAAGCAGCTTTGCGACCAGCCCAGAAAAGCTGACGCTCTTCTTCGTTCTGGCTGGTTCGACTGGTCTGGGCGCCACAATTGCCGGAGATCTCGGAGACACGCCCAATCAGATGGTCTACCTCCGCCTGTGGGCCATCAAGTTCAACAATCAGCAGCGCCTCAACATCAAGAGGATATCCCGCCTGTACAAAAGCTTCGGCTGCCTCAATCGCGGGTTTGTCCATCATTTCCATACCACCGGGGATGATCCCCTCGGAAATAATTGCGGCAACACAATCACCTGCCTGCTCGGAAGAAGGAAAACCCAACAGAAGCGCACGCGCTGTCTCGGGCTTGGGCAAAATACGGACAGTAACTTCGGTAACCACGCCCAGCAAACCCTCGGAACCCGTCATCAGCCCCAACAGATCATATCCGGGGCTATCCAGATGTTTCCCGCCAAAGCGCAAAATAGAGCCATCAATCAAAACCATTTCGATGCCCAAAAGGTTATTGGTCGTCAGCCCATATTTGAGGCAATGCACACCCCCGGCGTTTTCAGCAACATTCCCGCCAATCGAGCAGGCAATCTGGCTGGAAGGATCCGGGGCATAATAAAAACTGTCCTGTTCGACTGCTTTAGTAATACCTAAATTGGTCACTCCTGGTTGAACCACCACGCAACGATTGTCATAATCGACATCAAGCACACGGTTAAACTTACCCATACAAAGCAATATACCATCAGCCAGAGGCAATGCTCCACCCGACAGAGAGGTTCCGGACCCACGCGGGACAACCTTGATACCTTCGGCATGGCAATAGGCAAGGATCTCACTGACTTGTTGGGCTGTCTCCGGGAGAATCGCAAGCAAAGGAGGCTGACGATATGCCGTGAGGCCATCTGATTCGTAGACCCGGAGCTCCTGGGGGCTTACCACCACCCCTTCGCCCGGAACGATTGTTCTCAAATGGTTGGCAATTTCTTCTCGCCGGGCCAGAATTGTCTGGTCGGGATCAGGCATTTGCATCAGATATCTCCGGGATTCTAAAAACTGGTATACCAGTTTGACGTAAGATCCCTTTGATGACAAGTGAAGCAGATACAATATTTGTGGAAAAGACTGATAACAAAAAAGAAAAAACCGCTCTCTCTTGCGAGAGGCGGTTTTTTTCTTTTCAGACCCGGCCGAAGCCAGACTGACAAGATTAGCCCTGGCGTGCTTTGAAGCGAGGGTTCTTCTTGTTGATGACATAAACCCGGCCGCGACGACGAACAACACGGCAGTTCTTATCGCGCAGCTTGGCAGTCTTCAGAGAGTTTACAACTTTCATGGTCCTACCTTTGGCAAAATGGTGCCCGCTGACCGGGCTGTCGAGAAGCCCGGACAATATGCAAGGGCCTCGTTGATGTCAACCGCCTGATCGAGCAGTGTGAAAACTGAGCGCTTCTATACGCAACTTTTATGGGGAAAAAAAGCAAAAAGAGTCTTTGAGGACTGTTTTTCTTACCAATCGGACATCATCTGGGTCTGGGACTGGCGAATAGCCAGGAATCTATAGAGTCGAATCACACCGGATTCCAGCGCAACAGTTCGTTCGGCCCAGAGCTCCATCTCATTGACGAGAACATCTTCCATCTTTTTATCCGTACTTCCGGCCTTCAAGCGCTCGAGATACTCAGCCCACCCACGCTTGACCATTTCCAGATACCGATCGGTAATATCTTCCGCGACACGTTTTTGTACATTACCCGCTGTGAAGCCTTTTTCATAATCCAGCGAGGTCCAAACCTGCACCGGAACACCTTCAGCTTTTTTCCAGGCCTCCAGAGCCTGTGGATCAGCCTTGTCAGAGGCAATGAAATCAGTGAACAGGAATTGCCCCCCGTCCTTGAGGGCACGACAGGTGTCCTTGAAAAACTGTTCCTTGTTCTGAATGGTGTAAAATGCTTCTTTCGAAAAAATACAATCAAACGATTTGGGGCGAAATTCGAATTTTTCTGGATCGAAAGCCATAACGGGAGCTTTTTTAGCCATCCCCGCCATCGTCGATATTTCCATGCCCGCTTCCACCAGTTCGTGTCCACGCTCCATGGCCGTAACCCAGACTCCAAAGGTATTGGACATGATCCGTCCAACCCCGCCAAGCCCGGCACCGATATCCAGGATATTTTTCGAAGGATCCAGGCCGAAAGGTTTAATCAGTTCCTGGATATACTCTTCGTCTCCAGGAGACGAATTTCCCGCGCCCCAAACATCTTGCAAAAGCTGAATTCTGAGATTTTCCCACTGATGGGTATCAGCTCGAACATCGTGCTTCTTTATTGCGGGCATAACAGGTGCCTTGGGAACAACCCTAAGCTCATACCCGTACCACCAGGCACGCAAACGATCGAGGAGCGAAATCTGCCCCTTCTTGCCCTCTGTTCCTGACGCCTTCGCCATTTAAGTACCGTTCCTCATTCCCGAAGGCTATTGCAAACTAACTTGACCGACAACAAAATTCCCCCGCCCATTAGGCCAATTCATTTATAAAACAAATTTCATCGCGCGAAAAGTATTCAACCTGTTTCTACTCATTAAAGAGGAGATCCCGTTTCAAACGGTGCAAGAGGCAGGTAAAAGGAAAGATTTAAACAGAGTTTTCTCAACAGCCGTCAGATTGGCCAGCGTCTCTCAGGATAGAGATCAGGGAACGTATCCGCGGGCTATGGACAGCAACACGAGACAAGCGTGTCTCTTCAACCACACTGTCAAAGATCAGGGGTTTATATTCGTAATATACTTCCGTAATAATGATGTTATCCAGAGGGTCCAGAACCAATCCGTTCGGAATATTGGCATCACTTCCTGCCAGCCCGACACTGCCGGCGACTGAAAGAGAACCTGCTCCGCACTGGCGCCAGTTGACCTGGGGGGGATTGGCTCCAGTTCCACTGACAGATGAAACAATGATAAGCGAATCAGCTCCCATCTCAAAAGGCCTCATCACGTATTCTGAAGCCTCGAATATAACATTCATCTCATTTGCAGACATACCGGGAGATTGGGAAACAAGATCATTCACTTCTGCCGACAAGCGCAGGATTTTGTGATTGACCCAGATATAGCGGGTCATCTCGATCACACCAGCCAGCAACGTCAGCAAGACCGGCAAAATCAAGGCAAACTCGACGAGAGCAAGCCCTCTCTCACAGCGGCCAAAACGCTTAAGCAGAGACGATCGGCCGGATGTAATTTTCTTCCTCTCCAGTTTTTTCGAGATGATCAACACGAACTTCCCCCGCCATAAGGTTCGTTTCTGACAGCAACACTGGCTGCGAGTGTGTACTTGCCATCCTGACCAATAAGGGACGCCATATATCCGGTAATCAATTGCATTTCATGCTCAACAGTATAGAGAACAACCTCCCCGCCACTCCCGGCACCGTTCAAACCCGCATCAGCATCCCAGCTACCGTTGCAGTTCAGGTCAGTAAAGCTTTCTCCCGTATCGTAGCTACTATTGCCGTTGGCATCGACAAAGGGTTCAGGGTCGCCGATCATGTCGAAGTCTTTGTAAACAAGCGTTTTCAATTCATCTGCTGTTATTTTGACATAACCTGCACCGTGCGCATTGAGCACATCCAGAATTTGCTGTTCCCGACTGATTCCTCCCCCGGAAGAATAGCCCGTAATACCGTAACGCGCCGCCTCGCGCAGCCCGCCTTCCAGCAAAGCGGTGCCGAAGAAGATGCCAGCAAGGTCAAATGTTCCAAGAATAAAGGTGAGAAAAACCGGTAGAATAAAGGCAAATTCAAGGGCCGTTGCCCCCCTGTCACAACGCAACAGTTTTCGGTTACGGCTTTTCCTGGTCATGCGTATTGTCATACCACCACCTCTCATCGCGAAACCCGTAGCTCCGAGAGCTCCGTCCCGATCTTGTCAAAAGCCTTTTCCAGCTCATCAGAGTTACTTGCATGGAAGTAAAAAGGGGCCGTAGGGGCACTGGCAACGCTTTTCATCAGGTTGGTTTCAACGTGATATTCCACCACATAAACATCAACACCGCTTGCCTTGACCTGCGCTGCCACCGCCTCAAGACGATCATCCATCTCGCCTGTATTCAGATGGCCTCTATAGGAATCCCTGTAAGAAGTAGTATTCATCCCGTCGGTCATGATGACGATTGCCCGTCGAAGATTACTTTTGCTGCTGGCCTCGTTAAAGGGATTACCAGGCATAAGAACCCGCCAGCTCCACACCAGACCCTGGGCAATGTTGGTTGTCCCGTTTGGTGTTGTCAGCGCATTAACCGCAGAGGTTGTTATTGATTTTGTCCCAGACAAGGCAGAGAGACCCCAGCTTGGACAGGTCGCGGTTTGCAAGGACCCATTATACGGGTTGATAACCCTGCGCGGCATTGGATCCCAGGAGTTCCAGTTCACGCCGCCAACGGAGGCATCATAGAGAAGGTGGTCAGCATCATCCGCAATGCCATTGTCTGTGTAGCGGGCATAGGAACAACCCTGCCAGTCATTATCAGGTCTTGTTCTGAATGGGACCGGAGAATTGTTGGTATACCAAAGTCCCCCGATCTGTTGGTTCAGGGCAGAGTTATAGGACACCCCCCGATAGGACACATTGACCGAGGCCGACCAGGGCACCAGGGCAACCTGAAGGTTTTCACTGACGGTTTCTTCACCAAAGAGTTTGTCGATGAGCAGATGAGATGCTGCCCGGGCAGAACTCAGACGAGTCCCGCCACCATCAGCAGCGCCCATGGACCCCGTTGTATCGATAGAAATCACCACATCCAGAGGCGTAATCAAACGTGTTACCTCGGCACTGGCGGCAACCTCCATGTCCTCAATCCCCAGCACATGCATCAAAGTGGTGCCGACCACTGCTGATGCAGTTACACTGACCTTGGTCTTCTGGGCACCGACTACGGGTGTGCCGAGTGTAATTTCGGCACCCATAAAATCTTTAGGGAAATTCGCATAGAAATAGTTCTCAAACTCTTGCTTGAGTCTGGTCGTATCGTTCACATAGGGCGCTGATGCCAAAGCAGCAGCATCAAGAGCCTGGCTCAGGCGCGCTTTAACCACATACCCGCGTCCGGCATCAACTCCCAGCCCGACCATGCCAACCAGGGGAATAACCATCAGGCCAAAGTTGACCAGAATGGCTCCGCGATCACAGGCACAAAAAGCCCGGAAAAACCTTCGGCTTTTATACACGTTATCCAGAATTTTGTTGGCAACTGCCGGAACGGATCTCATCTCATCTCGCGCCTTTATCCCTCTCTGGAAACCCATAGGGGTTTTTCCGGCATTTCTTGCCTGGAGGTATCTGCAGGATGCGCTTGATTAATTAAGAAAAAATTAAATTTAACTCCTTAAAAAACAACAACAAATTAGGTAAAATTTACTCTAATTTTTCCTCACCATCAGAAGAATATGTTTTTCAACAGCCTATGGTGTAAGGATCATATTTTCTTGATGAAACAATCGAAGTCACAATTATTTTTTTATGTTACAAGAGGATAAAATTTAGGGCCTTCCCTCATTTCCACGAGTAAACAAAACAGATATTTCCGGCCCTTTGACAAAGACGACGTCAGTTCAAACCCAACCAGGCTGCAGACCAATTCATGGACTACGTTTACTTCCTCATCATTGCCCTCTTCGGCTCCATGATTTCTGCTGTTTTTGGGTTTGGCAGTGGCTTCATTGTTCTCTCGTTCGGTGCTTTCCTGCTCCCCCTGAAAGACTGCATCGCGCTGACGTCCATACTTTTCGCTGCAGCCACCCTGACCAAGGCCTTCTTGTACCGGAAAGAAATCGATTGGGAACTGGCCATGACGATAGCGCTGGTGAGTGTTCCCTTTGCCTGGCTCGGCGCTGAAGCCCTTGCCCGGATAGACCCAGAACCTCTACGGCCATTGCTTGCCGGATTTATTATTTTCAGTGCCGGAGTGAATTTGACCGGCTACCGTGTGACTTTACCATCAACTTTCCTGGTAACTTTTCTGGTGTCAGCCCTTTATGGTTTTGTTTCAGGCTTTCTGAGCAGTGGAAACCCTGTAAAGGCCGTTGCCATGGAAAAGATGGGGTTCGAAAGGCAGGCTTTTATCGGCGTCATGGCTGCCACCGGGATCGGGGTGAACCTGACCAAGATTAGCAGTTATGCCGACAATGGCATATTACAGCCAGACCACTTGCCAGTCGGGCTTGCCCTCTTCGTCATCGCAATCATTACTGCGGTCCTGGGCAAACGTCTTGTCCTGAAAATGCCAGGAGAACAGCACAAGAAAGGGTTATCCTTTATTCTCCTGATTGCGGCTGGCGCCTTACTCTTTAAGTAATTTAAGTATTTTTTTGCGAAAGACATTCAAAAAGACAAAACCCCAAGGTTTCCCTTGGGGTTTTGATGGTGGGCGTAACTGGGATTGAACCAGTGACCCCTTCGATGTCAACGAAGTGCTCTCCCGCTGAGCTATACGCCCTCTGCCTGATGAGTAACCTCATCTGGTGAAACAGGGAATTATCAAACTGACCGAAGTTTGACAAGCCCAAAAAAAAGTTTTGGGCAAATGCCTCAAATTGTTGCAACCAAATAAAATCATCCCCTCTGGTCAAAACAGTTTATTCAAGCAACACCCGCTCTACCTGCTCAACCAGATCTTTTAGATGAAATGGCTTCGACAAAACCATGGAAGGGGCGAAGCCTCCCTCTTGATCTTCCAGAATAATCCCGGAAAATCCCGTGATAAACATCACTTTTATATCCGGTTGTCTTTGTCGGGCAGACCGGGCCAGCTCAATGCCATCTTTTTCCGGCATGACCACATCACTCAAAACCAGATCAAATCGATTACAGATGAGCATCTCTTCCGCAACAGCACCATTTTCGGCAGAAATAACCATATGGCCAACTGCTTCAAGAGCACGATGCAGATAAAACCGCATGCTCTCATCGTCTTCCGCGAGTAATATATTTGCCATGCTCACTCTCTGCCCGCTGATCTGTTCCATTGACCACATCAGGAGTTTTCGCCAAGATCTAATCAGGTTTGAGTCGCAGCCCGAATACTGTCCCGCCAGACTAACGCGATGATCAGAATAACACACGATCTCATCCTGATCAGGCAGGATTCGTACTGGGTATAAATTTGAAAAATGATATAGGCAATCCCACAATTTTAAAGTGCACCACTAGAATGACACTCGATTTCGACAAACTTGCGAGCAAACTCCACTCTTCCAGGCAAACAACCGGGACAGCTCCTCTGTCTGCGTCCTCAACCGACAGCAACACAGAATCCTATCAGCTCCACCTTCCCGATGAACAAACACTTCCTGTGGTACTTTCCTCTCCCCATAGCGGAAGCAATTATCCGACGTCCTTTATTGAAGGCTCCCGACTCGATCACCATAACCTGCGCCGGTCTGAAGACAGTTTTGTTGATGAGCTGCTCCGTAATGCGCCTAGACTTGGCGCCCCGCTTCTTTGCGCCCTGTTCCCGAGGGCTTTTGTCGACGCAAACAGAGAACCTTTTGAGCTTGATCCCCAGATGTTTGAAGATGAGCTCCCCAGTTATGTCAACACCAGTTCACCTCGCGTCGCCGTCGGTCTGGGGACCATCGCCAGAAACGTGACCAGCGACAAGCCCATCTACAAAGACAAACTGACTTTTGCAGAGGCGAAAGACCGCATCGAGCGTTTCTACTGGCCCTATCACCAGGTTCTTCGCCAGTTGGTCGACAGCACAAAAAGAAAATTTGGGTACTGTATCCTGATCGACTGCCACTCCATGCCCCGCCTTTCGACCATAGCTCAGCCAGGAAATTCCGGCATAAAGAACAAGCGGTCAAAAGTGGATTTTGTTCTGGGCGACCGTTTTGGAAAGTCTTCCTCTTCGGCCGTTACACGCCGTGTTGAGAGCATTCTCAAGCAAAAGGACTTTCGAGTCCTCAACAACAATCCCTATCCAGGCGGTTTTATCACCCAGCACTACGGTGAACCTGCTTTGGGAATACACTGCTTACAGATCGAAATTTCCCGGCACCTCTATATGGATGAAGACAAGATAGAACGGAACCCCGAGCTGGCAACCATTACAGCCCTGATGGATGAGATCATCCTCGCTGTGGGCGCGATTGAACAGGCATCACTGGATTACTGAACCAGTCTGAAAGACTTTTCTCATCATGTGAGAACAGGTCAGGCCCCCTGCCAGCCCTGTGCAATCTCTATTGCTCGACAGCTACGAACACAACGGCACCGGGCATCTGTTGGCAATACGTCAGAGTCGTTACAATATTTAGGAAACATCATATAGAGGTTGTAAAGCCATGGTCGCCATAGCTGTCGAACTCCGAAACATTGAAGGTACTGAAGCCGCCATGGGCTGGGCGGGATATCACACCATAATCGTCGACAGACCGGAAGGTAAAGCTGGGGGCCTTGGATTGGGATTTAACGGCGCCCAATTACTCGCCCTGGCAATAGGAGGCTGCTTTTGTAATGACTTGCGTTATGTTGCCGAGAGCATGGGTGTGCAAATCAGGTCTCTGGCAGTCATGGTGTCTGTTGACCTCAGCGGTACACCCCTGATTGCCACTTCCGCCGCGATGAAAGTCAACTGCACACTCCTGGACGGCTCGGATCCTGCGCCTCTCATCAAACAAGCAAAAGAAAGCTGCATGGTCAGCAACTCCCTCTCCCGGGGCATCCCTGTCTCAATAGAAAACGCCTGAAGCTACATATCCCAAAGACGTAATTTCATTCTGACCTCTCTCCCGAATGTCCATCAGCCCGTCTGTACCCTTTTCTGGCATGGCATTTGCTTTTCTGTATAGAAGATCACGGAGAGTATTCATGCGTTTTGTTCTTTTCATCTTTGTACTTTGTCTGACTTCAGCAGGGCTTTCCCTTAAAAGCCGGAGTGCGCTTGCTTCGCAAATCACCGGGAACAGCGATGTTTGCGCAAGTATCATTTCCTCGGCAGAACAGCGTGAAACTATTCCCCTTCATCTTCTCCGTGCGATCTCTCTTGTCGAATCTGGAAAGTGGGACAAGGAAAAAGGGGCAAGAGTTGCCTGGCCCTGGACAGTCATGGCAGAAGGCAAAGGGAGATATCTACCTACCAAACAGGCTGCTATTGCAGAAGTAGAAAAGCTAAAAGCCAAAGGTGTCCGCAACATTGATGTCGGTTGCATGCAGGTTAACCTGCATCACCATGCCAAGGCCTTTCCCTCACTCGAAGATGCTTTTGATCCCCACAAGAATGTCGCCTATGCCGCCCAATTCCTGACCCGGCTACGACAGGATTCACCTTCCTGGACCGCCGCTGTCGGTCGATATCACTCTAACAACCAAAAATTCAGTACACCTTACCGCAAGAAAGTTCTGACCGCCTGGCGTGATGAAAAACATCGTCTGAACAAGGAAGCCAGACGCCAGGAACTGGCCCAAAGAGTTGAAAACAAGGCCGATATTAAAAAAGCCCGCAATCCCGGTGGTATTGCAACATCCCACATCAAGTCAGAGACGACTGCCAGACTGGTCGACAAGGTGCCCTCGAGCATTCCGTCCAACAGTCCCCGCAAAACGGAGGTCGCGACTTCTTCCGCATCGATACCTGAAGCAACAAATACTTCCTCACACTCCTTGTCACGTTCTGGCCCTGCCAACAGATCCATTGCAACGCGGTTACTTATGGCTCCCAAAGGCTGAAGCCATCCTGGTTTTGTACAAAGAAAAAAGTAAAAATACATAAAGGCGACAGTTCTTGTTGCGAACAAGACACCAGTACAGATCTTGTCTTTCCTGTTCGATTCAGTCGATTGACAAGCACATAAATTCTCAAGTACCTTTGGTTAAATCGTGTGGTTCCCATCCGGGATGAAAAGGGAATTTGGTGCGATCCGTCAGGATTAATTCCAAAGCTGCCCCCGCAACTGTAAGTGGTTAGATACTGTCAGATAACCCACTGATCCTTCGCCAGGATTGGGAAGGGTGACAGATATTGATAAGCCACGAGCCAGGAGACCTGCCACGCTCATTTCAACTTACGACCCGGGCGGGGTGCACCGGAGGGAGGAATTGCCATGGCAATTACGACTTCAGATTTCCAGTCTCATGATACCGTTAACACGACCAGCCGCAGTGATGATCCCAAATTCATCATTCATCGCATGATTCTAAGCGACGAATTCAACCATACTCCTGCAGAACACGCCATTATGGCCTGGCTGATCAGTCTGCCTTCAGAACTTGATCCAGCTCTTGCAGCCAAACGGCTGGTAAACAAATACGCAGACGACGAAGCCTGCTTTCGCGACGATGCCGTCAAAACCCTCAATTTCCTGAGGCAAACAGCAGAGTTCCCGCATGCGCGTCTTTCTTTGTGTAGAAGTAATCACAGAAAGCGGCGACGGTATAACGCCTGAACATCACCAACAAGCGGGAGCAGTCTTTTTTCAGCCAAAGCATGAAAGACAACTGCTCCCGTTCTTACCATCTTTGAACAACAGGAAGACGGTGTTTCTGCTTCTTTTTGGGCGAGGTTCGACAAGGGGAAGAAAATCAAGATAGCTGTTGGGCATTTCTATATCTTTGGCTATACCGGAAGGTCTAACGATCTCTCGATGATGGATCGGTTCCAGTGACACTCTAGTCGAAGAGATCCTCTTGCCAGAACATTACAGGCGTATCTTACTGCTCACCACTCCCCTCATCCTCTCAAATCTGACCGTTCCCCTGCTTGGCGCTGTCGATACTGCGGTAATGGGGCATCTGCCTGACCCGGCCTACATAGGAGGGGTAGCGATTGGTGGAACCGTGTTCAGTTTCCTTTTCTGGGGTTTCGGCTTCCTTAAAATGGGGACTGTAGGATTTGCGGCCCAGGCTTTCGGAGCCGGGAACGTCGCAGAACAACGCGCCGTGTTTCTCCGTCCTCTTGTCCTGGCTCTCATCTTGGGTAGCTTGCTGGTTCTGCTTCAGGTTCCCTTGCTCAAACTCTGCATTGGCCTGCTTGACGGCAGTAAACAGGTTCAGGACCTGGCTCTGGAATACAGTTTGATCAGAATCTGGAGCGCTCCGGTTTCTCTGGCCAACTATGCGATTATCGGCTGGCTTCTAGGCAAGGGCGAACCCAAACTCACCTTTGTCCTTCAACTCGTCATCAACAGTGTTAACATCCTGCTGGATCTGGTTTTTGTCGTTGGATTAGGCTGGGGCGTAGAAGGAGTTGCCCTGGCCACCGTTATTGCCGAGGTCGTCGGCTTTGCCAGCGGCCTAGCCATCATTCTTTCACATCCCCTTTCTATCAGAAACAGACAGGACTGGGCAGGAGTTCTGAACCCGGAAAAACTAAAGTCTCTTTTCAAAGTGAACAGGGATATTTTCATCCGTACACTCTGCCTGATCTTCGCCTTTGCCTACTTCACCAGAATCAGTGCCAGTTTCGGCGATACAATTCTAGCTGCCAATGCTGTGCTCATTCATTTTCTGTATTTCGCTTCATATGGCCTGGATGGTTTCGCACATGCGGCCGAGATCACGACAGGGCAGGCAAAGGGCCAAAACAACAACATGGCCTTCCGCTCGGCAGTTAAGGCCAGTTCGCTTCTGGCCATTCTCTCCGCTGTGATTTTTGCCCTGATTTTTCTTATCTCTGGCCCTTATATCATCAATCTTTTCACGGATATTCCTGAAGTACGTGAGCAGTCCAGACACTATATGATCTGGCTTGTCCTTATACCGATAGCAGGTGTGGGGGGATTCCAATTCGATGGTATTTTTATTGGCACGACACAAACGCGCGAACTGCGTAACGCCATGATCCAGTCATTACTGATCTTTCTGGGCGCCATCACATTGCTGGTGCCCTTGTGGCAGAATAACGGGCTATGGCTTTCGATGTTGCTCTACATGTCGGCCAGAGGCCTTACCCTTTGGCGCTATTACCCCGGGTTGGCCAAATCAATCGGGTAATACCTAGTCATCTGACTGCGGCAGAGAAACAACCAGGGAAAGACCTCCATCTCCCCGATTTTCAGCACGAACAAAACCACCAATAGCCTCGACATTTCGGCGAACAATCCACAGCCCGATGCCCATGTGGTTCCCCGGGTTGTCTTCCCCGTCGGCCATGGGTTTACGTTCGCGATAAGATACATAACGCTCAAAGATTCGCTCAAGCTCGCTGCCCGGAACTCCTGGTCCCCGGTCTCGAACAGCCAATTCAGCCGTTTTCTTTCCGTTCATCAACTCGACTGAAACGGTCGTTCCACGAGGTGAGGCTTCCAGGGCATTGTCGATAATGTTTTCGATAATGGTCTCCAGAACTTCCTCACCTGCAAGTACGGTTATTCCATGGTCGATTGCACTTTGCAGGATCAGTCCGCGGGCATTAAAACTCCCGCTATAAGCCTCAAGCATACGTAGCAACAAAGCGGAAAGATCAATTTTTTCCCGCGGAGGGTTCAGCAACTCTGCCGAAGTGTGTTCCAGCTGTCGCGCCGTGGACACAAGGTTCTCCAGCCGGTCGAGTGCTTCCTCCACCACCTGCAAAGCCCGGCGTCCCCGCTTGTTGTCCAGATCAACCGTGCGGTTGAGCGGTTCCAGTGCTTGCCGGATAATTGCCAGGGGCGTTTTAAACGCATGTGCGTTGTCTTCTGCCGCCCGCCTGATGGAATCAGAGGATTCCTGCAGGGTTTGTGTCATCTTGTCAAACTCATGCGCAACAGGTTCGAGTTCAGGCACTCTGTTCTCAACAGAAAAACTGCTCTTCCCTGCCCGCCCCTCTCTGATTCCTCTGGCCAGATCGCGAAAACGGGTCAGGTCGCGCCATACGGTGAAAACGAGAAAGGTGAGGATCAAAGCCATACCCAGATAGATCCCGGCAGCGATCTGCACCTCCAGGGTTTTCCAATAGGGTTGGCCGATAGAAGAACCGAGAAAGGCTTCTGCTGACTGGGTCGCAATAACCACCCAACAACCTGCTTCGGTTTGAATAGCTGTCATCGAAGTAAGCAGCTCTTCAATTCCGCTGGGGCGTAGATGGCGCAAGGCCATGGGGCGCTCTATCAAACAGCTGGCTGTCAGGTTATCAAAAACCCCCTGCTCGATCAGTGTTTCCTTTTCCTTTCGGAGAGCATCCGTCGAAAGGCGAGGTTCAGAAGCGACAAAGAAGACTCCCTGGCTTCCCTGTTCCCCTATCGGTCGGAAGAGAATCTTGATGCCGTTGTTCTTTGTCGCAAGACGCTGAATTTCTTCCGGCAATTCCAGTAGCGTGGAAGGTCCGGCACTCTCAAGCATCGGGCGCAGGCTTTCGGCCATGAGCCGCCCCTGTTCACGCACAGCATTGAGAACGATGTGCTGACGATCCAGATCTGCCTGGCGAAATTCCTGATAGAGCAACGCTGGAACAGCAAAGAACACCAGCACCATAATCACAAACTTGGCAAAGAGCGAATGCACTGCCCGATTCAGGGGCGATCGCCTGACCTTGTATCCAGCTGCTGTTTGGCTCAATGCACTCTTTGTGTTCACGTTATCGCTGCCAGACTATTCCGGTGTTCCGGTAGCCCCGGCAGGACGCCAGCGATACCCAAATCCGGGATAATTCTCGATCTGCTCAAAGCTGTCGTCGAGCTCTCGAAATTTCTTGCGGATACGTTTGATAAAAGAGCGAACGTTCGCTTTGTACCCATCAGAACCATATCCCGCGACAAAGTCCTTGCCGTGAACAAGGTCATATATCTGCCTGTAGCTGATATCATTTCCTTCATTACCAGCTAGAAAGCAGACAATGGCAAACTCGGTCAGGGTCAGATCAAGCTGCTCTCCTTTCCAATAGGCCCGTCTGATGTCTTCACGAATTTCAAGGCCACCGACCTTGGCGCTAGAAGGCGAATTCGGCAGAGAATCATCTTCATGCGTAGAAAGTATACCTTTCGTCCCTTCGGAAATCAGCCGAAGGCGCTGTAAAATAATCGGCAGTCGGCGTGACTTGTCTATAAAATCTACCGCGCCCCATCGCAGGGCAGCCTCTTCATAGATTTCATCACTCAGCATGGTCAGAAAAATGACGGGATTATCCATGCGGGCTTCGCGCAAGCGACGCAACACAGCCAAGCCGTCCAGACCAGGCATCCGCCAGTCCAGAAGAATGGGGTCGAGAGAAGGCTCATTTAACAGAAAGCTCAAGACATCTGACCCATTGTCAAAGTCCACAACATCGAAGCCTTCTTCAGCCAGATTTAGCCCAAGCGACTCACGAAAAAGGTCATCATCATCGACCAAGATCACTCGTGGGCTGGCGATTTCTTTTACTGCATTAGCCAACATCGTTTTCTCCCGCGAATAAAAAACATCTCAATTTCATTGTCTGCGCTATCTCTGGTCCGGAATGACCAGTAAAGTACCATTTTTGTTCAAATGAGGCTGTCTTGCCTGTTTTCCATTACTTGCTGGCAACTCGCGCAACAGGGACGCCTTATTGACCAGCTGAAGGAAACAAGCCTGAATTTCTTCTGGCCCCAATGCGTTTGGCTTACTCGGTTCCCCGCCCCCGGATAGTGCCGGCACTTTCTGAGAAGCCGGCTCATCAGAGGAGGTCTCTTTCTGATCAAGTCTGGCGCCTTCATAGGTCAGCACTCTGTAATCCCCTGCCTGATCCAGCTTGGGATAGAAGAAAACCTGCAAGCTGCAGCTCTGTGTATCATATCCCCAGACCCGTGCAGGATACACGTCCCTGATCCACACCGGCTGCCCGAGTTCCTGTTTCACTTCAAGGAATGTCTTTCCCAATAGCAATTGCACATCAGCATCCCTCTCGCCTGTAAGATCCGTATTTTCTGTATGCAAACCAAGATTCGCAATTTGCGGCGGAAGGGCAGGAACAGTCGCCGGGCGCCATTTGGGTTTTGGATAGGGAAGATCGGGAACAGCTTCCGGCTCGAACGGCTGATTGCCTCGTGTGGCGATCTGGGACGCGGTCAAACTGGTTTGCGCCTCTGCCCCTGCCTCGGAACCAGAAGGATCGCGGCCAGACAACAAGGTGCTACAGCCTGCAAGCAACAACAGGAGCGCCGAAAGCCACAGAAATCGTAACGCCTCCCCCGGATTGCCCATACCTCGAAAATATCCCGCTATTAAGTGTCTCATCACGTGTGCACTGGTTATCCCATATCGACACGAGCCCCTCAGGGCTTGTGTTTATTTTGTGGCCGAAAGGCACATCAAACGGTCCTTAAGGTGGCAACAGCCCCTGCTCGGCAGATCCAGAGCCGGGTTCTCTTGCCTCTGTGAATATGACGAGTCAGCAGTCTTGAGAAAAAACAGGACCATAATAAGGCATTTTGCCCAGAAGACTGGAAAAAACCACTCAAAACAAAATCAGGAGCCTGAAGCTCCTGATTCCAATCTCTTTTTTTGCTGGGCTTAAACCTTGTGATACTCACGATACCACTGAACAAACCTTGGCAAGCCTTCACGAATTTTCACCTTGGGTTCAAACCCCAGCTCCTTTTGCGATATATCAATATCCGCATAGGTCTCTTTGACATCACCGGGTTGCATTTCCCTGAAATTCTTGATGGCCTCTCGTCCGCAGGCCTCTTCGATCACCCCGATATAATCCATCAGGGTCTCGGTATTGTTATTTCCCAGATTGTAGACCTTGTGGGGCCGGCCCGGTACCGGTGCGACAGGCACTCTGTCCAGAGCCGAAATGACACCACTTACGATATCATCAATATAGGTAAAATCCCTGCGCATCTCGCCATTATTGAATACATCAATCGGCTTTCCCTCAAGAATAGCCTTGGTGAAGAGGTAGGCCGCCATATCCGGACGCCCCCAGGGTCCATAGACCGTAAAGAACCGCAAACCGGTCATCGGCATCCGATAAAGATGTGCATAACAATCCGACATCAACTCACAAGAACGCTTGGTCGCGGCATAAAGAGAAACCGGGTTATCAACAGGATCTTCAACAGAAAATGGCATCTTTGTATTGCCGCCATAAACCGAAGACGAACTGGCATAGACAAGATGCTGGAAATTGGGAAGGCGTCGACAAGCCTCCATAACCACCAGATGTCCCATGGAGTTTGCTTCGATATAGGCAAAGGGATTGGTCAGGGAATACCGAACACCGGCTTGAGCGGCAAGATGTACTGCGCCTGTAATATCAGGGTTTGCTTCACAAAGCGTAGGAAGAGCTTCCCGGTCAGAAATATCGAGTTTGTGAAAGCTGAAATCACTCTCACGATCTTCCAGACGCTTCAACCGGGCTTTCTTCAGATTTACATCATAATAGTCATTAAGGTTATCAACCCCGACCACGCGTTCACCCCGGTCCAGCAAGGCATGAATAAGCGTCGACCCAATAAATCCGGCAGCTCCAGTTACAAGTACAGCCACAAAATCGCTCCGTTTTTCCTGATTTCTTTGCCCAGATATACGTCTGTGATGGAATTATCGCAAGTCAAGAAACTATCGCCCTGGAGACATTGCAAGCGGGGGGATAAATCGTTATGGAGGGGGGAGAGAATGCGGAAAAAACAACTAACACGTTTTCGTCCTCGCCGGATGGCTATATGCTGTCCCAAATCCGGTGCGTCTCTTCCAAAACAATAGCCAAGACACAACCCAGCAGGACCCGAATGAAAATCTGCCAAATCTGCGCTGTAGACTTCTCCCTCTATCATATGCTCTTGCCCTTGATGAAAGGGATGAGAGAAGCCGGACACGATGTTGTGGGGGTCTGCAGCGAAGGACCGCTCGTCGAAAAGATCAGGGCAGAAGGTTTTCAGGTTGAGACCGTCGAGATCGAGCGCAGCATGAATCTCCTGTCTCATGCAAAATCTTTCCAGCAATTGACAGCCCTCTTCAAAAACGAGAAATTCGACCTTGTTCACGCCCATACACCAGTTGCCTCACTGATCGCACGTTTTGCCGCAAAAGCTGCCAGGGTCCCGAACATAGCCTATACGGCGCATGGCTTTTACTTCCATGACAACATGCCACCCCTGAAGCGCAACCTCTTCCTGAGCCTGGAGTGGCTTGCCGGACGTCAGACCAACGCCTTGATGACACAGGCACAAGAAGATGCTGAAACGGCAAAGCGATACAATCTCTGCCCGAAGGGAACGATCACAGCCATTGGCAACGGTGTTGACACGACCCGTTTTTATCCTGCAACCCCGAAATCCTATCGAAAAGCCTTGCGCACGGAATTTGGGGCACAAGAAGATGAAACAGTCATTCTGATGGTCGGGCGACTGGTCCGGGAGAAAGGCTATGTCGAACTAGTCCAGGCGATGCGCAAGGTTGATGCCACACTCTGGATTGTCGGAAGCCGTCTGGACAGCGATCATGCGTCAGACATCAACGAAGCTATTTCACTTGCAGAAACAGATCCCAAGCTCAAAAAACGCATCCGTTTCCTCGGCTACCGGACAGACGTAAACCAGATCATGCGGGCCTGTGATATTTTCACCCTTCCCTCGCACCGCGAAGGCATGCCACGCTCCATTATCGAGGCAATGATGACTGGCCTGCCCGTTGTCGCAACGGACATCCGGGGATCCCGCGAAGAAGTACTCGATGGGACGACCGGCATCCTGGTCCCTGTCCAGTCCCCTGACAAGCTTGCAGATGCACTATGCCGTCTGGTCAACAGCCCCAAACTTCGGGAGAATATGGGCAATGCCGGGCGCGAACGTGCCCTTGAGCTTTATGACGAGCAAAAGGTGATTGCTCGTCAGCTTGAAATTCTGCAGTTGGGGTAAAAACGTCTCGATGACCTCGTTTTTGACCAAAATCACTGTCGGAATTTACGGTTGCACAGCCAGTTTTCTGACACCTGTGGTTAAACATCATCTCAGAAAAAGAAGAACCCGCGGGAAGGAACACCCGCAACGCCACAACGAGCGGCTGGGGTATGCTGGCGAGCCCCGCCCGACAGGAAAGCTGATCTGGATTCATGGTGCATCTGTCGGAGAGTCTCTTTCAATTCTGCCTCTGATTGAAGAACTGAACAAACAACAGTCTGATCTGAACTTTCTGGTAACAACCGGCACGCTAACCTCTGCACAACTCATGGCGCAACGACTGCCAACAAATGCGCGACATCAATTTATTCCGGTCGATCTGCCTGCTGCCGTTGAACGTTTTATAACGCATTGGAAACCTGATCTGGGTCTCATCGTTGAATCAGAACTTTGGCCACAACTGATCTTTCGCGCCTGCCAGCACAAGGTTCCCCTGCTTCTGGTCAACGGACGCATGTCTGGGAAATCCCTGCGATCATGGCTACGAGTACCCTTTTTCATACGTGATCTTCTTGGATGCTTTCGGTTGATCCTGGCACAATCCCGGCAGGATGCCCGACACTTTGAACAGCTCGGTGCCCCGCGTGTAAAAGACAGCGGGAATTTGAAATTCGCAGCACTTCCCCTGTTAAAGAGTCAAGACGATCTAGAGGAACTGCGCAAGCACATCGCCAACAGACCGATCTGGTTCGCCAGCTCAACCCACAGAACCGAAGAGATCTTCCTCGCAAAAGTCCAACAAAAACTCCAAAAGAGACTCCCCGGACTTCTCTGCATCATCGCCCCACGTCATCCCGAGCGTGGAGAGGAAATCCTGACAGAAATTCGGGCCGAGAGCTTAACGATCAGCTCTCGCAGCAAAAAAGAAGATATCACAGATAAAACCGATATCTATCTTGCCGACACACTCGGCGAGCTCGGCCTCTTTTATGAACTGTCCCCCGTGGTTGTCATCGGCGGGTCCCTGTTGCGTAAAGGAGGACAAAACCTCCTTGAACCAGCCCGGCAAAACTGTGCTGTGGTCTGTGGTCCGGAAATGCAAAATTTTCAGGAAATCAGTGATGCGATGGTCTCCGCCGGGGCGGTAATCAAGCTCCAGTCAATTGATGAGCTCGAAAACTGCCTTTTCTCACTTTTAAATAATCCTGAAAGATGTCAGGCCCTCGCTGGCACAGCAAAAAATTATATGGAAAGCAAAGGCCGGGAAATTCATCAGATCGCCCAAGCTGTTCTCCAGGAACTACCACGCTCCTGAACCAGTCGGACCGTCCATCTCTCTGACAAGCCCCTGGAGTTCTCCCAGACTGTCAGGGGCCATATAGCGTTCCAAAATCCGGAGCCCATTCGCCTCTCTCGAAGGGACCATACCTCTGTTAACAGCTTTTCTACTCATCAGAAGCGATCTGTATCCCTGCTCTCGCACGATCCTCTCTGTCGATGAATTGATATCCCGGCCTCCACCGAACGGCGCTGCAAAGCTTTCACTGAGATTTAAACCACTCACCTCAAGCCAATCACGACAAAGCAGGATCTCGTCATGTTGCTGTCCCTCAGACAGGGATGACAGGACATAATGTGAATGACTGTGATTACCGTAACTCACAAGCGGATGATCAAGCAGCTCCTTGCGCGAGGCGATAGCCTTAAGTAAAAGATTGAAAGCCTTGGTCGAAGGCCTCGCGGCAAAAAAACGGTTCAGGGCCAGATCAACCAGAGAGCTGTTCAATTCAGGTTTCTTGCTGGCGCGATAGAATTGTTCCGGAAGAATTGCTGCTATTTCCGGTTCGCTCTGGCAAAAGTCGAGAAAATCGGCAACCAATCCACAATTGATCAGATATCTGATCTTGTCACGCCAGAACCCCCTGCCCTCAATCAATGCGCTGTTCACATAAACGCAAGATGGTATTCCTTCATCAATTAACCAGGGAAGTGCATTGGAGAAAATCGAACTATAGGCATCGTCAAAGGTAATCGCAGCCTTTCCAGCCAGATCAGAGCCTGAGCTAATCTCATCCACGGTAACCAGATCAAAATTCTCGCGAAGCCACCGCACCTGCGCCTGAAAGACCAGGGGAGAAACATTGTGTAGCCCTTTTTCCATTCCTTCAGGAACGCGTTCAAAGGTACCGTGATAGAGCAGGATATGACAGTTATTCAGAACAAGTGACACTCAGCTTTTCCATAGCCATGGCCAGATAACAGCAGGGGCAAGCGACCTCGCGGGTTTATTCACCGTAAGCACTGACTTCTACCCGACGATCCTGGGCCTGGTCCTCTGTGTCGCTCCAGAAGCTTGCACTGCCATAGGCTTCTCCCCGAAAAACAGTTTCAATCCGTTTTTTTGCAATGCCTTTTTTCGCCAGATAGCTTTTGACACTTTCGGCGCGTTTTAACGAAAGCTTTTCGTTTGCAACAGGGTTTCCCTGTTTGTCGGCCTGGCCAACAGCACATATTTTTAGCGAAGGATGCCCGTCAATAACTTCAAACAATTGATCCAGTTGCTGTTTCGCATCCGCGGAAAGACCAGATTTCCCCACTTCGAAATACACAACTTTTTTGACCAATGCTGCTTTGTCTACGGGTTGAGAACAGTCAACCGGGCTCGCAAAAGCCGGAAGACCAAAAAGAAACGAACCCGTTGCCGTGATCAGCATCCCTGTTCTTATCTTCATTTACGTCTCCTGCTTTAATTCAGATACACTTGAAGCAGTTAAGCTACCTGACGCGCTTCCCCAGCACCAAGAAAATCGGCATAGGCATTCCTGATGACCTGTTCCGTTGCGCCTGGCTTGAAAGCATTCTGGCTCAGGCTTCGTCTCCACGCTCTTGCCCCCGGCAAACCGTTAAACAGGCCAAGCACATGTCGTGTTATGGACTTTACAGGAACGCCTTCCGCAACCTGTCTGGCCGCATAATCAGTCAACTCTGATACGATTTCCTCGCGCGTTTTGACAGCTCCCTCACCATAAAAACGTCGATCAACTTCAGCCAAAACATAGGGATTCTGATAAGCTTCCCGGCCAATCATAACCCCATCTACCTGTGTCATATGACTTTCAGCAGCATCCAGATCCTGAACACCCCCGTTCAGAATAATTTCCAGTTCAGGAAAATCCTGTTTGATCTGGTAAACAACATCGTATCGTAACGGAGGAATTTCCCGGTTCTGTTTTGGGCTCAGTCCCTCGAGCCAGGCCTTCCGGGCGTGAACAATCAGGGTTTTGCAGCCAGCTTTATCAAGCGTACCGACAAAACTGTGTAAAAACTCATAGCTGTCCTGGTCGTCAATTCCAATGCGAGTTTTTACCGTTGCTGGCAGTCCGGACTGCCGCATGGCCGCCACACTCTCGGCAACCAGTTCGGGCTCCGCCATCAAACAGGCACCAAAACGTCCCTTCTGCACCCGATCGCTGGGGCAGCCGACGTTGAGGTTAACCTCATCATAACCATAGTCTGCTGCCATGCCTGCACAAACTGCAATGGCTTCCGGGTCACTCCCCCCCAGCTGAAGGGCGACTGGATGCTCCTGTTCATCAAATCGCAGGAACCTCTCTGGATCCTTGCCATGAAGCAAAGCGCCAGTGGTTATCATTTCGGTATAGAGCACGGTATGGCGGCTGATCATGCGGAGGAACGAACGCTCATGGCGATCAGTCCAATCAAGCATTGGTGCCACACATACTTTCCTGTTCAGATCACCTTGATACAAAACCAAATCGCCTCTTCTTCCAACCGGTATTTCCAATCTCGGGTTCAGATATAGTAATTCATTTCCGCGACACCCGGCAATTCTGATGAGCCGTGGCCTGATCCCTCGTTACACTTGGGCTTTGCCCAAAAGTCTCGCGGTAGGCAATAGCGAACCTGCCCAGATGGGTAAAGCCCAAACCATAGGCAATTTCTGACACAGACGTACCTTTTTCTGTCTTCATTAATTCACAATGCGCGAGGTTCAGACGCAATCGGCGGAGATATTGCAGAGGGCTACATCCAAAATTGTGTTGAAAAGCAAGCTGCAAACAACGCCCGCTCACCCCTGCGGCTGCCGAAATATCAGCAACGGTTATCCCGTCACTCAGATTATCATGAATATAATCCTGAGCCCGACGCAGATATCGCGGTATGGCTTCGTGGCGAATATCATTCCAAAAATGACTGATGTTGCTCGGCTGGCTCGAAAGAAAATCTGTCAAAAGCTCTTCTTCAACCAGCATTTGGCCGAGGGATTGTGATTTCCCAAACAGATACCCCTGTTCGGCAGCCTGGACACAGGTTACCAATTTTTTTATCCAGGCCATCGTTTTTGGTTGATCAAACGAAATTGTTGACTGGAAAACCAGTGGCACGTTGATGGATTGTCCGAGCATTTTTTCCGCAGCATCATGAAGACTTCTCCGGTCAATGCGGACGAGAATCTTTTCACACCCCGTAAACCAGCGCATTTTGGTATATCGCGTGGGATTGAGCACCGATCCTGTTTCCTGCTGCGTCCAGACTGTCTCGGCACCGTTGGACACTTCGGCCTGGCCTTTAATCGGCAGCTGAATAAGATAAAAAGCCCCGAGCTCTCCCGGTTCTATTTCAACCGTCGCGCCATAACGCAGATAATTGAGGGAAAGGGTGTGACCAGAAACGTGGTTATAACAGGCGTCAAAGTGGTCTGTTGCGGTCACGCGATCAAGCCTGTGACCACAAAACTTGCTGGCAACAAATCCTCGCGCCGTCTCAAGTTCATCGGTTTGAAACAACCTGTGAGAGGCCAGAGGTTCACCAGAGAGAGATGACCACAGGGTACCCATTCCCTATTCTAGAAAGCATTTTAAAGTTAAAGCAAATGCTTTTGGTGGGGCTCTCGTCATTATTTTTCGTTTTTTGGACAAAGATGCACCCACCCAAGGATTAGGCTCAGCCCATAACAAAAAACACACAGGGAGTTAACAATGTCATTTACCATGGGTATTACCCCCAAAGCTGACGGTTTGGAAGGCGTCTCCTGGAACGTTGTCGGCCAGACCTACACCCCAAAACTTCACAGCGACAATGCCTTTATCTGGCATGCCACCATTCCTGCGGAAACTTTTGTCCCTCCTCATATCCACCCGACACAGGATGAATGGATTATCGTACTTGATGGCCAACTCGAGGTCGAATTTGGCCCAGATCTGTTCAAGGCTGGTCCCGGGGATACTGTCCGGATGCCCAAAGGAATCGCACACGGTATTTTCAACCGTTCGGGCGCAGAGGCAAACTGTGTATTTGGTGTTGCTCCTTCCCGAAAACTCTATGACCTGTTTGTCGTTCTTGATGGTGTCACTGATCCAGCAGAACTGGTGCGGCTTTCGGCACTCCATGAAGTTGACTTTCTCCCCCCTCCCGACACAGAGTGAGGGCATGAGATGATAAAACGCAAAACGGTCGCCATCATCGGTGGCGGTATAAGCGGTCTTGCCGCTGCCAAGGCTTTTGATGGAAAAGGCCACCGGGTCATTGGCTTCGAACGCAGTCACGATTTTGGCGGTGTATGGGAACTGTCCCGTTCCTACCCCGATGTGCAAACCCAGTCTCCCAAAGATCTTTACTGCTTCACCGATCACCCGATGCCGGACGACTACCCGGAATGGCCGAAAGGCCCGCAGGTGCATGCCTATCTGCATTCCTATGCCGACAAACACAAACTGGCCCGACTGTTTCATCTCGACACAAACATTGCTTCAATGGACCGTCGCTCAGACGGCCAACCGGGCTGGGAACTGACGCTTGAACAGGCAGGGAAAACCCGAACTGAGACATTTGATTTTGTCGCCATCTGCACCGGTCAGTTCTCGGAGAAAAACATTCTCACGCATCCGGGACAGGAGGCTTTTACCGCGCAGGGCGGACAGGTTATCCATTCTTCTGAATACACCGACCCCGCCATGGTTCGCGGAAAACGTGTTGTCGTCCTTGGCGGTTCCAAGTCAGCTACGGACATTGTTGTGAACGCGGCAAAGAACGGGGCACAATCCGTAACCTTTGTTTACCGGGAACCAGTCTGGCGCTTGCCCTATTTTCTCGGCGGGATCAACTTCAAACGCCTGTTGTTTATGCGCGCGCAGGAATGTCAGTTCAATGGCTGGAACCGGGGACTGCTCGGCAAAACTCTCGGCATACTTCTCAAGCCGTTGATCTGGGCCAATTTTCGTGGTCTGGAAACACTGATGAAGCTCCAGCTTGGCCTCAAAAAATGGAACATGATACCGGATGTCCCAATCGAAAAATCTGTTTCCTGTTCCATCCCCATTGTTACACCCGGACTGTTTGAGAGCTTCGAGAACGGGACCGTTATCCCGGTGCAAGGAACTTTCGAGCGTTACCAAGAGGATCAGGTCATCCTGTCAAACGGACAGGCTATCGGCTGTGATATCGCGATTTCGGCTGTGGGGTGGAAGCTGGGCTTGCCCTATCTGGCGCAACAGTATCAGGACAAACTGATCGATCCCGACGGACAATACAGGACTTTTCGTCTGTCGGTAAATCCCGATTTGCCTGATATGGGGTTTGTCGGTTTCAACTCGAGTTTCTGTACTGTTCTCTCAGCTGAGATGATCGCCAACTGGCTTGTGCGCTATGCCGACGGTCAATTACAGCAACAGCCATCAGACAGCGAGATGCGCGAGAATATAGAACTGATGCTCGACTGGCGCCGCAACGAACGACCGGCTGCACAGGTCTATGGCGGACTTTGTTCAGCCCCCTTCCACTATCGACATTTCGATGAATTGCTCAGGGATATGGGGGCAAAAAAGACCCGACGGAACAATCTTCTCGCAGAACAATTCTCCTATCCTGCTGCCTGGGCCTACGGTGAATTTCTCGCTTCGGCGCCTCAATACCGAACTGAATAAGAGGCGGCTACGGGCAGGGAACGGCCCTAGCTTCAAACCTGACAATCAACCTCCAAACCGCCCGGCATTATCTCCGGTCTCCTCGACCGTTGCTCCGTTTTCAACATCACAACCACTGTTTTTCAAGATCAGATCACGTAGCAACTGTCCGGCAGGACCAAGGTTTTCCTGCTGGGGGACAACCAATGTCAGCCAGAGCTTCCTCTGGCTGACATTCTCGATCTTGAGAGCAACCAGTTCACCAGAAGCGAGATCTTTCTCTATCTGATGCCGGGGCAGATGACAAAACCCCATGCCCTGATACAGGCAGGCCAGTGCAGCGCCCATGTTATCAACGGTCCAGCGTTGTTCCGCCTTAAGCCAGCCCTTGTCACCAGAATGAATTTCCATGCGTTCGGAAATAACAATCTGCAGATGCCCCTCAAGGTCGCGCAAGCTGATTTCTCCACGCGTTCGCGCCAACTCATGGCTGCGGTGCACCACAATCAACAGTTCGACCTCCGTCACGGAAGTCCCCATATGCCCTTTCGGTACAAAGCTTGTGATGGCAAGATCGACTTCCTGCTTTTCTATCGCCGCCGTGGTCGCGCCGATCACCGTATCCCTGATCCGCAGACGACATCCCCGGCTGAGCGGGTAAAAAGCCTTCAAGGTGTTGAAGAGACAACTCGTGGGAAACAGACTCTCTACCGCCAACGATAATTCCGTCTCCCACCCCTGCGATAACGAGACCGCTGTTCGTTGCAGCTCTTCAGCATTTTCAAGCAAGCGGGTGGAACGTCTGTAAAGAACTTCACCCTCTTCGGTCAGACGAACATTTTTCCCCTCAACCTGGAGCAACTGGACGTTCAGTAAATCCTGCATTTTTGCCACAGCATGATGCAGAGCCGAATGACTTTTGTTCAGTTCCCTGCCCGCTTGCGCATAACCACCGTGACGGACAATTGCATGGAACACACGCCATTGCTCAAGTGTGACAGGAGAAGCCACCTTCAATCTTTCCATTTAATAGACAGGTACATTCTAATTATAACAATTTTATTTATTTAAATAGACATTAAATCTTGTCGTATCGGATACGCAAGGAGAATCCCATGAGCAATACTCTTTTGGTTATCAACTCAAGTCCTCTGGGTCAGGGTTCAAAATCCCGCCAGTTAACCGCCAGCTTTGCCAGTAAGTGGCAGGACAAAAACCCGCAAGGTAAAATCATCGAAAGAGATTTGATCTCAACGGGTTTGAGCCATCTGGATGAAGCAACAATCGGTGCGTTTTTCACACCGGAAGATCAACGCAGCCCACAGCAGAAAGAGCTTGTTACGCTTTCGGATGCACTGGTAGCGGAGCTTTTCGAGGCAGACACCATTGTTTTAGGTGTGGCGATGCATAACTTTTCCATTCCCTCGTTGCTGAAGTCATATATTGATCAGATCGCCCGGGCGGGAAAGACCTTTTCCTACACAGAAAATGGGCCAAAAGGACTGTTACAGGACAAGACGGCATATGTGCTCTCCGCAACTGGGGGCGATTACCGCGAAGGAAGCCCGGCCAGAGCAATGAACTTTATCGACCCCTATCTGACAACCGTTCTCGGCTTTCTCGGCATCACCGACGTACATTTTATCGCCGCCGCCAATGCTGCCAAAGGTGATGAGGGCCTGATCGCTGCCCAAAGTGATTTGCGAGAAGCAATCGCGGCCTGATCGACAACCCGGCCCAAGAAGAGAAATCCAGAGAACAGGAAAGCCAACAGATAAGACAATCCGGTTCTATCAAACTTTCCCCTGACATCCCTGCTGGCATAAAAGACGCTTCCCCTTCGGAAGCGTCTTTTTGAGTCTGGATTACAGCCTGCCCAGACAACACCACTTCCACCCACACATGAAAAATTTTAGCAGTCCAATTCGCGAAAATAGTGACTTAAAAAGCAAAATACCCACAATATTTTCATAATACCCACTTATTTCCCACTTTTTTCTTGTTTGACTTTCTATTCGTTCGTATGATTTCAGCATAAATAAAAACGGCCCATAACGTTGGCCGACACAAACACCTGCATAAACAGTCGCCGTACAGGCGCCCAGACAAGAAAGAGGAAACCCGGCATGATCAAGGCCATCACCTTTGACCTGTGGGATACCATCGTCGATGACGATTCAGATGAACCCAAACGCGCCGCACAGGGCCTTCGCAGCAAAAGAGACGAGCGCCGTCACATTCTCTGGACTGCCCTGAATGAAGTCGAGCCAATTGATCTCGCAACAGTGACACTGGCCTATGACGTCGCCGATGCCTCTTTCAACATTGTCTGGAAAGAACTCTTTATCAACTGGACCGTTGATCAGCGTATCCGCGCTATACTGAACGGTTTGGGACGCCGCCTTCCAACTGACCTTTTCAACCGTGTTGTCAAAGATACAGGAGATATGGAGGTCAATATTCCACCAAACGCCATTGAAGGCGTCAAGGAAGCTCTGGCAGACCTGGCCAGTCGCTACAAGCTCTGCATAGTCTCCGATGCCATTGTTACCCCGGGAACCGGCCTGCGACGCATTCTGGAACAATACGATCTGAAACAATATTTCAGCGGCTTTGCTTTCTCTGATGAAGTTGGCCATTCCAAGCCCCATCGCAGCATGTTTGATTCCGCCGCGAGCCAACTTGGCGTCCAGGTCGAGGAAATGCTGCATATCGGTGATCGGGATCACAATGATATCAAGGGACCTCACGCGCTGGGCATGAAAGCCATCCTTTTCACAGCGACACGCGATGCCGACAAGGGGCACACCACAGCCGATGCGATTGTCGAACGCTATGCAGATCTTCCTGCTGCGATTGATCGTCTGGCCGCAGCCAGTAAATGAGCCCTGTAAAATAAGCCCTGTCACTGACGTTATAAACCGACGACCTCATTCGGAGAAAACCCCGATGCCTCAAAACCCACGTTTCCTCGTTGTAGACGGTTATGCCAAAGAAGGCCGTGAAGGCCTGCGCGAAGGCGGTGCCTCCACCGCCGGCGATCTCTATGTCAAGATGCTCCAGCAGCAAAGCCCCGGCGCTCATTGCGACATTCTCTATCCGGCAGATCCCGGTGCCTCCCTGCCGACAGGGGCCAGTCTGGCGCAATACGATGGCATTGCCTGGACCGGCTCCAGTCTGACCATCCATTCCGATGATCCCAAGGTTGTACCCCAGGTTGCCTTTGCCAAGGCTGCCTACGAAGCCCAGATCCCGAGTTTTGGCAGCTGTTGGGCAGCCCAGATTGCCGTGGTTGCTGCTGGCGGCCGCTGTGCCGTAAATCCCAAAGATCGTGAAATGGGCATTGCGCGCAAGATTGCCTTGACCGCCGAAGGCCGCGCCCACCCGATGTACGAAGGCAAAAAAGCAGTTTTTGATGCTTTTATCAGCCACGATGACGAGATCACCCACCTTCCTCCAAACGGACAGATCCTCGCCTCCAACGACTGGACAGCTGTTCAGGCGGTATCTGTTACCCATAAAGGCGGAGCCTTCTGGGCCATTCAGTACCACCCGGAATACGACCTGCATGAGATGGCCCGGCTTTGTTATTGCCGGAAACAAAAGCTGGTCGACAAAGGCTTCTTTCTCAACCTGGATGATGCCCAGAAATATGTAGACATGCTCGAAGCCCTGCACCAAGATCCAAGTCGAAAAGACCTCTGGTGGCTGCTGGGTATCGACCATGACATCATGAACGCCGATATCCGTCAGGCCGAGGTTAAAAACTGGATCGAACGGCTTGTCATTCCGACCATGGCACGCAGAAGATAACCGCTGCAGATCGCACCCTGCAAAATCAGGTCTGTAGCTCCGCAAGAGAGACAGGCCTGATTTTATGAGCACTGCAAAATCAACTCCCGCTCCCCGCGCCTGGCAACGCATGCTCAGTGGTCGCAGATTGGACTTGCTGGATCCCTCCCCGCTGGATGTCGAGATTCAAGATATTGCCCTCGGCCTGTCTCGCGAGGTTCGCTGGAACGGTCAAACCACAGGGGAATGGGGCTACAGCATTGCCGAGCATTCCCTGCTGGTAGAAGAAATCGTCGGCCTGCTTAAACCCGACGCCAGCAAGGAAGACAGGTTGGCGGCGCTTCTCCATGACGCGCCTGAATACGTCATAGGAGATCTGATCACTCCCTTCAAGTACGCTATTGGCAGCAGTTACAAAGAACTAGAACTTCGCCTGATGGAAGCCATTCACGTCAGCTTTGGCTTGCCTGCCAATCTGCCCGAACGCCTGAACAAACTGATCAAACGCGCGGACCGTATGGCCGCCTACCTCGAAGCCACCCAGCTCGCCGGTTTCAATGACCGCGAAGCCAGCAAGATCTTTGGCAAACCAAGATCACTGCCGAATATCAGAATAACCCCCATCCCCCCTCAGAAAGCCCAAGAAACTTTTCTGAAACGCTTTAGACAGCTTTACTGAACAGGTAAAATCAGGTCACCCTTGGCAAACAACGGTTTTTCACGACCTGAAACACTGCTGGCCCACAGATCACGATAGCCATCGCGTACAGCAGAACAATCGGCGCGTTGTATCGAGGAATACTCACCGAAACAAAAGCGTTAAATCCAACCATAAAGAAAAAGGGATAGGCAAAAAGAAGCAGGGGCCCCACTCCGGTCATTCTTTTGTAAAGAAAGAAGGCCGGGATCATGAAGAAAACACCAATCAAACCCAGATATTTTGCTACCCACATCCCGCGCAGAGCCAAAGAAAAGGTGACAAAAATGTGTTTGACCAGATCACCTAAAATATAGTCATTCACCAAAAGACTGACACGTTCTTTATCCGTCTCGGCTGCAGCATAAATGGTAGAGCGCAGAACAGAGTTGCCATAGCGGTAATACCCGTCAGAAGCCCCGAAATCGAGTTTCTGGTACAGGGCTGGATCAAATAGCGTTTTGCTCAGGGAATCTCCAAAATCCGGAAGCCAGTATATAAAACTGGCCGCATATTCTGACCAGCTCATCATGTTATAGGCGACACGTTCCGAAAGTATATACGAACCGTAGCCCGCACTGACACCGAAAACATCAAAATAGTACAAATTACGGAACATCCAGGGGATAACCAGAGACAAGAACGGTATCATAAAGACAGCCGTTTTCATCAAAGTCGCAACAGGTTTCCCCTTCATAACAATCCACCAGTACAAGGGGATTACGATAATGAAGGAATATACCAGATACAAATAAGATGGTCGGGTCAGAACAGATAAAGACAGTCCCAACCCCATAAGAAGGAAAGCCCACAAGCTATCCCTGACACGTGCAGCATAAGATAAAGAGGCCACAAACCCCATAAACCCGAAGAAAGCCCACGCCTCGGTAATAAGCCAGTCCGTGTATTCGGTCAGTCGTCCAGCAGCCAGAATAAGTACCATCACCCCAAAAGAGAGGCCGTATTTCCCCGACATAAAGAGGCACGCGAGGAAGCTGAAATACACTGTCAGTGCAACAACAACTGCCTGCACAGTATAAACAGCAGCCAACCCACCAACATCACAACCATCTGATCTAGCGGCATAACATTTTAATGCCACCTCAACAGCAGGATCAGCCTGCATCATAAGATTCAGAAATGCTGGATAGAAAGGGGCGACAACGATGCCATTACCCCACGTCTTTTCGATTGGAGTAACCGAGAAAATTACTGCCCGGTCAGCATAACCCAAGGCATCAGCAACTGGTTCTTGATACCCTGTTCTCATCATTTGGATAAAAACCACTGTCAGGCAGATCAGCAAAGGAGCAAAGAAAATTGCTTTCCCCGTGATGGCGGGCATAGAAAACCACTTCACTTTCCCCCTCCATCAACAGAGGAATTGTCTTTTAAAGCTGCAGAACGTCGAATTGTCTGTTGCAAGGGAATGCGCGGTTCATTCGTCATATCAAAATTCAAAGCAGATAAAATTAATTGCAAACCACCGATCATTGGCAGGGCGGCAAGCATCACCTGCCCCGGTGTGGCTTGTAGTCCTGAAAAAGAAGACAGATACCAATGCCAGGCACCAAACAAGACACCAAAACAGACGAGCAAAGGTCCCAGTAAAAATTCGATGGACGCAAGACTGAAATCTCTAAGCAAATAGCTATAAACAAACCGTTTTGAGGCGTTTCGTAAATGTCCCGCCAAAAAAGGAAAAACAATCTTGTGAATTTTCAAATTCGATACTTCGGTACCGTATTTCGCTTCCATTGGAATATCCTGAACGACTGCACGGGCAACATTCAGTCTGAACAGCATGTCACTTTCAAAAAAATAGTTGTTCGCAATTTTTGAGGAATCAAGCAAAGCAAAAACGGAAAGATGAATGGCAACATATCCATTCGTTGGATCCATAATCCGCCAGTAGCCTGAAGAGAATTTGTTTAAAAAACCCAATATTGCATTTCCGAAAACCCGAACTTTCGGCATTTCGAGTATGCTTCGGCTATCCCAGAAACGATTACCTTTTGTATAATCTGCTTGGCCAGAAATAATCGGATTTATGAACAAGGGGATAAGCTGGGGATCCATCTGCCCGTCCCCGTCAATTTTCACAGCTATATCATGCCCGGCCCCTAACGCGGCCCCAAACCCGGTCAACATTGCCCCACCAACACCGCGATTTTTCTGGTGCCTAATAACTGTTACACGTTTATCCCGGCTGATACTTTCTATGAAATCTCCAGATTTATCAGGACAGGCATCATCAACACAAAAAATTTCATTTACCAGATCAGGAATCGCTTCCAGTACCTGCTGGATATGGGATTTGACCTGATAACAGGGGATAACGACCGCTATAGAAGTCTTGGATATAGCTTCCATCATTGAAATACTCTTAAATCTCTTTCAAAGAAATAACGGCAATCCCTGCCATTATAAGAACCGTGCCCACAACATTTGGCCAGCCCAGACTCTCCTTGAAGATATAAGAGGCAGCAACAGGCACAATCACGAAAGCCAGAGCCGTAAAAGGATAAGCAAAATTCAGGGGCACAGTCCGCAAGATCCACACCCAAACCAATGTTGCACCAGCATAAAGTGTGATCGCCACAATGAGCCAAGGGTTAAAAAGTTCCAGCAGTCCCCCGCTCCAGTTAATCTCCATTGACGCTTTTTTGAACAGCAATTGTCCCAAAGACATAACCAACGTGAAAAGAACCAAGATCAAGATTTTCATGCTATAACTTTTCACTAATAATATGTTCCATTACTGGCCACCACCTGGATCAGTCGCCAACAACCCCAACCTCCGGTTCTTGATATAGGTATAATCATCGCATCACAATACCTGACACTATCGCGGCATAAACAGCATTTCACTTTTCTGATGAACCGGGAAAATACCTAGACAATTCAAAGGCCATTAAGGATAGTTCAGGGCAGGACATTGATCAATCACGCTTATGGATTTAACCTTTGGAATTCTCTCCAGTACACACAACTCTCAATTTGATCAGCGAATACTCTAAACTCTTTAGTCTTTGTTTTTCGAATGCTCGCCATCTTACCGATACAAATGAAGCCAGGAAATATCTGCAATGGCTCTATAGAGACAATCCTGAGGGAAAAGTCGTTGGTTATGATGCCTGGGAAGGGGATACCCTGGCAGCCCATTACTCCACTATTCCTGTAAACTGGTCTTTCTCCGGGAATTGCTACAAAGGACTACTATCTCTCAATACGGCGACCCATCCTGAATTTAGAGGAAAAGGCCTATTCACCCAACTCGCGGAAAAAACCTATCAAGCCGCTCAAAGCCAAGGATATGATTTTGTCATCGGTGTCGCCAATCACAACTCAACACCAGGCTTTCTCCGCAAACTGGGTTTTTCCCTTGTAACACCTTTACAAGCACGCATTGGTCTTGGAGCGCTACCGACAAGGACCCGCGAATATTTACAAACATCACCTTCACTCACTCGCCATAATTGGAATGAAACATCGCTTAGCTGGCGCCTTTCCAATCCCAACAATCCGGGATGCATCACGGGATCTAACTCGCAACTTGCCCAGATAGAAGCACCTACAGACAAACCATTTTTCAATGCATACGCAGAAATCCCACATCAAGGAAACACCATCGACTTCCCCAAGTCTGGCTTTGGTTTCAGGTTAATGTTAGGAACATTACCGGAGAACCTCTCCTGGGGGGGGTATCTGCCAGTGCCTGACAAATTGAAGCCATCTCCGTTAAATTTGATTTATCTTCCCCTGCAGGGAGATAATCTACAATTGAACAATCAACAGCTATATTTTAACTTTCTTGATTTTGATGCTTATTAATAAGGCCATATAACATTGTTACACGTCTTTCTTTTTTCTCATCAGGATGATGAATTTGGCGTTTTCAAAGTCATCGAAGACCTAAAAGACAATCTTGAAAATGCTCATTTTATCTACCTTACTTCGGGAACTTTTGACGGCAATCTTTCTGCTTCCCGCAACAAGGAAAGTCTTAATGTTCTCTCTAAATTTGGCATCACTTCCGAACAGGTACATTTTATAGGGGGCCAGCAACAAATTGCAGACGGACAACTCTATAAAAATATTTCCGCAGCAGAGAATACACTTCACCATCTTTTCAAAAAAATTGGCGTACCAAACACATTATATATCCATGCTTGGGAAGGTGGGCATCAAGATCATGATGCTGCTCATCTCCTTGGCTTAGCTTTAGCAACGAGATATAATTGCCTGAAAAACACCTTCCAGTTTTCTCTTTATAACGGTTACGCTCTCCCATGGATTTTTTACAGGGTTTTAACCCCTATTTCTCACAACGGCGAAATTATTAAGATCCGCATATCTTGGAAAGAGCGTTGGCGTTACCTAAAGCATTGTTGCAGTTACCCCTCACAACTTAAAACCTGGATTGGCCTTTTTCCCTTCACTCTTTGTCACTACCTATTTGATGGACACCAAAAACTACAGCCTTGTTCTCTAGAGCCTATTATAAAAGCACCACACGAAGGCACCCTTCTCTATGAAGCACGGAAAGTAACGAGCTATGGTGAATTCAGTGAAAAAACCACAGGGTTCATTCAAAAACTTGTTAAAGAGTCCAAAGAACAATAATAAGGCCCTTCATATAGTTTCACTCAAATGACTCTCTTTGTGATTCAACGGCATATTCTCTGACAAAATTCCTCGGCAACCTTGTGGAACTCCTTGACGACCCTCAGGTGCCGACGGCGTTTGAGGGTCAACATATATTCTGTGGTTTCCAGTTGTGATTCTTCAACATCGAACACCTGAATTCGGTTGTCTGCGGGAAGTTCGTGAGAGGAAACAATACCCAGTCCGAGGCCGGCGGCAACAACTTCCAGCAAGGTTTCTCTGCTTTCGACCTCCATTACTGGAGTAATAGAAACCCGGGCTTTTTTACAGGCGGCCTCGAACACCTGCCGGGTGAGGGATTGCGGTTCCCGCCAGATCATCCTCTCCCCGACAAGCTCTGTTAATTTCAATGTCTTTTTCCCTGCCATGGCAAAGGGATGATCCCGCTGACAAAAAACCACGACATTGTGGGTGTTAAAGGGTAGAGCCTCTACCAGCGGATTTTCCTCCCAACCCGTCTGCATTGCCACATCAACTCTCTCACCAAGGAGATCAGCCGTAACTTTCCGGGAGTTGCCAATCTTCAGATCAATATGCACAGCCGGAAATTTCTTCTGGAAAGCAGCAAGGATCGGCACAATAAAATAAGGACTACCCGCAGCAATACGCAGGTTACCCCTGGTCAGAGCCCGGGTAGCGGAAAGCAGTTCAGAAGCCTCAAGCTCAAGGGCAAAGATCTGCCGGGTCAACACCGCCAGATCGACCCCGGCTTCTGTTAATTCCACCCCTTTACTGCCACGCCGGAACAAGCCGGTCTCATAGCTTTCCTCCAAGGCCTTGATGTGCGCCGTCACTGCGGGCTGACTGATGGACAATCGTTCCGCAGCACGGGTAAAGCTGCCTTCACGGGCAACAGCATTAAAAGCGCGGAGTTGGGAAAGATTCATCTGCGATATAATCTTTAGTTATGAAAGGGATAAAAAACTACGATTAGAATTATATCACTTTTGTCCTCATACTCCAGAACAGAACACACCCGCTCTCGCATCATTTCATGCAAGGAAAAGTCCATGTCCACTTCCCGCCCTGATGTCCACACCACCCCACAGGGAGCCGAAGGCGACGTCAATCACTCGCCCCGGCGCAAGGACTGGCATGTCAGAAATATCGACAGCGGCGCGAAAGAGCTCCTCGACCGGGACCAGAAAGTCTTCCTGCACCAGTCGGTTTCCACACCCTGCCTTTCTGTCATCCGCAAGGCTGAAGGCATCTGGATTGAAGACAATCGTGGCCAACGTTTTATGGATTTCCACGGCAATAACGTCCACCACATCGGTTATGGGCACCCGCGCCTGAAAGACGCGATCAAAAAACAGCTGGATGACCTGCCCTTTGCCCCCCGCCGTTTCACCTGTGACCCGGCGGTAGAACTGGCGGAAAAGCTGATTGAACTGGCCCCGGGGGATCTGGGCAAGGTTCTCTTTGCCACAGGCGGGTCTGATGCCATCGAAATCGCTCTAGCCTATGCCAGGGCCAAGACCGGACGTTTCAAGACCATCTCCTTTTGGGATTCTTTTCACGGTGCGGGTTTCGGTGCCCGCTCGATCGGGGGCGAGGAAATGTTCCGCTCCGGCCCCATAGGCCCATTACTCCCCGGTACCGAGCATGTTCCTCCCTTTGGGGATTATCGAAATGCCTGGGACGTACGCGAGGGATCAGCCGATCTCTGTGCCAACACCATCCGTTACGTACTGGAAAAAGAAGGTGATATCGCCGCTGTGATCGCCGAACCTACCCGGGCCGTTCCCTACATTGCCCCTCCCGGTTTCTGGCAAAAAGTGCGACAGGCTTGTAACGATCATGGTGCCTTGCTGATCTTCGACGAAATCCCTACAGGCCTTGGCAAAACCGGCAAGATGTTTTCCTGCGAACATGATGACGTGGTGCCGGACATTCTGGTGGTAGGGAAAAGTCTTGGCGGCGGTATCTTGCCTATTGCGGCCACACTCTGCCGACCTGAACTGGATATTGCTGACAAATATGCCTATGGACACTACACCCACGAAAAAAATCCGGTAACCACCCGCGCCGCCCTGACCACGCTTCAGATTATTGAAGATGAAGGACTGGTCGAGAATGCCGCCACGGTTGGGCATTACGCCTTTGAGCGTTTGCAGGAAATGATGACCCGCCACCCCCTGATCGGCGATGTCCGGGGACGGGGCTGCCTCTTCGGGGCCGAACTGGTGACAGATCGAGACAGCCGTTCCCCCGCCAATGACGCCGCAGATATGGTGCTCTACCGTGCGCTCGATAAAGGCCTGAGCTTCAAGACCACCATGGGCAACGTCCTGACCTTCACCCCGGCACTGGTAACCACCCAGGCTCAAATGGAACAGGCGATGAACATAATTGATGAAAGCCTGGCAGAAGTGGAAAAGGAGTTGGGGTATTGCTAGAACAAAAACATGAAACCATTGCTTCGATCATGAGATGATCCTAGCCTGAGGGAATGAATACTATCCGATATCGACGCGCCAGTGAGGCCGACTTACCCGAAATTGTTACGCTGCTTGCCGATGACCTATTGGGAGCAAGCAGGGAAGATAGTTCTCTTCCTCTCAACAAGGAGTACATCTCGGCTTTCAAAGCGATAGAACGCGACCCCAATCAATATCTGGCTGTGGTGGAACTGGAAAACGTGATTGTCGGTTGTTTGCAGTTGAGCTTCATTCCCGGCCTCTCGCGTCAGGGGATGTGGCGCGGGCAAATCGAGAGTATACGTATTGCAGCAGATCATCGCGGCAGCGGGCTGGGGCAGAAGATGTTCAACTGGGCCATTGAGCAGTGTCGGGCACGCGGTTGTGAACTGGTCCAACTGACCACAGACAAGTCTAGACCTGACGCCATAAGTTTCTACGAAAAACTTGGTTTCAAAGCCAGCCATGAAGGTATGAAACTGGCATTACAAACCCGTTGGCCTGCACACTCCCACCAGTCCCAAAGCCAGTAGATCCAGGAAAGAAGCCCTAAAAAGAAACCCATAAAAAAATGGGGGCATTAAAAGCCCCCCTGTTTCTTGTAGTTACTTTGCCTTATCCACGAATGGCCTGCTCCAGATCTTCTTTGAGATCTTCGACGTCTTCCAGACCGACAGAGATCCGCAAGAAGCTCTGGGTAATCCCGACAGCCAGTCTTTCTTCTTCACTCAAACGTTGATGGGTGGTTGAAGAAGGGTGTGTGATCAGGGTTTTTGCATCGCCAAGATTGTTGGAGATGTCCGCAACCCGCAAACGGTTAAGAACTTTGAAAGCCGCTTCCTTGCCCCCATCAAGCTCCAGACCGATCAATGTACTGCCCTTACCTGACATCTGGGCCATTGCCAATTCATGCTGGGGATGGGATTTCAGGCCGGGATAGATAACTTTCCTGAGGCCAGGCAAGGTCTCAAGATGGCTCGCCAGAGCAAGGGCATTGTCACTCATGCGATCGACCCGCAATCCAAGCGTCTCGAGTCCCTTAAGCATGGTCCAGGCATTGAACGGGCTCATGGAGGGGCCGGTATGGCGGTAAAAATCTTTCAGGTGATCTGCGTCGAATTCCTTGCTGCAAAGGATTGCGCCTCCCATGCAACGCCCCTGACCATCAATATGCTTTGTTGTGGAATAGACAACGATATCTGCGCCGTATTCCAAGGGTTTTTGCAGCATCGGTGTCGCAAAAACATTGTCTACAATCACCAGGGCCCCTGCTGCATGCGCCATATCACAAACCGCCTTGAGGTCAATGATATCCAGAGCGGGATTGGAAGGCGTTTCTACGAGAACAGCTTTTGCGCCCTTTGACAGGGCAGATTCCCAGGCTTTCAGATCGGTACCGTCGACAACTTCGGTCTCCACCCCGTATCGAGGCAGAAGTTCATTGAGAATATAGAGGCATGAGCCAAAGAGCGCCTTGGCTCCAACGACCCGATCCCCTGCCTTTACCTGGGACAAAAGAGCAGCATTAACGGCGGCCATACCACTTGCCGTCCCGCGACAGACTTCAGCGCCTTCCAGCAACCGCATCCGTTCTTCGAACATGGAAAGCGTCGGATTGGCATAGCGGGAATAGACATAGCGCTCGCGCTCTCCATTAAAGGCCTGCTCGGCCTCTTCTGCAGAGGAATAGACATAACCGGAATTGAGAAACATTGCTTCGCTGGTTTCATCGAATCCGCTGCGCATGAGCCCGCCACGCACCAGTTCTGTCTGGGGGCGAAGCCTGCCTGCTGAAACCTTTGAAGTATTATCCGTCATCTTTCTCATCCATATCATTATCCAGCCAATTCAGGCTGAAGAGTCATAAACAGCCATTAAGCTGCTTTCTTCTGAGGAAACCTTTCCTCAGTTCTGTTTCCAGGGAAGACCGGATGCTTTCCATCCGGCAATTGCGCCACGATGACCACTGGGATCAGGGGGACCTTCAAAACCCTGCTCGATATTATAGCAGTTTTTAAACCCTGCAGCGGTCAGTGCAACCGCTGCCGAAACAGACCGTACACCCGAGCGGCAAAGCAGGTAAATGGCTTGATCTTCCGAGGTTGCCAGCTCCTGGATTGCCTCGACAAAGTTAGGGTTCACCTGCATCTGTGGATAGACCTGCCACGACAAACAGTGAACCTGTTTTCCCGCAGCAGAAAGATCTGGCACACCGACAAACTGGAATTCCGGGATCGTCCGCACATCGACAAGAATGGCGTTCTGATCTTCCTGCAAGGCTTTCCAGGCGGTCGTAACTGATACATCACCCGCGTAATCCTGTCCCATATAACCTACTCCTTCTTCCCTGAGCCGCTTATTAATATGGAGAATTAGGGATTTTAAAACCTTTTTCGACCAATACTTATCTCAAATACTTATGATTTGGGATTCTGGTATGTCTGACTTAGAAGAACTTCGCCAAAGAGTAGAAGCCGCCGAGGGACGTTTTGGTCTCCTTGCAGATCAGCAACAAGGTTATAGCAAACGCCTGATTGCCCTGCTCAATGTCACAGAGCAAAAAGACCAGGTGATTGAGAAGTTAGAGGGCGAAAATGAACAGCTTCGTTCCATGCTCTTCTCTCTCCTGCAAGCGATTGAAAGCGGAAACACCAGCGATACTCTGCACGATATGGATGCCCGAATTTCAGCAATGACCGGAGAAACCCTTGCAATTACAGCAAAAGAGACCACAGAGACCGGTGATGAAGTTCAGCAGCTGGAAATCGACGATCCGGAAGTCCCAGAGATTGCTGACGCCCCCGATTCCGCCGAAGAGTTCGAAGTAACCGAAGAAGAACCTGCCTCCGAAGAGCCAACTGAGAGTACTCCAGATCAGGATGAGACACCCGCTCTCGAAACGGATGAAAGTACAGATAATCTCGCAGATGAAACCACTGACGATGACATGCTGGTTTCTGAAAATGGCGAAGAGGACGATGCGGAAGAAGACGATTCCAATGACTTCGCTTTGGAAGACGACTCTGAAGATGCCCTGATTGCCGAGATTGCAGAGAATCTCGAGGAAGTCCTCCCCGAGGACTTCGCAACCGAGGATTCTGAAGAGGCCAGTGAAAATTCTGTTTCTTCTGAGGAAGCGGACGACTCTTTTGAAATTGCAGATATGGAGCTTGAAGACGCTGAACTTGAGGATGCTGATCAGGATGCAGAACTGACTGCTGAAGCAGAAAGTGAAAATGACGACACCGGAGATAACGGCACTGGGGAGGATGATGCTGGTGATGATGATACTGCAGAAAACCTCTCGGACAGTATCGACAGTTTTCTTGAGAAAAATGCCCAGGACGACGAAACACCTCCTGCCAAACCGGAAATCGAGGATATCATGGAAAGAATCAGCAAGCAGGCACTGGCACAGAATGACTGACCTCATCAAGAGTGCTCAGGCTAATGCTGCTTTACACTGATTGAGTTCTTTTATCCCAGAGCCAGACTCCAGAGCCCGAACAACGTGATCTCACATTTTCTTAAGCTGTACCTGCCTTCGGTGTTTTTATTATCGGCTGCAGTATATCTTGCTCTCTATCCTCAAAGTTACCCTGCACCGGTCTCCCTGCTTCTGGAGAGCGCACCCGTCGCTTTGCCTGTTTTCGGGGCAAGTATCTGTTTCTGGCTTAGAAAATCCAATCCTGTCTTTGCATTTTCCCTTGTTGCCATCTTCGCCTACTTTGTCGATGTTCTTTCAGCAACACAGACTGTCGCCGTCTATATAATCCTTCCCCTCTGCTGGCTTGTCCTGGCATTGAGTGAAGAACGTGGCCTGTTAACTCCTTCCGGGTTCACGAAGGCAGCCAGCCTTGTGGTTCTTGCCCTTATCATTTTTTCTCTCGACTATCCTGCCGGTGACCTCGGGATCTTTGCTAATTTCTGGATTGATCTTCACTACGTCCTGCACTGGCGCCCCGGTTGGGGGCCTGGATTGGCCCTGCCTGCTTTGGCGTTGGCGACTTTCTCACTGGCAACCCTTCTTCTGACTGTACGTCTGACAAGAAAACATCGCCCTTTGGATGCAGGCTATCTCGGTGCGCTGATCGCCCTTTTTGGCAGTGGCCTGCGTCAAGGGGATCAGGGTGCCACAGCCATTTTCCTGATCCTGATCTCCCTGCTTCTGATTCTGGCCCTGTTCCAGGAATCTCATCGCATGGCCTTTCTCGATGAACTGACAGGGATACCCGGTCGTCGCGCCCTGCTTGCTGATATGAAGAAGCTTGGTCGTCGTTATTCTCTGGCCATGGTCGATGTCGATTTTTTTAAAAAATTCAACGACAACTATGGCCATGATGTCGGTGATCAGGTGTTGCGAATGATTGCTTCTCGTCTCAGCCAGACTGGGGGCGGCAGTCGGGCCTATCGCTATGGCGGCGAGGAATTTACACTGTTGTTTCCAGGAAAGGATGCAAAAGAAGCCATCGACTACCTTGAAGAAGTCAGAGAGCGGATTGAAAAAACGGCTTTCGTCGTCAGAGGACAGGATCGCCCCAACAAAAAACCCAAAAGAACGGCAGGACCATCCGGAAACAAGCGGGTCAAGATTACCGTTTCAATTGGCCTTTCCGAGCGCAAAGACAAACAGGATGAACCAGAGGACATCATGAAGAATGCGGATCGGGCCCTATACAAAGCGAAGGATAAAGGTCGCAACTGCGTTATCCGAAACTGAAATCACTTCTTTACAGTAATGCCTTGGTAAACACCACTTGAGCCACCCGAAGATTCTCCTGTCGCGCATCAAAACTGTTTATACAGGCACCAAGATAAAACTCCCACATACGGGAAAATTTTTCATCATATCCCTCCGTCGCCAGTTCACCTTTTGCCCGGCGAAAGCGTTCGCGCCATAGCCGGAGGGTTCGGGCATAGTTTTTGCCCTCATGACTATAGACAGCTTCGACATTCAGGCCTGCCTCTTCTGCGGGACGGATCATTTCGGAGATGGCCGGAATATAGCCGCCAGGAAAAATGTTCTGGTCAATCCAGCGGCTGGTGGTATCAGATTCTCGCCTGACAATACTGTGGACAACAGCCCGCCCGTCTTGTTTCAGCAGACGAAAAATCGTGTCAAAAAAAATCCGATACTGTGTAATCCCCACATGCTCATACATACCGACAGAGACAATCCGATCATAACAAGCCGTCTGCCCTTCCTTGTGTTGTCGATAATCACAGAGTTCATAAAACAGCTTTCTCGCCTTTTTCTCGCCGATTTCTTCTTTTCGCAGGTTCGCCAGTTCGAACTGTTCATGAGAGAGCGTAATCCCGGTAACCTCAGCATCACTGCGCAAAGCGATCGCACGGGTTAACCCACCCCAGCCCGAACCGATATCCAGAACAGTCCGGGTTTTGTCATCCAGCCCCAGTCTCTCCAGAGTGATGCGTACCTTGTTTTTTTGGGCTTGCTCCAGATCATCGCTTTCTTTCTCAAAAAAAGCGCAGGAATAGAACATCTCGGGATCCAGAAAGGCGCGATAGAGCCTGTTACCCAGATCATAGTGATGACGCACCCTGTGACTGGACAGATCGACAGGGCTGTATTGCCGCAAATGGAAGAACTTCTTTTTAATGCGCGAGATCATCCCACGAAGGGTTTTACAGGGAGCCTGTTTCTCATTCTCGAGCAACAGGAAAATAAGCTCTTCCAGCTCTCCTTTTGTGACCCGCCACTTCCCCGCGACAAAAGCATCCGGCAAGGAAGGATCAGGTCGAAAGAACAGCAACAGCACATTTTTCAGAGGTGGCAATGACATACCACAAATATTCCCGCTGCCATCTCCCAACTCGACAACATTCCCCTTGGGCAAGGTCACCTCGAGTCGGCCGCTCCGGACAATTTTTGAAAGCAACCATAGCGCCAAAGACGACCCAGGGCCGTCACACGCAGCATGTTTGAAAAACCGATTTTCCTGCAGAAAGCTCATCACCTTGGACCTTCCTGAAAATATACCCGGGATCAGGTCACCTGGGAGACATTAAATCAGGTGCCCCAAAGATCGAAAACTACGTTTTATTTCAGAGGCACCGCCAGAATTAAGGAAAGCCTTTTTCAGCTGCCCGTCAAACAGGGAATATCCCCTTGTTTAGCTGGCAGTATAAACTGAAATCAATCCGGGAGTGAAGACAGTCCGTTTCCGATGTCCCCTGGATCAGCCATAATAAAAGACAAAAGGGACGCAGAAGATAAGTCAGCCTCTGCGTCCCTGTATCTCTCAAGAACAGATCGCCCCTGTTCTGTCAGTGCGTTTCAGTCGTGCCCATTTAACAGTGTGGCATCACTGTCATCAATCGGTACACCGGGTGTATTTTTCGAAGTCCGGATTACCTGAATCGTCTGGACGGTTGCAACATGTGGAGCCGCCGTCAGCTTGCCAGTCAACTGATTTTCATGCGCGGTGTTCCGGGCCACCAGCTTGAGTACAAAGTCGTTCGAGCCACGGGTCATGCTGCATTCGCGCACTTCTGGCCATTCCTTCATATAACTCTCGAACTCCTGAAGCACCTGTTCCGATTGGCCGGACAAACCAACCAGAGCATAAAAAGCAACTTCATACCCCAAGGCCTCTGCCTCAAGTTCCGCATGATATCCCTTGATATATCCAGCTTCTTCAAGGGCCCTGACCCGCCGAAGGCAAGGTGGTGCGGAAATTCCCGCACGTCGGGCGAGTTCAACGTTTGTGACACGTCCGTCTTCCTGAAGATCCTGAAGGATACGAAGATCAATACGATCTAGTTTTACGCGGCGCATACAAAGGTCCTGTTTACTGATTTCCGGTAACACCCCGAAGCTTACAAACCATTTATTTATAAGCTTTGGAGCGAATCGATGAGATTTGGGTAACAATATTACCCGCAGCGCCCGCAAGTTCAAGGCGCATTAAAGAATTATTCGTGTGCTTTATCACCGCAAAACATTCTTCAACCGGGCTTTCCCTTGCACAGATCAGGATCTGGCGCGATATTCCACCTGTCATGAATCAGACCGAAAAACCACTTACCTGCTGGGTAATCAGTGATGGGCGCGCCGGGATCCAGGTACAGTGTACCGGGCTGGCGGAAGCTATGGGCCTTGAGCCCGTTATCAAAAATGTCGAAATGGCCAAGCCCTGGAAGTGGTTGCCTCCTGCACTGATACCTCTTCATCCTGCGGTTTATGGCAATGATTTTCCAACGTCTCAAGACATCACGACACCAGATGAATGGCCAGACGTAACCATTGCCTGCGGACGTCAGGCTGCTATTTTCAATGCTCTTGTACGCGAGAAAAGCCGTGGCAAAACTTTTGCCATTCAGGTTCAGGATCCCCGCATTTCTTCACGACACTACGATCTGGTCATTACCCCCGAACATGACACCCTTCGCGGCGACAATGTCCTTCTCACCACCGGCGGCATCAACCGTGTGACCCCAGCCCGGCTCGAGCAGGCAAAAGCAGATCTCGCACCAGAAATTAACGCACTCCCCCGACCTCGGGTTGCTGTGCTTGTCGGTGGAAAAAGCAAAGCCTATCGCCTGACCGAAACCATCGTGCAAAAACTGGGCGTACAGCTTCACCAGCTGCAACAGGACAGCGGCTGTAGCTTTCTCGTCACGACCTCTCGCCGAACCGGAAAAGAGCATACCGCTCATCTGAGACAGGCCCTCGCCGATCTTCCCGCTTTCTTCTGGGATGGCACGGGCGACAATCCCTACTTTGGTTTTCTGGGCAGTGCCGATGCCTTTATCGTGACAAGCGATTCTGTGAATATGGTCACTGAGGCTGCCTCAACCGGAAAGCCGGTCCATGTTGTTGAGCTCGAAGGCGGTAATAAAAAATTTTCCCGCTTTCATCAGCAGCTTAAAGACAAGGGCATCATTCGTGACTTCACCGGCACACTAGAGCATTGGCAGTACCCCCCTTTGTCGGAAAGCAAGAGAATCGCAAAAAAGGTCCTCGAAAGGCTTGCCCGGCACAAAGAAGTCAGAAATCTCGTCGATCAAGCCAGAACCTGAAAACTTTGGAGAATTCGACTTTTTGCGACAAAAGTTCGTGAACCTCCTCTTGAAGCGACACGCAAGTCTCTCTATTTTCCAAAATTCATTAGACCGATTCCCGTGGGGCTGCCCCACGCCATAGAGAAAGATTTCAGATTATGTCCGAAACCCACCGCTCCAAGGTACTGATTATTGGTTCTGGCCCTGCGGGTTATACAGCAGCAATCTATGCTGCCCGCGCCAATCTTGAACCGATACTGGTCCAGGGATTGCAGCCGGGTGGACAGCTGACAATCACCACAGATGTGGAAAACTATCCCGGTTTTGCCGATGTGATCCAGGGCCCCTGGCTGATGGAGCAGATGCAAAAGCAGGCAGAACACGTCGGCACCAAGATGCATTTTGACATCATCAATGAAGTTGACTTCTCCAAGCGTCCTTTTGTTTGCACTGGCGATAGTGGCAACAATTATATTGCCGATACGGTCATCATTTGCACAGGCGCACAGGCCCGCTGGCTCGGACTTCCCGGGGAAGAAACCTACAATGGGCGTGGTGTATCCGCTTGCGCAACCTGTGACGGATTTTTCTATCGTGGCAAGGAAGTGGCCGTCATTGGAGGCGGCAATACGGCAGTTGAAGAAGCCCTCTATCTGGCGAACATCTGTTCAAAGGTAACCCTCGTCCATCGTCGCGATGCTTTGCGCTGCGAAAAAATTCTTGAAGACCGCCTGCTCAAACACGAAAAAATCGATATTCAGTGGAACCAGGTTGTCGATGACGTTCTCGGCACCGCGAATGACGGCGTTACCGGCCTCAAGCTGAAGAACACGCTCAACGGAGAATTTTCGGAACTCGCTGTTAATGGCATGTTTGTCGCCATTGGACATGATCCGGCGACAGCTATCTTCAAAGGCAAGGTTGAAATGGATGCTGAAAATTACATCCTCACAGCCGCTGGCACCGTCAAAACCAATATTCCCGGGGTTTTTGCAGCCGGTGACTGCGTTGACAAGATTTACCGCCAGGCTGTAACAGCGGCTGGCATGGGTTGCATGGCTGCATTGGAAGCCGAACGTTTCGTTACAGAGCAGGAAAACAGCTGAATTTTATCTGATTCCGACCAAACAGTGGAGCCTTACAGGTCTCCACTGTTTTTTTTTGCATAGCTCAAAGCAGGCATGATTTGTTAAGAACCTCTGCCTAAAGTATTATGAGCGCAATTTAACGAATCGCTGTTGCGGCACAACGCACGGAAAATTAGGGAGAACTGTCTTGCCAGAGGGCTCAAAACGCCGGGGACGTCTTGGGGCAACCATCATGGACTGGGACAAGTTGCGGATTTTTCATGCCGTGGCTGAGGCAGGCAGTTTCACACACGCCGGTGAACAGCTGAATCTGAGCCAGTCTGCCGTCAGCCGCCAGATATCTGCCCTGGAGGACAGCCTCAAGGTATCCCTGTTTCACCGTCACGCCCGCGGTTTGATCCTGACAGAGCAGGGAGAGCTGCTCTATCGCACTGCGCATGATGTCTTTGGCAAGCTCGCCATGACAGAAGCGCAACTGACCGAGAGCAAGGACCGCCCCAAAGGCCCTCTCAAAATCACGACGACAGTCGCCTTTGGCTCAACCTGGCTCGCCCCGAGACTGCAGGAATTTATCGAGCTCTATCCGGATATTCAGGTTCACCTTGTCCTCACGGATGCGGAACTGGACCTTTCCATGCGCGAAGCTGATATCGCAGTGCGTTTGCACCCCCCACGTCAGGCCGATCTGATTCAAAGACATCTTCTTACCGCGCAGATGCACATCTATGCCGCGGTCAGCTATATCAAGAAACACGGTATGCCCCGGACTGTTGAAGATCTCTCGGCACACCGAATCGTTGTCTATGGGGATGATTCACGCCCACCGCTACCGGATATCAACTGGTTACTCCGGGTCGGCACCAAAGGTGGGCACATGCGCACGCCCTCCATGACCATCAATAATGTCTACGCCATCATGAAGGCCCTGAGATCAGGGGCCGGACTTGGTGCCCTGCCAGATTTCATGACCCAGGAAACCAGCGACCTGGTACAGGTTCTTCCCGAGATCGAAGGGCCACAGTTTGATGCCTACTTCGTCTATGCCGAAGAGATGCGCTCCTCAAAACGCATATCGATCTTCCGTGATTTCCTTCTGCGCAAGGTCGCGGAATCCAAATTCTAAGACTTAATTAACCAATATACTGATTTTTATCATTATATAACAACTAGTTAAAAGCTATGCGCCCAATGCATATCGGCACTGTAATAATGTAAATCGACATCCCCGGAAAAAACGCTACATTCATGTCATCAGATGTTGCTATGCAATATCTTATACAGATTGACTGTTGAGCCATGCTCCGGTTGGTCTGTTTTTCCAGGCTTCGGCCTGGAGGGTCTTCGGACCCCACGTCTTCCCAGACGTGAAGCCTCCCTGTTCAACTTGCCGGGCCTTCGTGGCCCGGTTTTTTTTTGCCTGGCCCGTTTCGCACCTGTCACGTCCACTCAAGGCGTTCTTCCTCAAACGTACTTCTTCAAATAGACTCGCCCGGCAAAGCAACAGTATGTTCTTCCTGCCTGCGCCAGCTTTCCCCAAACACCAGGAGATAAAAAAGGGGCGCTGATACTAAAGCGTTTTGCTTTTGATCTGAATCGGTTTCGGGATTCCCAAAAGCGGTATTCTATGATTCACTTTCGGGAGGAGGTGTTTCATGGG
>NZ_JAPWGY010000030.1 GCF_027214005.1 Kiloniella laminariae
CGTACCCTCAAATCCGCTGACAACTTCTCTCAGGGCAGCACCATCAACATAAACCTTTAGCTTGGTCTTTTTATCCTTGGTGATTTCCTGACGTTTGCTCAGGTCGGTGTTGAGATCACTGAGATCCTGATCGGGGTCAGAACGGACGGTGACGTCGATATTGCCACCGGGGGCCGCGACGGTGGCGCGGGTGATCTGTTCTTTTTCCGACGCTTCGTAGGAACCTTCGATGGTGGGTAGGGCAGCGATCTGATCCAGTGGGTCCGGGGAGGCGCTGTCTGCACTATCATCCCCGCCAACACCGATAGAGCCGGAAATAGAACCATTGACGTTCTTGTAGGTGTCGTGATCCTGAATATCCCTGTAGTCGAAGGTCTCGGTATCCAGCGTCACATCGCCTTCGGTCGAGGCAATGACCGCCCCGTCAAGCTGGGTGTGACCACCGACGGTGACATCCACGTTGCCTTTGGCAATCAGGACAGACTGTTCCTCGACCCACGCCTTGCGACCCTTTTCTTTGCCGTAGGAGACGGAGCCATTGACGGCATTGACCTTGCCGTCCAGACCAGTACTCACCCCGACAGAACCGCCCTTGCTGCCCCCGTCGATCCGGCTGGTATCCTGCAACGAGGCAAGAGTGAGATCTCCGCCGACATCCGCATCAATGGACCCGTTTGCCTGAACCTGTGCGCCCTTGAGGGTCGTGTCATCCCCGGATTTCAGGGTGACGTCGTTTCCGGCAAGAATACGGCTGTTGGTATGGGTCAGGCTATCAACATTGCGGTCCGATGCATTGGCAGAGATGGAACCATTGGCTGAAACTGTTGGGGTACCCGTAATCCCGATCCCCACAGAAACCCCGGCAGAGGCTGATTTGCTTTTCGATGAATGATCCAGCGCGTAGGTACTTTGCGCAGCGGTGAGGGTAATATCATCCCCCGCATCAAGCGTGACATCACGACCTG
>NZ_JAPWGY010000031.1 GCF_027214005.1 Kiloniella laminariae
CGTACCCTCAAATCCGCTGACAACTTCTCTCAGGGCAGCACCATCAACATAAACCTTTAGCTTGGTCTTTTTATCCTGGGTGATTTCCTGACGTTTGCTCAGGTCAGTGTTGAGATCACTGAGATCCTGATCGGGATTGGAACGGACGGTGACGTCGATGGAACCATCGGGGGCCGCGACGGTGGCGCGGGTGATCTGTTCTTTTTCCGACGCTTCGTAGGAACCTTCGACGGTGGGCAGAGCGGCGATGCGGTCCAGCAGGTCTGGGGAGGCACTGTCTGCACTATCATCCCCGCCGATCCCGATTGAGCCGGAAATCGAACCATTAACGTTCTTGTAATTGTCGTGGTCTTGAATATCGCTGTAGTCGAAGGTCTCGGTATCCAGCGTCACATCGCCTTCGGTCGAGGCAATGACCGCCCCGTCAAGCTGGGTGTGACCACCAACGGTGACATCCACGTTGCCTTTGGCGATCAGGGCAGACTGTTCCTCGACCCACGCCTTACGACCCTTTTCCTTGCCGTAGGAGACTGAGCCATTGACGGCATTGACCTTGCCGTCCAGATCTGTACTCACCCCGACAGAACCGCCCTTGCTGCCCCCGTCAATCCGGCTGGTATCCTGTACAGAAGCAAGGGTGAGATCACCGCCGACATCCGCATCAATTGATCCCCCGGCCTGAACCTGTACCCCCTTGAGGGTCGTGTCATCCCCGGATTTCAGAGTGACATCATTCCCGGCAAGAATGCGGCTGTTGGTATGGGTCAGGCTATCGACATTCCGGTCCGATGCATTGGCAGAGATAGAACCATTGGCTGAAACTGTTGGGGTACCCGTAATCCCAATCCCCACAGAAACCCCGACAGAGGCAGATTTACTGCTGCTTTCATGATCCAGCGCGTAGGTACTTTGCGCAGCGGTGAGGGTAATATCATCCCCCGCATCAAGCGTGACATCACGACCTG
>NZ_JAPWGY010000032.1 GCF_027214005.1 Kiloniella laminariae
CGTTCTCCGCGGGCTGATCCAGCACCGGCTTCGCCTTCAGGGGCTGGTTCGCGGTATTTTTTGATCCAGTTGAGGCAGTTTGCGTCTTTGGCCAGCAGCACGTCAGAGGCCCGGATCCCGGCGAGTTCTTCTTCGTGCAGCGGGTTCATGATCGCAGAGGTCATGCCTGCAGCCGCAGCCATGGCGAGGAAGTGGGCGTTCATGGCGTGACGGTTCGGCAGACCAAAAGAAACGTTCGAGGCGCCACAGGTGGTGTTGACCTTCAGTTCGGTTTTCAACCGGTGCAGCAGGGCAAAAACCTGTTTGCCGGCAGTGCCCATGGCACCAATTGGCATGACCAGGGGATCAACGACAATACGGTCATGAGAAATACCGTGATCAGCGGCGCGCTGAACAATCTTCTTGGCCACTTCATAGCGGACGTTCGGATCTTCCGAGATCCCGGTCTCGTCGTTGGAAATCGCCACAACAGCCGCATCGTATTTCTTGATCAGCGGCAGGACCCGCTCAAGGGATTCATCTTCACCGGTTACAGAGTTCACCAGGGCCCGGCCCTTGTAGACCTTCAGACCAGCTTCCAGTGCATCGATGATGGAGGAGTCAATCGACAGCGGCAGATCGGTCAGGCTCTGGACCAGCTGAATGGCTTCAGCCAGGATCTTTGGCTCATCCGCAAGGGGAATACCCGCGTTGACGTCCAGCATGTGCGCACCTGCAGCAACCTGCGCCAGACAGTCAGCCTCGACCCGGCTGTAATCACCAGCGGCCATCTCTGCCGCCAGAAGCTTGCGGCCAGTCGGGTTGATACGTTCGCCGATGATGCAGAAAGGCTCGTCAAAACCGATTGCAAACTCTTTCGTGGCGGAACTGACGATCGTGCGGGTCATCGTGTGTGGTCTCCGTTTTGCGGGCA
>NZ_JAPWGY010000033.1 GCF_027214005.1 Kiloniella laminariae
ATCTCTACGATCCTTCCGAATGCTGGAATTTCTTCAAGGCTGCTGGATATGTCTCAGATTAAAAGCAAAAGGCTTTAAATCAGCACAATCTTAAGAACGAATTTATACACTCCGGAAAACATGGAGTGTTTTGCCAGAGCCTATAGAGCTGAACAAGAACGTTTGTTTATTCAAAAAAACCAGGATTATGATCAGCTTTCCATCGAGCTCAAAGCCTTGGAAAGTAAAATTGACAATCTTGTAGAGATGATCGCCAATGGGAATATGTCCCTGGCAATTTCCAAGGCCCTCGCTGCATGTGAAGAAACCCAACTTGTATTACAAGAAAAAATCAGAAACATCCCTGTCACACCAAAGCCAATCACACTTTCACCAGATCTTCACGACATTTATATGAGCCGTTTAAATGATTTACAAAAAACACTTTCACACGAAGGCATTCGTTCCATTGCAGCAGAAGTAATTCAAAAACTGATTTCTCGTGTGGAAGTTACCCCCAGAGATTCTGGCGCCAAAGGAGCTGACCTGAAAGTCATCGGAAATATAGAGCAGGCAATCTACCTATCACAGGATCCGTGACCTCCTTTATTCAAGGATACTCGCTTAACCTTGAATAAGGAATTCCTTATTCAAGGTTAGCAGTCTCATAAGAATGATCGAACACCCCGTTTTCTCTATCTTTTAGAGACAATTTCCAAGAAACTGTTTCCCGCTTTTCCCAGGCACAAAAAAAACCTCTCAGATTTCTCTGAGAGGTTTTTTTTGATCTCGTTGGTTGCGGGGGCAGGATTTGAACCTGCGACCTTCAGGTTATGAGCCTGACGAGCTACCGGGCTGCTCCACCCCGC
>NZ_JAPWGY010000034.1 GCF_027214005.1 Kiloniella laminariae
GAGCACATTCTGCTTGCGCGTCAGGTTGGTGTTCCTGCGCTTGTTGTTTTCATGAACAAGGTTGACCAGGTTGACGATGCCGAGCTTCTCGAGCTTGTTGAAATGGAAATCCGTGAGCTTCTTTCTTCTTACGACTTCCCTGGCGACGATATTCCAATCGTTTCCGGTTCTGCGCTTGCCGCACTTGAAGGTCGTGATGATGAAATCGGCAAAAACCAGATTCTTGCGCTGATGAAAGCTGTTGACGATTACATCCCGCAGCCGGACCGTCCTGTAGACCAGGCTTTCCTGATGCCGATCGAAGACGTTTTCTCGATTTCCGGTCGTGGTACAGTTGTTACCGGACGTATTGAAACAGGTATCGTCAAGGTTGGCGAAGAAGTTGAGATCGTTGGTATCCGTGACACACAGAAGAGCACCTGTACAGGTGTCGAGATGTTCCGCAAGCTGCTCGATCAGGGTCAGGCTGGTGATAACATCGGTGCACTTCTACGTGGTGTTGGTCGTGATGATGTTGAGCGTGGTCAGGTTCTTGCCAAGCCAGGTTCGATTACGCCACACACCAACTTCAAAGCTGAAGCTTACATCCTGACGAAAGAGGAAGGTGGTCGTCACACACCATTCTTCACCAACTACCGTCCACAGTTCTACTTCCGTACGACTGATGTGACCGGTGTTGTTACTCTTCCAGAAGGCACGGAGATGGTTATGCCAGGTGATAACATCACCATGGACGTTGAACTGATTGCTCCGATTGCGATGACCGATGGTCTTCGTTTCGCGATCCGTGAAGGTGGCCGTACCGTTGGTGCGGGTGTCGTTTCCGGTATCTCGAAATAA
>NZ_JAPWGY010000035.1 GCF_027214005.1 Kiloniella laminariae
TATCAGTCATACCGATGATTGCCGTTGCAGCCTCGGGATTTTCTCTCAGGGTATCTGCAGCCCAGCCAAAGCCCTTTTTATAATTATTGAGCAGATAAAGTCCTGCATCTTGCTGAACTTGCTCCAGAGTAATTCCAATTCCGGAAAGAACATCGCTCGTTGAAGCAAGCTGAATGGATATTCCCAGAATTTTATAAAGGCTTTGACGCTCATCATATGAAAGGCTTGAAAGATCCGTGTCTCCACCATTTTTTTCGAGATAGGTTTGGACCTGTAGCATTTCCCCCATAGGAGAATTGATGATTTCATAAGCGTCTTCAGGTTCAATACCCTGAGAAATCAAATCACGATATAGGCCGTCGATTGCTTCACCTTTAACCTTAAGCTCCTCTGGCAAGACTGCTAACTGTGCTTCAATCAGATTTGCAACGGCTTCTACTTTATCCGCAGCCGTTGCGACTGCCTCTCGCAACCCCTGAAACCCGCTAACAACTTCCGCCAAACTTTCCCCACTGACATAAACCTTTACCTTGGTCTTTTTGTCCTTGGTGATTTCCTGCGCTTTTTCGAGGGCGTTGTTCAGGCCTTCGATACCTTGGCCGGGATTGGCGCGGATGGTGATTGTGGCATCACCGTTCGGGGCCGCGACGGTGGCGCGGGTGATCTGTTCTTTCTCCGCGTTTTCGTAAGAACCTTCAATGGTGGGCAGGGCGGCGATGCGGTCCAGCAGATCCGGGGAGGCACTGTCTGCACTATCA
>NZ_JAPWGY010000036.1 GCF_027214005.1 Kiloniella laminariae
ACTGCAAAGCCCCCGTCTTCTAAACCAACAACATTTGGACTATTGAAATAACTGTTTCTTGAATCAACCTTGAATTCGTCTGTTAAGGCTTGCCCATTGGCATCAAATACGCGGGCGAATAACCCATCGGTTGAGCTAAATACAGCGACAAAGCCTCCTGTAGTAAGTGATGTGATCTCTGGCGTTTGTTGCGCGCCAGAAATGTTGGTGGTGTTAAGAGTGAACTCGTTACTAAGGGGGGTTCCTGCTGCGTCATATATACGTGCAGAGACGCCATAATTGTCGCCATCAACATTTGGATCCTGACTTTGCCAAGTTATAATGAAATTGCCATTGGCCAAAGATGTAACGTCAGTCTGATCCTGGAAGCCAGTTAGATGCTGATTAACAGTAATTACATCTGTTATAGCTTGTCCTTCAGGATTGAAAATACGCGCGGAAATCTCTGTGTTATTGGGTCCCCATACACCGTGATCAACAGTGTTTGTCCAGGACACAATAAAATTACCATCTGAGAGACTTGATATGGCTGTGTTATTTTGTCCTGACAGGGCAGGGTCATGAACTGTTATCTGACCTGATCTGGCTGAACCATCTGCATTGAATATTCGAACAAAGGCATCATAGTCATTC
>NZ_JAPWGY010000037.1 GCF_027214005.1 Kiloniella laminariae
AATGAAGAACACAAGGTCAAACAGGTTGGCCTGACCCTTTCCCTGAAACAGAACGTCACGGCGGCGGCAAAAGCCGTTGCCGGGCTGCCCAAGGCTGCCACGGCGGGCGAAGGCTCTGCCGGGGCCAAGGGCTTGACGGCGGCGTCGGCTGCGCTGAAAGCGGTCGGTGAAGTTGCCGCCTTGAAAAACGGCGCGGTGTCAGCCGAAATTTCACTGGGTGTTTCCTCTTCAGAAGAAGAAACATCAGAAGTCATTTCTTCTGCCCGTGTTGCACAGGTACAGGCCGGGCGCGATGTCAAAGTTACTGCGGGTGAAGATATTACGGGCGAGGGTCTTCAGGTCACCGCAGGTCGTGATGTCACGCTTGATGCGGGGGATGATATTACCCTCACCGCTGCGCAAAGTACCTACGCGCTGGATCAT
>NZ_JAPWGY010000038.1 GCF_027214005.1 Kiloniella laminariae
CTGCAGCATAGATATTTTTGTCTATGTTGGTCATGTTGCTATCGAGCATAGACATAAATGTCTATGGGTCCTGGAAGCATAGTCATTTCTGACTATGGGAGATCCAGTGTTGGCCGTCATAGTCATAATCGTCTATGTGTGCCGGAGAATATCATTTCATCGTCATGTTTAACTCGCCGGTTGCGTCACACTTTTATAAACCGGTTCGTCACACTTTTTTCCATCGATGTGTCACAGGAAAAAAATCCGGAACGTCACAGATCTTGATCCTGGACTGTCACAGATTTGTCTACAGCTCTGTCACACAATAGCTGCCGGCTGCGTCACAGATCATCAACCTGGTCAGTCACGCTTTATTACCTGGACACGTCACAGAT
>NZ_JAPWGY010000039.1 GCF_027214005.1 Kiloniella laminariae
ACGTTCACACCGCCCGAACTATCTGGATCTTGTTCTGAATTTGTAGGTACTTGGCTCGCAAAATCTTCTGCTGCCATAAAGTCAACAAGGATGGACTGGAACTCTGGTGTATTGAGAATTGAATTGATTTCTCTATTACTCAGGCCTTGTTGTTTTAGTAAAGCTGCCTGATTTTCCAGATTAGCTTGTAATCCTTGCTGATCTTCAATGATTGCAATTCTGACGGGGTTAAGAGCATTATCAACAGCCTTGGCAAGCTCCGTTAATGCGCCACGCGTACCCTCAAATCCGCTGACAACTTCTCTCAGGGCAGCACCATCAACATAAACCTTTAGCTTGGTCTTTTTATCCT
>NZ_JAPWGY010000003.1 GCF_027214005.1 Kiloniella laminariae
TTTCCAATTTCATATCTACAATGTCAAACAACCAAATAACTCCCGGCAACCAAAGCCCCCAAGAGCAAGACGATATATAAAGCTTAATTCCCTATCGTCAAGGACCATCTGAAACATTTCTGTAAAAACTTTCCGAACCCTGCTTAAAGCCCGAAGCTACCTTTCCGAAGATCAGTAACTCTATGTTTTTACTCCATCTTTCCGATGTCCCGCCAGAGCAGCGCCCCGTCGGTGAGCGGTGTTATAGGCCCCCCACCCAACACTGTCAAAGACCTTTTTGAAAAAAAATCACATTTTTGCAAAATTACCGTCACAAGCGCTTTTTGTGTACGATTATTACCCGAATCAGCGCCATTTGGGATCTAATCAAAAAAGCCCCAGATTCCCATCCTATTTAAAACAGCTATATTTCCTCCGAATCACCAAGAAACGCTCTCAGACAAAGGCAAAAAACTTAAAAGATTCGCAAAAATCTTTTCAAAAATAAGGAACTCCACCGCAATGACCCGGGGCAAAGGCGTTAATTGTACAGCCTTCCCTGCTCAACGGCCTGAACATGTCCAGCAAAGGACGCGGAAGACATCAGATCCTTACAGCGTTCAAAACGCGTAATACTATAAGCCCAGAAATCTTCGGCAGGATTCTTGTTGCCGTACTGGATCAGCCCCCAGAGGGTCCAGAGCAAATCACACAGCCCCTTGTAGATAACCATGCGTCCGACAATTTCCGCCGGAGGTTCCCCGCCCCAATAGGCCATGAGCAACTCCCGATCCTGCTCCCGGGTGAATTCCGCCTCAACAGAAAGATCCCCGAGATCCCAGAGCGGATCATTCATCCCGGAATATTCCCAGTCGACAATCCACATCTTCGTCCCGTCATCGAGAAAATTTTCGGACAGAGGATCACAGTGGCAAGGCGCAAGCGGCAGGTTCTTCTTTGAGGCCAGCGTCTTTTGAATTTTCTGTGCCTGCTCGACAACCCTGTGATAGCCATCCGGCAATGCAACACCCAGATCACCAAGAACCTTCAGATATTCGTCGATCATGGAAAAAAGTTCAAAACGGAACCGAAACTCTTTTCCTGAATGATGTAACACGGCCAAGGCCTGACCGGCCCGCGCCACAGAGCCTGGCCGTAGCTTAAACGCAGAAGGGGTCATGGTCTCTGCCCCGTCAAGAAACCGTGACACCATGAGGCCGCTTGCAGGATCGCTATAAAGTACTTCAGCCGAGACCTTTATCTCTGCCGCAAGCTGCGCATTGTGAGATTCTACCTCACGGTCAATATAGCCTTCGGTTCCCTCTCCGGGAATACGCACTATATAGCTGTCTCCTTTTCGCGAGATCCTGAAAACAAGGTTGGTCAGTCCCCCCAGTCGCTCAACTGAATAGCTTTCCGGCTCCCAGTCCCTGAACTCAGACAAGCCTGCCAAAGCTGTCGCAATGCGTTCTTTTTCCATTTTCATCTCCCCTCGTCATGATTACCACATTCTTGAAGGTTCACATTTTCAGGCGTTCATTTCCCGGGTCGTACAAGGCCCCGTCAACACGGGTTGCGGGGTATCGCCTCCCAAAGGCCTCGATTTCAAACCCCTGTCGATCAGCAATTTCGACAGAAAGATACCCCAGGGCGATCTGCTTCCCAATGGTATGACCGTGGTTGGCAGAGGTTGTCAGACCGACAACCTCCTCTCCAAGAAAGATTGTCTCTGCACCATAGAGAGAAACATCGGCCTCAAGTGTAAAGGTGGATAGCCTCTTGCTGGCTCCAGCTTCCTTGATTGCCTGCAGTGCCTCGCGCCCGATAAAATCACCTTTGGATTTCAGGGCCACCTTGAACCCCAGCCCCGCATCATAGGGACTGTAGTCCGGGGTTACCTCTGAACTCCAGTAAACGTAACCCTTTTCCAACCTCAAACTGTCAATGGCACGGTATCCGACATTGGAAATCCCGTGAGCTTGCCCCGCTTGCCAAAGCAACTCATAGACATGTGCAGCAAACTCGGTCGGGATATGCAATTCCCACCCCAGCTCACCGACATATCCGATCCGCAGCGCCCAGAGAGTGGCGGCACCAACCTCGATCTGCTGGCAGGTCGAAAAGGGGAAGTTTTTATTCGAGAGATCTTTATCTGTGACTGACTGCAGAACCGATCTTGAATTCGGTCCGCAGATATTGATTACCGCCCTGGCGGATGTGACCTCAAAAGCATGAACCGAACCATCCGTGGGCAGGTGCGCCTTGATCCAGTGAAAGTCGTGTGCTGCAAAGCCGCTCCCGGTAATGACATAGAAATGCTGTTGCCCAAACCGACAGATGGTCAAATCGGCTTCGATCCCTCCCTTTGCATTACAAAGCTGGGTATAGATCACGGACCCGACTGGTTTATCGATATTGGAAACGGCAAGTCTCTGCAAAGCATCAAGAGCACCAGGTCCGACGATCTCCAGCTTTGCAAAAGATGACTGATCTATCAGAGCAACATTTTCACGTACCGCCTTGCACTCTTGCACAACCGGAGAGAACCAGTTTGTCTTTGTCCGATCGAAATCCAGTTGATCCTCCGGCTCTGTGCCGGGGGGCGCAAACCAATTAGGGCGTTCCCACCCTGCCTTGCTACCATAACAGGCCCCCTTGTCTTTCAGGATATTATAAAGCGGACTGCGCCTGATACCTCTGGCTGTTTCAGCTTCTTCACCAGGCTTATGGAGCAGGTAATGTCCGCCATAGTGTTCTATGGCCCTGCTATACATAAAGTAGCTGGTATTGTGATGCTCACTGAAGCGGCGAATATCCAGCGGCCAAAGGTCAAGACTTGGTCTTTGCTCAACAATCCATTCCGCCATCATCTGGCCTGCCCCGCCGCCTGCTGCAATTCCGTAAAGAAACCCGCTGGCAACAAAGTAGTTATCAAGCTCGGCCGCCTTGCCCATGACAAAATCGCCATCCGCAGAATAGGGAATAGGACCATTGACAAGTTCACGAATACCCACGGTATTAATAACCGGGGTGATTTCCGAGGCAAGACAGGCAAGCTGTTCAAAGCGATCAAAATTTCCGCCCAGCAACTCCCGTCCGAAACCATGAGGGATTCCCTTGTCACCAAAAGGAACTGTGCCTTTTTCATAGCCACCGACAACCATCCCCCGCACTTCCGGCTTATAATAAACCAAGCGATCGGGGTCCCGCATGGTGGGCATATCTTTAGGCACGCCCGGTATAGGATCTGTGATCATATACTGATGCTCCAAAGCGCAGGCAGGAATTTTGACATTACTGAGCGCACCGAGTTCGCGTGACCACATCCCCCCGGCGTTCACCAGAATATCAAACGTCCAGATTCCGTCTGATGTAACAACCTCTGTGGCTCTTTTGCCGTTTCGACGAACTCCGAGGACCTCTACGCCCTGTTGAATGATAGCGCCTTTGTCCCGCGCGCCCTTAGCCAAAGCCTGGCAAACCGAACTGGGATCGATATAACCATCGCTTGGTACATAGGCAGCTCCCTCTACTCCCTCTGTTGTCATGATGGGAAAAAGCTCCTGAGCTTCGCGGGCACTCAGTATCTGCATCTCCAGACCAAAACTTTTCGACGTCGTTGCCAGACGCTTTACTTCCAGCATTCGATCCCTGGAGCTTGCCAGCCGCAGACTACCGACCTTTTTCCAGTCCAGAGCCTGACCTGTTTCCGCTTCCAGGCGGTCATACAATTCAACTGATTTCTGCAACATCCGGGTTGTATTGCGCGAAGACCTCAATTGCCCAACCAGGCCAGCTGCATGCCACGTTGCCCCGTGGGTCAACTGGTTCTTTTCCAGTACAGCAACATCCGGCTTTCCCATACGGGTCAGATGATAGGCAATAGAGCAGCCAATAATACCGCCGCCGATAATAAGTATTTCCACGTGCTGCCGCTTTGACATCTGACCTCTCCCCAAAACACCCCATGACCACATAAAGCCACAATATCCACATAAAACAATGTAAAACAGAGTCGAGTCAATCGCCATAATTGATATTTTATGGTTTTTCTGTGTTTATTCCGTGGATTTAATGATGTTATGGTAAGATTTTGAATAGCAAAGCCACAAAGTGAAAATCCATGCCCCCCTCAAAGCGTCAGCTCGACATCCTCAAGAATGTTCGTTTCAGTGGTTTTTGTACGACTGCAGCACTTGCTGAGTCCCTGCAAGTCTCGATGGAAACAGTCAGGCGCAATGTAAACAGCCTTGTCGCAGAGGGGTTGCTGGAAAAAGTCCATGGTGGAGTTTCTCTCCCCGAAAGCCTGCCCGAACCCTCCTTCACCCGGCGTCTGACGGAAGGAAAAGAAAGCAAACAACAAATCGCCGCCTTGGTATCCGCCCAAATTCGCAATGGGGACTCATTGTTTCTCGACAACAGCTCGACCACAGCTTACGTCGCCATGGCCCTCAGCGATCATCGCAACCTGTTTATAGTTACCAACTCGGCCTCGATTGCCAATATTCTGGTGAGCAGAAACGGAAACCGGGTTTTCTTGGCCGGAGGCGAACTAAGAGAACATGATGCAGGAGCTTTTGGACCAGAAGCCCTGGAGTTTGTCAGCCAGTTTGAACTTCAGCATGCCATATTGTCTGCTTCAGCTGTCCAGTGCGAAAAAGGCTTCATGGTAAACCATCTCTGTGAAGCTGTTTTCTCTCAGGCACTCATCGCACATTCTCAACAGACCATTATGGTTCTCGACCACAGCAAGTTTGAAAAAATGGCCCCTGTCAAACAGTGCGATTTCTCGCAAATACAACAATTCGTCACAGACAAAACCCCGCCAAAGCGCCTGCTTGAAGCAATCAAGCAGGCGGGATGTGATATGGCAATCCCCGAAGAACAGGCCCGATTCACACAAACCCGATAAAACGAGAGCCCGTAACAGATCTTGCCTAATGTCAATTCCTCTGTGATCTTAGCAGCTTGATAGATCAGGAGAATAAACAGGAATGAATGTGGGCGGAGCTCCGGAAAACGGCCAGGTCGTTATCGGCCTGAATGCGGTTATTGTGGCAATTATAGAAGAACAGCCAAAGGTACTGGTTGTTCAACACACGCCGGAAACCCTCACCGCCCAGCACGAAACCCTGACTGATCGCGCCCTCCCACATGACGACCGTCATGAAGCTCTCCCCTTTGGCCCCTTCTATCCCCTGAAACACCGGACACTGGAAAGTGGCCTTCGATCCTGGGTAGAAGAACAGACCAACCATGAAATCGGCTATGTGGAGCAACTCTATACCTTTGGCAATGCTGGACGCGATCCTCGTGAAGGTGCCGGTGGCCCCAGGGTCGTTTCTGTCGGATATCTCGCCCTGGTTCAGGATACCGGACCGACCGCAATCGAGAATGCCATATGGCATAACTGGTATCACTACTTCCCCTGGGAAGACTGGCGCGATGGCACCCCCAGAATTCTCGAAAAAAATATCATTCCGGCTCTGAGGACCTGGATCGCCGGATCAGAAACCCGGGAACAACGCGAAGAACGATATGAACGCGCCTGTATCACCTTTGGCCTCGACGAAACTCCCTGGAGTGACGAACTGGTTCTCGAGAGATACGAATTACTTTATGAAGCCAATCTGGTTAAGGAATCACAGGACGGCAAAAGCAAACCCCTGCCCGTCGATTATCGGGGCACGCCTATGGCCCTGGATCATCGACGGATTCTGGCCACTGCGATTGGTCGCTTAAGAGGCAAAATCAAATATCGCCCGGTGGTTTTTGAACTGATGCCGCCCACCTTTACCCTGCTCCAGCTGCAGCGCGTTGTTGAAGCCCTGTCAGGCACCCGCCTGCACAAACAGAATTTCCGTCGCCTGATCGAAAAAAAGGGCCTGGTGGAAGATACCGGAAAGATAGAAAGCCAGACCGGCGGCCGCCCGGCCAGCCAGTTTCGTTTCCGTCGGGAAGTCCTGATGGAGCGACAGGCTCTCGGCGTCCGGCACAACTAAATCCCAATAGCAATTCCAGATCCCGATACGCGAGCCGACTACAGGACAGCATCAGGTTCAGGCTTTCACCGTCAGAAATTGCCTCTTCGCCCTCCCCTCTTATGCTTTAAATGAGCATAATCTGCTTGACGACAGTAATACTCATTTGTAGCATAACAAAACACAGGGGTTATCCCGTATTTTTTTCACCCCCACTTATACTCAAATTGAGCACATGAGGCTGCCATGACCGTCCGAACAGCGACCATCGAAACAACAGACCTTGTCTACACTGCCGAAGTGGCTGAACGTACAGCAGCTGTTTTTGAGAAAGTCGCGCCTGCGATCAGCGCCGAAGAGTGGCCGGACTTTGCCCCCTACATCGATGAAATCATCCGTCTGAAGCAAGAACGTAACGCCATCATTCTTGCCCACAATTACCAGACCCGTGATATCTATCACTGCGTTTCAGACATCGTGGGTGATTCCCTGGCCCTCGCCCAGAAGGCTATGGATGTGGAAGCAGATGTCATTGTCATGGCCGGGGTGCACTTTATGGCCGAAACCACCAAGCTGATGAACCCGGGCAAGACCGTATTGATTCCTGACCCAAAGGCGGGGTGCTCTCTGGCAGATTCCATTACGGGGGAAGATGTGCGCAATCTGCGTAAGAAATACCCCGGTGTCCCGATCGTCACCTATGTAAATACATCGGTCGAGGTCAAGGCTGAATCAGATATCTGCTGTACTTCCGCCAATGCAAAGAAAATTGTCGAATCTCTCGGGGTTGATCGGGTTCTGCTGATTCCTGACCGCTTCCTTGCCGCCAATGTTGCTGCGGAAACCGAAGTCGAGATCCTGACCTGGGAGGGTGAATGCGAGGTGCACGAACGTTTCACCGCCCAGCAAGTCACACAACTGCGTAAGGCCCACCCCGGTGTCACCGTACTGGCCCATCCGGAATGCCCCCCCGAAGTGGTACGGGAATCTGATTTTTCAGGCTCGACTGCTGCCATGATCAACTTTGTTGTTGATAAAAAACCGGCTGAAGTTGCCCTGATCACGGAATGCTCCATGGGCGACAACATTGCAGCTCATAATCCGGACACCAAGTTTATCCGCTCCTGCAATCTCTGCCCGCACATGCAGCGCATCAATCTGATGAATATCTGTGATTCCCTCAGACACATGACCCATGAAGTCACGATCGACCCTGAATTGGCTGAACCTGCCCGCCGGGCCGTGCAACGGATGCTGGATGCAAGTTAAGGACACACGCCATGGCGCCAAAAGTGAAATCTCCGGCAAATAGAAAAACGGGCCAACAGGCTGACAAAATGGCCTCCGACCAGTCCCTTGCCTGTGATGTCCTCATTATCGGCGCGGGCATTGCCGGCTTGATGACAGCACTCAGTCTCGCCCCCCGTTCGGTCATATTGTTATCAAAAGGACCTCTGGGTCAGGAAGCTTCCAGTACCTGGGCCCAGGGGGGCATATCAGCAGCCCTCTCGCCGGATGACAGTCCTGAGAACCATCAACAGGACACCCTCGCGGTTGCCGGAGGCATCGCCAATAGCGAGATTGCGAAACTGGTCACGGATCTGGGGCCAGAAAGGATCAGACAACTGGTCGAACTGGGGGTGGTTTTTGACCGGGATGGACAAAACCTGAGCCTCAGCCGCGAGGCTGCCCACAGTCATCGCCGGGTGGTGCATGCCAACGGCGATTCCACAGGGCGCGAGGTGATGCGGGCACTGCGCGACAGGACCCAAGAAAGCCCACACATTATTGTCCTTGAACAGGCCGAAGCCCTCGATCTGATAATAGAGGATCAGCGGGTCGCAGGCACCAGCCTGATACATCAGGGAAAAATCAAAACCGTCACTTCCGCGGCCACAGTCCTGGCCACAGGGGGGATCGGTCAGCTTTTTAGCGCGACAACGAACCCCTTTGCCGCTTCCGGCGATGGCCTTGCCATGGCCGCTCGTGCAGGGGCATTGTTACAGGATCTGGAATTCGTCCAGTTCCACCCAACCGCTATAGATGTTGCTGCAACCCCGCTTCCACTCGCCACAGAAGCCTTGCGCGGCGATGGTGCCCTTCTGGTCAATGATCTGGGAGAGCATTTCATGCTGGAGAAGCACCCTCTGGCTGAACTCGCGCCACGGGATGTTGTTGCCCGTGGCATCTGGGATCAGATTGAACAGGGGCGCCGCTGTTATCTTGATTGCCGCATCAAGATTGGTCAGCGCTTCCCCCAACTATTCCCTACTGTTTTTACCCACTGCCAAAATCATGGCATCGATCCCCGGTGCGATCTGATTCCCGTACTCCCGGCTGCCCATTATCATATGGGTGGAATCGCAACTGATGCCCGGGGACGCAGCTCTTTACCCGGGCTATGGGTCTGTGGCGAAGCAGCTTGCACCGGGCTTCATGGCGCCAACCGCCTTGCCAGCAACTCTCTGCTCGAGGCATTGGTTTTCGGCCCGCTGGTCAGTGACGATATCAAAAACAGTCTCCTGCATTCCGGCCTCCAGACTCAGGACGGGCTACTGCGGAAACCAGCTGTTACTCATACAATGCCCCCCGACTTTACTCTTGAGCCGGAAGCGGATGTCATTAAAGAATTACAGCTGCTGAACTATCGCCATATCGGACTTTGCCGAAATCGAACAGGGCTTCAACTCCTGATCGAGCATCTCCGTAAAATAGGGCAAGAGCACGACAATGCCTCCCCCCGCCTGAGAAATCTGATGACCTGTAGCCACCTGATTGCAACTGCCGCTCTTAACCGGGAAGAAAGCAGAGGTGGGCATTTCAGAAGTGACTACCCACAAAGCCTGTCCCGATATCAGAACCACAGCCTCCAGACCTTAAATGACTGCAGCATAGCGACGGGAACACCGTCACAAAGTTTTTGCTCGCCAACCGATCTCTCTCTGGCTTCCTGAACAAAGGAAAGTAACCCATCATGTCTGCTCTCCTGAGCCCCCTTCCCAGAAATCTGGTTATCCCTGCAGTTCAAAATGCCCTGCTTGAAGATTTAGGTTCAACCGGGGACCTCACCAGTAACAGCACCATTCTGCCTGACACCTGCCTTAAGGCTTCAGTCATCAGCCGGCAGGAAGGCTGCATCGCCGGAACAGATTTCCTGATTGCGACCATGGCCGAGATGTCTTCTGCAGTGAATGTAACGGTTCTTGCTGAAGACGGAACAAGGGTTCAGCCCCAATCCGTCGTGGCGACTATCGAAGGCCCCGCCCGGGCCATCCTTGCAGGGGAGCGGGTCGGGCTAAACTATCTTGGTCACCTTTCCGGGATTGCCAGCGCAACCCGAACCATCGTCGATCTGGTTGCAGGTTTGCCAGTCAGGATTACCTGCACCCGAAAAACCACGCCGGGCCTGAGAGCTTTTGAGAAATACGCTGTCCGCGCCGGTGGCGGGCACAACCACCGCTTTGGTCTCTATGACGGGGTGATGCTCAAGGACAATCACATTGCCGCTGTCGTCGGAGACATTGGTACTGCAATCAACCGGGCACGCGCCAGCATCGGGCACATGGTCAAGATCGAACTCGAAGTCGATACCCTTGAGCAGCTGGAAATCGCCCTGCCCCACAAACCGGATATCATTCTGCTCGACAACATGAATCTGGCTCAGCTTCGACAAGCTGTGAAGATGGTCAATGGCCGTGCCATAGTAGAAGCATCCGGAGGAATTACAGCACAGACAGCCCGGGCAATTGCAGAAACCGGCGTTGATGTCCTTTCACTCGGCTGGCTAACCCACAGCGCCCCCTGCCTCGACCTGGGACTGGATATTCTTTGAGATTGGGACTGTGAACAGCCGCAGCAGGCCCTGTTAATAAAACTGAGAACAAAACAAACAAAAGAGACCCCGCATTTCAGAGGGGTCTCTTTTGTCCAACACTGTACTTTCCAGTTCTGATCAAACCGCCTTGACGCTTGAATAATCAATCCAGCTTGAAACCGGGATGACTTTTTCCAAGGGTGATACATTCGGACGGGTGGCCGGGCGGAAACCATCACCGGCACTGCTGCGCAGCTTGCGGTCAATTACGGCGGTATCAGCTGGAGTTTTGCCACCATGAACCAGAATTTTCTGCCCGGTCTGGGGAACAGGGTAGCCCGCCTTTATCGTTTCACTGCTTTCCACAAAGTACACACCATCAGTCAAATCAGCGACAGTGTCATCCGTGAACTCCAAATCCTCGGAGTACTCAAGCAATAGCGGCACAGAAGCCCCCAATTCCAGCAAGGCATGGCGGGCGGATGCCAACTGGGAGCGGGCCTGCTCCAGATTGGGAAGCGTCTTGAAAGAGACCGCATCAACACCCCCAGAAACCAGCCCCTGAACCTGCCGATAAGCATCATTGCGAAGAACGGGGTTATCCCCGACAGAGGCAGACTGATCAACAACACCGAGCACGAACCGGCGACGATTGCCACCTGGCAATGCATCAACGGCCTGACAGGCTGTCTCTGCAGCAAGATGATTAATGATAAAAACCTCATCCTGCATTCCGTATTTCTCCAGAACATCCGGAGATGCATTTCTGGTGTGTGTCCGGATCACATCAGCCCCAGCCTCAAGATAATCACGATGAATAGCAGCAATCACATCCGGACGCGTGATGTTCAAAGCGACATCACAGTCCTCATGGCCAAAGCCGAAACGCTGCATATCGAGGTCCAGTTTATTCAATGCGGGTTTAATATCGCCATCAGTCAAAAGTACACGGCTGTTCAAAGCATCAATAAAAGTACGCATTATGCGGCCTCCTTCGTTTCGGCCTGCAGCGCCAGAAGGCGGCAGACAGCTTCAGTAAGTTGGGGACGGTTAAGAGTATAGAAGTGAAAAGCATCAACCCCTTGGGCCAGCAGATCCCGACAAAGATCGAGGCAGAGAGAAACAGCCACGGCTGCCGAAGTTTCAGGGTCATCCTCAAGACCTTCAAACGCCTTTGAAACCCAGGCCGGGATCCGGGCACCACAACGATCCGCAAATCGGTGTAGCTGGACAATGTTGTTGATCGGCAGGATTCCCGGAATAAGAGGAATGGTAATGCCCGCAGCCCGCGCAGCCTCTTCAAAGCGGTAAAAGCTGCCTGCTTCAAAAAAGAACTGGGTAATGGCAGAGCTTGCACCGGCATCCTGTTTTCGCTTGAGATAGTCAAGGTCAGCCTGCAACGAACGGCTATCCGGGTGTGCTTCTGGATAAGCGGCAACTGCGATCTCAAACGAGCCGAATTCGCGCAGGGCAGCAACCAGTTCTATTGAATCAGCAAAACCTTCCGGATGCGCTTTGAAGGCTTGTCCTGGCTCAGCCGCATCCCCCCGCAAAGCAACAAGCCGCTTGATGCCCAGCTCGCTCCACCCGGACACCATCCGGAGAATATCCTGCCGGGAAGCTCCGGCAAGAGTGATATGAGCAGCAATAGGCAAACCCTTTTCACCCGCCAGTTCCTGGAGCAGTTCTTTTGACTTCGCCTGCCCCGAGCCTCCGGCACCGTAGGTGACAGAATAATAATCAGGGTTAAACCCCTTCAGCCGCTCGATCGTTTTATAAAGACTGCCAAGCCCCGCTTCTGTAGCGGGGGGGAACAGCTCAAAACTTATATCCGTTTTTTTCATTCTTATATTACTCCGCTCCGGGATCGCGACGGGCTGTCCATATGCAGACGGTCAGCGGATCCCCCGGAAGATGTTCTGCTGGCGAAAGGGTCAGACCCGCTTCGGAACAGAACTCTTCTATCTGTGTGTCTTCAAAACCCAGCCAGTGATGCGCATGATCATCGCGCAGGCTGTCCATACGGTGGGGCGCGAAGTCCACCAAGATCACCCGGCCACCCGGTTTAAGAACACGGGCTGCCTCGCGCAGACACATTCGCGGATCCAGGGCATAATGCAGCACCATATTCAGGCTCACAGCATCAAACCGGTCACTGGCAAAGGGAAGCTGGTACATATCGCCCTGACGAACCTGACAGTTACCAAGTCCAGCCCGGTCAATATTATTGCGGGCGATTGCCAGCATCTCGCGAGAGATATCCACACCGATCGCAGACTTTACATCACTTGCCACCAGTTCCAGGACCCGGCCTGTACCCGTTCCGATATCAAGAAGCTCGCCCACCTCCTGTTCATGAAACCGGGCAAGAAAAGCATTTTCGATCAAAGAACTATCAATGTGCAAAGAACGTATCTCATGCCAGACAGCTGCATTCTTGCCAAAATACTCCTGCGCCTTGCGACCGCGTTCTTCCTTGATACTCTGCAAACGTTGCAAATCGAGAGTCAGTTTTGGATCATCATCCGGAATAAGGTCAATAATCAGTCGAGCCAGCTCCGAGCAGGGTTGTTTTTCAGAAAGCCGGAAATACGCCCAGTTACCTTCCTGATTTCGCTCCAGCAGCCCTGCTTCCATCAGAAGCTTGAGATGGCGGGATACCCGGGGCTGACTCTGCCCAAGAATATGAACCAGTTCACTGACGGTCAGCTCGGCATGGGCACAGAGCCCGAGAACACGCAACCGCGTCGGCTCGGCAATCGACTGTAGACCTTTTAGCAATACATCCATGCAACTTCTCCCGCCAGCGCCTCAACAGCACTCTAATTTCATATAACAATATCTTTATATCGTAATTTGACAAGAAAAAAAATACTCCAATTGCGTACATTTAAGAACCAAAAGCGACAAGTTCAATCTATCCAATTGATATATATGAATATATTTTAACCACTCCTCCCGTCGCATTTTTGACTCAAGGTAATGACACCCGAAAAAATTCAGACAGACCAAGACTCTGGCGACAGGAAACCTGCCAGCAGGAATCGCCACAAGGAGTAGTGTCTAATGCAAAATCGTAAGGAAAACGCCCGGCAAGTCTCTATTCACTCCAATCAAATCCCTTAAGGATTCACAGGAGATCCCCCCTGAAACATTTCCTGCAGAACCCAGTTCCGGAAAATATCCAGCGCAGGACAAGGGTCTGCTTTCTTTGGAGTCACAATATAATAGCCTCCCGCAAGTTTTTGTCGTGGGAGTGATGTTGGCGCTATCAAGGAACCGTTATCGATTAAATCGTCCACCAAAGGTGAACTGAGCAAGGCGATACCCTGGCCATTTTGGGCAGCTTGAACCATGGAAGTATAGGCATCAATTGATATATCAGCCGGGTCCTGGTCAACTTCCACCCCGAAATGCTCAAACCAGGTCGACCAGCGGGAATCAACCACGTAATCAAAATCGATTAAAAACTCATCCAGCAGCATTCGGGGATCATCGACCTGTGGACGATCTTTCCAATAAGCGGGACTGCAAAGGGGCAGAACCTCACTATCACACAGATAGGTAGAGGTTAAGCCGCCCCAGACTCCATTTCCATAACGTATCGAGATATGGATCCCGGATGCCTTCAGGTCGACACACTTGTCATCAACCGCAAAACGCAGATCGATCTCAGGATAGGCTGCGTGAAATTTTGCCAGGCGTGGCATCAACCAGTAAGCAGAAAAGGCCGTCGTTGTGCCCACCACCAGATGATTGTTGCCCCTCCCTTTCTGAAAATCGACTACAGCGGCTGCAATCTGGCTCAACCCTCCAGTAACAACCTGTTGAAACTTCCCGCCCTCCGGTGTCAGACGAACGGAACGATTGAGCCGCTCAAATAACCGAACACCCAGGAAATCTTCCAGCGCCTTAATCTGGCGGCTGATGGCAACCTGCGTGACACCAAGCTCATTGGCCCCACGGGTAAAGCTCATATGCCGTGCTGCGGCCTCAAATGCCACGAGGGATCCCAGAGGAGGAATATTTCGACGAAGATTTATCATAACAATAACATTATGCATAATGTCCCGATTATGCAAATTGACGATTTATATCTCCCAAATCTACTGTCCATATGAAAATTAATCCAAACGAAGGTCATGATTATGGATGACACCTCAATCTTCCCTGAAAACAATGATATGTCGATCTACATCGGATGTACAAATGAGGCCCCAGAAGAAAAAATCTTTCCCAATGACCTGGGCCTGAGAATAAATCTTGGCCTTCTTCTCGAACGTCAGGCCGCACGTTTTCCAGATAACAATTTTATTATCCAGGCTGAAACAGGGGAGACATTGACCTATGATGAATTCAACAAACGGGTGAACCGCTTATCCCATGGCCTGAAAGATCATGGGATATGTCCAGGGGACTATGTCGGCATCATGCTGTCAAACTCGATTGATTTCCTCGTCAGTTCCTACGCACTGAAAAAAATTGGTGCAATCGAGGTTTCAATCAACAGTACCTTTCGGGGTATCTCCCTCATACGCATGATCAATCTTACAGGTCTTGAAACCCTGATCACATCTGTAGACTACCTCGATGTCATTGCAGAGATCGCAACTGAGCTGCCAAGATTGGAGCGCTTCATCCTCACCAACGATGCGCGGGATACTGCCCGCGCGGCAAAAGCTTTCCCAACCAGGATCATGCTCCCCCTCAGCAGCATTTTAAGCAACTGTACCCGGGACTGTGCCATTAACACCCCTGACGATGAAACTGCCGGAATATTGTTTACCTCCGGGACGACAGGTGTGTCCAAAGGCTGTGCCATACCACACCGCTCATCAGTACGCGCGGCAGAATCCATGCTGGAAGCCTTTGATCTAGGAGAAAGCGATTGTGTCTACAGCCCTTACCCGCTCTTCCATTGCGGTGCCGCACAATATGATGTGCTCCCCGCAATGATGGTGGGTGCCCGGGCCGTTATCAGGCAAGGTTTCAGCGTCCGCAATTTTTGGCCCGAAGTATGTAAATACGGAGCAACCTGGTTCATGGCACTTGGATCGGTCCAGCAACTGCTCTGGGCCGCAGCGGAATGTCCTGAAGAAACCCAACACCGTCTGCGCTTTATTTGGGGGACGCCTCTTCCTGTCAATCACGATGCCTTTGAAGCACGCTTCAAGGTCAGACTCGTTCGCGGCGGGGGCTATGGTTCTACCGATGCCGGATCTGTCGCCCTGCCGCTCTTTCATAAAACAGGGGCAGGTAAAGTCCTGGATCGCTATGAAGTTGCTATTGTTGACGAACGGGACAATCCACTCCCCACAGGGGCTGTCGGTGAATTGATCATCCGCCCCAAAGAGCCTGCGATCATGGCTTCTTGCTATATCGGGATGCCAGAAGAAACATTGAAGACCTGGCGAAACCTGTGGTTTCACACCGGTGATCTTGCCCGTCTCGATGAAGAGGGTGACCTTTATTGGGTCGCGCGTATTTCAGAAAGAATCCGCGTTAAGGGCGAAATGGTCTCTGCCTATGAAATAGAAGAGGTCATTCTCTCTCATCCAGCAGTGGAAGATTGTGCTGTTTTGGGAGCACCGGATGGAACAGGCGAGGAAACAGTTCACCCCTTTATTACCCTGCGGGAAAATGCAGCACTTAACCTCGAAGAGTTAAAGGATTTTTGCACCCCACGGATGAGCCGTTTCATGGTACCAACCAGCATGACCCTGCTTGATATCATGCCTCGCACCCCAAGCGGGAAACCCGCCAAGGCAGAGCTGAGCAAAAGGTTCTCTTCACCCTGTGGCAGCTAAACAGTAGTCAGAGAACACAAGGGACAGGCCTCTTCCAGGTCATCAAAGAAACGGCCAGATAAATTTCACAAAGGTCAAAAATCACCGTTTCGCCACATTTCCGGCAAAGTCCCTTCGCATTTGGTTCCTATTCTTTAAATCATAGAGAGCTTCCCCTCTCTATGTACGAGATCCTGAAGATCTCCACGTTACCCCAAAGCTGGACTCTGCAGTTGCCGGCCTCCCGACTGGCAACTGCATCTTCTTGTTTCATCACTCATATCCCTGCGTCATAAGGAAACACCCGATTGGCGGCGGGGGTATTTTTTTGTTATACGCAAACAGAAGAAGTGATCATGATGGGCAAGCGGTCTTCCTCAAAGGCCTGAACTTTCCCCGCGACGAGTCAAGGAACAGCATATTGGTCCAAAGCCTATTTACTGGCGAGAAGCTCACCTGCATCAGAGGCGGCAGAACCGTTTTCACAGGGCTTGATTTATCAATCAGTCAAGGCGAAGCCCTTGTTCTCGAAGGACCAAACGGCAGTGGAAAATCTAGTCTGATCCGGCTGCTCTCTGGTCTGGTTCGCCCCAGAAGCGGCCATTTGTTCTGGCACGGGCAGGATGTCACCCGGGAACCCGAGATCTATCAACAGCAGCTCCACTACATCGGGCATCGCAACGCCATCAAACCCGTCCTCACTGTTCTCGAGAATTTGAGCTACTGGGCCGGATTTTCTCCTGAAAAACCATCGGATCTTTCACGGCTTGAACAGGCCCTGATACAGTTCAATATGCTTGCCTTGAAAGACACCCCTGCCAACCTGCTATCTTCCGGGCAAAGCAGGCGACTTGCGCTCTCGCGTTTACTGGCTACGGAGAAAGCCCTCTGGTTGCTGGACGAACCCTCTGTCGGACTTGATGTCAATTCGGTCGCCCTGCTTGAAACCGCAATCTGTGCACATCGGGCAAAAGGAGGCGCTGTTATCCTTGCAACCCACACCGAGATAGGCCTGGACACCCCGCAGAGAATAAACCTGAGTAATTACAGCCCCCTCTACAACACTGCATTACTCAAACAGGAACATCTGGAGGAAAGCTGGATATGAAGGCTTTTCTCAATATTGTGTCGCGTGATCTGCGCCTGGCCCTCAGGCAACGTTCCGACGTAACCATGGCAGTTCTTTTTTTCATTCTCACGACCACCCTGTTTCCCTTTGGGCTGGGGCCAGAGCCCAACCTTTTGGCGCGCATAGCTCCTGGAATCATTTGGGTGACGGCTCTGCTTTCCGTTTTACTTTCCCTGGAACGCCTGTTTCTCGCCGACTATGAAGATGGCAGCCTTGAACAACTTGTTCTTTCCCGCGCATCCCTGGAATCGGCTGTTCTGGCAAAAGTCCTGGCTCACTGGCTGACAACAGGCCTTCCCTTAATGGCGGCAGCCCCTCTGATTGCCTTGCTCTTCAACATGGAAAGTGATGCATTTATTATTCTGATAATTGCCATGGCACTTGGAACACCAAGCCTGAGTCTGATCGGGGCCATTGCAGCCACTCTGACCCTTGGAGCCCGGCGCGGAGGCATCCTGATCCCGCTGCTGGTTCTTCCCCTTTATATCCCGACCCTTATTTTTGGGGTTGGGGCAATTGATGCTACCATGAACAGTCTGGAAGCAGGTGTTGTACTGGCAAATGCCAAATCGCACCTTATGTTCCTTGGTGCGATCTTTCTCGTTTCGCTATTAATCGCCCCCCTGGCAGGTGCAGCCGCCTTGCGACAAGCCATGGAATAGCTTAAAGCCAGCCGGAAAGATAAACGGGACTGTCACGGAACGCCTTTCTGGTCGGCGTTTCATGAAACGGAAAGAGCAAAATCTCAGATCATTGCTCTTGCCACTGGCCAGAATGAAACAACCGGATATCGGCAAGTGACAGATTCACTGGCCTGACCGGTTCAGGATTTGATAGGGTTCGTTCGAAAACGATCTCGTTACGAGGAAGGTTCAGGACAATGTCGGTCTTTCACCGCTTTGCCAATCCAAACCGCTTTTTAAAGCTGACAAACACTGTATTGCCCTGGATTTCGGGGCTGACGGTCTTTTCGTTGTTTGCTGGACTCTATATGGCATTTTTCACCTCACCTGCCGATTATCAACAGGGTGAGAGTGTGCGAATCATGTATGTCCACGTCCCCGCAGCCTGGATGGCAATGTTTGTCTATAGCTCTATTGCTTTTGCTTCGGTCTGCGCCCTGATCTGGCGCCACCCGCTGGCTGATCTTGCCGCCAAGGCTTCTGCCCCCATTGGGGCCGGCTTTACCTTTCTTGCTCTGGCAACAGGGGCGCTTTGGGGCAAACCCATGTGGGGCGCCTGGTGGGTATGGGACGCGAGGCTGACTTCTGTCCTTATCCTGTTTTTCCTCTATCTTGGTCATATGGCCCTGATGAACGCCTTTGAAGACCAGGAACGCGGTAACAGGGCCGCAGCCGTTCTGGCAATTGTCGGCTTTATCAATGTGCCGATCATCAAGTTTTCCGTTGACTGGTGGAACACCCTGCATCAGCCGGCAAGCGTCATGCGTATGGATGGTCCTTCGATAGACCCTTCCATGCTTTGGCCACTCCTGATCATGGGAGTTGCCTTCAAGCTTTTTTATCTCGTGGTTCTTCTGATCCGGATCAAAAGCGAATTGATTGAAGCAAAACTGCGAAAATATCGCCGGGCCCTGGTTGATAACACCTGACGCGTCTGGCACAGACCAGATGATAAAATCCCAGAATAGACCATCCAGAGTCAGTCCCCCGGAGCCAGCGACACAACTTCGGAAAAAACAACTGGATGGTAAAGTAAATTTGATCATGATTTGAATCAAAGACCGACGGCGATAGTGTGACATAATGCCCCCCTGTCCTGTAGAGATGAATTGGTTATCTTCAGGACAGGAAAAACAAGCCGGAACAAGATAATCCCGGCATAACACGTTACGCAGGACAGTATGGATCAGTTAACTACCTTTTTCTCCATGGGAAGCTATGGTGCCTATGTTTGGCCATCTTATCTGCTGACAGCAGCAGTCATGCTGTCTCTGCTGCTGACAACCCTGCAGCGATTGCGTCGTAATCAGGCCGAACTCGCCGAGCTTGAGAGCTTGAAAACAGTCGATAAACAGCAGGAACTCCAAGAAAAGGCCGTCCGCTCATGACACGAAAAAGTCGTCGAATCTATATACTGGTCGTGTCTCTCACCCTTTTGGCAGCGGCCACATTTCTTGTCATAAACGCCCTGGACGAAAACCTTTCCTATTTTCACAGTCCAACAGATCTCAAGACCAAAGAAGTGACCATCGGGCGCTCTCTCAGACTGGGTGGTCTGGTCGAGGAAGGCACCTGGGTAAAGCTGGATGGTGGTCTCACTCACCGTTTTTCCATCACAGACAATGCCGAATCAGTTGAAGTCACCTATAAAGGCATTATGCCCGATCTATTTCGCGAAGGTCAGGGCGTGATCACGGAAGGCAGCCTTAATGAGCAGGGCGAGTTTATTGCTCATGAGGTCCTTGCCAAACACGATGAAAACTATATGCCCGCCGAAGTCACCGAAGCTCTCAAGGCTTCTGGTGAATGGCGTGGCGAAGAAGAAGGCCAGGCAACACAATGATTGCGGAACTGGGACAGTTTGCCATTATCATGGCCTTGCTGGCAGCTGTGGTTCAAGCCACACTGCCGCTGATCGGCGCTGAACGGCTCGACAGCCGGTTAATGAATTTTGGTGGACAGGCCGCTCTAATTCAGATGTTTTTTGCCACCCTTGCTTTTGGCTGCCTGACCCAGGCCTATATCGTCTCTGACTTTACCCTCTTGAATGTTGCCGAGAATTCCCACTCCAGTAAACCGATGCTCTACAAGATTACCGGTGTCTGGGGCAATCATGAAGGCTCCATGCTGCTGTGGGTCCTTATTCTTGCTGTCTTTGGTGCAGCCGTTGCCGCCTTTGGCCGCAATCTCCCAGCTACACTCAAGGCACGGGTCCTCGCCATCCAGGCGATGATCGGTGTCGGTTTCCTGACCTTTCTGATTTTCACCTCCAATCCCTTTACCCGCCTTGTAACTCCCCCTCTGAACGGGAATGATCTTAATCCGCTGTTGCAAGATCCCGGCCTCGCCTTTCACCCCCCAATGCTCTACATCGGCTATGTCGGTTTTTCCGTCGCCTTTTCCTTTGCTATCGCGGCGCTGATAGAAGGCAAGGTTGATGCGGCCTGGGCACGCTGGGTCAGACCCTGGACTCTGACGGCCTGGACCTTCTTGACTGGCGGGATTGTTCTGGGCAGCTGGTGGGCCTATTACGAACTTGGCTGGGGCGGCTGGTGGTTCTGGGATCCGGTAGAAAACGTCTCCTTTATGCCCTGGCTCATGGGGACAGCACTGCTGCATTCCGCCATTGTCGTCGAGAAACGCAATTCATTGAAAGTCTGGACCATCCTGCTGGCCATCCTGACCTTCTCGCTTTCTCTTATCGGCACCTTCATTGTCCGTTCCGGTTTGCTGACATCAGTCCATGCCTTTGCCGTCAATCCCGAACGGGGTATCTTCATCCTCTTCCTGCTTGCCATCGCCATTGGCGGCTCTCTGACGTTATTCGCCCTGCGCGCACCCGCCCTTAAAGCGGGGGGGATTTTCTCCCCGATCAGCCGCGAAGGCGGCCTGTTGCTGAACAACCTCTTGCTCAGCACCGCCTGCGCCACAGTCTTTCTTGGTACGCTTTATCCACTCTTTCTCGAGGCCATTGGCGGCGGGCGGGTTTCCATCGGACCACCGTTTTATAACAACACCTTCGTTCCGGTGATGATACCTCTGTTGTTGCTTGTCTGTGTTGGTGCCCACCTGCCCTGGAAACGGGCAGATCTCCTGGGTGTCCTTGGCCGACTGAAATTTGCCGGACTCGCCACCATCATCGCTGCGCTTGTTGCCTGGTATATTGCCGATGGAGGACCTCTTCTGGCCATTCTGGGGCTGGGAATGGCAAGCTGGTTACTGCTCGGTACGATCAGTGAATGGATGGACCGGATCAAGCTGTTCCGCGCCCCTCTTTCCACCAGCTGGCAGCGTGCCATTAACCTTCCCGGATCAGTCTGGGGGATGACACTCGCCCACGGCGGCTTGGCCATTGCCGTAGCCGGGATGATCGCGACGACAGCCTGGAAGGTCGAAGAAGTTGCCATCCTCAAACCCGGGGAAACTCTGAGTGTTTTCGGGACGGACTATCGTTTCGAAGGTGTGCGGGAGATCACAGGTCCGAATTATGGGGCAATTGAGGGCACCTTCGTGGTGAGCCAAAACGGCGAGTATATGGCGACATTGAAGCCGGAAAAACGCCTCTATAATGTTCAGAAAATGCCAACTACCGAAGCGGCAATCCATTCAACCTTTGTCGGCGATTATTATGCTGTCATCGGCGATCCGGACGGCACGGGGGGGTGGACTGTCAGGATCTACCGCGAACCGCTGGTCACCTGGATCTGGTTCGGCTGCGGACTTATGGTTTTTGCCGGACTGGTTTCTCTGGCTGACAGGCGTTTGAGGGTCGGTGCCCCGGCGGATAAAAAACAAGCACGTCTGCCACGCAAAGCAGCAGAGGCCTCCTCATGAACAGAAAAGTTCTTTTTCTCCTCCCTCTGCTGGTGACTATTACCATCTTCGGATATTTTTTCTGGGCATTGACCTCCCCTGGTCGCGACCCTAAAAAATTACCCTCGGTTCTGATCGACAAGCCTGCACCGATGTTTGATCTTGTTGGCCTCGAAGGCCTGGATGTGCCAGGGTTTGCGCGACAGGACCTGACAGACAACGGCAAGATATCCGTGGTAAATATCTTTGCCTCCTGGTGTATTCCCTGTCTCGCCGAACATCCCTATATGCTCAAACTCGGCGCAAGAGATGATATCAACCTTTTCGCCATCAACTATCGGGACAAGCCAGAAGATGCCCTGAAGTGGCTCAAGAAACACGGAAACCCCTATCACCGTATTGGACGCGATCCCAACAGTCGCGCTGGGATCGACTGGGGTGTGTATGGTGTTCCTGAAACCTTCATTGTCGATTCTGGTGGCACCATTCGCTATAAACATGTTGGCCCCCTGAACACGGGGGATCTGGAAAATATTATTCTTCCAATCATTGAAAACCTTCAAGCACAGCAATAGCCATAGACCGCTAGGGAAGCTCTGTACTTATGCGCGCCACCATTAATGCTACAGGCCTCGGCCTGCTGTTCTTTACCCTGATGCTTCTGATGGCAATTAATCTTGCCCATGCTGTCGAGCCGGATGAAATCCTCGACGATCCCGTTTTGGAGGCCCGCGCCCGCGAAATTTCCCAGGAAGTTCGCTGCCCGGTCTGCCAGAACGAGCCAATCGATTCCTCCAACGCCGAACTCGCCCGGGAACTCCGTCTTGTTGTGCGCGAACGGCTGGTTGCGGGTGACAGTGATGAGCAGGTCAAAAACTACCTTGCAGATCGCTACGGAGACTTCGTGCTGTTTCGCCCACCTGTGAAAACGACAACATATCTGTTATGGGCAGGACCGGGGTTGTTTTTTCTCCTCGGCGGGGTGGGAGTTTTCTTTTTTTATCGGGGCAGCCGACGCCAAAAGGTACCCACACCACTCAGCCCGGAAGAACAGAGCAAACTCGATCAACTTCTCGCTGATAAGAGCGGCAAAGAGGATTCCGCATGATTTTCTGGATCACAATTGCAACACTGAGTGCACTTTCCCTGCTTGTGCTCCTGAAGCCCTTGATGAAAAGCGCTGAATCAGCCCCCGCCGATACCGCTGAATCCGACCTCGCAGTCTATAAAGACCAGCTCGAGGAAATCGAGCGGGATTTGTCTGCCGGAAACCTTGCTCCTACACAGGCAGAAACAGCAAAACTGGAAATTCAACGCCGGATTCTCAACGCCAGCGATGGCCAGTCCTCAACAACAAGCGGCAATCCGCTCCCGGCACCTGCCATCCGGGCTCTCGTCTGGGGTCTGGTCGTCTCCTTTCCGCTCGGTGGTATCCTGCTTTATCTCCAGCTCGGGAGCCCCGATCTGGGAGGTCAGCCCTTTGCCCAGCGGGATATTGCGGCTGAACAGGCCACAATCATCAACCAGCAGGAAAATGCCCGGAACAGTGAAATGCTGATACTGGCTGAAAAACTGGAAGCCCGTCTGAAGCAAGATCCGGAAAAACCTGATGGCTGGATGTTGCTGGGCAGTACCTATGCTGAACTTCAGGAGTTCGCCCGCGCCGAAGAAGCTTTCCGGAATGCCGAAAAATTCAGCCCCCCTTCACCGGTCATTTACGGGGCGATTGGGGAAATGCTTGTCGTCCAGAACAACGGTCAGGTCACCAATGAAGCCATCAAGCTTTTTCGACAGTCACTGGAACTGGACCCCCGTGATGCCCGCGGTCTCTATTACAGTGGCCTGGCTCTGGCCCAGGCCGGGGACACCAATAGCGCCCTGCAGGTCTGGCTTACCCTGCGCAAAACTACTCAGGAAGATGACCCCTGGCTCCCCGTGCTTGATTCGCGCATTGGCGAATTGGCTGACACCCTGCAACTGAATGCTGAGGAACTTATCGCTACAGCGCCAGCTCTTTCCGCGGCGCTCCCCGAAAGTCAGCGCCCAGTTGGACCAGATTCAGAAGACATGGCCGCAGCAGCCGAACTCAGCAACGAAGATCGTCAGGCCATGATCAATGGCATGGTCGATCAACTGGCAGAACGGCTCGAAGCCACGCCGGATGATTTCGAGGGCTGGTTAAGGCTCATCCGCTCCTATCACACCCTGGGACGTGGCGATGATCTCGCAACAGCTCTTGAACAGGCCGAAAAGGCTGCCTCCCGACAGGCAGATGCGTCTCTTGCCTCGACACAGCTTCAGGACCTGAAAAAAGAACTCGATCTTTGAACCGCCCGCAAAAGAGGCCCAACCGATGAGCAGGCCGTCAAAGCAAAAACCTGACAGGTTGCTCGGCCTCTCCACGCGCTCAAAACGAGTGTAACTATTACAAATCTGGCATGTCAGACGCGCAAATATCAGCCTGGAGACATCAATATTTCTCTTTTTGATGACTCAGGCAGCAGAAGTCTCTGTTAATTTAAAGAAATATTCTTCCGTTTCCAGAGCCTCACCGGAATATTCTGCGCCTTGAACGGCCTGTACAGAATTATCTTCACTTTCCGCTACAGGCCTTTCGCCTCAACTCTTTTTTCTTTCAATTATAACAAAACAACACTAATTTCGTTAGGAACGAAAAACAGCAATAAATAAAACAACGGGAACAGATCATATGGCGTCAGTCGCCACGGCAACAGCAGATCAGATACCCGCTCTTGTCTGTGAAGATATCCACAAATCTTTCGGTTCCATCGAAGTTCTGAAGGGAGTTTCCCTTACAGCCAACGAAGGTGATGTGATATCCATGCTAGGCTCGAGCGGTTCCGGAAAGAGTACTTTCCTCCGCTGTATCAACCTGCTTGAAACGCCAAATGCGGGACAGGTCACAGTCAGTGGTGAACTGATCAAGATGGCCACCAATAAAAAAGGCGAATACCTCCCGACCGATCCCAGGCAGATCGAAAAAATCCGAACCAAGCTGGCTATGGTGTTCCAGGGCTTTAACCTCTGGTCACATATGACCACGCTGGAAAACATTATCGAGGCTCCGATCCATGTCCTTGGTTTAAGCAAGGCTGAAGCAACAGAGCGCGCCAAAGCGGTTATGGATAAAGTCGGCATTTATGAACGTCGTGACTATTACCCCGCCCATATGTCCGGCGGACAGCAACAGCGTGTCGCCATTGCCCGTGCTTTGGCTATGGAACCCAAAGTCATGCTGTTTGACGAACCAACCTCGGCGCTCGATCCAGAGCTGGTCGGGGAAGTGCTCAAGGTCATGCGTGATCTGGCCGATGAAGGCCGCACCATGATTGTGGTAACCCATGAGATGGGATTTGCCAGAGAAGTTTCCTCTGAGACAATTTTCCTGCATCAAGGGCGTATACTCGAACAAGGACCGCCAAAAGAAGTCTTTGGAAATCCAAAATCTGAACGCTTTCAACAGTTTCTCGCTGGAAACCTGAAGTAAATCAATTCAGAATAGAAAAATAATAAACCGACTAGGGAGTCATCAAATGAAGAAGTTTATTGTTGCTGCCGTTGCTGCAGCTATGACATTTGCAGCAGGTTCTGCCTCTGCACAGGAAGAAATCCGTATTGGTGTTGAAGGGGCCTACCCCCCTTTCAGCAGTGTCGACCCGAGTGGCAATCTTGTCGGATTTGACATCGAGATCGCCAATGCGCTTTGTGATGAGATGAAAGTCAAATGTACTCTGGTAACCCAGGACTGGGACGGAATTATTCCGGCTCTGCTGGCGAAAAAGTACGATGCGATTATCGCCTCTATGTCGATCACCGAAGAACGCAAGCAGAAGGTTGATTTCTCAGAGAAATACTACAACACTCCGGCACGTTTCCTGCGTAAAAAGGGTTCCGGCATTGAAATCACAGCCGAAGGCCTCAAAGGCAAAAGTGTTGGCGTACAGCGTGGTACAATCCACGACACCTTCCTGACCGCAGAATTCCCTGATGTTGAAATCAAACGTTACGGCACCCAGGACGAAGCCTATCTTGACATGACTGCTGGTCGTGTGGATCTGCTGCTGGCTGATTCTGTTGCCATGGACGACGGCTTTGTCAAAACCGACGCTGGTAAAGACTACGAACTCTTTGGTCCTTCCTACAGCGAGCCAAAATACTTTGGTGAGGGTGCCGGTATTGCCGTTCGTAAAAGCGACACTGAATTGCGTGACCGTCTAAGCGCAGCTATCATGGCAATCAGAGCCAATGGCGTTTACAAATCCATCAACGACAAATATTTCGACTTCGATATCTATTAAGATCGAAGGCGGATTTGATTCTGCCGTCTTTTGGCGGCGAATAGCGTAATGAGCACCGCCAGAGTCACAACTCTGGTGGTGCTTTTTTAAAAGGGAACGATCTCAAGAAGATCGTATAAGAAATATGCTTGATCTGGAAGGCTATGGGTATGGCATCATTGTGGAAGGTGCGGGGGTGACATTGTTTGTCGCGCTCAGCTCTCTTTTCATTGCCGTGCTTCTGGGGATGACAGCCGCCCTTGCAAAGCTGTCAAACAGTCCTACAGCGCAAGCCATTGCCGGAATCTATACGACGGTTATCCGAGGCGTTCCTGACCTTGTCCTGATGCTGTTGATTTTTTTCGGTGGCCAGATCTTTATCAATAATCTGCCAGACAACCTTCTGGAACTGCTTCTCTACATCGGCGAGAAAACCGATCAGGGAGATGCTCTAAAAATCTCCATGGCACCGTACCTCGACTGGGGATATATCGATGTTAACCCCATGATTGCCGGGATTTTGACCATCGGTTTTATCTTTGGTGCCTATATGGGCGAGACCTTCAGAGGCGCCATTTTGGCCGTAGATCGTGGCATGCTCGAAGCGGGCACAGCTTACGGTATGTCCAAAATACAGATTACCCGTCGGATACTTATTCCTCAGATGATGCGACACGCCCTGCCTGGTTTTGGGAATAACTGGCTGGTTCTTATGAAGGCAACTGCGCTGGTATCCATTATCGGGCTTTCTGATATGGTTCGCCGCGCGGGACTGGCGGCTGGTGCAACGCGAGAACCTTTCAAATATTATCTGGTTGTGGCCCTCGTCTTCCTGTTCTTTACAACCTTGTCTATCTGGTTCCTGAAGTGGGCGGAACGCCGTTACAGTGTTGGTGTCAGGAGAATGAGCTAATGGATTTTTCTGTCATCATCAACGAGCTCCCTCTTTACTTTGAGGGCCTGCTGCTCACTGCACAGCTTGTACCCTTTTCCCTCATCCTAGGTTTCCTGGCCGCCATTCCCGTTGCCATCATGCGGTTATCGCGGAATCCGCTGGTCAATTATCCTGCCTTTGCCTTTACCTATTTTTTCAGAGGTACGCCGCTTCTTGTCCAGCTTTTCCTGCTTTACGCAGGAGTTGGCCAGCTCGACGGTTATAGCGAACTCACCAAGGAATTCGATTTCCTGAAAGGCGCTTACTTCTTTGCCTTGCTGGCTTTCTTCCTCAATACAACGGCCTATACTGCTGAAATTTTCCGTGGAGCCATGGCCGAGACCCCCTTTGGCGAGATAGAAGCGGCAAAGGCCTGTGGCATGTCAAAGTGGATGATCCTGCGCCGGATTACCATTCCCAGTGCCCTGCGGCGGGCTCTCCCTGCCTATTCCAACGAGGTCATCTTCATGCTGCATGGCAGTGCTCTTGCCAGCACAATCACGCTTGTGGACCTGACCGGAGCTGCCAGAATTGTACAATCTCGATACTACGCACCTTTTGAAGCTTTCATTACTGCCGGGGTCTTCTATTTCGTGCTGACATTCCTGCTGGTCTGGGCTTTTCGCCTGGTTGAAAAGCATTTCAACAAGCACCTCAACCGCCGCGAGGAAACCATCATCGAGGTTGTCACCTGAAGCACCCTATTCAATACAAATTACAACAGGCCGGAATTGTTCCGGCCTGTTTCTTTTTGCGCTACAGCTTAATAAATGAGCCATCAAAAGCTATAGAGCTCAAAATTTCTAACAAATTTGAAGTCGCTCTAGACATCCGCTCGACAGCTCCCTTCAGTTGATTATGTCTCACCCTCAAAAGCCTTCAGATGTATTTAATTTCTTTTTTGGTTTATTGTATAATTTTTTAACAACCATAGCCTTCACAGGACCGTGACGACATAAAATCGCTGGAGTTATCTCATTATTAACCCCTCTTGCATTAGCGTTTTAATCTAGGTTAATGGTTAATTTGCACACAAACCGATCATAAATAGATCGGAAACAGTAAAAGAGAATCTGTACGGGGAGCTGGGCTATAGAAATGACCTCAAGCAAAGAAGACCTCGAAAAAATCAGGGCAAGACTCCCTGGCTCCAATATTGATGAGACTTCTTTTCTGGCTACAGATTACCTGAATCATCTTAATGAAGCAGTCATGATGCTCGAAATGGTACCGGACATGCCGGACCTTTTTGAAGAGGTTCAGGAGTGGCAACCCAAGAGCTATCAACAGCATTTTCTGGACAGCAGTTTTCAAGCCAAGGATCTCGCTGTCGCAGCTTATGAGGCTGCACCGGTCCAATTCCGTACCCCCTTTGATAAAGCGGTTGAACTGGCTGATCAGGGGATCAAGGATAGCAAGGACGCCATCGAACAAGCTCTGGCTGTCGGGGATATGGTGGCGATAGCTGCGCTTGTCCCCAATGCCTCGACCCATATCCGGCATATGATCGACATTGCCAGCGCGGTCATTCACGGGAACAGCAACGTTCTCTCTCCTGAAAAAATTATGGAAATCGAGATGGACTGGCAGGCAACTCTTTCCGGCAGCATGATGGCCGGCGGTTTTGATCACGCCAAAGATGATGAGGAGGAAGAAGAGGCAATCAACATTGGCGCCATGGCGCAAGACGATATTGATGCGCTCTTCGACTGATCCTTTAAATTCCCGATTAAATCATCAGTTATGAGGTCATTAGCTGATCTGGTAACTTGACGCCCCCTACAGGCTTTAGCAAACTCCCCTCGCTTTATTAGGGAGAGAAGAATGCAGGATCTGGAGAATTTCTGGGCGATTACACTAGAAGTCTGGCATCAGGGTGTTTTTGGCATTGATGTAGGCCGTATCATTACTGCAGCAGCTATTTTTATCGGCTTCCTGATAATCCGGGGATTGTTTTCCCGTATTGTCATGAACCGCTTGAAAGTGGTTACCCTCAGAACCAAAAACTCGATTGATGACCATGCTCTCGAGGCATTGGACGGTCCCATTCGTATGGTCCCCATTGCGCTAGGCGTTTTCTTTTCTCTGGATTATCTCAACCTTGATGGCGAGGCAGCAAATCTGGGAAACAATTTTCTACGCTCTCTCATCGCCTATACCCTTTTCTATGCCATCTATAAACTGATCGATCCGCTTGATTTTCTCCTGCACCGTTTTTCCAGCGTCCTCACATCCATCATGGTCGAGTGGATTATCAAGGCACTGAAACTTTCGATTATTCTGCTTGGTGCTGCGAGTATACTTGAACTCTGGGGCATTAACGTCGGTGCCATTATCGCCGGTCTCGGCCTCTTTGGCGTAGCTGTTGCTCTCGGTGCCCAGGACCTGTTCAAAAACCTGATTGCTGGCATCCTGATTATTGCCGAGAAACGTTTCTCTCGTGGCGACTGGGTTCGCATCGAGGGTGTCGTCGAAGGGACAGTCGAAGATATCGGCTTCCGCTCCACCCGCGTGCGCCGCTTTGACAAGGCGCCGGTGTATGTTCCGAATGCAAAACTGGCCGATAATGCCGTTATCAATTTCTCAAAAATGACGAACCGGCGGATTTACTGGACCATCGGTCTTGAATACGACACCACCACCGAACAGCTCAGAGCTGTTGTTCAACAGATCAAAGAACATCTCTACAGCAATGAAGCTTTTGAAACAGATGATGCCCGCGTAACCACTCTGGTGAACGTCGACAGCTTTAACAGCTCTTCAATCGATGTGATGATCTACTGTTTTACCAAAACCACAAACTGGGGTGAGTGGATGGATATCAAACAGAACTTTGCCCTGACCCTGAAAGAAATTGTCGCTGCCAATGGCACCGCTTTTGCGTTCCCCACCTCCACACTTCACCTGGCCTCTCTTCCAGAAGCACCTGCGCAGGTCAGGTCGCTCCCTGATCACATCGTCGAAAGGCCATCCAATACAGCGGGACAAAGCTCATAGGCAAAGAATCTACTGCTCCCCCCAAGGCATAATCGGAACCGAACTTATTGAATTTTTGGGACTACCTTCGATCACCCGGTCGCTGTAGACCAGATAAACCAGAACGTTTCGTTTTTTGTCGAGGAACCTGACAACCTGTAAAGATTTAAAAATAAGGGATGTCCGCTTGGTAAAAACCTCTTCCCCGTCATCCAGCTCCTCTCGAAACTTGATCGGGCCGATCTGACGACAGGCAATAGCAGCATCAGAAGTATCTTCAGCCAGCCCGACTGCCCCTGACACACCGCCGGTTTTGGCCCGACTGAGGTGACAAGCCACGCCTTCCACCTTTGGATCATCAAAGGCTTCGATGACGATCTTGTGGTTGGGCCCAAGCCACTTGAACACAGTATCAACAGAGCCGATCTCCTCGGCCTGCAAGGGGTTTGTCAATAACGCAGCAAAGCTGGCAATCCACAAACTACGCCAAACACGGGTCATATTCTTTCCTGTTTATTCTTTCCCGGAACACGCCGGGTGGTTAACCTTTACCTGCTGACTCTGTCAGCGCGGTTCAATTTCTTCATATCGGAAACAATCCGTAACATGATCATTCACCAGACCACAGGCCTGCATAAAGGCATAACAGATCGTCGGTCCAACAAAGCGAAAGCCCTTTTTCTTTAAAAGCCTGGAGAGTGCTTCGGACTCAGCCGTACTGGCAGGAACATCGGAAAGTTTCTCCCACCTGTTGTTCAGGGTCTGCCCCGACACCACTGACCAGACCAAGTTCGAGAAAGCCCCTTCGCCCTGTTTCATAATTTCCAACCAGGCTTTGGCATTGGAAATTACCGAACGGATCTTCAGGCGATTACGCACCAGCCCTGTATCTTCCATTAACCGCTCGACATCTGCCTCACCAAACCGGGCTATCGCTTCCGGATCGAACTGCGCAAAAGCGGCGCGATACCCTTCGCGCTTTCTCAAGATGGTAATCCACGATAGCCCCGCTTGTGCTCCCTCAAGGATCAACATCTCAAACAGCACGCGATCATCATAAACCGGAACACCCCACTCTTCGTCATGATAGGCAAGATATTGCGGGTCGTCTGTAACCCACCCACAGCGAATAACCTTTTGATCTCTATCGTCCATGCTCCCCCCTCCTGAGAAATATACGAACTGTTCACCCCTGAAATTCAGAGTAAAACATCTTATATCTTGCCAGCTTGTCCCCCTGGACAATGCCCAAATTCAATACCCGGGTACAATATCAGGACTGACCCCTACAAGGTTTACAAATCCTCCGCTTCGCGATAATCAATCACTTCCTTGCACACTGGATCAACAGAACTGGTATATAGGTAGATTATGGACGGAATCAAACCACTACTTGATGGATACAAAGCATATCTGACTGTCGACTATCGTCGTGATGAAGCTCTGTTACGCTCTCTTGCCGAGCATGGACAATCCCCAAGAGCAATGGTGATAAGCTGCTGCGACTCCCGCGTTGAACCTTCAGCCGTTCTGGGTACAATTCCAGGAGATCTTTTTGTCGTACGAAACGTCGCCAACCTGATCCCTCCCTATCTTGATGACAGCAGACACCACGGTACTTCTGCCGCGCTTGAGTTTGCAGTGACCAGTCTTGAAGTGCCACACATCATCATCATGGGACATGCAATGTGCGGCGGGATCAAGGCCCTGATTGAAGGCTCTGTTGACGAATCCGGCGGCAGTACCTTTATTGCCAACTGGATGTCGATTGCGCGTGAAGCAAAAGATTCTGTCATCTGCAATGGACATGATCATGAGAAAGTTCAGGAAGAAGTAGAGAAGGCAGCAATTCTCCACTCACTCAAAAATCTGATGACATTTCCTTTTATCAAACAACGGGTTGAGGCAGGAAAATTGCAGTTGCATGGCTGGTATTTTGATTTTTCCAGCGGTGAGCTTCTCGGATACGACAAGGATCACGACGGCTTCATCAATCTCACTGCGAATCTATAAACCCGGAAATATTTTCACAGATTAACTATTCATCAAAAAAAGCAAGGCATCATAGTCCCCAGACAAAGTCACAATAAAAACACAGGGGGTGGTGCGTCCCGCGCACTACAGACAATATGGCACTTGCAGAACTGGATAGCCGAAAACGCAATTCAACCGATGAAAGTGCCGGTTCTAAACGGAAAAAAGATTCCGATCTGTTTATCAAACACTATTTTAGCCGGATTTCCCCCGAGGTTGCCGCCACCTTCACCGATGAACAAAAACATGCCATCAAACAGATGTTCGGAGCCCGTGAAATTGCCCGTCACCCGGTTGAATTCAGACGGTCTATTCCTTTTGGCCGACACAGGTTTTATCTGATCTTTCTTTCAGGTCGGGAACGCCGTGCTTTTGACAGGTTAAAAACCGAAGGTCAGGCAACAGGGTATGTTGCCTATGCCCTCGCAGGGGCATTCTGGCTGGTCCCGTCAGTCGCAATAGCAGCAATGTTGTATTTCTTCAGCTGAACCGAAAGAACAGCACACAGGATTACTTCTGATTTTCCTGAATTTTTGCCACGGTTCCAGTGGTCGAAAAACCGTCTTCTAGTTTTGCAAGAACAACCTCTCCACCGTTCCTGATCACCACATCTCCCCCGACTACCTGATCAACACTATAGTCAGCCCCCTTGACCAGTACATCCGGCAAGATTGCTTCTATCAAAGCCAGCGGCGTGTCCTCTCCAAACAAGATAACCTGATTCACGCTCTCGATTGCAGACAGCACCACAGCCCGGGCGTCCTCATTTTGAATCGGGCGGCTTTCCCCTTTCAGGCGTTTGATTGAGGCATCCGTGTTCAGACCCACGATCAGGCGATCACACGATGCCCGAGCCTGTCTGAGAATAGAAATATGCCCGGGGTGCAACAAATCGAAACAACCATTGGTGAAACCGATTTTGTACCCCGCCTTACGCCACTGACCTACCCTGTGTAACACAGTGTCCAGTTCGGCAATCTTTCCTTTAGAAGAAAGACCGTTGCGGGCGAGCAGAGCCTGACGGATCTCGCTTCCGTAGGCAACAGCCGTTCCTGTTTTACCAACCACGATCCCCGCGGCAACATTGGCAAGACAAGCAGCTTCTTTCATGCCGAGTCCGGCAGCAAGCGCAGCCCCCAGCACGGCAACAACCGTGTCTCCAGCACCGGAAACATCAAAGACCTCACGCGCCTCAGCAGCAAAGTGTTCAACCACACCAGCCTCTGTTACCAGGGTCATGCCTTCTTCGCTACGCGTTGCCAAAACCGCCTTGATGCCACAGCTTTTAATCAGCTGTTGGCAGGCAGCCACCACCGCATCATCTCCGGCAACAGACATCCCTGTTGCCTCCTGCAGTTCTCGACGGTTTGGTGTAACAACTGTTACACCCTTGTAAACGCTGTAATCGCGCCCTTTCGGATCAGCGATAATCTGACACCCGGCCGCGACCCCGATTGCAATGATCTCTTTAAGGGTTTCCGGGGTCAGAACTCCCTTGCCATAATCTGAAAGGATCAACACAGGTGTCGTCCCCAGGCGCTCCCGCACCCGTGCCACAAGCTGTGACCGGGTATCCGCAGTAAGCGGCAGATCCATTTCGCGGTCTGCCCTGAGAAGTTGCTGATTGCTGGCAACGTAACGTTCCTTGATTGTCGTCAGTCGACCGGCTTCAACAATAAGATCAAGGGCAGCTCCTCCCGTCTCTTTCTGAACCAGCTGTCCGACCTCCTCCCCGACCATGTCATCCCCAACCACAGCAATAAATGCTGCCGAGGCCCCAACGGCCGCGAGATTGCGCAGGACGTTGCCTGAACCGCCAAGCATGGAGACCTGGCGATCTATCTTCAGCACCGGAATCGGCCCTTCGGGAGAAATCCGTTCAACATGACCATAGATAAATCTATCCAGCATCAAGTCCCCTACAGTCTGGACCGATGCTCCTGCCAGATCATCTACACGGGATGCCAGGTCGAGAAATTCAACAGGGTTGGAAATGTGTGCTGTCATGTAATGTCATAGCCAATTCAGAATTAAGAGGCCTCTTTTGTGCTATCAAAATAGCTTTTGGGCAAGGTTTTTACCACAAGATCAACCAGACTTCTGGAGGGATTATTTATCTGGAACTGAGGATCGCACGACTTGTTTCTCTCTTACTGGTCCATCAGGAATACTGTATGATGACACTCAGAAAGCCAGAAAGAGAAAACAAGGTTAACGATCTTTGAAGACTCTTCCGGGTAATAATGATAGTTCCTAATCTCTCGCAACCGGATTCAGCAAAGCCCGTCGATGGAAAATTCTTTTTCAAGTACGGCCCCAGAAGGCCCATTCAATCAGGAAAAGGTTTTTCTTGATTTTGTAAAGCGTATTGGAAAACAGACGGATAACCGCAGAGCTGTACATATCCATTTGTCACGTCTACGCCCCTATCATCAACGGGAACACCATCTTCGTATCGCACAGAATGCCTGTGAAGAACTCATCGCTAAATTCCAGGGCACACTCTTTCGACTTATTAACAATGACATCGTTCTGGTCACCAACGGGGCAACAATAACCCAGATTGACGAAACCATTCTGCGGCTTCGTTATCTCTTTAGTGACGATCCCATGCTCGCGGGGGACTATGATCTCGAAGCTGACCAATTCTGTACCTGGTTTGACCTTACCCGGCAGTATGCAGAACTGATCGCATTGGCAATCCAGAAAAATGAAGAACTGGAAGCCCTGAAGCTAAGGGAAAAAGCAGAAGCTATCGCTGCCATAAACGGCAAACCCCCTGAATTACCGACAACTCCCTTGGCGCCGTCCCAGCTGGCTGCCGTTGCCCAGGCAATTAACCAGGCAGATCTTTCCAGCCTGTTAAAACGCCAGGCGATTTTTCTGGTCAACGAAGACCGGAAGCCCGAGCCTCTGTTCAAAGAGCTTTTTTTCTCGATCGAACAGCTGCAGAAAACCCTCCTCCCGACACACAACCTGTTGTCAAACCGCTGGCTGTTTCAGGATCTGACCCGTTATCTCGACAAACGCATGCTCGTTATCTTGCGTCAGAATGATGATTCGACCCTGACCCGCTCTTACAGCCTGAACCTCAATGTTGCGACGGCACTATCCAATGAGTTTCTGAAACTGGACCAGACCCTCGGCGCGTCTGTGCGCAAGAGTATCGTTATCGAATTCCAGTTGCTTGATGTCTTTGCCGATGTCGGCAGCTTTACCTTTGCCCGCGATTTTCTCAAGGAACGTGGCTACAAGATCTGTCTGGATGGCATCACCCATCTGTCCATGCCGATGATTGATCGTCGTAAAATGGGCTTCGATCTGGTCAAGCTGCAATGGAATCAGGACCTGACCAAGTTTCTCACCACTTCCCGTGCCGAGGATATACGGGCAACAGTTCAGAAAATTGACCCCAACCGGATGATTCTTTGCCATTGTGGTGCTGTGGAAGCAATCAAAACTGCCCAGGATCTTGGCATCAAGCTAATGCAGGGGTTCTACATTGACGAATACGTTCGCAACTATGGGCGCAATCAGAAAGAAGAAACCCGCAACCTTGCCGATGCAATAGGCCGGCACCGGGCTGAGGCAGATCACAGCTAGAACCGTTAAGGCTTGCTTCTGTCCGGGCTGTTTTGACAACAGCCCAGAAGCATCAATTTTCTACAAATATCTTCAGGCGTGTGGAGCGTATTTCGCGAGAATTCGCTGTAATGTCCGGCGGTGCATGCGTAAACGCCGTGCAGTTTCGGAAACATTCCTGTCACACTGTTCATAGACCCGCTGAATGTGTTCCCACCTTACCCGGTCAGCCGTCATGGGCAACTCGGGCGGTGGTGGCATGTCACCTTCCTCGCTGGATTGCAACAGAGTTGCCGCAACCTGATCAGGATCGGCTGGTTTCGGCAGATAATCCAGTGCACCAACCTTTACAGCAGCAACAGCTGTCGCAATATTGCCATAGCCCGTCAGAACCACAACTCTCGCATCTGCAGAAAACTCATGGATGGCCTTGACCACATCCAGTCCGCTGCCATCCTGAAGTCGTAGGTCCACGACCGCGTATTCCTGATGTTCCGACTTGGCCAGACGAGTACCATCCGCAACAGAATTGGCGACAACAGGGACAAATCCGCGCCGTTCCATTGCCCGGGCAAGCCTTTCCGCGAAACGTTCATCATCATCTACGATCAGCAGCTTTTTACCTGCAGCTTCTTGCGATTCCGACATTACCTGTTAACCCCTAGAGTTCTTGTTTATTGTTATCATTGTATCTTAAGCATCTCAGCACATCGGGTCAAAGAGCCATTAAGCTGAGCAGTTCTGCAAAAAATTCAAAGCATATCAGATAGTAACCTCAAGCCTCTGCCGAGGCCAGACAACGCTCACCAGCGCCCCTCCCCCGGCATGATTGTCATAGGTTATCTTGCCACCCGTGTGGGTCAGAAGTGTCGTGGCAATAAATACCCCAAGCCCCATATGTTCTCCATCTTCTTCCTTGCGGGGATCGTGACTCTTGAGGGCTTTATCCTTGCTTCCCAGAAGAGGATCCCCCAGTTGGCGCAATATCTGTGGATCAAATCCCGGCCCATTATCCTGAATGACAAGAGAGATAACACGTTCGTCCCAGAGCAGGGATATCTCAACCTTTCCCCGCGAAAACTGGATTGCGTTTTGAACAAACAAACCCAGACTGTGCAAGATCTCCGGGCTCCGCCGCACCATCGGCTGCGGGCTGTTACTGCCCTCGACCGACCCTGCAGAAATCACTGTGCTCACGTCTGCCTTCTCATGCGGAATGACAGCAGCTTCGATCAGGCTTTCTATCGGAATAATGTTATAGGGGTCTCCGCCATCTTCTTCCGGCCAGGTGGCCAGATTTTGCAAGATCTCCCGACACCGCAGAATTTCACTGATCAGCAATTCCACATCTGCCAGATAGATATCATCCGGCGGCAATTCTTCTTTCATCTCCTTGGCTACAACCAGCATGGTGCCAAGCGGGCTGCCCAGTTCATGGGCCGCGGCCGCCGCAAGTCCGCCCAAAGCAGAAAGCTTCTGCTCACGCGCCAAAGCCATCTGGGATGCAACCAGCGCCAATCCCATGGATCGGGCTTCTTCAGTCAGGGATGACACATAAACAGCAAGAAAAATCGCGGTAAAGACCAGTGCCGCCCAAAGTCCATAGAGATAAAGCGGATGCAGATAAAAGCTCCCTTCGGGCCACGGCAGAGGCATAAACCAGAAAGCATTAATCGATACCATCAGAATGGCCAGAGCGCTCAAACACAAGGTACTCCGCCGGGAAAGAATAGACGCGGATACAGTGACGGGCCCAAGAATCAGGATCGAAAAGGGATTGGTCAAGCCACCTGTCAGGGACAAAAGCACCGAGACCTGCATCAGATCAAATGCCAGTGACATGGTTGCTTCTTTGTTGCGCAGCCAGGACGAAGCCGGGCGGGTCACAATCTGGGCAACATTCAACGCACCGGATGTCAACACCACGAGTAAAGCCGGAATCAACTCCAGTTCCAGCCCAATTCCAAAATGGACCGTAAGCAGGGCGGTTGTCTGCCCGCAAAGCGCAAGCCATCTGATCAAGACCAGCGTGCGTAACCGCACCCGACCTTGATCCGGTTGAAGTCCCAGCTCGAGTTGTCGCTTAAATAACGTTTTCATGACGTGGTCCGGGGTCGTTTTTACTCTGTAGCTATTTCACTAACAAACTTCAGGAGAAAGCAAAACAGGACAGGAAATAATTATTGGGCATGTTATATAGAAAGAATGACACAACTCTCAATTGAGGTTGAGAATCTCTGTAAATCCTTCGATGAGATACTCGCCGTTCGCAACATTTCTTTCACGGTAGCACCTGGTGAAACCGTCGCCCTGCTGGGCGGGAACGGTGCAGGGAAGACCACAACAATCTCGATCCTGCTTGGTGTTCTTCTCCCCACTTCAGGGACAATAAGACTGCTCGGGCAGGATATCGTCCGGGATCGGTTCCCGATTATGCACCGGATCAATTTTTCTTCCCCCTATGTCGATCTGCCCCGGCGCCTGACTGTCCGACAAAACCTGATGTTTTTCTGCAAGCTTTACGGGATCGTCAACGCCCGGGAACGAATCGCTCAACTCAGCGACGAACTCGAACTGAAAGACCTGTTGAAGCGCCAAACAGGAAGCCTTTCTGCCGGACAGAAAACAAGGGTTTCCGTTGCCAAGGCCTTGATCAACGAACCTGAAATTCTGTTGCTTGATGAACCCACCGCCTCCCTTGATCCCGATACCGCCGACTGGGTAAGAAGTTATCTCAAAGCCTATCAGAACAGAACCAGGGCAGCGATCCTGCTTGCCTCACACAACATGTCCGAGGTTGAGCGTCTCTGTGACAATGTCCTGATGATGAAGTCAGGCCAGATCGTCGACCAGGGTACCCCTTGCGAACTTCTTCAACGCTATAGCCGAACCAATCTTGAAGAAGTATTTCTGGATATTGCCCGGGATAGGAACAGGCCAAACACATCGGAATCGACAGAACCGAGAGAAAATATCGAAGTGGGAGATATCTGACATGTCCGATTCCCTTCAGATTGGCACCCGGTCTTCAGATACGGCAGTTCGTGTCATCAGAAAAGACTCCTCCCTGATGCGGGTACAGGCCGTTCTCTTGCGCCATCTCTATCTGATGCGCGCTTCCTGGCCACGGATTTTCGAGTTGATGTATTGGCCCTCCATACAGATTGTCATCTGGGGATTTTTTACACAGTTCCTGCTGACAAACAGCTCGTACGTTGCCCAGGCAGCCGGGGTTCTGGTTTCTGCTGTGCTGCTTTGGGATGTGCTTTTTCGCGCCCAGCTCGGGTTCAGTCTTTCTTTTCTTGAGGAACTCTGGTCACGCAACATTGGAAATCTGGCTGTCAGTCCTTTGCGCCCGATAGAATTTCTCGGCAGCCTGATGATCATGAGCGCGTTCCGGACATTAATCGGCATTCTCCCGGCCACCTTTATCGCCATCCTTTTTTACGAGGTATCAATATACGAACTCGGCTTGCCGCTCGTCCTGTTCTTCTCGAACCTGATGATTATGGGCTGGTCAATCGGTCTGATGGTTTGTGCTCTGATTCTGCGGGTTGGTCTTGGCGCTGAATCCATGGCCTGGCTGACAATTTTCCTGATCGCACCAGTTTCGGCAATTTATTACCCCGTTGATATTCTGCCAGGATGGCTACAATCCATCGCCTGGTGCTTGCCAACCGCCCCGGTTTTTGAAGGCATGCGCGCCATCCTGTTTCATCAGGGATTCAGCCTCGAGCTTTATCTGCATTCTCTCGGTCTGAACGCAATCTATCTTGCTATCGCAATGGGGCTCTTTATCTGGTCCTATCATGTCGCCAGAAAAAGAGGATTGCTGTTACAGATCGGGGAATAGTCTCCGGTGGATTCAGACAGAAAAAAGCCTTCAGGCTGCTTTCCAGCTGAAGGCTTTTTTGTTTGGTCGACTAATTTAAGTCAGCATCTAGTCTGCGGGGCCACTGACACCCGCTTCGGCAAAGGTCGCCATGCCGTTATGGCAGGCACAAGCAGCCTTCAGCAACAAGATCGCAAGGACTGCACCTGACCCCTCGCCCAGACGCATGTTGAAATTCACCAGAGGCTGTTTCCCGATCTTTTCCATCAGGGCGACATGACCGGGTTCGACTGACTGGTGCGCGACAACACAATGGTCCAGTAACCGGGGATCAATCGCGTGGAGAACCGCTGCAGCTGCTGTACAGGTATAGCCATCCAGAAGAACAGGTGTCCGCGCGAGACGGGCAGCAATGACCGCACCAGCAATCGCGGCAAGCTCCAGACCGCCAACGCAACGCAATATTTGCAAGGGGTCTTTGGCAAAGTCTGCTTGATGCAGCTCCATTGCCTGATTTACCAGATCTTTTTTCAGCTTGAGTGTTGCATCATCGACGCCAGTCCCACGCCCGACCCAGTCTCCGGCATCGCCGCCATAAAGCGCCGTGCAGATCGCCGCCGCCGAGGTGGTGTTACCAATACCCATTTCCCCGAGGGCCAACACATCAATCCCCTCTTCGACGGCCATCATGCCGTAGGCCATAGCCCGGATAAAATCGTCTTCCGGCATGGCTGGAGCTTCACTGAAATCAGCTGTCGGTTCATCCAGCGACAGTTCGTAAACCCGCAGGTCAGAATCCGCCAGACCACAAAGCTGATTCACGGCAGCACCGCCATGAATGAAGTTTGCGACCATCTGTTTTGTTACTTCCGTCGGATAAGCCGAGACACCTTTGGCAGCAATACCGTGATTTCCGGCAAAGACAGCCGTAAATGGTCGTTCGATCTGTGGCTTTGCCCTGCCCTGCCATGAAGCAAGCCATATTGCCAGCTCTTCCAGGCGTCCAAGTGCCCCGAGGGGTTTGGTCAACTGGCTTTGCCTCTCTTCCGCCTTTGCCGCAGCGGCCCTATCCGGGCCAGGCAATTCTTTGAGCAGAACATGAATTTCATCCAGTGTGGAAATCGAGGCCACATCAACCATTATCAGTATCTCTCCCTGATTTTCACCGCGTGGTAAAAACCCTATCCATAAACACGCAAAACGCTTTACAGCACCGTATCTGCACGGCAACTGTTGCGTCTGATTTTGTAATCTTGCCGGCAAAGCCATAACATAGCCCCTGGACTTTGTCTTGACACTTTGCTCCGCTATTTGTCGCATCTCCTCCAGTTCACTCCACGAAGGTTACCATGAACATCCGGCAACTGATTTCCTCGATCCCTTTCCAGCTACTGACACAGGACATCAGAATTGCGTTTGCCTTTCTCACCCGTATTCCTCTGTCTTATCCGCTAAATGCACAAGGACAGCCGGTTGAACGTACCCTTGCGGCTGCTTCCTGGGCCTTTCCTCTTGTAGGGCTTATTGTCGGTCTCACGGGGGCTCTGATCTTAACACTCTCTGATCTGTTACATTTTCCTGCGCTTGTCAGTGCTCTCCTGGCCATAACAGGGACCATTCTGGTAACCGGCGCACTTCACGAGGACGGGCTTGCTGATGTGGCTGACGGTTTTGGCGGCAGTCATGAACGCGACCGAAAGCTCGAGATCATGAAAGACAGCCAGGTTGGGAGCTACGGCGTTCTGGCGCTTTGCCTATCGCTCCTGCTTCGTACAGCTCTGATCGCTGGCTTGATCGACTTTGCCTCCATGGATCAGGAAGGAGCAATCACCCCCAATGCCGCGGCAGCTGTCGTGATCGCAGCCCATATCATTGCACGGGGATATCTTCCTCTGATGATGAGCCACCTTCCCCTCGCCCGCAGGAGTGGCTTAGCCGCTCAGGCAGACAAACCCAAACTTCGCAGCAGTTATGCTGCTTTCCTCATCTGCCTGATCCTCGCCGGAAGCCTTTTGCCCTTCACCATGGCTGTTCTCGCAATCTTCCTGTCACTTCTCGCAACAGCCCTGTTTTCGTGGTTAAGCTTCCGGCAAATTGGCGGCTATAGTGGTGATGTTCTGGGCTCTACTGCTCAGCTTTGTGAAATAGCAGTCTATATTGCTGCTCTGGCTTATATCACTTAGGATCACCCCCGCAGCAACATGACCAGATAGAGTAACAAATAATGTCCAGAACCAGGTGGTGGTGGATCCGGCACGCTCCGGTGACTGAAAACAACGGTACGATCTATGGCGATGCCGATCTGAATTGTGACTGCAGCAATCTCGAAGCGTTTACTGCTTTGGCTCACCGTCTTCCAGAGCAGGCAATCTGGGTAACGACACCTCTGCTGCGAACCCGCCAAACGGCAGAGGCTCTATTCAAACAAAAAGCGTTTCTCCCCGAACCCTCTTATTATGAGGTTCGCGAATTTCAGGAGCAATCCTTTGGCGAATGGCAAGGAATGACACACAAGGAGCTTGGCGAGAAACGAAACAAAGCCTGGCATCGCTTCTGGCTCGCACCGGCCTCAGAAGCACCCCCGGGGGGCGAAAGTTTTCTTGATTTGCTTCTGCGAACTGACAAAGCCATAGATCGTTTGAACCACGATCATCAGGGCCAGGACATTGTTGTGATAGCCCACGGAGGCACCATTCGGGCAGCTGTTGCGAAAGCTCTCGATCTCTCTCCGGAAAAAGCCCTTGGTCTTGCCATCGACAACCTCTCGCTGACTCAACTTGACTACTATACCGCGGAAAATGATCCCTTTACCGACCAGAGTTCCTGGGGCGTTGGCTGTCTGAACGCCGCGCCCCTTGCCTTTAACTTCAATCAAACATCCTGAAAGAAAAAGGCTCCCGGAGGAGCCTTTTCACAACAATCTGAAGACCATATCTTACCAGATCATTGTTATCACAAAGAAAATACAGGCTGAAAGCAGCGCCGCTGCAGGCACAGTAATAACCCAGGCAGCGATGATCGTCGTAAAGTGAGAGCGACGAACCAGCTTGCGTCGAGCAACATCTTCCTGATCATAAACCGTCTCTTTCCCGTCATCCTCATCATCGGTATCTTCGCTCGTACCATCGAGAACAGCCCGGCTGTGCTTTTTTACATACTGTCGGCGACGATTGCTTTTGCTCGTATAGTATTCGCGGAAAAACCCAACCCCAAAAACAGCTCCGACAGCGATATGGGTAGAGCTAACGGGCAGACCAAGTGCCGAAGCCAAAATTACGGTTATAGCCGCTGACAAAGCCACACAATAAGCCCGCATCGGGTTCATCTTGGTAATTTTCTCACCCACCATCCGGATCAATTTTGGTCCATAGAGGAATAGCCCGAGGCTGATCCCGAAAGCACCAATAATCATGACCCAGATCGGCAGTTCCACCTTAGCCGCAATATCACCGGACTGTGCGGCATGCAGGATCGCGGCAAGAGGGCCAACCGCATTCGCGACATCATTTGCTCCATGCGCAAACGACAACAGGGCAGCCGAGAAAATCAGAGGCAGATGAAACAGTTCCCGCAAAGACTGATTCCGATTCTCCATACCCTCAGACTGTTTCCTGATCATTGGCTTGAGAATGACATAAGCGAGAACGAACACAGCAACACTGATCAGGGCGATGTAGCCAATACCCGGCTTCCATATTTGCTTCAGCCCCTTCATCAGCAGGTAGCAGGAGAAGGCACTCGCCATGATCGCAAGCAATACAGGAACCCAGCGACGGGCTGCAGCAATTTTGTCATCACGATAGATGATATTGTTCTTAATAAAGGCAAGAAAGAGAGCGGCAATCACACCACCAAGCAAGGGAGAAATCACCCAGCTCGCAGCAATCGCGCTCATGGTTCCCCAGTTAACCGCACCAAAACCAACCGCCGCTATCCCGGCTCCCATTACCCCGCCAACAACCGCGTGTGTGGTCGAAACCGGTGCCCCGATACAGGTCGCGAGATTGACCCAGAGCGCAGAAGCAAGCAATGCAGACATCATCGCCCAGATGAAGGTCTGGCTATCAGACACAAGTGACGGATCAATAATTCCCTTGGAAATCGTTGAAACAACATCACCCCCGGCGATCAGAGCACCCGCACTTTCAAAGACCGCCGCGATAATCAAAGCGCCCGTCATGGTCAGTGCTTTGGAGCCAACTGCCGGCCCGACATTATTGGCAACATCGTTGGCCCCGATGTTCAGGGCCATATACCCGCCGAGGATTGCAGCGACAACGACAAAGACGGCGTTGGGCTGGGCACCGATCAGAACACTGGCAAACCCACCGGCAACCGCCAGAAACAGAACCGCAAGTCCAGGAGCCATGAGGTGCTGGGAAAGCGAGCGGGTTGCCTCTTCCATCGAGACAATCTTGCTCAGATCCTTGTCGAGGGAAGGTTTTGAAAGATGGACTTTTTTAGAGGACCCGGAGGAAGACGCATTATCAGGCTGATCTGAAGTCGGCATTTTTTCAACTTTCACAGATGCAAAGCCCCGCTACAGCGTGGGGCTCATGAAGCAATGTTGAAATGTGATAGTTTCATTGCATTTAAATGACAAATGACTGTTTCATGACTTATATATTACAGTTCAATGACATGCACTTTAGCGATCTGATTTTAAACAGAAGTCGTCGATTTATAACATCTGGACGATATCCACCGGGCAAAGAAACTTTGCCCGGTCACGACCTTTTAATGTGATGAGAGGATCAAATCCGCCGCCTTTTCGGCAATCATCATGGTCGGGGCATTTGTATTACCAGACGTGATTGTCGGCATGATAGAGGCATCAGCTACACGTAATCCGTCAATCCCGATGACCCGCAGCTGTTCATCAACGACGGCCAAGGGATCAGATCCCATTTTGCAGGTTCCGACCGGATGAAAAATTGTCGTCCCGATATCTCCCGCCGCCTTTGCCAGGTCCCCGTCAGAGATAATACCAGCTCCGGGAAGATGCTCAACCGGACTGTATCTGGCAAAGGAAGGAGCACTGCAAATCCGGCGGGTCAGCCTGATTGCCTCTGCGGCTATCAGGCGGTCTTTCTCTGTCGAGAGATAATTTGGGGCAATAATCGGTTTCTTGCTGCCATTCGGTCCATCCAGATGGATATACCCTCTCGATTCAGGGCGCAGATTACACACTGAGGCAGTAAAACCATGGAAATCATGTAGTGGATCACCAAGCTTGTCCGTAGAAAGAGGCTGGACATGATATTCCAGATCCGGTGTTTCCAGCGCAGGATCACTTTTGGCAAAACAGCCCAGCTGGCTTGGTGCCATTGACAGGGGACCGCGACGGAACAGGGCATAATTGATCCCCATACCGATTTTGGATAACAGGCTGTGCGACATCTCGTTCAGTGTCCGCACCCCTGAAACCCGGAATACCGTCCTGATCTGAAGATGATCCTGCAGGTTTTGCCCAACACCAGGCAGGTCGTGCAGAACCTCTACCCCGTTTTTCTTTAACAATTCTCCGGGGCCGATACCTGAGGTCTGGAGTAAAACAGGGCTTGCTACCGCCCCGGCCGACAAGATGATTTCCTTGTCCGCGAAAACCCGGGCGTCTTCACCTTTAATGTTAAGAGATAAAGCCCGGGCTTTTTTCCCCTCCAGTTCAATTCTCCGCACTTCAGCTCCTGTAAGTACGGTGAGATTCTTACGGGTTTTTACAGGGTGCAGATAAGCCCGGGCAGCACTGAAGCGGAAGCCCTTTTTCTGGGTCACCTCAAAATAACCAACCCCTTCGTTATTTCCCCGGTTAAAGTCTTGGCTCCGTGGTATGCCCGTTTCCACTGCGGCATCAAGAAAGCCATCAAGGATTTCCCACGAAAGCCTCTGTTCTTCAACGCGCAGTTCACCCTTACCCCCGTGGAATTCCCCCTCACCGCGGTGGTGATTTTCACCTTTTTTGAAATAGGGCAGCACATCATCCCAGCCCCAGCCCTGATTGCCCATCTGACGCCATTGATCATAGTCTCTGGCCTGCCCCCGCATATAGATCATGCCATTGATTGAGGAGCAGCCTCCGATAACCTTACCTCTCGGGTACCCGAGTTTGCGCCCATTCAGCCCTTTCTCCTCAACAGTCGAAAGGCACCAGTCCGTCCTCGGATTGTTGATGGTATAAAGATAACCAATGGGGATATGTATCCAGTGGTAGTTGTCACTGCCACCTGCTTCGAGAAGGAGTACCGAGTTATCGGAGTTGGCAGAAAGCCGGTTGGCAAGAACGCAACCGGCAGAACCTGCACCGACAATGATATAGTCAAACTTTCCCAGATCCCTCACAGCTGTCCCCCTGATCCCCCTGTCATCCACCAAAGCAAGTATATCGCTTTCATTGACAGGATAAGCCATCAAACCAGCCAGATCCTGCTTGGCAGTAGAGACTGGAAGTCTTGATTAATCGACCCGTTTGCAGATTTTTCTCACTCAATAATATTCAAACTAGGCTATGGTCCCTAAAATGTCTCTGCCTTTTCACCGCTTTTCCTGCGATACTGCTGTGCAGATTTAACCATACCTTCATTCAGGCTTACCTTTCGAGCCAAAAGAATATTCAGGAGAATACAATGACCTTGAGCCTCGCCCGGGCTTTCTTCCCAGCCAGTTTCTTGAGACTTGCGATCATCACCACTGCTTTCGCCACCCTGTTTTCCTTTAATACAGCAAAAGCGGCAAGTGATGCTGAACAGCTGGTTGCCGCATCCCGTTACAGCCTCGAAAAACTTCTGAGCAACCCCGATTATGCCAAGCTCAAGGAATTCGCTGGCAAGGCTCATGGCATTCTTATTATTCCCCAGCTGGTTAAAGCCGGGTTTTTTATCGGGGGCGAAGGTGGATCTGGCGTGCTGCTTGTCAAAGGTGCTGATGGTACCTGGAGCTATCCCGCTTTCTATACCTTGGCAGCGGGGAGTATCGGTTTGCAGATAGGCGGGGAAGTTTCAGAAGTCGTCTTTACCCTGATGAATGCCGGGGCAGTCGAAGCCATTCTTGACAGCGAAGTCAAATTTGGCGGGGATCTCAGTCTTGCAGTTGGCCCTTTTGGGGCCGGAGTGGAAGCTTCGACCACAGCCAATCTTGATGTTGACGTCTATGCTTTCTCCAGCTCGGTTGGTCTGTTTGGCGGCGGTGCCTTCGAAGGAGCCAAGCTCTTTACCCGTGAAAGTTATAACAGCAGTTATTACGGTGCCGGAGCTGCACCGCGGGGCATCACCATTGAACGGGCTTTCTCGAATAGCCACGCAGATAAACTGCGGGCAGCCCTGCCACAGTAGACATAACTCTATCTGGAGCAGCTCTTTCCAGTTATTGATAAAGCTGCTCCAAACCAGATACGTACACTTGATCTTTAAAGGGCATACCGCAGCAGTACGACACCTGCGATCAGACCAACCGCCAGTATTCCCGAGATGATAACAATCAGGCTGGCTCTCTCCAGATCTTTGCGGCGATGCCCCTTCTCCGCCTTTTCCTCTCCAGGCTGATCCGGCTGGAAATTAAGCGCTCCACCCAAAGCAGCATCTGCAAGCCGATGGCTGCTCCAGCAGCGCCGGATGGCTTGACCTATGGCCGTGCCAGGAACGAAAAATGCAGCCAGAATAAACAAGAGCGCCGTTAAGGCATCAGGTAAAGCCATCAAGACATGATCCATTCCGGTAAAAGGCTTACCGAAATTCCGTTCGAGCGGCGCCTGAAGCTGCCGTTGTCGATAAAACCGCGTGCCCTGGTAAACCGCCTGCTGGACAAACAAGCCAGGCAAACCGAGTAAACCATACCAGAAAGCCGGGGCGACAAAGCCCTCGACAAAGCCGCGCGCCATGCCGCCAACAGCCGTTGCAGCCAACCCGCTCCCCTGGAGCCGTTCAAGGTCATTAATCCGGAACCAGCTGGACACAAGAGGATAGAGTTCGCCACGTACGGTGATCAGGCTATTCAACGCCAGAGCTTTTCGTACCCGGTTTAAACGGACCTGATGCGAACGATTGTCCAGACAAAGTGCAATCAGCACCACCTCGATCAACCAAAGAAATGGTGCATTGCGGCTAATAAAGGACAGTCCATACCCTGCCAGAGCTGCCAGACCGCCAAGAAGGAAAAGACTGGTCGCCCCGTTGACCAGTTGGGTGACAGCCCCCTGGCCCGGTTGTTTTTGTCCAGCCGCGCTGCTACGGGAGTTATTCAGTGCCCGATCAAGCCTGACAATGACAAGCCCCATCACCTTGCGAGGACGGGGCAACCAGTCTTCCAGGCGCAAAATCCCGCCATAAAGAGCCTCTAGTCCAAAGGCAAAGAGCAGAAGAAACAGGGGTTCTGCTGAACCAAATACACCCGGCACCGTGATAACGTCCTCATAAAACAGAGCAAAGTTCTCTTGACCGATCATCGTCTGATTTTGGGTCAAGGGGAAGCCCGGACTTGCAAAAAGCATCTGGATGGGTCAATTGATCCCCGATTAAAACGGCGGATTAAAATCCAGGACATAAATCGGGACCAATAACCGGGGATCACATGACGAGTTCAAATACCACTATCGCTACCGGCGTAAATAACAATGCCGTGCTTGATGTAGAAGACAAACCTTCTGTTAAACTTTGGGGCCTGTTGAGCCTGCAACACCTCTGCGCCATGTTTGGGGCAACAGTACTTGTGCCCTATCTTGTTACCGGCGGTATTCTTGCCAATGATCCTGACGCAACAGGTTTAAGTACAGCCATTGCCCTGATTACGTCCGGTGGCGGGACCTTGCTTTATCTCTGCATCACCGGATTCCGGATTCCAGCCTATCTTGGATCATCCTTTGCCTTCATCGCGCCGTTGATTTCTGCCGCCGTCGCCGCCGGGTTGCCCGGTGCAATGTTTGGTGCATTCTGTGCTGGTCTGGTTTATATCGCCGTTGCCATTCTCATCCGCTTTTTTGGTGTAAGCTGGTTGATGAAAATCCTGCCGCCAGTCGTGGTCGGCCCTGTTATCATGGTTATTGGTCTCGGGCTGGCTCCTATCGCCATTGGTATGGCAACCAAGGGAGCAGGCGATGACTACAGTGCACTCAACCTCTCGGTTGCGCTCTTCACCCTGGTGATGACGCTTCTCTTTTCTCTCGCCTTCAAGGGGATTTTCAGCATCATTCCCATTCTGCTGGGTATTATCTGCGGGTATATTCTCGCATTGACCCTTGGCATGGTAAACCTCTCGCCAATAGCCTCAAGCAACTGGATCGCCGTTCCGGACTTTACTTTCTTCCCTGCTGTTTTTGCCGAAGGACTGCCCTGGTTTGTCCTGCCACTCCTGGTCCCCGTCGCGCTGGTGACTATTGCCGAACACATTGGTGATCAGATGGTGCTTTCCCGTGTTGTCGGCCGGAATTTTCTGCGTAAACCAGGGTTGGACAGATCACTTGCCGGCGATGGAATTGCCACTCTCTTTGCCTCACTTCTTGGTGGCCCGCCCAATACGACTTACGGAGAAAACATCGGTGTTCTGGCCATTACCAGAATTTATTCTGTCTATGTCATCGCAGGGGCTGCTGTCCTCGCCCTCTCGCTCGGTTTTATCGGCAAGATCTCTGCGCTGGTCAGTTCCATACCCGTCCCGGTAATGGGTGGAATCGCCATCGCCCTGTTTGGTGTGATCGCCTCGTCAGGACTGCGGACGCTCATAGAAGGCAAGGTCGACCTCAATGAAAAACGCAATCTGCTGATCACTTCTGTTATTCTGGTGCTGGGTATTGGTGGGGCCGAGCTCCCGATTGGGCAGTGGGCAACGCTCTCCTCCATGGCCTTTGCAACGCTGGCCGGGATTACCATGCATCTGATCCTTCCAGGAAAAGAGACCGCAGGAGACAGTGATAAATCACTCGGATAGCTTTTTTGGGGAGAACATCCCGGAAAAACTGCAGGATCTTAATCGTGAGGCCGGACATAGGTTCGGCCTCACGTGCTTTTAAAGCAGAGACGCCCCCGCTGGGTCTTGCAAAGGCAAAAGAGTTGCCTGTAAAGCCAAAGCCAGTTCTTCTCTTTCGCCAGGTGCCAAAAACTCTCCCAGCACGACACTGCGTCCATGTGAAGAAAGGATCAGCCGCCCTTCAGCGTTTTCAGAGCGATCAAACGAAACTCTGAGCCAATAGGGCTGAAACCTCGTGCAACTGCGTGTCCCCCAGTGGCTGACTTTTGTGACGATCAGATCATCGGCAGTAACCTGTACGGTTTCATAACCGCTGCCAGAGCGATAACTCAGGCGAAAAGCAAAATAGACAAGGGCAACATCCAGACCGAGAAAACCAAGTACAGGCCAGGCTCCTGCCAGCATGAACCCGGTTCCAGACAACACGACTGAGGCAATCACAAAACCCATCAGATAACGGAATCCTCGAGGACTCAGACTCCGGTTTGGCTGTAACAACGCCTGAAAGAGAACAGCTTCATTCCTGTTTTCCGCTGTTGCAGGTCCTCTACCTCCAGGGCCAGCATGACTCCAGTCTTTGGAAAGCATCTTGGTTCTACCCGGTTCACCTGGTCGTTCAGATTATAACTGAAACAATAACCGACTTCGCCCCTCGACAATAAATCATCATGATCAGGATCGCGAAACTGTGATCAGAGAGGGTCTGATTACCTCCCCCGATACACTTTCTGTAAGTCCGACCGTGAACCCGGGTTTACAGCAGCTTTGGGGCGTGACATCCGTCAGGGTCTTTGGCGCGCCAGCAACAGGCTTCGGAAACAACTGCGTTTATCCATTGGCTGAACCGCCGCATTGCGCGCTTCAACATAGCTGGTCAGGGCATCATAAAACACCAGATCCAGCACGCAGTCGGCAGCATTATATTGCCAAATTTCCGCGGGACTTTCCTGCCGAATAAGTTTTGGCGTGCCGAGCAACTCCTCAAGACCAGCAGCATCAAGTCCGATCAGCTGTTCCGGATTGTCATCGACTTCCAGCTCCGGCTTAGCTTTTTCCGGAGGCAGGGACGCCAGTTCTTCCCCCTCTGGACCGATATCGCCCGTGACCGATGTTTCTGCTTCTGCCTCTGGCTTACTCGATTTGCCATCAACACGACCTGTCTCCCCGGCAACAGACCCTTGCGTCCTGTCAACAGAGGTTGCAGGTGGAAGCTCGGTTATTTTGAGCACTCTGTTCGGTCTTGATTTTCCACAGGCCGATAAGCTGGTGAGAACAAGAAAAACAATCAGGATCTTGAAAGGATAAGTCATGAGAAGGTTAATACCCTCATGCCTCTAGCTGCCGGAAGTTTTCGAAGCGATGAAGCATAAAAGCTGTCGCCCAGATTGGCATGACAATGTTCAGGACAGGCACCGTCAGAAGGAAAGCCAGAACGAAACCAGCCAGAACGACCCGCCCACGATACTTCCGGCGAAGGGTTTTGACTTCTGCCAGCGCAAAGCGGCGCAAAGCAACCATTTCAAAATATTCCCGCCCCAGAAGGTAGCCGTTGATCACATAAAACAAAATCAGATTCACACCCGGCAGAAGATAAAGCGGCAAGGCAAGGATATTTACCAGCAAGGTAATTCCCAGAAAAGACAGACTTCCCCATATCGTCTCGCCCAAAGGCGGTTCCCGTCCGGCGTCAAGCTGTGGATAGTGTTTGCTTTCGACAGCCCGGGCGATGTCCTCGAGGAAAAAGGGAATAATGACCAACATAACGGAGGGGAAGAGCAGAAAGCTCAGGACCACGACGCCAAGCCAGGAGATCAGTTCGGCCCCCCAAACCAGAATGGATGTAAACCACCCACCTGATTCTGACCACTGTACAATCTGATCATCAAGCAAACCGACCGCGTATCCTGCAGCAATCCAGAGAAGAGCAAACACAACCAGAGAAGCTGCAGCAGAAATAAAGAACACGCGCCGGAAGGCGGGATCACCTGTCTGACCAAATGCTTTCGAAAGATCACTGAACATGAAGGCTGCTTCCATTTATTGAGAATTCAGATTTGGCGAGACCAGCCATACCAGAACAATACCCTGATTGGCCTCCCCCGGATGCTTTCTTTTTTAATAAGGGGGAAACGCGACTTTTTCAAGACGCGATCCGGTAACCGAACGCCAACCGATTATCAAGGCCGGCCGACACTTCGGATCAAACGGCACGCCCTTATCTTGCAGTCCCAATCAAACCGGGCGCTTATGTCGCAAGTACCGACGCAGTTGTGATGGAGAGAAACCATTGTTTTCCAGTTTCCTACCCGTTAGAACAAAAGACAATCTCACCAATTCAACCACCCGCGGGATATGCTCATGCCAACCAGTTTTCTATCACGCTCTGTATTTGTTATTGCCTTGGCCCTGATTGTTGCAGCAGCGGTCTTTCTGGGCATGAACTATCTCAACAAGTCTTCTTCAAATAATGCCCGGTCCCTGATTGGCGGCCCGTTCTCGCTGGTCACCCATACCGGTAAAGCCGTTACGGAAAAAGATTTCGAGGGTAAATACATGCTGATTTACTTTGGCTATACCTTCTGTCCAGACGTCTGCCCAACCTCTTTGACCCTCTTGTCCGATGCAATGGATATTGTTGAAGCAAAGGATCCGGAGCTTGCCGGGCTTGTCGTCCCGGTTTTTATCACCGTGGATCCCGAAAGAGATACCGTCTCGGCGCTCAAGGACTATGTAGGTCACTTTTATCCAACCATGGTTGGCTTGACCGGGAGTCTGGAACAGGTGTCTGCTGCAGCAAAGAGCTATAAGGTGTTTTACCAAAAAGCAGAGGCCGAGGAATCAAGCGACTATCTGATGGATCACTCCTCCATCACCTATCTGATGGGTCCGGATGGTGTTTATGTGAAACATTATTCCCACGGCACCAATGGTGAAGTCATGGCCGCATCCCTGCTGGAGATCCTTAAGAAGTAATACGGCAAGACCGTCCCGCAGGTTCTCTTGTCTGGGAACCTGCGGAACGTTACTCTCTAGCCATGGCAAAACAGAGTTCCTCACATCGAACCAGAATTAATGGAAAAGAGCTTGATGTCCGGATTCAATCCCATCCGGCATCCCGCAAGCTATCCTTACGCCTGATCACCGGAGAAAATGCTGTAAAGGTGGTCTCGCCCCCGGACTATCCCCTTCAGGAGATCCTCGATTTTGTTTCACGCCAGCACGACTGGATTGCCCGCAGGCTAGAAAAACACCCCGAAATCCCCGCCTACCATCACGGCATGACAATTCCAATCCTGGGCAAGGATCACAGGATCACCAGAATAGAGCCTGGTACCGCGGCAAACAGGAACAAGGGGGCAGCCTGGCTTGAATCTGAACAGCTTTTCATCAAATCTCATGAAGAGCACCTCCCGCGTAGAGTCCGCGACTTTCTCAAAGAAGAAGTCAGGTATGAGATCAATCTTCGGGCCAGGGAAAAATCAGCAAAGATTGAAAAAAAAATTACCGGCATACGGATCAAGGATACGACCAGTCGCTGGGGAAGCTGTTCATCAAGTGGCAATCTGAATTTTTCCTGGCGGCTTATATTTACCCCAGAAGCTGTTCTCGATTACGTGGTCGCCCACGAGGTTGCTCATCTTGTGCATATGAATCACAGCTCTGATTTCTGGGGTCTTGTTGATCAGCTAACCACAAGCCGGAAAACGTCCCAACACTGGCTCAAACAACATGGTTCCCGATTGCTAGCCTATGGATAACTTTGTAATCCCTGCTTTGTAACCCCGGTTTTTCCTGATCAAGGCTCTCCGTAGACCTCGATTTCCACGATACGAAAATCGCCAGCATGGTTACCAATAAGCAGGCCATCGAAATCGCCCGCCAGTCTGGTATCAGTGACAGAAAAAAGCTTCTGATCATCCAGAACCACGTCCATCAAACCTTCTCGGTTCCGGTTGAATTCAAGACTGTGGCCAATACCGGTCAAGCTCTCTGCCAAGGCTATAGAACCGATTGTCTCCTGACCGCTGGAAGTTGTGGCGAGCAGCTCTATTCGACTTGTCGCTCCGGTCTGATAGGCCAGTTTATACCCATTAATGCGCGCGCCACCCTGGTAAACACCTGTAACCAGGCGACCACCATCCAAAAGGCCATTCAGGTTAATTCTAACAGAAAAACTCCCTGGAATCGGGGATGCATTATAGATTTCTGCATAGCCGGTGTACTGCCCGACCCTCTCTTCAGGTTGAAGGGCTTTCGAAAAAATTCCCGAAAACAGTCCGACCGCTTTTTGAGTAGTACTTTTTTCCCCGGTGGATGTTTCCCCAGAAGAAGATGATGTACGAGGCACAGGAACAGAGGTAAAGAGGTAATCCCTGCTGCGGACCTCGAAATCTCCGGATTCAACACTCCATTCAGGGTTTTGGACAAAATCACCGTCAATAAAATTGTCGAAGAAAACCCGAAGGGACCATGGACGATCATATTCTTGAAGCAATGCCGAGATTCTTTGTTGGTAAACCTCTTCCGGCAAGGCTGTCTTACTACCATCGTTCACAAGTTTTCTAAGCTGATCCACCAGAATTTTCTCTTTGTCGACAGCTTCAAAAGTCGCCTTGGAAGAAGAAGGTACCTCTGTTTCAGAAGATATTTTCCCTTGATTTCGGCTGCGCAACTCATCCAGAAGAGCCCGCTGCACCAAACCATCTATTTCCAATCCGAAATCAGCCTGATAACTGCGAATAGCCTGCCGTGTCCTGTCCCCGGGCAGACCATCAAGAGGTCCCGGGTCATAGCCTAAAGCCTTTAACAGACTTTGAAGGGTTCGTTTTTCTTCCCGATCTAATGGTGTACTCTCGCCAGGGGGCGCAGACCAGACAAGAACCGGTTCATCTTCTGTGGTTGCAGCCGTATCCGTGTTCTTTGAACTTTTCCCTGCCTCGTCCAGGGTAACCGCTTTCCATTCCTGTGCCAGCTTTTGAGCCAGCGACACCTGCTCTGCTGTCATTGCCGCAACAAGCTTGTCTCTCGCCCGGCCAGCTTCCCGGTCCCCCTGAGCTGCCGCCAGATTGAACCATTTATGAGCTTCGACATAATCCTGGGGCGCCCCGAAACCTTTGGAATAGACATAACCCAGCATGAATTGTGCATCCCGATGTCCAGTAGCAGCACTTGCTGAAAACCCTTGATATGCCACAGCATAATCACCGTTTTCAAAATGCCCCATCGCCTCCTCAAAGTTCTGAGCACTTGCTGGGAAACTGACCAGTAGAATTCCCAGAATCATCACAGCCGTTGCACAGAGCTGGCGGAATGTCTTCATTTTTGATGCCTTACACTAAAAGCCGGACTTTATAAGATCTCGGTAGAGTTCTTCGTCAGTATAGACATTGGAATTTGTCAAAAATGTGCTGCAGGTTCTTTAGCAGCATTCGTTATCCAGTAAGGTCACAACGGATACCCGGCGGTATTCCCAAGATTTGGAAAATAGTGTCTCCTTGATCAAGGAACCTTTGCACCGCAGAGACCGTGCAAAATCAGAATCAAAATCAGGACCCCAGACTTCATCAGAATCCTCAATACAGTCATTATTCATTGTTTTTCTTCTCGCAGAACCCCGATTTCACAAGAAATAAATGCATTTTCCCCAGTCGCAGACTATAACAACGCAAACACGACATTTTAAATTCCCATCCAGAAAGTACCCGGACCATGCCTTCAAACAAGGAAACGGAAAGCCGTCTCTTCATTGCTCTTCTGATTTTCCTTATGGCGCTGGGACCAATTTCAACGGATCTCTATCTTCCTTCCCTGCCCAGCATAGCTACTGATCTCCGTGCGAGTCAGGCAGATATTCAGCTGACCCTGTCAGTTTTTCTGCTCGGGTTTGCCACGAGTCAGCTGATTTATGGGCCGCTGTCCGATCGCTTTGGGCGCCGTCCTGTCTTTATTGGCGCTCTGTTTCTGTATCTGCTGGCCTCTTTGGCCTGCACCTTCTCCAGCACAATAGGGGAACTGATCGCGTTACGTTTCGTTCAGGCACTGGGTGCCTGCGCGGGCCCAGTTCTAAGCCGAACAATCGTGCGCGACGTGTATCAACGTGACGAAGCTGCCCGTATTATGTCCTGGATGGGAATGGCCATGGCGCTGGCCCCTGCTGTCGGTCCCATTATCGGTGGACAGATCGAAATCCTTTTCGGCTGGAGAGCCAACTTTCTGGCTCTATCGGGTTTCTGCAGTCTTGCACTGATATGGCTGCTGTTCCGCCTGCCGGAAACCAATCTGGATCTGAACATGGAAGCCATGCAACTCCCCCGCCTGGTCCGGAACTATCTCGGCTTGCTCGGCAACACACGGTATATGGGCTATGTTCTGATATCCACGGGAAGCTTTTCTGGTATTTTCTGTTTCATTTCCGGCTCGCCTTTCGTCCTTATCGATCAGCTTGGCCTGTCCCCCGATGTCTTCGGGTTATACTTTGCCGTCATAGTTGTGGGCTATATGACCGGAACTTTTCTTTCTGCTCAACTCACACTTCGATTTGGGCTCCATCGAATGATTATGATCGGCTCTAGCATCAGCTTTGCCGGGGGCCTGGCTGCTGTGGGACTCTCCTTGTATGGAGAATTCGGGGTTCTCAGTATTATTGGACCCTTTGCCATCTTTACAATCGGGGCGGGCCTGACCTTCCCGAACAATATGGCTGCTGCCCTTGCGCCCTTCCCCCGGATTGCCGGATCGGCTTCTGCGCTAATGGGTTTTATCCAGATGATCTTTGCTTCAGGTGTTGGTGTTCTGATCAGCTCTTATAACGACGGAACGGCACTGAGCATGACGGCAGCTCTTGCCGGTGTTACAGCAATGGCATTTGCATCCTATGTGTTCCTGATCCATCCCCATAAACTCGAAGTCGTTGAAACCCCCAAAACCCCTGCTATTTAAATTGAGCTGTCCCGCGCTGATTTTTTCCTGCGTCAGGAGCATGACTGCTCGGCTTTTCAGTACTCTCGTTTCCACTTTGACCTGACTTCAGACGACCAAACAAATTCTGCAAGAACCCGCCAACCTCCTCAATTTTTTCTTCCACAACATTTGAAGGCGCATTCTGTGGGAGTTGAGCGACCGGTTGACCTTGCTCAATCTCCTTGATCAAGCCGCCCCAAACACTTGCTGGAAGGGTTCCGCCGGTCACACCCTTCATCGCACTGCCATCATCATTCCCGAACCATACCCCCGCGACAGTCGTGGGGGTATAACCGATAAAAAGAGCATCTCGATTGCTTTGAGTTGTCCCCGTTTTACCTGCGGCGGGTCGTCCGGTCTGTGCCGATTTGCCTGTTCCCCAAGCCACCGTCGCACTCATCATATCATTCATCATGGCAACATGCCGAGGTTGAACTGCCTGCCCCAGACCACTTCCACTGCGCCGATACAATTTTTGCCCCTGAGCGTTCTGGATCTCAAGAATGCCATGTGGTTGCACCACCTGACCACCATTGGCAAAAACCGCATAACTTCCGGTCAACTCCAGCAATGTCACCTCTGATACCCCCAGCGCAACAGCTGGTGAATTATCAAGCGAAGAGCTTATACCCAACCGTTTAGCCACCTCGATTACATTGCCTGGTCCTACCTGTTGCGAAACCTGTACCGCTACCGAGTTCATCGAGCGGGCAAAGGCTTCCCGAAGGGTCACATCACCATAATACTTATCTTTATAATTTCCAGGTTTCCACTTGCCCACGGCTATTGGCTTATCGACAAAACGACTGTCCGGGTAAAGCCCGCTTTCCAGCCCGGCCAGAAAAACAAAAGATTTAAAAGCCGATCCCGGCTGCCTCAGTGCTTGTGTTGCCCTGTTAAACTGGCTGGCCCGATAATCCCTTCCCCCGATCATGGCACTGACCGCTCCCTGCGGAGACATGATGATCAAAGCGCCCTGACCAACCCTGCTCTGGTCATGGGCCGCGGCCAGAACCTGTTCCATATGTTTCTCCGCCAACCGCTGATGACGGGTATTGAGGGTCGTGTGAACAATCAGATCGCCGTTATATCCCCCGGTATAGTCATCAACCTGGGACAAGATCCAGTCCGCAAAAAATCTTTCCTGGTCACTTGAATTTCCGCCAAGAGTGGGCCGGTTTTTCTTGGCTTTGGCTGCTTCCTCGGGTGAAATGAACCGAGCGTCTACCATCGCATCCAGCACCAGTTCTGTCCGGCGTTCTGCCTTTGATGCACTGCTGGTGGGATTATACCGCGAAGGGGCCTTGAGCAGACCGGCAATAAGCGCTGATTCATAAAGACCCAGGTTCCGGGCTGACTGACCAAAATAGATTTTGGCCGCAGCATCCACGCCATAGGTCCCTGCACCGAAGTAAACCCGGTTCATATAGAGCGTAAGAATCTGGTCTTTGGTGAATTTTTGTTCAAGCCAGATGGCCAGAAGGGCTTCCTGGACCTTTCGTTTCAGACTGCGTTCAGAACTGAGAAACAGATTTTTTGCCAGCTGCTGGGTAATCGTTGAGCCCCCATGCGCCATCCGCCCGGCTTTAAGATTGACCAGGCTGGCACGGACAATGCCCAGAACATCTATACCAAAATGATCATAAAAACGGCGATCCTCAATCGCAATAATCGCCTGAGGCAAGAACCGGGACATCTCTGATGCCTCGAGTGTCTCACCATAGAGATCACCATAACTTGCCAGGCGAATACCGTCTTCCGACATTAGTGTCACAGAAGGACGCCGGGATATCTGGTCCATATCACCAACATCGGGCAAGTCCCAGGCATACCAGGCGACAACACCAGCGAGGAAAATAAAACCCCATATGGCAACAACCGACGCCCAGGTCAGCAGGGTTTTAAAGATCCCCTTACGACCAGATGAACGGCGAGGGGAAGCTTTTCGGGTGGCAGTCCCCGTTTTCTTTACCCGTTTCCGAGAGGTGGTTGTTCGTCCCGAAGGATCAGCCTTCAGGGTTTGCCCGCTTTTGGAAGAAACTCTTTTCTTCGGTGTCTTTTTGTCAGTCGCCATGATCACTTGATAAACTATTCAATTTCTACAGGCTATAGGCAGAAAGATGTCAAGATCGTGACCATCTGCTTTCCTACATGCCTCAGTAGACATAAAACGAACGATCAGGATGAAAACAACAAAAGGCCGGGCGTTAAACCCGACCTTTTGCTATTTCAATTCCGGAAAAATCAAACGTCCAGATTAGATACATCCAGCGCATTGGTCTGGATAAACTCACGACGTGGCTCAACGACATCACCCATAAGGGTCGAAAAGATATCCGAAGCCTCATCGCTATGTCCGACCTTCACCTGCAAAAGAGTACGGGCGTTGGCATCAAGAGTCGTTTCCCAGAGCTGATCCGGGTTCATTTCCCCCAGCCCTTTATAACGGGATACATTAATTCCCTTGCGGCCAAGCTCAAAGACCAGATTTGCCAGCGCGTTCGGCCCGGAAATCATCGTATCCTTATCCTTCACACGGTATGTCGAGCTGGAAGAGTAAAACTCCTGCATTTCTTCCGCCATACCATTCAACCGACGTGCTTCGCCAGTGCGCACCAGGCTCAGATCAATAAGCCGGCGCTCGGTCAGACCGCGCAGAGTCCTGACCATGGTCATGATCCCGTCAACCGTATTGGTTTCTGCCTGCCAGCCCCGCTGAAGCTCGGGTAAATTGGCATTCATCCGCTCGGCAATCTTCTCTGCAACAGCCTGTGCACGACTTTCATCGCGCAACAGTGTTTCATTCAAGGCGCCCATGATGGTGGCCTGCTCGATCATCTCGACGCTGCCGACTTTGCGAATTAACGGTTCCATCAGGTTACGGGCAACAACAGCATGGGTGACCACGTCAGTCAGATCTGCCCCGGCAACCTGTGCGCCATCTTTTGTGATCAATGTCGCATCCTTGACACCATTTTCGATCAGATAGGCTTCCATCATCCGGTCATCCTTGAGATACCGGATGGAATCGCCCCGCTTTGCACGGTAGAGCGGTGGCTGCGCGATATAGAGATATCCCCGCTCAATAATCTCGGGCATCTGGCGATAGAAGAACGTAAGCAACAAAGTTCGGATGTGACTTCCATCAACGTCCGCATCGGTCATGATGATAATCTTGTGATACCGCAGCTTCTCGATATTGAATTCGTCGCGCCCGATACTTGTGCCCAATGCAGTGATCAGGGTTCCGATCTCATTGGATGACAGCATCTTGTCAAAACGGGCACGTTCAACGTTCAGGATTTTCCCACGCAATGGCAGAATGGCCTGGGTCGCCCGATCCCGGCCCTGCTTTGCAGATCCACCCGCAGAATCACCCTCCACCAGGAACAGTTCAGAACGGGCCGGATCCCGTTCCTGGCAGTCAGCAAGTTTCCCTGGCAGAGAGGAAATATCCAGTGCGCCCTTGCGACGGGTCAATTCCCGGGCTTTACGAGCAGCTTCACGAGCGGCGGCGGCTTCAACAACCTTACCCACAATCCGTTTGGCTTCCATTGGGTGCTCTTCGAAGAACTGACCGAGACGATCATTCACGATATTTTCAACCACAGGCCGGACTTCTGAAGACACCAGTTTGTCTTTGGTCTGGCTTGAGAACTTCGGATCAGGCACCTTCACGGACAGGACACAGGTCAGACCTTCACGGGCATCATCCCCTGTAAGGCTGACTTTTTCTTTTTTCATCAAGCCGGATGCTGTGGCGTAGGTGTTGATCTGCCGGGTCAATGCCGCCCGGAAACCGGCCATATGAGTACCGCCATCACGTTGCGGAATGTTGTTGGTGAAACAGAGTGTATTTTCGTGATAGCTGTCGGTCCATTGCATCGCAACCTCAACCGTGATGCCATCCTTCTCTGAAATCATGTAGACCACATCTTCGAAAAGAGACGTTTTGGTCCGGTCGAGATACTTTACAAACGCCTTGAGACCACCTTCATAGAACAGAACCGTTTCTTTCGGTTCTGCATGGCGATGATCACTCAGTGTCAGGCGCACACCCGAGTTCAGGAAAGCCAGCTCACGTAAACGATGCTCAAGCGTACTGTAGTCAAACTCGATCATGGTAAAGGTGTCGGTAGACGGCACGAAGGTGACATGCGTCCCTTTCCGACCATTTGCCGGTCCGACGACAGCAAGGCGATCATCCGCTTCACCATGGGTAAAGGACATGAAGTGTTCTTGATCATTGCGGAAAATCCGCAATTCCAGTTTCACTGAAAGCGCATTAACAACAGATACCCCCACCCCGTGCAGACCACCGGAAACCTTGTAGGAGTTCTGGTCGAATTTCCCCCCGGCATGCAGCTGGGTCATAATCACTTCGGCAGCAGAAACGCCTTCCTCGTGATGGATATCTACGGGAATACCTCGACCATTATCATGTACGGTAACAGAGCCATCACCATTGAGGATTACCCCGACAGTGTCGCAGTGGCCAGCCAGAGCCTCGTCAATCGCGTTGTCAACGACTTCGTAAACCATGTGGTGCAGACCCGTGCCGTCATCTGTATCCCCGATATACATACCGGGACGTTTACGGACAGCTTCCAGGCCACGCAGTACCTTGATGGAATCTGCGCCGTATTCAGCGTTGGCCCCACCGTTTTCCTGGTTTTGCATATCGCCATTATCGGTCATTTCTACCACTTTCTTCCAAGTTCTTTAACAGTCGCATCAGGTCAATTCCTGACGGCAGTTGAAAAAACAGCTCTGTCCTTGACCGACAGATGCTGTGCCTTGTCTCCCATTGCCGCAAACACATCGGCATCGGTACCTGTCATCCAGGCCTGACAACGCAAATTCAGTATTTCCTCAAAAAGACTATCACGTCTTTTTTCATCCAGATGTGCCACAACCTCATCCAGCAGCAGAAGAGGTGATGCGCCGCGCTCAAGCATCACCAGACGGGCATGTGCGAGAACAATCGACAGCAACAGCGCCTTCTGCTCTCCGGTTGAACACAGACCCGCCGGCATAGCCTTTTCAAGATGGTGTACCAACAGATCGCTCTTGTGAGGCCCCCAAGAAGCCCCCCCTGTAATTGTATCCTGTGACCTGCTTTCATAAAGGCGGCGACGTAATTCTTCCTCGGCAATCAAGGCTGGCTTATCTTCTAGCCACTCTTCCACAGCCCCCTGCAATACAAGACCCGCCACAGGAAAGTCTCCATGTGTTTCAGCACAGGCATGCTGCAGCTTTTCGGTAATTTCCCGCCGAGCCACGGAAACAGCAATCCCATAACGGGCCATCCGGTCCTCAAGCGTCGAAATCCAGGTCAGATCCCGACTGCCACCTTTCAACAGACGGGCCCGCTCTCGCAGAGCATGTTCATAGGCATTCGTATTTGCCGCATGTTCAGGATCGAAACCAAGCACCAGCCTGTCCAGAAACCGCCGCCGCCCAGATGCGCTATCGCGCAAGAGACTGTCCATTTGTGGCGTCAGCCAGACCGCAGACAGCACCTCTGCAAGCGCCTGCTGACTTTTGCAGACCTCGCCATCAATCTTGATCAGACGCCGCTCCCGTCCACCAGTGCCCATTGCCAGAGGATCCCGCCCCGTGCCAACTTCCCTTATTTCCTCTTCTGCACAGACTTCGGCAGCCACAGCCCAGGCAAACAGTGTTCCTTCCGGCACGATACGGGAAATTTCGGAAAGAGCCCCCCCGCGCAACCCCCGCCCTGGTGTCATCAGGGAAATTGCTTCCAGCAGATTGGTCTTCCCTGCACCATTTACCCCGGTTAAAACAACAGGACGTTCATCAACTGTAATCTCTGCACGCTCATAACTGCGAAACTGGGTGAGTACCACCCGCCGCAACCAAAGGCGTTCTGATCCGGCTTCGTCAGTCACAAAGGGGGATCCATTCTGGGCTACAGCCAGCATGCGAAGAGAGTCCAGATCCGACCAGATCAAACACGCATTGGCATCAGCACATACAGGGCTGAATTATCAGCAGAATCACGAACAATCGTTGGAGAAGCTGCATCCGCCATCAGGAATTCAGCTGAATCCCCTTCAATCTGCTGCGCAATATCCAACAGATACCGCGAGTTAAATCCGATATCGAGTGCTGTCCCTTCATAGCTGATTTCAAGGACTTCAACCGCACTACCATTTTCAGCAGAGTTGGCAGAAAGTGTCATGGTCGAACCATCAATACTGATTTTCACCGCCCGGCTTTTTTCAGTTGAGATGGTCGAAACACGATCCACTGCAGAAGAAAAGGTCTTGCAGTCCAGAACCAGGCTTTTGTCATTGCCGCTTGGAATCACCCGCTGATAGTCCGGGAAGGTTCCGTCGATCAATTTCGAACTCAAGACAGTTGAATCAAACCGGAACATGATTTTCGTTTCCGACAACGAAACTTCGATCGGATTGCTGGTTTCATCAATCAGTTTGCGGAGTTCGTTAACCGTTTTCCGCGGCACGATCACACCAGGCACGTTCTCGGCACCCTCAGGCAGCGGCATCTCGAAGCGCGCCAGACGATGACCGTCCGTCGCAACAGCCCGCAATACAGCAGTACCATCAGCCTCGGTAGCGTGGATATAAATACCGTTCAGATAATAACGGGTTTCTTCGGTCGAGATGGCAAAGCGGGTCCGATCAATCAGATTTTTCAGCTCACTGACCTGAACGCCAAAAACCTGTGGCAAGCTGGCCATGCCGGAAGCCGGAAAATCCTCGCGCGGCAGGGTCTGCAACGTAAAGGTCGAGCGCCCGGCTTTGAGAGTCATCTGGGCCGTATCCGGATTGGCCGAGACTTCGACCTCGGAACCGTCCGGAAGTTTGCGGACGATATCATAGAAAGTATGCGCGGGGGCTGTTGTCGCCCCGGCTTCCACAATGGTCGCCCCAACCTGATCCACAATGGTCAGATCCATATCTGTCGCGGTGAGGGAGAGTTTTCCGTCTTTGGCTTCCATCAATACGTTGGAAAGGATCGGAATGGTGTTTCTGCGTTCCACTACACTTTGAACATGCGCCAGGGATTTCAACAATGCAGAGCGTTCAATTGTCAACTTCATGATGCTATGACTCAGTCCGTATCTCTCATCAAAACCTTATAACACTCTTCCTCCGGCTGCCCGGAAAAAGAGGTCGTGAATGCCCCGTGTTACCAGTTGCGACCAGACCATAGGCCATCACCTCGACACGGGCGAAAAGTATAGCGGGTTCATACACAGAAGGAAAACAATTATAATACTTTATCAGCAAAGAAGCAGCGTAATCTGAAATTAGGGAATCGGCTCAAAAAGATAGCTCGATTTCAACCGCCTTCCTTAAGACAAAGAGTGCTAAAGCGAAAAGAAAACCGGAGAGGAAATCAGTTTTCCAGCATCCGCCGCAGAAGTTCGATATCTTCTGAAAACTCGACATCTCCCGACTTCAGCTCTTCCACTTTTTTAACCGCATGCATCACTGTCGTATGATCGCGACCCCCGAATTTTCTCCCGATTTCAGGAAGCGAGCGGGAGGTCAGATGCTTGGAGAGATACATGGCGATTTGCCGGGGGCGCGCAACAGCCCGGGCACGGCGGGACGAATGCATGTCAGAAATACGCACATTGAAGTGCTCAGCTACTTTTTTCTGGATTTCCTCGATGGTCACACGGCGGTCATTCGCGCGCAAAAGGTCGTGCAAGACTTCCTGCGTCGTTTCCAGAGACACCGCTCGCCCGACCAGGGTTGCGTGTGCAACGATGCGGTTCAACGCTCCCTCGAGCTCCCGGATGTTCGAGGTAATCTTGTGGGCCAAGAACTCGATCACCTTCTGCGGAATAACCACATCAAGCTGTTCGGCTTTTGATTCAAGAATTCCCAGGCGCAGCTCATAGGTTGTCGGATGAATATCCGCAACAAGCCCCCAGCCCAACCGTGACTTCATCCTGTCTTCTACGCCAGCAAGATCAGAAGGGCTCTTGTCAGCAGAGATCACAACCTGACGATTTTGATCAACCAGAGCATTAAAGGTATGGAAAAACTCTTCCTGGGTCGCTTCTCGCCCCCCGATAAACTGAACATCGTCAATCATCAGAACATCAACAGAGCGGAACTGCTCCTTGAAAGACATCGTGTCTTTTGTCCGCAGCGCCCGAACGAACTGGTACATAAATTTTTCCGCAGAAAGGTAGATAACCTTTTTTTGCGGATAGACATTGCGAATTTGGTGAGCAATAGCGTGCATAAGGTGGGTTTTACCCAGACCAACCCCGCCATAAAGAAACAGGGGATTGAACGGAACGTTTTCCGCCTCGGCCACACGTCGCGCAGCCGCATAGGCCAACTCGTTAGGTTTACCAACGACAAAGTTATCGAAGGTAAAGCGCGGGTCCAGAGAACCGGAAAGGCTCTGAAACTCGGCAACACGAGGAGATTCAACAAGAGCAGGAAGCTCGGATTCTTCACGAGGAGATTCTGGCTTTTCAGACAGACGAACCTCTGCTTCAGCACCAACCTCAACAAGAGCTGGCTTAGGTACCGGCCGGGCAAGGGGCAACACCACGATTTCCACAGCAGAGGAAACCCCGGCCTCATCCTGCCAGAGAGCCTGAATACGATCCTGATAGTTTCCCGCAACCCAATCACGCATGAAGCGGGTCGGCACTGCCATACGAATACAGGAATCGTCACTGCTCAGGAGCGTCAATGGCTTCAGCCAACTACGATAAGCGGCCTCACCGACTTCAGCACGCAGCCGACCAAGAACACGGTCCCACTGCAACTGAATTGATGAAATCACCTCACTTTGAGCCATAAGTCTCCCCAACCCACATACAGTATCATAATCAGGCTGCCCTCTCTTCAGGCAACCTGTTATCAAGTTATGGCCCGTTCGCATGGGCTCTTCACAATCAGCCAAAAGTAATTATTAGCTAAAAACTTATATTGTTTTTAGCTTTTACTTCAAACCGCCAAATATTCAGGACGGAACAACTTAGAATTGCGAGGACAAGCAACGCTGAAACTTCCGTTCAACTGACGAAAGCCCTTCCCAAGGCTGTTTAATGTACTAGCCTCTGGCGACGCATGCAATATGATCAGACCAAGAACATCATATTTTTTCCCGATCCATGCGTTCCTCTGCCGGGAGAAAATCCTGACCTACTAAATCTTGTGTAGGGACTCGGAGGCAGCACAGAGAGCATGTCACTTGAATAAGCGACCCTCTCGGATTCTCAGAATAACCAGACGAATCGACACAAAAAAAGTCGCGCCCATAAAGAGCGCGACTCTTCTTATTCCCCATCCGAAGATGGAAAAACTTAAGCCAGAGCTTTGATGCGGCTGTTCATACGAGACAGTTTGCGAGCTACTGTGTTCTGATGAAGGATACCAGAACGAACACCACGATGCATTTCAGGCTGTGCTGCTTTCAATGCTTCCTGTGCCGCAGCTTTATCGCCACCGCTGATCGCTGCTTCAACCTGTTTAACGAAGGTGCGGATGCGACCCATACGAGACGAGTTCAGCTCGTAACGCTTGGCGTTACGACGGATCCGGGTTTTTGCAGAAAGATGATTAGCCATCGATAGGCGCCTATTCTTCTATAAATAATGAATCTCGAAAGTTGCGGCGTTATAACGGTGCCCGGAGAGTTCGTCAAGCACGATCAAACGGAAATGCGACTCCTACGCCGCATAAATCATGGCATTTGACAAAATTCCAGCAAAATCAGCGATGTTTCCAATCCGCTTTTCTCTTTTCAGCAAAGGCTGTCATGCCTTCGCGTCGATCATCCAGAGCAAACGTAGAGTGGAATACCCGGCGTTCGAAGCGGAGTCCCTCACTCAGAGTTGTTTCGTAAGAGCGGTCGACGGATTCCTTGGCAATCATCGTGACAGGCAAAGAATGTCCAGCAATCTTTGCCGCAGCAGCCATGGCTTCCTCCATCAGCTTATCCACAGGCACGACCCGACTGACCAGACCACAGCGTTCCGCCTCATCCGCATCCATCATCCGTCCAGTCAGACACATATCCATTGCCTTGGATTTACCGACGATGCGGGTCAGACGCTGCGTTCCACCCGCCCCGGGAATCGTCCCGATGGTGATTTCAGGTTGGCCGAACTTGGCATTTTCAGCTGCAATGATAAAATCGCACATCATGGCCACTTCGCAACCTCCGCCAAGCGCATATCCCGCCACAGCAGCAATTACAGGCTTTCTGGTCTTGGCCAGAACTTCCCAGTCATCGGTAATAAAATCCTCCCGATAAACCTGCTGAAAGTCCTTTCCGATCATTTCCTTGATATCAGCACCAGCGGCAAAAGCACGCTCAGAGCCCGTCACCACAAGACAGCCGATCTCGTCGTCAGCCTCAAACAAGGCGACAGCCTGACCAAGCTCATCAATCAGTCCAGCGCAGAGAGCATTCAGAGCCTCGGGACGATTAAGGGTAATCAGACCGACCCGGTCACGCTTTTCCACGAGGATATATTCATAAGCCATAATCAGGGATGCTCCTTATAATCAGTATTTGGGGCAGAGTGCCGAATGTTCACTGCGAGGGCGCGAGAATAATTCGCAGAATAGATCTGCCATTTTCCACACCCTTTATAATCTCGATACTGAGAATTTCCCCTTCGCGCTGAAACAGCCCCTCTTCGAATACGTTCCAGCCCAACTGGGGCAAAGTGCGTCCGTAAAATTCCCGGATTTCCTTTTCATTCACCAGTCCTGATGCAAAACCTTCGACAATACGTCCTTCGGGTTTGTCAAAGACCATGCCCATTTCAGGCATTTCTTCCATTCCCGGCATGACGGGAACACCATCACTCCCCGTAAAAAAACCCGCTGTGAATTCTTCCGCTGTCGCAGCAAGTACATCGCCGACACGAAAAGCACCCGAAGAAAGCACAACAGCCATCAGGAGAGCAGAGATCAGAATGCGTAAAAGGATCAGACGGAACATGACTAACTTGTACATCAGCGTTGGCACCCAGGACAGAAGAAAGTTGACCGCCCGCTTTGCTGTACCCGCGTGATCACAGGAGCCTCAGCCCCCTCTCCGCACTGCCGACAGGGCTCACCCTCCCGGCCATATACCGCCCAGGAATGCTGAAAATACCCCAACTCCCCTGTTGCCTGGACATAGTCACGCAAACTTGAGCCCCCTGCCTCGATCGCCCGGGTTAATACACTCTTGATTGTTGTGGCCAAAAGGTCCGCCTCGCTCCCCTGAACAGAGCCAGCCGGGCGCTCTGGCGATATGTGGGAAAGGTAGAGAGCTTCACAGGCGTAAATATTTCCAATTCCTGCAACAACCCGCTGATCCAGCAAAGCGGCCTTGATTGAATTCTTTTTGTTTTTAAGCCTCTCGGATAATATCGGACCATTAAAACCATTACCCAAAGGTTCGGGACCAATATCCCGGAACGCCTTGTGTTGAAGAAGATCAGCCTCCGCAACAAGATCCATCATGCCAAAACGACGCGGGTCACAATAGCGGATCTCTTCCCCCTCATCGGTTTCAAAAATGACATGGTCATGAGGGTCAAGAACCGGGCGTTGCTCCGCACCGGAGACACGCGGCAGGATCGTCATCCGCCCGGACATGCCGAGGTGGAAAAAGAGCACCATACCATCATCCAGGTGAACCAGCACATATTTGGCCCGCCGTGCCAGCTTCACGACACAGCGCCCGGTCAATCTCTGGGCAAAGTTTTCCGGCAAGGGAAAGCGCAGTTTGTCCCGGCGCTGGATCACCTTTTGGAAGCGACGTCCCTCCAGACTCGGGCGCAACCCCCGCATCACGGTTTCTACTTCGGGGAGCTCTGGCATAACCCTGTTTTCCTTTGCGTTCGACTGGCTGCGGTACTATATCATTCAACCAGACAGGCAAAAGGGCTTTGCACGGGTCACTGCAAGAAAATTGCGCCGAAAGCGGCTGGACATTCAAATGGCAGACAAACAAAACACCAATCACTCCCCCAACAATACCCAGGATAATGCAGTGGAAAATGTTCCGGATAATTCCTCATCAGGCACAACCCACTTTGGGTATAGTGAAGTTCCGATAAACGAAAAACGAAACCGGGTCAGGGGTGTTTTTGAAAGCGTCGCCCGCAACTATGACCTGATGAATGATCTGATGAGTGGCGGCATTCATCGTCTCTGGAAAACATCGCTTATCGACTGGCTGAACCCCCGAGCGGGCGAAGCGCACCTGGACGTCGCAGGTGGCACAGGTGATATCGCACTGAGAATCATTGATCAGGTTGGTCGCGATCTGGCCGGGCCAGTCACAGTGTGTGACCTGACCCCTGACATGATGCTGGTAGGACGGGACCGGGCAATCGATCAGGGTATTGTCCAGGGCATCAGCTGGACTTGCGGCAATGCGGAAAGCCTTCCTTTTCCGGACCGGAGCATGAACTCCTATACAATTGCATTTGGACTGCGCAACGTCACTCATATCGACAAGGCTCTGTCAGAAGCCCGCCGGGTACTCAAACCGGGTGGACGTTTCTTCTGTCTTGAATTCAGCCAGGTTGTTCTTCCGGTACTGAGCGAAATTTACGATCAGTATTCTTTCAAAATCTTACCCGCCATGGGACAGCTCATCGCCAATGACCGGGAGTCATATCAATACCTGGCAGAATCCATTCGCCGCTTTCCACCACAGGATGATCTCATTCGGATGATGACGACGGCTGGTTTTGAGCAATGCAGCTATCGCAACTATACCGGAGGCGTCGCCGCGATTCATTGTGGATGGCGTATCTAGAACCAACCTCACAGTCTATTTTTCCATAACACACCCATTTGACATTTAAAGAGCAGTCATGTTTGAAAAGATCGCAACCCTTCTCCGTTTGATGCGGATTGCACGGACGCTGGCGCGCCATGATGCTCTGGCTGCTTTTGAAGAAGAACGGCTTATCCCCGGAAAGCTCGCAGCAGTTGCCGTCTGGTGGGGGAGGAAACTGTCCCGGCGCAACACCCCTGGCCGCCCCGGTGAAAAACTCGCCCGCGCTTTGACCGAGTTGGGACCAAGTTTTATCAAGCTGGGCCAGTTTCTCTCAACCCGCGCAGACCTTCTGGGAGAACAACTGGCAACCGATCTTGCCCAGCTACAGGATCAACTCTCTCCCTTTGACGGCTCACTCGCCAAGAGCATTATCGAAAAAGAACTTGGCAGAGATCTTGAGCAACTGTTCCTGTCATTTGATATGGACGCGATCTCTGCCGCATCAATTGCACAGGTCCACTTTGCCGAAACCATCGAGGGCGAAGCCGTCGCCGTCAAGGTCTTGCGTCCCGGCGTTGAAGAGAGCTTCCGTAAAGACCTGAAACTTTTTTATAGCCTCGCGTCTCTGCTGGAAAAAAGCCGGCCTTCCTTTCGCCGCTTTCGCCTGACCGAGGTCGTGCAAACTTTTCACGATACTGTCCGGCTCGAGATGGATTTGCGTATGGAAGCTGCCGGAGCATGCGAACTGGCAGAAAATTTCGCTGACGATTTTTCTTATGACACCCCGTCAATTGATTGGGACCGCACCAGTCGTCGCGTCCTGACCATGAGCCGTGTTGAAGGTATCCCTCTTGATGACCGCGAGGCTCTACTGGCTGCAGGACACAATCTGGAAGAAGTCCTGACAAGTGCTGCTGCCATTTTCTTCAACCAGGTTTTCCGCGATGGCTTCTTCCATGGCGACCAGCATCCGGGCAATATGTTTGTCGGAGATGATGGCCGCCTCGTCGCTGTCGATTTCGGCATTATGGGGCGACTTGATAAAAACACCCGTTTTTTCCTTGCTGACATGCTGGTCGCCCTGTTGCGTGAGGATTATGTCAAACTGGCTGAAGCACATGTCACAGCTGGCCTCATTCCCGCGAACCAGTCTATCGAGACATTTGCCCAGGCCCTGCGCTCGGTCTGTCAACCGATCATGGGAAAAGATCTAAGCCACTTTTCCTTTGCCAAGATGTTGGGACAGATGCTCCATCTTGCAGAATCTTTTGATATGACGATTCAGCCACACCTGCTTTTACTGCAGAAAAATATGGTGATGGCTGAAGGCGTCAGCCGCAGTTTGGACGAGAATCTGAATCTCTGGTCTCTTGCCCAGCCACTGGTCGAAGATTGGATTCTCAAAAACCGTGGCCCGGAGGCGCGGGTACGTGAAGGGATCACAACGCTCTCGGGAAGTCTGGAGAAATTGCCCCGGCTCATCAGCAATCTGGAAGCCGCAAGTGAGAAGTTTTCCCAAAGCGGATTACGGCTCCACAGCGAGACAATTCAGGACTTTCACAAGGAAAGTAGCGGCACAGCCCGGTGGGCTTTTATCCTTGCGATCGCCAGTTTGGCCTTCTCAATAGGATTTACCGTAAACTTTATATTGTTTTATGGTTAACCTTTATTAACAATCTTTTGTTGACATTGACTCGTTTTATCCAAAAAATCGAATTCAGTATTTACGAAATCTCACCGTGAAATAAATCAGTCCATTATGATATCAGGTAAACGAGTTCTGCTGGTCATTACTGGTGGAATAGCTGCATACAAATCTCTGGAGCTTATTCGCCGTTTGCGAGAAGCAGGGGTTTTTGTTCGCGCTGTTCTGACCAAATCGGGAGCAGAGTTTGTCACGCCTCTCTCTGTCTCGGCCCTTACCGGCGAGAAAACCTATGGCGAGCTCTTCTCTCTGACCGATGAAACTGAAATCGGTCATATCCAGCTTTCCCGTCAGGCAGATCTGGTCGTCGTTGCCCCCGCGACAGCCGACTTTCTGGCGAAAATGGCCCAGGGAAGAGCAGATGACCTCGCCTCGACTATCCTGCTTGCCACAGACAAAGATACCCTTGTCGCCCCTTCTATGAACGTGCGTATGTGGAACCATCCGGCAACACAGGAAAATGTTGTGAAACTGGAGCAACGCGGCGTCAGAATGGTCGGCCCCAACGATGGGGATATGGCCTGTGGTGAGTTTGGTCCGGGGCGCATGGCTGAACCGGCAGAGATCCTGGCTGCCATTACTGATTATTTTACACCATCGACAGCCCCTCTGCAGGGCATTCAGGCTCTGGTAACCGCCGGCCCGACACACGAGGCAATTGATCCTGTTCGCTATATCGCCAACCATTCTTCTGGGAAACAGGGCTACGCGATTGCCGCCGCGCTGCAAAAACTGGGCGCCAACGTCACCCTGGTATCAGGCCCGACAAACCTTCCGTGTCCTGCCGGGGTAACCAGAATAGCCGTACAAAGTGCACTCGAGATGCTTGCGGCCTGTGAAAAAAGCCTTCCTGCGGACATCGCTGTCTGCGCCGCGGCCGTCGCCGACTGGCGGGTCGACAAGATTGCAAGCACAAAGCTTAAAAAAACGTCCGCAACAAGTCTGCCTAAACTCAACTTTGCCCTCAATCCCGATATTCTGGCCAGTATCTCCAGAGATGGTCCCAACCGCCCGGGACTGGTTATCGGATTTGCTGCAGAGACCGAGGCTGTTGAAGAAAATGCAAAATCCAAATTGGCCCGCAAAGGCTGTGACTGGATTATCGCCAATGATGTTTCTCCGCAAACCGGTACCTTTGGTGGGGATAACAACACGGTATTGCTGGTTGACCAGACCGGAAGTGAAAGCTGGGAAACCATGACCAAAAACGCTGTGGCAGAAAAACTGGCTCAGCGAATCGTAGAAAAACTGAAACTCAATACCTGATAATAAATTTATCGGGGCCGCTGAAAGATCCGAATGACCACCTTGAGCATAGCTGTAGTTCAACTCCCCCACGGAAAGGGCTTGCCGCTCCCCGGCTATGCGACACCACAATCTGCTGGTATGGATCTTCTTGCGGCTATTGAAGAACCGATGGTGCTGGCACCGGGTGATCGCTCTCTGATCCCCACGGCGCTTTCCATCGCTTTGCCTGCCGGTTACGAGGCACAGATCAGACCCCGGTCTGGGCTGGCCCTGAAACACGGCATTACCCTGGTAAATACACCGGGGACAATTGACGCTGATTACCGCGGAGAAATCGGCGTCATCATGATTAATCTCGGGCACGAACCCTTCACCATACAAAGAGGCAACAAAATAGCCCAGATGGTGATCGCTCCCTGTCTTCAGGCAGGATGGCAGCCGGTAACCTCGCTGAATCAGACAATACGCGGGGATGGTGGTTTTGGCTCGACGGGTGCAATGGTCCAGGGAGACTAAAAAAACATGCTTCGGCTTTCAAAAAAGCTGCTCTTCGCCATAGAAGCAGTAGTGGATATCGCTTATCACGCGGGGTCACACCCCGTCCGGTCTACTGAAATTTCAAGGCGGGAAGGAATTCCCCGCCGATATCTTGAGCAGGTCCTGCAACAACTGGTGCATAACGGAATTCTTGCTGGACAGCGCGGCCCCAAAGGCGGCTATCGTCTCGCCAGAGAACGCAGGCGCATTTCTGTGGGCGATATTATCCGTGTTGTCAGGGAACTCGAAGGCGCGAACGATCCGGCCAACGAAAACGATGGATCCGAAATCGGGGTTGGTGTCGTCAGGCCCATCTGGGTTGACATGCAACGGGAAATAATGGAGCGTTTCGACAATATTACTATTGAGCAGCTCTGTGATGACGCCCGTAAACAAAACATCCCCAGTGAGGCAACAGCTGCCATGCCCGATTTCAGCATTTGATCGGGCAGGTCTCCTGGGTTGATTTAGTGAGCAACCATGAAGACCGAAAGCAATAAACGCGCAGCCTCTTTCCGGGGCAAAATCTATGATTCGATTCTTGATACCATTGGTGCAACCCCATTGGTGCGTTTGAAGAAGCTTGCCAACAGTCACGATTCAAAGGCAGAAATTCTAGGAAAATGCGAATTTTTCAATCCTCTGGCATCAATCAAGGACCGGATCGGCTTTGCGATGATTGAGGCGCTGGAGGAGGCTGGAGAGATTGATCAGGAAACGGTCATAATCGAGCCAACCAGTGGAAACACAGGTATTGCACTGGCATTTGTCTGTGCCGCAAAAGGCTACAAGCTGATTCTGACCATGCCCGAGACCATGTCATCGGAACGGCGCAAAATGTTGCGCCACCTCGGCGCTGAGCTGGTCCTGACCGAAGGATCACTTGGCATTGGCGGTGCTGTTGCCAGGGCTGAAGCACTGGTTAAGGAACTTCCCAAGGCCGTTATGCCCCAACAGTTTCTTAATCCGGCCAACCCCGCAATTCACCGGGTGACAACTGCAGAGGAAATCTGGCGCGATACCGACGGCAAGGTTGATATGGTGGTTTGCGGCATTGGAACCGGCGGAACCCTGACCGGGGTGGGTTCAGTCCTGAAAGAGCTAAACCCGGACATAAAAATGGTCGCAGTGGAGCCGGAAGACAGTCCCGTGCTTTCTGGTGGACAACCGGGTCCACACAAAATCCAGGGCATCGGGGCAGGTTTTATTCCCGCTATTCTCGAAACCGGCCTGATCGACGAAGTTGTTCGGATTGGCAATGACACAGCCTTCCGCATGGGACGGGAAGCAGCTGCCCTTGAGGGTCTCCCAGTAGGGATATCTTCAGGCGCTGCCCTTGCTGCCGCTTTGGAGATAGGGGCACGTCCGGAAATGGCCGGAAAACAGATCGTTGCGATTTTGCCTTCTTTTGCCGAACGTTATCTCAGTACTGATCTTTTCGAAAACAGCTAAGCTCCCCCCAGACCCCATTACAGGCCCCTAAAGACCGTGCCCGATACAGATATAACAGATGATGAACTTTCAGATGAACAGATTGAACGCTATGCCCGTCATCTGGTGCTGCCGGAAATAGGAGAAGCGGGCCAACAAAAACTATTGAACTCAAAAGTGTTGGTCATCGGCGCAGGTGGCCTGGGATCTCCCCTGTTGCTGTATCTCGCGGCTGCAGGGATTGGCACGATCGGTTTTGTCGATGATGACAGGGTCGATCTTTCCAATCTGCAGCGTCAGATCCTGCACGATGTTGCAGCGATTGATCAGTTTAAAGTCGATTCAGCTCTCTTACGTCTCAAAGCACTGAATCCCGAAATCACACTTCAGCCTCACGCCTTACGCCTTGACTCCAGCAATGTAGACCAGATCGTCAAAGCTTACGATCTGGTTGCTGATGGATGTGACAACTTCAATACCCGCTATCTGGTCAACGATGCCTGTTATCGTCAAAAAAAGCCAGTGGTCTCAGCCGCCATCATGCGTTTTGAAGGGCAGCTGACAAGTTTCCGCGCCTTTGAAAAGGGCGATAAACCCTGTTATCGCTGCCTTTTTGGTGATGAGCAGGTTGCTGAAAAGGGCAGTTGCGCCGATGTTGGCGTGCTCGGTGCCCTGGCTGGCACCATGGGCAGCCTTCAGGCAATTGAGGTCATCAAGGAGGTACTCGGGATTGGCGAGAGCCTGAGCAACAGCCTTCTGCTTTATGATGCCCTTGGCACAAGCTTCCACCGGATGAAAACCCGGCGGGACCCTGCCTGCAGCCTCTGCGGCAACCAGATGCCACACCAGAAATAACGCTTCTCGCTGGGCGGACTACAACAGGCGCTCAATAGGATAGCCAGAAAAGTGTTTCGAGGTGTTGAGAACAACATGAGAGCTGATGTTCATCACGCCCTGTGTTTCGGTTGCATCAAGCAGATAATCATTGATCTCGTTATACCGGGCCATATCCGGCGCGACGATCCGCAAGCAAAAATCAAATGATCCACTGACCATATAACATTCCACCACCTCTGGAATGTCCTGAACGTAATCCTGGAAAGCCTTGAACTGTTCACGGCTGTGATCCTTGAGAGTCACCGTCGCAATTACCATAACCGAGCGACAGACCCGCTCCAGATCGACCATACCAAAAAACGGACCGATAAAACCGCGCTCCTCAAGTTTCCTTACCCGGTTAAGGCAGGAACTCGGAGAAAGGTTCACCCGCTCGGACAGCTCCTGATTCGTGATCCGCGCTTCTTTCTGAAGAATGGATAGAATCTTCTGATCCATTTTATCTAGCTGCAGATTCTTCGTCATTTTATCTCCACAGGTCACAGAAAACCGTACATTCCAGGAAAGATCCGTAAAATCACCTTACCCTGTTTTTTTCACCAAAACCCGCATTATGAGTAATGTAAGGCAGAACACCCTAATAATATTACAATTTTCTGCCTTTCAAGAAACAACTTTCACGAGGCCGCAGAAAGTTTCGTATAATAATTTTTAACCGCAGTATCTGCGGTTGGGAACGATGAGAATGATAACACCTGCGGTAGCTTCTACGGTAGAATTGTTTCAATGCTGTTCGTCAGTCCCGGATTTACCTTCACAGATCCCGATTTGGCGGCCCGTACATAACAAACCACTAGCAAAACCGGAACCACTTCCCTGTGAAACGGGGTGCCCGGCAAGGAGCAAAAAATGACAGACATTCTTCCCGGTCGCGAAGCCATGATGGCAACCTACAGCCCTCCTGACATCGCTTTTGAAAAAGGTGAAGGCTCCTGGCTTTACGCCAATGACGGAAGAAAATACCTCGACTTTTACAGCGGGATTGCAGTCTGCTCCTTCGGTCACGCCCACCCGCATCTGGTCAAGGCCCTGAAAGACCAGGCAGAAAAGTTCTGGCATTGCTCCAACATGTTCCGGATTACGGAAACCGAAAAACTGGCCCAGCGCCTCGTTGATAACAGCTTTGCCACCAAGGTTTTCTTCAGCAACTCTGGCGCCGAAGCCAACGAATGTGGTCTCAAGATTCTGCGCAAATACCAAGAATCAAAAGGTCGCCCCGAGCGCAAGCGTATCATCGGTTTCCACAGTGCCTTCCACGGCCGGACCATTGGCACGATTTCTGCCGCGGGCAACCCCGGTCATACCGCTGGTTTTGTCATGGAAGATGAAGGCTATGATCATGTTCCCTATGGCGACCTCAAGGCCCTGGAAGCAGCCATCACGGACAAGACTGCCGGAATCATCTTTGAGCCTGTACAGGGTGAAGGCGGTATCCGCCCCGCAACAGTTGAATTTGTCAGGGGTATCCGGGCGCTTTGTGACAAACACGACATCCTGATGATGGTCGATGAAGTCCAATGCGGTATGGGCCGTACCGGTAAAATGTTCGGATATGAGTGGTCCGGCGTAGAGCCCGACGTCATGTCCCTTGCCAAAGGCATGGGTGGTGGCTTCCCGGTTGGCGCCTGCCTGGCCAATGACAAGGCCGCGGCCCCGATGATCTTCGGCACCCACGGCAGTACTTTTGGTGGCAACCCGCTGGCAGGTGCCGTTGGAAACGCGGTCCTCGATCTCATGCTGGAAAAGGGCTTCCTCCAGTCTGTTACTGACAAGGCAAACAAGGTACGGGCCGAGCTCGAAGGCCTGATTGCCAAGCACCCCAAAGCCCTGGTTTCTGTCCACGGCCTTGGTCTGATGATCGGTATCAAATGCGTGGTGCCAAATGGTGATATGCTGCTTGAGTTGCGCAAACAGGGTCTGCTGTGTGCCAAATCCGGTGACAACCAGATCCGGTTCCTGCCGCCGCTGAACGTTTCTGATGCCGAACTGGATGCCGCGATCGAGATCTTTGATCGCGCCTGTACAGCTCTGACAGCATAAGGAAACGCCGGTCGATGACTTACCACCCTATCCTCGAGTGGATTGAACAGCAGCAGGATAAAATGCTTGCTAACGTTCTTGCGCTCAGCAATCTCAATTCCGGCAGCGCCAACGTTGCCGGAATTGAGCAGGTCGTCGACCGGCTTTCTGATCTGGCAAGCTCTCTGGGGGCAACGGAAGAACGTATCTCCCTTGCCCCGCGCAGTGAAGTCCTCGATAACGGGCAGATTCTGGAAAAACAGAGCGGTCCTCTGCTCCGTTTGACCAAGCGCCCCAATGCCAACCGACGGATTCTGCTGGTCGGGCACAGCGATACTGTCTATCCGGTTGATCATGCCTTTCAAACCTGTCGTCATCTCGATGACAACACGGTCAACGGTCCAGGCGTTGCCGACATGAAGGGTGGACTTGTTGTCATGCTGACAGCCTTGCAGGCCCTCGAACGCAGCCGCTTTGCAGAAAATATCGGCTGGCAGATTATTATCAATCCGGATGAGGAAATAGGCTCTTTTGCTTCGGCGCCCTATCTGGATGAAGCCGCCCGTGCTGCCGACGTCGGCATGATCTTTGAACCAGCGCTTGCCGATGGGACTCTGGCTGGTGCCCGCAAGGGCAGTGGCAACTTTTCACTGATCGCCCGGGGCAAAGCCGCACATGCCGGGCGGGAACACCATCTCGGCCGTAATGCCATTGCAGCCCTTGCCCGCGCCATGACCCTGCTTGATGGCCTCAACGGCCAACACGAAGGCGTCACCATCAATCTGGCCAAGCTAACTGGCGGCGGCCCCAACAATGTTGTTCCGGATTTTGCCCTCTGTCGTTTCAATATCCGGGTACCGACACCTGAAGGGCAAAGCTGGGCTGAAGAACAACTGGCACAAATTGTCGCCCGGATTGGCACTGAAGAAGGCATCACCCTCGAACTGCACGGTGCTTTTGGCAGGCAACCCAAGGTAATGGACAAGGCGCATGAACAGCTCTTCGCCCTGCTGCGCAGTTGTGGCGCAGATCTGGGCCTGCCGCCGATTGAAGCCAAAGCGACGGGCGGGTGCTGTGACGGTAACAACCTCGCCGCAGCTGGTCTGGCCAATATCGATACTCTTGGCGTACGAGGCGGCGCCATCCACAGCACAGACGAATTTCTGCTCGTGGACAGTCTGAGCGAACGCGCAAAACTGACGGCTTTATTGTTGATGAAACTTGCTGCCGGGGAAGCCAACTGGCCTGACCGGGCAACCTCCGTCAGCGAATGATCCCTGACGAGGGCCTGATATAACATTTGTCTGACCCGGCACCCCAACAAAACAGGTTGCTGGATCGACCTCTTTCAAACTGGAAATAACCTGATGCTACTTATCCGACCTGCACGACAAAGCGACATGGGCGATCTTATGGGCCTGTCGCACGCTGTTGGAACCGGTATGACCTCCATGCCCGCCAACGAAGGCGCCTGGCTGGAAAAACTGACCCGATCAGAAGCCAGCTTCAAGTCCCCGGCCAACGGGCCGACGGGTGAAATCTATTTCATGGTTCTGGAAGATACCGCCACACGCAAGGTGGTGGGGACAACCGCGATCTATGCGGGTGTTGGCCTTAAACATCCCTTCTATTCCTACAAGGTTTCCACCATTGTTTCCGCTTCCGGTGAACTGGATACCACCCGGAAAATGCGTATTCTCTATCTGGTTAACGACTACACCGGCTCAACCGAGATCGGCTCGCTTTATCTATCAGCCGACTATCGCCAGCCGGGAGTCGGACAGTTTCTTTCCCGCTGCCGTTATCTCACTCTTGCAGATTTCCCCGATCGTTTTGGCGATACGGTGATCGCCGAGATGCGGGGCTGGCAGGACAAGGAAGGTCGTTCGCCCTTCTGGAATCACCTGGGTGGCAAGTTTTTCGGTATCGCCTTTGAAAGCGCCGACAAGATTTCCTCGGTCAAGGGCACCCAGATCATTTCCGATCTTATGCCAAAGTATCCGATCTATATCGACCTGCTGCCGGAAGAAGCACAAAATGTTATCGGCAAACCCCATGATTCTTCCAGCCCTGCCCTGCGCCTGCTGGAAAAGGAAGGTTTTACCTTTAAGGGATATGTCGATGTCTTCGATGGTGGTCCCTCTGTCGAGGTTCCGGTCCAGAACATCAAGACCCTGCAGGCAAGCCGCATCGCCACCTTTGCCGGTGTCGAGGAACAGGAAACAGCCGAAGACCAGTCAAACCTCTATATGATAAGCAACGGGAATATTACCGCCTATCGCATGTGTTTGCAGCCGGCAAGACTGGATGAAGAAGGTCAGATTTATCTGACCCAGGAAACTGTCGAGGCCATGAGGCTGAACAAGGGCGATCAAATCCGCTGCGTAAAATTCCGGGAGAAAAAGGCATGAGCCTCAAACAGAAACTTTTCATCAATGGCATCTGGAAAGAAGGCAAGGGCGAAGCGCTTGTTTCGATCAATCCCGCCAGTAACGAAACCATCTGGCAGGCCGCGTCGGCGACCAGAGCCGATGTTGATGAAGCCGTTGCCAGCGCCCGTGCTGCCCTGCGCAACTGGGCGCTCGCCCCTCTCGCCAGCCGAGTAGAGATCATCACCGGCTACCGCGACCTGCTGAAAGAACGTCAGGAAGAACTCGCCGTTGCCATTGCGCAGGAAACCGGGAAACCCTTATGGGAAACCCGCACCGAAGCCGCCTCCATGGTGGGTAAGGTCAACCTGTCGCTGGATGCCTTTGAAAAGCGCACCGGACATTCCGAAAACCCCATGGGTGATGGCCTGAAAGCCAGCCTGCGGCACAAGCCCCACGGTGTGGTCGCGGTCTTCGGCCCCTATAACTTCCCCGGCCATCTGCCCAACGGCCATATCGTGCCGTCTCTGATTGCGGGCAACACCATTGTCTTCAAACCCAGTGACCTGACCCCCATGGTCGCCGAGGTCATGGTCCAGGCCTGGGCTGATGCCGGACTCCCCGCCGGGGTGCTCAATCTGGTACAGGGCACCAAGGAAACCGGGATTGCTCTTGCTGGTCATGACGGCATCGATGGTCTGTTCTTTACTGGCAGTTCCGCAACCGGGGAGCTGCTGCACCGCCAGTACGGTGGCCAGCCCGGCAAAATCCTTGCACTTGAGATGGGCGGGAACAATCCGCTGATCGTTATGGAAGCCGCAGATCATCAGGCCGCAGCCTTTCACACCATCCAGTCCGCCTATGTGACTTCTGGTCAGCGCTGCACCTGTTCACGTCGCCTTATCCTACCAACGGGCGCAGAGGGTGATACCTTTCTCGATACTCTGCTGACCCAGATCGATGGCATCAAGGTTGGCCTGGATGATCCGGAAAACCCGCCGTTTATGGGCTCTCTGGTCTCCAATGCCGCTGCCGATGGCATTCTCGCCGCGCAGGAAAAGCTCGAAGGACTTGGCGGCAAAGTCCTGCGTCGGGCCAAACGCCTGTTCGACGGCAAGCCTTTCCTTACTCCGGCGCTGATTGATGTCACCGCTGTCACCAACCTGCCAGACGAAGAATATTTTGGCCCCTTGCTGCAGATCATCCGGGTTGCCGATTTTGATGAAGCCGTCCGCGTTGCCAACAACACCCGTTTTGGCCTGTCAGCTGGTATTCTCACTGACCGTAAGGACCTCTGGGAGAAATTCTGGGCTGAAAGCCGGGCCGGGATTGTCAACTGGAACCGGCCTTTGACCGGGGCCAGCGGTGCGGCTCCCTTTGGCGGTATCGGTGCCAGTGGCAACCACCGTCCCAGCGCGTTTTACGCCGCAGATTACGCCGCCTACCCCGTTGCCTCTCTCGAAGCAGAACATCTGGACGTTCCCGCCCAGCTGCCACCGGGCATCACTCTGAACACAGGGGCGAAAGCATGAAATACTACGAGGTAAACTTCGACGGTCTGGTCGGCCCGACCCATAACTTTGCCGGTTTGTCCTATGGCAACATCGCCTCTGACAAGTCAGCCAAGGAAAACTCCAGCCCCAAGGGTGCCGCCCTGCAGGGGCTGGAGAAAATGAAGGCCCTGTCCGATCTCGGCATGAAACAGGGTGTGCTGCCCCCGCAGGAACGCCCGCACATGCCAACCCTGCGCAAGCTCGGTTTCACAGGCAGTGACAAGGAAGTCCTGAGTAAAGCGGCAAAGACCAATCCCGCCCTGCTTGCCGGAGCCTCTTCGGCCTCCTGCATGTGGGTTGCCAACGCCGCCACGGTTTCCCCTCACCCCGATACCGCTGATGGCCGGACCCATTTCACCCCGGCCAATCTGGTCTCCATGTTCCATCGCTCGATCGAGCATCCGGCAACCGGACGGGCGCTGCAGACCATCTTTGCCGATGAGAGCCGCTTTGCCCATCACCCCGCCCTGCATGGCAGCAGCCACTTCGGCGATGAAGGTGCCGCCAACCACACCCGCTTCTGCAGTGATTACGGCGATCCCGGTGTCGAGTTTTTTGTCTATGGCATCGAGGCCTTGCGCAAGAGCGCTCCGGCGCCGAAACGCTTTCCCGCCCGTCAGACACTCGAAGCCTGTCAGGCCGTCGCCCGGCTGCATGGGCTGGCAGATGACCGCGTGGTCTTTGCCCAGCAGAACCCCGATGTGATTGATCAGGGCGTGTTCCACAACGACGTGATCTCGGTCGGGAATGGCCGGATCCTGTTCCACCACGAAAAAGCCTTCCTCAACAGTGAAGAAGTAAAGGCAGAGCTGAACCGGAAACTGCCCGGTGCGGATATGATTTTTGTCGAAGTGCCCGATGCCCAGGTCCCGGTCGAGGACGCGGTCCAGAGCTATCTTTTCAACAGTCAGCTGGTCTCCTGTGGGGCCAATGGTGGCGGCAGCAACAGCGCCACCCTGATCGCCCCGATCGAATGTGAAGAGAACCCCAAAGTCCGCGCCTATCTTGATCAACTGATCAAAAGCGGCAGCGCCATCAGCGATGTCCGTTTTTTCAACCTGCGTCAGTCCATGAAAAACGGCGGTGGCCCGGCTTGCCTGCGCTTGCGCGTGGTGCTCAATGACGGCGATCTGGCGTCACTCGGAGCCAGAGTCCTGCTCGATGACCACCTTTACGCCGATCTGAAAGCCTGGATCGAGCGTCACTATCGCGACGAACTCGCCGCCGAAGACCTGCGCGACCCGGCCCTGCTCTACGAAGTCCGCACCGCCCTGGAAGAGCTGACCCGCATTCTCAACCTCGGTAAACTCTACGACTTCCAACGCGGGTGAGGTCCGCCGCCTCACACAATCTAAATTGAAGAAACTCTCTGCCCCGGAAAGATCCGTCTTTCCGGGTTCTTTTTATCTAATTTAGACTGTCTCCCAAGCCACAAAAATCACTCGTACAAATCTTCCCGTGTCGGCGGCAGGCCGGACAGGCCTTTACTGCGTTTAGAGGCAACGGTCTGGAAGATGTTCAGGGTGCCACGCGAAAAAGCCAGCGAGACCCCGGTGAGGTAGAGCAGCCAGAGGCGGTAACGCTCCTCACCCGCTTCGGCGATCACGGCTTCGCGGTTTTGTTCCAGCCTTTTTGCCCAGTGCTCGGTGGTTTTGGCGTAGTGTTCGCGCCAGGCTTCGACGTCGTGGACTTCAAATCCATGGGCTTCGAGATTGCGTGCGGTCATGCCGATATGATCGACCTCGGCACCGGGGAAGATATACCTGAGCATGGAATTGTATTCCGGGCGCTTGCGGTTGAACTTGGCCTCGCTGGTCTTGCCCCGGCGGGTAATGGCGTGGTGCAGGTAGAGCCCTCTCGGTTCCAGCAGACGCTTGACGGTCAGGTAGTATTCCCGGTGGTGTTCAATGCCGACGTGCTCGAACATGCCAATGGAGGAAATCTTGTCAAAGCTGCCGTCAAGCAGGCGAAAATCCTTGAGTTCAACAGTGACCTGTCCCTCCAGCCCGCGCTCTTTGATCCGGCTTTGCGTCAGCGCGTACTGCTCTTCGGACAGGGTCACACCCAGCGCGGTAACGCCGTAATGTTTTGCCGCATAACAGATCAACGCGCCCCAGCCACAGCCGATATCCAGCAGTCGGTCTCCCGGTTTCAGCCGCAGTTTGCGACAGATCATCTCCAGCTTGTCCAGCTGGGCCGTGGCCAGATCGTTGGACCAGTCTTTGAAATAACCGCAGGTATAGACCATCTCGGGATCAAGGAAGAGTTCGTAAAAGCGGTTGGAAACATCGTAGTGATAGGCAATATCTGCTTTTTTGCTGCCAGCTCCGGCGGTACTGCCCTCCCCGGCCAGTTTGCCCCCGGCTTTTCGACCGGACGCAAACAGCAGCGGCAGAAGCGATTTCAACAGCAACGGTTTGTTGAGCCGCCGGATCAGCTGCTTTGATTTCCCCTGCGGGCGCTGTGCCGCCAGATCAAACAGGGAGCCGCCCCGGATTTCAAGCCCGCCGGAAAGATAGAGATCAATTACCGTCTTCAGATTGGGGCGGCGCAACAGGCGCGGTATCGCCGTCGCGTCCGTTATGGCCAGACGCAATCCCGGCTCCATAGCCGCCGTCGCCGGAATGGTCGAACCATCCCAGAGCTGGAAAGCGAAACCCGGCTCCAGCTTTTCATGCACATGTGTCAAAGCCCGCCTGACCCGGTCAAGCACCGGATTTTTACCTGATGATATCACGCGTCTCCCCCCTCAAGAGTTTGCTTTGCACCAGCTTACCCATGCATAGGTAGCAGGGCAACAGCCACTCTCGCGCAGAGACATACAGGTGTAGCCAACAGATCTGGCTATTCCACAGAAAAACCGCACAGAAAAAACCGCCTTGTCTTTTTTCTTCAGGCACCCTATCTCCAGCCCAGAGACTAAAGGAACCAGATGCCCCCACCCTTCGAAATCAGACAGCATGATCCCTGGCTCGATGTCGTCTTTCCTGCCCCCCAGCGAATGCTGAGCTGGGCACTGGTAAATGGCGGCTACACGCTGGCCAGAGAAGTCTGCTGGTTACAGGTCAGCAATGCCGATCTGCCACCAGACTGTGACCCGGTGGCTCTCTTGCAGGACAAACTGCAGGAACGCGATCTTGGCGACGCTGTCGGCCTGATGACCTCACGTCAGGTCAGGTATCATCATATCGCCACTGAACCTGAAGGCGAAGTTCAGGTATCCGCAGTGATGACCCTGGGGTTATCCAATGCCCTGAGCGTAAAGGGGGAAACCACAGCCCCCCTGATCGATCCCCCTGCTGCAGGCACGATAAATCTGCTGTGCCATGTCTCCCTGCCTTTGAATGATCAGGCGCTGCTGGAAGCCAGTTCCATCGCGACACAGGCCAGAACCGCTGCCTTGCTTGAGTTCAACTGGATTGCCCCCGGGCAGAAACACCCGACCACTGGTACAGGTACTGACTGTATCGTTATTTCTTGTCCGACTTTGTCCCCGGCAACCACCTCGTCCAGTTCTGCTGAAAGCTTTGCTGGCCTGCATACGGATTGTGGTAAAGCCATCGGCAAAGCCGTTTACAACGTGACCCGGGAAGCAGCACTGACCTGGTTTCGGCAAAAGAACATCCCGCTCAAGGGACAAAAGCTTCCTCCTGCCAAAACAGGCTCTTCCGTGCAAACGCTTGTCTCGAAACCACCTCCCCTGTAGGCTGTGATTTCAAATACATCCCTGCTTTCTGGCTTGTTCCAGGCCCGGCCCACAACAACGACAAATACAAAGAATAGAGATACGATAAGATGGATATTATTCTCGGCCCACTGATCACCGTTACCCTGGTTGCCCTTGATCTTTTTAAATGGGCACTGATTATTTCCATCATTCTGAGCTGGCTGGTCAACTTCAATGTGGTCAATACCCAGAACCCTTTTGTCAATACAGTCGGCGAGTTTCTCTGGCGTCTGACCGAACCAGCCCTGCGACCAATCCGCAAAGTCGTTCCGACCATCAGCGGTATAGATCTCTCTCCGATTGTCCTGTTCCTGATCATTATGTTTATCCAGAACATGCTGGCGCGCCTTGCCTATTCGATCGGATAACCCGGCTGATCAATTCTGTTTCGTTCTGTGACCACCGCCCCTAAAAAAGAGCCGGATATGAGCAAGACATTTAGCCTGACTGATTCTGATGCCCTGCTGGTGATCGATGTGCAAAACGATTTTTGCAGCGGTGGTGCATTGGCCGTGCCGGAAGGCGAAGCTGTGGTGCCGCTGATCAATGGCCTGCTCCGGAAATTCCCGCACAGCCTCGCAACGCAGGACTGGCATCCCCGACAGCATAAATCCTTTGCCAGCCAACATCCCGGCAAAGATGCCTTTGGCCTGACTGAAATGCCCTATGGCCCCCAGGTACTCTGGCCGGACCACTGTATTCAGGGCCAGAAAGGTTCTGCCTTCCACCCGGACCTGGAAACCAATTCCCTTGAGCTGGTCTTGCGCAAGGGTTTCCGGGCAGAAATTGATTCCTATTCCGCTTTTTTCGAAAATGATCGCACCACCTCAACCGGCCTGACCGGATATCTGCAACAGCGCAAAATCAAGCGGGTCTTCCTCTGCGGACTGGCAACGGATTTTTGCGTCTACTATTCGGCCATCGATGCCCTGCGTGAAGGTTTTGAGGTCTATGTGATCGAGGACGCCTGCCGCGCGATTGATCTGGAGGGTTCTCTCGACAAAGCCCTGAAGCATATGCGTGAATCAGGCGTAAGCCTGATCACCTCGACCAGTTTCTAGACATATCCCGATCAGGTGATCCATAATTTGGAACAGAATGCCCGATCCCGATTGAGATAAGTCATTGCATCCCTAATCGGAAAGCCATAGAAAATCCGGATTGCGGTATCCCGGAAAAATCAGGGATATCTCCGACGATCAAACCAAGGAGATCTGCAGATGTCCACTGCGACAATTATTGATGGCAAAGAATTCGCTGCGGGACTGCGTAGCCGTATTGCTGAAGAAACTGCCCGTCTGAAAAAAGACCACAATCTGGTTCCCGGCCTGGCCGTGGTTCTCGTTGGCGAAGATCCTGCCAGTCAGGTCTATGTGCGCAGCAAAGGCAAGCAGACAGTAGAAGCTGGCATGAACTCTTTCGAGTACAAGATGTCTGCCGAAACCACACAGGAAGAGCTGCTGGCAAAAGTCCACGAGCTTAACAATGATCCTGCCGTGCACGGCATTCTGGTTCAGCTGCCGGTGCCTGCTCATATTGACGATCACGCCATTATCAATGCCATCGACCCGAACAAGGACGTTGACGGCTTTCACGTGATCAACTCTGGCCGTCTGGCAACTGGGGCCAAGGGTGCCAGCGCCCCGATGATCCCCTGTACGCCGCTTGGCTCGTTGATGCTGTTGAAAGATCACCTCGGCGATCTCTCCGGCAAGACAGCTGTGGTGGTTGGACGTTCCAACATCGTTGGTAAGCCAATGGCCCAGCTGCTGCTTCAGGAAAGCTGTACCGTGACCATCGCGCACAGCCGCACCAAGGACCTGCCTGCCGTCGTCCGTCAGGCTGACATTGTTGTCGCCGCAGTTGGACGCGCTGAAATGGTCAAGGGCGACTGGATCAAGCCGGGAGCGACAGTGATCGACGTGGGTATCAACCGCATCGAGGTTGACGGCAAAAACAAGCTGGTTGGAGATGTCGCAACAGCAGAAGCAATGTCCGTGGCTGGCGCCATTACCCCGGTTCCCGGTGGTGTTGGTCCCATGACCATCGGCTGCCTGTTGGCCAATACCCTGACAGCGGCCTGCCGTCAGGCTGGCATAGCAGAACCAAAACTGCTCTGATCTCATCAGGAACACAAAAGAAAAGAGCCTTGGGGAAACATATTCCCAAGGCTCTTTTTACATCAACTGTCCGCGAAACAGCAGACAGGCTTATTTTTCAGCAATCGCCAGTTTGAACAGCCCTTTGATCGGGGCTTTCGGATCAACAACTTCACCCTTGCGGATGATATTGATCCGGCCACTGCGTGCCAGATACAACGCCTGCTGACGAACAGCGGGCAAATACTTGCGCCAGCTGTCCGGACGGTCTTCTTTTTTGGCCCGTGGCTTGTAAAAGGCGCGCGCCAGATTATCCGGGCTCATGGGTGCTTCTGCACCGGAAAGCTCACCGAGGATAAAGACGGCTACCGGGTCGTCAGTTTTCTGCTTCTCTTCGCTCATGGCGGATCTCTCTTATCGAATGTTGCGCTTTCACTAACGCGAAAAGCAATCAGGAGCAATCATATTCTCTGATTTGCCCTGCATAGGCCCCCTGCAGAAACCAGGGATGTGGCCTCTATTTCAAACAAGTTTTTTGGTGGCGACAATAAAGAGACGTGGAAAACGCAAAAGAACCCGCCCGTCAGCCAATGGCGGATAGGCATTGCTGATTGCCCGGCTATAGGCCTCCAGGAAAAGTTTCTGTTCTGCCGGGGACAGGGGATCAAGGTAAGGTCTCAGGCCACTGGATTTTAACCATTGAACGATTGAGTCCGCTCCCGGCAATACATGGCCATAACAGCAGTTCCAGATATCCACATCGACACAGTTTGCGACCAGGGAACTGTAATAGCTTTCAAAGGTTCCGATCTTCGAACGCTGGCTCGCTGCCCCGGACAGAAGTTCCTGCCATCTCGGTCTTTTGGCAATCTCGTTCATAAGCTGGTGTGAGGGTTCGGACAGATTATCCGGCATCTGAACCGCCAGCATTCCTCCCGGACGCAGATGATCGATCAGCCTCGGGAAGAGGTCCGCGTGATCCGGGCACCATTGTAACGAGGCATTGGCAAAAATCAGGTCCACCGGCAGGTCTGGCACCCAGTCGGTGATATCACCGCGAACAAAACTCACACCCGACAAACGCTCTCTGGCCTGCTTCAGCATAGCAGGAGAGGAGTCCAGTCCGGTAATCCCGGCAAGGGGAAAACGCTCGACCAGTAACTCTGTGGAATTACCGGGGCCACAGCCCAGATCAACAATCCGTTCGGGCTGTTTCAGCTTCACCCGCGCCAGTAACTCCTGAGCCGGGCGGGTACGCATCGTCTCAAAGTTCAGATAAAGCTCAGCATCCCAGTCCGTCATGATCGTCCCTGAAGTCGTATCCGGTTAATACCCGGTCATTGCAGCTTGCCTGAAAAACAAAAAGCCCCGCAAGCAGAGTTGCGGGGCTTTTTGTTTATAACCGAAGAATTAACGCTGTTTGCTCAGAAGCTTCAGACGCAGGGCATTGAGTTTGATAAAACCTGCAGCATCATGCTGGTCATAAACGCTGTCTTCTTCAAAGGTCACATGCGCCAGGCTGTAGAGCGACTTGGGTGACTCACGTCCGGTCACAATCACATTGCCCTTGTAGAGGCTGAGACGCACTGTTCCTTCGACATGTGTCTGTGACTTGTCGATCAGGGCCTGCAGCATTTCACGTTCAGGACTGAACCAGAAACCATTATAGATCAGCTCGGCGTAGCGTGGCATCAGCTCGTCTTTCAGGTGCATGGCACCCCGGTCGAGCGTAATGGATTCAATTGCGCGGTGTGCTGCCAGCAGGATAGTCCCGCCCGGGGTTTCGTAAATCCCGCGGGATTTCATACCAACAAAGCGGTTCTCCACCAGATCGAGACGCCCTATACCATTGGCCCCACCCAGTTCGTTCAGCTTGGTCAGAACGTCAGCAGGTGACATCCGTACGCCATTAATGCCAATGGCATCGCCCCGCTCGAACTCAACCGTGATTTCGGTGGCAACGTCCGGTGCATCCATCGGGGAAACCGTACGGGAATAGACATGTTCACCCGGCGCAACCCATGGATCTTCCATCTCCTTGCCCTCGGAAGAGGTATGGAGCAGGTTGGCGTCCACCGAGAAAGGAGCATCACCACGTTTGTCTTTCGCAATCGGAATCTGGTGCTTCTCGGCGAATTCGATCAGACGGTTCCGCGATGTCAGGTCCCACTCACGCCAGGGAGCAATCACACGAATACCGGGGTTCAGGGCGTAACAACTCAGTTCGAAGCGGACCTGATCATTCCCTTTGCCCGTCGCGCCATGCGCCACAGCATCGGCACCGGTTTCACGCGCAATCTCGATCAGGCGTTTGGAAATCAGCGGGCGGGCAATCGAAGTCCCGAGCAGATAAACACCTTCGTACAGGGCATTGGCACGGAACATCGGGAAGACAAAATCGCGGACGAACTCTTCGCGCACATCCTCGATAAAGATGTCCTTCACACCGAACATTTCTGCCTTTTTACGGGCTGGTTCCAGCTCTTCACCCTGACCGAGGTCAGCCGTAAAGGTTACAACCTCGCAGTTGTAGGTTTCCTGAAGCCATTTCAGGATGACCGAAGTATCAAGCCCACCCGAGTAGGCAAGAACGACTTTTTTGATATCGCCCATGAGAGTCTACGCCTCTGTGAAAGTGCCCGTATTTTTACAACACGGATGCCGGTTAACGGTAAATCTGCCGGGAGTATAGGTAAATCACAGCCCAGAGCAAGGGGTGGCAGCAGCTGTTTGCATGGATTCGGGAGAAAAACAGAAATTTCAGCGCCCCGAAACCTGTCTTGTCCTTTTGCAGGAATAGTTCTGGAAAAGAAGCCTGAACAGCACAATATTACTTACTTGGCCTTCGCAGGGCAGCAATGTAGACCAAACTATGAACCACAAAGCGGGTGTATATGGACAAGTTAACCAGCTTGAAGATCTTTCGGGCTGTCGCTGACGGCGGCAGCTTTGCCGGAGCTGCTCGCGAGCTCAACCTCTCCCCGGCCATGATCAGCAAACACATCGCCCGCCTGGAAAACGAGCTGGGTACCCGTTTGTTCAATCGGACGACCCGACAGGTAAACCTGACCGAAGCCGGAACGCTTTACCACGAAAGATGTCGCCAACTTCTCGCTGACCTTGAAGAGATGGACGCCTCTGTCAGTGAGCTGGGGGGCAGTCCTTCCGGCATACTGCGGATTACGGCACCAATGGATTTTGGCCCCCAGTACCTGATCCCAGCCATTAAAAGTTATCAGGAACAACACCCCAAAGTCCGGGTCAGTCTCACACTGAGTGATCGTTTTGATGATATTCTCAAGGATAACTTTGATCTCGCTATACGGGTCACCTCGGACCTTTTGGATTCAAGCCTTATGGTCCGTGCAATTGCAGACACGACGGTAGGGCTCTATGCGTCTCCTGCTTACCTGGAAAAATATGGAACACCCCGTACGGCGGATGAGCTGGTTGGGCACAGGGGCATACACTACTCTCTGTCCAGACATGGTCCCTGCTGGAATCTGCCGGAAGGAAGTGGCACGCGCAAAATTGCCATGGAGTGGTCACTGGATGTCAACAATGGCCGTGCCCAATGCGAGGCCGCAGCCCAAAGCATGGGAATCAGCCAGATTCCTGACTTTATTGCTGGAAACGATCTGGCCAACGGCCGCCTGGTCGAAGTTCTTCCCGAGCTGGCCTGGCATAACAAGATCTATGCTATCTATCCCCATCGCCAGCTGCTTTCACCCAAGGTATCCAGTTTTATCGATCACCTCGGCAACTATTACCGTCAGCACAAAAACTGGTAAATTACCCTAGAGGTCCAGCACGAGTACAGAATTGCTATCCGATACGGCAGCAGGAACCGCGCTACAGATCAGGGCTTCACCGTCTGCGGGTGCCGAAATCCCCTGTCGATGCTGGACTGATCCACAGCGCACTTTGGTAGCGCAGCTTCCGCATGTGCCACTGCGACAGGAAAAATCAGGTTCCAGTCCGGCTGCTTCAGCCAGATCAAGCAATGTTCCCTGCTCCTGACTCCATTGCACCTCAATGTCTGCCCGGGCAAAACGCACCTTCAAGGTTTTCGCGACATGATCAGGCGAAAATTCCTGAAGACTGAAACTCCTGCCTGTTTCGAGAACAGCCGGGAAATCAAAAAACTCAGACCGTATCCTGTCTTGATGAACCCCGAGTTCCAGCAAAATCTTTTGTGTCTGCTGCATAAAATCTGCAGGGCCGCAGAGATAAAAATCGTACGCGCCCAGGGGCAGAAACCTTTGCAACGAAGCCTTGTCGATACGCCCGTGAAACGAAGTTTTATCATCCATGACATCCCCGGGCTCAGGCCTGACATAACACAAGTGGAGATTAAGCTGTCCAAAGATTTGACCCAGTCCCGTAAGGTAATCCAGAAAAGGCTGCTGTCCGGGTTTTTCATTACCGTGGATAAAATAGAGCTGCCGATCATTCCTTGTGACAGTCTGCTCTTTGAGAAAAGCTTCAAGCATTGCAATCATTGGCGTAATACCAACCCCGACTGAAAGCAAAACAACCGGGCGCTGGCTCTCCTCATCGAGAACAAAATTACCCCGGGGGGCCTGCGCTTCAATTATGTCCCCCGGCTTAAGCTGATCATGGAGGAATTTTGAAACCCGCCCCGCTTTTTCACGTTTTACCGTCAAACGGTACTGTCGGCCATCATAAGCATTGGAGAGAGTATAATTTCTGCGAACACCTGTTGCTTCTGGCCCATTCCTGCCAGAACCTTCTTTTTCCAAAGAAACCCGTATCGGCAGGTGCTGTCCGGCAGTGTAGAAAGGCAGTGACTGTCCTGGATTGTCTGGCACGAGGGAAAAGGAAGAAACCGTTTCACTTTCCGGCTCGATCTCGCTCACGCGATAAGGTCGCCAGCTGTCACGATTATCAGAAGAACCATGATCCGCTCTGATAATCTGATCTGCAGTTTCCCAATCGCCTGTTGCCTCCAGATAGGGAGAATAGTTGTCTAGGCTCCAGCGCATCGGCAGACTTTTCTCTGCCAGGACAGTCTCATCAATAGTAATCCGTACGAGCCTTTCAGCCCCCCTGAATGCTGCGACTTCCGGGCCTTCCCAGATTATCTCTGCACTGCCAGTCAGATACAGCATGTCTCCCCTGTCGAAGGCAGGAACCAGGAGCCCGACTTTTGGGTAGAGTTCAATATTACCGATGGTGTTAAAATGCCTGTTTCCCGGAAAATCAGGAAATAAAAGGGTTCTGTTATTCACAACTTTCAGAAAACCCGGTTTGCCCCCCCGGTGAGAAGCATCAACACCCTGTCGCTGATCTTCACCATCCTTGATATAGGCCGAAGCAATAAAAAATGTATCCGCTTGAGAAACAATTCTCCGAGCCTCAGCATCAAGCTCCCCTCGATGCCTGACTTTGCCAGCAACAGTGTTTTGCTCATCAGGATGATGCTCAAAATTGTTGTGGCGGGCCTGTATATACTGGGGACAATTGCCAAAAGCCTGATCCACCCGAACTGAAAAAGCACCCGAAGCATCCCAAGCCGTGACTTTCCCGGCCAGGCGGTTACGTCGACGGGTATGGAATTCAATCCCGAGAAAACCCAGAGGAATATCTGGTCCCAGATTCTCTGCAAGAGGGTCACCTGAAAGCAGTGTCGGGTTGATAGCAAGACTGTTACGATCAGGCGAGGAAACAAATCCAGGCTGGCCAACAACCATAGAAACCCAGGGTCTGCCCTGCCTGTCCAGAGAACCGATAACAAGCTGGGAGAGCTGGGCATAAAAAAGCCGATGCTGATCCGGAAGAAAATCGCGGACCATCCTTGGCGCATAACTATGAACCGCTTCCAACACACCAACACGTTGCTGAACAGCAATTTCTCCCGCATGGAAGGGCGTGGTATCAGGATCGAAAAATTCAGCCATACTCCCTACTCTCCTTTTCCACGACAAATCTGCCGGGATCGATTGATTAGGGGTACTGATTTAACAGCACCCCCTTCAAGCCCCTTATGCAGCTTCAACCTGCGGGGTTTTCTGCATGCCGACAAAATTGGGCAGGCCTTCTATACGGCTGAGCCATTTTTGAACATTGCCATAGCTATCAAGCACGACATCTCCTTCGGGGGCATGTGCGATGTAGCTATAGGCTGCGACATCAGCAATTGTTACGGCTTTACCCGTTAAAAAGGCCCGCTCTGCGAGAACGCTATCAATGGTCGATAACAAAGCATGGGCCCTTGTTTTCGCTTCCTCATGATCAAGTTGCGCCCCGAACACCTTGACCAGACGCGCTGCTGCCGGACCAAAAGCAATCTGACCGGCTGCCACAGATAACCAGGCCTGAACTTCAGCCTCTTCCAGCAGATCTGTCGGCAACCAGCGTCCTGCACCATAGGTTCGGGCGAGATAAACCAGAATGGCGTTGGAATCCCACAGTATTGTCCCGTTATCATCCAGCACCGGGATCTGCCCAAAGGGGTGCAACTTCAGAAATTCGGCTGTTTTGTGTGCCCCAGCCATCAGATCGACATCGAGCAACTCATAGTCCAGCTGGAGTAGAGAAAGAAAAAGTTCCACACGATGCGCATGTCCAGACAGCGGATGGCGATAAAGTTTGATCATTGGAATAGTCCTATCAAAAAAATTCTGTGTATTCAGATGAAGAAACCTGTAAATCCCCTGTGCTTCCTCTCTGCATAACAACTTAATTTACTCGTCTTTAATCGGGTATTGGTATATTTTGGACATTATTATAAACGATATGGTTATAATAATGGACACACTAGAAGCCATGCGGATCTTTACCCGCGTCGTGGAACAAGGGGGATTCACAGCCGCCGCCAGGCACCTTGGCATTTCCACAATGCTGGCCAGCAAATACGTCAGGCAACTGGAAGACCGGATTGATGCCCGCCTGCTTAATCGCACGACACGACGGGTGAGTGTAACCGAGCTGGGACAGATCTATTATGACCGGGCGCTTACGATCCTCGAACAGATGGATGAGCTGCAAAGCCTGGTCAGCGAACAGACAGGAAGTATCCGTGGTCACCTTCGGGTGACAGCTCCACGGGTTCTGGGAGAAGGAATTGTGGTTGACTGTGCCAATGATTTCCTTAAGCAGCACCCAGAAATTACAATCGACCTCAGCCTGGAAGAACGCACGGTCGACATCGTTCAGGAAGGCATTGATGTTGCTATTCGTTTAGGAAATCTGAATGACAGCAGCCTGATTGCCCGGAAGATCGCCCGCTACAAATATCTGCTCTGTGCCAGCCCCTCCTACCTCGAAGCCCGGGGAACACCGACCCATCCCGATCAACTCAAAGCCCATGATTGTATTGTCGGCTCAACCATCAGCCAGACCAATCAATGGGAGTTTATTGTCTCAGGCCAGAAGGTACTCCAGACCATCAAACCCCGCGCAAGAGTCAATGCCGCGGAAGCTATCCGAAAAATGGCCCTGGAAAACCACGGGATTGGTATGTGTCTTATTTCTACTGTTCAGGACGATCTGGCCAACGGCCGCTTGGTAAGGGTGTTACAGGAATTCGAGGCCTATGACCGAAATGCCTATGTTATCTATCCTCACCGCCGGCATCTCGCCCCCCGGGTCAAAGCCTTTGCGGATCATGTGGCCCTGTATTTTAGAAATTCAGATCAGGTCGAACATTAATCCCAAAATAGTCCGGCAACCGGGATAGCCTTACCTGGTGTTTTCTGGTGTTCGAAGATCAACAGATACTTTTCAGGGCTGCACAGCTGCCTGTCGATACTCAAATTAGCCTCACCCTCCCGATCGGGGATATCGAGACGTTCTTTTCTACCCATCAGCACCGGGTGCGATCAGAAAAGGAACACAGATAACAGGCTAAAGCCTTGTACAGGCAGAGGTGACCTTTCGTCTGAAGATCTTCGAACAGATCAAACGCTAGCTCCGGAATGGTCAAGCGTAAAAACACGTCGGGTCACAGTCTCGTGACAGAATATTTCTAGTTTCGGTCTGGCCAGATCTGGTGGTGGCTATCAATCACAAAACTGTGTGCGTGGCGATGTGGGGCATGGTAATGCGGATGCCGATGTGGCTCTGGTCCCTCCCACCCCTGATGCTCATGATGATGATGTTCGTCATGCGTATGCAGGTGTAAATGAGAAACCTCCGGGTGCTCATGCATCAACACATCACTGTCCTCTCGCGGCCAGGTCAGTAGAGCTGTCACTCCACCGATCAGAACCCCGCCTGCCATGATCATAAAAGTGAGCTCAAGCCCCAGATACCGGCCCAGCCAACCCGCCGCCGGATAGGTAATCAGCCAGCAGGCATGTGACAGGGCAAAATGGGTCGCAAAAATGCCCGGCAAATCCTCTTTCCGGGCAGAGCGTTTGAGCAACAATCCCCCCGGTGTCTGTACCATCGAACCGCCTGCTCCGATCAATGCCCAGATCAGCAAAGCCTGAGCATAGCCTGGCTGAAAAGAGGCTGCGACAAGCGCAAGGAACAACACCAAGGCACCACAAAGCATCACCGATCGTGGTGGAAAACTCTCCAGCAAGCTTCGCAGGGTAAGGGCAACAAGCATTGATCCCAGTCCAGCAGCGGCCAGAAAAAGAGCCACATCCTGCTCGCTGCCAGAAAGGGTATTTCGGGCAAAAACCACCGTATTGACGATGACCATTACTCCTGCGGAAGAAACGGCAAAACTCAAGGCCAGCAACCCGCGCAACCGGGGAGTAGCCAGATAGATCCTGCTACCGCGCGATACTCGCCGGAAAAAAGAACTTTCCTCTTCTGTGGGCTGTGCTCTGGGTAAAACAACCGTAATAACAAGAAGAGCAGAAGCCAGAAAACCGAATACAGTTCCCAGAAACAGCCAGTGAAAACTTATGAATATGAGCAGAATACTTGCAAAAAGCGGACTGAGCAGCGCTTCCAGATCATACGCCAATCGGGAAAGCGAGAGGGCTTTTGTGTAATCTTCCTCCTCGGGAAGAATATCAGGAATCGTGGCCTGAAAGGTCGGCGTGAAAGCTGCCGAGAATGACTGAAACAGAAAAACCAGAAGATAGATCTGCCAGATCTCACTGACAAAAGGCAAAAATACAATCATGCCGGCACGGCAAAGGTCCAGCCCGACAAGAAAGGCCTTCCGCGGGACACGATCCGCAAAGGCCCCGACCAGCGGCGCAACACCAACATAGGCAACCATTTTCAATGCCAGCGCAGTTCCCAAAACTGCCCCAGCATCTGCCCCCGCCAGTTCATAGGCGAGCAATCCAAGAGCAACCGTTGTCAGGCCGCTTCCGATCAAGGAAAGCAGTTGTGCAAGAAAAAGATGTCTGTATATGCGGTGACGCAGCACACTGAGCATTTATGCTTACTTTCCCATCACTGTTTTTCGGTCTGGTTCAGATCACTATTAATTTTTTGCCGATATCGGAAGCTATCTTCGCGCTGGAGCAGGGTCAAGAACAGGCCACACCCCCTTTGCATCACTTTTCGTAACAAGATCAGATTCCCCAGAAAAAAGGGCCCCCGCTCCCACCCGATAGCGCTGCAAACAAATTAATAGAAATATTATTTTGCTGACAAAATATTTACGATTACCTGCTTAAGCTTCAGCCAAAATAAATTAACCAAATGATCAAACCAACAATAAAATCAAAGAACAGACGTGGTTTTAACAATAAAATCATAATGAATTCCCCGGTCGAAACCACGACAAGGAGCAATTAAGAATGGGTGATAAGACTTCAATGCTGACTGCCGAAAACCTCAAGATAAATGAGGAGGAAGCCCAGCCCGTTATCAGGTTTGGGATCGGGAAGAGACTGATCCTTGCATTCAGTGTTGTTGCAGCGATGACCATCATCGGCAGCCTCATCAGCTGGTATAATCTTTCCCGTTTAAGCCAGGCACAGGCGCAGCTTACACTCGAAAGTGTCCCTTCAATTACTTCAGCATTGAAGCTCTCCGAAGAAATCTCCCGCCTTGCCGCTACTGCTCCATTGCTCCGCTCGGCAACAGGTACAGAACAGCGAGATCGACGTTTTCAAACGCTACAGGATTCCATGTCCGCAGCTGAAGGATATCTTGCCAGTTTGAGTACCCTCAATGTCAGCCAGGATACAATCCAGAATATCCGCGAGAGCCTTGCCGCTATTGCCCCTGAAATTACCCGACTCAATGACTTAGGCCAGGAAAGCCAAAACTTCGCAACCAGACGACAGGAACTTGAGACACAGCTGCCCCAGTTTCGGGAAACAGCCCAAAAAGAAATCGCTCCTCACCTGATCAAGATCAGGTTGGGGATTATTGATGGCGAAGGAGAACCCCTCCAGCACATGATTCTGCAGCAGGGTTTGCTGGAGTTCAAAGGTTCAACAAATCTGCTTGTCGGGCTTCTTGCTGAAGGAGGGCAGAGCAACTCAATTGCTGGGGTCGAAGCCATTGAACAAACGTTTCTAACCTCACTTGGTGCCATGGCAACACCCTTGTCCCAGTTGTCGCAAAACCAGGAAGTTCCAAAACTCAGTGAAATGTTTCAATCACTTCTGCAGCTTGGCAGCAAGGGTGACCTGCAAAACAACATACTCCTGCTTCGAAAGGAAGAACTGAAACTTCTGGAAGAGAGTGAGCAGATCATGCAGACAACACGAAAATTGGCTGAAGATTTGTCCGTGCAGATCAGCAATCTGGTCCAGACTTCAGAAACAGCTATTGCCCTGACAGCAGAAGCAAATAATGCCACTTCGAAGCAAACAGAAATCGTGATGCTTTCAATTTCTGTTATCTCGCTCGTCATTTCTGTACTCATCGGCTGGCTTTATGTTGCAAGAAACCTTCTCCGCCGGCTCATGGGGCTGGTTACCTCTATGGAAGAAATTGCCAATGGGGACCTGACAACCAGCATCAATAGAAACGGCAACGATGAAATCAGCAAGATGGGTTATGCTCTGGCAGCATTACGGAATGTTTCCCGGGAAGCCGAAGAGCTCAAGCAGCAACAGGAGCTGAGCCAGACCAGACTGGAAGAAGAAAAGCGTGCCAGCGCCCAAAAACTCGCAAATAACTTTGATGCCTCCGTCGGTCAGTCAATCAGCATCCTCTCGAGTAATGTCAGTATCATGCGTGAACAGGCGCGGGAAATGCACGGCCTCGCCGAGAAATCACAGAAAGAAACCCAGGAAATCAGCAGCGCCAGTGATGTCATGTCCAATGACATTTCCACAGTTGCTGCCGCAACAGAGGAGCTTTCGGCATCCATCGCGGCAATCTCCAATCTGGTATCGCAAAGTACCCGCATATCAACCGATGCCGTTTCCCGGGCGACGACAATGAACGGCAACATTAACCGACTTAATGAAGGCTCCAAACAAATCGAAAACGTGATCAGCATGATCAGCACCATCGCCGAACAAACCAATCTGCTTGCCCTGAATGCAACGATTGAGGCGGCACGGGCCGGAGATGCCGGGAAAGGTTTTGCTGTCGTTGCTTCCGAGGTCAAAAACCTCTCGAACCAGACAACAAACGCAACAGAAGGAATCAGCACGCTGATCAGCAGTATTCAAAGTGAAATTCACAGTGCTGTTGATGCCGCCGCACAAATTGATGCTGTGATCAAGGAAATCGATGAAATCGCAGCTGGGATTGCCAATGCGGTACAGGAACAGGGAAGTGCCACCCGGGAGATCAGCCAGACGGTCAACCAGAGTGCCAGCAACTGTTCTGTCATTGCCGAAAGGGTGCAGGGCGTTACCTCGGCATTGACCAGAACCAACCAGTCGATGTCACAGGTCCTCGACGGAGTGCAGAAAATCGATCAGGAAAGCAGTCTCCTGACCGGGAATGTAGAACAGTTCCTGGCCAGTATCCGCAAATAGCTTGATTTGACACTGTGGGCTAAAAGCGCTGTCTTCAGGATAGCGCCTTTAGCACCAGAGACCCCGCTATCAACCACATGACAATTCCGACGAAAATGTCGAGCACACGCCAAGCCACAGGACGTCGGAAGAGTGGAGCGAGCCACTGAGCTCCAAGACTGAGTGAAAAAAACCACAGGAAAGAAGCAACCACAGCCCCGACACCGAACCAAATTCGAAGGTCCTCGGGATACTGCACTCCGACAGAGCCAAGGAGTACAACAGTATCTAAATAAACATGTGGGTTTAACAGGCTGACAGCCAGAGTCGTCAAAACTGCTTTTTTAACGCTCTCGGGTCCCGCTGATTGACGCGCCTCAAGAACTTCCGGTTTCAAAGCAGCCCGGAAAGAGGACAGGCCGTAGAAAAACAGAAAAGCCGCGCCAGCCCAAGCCGTGATCTGAAGCAGCACTGGATTTGTTGTCACCAATAATCCCATGCCAGCAACGCCGATCGTGATCAAAATGGCATCAACCAAGGCGCAAATTCCGGCAATGACGAACTGATTATTCCGTCGCAATCCCTGGGTCAGGACGTAAGCATTCTGTGCGCCTATTGCAATAATAAGTCCTGCGCCAATACCCATTCCCTTTATAAAAGGCGCAATAACACTCATCATGTCTGTTCTCCCGGCAATCGCATTTCTTAAAACCGATTCCACTGTAAAACAACAGCACAAGATAAGTATTGCTTGGATTAATAATGCTGCATTATCTCAACTAATGATCCTGTAACTCAATCCATTGTCGTTCCTATCGGCCTGACCACCTCCATTACCAGCCGAGGGTTGGAAATTGTCCCTACACACCAGACATTCTGGTCATCCTGCAAGATTTCGTCATCCTTGGGATTAAGAACAAAGCCACGATTGCTTCCCCTGACCATCCGACGAACAAGATGGGTCACATCTGCATTGGGGGAAAACCCGCTGATACCAGCAGAACTAAAGATACCCGCCGGTTCTGTACGGGGGAAGTCAACCATACCTGTTCGCCTGTAAGCCATAGAATATCCCGGAGACCAGTCACTTAGGGCGCGGGCAACCGGGGCCCGGCAGCGGGTATCAGGCAAGCCATCCTGATACAGCTCCCGGTTAACATCAAAGGACAGGGTCGCCTGCATGATGTGTGTCGCCCCGATGCTCTCGATATCGAACAGCATCATGGTCTGGAAGGCATGGCTGGTCCAGTGATGGCAGGGGAAAGGATCAGCCCCGGGATCAAAATAATTTTCATAACCAACAATCATCAAGGATGGATCAGAAGTATCTGGAGGATCATCCCCAAGCAGAAAACTTGACCCCGAGCCGTGGCGATTAAGTCCGTAACAGACACCGTATCGCCCATTATCAAAGACATGGCGCGTCCCCACTTCCGTCGGTGTCAGGGTCACAGTCGCGATCTCAAGCCGACTACAGGCAGATAATCCGGCTAAAAGTGTAATTGAGATAAACAGCCGTTTTGAAAGACAAAAGAGATTCATCGGTAACATCCTTCTCTTGTGAAAAAGGAAACGTTCCGGAGACCAAACCTATTTTTCCAGAATAAAAAACTACTCACCTATCGCGAGTATAACATACTTGGCGACATCTTATTTGAGACAAGGCTTTGACCAGATTCTAGGGCATAAAGCCAATCGGCCTGACGATTTCCAGCTCCAGCCTGGGGTTCTCTATCGTACTGACACACCATACATTCTGGTCATTACGCAAGATCTCGTCATCTTTGGGGTTGAGAACCACACCACGATTAGCCCCGCGCAGCATCCAGCGAATGATATGTGTCACATCAAGATCAGGAGATGTGTCACCGATTCCAGCAGAACTGAATCTTCCCCCTGGTTCGGTGCGGGAAAAGGGAACCATCCCTTCGCGTCCTCTGGCATTTGAATAACCTTCAGACCAGTCGTCCTGTATCCGCGCGACAGGTGCTTCACAGCGACTGCTTAACAAACCGTCCTTGTAATGCTCTCTGATAATATCAAAGGACAGGGTCGCCTTCATGATGTGGGTAGCTCCGGTACTCTCCACATCAAACAGCATCATGGTTTGAAAGGCATGACTGGCCCAGTGATGGCAAGGAAAGGGATCTGCCCCTTGCAGAAAATAGTTTTCGTAACCAACAATCATCAGCGAAGGATCTGTCAGGTCAGGGGGATCAACATCTCTCAACAGAAAGTTTGATCCTCTGCCATGGCGGTCCAACCCATGGCAAACACCATACCTGCCGTTTGCCAGTACATGCCGTGTGCCGACCTCGGTCGGCGTCAGTGTTACCGTCGCAATCTCCAACCGGCCGCAACCGAAAAGACCAAAGGACAGCAACAGCAAAACCAGACAGCCTTTAAAGAAGAACAAGATATGCATCGCTTACTTCCTTTTCAAAAAAGATAAGGAAACGCTTCTGATACCAACCCGATTTTCCAGAAAAACGCTCAATCTTTGCGAGTATATTCTGTTTTTTCTCACTGTAGCTGTGTCAAACGCATCATTCTTTTTGACTGCGTCCCCCTACCCAGGCCAGATCCCTTCCTCAGACTTCCTCTTCCTCGACAGTCCAGGGCTCAGCTTTCCCCGCAGCCTCCCATTCCTGCCATGCCGGCAGCGCAGTCATCGCCTCAGAATAACGCAACACAACAGGATCATCACTAAGGGCATAAACGGAGATACGGTTCACAACTGGGGCAAACATGGCGTCTGCATTGGTAAAACTGCCGAAGAGGAAGGGGCCACCGGAATGTTCGAGACACTCGCGCCAGATATTCACGATACGCTTTACATCTCTGCCTGTCGCTTCTGAAATCGGGATCGCGCCGACCTCCCGCCGCATGTTCATAGGACATTGGGAACGCAGGGCTGAAAAACCACCATGCATTTCATGGGCAATGGACCGTGCCCAGGCGCGGTCAGCCTGATCTTCGGGCCAGAGCCCCGCTGCCGGGAAGCGCTCGGCCAGATATTCCAGAATAGCCAGCGACTCCCACACGGTAAGTTTGCCGTCTTGTAACACCGGAACCTTTTTGCTGGGGGAAAAACTGGCAAATTTTGGATTGCCTGCGGCAAAGTCAAACGGCGAAAGCTCTTCTGTAAAATCGACCCCCTTGACCTTCAGTGCGATCCAGGGACGTAAGGACCAGGACGAATAATTCTTGTTCCCGATGATAAGTTTCAGCTTGCTCATGCTCTTCTCAATTCCTCTGATCTAATAGAAATCATTCTGGGCGTTGCCATGAAATCTCATGCTCTTTGTCAGCTTGTTGATGCCAACTATGGCAAGCCGGTCATACTCTTTCCAGACCAACACTCTATAAAAGACGGGTTTGGCAAAGAATACCTGAACTTTGACAGGACTCCCCACGATTACCCTCACCAAGGGCTTTCTCTTTGGCTTTTTGCCGAAAGTAAAACCGCAATTGGGATGACAATCACAAATCAGGTATCTAATGTTTTTTTATAAAAATAAGAGACCTTTATAATCATGCTTGATTACCGTTTGCTGGCAACACTGACCGCCATTCTCGAAGAAGGCAGTTTTGAAAAAGCAGCACAGAGACTTTTCATTACCCAGTCAGCCGTTTCGCAACGTCTGCGCCAGCTGGAAGACAATCTGGGGCAAACCCTGGTTGTCCGCAGCACTCCTCTTGCTGCGACCACTGCCGGGCAACGCCTGCTCAAGCATTACAAACAGGTATCTCTGTTGGAAAGTGAGCTGGATGACGATCTTAAAGATCGTGGCGAAGCGGGATTCAACACACTGACCATCGGGCTGAATGCAGACTCGATCGGCACCTGGTTTCTCCCTGCGATCCAGAACTTTGTCCAGGACAACAAAATCCTGCTTGATCTCAAGGTGGATGATCAGGAACAAACACATCATCTCTTGCGCACAGGTGAGGTCCTGGGATGTATCAGCGCCAGCTCTTCTGCTGTGCAGGGATGTCGCTGTATTCCGCTTGGGCAAATGATCTATCGCCCCCTGGCTTCACCGGACTTTGTTGAGAAATACGCTCCCAATGGCCTGACCACGGAAAATGCATCTCATATCCCGGTTGCGGTCTTTAACCGTAAAGACCCTCTGCAGCACCGTTATCTCGAACAAAGATTCGGCGTCACCCGGTTCCCCCACCACCTTATACCTGCCTGTGATGGCTTTATTTCTGCACTGGTCAAAGGCTTTGCCTATGGGCTTGTTCCCGATCAACAAAGCAAGGAGCTTATGCAAAACAAGGAACTCGTCAGCATCGACCCTGAGTGCGAAATCCCTGTCCCGCTGTACTGGCATGTCTGGAACCTGCAAACCAGCCTGATGCAACAATTGACCCGTTCATTAACAACGACTGCTCGGAAATCCTTAACCCCAATTATATCAGCTTAAATTTTTAAAACCTTTGCTGATTGATTCCTTCCTAAATCGGCTTTTTTATCATTCATGCGTATCCAGGGTTGTTTTATACACACTTTCAACTATCTTCCTGCGCAAATTATAGAAATCAAAATTTTAGGGGTATCTTCTGTGTTAGTAAAACTTCGAAATTTGCTCTTAGTCCTCAGCCTTGGGGTATTGGCTTCTGGCTGCGCTACAGGACGGGGAGAAGTTGATGTTAAAGTAGCCGAAACCGCTAATCCTGCAGCTGGGATCGCCGTCAAAATTCTTGAAATTTCGGATAAACGACTTTTCGAAATATCCCCGAAGCAACCTTCAGTTCCGTCATTGAAAAACAAAGAAGATTACGAAAACCCAGAGGTTAAAGCCCGAGCGATTGCCAGAAAACGCAACAGCTATGGAATAGCCTTGGGTGACATTGTATTACCCGAAGGAAAGACTGTCTCTCAACTCGTACAGGCCGCATTAGAAAACGGGCTAAAAGAATCAGGATATCATATTGTTAACAGCGAACAGTCCGATTACGAAAACGTCCTTGTTTTAGAAGCTGATATCACAGAATATTGGGCATGGTTCAATCCAGGTTTCTGGTCTGTAACAGCTACTCATCGTGCGCGTGTTGAACTTATTGGTGACTGGCCCCTGATAAACGAAGAAAGAACCATAACAGGAGAAGGTCAGTCTTCAGGGATGGCGATCACGACCAAGCAATGGCAGGAAGCTTTGGAGGAAGGGACCGAGAATTTGAGTAAAGATCTCCAGAAAAAATTAAAACAACCTGGCAGCTAAGTTGATCTAATCGATCTCATTCTCGTAACCATCTTTCTTGAATATTGCAGAACAGCTGCGACCATAGAGAGACGTCTAATGGACAACAGGAAATTTTACACTGAAGCCAACCGCGAATCATGGGATGAAGCCGCCCCGAAACATCGCGCTGCCAACCAGGAACAGCTGCTGCAGGACGTGCAGCAGCGTGATTTCAATCCCCTGGCAGACTATCTTCAGGAAAGCCTTGCTCTGGTTGGGGTAAAAAACAAGAAGATCATCCAGCTCTGCTGTAACAATGGCAAAGATGTGCTGGCTGTACAAAAGATGGGTGCCCGGAGTTCGGTTGGTGTAGACGCGGCCCCTGCCTTCATCGAGCAGGGCAGAGAACTGGTCGAGGCTGCGGGACTTCAGGATGTCATGCAACTGATCGCCAGCGATGTCTATGACCTGCCGAAAGAGCTGGCCGGGCAGTTTGATATCGTGCTCACCACCGTCGGCGTCATGAGCTGGATGCCTGATATTAAAGATTTCTTCCGGGTTGTTCACAGCCTGCTTAAACCCGGAGGCCACTACGTCGTCGAGGAAATGCACCCGGTTCTTTTAATGTACGAACCTGACGAAAATGGAACTTCCAGACCGCTTTATTCCTACTTCCGAACAGAACCCTGGAAAGAAACTGACGGGCTGGATTATTTCAACCATGAAAATTACGACGCCAAACCCTGTTACAGTTTTCAACACAAGATGGATGATATTCTGATGGCGGGAATCAATAACGGCATGTCCTTGAAACACATCAAGGAAATCGATCGGGATATTTCAAATTTCTGTCAGGACCTGCAACACCAGAAAGCCGTACCACCGCTTGGTTTTACCATGGTGATGCAAAAGTCCTGAAAAGGATTCAGGCCGTCAAAAGCTTACTCGGCGGCACAAGGTTTTTTGGTTTTGCGCTTGCGCTCTGATTCAGATTTAAGCTGACCACAGGCAGCAAGAATATCTTCGCCTCGTGTCGTGCGGACAGGTGCGGAAACTCCCTGCTCAAACAGGTAATCTGAAAAACGGCGAATCTGGTTCTTTGAGGAGCATTCAAAAAACGACCCCGGCCAGGGATTGAAAGGGATCAGGTTGATCTTGGCCGGAATCCCCTTGAGGATCCTGATCAGGTTTTTGGCGTCTTCCAGCGAATCATTTACATCCTTGAGCATCACATATTCAAAGGTAATGCGCCGGGCATTGCTGACACCGGGATACTCACGGCAGGCTTGTAACAGCTCGGCCAGGGGATACTTGTTATTGATCGGCATGATTTTGCTGCGCACTTCATCCGTGACCGCATGCAAAGACACCGCCAGATTGACATTCAGTTCTGCGCCACAGCGCCGGATTTCCGGCACAACACCAGATGTGGAGAGAGTAATCCTGCGACGGGAAATGGAAAGACCTTCACCGTCCATTACAATCTTCAGAGCCTGCGCTACATTCTCGTAGTTATACAGAGGCTCGCCCATCCCCATCATCACGATGTTGGTGACACGGCGACCTTCTGCCGAACTCGGCCATTCCTCCATCGCGTCCCGGGCCATGATAATCTGGGATACGATCTCGTTCGGAGAAAGGTTGCGCACCAGAGGCTGAGTACCAGTATGACAGAACTTGCAGGTCAGGGTGCAACCGACCTGAGAAGATACGCAAAGCGTGCCCCGGTCTTCCTCGGGAATAAAGACGGTCTCGACTTCATTACCGTCAGCAAAACGCAGCAACCATTTACGCGTGCCATCAACCGAAATCAGATCTTCAACAATTTCTGGCCGCCCGACCACATAGGCTTCTTCCAGCTTGGCCCGAAAGGGTTTGCCAAGCGAGGTCATCACATCGAATGAACTGGCACCATGATTATAAATCCATTGCCACAGCTGTTTCGCCCGGAATTTTGGTTCGCCCAGCTCAAGAACTTCCGCTTCAAGCTGCTCTCGCGAAAGACCGACCAGAATTTTTCGTCCATCCGCAGCCAGTGCCAAAGGCGGGGCAAAGGCCTTTGCATGACCGCGTGTTGCGATATCCGGGGTTGCTGTGGTCATGACTCATCATCCTTCATGGCAGAATCTTGGTCTGCATTTGAGGTTTAGATAAAGCGACTCACGCAAGGATTCAAGTGGATTCGCCCTGCAATCCCTGCATGGCTGTCCGTTACCAGCCCTTTTCCTGCCGACTCTGCCCCTGGCTGGAACTGCCGAATATTGAGTTATTTTTTACCACAGGCCTGGTTAATGGATCGGTAAGCTGCTGAAAAACCACTGAGAGAATAGGTATCTTTTGTTTTGGTATCCCGGGAAGAAACCCCATGAACGATCAGTTCTGCACCCTTGATCATTGCATTGATAATTTTCTCATCATCGGCAATGTCATAAGCCCAAGCCCAGTCTTCCTCAGTAAAAAAGGTGAACCTGGATTTTCCGACATTCAGAACCGCATCACTTTTTGGCTTGAAGGTGTACCCAGTCTGAATGCTGACCTCATTCCAACGCTGATCTGCAACCCTGTGAGATACCATCAGGTAGATATCGCCGCGTTTAGAATAGCTTCCCTCTGCTTTTTTGGGGGCTGAAAGCATATAACAAACCTTCTGCCCATCCTCATTATAGCTGTATGACGTCCAGTCCCTGTGCTGGGCAATCACCTTGACTCCCTGGGCCTGTACGCCAGTAGAAAAAGCAATTGCGGTAAAAGCAACAGCCGCCATAAAAGTAGTACGGATAGCAGAATACATAGTCACAAATCTTCTCATCTTTTTCCCAATTACGCCCAAGCTACAATATTGTCAGGCCTTTGTCCGATTGTTCCGAGGCTAGGCTACAAAAAGGGAAATTCTGTGGCAGCCCCAAAAGATAACCATAAAGATTATCAGAACCATCTGCACCGAACTCAGCACCGGCCTCAGTAAGGGCCAACAAATCAGTTCTGGTCTTTACGGGTACGAAGCAACTGCCCTCCCTGGAAATGTTCCGGCAGGGGAACAATTTTTGCCCGGGGATTGACAGGTCTGGCAGGAAATTTCCCGGTCGAGATCAAACGATCATAGAGCACAATTGCACCAGCAACGCCAACATTGACGCAGAACTTCATAGGAATTTTCACAATAAAGTCACAGCGGGCCTGCATTTCAGGCGAGAGACTTCCTTTTTCCGGACCAAGAACATAGGCAGCCTGAAGCGGATGACAAAAACTGGGCAATTCAATTGATTCATCCGTCAACTCGACGCCGACCAGCTTCACCCCCTTGGGCAAAACCATTTCGTCAACAGTTGCATAGTTATACAGCGGCAGGGTTTTGGGCGCATCAGATGTATCGGACTGTTTGACTTTCCGGCTGTCATAGTTCGGCGCAACGGTAAAAAAGAAGCTAGCGCCAAAACTATGGGCGGAGCGAAGCAGATTTCCCAGATTCATGGGCTTGCTGCCGCCTTCGACACCCATGCCGAAAAATCCCTTCATTGTTCTATCTGCCATCGTCTTTACCAGGTCCTTCTTAACTCTGTTAATCTTTGTTGCTTTCCGCCTATAATGCGAGCGCCAAAGAATCAATACCAAAGAATCATCGGCTGAATCGGTTTTCCAACCAGAAAACAGGGTCAACTGTCTTAACAAAAAGAGTTTTCACGTGTCTGATCAAAATAAAAATAACAAAATTATCTCCAGTGGGGAACAGAGCAACCCTGTCATGGTCGAAGTGACACGGGGAAATATGGTCGAGAGTATTCATCGCGCGGCTTACGCTGTGGTCGATAGCGATGGCAAGGTCGTTCTCTCGGGGGGCGATTATGAGAAAGTCACCTATGGACGTTCCGCAATCAAATGCCTCCAGGCCCTGCCGCTGATCGAAACCGGGGCGGCTGATGCCTTTAATCTGACAGATGCAGAAATTTCGATTGCCTGCGCCAGTCATGATGGTCAACCCAGGCATGTCGACACCGTGGCTGCATGGCTGAAAAAAATTGGTTGCAGTGCCGATGATCTTGAATGTGGGTCTCATCTTCCTTATCACACACAGAGCATGATCGAGTTGCTCAGATCCGGTGGTTCTGAAACCGCCCTTCACAATAACTGTTCCGGAAAGCATGTCGGCTTCCTTACCGTTTGCAAGCAGATGGCTGTCAACAGCAAGGGCTATGTCAAGTACGAACACCCTCTGCAACAACGTATACTCGGCGCAATGGAAAGCATGTGTGGTCTGGATCTGGGCAATGCTCCCCAGGGGCATGACGGCTGCGGCATTCCGGTCATTGGGGTTCCCCTTGCCAACATCGCTCTGGCCATGGCACGTTTTGCTGACCCTTCGGATCAACCCGAAAGCAGACAGGAAGCCTGCGCGCGCATTACGAAAGCCATCGCGGCTGAACCTTTCATGATTGCCGGTTCAGACCGTTTCTGCACAAAAATCATCGAAGCAACCAAAGGCCGGGCCCTGATTAAGACAGGTGCAGAAGGCGTCTATACAGGCATCATCCCTGAACTTGGTCTGGGTATTGCCCTAAAGGCCGATGACGGTGTCACCCGTTCGGCAGAAACCCTTATCGGCATGATCCTGAAGAAATTACAGATTATTGACCCGGCTACAGCCGAAAATTTAAAGTCAGTTCTCGAGCCGCCTATTTTCAACCGCGCGGGCCTGCAGGTCGGCCAGATCAGAGCAGCACAAAACGCTCCTTTCTGACCGGGAACAGAGGCCAAGATGCGCGCATTACTTTGCCAAGAGTATGGAGGCCCTGAATGCCTCGTGCTTTCCGGAGATCAGGAGCTTCCCTTACCCGGGGATGAGGAGATCAGGATTGCGGTTCACGCAGCAGGGATGAATTTTTCAGACAATCTGATCATTCAAAACCGCTATCAGGAAAAACCGCCCCTGCCCTTTAGCCCGGGGTTCGAAGCAGCCGGTGTTGTTGATGCCGTCGGCAAGAATGTTTCAGACTTCAAGCCGGGAGACAGGGTACTGTCACAGACCAGTCACGGCGCCTTCGCCGAGTTTGTCCTCGCCGATCGAAAACATGTTTTCCCGTTGCCGGACAGCATGGATTTCGAGACGGCAGCAGCCTTCCCCATTGCCTATGGCTCGGCTTATGGGGCCCTGCGTTTGATGGGAGCTCTTCAAACTGGCGAAAACCTGGTCGTGCACGGCGCAACCGGGGGCGTTGGTCTGGCAGCGATAGAAGTCGGAAAAGCGATCGGTGCAAAAGTAATTGCAACGGCCAGCGGTGAAGAAAAACTCGCCCTGGCTCTTGCTACCGGGGCTGATGCGGTAATTGATTATAAACACGAAGACATCAAGGAGAGAATCCGGCAACTGACGGACGGGAAAGGTGCCGATGTCATTTTCGATCCGGTTGGCGGCGACACCTTTGATGCCAGCTTGCGATCAATCGCCTGGAACGGACGGATCATCATCATTGGCTTTGCCGGGGGTCGGGTTCAACAGATCCCTGCCAATCACCTTCTGGTCAAGAATGTTTCCTGCCTTGGATTTTATTGGGGATCTTTTCTCCAGCATGCCCCTGATCAGGTCGCCACGGCCTTTTCCAAGCTCTTTGACTGGCACAAAGAAGGTAAGTTAACACCACATATTTCTGCGCGCTTTCCCCTGGAACAGGCAATCGAAGGTTTTCAGATGCTCCAGGAACGACGCGTCACAGGAAAGATTGTCCTCACGATACAAACCGAGATACAGGGAAAGCCAAAGCCTTGAGCAAGAGTTCGTTCCAGCCTGCCGTACAGGATCAATACGAAGCCTATCCCTACCCTGCACGCAATCCGGCGGATGAAAAAAACCGCCTGATCACAGGTTCTCCTAGTAATCTGGCTGAGCTTAACCACTACCTTTTCCTCGGGCAGCGGGATTTTTCACTTCCCTTTCGGGCTTTGGTCGCGGGTGGTGGTACAGGGGATGCAGCCATTATGCTGGCCCAGCAGCTGGCTGACGCCAGTCCGGATGGCAAGGGCTTCAAAAATCAGGTGACCTATCTGGATCTGTCTTCCGCCTCACGCAGAGTTGCCGAGGATCGGGCAAAAGTCCGTGGACTACAGAACATTCAGTTTCTGAACGGCTCCCTACTCGATTTACCTCATATGGAGCTTGATCCTTTTGACTATATAGACTGCTGCGGTGTCCTCCACCACCTGGACAAACCTGAAGCTGGCCTGAAGTCCCTGTGCTCTGTCCTGAAGCAGGATGGAGGCATGGGCCTAATGGTTTACGGCCAATATGGCCGGGACGGGGTTTACCCTCTTCAAAGCCTGCTGCGGGAACTGACTCAAACGACAGAAAAACTTTCTGACAAAGTAAAGCTGACCAGACGTCTTCTGGAAAAACTCCCCGCCAGCAACAACTTCCGCCGCAATCCTTTTCTTATCGACCACAAGGCAAGTGATGCCGAGTTGGTGGATCTGCTGCTTCACAGCTGTGATCGGGCTTATACCGTGCCACAGCTGGTTGAACTGGTTGCTTCAAGTGATCTCAATCTTGTCGGTTTGATCGAGCCCATTCGCTACCAGCTGGAAACCTACCTCAAGGATCCGGTTCTACTCCGCGCTGCAGAAAATCTTGATGGCATGACCCGGGCCGCCATGGCTGAAAAGATCGCAAGCAATATCAAGATGCACGTTTTCTATGTAACCCGGCAGGAAGACACTGTCGCAAAGCTGGAAGAAACACAAACCTCAGCAGAATCTGTCATTCCGGTACTGAGAGAGATGAACGCGGTGCAGCTCGCCGCTAGCCTGAAAAAATCCCCTCAGCTCAAAACAAGTCTTGAGGGTGTTCCAATTACCCTGCAACTCCCGCGGCTTGCCGCCGCCATTGCCCAGCGTTGTGATGGTCATAAAAATCTGAAAGCGATTTTCGAAGAGCTCAAAATTCTCGATGAGCGGCTCGAGTGGAACGTTTTTGTGACCCAGTTCAAGCTGTTTTATCAGGCTTTCAATAGCCTTAATCATCTCTTCTTGAAACACACGACCCGGTAGTCAATCCTGGCGGAAGTCCAAAAGAAAAAGGCGACCCAAAGGTCGCCTTTTTCTTTATTCCAGGCTTCCCCGTCGCGCTTAGCGCTCAGGCATGATGTCCCGCAGTATGCGTGCATCAAGGCTTGACAGTATTCTTGTAACAGCGCGCTGCCGACGTCTGGTTTTAAACCCAGCAATAAGTTCAGCTGCTGTGTTGGCGACAAGATAAAGAGCCTTTTCCATGTAGAAAGGAGAAGACCGGTCAACAAACAGAGACACATGTGCCATAGTCGTTTTTCCTCTTACAGGCTCGGTCCAGTAGATCCCGTCAGCCAAGTTGTTGTGTACGATCTCCAGATACGTGCAGTGGTTCCGAACCACAAATGCCAGATTTTCATCTCCGTCATGCAATTCCGACATAGCAAAGCCTAAAATCCGGCCTTCGGGATCATTTTCTGTCGCAAACAAAAAAGTTCATGTCTGGTTCAGATTTTAAGGCAGAAAAATGGCAGGCTGCACAAGGGTTACAGCTTTTTTCCCCGAAGTCGCAGCACCTGAACTTGATGGCGTATTTACTACATTTCGCCCCTGGTTGGTTTTAATCACCGCCCTCTTGATTGAGTGAATCTGTAATCGAGTCGCGAGATGCAGAAGAAGCTTAAGGCATGACAAGTCCAACGACCTGATCTACTCTTGGATGTATTCTGTTCCCGCCACATGGTTGCCTTCACCAATGCTCAGCACAAGATTACTGTCTGCACCTCTTCGTGGGGCACTCTTTGTCGTTATTGCCTCATTCGGCTTTTCGATAATGAACCTGCTTGTGCGTATGGCGAGCGAAGAATTACCTGTAATGGAAGTTACTTTCTTCCGGAATTTTTTTGCCTTTATTTTTATGCTGCCATGGCTCTTGCGGGTTGGTATTGGCGAGCTCAAAACCAAGCGGATCAAGCTGCATTTCATCCGCTCCCTCAACGGCATCGCCGCCATGGCTGTCTGGTTTTTATCCATCAGTCTCCTGCCGATGGCCCAGGCAGTCGCATTGAATTTCACCGTCCCGCTATTTGCGACATTGGGCGCCGTGATCTTTTTGAAAGAAGTCGTCAAATTGCGTCGCTGGATTGCAACCGCGTTTGGTTTTGTCGGCGTATTGGTTATTCTCCGCCCCGGTACCCAGGACGTCAGTATCCTGATGTTGCTACCCGTTCTGGCTGCTGCGCTGATGGCCATATCCGTCTTGTTGATCAAAACGCTGACCCAAACGGAAAAGCCCAGCGTCACCGTTTTTTACACCACAATCTTTATGACACTCTTTTCTCTGGTCCCGGCAATTTTTGTCTGGGAATGGCCCAGCCAGAAAATCTGGTTCGCCGTGGCAGGTGTCGGGCTTTTAGGGGCAATAGCTAACCTGCTGGTTACCAAGGCCCTCGCGATTACGGATGCCTCTTCGGTGATGCCCTTTGACTATACCCGCCTGCCCTTTATGGCTTTGATCGCTTTTTTTGCTGTCGGAGAAGTTCCAGATATCTGGACCTGGGTGGGGGGCGGTATCATTGCCGCTTCTGCAATCTACATTGCCCACCGCGAAGCCCGTATCCGCCGGAGAGCACAGGCAGAGCTCTCAACCCGAGACACACTTCGTCCTGCCAGCCACGCTCCAAGAGGCACAGTCTGAAGTCACTAGCTTAAATCGGGAGTTACCGCTCTTTTCCGAAGCCGGTCCAGAGCATCCTGCCATTTTTGCACGACAGCAGCGGGTGTGCTGTTGGAAAAAGCCAGATACATATCATACTGACCAATCAATACCGCTTCCGACGCGGCCTCTACTGCCAGGCCTTCTTTTTCAATTGCATAGGCCATGAATACGTCGCTGGTTTCCAACAGGTCGTAACGCCCCTTCAGCAGAAGAAACAACGATTTTTCAACATTGAGAACCGGATTCAGGTTTTTAAAACCGAGAGACGTCAACAGTTCTTCCCCGGCCCCGCCCAACTGTACAGCTATATTGGCGGTTTTCTTTGCCTGGGCAAGATTGGCATCATTATCATGGGAATAGAGCTGCCGATTTTCACCCGCAGCATAAAGTCCGACCCGCACCGTATAAAGCGGGCCAACCCACTGAAATTCTGATTCTCTGTTTGGTGTTCTTACAATAGAGAAAATTGCGCTATTGCTACGTTCCTGAGCATATTTATAAGCACGTACCCAGGGAAGAACGGTGATATTGGGACTCTCCCCAATCTCAGCCATCAAATCCCGGACGATTTTTGGTCCGATACCTTTCAGTTCGCCATCTTCAACATAGTTATAGGGAGGAAAGTCTTCGGTATAGAACTCCATCGCCGAAGCACTGAAAGCCGAACTGACAAGCCAGACCATAAAAACAATGCTGATTGTAAGGCTTTGAAAAGTACCCTTGATCATTAGCCGCTCTCCAGATTTCTCTGTATACCAAAGATACTATAGCGCTTCCTTGGATAATTCGGTGAGAAATCCAGAAAAAACAGCATAAATCCGGGCATTATCTTTCAAAATTCAGTTATCGGAAGAGGGATCACTTTCCTTTTCTAGCAAGGCCTGTGCTTTTTGGAAATGTTCAACCCGAACATGTTCGCGCACCGTAGAGATCGCAGCAATCAATACCGATAGATCATCCGTAAAACCGAACCCAAGAAGAAAGTCAGGCACCAGGTCCGCCGGGACAACAAAATACGCCAGGGCGGCCATCAGAATTGCTTTGACCCGCAGGGGTGTTTTTGGATCGAACGCACAGTAATAAGCGGCAACAAGGTCTTCGGCAAAAGCGATCTTGCCGATTACCCGCCGCAGCTTTTTTAAAAAGCCTTGTTTGACCAGCTTTTCATCTGAAGAAAGCAGTTTCTGATCAGCCCGGACCGGGTCAGGTTTTCTGAATTGAAAAAGGCGCATGTTCCAGATATGTGTCCCCTGCCCAAAGTTACAAGTCATCGCAGCAGATGATACGCATCAAGCCTAACCAGCAAAGATATTCATCTTCCGGGCCAGCTCGACATCAAGCAGAGACAAACCGTCACAATCATGTGTCGTCAGAACAATATCCACCTTGTTATAAACATTGAACCATTCTGGATGATGTCCCATTTTTTCAGCAACAAGCGCAACCCGGTTCATAAACCCCCAAGCCTGATTAAAAGATTTGAACACAAACTCTTTGCGAAGGGCATCACGTCCGCTCACCAATTGCCATCCCTCAAGGGATGGAAGCAGTTCCTGACGTTGCTGGGCGTCTAGTTTCACTGGCAACTCTCTTTTAGGCATAATCACATTTACTCCACAGAAACAGTACAAGACCGATTTGTTCTTTTACAAACAATAGCATAGAATATCTATCAGATGGATATGTGATTCTTGCAAGGCTGGATCGGGTGTTTGGGATTGACACAGCTTTCGAATCTAGGCCTATTGCGACCCTCTGCAGTACGGAATGAGATAATGGGCCAAGTTCACAATATAGGGCGATTTACCACTCCCCCAGAGATCAGCGACATCGAAGCTCTGGCACGGGAGGCCTACGCGCATATTCCCGATGAGCTTCGCGATGTTGCACGCCAGATCACCATTGAGGTCCACGAATTTCCATCAGAATACATGATGGAGGCAATGGATTGTGAAACGCCATTTGAAATGCTCGGCCTCTACCAAGGTATTGACCGCGAAACCGGCAGCGGCTTTCGGACAGACATGTCCGCCGAAGACGATGTTGTCTTTCTCTTCCGCCGCCCCCTCCTGGATTACTGGTGCGAAAACGGCGAAGATCTTGGCCAAATTGTCATGCACGTCCTGATTCACGAAATCGGCCATCACTTTGGCATCAGCGAAGACGACATGGACAGAATGGAAAGCCGGACCGTCAGTCTATCCTGATTCTCCGCTCATTTCGTTTATTGACGAACCAATGACCGCACCTGATCCTGAAGATAAGGCACAAGCTCTTCTTCAAACCATGGATTTTTTTTCAACCAGATCGCCGAACGCCAGCTTGGGTGTGGTGTAACCAGATAATCCGGCAGATACTCTCGCCAGGACAGTACCGTTTTCGTCAGGGCTTTCTGTCGGCGTGCCCCCAGATAATATCCTTGGGCATATTGCCCCACCAACAAAGTCAGGCGAATTTCCGGCAAAAATGATTTTACCTTTTCGTGCCAAAGGGGCGCACATTCCGGTCGTGGCGGGGCATCCCCGCCTTTCTCGAGACGGCCAGGATAACATAACCCCATCGGCATAATTGCGATAAGATTTTCGTCATAGAATGTTTCTGCCTCAAGTCCCATCCATTCTCTCAGGCGTTCCCCCGAAGGATCATTCCAGGGGATACCTGTTTCGTGAACCTTTGTTCCGGGTGCTTGACCAATAATCAGAATCCGGGCTGACGAGCGGGCACGGATAACCGGTCGTGGCCCCAAAGGTAACGCTTTCTCACAAAGCCTGCAGTTACGGATTTCTTCAAGAAGTCCTTCCACAGTGGACATGATTTCCTCTTCCAGGTGAACATCAAATCACAGATATACTGAAGCGGAAAACCGGCACGAACAAGTCAAGCGTCTGTGAGTGAGATCCTGTAACCAACCGTGCAATCATCAGCCAAGCTGTTGCATAAACTCCAGTCGGTTTCCAACCGCATCCTCTGAGTAAAAACGCTTATACCCCGGTAAATTCCTGTCCCATTTCACCGGGTAGCCGGCAAGCTCAAGGCGTTTTGCCAGGACTGTAACCGGAGAAATCAGGAAAGCCGGATGTGCTTTTTGGGCAGGAATAAACGCTTTATCCACCCCAAGATGCAACGGAATGCCTGCTGCCTGAAACCACAGGCCTCCATTTTGGGCCAGAGCCGTCGGTTTTTTCAGCTCTTCCCAACCCAGTATTACTCCATAAAACTGACGACAGATATCTTCACTTCCGGGTGGAATAGCCAGCTGGATGTGATCAAGTCCCTGCCAAACAAACTTCCCGGATTCATCACCAGATTTATCAGGGGTCATATGCCGGTTCTCTCCAGAAGATTGAGCCAGTTTTCAGAGGCAATTTTACGGATCACTGCCTCCCCAAAACCAGCCACACGGAATTGCTCCAGCAACTTCGGGAGCCCTGCCACATCGCCCAGGTCATCCGGAAGCAGACAGCCATCAAAGTCTGATCCGAGAGCGACACCATCCTCGCCCAGTTTTTCAAGCAAATAAGCTGTATGACGGACAATCTGATCCAGTGGTGTCGCAGCATTGTGGTGACCATCATCACGCAGGAAAGCCACATGAAAGTTAACCCCGATCAGACCATTACTTTCCCGGATTGCATCAAGCTGCCGGTCTGTCAGGTTTCTTGCAGAAGGGCAAAGCCTGTGGGCATTGGAGTGGGAAGCTACCAAAGGACGGTCCGAAATTTTGGCGACATCCCAGAAACCCTTTTCGGTGATATGAGACAGATCGATCATTATCCCCAGATCATTACAGTTTCGAACCAAGGCCCGTCCCACATCCGTCAGGCCACCACCTGTATCCGGTGAGCTTGGAAAGGCCATTGGCACGCCATCGGCAAAAATATTCTTTCGGCTCCACACCGGACCAATAGAACGCAACCCGGCTGCATAGAGGACTTCCAGTGCATCAAACTCTGCATCAATTGCCTCAGCGCCTTCAATGTGCATCACCATGGCAAGTTGCCCTGCCGCCAGAGCTTCCCGTACTTTTCCTGATGAACGGGCAATCACAAGTTCCCCCTTGCTCTCCCGTTCCAGACGGCTGGCCAGAGCAAACATCCTGTTGGTGAAATTGAGGGCAAAAGCCTGATCAACAGGTTTAAAATTCTCAGGGTCACTCGGGTCGAAAGAAATCCCTGCAGTGTTGAATTTCGAAGGCGTAAACATGGCAAAAAGCCCGCCAGAAAACCCTCCCTTCCTCGACCTTGGCAGGTCTATATGCCCCTTGTCAGTTTCATTAAAAAAGGAACATTCTTTCTCTGTTCCTGTATTCAGTAAAAACCGCAACAACATATCATTGTGCCCGTCAAAGACGGGGATAGCTGCCTGAGACATCTGGAATCCTGTTATTCGTTATTCATCAATAAAACATATACCACATCACACAATCACCAGAGCTGGCACCAGTTTACTCTGGCACATATCCCTCGCTCGCCATCAGCAGTTCCCGGGTATAGGGGTGCTCAGGTTCCGCATTGCGCATCTCTTCCACACTCATCACCTCGACAATCTCTCCCCGGTTCATGACCGCGATATCGTCACACATATGCGCAACCACCGCGAGGTTGTGTGTTACCAGCAAATAGGTCAGATTTTTACGCTCTCTTAAATCGGCGAGAAGGTTCAGAATTTCGGCCTGAACAGAAACGTCGAGTGCCGAAGTCGGTTCATCCAGCAACAGAATTTCTGGCTCCAGCATCAGGGATCTTGCAATCGCCACACGTTGGCGCTGCCCCCCCGACAGCTGATGGGGGTAACGGAACCGGAAAGAGGTGCCAAGACCAACATCAACCAACGCCTGATCAACGCGAGCATCCCGATCTTTCAGACCATGGAGAATCAAAGGCTCACTCAATGTACGGTCAATTGTGTGTCTGGGATGCAAGGAAGCGTAAGGGTCTTGAAACACCATCTGAATGGTTTTGTAAAAAGCCTTGTCCCGGCGATGATCAATGGCGTTGCCTTTGATATTGATCACCCCTTTCCAGTCTGAAATCAGGCCACTGACTGTCCGCAGAACTGTAGATTTTCCCGATCCGGATTCCCCGACCAGACCAAACGAACCTCCTTTTGGCACTGAAAAACTGACACCTTTAACAGCCTGTAACCGGTCCTGGCCCTGGCCAAAAAAAACATCAAGATTCTGAATTTCAAGCGCCGCAACAGCTTCTTGTTGCTGCACAATCTCAGATGAATGCATCAACACTTGCTTCCTCCTGCCACTTGGGGTCACGTTCCAGAACAGAAAGGCGCTCGCACGGCGATGAGATATGGGGCATAGCCGCAAGCAGACCACGGGTATAGGGATGTTTTGCCTGTTGCAGTTCGTCGGCTTTACAAGTCTCCACAATCCTTCCGCCATACATGATAATCACCCGGTCACAGAAAGAGGAAACCAGATTCAGATCATGGCTGATAAAAATCAGCCCCATACCCCTGTCACGCACCAGCTTATCCATAATCTGCAGTACCCGCATCTGGACAGTCACATCCAGTGCCGAGGTCGGCTCGTCTGCAATCAAAAGATCCGGCTCGGGAATCAGCATCATTGCAATCATGATCCGCTGCCCCATCCCCCCCGATACCTCATGCGGGTAGCTGTCATAAACCCGTTCTGGATTTCGGATCTGAACGGCTTCAAGCATCTCAAGTGCCCGCTTTTTCGCTTCAGCCTTCGAAGATCTGTTGTGCACCCGATAGGCTTCCCCGATCTGGTGGCCGACTTTCATCACCGGATTAAGTGAAAATTTGGGATCCTGCATCACCAGCGAAATACGGTGTCCGCGAATGGCCCGCATTTCCTTTTCGCTCAACGATTGCAGATCAATACCATCAAACAGAATTTTCCTTGCCTGGACTTCACCTGGCTCCCGAATCAGACGCAGGATTGCCCGCCCCGTCATTGACTTGCCTGATCCGGACTCACCAACAATCCCGATCCGCTCTCGCCCCACCGAAAAAGAAATTCCCCGCACGGCCTCCACGGTTTTTCTTTTCGAGTGGAACCGAACCCGGAGGTCCTCGACCTCCAGAAGAGGTTTATTCATGACTGTTCCCCCTTCGGATCAAGAATATCGCGCAATCCGTCGCCAAGAAGATTGAAGCCGAGAGAAACAATAAAAATTGCCAGCCCAGGCATGGTTGCCACCCACCAGTGATCCAGTAAAAATTTCCGGCCAGCTGAAATCATTGCCCCCCATTCTGGCATCGGCGGTTGTGCCCCAAGTCCCAGGAAACCTAGCCCCGCGGCCGTGAGAATAATCCCTGCCATATCCAGCGTTACCCGGACGATGATCGAGGACATACACATCGGCCAGATATGCCCGGTAATAATCCTGAGACTGCCCGCGCCTTGCAGTTGGATCGCACTGATGTAGTCCGCATTCCGGATTGTCAGAGTTTCCGCCCGGGCGATACGGGCATAAGGGGGCCAGGCTGTCAGGGAAATGGCGAGAATGGCATTTTCGATCCCGGCCCCCAGTGCCGCCACAAAGGCAAGGGCCAGAACCAGTCTGGGAAAAGCCAGAAAGATATCGGTGATGCGCATTAAAACCATATCTGGCCAGCCACCGAGATATCCGGCGACAGTGCCGACCAGCAACCCGAACACAGGAGCAGTACAAGCCACCAATACAACAATCATCAGGGTGATTCGGGAACCAAAGACAATCCTGCTCCAGATATCCCGGCCGAACTCGTCGCTGCCCAGAAGATAACCTTCACTTCCCGGGGGAGCCAGCCGCATGGCCAGGTTCTGTTCACTTGGGCCATGGGTTGCGAGTAACGGCGCAAAGATCGCAACCAGTATCAGGGTTACCAGAATAAGAAACCCGACCAGTGCCAGCGGATTGGAACGCAGACTCTGCCAACCACGATAAAGCTGGGTCATCTTCGCCTGAAACCTTGATTGAGGGGTTTCAGTCGTCAACCAGGCTTGCAGGGAGGACAGGACTGTGACGGGAGGACTGTGATTGGTATTGTCTGTCATCTGGCCCTCGGATCCACAACCTTGTAAAGGAAATCAGAAAAGAGATTAAGGCCGATAAAAATCAGTCCGACCACAACGGTCCCCCCCATCACTGCATTCATATCTGCCGAAAGCAACGCGGTGGTCAGATATTGTCCCAGTCCCGGCCAGGCAAAAATCACCTCGGTCAAAACCGATCCTTCCAGAAGGTTTGCATAGGAAAGCGCAATCACAGTTATCAGAGGGATCATCACATTCCCCAAAGCATGCCGCCAGATCACAGCATGTTCGGACAGGCCTTTGACCCGGGCAGTGATGATGTATTCCTGCGTTAGCTGTTCCAGCATGAAAGAGCGGGTCATCCGGCTGATATAAGCCAGGGAATAATACCCAAGCAGCGAAGCCGGCAGAATAATATGTGATACAGCATTCCAGAAAATATCAATCTCTCCGGCGATCAGACTGTCGACCAGAATCATACCGGTAATCACGGGCACTAGGTCATCATAGAAAACATCAAGCCGCCCCGGGCCGCCTACCCACCCCAGGATGCCATAAAAAATCAGCAAGCCCATCAGACCAAGCCAGAAAATCGGCATGGAATAGCCAAAAAGCCCAAAAAGCCGGATCAGCTGATCCTGCCATTTTCCTTGGTGCACAGCTGCGATAACCCCCATTGGCACGCCAAAAAGCACGCCAAAAACAGTCGCAACGGATGCCAGTTCAAGTGTGGCAGGAAAAACCCTGATAATGTCATCAGAAACCGGACGGGCTGTGAGCCTTGAAATTCCAAAGTCGCCGGTAAAGACCTGCTGCAGAAAAACGCCAAACTGAACAATTAACGGCTTGTCCAGCCCCAGAGAAAGATAAGCCGCGTCGTAAACCTCTTTTGACGCCCGTTCCCCGACAATTGCGAGAACCGGATCAATCGGCATCACCCGGCCGATCAGGAAAGTAATAAACAAAAGCCCGACAAGTGTGGCGATGATTGATAAGAGAACTGTCGTCAGCCCGCGAAGACGCTTTAGAAGCGGCGAAGATCCTTCTCGCCGCTTCTGCGTCGCTGTACCAGCAGCGTTGTTCATGCTGCTCTACTTGGTCACTGTCCAGTAATAGACAGCTGTCACAGCAGAACCGGTGACAAAACCACTGACATTTGCCCGTCGGCCTGTCTGCTCGTTCTTCTGGAACATCTCGGCGAAAGGAGAGACTTTCTGATGTTCCTTCTGAATATCCACATACATCTGGGCACGCTTCGCATTGTCTGTTTCCTGGACAGCCGCTTCAGTCATGGCTGTCAGCTCGGGGATAGCCCAGGCATTCCGCCAGGCCAACTTACCGAGATGCTGTGCTTCATCCGCATTGTCAGGGTTGGAGGCAAAGGTATCTGCATTGGTATGAGGATCTGGATAATCCGGCCCCCAGGCACCCAGATAAATCTGGAAATCCCGGGCCCGGTATTTGCCAAGAATCTGCTTGCCAGTACCCTGAATCAAAGAAACGTTGATCCCAGCCTGGGCAAAGGTGTTTTGCAGTGACTGGGCAATCTCGACCCGTTCCTGTGCATCGCGCACGATAATCTCCACGTCGAAACCATCAGGATATCCCGCTTCGCTCAACAGTCCCTTCGCCTTTTCAACATCAAAGCTGAAAGGCTGATCTTTCAGCTCCCCCATATAGGTCAAGGGCAGGAAAGCCTGGTGGACCTTCCACTGGCCTTTCAGAAAAGCACCTTCCATACCTTTATAATCAACCAGGTACTTCAGGGCTTCAATGACCTGTGGCTTGGAAAGGATCGGATCTTTCTGGTTCATGGAAATATACATGATCCGGCCCCGCAGATCTTCATCTACAGCCAGATCGGAATTGCCTGAAATTCCAGCGATATCTTCCGGTGAAAGATTTCTGGCAACGTCGACATCACCTTTTTCCAGCAGCAGTCGCTGTGTCGCGGATTCCTGAATATGGCGTACAATCACGCGCTTCATCGCAGGTTTTGCCCGCCAGTAATCAGGGTTTGCATTCAGAGTATAGGATTCATTCGGCTTCCAGCTCACCAGAGAATAAGCCCCGGAACCGGCAGAGTTGGTACGCAGCCATTCATTGCCCCAGTCGCCATCTTTCTCATGGGACTTTACTTCCTTTGAATCAACAATGTAGGAAATGGCACTGGTAAAACAGTTCAGCACAAAAGAAGGCGCATATTTTTTATCCGTTACGACCACCAGCGTCCTGTCATCTGTCGCTTTAATGGTGCTTTCCATATTGTCCGGGGTAAAGCCGAACTGGGTCAGGATAAAGGAAGGCGTTTTGTTTAACCCCACTGCGCGTCTGAGTGAAAACTCTGCGTCATGGGCGGTCAGATCGTTTCCGGAATGGAACTTAACCCCTTCGCGTATGGTAAAGGTAAAGGTCTTGCCGTCTTCGCTGATCGTCCAGCTTTCAGCGAGGCTGGGTTCGTAACCCTTGGACAGATCCTTCGGGTCAAAGCTGACCAGTGAATCATAGACATTATTGGCATAATCCGTGCCAGCAAATTCGAACATTTCCTGTGGATCAAGCGAAATAATATCATCGATCCTGTTGGCCACGACCAGAATATCATCCGGGGTTGCGGCAAAGCTCGGCGGTGCAGACCAAGCGGGGACGGAAATAGCCGTGGCGAGCACCAGGCCTTTCAACCAGTTTTGTATTTTCACTTTTAGACTCCCTGTTTAGAACGCGGCGCCTTTTAGGAAAATTCACCCTGTTTCTCAGTGGTTGTAATAGCGTCGCCTGTACAGCGTTGCGTTTCCAACACCTTTTGTCAACTTTCACAACCGCACAGAAAAGTCTTGCAATCAGAAGGATATGACAAATTTCATCATCTCAGACCAGACAACCCAAAATAGTAATTTTATACAATATCCCGAAATCATATCGTTCCTGTAAAAACATCAGAGATCCATAAGTAGCTGAAAATTATTTGTTTAGCTGCTTGATTATAATTTTTAAAAAATTACACGCGTAAAGGGTTATTCATTTTTTGCAGATAGATTAGAACCCATGACAATCACCTTGAGACACGCAAAAAATTATCCTCTAACAGTTTATTTTTCATCTATTTTACAAAATTCGATAAAAACAGCGAATTTGATAAATACAACTGTAACCCGGCTTCTGCCCTTGCCAGATTTATCTGTCTGATCCAGTGTGCAAACAAGCTGTTCGTGCCCAGGTTGCTCAGCTTCGCTACAATCCGGCACTAAAATCCGGCTGAAACACGATTACCAAGAATGACCTGCAAAGAAATTTTCTCCCTGCAGAACGAAATGAACATGATGATGAAAAACTATTCTGTGCTCTTTGTCTGTACCGGAAACATCTGCCGCTCCCCGGCTGGTGAAGGCATCCTTCGCCACCGCCTGAGAGAAAAAAACATGGATAAGCAAGTCAGAACTGATTCAGCAGGCACCCACGACTATCATCTTGGTGATCCGCCCACAGCAACCGGTCTGAAACTCGCAAGAAAGCGGGGTTATGACTATGCGGATCTACGTGCCCGCAAAGTAACAGTCCGGGATTTTGAAGAGTTCGATCTTGTCCTGGCGATGGATATGGGACATCTGGCAATTCTGCAGCAGATCTGCCCAGCAGAACGGTATCATAAACTCTCCCTTTTTCTTGACTATAGCGCGATCACTGACAAGAACGTTGCAGATCCCTATTACGGCGGAGCGGCAGATTACGAAGCCATGCTGGACGTTATCGAGCAGGGTGTAGATGCCCTCCTCCCTCATATCGAGAAACAGATTCATGACTAAACAGCTTGCAAACAGTGTAAATACCAGCGGGGACAGAATATTTCTTGGCATTATTCTGGCCATCATCATGGTCTTCTGTATGTCCGTAATGGATGGCATTGCCAAATGGCTGACCGCCTCTTACAGCCTGATCAGCATCATCCTTATCCGCAATACCTTCAGTCTGCCATTGACTGTCGCACTGGTGGTCAAGTCCGGAGGCTGGCAAACCTTGCACTGTGATCGCCCCTGGCTGTTATTGCTCCGCTCTGCCCTGATCATCGTCACGGCCGGGAGCTTCTATGCGGCCTTACCCCTGATGCCGCTGGCAGAAGCCTTTGCCATCACCTTTGTCGGCCCTTTGTTTATTACAATTCTCTCGGTCATATTTCTGGGTGAAAAAGTTGGGCTGCATCGCTGGGCTGTTGTCTTTACTGGTTTTTGCGGTGTTCTGATCATCTTCCAACCCGGCACAGATGCTTTCCAGCCTGCTGCACTCCTGCCGCTGACAGCCGCTTTTTTCTATGCTGTTTTGATGATTATCACCCGAGAACTGCGGCATCACAGCACCTCGGCAGGAATCACCTTCTGGGGCACCCTGACCACGGTCATCCTGGCTCTTGTTGCCCTGTTCCTGCCATGGAAGCCCTTCGCCTGGACCCTGCCAGACAACAATGACCTGCTCCTGATCCTTGTAATGGCGATTGTCGCAACCACAGCGCATTTTCTAACCAGCCAGGCTTATCGTTTTGCTCCAGCCGCTGTCATTGCTCCGCTGGAATATACTATTCTTCTGTGGGGTCTGTTATTCGGCTGGTTCTTCTGGAATGAGATTCCCGAACTCCACGTGCTTCTCGGGGCTTCGGTTATCGTCGCCAGCGGGCTCTATCTTATATATCGAGAGTCTCGGTCCATGAGAAAAACGGTTCTGGATAATCGGCTTCAAGAGCATAACAAGCACCCGATGGTGTAAGGTGGCTTGAATAGAGTCCAAAGCACTCCGCAACAAAAGGTGGATGAGAGAAAAGACTATTTGCCTGCAGATAATTTCCAAAAGCGGGTCCAGGGGCAGATTTAAAGCGGCAGAGCGTGACATGGGGTGTAAATTTTTCACGCTCCAGATTCACCCCCACCGATTGGGCTGCGTGCTCGATCTTGCGTTTAAGGTCTGATATTTCAGGCGTCTTCTCGACACCTGCCCAAAGCATTCTTGGTTTGTTTTCCTTGCCGAATGCCCCTACGCCGCTCAGGCGAACCTCAAAAGGTTTGAAGTGTATCCGGCTGAAAACCTCATCAAGATCGCGGGCAACCGCTCCATTGACCTCACCAAAAAATCGTAAGGTTATATGAAAATTTTCGGGAACGACCCAGCGCTGACCTGGCAAACCGTGACATAAACCCATCAAGCTCAAACGGGCTTCTTCGGGTAACGCAATCGCCGAAAATAGGCGCATAAGGATGCCTCCTGTTAACAAACCACCCCAGACACTCGAACCTGCACGAAAACCTCTTACCATAGTCCTCAAAAACAGGCTTCAATGGCAAGGTAATTTCCAGTCGTCAAAGCTCATACATCACTATGGACAGGGAATCGTATGCCGACGTCCCAGAGCTTCTATTTCAGCAAGAACCTCATCCGAAAGTGTGATCTCTGCAGAAGCTATATTTGTCTTTAATTGCGCCATCTTTGTGGCCCCGATAATCGGGGCCGTAACAAAAGGACGGCTCCGTACATAGGCAAGTGCCATCTGGGCTGGATCAAGACGATATTTATCCGCCAGGGAAACATAATCTTGCACTGCAGCTTCTGCGCGTTGGCCCATATAGCGTTTGTTATCCGGGAACAGGGAAATTCTGGCCCCTTCAGGACGTGCCCCACCAAGGTATTTTCCAGTCAGGACACCCGCAGCAAGCGGGGCATAAGCCAAAAGTCCTATATCCTCGCGAATGGCGATTTCCGCCAATCCCACCTCAAAGCTGCGATTGAGAAAACTGTAGGGGTTCTGGATCGAAACCATGCGAGGGCCCTTGCCTTCACCCGCCAGTCTCAAGAACTCCATTGTTCCCCAGGGCGTTTCATTGGAAATCCCGACATGACGGATTTTTCCGGCCTTCACCAGATCATCAAGCACGGCCAGGGTTTCTTCCGGCTGCGTGATCATCTCTTCATTTCGATGGTCAAAACCAAGTTGGCCAAAGATATTTACATTCCGGTCGGGCCAATGCAGCTGATACAGATCGATATAGTCCGTTTTCAAGCGCTTGAGGGAATTATCCAGCGCTGCTGTAATATGTTTGCGATTAAAGCGGGCAATTTCTCCCCGGATATAGGTCTGGGCCGGACTGGGCCCGGCAACCTTGGATGCCAGCACAATCTGGTCCCGTTTTTTTCTATTCTGAAACCAGTTGCCGATGATCTCTTCTGTAGCTCCATAGGTTTCAGCCTTGGGCGGCACAGCATAAATTTCAGCGGTATCAAAGAAATTGATCCCCTGATCCACAGCATAATCCATCTGTTCAAAGGCTTCAGCCTGACTGTTCTGTTCTCCCCAGGTCATGGTTCCAAGACACAAGCAGCTCACTTTCAGGTCTGTACGGCCCAGCTTTCTGTAATCCATGATCAAATTCCCTAAAGATTTCGCAAATCAATAAAACAATGTCAGTACACCGGTATAGCCATAAAGGCGATCGTGGGAGATCTCCCCGTTGGCATAGAACCCCACAAGCGGCATATCGCCAAATTCCTGGCGGATAACATTAAGTTCTTCCGAGTTGGGGCCAAACAATGCCTGTCCCCGCCCCAGACAGGAAAAATACAGCCCTGCTTTGGGCGAGCTTGGTAATCTTGCCCGCAAATCATCCAGAAGCCGGTTAAGATCTTTACGCGCCGTGTCACTATCCCGCCGACAAAAGAAAATCGGCTGTCCGGGCTGCGTTTCTTCAGTAATCTCAAGAGAGCCATCACCTGTATCTATGCTCAATATGTTCCGGACCAGATAGTCTTCTGTCTCATTTCCCGCAATCGGGAAGCCAACAAAAATATACCCGCCGATCCGGCTCAGATCTCTGGAAAGCAGCTCCCCAATATCCTCCTTGAGAACATCAAGGGCAGGCCTGTTATCAATCGTAACGATCCTGCGCCCCTCTGAAACAGTCACCATGCGCTGTTCCCCAATCGGGCTACAGCCTTGGGTCAGGCCAGTTATCGCAGGGGCATTGGCATTGAAAAGTACCCCTGAAACAGCGCTCTCGGCGACATGGTCCGCCACCTGCAGCATTTCGGTACGCGAAGAGGTCAATCCGCCAACCAGATAGGTTTCAAGCCCTGCCGCAAGCGAAGAAAGCTGAAGTGGCAAGCTGTAATCCCGTGGATCTGCATGCACCACGCCCAGATAGGGCTTGTTCTCTGTAAGCCATTTTTCAACCCCGTCACCTGTGACCACCAGACGAACGCCTTCATCCATCTCGATCTGCCCGGCTTCGAAAACCTGGAAGCTGTCTGACGGGAAAGCCCCGATCAAGGCCACAAGAGCTGACTGGTCATAAACTTCACGCGAATCAATCCGCCCGAACTTGTCACCCGCAATTGAAGCCACTCCGATTCCGACAGTCCCGCACCAATGCTCTATTCCGGTTTTCTCTCGTAGATAGGTCAGGATACTGCCAAAATCGTCTGCATGGTTATCGGAAAGATAAATGAAGCCCAGATTACTTTCTTCAGGGATGTCCCCCAACCCGAGAAGCACTTCGTTACAGGCGCTGGACCATTGGGCTGTCTCGGAAAATCCGGCTTTAAACCGGGGAGGCGTTACAGTCATCAACTGCCTTTCTCTGCGGCGATCATACTTTCTATATAGGGCAGGATAGCTGCAACGATCTTGTCAACGCCAGCCCTGTTTGGATGAATCCCGTCTTTCTGATTCAGATCCCGCTCCATGGCAACACCCTCCAGAAAAAAGGGATAGAGTTCTACCCCTGTTTCCCTGGCCAGATCCGGATAGATACGGTCAAATTCCTCTACATATTCAGAACCAAGATTTCTCGGTGCCTGCATTCCAGCCAACAACACGCGTGCCCCGAATTGTTTCAATCCCACGAGTATTGTTCGAAGATTTTTTTTGGTTTCCGCGGGCTCAAGGCCACGTAAACCGTCATTGGCGCCGAGTTCGACTATCACCAGATCAGGCTCGTCCATTAAAGCCCACTCCAGCCTTGCCAGGCCGGAGGCAGAGGTATCACCAGAGTTCCCCCCATTAATAACTTCTACACTATACCCGGCAGCATCCAGAACGGCCTGAAGGCGTTCAGGAAAAGTATCCCCCGCCTCAAGTCCATAACCATGCGTAAGGCTGTCGCCATAAGCGAGCAGCTTCAAAGGTGTATCTGCAATTGCAGGACGAAACCCTGCCGTTAGCAGAAGGGATGCCAGGAGGAAAAACAGGGAGAAAACTCGGGAGATTTTTTGCATCTTCAATAGGATCAGCCAATAATAATGAAATAACGGTAAATGAGACTCTACACTGAGAAATAGGGTTTGTCAGAAGCAGGAACAAGTCTGAAGCAATTGAATTCCCTCTGCCATGACCCCATATAGCCTCCAGTCAAAGGTTTTCCCGCACTGCTTTGGAAAGATACTGCTCTATGCCACACACTTCTTCCGCGCTTGTTTCTCTTTCCGATTTACATCTTACCCTCAAATCCCAAGCGGGATCGGTTGATATTCTCAAAGGCATAGATCTGGAAATTAACGCCGGAGATACCGTTTCGGTTGTCGGTCCCTCCGGCGCGGGAAAGTCGTCGATGATGATGCTTATGGCCGGACTGGAGGCTGCAACATCAGGCCGAGTGACCATAGACGGTAAGGATCTCGGCGCCATGGACGAGGATGCCTTGGCCCGCTTCCGGCGCGACGGAATTGGTATTGTTTTTCAGGATTTCCATTTGATCCCCACGATGACCGCCTTGGAAAACGTTGCGGTCTCGCTTGAATTTGCCCGGAAACCTGATGCCCTTGCCCGGGCTCGCGCCCGTCTCGAATCTGTTGGACTGGGTCACCGCCTTGATCACTTTCCCGGACAACTTTCCGGCGGGGAGCAACAGCGTGTTGCCCTCGCCCGCGCTTTTGCTGCCGAGCCCAAACTTCTGCTAGCCGATGAACCAACAGGCAATCTTGATAGTGCCACAGGTGATATTATTATCGACCTGCTGTTCAGCCTGCAGAAGGATCATGGCACCACACTGGTTCTGATCACGCACGATCCCAGACTGGCCAAACGCTGCAACCGAACCGTCGTTTTGAAAGATGGTCTGTTGAGCGAGCAACATTCCCCTACAGAGAAATCGGAAAACGTGTCTCCAGCTTCCGGGACGGGTCCTCGTGTGGCCTCCGCAAATGCAAAAGGCCACGCCTGATGCGCCATTCTTTACCCTTCTCCCTTGCCATGACCTTTGCCCTGCGTGAATTACGCGGGGGAATTAAAGGTTTCAGAATCTTCCTGGGTTGCCTCTTTCTCGGCGTCAGTGCGATTGCGGCAGTCGGTTCGATTTCCGCTTCGATTGAACAGGGGCTGCGCAACGATGGCCGTAATCTTCTTGGGGGTGATATCGCGCTAAACCTCGTGCATCAGCAGGCCACTCCTGAACAGATAAACTGGCTTGGCGACAGGGGAAAAGTCTCTCTGGTACGGGAAATGCGTGCTATGGGACGTCAGGACCAACCCAGTGGCAAGCGCACGCTTATCGAACTTCGTGCTGTTGATAATGTCTATCCGCTTTATGGAGACATTGTACTGGACCCTGCGGCCCCTCTTCAGGATGTGCTGGAGATGAAAGACGGGCAGTGGGGAGCCGTTGTAGCTCCTAACCTGCTACGCAAGCTGGATCTGAATATCGGCGATATCATTGTCGTCGGAGATACCCGTTATGTTGTTCGTGGCGCTCTGATCAAGGAGCCCGATCTTTCAACCCGTGCTTTCACCTATGGCCCGACAGTGATGGTTTCCGGTGACAGCCTGGAGAGCACCGGACTGATACAGCCAGGCAGCATGGTCCGATACGACTATCGGTTGGCCCTGCCTCTGTCCACAGATCTTGCGCAGTTCCAGAACCAGCTTGGCACCAGCTTCCCCGATGCGGGTTGGCGGGTACGCAGTTCGGAACAGGCCGCCCCAAGAATCAGCCAGTTCATTGATATCCTTGGCATGTATTTAACTCTGATCGGCCTCGCGACGCTGCTGGTCGGCGGCGTTGGTGTAGCCAATGCTGTCAAAAGTTTTATGGACAGCAAGGTCGCCATTATAGCCACATTCAAATGCCTCGGTGCTTCTTCAAGTCTGATTTTTCAGATCTACCTCGCCCAGATCCTTTTTCTCACGCTTGCTGGAACGCTTGCAGGCCTGCTTGCAGGGGCTGCGGCACCTTATTTCGCCGCTTCTTTTGCCGGGGATATTCTCGGTTGGGACATTGCCGCTGGCCTCTACCCGGAACCTTTGCTTCTCGCCGCTGCTTTCGGTTTCTTGACAGCCCTGACCTTTTCACTCTGGTCTCTTTCCCGGGCCGGGAAAACATCTCCTGCGCGTCTGTTCCAGGATCTGACGTCACCGATTACGGGACGTCCCACACCCCGGGCACTTTGTGTTCTGGCGCTGAGTTCTGCCTTGCTGGCACTGACAGCTGTCGCCTTTTCCAGCAACCCCAAAATTGCCGGATTTTTCATCACCGGCGCTATTGCCACCTTTATGATCTATCATTTCGTCGGTTGGGTGGTAACCAGGTTAACCCGTGCTCTGCCCCGGGCAAGCCATCCTGCCCTGCGTACAGCCATTGCCAACTTGCATCGCCCGGGCGCTCCGACATCCAGCGTGATCCTCTCCATGGGGCTCGGGCTGACTGTGCTGGTGATTGTCGCCCTGCTTGAAGGAAATGTGAGCCGGGCTGTAACCCAGAGCCTGCCTGAAGAAGCCCCCGGATTTTATTTTATCGATATCCAGCCGGAACAGGTCGAAGACTTTGAGAAACTGGTGCTGGCGACGGATGGCGTCAGTGAACTCCACCGCGTACCGATGATGCGTGGACGAATCACTGCTGTTAAAGGCACCTCTCCTGATGAGCTTGAGATACCAAGCGAAATCAAATGGGTTTTCCGCAGTGACCGGGGACTGACCTGGTCAGCAGAAATGCCGGAAAATACAAAAATTGTCGCCGGGGACTGGTGGCCTGAAGATTATAATGGCAAACCGCTTGTATCCCTTGATGAACAGGTTGCCAAAGGCCTCAACCTGTCGCTTGGGGACAGTCTGACCATCAACCTGCTCGGACGTCCCATCGAAGTGGAAATCGCCAACCTGCGCAAGATCGACTGGGGCGGTCTTGAGATCAACTTTGTCATGGTATTCTCTCCTGGCCTGATGTCCCGCGCTCCACAAACCCATATTGCCACGGTCAAGGCCGCACCGGAAATAGAAGACGCGCTTGAGATTGCTGTCACAGATCGTTTTGCCAATGTCTCTTCCATTCGGGTCAAGGAAGCCCTGCAAGCTGCAACAGAACTGCTGGGCCATGTCGCCCTGGCACTGAGTGTCATCGCCACGGTTGCCCTGCTCGCTGGTACACTGGTTCTCGGTGGAGCCGTTGCTGCAGGTCACCAGCGCCGGGTCTACGATGCCGTGGTCCTGAAGGTTCTCGGAGCAAGCAGACGTGCGCTCACCCTGACTTTTTTCCTCGAATTTGGACTATTGGGCATAATCTCGGCTTCTGTGGCCGTTGTCATCGGCTCTATCGCCTCCTGGGCAATTACGGTCTACATTCTGCGGCTGGAGTTCTCTCTTCTCAGTGAAGTAATGATCCTGACACCCCTGATTGCCCTTGTTGCAACGTTGTTGTGTGGATACATCGGTACCTGGAGTGCCCTGCGCCAGCGCCCGGCTCCGCTTTTGCGAAATCAGTAAATCATCCCTCAACCAGCGGGTTATTAAAAAAAATCATCGCTTTGTTATTGATTCTTTTTACAGGACGTCCAATATTAGAGGCAGTTTAACAGGTTTTTGAAACGAGGTTTCTCATGATCGACCGTCCCGCACATCGTAGTGTAGGTTATGGCCAGGCTTCAGCAGCGGATATTGATGAAGGCCTGCGCGCCTATATGCTCGGTGTCTACAACTATATGGCCATCGCCCTCGGGATTACCGGGTTTGTTGCCTTTGGTGTATCACAGAGCCCCGAACTTCTCATGGCCATCTTCGGTACACCCTTGAAATGGGTGGTAATGCTGGCTCCACTGGGAATGGTGTTTTTCCTCAGTGCCCGTATCCATGCCCTTCAAGCCTCAACCGCCCAGATGCTGTTCTGGGTTTTTGCCGTTCTGATGGGATTGTCACTCTCAACTGTCTTCATCGCCTATACAGATGAATCAGTTGCCAGAGTATTCTTCATCACAGCTGCTTCCTTTGCTGGTCTGAGTCTGATTGGTTATACAACCAAAAAAGATCTCTCCGCGATGGGAGCCTTTTTGATTGTTGGTTTGTTTGGCCTGATTATTGCCAGTATCGTAAACATTTTCATGGCGTCTTCTGGTCTTGAGTTTGTAATTTCAGTTGCAGGTGTGCTGATCTTTGCAGGTCTGACTGCTTACGATACTCAAAAAATCAAACTGATGTATCTGGAAAGTGACAGCTCGGAAATTGCCCAGAAAAAATCCATCATGGGGGCTCTGACCCTCTATCTGGACTTCATCAACCTCTTCCTCATGCTGCTACGCCTTCTTGGCAACCGCGAATGATCCAGAGTTGATACAAAATAAAAAACCGGCTGTTTCTTCAGCCGGTTTTTTTATGCTCACAGCAGAGGGTATGACACTTTAATCAAGAAATGGCGTCATCCACTTTTTCCTGAAGTGAAGCGGCAACTTTCTGTAAAATCTCGGGGCCTTCCCCTCTGATATCGTTCGCAATAATCGTTTTCATGGCTGTCAGATGCGCTTCATAAAGCTGCACCACTCCCGGATTTACGCCAGACTGTTTCGCCTGAAATTTTACCAGGGCATGAAAGCTCTCGCCAATCCGGGTCATGAGCGGGAAACCAAAACTTGTTCCCTGCCCTTTTACATTGTGAAGCGTTCCGCGCGCCTCAGCAAACGCCTGGGCAGCGTTATCACCCTCTGATTCCTTGATACGGGACAGTAATGCTCCCAGACTATCAAGATCGGCCTCAACACCTTCCCTGTACAAGGCATTGAGTTCCGCTTCGGTAAGAGGCTTCTGACTCAATTACTCTGTCCCCGTTGATCTCATCTTCTGTAAAAGCTAACCGTTAAACACAAACCGGAAAAGGCAAAAAAACAAACTTGCAAAACCGCCTTTCCAATTTTCGAACAATAGCGCATTTCTCTTAACAAAGCCTTTTGACCGACTACGGCAGACTTGTCTATAAGCCTAGACATGGATGCCCTTATCTCTCCCCTACCGTCTCATCGGGAAACACTGCGCCGGGTTTTTGGCTATGACAGTTTTCGCGGTGATCAGGAAGAAATCATCAGCCACGTGATTGATGGCGGGGATGCCCTTGTTCTCATGCCAACTGGTGGTGGGAAATCTCTTTGTTACCAAATTCCAGCGTTATGTCGCAGCGGGGTAGCTGTTGTTGTTTCCCCCCTCATTGCCCTGATGCAGGATCAGGTAACGGCTCTGCAGCAGCTGGGGGTAAAAGCGGATGCCCTGAACTCTTCCCAGTCGTACCCTGATATCCTTGCCACCGAACGGGCAATGCGTTCGGGAGAGCTGGATATCGTTTATGTCGCACCCGAAAAACTCCTGACCGACGGGTTCCTCAATCTGCTCGAACAATGTGAAATCTCGCTCTTCGCCATTGATGAGGCCCATTGCGTTTCCCAGTGGGGCCACGATTTCAGACCGGAATACCTGCAACTCAACCTTTTGAAACAGCGATTCCCCTGGGTTCCCCGCATCGCCTTGACGGCGACAGCAGATGGCCCGACCCGGCAGGATATCTCGCAACGACTGGGACTGGGGGAGGCAAAGGCTTTTGTCGCCGGTTTTGATCGACCGAACATCCGCTATCGGGTCGGCCTTAAGGCTGCCCCCAAAAAACAGCTCACAGACCTTCTGGAACGCGAACATGCCGGACAATCGGGGATTGTCTATTGCATGTCGCGAAACAAGGTGGAGGAAATCGCCGACACGCTCTGCGGTAAAGGCTTCAACGCCCTGCCCTACCACGCCGGGCTGCACAAGGATGTCCGGGCAAAAAATCAGGACCGCTTTCTCAAGGAAGATGCTGTCATCATGGTGGCAACTGTCGCCTTTGGTATGGGCATCGATAAACCGGACGTCCGCTTTGTTGTCCACCTGGACCTGCCCAAAAGTCTGGAAGCCTACTATCAGGAAACCGGACGTGGGGGACGAGATGGTCTGCCCGCAGAAGCCTGGATGATCTACAGCATGAATGATGTGGCACGGCTCTATCAGATGGCCGCCCAATCAGATGCCCCGGAAGCACAAAAACGGATTGAAAACCGCAAGCTCGAAGCCTTGCTCGGTTTTTGCGAAACAACCCGCTGTCGTCGTCAGGTTCTCCTGGAGTACTTTGGCGATACGCCTGCAGGGCCTTGTGGCAACTGTGATACCTGCCTTGATCCGGTTGAAAGTTTTGATGGTACCGAAGCGGCACAAAAAGCCCTCTCCTCGGTTTACCGAACCGGTCAGGTCTTTGGTTCTGCCCATGTGATTGATGTTCTGCTGGGGGCCAAAACCGAGCGGATCGAAAAACTGGGTCACGACAAACTCAGCACCTTTGGTATTGGCGTCGATTATACCAAGCAGGAATGGCGTTCGATCTTTCGCCAGCTCGTGGCTCTGGGCCTTCTGAAAGTCGATATGGAGGGGCATGGCTCTTTCCTGCTCGGCCCGCATTGCCGCCCGGTTCTGCGCGGCGAACAAACAGTTCAGCTGCGTCGGGATCCGCAAAAGAAAACCCGAGCAAGCCTCAGGGAGCATTATAAGAAATCCTTTGGTCCTGCCACAACGATTGATAATCCGGCCGATGAAGCTTTGTTTCAGTCGCTGCGGGCGCGCCGCCTGGAACTGGCCAAGGATCAGGGCGTCCCGCCCTATGTTATCTTCAACGACAAGACCCTGCTGGAAATGGTGATGGCCCGGCCCCAGGACATGGAAGATATGGCCGAGATTGCCGGGGTTGGAAAACGCAAGCTTGAACGTTACGCAAGCCTCTTTCTTGAGGTCATAAACGAAAACAGGGCCTGAAGTAACTTCAAGCCCTGTTTTCTATTCAACTATCCCATCAGGATTTTTTACCAGGTGGATTTTCCTGATCCGTGTTGTCTGCCTCATCATCTTCTTTTGCCCAGAGCGCGGCACCGTCATCGAGCATTTCCGGGCTCTCGACTTCAACTCCCATGCTCTCTGCCAGATTGGCAGCCGTTGTTGCTTCCGCTTCTGCTTCAGCAATCACCTCTTCATACCACTCTTCCCCTTCAGGGGTCATCGCCACAACCATCGAAGATGCTTCCATAGGCAGACCGACATAATCCCCCTGATCACCCAGAGGAACAGCACTTCTGCGGGTCATACGATAGATCCCGAACAGACCGATCAACAGAAGGGTAAAAGAAAGCGAGTACACAAAAGCATCCGGACCAAACCGTCCCATTAACAAAGGACTGACCAGAGGGCCGATCATCGCCCCGAAACCACCGATGACAATCAATCCGCTGGTCGCAGCAACAATCTCTGACGTTTCCAGATGGTCATTGGTATGAGCAATCGCCAGCGAGTAAAGCGGCATACACAACGCCCCGAAAATAAAGGCGCTGATCAAAAACAGAACACTAGCCTGAGGACCGGATAGCGGCACAAGAGACAATCCGACAATCGCGGCCAGGACCGAGACAACAATCAGGACCTGCCGACGATCAAAGCGATCCGAAAGCTTGCCTATAGGCCACTGCAGCGCAATGCCCCCCACGGACATCGCCGCCATAAAAAACGAGATGTCCTGTGGTGTCATCTGCAACTTGCCTCCGTAAATCGCCCCGATACCAAAGATCTGGGCCTGCGCCAGTCCAACCCCGAAGGCACAGGCAAAACCGAGTGGAGAAATCTGGTACAGACGTTTCAGACTAACGGGAGTAGGCGATTCAAAGACAGGTGCCTGGACTGCCGTCATCGTCGTTGGCAACAGCGCAAGTGAAACCAGCACCGACATCAAAACAAACGGCACAAAACTGCCCGGGTCTGATACGTTGATCAACAGTTGCCCCAAGGCAAGGAAGCCGTAAAGAACTACCATGTAGATCGACAGAAGTTTCCCGCGCGTCTCATTTGTCGCGCTGTGGTTCAACCAGCTTTCGGCAACAATATAGAGCCCGGCAAAACAAAACCCGGTAATAAAACGCATCGCCCCCCAGACATAGGGGTCAATAAAGACGGCATGTAAAAGAGCCGAGGTCGAGGACAGCGAAGCCAGAGCAGCAAAGACACGAACATGCCCGACGGTTTCCAGCGCTTTTGGTGCCGCAAACGACCCCATAAAATAGCCAATAAAATAGCAGGCCATCACAAAACCGGTGGTTTCGGTTGAAAAACCTTCCATTGAAGCCCGGACGCTGAGTACCGTACTCTGCAGGCCATTACCGAGCATCAGGAAGGCTAACCCCAGAAATAGTGCCCAGGATTTAGATACAGCCGAAAACATCATCATTACCTTTCACTGCCGGGGCCTCTGCCAAATAGTCAGATTTCCCAAAAAAACGGAGATGCAGATAAAAAGCACTCCGGGCGACATTACTTCTTCACAAGCGACATGTTTGGTACCAGAAGGGTATACAATCCCGATTTGATACAATCGGGTCCCGGTCGAACCAACACTGCAAAGGTAAATCCTTCTGCCAGCCGCATATTTTTACAATTCCCCGAACCTGTCCTCAGGACTATATCCTTAGAACGATAAGCTCGGGTTAACGAAAGCAGATCATCGCGTATACCAAAAGGCGGTCTGAATTTTGCGGGTCAGGCAAAGGGAGGTTCGAGACCTTCCTGCTCAAAAGCACGGATGACTGAAGGTCGGAGCACCATATTCCCTATGTGTTGTCCAAGGTTTGGCATATCACCCGGTTTTTGCGTAAAAAAACGTCCCCAGCGACAGAGCATGAGCAGATAAAAATCCAAAAGCGATATTGCAGGCCCCATCATATAAGGCCCTTTTTTTGCAAGTTGTTCTTCAATGATACGGAAATAACCGATCAAACGGGCCTCGGCCGCATCCTTAATTGCTGCCGCATGTTCCGGATCCGTTGAATAGCGATCAGAATAATAATAGACGAGAAACTCTGTCTGAACGGTATTGGTCAAAAACATCAACCATTGATAAAATTTGGCGCGTTCCGGTGTTGAAATATCCGGAGCCATTTTTGTTTCGATATGCCGATCGGCCAGATGTAAACAGATTGCCGCTGTTTCGGCAATAACCATCCCGCCATCTTCAAGAACCGGAATTCTTCCGGAAGGATTCAGGGTTAAATAAGCCGCCTGTTTATGTGCGCCAGCATTCCGGTCAACATAAACCAGTTCATACTCTACACCCATCTCTTCCATAAGCATATGAGGAGCAAGATTGGCGTTTCCCGGATAATAATGCAGTCTATACATAAGGATAGTCCTGTTTGTAGCTTCAACAATTACGAACAAATCAACTCAAGCATCGCTTGAGGTCAAGATCAAAAACTTCAGAAATAAAACAGCAGATAGTCCACAATAACCTTTTAGTCATCCCTTCGGGGAATCACAAAGGCTCGCACCTGACATATGCCTACGATTTGAAAGGAATTAGTAAGACTTTAGCTTTAGAATCACAGGCATGTGTAATGGGTGCAAGTTTAATCAATGATCGAGAACAGGCAGTACAAAAGATATGCAGCAGGCGATTGGGCATCGCTGGGGCTAGACGGTTCCTGGCACCCCTGTTCTGTCCATAATCTCTCTGGAAATGGTCTGTTTCTTGAAACTTTCTGTCGGCCTCCCATCGGAACAGTCGTTGACCTCAAACTTAGCAGTCTGGGCAGCTATAGTGGCACTGTCGTTCGTCACGCTTGGGACGGAATAGGTATCCAGTTTCGTGATGGCGATCCCCAGAGCCATCTCACCCCGGATCATCGCCAGGGTGCCTTGTTCAGTGATGTAGAACTCAACCACTCTGACCCTGTTCTGTCTCCCCGATAGTACAGCAGCTGGTCGATCTGCCTTCGCCTGATAAGACCCCTGCTCAAACAATAGCTCAACGTCTGAAAATTATGCTGCTGGCTTACGCAATTTCAATTTCATTGCCGTGATCTGGTATATATCCAGCCCTGTAATACCTGAAATTTCACGCAAGGAAAGCTGGGTTTCTCTCAACAGCATGGATGCATGTACCCGCGGGCTCATACCTCTTGGTTTTTTGCTGCGAACCTTTACCGGACTGGCAAGACCTTTTGGCGCCTCATTGTCTTTGGCAAGACCTCTGTCATAGGCAGCCCGCAATGCCGCTTCATAACGGGCTTTCTCAGCCTGCAGATGCGTATCCATCAGATGCAGTGAATTGGCGAAGACCCGTTCTGTAGCAGACATGCTATAGGAGGATTTGCGTTCTTTTGGCTGCTGTTTGGGTTCTTCAGGTTCCACCCCTCCGGCAGCAGCTTCCTCCAAGGTCATGTTATGTTTGGCGGCAATCCGTTGCGCAGCAGAAAGTGCGTTATCCCGTTCTCCTTCATAGGGGCTCAAAGCCGCAACTTGAAGAAGATTGTGGAACCGGATTCTTTCGGCCTCTGTAAAACCCTCGCTAATTGCTCATATTCCTTGTTGCTGATTCAGTTCGCCCATTTTAGGCAATCGTTACTTTAAGAGCAGTAAAAAAAACTATTTTTTTGCACGGGCCTGATCCGGACTTTGCTGATTACCAGATCCAGATAATTTATTCCTGCCAGTTGGCTCCTGCCGCCCGCAAAGCCGGGAGGATATCTTGTCCTCAAAAAAATTGAGCAAAAGGATAAAGGGAATAAAAAAAATCCAGGCCAGAAAGTATACCACGCGGGCCATCATTTCCGCTCATCCGAAGCAGAGAATGATTGCTCCTTTTCCAAATCGTTTTCCGGAAGCTCAACTGAAAATCGACCTGCTGTAGAGCCGTGGGCAATACCGGAATGCAGCGCAAGCAAAACAATTTCGGCATCAATCCCGTCATCAAATACCTGGGTCAACTCTAGGCGTTTGCGCATTTTCTGTGAGTACTCGACCCCATTCTCTTCGGCAAAGTCTTCCTCGCCCATAAAACAGTATGTCAGGAAGGACGCAAGGTCGATCAGAACAGCTTCACTGTCTTCGCGGAGCAGCTCTCGGTTCTTTGCCAAACGCCAGAGTGTTAATTTGACAGCATCAGGTATCGACGAACTGAAAGCCCCGCAACGCCGCAAGCCATCATCAATCATATGGATTTCTTTTTTGCGTCCAAACAAGCCGAAAATCATTTGCAAGTCTCAAGATAAGGGATTCAAAAGAGCCGTTAATCTCTGATACACCCGATGTCACACAAGCGCCCATCAGAGACCTGTCACCAGAGGTCTATAATCGAGGCTAGGTATAAAGCAGCAGAAGAGGTAAGGAAACCCACAGTTATAATTACGCCCAGCCGCTGTCATTTTGAGCTGCCCCCTCTTTCACTTTTCCCTGGGAAGAATTTTACCTGCTTCCAGACCTGCAGTTAGCTTTTCTGTTGCCTAAAAATATCACCCGGTTTAGCTTGTTGAACAATAGTTCATTTTCTCTGACCTTTTGAGGCTTGCATGTCCCGCACCGGATTATCTCATCGTTTTACCCGCGCCATCGTCCGTGAACCAAGCCGGAGCGTCATCAATGGCCTTCGAGCAGACGACCGTGGTGCACCCAGCCACGAACAGTTTGTTCTGGATCACCACGCCTATGTTGCCGCCCTTGAACAGGCCGGAGTTACAGTGGATGTCTACCCGGCACTGGAAGACTTTCCGGACTCGGTTTTTGTTGAAGACGCCGCACTTTGTTTTCCCGAAGGTGCCGTTATTCTCCGCCCCGGTGCACCCAGCCGGACCGGGGAAGCCAAAATCATGAACAAGGTTCTCCTGTCCTATTACGAAGACATTCAACGGATAGGTGAGGATGAAGGCTATGTTGATGGCGGGGATATTCTGGTAACAGAGGATGCCGTCCTTGTCGGACTTTCAGCCAGAACCAATCAAACAGGATTTGATGCGCTCAAACAAAAGATTGCCAAGTGGGGCTATGAAGCCAGGGCAATCAATACGCCTGAAGGTGTGCTTCATTTCAAAACCGACTGCGGTCTGATCGGTCCCAATGCGGTGTTGGCAACCTATCGTCTGTCCGGCTCTCCATGTTTTGCCGGTATGACAGTGCTGGAAGTCCCCAGAGGGGAAGAACCTGCGGCCAATGCCATCTGTGTGAACGACACGGTTTTGCTTTCTGCCGGCCACCCCAAAACCGCTGAACTTCTGCGGAATGCCGGGTACAATGTCGTCGAGATCCCGACCCAGCAGGCAGCGCTGGTAGATGGTGGCCCCTCCTGTATGTCCCTGCGTTTCAATCCTGTACCTTTCAATCCGGATTAAAACTGATAGGCTGGGCGAAATCATACCTACAGGAATATCCCTGATTCATGTGCGGACGCTTTGCCCTGACGACTCCCATCGCTGATCTAAGTGATCTGATGGGTTTTCCAGAACGGCCCAATCTGGAAGAACGCTATAATATCTGCCCGACACAGCCCATTGCCGTGGTTGTGTTGGGCAAGAATGCCCGAAAACATTTCACACTGCATCGCTGGGGCCTGATTCCCAACTGGGTCAAAGAGCCCGACATCAACAAACCTATCCATAATGCCCGCAGCGAAACAGTAAATGAAAAACCTTCTTTCAGGGGACCATTCCGCGGGCGGCGATGCTTGATTCCCGCCAATGGCTTTTATGAATGGCAAAGCGGACAGCAGGGAAAACAGCCTTATTATATTTCGCGACCCGACAATGCCCCCTTTGCTTTTGCCGGAATCTGGGACGACTGGCTTGGGGCCGATGGCAGTGAAGTACAGTCCTGCGCCATTCTGACCACAGAAGCCGGCCATGATATCTGTCACATCCACCATAGAATGCCCGTGATTTTACAAAGAGCAGATTACGACAACTGGCTTTATAAAGGTGGGCACAGCCTACTCAAGCCAGCACCGATCAACAGCCTGAAAGCAACTGCTGTTTCTTCTTATATGAACAGTACCCGCAATCAGGGCCCGGCCTGCCTTACCCCGGAACCTGTCCAGGCCGTTCTTTTCTAGGATACACGTCTTCATTCCTGCCAAGACGTTATTTTCTTCTTCAATCCAGAAATCTACCCTGTTTTACTTGTTCCTTTGGGTTACTCTTCCTTTCCCACCTTTCTTTTTCTATCGAGTTTTTCATGTCCCCGGCGATCGTCAGCAATCTCATTATCTATCCGGTAAAGTCCACAGCAGGACTATCTCTTCCACAAGCAGAGCTCTTGACTTCGGGCCTTGTCGGAGACCGTCGTTACCTGATCACAAAGCCTGATGGCACCTTCGTTACCGGACGTACCCACCCCAAGATCACGTCAATTCGCAGTAACTATCATGGCGAAATACTCAGACTGACCCAGGAAGACATGATTGATCTTGTTCTCGATCCAGCCGGATTTAGCGAAAGCTATCTTGATACTTCTGTCTGGGGTACAGAATTGATCGGCCAGATTTGTGGGGACAAGGCTGACGACTGGATCAGTACGGTACTTGGGGAACCACTGCGCCTGCTCTATTTTGGCAATCGCAGTGAAAGATATATCAAGCAACATCCTGATTGCGATGTCAGTTTTGCCGATGGATACCCCTTGCTGCTGATCGGCGACAGTTCTCTTGCCCACCTGAACAACCGGCTACCTGCCCCGGTTTCCATGGCCAACTTTCGACCCAATATCACCGTTTCGGGCAGCCCTGCCTTTGAAGAAGACGGCTGGTCCCTCATCCGTATTGGTGATGTAAGGTTTGAGCTGCCCAAAGCCTGCGCACGTTGTGTCTTCACCACGGTAGATCCCCATGCCCATGTTGCAGACAAAACACTGGAGCCCCTGCGAACCCTGACAAGTTACCGCCAACGCCAGAACAGCCGCGATGTACTTTTTGGCGAAAACATGATTCCCCTCAACTCTGGCTCTATTCGCATTGGTGATCCGGTCGAGGTTCTCAAAACCAAAACCCGTCCTGTCTATATCGACAACTGGCTCCCCAGTGCGAGCCGGCTGAGCCAGCAGATGAAACCACCTGCTGCAAAGGACTTTCTGAACAGCCCGGTTTTACTGCGCTGCGTCCAGATAATTCAGGAAACTCACGATATCAGGACCTTCAAGTTTATCGCCGACCCTCAACAACGCTTTGATTATAAGGCCGGACAATTTCTGACCCTGTTTGTACCGATTGATGGCAAAGTGGTCAGTCGGTGTTACACCATATCTTCCAGCCCAAGTCGGCCAGATAGCCTGACAATCACTGTCAAGCGCGTTACAGGGGGCAAGGTATCAAACTGGTTGCACGACCACCTTGCCATCGGGTCAACCCTTGAAGCACAAGGCCCATCGGGGCAATTTCACCTGCAGGAGAATCAGCCGCGCCAGCTTCTGTTGCTTTCGGGTGGATCCGGTATCACACCGATGCTTTCTATGCTCCGGTTCATTACCGATAATGCCCTGGATTTCGATATTCATTTTCATCACTCTGCACGTAGAAACTGTGACCTCGTTTCCTGGCAAGAACTTACCCTCCTTGCGCGGCAAGTACCGGGCCTGAAGCTCTCTTTCAACACCAGCCAGGAGAAGCCGGACACCAGCCATAGCAACAAAGTTTTTGAGGGACGGCTTACCCGGGACAAGCTGATTGAAGTCTGTCCCGACCTGCTTGAGCGAAGCATTTTTGTCTGTGGCCCCGATGCCTTTATGAAAACAGCGCAAGAGGATTTGAGAATACTTGGCCTTCCCGACGACCAGTATGAACAGGAAAGCTTCTCAATTGTGCCTCTCGCTCCCCCTGAGGATGCCAGAGGAGAGAGTTATAAAATCCACTTCACCAAAAGTGGCGTCACAACCGAAATCAAAGGGAACCAAACGGTTTTAACTGTGGCCGAAGCTTCAGGTATTGATGCTCCCTACAGCTGTCGAGGTGGTATATGCGGAACCTGTAAACAGCTTCTTGTTAGTGGCTCAATCGCAGCACCCAACGCAATGGGCCTGAGTAATGAAGAAGTAGATACCGGGTTTTTTCTGCCCTGCTGCAGCTTTCCCAGATCAGACCTCTCTGTCGATATCTGAGAATTTCACCAACAAAGCTAATCCAGATCTTCCCGATCCCCATATAATGGATATTACCTATTCAGCTGATTTGCATACTATTGTATGATACAATGAACAAATGCTGAACCGTGGAAATAGGTAAGGGTTGGCACTACCTTGGAAAACAATCGGCAAACATTAATCGACTACCAGCTAAAAAGCCTGACAGTTACAGACGCAACCCAGATCAGGGAAGCACTGTTGCGCCGGGTTTTTGAAGTATGGTCTTCTGTCAGATCGAATAACCGGGAACAGATCCCGACCCGAGAAGGAATGAATTTACCCTTCTCCATTTCCTTTGCTTTGCCGCACGTTGTGTTGTTTCAGGTTGAGGAAAATCCTCGCCGGTATCTTTATCGATTACAGGGGACCGAGCATGTCCACAATATCGGCAAAGACAGCACGGGCACTTATATGCACCAGTCTTTCTCCGGCCCTTTTTATGAGCTTATCCTGGGTCTCAACAACGCCGCGGTCGATAAAAGAGATGCTGAGTATTCCACCTTTTACACCCCCTGGATCTCTGTACAGAAGTATGCCCGTCTTGCCCTGCCTCTCTGTCAGGCAGGGAATAACCGGGTCACTCAGCTCCTGATCGTTGCTGAACTTGCTTTCGACAGAAATAAAATGGTTCCCTACAAAGACGGTATTGCACAATAGCGCTGTCTCAGATTTGGCAGGTTTGTATCACTCCTCCTGCAAAGCGGGAATATTCCGATATAGATCAAGAGCTTCAGGATTAGCCAGAGCTTCCTTGTTTCCGACTTCACGACCATTGATAATGTCTCTGACCGCCAGTTCGGTAATCTTTCCCGATCGGGTTCTTGGGATATCCGAAACCGCGACAACCTTGGCCGGAACATGGCGGGGTGTACAGCCAGTCCGAATGGCTGTTTTTATCTTCTTGATCAGCCCCTCATCCAAGCTGGCGACCTCTGCCTGCAAGATAACAAAGAGAACGACCCGGACATCCCCGTCCCAGTTCTGCCCGACCACAATTGCTTCTCGAATTTCCTCAAGCCGTTCAACCTGACGATAGATTTCTGCAGTACCAATCCGGACTCCTCCAGGATTGAGCGTCGCATCAGAACGCCCATGAATCACCAAACCTCCGTTTGGAGTGACTTCCAGAAAGTCACCATGAGTCCAGATGTTCTTGAAGCGGGCAAAATAGGCTTTGTGATACCGGGACCCGTCCTCATCATCCCAAAAACACAACGGCATGGAAGGGAATGGCTCGGTGCAGACCAATTCACCGCGATCTTTCGCAACAGGCTTTCCTGTGTCATCAAAAGCGGCAACAGCACAGCCAAGTGCTGGCGTCTGGATTTCACCCCGGTAAACCGGGCCAATCGGATTTCCCAGCATAAAGCAGCCAAGAATATCCGTTCCTCCAGCGATTGACGCCAGCTGCACGTCTTTTTTGACATTGTTGTAGACAAAATCAAATGCTTCCGGAAGCAGGGGGGATCCAGTCGAGTAGATCGTGCGCAAAGTGGGAAGACTGTATTTCAGAACCGGGCTCTCTCCCGATTTTTTCAGCGTATCAAGATACTTTGGCGACGTACCGAAATGTGTAACCTTTTCCTGCTCTGCCAAATCGAACAACACAGTCGGGCTTCCGGCAAAGGGAGAGCCGTCATAACAGATAAGCGTGGCACCACAGGCAAGACCAGCGGCAAACCAGTTCCACATCATCCAGCCACAGGTCGTGAAATAAAACAGCCGATCTCCTTCTTTAAGGTCTCCGTGGAATCGGTGTTCAACCAGCTGTTTCATCAGGGCGCCACCGGCACGGTGGACGATGCACTTTGGTGCTCCCGTCGTACCCGAAGAAAACATGATGAACAGTGGATGATCAAAAGACTGTCGGCTGAAATCAATTTCTCCAGGACTGTAGGGAGCGACAAAATCGCGGTAATCACTTGCCTGTTCTATCCCCGTCAGATCCAGTGTTTTCCCCGCCCAGGAAACAATCACGACCTTTTCAATCGACGGAATTTGTCCTGCAACATCCCGAACTTTCCCGAGAACATCGTGATTTTTGAGATTATAGTCATAACTGTCCGGCGCAATCAGCACCTTGGGTGAAATCTGGCCGAAACGATCCAGAATACCCTGAACCCCAAAATCAGGAGAAGCAGATGACCAGACGGCACCGATCGCCGAAGTTGCCAACATGGCAATAATTGCTTCAGGCATGTTAGGCATCAAGCCTGCTACACGGTCTCCTGGTCTGACCCCCTGGGCTCTTAGAGCCTGAGACAAACGGGAAACTTCGGCATAGAGCAAATCCCTGCTGAAAGCCTTTTCGCGCCCCTTCTCACTCCAGAACACCAATGCCTCTTCTGATCCCCGGTAACGCAGCAGATTTTCGGCAAAATTCACCCGGGCATCCCCAAACCACTTACTGGTCTTGATATCCCCGTCATTCCGGGTAAAGGCGTGTCCACCTTTGGCCCCGATAACGCCCAGATAATCCCAGGCAGAAGACCAGAATTCTGCGATCTGTTCCACCGACCAGCGATGCAGTGAGGCAAAATCATCAACCGTTACTTTGCCTTCTTTTTCCAACCAGGACATAAAATCAGTGACGATCGCATTTTTGATTCTCTCATCACTAGGTTGCCATTGGGGTTTTGCCACAAATGTCATGATTGCCCTTGCTCCCGATTGGTTTCTTCAGCTGGTTGGTTTTTTTAGTTATGTTGCAGCGCACACCTTAGCGCCAAGCCCGCGGGTTTCAAACAGATTTTTCTTTCAGGCCAACCCGACAGGTCAAGAATATGGAGATCTGCCAGCAGAAAAGCTTGTCATTTTCTGACGAGGATCAATCCTTTTGCGCAACTGATCAGACCCTGGAATGATCAAGCCGGGAATCTGTGGTATCACTGTGAAGGCTATCCATTGAACCTGTAATATAGTTGACCAGGCGCAACCCTGCTTCACTCAGGTCGGGCTGCCGATAAAACAAGCCGACCTCAACATCTGCTAGGCCCGGAAACCCGTTTTCAACTGCTATCGGCACCAAACTAGAGGGAACTGTCTTCTCTGAAAGGACTGTCACTCCCAGCCCCGCTTTGACCGCGGCTTCAATTCCAGACTGGCTCGGACTGCTATAGGCTACCCGCCAATTTCTTCCCGCACGGTTCAATGCTTCGACTGTCCGCTGCCGGTAAAGACACCCCTGCGGATAGACGATCAGTGGTAGTGGCTCCTCAGCCAGCAGGCTGGCGTCTCCGTTACTGACCCAGACAAGCCTGTCTGTCCAGGTCTTGGCCAGTGAAACAAACGGGCTCTCTCCGCAAAGGGCAATAACAACGTCATAATCCTGTTTTTCCATTCCCCGCACAAGATCGCGAGAGATACCACAGGTCACTTCCAGTGTTATGCCATCATGAGCCCGGGTGAAGCCCCCCAGAATTGTCGGAAGGATAGAGACAGCAAAATCACTGGGCAAGCCGACACGCACCACGCCCCCAACACGCGGAGAACGCAGCCGGGAAACGGCTTCATCATTCAAAGCAAGAATCTGTCGGGCATAAACTCCAAGCGCTTCACCATCTTCTGTCAGCTTCACTCTTTTACCCGCGCGAACGAAAAGAGGTATATCAATCAATTCTTCGAGACGCTTTAGCTGCAGACTGATTGCCGGTTGCGAGCGTCCCAGTACTTCTGCTGCCCGGGTTATTCCCCCAAGGTCCATGACTGTCGTGAAGGTACGAAGCAGATCTGTTGGCAAGTTGATCATCTGGAAGCCATACCGACTGTTTCCTCTGTAGCCCTGAAATGTGTCTCTCAACTCTTTGCCAACTATATACCGCCTGGCAAGAAGAACCCAAACCTCATGATATATAAAAGCCCGATACCTTTAAAAAGTATCGGGCTTTAAATAAAGCAGCTTTTATAAACAGATATTATTTCTTGATAATGTTATGTTCTGGCCCGTAGGGGAACTTGGTAATGTTTTCCGCTCCCTGATCACCAACAACCAGAATATCGTGTTCACGGTAGCCACCAGCCCCAGGCTTTCCTTCAGCAATCATGATCATCGGCTCCATGGAAACCACCATCCCCGGTTCCAGCACGGTTTCCACATCCTCACGCAATTCCAGCCCTGCTTCCCGGCCATAGTAATGGCTGAGCGTGCCAAAGGAATGGCCATAGCCAAAGGTCCGGAACTGTAACATCTGGTGCTCACGGAAGATTTCATTTAGTTCCAGGGCAATATCACAACAGCGAACACCCGGTTTAATCAGTTTCAGGCCTGCTTCATGGACCTTTACGTTCACTTCCCAATACCGCAGGTGCGCATCAGAAACATGCTCTGCAAAAAGTGTCCGCTCCAGAGCAGTATAGTACCCGGCAATCATCGGAAAACAGTTCAGGCTAAGAATATCCCCCGCCTCTATCCGCCGGCTGGTAACAGGGTTATGGGCTCCATCGGTGTTGATTCCGGACTGGAACCAGGTCCAGCTATCCATCAGTTCACCATGAGGGAATGTTTTGGCAATGTGCCGTACCATCGCCTGGGTTGAATGCAGGGCCACTTCGTGTTCTGGCACACCAACTGCAATTGCCTCAACACAGGCCGCGCCCCCGATATCAGCAGTTGCGGCCCCATGTTTGATAATCGCGATCTCTTCTGCCGACTTGTTCATCCGCATCCGCATGGTCGGGGCACCAACATCGACAAATGTCGGATCCCCAAGTGCAACAGCCATCTTGTTTTTGTTGTCAATATTAATGTGGTCAAATTCCAGTCCGACCCGGTTGAGTTTCTGACCAGCAAGTTCCTGTTGAATGGCAAAGAAATAGTTATCCTTTTGCCAGTCTGTATAGATCACGTTGTCATCAAAACTGCGGCGCCAGGGTTGGGCGCCATCAATATTCGCCGTCACGGAAATATGTTTGTCCTGGGTTACAATCAGTCCGTAGGGACGCCCGAAAGAACAATAAACAAAATCATTGAAATAATTGATATTGTGGTACGAGGTCAGAATAACCGCATCAATATTCTTGTCAGCCATAAAAGCACGAAGTCTGGCATTACGGCGTTCCATTTCCTGCCGGGAATAGGTCCCCTGGACCTTTTCACCATTGCGGATGCGCAAAGTACGTTCCATGATTTTACTCCTGATTCTGAACATTTTGCGAATCAGGCCTCTGTGGGCAGATATCGGCAGATATGTTCTGTTAGCGAAACTTTCGCCTCACATGTAACAGCAAGAAAATCATAAACATAATCAATAATATCAATGAATATATTTACAATATTTATGAGTTGTAGGGTCAGCTTGAATAAAGGTTTGCGAGGGTCACCCTCGGGGGAAGGCAACCCTCGCTACGATGGACCCCCAACTCCAAGGGAAGAGTGAAAACCCAATCGTTTCGGCAACTCATTCAGGATCACGATAAGCTCTCGGCATAAGCCTTCGCGCAACTGTCAATCAGGGCTTGAGAAAAGCTGAATCACAGGGACAAATCAACAAATAAATATTGAGAATAATTTATCTAAAATTTTATCTATCTTCTTGAAAGGTATACAAAAAATATAATTTCACCGACAAACTTATACAGACTCATCCTGTCTCTGAATCTGATCTCGGAGTCTCTAGAGTAACACCTTGAAATTTTTGAAATTCATCCTCTTGCCAAAACAAAGACCGTATATTCTCGTTCGATTTCAATTTGTCATGTCTTGAATTTTTGTTCTGGAAAACAATTTGAAATCTAAGGATATTTTTACGGCAGAATGATTATGCCAAGCTCGGGAATTGAAATCACTTCTGTCTTTATGAGATAATGATTTTGAGGGCGGAAAACGTATATGATGACATCTTCGAGAAGCTTATCTTGGATTTAGCGTCAAAAGAAATGGTTGAAGAGGCATATTTTGAAACCGTTACAGAAGCCCTTGCCCGAAACGAATCTCTTCTGACAGCACATAAAGAAGGGGTGACCGCTGCGGCAATGCTTTTAGCAGCTATGACTGGCACAGAAGAAGATGACGCCAGAAAAGAGGTTGTCGCCCTGGACCTCCGCCCCCAGTAGTCAAGATACGACCCGGTGTCGGAAACATTCTGGTTGAGCGAATGTCCTATCAATAAATCAATGCCAAATATACAACTTATGAATATTATTTAAATATTGTTTAATTTTGCGTTCCCTTTTTTCAATTAAGGCCTTTTCTTCACCAACCATAAATTGGCTGTGAAATTCTATAAATATAAACCTTACATTATTGAAAAGATCTTCCTTTATCAGTTTTTCAAGTACATCATATTCACTCGACTCAATATCCATTTTGATAATTATTTCATCATAATGGAGCTTGGACTTCAAGAGGGCAGCAAAATCGATAGTAGAAACTTTCGTTGCTTTAGTACTATCTGCCTCATAAAACACAGTATTATGAGTAGAAACAATGGATGCTCCATCCGATTTTGAACCACGTTCATCCTCGACTAAACCAAACAAGTCTAATGTTCCTTCCTCCGTCCATACAGCTGCTTCTATAATTTCAAGATTTTCAATATTGCTGTACTTTTCTTTAAGCGTAATCACACAATTTGGATTAGGCTCTATTAAGATATAATCATAAAATCTATTGGGAAAATATTTACTAAAAAATGTAAAGCCCTGACCAATATTTGATCCACAATCTATAAACAATCTCTTCTTTTTTGAGCTAATAAAAAAGAGACGTATAGAATAAAATTTGAATATCCATCGTTTTCTTATTCGTGAAATTAGAGAAATTTTCATTTTGGGTAAATATTCCATAGAATAACAACATATTATAAGTATTAGATCCGATAACCTCTTATAATCAACTCATCAAAGAGCTGATTATAAGAATTAAAGTGGTGCTCCAAAGCAGACTTGAACTGCTGACCCCCTCATTACGAATGAGGTGCTCTACCAACTGAGCTATTGGAGCACATGAAAAATTGTTAACATAGCATTGCGTCGAAGACCAGTATGGAGAACACGAACCATCATGATTATTCGGTATCGTGAAACCTCTGTCCTTAGGGGCTTAGCCTAAGCTTCGTCTCATATTATTCGTGTTGCAGAAAACTGTGCCGCCCAATCGATCAGACTGAGTTCGGTCAGACTGGGTTTTTATCCTCATGTCTTGCCATTATCTGTTCTGATCTGGTTGGAAAGATAGAAACCAGAAGACGGGCCATCAACAGGCTCGACGCCTTATTATCAAGAAAATCGGGTGTTATATGCATCCTGACCCAGAGACCATCGACCATGGTATCGAGGGTATCCGCGACCGAGGCCGGGCTCCAGACGTGATCTTGGATCAAGGCTGCCGCGCCTTCACAAAGTCGCAGAATAATGCTGTAGCGTTCGCGATCAAAATCATCACACAGCTTTGCAAATCTGGGTCGCGCTGTTACTTCGCCCCAGAATGAATTCCAGAGTGTCAGATTCCGGGGGTTACAGATTTTTGGGTCCAGGTCAGCGAGCACCAGAGCAGTGATTTTTTCGACAGGATCATCAGGGGCCTTTTCAAGTTCTTCCTGCCAAAGGTCCTGATACTCCTGATAGTGATACCGCAAGGTCTCGACCAGAAGGTTTTCTTTGGTCTGGAAGTAAAAGACCGCCGCCCCCTGGGACAGACCAGCCGACTTGGCTACAGTCGCCAGTGTCGTGGCCGACATACCATGCTCGACAATTGAATCAATAGCAGCTTCAATCAACTGCCGTCGTCGTCGAGAGGTATTTTCGGTTTGCTGCCCCTTCGGTCGACCGGGACGTTTTTTTTCCTGTGCTTGTTGCATACCCTCTGGTGCAATCTCCTACAGCGAACTGAACTTTGCTCGCAAATATAGCATTACAACAGAAAAAGCGAGTAATTTCATAAACAACAGCCTTACTCGCTTTGCCTTTTCTGATGCAGGAAGCATTTATACCCTAAATCTCTCGCATCTGAGCATTCACAGCCTTTACGGTATTGAGAGCAGGAGGCTGGTCCAGATTCATCACCGGCAGATCCCGCCTGAACGCATCGTGGTAACACCTGACGTTATATTCTAGGTCAGAGAGAACGATGCCATCAAAAGCACTGGAGTTCATTGCCTCACAGGACCATTCAATCAACTGTGTATCCTCATCCGTCGTTTCATTATCTATTCGCGTAGAAAGATACCGGGCCAGGCGCATACCCCTGCTTTCATCAGCATGGCGATAAATTGCCCCGCGTTGATGGGTTCGCCCGGCAGAAATCGGATGCTCTTGGTAAAATGAGACCGTACAGGGATAGAAAGACAAAACCATGTTCGGATAAATACCGATATACAGCCAGGCCCTTTGGTTTCCTTCTGGCAGGTGCGCCACTTTCGGTAAAATTTTCTTGTATTTCTGTACACTCCAGATCTTTCCTGGCGTGTCGGTAAATTCAGCATAGGAGCGACAGCTGCCGTTTATCAGTGGTTCATCCGAATAGTTACCACCATAGAGTTCCTGCAGCTCTGGATGAGCCATTCTGACATGATACCCCTCGTTATCCACGTCGCGAACCGACTTCCAGTTTACGTCCATGTCGTGGCTCCAGTAATTCGAACCTGCAGGCACCATAGTCTCTGATCGATAATGTGCTATTTCTTCCGCATGTCTGGCCAAAAGCTCTGCAACAGGCGGCTGATCTCCTGGCAAGAAGCGGACAAACACAAACCCCATCCAGACCTCAAACTCTATCGGCTTAAGTCCATGTTCAATGGAATCAAGTTTAGGCAAGGTTTCCGGGGAGGCAGCCCCCAGCAAGGCACCATCAAGGCCATAGCTCCAGCCATGAAAAGGGCAAACAATTGCCCGTTTGCAATTGCCTTTTGATTCACACAGGACACGCGATCCACGATGGCGACAAAGGTTATGAAAAGCCCGGATCTGACCGTCTTTTCCGCGCATGAGCACAGCCCGTTCGCCGACAATATCAAAGGTTACATAATCACCAGATTCAGGAATATCGGAAACATGACATGCGACCTGCCAATGTCGCCGGAAAAGAACTTCCTTTTCCAGTTCCGTCAACTCCTCATTGTGGTAGGTCCAGCCAGGCAATCCACCCCGGTCCCAATCCTGATAACTGCTCTCTTCTGACTTCAAATCCCCAGCAGGTATTGTGTTCATTTCTTCATACCTTTTATTTTATTTGAGCGCTTATATAAATTAATATAAAAAAAGTAATTTGTCACCCCCTATCAGCTCGATTTTCACTGAAGATCAGAACAATCAACAAAAGGACGATTGAGGATCAAGAGCCAGAGAACGGCTCCCCAAAGAAACACCGCTCCTGTCTTTTGAGCAGGAGTAATCCATCTGCTTTCAAATACAGGTTACAGATCGCTATAGCCGGTATTTCTGCCGTGCCTGATGCCTCATAATCAGGCCTGCACAGATAACCCCCAATGCCACAGCCAGAATAATCAATGTCGCCAGGGCATTAATGTCTGGCGTCACCCCGAGCTTCACTTTCGAGAAGATCACCATGGGCAGCGTGCTGCTGCCCGGCCCCGACACAAAGCTGGCAATCACCAGATCGTCCAGGGACATCGTAAAGGAAAGAAGCCAGCCTGCGATCATGGCCGGCATCAGCAGGGGAAGAGTGATATCCCAGAGAACACGCAAAGGCTTGCCGCCCAGATCCATAGCCGCTTCCTCCAGATTCTCCTCCATCCCCGAAAGAGCGGACTGAACAATTATCGCCACATACGCCATGCTGAAGGTTATATGAGCAATGGTTATTGTTGTAACACCACGGCCATTTGGCCAGCCAACCAGATCCTCCATCGAGACAAACAGTAACAATAGGGACAGTCCCGTGATCACTTCTGGCATGACAAGCGGTGCTGTGATCATCCCGGTAAAGGCCAATCGGCCTCGAAATCGACCAAACCGCGACAAGGCCAGCCCCGCCAGCACCCCGAGAATGACAGAAAAGGTTGCCGACACAGCAGCGATCCGAAAACTGAGAAGAGCAGCATTAATAATCAGATCATTCTGAAACAGTTCTCCGTACCATTTAACAGAGAAACCACCCCAGATCGTCGCAAGACGAGAACTGTTAAAGGAATAGAAAATCAGTGACAGGATCGGCACATACAAAAAGGCAAAACCGAAAACCAGCACAGAAAGCAGAAAAGTAGAACGTTTTTTCATGACCTAGCTCCGCTCCCCGTCTTTTGCCTGAAAATGCTGATACATCATGATCGGCACCACCAGAAAAGCCAGAAGAGCAACGGCTACAGCAGAGGCAACAGGCCAATCCCGGTTACTGAAGAATTCATCAAACAGAACCCGCCCGATCATCAGGGTGTCATAATTACCCAACAGTGCCGGAATAACGTACTCACCTGTTGCCGGAATAAAGACCAGCAACGATCCGGCAACTATACCCGGAAGCGTCAACGGTAACGTTACGGTGTAAAAAACCGTAAAAGGCTTGCCCCCCAGATCCGCCGCCGCCTCATTCAGGCTTTCATCCAGCTTTTCCATCGTCGCGTAGAGCGGCAAGATCATAAAGGGGAGATAGGAATAAACGATACCGACATAGATCGCCCCCTCGGTAAACATCATGTTCAGGGGTTCATCAATAATTCCCATTGAAAGCAAGGCACCGTTAATAATGCCGTTTTTATTCAGCAATCCCATCCAGGCATAAATACGCAAGAGAAACGACGTCCAGAAGGGCAAAACCACCATCAGCAACAGTATGCCCCTGATATCAGAACGGGAACGGGCTATCCCGTAGGCCATTGGATAGCCGATCAACAGGCAGATAATTGTCGACTTTCCCGCAAGAAAGAGAGAATTGAGATAGGAAGAATAATAGAGATCATCCGTCACAAGGAACCTGAAGTTCTCGAAGGTGACCGAAATCGTAAAACTCAGATCCTCAGCCCACTCGAACAAAGGTGTGAAAGGCGGACGGGCAATCATCCCTTCTGCCAGGCTGATCTTGAGAACAATAACAAAAGGAACGATAAAGAAAATCAACAGCCAGACAAGCGGTACGGCGATGACAAAACGTTTCCAGTTCCGCTGTATCAATTTTCCACTCAAATCCCCGGCCATCTTTACAATGGAGCCCGCTGATAAAGTCGGAAGCTTTTTGTTTGCCGCATCCCTGCTCATTTCATCAACACCACCATGCTGGAGGGCTCCCACGAGACAAAAACAGCATCTTCCCAGGTGAGATTGCGCTCTCCCTCTGAAGAGCGGCGCAGGTTCGGCGTCGTCGCCTGCAGGATCTGGCCATTTGCCAAACGGATCCTGTAAATTGTATGGGTCCCCATATAGGCAATATCATGAATGAAAGCGGGCAGCTCGTTTACGCCATTTTCGACCGTAGATTGGCGGGAAATCTGGATTTTCTCGGGCCGGACTGCCAACCAAAGCTGCCGGGCTTCCTTCACGGCAACACCACGGTCCAGGTAAAAATCTTGCGCCAGAGCCCCACAATGCGCCACCAGATGATCACGGCCACTTTCCTTGACATGACAATCAAACATATTGATTGAACCGATGAATTCAGCAGTGAATTTTGTTTCAGGACTTTCGTAAATATCCGACGGCGTTCCAACCTGGATAACATTTCCCTTGTCCATCACAGCGATCCGGCTGGACAGGGTCATGGCCTCTTCCTGATCATGGGTTACCACGACAAAAGTAATTCCCAGCTTATCCTGAATATTCATCAATTCGAATTGGGTATGTTCCCGCAGCCTTTTATCCAGCGCCCCCAGCGGCTCATCCAGCAGCAGAACTTTTGGGCGCTTCACCAGAGAACGGGCCAAAGCCACACGTTGTTTCTGCCCCCCGGACAATTGATTGGGTTTGCGTTTTGCAAAGTCGGACATCTCGACCAAGGCAAGCATATCAGCAACACGTTCACGGGTTTCCACCTTTGAAACGCCATCCCGGTGCAAACCATACGCGACATTTTTTTCTACCGTCATATGCGGAAAAAGCGCATAGGACTGAAACATCATATTTACCGGCCGTTCATAGGGCGGCATATCGGTTACATCCGTGCCGTCAATAATGACCCGGCCTTTGCTGGGTTTTTCAAAGCCCGCCAGGATACGCAACAGTGTCGTCTTGCCACAACCCGATCCGCCAAGAAGCGAGAAAAGCTCGCCCTTGTATATTTTCAGGCTGATATCGTCGATTGCAGTAAAAACACCAAACTTCTTTCCCACACCCTGGATATCAATAAAAGGCTCTGCCTCGGCATCAAAAGCAGGTCTATCCCCAACAATCGGTTTTTTGAATTCGGTCATCACACGCTTTCTCCTAAAGCGGGAACGGGTAACCCTGCTCTTGATCTGTCAGCAGGGTTACCCACTGAAGTTAGCTTCCAGTCTTGATCCGGCTCCAGCTGCGCGTACGAACGCGCTCTACCTTTGGCGGCAATGTTTTTGCAAGATACATCCGTTCCATGGCCTTGCTATCAGGATAAACGGCCGGATTGGTCCGGATCTCCTCATCAACCAACGGAGTAGCAGCCTTGTTTGCATTAGCATACCAGGTATAGTTTGTTGCAGCAGCAATCACTTCGGGACGCATCATATAGTTGAGCCACTTGTAAGCTGCTTCCTTGTTCGGCGCATCACTCGGGATCGCCCACATATCAAACCAGGCTCCGGCACCTTCTTTCGGCACAAAGTAATTCAGATTGATGTCCACGCCCGCTTCTTCAGCCCGGGATGCCGCCACCGCATAGTCACCGGACCAGGTCATGGCAATACAGCGTTCTTTGCTTGGTAACGCGTTCAGATAGTTGGAACTGTCAAAGGTTGTCACACTCCCCCTGATCGCGGATACAGCCTCGACAACCTTGTCGTAATCTTCCGGGTTGGTCGACATGGGATCCAGCCCCAGATAGGAAAGAGTCATCGGGATCACATCAACAGGTGAATCCAGCAAGGATATGCCACAGTCAGCAAACTTTGAAATGATCGAGGGATCCAGAATCATGCTGAAGGAACCTATGGGCGCATCAGGCATCCGCTCCTTGATCATATCGACATTGTAAGTGATGCCGACAGTACCCCACATATAGGGCACCCCGTATTTGTTGCCCTGATCCCAGCTTTCCACGACCTTCAGGATATCCACATCAAGGTTGGCATAATTATCAAGCTTGCTTTTATCAAGAACCTCAAACACACCCGCCTCAATAAGGCGCGGCATAAATGAGCCCGCGTGCAAAACAACATCATAACCTGAACTGCCGGTAATCAGTTTTGCGTCAACTGTTTCACTGGAATCATAGGTGTCATAAATGACCTTGATTCCTGTTTCAGCTTCAAAATCGGCGATTGTACTTTCACCGATATAATCGACCCAGTTATAGACGTGTAATTCGTCTGCTTTTGCAGATGACAAGGCAATGGATAGAGAAACAGCTGTTCCTGCAATCAACGCCATCGTCGCGACATTGCCCAACACACCCGTTATCTTTTTTCTTGTACTCATGAGTATCTCCCAGTTCATTGACGTGCGCGCTCCCTGATTTTTTTATATTCTTCAGCGCATGCCCAATTTAATCAGAAGGTACCTCAACCAGATCTTGTTGTTTGTTACTGTCTTGTTTTTATGCTGGATAGAAGTCCCGCTTAAACATCAAGCTCATGTGTTCGTTGATCCAATCAGACCATCCAACCCACGTTTATTAAAAATTCCTCCTATTATTAATCTCTGGATTTCACTGGTTCCTTCCCAGATTCTGTCCACTCTGACTTCGCGGTAGAAGCGTTCGGCAGGGTTTTCACGCATGTATCCCCGACCGCCAAAAATCTGGACACAACGATCCGCGACCCGTCCGACCATTTCTGACGCATAGAGTTTGACCATGGAACAGCGCGCGTGAAGGCGCTTCAAATCTTCTCCCCGGTCATGAGCCTGGGCAGCTTCATAGGTCATCAGCCGGGCCGCCCAAAGCTCAGTCGCACTGTCTGCAAGCATGGCCTGGACCAATTGATATTGGGCAATAGCCTGTCCGTTAGAGAGGCGGTTATTGGCAAAAACCCTGACCTCTTCAAGAAGCCGTTCCGCTGCCCCGCAGCTCCGTGCTGCAATCATCAGGCGCTCCCGCCGGAACCAGGCACGGGTATAGTCCATACCCGCCCCCTCATCACCAATCCGGTTTGCCACCGGAACCTTCACATCCCTGAAGCGATAGGTGGGATGGTGCGCCTCGAAAGTATGCGAGAACAGCGGCGTATCAATTACTTCTATGCCCGCGGTATCCAGATCAACAAAGAACAGAACATGCGCCCCCGCATGTATCCCTCCTTCAAGCCGAGCCTGGAAAATGGCAAAATCAGCAAGATTTGCAGATGTCACAAACCACTTCTCTCCATTGAGAATATAATGGTCACCTTCCTGCCTGGCGGTAGCGTCCAAACCATCGACATCAGAGCCTGACTCTGCTTCGGTAATGGCGTAACACTCATGCCGTTCACCTTTCAGAATCGGCACAACATAACGATTGATCTGATCATCACTGCAGGCTTCAAACATCCATTTGTGCGCTTCACTGAAACACCAGCCCAGAGCATTCGTTACCCGGCCCAATTGCTCATAGATCGCAACCTGCTCGACAACACTGAGCTCCAATCCTCCGTACTGCTTCGGCGCATCCATTCCCGATAGATTGAAATCCAGAGCTTTCTGCCGTTGCCGCTGCCGGATCTCCGGGCGCAAATCACCACCATTCAACTCGGCCTCAACTTCAAAAGGAATAAGGTCGTGATCAACAAATTCACGCACTTTCCCAGCCCAAACCCGCGCCTCTTCTGGCAAGCGAAAGTCCATCACCCTGCTCCTGTATTGCTGATCGACCTGTATTGATCGGCCGTTTATTTTTTGTTTGGTTTTAAACTCTCGATCTGAGTTGCCTTTGAGGGGAAAAGTGCCTTCATCAATTCAAATGAAGCGTTCGCCGCCTCCTGTTTCTTTATCGACTTGGGTGTAATCAGATACCTTTGCCACAAGCTGTCCGTCATACCTTCGATCGCGAAAGCCGCAATCTGCGGGTCAACTATGGCGCCCCCCTGATCACAGACTTTTCGACAGAGATCACAGAGAACTTCGGTGTGCGCCTCATCAAGGGAACCACATTCCTTCATGTAGGTTGGCCTTGACTTTGACTCACCCCAAAAAGCGTACCAGACCGCGATTTTCTTCCGGTTGAAAACCGAACGATTGAAATCAGCCCTTACAACCGCACAAAGCTGTTCAACCGGGTCCTCACCCGCCTCTTCAAGGGCTGTCGCCCAGGCATTGCGATATTCCTCTGCCATAAACCTGAGCGTCTCAAGAAAAAGGATATCCTTGCTCTTGAAGTGAAAAATCACAATTCCCTGTGACACCCCTGCACGATCGGCAACCTTCGCCAGGGTCGTATCGGAAAACCCCAGCCGATCTATGCAGTCGATAGTCGCATCGATCAATTGCTGTTTTCTGAAGACCTTTTGGGCTGCTCTGCTGCGCCTCGGAGTCTGTTTCATTTTCATATCCATATTGACTAAAAGCTTTAGTTTAATAATTTTATATCGTCAATAATAAAATATATTACGTTAAATATCAATAGCTTATATATAAATATTGAATGAGCGCTCAGTTTATTATGGACAATTTAAAATTCCAAAACCACAATGCAGCAACAAAATGTTTGAAAGGTCCAAATCATGCGATCCCTCACCAAAAGCAACGCTCAGTTCAAAAAAGCCCTTAAAAAGCTGCCCCTTGGCGTAGCTTCAAACTTTCGCTACTGGGGCGATGACAAGACGATTTATGTCAAACAGGGAAAGGGCGCCCGTTTCTCGGATTTGGACGACAATCAATACATCGATTATCGCATGGGATATGGCCCTGGAATTCTAGGTTACGCAGATGATCGCGTTGACGCCGCTGCCATTGAAGGAATGAAAGTCGGTGGCGTCTTTGCTCTTGCTACAGAGCTGGAATACACCGTCGCGAATCGAATTTCTCAGATGGTACCCGCGGCTGAGCTGGTTCGTTTTTCCAATTCCGGGACCGAAGCTGTCATGGCAGCTCTACGCATTGCTCGCGGCTATACCGGCAAGGATTCCTATATCATTATCGAAGGCGGTTACCACGGACTGTTTGACGCTGCCCTCTGGTACACACCCATGGAAGACTGGGTCGAGGGCCAAGGCGATCCGGAACTGGTTCCCTATAGCGACGGCGTTCCCCAGATGCTCAAAAAGCTGATTCACACCGTCCCCCTCAACGACGCCAACAAACTCGAAGACGTGCTCAAGAAACACGGATCTGATATCGGGGCGCTGCTGATCGAACCCATTATGGGAAACTGCTGCAGTATTGCCGCAAACGCAGAATACATTCATCAGGTTCGAGAACTCTGCGATCATTATGGCGTCGTCATGATTATCGACGAAGTCAAAACAGGCTTCCGGGTAGCAAAAGGCGGTGTTCAGGAACTTTATGGGGTCAAAGCCGACCTCTGTACCTTTGCCAAAGCTGTCGCCAATGGTTATCCGATCTCGATCGTCGCCGGACGCGAAGAGATCATGCGCAAAGTCGGCAATGGGATTGCCCATGGCGGCACCTATACCGCCCATTCTGTTTCTCTGGCCGCTGCCAACAAAACTCTTGAAATTCTGGACGAAACCTCAGCGCTTGAAGATATCGCCAACTTTGGTCTCGACATGCAAAAAGGTATCAGCGAAATCCTGGATAGCCGGAATATCGCCCACTCCTTCTCAGGCCATCCTTCCATGGGAGGGCTGTTCTTCAACGAACATCCGCCAGTGAACTACCGCAGCTGGAAAAAAAGCGACTATTCCTTCTATGACACCATGGCCCAGCACCTCCATGAGCTGGGCATCCTCTGTGAACCGGATAGCCGGGAACCCTGGTTTATCTCCGCGGCACACGACAAAAGCTGCCTTGTTGAAACATTGAACAAGTTCGAAAAAGCCGTCGATCAAACCTGTGAACAGCTAAAAGTCGCTTAATCCGGCCTTTCTACGCGCATCTCTTTTCTACTGGGGAGGCAGGCCAAGCGGCTCGCCACAGATAAAATGAACCAAACACGTTATGATGCCATCATCATCGGCGCCGGACACAATGGTCTGACGACTGCCTGCTTTATGGCAAAAGCCGGCCTCAAGGTCCTGGTCCTGGAAAAAAACGATTATCTCGGCGGTGCCGCGGTCAGTCTGGAACTTCATCCAGGCTGGACCTATTCGAACTGTTCCTATGTCTGTAGCTTGCTGCGGCCGGAAATTGTCCGGGATCTCGACCTGCCCAAATATGGTCTTCAGGTCATTCCCTATTCCGGTGGCGGGGTCTTCATGCAAAACGGGGATCACCTCTGCAACTACACTGACCATGATGCCCACCGCCTTGAGCTGGCGCGTCATTCGAAAAAAGACTCTGAAGCCTATGACCGCTATTCAACCGACCTGATGCGGCAATGCCGTTTTATCAAGCCGCTCTTGATGCGCATGGCCCCCGATCCCACGTCCTTCAAACCACGGGATCTGGCGGAACTGGCCTATCTCGGCAAGCGGTTCCATGATTTTTCAGAAGCACAGATGGCAGAGACTCTCCGCTTCTGGACCATGAGCGTGGCAGAGTTTCTCGACGAATATTTCGAATCAGATGTGATCAAGGCCTATTACGCCGGCTCGGGTATCATTGGCACGGCTCTGGGCCCCATGTCCCCCGGTACAGCCTATGTGCTGCTGCATCACTACATGGGCGAGGTTGATGGCAACATCGGCGCCTGGGGCTTCGCACGGGGCGGTATGGGCTCCATAAGCAAAGCCATGGCCGCTTGTTTTGAAGACCATGGCGGAGAAATCCGTAGCGGCTGTGGCGTGGACAAGGTCCTGGTGAAGAATGGTCGTACCATCGGAGTTGTTCTGAAGAACGGTGATGACTATTACGCCAACACCGTAATTTCCAACGCGGATGTGAAACATACCTTCCTCGATATCGTCGAGCGGAACGACCTTCCCGAAGACTTTGTCCGTCAGGTTGAACGCTTCAAGATCAGAGGTTCTTCCGGGAAACTGAATATTGCCCTGGATGGCATGCCGGAATTTCCACAGGTCCCGAAAGATTCCCCGATCTTCAACGGCGACATGCACTTTACAGACAGCATCGAACGGATGGAACGGGGTTACGATGACTGGAAAAATGGAACCTGGTCAAAAGATCCCTATCTCGACATGTTGTTGCCCACCCGGATAGACCCGACCATGGCACCACCCGGAAAGCACTACATGACTGTGTTTGTCCAATATGCCCCCTATCACCTTGCCAATAACGAAAGCTGGGATGGCCCCAACCGGGACGCCTTTGCCCAGACGGTCTTTAACCAGATTTCGGAATACAGCCCGAATTTCAAAGACATGATTCTACACTACGAATGCCGGACACCGCTTGATATCGAAAGAGAAGCAGGCATTACCGAAGGGAATATTTTCCAGGGCGAGCTCACTTTTGACCAGTTGCTCTTTAACCGCCCGGTTCCCGGTTATGCCCAGTACAGATCACCCATCAAGGGCCTTTATATGTGCGGTTCCTCAACCCATCCCGGTGGGGGTGTGATGGGAGCACCAGGAGCAAATGCAGCACGCGAAGTATTGCGGGACCTTGGCGCACGCCAGACGGTTCGGGGGTATTAAAAAATGACGACAAGATATGACACAATTGTAATCGGGGCCGGTCACAATGGCCTGACCTGTGCCGCCTATCTTGCCAAGGCGGGCAAAAAGGTTCTGGTTCTCGAAGCAAAAGACCGGATTGGCGGCATGGCTATCACAGAACCAACTGAAGACGGGGTTCTGATCCCGACCTGTGCCCATCTGCTGTACCAGCTTCACCCTGACGTTATCCGGGACCTGAACCTGAATTTGAAGATGGCCGCCTCTTCCCTCCCGACCATTGCTCTGGGCTCTGATGGCCGCCACCTCAAAATACTGGGAGAAACCCTCACCGCCATGAATGGCGCGGATTTATCTTCCAAGGACCAGGAAAATTACACCCAGGTTATGCGGGATCTGAAAAAATTTGCCCGCGTCCTTGGTGCTTTACTCGGGCAGAAACCTCCCCGCCTCAAAAACCGGGACTGGGAAGATACCAAAACCCTGCTTAAACTTGGCCTCTCGATCCGGATGATGGGCCGTAAATCCATGCAGGAATTTTTGCGAATTGCCCTGCTCAATATTGCCGATCAATTGGAAGATCACCTGGAAAACGATCTTTTAATGGGGGTAACGGCCATGGAAGCTGTCTGGGGAACCCATCTCGCCCCCCGATCACCCGGTTCCGTTCTTAGCCTGATGTATAGACTTGCCGGAAGCATGGAAGGTACTCAGGGTGCCATCGGTATTCCCGCAGGGGGCATGGGTAAAGTTTCTGAAGCACTCGAGCAAGCAGCAACCAGAGCAGGGGCAACCATCCGTACCAATGCGCCGGTTAAGTCCCTTCTTGTTGAAAATGATACCGTGATCGGCGTAGAGCTGGAATCAGGCGAAAAACTTCTGGCCAACTCCGTTGCTTCAAGTGCAGATCCACAGCGGACCTTTCTCTCGCTTCTCGGCGCAGAACACCTGGATGCCGGTTTCACCCGACGTCTTAACAAGATTCGAAATCGGGGGGATGCAGCAAAGGTAAATCTGGTTCTGGATGGTTTGCCGGAATTCAACGGCTTGAGCCAACAGGATCTCGCAGCGAAACTGGTCATCGCCCCCAGCATCAACTATATCGAAAAAGCCTTCAACCACGCAAAATACGGGGAGTTCAGCGAACATCCTGCATTGGAGATCACACTTCCCACTGTGGTTGATCCAGCCAGTTCCCGATCGAACAAACATGTTCTCTCCATTGTGGCCCAATACGCCCCTTATCAGCTCAAAGCAGGCTGGAGTGAAGAACAACGGGCAGATCTTGGAGAGGCCGTAATTCGTACACTGGAGGCCTATGCCCCCAACATCCGCAAGCAGATTGTTTCACAGCAGGTATTAACGCCATCAGATCTGGAACAGCTTTTCAATGTTACAGGTGGTCATTGGCACCACCTCGAAATCCAGGTCGATCAGCTGTTGATGATGCGCCCGCTTCATGGGACAGCCCAGTATGAAACCCCCATCGGAGGCCTGTTCCTTTGTGGTGCCGGGGCGCATCCAGGTGGAAATGTTACCGGAGCACCCGGCATGAATGCCGCCCAACGTATTCTGTCCAGAAAGGGCTGAGCCATGACAAAATCCATTTCGCCCCGGAAGTCTGAACTCCTCTCCGCAAAACCGCGCATTAATGCTGGCCGGAAGCCGACACCCTTTCACCCAAGACAGGTCGAAAAATGTGAGACCAACGACTGGACACTCTGGGCTGGATACAGCGTTCCGAACAGCTATCACAGTGTCGAACTGGAATACTTCTCCATCCGCAACGGCGCCACTCTTTATGACATCTCGCCCATGTGTAAATATCGCATCAAGGGTCCGGATGCCGAACGCTTTATGAACCGGTTTGTCCCAAGAGATGTCAAAAAAATCAAACCGGGCCGGGTTGCCTATGCCATCTGGTGTAACGATGAAGGCCATATACTGGATGATGGCACAATATTCAGGTTTGGCCCTGATGATTTCCGGCTGTGCAGCCAGGAACGCCAATACGCCTGGCTGATGGACTCCGCCCTTGGATTTAATGTCGAGATCCTCGACGAAACCGACGATATCGCCGCCCTCCAGTTCCAAGGGCCGACAACCTTTGCCATTCTCGAAGCCATGGGAATTAAAGGTGTCGAGACACTCAAACCCTTTGATCACAAAAATTTCCCCTTTGCCGGAACGGAGCTGATGGTCTCCCGGACAGGCTTTACCGGTGATTTGGGGTATGAGCTCTGGATAGAGCCGGGCAAAGCCCTTGAGCTCTGGGATGCCCTGATGGCAGCGGGTGCGGACAGAACCATATCCCCGATCGGCTCACTTGCTCTCGACATGGCGCGAATAGAAGCCGGGTTTATCCAGCCGACCGTCGACTTTCTTCATGCAGAACACGTCGTGCGGCACACCAGAGGACGTTCACCCTTTGAACTGGGTCTCGATTGGCAGGTTGACTTTGGCAAAGGGCACTTCACTGGGCGCCGGGCCCTGTTAAAGGAAAAAGAGGGCAACAGCTCGCGCTATTGCTTTGTCGGTCTCGAAATTGAAGGCAACAAGCCCGCCCATAACGCGCTGGTCTATCACAAACAAAAAAAGGAAATAGGTCACATTACCTCGGCAGTCTGGTCACCAACCATGAAAAACAATCTCGCCATGGCGCTGCTCCAGCGTCCCTTTGGCGTAGATATCCAAGAAGACCTCTGGGTCGAGATCTATGTCGACAAGGAACTGAAATGGGACCGGGTAATGGCCAAGGCGAAAATTGTTGACCGCCCTTTTTTCAATCCCCCCAGAAAACGCCTGACACCACCAGCAAGATTCTAGGGAGCTACGCGTGCGCCATCGTTTATCTTCTCTGCTTGACCCCCGGTCAATTGCCCTGATCGGGGCCAGTGCCAAGGCCGGATCTGTTGGACAGATCATGTTACAACACATCCGGATTGGTGGGTTTGCCGGACCTGTGTTTGCTATCCATCCAACCAACGACGAGGTCGAAGGCTTTCGCTGTTACCCCGGCCTGGGTGACTTACCCGAAGTGCCAGAGCATGCTATTCTCTGCGTCGGCGATCATCAGGTCGTAGAACGCCTGTCAGAATGTGCGGCTCTTGGTATAAAAGCCGTAACCATCCTTTCTCCTCTTCATGGTGACGATGACAATCCTGATAGCCTGAAGCAGGCTGTTTGCAACATTGCCGAAGAGACGGGCATCCTGGTCGTTGGCGGAAACTGTAACGGATTTTACAATTTCTGCTCCGGCCTCTGGGCCTGCGGCTTTCCAACCCGCCATGATCACCGTGCAGGCGGCATCACTCTTCTGACCCACTCAGGTTCATTGTTTAACGCCATTCTCGATACAGACTCCCGACTTGATTACAACTATGTGGTCTCTACGGGGCAAGAATTAACAACAGATCTGGCTGACTACATGGACTTCGCGCTCGAGCAGGACTCGACCCGGGTTATCGGATTGTTTATGGAAACGGCACGGAATCCCGAAGGTTTCGCCAAAGCCCTCGCCAAAGCCGCAGAACGTAAAATCCCTGTCGTCGCCCTCAAGGTTGGCCGAACCGAAAAATCGGCCCGGTTGGCCGCCAGTCACAGCGGTGCTTTGGTTGGGAATGATCAGGCCTACACTGCGCTCTTTGACCGCTATGGCGTACGACGTGTCGAGACGATTGACGAACTGGTTTTCACTCTGATGCTTTTTGCTGAGCCAACCCGGGTGGGAAGCGGGGCTCTTGCCTCAATCCACGATTCCGGGGGCGAACGCGAACTGATGGTTGATCTTGCCGAACAGATAAAAGTTCCCTTTGCCGAACTTTCTGCTGATACCCGCCAACGTATCCAGTTAAAACTGGGGCCGGGCCTTAAAGCAGAGAACCCGCTGGATGCCTGGCATTCCTATAACAATTACGAGGAAAGTTACGGACAGAACCTGATTGAGATGATGTCCGATCCGCAGGTAGCCCTGGGCGTCATCGTGGGAGACCGAGGCCCTGGCGGGCAGATTTACCCTGAGTACATCCGCTACGCTCAAGCCGCAAAAGATACTTCTGGAAAGACTGTCTGCATTGTAGCCAATCATCAGGGAACCGGGACCTGTCCTTCTGTGATAGAGGCAACCCGCAAGGGAATTCCAGTGCTTGATGGCATCACCCCTTTTTTGAAGGCTGCCAGCCACCTTTTTGCCTATCGGGATTTTCAGATCCGTCAGGAAACATCCGCCCCCCAGCCCCCTTGTGATGTGGTTGAGAAATGGCGCGACTATCTGATCAGAAAAGGGTCTCTGGATGAATATACCGCTTCCCGGCTTCTTCAGGAATTCGGTATCCCAGTTCCAGCGTCCCAACTGGCGCAATCGGCATTTGAAACCGTCGTTGCAGCCCGGAAAATCGGTTATCCCGTTGTGGTCAAAACCGCCGAAGCCGGGATCAATCATAAATCAGATTCAGGCGGGGTTTTCCTCAATCTAACCAACGATGCAGCTGTTTCCAGTGCCTATGACCAGCTTTCGAAAAAGTTGAGCCCCAGGGTTATGGTTGCCTCGATGATTCAGGGGAAAGGCGTCGAGATGATTTTGGGGATGGTCAATGATCCTCAGTTCGGCCCTGTAGTGATGGTCGGATTTGGCGGAATTCATGCCGAGATTCTCGCAGATACTGCTGTCGCCCTGCCACCCTTCGGTGAAGAAACAGCACTGAGGATGATCAACAGCTTGAAATTACGAAAACTTCTGGATGGTGTGCGCGGTGCTCCGCCCGTGGATATGACCGCGCTTGTCGGGTGTATCACCCGCTTTTCCAGCATGATTCATTCCCTTGGTGATCTGATCAGCGACTTTGATATCAATCCCCTTCTGGTCTTGCCTCAGGGGTGCATTGCTCTGGATGCCCTGGTGCTCCGGGATAACCCCGAGGCAAAAGCTGCAGAATAAACACTGACTAAGTACTGAAAAACATAAGAGCCGGGAGAAACCAAAGATGCATCTCAACCAGGTTGAACATTACAGCAAAAGTGACTGGCAAAAACTCGCTTCCCATTTCCATCCTGAAACGGGCCTGTTCATTGACGGGTCTTATCAAAAGGCGCTCAGGGGCGACAGCTTTCAATCCATCAATCCCGCAACAGGCACCCCTGTTGCCGAACTGGCTCTGGGAACAGAGGCAGACATCGACAGGGCTGTTGCCGCCGCACAGAAATCTTTCCGCTCCGGCAACTGGTCGCGGATGGCTCCAAGGGATCGGATGTCTGTCCTCTATCGCCTGGCAGACCTGATTGAGGAAAACGGGGCTGAGCTGGCTTTGATGGACTCGCTTGATATGGGGAAGCCGATCGCGGATTGCATCGCTGTTGACGTACCTGAAGTTGCCAAAACCTTCCGCTTTTTTGCAGAATGCATCGACAAGATTGAAGGCAGTGTAACAGCCACAGAATATAGTGTTCTCAGCATGGTTCTGCGCGAACCCATCGGGGTTGTCGCCGCAATTTCTCCCTGGAACTACCCTCTGTTGATGGCGACCTGGAAAGTTGCTCCTGCTCTCGCGGCAGGGAACAGCGTTATTCTCAAACCTGCTGAACAATCTCCATTAAGCTGTTTGAAACTGGCCGAGCTTTTTGTCCAGGCGGGTGGCCCCGAAGGTGTCTTCAACGTCGTCAATGGCATGGGCGAAGTTGCTGGCAAAGCCCTGGCACTGCATATGGATGTCGGCAAAGTCAGTTTTACCGGGTCGACCGAAGTCGGCAAGCTGATGCTGATTTACGCAGGCCAAAGCAATATGAAAAAAGTCTCGCTGGAATGCGGTGGCAAGAGTCCGCATATTTTCCTCGGCGATCTCAGCGGTGACCATCTGGATACAGCCGTCGAAACGGCTTGTGGAGCAATATATAGCAACATGGGTGAAGTCTGTAGCGCAGGATCCCGTATCATTGTTGACAGCTCCATTCACGAGGAATTCGTCGAACGGTTTATCCGGAAGGGTAAAGATGCCTTCATTCCTGGTGACCCGCTTGATCCCGCAACAAACATGGGGCCACTTGTCGACCACAGTTCACAGGCCCGGGTCTTGAAAATGACAGAAGATGCCATTCGTGAAGGTGCAAAGCTTCAATTCGGAGGGGATGTTCCCGGCGGCGCGCTGTCTTCAGGGGCTTATGTAAATCCTACGCTTTTCACCTCTGTCCATAATGACATGTCCATAGCCCGGAATGAAGTCTTCGGCCCTGTTGCCTCCATTATCAAGGTAGATGGTCTTGATGAAGCTCTGGCTATCGCCAATGACAGTAACTATGGTCTCGCTGCCGGAATCTGGACCAATGACCTCAACCAGGCACACCGTTTCGTCAAGGAAGTGGAAAGCGGAACCGTTTTTGTCAATTCCTATGATGAAGGGGATATGACACAACCCTTTGGCGGCTTCAAACAGTCCGGTAATGCCAAGGACAAATGTTTCGAAAGCCTCCTCAGCTATACCCGATCCAAAGCTGCCTGGTATCGATTACGTTAAGACAGGTGCAGAGTTTTATGGCTTATTTTGGTAAAAAGCCTGCCGCAGCACCCGACAGGCCTTTTACAAACAGGGGAATATACCCAACTATAAATCAGGGTCCGGCAAGGCCTCTACGATAACAGCGGGAGAAAACAAGTTATGGTGCCGAAACTCATCGTCCGTATCGAAGCGGTCAAAGAGGAAGCAGAGAATATCCGCTCGTATGAACTCCGTTCACCCGACGGCACGGACCTTCCCGTTTTTTCGGCTGGCTCACATATTGATTTTTTTCTTCCCTCAAACATGATCCGGCAATATTCGCTCTCGAATGATCCGGTTGAACGCCACAGATACGTTGTTGCCGTTCAAAAGGAAGAAAATGGACGGGGCGGTTCCAGCTATGTTCATACGAGCCTGAAGCCCGGTGATCAGATCGAGATCTCTCATCCCAGAAATCACTTCGAGCTCGATGAAACGGCAGAGCGATACAAACTGATTGCAGGCGGCATTGGTATAACCCCCATCCTCTCGATGGCGCGTCGCCTGAAATCACTTGGAAAACCGTTTCAGCTTTATTATGCCTGTCGCAACAAACAGCGGGCAGCTTTCACCGAAGAGATGATCGCTTCGGGACTGTCCGGCCATCTGCTTTATTCTTTTGATGATCAGCAAGGCCCCTTGAAAACACAGGCGCTGTTTGGATTGCCGGAACAAGGTGTCCAGATCTATTGCTGTGGCCCGACCGGGCTCATGGATGCAGTCAAATCTGCAACCAGAAGCTGGCCTGTCGGAACCGTGCGTTTTGAGCATTTTTCCGCTGATGAAACCACAGGCCCCCGTGCAGATGACGGCAGCTTTGAAGTCGTGATCAACAGCACCGGCAAACGTTACCAGATTCCAGCCGGGAAAAGCATACTGTCTGTTCTGGCTGAAAACGGTATTTTTGTCGACAATGCCTGCTGTGAAGGAATCTGCGGCACCTGCGAAACTGGCCTGCTTGAAGGAGAGGCCGATCATCGGGATATGGTTTTGAGCGATCAGGAAAAAACCGAAAACCGCCATATCATGCTCTGTTGCTCCCGCGCGAAGAGCGCCAGCCTTACTCTGGATCTCTAACCCGAAGTCCCTGACCAGAACCTGGAAGATAAAGGCTCCTCATCCGAAATGGGGAGCCTTTACGAAATCGTTAGCCTGAATCAGGCTCCGAGATCCCGGGCAGCGCCCTCGATCTCCGCTGTCGGAGCTTTAAGGGTTTTCTTCCCGCTTTCATGATCAAGAACAGCAGGCAATTTTTTTACCTCCTGTATTTCGTTCCCGACAACCCGATCCAGAGCAGCTTTTTGCCCGGCTGGCTGTGATGGAACATCCGGACTTTTCACAAGGGTTGGTCGTTTCCAGGTCAAGCTGTCAAACCGCCCACAATCCCCACAGTGGGCTTGCCATTGATCAGCGATTGCGCCACAGGAATCACAGATCCAGTTGTGTGCAACCAGCGCTGTTTCTGCTTTTTCGAACCAGGCCGCCGCCGCTTTGCTGTTGCCATGCTCTTCCTGCTCCAGCTGCCCCATAAGACGGCAGACCAGTCGGCTGGCCCCCTTGTCTTCCTCTGCCAGCTTGAGGTGGCGTCGGGCCTCGCCCCAGAGTTTGGCCCGAAGGTTCGCTTCTGCCAGGGCAATATGACTTTCATAATGGTCCGGGTTTGAGGCAACCATTTGCCCCAGCCGTTTTACCCGTTCGACAGGGGTTTCTGAAGGCCACAGGCTCATATAGGCCCGGGCAAGTTCTCGGTGAGGCTGGTTTTTCCAGGCCTTGTTCAGCGTTTTGGCTGCAGCGCGAACTTTTCCAGCCCGCGCGTTCATTTCTGCCAGAAGACTTACCGCGGGCACCAGATCTGGAGCAAGTTTGTAAGCCTCCCGGGCAAGAACAAGCGCTTCGTCATGACGTCCGTCATCGCGAGAGATCAAAGCCTGCTCAAGTTTGATAACCGCTCTTTTACGTGTGGCTTCTGCAGAGCTCAGATTTTTGGTTTTTGCGCCGTCTTTCAGGGCCTGATCCGCTATTGCAAAATCTCCTGACGCCTCAGAAAGTTCAAAAAGACTTTCCAGTACCCAGGGAGTTTTGGGACTTATTGCATGGGCTTGCTTTGCCAGTTCCAGCGCCAGGGGCAAATCCCCCCGGCGTTGCGCCTGGATCAACAGGCCCCGCAGACCAAGAAACCGGGTTTCACCACTTTCCAGCATGGCGGTAAAATAGTTTGTCGCAGCTTCTTCATCGCCTTGTAACTGGGCCGATTGCGCAGAAAGCAGCATGGTCAGAGGCGGCTCATCTGCCAGCAGGGCTTCTGCTTTTCTGGCCATCAACGTCGCTGTCTGGGCATCTCCGGCAGCCACGGCAACCATCCCCTGGGTCAGGGCCTTGTATCCACGTTTTTTGCGGTTATCCTGACGTGCCTGACCAAACAGGGCTGGTGCCTTGATCAGCCCACGCCATAAACGATAAAGATAGGCCGCCAGCATCGCGATAAAAACAACACCAAGAAAAAGAATACCTACCGATGTTTCCAGACGGTAGCCGATCCAGTCGATTTCCACCGTCCCCGGGCGGTTTGCGATCCAGATAACAACAGCCAGAAGCAAGGCGAGCTTGAGAAAGTAATACAGTGTCCGTTTCATTTACTGGACTCCCCCTGTGCCGCTGCCCTGCTCGGTAACCCCGATCAACAGCAAAGCCAGCTTTCCGCTCACCCTTTCACCTTCCAGACGGTGCCCGGCCTGCAACAGCCAGGTCTCCATTCCCGAACGTGCTGCAGAGGTCAGCCCTTCCAGTTCACGTACCGCACCGGTCAGATCGCCCTCAAGCAAATAGTTTTCTGCCCGCGCCAGCACCGAAGCTGTTCCTTGCCCGTCAAGCACATCGACCGGACGAATACTGATGACGTTAGAGATACGGCCAAGAGCCTTGTCTACCCAGGTTTGTCCCCCGGCAACCTTGTCGGCTGAAAGAGCGGATCTTGCAGCCGCAGGAAAATCTGCCCGCAACTCTGTCATGCTTGGCAGTCCTTCCGATGCGAAAGAAGAAAGCGGCGCAACCAGATCCTGCAAGGTTGCATTTTCACTTGAAACCGCGCGTACCAGATCAAGTTCACGGATAAAGGGGCCAGAGCCGCGCAGAGCATCACGCAGTTGCAACACCGCCAGTGCAAGATAGACATCGTTCGTAGCAGGCCCTGGTCGCGTAGTCTGCCCCGTACCCAGATTGTCAAAACGAGCAGATAAACTCGCTACTTCGGACTGAAGAGCTTCCAGCCTGCTTGCCTGCGCTGGATCAAACGAGGCAACAGAACCACTGTTCCCCTGTCCTCCTGACTGCTCCAGTTTTTTCAGACGGCTGCCGGTTTCGGCTAGTTCCTTACGCAGCGAATCCATAAGGCCGCGGTCAACATTCGCCGTCGTTACCACAACTCCGCCATCCGTCAGGTTTGAGAGTTGGCGTTCCAGCTCGGACTGGGCAAGCTTGAGGGTGCGGACCTGTTCGGACAAAGACAGAAAGCGGTTTTCAGTTACACCCTGCCCCTGATTAGTCAGAGCATGCTGTTCAAGCCCGACAATACGTTCTTCCAGATTTTCCAGCGATATCTGGTTTTCACTTGCCCCGATAACCGGCAGGCGTTCGACCATGGGAAGCCAGTATCCCCGGGTATAGACCACTGCCGCCAGGACCAAAGCACAGGTTCCGACACCAAACAGAAAGGAATTCATCCCCCCGCTCCGACGTGGCGACACTGCTGCGGGACTTTCTGCCTGAGAAAACGATTTATCCGACTCCTCTTTCTTAATGTCAGACTTACCGTCAGAAATATCGATTTTTGTTGTTTTCACGGACACTTCCGGACCTTTACCTGATACAGGCTTCCCGCCAGAAGCAGGAACAGATCCACCGTTTTTACTGTCATCAGAACCGCTCGAAGTTCCTGCGGGAACTGATGAACTTTTTACAGTTGCCTCCTTGCTCTCCGTTTCTTTCTCGGAAACAACAGCGGCTTGATCTTCGGTTTCGTTATTCAACTGATCACTTTCCCTTACCCTGGCAACGTCCAATTTTATGTTCGCTTTTGCAGCAGCTTGGAGGATTTCCTCATGCCGGGCCGCCGGAATGGAATCCCGTTCCTTCCATCCCTGAACCGTGCTCACTGCAATCCCAAGGCGATTGGCTAAAGGGCGCAATCCACCAAAAGCAGAGATAATCTCCTGTGCGGGACTTTCTCCGCTGCTGGGAGTTTCCACACCGTCAGATCCTTTAGGATTTTTCCCTGGTGTTTTGGTTTCCGGGGACGTCGGTTTATCACCCTGTTTGCTTGCCATTCCTGAACCTCTGTCGCGTCGAAAGGGAATTTCACTCCAACTATGCGCCAGACCAGAAGGAAAATCCAGTACGTACGTACTCTCAGGTGTTTTTCATAATTAGCTGTTTCATGGCATCCCCTGTCGGTTCTGATGCTGTATAAATTTTTGCCTGGTCAAACACTCGCAAGGATTCTGACACAGCATAACTGAGGCAAAAAATCCGACAGCCCGCCAAAGTCACATTTAATCCTGACGTGGCGACTAGCTGTGAGAATATTCTTGAAGATCTTGGTGAAAAAAAGCTTATCTCATTGATATTGTTTGTTTTTAATTGATTTATCGTTGCGGGAAAGAATACTTTAGACGCCGCAGCATAGTAGAGAATTTCACGTCGATAGCAGAAACCAGATCGCTCAAGCTCACCTTTGAGATCTCCTGCCAATTCCGAAGCCGCAGGATGAAATAAAACACCGTTACCAGGGTTCAGTTGCTTGCATATAAGGGTCGCCAGATTTGTAACATCACCTTGAGCTGAAAATACTTTTTCGAATCCGGATTTTCTGGCCTCGGTTGCCGAAGCGTCTCCGACGCAATAAACCGGAGTATCAAAAGGAACCGGATACTGTTTCAGCGCACGTACACCATTGGCTGATGTAATGACAAAAGCCTGTACGCCTGTGAAATCAATATCCTTGCCGGGATAGAACTCGATTTCGATCACCGGATCACACAAGACCGTACGCCCCATGGAACGAAGATCAGAAACCAGGGGCTCACAATCAACTGTCGGCCGGGTAACAAGATGCAAAATCATCTCTCACCCCTTGATTCAGAGTTGCTGGGCTTCCAGCTCTTTAAAAAATGCCTCGCCAGCCTGCTCTTTGAGATCCTGCCCTGCAGAGCGCCCAAGTTTCTCAGCATCACCAAGTGCGCCTCGTCTTTCTGCCCGGAAAATCTGGCTGCCATCTGTCGACGCCAGAAGAGTACGCAAATAAAGCTGATCCCCTTCAATCTCGGCCAGAGCCGCAATCGGCGTTCGGCAGGACCCGTCAAGTTCTGCGAGACAGGCGCGTTCTGCAGAAATCCGCTGCATTGTCGGAAGATGATGGATCGCATCCACATAGGAGCGCACCCTTGAATCCCCGCTGCGAATTTCGAGTCCAACCGCACCCTGAGCCGGAGCAGGAAGCATTTCCTCAATAGAAAGCGCTGCAGTAATCAGTTCTGACTGTTTCAGGCGGTTCAAGCCAGCCACGGCCAATAATGTTGCATCGACTTGGCCTTCTGCCAGTTTACGCAAACGGGTTTGCACGGACCCCCTGAATGTAATCACCTCCAGATCCGGGCGACGGGCCTTGATCTGTGCCTGACGTCGCAGGGACGCAGTACCGACAACCGCACCTTGCGGCAAAGCATCCAGGGATGATGCCTTGTTTGAGAACCAGGCGTCACGGGGGTCTTCACGTTCAAGAACAGTTGAAATTTCAAGCCCCTCTGGCAACCAGGTCGGGACATCTTTCATTGAATGCACGGCAACATCAATACTTTGATCCTGCAGTCCTTCTTCGATTTCCTTGGTGAACAACCCCTTGCCACCAATCGCCGCAAGCGCCCGGTCCTGGATCATGTCCCCTGTGGTTTTGATCACCACAATCTCAATCGCGTCATCCTGAGCCAGTTCCTCATGAGCCGCAGCCAGCAACCGTTTCACTTCGTTGGCCTGAGCCAGAGCAAGCGGGCTCCCCCGTGTCCCAAGTCGCAAAATAGGTAGATCAGTCATTAGTAACGCCATTATATTTCGGGTGTTATTCGGGCCCGGTTTCTCCGGATGATTCTGCTGCACTCTACCCGTTCAGGATGATTCCGACAATTCCCATCGCCAGAAACAGCGACGCGACCAAGCGACGCAGAACAGCGCCTTCTCTGAAATAGAGTCCTCCAATAAGCACGGATATGGGAATGGAGGCCTGTCGCACTGTCGCGACAGCAGCAACATCAGCACCTTCACTATAAACGTAGAGAATGAGGAAATAAGAGCTGTAGCATATCGCTCCAATCATAAAATAATGAACCGGGCGGGCAATAAAGGCCTTAACCGTGCGCACCCCGGCATTATCACGATCAATAAGCCAGTAAAGCAGACAGTAACTGGGAAAACAGAAAAGGTTGACCCAAAAATTGAGCACTGACGGCTCAAGAACCTGCATGGCCGTTGCATCCGCAAGGGTATAAATTCCGGTCCCGAGCAGAGACAAAAGTGCAAAACCCAGGGTTACCGGATCATCAAACAGCCGGTGTCCTCGCCGGTATTGCAACATAAAGGCAGCAAAGAGAACCAGCAGGACAAAAAGGATGACAAGAAGGTCATATGACTGGCCTAAAACCAGAAAATTAAAGGCTATCACAATCAACGGCGTCGAGCGGATAATCGGATAATAGGCCGAAAGGTCGCCTCTTCTGAGCACAGCAACCAGCCCGCTGCCATAGCACATCTGACCGATCCAGGAAAAAATCACCAGATCCCATGCTTCAAAAGCAGCAAATAAATCAAACCCGGACAACAGGCTGTGACCAAAAGCAATAGTGATCATGCCCAAGGTCAGTGCCAGAAATCCGGTTCTCTGGTTTTCTCCCTTCTTGATCAGGGTATTCCAGAGTGGATGCAGGCAAGCTGATAACAACACCAGCGCAGCGATTGTAAGTCCCATAAAAAAGTACCCGGGCAGGACTCGCAATCATAACGGATTTTCTCATCCGGGATTTACGTGTCACAAAAAAAAAATAAACACATAATGTTGTATTCACCTCATTCCTGAGGGGCAACTTTTTTATCAAATAACTGATATTAATAGTAATTGTTAAGTTTATCGTTTTGTCAGAAAAGACATGTAACGGATTTGGAAAGGTCTGTTACCGGGTTATGTGTTTTTCGGCCCATTCCATCCCCTGCGCAAGCCATTCCATCTTGATATGATGCCCACCCGGATGAAGGCACAGCTCCAGCACCCTGCCAGAGTTGCAATTATCCCAGACCTGACAAACCAGTTCTGCTAACCTCTGCTCGACGGGCTCACCTTTACAGCCATTTTCATCTTGCCATATAGCCACACCTTCCCGTACATCGCCCTGATACCAGCGGCTGCCAATCTGACGACCTTTCATCGGCACCACCGTGTCCGAAAGGCCATGAATGTGCCGCAAGTTAACCGCCGTTTGGCAACTTGGTGGATGTGGACGCCAGAACGAACCCGCAACCGGGAAAAATGCCGTGAATTCTTCACCCGTATAACAGGCAACATCCCAGACCATGGACCCGCCCTGGGAAAACCCGCTCGCCCAGATCCTCGTGTCATCCAGTCGCCAGGTGGCTCGCAAATCATGTAATATATTACGGGTAAAGGTTATTTCGTCCCTTTTTTCACTCGGTGCTCCCACGTTTGACCAGCTTCGGTTCAAACCATCTGGCACAACAAGCAAAACCCCTTTATGCGCCGCCAGCGCCCGCAAGTTCCGGTTTTTGATCACGCTTTCAGCTGACTGGCCATACCCGTGATAATAAAACAGTACTGGCATGGCCTGGTCCACGAGACCATTCCCCGGCAAGACAACAAGATAATGCCCTCCCGCAACATCCCTTTTCTGAACAAGTGTATCGTCTTCTGGTGTTTCGGCCTGAGAGATTGAGGCAATTAACAGACCCAAGGCAAATACACCCAATACGACAAACAACTCTAAATGTTTCATGATTTGATCGCCTGCACCTGGCTTGTGTTAATGCCACATGATCAGGCTTCAGATGTTTATGTAAAAACAATTTTTGGTTATCTATCACCGGATGGGTTGCGGAAGACGCGCCCTTCATCATAATCCTTCAGCAAAGACTTGCCGCAGCGCGGCAGATAGTATTTTCTGGTTACAGAAACAAACGAGTCTTGGCTGAACTGTATAATTTCCGCCTGCTCCTCACGACAGCCACTTCAGACAGCAACGGGAAAAATGAAGGTTCTTGGTATCGAAACCAGCTGCGATGAAACAGCCGCAGCAATTGTCGACAGCGATCACAACATTCTGGCAAACAGGGTGCTTTCCCAGCTTGAAGAACATGAACCCTATGGCGGGGTGGTACCGGAAATCGCAGCCCGCAGCCACATGGATCATCTCGATCGGCTGATCCGTGAAGCACTCGAAGAAGCCAGACTTGGTTTCGAGGACCTGGACGGGATTGCCGCAACAGCCGGCCCCGGTTTGATTGGCGGGGTTTTTGTCGGGGTCATGACAGCAAAAGCAATTGCCGCTGCCCGAAAATTGCCTTTTCTGGCTGTAAACCATCTGGAAGGTCACGCCCTTACAGCCCGATTGACCGAAGGAGAAGCAGCGGCATTTCCCTATCTCCTGCTGTTGGTGTCAGGCGGCCACTGTCAGCTGCTCGCCGTGGAGGCTGTCGGCTGCTACAGCAGGCTTGGGGGAACAATTGACGATGCTGTCGGGGAAGCTTTTGACAAAACCGCAAAAATGATGGGACTTCCTTATCCTGGCGGCCCCTTGATGGAACAGATTGCGAAGAAAGGTGATCCTGAGCGCTTTGATCTTCCCCGTCCGATGAAAGGACGACCTGGATGTGATTTTTCCTTTTCCGGGCTGAAAACTGCAGTACGCAACAAGATTCTCGAACTGGCTGGCGAAGACGGTGCAATTTCCAATCTTACTGATCAGGACAAATCAGATCTCGCAGCCTCTTTCCAGGCTGCCGTGGGTGACGTTCTGATTGATCGCTGCTCGCATGCAATGGATCTTTTCCAAGCCAGATACGGACGCCCCGGCCCCCTGGTTGTCGCAGGGGGTGTCGCGGCAAATCTCGCCCTGCGTGACCGCCTTACCGCGCTGACAGACCAGCGTCAAACCAGCCTGCTGGCCCCACCTGTAAAACTTTGCACCGATAACGGAGTCATGATTGCCTGGGCCGGGCTTGAACGGCTGCAGCTGGGTCTGACGGACTCGCTTGATTTTGCCCCCCGCCCCCGCTGGCCGCTGGACCAGCTTACAGGTGTAAAGGATCGCGCCTGATGTCTGACACATGCTCTGCTTCTGTTGGCGTGATCGGCTCCGGTGCGTGGGGAACTGCCCTCGCAGCTGTTGCTGCAAATGCGGGTAACAGTGTGGCCATCTGGTCGAGAAATCCACAAGTAGTAGACGATATAAACAATCAGCATGAGAATGCCCTCTATCTAAAAGGTGCCGCGCTTGATCCCACTATTCGTGCAACCACGGATGCCAAGGATCTTGAGAATGCCGATCTATTACTGCTGGTTACCCCTTCCCAACATCTCCGGTCTGTGATTACCCCGATCAAACCATTGATTGACCCGGATGTTCCCCTGGTACTCTGTGCCAAAGGTGTTGAGATCAGTAGTGGCCTGTTGATGAGTGAGATGCTCGAAGAGGTACTGCCCAAGAACCCTCTGGCCGTACTTTCCGGACCAACTTTTGCCATCGAAGTTGCCCGGGATCTGCCGACAGCCGTTACACTGGCCTGTGCAGATGCGGCTCTTGGACGAAAATTGGCCAACACGCTCGGCAGCCGTGCCTTCAGAATCTATCATTCGACTGATCCCGTTGGTGCCGAAATTGGCGGGGCCGTTAAAAATGTTATCGCCATTGCTTGCGGCATCGTTGATGGCCGTCAACTGGGTGACAACGCCCGGGCTGCCCTTATTACCAGAGGCCTGTCCGAGATCGTACAGCTTGGCATCGCCAAGGGGGCGCGTCGGGAAACCCTGATGGGCCTTGCGGGTATGGGCGATCTGACCCTCACCTGCACAGCAACACAATCACGCAACTATGCCCTGGGCAAAGCTTTGGGCAGCGGCGAGAAGCTGGCAGATTACCTAAAGGGACGCATTACCGTGGCGGAGGGCCTTGGCTCAAGCAAATCCGTCTCGGCTCTTGCCCGAAAACTCCAGATCGACATGCCAATCTGCAATGCCATCTGTGACGTACTCCATCATCAGGCTGACATTGATCAGACCATTGCTGATTTACTCGCCCGTCCCCAAAAAGCAGAATTCTAACTATCGATTGCCACAACAGGAAAATACCAATGAAATTTATCTTTTCTTGCGTTGATAAAAAAGACCATGCCCACATCCGCGCTGAAAACCGCCCGGCTCACCTCGAATATCTGGGCAAGTTCATGGATCGGGTCGTTGTTGCCGGTCCTACTCTTGGTGCCGATGGAGAAAGCATGACTGGTAGCCTTCTCATCCTTGAATTCGACGATGCCATCGCCGCTCAGGAATTTGCCGAGAACGACCCTTACAAACTGGCAGGACTATTCGAACAGGTCACGATTACACCCTGGAAACAGGTTTTACCTAAATAGATTATTACCAGTCCCTGTTTCCTTCCAGCCTGACAGCGACGGACAACAGCGTTGTCTTGAAAATTCACAATGTTATGCTGGCCCTGGTTGGAAACAGGGAGAGTCTCGATGGCATACTGGCTGATCAAAACCGAACCCGGCAGCTGGTCCTGGCAGGATCAGGTCGAGAAGGGAAACGAGCACTGGAATGGTGTGCGCAACTATCAGGCTTCAAATTACATGAAAGCGATGAAGCTGGGCGATCACGCTTTTTTTTATCATTCGGTGAAAGAGAAAAGCGTGGTCGGAATCGTTGAAATTTCCCGTGAGTATTATCCGGATCACACTGATGAAAGCGGCCGTTTTGGCATGGTCGATGTTCGGACCGTCAAAGCGCTGAACAGACCTGTTAGCCTTGCAGAAATAAAAGCAGAAAAAGACCTTCAGGAAATGGCCTTGTTAAAACAGTCCCGTCTTTCGGTCATGCCTGTTACCAACGCTGAATGGCAGATTATTTGTAAAATGGGGCAGACAGTTCCAGACGTATAAACGGATATTCCGCAAACACCAAAAACCACCCGAGGGGAAGAAATACCAGAATTTCTATTTTTTCCCGCCTTCAGAGAGAACCTTTTCCACAGCCTGATTCAGGGCTGATGTCAGGCTTTTGCCAACAGCACCACCACTTCCCTTGATACCCTGAGAGATAATGATCCGCATGGCATCAACATGTGCTTCAATCAAATCGAGCCGCTGACAGGCCGCGACCATGTCCTTCTGGATCAATTTGCAGAGGGATTTACCTGTTTCAGTCAGCAGGGGAAAGTTAAAGGTCCCCGCCTGACCTTTGATGTCATGGCTGATTCCCTGTATTTCATCGATCAGAGCTTCGGGAGCCGGACTACTTTCCCGGGCCTTCTCCAACAATCTGGAAATTTTCTCTACATCCTCGGCGACCCAAACCTCGTACTCCTGCTCCATATCCTGCAAAGCAGATTCGGCTGAGGCCACAATGTCTTCAAGATCAGGTCCCCCCCGTGTCGGGACTTTGGATTTGAGATTATTCGTCGGCATTTGCACGTTCGCTTCCACTTATCGACACTTTGATCAATGCCCCTGGCTCTTCATAAAACATTTGGACCCAAGGGGGCTTTATTGCAGTTTAAAGCAAAATTCTTAACCAAGTAACAACAAGAACAAATAGAGTAACTTGTTAATTTTAAAAATAAAAAATAAACATCAACCAGGATCTGCTTCTTATCAATTTCATTTATTACCTATTAACTCCTGCTCATTAGAATAAGACTAAATATAATAGATCCCTGCCGCCCGAATTCGTTATCACCAATGTATGACCCCAAGGTAACAGCATGGATCAGTGAAGCCATTCGGAGCACCCATGAGTGAAAACGAGGTAATCGCTTCTCTACGTCAGGCCCGTGATCGTTTCCTGGCTTTTGCCTTCTGTCGTGCAGACTTGCTGATCGAACTTTCTGATACCCACAAAATTGTCTTTATCAGTGGCGCTACCCAAAGCCTATTCGGTCGCACAGTAGACGATTTGACGGGGCAGTCATTACTTGATCTCGTTGTTCCCCATGAGCGGCCCGTGCTCCACCAACTGCTCAACGGCATGGTTGGAGGAGACCGCCCCGACCCCATCAATATCCGTTTTGTTAAAAAATCGAAAGAGCCACGGGACCTTTCGATTACCGGATACTATGTCGAGGATCTCGAAAAACATTTCTTTCTTTCCTGCAAAATTCCTTCCGCTCATGCTGTGACAGCCCCACAGGTTCACGACAGACTCAGTTTTGGCCAAGCTGTGATTGAGCATCAGAAAAGCAATCCAGAAGACAAGCTGACCTTTATTGAACTGGAAAATTATGATGAATTTTCCAAACGCCTGACCAAGGAAACCAGATCTGAACTTAGCGAAACCATTAACAGCTATCTGCGTGCCAGCTCTTCAGAAGCCAACTCGGCTGCGTCTTTTGGCAATGGTCGCTATGGTTTGATCAGCCGCCCTGATCTGGATATTGAGCATCTCAGCAACGAAATCACCCGTCAGGTTCAGGCAGCAGATCCTACGGGTGTTGGCCTCAAGATTGAAAAAGCCAGCATCGCGCTTGCTGACAGTGGCATCTCTGGCGGAAATGCCGCCCAGGCCCTGAGTTTCATGATCCAGCAGTTTGCCCAGGACCATAATCAGGCCTTTAGTCTGGAAGAGTTGGCCCATTCGCTGCCGGAAATTCTTGTCCGGATACAAAAGACCGCAACACGGATCAAAAACGTGATCAACGGCGCTGATTTCATGATCGTTTTTCAGCCGATTATTGATCTCAAAACTCGCAGAACCCATCATTACGAAGTTCTCGCACGTATTAACGATGAAACAGGATCACCCCAGGATTTCATCAGATCAGCCGAAGATCTTAACCTGATCAAAGGTTTCGATCTTGCTGTCTGCCGTAAAGCAATCAAATGGCTGGAAAATAATCCGAGCAAAAATTTCAGGCGGCAACTGGCTGTCAATCTCTCTGCCGCCTCGATTGGAGAACAGGATTTCATCGAAAAACTGATCCCCATGCTCGAACCCTTCAAGGATACCCCTGAGAAGTTATTGTTCGAAATAACGGAATCCACCAAAATTCCTGATCCGGTACTCGCCAATCAATCGATACAGAGCTTGCGTAAACTGGGGCATAAAGTGTGCCTGGACGATTTTGGTGTCGGCGAGGCTTCCTTGCAATATCTTAGAATGTTCCAGATTGATATTCTCAAGATTGATGGCAGTTATGTTAGGGAAGCATTGAATGATACAACCTCGACCCACATCCTCTCTTCCATTGCTGATCTGTGTAAAAAACTGAATATCACGACTGTTGCAGAAATGGTCGAGGATGAAGCCACGACCAATATGCTGATTGGCTGTGCTATCGATTTGGGACAGGGCTATTATTTCGGACGCCCCTGTAATGACATAACGGTATTTGAGGAACCGGATAAACCTAAAATCGTCGTTCGCCGCGGCCAGAGTTCCGAAACATGGTCCTGAAGTCCTAAATTTTTACTGTCCGACCAAATTTCAAATATTTCAAAACTTTGCTGTAAAGATTTTGCTGCATTGCGGTATAATTTTTCATTATCAGACCAATAACTTATCGAAAATTTCCAGATAGATCTTGAGAAAGCATCTTTTTGCGTAAATAATCCCTGCGAAGAAAAATTCGCCGCTCAAAGAAGTGGCGCAACAATAAATAAAAATAAGGGAGACCGAAGCATGTCGGACGCCACTGTTTTCCCAGTCCCGGAAAATCTTGCCGAAAAAGCCTGGGTAGATGAATCTCGTTATCTGCAGATGTATCAACAATCCGTCGAGGACCCGGAAGCATTCTGGGCCAAACATGGCAAAAGAATACATTGGTTCAAACCCTTTACCAAAGTAAAGGATATCAATTTCGGGCCAGAAGATGTTCATATCCGGTGGTATGAGGACGGCACCACCAACGTCTGTTACAACTGTATTGACCGCCATTTACCCACGAAAAAAGATGACACCGCGATTATCTGGGAAGGCGATGACCCCAGCGAACATGAGTATATCACTTATGGTCAGCTCTATGATCACGTCTGCCGTTTTGCCAATGCGCTAAAAGCCCGAGGTGTAAAGAAGGGGGACCGGGTCACCATCTACATGCCGATGATCCCTGAAGCCACCTACGCCATGCTCGCCTGTGCCAGAATTGGTGCTGTGCACTCCATCGTTTTTGGCGGCTTCTCTCCCGATGCCCTCGCCGGCCGCATTCAGGGCTGTCAATCAAACTGTGTGATTACAGCTGATGAAGGGCTTCGCGGCGGCAAAAGCATTCCGCTTAAAGCCAACGCCGACAAGGCACTTGAAAGTTGTCCCGGTGTCGACACGGTATTTGTGGTCAAACGCACAGGCGGCAATATCAGCTGGAATGACAAACGCGACGTCTGGTGGCACGAAGCCTGCGAAGCCGCAGACAACAGCTGCCCGGCTGAAGAAATGAATGCCGAAGATCCTCTGTTCATTCTCTATACCTCCGGCTCGACCGGCCAGCCGAAAGGTGTCTTGCACACGACCGGTGGTTATCTCGTCTATGCCTCGATGACCCATAAATATGTCTTCGACTATCACGACGGCGATATTTACTGGTGTACAGCTGATGTGGGCTGGATTACCGGACACAGCTATATCGTTTACGGCCCTTTGACCAATGGTGCGACTACACTTGTTTTTGAGGGTGTCCCCAACTACCCAAGCGCCTCGCGATTCTGGGAAGTTTGCGACAAACACAAGGTCAATATCTTCTACACTGCACCAACAGCCATCCGTGCCCTGATGCGCGAAGGCCTTGCAGCGGTGAAAAAAACCTCCCGCTCCTCCCTGCGACTGTTGGGGTCGGTTGGCGAACCAATCAATCCCGAAGCCTGGATGTGGTACCACGAGGTTGTTGGCGAGGGGCGATGCCCAATCGTCGATACCTGGTGGCAGACAGAAACAGGCGGCATTCTGATCACACCGCTGCCTGGCGCCACCCCACTCAAACCAGGTTCTGCGACACGTCCCTTCTTTGGCGTGAAACCCCTGCTGGTTGATAACGACGGGAACACGCTAGAAGGCGCGACAGAGGGCAACCTCTGCCTTTCAGATTCCTGGCCCGGCCAGATGCGGTCGGTCTATGGCGATCACGAGCGCTTCATCCAGACTTACTTCTCGACGTACAAGGGCCTCTATTTCACCGGAGATGGCTGTCGCCGGGATGAAGACGGTTATTACTGGATCACCGGACGGGTCGATGACGTCATCAACGTCTCAGGCCACCGCATGGGAACCGCCGAAGTTGAATCCGCACTTGTCGCCCACCCAAAGGTCGCCGAAGCCGCCGTCGTTGGCTATCCCCACGATATCAAAGGTCAGGGCATCTATACTTACGTAACCCTGAACCTTGGGGAAGAGCCAAGTGATGAACTGCGCAAGGAGCTTGTTACCTGGGTGCGCAAGGAAATCGGCCCGATAGCCACCCCGGATCTGTTGCAGTGGGCTCCCGGTCTGCCCAAGACCCGTTCCGGTAAAATCATGCGCCGGATCCTGCGCAAGATTGCCGAAAATGATTACGGCAGCCTTGGCGATACCTCGACGCTTGCTGACCCAAGTGTGGTTGACGATCTGATCGAAAACCGCATGAACAGATAGACTACAAAATAGAAAAGAGGCAAAGCAGCATCAGTCCGCTTTGCCTCTTTTACTTTTCTATCCATATCTTAAATCAATTCCATTTCTGCTTCAGAAAATCCAGAAAAACCCTAAGCTTTAGCGGTACGTACTCCAGCTGCTGGTAATAGGCCCACATCTCGAAGGGGGCGCTGGAAAGCTCCTGCAGGACAGGGGCCAATTCTCCTCGCGCCAATTCCTTTTCGATAATCAGGGCCGGGATATAGGCAATCCCCTGACCATCGACCGCAGCGGCAATAATAGCGTCAGTATTGTCACTTCTCAGTTTCCCTTCGACCATCACTGGAGCATGCCCCGGAAACTGCCACTCCGTTCTCCCTTTCCCCAACCCATAACACAGGCATTGATGTGCAGACAGATCTGAAAGGAGTCCGGGCTCTCCCCGCGCAGCCAGATAGCTTGGAGCAGCAAAAAGGAAATTATGATATCGGCATATCCGCGCACCGACAAACGCCCCTGAATCAAAGCCAGATATCCAACGTGCCAAGGATACATCAACCTGAGACAGGGGCAGCTTGTCATAATTGACAGCCTGCAGTTCGGTTTCAATATCTGGATAACGGCGCATAAACTCACCGATAGCAGGTACCAAAAACCGGTTTAAGAGAGGTGCCGGAGCCGCAATTGTCAATTTCCCACGCGGGGTCTGCCCAAGACTGGCTGTCTCTTCCAGCAGGGTTTGCCATTCTCCTCCCAGAAACCGCATCCTGTTGTAAAAATGCTCTCCAGCTTCTGTTAGTGAAATCCGGCGTGTGGTTCGTCGCAACAGCTGAACTCCGAGCAGGTTCTCAAGTTCGACAAGCCGCTTACTGACCACTGAAGGGCTGACATGCAACGCCCTCGCAGCTCCTGCCATGGTCCCCTGCTCCACAACCAACCGAAGCATCAGACCACGATCAAAATCATCCATATTATTTCCACTACAAGAACATTCACTTCGAAAATACAGCAATTGTTTTCATCTTATCCAGCAATAAAGTGGTATCTGCTTTAAACGATACCGAACAAGGAAGTTGAAATGTATGTAATTGAAACTGTCAGCTGGAACGCAAAGCCCGGTGTAATGGATCAACAAATGATCAAAGCTGTCAGTGTAATGGTCCCGGATTTGGTGCAGTTACCAGGCTTCCTGCACCAGAGTCTGGTCAAAACGTCACAGGGAAAATGGATTGGCATTTACTACTGGGATACCGAGGCCAATGCCCATGCCTCCAATGATCTCATGGCAGGCAAGGCCTCTCTGGAACAGCTTGTTTCCCTGATTGATCTGGAGAGCCTCGCAATAGAAGTCATGGCACCGCTTCAGGAATCCACGCCCCTCATAATCACGAGATAACCCGTAGAGAAGAGAAAGGGCTTAGGGGCCTACTCCACCTGTGTTATCAAAACATCCAGCACAGCAGCGCCTCTAGACCAATCCTTCGTAAATCTTTCGCTCCGGATCAACCGCGGCGCGCTCGTCTCGCTGTAAAGCCTTCCAGATCTGAAACAGGGCATCCGAAAGGCTGGTTTCACCGGCCAAAGGTATCGCCTGTGGATCGGCGCAAATCAGGCCGCTGTTCAATCCTTGATAATAAATGATCCATTTCTGTGCGGTTTCTGCGGACAGACCCTGATCCTGAAAAATCTGGGACCACTGGTCTTCGGGAAGAGAAATCGCAGCAATATGTTTGCTCAGAACATTGCGAACCGCTTCTGAAATATCGTCAAGGTTGAAAGCCCGGGGACCGTGTAATTCCAGCAACTGCTGCCCGGCTGCCGGGTCAAGGAGCGCGGACAGCAATAAGGACACCACATCCCTGTTTGCCACCATTGGGAAAGCGGGGCCATCAGCCAGGAAAACAGGAAACACCGAATGGCTTTTTGCCATTGTCAGGGCGGGCGCCAGGTTTTCCATCAGGAACGCGATCCTCAGCACCGTCAGATCTCTGCAGCGGTCCATAAGTTTCTTTTCGACATCAGAGAAAAAATCGGCCCAACCTGTGGCTTCTCCTGCACCCATGGCAGAAAGGAGTATCACTTCGGGTTTTTCCGGCAAATCATCCAGAGCCTCAAACAGAGCCTTGCAATAGTTTTCCCGGTACGTGAAGGAGCCATCATCCCGGCTGAAGGGCGGTAATATAAGCAATAGCCGCTGGGCACCGTCCAGTGCCTTTATCCAGCTCGCTTTATGTGCGGGATCTCCTTCGTTCACCTCTGCTCCCCGCCCCCGCCAGAGATCTCGACAGCTCGCATCCGCCGTCAGAATTCTGACCAGTAGGCCTTGCCCGACCAGCTGTTCGGTTACAGAGCGGCCTATCGTGCCTGCAGCATCAGCAATGAGGTACATCCAAATTTTCCTTACAACAATTCGCTCCCTTTATCACTCTCTCAACAACTTGGGACAAGCTGCAAAAAAGCCGCAGCCCAGAGAAATCGGAAAAGGAGAAATCTGAAAACCGGAGAAACTCTGTTGCTTTATTTTTGAAAGGGGCTCTGTGATAGACTATGACATCAGGATTAATACCGCTCTGCTAAAGGTCAGTCATGCGCTCCAGTTGTCCCATTTCCCGGTCACTTGATATTCTTGGCGACAGGTGGACCTTGCTTGTCATTCGCGACTTGATGTTTTTCGGCAAAAACCAATATGGGGAATTCCTGGCCTCGCCAGAAGGAATTTCCACCAATATCCTTGCAGATCGACTGAAAAATCTGGAGCAGGTCGGCATCATAAGCAAAGAAGCCTATCAGCATAACCCGGTTAGATATACCTACTCCCTGACCTCGAAAGGCAAGGATTTACAACCTGCTCTTGCTGCTCTCTTTAGTTGGGGGCTTGAGCATGTGGAAAATTCCATCCCGCCAGACCAATCCCTTCTTAAACTGCAGGATTGATCCCCTCTAACAAGGTACATCAACAGCCTTGCAGAGAAAATGCATCATAGGCATGGCCGCTTTATAGGACTTCACAACATCCTGTAAAAATTCAGGTTTCTGCGCAGCTTCTGGTGAAGCCCGATGCATCAGAAAAAAAGTTTTGCGTTTCAGATCATCAAGATGCGGACTAGCTGCCGTAAATCCCTTTGGCGGGCGTTGTAATCCATCACCCCCGACACCTCCAAACATTTTTTTCAGCGCCTTGTCCTCAATGACCTTGCTCCAGGCTTCAGGGCGATCAGTAATTGCCCGGCGGATTTTGTAGAGAGCGTCACTGGGGGGCAACCAGATCCCAGCGCCATAGAAAACCTCATCTGTTGCCAGGTGAACATAAAACCCCGGTGCATGAACATCTCGTCCCAGACCATGACGAAAATGACAGGCCGCATGCTCCTTATAGGGACGTTTGTCTTTGGAAAAACGTACATCGCGATGAATCCGGAACATGGAACCACCATTGCGGCGCGCATCCGCAACAAAATGCGGCGTTAGTTCTGCCAGAGGATCAACCATAGCCTGGATAAAATCGAGCAGAGGATCTTGCAACGTTTCCCGATAACGTTTTTTATTGGCCTGAAACCAGTCGCGGGTGTTGTTTTCCTTCAATTCATCAAGAAAATCAAAACCGGCTTTGGGAAAACCGGAAAATCCCGAACTCATATCTAGCTCCTTCTTGGCGGAAAAGCGTCAAACTTGGGAATGGTATCATCCATTGAATCCCAAGGCAGTGCATTTTTGACAAACATATCCGCTGTCGGTCTGTAAAGCTCAGGACGATCCAATGTTGCCGCCCCGATCAGGACAAGCCCCGGGCCTATTTCGGGTTTGCCATAAAGGCGACTGTTACAGCTGGCGCAAAAAAAAGTGCGCATTTTTTTACCGCTGCCGCCTGTTGTCTCAAAACAGGTAACCTCCCCTGTCACAGAAAAACTGTTTTCAGGAACTCCCAGTAAAGAAATATAGGCAGCGCCACTCAGCTTCTGGCAGTTGCGGCAGTGGCAGTTAACCTTGAAGGCTGAATCAAGACAACTTGTCTTATATCTGACCTTGCCACAAAAACACCCGCCTTCCAGGACATCGATCATATTTTCCTCCTCAGACCTGACCTGTTTTTTTACAATTACATAACTTGCAAAACAAAAGTGACTTGAATATGTCAAATCAGAATAAGAATTCAACCCGAAGATCTTGTTGGATCAATCTTTAATAGCCCCATTCCGCAAGAACCCTGAACAGACAAATGCCACAGCTTTGCGATGAGAGAAGCATTTTTGCCTCATCTGCCTCGACACTATGACAGATCAGTCAAATTATTGCCTTTATTCAGTCACTTACCCTTTTTGTGACACAAAAATGTACAAAGAGGATGCCCAAGTTTGACCAGATCTTGTCCCTTCACTTTGCCCCGTGCCCCACCCTATGTTTTGAGGACAGCAACAACAGAACAATAAAGGAACTATACAATGAATAAATTGCTTCTTGCTTCTTGTGCTCTGGGTCTTCTTGGCGTGGCTTCCCTTGCTAATGCTGCTGAGGTCGCTGGTCGGGTCATGACAACCGACCCGGCCTCCAACACAATTGTAATGGAAGATGGAACAGTGCTGCAGCTGCCAGAAAACCAGACGGTAGAAGGCCTTGCGCCCGGGACAGAGATCATTGTGACCTTTGATGAGCAAGATGGAAAAAACATGGTCACCGATATCAAACCTGCTTCATAACAACAGGTTTATCATTAACGGTACTTATAACAGGGGCGTGTATATACACGCCCCTGTCTGTTCATTTTCAGGAAGGTATATCGTCGATGGCATTAAGTCCTGCCAGACGTTTTTTCCGGGCTTCAGCATAGCGTGTTGCCAGTTTGAAAGACACCCAATAGCCGACAAGCCCCAAACCGATGCTATAGGGAAGAAAGCCAACCAGAATTGAGGTCCCTGCTTTTTCAAGCATAAACCGGAAAACCTCGACTACTGTACCCCACAAACCGGACTCAAAGGTAAGATGCTGACCAATGGTTCTGGAGAAACTTTCAAAGTCCTGTTCCGGGTCGAAATCGAGCAGCAACAGCCTTCCTGTGACATAATAGAGATAGTACAGAGGAAGCATGGTCAAGGGATTGGAGAGCCAGGACCAGGCCATGGCGATAATCAGGCTGAATTGCCAGCGCAATACATAACGGCAAACCCACCAGACAACAAAAACCATATAGAGTTGAACGCCGACTGTTGGCGTCATGCCCAGTGCCAGTCCCATCATGACACCACGGGCAACAGTCTCCGGCTGGTCGACAGACCTGAGTACGGGTATCACCAGGCGAAAATAAAGTAACCGAAGCATTCCTGCGCTCGGTTCTTTCTTATTGCGGGCGTGCATCTTGTTCTTGAACCAGGACTTCATCTATTCTTCTGTTAACGCCCTCTATAAATATATTCGAATTTCGCAAATAGGAATTGATCATCCTTGTGACAACATACCGTGACTGTTATAAACCAAAATTATCGTTAGTCCACGGACAAAAATCCACTTTTCCGGGCTGTGACAGACCATCACAGTTCCTTGTGATCATCACATGCAAAGGGTAACGAAAGCATGAATCTACCCAACTGGCTCAGTGTTTTCAGAAGCGGCGCAGGCTTCATTGTCATTTACCTGCTCACCCAGGGTACACAACCCCTTCTGATCACAGCCATCGTGGTGATGATGATTGCCGAAATATCAGACATGGCAGACGGTCACATTGCCCGTCGCTATGGCCAGGTCACCAAGCTCGGGATGATTATTGATCCCATGAGTGACAGCCTCTACCGCGCCATGGTGTTTATCGGATTTCTTGGAATTGGCTGGATACCCGTGTGGTTTGTAGCAATTATTATCACGCGGGATATCGTGGTTTCCTACCTGCGGATTTTCGCCCAGCAACAGGGCTTTACCATGGCTGCCCGCTCCAGCGGAAAAATCAAGGCCATCGTCCAGGCATGTGCCCAGGTTTGGACAGTCGGTCTCTACGCCCTTAACGGGTTTTTCAGCCAGTACATGGATATCCCCCAGGTTTCTTTCTGGCTGTTGGCAATTGCCACAGCTGTCACGGCCTGGTCGGGTTTCGACTATGCACTGGGCTATGTGAAATCCCTGCGCAAACCCGCTTGATTTATTGCCAAGAGCCACGGGCAAGCGTTTGATTTAAACAACTTTCTCGCCAACACGCATCTTTTCTATAACCCAGGGTGCAAAACGGGAAATTTCAGGTAGACAGCGTTGTTCCAGAATTTCGCAGGACTTCTTGCTGATCATTTTTTGCAGTGATTCCAGTTCATGGCGACGGGTTGCCAGCATCAGGCTACGCGAAAACGCTGGCCCAGGCAGGGGTTCACAACGGATTGATGGCAAATGTGTCTTTGCCTGCAGGAGACAAAGCGGGGTGGTAATCGCCCAGCCGATCCCGACAGCAACCATCGCAAGCGTTGCATCGGCAGTATCGAACTCAAACCGACGCCGTGCCTCAATCCCGAGCCGTCGCAGATGAGTCTCTATGTTAATCCCGGTCAGGGAACGAGAGCTATACCGTACCAGGGGAATATCTTCCGACAGCTCCTTCAGGCTTTCTATTTTTTTTGTGTATCCCACAGGCAGGGCGAGAACAAAGGGTTCCCGCAGCAAACGATGCGAAATAATTCTCTCTTCCGTTTCCACACTGCCTTCCGTGATCACAACATCCACCTCCCGGGTAAACAGCCGCTTCACATGCAGCTTGGTCAAACCAGACCAGACTGACCACTCCAGCGCCTCATCCATCAATTCCTTAACCAGATGCGGCCCGACTGTAATCCCGAAGGAATCGACCATTCCTACATTCAATCTCGGCAGAGATCTCTGTTGGTGGGCCCGCACCATAAAGGAGGTTTCCCGCGCCGTATCAAGCAGGGATTTGGCCCGATCAAACAGGGTACGCCCTGCAGGCGTCAAGGCTGGCGGACGTACAGCACGGTCCATCAGCTTGACATTCATTTTCTTCTCAAGTCCACCAACAGCCTGGGAAACAGCTGATTGCGTAATTCCCTTCTGCTGCGATGCGGCTGTCATTCCCCCTGCTTCGACAACTGTCACAAAAATGTCCAACGCACGCAGATCAAGATCGAGATGAGACACAAAAAACTACCTTAAAAAGAGATAACTGCCCGAAACCGTTTATTTTTTGGCCACAGAGCCTTTCAGGAACCCGATAAAAGCAGGCCAACCTGATCGCCTATCCAACAATTAGCAACATTAGTATTACTTATAGTCTCATCAAAGCAAAAAGATCACACAAAGAGTGAGGGGAAGCAGCCTATAGGTCGCAACCCTTGCCTGAACGACTGCTATACGCGGATTTTTGACTGCAATATTGAAAACCCATTATCAATGAATATCTGTTGATTTTTTGTTCACTAAATGTTCCCATTAATGCTCATTTTTCAGAGGATGCATCATGGCGACAACAACTAAATTGCTGGAAGCACACTGTTCCTTTATCGAACAACAGCCGCTTTTTTTTGTGGCAACTGCTGGTCACAAGGGTCGGGTCAACCTCTCTCCCAAAGGTGTGGACAGCCTGCGTATTATTGATGAAAAAACAATCATGTGGCTTAACCTTAGTGGAAGTGGCAACGAAACTGCAGCTCACTTGCGTGAGTTAAATCGTATGACATTGATGTTCTGTGCCTTTGAAGGATCTGCTCTGATACTCCGGGTTTATGGTCAGGCAAAAGTTCTCCATCCCAGAGATTCCGGATGGAAGACATCTCTCGCCGCGTTTCCCGCTCTTGCCGGAAGCCGTCAGATTTTCATCATGACTATCGATCTTGTCCAGACCTCTTGCGGCACAGGTGTTCCTGTTATGCAGTTTGTCGAAAACCGGGCAGAGAAAGAACTTATCCCCTACTACGAAGAGATGGGACCAGAAGGTGTTGAAAAATACTGGAAGAGAAAAAACACCCGAAGCATTGATGGCCAGCCAACCGGAATATTCAATGATTCCGGGGTATGACCTTAGAGTTCATCACCATTGCAGGTCCGTCATCCGATCAGGAGATTTGCCAGTTCAACGAAGCCCTGTCCGCTCCGGCTATCCGTGATCCAGGTTGGCTCATTGGGTATACGCCCAACAAAATCAGCAACATTCGCCACACCGACCGAATGGGGAAAACGGGCAAACATCGGAGCATCATTCGGGGAATCTCCAGCAAAAACCACCTGATCCAGAACATCTTCCAGCTCAAGATTATAAACTTCCCGGAACAGCACCTCTGTCATAGTCAGTTTGTCGTAATCACCAAACCAGCCGTTTACATGAATTGAACTGATCTTTGCCTTGGCTCCCGCCTCGTTAAAAAGGTCAACTATCCGGTCAATCTGCTCTTGTGGCAAAGCCTCAACATCCTCGCAAAAATCAACAGCGAGATCAGCGATTCTGTAATCCTGATCCGAAGCAATTCCACTCCCCGGCACTGCGAGAGGGATGGATTGCCGTAGCTGCTCGATCTTCATTCGATCAAGTTTGCGCTCAGTCTCATCCTTCCAGAAACGGCAGATCATTTTACGATTGCCGTGATCATACCGAAAATAGAATGCTCCGTTTTCCCCTACAACAGCATCAACAGGCCACATCCGAGCAATATGATCACACCAGCCAGCAGGACGCCCGGTAATCGGGATCACATGGAACCCGGCCTTCTGCAGGCGATCCAGCGCCAGATAGCTTTCGCCTGTCAATCGGCCTTCGCTGGTGACGGTGTCGTCAATGTCCGTCAATACAAAGCGGATATTACGACAGACAGACTTGGGAAATTCGTTCAGGGGCTTCATCGCGCATTCCACTTTACTAGACAGAGTGGTGAGGAAGAAACTGTACCAGTGAATCTCCCCGCCAGGACTTACTCTACCTAACGTTTACCCAGATAAAAGAAAAGGTTTTCCAAAACCGTAAAAGGCCATCCAGTTCCGCCTTTTATGTCACCGCCTTCATAAAAACACCTGCCAGCTTTTGGCACCCCTGTTTGATTTCTTCCCGAGTACAGGCGCCGTATCCCATCATCAGCCCTTGGTGAATATTTTCGGGCGACGCGTAGAACAAAGACAAGGGAGACAGTGAGATTTCCTCTTGATCAGCTCGTCTGACGATTTCACGATCTGTCGTTTTTTTCATAACCTTATCTGTCAGGAATGCAGTCAAATGTAATCCGGTTTCATCGGGTTCGACCTCCAGATATTCCGGTAAAAAGCGTCTGATATTCTCGAGCATACAGATTTGCCGTTCGGCATAGAGGCGGCGCATACGGCGAATGTGCGCCGAAAAATGGCCTTCAGCCATAAAGTCTGCAAGGGCAGGCTGTGCCAGCAGGGACGAACGGTCATCCAGCAAGGCCCTGGCCGCGGCCACTGAATCAACCAGATCCTCGGGCACAACCACATACCCCAGGCGCAACACATGGAACAGGACCTTGGAAAAGGAACCAAGATAAACCACTCGCCCCGCCTGCCCGCTCCTTTGCAACCGCTCAGCTTCTAATCCCTGCAGAGAAGATAAGGGATTCCCTGAAAACCGGAATTCACTGTCATAGTCATCTTCCAGCACCCAGGAATCATTCTCTATCGCCCAATCAAGCAGTTCCAGTCGACGGCGTAAAGACATCACAACCCCGAGGGGGTATTGGTGTGAAGGCGAGACAACAGCCATACGGGCTGAAGGCGCCAGTCGCCGGCCTGCCTCGACTGAAAGCCCCTCTGCGTCTACAGGCACCGGGACTGTTGTAATTCCAGCGGAATGAAGAGGCCCCCGTAGCCCCGGATAACCTGGCTCTTCAAACCAGACCTGATCACCGGAATCAAGCAGAACCCTGGCCATGAGGTCGACCGCCTGCTGGGACCCCGATGTAATCATAACCTGTCGCCAGTCACATTGCAGTCCCCTTGCGGCTCTGAGGTGATCAGCAATTGTCTTGCGCAAGGGTGCATAACCACAGGGATCAGGGTTGCGCAGAACTTCATCTTTGGGATAACGCCAGGTTCGCGCCAGAGACCGGGCCCAAAGTGGAAAGGGAAATGAATCAAGATCAGTCATGCCCGGTGCAAAAACCCTGTGACTCCGATGAACCCTTTTCTCCATGGCGGCAAGCTCCAGCCCGCGCTTGGATAACCCTCGACCTGATCTGACTCCTCCCGTCTGCCCCTTTTCCCCTAACGCCTGTGCAATAGTCCCAAGATCTTCAGGCAACACCCCGGAAATAAAGGTTCCTGATCCCGTTTGTCCTTCCAGATACCCTTCAGCAAACAGCAGGTCAAAGGCGCCCAAAACCGTATTTCGAGAACAGGAGAGTTCTTTTGCCAGAAAGCGGGTAGACGGCAAACGCTCTCCTGGAAGAAGGCGTCCCTTGAGTACGAGATCCCTGATCTGGACATAGAGTTGCCGTTGAAGAGGCATTTCGTCCTCTTTTAGCAGACTGATTTCCAATAACGGTGTGTTGGATGATCGCGCAGAGGTGGACAAAATCAGGTTGGCTCCTGTGTTCTGAAAAATACAATGAACTGTTGGTACCAATTTTTCATGAACCTGTCTTTGCCGCAACGGAGAAAAGCTTTCTAATACTCCTTGTCAAAAATTGAACCCGAACAATTTTTCATTCCAAATATCGTTACTGCAAATTTCCTTGGCGACTGTTATGCAAGAAGGGACCTATCCAGTTTATCCAGCAGGCAAATAAATGTCCCAGCAAACCAACGGATCTTCCAGTCTTCTCGCCAGCCTCGCTCCTGGCAGCTTTGTCATTCTCTGGAGTTCAGGTTTCGTTTTTGCAAAAATGGCCTTGCCCTACGCCGAAACCATGACATTGCTGGCGACCCGTTTCCTCATCGCCATGGCTCTTATGCTGGTCATTTCCCTTATCTGGAAAGCCCGCTGGCCAAAAAGCATGACCCAGGCTTTACACATCGCTATCGCTGGTATTCTGCTTCACGCGACTTACCTTGGGGGAGTTTTCGCAGCAATTGAACGGGGACTGGAAGCAGGTGTTGCTGCCCTGATCGTAGGGATTCAGCCCCTGCTGGTCGCTTTTGTTGCAGGTATTTTTCTCAAGGAAAAGATAACAGCCAAACAATGGACAGGGCTCGTCCTAGGTGTCAGCGGTGTGATCCTTGTTGTCTGGTCCAAACTCGAAGACGGCCTGGGGACTGAACTCGGTGTCGCCATCGCCGTTATTGCCCTGATCGGTATTTCCATCGGGACGGTTTATCAAAAACGCTTCTGTGGTGAAATGGACCTGCGCACAGGTGCCGTCATTCAATATACAGCAGCAGCAATCCCGACGGGAATTTTAGCCTATTTCACGGAAACCATGATCATCAACTGGACTGGAGAAATGATTTTTGCCATGGCATGGCTGGTCATTGTCTTGTCTGTCGGGGCGATCAGCTTGTTGTATCTTCTGATCCGCAAGGGTGCCGCCTCTAAAGTCTCAAGCCTGTTCTTTCTTGTGCCCCCTACGGCATCCCTGATGGCCTGGATACTTTATGACGAGGTTTTTCAATCCGCAGCCCTCATCGGTATGATCATGACGGTGCTGGGTGTTGCTCTCGTTAACCTGAAACCGATCAAGCGGTTTGGGCTACGTAGTCGGCCTGGTTAAGAAAACCTGTTGCTGCGACGACCTAGAGATTTCCCATAAGCCGATCTTCAAGCTCGCAGGATTCGTCGATGATCAGGGTATAAAGACGCCGTACAAATTCGGGATCAACGCCTTTGAGCTTCCCTGTCTCGGCGTTGCGTTCACGGACTTCGTCAACCCGGTCCTGCAGCACAGCGGGGACCCCGTGTTTGCTCTTGAGCTGAGCCACTTCGCGAATAACCTGGAAGCGCTGGGAAAAGAGTTCCATGATCTGATCATCAAGATCATCGATACGTCGGCGATAAGGGGCTAGAAGCTCCATAAAGAAAGTAACTCCGGTACTTAAGAATCTGGCCTGTCGTGAAAATAGCAGGCCCTAGAAATCCACACAAATTCCCTTGCGTTCCCAATCACCATACCGTGTCGGCTCCAGCCCCTGCGGGCCACCGATCTCTTTTTTCCGCTCCAGGCCTTCCATCAGCTCCTTTTCGCGCTGAAGTCGGGCTTCAAGAGCACGCTCGAGATCCTTTGCGACAATCTTCTTGCGATTGGCAACAGCAGAGACTTCCTGCGAAGAGGAAGAAGAGACAACCGGGCGCTTTCCCCCCGGTTTATGTGCCGTAAATGTTCTCGTCATACCTATTCATATGGCATGTAAAAAGTCACAAGCCAAGCCCCGTTCACAAACAATTCCAGAGATAAAACACCCCCCAGATTACAGAAAACCATCTTTGCATGGCACCCTCGCTGAAAAATCGCTTTTCTCCTTTGCCAGACGTGATAAACCGTAGCTTATGACAGAAAACAGCAAAAACTCTTCCAAGGCCCGTCCCGGCGGCAAAGTAAGTTCAAGTCGGAAGTCTTCTTCCCGACGGCCTGCAAACCCGCGCGAACTGGTTTTACTTCTCCTGAAAAGCATTCTCAGGGAACAACAGACTCTTGACGAGGCTCTGGGCAACAACCTCGCTGCCTTTGAAGCAATGGAAAAACGGGATCGCGCCTTTACCCGGTTGCTGATCTCGACTCTGATGCGACGCCTCGGGCAGATCGACAAAGCCATCAATGCCTGTATGAGCCGCAAGCTCCCGGTCAAGATGGTCGATGTTCGTGATATTTTGCGCCTTGGCGCAGCCCAGTTGCTGTTTCTCGATACACCACCGCATGCCGCTGTCAGTACATCTCTTGATCTTGCCCGGGGCCCGCGCCTGGCTGGGCACAAACCCTTGATGAACGCCGTATTACGACGGATTTCCCGCGAAGCCGAAGAACTACTGGCTGGAATGGACGACAGCCGTGACAACATGCCCAAATGGATGTGGGAAAAGTGGTGCAAAATCTATGGTGAAGAAACCACCCGCGCCATTGCCCTTGCACATCTTGTAGAGCCCCCGCTTGATCTCAGTGTCAAATCTGCCCCGGAACAATGGGCAGAAAAGCTTGGTGGGACTGTCACTTCTGGAAATTCGATTCGTTTGCAGCAGGGATCCGGTGATCCAAGCCAGCTTCCCGGCTTCAACGACGGGGAATGGTGGGTTCAGGATTTTGCCGCCAGTTTGCCAGCCCTGCTTCTAGGCCCTGTAAAGGACCTCAGAATTGCGGATATCTGTGCCGCACCTGGCGGGAAAACCGCTGAGCTTGCTGCTGCAAAAGCAAATGTAACCGCGGTTGATGTTTCTTCCAAGCGGCTAAAGCGTTTGCGCGAAAATATCAAGCGCCTGAATCTCGACGTAGAGGTCCTTACAACAGATGCAACGACATGGCAGGTAGAGCAGCCTTTTGATGCCGTCCTGCTTGATGCCCCCTGTTCTGCCACCGGCACCTTGCGCAAGCACCCTGAACTGGGACGGATCAAACGACAGGCCGACGTCAACCAGCTTTCCCAGATCCAGAGCAGACTCTTGGAAAACACCCTCTCCCTGGTTAAACCCGGGGGTCTTATTGTCTATGCGACCTGCTCGCTAGAACCGGAAGAAGGGGTAGAGCAGATAGAAAAGCTCCTCGAGGAAAACCCGGCGTTGGTAGAAAGGTTACCCATCAGAGCTGAAGAGCTGGGTCCTGAACCCTGGCTCGCATCCCTTGTGACCGCTGAAGGCGATTTGCGTTGCCTTCCCTGTCACCAAAAAGAAGAAGGCGGCATAGATGGCTTTTACGCCTGCCGCCTCAAGAGGATATAGGAGCTTCGATAACTTCCAGGATACCGGGCTATGCTGCCCGGATACCCTGGATAAACGCTTCAACATTCTTGCGCATTTCTTCTGAATGACGCGCAAGTTCATTGGAAGCTTCAAGAACCTGCTGAGATGAATGCCCAGTCTGAGACGAGGCCTCGCTCACCCCTTGCATGTTGGAAGTCACTTCAGAAGTCCCCGCAGAGGCTTCCTGAACATTTCTGGAAATTTCCTGTGTTGCCGATCCCTGCTCTTCAATAGCCGTGGAGATCGAGTTGGAAATATCATTCATTGCGGCAATTGTCTTGCCAATGGCCTCAATAGCAGCAACTGCAGATTTGGTTACTTCCTGCATCTCGTTAACCTGCCCACTGATTTCATCAGTTGCTTTGGCCGTCTGGTTAGCAAGATTTTTCACCTCACTGGCAACAACAGCAAACCCTTTACCTGCTTCGCCAGCCCGAGCCGCTTCAATAGTCGCATTCAAGGCCAGAAGATTGGTTTGTTCAGCGATATCGGAAATAAGCCCGACCACCTCACCAATACGATTGGAAGCCTGCTCAAGCCCTCTGATTGTCGCAATGTTTGCATCTGCTTTGGAAACAGCATCACGGGCAATCTGACTGGACTCTCCAACCTGACGGTTTATCTCTTCGATTGAACAACTCAGCTCTTCAGCAGCGGCCGCAACAGTTTGCACATTAACCGAAGCCTCTTCTGCTGCAGCTGCAACAGTATTGGAACGCATGGCCGTATCCTGGGCGATCGTCGACATCTCGCCAGAAGTATTTTTCATCTGGGCCGCTGCAGAACCAACCTGGGTCAGAATATCATTGCTATCCTTCTCAAAAGCAGCAACCAGTTGCTCGATACGTTTCGTCCGCGCTTCCCGCAGAGAAACCATTTCCAGTTCCTTGGCCGCCATTTCATCCTGTTTGATGGCATTCTCTTTAAAGGTCTGGAGAGCAGAAGCCATATCGCCGATTTCATCGCTGCGATCCCGACCAGAAACCTCAAAGGTTTTATCTCCATCCGCAAGTTTCAACATCTCATTCGTCGACTGCTGGATAGGACGGACAATCGAGCGGGCAAAATACCAACCCAGTAAAGCCACAAGAACCAGAACAACAAGCCCGATCAACAGAATATAAATGGCAGCTTCGTTTGAAGATTCCAGTACTTCCTCTTCGTCAATTTCAGCAATCATCGCCCAGCGAATGCCTTGAAAATTCAGCGGTACATAAGCAGATACAACCGGGATTCCACGGTAATCTGGTACAGTCTCAACACCACTTTGTCCCTCAAGAGCCAAGCGAACCGTCTCTGTTTCAACTTTTGTTTTAAGGATAGTTGGCTCATTGGACAGTCTGGAATCACTGCGCATCAGATAGTCATTACCAACAACATAGGTTTCCCCACTGCGGCCCATACCTGTACTCAACTGCAATATGCTGTTGATGCGATCAATAGGCATTTGAAAGACCAGGGCACCCTGAAATCCGGTAGTAGTTATAATCGGTGTCGCCATAAAACTTGCAGGTGCTCCATAACTTGGACTGTAAGGAGCAAAATCGATAAAGGTTATATGGCCAGCCTGTTTGCTGGCTTGTGCGCCTTTGAAGGCTGCTGCCAGTCCCGTATCTTTGTACTGCCCTTCAAGCAAATTTGTAGCGTAATCCAGCTCCTTGAAAACCGTATAGACAACATTGCCCTCTGCATCGACCAGAAAGATATCATAATAACCACGGCCATCCAGCATCTGCCGGAACCATGGGTGAAAACGTTTGTGTTCAATATGGTAGGCATCGTCTATAGCAGGTCCGTCAAAGAGGTGCTTTTCGCCCAGCTTTTCCGTATTCCCGGCCGCATTTGTTTCAGTTGTGCCGCTTTCGTTGATATAAATCCCCTGAAGGGATTTCAACGGGTCGCTATGAAGTCTTTTCTCATCTCGAAACCCAAGAGCCAGATTAGACAAAGCATTATGAACATAGCCGTTGGCCGCGGTGATCGTGATATCTTCTTCAATCGACTGAAGATATTGTGCCAATGATGCTGTTCTTGCTTCTGCACGGGCAAGTAACGTCTGTTTTTGCTGATCGACAAGATTACTGGATGTGTTTATGACAGAAAACACACCAACAGAAACAACAGACAATATCGCAATAATCACAAACAATATTGGCAATTTTTGCGCTATTTTTAAATTGGTAACCATACCGGAACTCTTCATCGAAAGGTCCTCCTATAGCCCTATTTCCTTTGATTCTCTGGCTTAAAGTTTAATTTTTATCTAAAAAAGCCAAAAAATACTCCCGACTGCATACCATCGTATGTCAAAACATTTAATTCTTGCTTAAAATTTCGCCTTAAAACTCCGGGTAGAAATTCCGCATACTCAATCAATAACAAAGACGGAGCACCAGTCAGATAACCACCACCTTGCGAAAAACAGGTGTTGCTGTTACCAAAGTTAAAGAACATTTCTTTCATTTTTTGCCTGACAGGCCCCAGACAGAACGAAACAGAAAAATGCAAAAACCCACCCGCATAGCTCCCTCAATACTCGCCGCTGATTTTTCCCAACTCGGCAAGGAAATACAGCGTCTTGATCAGGCGGGTGCTGATTTAATTCATGTAGACATCATGGACGGCCATTTTGTCCCTAATATTTCATTTGGCCCGGCGATTACCAAATCTGTCCGATCAGTCACCAAAAAACCGTTTGACGTACACCTGATGATTTCACCCGTGGATCTCTACATTGAAGCGTTTGTCGAAGCAGGTGCCGATATCATCACTATTCACCCTGAAGCTGGTCCACATTTTCATCGCACCATTCAGTTGATAAAATCTTTGGGTGTTAAAGCTGGCCTTGCCCTGAACCCCGGAACCCCGATTGAGATCGTGGATCATGTCATAGAAGACCTGGACCTTTTGCTTGTTATGTCTGTAAACCCCGGATTTGGCGGGCAAAGCTTCATACCCGGCGCCCTTGATAAAATTTCTGCCTTGCGGCAGAAAATTGATACAACCGGAAAAGACATCGACCTGGAAGTTGATGGTGGTATTAATTTTGAAACGGCACCCAAGGCCATCGCCGCCGGAGCAGATCTTCTCGTCGCCGGAACCGCGACCTTCAAAGGTGGTCCAGATCACTACGCAGCCAATATCCTCAAAATGAAAGGCCAGTAAGAGCGCGCAGAGATGGAAGGGCACAGCCAGTCCCAATCACCAGAAAATACCAGAATTTCAGACCGATGGGTTCGGGGAAAGACGAACCTGAGCGAGCGACTATCTGCTTTTTTTAGACTACCAGGTCCAATTGCTCTTGCCAGAATTGGTTTCAAATTAAGGTATCTCTATTATATCAGCCCCCTGTTTTCGTCACAGTTGATACGGCGGCCCACCACCAGTCTTGTTTTCGCCCCCTCAGATCCGTGGCTCGGCAATACAACACGCGGGCGAAACATCCTTGCCGGACAGATCGAACTGGCAGGACAGATTATCCACAATCCCGCCCCTCTCTGGAATCCTCTTGGTGCTGAGCAGGAGTTTATCAAGGAACTACATTGTTTCGGGTGGTTGCGCGACCTGCGGGCTGTTGCCGGTGACCAGGCAAGACGATCCGCGCGCCAGATGGTCAACCTCTGGATAGAAGACAATAGCAACTGGAGGCCCCTTTCCTGGGAACCTTCAATGACAGGCGCTCGTCTCTATAACTGGCTTGGTCACTATGAGTTTTTTGGCAGCTCGGCCGACATAGAGGTTCGTCAAAAATTACTGGAATCTATTTCTCATCAGGCCCGTTACCTTTTCCGCTGCCTCCCTGCAGGCTTAACTGGGGTCGAGCTTATCAGAGCGATCAAGGGACTGCTTTACGCCGGTGCCTGCCTGCCAAACCGGGAACTCTGGCTTGAGCGGGCTTTAAGACTGTTGGCCAGGGAATTACCTGGTCAGGTTCTGCCTGATGGCGGCCACATACAGCGCAGCCCGCATATTCATCTCGAAGTATTGCGCCATCTGATCGATATACGCGCCACCCTTCACGCCTCGGGCAGAGAGGTGCCAGGGTATATCATCACAGCAATTGAGAGCATGTCACCAGTCCTGCGTCTGTTCCTTCACGGAGATGGAGGGCTTTGCCTGTTCAACGACTCAAATGAAGATCACGGCTGGCAAATCGATATGGTTTTGCAAAGAGCGGAAGGCAGAAAACAACCCCTTATGTCCGCCCCACAGAGTGGCTTTCAGCGTATTCAGTCAGGCAGGATACTTCTGATTGCAGATGCCGGAGCCCCTCCGCCGCCCGGACTTGATCTTAGTGCTCACGCAGGCACTCTCAGTTTCGAAATGTCGATTGGTCGCGAACGCCTTATCAGCAACTGTGGCGTGCAGCGTCATCACCCGCAATGGCGTTGGGCGCCAAGAGCAACGGCGGCCCATTCAACAGCCACGCTGGGGGAAACAAACTCAGCTTATCTTACCCCAAGCAACGGCCTGGCGCGCCGACCACAAAACGTGACCTGCAGACGGGACGAACGCTCTGGCGAAGTCTCTTTGGATATGAGCCATGACGGTTATCTGGAGAAATTTTGTCTTGTTCATTATCGGCAGATCACAGTCTTGGCAAAGGGTGAAGGAATAGTCGGCATTGATTCCTTTTCTCCACCCAGTTCAAAAATACAAGCAGATAAAGTCAATTTTGCTATCCGCTTTCATCTCCACCCGGATGTCCAGGCATCCCTGATCAATGGAGCCGATGCCATTCTGCTTCGCCTGCAAAAGGGCGGTGGATGGCAGATTACCTGTCACGGAGCGCATCTTGCCCTGGAACCCAGCATATATCTCGGTAAAGCTGGTGATATCAGAAGAAGCCAACAGGTCATCATGAGCGGTATAACAACCAGTAATGAAACAAAAGTAGAATGGAATCTGGTTAGGGTTACCAACAAAAAAACCGATGATGAACCTGACCAAAGCAACTTGTGGGACCTGTAAATTCGGTGCTTGATCTTCTGACAATTTTTGCCCTGTTCTGCCTTGCTTCCTGTCTTGCCACGAGCCTGTTGCGCAAGTTTTTACTGCGCAAAGGCGTCCTGGATACTCCCAATGAACGGAGCAGCCACACAATCCCGACTCCCAGAGGGGGGGGTATTGCACTGATGGCCGTTCTTCTCACTGGTTGGGTGGGCTATGGCCTCTCTGCTCCCGAAGTCTTACCCGGATTTTGGCAGATTATCCTGGGCAGTCTGGCTTTGATGGCTGTTTCCTGGCTTGATGATGTAAAAAATTTATCAGCAAAAACGCGTCTTGTTATACAGATTTTTGCTGTAGCCCTGGGCTTCTGGGGTTTGAATCGTGCAGGGTTGTCGGTTCAGCTATTCCCCGGTTACCTCCCCCTTTGGTTAGATCATCTCATCCTCGGTCTAGCCTGGATCTGGTTAATCAATCTCTATAATTTCATGGATGGTATCGACGGAATTTCAGGTATCCAGACAATCTCGATTACCCTTGGCTTAATTATCCTGGCCTGGCAATTGCCCCTTCCGCAAGGTTTTCAGTTTTTACCCCTTATCATTATGGCCTCGACAACCGGGTTTCTGATCTGGAACTGGGAACCAGCCTCGATTTTTCTGGGAGACGTGGGCTCAGTTCCTCTGGGGTACATTCTCGGATGGTTTTTTCTCTTGTTAATCTCCCAAGGCCTTTGGGCTGCCGCGTTGATCTTGCCGCTTTATTACCTCTGTGATGCGACCTTTACTTTGATAAAGCGCCTGCTTAAAAAGCAAAAAATCTGGCAAGCTCACCGGGAACACTGTTATCAATGGGCAGTCCGGAACGGAGCCAGCCACAAACAGGTCGTTCTGGTAATTCTGGGCTGTAATATCGGCTTGCTTGGGATAGCGGTATGGTTCAGCCAGAACCATCCATGGCTAAGTTTGACTTTTGCACTAATGCTGGTAAGCCTGACAATGATCGTTCTTCTTCGCAAACAGGGCTTAAAGGCCTCTGGCAAACAGAAGCCGTAACCATTATTGTGCCGCACAGAATTGAAAGAAATTATACTCGGTCGGTAATAAGGAAAGTGCACCAATGAGGCTTCAGGCCACTCCCCGTTTCAAGTCTCTGGTAGCTTTTGTCCATGACCTGATCATGGTCGCGATTTCTTTTGCCCTGGCACTTGCTCTGCGCACCGATGTCACTCAGCCCGTTTTGCTGCCTTCAGGCGACCTGTTGCCGACTTGGGGATTCTTTATAATAGTCGGTGCTTTTTCCTTTTGGTTACTGGGCTTTTACAAAGGAATATGGCGCTACGCCTCAATGAACGATCTTTTTAACATTATCAAAGCCGCCACTTTGATCATGTTAATCTTTGTTCCTGTATTGTTTTTCTGGAACAGACTGGAAGACATCCCTAGAAGCTCGCTGATTATAAACTGGTTTATCCTGATCTTCTTGCTGGGTGCCCCCCGGATGCTCTATCGCATCTGGAAAGATCAGGGCTTTCGCCGGATAATGGAAAAAAACAGTCATCTCAGAATACCTGTCTTTCTGATCGGGGCCGATGATCTCGCGGAAGCTTTTGTTCGTCATATCAGCCGTGATCCCGGTAGCCTGTACGAGGTCGTCGGCATTCTTGATCCCAGCGGAAAAGAAGCGGGACGGCGAATTCATGACATCCCGGTTGCTGGCCCCCTCGAGAAACTTGAGACTGCGCTAAAAGTCTGCAGCACGACGAACAGAGCACCACAAAGGCTTGTCATATCAACAGTGCTGGAACGTGAGGTCATGCAGTTTATCAATGCTATAGCTGAAAAGCAGGCACTGATACTGGACCGCTTACCGAACCCTACCGAATTTAAAAGCAGTAATGGCGAAAACATCGAAGTGCGGCCAATTGCTATTGAAGATCTTCTGGGCCGGAAACAGGCCACTCTTGATCGGCAAGGAATGCGGGATCTGATTTCTGATCGCAGAGTATTGATCACAGGTTGCGGTGGTTCAATCGGCTCGGAGTTGGCACGGCAAATCGCATCCTTTGGTCCAGCACACCTGATCCTGCTCGATAGTTCTGAGTATAATCTCTATTCAATCGATCTGGAAATTGATGAAAATTTCCCGAATTTAAAAAGAGATGCTATCATTGGTGACGTCCGCGATCGTTCCCGACTTGAGCAGGTCTTTGAACGTTTCAAGCCCGAACTGGTCTTCCATGCTGCTGCACTGAAACATGTCCCGCTTGTAGAAGCTAACCCGGTAGAAGGCGTCCATACCAATACATTGGGCACCCGAAATACTGCCGATGCCTGTCGTAAGGCAGGCGTGAAAACGATGGTATTGATATCCACCGACAAAGCGATCAACCCTCCGAATGTCATGGGCGCAAGTAAGCGACTGGCAGAAAGCTATTGCCAAGCTCTCGATATTGCCGGAAGAGACGAAGGAAAAACCCGTTTTGTCACCGTTCGTTTTGGCAATGTTCTCGGCTCAACCGGGTCTGTTGTCCCCCTTTTTGAACGGCAATTGCGTGCCGGAGGGCCCCTTACCGTTACCCACCCAGATATTACACGCTATTTCATGACCATCCGAGAAGCCGTTGAGCTTGTCTTGCAAACCATGACTCTTGGCGCAGAACTTGGCAGTAACGATGCCGGAAAAATCTATGTTCTGGATATGGGTGACCCGGTAAAAATAGTGGATCTGGCCAAACAGGTTATCCGGCTTGGGGGATTTGAACCTGATCAAGAAGTCATGATCGAATACACTGGTTTACGACCAGGAGAAAAACTTTACGAAGAGCTTTTCCACGAAAGTGAACCACTCCTCCCAACCAACCATAACAGCCTCAAACTAGCTTCACCCAGAACGGCAGATCTGGAATTTATGATCCAGAGCCTGGATCACCTGTCCCAGCTCATCCAGAAAAGAGACCGGCCAGGGGTAATTGCCCAGCTGCGCCGTCTGGTTCCGGAGTATAATGGCCAACAACCCCAGGATAGAGATCTCGAAGCAGCAGCCTCTCACCAATGAGATTATAGCTGCCACTTCAAGCACTCGACGCATTGCATCAACCGACACTTCACGCTATTAGTGGCGCGCCATTCGAAAAATCGGCCAACCAGGGCGACCACCCTTGTCAAAAGACACAGGGAACCGCCCCACCTCCTGCTCCGGCGGGCAACCGGGGTAGAAGACAGCTGCTAAGGAACTGCTATGTCTGAGACCATCCGTCGTGCGCTCGTTTCCGTTTCCGATAAATCCGGGCTTGTAGAATTCGGCAAGTTTCTTGCTGATCAGGGGATTGAGATCCTCTCAACCGGCGGATCAGCCAAGGCCTTGAAGGATGCTGGCGTACCGGTCAAGGAAGTATCCGCGCACACCGGTTTTCCTGAAATAATGGACGGGCGGGTCAAGACCCTGCACCCGAAGATCCATGGTGGTATTCTGGCCAGGCGCGATCTGAAAACCCACACCGATGCCATGACCGAACACGACATCGCCCCGATTGATCTGGTGATCGTTAACCTCTATCCCTTCGAGGCAACCGTGACCTCTGGTGCGGATTACGAAACCTGTGTGGAAAACATCGATATCGGAGGCCCCGGTATGGTACGGGCTGCAGCCAAGAACCACGGCTTTGTTACCATAATTACCGATCCGGCTGATTATCAGCTTGTGATCGACGAGATGAAGGCGCAGGGCAACAGCACATCCGCTGAACTCCGCCGCAAGCTGGCCGCCAGTGCCTACAGCCATACTGCCAGATATGATTCGATGATCTCCAACTGGCTCCAGAGTGAATGCGGGATCGACTTCCCCCGCGAGACCACTCTTGGCGGCAAACACAAACAGTCCCTGCGTTACGGCGAAAACCCGCATCAGGTTGCTGCCGTCTACAGCTCTATCGACGCACGTCCCGGTGTGGTCACCGCAAAGCAGCTGCAAGGGAAAGAGCTCAGCTACAATAACCTCAATGATACCGACGCTGCTTTTGAACTGGTTTCCGAATTTGAGGCCCCGACCATTGCCATTATCAAACACGCCAACCCCTGTGGCGTAGCAACGGGCGACAATCTCAGTGATGCCTACAAGGCAGCGCTTGCCTGTGACCCGGTCAGTGCTTTTGGGGGCATTATCGCCACCAATCGGACCATGGACGCTGCCACAGCTTCTCAGGTCGCTGATCTTTTCGCCGAGGTTATCATTGCTCCGGATGTAGATGAAGAAGCCCGGGCGATCTTCGCATCAAAGAAAAACCTGCGTGTCCTGATCACTGGTGCCATGCCAAACCCGGCTGATCGGGGCATGACCATGAAAACCATCTCCGGCGGTTTCCTTCTGCAAGGTCGCGATAATGGGCGCATTACCGCTGCTGATCTGAAGGTCGTGACCAAACGCGCCCCGACAGAACAGGAACTTGCAGATATGCTGTTTTCCTTCCGTGTGGGCAAACACGTCAAGTCAAACGCCATTGTCTACGTCAAGAACGGTGCAACAGTCGGAATAGGTGCCGGACAGATGAGCCGGGTTGATTCCTCCCGCATTGCCGCCTGGAAAGGCAAAGAGGCTGCCGAGGCTGCAGGTCACGCACAATCAGTCACTGTTGGCTCGGTGGTTTCCTCTGATGCCTTCTTCCCCTTCGCTGACGGTCTGCTTGCAGCTGCAGAGGCAGGCGCTACAGCCGTGATACAGCCCGGTGGATCCATGCGGGATGACGAGGTCATCGCTGCGGCTGACAAAGCTGGTCTGGCAATGGTCTTTACCGGCATGCGCCACTTCCGCCACTAGGCACAGAGCCCCGTATCTGCAACAAAGGCTGCCGATTGGCAGCCTTTGTTCTTGTACAAGACAGTTACAGTTCAGGCCGCAGCAGTTTCCTGATCAAGTTCGACAAGCTCGAAAAGCTTCTCAGCTCTTTTTCCCTGCCAAACCGCCAGGCGTGACGATGTGTTCGTGGTTGACCAGATCCCAGGGTTTGCCGTTGCTGCGATAGATGCGTTTGCCAAGTTTGGGATAATCGGCACTGTCGTGAGCAAGGCGTTGGCCAACAACGATACACTTGAGCGGCTCTGGCCCGTCATTGATCATCGTATGGGCCAGACCACCCGCGCGATAGCCAATAAAATCACCCGGCCCGATACTGTGTTCTTCCTCGCCGATAATCACCTTGCCTGTACCGGAAAGCACATAGCTGCATTCGTCTTCGTTGTAATGCACATGATATTCGGTGGATTCACAGCCCGGTGGTACCTCTATGATATGAAAACCCAGCCCGGTCAGGCCCGTAAGATCACCCAGCGATTTGTTATTTCGCCGGGCATTATCATTGAGAAAGTGGGTTTTCTCGAGACCTTCCATCGCTTCGATTTCGGCTTTGCTTATCACATATTTATCCATGATCTCTCCCAGCTCTGCATATCAAGAGTAATTCTGTCTGACCTGCGCACTCTTGCTGAATCATTTCAGATCGTCACGACAAACAATATGAACCTTGTTGCCATCGGGATCGCGCAGATAGGCCCCGTAGTACCTCTCGCCGTACTGAGGCCGGGGTCCAGCGGCACCTTCATCACTTCCACCACTTTCCAGTCCCGCTTTCCAGGCAAGATCTACACAGGCGGGGTCTGGCGCCAGAAAGGCGACCATTACACCGTTACCAGCCAGGGCCGATTGGCGGTCAAAAGGTTGATAGACATAAAATCGTGGCAAAACCTGATCTGGAGAAACCCAGCAAAGCGCCTTTGGTCCCCCATCATCCGTCACCTTCCGGCGGCGCAGGCCCAGGGGGATCAAAATCGCATCATAAAAATTTCCGGCCCGCTCCAGATCATTGCTGCCAACTGTCACATGACTAAACATTCCGTTTCCCCCTTCATCTATACTGCACGCAGTGTCTTTTGAACCCGGACCCTATGAAGGCTCATTAATACATATTAGATCAGTCGCCTATCGCTATCACATCCTTACTGCTCACTACCTGGCAGTATTCGCCGTCAAGATTGGCAAGGGAGAGATTATGCACCTCTTCGGCGCTGCGCAGCACCCCGGAAAAATCAGGGCGGGCAAAGGTAAAACAGGTATCGGCCAGCAGCAGGGTGTCATAGCCCAGATTACCTGCCATACGCACCGTGGCCTCGACCGAATTGTTGGTGATCACCCCCATAACAAGCAATCGTCTGATGCCCTGGTCGCGCAGGATCTGGTCAAGATCGGTACCGATAAAGGCAGAGTTAACCCGCTTGCCCAGAACCAGCTCGCCTTCGCACGGAACCACTTCAGGCTTGAAAGCGTGGCCGGGAGTCCCCGGACAATAGGTTGAAGCGGCTTCGCTGCTGTCATGGCGGATATGAATCACCCGCAGGCTCCGCCTGCGCCAATCGGCCAGCACTGCCGCCATGACCTGCTCGGCCTGTGGATTGTTCCGAGGTCCAAATTCTGCCCAGCGCGGGTCATCAATCGCCTGTTGCACATCCACCACCAGCAAGGCACTTTCACGACCAAAAGGAAGGTTGAGGCCCTTACGATTCTTTCCGGCATCTGAATCCGGTGTAACTGGCATTTCTGATTTTACCCTGCACGCTCGAAATTGTTTTCCGGCAGATGAAACTTTTCTGCCATAAAGTCGACAAAGGCCCGGACTTTGGGCGAAAGATGCCGCCCCGGCGGATAGATCGCATAGATAGCGCTGTCCGGCACATGATAATCCACCAAAATCTCCCGCAGACGCCCCTCACGGATTGCCCGGCCCACCAGCCAGAGCGGCAGCAAAGCCACCCCGACATCACGCATGATCAGATCCATTATCACTTCGGGATTGTTGGCTTCAATCGCGCCGCCTACATGCACCGTTTCTTCCCCTTCCTGGCTGGTAAAGCGCCAGTCATTTCGAAAAGCCCGTGAGGTATAGATCAGGCAGTGGTGATGTTCCAGTTCACGCGGACTGTGGGGCACTCCATGTTTTTCCAGATAGCCCGGCGAGGCACAGACTACCCGGCGGTTGGCTGCCAGTTTCTTGGCGATGAGACTGGAATCTTCCAGATCACCAATACGCACCGCCAGATCATACCCCTCGCTGAGCAGGTCAACAAAACGGTCCTGCAGATTCAGCTCCAGCTTGATTTCAGGATAGAGCTCCATAAATTCGGGGATCAAGGCCGCAATCCACAAACGGCCAAAGGCCACAGGGACATTGAGCTTCAAAGTCCCGCGCGGTGCAGCATGCAGGTTGGCCACCGCATTTTCCGCTTCTTCCACATCTGCCAGAATCTGGCAGCAGCGATCATAGAAACCGCGCCCGACTTCGGTCAGGCTCAGATGGCGGGTCGTGCGGTTGAACAGCCGCGCCCCCAAGCGGTCTTCCAGCCGCCCGACCTGCTTGCTGACTGCCGAAGGAGTCAGGCCCGAGGCCCGCGCCGCCGCTGAAAAGCTGCCTTCCTTGACCACCTTGACAAAGATACCCATCGCCGAAAGGTTATCCATCTGCTTCCCCTGTCGCCCGGCTCCGCTTCAGGAGCCCTTATTTATGCCGATCAGGAATTAATAGCAGAGTTTGCTCAACAAGACACCCATCTTGCGACTTAAATATAAGGGATTTTGTCGCAGAGCTGACAGCTATTTGCGTAAGTAAGGCGAGTAATCGTGTCCATAAACTATCTCATCCAAGAATATACTGGTACACGAACAGGGGCAATAAAACGGTTTATCGGCTCAGCAACCTTCTCAGCATATGTCTTACATGATCCTGTCCGCCAAAGAAGATGGCAAGAATACGGACCGTTTCGCTTGATGGATTCAGTTCGAACCAGACAATTGCCTGATCCAGGGTGACATGCCGCAGGCCCGGCAGGATTTCATCGTGCAAGGTTCCCCGGTAAGGCGCATTTGCAAGGCTCTCCGCTGATATCCTGATTTCTTCGATACGTTCAGCAGCCTGATCAAAGGCAGTTTCAATAGCGGCACCAAAAGCGCGGTAACTTTCGAAGAGATGATCGAAGATCAAATCAAAATCCTGTTCGGCATCAGCCGAAAACTCAACCTTCCAGACCATGCACCCGACGCTTTTTTGTTAGCCTGGCTGAAAGACGCTGTTTCATTTCGTTCCCGGAAATAAAATCTCCCTCACGTCGCTGGGCAATCAAAAGCCGCAAGGCTTCAGCTTCCAGAACTTCGGCTTCGGTTTTTTGCCGCAGCAAATCAAGCCCCTGTTGCACCACGGAACTCAGACTGGCGTAACGTCCTTCCCTTACCAGTGAACGGGCAAAGGCTGCCTGCTGATCAGTCAGAGATATCGATGATTTGACGGTCATCCGGGTTTTCTTCCTTGTTGTTCCTGGCTACACGCATGCATGCCTCGATGGTACGACCTAGTCGCACCAAAATCAAGATCATGACACCTCGCAGCAAGTTTCCAGTATAAAGAAAGAGAAAAACAGCCCCTCCAAACAAATTCGCCCTGCCGGGGTCTTATTTGACGCCCCAGTCGAGGATAACCTTGCCAGAGTTGCCAGAGCGCATGATCTGGAACCCCTCTTCAAAATCATCGATGTCAAAGTGGTGAGTGATCATCGGAGTCAGGTCGAGCCCGCCCTGAATCAGGGCCGCCATCTTGTACCAGGTTTCATACATTTCCCGGCCATAGATGCCCTTGATCACCAGTCCCTTGAAGATTACCTGATTCCAGTCAATGCCCATACGGCCTGGCGGAATGCCGAGCATGGCGATACGCCCGCCATGATTCATGGCCGACAGCATGGAGTTGAAGGCTGGTTCACTGCCGGACATTTCCAGCCCGACGTCAAAACCTTCGGTCATGCCAAGATCTTTCATCACCGAGGGGATGGTTGTTTCCGAGACATTGACCGTATGTTTGATTCCCATCTTCCGCGCGAGGTCAAGGCGGTAGGGATTGATGTCAGTGATTACCACGTGGCGGGCGCCGATATGGCGACAGATCGCCGCCGCCATAATGCCGATGGGTCCCGCCCCGGTAACAAGCACATCTTCGCCGACCACATCAAACGAGAGCGCGGTGTGAGCGGCATTGCCAAAGGGATCGAGAATCGCGGCGATATCATCGGTAATCTCGTCCGGCAGAACAAACACGTTGCTCGCCGGAAGCGACAGGTATTCGGCAAATGAGCCGGTACGATTGACCCCGACACCTTCGGTATTGCGACAGAGATGGCGCCGTCCGGCACGGCAGTTACGACAGTGGCCGCAGGTGATGTGACCTTCGCCGGAAACCCGCTGGCCGATCTGCAGGTGGCTGACCTGACTGCCGACCTGTTCAATCGTGCCAACATATTCGTGTCCCGTGGTCATGCCGACCGGAATGGTCGCCTTGGCCCAGTCATCCCAGTTGTAGATATGCACATCGGTGCCACAGATGGAGGATTTCCTGATCCTGATCAACACATCGTTGGGGCCGATTTCCGGGCGGGCTTCTTCGCGCATCCAGATACCGGGCTCGGATTTCAGTTTAGCCAGGGTTTTCATTGCCGTGAGTCCACTTCTGTTTTTCCACCAGAAATCATCCTGCTGCCTACTTCAGCACAGGGATTTGGGCAGCTCTCGTCCCGTAATGCGGGGGGGCCTTAAGAGATAATGCCGAGTTCGCGACCTGCTTCACCAAAGGCAGCAATCGCACGATCCAGTTGCACGCGCGTGTGCGCCGCCGACATCTGTGTGCGAATGCGCGCCTTGCCTTTTGGTACAACCGGGAAGGAGAAGCCGATGACATAAATGCCCCGTTCCAGCAGCTTGTCTGCCAATTCGGTCGCCAGCGCTGCATCCCCGATCATCACCGGTATGATCGGATGTTCGCCGGACAGCAGATCAAAACCGAGCGCCGCCATTCCAGCGCGGAAATAGTTGCTGTTTTCCACCAGTTGCGCGCGCAGGCCTTTGCCGTTTTCCACCAGATCCAGAACCGCCAGCGAGGTTGCGGTGATCACCGGAGCCAGAGAGTTGGAAAAGAGATAGGGTCGCGAGCGCTGACGCAACCAGTCAATAACTTCACGCTTGGCCGAGGTATATCCGCCGGAAGCCCCCCCCAGGGCCTTGCCCAAGGTGCCCGTAATGATATCTACCCGGTCACGCACACCGCAATGATCCGGTGTGCCTGCACCGTTTGGCCCCATAAAGCCGACGGCATGGCTGTCATCAACCATAACCAGCGCATCGTATTTGTCCGCCAGATCACAGATCGCGGTCAGATTGGCGATATAGCCATCCATGGAAAAGACACCATCCGTAACGATCAGACGGAAACGCTGGTCCTGAGATTCCTGCAGACAGCGCTCCAGCTCTGCCATATCCGAATTGGCATAGCGATAACGCTTGGCTTTGCAAAGACGTACCCCATCAATGATACTGGCATGGTTGAGGGCGTCGCTGATGACCGCATCGCCTTCGCCCAACAGGGTTTCAAACAACCCGGCATTGGCATCGAAGCAGGAGGAATAGAGGATCGTATCTTCCTGACCAAGGAAACCGGACAGGCGGGATTCCAGTTGCTTGTGGATATCCTGCGTGCCGCAGATAAAACGTACCGAGGAAAGTCCAAAACCGTATTCCTCCAGTGCCTTTTGCGCTGCCGTAACCAGGGCCGGATCATTCGAAAGACCAAGGTAGTTGTTGGCGCAGAAGTTCAGCACCTCGCCACGCCCCGCCACATCAATTGCCGGAGATTGCGATGAGGTAATAACCCGCTCGGCCTTGTACAGCCCTGCTGATTTTAACTCCGCCAGTTCACTGGCTAGATGCTTGATGATGGATCGGCTCATTAATCCTGCCTCGGCTCATGTTTAATATGAGAGATACATTATCCAGTATAGTGGATTTGTCAAGTCAGAAGTCTCTCATCTTTGACTTATGACTGCAGTCAGACTGACTTCGCCAGAAACCGGATCGCAAATCTAGCTTTGTGCATTTCGGCTTTCTTGCAATCAAGAAGAGCGATTATACCATACCGGGAGCAAGTTTTGCAGGATTTACGACCCCTTGTCCTCAAGATCCATACTGGCGCTCTTGCTATAGAAAAGGCCGCGCCCTCGAAGACGATCGACAAAAATCGATGATCCCCACACCGCTTTGCCCGGCTGGCTTGTCCAGCTTGAATACCGGGAACATCCCGTCTATTTCGATCACTACGATTTTTAAGCAAACAGCCAACCTGAAGCCAATCGCCTGTTTCAGGCTGGAAGCTCAAACCAGCTGGTAGTTCTGACGATAACGGGTCGGACTGATTCCCATCTGGTCACGGAAATGATGTCGCAAGGTATCTGCCAGTCCAAAACCACAGTGATCGGCAATTTCCTCCACAGACATACGGGTTTCTTCCAGACAGGTGCAAGCAAGGGCCAGCCGCTCCTGAATCATCCAGCGCGCTGGCGGAAGACCTGTGGCTTCCTTGAATCGACGGATAAAGGTCCGAAGGCTCATATGTGCCCGCCTGGCAAGGTCCTCAACCCGAATTTGTTGCTTCAGATGTTTACGCACCCACTGCAAAAGTTCCTGCATTGCCTTTTCGTGTCGAACCTGCGGCCGATCAATAAACTGGGCCTGCCCCCCATCACGTTGAGCCGGAAGCACCAGACGCTTGGCTACCTTGTTCACGATCGCTGCCCCATGATCCTTGCGGATAATATTAAGGCAAAGATCCAGTCCTGCAGCAGAGCCGGCCGAGGTCATGATTCGCCCGCTATCAATAAAGAGAACATTGGGATCAACCTTCAGGTCCGGGTACATTTTTGACAGAATATCAGCATGGCGCCAATGAGTTGTAACCTGCTGATTCCCGAGGATTCCGGCTGCAGCCAAAACGAAAACACCCGAGCAGACCGAGACAATGCGCGCCCCGCGATAATAGGCAGCCCAGATTGCCTCAAGCAAAGCTTCCGGGGGCCGTTCATACACAGAACGCCAGCCCGGAATCACGATGGTATCAGCCTCTTTCAAAATTTCCAGCCCGTGATCTGCCACGACCTGTAACCCGCCCACAGCCTTACAGGGGCCGCTGTCTGCAGAGCAACTGACAAAGCGATACCAGTTATCAAATTCCGGTCGCGGCAGGCCAAAGGCCTCAACAACCTGGCCATATTCGAAAGTGCAAAGACCGTCATAAATAACTGCTGCAACAAGATGATCTTTTTTAAACGACATGTCGGACACTCCCTGAATATTTTGTCATTATATACATGAATATATGTATTTATGCCAAATAACAAGCATAAAAGCCCTATGGTTTTGCAGTTTTTCAATTTTTATTTCGGAGAAGGAATGATGTTCAGTGGCAAATATAAATGCATACTTAACAAGGCCCCCCACAGGAGCCTTCTCTTAGCGCGCTGACGAGACAGAAAAGGCGATTTCACCAGATAACAAACGCTGGAAAATTAGGGGCTGAACCCTTGAAACGATTTATATTCAGGCCTGAATACTTAAAGATCCTGATCAAAATGCCGCCGCAAGTTCATTCCGGAGCACAAAACAGCCCTATCAACTGCGCCCAGCAAAAAAGGCAGGTGCCAGAGACACCCGCCTTTATCCACTAAAACCCCAGAAAATCAGACCTCTGATAAGACCAGGTGACATCATACATCTGCACAAAAGGACAGACCGTTCTTTACGCAGCAGGCGACATAGCCGCTCTAGGCAAAAATTGATCTTCTTACTGCACGCCCTGCAAGCGCTCGACCACCAGCAGGGCCAGAGCCTCGCAATCGCCGGGATTGATCAGCGCATGATCGCAATCTGCCGGGTAACGAGCCGTTCCACCCGTTATCACAGAATCGCGCGCCCCTGCAGATTCAACCGTAATGGAGCCAGCTAGGACGGTAAGATGTTCGCGGGTGCCCCGGGCATGTGGGGCTGACCGCAAGACCCCGCCGGGCTCAAAGCGCAGCTCATACCATTCACAAACCGCCGCATTTTCCACAGGCGACAGGATGCGCATGACACAGGAACCATCCGGACTGGTCATGGTTGGCGTCAGATTTCCCGGCACCAGCTCGATCCGCACAACATCGGGCTCCGGCCCTCGCGGTGTTCCCTCAAGCAGTTCATGGATATCCATGCCAAAACTCTGGGTCAGATTCCACAGGGTAGCAAAGGTCGGATTGGCTTGACCGCGCTCGATTTGTGAGAGCATGGATTTCGACACACCGGAAAGAGCAGCCAGTTGATCCAGCGTCAGGCTCTTTTCCTTGCGCAGGTCTCGGATCCTGTCGCCGATCTGGGGAACACTTTTACGTTTTGTCGGCATCCTGGTTCGACTTCCTGCTTTTTTGATCTATTTTCCAACATAATGGATTTTTTACACCTGAGCCAGTCCCGAAACGACAGAAAGCCCTCCAGAAACCTTATTGCCAGAGCAGTAAATAGAGAATCTCACGAAAAGATAAGGCCACAGCGCTTCCTCAAGAAACGCTGTGGCCTTACTATTTTTAGCAACAGCCTGTTGGTTTTCGCCTTGCTTCTGGCTTTCTAGGCCGAAACCATGTTCTTCAGCTGGCGATTGGCAACCGCCAGCATGGCATAGTCCGGTTTCCCGGCCGCATTGAGTTCTGCAAGTATTTGCTCGGTCCGGTTCACCAGAGGTTTCTTGGACTCGGCCCATTCCTTGATCGCGGCCTCAACCCGATCCACCTTGCCAGCTGCCTCCAGTACCCGGGCGGTCAATTCACCCTGATGGCCGAAGAGATCATCGACAATCGCGGTAACCGCCAGCTTGTCCCAGGCCGACTCACTCGGCAGGCGTCCCGCAGCCCCGCGCAACCAGTCAAAACCATAGCGCTCGCCAATAGAGAAGTAGGTGCTGCCAACCTTGTCCACCGGCATTTTCAACCGCTGGGCCAGACGGACAATGTCACAGGCAGGAGTCAGCAAACGCAAGCCGGCGATCTGCTTGGCAATATCTGCCGGCACACCCTGTTTGACATAGTTCTTGATCTGGCTGGCCAGAAGGCTGGCGTTGTCTTTCGACACCAGCTTTTCCAGCTGTTTGGCAATGACCTCGACTTCCGAGGCATAGGAGGCAATTTCCTGATTGATGTCCAGCGGATGAGTACCGTTCCTCAGGAACCAGACCGTGCCCTGTTCAATCAAACGACCGCATTCCGCCAGCAGGCTGGATTGCAGGGAAGCAGGAGCCTTGTTATCAAGATCCTCGATCATGTCGAACAGCTGGCGCATACCAAAAACCTCACGGGCAATGGTATAGGCCCGGGCGATATCGCAGGATGCCAGCCCGGTTTTTTCCTTCACCTCATAGACAAAGGTAATACCGACGCGGTTGACCATGTCGTTGGTAATGACGGTGGCGATGATCTCGCGGCGCAGACGGTGCAGACCGATCTGCTTCGCATACTTTTTCCGCAGTGCCGTCGGGAAGTAATCCACCAGCGGCCCCTCCATATAGGGATCATCGGGCAGATTGGAAGAAAGCAACTCGTCATACAGCGCGATCTTGCTATAGGACATCAATGTTGCCAGTTCCGGGCGCTCAAAGCCCGTCCCCTGTTTCATCCGTTCAAGCACCATTTCATCATCCGGCAGGAACTCGATCGCCCGATTCAGCAGTCCCTGTTTTTCCAGAGAGCGCATATAGCGGGCAATACGGTCCAGCAGACGACCACCAATATTGGCGGTTACCGAAATCGCCTGACTCTGCAGATAGTTATCACGCAATACCAGCTCGCCGACCTCATCGGTCATGCTTTCCAATAGCTTGTCACGCTGTTTGCGGGTGATGTCACCTTCTGCCTCGACAGCACCGAGCAGAATCTTGATGTTGACCTCATGGTCTGAACAGTCCACCCCGGCCGAGTTATCAAGGAAGTCTGTGTTGATCAGACCGCCATTCTGGGCAAATTCAACACGGGCAGGATGGGTCATCCCCAGGTTGGCACCCTCGCCAACCACCTTGCAACGCAGCTGTTTGGCATTGATCCGCAGGGCATCGTTGGCACGATCACCGGCATCGGCATGGCTTTCGCCACTTTGCTTGATATAAGTACCGATACCGCCGAACCAGAGAAGCTCGGCTTTGGATTTCAGCATGGCCCGCATCAGATCCATCGGTGCCAGCTCATCCTCACTGATCTCGAACAGAGATTTCATTTCCTTGCTGATCTTGATCGACTTGGCACTGCGCTCGAATACACCGCCACCCTGAGAGATCAGCTTGGCATCATAATCCGTCCAGGCGGAACGGGGCAGATTGAACAGGCGCTGACGCTCGGCAAAACTTTTCGCCACATCAGGTTCGGGATCGACAAAGATGTGCATGTGGTTGAAAGCACCGACCAGCTTGATCTGGGTCGAGAGCAACATACCGTTGCCAAAGACATCTCCCGACATATCTCCGACACCAACAACGCTGAAAGGCTCTTTCTGGATATCCTTGCCCAGCTCGCGAAAGTGCCGTTTGACCGATTCCCATGCGCCTTTGGCCGTAATGCCCATTTTTTTGTGGTCATAGCCAGCCGAGCCGCCCGAGGCAAAGGCATCATCAAGCCAGAATCCATAGTCGACAGAAACACTGTTGGCGATGTCAGAGAACGTCGCGGTTCCCTTGTCAGCTGCAACAACCAGATAGGGATCGTCACTGTCCCGACGCACCACATCAACCGGCGGCACGACCTCACCCGCAACCAAGTTGTCGGTTATATCGAGCAGACCCCGGATAAAGGTTTTGTAGCAGCCGATACCTGATTCAAGGAAAGCCTCTCGCCCGGCACTGGCAGGCGGTGGATTCTTGACTACAAATCCCCCTTTGGAACCAACCGGAACAATAACCGAGTTCTTGACCTGTTGCGCCTTGACCAGCCCGAGAACCTCTGTCCGGAAATCCTCGCGGCGATCAGACCAGCGCAGCCCTCCACGAGCGACAGAACCAAAGCGCAGATGGATACCCTCGACTTCCGGGCTATAGACAAATATCTCGCGGAAGGGGTTAGGCAGCGGCAGATCAATGATCTTGCGTGAATCAAGCTTGAAGGAAAGATAGGACTTATATTTCCCATCTTCAGATTTTTGCAGGAAGTTGGTCCGGAGAGTACAGTCAATCACATTCCGGAAACGCCGGATAATGCGATCCTCGTCAAGATTGCTGACATTGTCGAGCAGACCATTGATCTCCTGATTGATCGCTGTCGCCTTGCCTTCATCCCCCTTACCGGCAAAGCGGACAAGGAACAGATCAACCAGCAGCCGGGTCAAATCGGGATTCTGTGCCAGTGTCTGTTCCATGTAGGACTGGGAGAAAGGTATCCGGGCCTGGAGCAGGTACTTGCAATAGGCACGGAGGATTGTCACTTCACGCACCTTCAATGCGGCAAGCAATACCAGACGGTTAAAGCCGTCGTTCTCCATCCGGCCATGCCAGACCGCCGCAAAGGCTTCGTGAAAACCTTCCCTGACAGAGCTGACAGAAACTTCGAGTTCTCCGGCCAGGACCATGTTGAAATCATGCATCCATACGGATTCACCTGTTGCTTTCGAATGAAAGTTATAGGGAATTTCGCTAAGAACCTTCAGCCCCATGTTTTCCAGCATCGGCAGGACATCGGAAAGCGGAACCGGATTGTCTTTGAGATAGATCTTGAAACGGATCTGGTCTGGATCTGCCCCAAGGGGACGATAGAGATTCATCGCCAGACCATCCCCGGCAAGAGCTTCTTCAGCCCGGGAAAGATCAAAAACGGCATCGTTCTCGTTGAAATGCTCTTGGTAGTTAACAGGGAAAGAAGCACCAAAACGGCGCATTGCCCGTATGCCCTGCTCTTCGCCCCGCGCCTCAACCAGCGCCTCTTCAAGACGATCTGCCCAGGAACGGCCAGCCTCGGCAACCTGTTGTTCCAGTTCCTGCACATCAACAACCGGCACCTGTCCCCGGGTTGTCTTGATAATAAAGTGGACCCTGGCCAGGGCTGTATCAGAAAGATGAGTAAAAAAGGCGCTGATCTGCCCGTCGTAGGCCTGGCAGAGAATATCCGACACCTTGCGGCGCAGAGCCGTATCAAAACGATCGCGCGGAATGTAGGTCAGGCAGGAAATAAAACGCTCGAAGGGATCCTTGCGCACAAAAATCGCGATGCGGCGGCGCTCCTGCAGATGCAGAATCCCCAAGGAAGTACTGAACAGCTCGTCTTCTGAAATCTGGAACAGTTCGTCTCGGGGAAAGGTCTCGAGAATATGACTCAATGCCTTGCTGTCATGGCTGGCTGATTTGAATCCGGAACGATCCAACACCTTCTTGACCTTGTGGCGCAGCAAAGGAATATCACTTGGAGAACGGGCATAAGCTGTAGAAGTGAAGAGACCGGCAAAGAGAATCTCGCCGATGACCTTGCCATTTTTGTCAAACTGCTTGACCGCCACAGTATCAAGATGAACCGAACGATGTACCGTAGAGCGACGATTGGCTTTGGTAATCCGGATCAAAACCGGTTGCGTCATAAAAGAACGCACTTCAGCAGGCAAACTTCCGAAATCGCGCAGACCATCAAAAACGTGCACATTGATATCACGCAGAACACCCAGGGAATTGGGGGCCACTTTCAGCGTCGCCTCCGTCCCCGTTCCATCGAATTGATATTCGCGATACCCGAGGAAGGTAAAGTTATCCTGTTTCAACCAGTCCAGAAAAGCGATCGACTCGCTGATTTCGCCTTTGGAAACAGCAGGCGGGGATTTTTGCATTTCATCCGTAACCACCTGCAGCTTTTCCACCATGGTTTGCCAGTCTTCAACCGCAGCTTTCACATCGGCAAAAACATCGGCAAGTTCATGTGCAATCTGGCTGTGGCTTTCCAGAACCTGCTCACTGATCTCAATATGCATCACAGATTCAGTGAGTTGTCCGGCGCCGCCTCCATTACCATTGACGGCTATGAGCTTGCCCTTGCCATCACGAAGGCAGCTGATCACCGGGTGGATAACCAGATGCACCTCGACTTCGAGCCTTTCAAGGGCCGCCGTAACGGAATCGACCAGAAACGGCATGTCATCATTAATGACTTCAATAACGGTATGGGATGATTTCCAGCCGTGCTCTTCGGGACGGGGATTATAAACCCTGATTTTAGGCTCTCCGGGGCTGCGTTGCTGCAACTGTCCCCAAAGAGCCAGAGATGAACCAAAAAGATTGTCGGCGGTTTCTCCGCGCAAATCATCTGGAGGAACGTTGTCATAGAAGGTTCGCACGAACTGTTCAATCATTGGTGCTTTATCAGCATTCAGTTTCTTGTGCACCAGTTCCGCTACTTTTTCGATACGCTCAGATATACTGTTGATGCCAGTAATGGCCATTGCTCTTCCCTCGGACCGCTGTCGCTTTGTTATTAGGTTTTTTTGCTCTATTCGACGCCTTTGCCCCTGATCCGACCCAAGGGACGAAAGACCCTCACAAGTTAACCTATTTAGGAAGCAATGTGAGTAAAAAATGTGCCGTAATCAGGATATTTCTCCTACCCCTTAAGAAACGATGAATTTAAATGGCAAACCACATCCCTTTACCGAAATAACAATATTATTTTCGCGTAAAAAGATCATTTTTTCTTATGACTCCTGATCTGCTCGCCTCGTCTGGCCCTGTCAAGACAGACAGCGGTGGTCCTTGCACCCTTGTCCGCAAACAGCAGAATCGAAAGAACATCAGTCGGGTTGGATCAGAAGAGTTTCCACATCAGGATAAAGAATTTGTTCATATTTAAGACACAGAGCCGGCACAATTGCTGAGTAATTTTTACGAGCTGTTCAGATTTTCCCAGCGCTGGTTCGCTTCATTTTGATTGAACGCGACGGAAGTAAACCCCGCAAAACTGACCAGGCGACGAGAAACTGTGAAGAACTTGCACCCGTCAAACAAAAGAGATAATTCTATGTGCATGAGTCAGATCCTAAACCTAACAGCTGTGCGAATGCCTGCAGATACCCGAATGACCAACGGCACTTGTATGCCGAGCCGTTCGCCTGCCTGTTATCCTGTTTGCATCACGAGATCTGACCATGCCATCCTCCCATTTCGCCTGCCCGGCAGATAAAACCGCACTACTGGCTCTTGCCCATATAGAATTTTCTTTGGGAGACCAGTCGCTTGATTTTGTCATCGACATCCTGCAGAAGCGCGGGTATGGCCCCTGTAAGTTTACAGGGCCTCTGCCTGCCACTGATAAGAACGAACTCTTATCCCGGCAGAAAAAAAGCATCAACCTGATGCTGCAAACAGATATCGATCCTCATTGGATCGTTCCTTTTGGCCGCTGGTTGATGAGAAAAGCCTTACTTAAGCAGCTTAAACTCGAACTCGTTGATTCTGAGGGAGAGATTCTGGCAGCAGTTCAACTCTACTGCACAGGCAACAACAGCTTCTGAAGCTGAGGGTCTTTCAGTATTTTGGGACACTGGTTGTCTAACATCGCCAGATAGAGAAAGAAATTCCCGGTTTCAGCCTTGAAAGCCGCCTGATCTTCCGGTCGAAGTCCCTGGCGACGAACCAGACGGCTGAAGGGTTCCTTCAGACTCTCAGGTGTCTTCGCCAGTACCGCATCGGTTGCGCAGTCGCAATGATGCTTCATCTTTGCCGCTTCGACAGCACCGATACGCTTGCCCAGCTCCGCGAGACAAAAGCTAAAGGTTTCATCCCGGTTTAGCTCTCCTGCAGCCAAAACAACTGTGTTTCCCGTCAAAAACAGGCCACCAGCAAACAGCATGATTTTCAGCCAGAGCTTCATTGTCCGGATTCCTCTCTTTTACGCTTCATCCAGAACATAAGTTTCGCAATTGGATAAATCCAGACTAGTCCAACAAAAGGATAATAGAGAAGATGCACATACCAGTAATCCGGCAACCAGTCAGTCCCGATCGTGACCACGAGGCTGACATAGGCCAGTAAAAACAGAAATGTCAGGAAATACAGGGTTAAAGATCTGGCCAACGGACAAGCATCCTCAAACGATCAAAAGAACAAAGCACAATATATTACCGCTGAGTGATAGCCGAAAGAAGAAGCAAAAAACAGCTCAATCTCTCTCCTCTCGCATAAGCATCATTCAGTCAATCAGGGGAACAGTCCATTTCACAGGGATATTTTTTGGACCTCCGCATCCGGACCTCCACATAGAGACAAAAGCCAAAGAATAAAGATTAAACCCGGAAAACAGTCAAAGCCATCCACCCCGACCAGGACAAATCTAACAAGGCTGGTTTGAATAAGAGAAGTTGAAAAGAAAAAACCCGGCCAAAGCCGGGTCATTTTCAGACAACACTGGAGCGGGCGATGAGATTCGAACTCACGACATTCACCTTGGCAAGGTGACGCTCTACCCCTGAGCTACGCCCGCGCTCTCTGTGTTGGTGACGGGTATTTACTCCACGGTGTTTGCCTTTGCAAGGGCTTTTTTCAAAATAATATTCTTCCTTGCTCCCATAAGAGATCAAAAGCTAAAAAAACACTCAGACCTGTATCACTTACTCTCTCTCGTTCGACAACCAACGACAGGTAAAGGCAGAAATTTGATGACGACACCCCTTTCTCCCCTCACCCCGCAACAGCTTTTACAAAAATTACAGGATCTGGGAATCCAGGCAGAAACAAAGACACATGCCCCGGTATTTACTGTCGAGGAATCCAAGGCATTGCGAGGTGATCTGCCCGGTGCTCATACAAAAAACCTGTTCCTGCGCAACAAAAAGGGACAGATGTGGCTTCTCGTCTGCCTTGAAGATCGCAAAATCGACATCAAAACACTGGGCAAAGCCCTTGATGCAGGAAAACTTTCTTTTGGCAGTTCCGACAGGCTGATGGAATTTTTGGGGGTCGAGCCTGGGTCAGTTTCAGCTTTCGCCGCCATTAATGACCGGAATACTGAGGTAAAAGTTGTCCTCGATCAGCAGATGATGCAGCAATCCCCGATCAACTGTCACCCTCTTATCAACAGCATGACCACAGCGTTATCACCGGAAAATCTTGTTCTTTTCCTTGAAAGCATCAATCATAGTCCCGAACTGCTGGACATGGATAAACTTAACGAATCAGCCCAGGACGCAGGCTGAGCTGTTATTCCTTGCAGAAGACCGGCCGAATCATCATCTTGGCTGGCAGATTCTCTCTCGTTTGATTTAACACACCAGAAGTCACGGACGACGGCACCATGGAAACACTAATTGGCGACTCTCCCGCTCCAAAAGCTGATCTTATTAAGGATTCCAATCAACAGGAGTTTGCTCAGGACGTAGTAAAGGCATCAATGGATCAACCGGTCCTGGTTGATTTCTGGGCCCCCTGGTGCGGACCGTGCAAGCAAATGATGCCTGCGCTTGAAAGCGCCGTTCTTGCAGCCAAAGGTGCTGTCAAGCTGGTCAAAATCAATATTGATGAAAACCAGATGCTGGCCTCTCAACTTCGTGTCCAGTCTGTACCAACCGTCTATGCTTTTTATCAGGGCCAGCCTGTTGATGGCTTTAACGGCGCCTTGCCCCCAAGTCAGCTTACCCAGTTCATCGAGCAGCTGATCAAAAAAACTGGCGCTGAAAAAGCTGATCCGCTCGCCGATGCTCTGGAACAGGCAGCATTGGCTCTGGAAAACGACGATGCCTTGGCAGCCATTGCCATTTACAGCCAGATTTTGGAACATTTCCCGGAAAACGAAGCCGCCCTTGCCGGGCTGCTGCACAGCCAGCTTGCCGCTAAAATGACGGATGAAGCCCGCGATTTTTTTGAGCAACTCCCAGAGGAAATCAAGACCAAGCCTGAATTCTCTGCTATTATTACAAAACTTGAACTTGCTGCTCAGTCTCTTGATAGTGCAGCTGTTCTGGAGTTGCGTAGAAAGATTGAACAGAACCCCTCTGATAACCAGGCAAGATACGAACTGGCACAGGCACTTCAGGCCGAAGATAACCGGGAGGAGGCTGCAGATCATCTTCTCTATATCATCAAAACAGACCGCAGCTGGAATGAAGATGCGGCAAAGGTCCAGCTGTTAAAATATTTTGAAGCCTGGGGGATGAAAGACCCGATGACTGTTAAAGCCCGCAGCAGGCTGGCAGCCATACTCTTCAGCTGAGGCGTGAACAACAAGGGCGTGCCTGCCACCATTGGGAACCAAATATGACACGTGGTTTTTTTGACCCGAAGTACAGTAAGCTTCCAGAGGATATTCCGCTTTTTCCTCTCACAGGGGCACTCTTGCTTCCCGGTGGCACCCTGCCCCTCAATGTCTTTGAACCCCGTTACCTTACGATGGTTGATCACGCCCTGAGCCAGGCACGCTGTATCGGCATGATTCAACCCTGCGAAGAAAGCAAAGATGAAGGCACTGCAAGCCTGTACAATATTGGCTGTCTGGGACGTATTACCTCCTTTATGGAAACAGATGACGGACGCTATCTTATATCCCTGCAGGGATTAATCCGCTTTAGGATAGCCAAAGAGACCAACCACCCCTTCGGCTTCAGGCAAGCCCGTTGTGACTACAGCAACTTTCGAGGTGATATCGAGGAAAACGGCGCAGAAATAGTCGATCGCACCCGCTTGCTCAAATGTCTGGAAAGCTATTTTGAAATCAACAGCATCAATGCCGACTGGAAAGCAATCGAACACACAGAAAACAGTCGCCTGGTCAACACACTGGCAATGATTTGTCCCTTTTCCGCAGCTGAAAAGCAGGCCATACTTGAGGCCCAGACCCTGTCTGAACGCTCTGAGGTTATGGAAACGATCATGGATATGGCCATTCACCAGAAAAACCAGAAGCTTGCGACACAATAATTGTTTCTGTAATGCCGAATTCCAGAGTAGAAAACTCACAGAACCAGCTGAATCAAAGAATAAATGGAGCACAGCATGAGCGACGACCCGCGTGTTGATAGAAAACTGCTTGAAATCCTTGTTTGTCCCGTCACCAAAGGACCTCTAGAGTATGATAGCGCCAATAACGAGCTGATCTCGCGTCAGGCCAAACTGGCCTACCCGATCCGTGAAGGTATTCCGATCATGCTTGCAGATGAAGCCCGCCCCCTGGAACAAACATCTGCATAAGCTCACCAGCAGGCAACCCACAGAAGAATTTAGCACATGAGCCGTTCGATCAAGGAAGAAAACGCCCAGTCTTTCAATACTGAACACTGGCCGACTGACATCCGCTATAAATCAGATGCGCGGGCCCTGGAGATCACCTTTGATAACGGTGAAAGCTTTACCTTGCCTGCCGAATTCCTCAGGGTAGAAAGCCCTTCTGCAGAAGTACAGGGACATCATCCCAGCCAAAAACAGACTCTTTCAGGGCGTCGCATGGTTGGGATTATCAAGATAGAACAGGTTGGCAACTATGCCATTAGGCTGACTTTCGACGACCTGCACGACAGCGGCATCTATTCCTGGCAGTACCTCTACAAGCTGGCATGTAATCAGCAGGATCTCTGGCAAAAATATCTGGATGAGTTGTCCGCAAAAGGCCTTTCACGAGACCCGTAATGGCGTTTCGCAATTAAAAAATCCCGCCAGGGAGTTAAGCCACCCAAAAGCCTTTTCTCCCTGTCACATTCTATCTATTGAGGGGCTCGAATCACCACGACGGAAGGCTTGCCGTCGAGCTGTGATAACACAGGAAGCCATTCAGGAGGGCAGGACTGTTGGGTAGATCCCTTGTGGCATGCCCATCCGGTTCTGATACCCTCAAAAGCAGCCCGCATCGCGTTTTCGGTTACAGGCTGGGCCCCGACTTCAAATTCAGGCACCCGGAAAACATGCTGAATCAGATACAAGGCATTGCGACCGACTGTGGCCCGGAACAGGGCAACTTCACCAGTGTTGCGCGTCAGATCCCGGGTGCAGTTAATCAACCTGAATCCGGTAGGAAAACCATTTACCTGATCTTTCAGGGGCGGCGTTGCCCCACTGGCCTCGCAATTCTGGCCGTAAATCTCTGCAAGTTCGTTGAGGAAGTCATCGACATCGCCCCCGGCCCAACCAGGAAAGACCTGAACAGTGATCATGTTGGTCCAGTTCTCGACATGCTGTCCCGGCGGCAACCATTCCGCAGTCGTCTGCTGCTGTTCAGTAGCCCGGGGCAGCGCATGCCAGCCTTCGGGTAAAGCTGCAAAAAAGACCTCTCCGTCACCGCCTTGGGCAATTACTGAATCACCCGCAGCTTGCACAGCAGCCACGGGAATAAAGACCAGTAGTATTGCTGCAGCGAGTTGTCGCCACGGCTTTATTTTCGACAAAAACCCCTGTCGCATGGATTTCTCTCCAACCACTACACACCACCCGAAAAAGGTATCTGTTGCCCTGAAACTTCTTGCGCAGGCCGCATATTTGTTTCCAACAAGAAAGATCATGACAAATGGACCAATACTTCAATCATAGAAAGCAACTCGGGCAAATTTGTGGCTTCCCCTCAAACTAGAGGCCTTCTCCGCGCATCAGACGTGGCAGGTCCCCGACAATACCCATTGCATGTTTCATAAAAAGTCGTTTGACCGGCGGAAGTTTGTCTACCGTTGCAAGCCCAAGATCCCGCGCAATGCGCAGGGGCGCCAGATCATTAGAGAAAAGCTTGACCAGACCATCCATCGCCCCCAGCAACAGCACATTATCAAAACGCCGCCAGCGAGCGTAGTCTTCAAGAACCTGGGCGGAACCGATATCCAGACCAACCCGACGTGCATCGACAATAACCTCGGCCAAAGCTGCCACGTCCCGCAGCCCCAGATTCAGGCCCTGCCCCGCAATTGGATGCATGCCATGAGCAGAATCACCAACAAGAGCCAGGCGCAAATCAGTATAGCGCTCGGCATGTAAAGAGCTCAGTGGATAGGACCAGCGCATATCCGTAACCGTGAAATCTCCCAGCGCCTGACCAAACCGTCGATGCAACTCTGCAGCAAAAGCCTCATTATCCAGCGCAAGATAATCATTAACCAGCTCTCGTTTCTCGGACCAGACCAAAGAAGATCGGTGCACACCTTCTTCACTGTCTGGCAGGGGCAGAAGAGCAAAGGGGCCTGAGGGCAGAAAATGTTCAAAGGCCACGCCATTATGCGGTTTCTCGTGCACAACCGTACAGACGATACCGTTTTGGTGATAGTCAGTCTCTGCGACTTTGATGCCCGCTTCTTTACGCAATTGCGAATTGCGTCCATCAGCTCCGATGACAAGGCCAGCCCTCAGATTGCGCCCATCGTCCAGTTGGGCACTCACCCCACGCTTGCTTCGCTCAAGCAGAGCAAGACTATGCGGTGCAAGATGATGAAGATTGGTCAGGTTGGCTGCTTTTTCGTGAGTTGCGAGACGAATGGCCCGGTTCTCAACGATCCAGCCCATAGGCACGTTGCCAACTTCACTAAAATCATAAGACATGGAAAGCGGCGAAGCACCACGATCTATCTGACCATCTGTGATCTCGATATGCCGGATTGCTTCAGCTGCCCAGGACATCCCCTGCCACAGCCCCACCTGATCAAAGACCCGCTGGGAACCCAGAGCAATAGCCGAAGACCGTCCATCAAAAGGGGCCGCCTTTTGATTGCCCGGTGCCTCTCGATCAACAACAGCCACCTCCAGCCCGGCCGTTGCCAATGCCACCCCAAGTGTGAGGCCAACCAGCCCTCCACCAACAACAAGTACTTCTACAGCAAGATCTTTTTCAGACATACCCTGTCCCAGATTTTGTCAAAGGCCCATTGAAACACCACATTTATACCAAGCGATCCCGGCTTTAGTGATATGGACCCTTCCTCTATAAAATGCACCGGAATAAATGAAAAGGACACTTTGCCAAAAGTTCGGCTCTCTTGGCATTGCTTTCGAGGCTCGACACACTCAAGCTGACCTTGTCCCCATTGAAATAAACTCACAACAAACCGAAAACTGTCGAATGTATCCAAGGCCGCTATTATGCCTCAGGCAGAATCATTTAGATAATTTTCAGATAATACAATTATAACAGATAGATAAATATAATTTCCCCAACTGCCCTCTTCGTTATATTTTCAGGGCCAAGAAAATATGCACATTTATTAATCAATGTTGTGAAGTTGCCTATTTTTTGAGCTGGCATTTTGTGCAACGCACAAAACCGATGCAGAGGCCAAGAAGGATAAATTCAACTAACATACTGATATATAACAATTATAATCGATTATAAAAAGTTGGCACGTTTCTTGGTTATAGAGTCTCAAAGCCCAGAACGCTTAAGGATGAAAAAACCAATGACCAGCAAAATAAATCCCTGCAAAAAAAACTGTAAAAAAATGGCCGCTTACACGCTCCCCCTGGCGGCATTCCTGTTGACCAGCATGCCCGCCCAGGCTGCCATAAGCGAAGAAACTTCCTTTGTATTCAACACTTTCTCCTTTTTGGTAAACGGCGCTCTCGTCATGTGGATGGCTGCCGGTTTCGCCATGCTGGAAGCCGGGCTGGTCCGCAGTAAAAACACGGCGGCAATCTGCCTTAAGAATATTGCCCTCTATTCCGTTGCCGGGCTGATGTTTTATCTTATCGGCTACAATCTGCTTTATGTCGGTGTCGGAGAAAATGGTCTTCTCGGAACCTTCTCGTTTTTCTATGATTCCAGTGCCGAAGAATTCGCCCTGCTTTCAGCCGAGGAAACAACAGAGGAAATGATCGCAGCCGTAACTACCAACGGCTACTCGGTCATGTCTGACTGGTTTTTCCAGATGGTATTTGTAGCCGCAACCGCCTCGATCGTTTCCGGCACCCTGGCAGAGCGCATCAAATTCTGGCCCTTCATGACATTTATCGCCCTGCTCACTGCGGTTATCTATCCGATCCAGGCTTCCTGGAGCTGGGGGGGCGGCTGGTTATCCGCGCTTGGTTTCAGTGATTTTGCCGGTTCTAGCATTGTTCACTCCGTTGGTGGCTGGGCAGCACTCACAGGGGCGGTTATCCTGGGCGCCCGTACAGGAAAATTCTCTCTCGAAGGTCGCGTCAAACCAATCCCTGGTTCAAACCTGCCCCTTGCAACACTGGGTACCTTTATCCTCTGGATGGGCTGGTTCGGCTTTAACGGTGGTTCACAACTGGCCCTTGGATCAGCAAGTGATGCCGTTGCCATGGCCATTGTATTCGTCAACACCAATATGGCGGCGGCCGCTGGTGTGGTGGTTGCCATGGCCCTGACTCAGCTGCTTTATAAAAAAATTGACCTGACCATGGCCCTCAACGGCGCTCTCGCCGGATTGGTATCGATCACTGCCGGCCCCGACGTTGCCCATGCCTATACCGCAATCATCATCGGTGGTGTCGGTGGCGCGATTGTTGTCTTTACCGTACCACTGCTAGACGCCCTGAAAATTGATGACGTTGTCGGAGCCATCCCCGTTCATCTCTTTGGCGGCATCTGGGGCACACTTGCAGTCGGCATCTTTGGGTCAGGCACCGTTATCGCCCAGATCACCGGTATTATTGCCATTGGCGGCTTCACAATTGTCTGCAGCTCAGCCGTATGGCTCATCCTGAAACACACCGTCGGTATTCGTGTCACCGAAGAAGAAGAATACAACGGTCTTGATCTAAGCGAACTCGGACTGGAAGCCTATCCCGAGTTTGGCCGCGGGTCACAGAAGTTACTCTAGATATTTACTTCTTTGGTGGCGGCTCCGCTTGCGGAAAGGCCACCAGAGACACCGGTCAGTTATTTCCATCGGGTTTCTTGCCCCGGATTTAACCCAAGGTGTTTCTCCCCACAGGCCCTGCTGACCGCAATCCGAAGCTCTTTCCCCGCAGGGTCTTTACTTGCCGCCTGTTGCTCTGTGCAACAGGCGGTCTTTTTATGCGCGATCTGTTTGTAGATTATTTCTGTTCAATCAGCAGAAAGATTTCTTTTCACTAGCCACGTTCCAGCCCGAATTGTTATCTAGATAGACCACAAGGCTGCTGCCCTCCGCTTCAGCCGGCCAAATGACAAGAATCCACCAGCCAGAGGTTACTGCTGCCGTGATTACCCAGCACTTTGTTGATCGCCAGAAACTCCAGGAATTTCATCCCTTCACCCGGTTGCGCGCACTTCTTGATAAATACCCCGCGGGGCAATCCCCTTTGGCAAACGGCAAGCCGATCAACCTCTCAATTGGCGAACCCCAGACACAGCCCCCGGCTTTTGTCGCTGAAGAAATCGCCAAGGCTTCTGCTGGCTGGTCGCGCTATCCACTGTCAAAAGGCAGCGAGGATTATCTTGGTGCTTCAAAGAAATGGCTCGAAAAACGGTACCACTTGCCTGAGACTATGATCGACTCTGCGCGTCACCTGTTGGCGGTTCCAGGAACCCGCGAAGGGTTGTTCTTTACAGCCTTGACCGTTCTCCCAATGGCTGAACCCGGCAAGCCTGCCCCGGTGTTTCTCATGCCCAACCCCTGTTACCATGTCTATACTGGTGCCGCCGCAGCCGCGGGCGCAGAGGTAGTAACCTCTGTTGCAACAAAGGCCAGCGGTTATCTGCCGGACTACACCAGCCTCCCGGCAGAAATCCTTGCACGCACAGCACTTTGTGTTCTGTGCAGTCCGTCAAATCCTGAGGGAGCGGTTGCCAGCCCCGAAAAAATCAAAGAACTGATTCTTCTCGCCCGTAAATATGACTTTGTCGTCGCCTTTGATGAGTGTTACGCCGAAATCTACAGTGAGACCCCTCCCCCTTCAGCGCTTGAAATCCTCGCAGAAATGGGTGGCGATCTATCCAATGTTCTGGTCTTCCACTCCCTGTCCAAACGCTCCAGCGCTGCTGGCTTGCGTTGCGGGTTTATCGCTGGTGATGAGAAATGGATCTCCATGATTAATACCACCTGCCAGGTGGGGGGAGCCGGTGTTCCCCTCCCTGTCCAGGCTGCAGGAACCAGACTCTGGCAAGACGAAGAGCATGTGGAGAAAAACCGCGCGCTCTACCAGAAAAACTTCAGCCTGGCCCAGAAAATACTGGGACCGGTTTTTCCGGTTGAGATTCCGTCTGGCGGCTTTTGCCTGTGGCTGGACGTTGGCAATGGCGTAGCTGCTGCGGAAACGCTCTGGCGTGAAGCGGGTATCCGGGTTCTGCCCGGAGCTTTTATGGGTCATCGGGGCGAAAACGGCTTCAATCCCGGTGACCGTTATATCCGATTGGCTCTGGTATATGACCCTGAATTGACAGCAGTGGCATTAGAGACAATCCGGAATGTGCTCGCACCAGATCAGACGGCAACAAAAGAAAAGACTGAAAAGGCCCCAACAGACAAGATAGCGGGGGCTCTTTAATGAACCGCTCCAGCAAAACCGGCCGAGTACAACTGTTACCGGATGGCACAGGGCTGTTTTTCCGCCATCGTCTGATTGAACTGACAGGCTTGGCTTTTCTGCTTCTCGCAATTTCCCTGACACTTGCCTTTCTATCCTATGATGCAAACGATCCCGGTTTTAACCGGGCCTCTGATGGGCCCGTTTCCAACCTGCTTGGATTAGCCGGAGCAAATACTGCCAGTTTTCTGCTGCCCTTTCTCGGCCTTTCGGTCTATGTCTTGCCTCTGATTCTGGCCGCATGGTGCTGGCGCTGCTTCAAGGATCACAGCCTGAAAAAAGTCTGGTTGCGTATTCTGCTCATCCCCCTGTTGCTGGCCTGCCTCTCTCTCAGTTGTGCAGCCTTGCCCGGTGCAGTTGGTTGGCTGGGCCAAGGCCAGACGAGCAGTCTCGGCGGAACACTTGGTGTCATTATCCTGAAAGAGATTACCGCCTTTAGCAAACTTCCCTCAGGAATCATTGCCCTTATCGCACTTGCTCCCGCCTTGCCCTGTTTTGCCTATGCTGCCGCCTTGAAAGGTGGTGAGTGGAAACAGATTTTCCGCAGTTTCGGCCGGGGACTGCTCTCTCTTGTCAAAATCCGGGATCTGGTACAACGCCAGGACGAAGATGACTCTGCCACCGAAAATGACCAGCAGCTGACCATCCGCAGGAAACGGGACAAGGCGATCAGAAAGCGTGCACAGCAAGACCGGCTTGAACCTGTTCTTGAAGGGAAAACCCCGACACCCTCACGGGTGGAGACCCCGCTGAAAACGCCGCAACCCAGCAAACGTGTTAAGGCTGAAGAACAGGGCCGCCTTAATCTTGGAAAAAATGACGGCGAATATGAACTCCCGCCAATCTCGATGCTCAACCTGCCCCCCGAGAACATCGGTAAAGACCGTCTGGGCAAGGATGCTCTGGAAAAAAACGCCCGCCTCCTGGAAACAGTGCTTGAGGATTTTGGCGTGCGCGGCGAGATCGTCACCATCCGGCCCGGTCCTGTCGTCACGCTTTATGAACTTGAACCAGCACCGGGAACCAAAACCAGCCGCGTTGTCGGCCTGGCCGATGACATCGCCAGATCAATGTCAGCTCTGTCAGTCAGGGTCGCTGTTGTTCCCGGCTCCAGCACAATTGGAATCGAGCTGCCCAACAGCAAAAGGGAAACCGTGTACCTGCAAGAGTTGATGGGCTCTAAGGATTTTGAACAGGACAAGAGCAAACTGCCGATTATTCTCGGCAAGGATATTGGCGGAAATCCCTCGATTGTTGATCTGGCCCGCATGCCCCATCTGCTGATCGCCGGAACCACAGGATCGGGTAAATCTGTGGCTGTGAACGCCATGATTTTGTCCCTGCTCTATCGGTTTACGCCCGATGAATGCAAGTTCATCATGATTGATCCGAAAATGCTGGAACTGTCAGTCTACGACAACATTCCCCACCTGCTGGCGCCCGTTGTAACAGAACCCAAAAAAGCAGTTGTTGCCTTGAAATGGACAGTTCGGGAAATGGAGGATCGCTATCGTGCCATGTCCCGCCTCGGGGTCAGGAACATTGATGGATACAATGCCCGTATGGCAGAGGCCCGTAAGAACGGCGAGGTTCTGACCCGGAAAGTCCAGACCGGATTTGATCCGGAAACCGGGCAGCCGATTCACGAAGAGCAACCCTTTGATATGAACCCCCTACCCTATATCGTTGTTGTTGTTGACGAAATGGCAGACCTCATGCTGGTCGCGGGTAAGGATATCGAAGGGGCTATTCAGCGATTGGCCCAGATGGCCCGTGCCGCTGGCATTCATATCATGATGGCAACACAACGGCCTTCGGTTGACGTTATCACGGGGACAATCAAGGCCAACTTCCCGACCCGGGTGAGTTTCCATGTGACCTCTAAAATTGACAGCCGTACCATTCTTGGCGAACAGGGTGCGGAACAGCTGCTTGGCCAGGGTGATATGCTCTATATGGGCCAAGGTGGCAGGATCCAGCGTGTCCACGGCCCTCTGGTCACAGACGAAGAAGTCGAAGAGGTCGTCGGCTGGCTTAAAAAACAGGCCCGCCCAAGCTATATTGAATCCGTCACCGCAGAAGAAGGAGAAGCCGGTGATTTCGATGGAGATACCGGATCCTATAGCGGGGGGAACGGCAACAAGGGTGACGAACTTTATGACAGCGCAGTTGCCGTGGTGATAAAAAGCCGCAAAGCCTCAACCAGTTTTGTCCAGCGACAACTTCAGATCGGTTACAACCGTGCTGCGACCATTATAGAACGCATGGAAGACGAGGGACTGATTTCCTCGGCTAACCATGTCGGAAAGCGTGAAGTTCTTGTCCCTGACCGCGATGAGTAGTATTGCAAACCACCAGACAATAGCAGAAACACTGTTGTCTGCCTTTATCATGCCCCAAAGGGCCGTATGATGAAAAAGTCGACAAAAATTAAGGAAGAGACTTTGTTTACTTCACCAGAAGGCTTGGCCTCGCGAGCCGAATTAATGTCACCGCAAGGTTTCCTTGGAAGTACGCTTCGCAAGGGCTTGGCCATTCTATCCCTGGCATTACCACTGGTGCTGTTCAACGGGGCCAATGTCCAGGCAGAGACAACAGACACTCCCCAGGAGGAAAAGACCAACCTGAGCGGATTGTCTCCGGATGAGGTTGCCATTGTCCGTCGGGTTGAAGCCTATCTGAACGAACTTAAATCGGTTTCCTCCCGCTTCCTCCAGGTTTCCAGCACGGGAAGCCTTGCTGAAGGACAGCTGTTTCTGGAGCGTCCGGGACGCATGCGGTTTGAATATGATGATCCCGTGCCGATTGTGATGATAGCCAATGGCGTGACTCTTCTTTACTTTGATAAAAAGCTGAAGCAGGCAACCTACCTGCCACTTTGGAAAACGCCCCTGTGGTTTCTCATCCGGGAAAAAGTTGAACTTCACAAGGATATCCAGATTCTCCGGGCACAGGAATCCAGCAGTACCGTTCAGCTGGAACTGCGCGCAGAAGGCGAGTCTGACGGAGCACAGATGACTCTGCTATTCAGCGACAATCCTCTGTCTCTGCGCAAATGGGAAGTTGTTGACGCCCAAGGCATCACAACGCAGGTTTCCTTGATTGACCCGCTCTATGACAACCCGATTGACGAAACCGTCTTCAAAACTGACGACCTTGATATGAAGCGTAAAAATACTGCGAAATAAACAGGTTACCCTGTTCCTTTTTCCTCTCAAGATACCAAAGGCGGATAATTATTTATCCGCCTTTTCTTTCATCCGGAAGGGACGAATTAACAACGCAGGCAGGTTTTTATCGTTTGCTCCCTCGACACCAATTGGCATGTCAGGAAAGCGTGGTTGTGCGCTTCTGGAATTGAAGACCCTGTCCCAGATACTCAATACAGTGCTGTAATTACTGTCCGTATCTGACCTGAGGGCATGGTGGTGAACCCAGTGGATCGAGGGCGTGACAACAATCGACGAAAGAATTCGCTCAAAAGTCGCGGGAATCTGCAAGTTTGAATGATGAAAAATTGTCCCAAACAAAAGCAGGATTTCAAACACAAAAACTGAAAAGAGCGGGATATCCAACAAGACGATAAAACCAACCCGCATCAGCGCCGAGAGCAGGACCTCGCCAAAATGAAAGCGAAGTGCCGAGGTGCTATCGAGGTGATTATCAAGATGATGGATTTCGTGAAAACGCCACAAAAACGGCAACTCATGATTAAGGCGATGCCACCAGTAAATCAGGAAATCCAGAAACACCAGATCAAAGATCAAACCACCTGCCCCACCAAAGACACCTTCGCGCCAGCTCCAAGGTAAAGCTGTTGCCCAGTAGGTAAGAGGCAAAACGATCAGTGGAGAAAGAAGTGTATTACAAAGCCACAAACCCAGATTTCGCCTAATCCTCGGGGTTAATATCTGTTCCCACAGAGCTTTCCCGACAGACCGGACAGCTTGTATCCTCTTTCTTGAGGCATAGGGCCACCGGCGTTCTGCCCAAAAAATCAGAAACAACCAGCCAAAGACAAGTCCCGCCCTGATAAAGAGCTCTGATTCTGTTATGTTTTCCATTTCTTGCCTAACTGTGGGGTTCATCCGAGATTAACGCGAAGTGTCAGAAAACAGGCAAGTAAATTTCATTAAATTATCTGTGTCTATCAAGAAGGCTTGCGTCCAGAAAAAGAAGCTCTAACATCCTTCTCCAGTTTATTCAGTAATCGATACTCACAAGGCAAACATGTCGCGACGCTCCCTCCCTCTGGCCCTTCCTCTGGTTGGTGTTTCTTCCTGTGTACATAAAAGTGACACTCCCAAACCATTCCATGCCGTGGACGACAAGTATCTGAGGGCCGTTTCCCTGTCCGTTGAAGCAATGCCCCTGGTCATTCCCGCGCTGGGAGAGCTTCTCGACATACCAGGCCTGGTTTCCACGCTTGATGGCATTATGCTGACGGGCAGCGCCAGTAACGTTTTCCCCAAGCGTTATAACAAAGCCCCAAGCAAAGACGCTGAACCTTACGATCTGCAGAGGGATGAAACCACACTGCTTCTAATCCAGGAAGCCCTGCGCCAGGAAGTTCCCCTTCTGGCGATCTGTCGCGGCTTTCAGGAGCTTAATGTCGCTCTGGGCGGAAGCCTGCATCCACAAATCAATAAGATTGAGGGACGGATGGACCACAGCAGTCCAAACACCAACGAAATGGAAGTGGACTACGGCCCGAGCCATCCTATCGATATCCAGGATGGCTGCCTGTTAAGTGATATTCTCAAGGCGAGTGAAGCCCAGGTCAATTCCTTGCACTATCAGGCAATTGATCAGTTGGGAGATGGCCTTGTGGTTGATGCACAGGCGGCTGATGGAACCGTCGAAGCGATTTCTCTTCCACGGCAGCGTTCTTTCGTCCTGGGTGTCCAGTGGCATCCAGAATATAAATCGGTTGAAAATGCTGTCTCTGCCAAAATCTTCAAAGCCTTTGGCGATGCAGTAAGAGCCCGTGCTGGCCAACGTGGTTAGACTTGATATAAAACTGCTTTTCTGGAAAAGCCATATTTTCTCTGGAGTCTCGAAGAATTTATGACAAAAAACAAGGTAATGATGTAATTACCAACACCATTATTTCCTATTTTACATACAATTATGAGATAATAATCCTAACACGTAAATTTTATCCACAGCTCCGTTGAAATCCCCACTAGATAGCTTATCTTAGAATAACGTCGCCTCCTACCTCACTCTTGGCGACGTATTCGGGAACTGGAATCCCCCCTCTGGTTCCTTGAAACTCTGCGAAGAAGCGGGAACACCTGGTTACCCCCCCAATCAGGTGTTCCTTTCTTTGCATTCGGGTCAGTTTTTGGTATATTTGATTATCAAACTGATTCACGATAGTAAATTGACGTGATCTGTCATAAAAACCCAGTCATTTCCCATCCGAAACGAATAATTCAAAACCATTTCGAATATGGAATGATATAATTTCGCATCCGGAACATTTTATGCCCACACGTATTGCCACATGGAATGTCAACTCTCTCCGCCAGCGACTTGAGCATCTCAAAGCCTTTACTGACAGCCATCAACCCGATGTACTCTGTCTGCAGGAAACCAAGGTTCAAGACAGCGAATTCCCGGAAGATGATATTAAATCAATGGGATATGAGACTGTTCTCTTTCACGGACAGAAAAGCTACAACGGTGTTGCAATTCTCTGCCGGAACAGCATTTCCTCGAGCAACCGTAAAGTCTGGTGCGACAAGGATGACCGACGACACCTCATGGTAACCCTGCCCAATGGCATACAGGTTCACAATTTTTATGTTCCTTCCGGTGGACCCGTTCCGGATCCGGAACAAAATGACAAATTCGCACACAAGCTTTCTTTTCTTGAGGAAATGATTGCCTGGGCTGCAGAACCTTCAATCCGCAAGGAAAAAGTCATTCTGGTTGGCGACCTGAATGTTGCACCTCTGGAAACAGATGTCTGGAATCACAAGAAACTTTTGAAATCCGTCGGGCACACGCCACAAGAGAGTGGGCTGATGGCCCGCTTAAAGGCTGCTGGTGACTTTACCGATGTCGGACGGCATTTCGTTCCTCCCGAACAGCCTCTCTACAGCTGGTGGGGTTACCGATACAAGCTTTCCTTTGCCAAGGACTATGGCTGGCGACTGGATCATATTCTTGCGACCGAAGCTCTCCGTCCTCACCTCAAGCACTTTGAAGTTGTCAAGGATACCCGGAGCTGGGAGAAACCATCTGACCATGTGCCCAATCTGGTCGATCTCGACCTTTAGGTACAGAAAGGCTGTTTCCTCCGATCAGGATCCCGCAAACAGGCTCATCAGGCAGAGCCTTTCTCACGCAAGGCATTCCGGGCTTCGGTCAGACGGCTGGTCGTATGTTCCAGTCGCTGCGCCAGAACACGCATGACCTCGACTCCCATCTCGGGAAAGTCCATCACCATATTGAAAAACAGTTCTTTGGTAATCTTGAGGGTAATCAGCTCTGACTTGGCTGTAATAGTGGCTGTACGAGGCACATCACAGAGGATCGCGATCTCGCCGACAAAATCGTTTTTCCCAAAACTGGCAACAACCAGCGCACCGGCATCCGTATCAACACTGACATCAGCATCGCCGTCAATCAGGATATAGGCGGCATCCCCGGCATCTCCCTGATGGAACAGCTCCTGTCCCTGCTTGAATACCAGACGCTCGCTGGCAAAGGCCATCAGCTTGAGACGCGAAGGCTCTATGTTGGCAAAAAGCGGGATACTCTTGAGTGCTTCGACTTCTTGTTCAATCGACATCTGAAAACAATCTTTCCTTTATCATTCCGCAGCTATGAGGCTTTTCAGCACTTTGCCCTTGGTGCTCAATTCGCTGTAGGCGCCACTTTCGACAATTCTGCCATTCTGCATCACAAAGACCTGATCGAAATGCACCGCAAGTTCGGCCCGTTGCAGGGTCCAGACCAGGCCACGATCTCCCTGTGACTGGATAATGGCTGGTATCAACTTGTTCTGGCTTTGAGAATCCAGCACAGCAGCAGCTTCGTTGAGAATCAACAAATCGGGATTCTTGATCAGGCTTCGGGCCATGGCCAGTTTCTGGCGCTGTACACCGCTTAATCTTTTGCCCCCGACACCGACATTGTAATCCAGCCCCACCTCAATGACATCGGAACGCAGTCCCAGTTCATCCAGCAGTTCTGTAATCACCCTCCCGATCGTCTCTGCAGCTTCCGCTCGCCCATAGGCCAGGCGGCCAAAGAGGATATTATCCTGCAAGCTGGCAGCAGAGTTAAAGCGATCGGGGTCATAGAACTCGACGGCATCCGGATCTTTAGCCGCCAGTTTCTCTGCAAGAATGGCCCGCGCAGCCAGGGTTTTTCTCTCGACTTCTTCCGTCACAAGTCCAAGACGATGACGGGCCTCGACATAGTCAAAAGGCAGATACATCAAAGACTGTCTGTCCGCTTCTGTCAGATCGGAAAGTCCTGATTTATCAACACGCTTCACGATCTTGTCGAAATCAGGAAGATCATCTGCAGAAATAAAGCTGAATTGTTCAAAAAATGGATGTGTCGGTGGAAGCCCGGTAAAAAGTTCGACCATGGTTCGGGCGATCGAGACACCCATATTGAGAATAGGTTCGCGTAATTCCGCCTTTTGTACGGCTTCTCTCAGAATCGGCATGGAGAGAAGGCTATCCCCGGCATAATCACTTTTGCGCGGCGTTCCAAAAAGCAGATTTTCCCGAAGGGTGGCGTTCTTATTGTAGCTTTCGGGATCAAAGGCAATAACCAGATCTTCTGCCCCGATCACCTTGAGGTGTTCTTTCAAGGCGACCCGCGCCCCCAGGATACTTTCGGCAATTTCCGGCCTAAACTCAGCGTCCACTGTCCCACTCAGGCCAAACCGATAAACATCTTCCTCCAGGTCAACCTTCTGGAGCACATCAACCACACGGTTTATCAATTTGGTCTGGTCTTCGATCCCGGCAATCTTGTAGTCAATCCATTCTCCATCTGGTGTGAGAATGGTATTTCCTGTCCGAAGTGCTTCTGCCCGCTCACGTTCAACTTCTTTGGGATCCAATGGCTCTGTGATGTTGTCATTCAACATCCAGTTGCGCAGACCATAAAAAAGGTTATCCCGAACCGAAAGCGGGAAAAGATAGGCATCCTGGCCGACATAGGAAAGACGCCGTCCCGTAATCGCAGATGGTAAATTCACCAGGGGCTTACCACCAATCTTGATCGACCCGTTACTTGGCTGGACCAGATTGGCCAGCATAAGTCCCAGATATTCCTTGCCACTGCCGGCATTACCAACAATGGCAACATTCTGACCGACCCCGAACGAAACATTGATTGTGTCAAGGAGTCGGTTTTCGTTTTCATCAACCAGCCCCAGATTACTGATTTCAACCTTGCCCGTCAGGGGTTCACCCCGCTCTTTTTCTGCCTGTTGCATCTCGGAAAGTATCAAACCATGGGGCTGGAACTGTTCGGCCACCTGTTCATATTTGATCTGGACATCATTGCGTTGCTGATCCCAGTTGATCAGGTCTTTCACAGGAGGAGGCAGATCCTTGTAAGCAGCCAGAACGGCCACAAGGGTACCAATTTCAAACTGCCCGGTAATGACCAGATATCCGCCACCGAGATAAAAGATAAAGGGCGTTATCTGGGCCAGAAGGTTGTTTAGAAACTTCACAAAAAACTTGCGCTGATAGATCTCGTACCGGATCGAGAAAATCTTGCCCAAGCGGCTGGAAATTTCGGCCCGCTCGTAGTTGGTCGTATCGTGGGACTGAATCTCTATCGCCCCTTCAACCAGTTCTGCAACCCGCCCGGCCAGAGCCCGCGCTGTCATCTGGCGCTGACGACCCAGAGTAAGAATACGTTTACGCAAACGGGGAATCAGAAAAGCCTGTACCAGCACAATCGACATGGCCACCAGACCGAGCCACCAGCTTTGCACCATAATAAAGATCATTGCTGTCAGAGCCTGACCGCCCAGAAAAACCGGGGTAACAAAAGCATCGCCGATAAACCCGCCAAGCGGTTCGACTTCGTCCTTGATCATCGTCGCGATCTCGGCCTGCTTTATTTTTCGGCTGTGCAGAACGGGAAAGCGAAGAATGCGATCCGTCAACTCATAGCGCAAACGGCGTAACATCCGTTCACCCAGACGGCCTTTAAGCGTATTGATGACAAATTTGAAGACGCCATTGATCAGAACAAGAGACAGAAAGGACAGGCATAGAGCAAGCAACAGGGGAAGTTGCGTCAGCATAAAGCCTTCGAAGAGTGTAACCGGATGACCGAAAAGTGCTTCCCCATAAGGCAGCTCAAATTGCATAAACGGCAAGGTCGCGGATGGGTCCGAGAAAACTTCAGAACTGACCGCCTTGTTGATAATGCTTTTAGGCAGATCCAGGGACAGGAAATAAAATGGCATGGAAACCAGTACAAGAACCAGGATACTGATCTGGTCTTTCCGGCTGTGTTTCCAGATATATTTAAAAAGTTCCGGTTCCATTAAAGCTCAATATCCCCCAGCTAAGCCTTTATTAACACTAAAATATAGTACGTTTGATATTATAGTATCCGAGTACAGGTTTATGTTCTTTCTGGTCCAGATCGCTTGTTTTTTGACCGCTCCTGTCAAGCTTAATGGATGTCACTATACAGGTAAACCAAAGTCGATAAACTCTTTGTCAGCACTTGTGTAAAGCCTTAGGCCTTGCCCCATGTTAGCTTGAAGACAGACATGACAATAGTTCATCAGGCCGTTTACAAGCCGACAGTCGAACAGGTTGCCCAGAATCGAATTCCCTGGCAACAACCTATTATCAGCAGGCAATGTTATATTTCTCCCAAGAGCAGAGCAGATAAAAATGGCGGCAGGAAAGCATCCGGAAAAACACCCTGAAAAGAAATGTTCACAGCATTCTTTCTTGGGTCTTTCAGATAATTTGTGGCATAGTCGCCACGATTACCTGGGGGAGTAGAGCAATCCTAAAAGACCGCGAACAGATAACCGATTGCCGGAACAACAAAGGCAAACGTGTTCTTATCTACAGTCACGACAGCTTCGGCCTTGGCCACCTGAGGCGCTGTCGCGAGATCGCACATACGCTGGTTGAGGAAAACAGCAACCTCTCGGTGCTGATCCTTTCGGGTTCTCCAATCATTGGGTCTTTCGGATTCAGGTCCAGAGTCGATTTTGTCCGTATCCCCGGCGTTATCAAGCTGCGTAATGGCGACTACACCTCTCTTAATCTCCATATTGATATTGAGCAGACCTTGAGCATCCGCTCTTCGATCATCATGCATACAGCAGAGTTTTACGACCCGGATCTCTTTATCGTCGACAAAGAACCTCTCGGGTTGCGGGGCGAAGTCGAAGACACCCTGCGCCTGCTGAAAGAGCGCGGCACGCCCTGCGTTCTCGGCCTGCGGGATGTCATGGATGATCCGGCCCTGCTTGCTTCAGAATGGAAAAGAAAGAACACAGCTCCCGCTCTGGCAGAATATTACGATGATATCTGGGTTTACGGTCTGCCACAGATCTGTGACCCGCTCGCAGGCATAGATATCAGCCCATCAGTTCGTCGCAAGATGACCTACACTGGTTATCTCCGTCGCTCTGGTGAAACCGGTATTCCTCTGCCCGTCCTGGAAAAAATTGATGAGAACACCCCCTATTTGCTGGTCACCGTAGGCGGCGGAGGCGATGGCGAGGAAATCATTGACTGGGTCCTCTCTGCTTACGAAGCCGATCCGGACATGCCTCACCCGGCGTTGATCGTGCTGGGCCCCTTTATGAATAGTGATCTGCAACACGATTTTCAGCTGCGCGCCAGCAAACTGGATAACGTCGAGGCAATCACCTTCAACGCCCAGCTGGAAAGCCTGGTCAACGGTGCCATTGGTATTGTTGGTATGGGCGGATACAACACCTTCTGCGAGATTCTCTCGTTCAACAAACGTGCCCTGATCATTCCCCGGACCATCCCTCGCATGGAGCAGTACATTCGTGCTAGCCGTGCCCAGGAGCTCGGTTTTGTGCAGATGTTGGAAAACGATGGACAACGGGATCCGGTCAAGATGGCGACTGCCCTGCGTAATCTCCCTCAACAAAAACTGCCTGCTGATGTCATCGTCCCAGGCCTTCTGGATGGGCAGCAGAATGTTATCAAGCTTGCAGACAAGTGGTTCCGCAGCAAGCTTGATCATATCAAAACCGTTGAAACACTAGATAAAAAACGGGTAAACGAAACTCCCTCCTGAACTCCAGGAGAGCCTCAGAGAAACAACAACAGAGCCACAACAACGTACTGATTGTTTCAGTCTCTCAAGCGTTTCCTGATGAAGTACATACCTGTTTCTACTGGATAATAAGGCGGAATGAGTAAAAAAGTAACTGTCATCCTCAAAGGATACCCCCGACTTTCCGAAACTTTCATTGCCCAGGAACTTCTGGCTCTGGAACAAAGAGGGCTTGAGCTTTCTCTCGTGTCTCTACGTCATCCAACTGATAAATCCATTCATCCCATTCATCGGGAGATAAAGGCCCCTGTCCGTTATTTGCCCGAATATGTCTATCAGGAACCTCTAAGGGTTCTGAAATCATGGTGGAAGGCTCGCAAACTTCCTGGCTATGAAACGGCAAGGGCAACTTTTTTTAGAGACCTGAAACGGGATATTTCACCCAACAGAGTCCGGCGATTTGCCCAGGCCTGTGTCCTGGCAGCAGAATTACCTGATCAGGTTGACTGGCTTTATGCTCACTTTCTTCACACACCTTCCTCTGTGACACGCTATACGGCCTTTATGCGCCAGCTGCCCTGGTGTGGATCGGCCCATGCCAAGGACATCTGGACCTCACCCGAATGGGAATTGCGTGAAAAACTTTCTGATATCAAATGGTTAGCCACATGTACCAATGTGAACGCCGACTACCTCCGGAGCCTTTCTCCCGATAATGACCGGGTGGATCTGGTCTACCACGGGCTCGATTTTACCCGCTTTAACACCAAAGATCACCAGAGCCAGCTCAGAGACGGTACCCGGTCAGACCAACCCGTAATGCTTGTTTCAGTTGGCAGAGCGGTTGCCAAAAAGGGTTATGATGATCTGCTCACAGCTCTGTCTCTCTTGCCTGAAGAACTGAACTGGCGTTTCATCCACATTGGTGGCGGCAACCTGAGCAAGGACCTGAAGTCTCTTGCACAGAAGCTGGGCATCGCAGAGAATATCAACTGGATGGGCGCACAACCGCAGGAAGTTGTTCTGGAACAGTATCGCCAGGCGGATCTTTTTGTTCTTGCCAGCCGGATTACCGAGGATGGAGATCGTGATGGCATGCCAAACGTTCTGATGGAAGCACAAAGCCAGTCCCTCGCCTGTCTCTCGACCCGCGTTTCCGCCATACCTGAGCTGATTATCGACCAGGAAACCGGCCTTTTGGTTCCCCCGCAGGCACCTAAAGAACTCAGTCAGGCCTTGCAACACCTGATTTCCAACCCACAATTGCGACAGCAACTTGGCAAGGCTGGCGAAAAACGGGTTCGGGAGAAATTCTCAATGAAACGGGGGATTGACCAGCTCATGACCCGCTTTATGGCTGGTTAAGGAACCACCGGGATGAGGGTTGCTTTCTACGCTCCATTAAAATCGCCCCGGCATCCCACCCCGTCCGGTGATCGTCATATTGCAAGACTATTGATCAAGGCTCTTGAATCCCGGGGATGTGACGTCGAGATCGCCTCTCATCTGCGCAGTCGTGATGGTCTGGGCGATCCCGAGCGGCAGCGACGTCTGCAACAGGTCGGGGACAAACTCGCTCAAAGATATATCCGTAAAACCCTGGCCCTTCCCCCAGCACAAAGGCCTGACCTCTGGTTAACCTATCATCTCTATTACAAGGCGGCAGACTGGATCGGACCAAAAGTCTGTAAAGCCCTCAAAATCCCCTATGTCGTTGTTGAGGCTTCTGTCGCCAACAAGCGGGCAGGCGGACCCTGGGATCTGGGACACCGTGCTGTTTTATCCGCCCTTTCCCAGGCAGAATGTGTAATCAGCCTGAATCCTCACGACACCCACTGTTTGCCCCAGTCCATCAGAAGCTGGAGCTTGCCTCCCTTTATTGAAAGTGACCAGATCAGTGCGGCTTTGACAAACAAAACTGCCTGTCGCCAGGAGCTGGCAAAACAGTACGCTCTGGATCCCGGCAAACAGTGGCTGTTATCTATCGCCATGATGCGCCCCGGGGACAAGCTGACATCCTATCAGGTTCTTGCCCGTGCTCTGCGTGGTTTGCCTGATCTCTCCTGGCAGTTACTGATTGTCGGAGACGGCCGGGCCCGTGAACAGGTACAGGCCGCCTTTAGCTGGGCAGCAGAACAGAAGGTTATCTTTGCTGGTGAATTGACCGGTGAACAGCTGGGCCGAGTGATTCCCGGCTGTGACATCTATGTCTGGCCAGCCGTGAATGAGGCTTTCGGTCTATCCCTGCTTGAAGCCCAGGCTGGTGGACTGCCCGTGATTGCAGGAAACACCGGCGGCGTCCCTGCCGTGGTCGCCAATGGCGAAACGGGTATCCTGACCACCCCAGGTGATCCTGTTGCCTTTGCTGCAGCGCTCAGATGCCTGATGACCGCCCCGGTTCGTCGACGATCCATGGGACAGGCGGCTGCTGAAAAAGTTGAAGGAATGCATAGTCTTGCCATTGCTGGAGAACGGCTTGAAGCGATCCTCAAAACCTGTCAGAAAGGCTATATCCAGCCAGGCTTGCCCTTGTTTGACTTCTGTCATGAACAAAAAAGTGAAACAGGAAACACCGAAGAATCATGAGCGACAATAAACGCATTGATATCCTGTTTTATGTTCAACATCTGCTTGGAATCGGACACCAGCGTCGGGCAGCAACGCTTACACGTGCCCTTGAACGGGCGGGCTTGACTGTCGCCTTTGTCTCCGGTGGTATGGAGGTGCCGGGACTGGATACTGGCACAGCCGATTTTTATCAGCTTGATCCGGTCAAGGCTGACGGTATTTACTTCACAGAGTTACAGGACCAGCAAGGCAAGGCCATTACCGCCGACTTCAGAAAGCAACGCTGTGAACAGCTTCTTGGTATACTCGACAAAACCTGTCCTCGGCTGATTCTTCTGGAAATGTTCCCCTTTGGACGGCGACAGATGCGCTTTGAGCTCCTTCCCCTGCTCAAAGCTGCAACAGCGATGACCGGGCAGCCCAAAATTGTGTCTTCCGTTCGTGATATTCTGGTCAAGGCTCCAAAAAAAGAGCGTATCAGCGAGATGCTTGATTGGGTAAAGCTGTACTTTGATCAGGTGATTATTCACGGCGACCCCGCTCTTATCCCTTTTGACAGAACCTTTGCCCCCGCCAGATCAATCATCGACAAGATTCGATACAGCGGCTATGTGGTTGATGAGCAGGTTGATGGCCCGCCACACCCTGTGGATGGCAAAGACGAGATTCTTGTCTCTACCGGCGGCGGGGCAGTCAGTGAGCGTCTGCTTGATGCTGCTCTTGCCGCAAGGGCACTCAGCCCCTTGAAAAACAAGGTCTGGCGCCTCTTGATCGGGCACAGCCTGCCGGAAGAAAAATTCGCCCGTTATTCCGCACAGGCTGAAGACAAGCTGATTATCCAGCGCTCCCGACCTGACTTTACTTCCCTGCTGCCCAACTGCATGCTTTCCATAAGTCAGGGGGGCTACAATACTGTGATGGAGGTCCTCCGTGCCGGTTGCCCCCGGGTCATCGTTCCCTATTCAGGGGGGTTGGAGACCGAACAGACACTCCGGGCCCAGCTTCTGTCAGAGAAAAATGCCCTGACCGTTGTCGATGAAACAAACCTGACAGGAGAAATCCTTGCCCGGGCCATGGAAAGCACTCTCAGACAAAAACAGTTATCCCCCTCTCAACTGAATACGGCCGGGGCAGAAAATACCGTGAATCTGTTGAAAAACCTGCTTGAGAAAACACCCTGATGCTGGCCTTCTTGCATGAGTGAAATTCTGGTTCTGCGCCATGGCCCCACCCACTGGAATAGTGAGAAACGTCTCCAGGGACGATCGGATATTGTCCTTTCACCAACTGGCAGGGATCTCGTATCCAGCTGGCGGCTGCCCGCTGACTGGCTGACCGCCAACTGGCTGGTCAGCCCGCTCAAGCGTGCCCAAGAAACTGCCGAACTGCTCGGGCAACAGAAAATCATCACCGATCCCCTGCTGATTGAAATGTCCTGGGGAGACTGGGAAGGCAAGCGCCTGCCTGACCTCAGAGCTGATCCCGATAGCCAGATTTTCGAGCAGGAACAAAGAGGACTCGACCTTCTGCCCCCGGGCGGAGAGAGTCCGCGACAGGTCCAGAACCGCCTTAAACCGTTATTGCAAAGACTGGCCAGCCAGAATAACCCCCATGTCTGCGTGGCACATAAGGGGGTATTGCGGGCTCTTTATGCCATGGCCAGCGGCTGGAATATGATTGACAAGCCCGAGATAAAACTTCGAGACAGCTGTGCGCACCTTTTTCATTTATCCGAAACCGGTATTCCCTGCATTGTCGCCATGAATCTCTCCCTATTGGATCCCGATCCGGCTTTCCCGCTCCCCCAGCACATCTCAAACCAGAGAAAGGGCTGATTCTCCATGAGCTGTGATGTTTTCCTCTATGTTCAGCACCTGCTGGGTATCGGGCATCTGCGGAGAGCATCAGTTCTCGCCCGAAGTTTTCACCAGGCGGGGCTGGAGGTTACGTTTGTTTCCGGCGGGCGCCCTGTACCGCACCTGAATGTGACAGGCGCCAGATTCATTCAGCTACCCTCCCTTCACGCCGCTGATAACAGTTTCAAAATTCTGGAAGATGAATCCGGGCAAATTGTTGATGAGAAATGGAAAAGTGCCCGATCAGAAATACTATTAAGAGCATTTCGTGAGGCAAAGCCCAAGGTCCTGCTGTTGGAAATGTTTCCTTTTGGCCGGCGACAGATGCGTTTTGAACTTGATCCACTTATCGCTCTTGCCAAGGAAATGTCTGTCCCCGTCCTTACGTCCGTCCGGGATATCCTGACGACCCACAAAACCCCGGGGAAAAGCGAATGGATAATTAAACGCGTAAAAACCGATATTGACCACGTACTGGTGCATGGTGACCCCCGGTTTATTCCGCTAGAAGACAGCTTCCCCTTGGCAAACCAGATCACAGATAAAATTATCTACACAGGCTATGTTCTTGATTCTCTTTCTGTCAGTACCCCGAAAAGCAAAAGAAATTCAGATAACAGCAGCCATCGGAAAGGCGTGCTGGTTTCTGCAGGCGGCGGTGCTGTCGCCCTGCCACTGGCAGAAACTGTCCTGGCTGCAAAAGCTCTCTGTAGCCTGAACAACGTTCCCTGGTTGCTGCTCCTTGGTGACAACCTGCCGGAAAGCGATTTTCACGACCTGGTCAGTCGCGCACCAAAGGGACTGATTATCGAGCGGAACCGCCCGGATTTCCCAACCCTTCTGACCCAGGCCCAGCTATCAATCAGCCAGGCTGGCTATAACACCATCCTCGAGACCCTTGCCGCGGAAACTCCGGCTATTGTTGTTCCTTTTGCTGCCGAAGGACAAAGCGAGCAGACCACCCGTGCCGAATTACTCGCCGCACGCGGTGTCTTGCAGATATTGATGGAGCGCGATTTGACTCCTTCAGCACTGGCCACCGCTATTGACCAGTGTCTCGCCGGTATCAGAGGGGACATCGCTCTGGATATGAAGGGTGCGGAAAAATCCACTTCCTTCATCAAAGAACTGATTCAGAAACAAGGCTGATTATGGAAACCGTTACCCCACAGACCCTCCGCTATCCTCTTTTTGATATTATCTGGGATTATCTGAAAGCCCTTACAGGTGTGCTGATCGGTATAACGGGCCTGTTTTATGGAGCGGAAAACCTGTTTTCCCAAATTCTTTTTGGCAGTATTTTTCTGCTGTTCGGATTTTACGGGATTCAGAACTACAAACAACAGATCACCAGAATCCTGATCGATCAAGAGGGTGTGGAAATACGCGCTTTCTCTCGCCACAAGCTTCGCTGGAATGACATTGAAGAAATTGATCTGCGGTATTATGGACGCCCTTCAAAGAAAACGGAAGCAACCGCAGAAACAGAGCGGGAAAAGCATCTAAGTTCATCCCGGAAAGAAAAAGGAATACTCCGCCTTGTTTTAAAAGGGAAAAATGGGAAAATTTCCTGTGACTCAGGGCTTTATGGATTTCGATATCTGGTTTGGTGCAGTACTCAGATTGTGAAACATCACAAACCCCTGCTTGACCCCCACACCGTTGGTAATATGCTAGATATGGGATTTGATCCGGAAGGACAGAGCCGAAAACCGGATACGCTTGAATCCGGCTTTTTAAAACCCGGGCAAAAATGAAATAAACCAAAAGCAGATAAAGCTCGGGGATACGGGGAATTAACAGTGGGGCCAGGTTTCAAACCGTGAATGATTTGCTGAGAATCAAGAACCTTCGGGTTTCTTTCAGGTTGCCCGAAGGCGAACTGAATGCTGTCAGGGGGGTGTCCTTTCGCATCCCAAAGGGAAAAACTGTAGCACTGGTAGGTGAATCGGGTTCTGGTAAATCTGTTGTCAGCCAGGCCATCATGGGGATTCTCCCCCGGGCAGCGCGAATCTCAGACGGCGAAATCCTTTTTGCCGACCCACAAACGCCAGGCACAATCATCGACCTTGCCAAACTTGATCCTGACGGTACCCAGATGCGACAAATCCGGGGGGGGCGGATATCCATGGTTTTCCAGGAACCCATGACTTCGCTTTCCCCTGTCCATACTGTTGGTAACCAGATCTGTGAAGCTCTGGAACTTCACCGTGCCGTCAACAGAACCCAAGGGATGGCACTTACTACTGATATCTTAAAACTGGTAGGTTTTCCCAATCCCGAACGGGCTGCCAAAACCTTTCCCTTTGAACTTTCTGGTGGCCTGCGACAGCGTGCTGTCATCGCGATGGCTCTCGTTTGCCATCCGGTTCTCTTGATTGCCGATGAACCGACCACTGCCCTGGATGTCACAATACAGGCACAGATACTAAAGCTGATCAAGGACCTGCAGATTGAGCTTGAAATGTCTGTCCTGATGATCACGCACGATCTGGGTGTCGTTGCCAATATGGCTGATGAAGTTGTGGTGATGTATCACGGCGAGATCATGGAAAGCGGTACTGCAGAAGATATCTTCCGAAACCCGAAACACCCCTATCTCAAAGCATTACTGGAAGCTGTCCCCCGTTTTGATATGAAACCGGATGAGCGACTGAAACCCATCCGCGAAATTAAACACCATCCGGATAACCCGATTCTCACGGCAAAGCGGGACCGGAGAGTAATCTGTGATGACGATCCGCCGCTGCTTGAGGTGAAAAATATCAGCAAGGCTTTTTCGATTAAAAAGGGAGGCATGTTTTCCCGAAGTACAGAAGAAAAAGTTCTTGCTGTTGATGATATCAGTTTTTTTGTCCGTCGCGGCGAATGTCTGGGACTGGTTGGGGAAAGTGGTTGTGGCAAAACGACCTTGTCAAAAATCATCATGCGGGCACTTAAACCTGATACAGGGTCGATCACCTTCAGGGAACAGGATAACAGTCTGACCGATGTTTTGGCGCTCGAAAAAGATGCGCTTTTCAAATTCCGGGAACGGGTCCAATTCATGTTTCAGGACCCTTACAGCTCGCTCAACCCCAGAATGACAGTTCAGGAACTTATTGGCGAACCTCTCTTTATCCACGGCATGAAAGACAAGGCTCAACGCCGGGACATGGTAGAAAAATTGATGGATGTCGTCGGCTTGGCTCCGATGCACATCAACAGATACCCCCATTCCTTCTCTGGCGGGCAACGACAGAGAATTGGTATTGCGCGGGCCTTGGCGCTGCAGCCTGACCTGCTGATCTGCGACGAGCCCGTATCCGCACTCGACGTTTCAATTCAGGCCCAGGTCCTCAATCTTCTCAAGGATTTGAAGGAAGCCCTGGGCCTGACCTACATCTTTATCAGCCATAATCTGGCTGTGATTGATTATGTGGCCGACCGGATCATGGTCATGTGTCAGGGCAGACTGGTTGAAACTGCTCCCAAGCAACTGCTGTTTAAAAATCCTGTCCATCCCTATACCCGCGCCCTGCTGTCTGCAGTACCCGAGCCCGACCTTGATCATCCCCTGGATCTGCGGGATCTGATGGAGGGCAAAGCTTCCAACCCCGCAGACTGGCCTGAACCCTATACCGAAAATCGCGATAACCAGATGGCGATGATCCATCTCGGTCAGGGGCACTATGTCAGGGCGTTCAAAGGGGCTGAAACCCTGCTGCAATCCCATAAAGAAACGGAGATGGTGTAATGCTAGGTTATATCATCAATCGTCTTCTCGCGATGATTCCGACCCTGCTTGTGATCTCTGTGATTATCTTTACTCTGATCCAGCTTCCTCCTGGGGATTTTCTGGAAACCCAGATTGCTGAAATGCAGGCACAGGGAGAGAATGTCGATCAGGCAAAAATCGAATATCTGCGTCAGGAATATGGACTGGATAAGCCAGTATACCTCCAGTATCTGAGCTGGGTTACCGGGTTATTACAAGGCGATCTGGGGTACTCTTTCGAGCATGAATTACCCGTAACCGAAGTCATCGGGGACCGGATAACCCTGACCATTATTCTCGCCTTTGCCGCAACCCTCTTTACCTACGTCATGTCTTTTCCGATAGGGATCTATACCGCCGTAAAACAGTACTCTCTCGGTGACTATGTATTCAGTTTTGTCGGCTTTATCGGCCTTGCCACTCCAAACTTTCTTCTGGCTTTGATTCTGCTCTATTTCGCCAACGTCTGGTTCGGCACCTCTATCGGGGGATTGATGGATCCCCAGTACATAGGTCAGCCCTGGAGTCTCGACAAACTCCTCTCAGTATTGGAACACCTCTGGGTACCGGTTGTGGTCATTGGAACTTCGGGGACGGCCGGAATGATCCGCCGGCTTAGAGCCAACATGCTTGATGAGCTCCAGAAGCAATATGTTATTACTGCCAAAGCCAAAGGGCTTTCTCCCTTGAAAATCCTGATTAAGTATCCGCTCAGACTGGCAATAAATCCCTTTATTGCTGATATCGGCTCCATTCTGCCGGATCTGTTATCCGGCTCGGTTCTCGTTGCAGTCGTTATGGGGCTGGAGACAACAGGACCTATGTTGGTCAATGCCCTGCTCAGTCAGGATATGTATCTTGCTGGATCTTTTCTGATCATAGAATCCAGCCTGGTCGTTCTTGGTGTCTTCCTGTCTGATCTGATACTCGCCGCCATTGATCCCAGGATCAGACTTGGAGGAGGAGCTGTAAAATGACCAGTAATCCAAACAAATCCCTGGAGCATTTTGTCAGCTCGGCAGATTTTGATCCGCAGACAGTGAGCAAGCTCACTCCACAGCAAGAGCGTTATTACACAGCATCACAGTGGCAAATCATGTGGTGGAAATTCCGCAAACATAAACTGGCGCTCTATTCCGGTATCATTCTGGTCTGCATGTATATCGTGGCTCTTCTGGCTGAGCTGGTTGCCCCCTATAGCTTGCATAACAGGGAAATTGATCACATCTATGCTCCGCCACAGGTGGTTCACCTGTTTCACGAAGGCGATTTTATTGGACCCTTTGTCTACGGCTTCGATTACCAGCTCAATATGGAAAATCTGAAGCGGGAGTACACACCCAACCCGGCTAAAATCCAAAAATTACAGTTCTTTTGCCAGAGCGAGCAGGATTATGAATTCTGGGGTCTGATTGAGGGAAATTTCCATTTTATTTGTCCAGATGAAGGCGGCACTCTGTTTCTCTGGGGCACGGATCGGCTGGGACGCGATGTTTTCAGCCGGATTATTTATGGCTCAAGAATTTCCCTGACCATCGGTTTGATCGGTGTGACGATTTCTTTTGTACTTGGTACTTTTTTTGGTGGTCTGGCCGGTTATTTCGGCGGGATAGTGGACAATCTTGTTTTGCGGGCTGTCGAAATCCTGAAATCCTTCCCCAGTCTGCCCCTCTTCATGACGCTTTCGGCTTTACTGCCAGTGACCTGGAGCCCACTGGGTGTTTTCTTTGGTATCTCGATCATTCAGGGGTTCCTTGACTGGCCCGGATTGGCGCGTGCAGTTCGCTCAAAACTCCTCAGCCTCCGTGAAGAGGACTTCACTACTGCTGCACAGCTGATGGGAGCCTCTCATGCGCGGGTAATCGGTCGCCACCTTCTTCCCTCGTTCAGCAGTCACCTGATTGCCTCGGCCACACTCGCGGTTCCCATGATGATCCTGGGCGAAACCAGTCTTTCCTTCCTTGGGCTGGGACTGCGAGCGCCAATTACCTCCTGGGGTGTTCTGCTAAACGAAGCCCAGAACATTAACTCGGTCGTTCTCTATCCCTGGCTGTTACTTCCGGTTCAACCCGTCATACTGGTCGTACTTTGTTATAACTTTCTGGGGGATGGTCTGCGCGACGCTGCGGATCCGTATAAATAAGACAGTTCAGGACAAGAATTTAATCAGCAAGCACAACGAGAGACAGGTTTTGTGAAAGGCCTTCAACCTCGTTGTGCCTGATCTGCCGTCGCTGCAGAGGAGGCTGATATCCCTGTGCCAAGGCACGGTCAAAAGCCCCTTGATCTGCCAGCGCCCTGACACCTATCTCCTTGTTGTGCTTTTCAAGCTTCGCAGAAATATTCACAGCATCACCAATCACAGTGTATTCAAGCCGGGTATCGTCGCCGACAGCGCCAAAAAGAACAGTGCCAACCGCAACAGAACCATTGACCAGCGGAACGTCCTTTTTTCCGGACTGACGCCATTGCAAAGTCGTCTCCATCACTTCATCCATCGCTCTCAGGGCATCGGCAGCATATGTTTCTGAAACTTCAGAAGCACCGAAAGTCGCCATAATGCCGTCTCCCATGAACTTGTCGATACTGCCGCCATGTTTTTGAATAATCGGTACACAAAGTTGTTGGTATTCCGCCAGGGTACTCATAACAACTTCCGGGGTTTCTTTCCCGGCAAGGCGGGTAAAGCCCCGCATATCCAGATTCAGAATTGCTGCTTCACGACGTTCGGCACTTCCAACCACGATCTTGTCAGCCGAGTGGGTAATCCGGGCAGCAACTTCGGGAGAAAAAAACCGTGAAAGCTCAGCTGCGGCCTGTTTTTCAGCAACAGAGTTTATCAACAGACGACGGGCTCTCGTTAACGCCAGAGCAAGAATAAAAGTCACAATCAAGATGGAAATGATTTTGTCAAACTCTGCCCCCAGCAAGATGGAATTCGACGTCATGTAGTGAACGTAATCCCGTGTGATCATTGAATCCATAGAATCAATCATGGTGACATAGAGGATCATGATCCCCCAGCCAACAGCCGCCAGAATCCCGGCAATAATTACAAATTTCGCCTCAAACCGTAACGCCCGGATCGCAATAAAAATAAAGACATAAAGCAGGGTCGGTGCCTTGAGATAGAAACTTGGGGGTTGAGCATACTGGATGTGAAAACTCCAGATCAGCACCATCAGCAATGTCATGTCAAAAAAAGCTGAAATAGTCAGAGACCAGTCAGGAAGATGATACTTATAGGCCCAGACAATACGGATAAGCGTCAATCCAAGGTATATTCCCAGAGCCCAGGGTACTGGCGCAAAAGTAACATCTGCATTAAAGGTTTTCGGAGAAACCAGATAAAGACTGCCAAAAATCGATACAATCACCAGCTGGATCCAGCCGATCAGTCGTTCGGTCTGATCTTCCTGCTCATGAATTGCCGCAAGGACACGTTCTGGCAAGGCTGTTTCATTGACGGAACTGAACCATTTCATCTATTCGGAACCTCTGACACCATTCTCTGTACCTCAGCTAGAGGTTTTGCCAGTTCAAGTCTATACCTCTGACGCGTAAGGGACTGTCAGTTTTCCGTGATCAGGATTTGAACGGGGTAAAATAACAAACCCGCCCCAGCAATGGGAGCAGTCAAAGATTTAGGACCAGTCCCTCATGCGCAAATACAGTTCCTGGGCGCATTGACTCGGCTTTTTCTGCCTGCGCATCCAGAAAAGAATCGTCATGGCAAGGATCATGATGGAAGGCAACCAGCTGTTTCACCCCGGCCAGGTCACATAAACGAACACCTTCCTGCCAGGTCGAATGTCCCCAGTCCTTGAAGCGGGGGAATTCCTCATCGGTGTAGCTGCTGTCGTAAATCATGCAATCGGCCCCGGCAATCAGCTCCAGTATCTGGCGATCCGGCCGCCCCGGAACATGTTCAGTATCCGTCACATAACAAAGTGAACGACCATCATAATCCAGGCGATAGGCGGTGGCGCCATTAGGGTGATTCAAAGGAGTCGTTCTGATCTTCAACCCGGGATAAGGTTCAAGTATTTCCCCTGCATGGAAATCATGGAACGTCACATTTGCCGAAAATATCTTGGGTGGAACAGGAAATAACGGCTCCGCCATATAGCGACAGAGGATTTCATGAAGATTACTTCCCTGATCCAGCAAATGCCCGGCCCAGAGCCTCACTTTGTTTTTGGGAAAAAAATTCGGTCCAAAAAACGGCATCCCCATAATGTGATCGTGGTGTGTATGGGAAAAGAACACATCTACCTGCTGATGGTCCCCGCCGCAGCAGATATTATGCCCCAGTGAACGGATGCCTGTACCTGCATCAAAGATAAAGTGGCGGTCTCCGCATTTTACCTCAACGCAGGAAGTATTACCTCCATACCGGCTATGGCTGCTCTCGGGGCAGGGTATAGATCCTCTGACACCCCAGAAGCGCACTGAAAAATCGTTCTTTTCACTCAAGCCGTGTCATCTCCTGCCCCACAACTCTATTCCCAGGGTCACCGGATCCAAAGCATCTGGCTGTTTCCAGAAGGCTTAGCATCAGATGAGCTAGGGAACCAACCGATAGCCACCTGTTTCGGTTACTAATAATTGAGCATTCGATGGATCAATTTCAATCTTTTGCCGCAATCTATAGACATGAGTCTCAAGTGTATGGGTGGTAACGCCAGCATTATAGCCCCAAACTTCATTTAAAAGCATATCTCTGCCAACAACTTGAGATCCTTTTCTATAGAGGAACTTTAGAATCGAGGTTTCTTTTTCTGTAAGACGAATCTTTTTCTGACTCTCGCCCTCGATCAGGACCTTTCCACTCGGCTGAAAGGTATAAGGCCCGATAGTGAAGACCGCGTCTTCGCTCTGTTCGTGTTGACGCAGTTGTGCCCGCAGACGGGCCAGCAGGACACCTAGACGAAAAGGCTTGGTAATGTAATCGTTGGCTCCAGCATCAAGCCCAAGGATCGTATCCGCATCGGATTCAGCCGCGGTCAACATGATGATGGGGCTTTTTACCGCGGCACGGCGCATAAGGCGACACACTTCCCGGCCATCCATGTCCGGCAGCCCGACATCAAGCAAGATGGCATCATAGTAGTCATCCTTGGCTTTCTGAAGGCCTTCCATACCATTGATCGCTTCTGTCGTTTCAAACTCTTCATGCAAACGCAGCTGTTCACTCAACGATGAGCGAAGCGCATCATCATCATCCACAAGCAGAATTTTACGACCTGTTACTGCTGTCATCCGATAGGCCCCTTGATTGTTCTTCTGGTAGATCATCACCAATAACAGTAGCTTTTCCAGCTTTGCGCATTTCCGGCGTCTTCTCTTTTAAATAACATTCGATATGCCCTCATTCAAGATAAGCTGCCTCAAGTCTTGACGAAGTTAAATTATAACTGCGAGATCAAGCCCTGTAACTGGGGTGAAGACAGTTCCTTGAACAAATCAAGAATGGTGAAATGGTTATGGCCCTCGACCTGCTGAAACACACCGCTGTTGCCCAGACCAGCCCAGGCTGCAGCCAGTTCTTGCTGCTGAAGTTTGAACTCTTGAGGCTCTCCTTCTCCAACCAAACAAAACAGGGGTGTCGCATTAGGTTGAAGTTGTCGGAGCGGACTGCAGCTCTCAACTATTTCAGCCGTAATACAGAGAATATCCCGATGCAGACAAAGACGCGCTGCTTCCAGATCATAAAGGCCGGATAGGGACAAAACCGATTTAAAAGGTATCGCGGAATATCCATGCGAAGACCAGTCGTGCAACAGGGTCATCAAAGCCAGGTGTCCACCCGCAGAATGTCCTGATAGCAACAGCCTGTCTGGATCAAGTTGCCAGTTTTTTGCATGATCAAGAAAACAGGCCAGTGCCTTACGTACCTGCGCAACAATCACATCAATCGACACATTCGGTGCCAGATCATAATCAATTGAAACAAAGGCAATTCCCTGTTTCAGGAATGCTTCCGCCAAAAAGGAAAAATCTGCTTTCTCAAAAGACTTCCAGTAGCCTCCATGAATAAAAACAACCGCAGGAAACGCTTCGCCTCGCTTTTGTTTCTTCGGGAGATAAAGATCAAAGGACTGACGTTCACTGGAACCATAACTGAAAGAAATAGATGGGGGGTTTTGGGAAGAATACTCCTTTCCTTTTACAATCCACCCTTCAGTAATAATCATGCTGTCAGGCGTATAACTTCGCAGATCCATCTGAAAATCCAAACTCTCCTGATCCAGATGACGGTATATTATTTTCGATGTTTCTGGTTCTGACTGTGGATTTTTCAAAAAACTTCCAATCCTTCAAGACTCTTCGGGCTGTCGACAAGACATGATAAAGTGATTTGAAGAGTACTGGATTACAATAAATATCCTTAGCCCAAAAAGCAGGCTGCCATCGTCGCAAAATCAGGCTCTTGCTTCGCAATTTCACTCTTTCCAACCCAAAGGCTTTGCTATAAGGACCAGAAAGTATTTAGATATCTGACCAGTTCCGACTGGAATGTTCGAGAGATCTTACCTAAATACATCAGGCGATATCCATATTGATACCTGCAAACCGGAATAAACGAGCCCGACAAGAGAGTAAGGCAGTGCCAGCATTAGAAACCAATGCCGCAAGGATACTACCCGCTGTTGAGCGTGCAATTGCAGAGTTGCGCCGGGGAGCAGCTGTTATTATCCAGCGTGGTGGAGGTCATGCCGCTTTGATACAGGCTTCAGAGACTGCCTCTCCGCAAGCTCTTGGCAATCTGCGGCTCATCGGCAATGCAGAACCCTGTTTGCTCCTGACTGCCAGACGGGCTGCCGCAATCGGAATCAAGGAAGCTACGCCTCTTATTGATACAACCGAAGTAATTGCTTTTGCACTTGATGACATGTCTCCGGATGCTGTGAGCTATCTGGCTGACCCTGTCCACGATCCCTTGGGCATAAATCTGCGCCACGACAATTTCCTCACAACAGATGTTCCAGAGGTTCTTGCCAGAAATGCGGTGGCTTTGACCAAGCTTTCCAGCCTTCTTCCTGCAGCACTTTTTGTGAACCTGCCTGACGACAGCTGTGATCAAATAGCAAAAGAGCACAATCTTCTGATCGTTTCTGCCGAAGATATTGCCAGCTATCGCAGTACAGCAGCCTATAGCCTGAAAAAAGTTGCCTCGGCCCGGATCCCGCTTGAAGTTGCAGAAAAAACCACTGTTGTCGCCTTTCGACCCCGCGAAGGGGGCGTCGAGCATCTCGCGCTTGTCATCGGTGATCCGGAAGCAGGAAAGCCCGTGCTGGTCCGCCTGCATTCAGAATGTTTTACCGGGGATTTATTGGGAAGCCTGCGCTGTGATTGTGGAGACCAGTTACGAGGCGCGATCAAACTCATGGACGAAACGGGTGGCGGCATTCTTCTGTACCTGTCACAGGAAGGTCGCGGTATCGGACTTATGAACAAGCTGCGGGCCTATGAACTGCAGGACAGGGGTGCAGATACTTCCGACGCCAACGAACTGGTTGGATTTGATCCGGACGAGCGGATCTATACCCCTGCGGCAGAAATGTTGCGCCAGCTCGGGTTTGGTGAAGTCAGGCTTCTTACAAATAACCCGGAAAAGGTAACTGCTTTGATCGAAAGTGGCATTGAAGTTATAGAAACAGTGCCACACCATTTTCCATCAAATGGTCATAACGATTTTTATCTGAAAACCAAGGCCCGGCGCTTTGGTCACACTCTTTAGGCCCCAGCAATCACATTTTCCAGGAACTCTGGTCAGTAACTTTGATCTAAGGCAATTGGTCGGTCGACAAGATTGATAGGCAGAGAGTTTCTCCCTGATACCAAACTCCGGCAATTATTGCCTTCTTTTTACTGTGACTAATTACAAAAACAGAAAACATATACTTAACACATTGAAATATATTAATTTTAATCACGAAAGAGTAAAAACAATTTCTGGCCTGAATATTGCTTAATTAACAACGCTTCCGTTTGTTGTTCATGAAAGTGCCAGTACCATGATGGATCAGCTCTATGCCCAGCAGGGGATAAAATCAGTTCGGGAAATCCCGACTGCTGCGCAAGCTGTTACCGCATCAACGAACAGAAACCCTCTTCCGGACAAATTCACACAAAATCCAGCTTCCGATCATAACTTCGCAAACCAGCTCTCAGCTTTCAGTTCCCCCCAGGAAGATGCCTTGCTCCCGCTCAATGAGCAGCAGGCTATCGAAGGTGTTACAGAAGAAAAACCCGAGTTCGGGTTTCTAGATTTCCTGGATATCATAAACCCGCTACAACATATTCCTGTGATTTCAAGCATATACCGCGAAATTACAGGCGACGAAATTCAGGCTCCTGCCCGTATATTTGGTGGCATGATGTATGGCGGTCCCCTGGGATTTGTCTCGGCCATCGCCAATGTCATGACGGAAGAGACAACAGGCAAAGACATTGGAGAGAATATCATCGCCTCCCTGATCGGCGATGATACTCAAACACCTTCCCCCCAAGTCGCTTCTGCCCAAACAACGTCGCTTGCAGCTGATCCCTCTCTTCCTGAAACCAGACTCACAGGTGCTGAAGCCCTGATATTCACTCAACTGGCCGCGGTTGTCCCTCCGCCACCGGTTCCTCTGACAGGTACAAACCCCGCAAACCCGAAAATACCTGGATCAAACAACAGCGAGAAACTGGAAGGGAAAGCAGCGCTTTCTGCACTCTTCCATGATCTCAGCGGACAGTCTCCTTCACCAGAAACAGAAGATTCAGTCGCGCCGCAAATTGCCCTCAACACAACACCTCCTCTCCAAAATTCTGTCGGAAAACCCGGAAAATGGTTTTCACTGACTTCTGGTAATGTCGTCGTCGCCCCACAGATCCAGCCCTATTCCTGGAAATCCTCAGGCGCGGGAAGTGCACCACCTCCTCCGACCAAACCTGTTGCGAATGAAACGGACATGACACAATTCCTGCCGCAGCCAAAGAAGCCTACTGTTGCGGAAACAGCCAGGATCAGTACAGAAGCACAGTCCGATATAGCCCAATCCATCCTGCAGGGGCTGGATAAATATCAGGAAATGAAATCCCAATAGAGACTCTGCAAAGAGATCCTCATGAAATCCTGCTCGACAAGTTCACCTGGATCTGTATCTTTCCGCAATATTCCTCGGAATAATTCTGGACGATAACCAGGTTCTTAAAGAGTAAAAATGGACATCACTGTAAAACAGACCGCCAAGTCGTGGTCTCTTCATTGCGGCAACCGTTCCTGGCCTTGTGCTATTGGTAAAAATGGCACTGTTCATCCCGACCAAAAAGTTGAGGGTGATGGAAAAACACCTGTCGGAAGCTGGAAAGTCAGATCTCTGCTCTTTCGTGCCGATCGTATCACCCAGGAAGAACGCAGCAGTTTTATTGATAATCTCGTCTGTTCCCCCTTAAATCAGCGAGATGGCTGGTGTGATGACCCACAAGACGCCTATTATAACAGACCCGTCATTATTCCCTACGATGCCGGTCATGAATTACTCTGGCGGGACCAGGAAAACGTTTATGATCTCATCATCATTCTTGGATATAATGATGACCCCGTGGTCAAGGGCAAAGGTTCGGCAATCTTTCTTCATATAGCAAAGCCGGGGCTTACCCCGACCGAAGGCTGTATTGCCCTGGCCCGCGATCATCTGCTTGAGCTATTGCCCCTGATCACTGACAATTCATCCCTTCACGTTGTTATTGACGGGGTACAACAGGATTAAAGGCATGATTATCCGATTAAATATCGCGCTTGTTCTTTTATTGATGGTGTCATCCTGCAGTTCTGTTGCCGGTTTCACCCATATAAGAACCGCAGAATATGCCGCTTATATGCCCGGTGACGCCCTTCTTGCTGCCAATAATTCACCAATAAAAATCGTCGTGTTGCCGCAGGCATCATCAGGGGGAGATACAGATCAGCAGGTAGCGGCCTCTGCTGCCGCAATTGTCGCCGGACTCGAGCAATATGGTCCGCGGTGGTTTGTTGCCCGCTACAGTGCAGCACCTGATTTTGTCGCAAACGAGGATTATGAGCTTCGTTGGGTACTCAACGCGCCGGAAAACAAAAACGAAGACAGACTCTGTGATCAAGATTACGCCCGGGAAATAACTTTGGCAGAACAGCACACAGGTGTCGTTATCGCCGCTTTCTGCAGAGGAAATACCCGGCTTTCCAGTATTCGGGCCCGTATATGGGAAAAGCCTGACAGTGAAAAATTCAGGGAAACAGTCGGCCTGATGGGGCGTTACCTGATGCCTGTTCGCAACCCGAACAGGATTGAAAATTGCCGTAACCTGGAAGACTGCCTTTAGGAGAAAGAAGAGCGGAGTAATGATAATTTCCGCTCTATTCTTAACCGGTCAGAGAAAAATCATCAGAAATTCAGGCCTGTTCCGAGTAATCCCGTTCGCCAAAGATTCCGGATCCGACCCGGACATCCGTCGCCCCGAAACGAATTGCCGTTTCAAAATCCCCAGTCATGCCCATAGACAACCGGGGCAAGCCATATTCTTCAGCCAGTTTATAGAGAAAAGAAAAGTGCAGGGCAGCTTCCTGATCGACTGGCGGAATACACATCAATCCGATAACCGGAAGCTTCACAGATCGGCAATGATCCAGCAATGCCTTTAAATCAGCAGGCATTACCCCGGCTTTCTGACTCTCCTCACCTGTATTGACCTGGATATAACAGGGGATAAACCGATCCTGCTTTGACATCTCCTTGACCAGAGAATCCGCAAGCTTGATCCGGTCTACTGTTTGAATCACATCAAAGAGACCAACAGCCTCGCTGCATTTGTTCGTTTGCAGCGGGCCGATAAGGTGCAAGACAATATCAGGCTTCTCTACTTTCAAGGGCTTGAATTTAGCCAGAGCTTCCTGAACCCTGTTCTCTCCAAAAACCCTCTGTCCAGCCTCATAGGCCTCCAGCACGGCTTCGGCAGGGTTGGCCTTGCTCACAGCAACAAGAGAAACAGGCCCCTTATTCATCAGGGATACCTCTTGAGCTGCTTTAACCTGTTTTCCAATCTTATCCAGGTTTTCTTTGATAGACACCATGACCTGCTCACTATCCCGATTTAATAATCATGTCGATTGCCCTTAGAGGTAACCGAATTTCTTCATCTGATGTCCATGGTCTTTTTCAATCTGCTTGACCTGTTTATCTGTCAGAACCGATTGCCATTGACCTGATTTTCCGGCACGGAAAAATCGCTCACTGTTTTTAGATTTTTCCGTAAAACCTTCTTCTTCTTCAATTGTTTGTAGAACTTTAAAAGACGAATGAGTAATCGCGCGCTGGATTCGTGCCTCATCCTTAGTAATACCAAGCTTGCGAGAAATCGCCCCGAAGGTTTCTTCCGGTTTCTCCAGCATATCTTCATAGCGATAAACCATCAGCGTTTTATGGGGAATCTGCGTCCAGGATTTCACATGATTGGACCAGCTGTTATAGACCTCGTAGATTGGGCGGTCTGATTTCGTTGATTCTTTGGCCAGGATCTTGATTGCTTTGTCAATTGTCACACCAAAATGGTCAGCAGCAGAAATGGCAACGTCTCTTGGATCTCTTACTATATAGACTGCGGCACCGGTTGCATCCATCGCAACCAAAGGCTTACCCAGATATTCACCCAGAAAATTATGGGTCTTCAAAATAAGGACGTTTTTACTTAATCGGGATATCGCCCTTTGTACATCAACCCGAATATCAGCAATTTCCTGTCTACTGAGTTCTTCCAATGGCTTGTTAAAGACACCATTATACCATCGTGTGTTCGCTTCACCTGAACAGATTTCACTGACTTTATTGACAGGCAAGGGTTCTTTGGAATCCGCGATAAGATTGGCCAAAAATGTCCTCATCCAGGTGTTACCTGATTTTGGATAAGACGCTAACCACAAGATTCCAGGCATAAGGGATATAACTCCGCAAGGTTATTTTCGTATTTTCAAGGTAAAGCAACCCGGCAGATTTATACGGGTTTCCAAACCAAATTCTGTTATGAAGCATTCTTATCAGTTTATCCTCTGTTGAGGCAACAGCTGAACTTTCCGCAGGAATCCAGTATTTCACAATAAAATTGTTGCATAAGTGACACAGTGATACTCCAAAACAACAAACCTTGATCAAGAGCGCTTGAAATAGATAAAAAAAGGGTGTTATCTGGGCACACTAAATTTGAGGGGGGAATTCCTCTCCTTAGTTAATCTTTTGGAGATCGAAATGAAAAAAATTCTACTCGCTAGCTCTGCCATCGTTGCAGCTGCTGCAGTATCCGCTCCAGCTTTTGCTGAAGACGGCGCAATCAACTTCAACGTGTTCACGCAGTTCCATGCTTCTTCTACAGATAGCGATAATAATTCTGTAGCCACGAACAACGGTCACGATTTCAACACAAACTCTGAAATCAAGGTTTCTGCTTCCAATACCGCAGATAACGGCCTGAAGTATGGTCTGGTTATCGAACTGGAAACAGACCAGAGTGCTACAAACAATGTTGATGAAAACTACATCTGGCTCGAAAGCGATTTTGGTCGCGTAGAACTTGGTGACCAGGATGGTGCAGCAAACAACCTTTTCGTAGGTGGTGCTGATGTTGGCCTGACTTACGGCATGATCGATAACCCGACTGGTTCTTCTGTAACCGGCGCTGGTGCTGATACTGCAGCTGATGTTTCTGATACAGGTGATTCAACAAAAATCACTTATTACACACCATCTTTCAACGGCTTCAAAGCTGCAGTTTCTTACGCTCCTGATTCCTCAGAAGGTAACGGTGTAGCTGTTTCCGTTACAGATCTTCGTATGGAACAGGCTGTTGAAGCAGGTTTGAACTATTCTGGTACCTTCAACGACTTCACTCTTGACGTTGGTGCTGCTGGTGTATTTGCAGACTCCAATGGATCTGCTCTCGGCGCTGGTGTTGACAGTGACGACAACCAATTCTGGGGTGCTGGCGTTGGTTTCAATGTTGGTTATGCTGGCTTTAAAGTTGGTGCTGGTTACACTTACGAAGACGGTGACAAAGTATTCGACAACCAGAATTCTGTAGATGCAGGTATCAGCTACACAACTGGCCCATGGTTGTTCGCAGTTGCTGGTGTTTGGTCTGAAACAGAATTGAATGGTTCAAGCGAAATTGAAAACCAGGCTATCTCTGCTGGTGTTCAGTACGAAGTTGCTCCTGGTCTTGCTGTATACGGTTCTGCGATCACTGGTGACTACGAAGGTGGTTCTGGCGATTTCACATCCGCACAGACTGGTGTTCTCGTAAGCTTCTAATTTTTAGAAACTCTACAAGAATATTTAAAAAGATGCTGCCGGAGCTAATTTTAGCTTCGGCAGTATTTTTTTGCCTGTTTTTTTGTGTTAGCTATAGTGCCTGTTGAAATCGCTTCGGAAGAAACGTTCATGTCATCCAAGAGTTTTGCTTCTCGATATCTTGCCATTTTTCCTGTACTTTTTGCTATTTCCGCCTGTGGCTTACAGGGGCAGGATAAAAAAATTGAACATGAATCAGACAAATATTATAAACAGACAGGGGGGTCGCTCCTTGGTGGTGAAGGTGGCCTGAATATTCTTGGAGGTGATGATAGTAAACCTCAAGACAGCGGTGCCGGAATCGGGGTGAACTCGTTCCTCTGGCGCGCATCCCTTGATACTATTGCTTTTATGCCCCTGGCCTCCGCAGATCCTTTTGGAGGTGTGATCATCACAGACTGGTATAGCCCCGATGAATCCCAGATAGAACGATTCAAAGTCAATGTTTTCATCCTTGGCCAGGAACTGCGCGCTGATGGCGTTCGTGCCTCTGTGTTCAAACAGCGCCGGGATGTTACAGGTGGCTGGATTGATGCCAAGGTTGACCCCAAAACCGGTAGCGAACTCGAAGATGCTATTCTGACCAGAGCTCGACAGCTGCGTATCGCTTCTAGCGAATAAATTAGTCCTGCCTTCCTGCAAGGCCCAGAGGCTCCAAGCTTGAAAGGCCACAGTACTGGTTTGATCGTTATCACCAACTGTGGCCTTCTTTAATTCACGATTCCCTTTTACAGGGCTCTTTAAAGAAATATTTGAGAATGATGACCCGTTACAACGCCAAGGAAACCGAAACGAAGTGGCAAAAAATCTGGACCGACAAAAACTGTTTTGCCGTACAGGCGGATAAAAAAAAGCCAAAGTACTACGTACTTGAAATGTTTCCCTATCCTTCTGGGCGAATCCACATGGGACACGTCCGGAACTATACAATTGGTGACGTCATCGCCCGCTATAAAAGAGCAAAGGGTTTCAACGTTCTCCACCCTATGGGCTGGGATGCTTTTGGTCTGCCGGCAGAAAATGCGGCCATGGCCCGAGGTGTCCATCCGGGAAAGTGGACCTACGAAAATATCGCGGTGATGCGTGAACAGTTGAAATCCATGGGCCTGTCTATCGATTGGGACCGTGAAATTGCGACCTGCCATCCGCAATACTACAAACATGAACAGAAGATGTTTCTCGATTTTCTCAAGGCTGGTCTGGTTGAACGCAAGGAATCCTGGGTCAACTGGGACCCCGTTGACCAGACGGTTCTCGCCAATGAACAGGTTATTGACGGTAAAGGCTGGCGTTCAGGTGCAGAGGTTGAAAAACGCAAACTAAGTCAGTGGTTCTTCAAGATTACCGACTTTGCTGACGATCTGCTGGAGGGACTTGAAACCCTTGATCGCTGGCCGGAAAAAGTCCGGACAATGCAGCATAACTGGATTGGTCGTTCCGAAGGGGCCAGAGTTTTTTTCAAGCTTAAAGATAATACTCCAGCAGAGTCTATCGAGGTTTATACAACCCGCCCGGATACCCTTTTTGGTGCTTCTTTCTGTGCGCTGTCGCCAAACCATCCCCTTGCCGATCAGCTGACCGCAACAAATCCTGAACTGAAACAGTTTATTGCCGAGTGCAATAAGATGGGAACCAGTGAAGAAGCTGTTGAGAAGGCTGAAAAGAAAGGTTTTGATAGTGGCCTGAGGGTCCTTCACCCCTTCGATTCAACAATCGAACTTCCTGTTTATATCGCAAACTTCGTCTTGATGGACTATGGCACCGGGGCAATCTTTGGCTGTCCAGCTCACGATCAACGAGATCTTGATTTCGCTCACAAATACAACCTGTCCGTCACACCGGTTGTCTTGCCTGACAACCAGTTAATCGACCAATTCAAAATTGTTGATGAAGCCTATACTGGCAATGGCACGATCATCAATTCCCGTTTTCTTGATGGCAAAGACATTGATTCTGCCAAAAAATCAGCCATCCAGGAGCTAGAGAAAACTGAACAGGGTAAAGGTACCGTTCAATTCCGACTCAGGGACTGGGGTGTATCAAGACAGCGCTATTGGGGCTGTCCGATCCCGATCATCTACTGTCAGGACTGTGGTGCGGTTCCAGTACCCGAGGAAAGCCTCCCGATCGAGCTGCCAGAGGATGTCTCTTTTGATAAACCCGGCAACCCCATCGCCCATCACCCAACTTGGAAACACACCACTTGTCCTTCCTGTGGAAAAGCAGCAGAGCGGGAAACCGATACCTTTGATACCTTCATGGAATCTTCGTGGTATTTCGCCCGTTTCTGTTCCCCCCGTGACGAAGATGCTTTTACCCGGGAAGAAGTGGATTACTGGCTACCTGTAGACCAGTATATTGGCGGAATTGAACATGCCGTTCTTCACCTGCTTTACTCCCGTTTTTTCACCCGTGGCCTGAACAAATGCGGTTACCTTGGTGTCAAAGAACCCTTCAAGGGCCTCTTTACCCAAGGAATGATTTGTCATGAAACCTATCAGAATTCTGAAGGGAAATGGCTGTCACCAGAAGAAATAGAAAAAAACGATCAGGGTGAATTTGAAACACTTGATGGAAAACCTGTAATCGTCGGGCCATCGATCAAAATGAGTAAATCCAAGAAAAACACGATTGATCCTGCAGATATACTAAGCAGTTATGGCTCAGATACCGCAAGATTTTTCATGCTTTCTGACAGTCCACCTGACCGGGATATGGAATGGACAGAATCTGGAATTGAGGGATCCTGGCGCTTCACCCAAAGGTTATGGCGTCTGGTTATCGGACAGATAGAACAGCTCCCCACGGTAGGTTCCCCCCAGCCAGAGAAGTTTTCAGATACTGCTCTAGAGTTACATCGGACGTTACATAAAGCTATCGCTGCGATCAGTGAAAATATCGAATCTTTCCGCTTTAACGCAGCTGTTGCAAAGATCTATGAACTTACCAATACCATCAGTCAGTTCAAAACAGCGGATCTGTCTGACAAATGGGTGATGCGGGATGCCCTGGAGACTCTGGTAAGCCTGGTTTCACCAATGATGCCACATCTGGCAGAAGAACTGTGGCAACAGTTAGGGCACACAGGAATGATCGTTGACAAAGCCTGGCCTGAATTTGATCCGGCCTTGATCCAGGACCAGAGCATCAAACTTCCGGTACAGGTGAACGGCAAGCTCAGGGCAACGATTAACATTGCAACTGATGCCAATGATGACACAATAAAAGAAATTGCACTGGCTGAAGACGCCGTCATCAGATCAATTGGTGACAAGCAGGTTCGCAAGGTCATTATTGTAAAAAATCGGATTGTTAATATTGTCGTATAAACAGATATTTTCCAACAGCCAAAGGTCATTCTGGCGAAGAGGCCTGATCTCTTTCGGGCTGATAAATCTTCTGCTCTGGTTATCCGCCTGCGGTTTTCAGCCAATATATCGCAAGGATAATACAACAGGCGATTCTGCTTATCAGCAGTTGCAGACTGTTCGTATTGATCCCCTGCCGGACCGGCCCGGACAAATCCTACATAACCTGCTGCGGGATCGTATGAACCCGCTAGGACAACCAAGAGAGCCACTGTACAGCCTTAAGGCAATAATTACTGAATCAGAGAAAGATCTAGCTGTACGGCTGGATAATACCGCTTCCAGAACAAATCTCGCGATTACCGTCCAGTACTATCTGGTTGAAATCTCCAGCGGCAAGACTGTTCTCAGTGCAAAAGCCCGATCAACCGGAAGCTATGACAAACTCAATGACCCCTATGCGACACTGGTTGCTGAAGATACAACACGCAAGCGTGTCTTGCGGCAGATCTCGAATGATATGGCCTTGCAGATCGGTGCCTATTTAAACAAGGCACAATAAACCCCGCAGTTTCATAACAACTTCCACCACGCGAAGCAGGACAAAAAGATTGAAGGTGACGGCAAACAGGGCTGATGCTTTTTCCAGATCTCCGGACCCTGTCTGCCAGGCAGTTCTGGTCTATGGTCCGGATGAAGGACTAGTTCAGGAACGCTGCCTCAATCTTCTCAAAAGTGTCGTGGAAGATCCAAGAGATCCCTTTCGGGTTGTTGATCTGGAAAATGACCAGCTCAAAAAAGATCCGGCTCTGCTAAGCGATGAAGCTGCAGCGCTCTCGATGATGGGCGGCAGGAAAGTGATCCGAGTAAAATCCGCCGGCGACCTCTTGGCCAATCTTTTCAAGGACTATTTTCAGAACCCGGTGGGCGATGCGTTAATTGTTGTGGAGGGCGGGGATTTGCCTGGCCGCTCCAGGCTCCGGAAAGTTTTTGAGGACAGCAAACAGGGAGCTGCCCTGCCCTGCTACAAGGACGATGAAAAAAGCCTGCCTGGACTGATTCGTCAAATCATTGAAAAAGAAGGATTATTTATTGAAAATGACGCTCTCGCCTTCCTCGTGGGAAATCTTGGTACTGATCGACGTTTAACGCGACGAGAAGTCGAAAAATTATGCCTCTATAAAGGAATAAATTCCGGGAAAATTTCACTGCAAGATGTTGTTGTTTGTGTGGGGGATACTGCCAGTCTTACACTGGATGATCTTGCCGCGGCAGTTGCAGCGGGAAAAACAGACGAGCTTGAAAAACAGCTGTTGCGTGCCCAGCAGGAACATCAGAACCCAATCACGATTCTCAGAGCGGTCTCAAGATATTTTCAACGACTTCATCTCGTCTCCGGCCTGACCGCGCAATCTGTTCCCCTGGATAAGGCCCTTGGCACCCTCCGCCCGCCTCTCTTCTGGAAAGCGGCCGACGCATTTAAACTGCAGGTCCGGAAATGGTCTCCCCTGGCCCTGACAAAAGCCTTGTCCCAGCTGATGGAAACAGAAGCTGCCTGTAAAAAAACCGGGGCTCCCTCGGAAACACTCTGCGCCCGCACCCTGCTGGAACTTACTGCCAAATCACCAGCCCGCGCCCGTTAAACGAACGCCCTTGGACCAAAATGATGACTTGATGTCATCAACATTCCAACACCAGTTCCAAAAAAGAACGCGCTAAAAAACAAAAGCACCCACTTTTTAAATCCAGCGAGTACCAGATTTAATCAGGGCCTCTTTACAATCTGACAGGCAAAACCGGATTCGACGTTCCGGCAAAAATTCCACCCAGCCCCTGATTTTTATAATCTGGGCAAGAAAGCCAAGCGCTTAAAAAGACACAAAAAAGCAGATCCGCACAAAACCGGAGAATTATTTCCCAGCAGAAGCCTGGGTCAGGCGGTGCAGGACATCATCAAGCTGTTCCAAGGTGTCATAGGCGATCTTGAGAGACCCACCCTGCCCGTGGAAATCAATCGAGACTGTCAGCCCCAGCATATTGGAGAGATCCCTCTCCAGAGCCAGCGTATCAGCATCCTTGTCGCTTCCCGAACTTGTCCTTGGCTTCAGGGAACCAGCAATGCTTTTCTGCGCCGGGGCAGCTGTGGGACCGGAAAGCTCTTTTTTCATAGCCTTGGCCAGGCGCTCGGTTTCACGGACAGAAAGCTCGCGCGAGGTGATCTGTTCTGCAAGATGAGTTGGATCTTCAGCGCCAACAAGAGCTCTGGCATGGCCCGCGCTCAAATCCCCCTTCTCGAGCAAGTCCTGTACATCCTCGGGAAGCGTGAGCAAACGAAGCATATTGGCTATATGGCTCCGGCTTTTACCAATGATCTTGGCCACATCATCCTGTTTGTGACCAAATTCATCCATAAGACGGCGGTAACTGGTCGCCTCTTCTATGGGGGTAAGATCCTGACGCTGAACGTTCTCGATAATCGCAACCTGGAGAACTTCCGCATCGTTGAAGTCCCGGATAACCACCGGCACTTCATGCAGTTTGGCCTGTTGAGAAGCCCGCCAGCGGCGTTCACCGGCAACAATCTCATATTCGGCATTATGAACAGGATGGCGACGCACCAGAATCGGCTGCAACAAACCGGATTGGGAAATGGAGTCAGCCAGAGACGTCAGTGCCTCCGCGTCAAAATGTCGGCGCGGCTGCTTGGTGTTGGGGTGAATATGCTCGATCGGCACCTGTTTAGTTGAACGAACCTTATCCAAAGATGCGTAATCTTCTGTCTCATCACCAAAAAGAGCAGCAAGTCCGCGGCCAAGATTAGTCCGTTTTTCCTGTTGATCAACCAAGACTCTACCCTCTCATAACCACCGTCATTTTTACCTGTTTCCAGGCCCCTGATAAAAAGGGAAACAACGGCTGAATACCATAAAATTTATCAGGCAACAGCAGCTTCAGCTGCCCGTTCCTTTTTGAGAATTTCACCAGCCAGCTTGATATAGGCCTGAGAACCTGCACAGGCAACATCATACAACAAGACCGGTTTGCCATGTGATGGAGCTTCGGAAACCCGGACGTTCCGGGGAATCACTGTTGTAAAAACCTTTTCACCAAGAAAAGCCCGAACGTCAGCAGCAACCATTTCACACAAGTTGTTGCGGCGATCATACATTGTCAATACAACCCCTTGAATTTCCAAACGACGATTCAAGCCCCGCTTCACCCGGTCAATTGTCCGGAGAAGATGGGAAAGTCCTTCAAGCGCATAGAACTCGGTCTGCAAAGGCACCAATACCGCATCAGAAGCCACCAGAGCATTCAGGGTCAACAACCCGAGAGCTGGGGGACAGTCGATCAGAATATAGTCGAATATATCCAGTAGCGGGCCAATCGCGTTGGCCAAGCGGAATTCCCGTTCAGAAGCATTGACCAGTTCCAGCTCGGCACCTGACAGTTCTACGCCAGAGGTAATCACATGCATCCGCGGTACATCCGTTGAATGTATCGCTTGTTGAATCGGCAAACCTTCAATCATGACCTGGTAGATGCTCTGTTTCCTGGCATCAACCTTTACACCAAGTCCTGTGCTGGCATTTCCCTGTGGATCGAGATCAATGATCAAGACCTTCTTCTTGCAGGCAGCCAAAGCCGTAGCAAGATTGACAGTCGTCGTGGTTTTCCCGACACCACCCTTCTGGTTTGCAATGGCCCAAATTTTGGCTTTGGTATTTTTCTGTACTGAAATTGAGTCCATATCTAGTACTGACACGGTCAATCCCCCCAATTTATAGAAGTTTGAGGCGTAATATCGTTGCTTCTGAATCAGACAAAGATGTGTACCTCGACAAATTCATACTCCACTTTTTCTCCGCTTCGGTCAATTCCTGATCCACTGACCGGCCCTTCAAAAGCAGGAACTCTGGGGGGGTGTCCCGCGAAGAAACTTCGATAAAGGGTTGAGCAAATTCGATAATCTTATCAAGGGATGCAAAAGCCCGAGCTGTAAAATAATTTGCTGCAAATGGGGTGATTTTTTCTATTCGCTGATTATGGACTGTTAAAGGCGTATTTGTTTCACGTGAAACTTCACGGAGGAAGGTAGATTTTTTGATATCAGATTCCATCGCATGAACCTCACCCACCCCAAGAATTGCCAATATTATTGCAGGAAATCCAGCACCACTGCCGAAATCAATAATAACTGGTTTTGAGTTATTCTGTTCTCCCGAGAATTCCGGGATGTATTTTACTAATTGAGCTGAATCTAAAAAATGGCGTCGCCAAAGATCTGGTATCGTATCACGGCCAACCAGATTTATCGCCTTGTTCCACTTTACCAACAGCTCGGCATAACATTTCAACTTGTCCTCTGTTTCACGTGAAACAGGAATAAACTTTTTAAAATCTTCAAAATCAAATTTTTCACGCGACATCTGAATTATCCATACGTCTCACATATTTCAGGAGGGCAACAATTGCAGCTGGAGTGACACCCGAAATTCTTGCCGCCGCCCCTAATGTCTCAGGACGAGACTGGGTCAGCTTCTGAATAATTTCTGTCGAGAGGCTTGGAACCGAGGCATAATTAAAATCACGGGGCAGTTTCAAAGCTTCATCTTTGCGAAAAGCCCTGATGTCAGCATCCTGTCTTTCAATATAGCCGGCATAACTGGCATCAATTTCCAATTGCTCGATCACAGCCGGGTCGTACCCAGAAAGTTCAGGCCAAATCACTGACAAGCGAGCAAGTGTCACATCGGGATAGCGAAGCAGATCAAAAACGCTGCGACGTTGACCATCCATATTTACTGTAATGCCATAAGACTTGAGTTCATTTGGCGTAGCCGCATGTGTCTCGGCAAAAAGGCGAGCCTCCATCAATTTCTTGTTCTTTTCAGCGAAAGCTTCCTGTCTTTCCGGACCAATACAACCGATAGAGTTACCAATATCTGTCAAACGTTGATCTGCATTATCCGCCCGGAGTTTCAGACGATATTCTGCCCTGCTGGTAAACATACGGTAAGGCTCTGTCACTCCCAGACTAACCAGATCGTCAATCATCACTCCCATATAGGCGTCAGCACGATCAAGAACAAATTCCCGTTCTGATCCAGATGATCTAAGAGCAGCGTTAATCCCGGCAAGTAGTCCCTGTGCCCCCGCCTCTTCATAACCAGTGGTTCCATTAATCTGTCCGGCAAAAAACAGACCCGGAATTTTCAGGGTTTCCAAAGTGGGCCTCAGTTCACGGGGATCAACATAATCATATTCGATGGCATAACCTGGCTGAAGAATAACCGCCTTCTCCAGACCTGGAATGGTTTTTAGAAAAGCCGCCTGTACATCCTCGGGCAGAGAGGTCGAGATCCCGTTTGGATAAACATTGATATCATCCAGACCTTCGGGTTCGAGGAAAATTTGATGCCGCTCTCGTTCCTCAAATCGTACCACCTTGTCTTCGATGGAAGGACAATAGCGTGGACCCTTGCTTGCAATCTGCCCGGAATACATTGGAGACTGAAGTATATTTTCTTTGATCACCGCATGAGTTTGCGGATTTGTATAGGTGATATGGCAGGGTATTTGTGACTGGCTGATTGACTTGGTCAAATAGGAAAAAGGTTCTGGCGGCGTATCCCCTGCCTGTATTTCCAAAGATGAATAATCAATTGTTCTGGTATCAAGTCTGGCTGGTGTGCCTGTTTTCAAACGTCCCAGCGTAAAACCGAACCTTTCCAGCGTAGCTGAAAGACCAAGAGCAGGTTCATCCCCTACCCGTCCTGCTGGAATCTGTTTCTTCCCGAGATGAATAAGACCACGTAAAAAAGTGCCTGTTGTCAGAACAACTGAGCCAGAGTGATAAACTGTTCCATCCGCTGTAATCACACCACAGCAGTGGTTATTCTTATCCAATTGCAGATCTTCAACTGCAGCCTCGATAATCGTTAAACCGGATTGTTCGGCGAGAAGATCCTGTATCGCAAGTTTATAGAGCTTTCTGTCAGCCTGCGCTCTTGGCCCGCGAACAGCAGGACCTTTACTGCGATTCAAAACCCTAAACTGGATTCCGCCCCGATCAATTGCCTTCCCCATCAATCCGTCCAGAGCATCAATCTCGCGAACAAGATGCCCTTTGCCCAATCCACCAATGGCAGGGTTACAAGACATAACACCGATTGTCGATTTTTTATGAGTGAGGAGCAGTGTTCTTGCACCAGTCCGTGCCGCAGAGGCTGCGGCCTCTGTACCGGCATGACCACCACCAACAACAATCACATCGTAGTTCTGCATAACAGATCACTTTTCATAGGGCAGTTATTACGGGGTAAACCATATAAAGAGATAAGGTTATCATCGGAACTGATCGACAATTCCAGATTAACTTCAGGTCTATCTCTTAAGTGCCTGACTCGCCGAATATTTATTTCGTTGCTCATGTTTCACGTGAAACATAGAAGGCCGAGTCAGATAATACCCCAGCTTTTAAGCCATTCTGACTTATTTTCCAATACAAAAATCACGGAAAATGACATCAAGAAGATCCTCAACATCAACTTTTCCTGTAATTCTTCCGAGATATCGGGTTGCCAGTCTTAAATCCTCAGCAGCCAATTCCGGTAAAGGGGCAAGAAGACTGCGTGAAAGAGCATCCAGCGTATCTATTAATGCCTTGCGATGACGCTCTCTCGTTATTCCCACAGAAGAGCCCGTCGTTCCAAGTTTTGAGACTACTTCATCGGTTAGACGCTTAATCAGAGCATCAATACCAGTTCCTGTTTTGGCAGATATTTTCTGAATTTCAAATTCAGATAACTCCGATGCCAAAGTTGATATGGCTTGATCTGATTTGTCGGCCTTGTTCAACACTACCAGGCTGTCTCCCCGTTTCAGGAGATCGAGTGTTTCCAAATCTGGTTTTTGACTAGCGGCAAGATCAAAAACAGCCAGTTTGAAATCAGCTGCCTCGGCCTTTGTTCTTGCCCGGCGCATTCCTTCCAGCTCAACATTATTATCATTGGCCTCCTCAAGTTCCCTTAGCCCTGCTGTATCTGCCAAGGTAACCGGATAGCCCGCAAGATCGAGATGCACCTCTATGATGTCTCTGGTGGTCCCAGCAATATCAGAAACAATGGCAACTTCCCGACGGGCCAGAGCATTTAACAATGAAGATTTTCCGGCATTTGGTGGGCCAATAATAGCTATAGAAAATCCATCTCGTAATCGTTCAAAACGATGACCATCATCCAAATGTTGATTTATTTCTGACTGTAATACCAAAATATTGTTTTTAACCTGATCAGAAATGCCTTCATCCAGTTCCTCATCCGGAAAGTCTATTTCAGCTTCCAGATAAGCAAGTGTCCGGATCAACTTCTCTCGCCAGTTTCCTATCAAACGGGAAAGTTCACCATCCATCTGCCGGATGGCCTGTTTTCGCTGGGCTTCAGTTTCTGCAGCAATAAGATCAGAAAGTCCTTCGACCTCGGTAAGATCAAGTTTATCATTGGCAAAGGCACGCCGGGTAAATTCTCCAGCTTCTGCCGGGCGAAATTCTGGAAGTTTCGCTAGCGCAGAAATGGCACCATTGACCACTGCCCTGCCCCCATGAAGATGAAGTTCCACGACATCCTCACCTGTAAAACTGGCAGGGGCTGGAAACCATAAAGCGAGACAGCGATCAATTTCAGAACCATCTGTTGGATCTGACAGCTTTAACAAAGTGGCAATGCGCGGTTCCGGCTGTCGGGCGGTCATTTTTCCCCAAAGGGTTCCTGCATTCCTGCCTGAAATCCTGATAACAGCAACCCCAGCCTGGCCCGGTGCTGTTGAAAGGGCATAAATCGTATCTGATGCCATAATGATTAGAATTCCCATAATCCTGAGGGGGCAACATAGGCAAAGAGATTTAAGCCGTCAAAGCCCTTTCCCAGTTATAGACCAGGTATCGAGAAGTCTTAACCAGCCAATCCATGCTGGCATAGGATTCAATAACTTTCCCTCACTGTAAGGTTATGTTTTGTCCTTGGAAGTCTTGCTATCCTTAGCCTGGGTAAACTGGGACCAGAACATTTTCTGCATCTGGTCAAGACCCGGAATCGTTCCTGTTGCATCTGATATCGAGCCAGGCATCGTCAGAGGCATCCAGGCTTTCATGAGACTTTCCGGATCGGATTTTTGGATTGCATCAAGCATACGTTTGCGAATTTCGTTTATCGCTTCTTCCTGGAGTGCGGTCACATCCGGCAGTCCCAAAAATCTGCGTGCTTCTTCCGGAGTACAGTCAACATCTACTGTGAATTTCACCAGAATTCTCCCCGTTTTATTCAGACAAAATCCAGATGGAAATAACCAGATGGATTGTTCACTGGAATGATACATGAGCAGTCCCGGAACAACGACCTAAAAGCTTCAACAAGGATAAAATTCATTACAAGATCTGTTCAGAATAAGAAAATTGTTTCCCGTGAAACATCAAGTTCTCTTATAAAAAAGCTGTCATTGCCAGTTTTGCGTCAGCCGCAAGAATATTTTCAACTTTAGCAGTCGTGATACTAATCTGCGGATAGCAGCCAACAAAGGCGTGTAAACAGCCCATGAATAAACCATGAGAGATAACAAAACCCCGCCAATCCAGACATCTCCGAACCAGTGACCACCGCCAACCATCCGCGGCGTGGCATTTACAAGACAGAACAGCAACAGCACCAATCCATAGCGGCGACCAAAGAGATGTCCCATCAATAAAAAACAGATAAAAGAAACAGCTGCATGATCACTGGGAAAAGACTTTCTTGTACCGGTTTTCACTTCAATCCAGCTTACGAGCTCGTTTATATTAATAAAGGGTTCCACGAGTTGTGAGGGACTGGGATGATGATAATCATTAAATCCCCGGGCAATAACCAGCATGACCAAAGCGACAGAGATAACGATCAGAATGACTCTGGATAGCCTTTCTTCGAAGCTGTTTTTCCGGTTTTTAACAAGGTAAAACAAGCAACACCCACCGAGAAAAACAGCGCTGAGGCTATCAAATATCCGGCTATTGGTAAAAGCCCAGTAATTATTCCATATGACCCTTCCCTCTTGAAGCGAGCCATTCAGAAGCAGAAAAGCTGCTTCATCCCATGGTGTTTTAAAATCATGATTTACCAGAAGAAAAAACGCTGTAACAACCACAAGATTACAGAACAGAAACCAGCCAGGATTCCACCCGGTAATATTACAGTCTTTTTTTCTCACAGAAATATTCCTTCACGGAAAAGCACGTTCTCACCAGAGAAACAATAATGGGCCCATCTAAATTGTGATACCTTCAGGTTCTGCTTGATTCAACGGCTAAGCGTGCAAAACTGTAAGAAAAGTGGAAATCGGATTAATTCAGTCGGGATGTGCCTATGCATCAATTGTCGTTTTCTTCACCTCAGGGCTATCTGGATATTGCAGAAGAAGACGGGAAGATTGTCTCTCTTACCTGGTTGAACGAGTCAGATGAGCTGCACAGAGATGAAACAGCATTATTGCTTGAATGTGAAAAACAAATTCTCGAATACTTTCACGGTAAAAGGCAGGGTTTTGACGATATTCCTCTCAATCCAAAAGGAACATCTTTTCAAAAAAATGTCTGGGATGCCCTTTACCGTATCCCTTATGCGAGCCTCAAAACCTATGGTGACATTGCCAGGGAAGTAGGTTCTGTTGCCAGAGCAGTCGGGGGCGCCTGTGGAGCAAACCCCATTCCCATCATAATTCCCTGCCACCGGATTATTGCCGGAAACAAAGGTTTGGGAGGTTTTTCTGGTGGTAAAGGAACCAGCTCAAAACTGGAACTTCTTGCTCTGGAGGGCGTCAAGATTTTCGAGGAAAACCAGCCGGCCCTTCCCGGATTATGATAAAGTAAATCAGATCAGAATCATCAATTTAGCCAGAGAAATTAAGGAACAGTCAGAAAATGACGAAGGCAATTCGCTTCCACGAATACGGTGGACCAGAAGTTCTTAAATACGAAACTGTTGAAGTTGGCCAGCCAGGTCCAGGAGAAATCCGGCTGAAGCAAACCGCCATTGGCCTTAACTTTATTGATGTCTATCACCGGACAGGTCTTTATCCACAGGCCAATCTTCCATCCGGTATTGGCCTTGAAGCGGCAGGGGTCATTGAAGCAGTTGGGGCTGGTGTAAAGGATCTTCATGTTGGAGACCGGGTTGCCTACGGCACCGGGCCAATAGGATCCTATGCTGAACACCGGTTAATTCCTGCAAGCAAAGTTATCCTTATTCCGGAAAGGATTAGTGATAACCAGGCCGCATCCATGATGTTACAGGGCATGACGACAGAGTATCTTATCCGCCGGACCTACTGTGTACAGCCAGGAGATACAGTGCTGTTACACGCTGCAGCTGGAGGGGTGGGATCCATTGCCAGTCAGTGGTTAAACCATTTGGGAGCAACGGTTATAGGTACTGTTGGTTCTGAAGAAAAAGCCGAAATTGCCCGTTCTAAAGGATGTCATCATACAATCAATTACAAGACTGAAAATTTTGTTGAAAGAGTAAAAGAGCTTACTGATGGCAAGGGCGTAAACGTTGTCTATGATTCCGTTGGTAAGGATACCTTCATGGGATCCCTCGATTGTCTGAAAGTCCGTGGTACCATGGTAACCTTTGGCAATGCTTCCGGTCCTGTTCCACCAATAGAGCCGCTCCTTCTCAATCAGAAAGGCGGGCTGTATCTGACCAGACCAAGCCTGGCACATTATACAGGAACCCACAGTGATCTGGTCGCTTCTGCCAAGTCACTTTTTTCGGTTGTATCATCCGGAGTAGTCAAGATTGATATCAACCAGAGCTATCCGCTATCCGAAGCAAGCAAGGCTCATCAGGATCTTGAAGCCAGAAAGACGACAGGCTCAACAATTATGATCCCTCACCACTAAAAGAATTCCGGGGTTGAAATAAAAAAGGGGACCGTAAAGCACTTTTACGGTCCCCTTTTTTAACATAGCCAGAAACTTACGGGAACGCCCCGGTGATCCTACTGGTTCATTGCATCAAAGAAATCAGCATTATTTTTTGAAGTCTTGAGCTTGTCGACCAGGAATTCAACTGAATCAGTAACACCCATTGGCATGAGAATACGGCGCAGAACCCACATTTTGGAAAGGGTTCCCTTGTCCACAAGCAGTTCTTCCTTACGCGTACCGGATTTACCGATATCAATCGCAGGGAATGTCCGTTTGTCAGCCAGTTTACGATCGAGAACGATTTCCGAGTTCCCAGTACCTTTGAACTCTTCAAAGATAACCTCGTCCATACGGCTTCCTGTATCGATCAGAGCCGTAGAGATGATCGTCAGGCTGCCACCTTCTTCGATGTTACGTGCAGCCCCAAAGAAGCGCTTTGGACGCTGTAGCGCGTTCGCATCCACACCACCGGTCAGAACCTTGCCAGAGCTTGGAACAACGGTGTTGTAGGCACGCGCGAGACGGGTAATGGAATCAAGAAGGATAACAACATCCTTTTTGTGTTCCACAAGACGTTTTGCTTTTTCAAGCACCATCTCGGTGACCTGGACATGGCGGTGTGCCGGTTCATCAAAGGTCGAGCTGACAACCTCTCCCTTTACCGAGCGGGCCATATCCGTAACTTCCTCTGGACGCTCGTCAATCAGAAGAACAATCAGGAATACTTCAGGATGATTTGTAGCAATCGAATGGGCAATATTCTGCATGAGAACCGTTTTACCGGTCCGTGGAGGCGCAACAATAAGTGCGCGCTGACCTTTGCCCAAAGGTGCAACCAGGTCAATAACCCGGGTTGTCATGTCTTTTTTGGTGGGATCATCAATTTCCAGATTGATTTTTTCATCTGGGTAGAGCGGGGTCAGGTTATCAAAGTTGATCCGGTGACGGGAGCTTTCCGGCTGGTCAAAGTTGATCTGGTTAACTTTCAAAAGAGCAAAATAACGCTCTCCGTCCTTAGGTGCCCGTATCTGGCCTTCAACCGTATCTCCTGTGCGCAATCCGAAACGTCTGACCTGGCTGGGGCTGACATAAATATCATCCGGGCCTGGTAAATAATTTGATTCCGGTGCGCGGAGGAAACCAAAACCGTCCTGCAAGATTTCAAGAACACCTGAGCCAAAGATAGGCACATCGTTCTCGGCCATTTGCTTGAGGATAGCGAACATCATGTCCTGCTTGCGCAGGGTACTGGCGTTCTCGATTTCAAGTTCTTCTGCGAGTTTCAATAGCTCGGCAGGACTTTTAATTTTGAGATCTTGTAGGTTCATGTGACAGAAAAGGTTGGTTCAGTCGTAAAAAAGAACGGGATGATGGGACGTAACAAACAAGTTGAATAGCGTAAGGAAACCGCCGCATTTGCAGGGGACCTCAACGATCTAATACCATGTCACGTGTAAGGACGGGATAGCGGGCCAAAGAACTTGCCCGTATTCGTTATGCGGCGTGGATTATAGTACCTCAAAAAAGAAGTCAAGTAAAAGAATTCCAGTTATTTTCCGTTTTTCACTTTGCTTCTGGGACTTTTTCTCGGGAATTAAACCTGGAACATCAAAAAACTTGTGAATTCATCTGGAAAAATATTTCCAAGAGAAAACTATAAGTTCCTTTGATAAAGGACATTATGGAAAACAACCATTATTTATTACTTAAAACGGTTTTACCACAGCAAGTATGACAATGGCAATCATCAAGAGAGTCGGGACTTCGTTGGCTAGCCTGAAAAACTTCTCGCTTTTAACGTTTATATCAGACTGGAAATTTTTCATCCATTTAGATGACATGCCATGAAATGCCTGCATGCCAAGCAGACAAACCAGCTTGCCGTGGAACCAGCCTTCCCGATAGGCCTCTATATTCAGAACCAGTAAAATACCGAAGATCCAGGTTGCTGCCATGGCGGGCGTCATGATGAAACGAAAGAGTTTCCGTTCCATCACTTTGAAGATCTCTGAACGTTCTGATCCTGTGGGCACCTGTGTATGGTAGACAAACAGTCTGGGAAGATAGAACAGGCCTGCCATCCAGGAGATGACAGCCATAATATGTATTGCTTTGACCCAGAGATAGAAATCTCCCAAAAAGCCGCCCATTTCGATCTTGCCCTGACGTGATTGTTGATTATCCGCGAATACGTTTGAGCATCTGTTCAACATGCCCGATTGGTGTTTGAGGCAAGATGCCATGCCCAAGGTTGAAAATAAAGGGACCATCAGAGAATGTTGCAAGAATACTGTCGATCGATTGGTCAAGCATGCTGCCGCCTGCAACAAGCAAAAGCGGATCGAGATTTCCCTGAACTGTGACATGTGACTGGATGTTGTCTCTGGCCCAGACAGGTGACAGCGTCGTATCGAGACCCAAAGCATCTGCTCCGCTTTCTTTGGCGAAAAGCGGATAGCTGTCGCCTACGCCCCTTGGAAAGAGAATGACGGGAACTTCGGGGTGAACGGCTTTAATCCCGGCAATAATCTTTTTACAAGGTTCAAGACACCAGCGCTTGAGAGCAAATTCCGGCCATACACCAGCCCAGGAATCAAAGATCTGTACTGTTTCGGCACCACTTTCGATCTGCCGGATCAGATAGCGCGTTGTTGCTTCTGCAACAAGATCAATAATGCGATCGAACTCTTCCGGTTTTGAATAGGCCCAGGTCTTTGCCCTGGCATAATCCTTGGAGGATCCACCTTCGATCATATAGCTGACCACTGTCCAGGGGGCACCGGCAAAGCCGATCAATGTGGTCTCTTTTGGCAGATCTTCGCGCAAGCGACCGATGGTTTCATATACCGGGGAAAGATGGCTGTGCAGTTTGTCAAAATTCAGATTTTCGAGATCAGCTATGGACTGTAGCGGTTCAAGCTTTGGCCCAACACCTTCCTCAAACCAGACTTTCTGGCCCAGGGCATGGGGGATGACCAGGATATCACTGAAAACAATCGAGGCATCGAAGCCGAAACGGCGGATGGGCTGCAGAGTTACTTCAACCGCAAGGTCGGGGCTGTAACAGAGATCCAGAAAACCGTCAGCGCTGGCGCGTGTCTTGCGATATTCGGGAAGAAACCGTCCTGCCTGACGCATAAGCCATACGGGTGTGCGTTCGGTTTTCTCGCCTTTCAGGGCACGGATCATGAGCTTGTTTTCGGTTTTCACGGTCTTATTGAACCTCGTGTCTTGGGTTATCTCATAACTATACTTAGTAATAGTAATTATTTGTTGTTGTTGTAGATCCCTGTGAGTCGTGGGGATTAGTCACTTATTCATAACTTGTCCGCAAGCTTCAAGACATCGTTTGATCAATTTCATTTTTCTGTGAGTCTCTTTCGGGATGTTTTCGAGCGACTCGTCAGGACTCACCGAGTCATATTCATCCACAAGATTGGGTGAATCATGGGGATAACTTTTTTCCTGCCGGAGTCCTTTTACAGGTTTTGCACAGCTGTGGGTATTGCTGCGAATTGTCGCATAAAGCAAGGTATCATCAGGGGCACAGCGTGTGTAGAAAAGACGGCCGGGGATAAATCGGGATAGTTATCCACAAAGTTTTCACCTTCGTCCGCAGCTTTATGCACATAAGATATTGATCCTCCTGCGGATCCGGCTGTTGTTTCGACAGTTCAGGCCAGAGTTCAGGCCAGAGAACACTCCCAGTGAACACCCCTGCCCGAGCTTCTTGGGTTTCCCGATTCCGTCAGAATGTGTATGTATGATCCTGAGACGCGAAACCTTCAGGTAAACAGCCGGGACCGGATAATGACACAGACCCACCTGCACCTTGTTTCTGATTCGACAGGTGAAACCATCAACTCTGTCGCGCGTGCCTGTATGGTACAGTTCAAGGTCGAGGAACCGGTCGAACATGTCTGGAGCCTGATCCGGACCAAGGGACAGATGGAAAAGGTGCTGGTCCAGATTCGCGAGAAACCAGGTCCGGTTCTGTTTACCGTTATAAATCAGGAACTTCGCGATATTCTGATCCGCGAGTGCCGCCGCCTTGGCCTGCCGTCGATCCCGGTACTCGACCCGGTGATTCATGCGCTGGCGAGTTATTTCAATCTGGAAATGTCGGGCAAACCCGGGCTGCAGCACGCGCTCGATTCCGAATATTTCAACCGGATCGAGGCGATGAACTTTGCCCTGAACCACGACGACGGACAGCTGCCGCAGAACCTCAACGAGGCCGAGATTGTTATTCTCGGGGTGTCGCGCACCTCGAAAACCCCGACCTGTATCTATCTGGCCAATCGCGGTTTCAAGGCGGCCAACGTGCCGGTGGTGCCGGGCTGCCCGCTGCCGGTTGAGCTTAACAGCCTGACCAAACCCTTTGTCGTCGGTCTGACCAAGGACCCGGCCAGCCTGGTGCAGATCCGCCGCACCCGTCTGAAGATGATCTCGAACGAGGAAGAAACCGACTATGTCCACCTTGAATCGATCAAGGAAGAGGTCAAGATCGCGCGCAAACTCTGTAACGAAAACCGCTGGCCGATCATCGATGTGACCCGGCGGTCGATCGAGGAAACCGCCGCGACCATTATCAAATATTACCACCGCCATATCGGGATCGGCGATGAGTAAAAGCATACCTGAAACCGATAGTTCGCCCCGTATTTTATCCAAAACCCTGTCTGGAACCCCAGGGGGGCGTGCTGACGGCCCCGCTGCTGGAACTTTGCCGGAAAATCCAGGGGAAAATCCAGGGGAAAATCTAAGGCGTAGCCCACAGGAAAACCCACAGAAAAAACCGGGGCAAAGCCTGCAGGGGAAAACCCGGACCGGAGTGATTCTGGCCTCGGCCAGCAAGGCGCGACAACAGCTGCTGGAAAATGCGGGTGTCCCGCTGGCCGGGCTGCTGCCTGCCTTCATCGATGAGGAAGCGGTCAAGGACTCGCTCAGACACGAAGGCGCAAGCGCGCTTCAGGTTGCGGAAACCCTGGCGGAACTGAAGGCGCGCAAGGTCTCGCTGTCCCATCCCGGCTGTTTTGTCATCGGGGCTGATCAGATGCTGGACTGTAATGGCATCTGGTTCGACAAACCGGTGGACCGGGATCACGCCGCCGCCCATCTTCAGGCGCTGGCGGGCAAGACCCATCAGCTGCAGTGTTCGGTTTGTGTGGTGAAGGACGGCGAACGGCTGTGGCATCACAATGAAACCGCTGCTCTGACAATGCGCGACCTCGACCCCGATTTTATCGCGCGTTATCTTGATGCTGCAGGGGATGAGGTGCTGGCTTCGGTCGGGGCCTATCAGCTGGAAGGGCTCGGGGCTCAGCTTTTCCACAAGGTCCAGGGCGACTATTTCACCATTCTGGGTCTGCCGCTGCTGCCGCTTCTGACTTTCCTGCGACATAACGAGGTACTGGCCTGATGATTCTTTCTGGTAAAGCCCGGCTGGCCGGGGTGGTTGGCTGGCCGATATCCCATTCAAAATCCCCGCGGCTGCATGGCTATTGGCTGGAACAGCTTGCCATCGACGGGGCCTACCTGCCGCTGGCGATTGCGCCGGAATCTTTTGATCTGGCGCTCAGGGGCCTGATGGCGGCAGGATTTCAGGGCGTGAATGTCACCGTGCCGCACAAGGAAGCGGCGCTACGGTTCTGCGATGAAATCGATCCCCTCGCCCGGCGCATTGGTGCGGTCAATACCCTTGTCTTTAAAGACGACAAGGCCTGGGGCAGCAATACGGATGCCTTCGGTTTTATTGAAAACCTGCGCCAGAATACCGAAAAGCTCGACTTCAGCCGTTCAAGCTGTGTGGTTCTCGGCGCTGGCGGGGCCGCACGCGGCGTGATCGCCGCGTTGCAGGATGCGGGAGTGCCGGAAATTTTCCTGCTGAACCGCACCCGGAGCCGGGCCGAAGCGCTGGCTGAAGATCTTTCCCCGGATAACAGCAAAGATGTCACAGGAAAGATCACAGATAATATCACGGGGAAAATAACTGTGCTCCCCTGGGAGGAGCGCAGCCGATCCCTTGACCGCGCTGATCTTCTGGTCAATACCACCAGCCTTGGCATGGCCGGACAGGCCCCGCTGGAACTGGATCTGGCCGCCCTGCCCCGCGACGCTGTGGTCACGGACATCGTCTATGCCCCCTTGATCACGCCCCTGCTGGCGCTGGCCGAAAAAAACGGCAACCCTATTGTTGACGGTCTGGGCATGCTGCTGCATCAGGCGCGCCCCGGATTTGAGGCCTGGTTTGGCCAAAGGCCCGCTGTCACAGAAGAATTGAGGAAATTTGTCCTTGCCAGCTAGACTCTCTTTTTCTGATTTGGACCACCGGATTTTCTCTCTTGCCCGGCAAAGGGAAAGCTGAATGTTTATCCTGGGGCTGACCGGATCCATCGGCATGGGCAAAAGCACCGCAGCGGCGATGTTTCGCCGCCTCGGCGTGCCGCTGCACGACGCAGATGCAGCCGTTCACAGACTGATGGATCATAACGGTGCAGCGGTTGCGGCCATTGCCGCCCTTTTCCCCAAGGCTGTCCAGTCGGGCCGGGTCAACCGCAAAGAGCTGGGTGACGAGGTGCTGGGCAAGCCGGAAAAACTCAGACAGCTGGAACAGATCCTTCACCCGCTGGTCCGGCGCGAGATGCAGGCTTTTCTGGCCCGACAGGCACTTTTGCGGCGCAAACTGGTGGTGCTGGATATTCCGCTGCTTTATGAAACCGGCGGAGATGGATTTTGTGATGCCGTTCTGGTGGTCAGTTGTCCCGGCTTTTTGCAACAGCAGCGGGTTCTGAAGCGACCGGGAATGACCCGGGAAAAGTTCAACTCTATCCGCAATAAACAGATTTCCGATCTGGAAAAACGGGCAAGGGCTGATTTTGTTGTGCCGACCGGCCTGGGCAAAAGGCTGACACTGCGTTCTATCCGCAATCTGGTTGCTCTGTCGTATAACGGGGCACAGACCGGGTCCAAAATTCCCGAAGGATTACCGGAACAAAAACAACGTAAGTTCCTGCCCTATCTGTCAAAATCCATTCGTCTGCAGCGTTAAAACGGAAGTTGAGTCATGCGTGAAATTATTCTCGATACCGAAACCACCGGATTCAAACCCGAAGAAGGCCACCGGATTGTCGAGATCGGCTGTCTGGAAGTTTATCAGAACCTGCCGACGGGAAAATCCCTGCAGCTTTATATCAATCCCGAGCGCGACATGCCGGAAGGCGCCTTCAAGGTCCACGGGATCAGCAGCGAGTTTCTGGCCGACAAGCCGCTGTTTGCCGATGTGGTGGATGAGTTTCTCGAATTTATCGGTGAAGACCCGCTGGTGATCCACAACGCGCCTTTTGATATGAAGTTCCTCAACAGCGAACTGCGCTGGGCTGGCAAACCCGCCCTGAAAAACAAGCCGATTGATACGGTTGTAATCGCCCGCGAACTTTTCCCGGGTTCTCCGGTCAACCTCGATGCACTCTGCCGCCGTTTCGAGATTGATAACTCCAGCCGTACCTACCACGGGGCCTTGCTGGACTGTGAACTGCTGGCAGAAGTCTATCTGGAACTGCGCGGCGGACGCCAACACGGGTTTGATCTCGGCGCAAAAAGCCGCAAGGGCCAAAACGTCGGGGCGGGGGGCAGTGCGTCCCTCACCCTGCCCTCAGGCAAAAAAATCCGCGAAGCCCGCCCGCACCCGATCTCCGAAGAAGAACTGGCAGCCCATGCCGCGATGCTGGAAAAACTGAGCGATCCCCTATGGAAAAAATAAGGCGATTGTATATTTGAAAAACCGCTTATTCGGTGGGCTGCACGTCATTTGACCAAGGCGCGCGCGACAGCAGCGCCCACATAAGCGGATTTTGAAGTGACGCTCTTGCATCAATCTCAATCAGAAGTTCCATCGTTGCTGATTCACTTGCCCCGACTGATGCAGAGAGTTGGCTTAGGCTTCTCCACTTGAATTTTCCGTCGCTTAACATCCGGAGAAGTCGCGTCTTTCGCTTTTTGGCGAGCAACCGCGCTCGATGGCCAGACACCCAATCAATCCCTGCACTACCAGCCACGGTAATCAGAGAGCCAACGGCTGCCCCAATGATCGCAGCCCAAGCAGCATCAAGTACCATCTTTTTCGCCTTTCGGTTTGTCTTTCACCGGCTTATGCAGCCTTTTCATTGAATCGTTCTTCATCCTCGACCGCCTTGATCTCGCGGGCGGCTTCTTTAGAAGCGGTCAATCTGGGCGTTCTTCTGTGTCATCTTCTTCTCCGTCAAACAATGGTCCTAACGGCAGCCCTTCGGATGGTTTGCAAATCTTGAGTGGCTTTCCGTCAAACCCCGGCACCACTCCGTCAAGCTTAAGGATACCACTATCAAATGTGTGCAACTCTGTCACCTTGGCTCTTATGGCCGATGCAAGATGAATTGAATCGGCAGGCTTCAACGAAACTAGTCCGCTAGCTTGCATATGTTGTGCCCTTCGCCCAATCGACATATCTACTGGAACAATGACGATGTAGGATTTTTCAAAGAAACCCGTTAGATTCTCTAACGGGCTGTCTCGTATCTCAGGCTTTTTACATACCTCGGCCAAAGTGAACGCAGACGTAACGATTTCAAGCTTCTTGTTGTTAGCTCGGTCTAAGACTTCCAGGCATTTTGAGAAGCGATTTTCAACCGTGCCGTCTTTCAACGCGATCTCTTTTTCCTGATTAATGTACGCAATCCAGGTGCATGCATCCCAATAAACCCAAGGCAGTTTAGCCATCGCTATGCAGCCTTCTCAAATACTCGCTGGCCTCAACGCCATCAGTAAAGTTGGGAGCTATGATTTCATCGTGATTGGGGAGCTTATTATCGGGTTCAAATACATGAACACCCTCCACTTCTATAGATGCGATCTGCTCTAGGTCTTTGTAGTGTAGCAAGCCGTGTACACGAACACGTAATCCCTTGAGGACTTCGGAAACCTCAAAGTGGCCAATTCTATCCAGGCCTTTCGCGTCGGAAATACATTTCACCAATTGACCGTCCATTCTGGATTTTAACCATACAAGTGGACGCCCAAAACCATCTAGCTCCACTTTGGATATGAAGCCTTCTAAAGAACCTAACTCCCGGTGCGCTATCGCTGCTGGGCGCTTAGCTACATCCAGTTTACGTGCTACTTCACGAGCCTTGTCAGGACTGGCCTCAAAGATTGGCGCATCGTCGTAGCCGCAAAAGTCGACAATAGTTGTTGACAGCCCGTTCGTGACTCTCTCGTAAACCTTTGCAGCACGATCCACTACTTGATCAGTGAAATATGCAGGGCGCTCCCCTGTCTCATAGAGTTGCCGAAATCCCTTGGCAGTGGCCTGCACAACCTTTTCGGCCCGCCGATCTACGTTCATCGCATGTTTTCTTGGAGTAGGTGTAACTTCAAACGTAAGCGGAGAATTCTTGGTTGCATTGGTCACACGCCAAACAATTTCATTGGGTTCCCCGTCAGAAACTGCGTCTTCAACCCCATGCAAGACAAATACGAAATCTTGAATTTGCGCCAAAAGGTCTTCGACCGTCGGTGCGTCTCCGCCACGGTGGTCTGTCCCGCTAACTGTGATCTTTATCGGTTTGCTCATTTTCTGCGCCTCTTGCTAAGATTCTACGCGCCGAATGAGTCCCGGTAAAGGACTCGTTTTCCTTCAGCTTTGCACAGTGCCAGAGAAGCCCTTTCCGAAATGCCAACTTAACGTACCGTCACGCATACGCTCGTGGATGTGGGCGGATGTGGTGGGTCAGGAACCATGCGCTTTTGTAGGTGATACCAGAACACGGTGAAGCTGGTGACTGCTAATGTCCTTCTTGGTGGACACCATCAGGTGAATGGCTTGCAACCATAAGTGCATTAGCAGGTGGCTTTCCTCAAAAAGCGGACAGTGAACTACTTGCGGCATTTGCGACACTTCCACAAACCATGGCGCTCTTTTCCTTCTGGGTTTTTTGGTACGGATGCCTTCCGGTTTGTACGAGTTATCGACCACACCACAATGCGGGCAGACCGGGCCATTAGCCTAAAACATCGCTTCGACATATGGGTGAAGGCTGCTGCTTCGTCGGGCATGTATGGGGCGGAAAGAACGGACATGGCGAAAATCTCTAACTTGTTGAATTAGAGATTAGCTTTTCCCGTGGATTTATTAAGTCTCCAATATGTAAACTTATTTCAGGACGGGACAGATTAATGAAAAAGGGCGACCCGCAGGACCGCCCTTATACTATAAGTAAACAGTGACTTTATGCAGTTTCAGTTGTTTTGTCTGCTGCCATGGCTCCGTTAGCCTGCTGCGCGGCTTCTTCGTTGCGGCGCTGCAGGAACATCTGGTGAAAGTCGATCGGATTCATGATCAATGGCGGGAAGCCACCATCCCGGGTAATGTCAGCAACGATGTTTCTGGCGAAGGGGAAGAGATAGCGCGGTGTTTCGACCATCAGCAACAGATCGACGATCTGTGGTTCCAGACCTTCGGCCAGGGTAACAATCCCGCCGTAATCAAGCTCAACCATAAAGGCCGTCTTGTCTTCGACCTTGGCCGAACCGCGCACATTGAGAACAACCTCATAGGCGGTATCTGAAAGCTGGGTCGGGCTGACATCGACCTGGATATCAAGCTGGGGTGCCTTGCCGGACATCATCGGATAGATCATTGGCGCGTTCGGGTTCTCGAAGGACATGTCCTTGATGAACTGCATTTTAATCGCCAAAGGCTGCTGCTGGGCTGTCGTTTCTTCAGCCATAAAGTAATTCTCCCTATATGTTTGCCTGTTTGGCTAGCATGGATTTAGCGCCTAAACAACCGCAGAATCCAGCGTTTTCCGGTTCTTTTTGTGAAGCTCTTGCTGGTCTGCCGCCTGTCCGGGCTGCTGTCAGGCATCAACAGGAATAACAAGACCAGGCAAATCGATGGCAATCAGACCGCCGTTTTCGATTTCATGACCCGTCAAGCCCCGGATAAAGGCCCAATGGCTGACAACAAGCGTCTTTGACCAGTCTTCAAGCTCGATCATCTTCTGTTGAAAGAGGTGGCAGCGTTGTTTGACCTGTTGTTCGGTTTCGTCCAGATCAGGCCACCAGCGTTCATTCAGGTGGGCAAAGTCAAGCTGGGGCCACTGTTGCGAGAGCTTCGAGGCAGGTGAGCCAATATCACAGGAGAAAAAGGCGTGTTCACGCACCAGGGGTTCGACTTCTATGGGCAAGCTCAGCATATCGGCGACGATCTGCGCTGTTTGCAAGGCCCTGGTATAGGGGCTGGCAATGATTCTGGTGATGATCTGCTTCCCGGCAAGTTCCTGGCCAGCGATCCGGGCCTGTTCCCTGCCCTCATCCGTTAATTCCGGATCCGGAATGTTTGGGTCGATCCTGGTTGTGCTATAGCTGGCATTAAACTGGGACTGCCCATGTCTGAGAAGATACATACGGGTTCCTTGGTTCTTACGGCAATAATGATCCGGTTGACCCGTCGTCTTCTGGGCAGTGATATCACCGGTTTGTCTTAAGTCAGAATAAGAATATACTTTTGTCTTTCCGGGGAAAACAATCACTTCGATAATATTTTTGGTCCATAATATTTTTGGTCGTTACGATTTCCGGATATGACGGATACAAAGGCGGGATGATGCTGTTACAAACACCGATTTGCGATTTTGGCTGGAAAGCGCCTGATTTTGTTCTCAAGGACCCGGATGGTCAGGTGATGAGCCTTGAACAGATCAGGGGAGACAAGGGCACCCTGATTGCCTTTATCTGTAATCACTGTCCCTATGTAAAAGCCGTGATTGCCCAACTGGTCGGGGATGTGAAAATACTTCAGGAAGCCGGAATTGGTGTGGCAGCTGTCATGTCCAATGATTTCCACAGCTATCCGGAAGATTCGCCGCAAAATATGAAGATTTTTGCTGCAGAAAACGGGTTTACCTTTCCCTATCTTCTGGACGAAGACCAGTCCGTTGCCCGGCAATATGATGCTGTTTGTACCCCGGATTTTTTCGGTTTTGATGCCGAACTGGGATTGCAATACCGCGGCCGGCTGGATGCTTCCACTGCCAGAGTGGTCCCCGGCGCCCGTCGAGAACTGCGTGAAGCCATGCTGGCTGTTGCCAAAACCGGCAAGGGTCCTGAAGCACAAACGGCGTCTATGGGCTGTTCAATCAAGTGGAAATAGGCCAAGTGGAAATAGGCCGTAAAATTTTCTATAGATCCATGGTCACAAAAAGCGGCTGGTGATCAGAAGCGATCGCCTGGAGGTCGACAAAGGTATCTCTTACCCTTTGTCCAAGATTGCTGGTGACAAAGCAGTAATCCAGTCGCATGTCCCGGTCGCATTCAGCATTTTTGGGGTAGGTCGTGCCAGCGTTGTCACGTCCGTGAATCAGTTCCCAGCAGTCAATCAGGCTGTCTTCGTAGACAACCCGGCCATAAAAAGGGTCTAGCGGCCCTGCCAGCATTTCGTATTCAGGGCCAGCAGGTTCAAGGTTGAAATCACCCAAATATACTGCGGCAGTGCTTTGCCCCATCGGGATCTCTCCATTGGACCAGTCGGTTGTGTTGCGGACCATGGGCGGACCGGTCCAGACGCTGCCGTGCTGGTGTCGGCGTTGGTGAAAATCGAGCAAGGAGCGAATTTGCAGCAGCCGTTCTCTGGTCGAGAGGGAACTCAGTTGCAGGGAACAGAAGGCGACTGGACCGATATCTGTTTCAACCAGAACCTCAAGTATACCAGTTTCGCTGTTGTAATGGCTAAGCGAGGCGATCTTGGGCAGCAGATGCATTCTGCTCGACAGGATCGGACGTTTGGAGAGGATCATGCAGCCGAACTGCCTGCGGTTATGGTGCAGTATTCCGTTCTGATCTCCATAGTTTGCGCCGACATCAAAGGCAGGATGATAGCTCCAGTAATAGCCTGGCAGCAGTCTTGAAATCTCTTCCGGTTGATTGACCAGTCCGCTGCGTTTCCAGTTTACCTCGACTTCCTGAAGCGCAATCAGATCCATGTCCCTGATCTGGTCGACGACACGGGAGAGATCAAAAGCTCCATCCCGGCCTTTTCCGTATTGAATATTGTAACTTACCAGCTGCATGGAAATCCCGGTTTATCAATAAAATCAATTGTTTTTAAAAAATGTCCCCACGGTAAAACCCCGTGGGGACCAGGCTTGCTGAGGGAGCTGGAGGTTAGCTGTCCAGCCATACGCGTTCCCCTGCACGGTCACCACTGAGATGACCATCGGGAGAGCCGGCGTAACCTTTGACATGATCGCGTCCTGCATCAAGGAAATCGGCAAATACCGGAATGATAGCCCCGCCATCGTCATGAATCATTTTTTGCAGATCGTGGTACATTTCGCGCCGCCGCTGTGTGTCCAGCTCGGCTCGGGCATCGATCAGCAGCTGGTCAAAATCGGCTCTTTTCCAGAAGGTGTCATTCCAGGCAGCATCGGATTTGTAAGCGACAGACAGCATACTGTCGGCAGTCGGCCGGCCTGACCAGTAAGAGGTACAGAAGGGTTTTTGCATCCAGACACTGGACCAGTAGCCATCAGCAGGCTCGCGCTGGACATTGACACTGATCCCTGCTCTTGAGGCGCTTTCCTTGAACAGAACAGCAGAATCAATGGCGCCTTCAAAGGCCGCATCAGAGGTGTGAATGGTGATTTCCTGACCCTCCATTCCGGCTTTCTTGAAGTGAAAGGCCGCTTTATCCGGATCGTATGAACGCTGCGGCAGGTCCCCGGCGTGGAAGGGGTCCGTGATCGGGATCGGGTGGTCATTGCCAATCTGTCCATAGCCACGAAGGATCGTCTGGAGCATCTGTTCGCGGTCAATGGCGTACTTTAAGGCCAGGCGCAGGTCGTTGTTTGTATAGGGATCGGTATCGGTACGCATCAGAAACGGCAGGTGGCGCCCGCCCTTGGCGGCAAGAATCCTGACTCCTTTGGCTCTTTTCAACAGGCCAAGAGTTTTGGGATCAACCTTGTTGATCAGATCAACCTGGCCGGTTTGCAAAGCGGAAGTTCTGGCCGCAACATCTGCGATTCCCAGCGTTTCAATTGCCTCGACATGGGCGCGACCCTCTTTCCAGTAATTCGGATTTCGGGTGGTCAAGCCGCGAACACCGGGCTCAAATGATTGAAGCTGATAGCCGCCTGTGCCCTGCCCGTCACTGAAATCAGTGGTGCCGGCCGGGACGATCTGCAGGTGATAGTCGGACAGCAGCGAGGGAAGGTCCGCATTGCCACTTTCCAGTTCGATCACAACCTGGTTTGTGCCGTCGGCCTTGATATCCACAATCGAGGTCACCAGTCCCTTGGCCCCGGAGCTGGAGTTTTCCCCCCGATGGTAGTTCAGGGAGTAGACAACGTCTTCAGCAACAAGCGATTTGCCATTGTGAAATTCTACGCCCTTGCGAAGGTTGAACACCCAGGTCCGGGCCCCGGCTTTGGCATCCCAGCTTTCAGCCAGTTCCGGAACAGCTTCGCCATCGGGGCTGATTTCGACCAGATTGTTGCGCAGTTGCCAGGTGATATTTGTCGGCATGTGCGAGGTCAGGGTTGCAGGGTCCAGTGAATCCGTCGTGGCACCTCCTGCCATCCCCAGGCGCAAGGTACCGCCCTTTTTGGGCGCTTCTGCCCGAACCTGTTTTGAGCCCAGTGTGGAGAGAGCCAGGCCTGCTGCGGCTGTGACAGCACCGGATACGAGCAGATCGCGCCGGGATAGAGTATCATTTCTGTTATCTGACATGTGCATTTCCCATTTATCCCTTGATGCCCCGGGTAGCGAACGCAACGGGGCGATAGCCGTGGGGTCTTTTCCGAGTGGTGACCGGTATAATCAATGAACCGTCACGTCTTTATTTCTTATGGGATTATCATCGCTGGAAGTCGGTAAAGTTCTCAATGTTCGAAAATCGAAACAGGAAATTCAATGTTCGAAACTCGAAAGAGAGACAGGTTTTTTTCTCAAACTGCCCCGGTGTAGCAATTGGTGAACCAATTATGGAACATCTACGGAACAAGGCCGGAACGAAGATCAAATTCGAAGAAGCTCAAATTCAGAGGGTCGGTAACAGGATAAGGTCCGGAGAAATGAGTTTTGCCAGCTTTCGGCTGGTCTGTATTGCATGATCGGGATCGGCCACCATGACAGCGCCACAGGATTGCAGGGCCTTGATCAATTCTGGTTCTGTGGCATCTGGATCAAGGACATAAAGTAGGTTCAGAGTGGATTTTTGCAGTTCAAGCAGGGCGATGTCTGCGAGATTTCCTCGCCCGACCAGAAGAATTTTCCCCCATTTTTTTGCTTCGGCCTGTTTGACCAGTTCTGCGTACTCCAACCTGATTTCATCAAAGAGGGAAAGACCATTCTGGAGCAGTGCCTGGATCAACTGGTCCATGTGGCGAGACCCGGTTTCGGTGAGAAAATAGATATAGCCAAAAGTCTTGTGTTGATGCGAGGTCACTTTTTTGATCCAGCCGCTTTCTGTGGCCAGGGTGAAGTAGCTGTTGATCACACCAATGGAAACCTGGAGCTGGTCTGATATGGCGCGTTGGGAGATGGCATGGTTGCTGTCGATCAGTTGCAGGACTCTCAGCATGATTTCCTGCTGCACCTTGTGTTTTGCGTTCCTGATCCGGGGTTTGAATTTCTGTATCAACAGCTGTTTTTCGGCCAGGTCAGCCTGTATCTGACGCTCACGGTCTCCGACAATGACGGGGTAGACCTTCAAGGCCCAGATTTTGGCGGCTTCGAGATCATGTTGCCGGGTGCTTTTGACAATTGGTCGGCTGCGCCAGGGAATTTTGAACTCGGCCTGCCAGAAGGCCGAAGTCCGGTCCTGTCGCTTGAAAAGCCTGATTTCCCGATTTTCCAAAAAACAGCTGTTTGTTGATGCCATGATGTGTGTGTAGTGTGTGTGAAAAAGAAGATGTCAGCAACATCCTATCACAAAAAAACGAAGTGTGTGTGTAAAGTGTGTGTGATAGCTGGTGAATCAGTTTGAAGATGTGATCCGGCTTCAGGTCGGTAAGCGTTTTGAGGGCAAAGCAAAACGCGGTATCAAAAATATTGACACCGCGTGACCTGTTTTGACTATTCCGGGTTGCTGGGCTGAAGGCCTGTTATTTAAGGCGATCAAGATCCTGTTTTGTATCGTCTTCAGTCACGTCCTGGAAGTCACCGTCAATCACGGTGTCATCATTCTTGTTCCAGCTGCCGGCCGGATGGCCTGGTTGCGGACCTGGTCGCGGGCCTTGTCCCTGACGGTAAAAGCTCTGCTGTTGAATACCGGCAAAAATTCTTTGCCCCAGGGTGTTGCGCAGCAGTTCCCGTACCGGAGGAAGCAACAGGCTGAAACCAATGCTGTCGGTAACAAATCCGGGGGTGAGCAGCAGGGCACCCGCAGCGAGCAGGCACAGCCCGTCAAACAGTTCCTGTGCAGGTATAGCGCCCTGATTCAATTGTGTTTGCGCCCGTGCAAGTGTGGCAAGTCCCTGTCGTTTCAGCATCCAGGTCCCGATAACAGCCGTCAGAATGATGAGTCCGATCGTACTCCAGAGACCGATCTGGTCCCCGACCTGGATCAGGACGGCAATTTCCAACAGCGGAATCCCGATAAAAAGAAAAAGGAAAACAATTCCCATACTTGCTCTTTCTTAAGCAGTTGCTTATTTAAAGTAGGTAAGATGACTGTGAATATAGGGGCTGTACGGGCCTCTAGCCAGTAGTTGGTCAATATTTATTGGAACATAATCACCTATGGGTAACGGTTTCCCGGTTCTTGAAATAATTCTCCTCGCAGCTGTCGCCGTTTTTCTGGCTTTGCGTCTTCGCAGTACCCTGGGAAAACGCACAGGATTTGAAAAGAGACCTGGTCAGGACTCTTTTGTCGATGACAAGTCATCCAAAGACAACGTGGTCAACCTGCCTCCCCGTGACCGTCACCAGGGCAAAGACAGTCCGTTTGCAGATGATTCCCGAGCAGAACCGGTGAAAGAAGTCCACGCCAGCTCTTTGCATGCGGGCAAAATGGCAGACGATATCCTGCCTGCAGACTCTGCCCTGGCTGCCGGTTTGTCGGAAATAGAAAAACAGGATCGTGATTTTGATTCAAAAGAGTTCGTCCAGGGCGCGGGTATCGCTTTTGAAATGATCGTCGCGGCCTATGCATCGGGTGACAAGAATACCCTTCGGGATCTGCTGGCTGATGAGGTCTATCGGGACTTTCAGACGGCGATTGATGACCGGGAAGCGGCAAACCAGACCCATGAGACCGTGCTGGTGGGTGTTTCAGATGTGGATATTGTCGATGCCGAAATGCGCGGGCGCTATGCGGTTGTTACCGTGAAGTTTGTATCCCAGCAGGTCAACGTGACCCGGGATGCCGAAGGCCAGGTTGTTGACGGGGATTCCAATCACACAGCAAAGGTCACAGATATCTGGAGCTTCGCCCGGGATACCCGAAGCAAAAACCCAAATTGGCTACTGGTGGAAACCCGCAGCCCCAACTAGACTTCCCTGAACTGCTTTTCCAATCGAAACACGAGCACCGGGGGATTTCTGTTGTCGGCTACTGATCATTCTTCTTTGTCACAATCTGCTATTTCAAAGAAATCCGTCTCCTTGTCCAGCCGTGGATGGCGGATCGGTATGTTGTGTCTTGTTCTGGGCCTTGCTGCCTGCGAGGGGAAAGACCAGGCAACGCCGCCCCCTTCAGGAACGGCACAGGAAGACAGCCTCTCTCTTTTCCGGGTTGACTATGCCGCCCTGCCCGGTTGGCAGAGCGATCAGATGCAAGAAGCCTATCCGGCCCTTGTTCGAAGCTGTGGCAGGTTTCAGAGCTGGCCAGATAGCAAGACTGTTGGGCCAGATGCCGTAGCAGGCACCGCCGCAGACTGGAAGCCGCTTTGCCATTCCCTGAATGACTTTATGTCCACGGCTGAAAGCCCCCGGGATATTTCGCTCTGGATGGAAGAAAATCTTGTTCCCTATCAGGTTTATAATAACGACAGCAGAGAAGGTACCTTCACCGGGTATTACGAAGCCGAGCTGAAAGGGTCGCTGGTTCAGGACGCTACTTATAAATACCCGCTTTATGGCGTGCCCCAGGATCTGGTTTCGATCAAGCTGAGCGATTTTGATGAAGAACTCAAAGGAACCGTTCTGGCCGGGCGCGTCGAAGGCAACCGGTTGATCCCTTATCATGACCGGAACGAGATTGAGAAAGGTGTCCTGGATAACAAGGCCGTAGAAGTTCTCTGGGCGGATGATCCGGTTGATGTCTTCTTTCTGCACATTCAGGGGTCGGGTATGGTGACCCTGCCCGATGGGCAGATCATCCGGGTCGGGTATGCGGGCAATAACGGGCACAAGTTTTATGCGATTGGACGGGCTCTGATTGATGAAAAAGTGCTGCCTAAAGATCAGGTTTCGATGCAGTCGATCCGGGACTGGCTGAGGGCCAACCCGGACAAGGCCCGCGAGATTATGAACCGGAACAAACGCTTTATCTTTTTCCGCAAGATCGAGGGGGATGGACCGATTGGTGCCATGGGTGTTCCCCTGACCCCTGCCCGTTCTCTGGCGGTGGATCCGCGGTTTATGCCGCTTGGCGTGCCCCTGTGGCTCGATACGACCTGGCCCGGCTCTGACAGGCCGTTGCAACGGCTGATGGTCGCACAGGATACCGGCAGCGCCATTCGCGGACCGATCCGGGGTGATTTCTTCTGGGGGCCGGGCGAAGCTGCCCTGGCACAAGCTGGTGGCATGAAGCAAAAAGGCAGCTATTACCTGTTGTTGCCAAAATCCGTTGCCGCAAAAAGAGATGCAAGCAGCTAAGAACGCGCACAAGAGTTTAAGGGGCTTGCCAGCTTTGTGATGATGCGTTGCCGATAAGTTTCTTGCCAAAACAGGTCAAGTTCAGTACCTCGACAACCAAGATAGAGCGCCGTGTCTGTGGATTTGTTTGAAGAGACGAGTTTCAGGATCGGCCTTTTGTTATGACGATGGAGTGGGAAAAGGCTCTCGGTGCGTAGAGGATTGGTTCGGTAACGAACAACGATGTTCTTGCTGAGAAAGCCTTTCGGTAGAACTTGTGGCGAGAAAACAGAAATCCAGATCCATAAAGGCAAAGAGCAGCCAGGGGGAATCCCCGGCCTGGGCGAAGCCTTCTTCGGAACCGGATGGTTTTGTAAAAGTGCCGACAAAAAAACCAGTAAAAAATTCTGTAAAAATTTCAGGGAAACCAGCTGAGGAAACCAGCCTTTGGCGCATGGTGTCAAAAACAGTCAAGCCTTTGGAGCAGAGGGATTATTTTGTTTTTGGTCGCACGTTGCCCCAGCCGTGGGTTGATCCGGATACAGGTGATGACGATCCGGAAAACAAGGCTGAAGGTATTCCTTTCAAGGCCTATCGTTCTGCGCCAAATCAGACACGACCCAGCAAATTTCCCAAACAGGCATCGGCTCTGTCACATGGTCAGGTTCATGATATGGACCGCCGACAGGCCGAACGTTTTACCAAGGGGAAACTGCCGCTGGAGGCCGTGCTGGATCTCCATGGACAGACCCAGGCGCAGGCGCAGGCTTCGCTCCAGCGCTTTGTTGCCAGCTGTCGGGCACGTGATCTGCGTAATGTTCTGGTGATTACAGGCAAGGGATCCGGCCCGCATTCCGAGGGAGTCCTGAAAGCCATGGTGCCGCGCTGGCTGAACGAAGAACCCAACCGCAGCGCGATTCTTGCCTTCAGTCATGCCAAACATCACCATGGCGGCAGCGGGGCTTTATATGTTCTCTTGAAAAGAACGCGAGAAAGTTAGAGACTGTCCCTCACCCAAGCTATGGCCTAGCTCGCTGATAATATTATGTAATGTTGATATGACACCCTTTGGACAGAAACTTCGCGAGATTCGTGCACAACGCCAGCTCACCATGAAGGAAATGGCGAAGGGCCTGGGTGTGTCTTCGGCCTATCTGTCATCGGTCGAGCATGGACATCGCGGGCAACCAAGCAGACGTTTTGTCCACCGGGTTTGCCAGTACCTCAATATTATCTGGGATGATGCCGAAGAACTGGAAGAGCTGGCGATACGCTCAGACCCCAAGGTTTCGGTCAATACAGCTGGTTTGACCCCCAAGGCGACTTATCTGGCCAATTGTCTTGCCGAAAAAATAGCCGGGCTTTCGGATGAACAGATCGAAGCCATGATGAAGATCATGGGGGTAGACGATGACTTTTTACCGGAAGATAACGGGAAGTGAGTCTGGTTATGGTCGGATCATCTTTTGATCATTTTCTTCTTAAGTAATTGTCCTACTTATCATTTTGTTCTATCCGGATGCGATTTTTCAACCACTGTCGAAATATGCGTCCCGTTTCACTTTGTATGGCGGCAGGCTGTAACAGCAGATGAAATCGTTCCGGGCCCGGAATTTTGATATCAAAAGGGGAAACAAGCCCGAATTGGGTCAAGGCGAGGTCGGTCAGGGGAGCGCGGGCCAATGCTATGCCACAGCCCGCAGCAGCCATGGAAAAACCCAGAACTGTGTTATCGGCGACAATACGTTCGATATCGATACTGTCCTCAACCCCAGTTGCACTGAGATAGTGGCTCCAGCCAACCTTGTGCCCTGAAATCTCGATCAAAGGAAAGGTACCAAGGTCTCTCGGGTCCTGCAGGCATCCGGCAATGGCGGGAGTGCAGACAGGAAAGATGACCTCGCCAAAGAGTTCTTCGGTACGTTCCGGCGGGTGACTGCCACCAAAGATGATCCGAATGTCCGAGCGCTCTTCTACCGAAATTTCGGTGGTATCACTGCACAGCAGCTGGAGTTGAATTTCAGGATAAAGTTCCCGAAAGTCAGACAGTCTGGGGGAAAGCCAGAAGCAGGCAAAAGCCAAAGAGCAGCGGATTACTAGAGGTTTTTGTCTGTTCTTGCCAAAGACTGCTCCGGTCCCGGCATTGAGGATCTGCAAGGCTTGCTGCACCACAGGCAAATAATCCCGCCCACTTTTATTGAGTTGGACACCGTGGGCACTGCGGGTAAAGAGTTGCCAGCCCAGGCGGGATTCGAGCGCCTTGATTTGCTGGCTGATTGCTGAAGGTGTCATGGCCAGCTCGCGGGCCGCCCCGGCAAAGTTCTGCTGCCGGGCTGCTGCTTCAAAAACACGTAGCCACTGTAGTGGAGGAAGATGGTCAAACTGCATTTTTATCCAGCAATAGTTAAACTTGCTCTGAGGCTATAATAATATCATTTTGCTAATGCTTGGAACAGGCCAATGCTATTCCCTGGACACAGTGTTCATGGGGAATGAAATGAAACATCAGATGGCAGACAAAGATCTGCGCGAGAACTTTGAACGGGACGGTTATGTTTTTCCGCTGGAAATCATGACTGCAGAAGAGGCAAGGGCCTGTCGAAAACGGCTGGAAGATCTGGAAGCGGGGGCACATCCTCCGCTGAAGCGCCCTCTGAATGAGTATCTTCGGGGCACTGCACATTATCTCAGTATGCTGGCGGCAGACTTGTCACAAGATTCAAGAATATTGGGCGCTGTGGAACAGCTGCTTGGACCAGATCTTCTGGTCTGGAGTTGCGAGTTTTTTATCAAGGAAGCGGGATCGACCCGGATGATTTCCTGGCATCAGGATCTGACCTACTGGGGTCTTGGGGAGGAAGCGGAAGAAGTCACAGCGTGGCTGGCTCTTTCCCGTTCAGACCAGGCCAGCGGCTGTATGAAATTTGTTCCGGGCTCTCACCAAAACATGATCGTGCCACACAGGGATACGTTCAATGCCAACAATCTGCTTTCACGTGGGCAGGAAATTGCGGTTGAGGTTCATGAGGAAGAAGCTGTTGCCGTGGAGCTGGAGCCCGGGCAGCTGTCGCTCCATCACGGGCGGATCTTTCATGGATCAGGTGCGAATGCTTCTGGTGACAGACGCATTGGGGTGGCTATCCGTTATATCACGCCAAGGGTTCGCCAGCAGGTCGGCGAAAAGGATTATGCGATGCTGGTACGCGGGGTTGATGAATATGGTCATTTTCACCTGATCGCCCCTCCGGCTCGTGACTTTGGTGTCTATGAGCAAGAACTGTTCGAGCGGGTTTATGCTTCGCAGCTCAATGTTTTTGCCCAAGGGGTTGATCCGAAAATCCCGCTTTATGCGAGCAATCGTGCCGATAGCTGAACCGGTAATCAGATGCAGGTAAAGAACAGCGTTAGTTCTGTAAAAACAGGCGGGTCGAAATGATCCCGCCTGTTTACGCTGTTGGTGCCGACTCGTTGCACAGAGTGTCAGATCCCTGGACGATGAGCCTTGATGAACAAGACTATGCTGTTTTGGTATCCGAATTCTTGTCACCAGTGGGCCAGACGACGGCCTGACCACAGATAACCTCTGTTCCGTTGAAGGTCAGCGAAGGCGAACCATAGAGATGATATCCGTCGTTCAGGGCCTGTGATACCCTTTTGCAAAACTGGTCATCATCCTTGCCGGTGATAAAGCGATAGCGTTGCTTCATGTATTGCCCCTCCGGACCTAGAGAATGAATTTTGACAGATCGGTATCCTTGGCCAGGCCAGAGACCCGTTCAGCAACCAGATCTGCGGTAATGACCACAGTTTCTCCCCCTCTGTCCGTCGCGGTGAAGGAGATTTCCTCGAGCAGTTTTTCCAGGACAGTATGAAGACGACGGGCGCCGATATTCTCTACCGAGCTGTTGATCTCGGCGGCAAGATCCGCCAGGGCATCGATCGATGCGTCCTCGAAGGAAAGTGTCAGATCTTCTGTACCCATCAGGGCAACATATTGTTTGATCAGACTGTTTTCCGGCTCGGTCAGAATCCGTTTCATGTCATCGCGCGTCAGGGCATTGAGTTCAACCCGGATGGGCAGACGTCCCTGCAGTTCAGGCAGCATGTCCGAGGGCTTGGAGAGATGGAAAGCGCCAGAGGCAATGAAGAGAATATGGTCGGTTTTGACCGCGCCATGTTTGGTGCTGACCGTGGTGCCTTCGATCAAAGGCAAGAGGTCGCGTTGAACCCCTTCCCGGCTGACATCGCCGCCACTGCGTTCCGAGCGAATGGTGATCTTGTCGATCTCGTCGAGGAAGACAATACCGTTCTGTTCAACATTGCGAATGGCTTCGCCAACAATACTTTCTTCATCGAGCAGCTTGTCGCTTTCTTCGGCCATGAGCAGATCGTAAGATTCCTCGACCTTGACCCGGCGTTTTTTGGTTTTTTGGCCAAAGCTCTTGCCAAAAATATCACCAAGATTGAGCATGCCCATGCTTGCTCCGGGCATACCCGGTATATCCATGGTCGGCATCTGCATGCCGCTGTGATCGATGACCTCGATCTCGATTTCCTTGTCTTTCAGCTGGCCTTCACGCAGCATCTTGCGGAATTTCTGGCGGGTTTCCTCGCTAGCTCCTTCACCAACCAGGGCATCCAGAACACGATTTTCTGCGTTCAGTTCGGCCTTGGCCACAACAGACTTGCGCTGGTTTTCCCGCGCGAGCAGGATCGAGGTATCTACCAGGTCCCGGATGATCTGTTCAACATCGCGTCCGACATAGCCGACTTCAGTGAATTTGGTGGCTTCTACCTTGAGGAAAGGTGCGTTCGCCAACTTGGCAAGACGGCGGGCGATTTCAGTTTTCCCCACGCCAGTGGGGCCGATCATCAGGATGTTTTTTGGCAGAACTTCCTCGCGCATTTCTTCGGGAAGTTGCTGACGGCGCCAGCGGTTGCGCAGGGCAATTGCCACGGCGCGTTTGGCCTCATTCTGGCCGACAATATAACGATCCAGCTCCGAAACGATTTCGCGTGGGCTGAAGGCACTGGCGTGCTGTGGGGCGAGTTCTGTCATAATTTACCGCTCGAATTCTTTGAGGTCGTGGCTTTTAATGGGTTTATTTTTCTTTGGTGTCGATGCTTTCAACCGTCAGGTTGCTGTTGGTATAGACACAGATATCAGCTGCAATACCCAAGGATTTTCTGGCAATTTCTTCGGCTTCAAGGCCATCAATATCAATCAGGGCTCGTGCGGCAGAGAGGGCGAAAGAGCCGCCGGATCCGATACCCATCAGCCCGTCTTCCGGCTCCAGCACATCGCCGTTACCAGTCAGAATCAACGAGGTATCGGCATCAGCAACGACCATCATGGCTTCGAGGCGACGAAGATAGCGATCGGTACGCCAATCCTTGGCCAGTTCAACACAGGCCCGGGTCAGTTGGCCCGGATAGGTTTCAAGCTTGGCTTCGAGGCGTTCGAAAAGGGTGAAAGCATCAGCTGTAGCACCAGCAAAACCAGCGATGACATCGCCTTTTCCCAGTCGTCGGACCTTGCGGGCATTTGCCTTGATAACGGTGTTGCCAAGGCTTACCTGGCCGTCACCGGCAATAACCACCTTGTTACCTTTGCGGACGGAGAGAATTGTCGTGCCGCGCCATTTGATTGGATCGTGTTCAGACATGGTTTTGAAATGGTCCGTTCGTTGTGTCACTTCAAGAGAGGATGCCTTAAAATAGGAATTCTTTTCCGGATTGCGATGAAGTTTTTTTCCTTCTCGCTTTCCCTCCTCTGGCATGCTCTTCAATTTCAGTTTCATGTCATACAGATTTGCCCAAGGGATGACAACGGGCGGAAGGAAGGCTGCTGTTGGGGAAGCATCGGCAAGTTAGTGTGTTCAGGATCAGTATTATTGAATCATCTCTGGAATCGGGGCCGCTGACCTGCTACAAAAGCCGCGGCTTTTCTGACAAAACAGAAGGTCAGTCGTCTATACAATTCCCGTTTGCGCCCCGGAAAGTGGTGCTTTCGGTCCAGTTATTGGGAAGGACAGCCCGTGCGGCAGGCAAGCATAGAGCGCAACACCAACGAAACGCAGATTACAGCGACCATTAACCTGGATGGCAGCGGCAAGTACGATGTCGAAACCGGTGTTGGATTCCTCGATCATATGATCGAGCAGCTTTCCCGTCATTCCCTGATGGATATTACCCTGCGGGCCAAGGGTGACCTGCACATCGACTTTCATCACACAACAGAAGATTCAGGGATTGCGCTGGGTCAGGCCTTCAAACAGGCTCTGGGCGACAGAAAAGGCATCAAGCGGTATGGTTCTTGCCTGCTTCCAATGGACGAAGCACTGAGCCGGGTGGCGCTGGATCTGTCCAACCGCCCCTATCTGGTCTGGAATGTCGAGTTTGACCGCGATAAGATTGGTGACATGGACACCGAGCTGTTCCGTGAATGGTTCCAGGCCTTTGCTTTTAACGCCGGTATGACCTTGCATGTCGATCAGCTGCATGGGTTCAACAACCACCATATCATTGAATCCTGCTTCAAGGCCCTGGCCCGGTCGATCCGTGAAGCGATCGAGATCGATCCGCGTAAAGCTGACGAAGTCCCATCTACCAAAGGTGTGCTCTGATTCTGGTCCGGAAGGTCTCCGGGCAGAAAAACAGGGCACAAACGAGAGAAAAAACGTGATGAGGTGCATTCCATGACGCTTGCGATCATTGATTATGGATCAGGCAACCTGCGTTCCGCTGCGAAGGCGTTCGAACGCTCTGCCCGGGAAGCCGGACTGACAACAGCTGTTCAGGTCACAGCTGACCCTGAGAAAGTGCGCCAGGCTGATCATATTGTTTTGCCGGGGGTTGGCGCTTTTGCTGACTGCTGGCAGGGCCTTAATGCGGCAGAAGGTATGGTTGAAGTCCTGCGCGAGTCAGTTTTGCAACAGGGTAAACCCTTTATGGGTGTCTGTGTCGGGATGCAACTGATGGCTTCGGTTGGTCGCGAGTATCGTGATTGTGAGGGTCTGGGCTGGATTCCTGGTGAAGTGGTGAAAATGGACCCTGAAGACCAGAGCCTGAAGATACCGCATATGGGTTGGAACGAGCTGAATATCCGGCGTCCGCATCCGGTACTGGATGGTCTGGATAACGGGACACATGTTTACTTTGTCCACAGCTACCACTATATCCCTGAGAACAATGACCATATCCTGGCCCAGGTTGACTATGGTGATGCGCTCACCGCTGTTATTGGCCGCGATAATATGATCGGGACACAGTTTCATCCTGAAAAAAGTCAGTCTGCCGGGCTGAACCTATTTAGCAACTTCCTGAAGTGGAACCCCTGAACGTGACTCCCCAGATGCCGGATCTTGCCCCGACAACCGAGGTAAACGAACTTACTGAATTCCGCGGACCGGATCTTTATGATCTTTGCGATGCGACGGAATCTGCAATTGAAGCTGGCGGAGGCTTTGGCTGGTTGCGGGTTCCTGAACGTGAAATCATGGAAAATCACTGGCGCGGAACCCTGCTGGTTCCAGGACGGCAGATTTTTGTCGCCCGACTTGACGGCACGATCTGCGGATCGGCCCAGTTACATTGTCAGCCGCGCAACAATGAGGCCCAGGCTCATTCAGGTCAGCTTTCCTCGTTCTTTCTCGCACCTTGGGCACGAGGCCACGGACTGGCAGCCCAGATGGTCAAGGCCGTGGAAAAGGCCGCAATTGACCGGGGCCTGAGCGTGTTGAATCTTGATGTGCGCGAAACCCAGAAACAGGCGATCCGGGTTTATGAACAGGTTGGCTTTACCCGCTGGGGGACCCAGCACACCTATGCCCGTGTCAATGATCAGTGGGTTGCCGGGCATTTCTACAGTAAAATTTTGAATGCTTCCTGAGGGAGATAAGTTGTGATTGTGTTTCCGGCAATTGACCTGAAGGACGGGGAAGCTGTTCGGCTTCTCAAGGGAGAGATGAATACCGCGACGGTGTTCAATTCCAATCCCGCTGCCCAGGCGAAGGAATTTGAGGACGCTGGTTTTCAGTTTCTGCATATGGTTGATCTGAATGGCGCTTTTGAGGGCCGTCCGGTCAATCGTGCGGCAGTAGAAAAAATTGTGGCTACGGTTTCCATGCCAACCCAGTTGGGCGGCGGGATTCGTGACCTGAAAACGATTGAGCAATGGCTTGAAGCGGGTGTGTCCCGGGTTATTCTCGGTACTGTTGCGGTAAAAAATCCGGCGCTGGTAATCGAGGCCTGCAAGACCTTTCCCGGCAAAATCGTGGTTGGTATTGATGCCCGCGGTGGGATGGTGGCGACAGAAGGCTGGGCCGAAACCAGTGATCTGGAGGCGACCGAGCTGGCACGGAAGTTTGAAAATGCCGGCGTCAGTGCCATTGTCTATACGGATATTGACCGGGATGGCCTGTTACAGGGCTGTAACGTAGAGGCAACAGCCAACCTGGCCCGCGCGATATCCATTCCTGTGATTGCTTCGGGCGGGGTCGCCTCGGTCGAGGATATTCGTCAACTCAAGGCGGTTGAAGATACCGGGATCGAAGGTGTGATCTGTGGTCGTTCCATCTATGACGGCCGGATTGATCCAAAAGAAGCCTTGTTAATCGCGAATGGATCAACTCCTGCCGGATCTGCGGCTTAGTTTCTGGAGAATAACATGCTGAAAGCACGGATTATTCCCTGTCTTGATGTCAAGGATGGGCGCGTCGTCAAGGGGGTCAATTTTGTTGGCCTGCGCGATGCGGGAGATCCTGTTGAACAGGCGCGTCTCTATGACAAGGCCGGAGCGGACGAGCTTTGTTTTCTGGATATCACCGCCAGCCATGAAAAACGCGATATTATGCTGGATGTGGTCTCCCAGACGGCCGAGGAGTGTTTCATGCCCCTGACCGTTGGGGGCGGAATCAGAACGCTTGAGGATATCCGGGCCCTGTTGCTGGCGGGGGCTGACAAGGTTTCGATTAACACAACAGCCGTGACAAATCCTGAATTTGTGCGTCAAGCCAGCGAAAAATTTGGCAGCCAATGCATTGTTGTGGCGATTGATGCCAAGGAAGTTGCCCCGGGAAAGTATGAAATCTTTACCCATGGTGGACGCAAGGAAACCGGGCTGGATGCGGTTGAATGGGCCCGGAAAATGGAAAGCCTGGGTGCGGGAGAGCTGTTGCTGACCTCGATGGATCGCGATGGCACCAAGCAGGGCTACAATCTGTCTCTAACCCGGGCCATTGCCGATGCGGTGAGGATACCTGTCATTGCATCAGGCGGTGTTGGCAATCTTGATCATCTGGTTGATGGCGTTCGCGAAGGTCATGCGACAGCGGTTCTGGCTGCGTCAATTTTTCATTTTGGAACGCACAGCATTGCCGAGGCCAAAGAACACATGGCCAAGGCCGGGGTTGCCGTGCGCCTGACGACGGAGGCTCCCCATGTCTGAAGAGCTTGATGAAGATATCTCTGCAGCACTTCTGGATGAACTTTACAAGGTTGTTCTCAGCCGCAAGGGGGATGATCCCGCGCAGTCCCATACAGCCAATCTTTTTGCCAAGGGGATTCACAAGATCTCGCAGAAGGTGGGGGAAGAGGCCGTCGAGGTGGTGATTGAGGCTGTTTCCGGCCCGCGCGAAGGAGTCATTTCTGAATCCGCAGATCTGTTGTATCACCTAATGGTTCTCTGGGCTGAACGAGGCATAAAACCAGCAGAAGTCTGGACGGCGCTTGAAGGGCGCAAGGGGATCTCGGGAATCGCCGAGAAAGCCTCACGGAAAGTGAAATGATTCTGGTTCTTGACCAGAAAGGTATTGATCTGGTTAAGTTATTTTTCTGAGTAGTTCCTGCCCCGTTTCAGACACTGACAGGCAGATATCCTTACATTAGGGGAAAGCAGACAATGGCATATGATTCGAACAATATTTTTGCAAAGATCCTGCGCGGCGAAATTCCCTGCACCAAGGTTTTTGAAAACGATCATGTTCTTGCTTTCAACGATATTGCCCCAAAAGCACCGGTACATGTTCTGATCATTCCCAAGGGAGCCTATGTTTCTTTTGCGGATTTTTCTGCCAATGCCACGGATGAGGAAATTGTTGCTCTTAACCGGGCAGTCGGTGAAATCGCACGGGAAAAGGGGATTGACGCAACCGGGTACCGCCTGCTTGCCAATCATGCAGAACACGGCAGACAGGATGTGCCGCATTATCATGTACACCTGCTTGGAGGTGCTGATCTGGGGCCTTGTTTTTAATATCTGACGATCCCCGGTCTGCCGAAGAAATCATTCAGGATGTCATCTTAGATATTTCTGCAGCTTTCGATCATTTGGATTGACGGCAAGGTTTTCCGGAAATCGCAGCACCACGTTGGTACCTTGTCCCGGATTGCTTTTCAGTTGCAATGCGCCTCCACTGATTTCGACCAAAGATTTGGACAACGGTAAGCCCAAGCCAATACCGCCGTATTTCCGACCAAGGGAATCATCTATCTGGGCGAAGGGACGGAACGCCTGTTCGATTTCGGCTTTGTTCATGCCAATGCCATTGTCTTCTATCCGGATGGTGTAGCCGTTTTTTTCAGAATAATTCACTGCAACCCGGACATTGCCACTGTATTCCGTAAACTTGAAGGCGTTTGAAATCAGGTTTGCCAGAATTTGCTTCAGGCTATTGGGATCGATTCTGATTGGCGGGCAGTCAGGCTGAATTTGGGTACTCAAGGTGACTTTGTGGTTGGTGTTTTTGCTTTGAACAAGCCGAAGAGTGTGTTCGATGGTTGAAATCAAATCTACATTTTCGGGTGTTTGATAATATTCTCCTGCTTCGATCATCGTCAGATCAAGAATGTCATTGATAACTCTCAGGAGGTGATTGCCACTGGCGTGGATATCATTGACATATTCCTGATAGCGGGCATGGCCGAGGGCGCCGTAAATTTTTTGGGTCATCGCTTCGGAAAAGCCGATGATGGCATTGAGGGGGGTGCGTAACTCGTGGCTCATGGTTGCCAGAAAAGCTGTTTTTGCCCTGCTGGCTCTTTCTGCATGATTTTTTGCTTTCCGCAGGGCCCGTTCTACTTTTTTTACCTCGGTCAGGTTGACGTCAATACAGTACATTTCCTGTTCATTCTGGCCATTGGTCAAGAGAACATGGTTGGAATAGACCGGCACAAGTTTGCCGTCCTTGCGTTTCAGATTGATTTCGCCAGAAGGAATAGGAGGACCGCCCTTGAGCCAGTGGTTGTGGGCTTTTATTACACTTCGGCGCAGGGTGTCGGGGATTATCAAATCCTCGAGTTTCTGACCAAGGGCTTCATCGGTGGTGTAACCGTACAGGTTGCTACTGGCATTGTTCCAGTAGATCACCTTGCGATTTTGATCATATCCCTGAACAGCTAGGTTCTGCACCTGATCAAAGATGGAACGAAAGCGTCTTTCAGGTACCAGTTCGCTGCCTTCGTGTATGGGAGCACAGGCCAGTGCCTCGATATAGCCTTCAATCGCTATTGTTTTCCCTCTTGAATCACGAAGGGTAATACAGCTCTCGTTGATCCACTGCACTGAACCGTCAATTTTGTATATCTGGCAGGGTTTTGACCTGGCCTCTCCTTCTTGTTCAAGCTGTCGCAAGAAATTTTTCCGAGTTTCGGGATCCACAAAAATACTGTGTCCCTGTTTTATCACTCGTTCATAAAAAATGTCAGAATCATCTGTCCCGAAAATGCGCATCAGGGCTGGATTGGCGGCCTGAAAAATCCCCTCTGCATCGGCTGAGTACATACCCAGAGGGCTGTGATGAACCAGCCGTTCACAGTTGGCCAAAATTGTCTGGTGTTTAAGGTTACCGTCGCTTGAGACGCTCATACCGGGTCCTGTTTACTATTGGGACAGCCGTTTGATTGACCTAGTATACACACATTCTGGTTGTATTATTAATTAAAAACATAAATTAAACATTACTGTTATGGTTGTTAGTTATTGTAATCATTTGTTATATAGATAAATGCCTGAAACCATAGATCGTATTGTGATGTTTCAGTTGATGTCTTCCTGACGTAACCGGGCAGAGCAGGAATGAGGGCTATCTTACAAAGCCTTGTTTCGGCGATATCTTAAGGCTTCGGCAATGTGGGGCGTGGCAATTTTTTCGCTGTTCGCGAGATCAGCGATCGTCCGCGATACTTTCAAGACCCGGTGGTATGCCCGGGCTGAAAGCCGGAATTTTTCTGCGGCGTTCTGCAGCAGACTGGTTTCCTCAGGACCAAGTACCGTGACTTCTTCGAGAATTTTCCCCTCTGCTTCGGCGTTACAATAGGGGCGTAGGTCTTTAGGGAAATGAGCATAGCGTTTGATCTGGAGATTCCTGGCAGCCTGGACTCTGGCGGCGATTTCCCGGCTGCCTTCACTTGGAGGTGGCAGCGACAGGTCCTGCGCTTTCACAGCAGGAACATCATAATAGAGATCTATCCGGTCATAGAGTGGGGCCGAGATACGGGCCTGATATTGCTGGCTACAGCGCTGACCTCTGGCACAGATCTGGGTGATCGGGTCTACCTCGCCGCAACGGCAGGGGTTCATGGCTGCAACCATCTGTATCCGGGCGGGATAGGTGATGTGGGCTTCGGCTCGGGCGATGGATATATGGCCGCTTTCCAGGGGTTGTCGAAGTGTTTCCAGAACGGATCTATGAAATTCGGGCAGCTCATCAAGAAAAAGAACTCCCCGATGGGCCAGCGAGATTTCTCCCGGCCTTGCTTTTTGTCCTCCACCAACAATTGCCGGAGCAGAAGCTGAGTGATGTGGATCGCGGAAGGGGCGCTGATTTTTAAGGGTACCGTTCTTCAGCAATCCGGCGATGGAGTGAATCATACTGACTTCAAGAATCTCTTCGGGAGTCATTTCCGGCAGTATCGAGGGGAGCCGGGAGGCCAGCATGGATTTTCCGGCTCCGGGCGGGCCGTTGAACAGCAGGTTATGTCCGCCAGCCGCGGCGATCTCCAGTACTCTTTTGGCTGTTTCCTGCCCCTTGACGTCTTTCAGATCCGGCAGATGCGGACGGTCCGTGTTGAGCGATGGCATGTCGGCTTTTGGCGGGCTGAGAATTTGTCTGCCATTGATGTGATTGATCAGCGCCAGGAGGCTCGCGGGTGCCAGAATATCAAGCTTGTCGATCCAGGCAGCTTCCCTGCCCTGGGCTTGCGGGCAAATCAGGCCGCGCTCCTGTTCCAGGGCATGAAGTGCGGCCGGTAATACGCCACTGACAGCACGGATGCTGGCATCCAGTGCCAGTTCGCCAAGGATTGTATAGCCTTGTAATTCCGCTTCCGGAATGATTTCCATGGCGCAGAGAATGCCCAGAGCAATCGGCAGATCAAAATGACTGCCCTCTTTCTGCAGGTCGGCAGGAGCGAGGTTGACCGTTATTCTTTTGGGAGGAAGGGCCAGGCCAATGGCCGTCAGGGCTGCGCGTACTCTTTCCCGGCTTTCTGCCACGGCTTTATCCGGCAGACCAACAAGTGTGAAGGTGGGTAATCCGCTGGAAAACTGGACCTGAACATCAATTGCCCGTACCTCAATGCCTTGAAAAGATACCGTCTTGAGCTGCACTGTCATGTGATTTTATGCCATTTAATATTATACCTGGGGAACAAAAAAGGAACATAACTGTAACATCAAGTGTTGTAAGGCAGAAGGTTTTTCAACCGTTGTGAACCGAGATTTTCCTGAGGGGCGAGTTGTCGAACAGGTTGGTTTGGCGGTTGCGGTTTAATTTATCGTCTCGAAATAATGACAGGCTTCTTCGATCTGATCTTCGCTGAACACAGTTATCCCATGGGTGCGAAGCAGGTCGGTAACCTTGCCTGCCCCCCTGATTTTGTTACCTTTGAACTGTCCATCATAGATAAAACTGCTGCCGCAGGAAGGGCTGTTTTCCTTGAGAATGGCCATTGTAATTTTTTTGTTCTGACAAAGCTTCAGCGCGATTTCCGCGCCTCTGTCAAAAGTATCTGTCAGGTTCTCGCCCTGGTCTGAGAGAACCTGGCCCCGATATATTTCTGCGGGCGGGCGGGGAACAGGCAACCCGGCGGCCATCTCGGGACAGAGCGTAACGATCAAACCTGCAGCCTGTAAATCAAGCAACCGCTTGTGGCCCCTGCTTGCGTAACGTCCATCATAGCGTACTGCCTGACCCAACAAGCAGGCACTGACGAGTATCTGATGCTTTTGTTTTATTTCCTGTTCTGAATTTTGAGGCAATCGTCTTCTCCCGAATATGCTGCCCTGCTATAGGAATTTTGACATCAGAACCCGGGGGTGTGCTTCAAAACCAAGCTTTTGGTAGAGATCCTGCGCTTTATCATTTTTTGTTTCCACCTCAAGAAAAACCCGGGCTGCCCCAAGCTTGCGGGATTCCTGTTCGGCAAAAGCGATTGCCTTGCGTCCTATACCCTGACCTCTATAGGCTGGAAGAACGTAGATTTCATCAATGCAAAATTCACGACCTCCGGCTTCCAGGGCAAACCCCAGACAGACGCAAAGATAACCTATCGTGGCCTGGTTGCTTTCAATAACCCAGAGGCGTACCAATGGGTCCCCGCCCAGTACGGCATCAATAGCGGCTGTGATTCTTGGCTGACCGTAGTGATTGTTATCTTCCCGATAGTAGGCAGATGCCAGGCTAATTACGTTTTTCCGGTCTGATTCTTTTATTAAACGAAACATTAAGCCGGGACTCTCCAGTGATGCCATGATTGTTGGATTTTTGATATCAAATTTTCTACCGCATTTGAAGGCCTGCTCAGTAAATTGGCTCGAGTTTTCTATTTTGGGATAAAGGGTATGGTTGTACAAAGTACATAAAATAAAGTTGTGTATGGAATATATTCTTCTACTATTCAGTTATAGGTTTATCGTTAAAGCTTTTAAGGCAGTAGTGTTGTGAAGAAGATTTTATGTTTGGTGACGTGTTCTGTGCTCATGCTAATGCATTTTTATGTGGCGCAGGCTGATCAGGTAAAATTCCCAGTTGATTGGGCAAAACAAATTGATGGTACATATCGTGGGCATCTACTCAGTAGTGGTCAGAAAAGCGAAGTGTCGACGACTTTCAAACATACTTATGGAGGCGGCATCACTGGTTTATATGAATTTAACGATAACGGTCATAAAGAAGAAGGAACATTCACAGATTGCAAACCTGGTGAAGCTGGGGAGTTATTTTGTGATTGGAAAGACAAGTATGGAGTGGGTGTTCTGGAGGTAAATTTTGCTCTGTCACTTGATGAATTTAATGGTGCCTGGGGAGAGAAAAAAGTTGATCCTGAAGCATACTGGAATGGTAAAAAACAATGATGCTAAGAAAACGGGCTTTACTCGGTGCTACTTTTTTATTGATTTCCGCATGCCAGACTATGACGCCAGTACCTTCTGGTATGTATCATGATCAGCAAAAATATCTAACCTACCGTGATGACAAGGCAATGGTTGGAGCTATTGATGTCGCTGGCGGCTATACTTATGGCTGGGCTTGGGGGCATAGCAATATTGACTCGGCGATCAAACAAGCAACAGAAGGATGTGAGAAAAATCGAAATACCTATGAGATCAGAGCTGCATGCAAGGTACATTTCATCGGTAATCAAAATGTAAGATCGCTCTCTGATGCTGACTTGAAAAACGCTATTTCGAACTACAAAGTAACTGGCAAAGCCATTCCTTCTGACCAGTCCAGTGAAAAAAATGTGATAGAGAAAGCTCTTACTGACAAGGAATTGTGTAAGCTTATTCTTTCTGAAACTGGTGAAAGATGGGATCCCTTACCTGCTCTATCCCATAAAATAGAGATAGCAATGACGCGGGGTCTCACACCAGCTTCATGTACTAATATTTTAGGTTGATTATTATTGTACCCGAGGTATTTGTAAAATCTAAAAAGGTGCCCCGTTGTCAAATATCAGGTTTCCGTACTCTCCTGTGGCAAGCCGTCTGACAGATCGTAATAATCGCCTTTGAACTGACAGAAGATATGCTTTTCGGCCCTGAGGTTTGTTGGCTCGTCCAGACTTCCGGCCGAAACGGCAATATGGTCTTTCCAGGTTTCATGCCGATCTGCTTGCCAGAAAAGCGCAGAACCACAGGCTTTACAAAATCCGCGCCGGGCAAAATCTGATGAAACATACCAGCTTAATAGATCTGCCCCGCGGGTTATCCTGAATTTATCGATCGGACATTCTGCCGAGGCCCAATAATGCCCGGACCAGCGACGGCACTGCTTGCAATGGCAGGCACCTACCGCCTTCAGCGGTGCCTTGACCTCATATCGCAAGTTGCCGCAAAGACAACCACCGGTATGTCTGTTTGTATCATCCTGAGTATCCATGCCATTATCTCTTTCATGTTTCAGAACAAAGAATGAACATCTCAGATGCGGGAGAATCTGTCAAACAGGTTGCTCAATCGGCAATTTACCGACTTGATTCTTAATCTGATCTCTATCCGGTTCAGGACTGTTTCATTTTTTTAAACAGCACAGCAGGAAAATAAAGGCAAAAAACTAAACCCTGCTTCTTTTGGCAGGGTTTAGTTTATGTTGTTTCAAGATGGACGTGAAATCTGCTGGTCAGCTTTTGACGCCGTCTTTGAGAGGAATCTCCACGTCTTCGTGATACATCCGGTCATAGTCGACCAGAACGCCGTAATGCGGATCGCCTTCCCTGTCTTCCTCGACCATGCTGACAGATTTTTCCAGCAGGTGACGACAGTCGGGGCTGAGGTGGCGCAGATGCAGGGTTTTACCGTATTTGGTATAGCGATCTGCGAGGGCATCAATTGCTTCAAGTCCAGAGTGATCCCAGACCCGCGCATTGCGAAAATCTACCACGACATCATCGGCATCGTTCTGTGGGTCAAACAAATCACGGAAGGAGCTGATGGAGCCAAAAAACAGGGGACCGGTAATTTCATAAACTGTGGTTTTGCCGTCTTCACTGGTGCCAACCCGGGCGTACATGTGTTTGGCCGAATTCCAGGCAAAAACCAGAGAGGAAACCAGCACGCCAACGATCACGGCAATGGCCAGATCTGTTGCTACTGTGACACCGGAAACCAGTATCAGGACAAAGGCATCTGATTTGGGAATCCGGTGCAGTATCCGGAAGCTGGACCATTCAAAAGTGCCGATGACGACCATGAACATAACACCAACCAGGGCCGCCAGCGGAATCAGCTCGATCAGTTCGGAAGCAAAGAGAATAAAGATCAGGAGGAAAACCGCCCCGGTTACGCCGGAAAGCCGGGCCTTGCCGCCTGATTTGATGTTGATCATGCTCTGGCCGATCATGGCACAGCCGCCCATGCCTCCGAAGAATCCTGTCACGAGATTGGCAAGTCCCTGTCCCATGCATTCCTGGGATGTCCGGCCTTTGGTTTCGGTCAGTTCATCAATCAGGGTCAGGGTCAGAAGCGATTCAATCAATCCAATAGCTGCGAGAATGAGGGAATAAGGCAGGATGATATAAAGTGTTTCCAGATTGAACGGGACCAGAGGAATGTGGAATTCCGGCAAGCCACCGGCAATGGAAGCCATATCACCAACCGTTGGTATCTCTAGTTGAAAGCCGATAACCAGGGCGGATACGACGACAATGGCAACCAGCGGGGCCGGGATAAGAGTGGTGACGCGTGGAAGAAGGAAGCTGATCGCCATGGTAACGGCAACAAGGCCAAGCATGATGTAGAGCGTGGAGCCGCTGAGCCAGTTACTGGAAGGATCGGTCGGGATTTCCTTGAACTGGGACAGCTGAGCCAGAAAGATCACAATCGCCAGGCCGTTGACAAAACCGAGCATGACCGGATGTGGTACAAGACGGATAAATTTCCCGAGCCGGAAGACACCAGCCAGAATCTGGAAGATCCCCATCAGCACTACTGCAGCAAAAAGATATTCAACGCCGTGTGTAACCACAAGAGACACCATAACCACGGCCAAAGCCCCGGTAGCCCCTGAAATCATCCCTGGCCGGCCACCAACAAGAGCTGTGATGAGGCCGACAATAAAAGCTGCGTAGAGTCCAACAAGAGGCTCAACCTGAGCGACAAAGGCAAAGGCGACGGCTTCGGGAACAAGGGCGAGTGCAACAGTCAGGCCTGAGAGAACCTCGGCTTTTATGTTGCGGGGGTCACAAAAATTATAGGCTTTCATCTAGTGTCCGATCAGATCCATCCGGAGATCGCCATAAAGTGGTCAAGGCGGTCAAATTAAAGGGCAGCCGTATTCCCAATCTCTCTTTAACTGGTAAGGAAATGGAGGCTGCCGCTTCTCTGTCTGGCGCGCTTGTAGCAAATTAATCAGCTGGAGAAAATAACTAATCGTGCTGGTCGGATATATCCGGAAAACAGAGGAATTCTGCCTCATTTTTCCAAGATGAAACGGTTCCAGAAATGTCGGTTTTTCTGGAAGGTGGGAAGTCAGAGTTCTTCTATTGCGACATGGTCCGCTGACCAGTTGCCAGGCCAGACTTCTGCAGAACCTTTTCTGAGCTTGCGGATTTCTTTCAGCGGCAGATCGTGGGCGATGATCAAGGGGCCCAGCCCGACAGTTGTGTCGTCAGGTTCAATCTCTGTGGCAATGCCGGTGTGTCCCAGGCTTTCCTCGCAGGGAAGATAAACCGCTGCGGCTGAAGTGTAATTTTTACGCTTCCCGCCGAGAAAAGGAGTTTCTCCAATCGGTCCCACTACGGCAACCGCACTCAATAACTCCACGGCGCGTGCTTTGGCACAACCGAATACCCGATGATAACCAGCAAGTTTTGAAGTCATGGATGGCACAAGAATAAGGTCGACATTCTGATCGGCAAGCAGCAACGACAAGGCTGGCATTTCGATATCAAGACAGGTGAGGATCGTCATGCGCAGTCCTCTCCAGGAGAAGACTTTCAGTTCCTGTCCGGGGGTCAGGCACCAGGCGTCCTGATTGCTTTCGTTGGGGGTCAGGCTGAGCTTGTCCTGGGTAATCAGGCGGCCATCAGGTAAAAACAGGTGGGCCCGGTTATAGTGGCCGACATTGTCGTTAACCGGGTGTTCGCCAATTTCGTCTTCACCCTGGACTGTTACCGGGAAGGTTCCGGCGAGCAGGGCCATGTCATAGGTATTCGCCAGATCCTTGAGACGTTCGATTGCCTCTCTGGCTTGCATGGCCATCCAGGGGATCTCCTCATCAGGCTGCAAACCGGCCGGGGCAAAAGACATCCACTGTTCAGACACGTATTCAGGCATGATCAAAAAATCAGCCCCGGCATTTTTTGCTTTTTCCATCTGAAGGTTCACATGTCCGGCCCAATCTGCAAGTGATTTGATCGGTGACTCCAGATTAACGGCCCATAAAGCCAGATTTAGCGAAGATACGTTCACAATACTCAACTCCTGTCCTATTGCTAAAATATGGCACAGGCGGTGGCAGGTGAAGAACAATTTCTTTTCTATCGTGTTACTTTGGTTTGGCAGAGAGAGAGAAAAGCTCTAAAAAGGCGCTTGGATATACCCCCGAACACCCGTTCAGTTTTATTTATTCAGGTACCGGAATAATCATGGCGACCGATAAAAAGATCAGTCTGATCATAACGACCTATAACTGGCCGCAAGCGCTTGACCTTGTGCTTCGTTCGCTTGAAAAACAGCAGGACGAAAACTTTGAGGTGATTATTGCTGATGATGGCTCTAAGGCGGACACGGCCTGGAAAAGTAGAGCTTTATCTTTCTGTGCAGGGGATATCCGGACGTGTGTCTTGATTTGAAATATTGTAAATATTGGTAAGGATCATAAGAGCTTATGGCCAATTTTGGTAATACGCTGGTTGTAACAGGGGGGGGGTTGGGGGATACGCTGTTTCATCTTCCTTTTATCCGCTCGATACAGCAACAAGCTAAAGGCAAGTCTGTGGTTCTTGCTTGCAAAAAAGGGCGGGAAATCAGTGAGCTCTTTTCCGAGGTCGATATGGTGCGGTCAGTCTTGCCGATTGCCAAAGACCAGGATGTTTCAGGACAGCCTGATCTGTTGCGTCTCATAGGCCTGATCCGTGCTGAACAAATCGAAACGGTGTTTGTTTTTCATAAATCCAAAGGGATTTCCTTTGCCACGTGGGTGGCGGGGGTCAGAAATCGCTATGGCTATTATTTTAAAGGCGGGATCAACCGTTTCTTTTTGAACAAGGGCATCTGTGTTGCCAAAGATGTGCCCCTGCCTGCCTTTATGAGTCATGCGGCGCTGGTGATGGATGCAGCTGACATTGGCTATGATTGTAGTGATGTCAATTTTCGTCAGCCTGAACATGTCGTGGAGCAAGCATTCAAGCAGCTAGAACTTGATTCTTCAGCTCCGATGGTTGCTTTGGGGATAAATTCCAGCGCTGAATACAAGCAATGGGGTGGCGAGGGCTACTCAGCCATTGCTGAACGGTTATTGACGGCTTTTCCTGGGAAGGTGCTCCTTTTTGGCGCAGGGGATGTGAAAGCTGTTGCCGAAAAAATCCTGTCAGAGACTGCCAGTCCGGAACGTTTTGTCGATTTGACAACCCGCAAGGTTGCTCTCAATCACAGCCATGCTTTACTACAGCAGTGTGATTTTTATGTGGGGAATGATAGCTTTGGGCTCAATCTTGCAGCCATGTCGAGCCTGCCAGCAGTCGGGATATTTATCAAAAGCTATCACTTTGCCTATTCAGACTGGATCAGACCTGTGATTTCGAGCAGCGATAATATCCATGATATTTCTGTCGAGATGGTCTGGGGGGAAGTGGAAAAGCTGCTCAAAGCAGAAAAGAGCCGATAAAGCAGCAGGCCTTCCGTCAGTAGTCAGGAGGCAGTCCTGTAACTGCCTCCTGATCGGTCGTTTTTAACGAACCAGCTTTTCTTCGATGGCATCCCAGACATCGGCCTCGAGGGTAACACCGTTGAATCGGTTGATTTCCTGAATGCCGGTGGGTGAGGTGACGTTTATTTCGGTCATGTAATCGCCGATAACATCAATCCCAACAAAAATCAGACCACGTTCTTTAAGTGTTGGTCCAATGGCAGCACAGATTTCGTGATCTCGCTCGGTCAGGCCAATGGGGTCAGGACGACCGCCGACATGCATGTTGGAGCGGGCTTCCCCATCCGCAGGGACGCGGTTGATTGCCCCGGCAGGCTTGCCATCAATCAGAATGATCCGTTTGTCGCCCTTGCGCACATCGGGCAGATAGAGCTGGGCAATGATCGGTTCGCGGTAGTGTTTGTCGAACAGCTCATAGACCGAGTTGAGGTTTTCATCTCCGGGTTTGATATGGAACACGCCGGCCCCGCCATTGCCGTACAGTGGTTTGACAATGATGTCTTTGTGCTCTTCGCGGAAGGCCTTGATTTCCTGGAGATCATTGGTGATCAGCGTGGGCGGCATCAGATCAGGAAATTCTGCTATGAACAGCTTTTCCGGGCAGTTGCGCACCCAGGTGGGATCATTGACCACCAGGGTTTCCGGGTGAACATGATCAAGAAGATGGGTGGCGGTGATATAGGACATGTCAAAAGGGGGGTCCTGTCGCATCAGGATCACATCAATGTCGGCCAGATCCATTAAGCGTGCTTCACCCAGGGTCGCATGATTTCCCTGTTCCCGACGAAAGGTAACGGGACGACAGCGGGCATAGACCTTTGTCCCCTTCATTGACAGATCTCGGGCGAGATAGTGATACAGCGTATAGCCGCGTTTCTGTGCTTCCAGCCCGAGGATAAAGGAGCTGTCACCGTCGATATTAATGGTGGATACAGGATCCATCTGAATGGCAACGGAAAGGGTCATGGTCTGTCGGGTCCGTATCTGGTCAGTTTAGTTGTGTTTTAAGCTTTTGCAATAGCCGGGCTGCTTCGGGATGACCACGGGGATCTTCCTCAATCATTAGATAGTGCTCAAGTGAGTGAATTGCAGCCACCATATTGTTTAAATAGGCCTGCATCATCCCTGCTTCGCGCCAGATAGAGGCTTCTTTCGGCGCGATAAGCAGCATCTGGTCAAGAACGGCGAGAGCTTTTTCCGGATCTTCGGCTTCGATCAGACGGATTTTTACATTGTTCTGCAAGCGCAAAAGAATACTTCTGTTACTGACCTTGCGGCAATATTCTGTTTTGAGTTCACTGCCCTCGCCCAGATATTCCTTCAGAGTGTCCCTGAGCCAGAAGCTGTTGCGAATTGTTCCCTTGTCAAAGGGGTCAATAATTTCGCGGTCTTTGCCATGGTTAAAGCGCAACAGGAAATGCCCCGGAAAGTTGAGACCATCGATATTCCAGCCCAGGGAGCGGGCAATATGGATATAGAGGATGCCCAGAACAATCGGAAGACCTTTGCGCCGATCTATAACATTCAGAAAATTGGCATTTTCCAGATTGTTGTAGTTGTCCTTGTCCCCGCTATAGCCATGCAGATCGTATAAGACTGTCCCGATAGCCTGCAAACAGTCTGTCAGGCGAGGTGGGCCATCACGGGTCGGGAGCTGTTCGATCAGGCGACGGGTATCAGCAACGAGACATTCAAGGTGGTCGCGATAACGATCCAGGGAGATTTCTTCCTGATCGCCAACCGCCAGAAGCAGGGCGGATTCAGCCAGATCAATATCAGCGTCCTCAGCCTTGCCGATAGCCTGAAGATAGCTTTCGAGATCATCCCGATACAAAGGGCGTCGATCCATCATAGATTTACTGGTCCAGCCTTGCTGCTGAGGAGGCAAGAGAGGAATAACCCTTTTCGGCTATTCCTCCCCGGTTATTTCTCCAGGGTTTGCGTTATTCTGATCGCGAGGGGTCATCTTTGAGGACGACATAACTGACAACCCGTTTCACATAGTCAATGTCCTTGGCATGTGCAATGGCCCGGTTAAGTTCGACCTGATCCTGGGCGATGCCCATAAGATAGATGTTCTGGTTGACTGTTTCGACGTTGTAGTTGATCGAAGTTATCTGTTTGTCGAACAGAAGCTTTGATTTTAGCTGAGTCGCAATCCAGACGTCCTGGGTGTAGTCAGTGAAGCCGGCATCATTATTGACTTCGATCTCGTTGACGACTTCACGCACGCCATTGGCTTTCCAAGCTTCACGGACAGCAATAACCCGGTGATCCGGTTCCTGGACATTGCCTGTCAGCAAGACCTTCCCTTCGGTTACAGCGACATTGACATGGCGAAAGATATTCAGGTTTTCCTGAAAGAGATTGTCATTGATCGCGATCTTGATCTGGGCGTCACTGACGGTTTTTGTGAAAGGGCGTTCTTCCAGTGCTGTTGTTGTTGCAACAGCACCAGCACCAACCGCAGCCCCCAGAGGTGTACAGGCGTTCAGGGTTGATAACCCCAGTAAAACAAAAGCGATGGGGGTTATGATTTTTCTGTTCAAGCCAACACGTTGATCTGTGGCGGGTTGACTGGTCCCCTTAACGGTCATTGTAATCTCACTCCTGAAGGACAATTCTTAACGTTTTAAGCAAGACAGGCTCAATGGATCTGCCATGCATCGGTGATATGTTGGGGCCAAACTGTGGCGCCAATAAGGATAGCGTCAAATCTGGCATCAAAAGCTGCAAAGGTCTGGTTTTGTGCCAAAAAATAGCTGGCAGTCCGAAAAATCCGGGCTTGTTGGCGGGCTGTGATCGCAGCTGCGGCCTCTGAGTTACTTGGCCGTTTCTTGACCTCGACAAAGCAGACAGTATTTCGTTTTACAGCGATAAGATCGATTTCTCCAAGAGCTGTTTTATAGTTCTTCTCAACTATTTTATAGCCTTTAAGGCAGAGATACCACGCAGCGATCCTTTCGGCTCTGATACCGCTGTTTCTGGCTGCTTTTTTTGCCTTCTTCGAAGAGGTATCCATGGATCTCAGGTCAATCGTCAGTCTTTGTGGCGAGACCTAATGCCCGTTGATAGACTTTTTTCTTGGGAAGGCCTGTTGCTGTTGCAACAATTTCAGCCGCATCGCGCAGGGAATTCTGTCCGAGGGCATCCCTGATCTGTTCGTCAAGGCTGGCGTCTGTAATCATGGCTGCTGCTTTTCCGGGGGGACCGACAACGACAACAATCTCGCCCTTGGGGCCGCCGGCTTCGGTGTAATGTGCTGCGAGATCCTGCAGGGAACCCCGGCGGACTTCCTCGAATTTTTTGGTCAATTCTCTGGCCACAGCGGCAGGGCGGTTGCCGAGGACTGCCGCCATGTCTATCAGGCTCTTGGCCAAGCGGTTGGCTGATTCGAAAAAAATCAGCGTCGAGGGAATGGTTTCAAGCTCTTTCAGGCTTTTGCAGCGTGCACCTGTCTTGCTTGGCAAAAAGCCGTTGAAGAAGAATCTGTCCGAGGGCAATCCTGACAGCAGCAAAGCTGTCAAGGGTGCTGAAGCCCCCGGAATAGAGATCAGGCCGATTCCTTCGTCAATGGCGGAGGCGGCAAGTTTATAGCCCGGATCGGAAATCAGCGGTGTTCCGGCATCGGAGACCAGAGCCACAACGTTGCCATTTTTTACCTTTTCAATAAGTTTTGGCCGAACCTTTTCTGCATTGTGTTCGTGATAGGCAATCAAAGGTGCGGTAAAACCAAAGGCCTGTGCCAGTTTTTTGGTTACCCGGGTGTCTTCACAGGCAATCAGGTCTGCGGCGGCCAGAATTTTTTTTGCGCGATCGGACATATCGCCTAGGTTGCCGATGGGGGTTGCAACAAGGTAAAGTGCTGCATCCAGTATTTCGGCTGGTTTTTCGGCTTCAGGTGCAGATATCCTGTTGGCTTGATCCTCCGGGAGTGCTTTATTAGCCCGAGATGCATGACTGGCGGGACGATTTCGAGAGGATGAGGGTTTTGAACTCAACGTTGGCAACTTTCCTGGTTGGATTTTTTGCGCGGTTTGGCCGCAAGGCAGTATCCCTGCCCTTGATTCTGGCAACTCTACTGACAGTTTCCGCCTGTCAAACAACCATGAAAACAGGGCCTGACGCAACGGTTGAAGAAGCGCCTGTTACAGAATCGACCACTTCTGCTGAAACAGAGCAATCCGAACAGGATGCTTTTGAAGCACTTGAAGCAGAAGGCGAGACAGAACAGGAACCTTTTGCCGATTTACAGAACCAGCCGCTGATCATCGGTGACTATAAAACCAAGGTCGGAGTTCTACTGCCTCTCAGCGGTCGGCATCAAGAGGTCGGGCAGGCGCTGATGAATGCTGCGCAGCTGGCCCTGTTTGATCTGGCGGGTGAAAAGTTTGAACTCGTCGTCCGCGATACAGCCGGTACACCGGATGGCGCGCGTCGGGCCATGGAAGGCGTATTGCAGGAAAACGTCGATCTTGTGATCGGGCCGCTGTTTGCAACGTCGGTTTCGGCGATTACGCCTCTGGCCCGGGCGGCAGGTGTCAGTGTTCTGTCCTTTTCCAATGATCAGGCCGTTGCCGGTAATGGTGTCTATGTCCTGGGTTTGACGCCGGAAGAACAGATTCGCCGGGTTATTGATTATGCCGCTTCGCAAGGCGTGCGCCGGGTGGCGGTCTTTGCGCCGGATGATGACTATGGCCGACGGGTTGTCAGCGCTTTGCAGATTCAGTCTTACGGATCTGGTGTCGAGCTGGCAAAGCTGAATTTTTTCAACCCCAATGACCCGGATCTCAATGATGAGGTCAAGGCTATCGCAAGCTATGACCAGCGTCACCAGGCCCTGATTTCCCATCGTGCCCAGCTTCGGGCCAAGGGGGACGCGGCTTCACTCAAAGCCCTGCGACGCCTGAACGGGCGGGATACACTAAATCCGCCAGGGTATGATGCGATTATTGTTCCGACAGGCGGCAAACAGTTACTTACGATTGCCCCCTTGATGAACTATTACGATATTGACCCTACCCAGGTTAAATATATCGGCACAGCCCTGTGGAACAATCCCAAGCTGGGACGGGAACCTGCGCTGGTAGGCAGCTGGTACGCTTCTCCATCTCCGGACCACTGGGATGGCTTCAGTAGCCGCTATCACACTCTTTACGGTAAAGAGCCTCCCCGTCTCGTTACATTGGCCTATGATTCGGTGGCGCTTGCTGCTGTTGTGGCAAGGCAGGCGGAAAGCCAGTCCATCAAGACTAACTATTCACAGCAGGTCCTGACCAATCCACAGGGATTTTCCGGGCTGGACGGTGTGTTCCGGCTGCATCCGGATGGTCGCAGCGAACGCGGTCTTGCCGTATTGACTCTGAAAAGAGACCTGATCGAAGTGGTTGATCCGGCACCAGCCAGCTTTGCGCCTCTGGTCAACTAGGTCAGGCTGATGAGTACAGAAGGCAGGCATGAGGATCGCTCATCAGGGGAAGGCGAAGCCACCCGTGAACCAGATTGTTGTGATGGTTTGCCCTATCTTGATCGTTCAGGGCTGGAAAGCCTGAGTAACATTTTTCATACTCTCGGGGATGAAGGTCGTCTCAGGCTTTGCCTTTGTTGTTTTGCCCAGGCCTGTTCCGTTTCAGAGCTTTCACTGGCAACAGGACAGTCCCAGTCCCTCACCAGCCACAATCTGAGACAGTTACGGGATGCCAGAATACTGGTCGCCCGTAAAGATGGCCGACGCGTTCTCTATGAACTGGCCGATCAGCACATCAGGCATGTTATTGCCGATATGGCCCATCATGTCCTGGAAGAGCATCCTCCTCAGTGAGGTGTGACATCTATACCGGATTGCTTTTCCTGCTAATTTTCAATCTGGTTTCAGCTTAGCTGTCAGAGCCCATCTGCGGAATTTCCAGTTTGCGAATGGCAGAGATTCCTCTGCTGTGTATAGTGAGACAGGTTTATCTTCTCTCAAGGGATGAAAATGTTGTCACTGAGTACACTCGCATTGATGTCTGCCGGGGTATTGCTTGTCCTGTTCCTCTGGGCGATCGCCATCTACAACAAGCTGGTTCGGTACCGCCAACAGGCGGCAGAGGGCTGGAGCGGTATTGATGTCCAGCTCAAACGCCGGGCTAACCTTATTCCCAATCTGGTTGAAACGGTCAAAGGTTATGCGAGCCATGAAAAATCAACCCTTGAGGCGGTAACAGAATCCCGGGCGCGTTGCGCAGATGCTGTGCGGGGTCCTGTCCCGGAACGGGGAGCGGCAGAAGGGCTCTTGTCACAAGCACTGGTTGGACTCTTTGCTGTGGTGGAAGACTATCCTGATCTCAAAGCTGACGAGAGTTTTCTCGGGCTGCAAAAATCCCTTTCGGAAATAGAGGACAATATCCAGATGGCACGCCGCTATTATAATGGCACGGTCAGAATTCTGAATATTGCGGTAGAATCTTTCCCGGATGTGTTGGTTGCACGGCAGTTCCATTTTGAAAGGGCTGATTATTTTCAGATTGAAGATTCACAAGACAGGTTGGTTCCGGGGGTATCGTTATGAATAAGAATCTGATCAGACTATCCGGGGTTTCTGGATTACTTACAGCTTTTTCCACGGCACTTTTCACAGTGTTTTGCACGGTTCTTTTCTTGGCCTTGAACAGTGGGGAAGCATCGGCTTCAGCCGGGGAAAAGATCCAGGATTTTACCGCGAATATCGTGATTCAGCGGGACGGCAGTCTTCTGGTGACAGAGACCATTAAGGTTTATGCCGAGGGGGATCAGATCAAACGCGGTATCTATAGGGAGTTCCCAACAAAATACACAGTAAAGGGATCGAAGTATCACATTGGTTTCGAGCTGTTGTCTGTACGGCGAGATGGCCGGAGGGAATCTTATTTTACCGAGGACCAGCGCAACGGGATAAGGGTTTATATCGGGGATAGAAACTATTTTCTCCCCGAAGGTGAGTACAGCTATGAGATTCAATACCGGACAACCCGGCAGCTGACCTATCTGGATGGGTTTGATGAGTTATACTGGAATGTGACCGGGAATGGCTGGGAACTGCCGATCGAAAAGGTAACAGCCAATGTGTTCCTGCCTGAAGGGGCAGATATCCTCAATCATACAGGTTATACAGGATATTCTGGCGATAGCGGCAGCGCGTATCACAGCTTTGTCTCCAGGGGACTTGTGACTTTCCAGACCACGGAACGGCTCTACAGGAATCAGGGATTAACGGTTGCCGTTTCCTGGCCCAAGGGCTTTGTCGAGGCCCCCAGCCCAGAAGAGCTGGCTAAATATTTTTACAAGGAGAATACGGGTCTTCTGTTCGGGGGACTGGGGCTGGTGATCACCCTTGGTTATTTTCTCCTGACATGGATTGCTTTTGGTCGAGATCCCAAAGGGGGTGTCGTCATCCCGCTTTTCTCGGCGCCAAAGGATCTGTCCCCTGCAGCCGTCGGTTTTCTGGCGCATGGCGGCTTCCGCAGCGGGTTTGATCGCAAAAAAGCCTTTTCGGTTGCCCTGATCAGTCTGGCTGCGAAAGGCTATCTCAGCCTCTCGAAAGAACTGGATGGCTATCTCATCAAACGCCTGCTTGTAAAAGGCAAAGATGGTCCGGATCGTTATCTTTCTCCCGGGGAAGAAAAGATTCTCAACGGACTGATCCCCAGAGTAGGTGACCAGCACCTGATCGAACAGGTCTATCGCTCCTCTTTTTCTAAAGTCTATGACGCCTTTACCGATATTCTGAGCAAAGGATATGAAAAAGGGTTCTTCTCGCGAAATTTCGGCACCTGGCTGTTTGGTGCTATTCTGGGCGGCCTGTCCATTGCTATTGCGGTTGTGTTTGAAGACATGGATAACAGCCTTCCCCTGTTGTTCATGTTGTTCTTCATGACAATGTTTCTCGGGATTTTTCTTTCCGGGATAAAGCACTGGCTGGGCCGCGAGATGTTGCAAGGCGGCGTCCCCAAGGACCAGGCGGAGATACTTTCGCTGGCCGTGTTTTTAATCATTCCCGTTGCCGCCTGCTTTGTTGCCGCCCAGATCACGGATTCCCTGCTTTCTGACAAGCTCTATATTCTGATTGTGGTGATTTATGCTGTGGTGCTGCTGTTTCATTATCTTATGGAGGCTCCGACGGTTCGGGGGCGAAAGATGATGGATGAGATCGAGGGGTATAAACATTATCTTACGGTGGCTGAAAAGGATCGCCTTGCCCTGATCGGAGAGGAGCCGGAGCTGACCAAAGGAGAGTTCGAACGTCATCTGCCTTTTGCCATGGCACTGGGGGTGGAAAAACAGTGGTGCGAGCGTCTGGAATCGGTTGTCTGGGAAGGTAGCGAAGATCAAGGTCAAGCTTATCAGCCTGGCTGGTATGAGGATCATTCGTCAGATTTTCGTTATAACAGTGGAATAGGCGGACTTGTTTCTGGGATTGAAAGCGGTCTCAGTCACACGGTTTCTTCGGCTTCAACACCTCCGAGCAGCAGTTCTTCTTCTTCCGGAGGTTTCTCAAGTGGTGGCGGATCCTCAGGCGGTGGCGGTGGCGGCGGTGGTGGCGGTGGCTGGTAAAAATCCGGGCTTGACGAACACAATATATGAAAATATATTCATATGAATAATTATTCATATTAGGTGCCTCATGCAACAAAGCCTGTCCTTGTCCGATTATATGCCCGAAGCTGCAAACTGTGGTGATTGCCGGGAAAAAATAAGCAAAGGAATGTCCGCAATCCCTGGTGTTTCGGGCATTGAGGTGACGCGCAACAGTGTCAGCTGGCAAGGCAGTGACAGACCAAAAGCAGCTGTTCTAAAGTTGTTGGAGGAGATGAAAGACCGGCATCACCACCGGATCTGGTCGGTGCAGGGGATGGATTGTCCCAGCTGTGCCAAAGGCATTGAAAAGGCAATCGAACGTCAGTCAGGTGTCCATTCGGGGCGCATTACCTTTGCCAGAGAAAGACTCTCGGTTGATTTTGATCCGGCTGAAATTTCTCAGGAACAGATCAAAGACGTTGTTACCGGACTTGGCTACAGCCTTGGCGAGATATCGGCAAGGGGAGATCAGCCGTCTGCCGCTGTTTCCAACAGTTGCTGTGCCTCTTCAGTGGCGGCGACAGGTTGTTCCGGAGCAAAGCAAAGTGGAGCCGATCAACACAGTCACGGTCAGGCAGATGAAGCGACAGACAAAACCGGTTCAATCATACCTGGACTTTTAAGCGATCCCGCCTGGCGCAAGGTTGTCTCTACCGGGCTGGTTTTACTGATTGCAGCTGTCATGGCTGAACTGTTGCCCGTGTACTTTGAGGGACAGGAGCGACTTTTCTATAGTGTGGCAGCCCTGTTCGGCTTGTTGCCGATCCTGAAAAATACCTTCCGCTCGGTTCGCTTTGGCCAGTACTTCGGAATTCAGACCCTGATGTCTGTTGCCGCAATCGGGGCGCTGGTTATTGGTGAGGCTCTGGAAGCCTCAATGGTGCTGTTTCTGTTCCTGATTGGTGAGGCCTTGGAAAAACAGGCCGCAAGCAAGGCCCGGGAAGGTATCTCTTTGTTGCTCAACCTGCAGCCCCGCAAGGCTCGTCTGGTGCACCAGGGTAAAGGGGGTGTTACCGAAGGTCACAGTCACGAAGTCTCGGCTGAAAGTCTGTTGGTTGGGGATGTCATCGAGGTTCGGCCCGGCGAAAGGTTACCGGCGGATGGTGAAATTCTGGGTGAATTGGCGATTCTGGATGAATCTGCCCTGACCGGAGAGTCGATGCCGCGTAACCGGGAGAGCGGAGAAACGGCCTTTGCTGGCGCGCTGGTGCTGGAACGGCTGGCTCGTTTCCGCGTTACTTCTGAAGCGGGGGATAACACGCTTGACCGTATTGTGCGGATGATCGAGGAATCCGAGGCACACAAGGCTCCGGTGGCACGGTTTATTGATCGTTTTTCCAATGTCTATACGCCTGCGATGATGTTGATTTCATTGCTGGTTGCGGTCGTCCCACCCCTGTTGTTTGGTGGAGACTGGATCAGTTGGATCTATAAGTCTCTGACATTGCTGATTATATCTTGTCCCTGTGCATTGGTCATTTCGGTCCCTGCAGCTGTGACCTCTTCGCTGGCTGCAGCAGCGCGAAGCGGGTTGCTGATCAAGGGCGGAGCCGCACTGGAAGCTTTGTCCCGGGCGAAAACCATTGCTTTTGACAAAACAGGGACACTGACTGAAGGGCGTCCCCAGATTACCGATCTGGTTGTTACGCGGGGTGATGAAACAGAGCTTCTGGCGCTGGTTGCTTCGGTTGAACGAGGATCAAGCCATCCTCTGGCCAAGGCGCTGGTCAGTTATGTGGAAGGCCGGAAGATTACCATTCCAACGGTAGAAGATGCACAGACAATTGCTGGAAAAGCGGCCACGGGACGGGTCGGTCAAAGAAATGTTGTCGTGGGATCCCCCAAATATTCTGCCTCTGTTCTGGCTGCCTCGCCCGAGGTGGTGCATCAACTGGCTGAACTGGAAGAAGCTGGCAAGACTGTGGTTGTGGTTACTGTGGATGAACAGCTTTGTGGCCTGATTGCTCTGCGGGATGAACCGCGCGCCGCGGCGTTGCCGGTAATCGGGGAACTTTCGGCTCTTGGCTTGAAAACCGTGATGTTGACCGGTGATAACGCGAGGACGGCGAAGGCGCTTGGCCTGGAGCTGGGTTTAACCGTTCGGGCAGAGCTGTTGCCACAGGATAAACTGACTGAGATTCAGCAGCTATCTCTGGATGGTTCTGTTGTGATGGTCGGTGATGGTATCAACGATGCCCCGGCACTGAAGATTGCCGAGGTTGGTATCGCTATGGGAGGGGGAACGGATGTGGCCCTGGAGGCCGCGGATATTGCCTTGATGGAAAACCGGCTTGAAGCGCTTCCGGCTCTGTTGCGCCGGGCCAGGGCGACCATGGCAAACATTCACCAGAATGTAGCTCTGGCGCTGGGCCTCAAGGGGCTGTTCCTGGTGACGACCCTGCTGGGTATGACAGGCTTGTGGATGGCCGTGGTCGCAGATACTGGTGCAACCGTTCTGGTAACCCTCAATGCCCTGCGGCTGCTGAACCACAGGGCATAAGCGGATCAGGCCCAGCTTTTTATTGAAAGTATTTTCTGTACCGTCTGGTAATGATCGGTGTTGAGCAGGGGGAAACCTTGCTGTACTGCCGTTTTATAGAGCCTCGGATCGAGCTGGTCCGGGGCAAGACGGCGATCACCACGCCCCAGATCAAGCAATGCCGGGATATTGTGTTCCGCAAGGGCAAGTGATGCCCGGATATCTGGCAGATAAAGCCCGGCAAAGCCGATCAGCTGGTCCGGTTTTGCCCCGCTGTCGAGCACGGATTCCAGATCGGGAAGATCAAGTTCAGGAACAAAGGGGACAAAATAGACCAGATCTGGCGCAAGTTTGAGGAACTTCAAAAGGTTCTTTCGTCCGTAGGCACTGACTATCACCCGTGCTTCAGCCTTGTGTTCCCGGATCTTGGCGATCACTTTTTTGGGAGACGCCTCTTTGATATCCAGCCAGAGCAAGGCGCCACGGGATGACCAGACGAGGAAATTGTCAAGAGACGGTACACGGCATTTGGTCTGGACCCCTTTGGCATCAAGAAGGTGAAGCCTGTGGATGACTTCGGCAGGGGTTTCCCGTACCGGGCCTGTTCCGGTCGTGCCGTTGTTGAGGGTTTTATCATGAATACAGAACAGTTCGCCGTCCGAGGAAGTTCTGATATCAATTTCGATGAGTGCGGGGCCGTTTCTCAGGACTTCATCTGCGCTTTCAAGGGCACATTCCGGCCAGATTCCAGCCGGGGAGTAGCCCGCGCGATGGGCAATGATCAGGGGCTGCTTCAGGGCAGAAAGCCGGGTATAGCGCGATAGTTCCTTGGGTGAGGAAAACCGGCGGGCAAAGGTCGGAGACAGAACCGAGGCTTCAACCAGATTGAGGATATGGGGCTTGTCCTCAGCGGGAGAGGAAAAAAGCGTGGTAAGAGAGGTCTTTAAAGAAGAGTTGCGGGACATGGTGCTGATCTCTCGTGTGATCGGTCGCTGATGCCCGCGCTGATAACTGATGTTTGTGACAGTTCTGTCACGATCACTATGACGAAACAGTGAAACTCAGCTTTTTTCCATATGGAGGTATTTGTCCAGTTGCTCGAAGACCAGTTGTAATCTGGCTTCGGGGGATGGAGGGTTTTGGGGATCAATCAGCGGTTCGCAGAGAGGATCGAGAGCTGCATTCTGGAATTCTAGTGAAAGGCTCAGGCGCGGGCCCTGTGCTGCACGATGGCTCCGTCCGCCCCAATGATAGAGGTCCTGTCGCCATCCAAGCAGTGAGCCTGCTTTTGCCGGGAGGGCGAGAGCATCCTGAAGCCGGATCTGGCTAGAATCAGTCAGAGGCGGTTTATAAGTGCTTTCACAGCCTTTGGGCAAAATCGACATACAGCCGTTTTGCAAGGTCGCATCGGTCAAAGGAAGCCACAGGCTGAGAGAGACCAGCATTTCCTGTCCATAGAGCTTGATGACCGATTGGTCGGCGCTGTCGCGATGCGGGGGCCAGCCGGCTCCTTTTCCGGCTTCGATATACCAGGCCCAGAAATGCGGGAGTATCCGGTAGTTATCACCCAGATAATTGGAGAGAAGAGGCTTTGCCCGGTGAAAAAGTTCCCAGACTTCGTCATAGAGATAGATAAATGCCTGGGGCAGGTTCTTGTGCTGAAGGCGTGTCATCGCCTGACGCAGGGGGGCAAGCTCAATTTCCGGGTAAAGTTCGGGGCAAGAAAGATAACCGTCTTGCCAGAGTGTGTCAGAAGTCTGTTCCAGGCAGAGAGCATCAATTCCCGGCAAAGAGGGGTTTTTCTTTGGGGTCGCCGTAATCGAAAGTTCTGGATTTAGCCTGCGCCAGAACCCCAGATCCTTACATTCGGGTGGGAGAGAGCCGGAGGACATGGAAAGAGTGGCTCAGTTGGAGTGAAAAGTTTTGAGGTTACGGGCCAGACTGGCGTCAAGAATGGCACCAGCCATGGCTCTGGCTGTATCGGTCAGGAACTTTCCGTCATCAGCCTTGGGACCCTTGAGCTTTTCAAGAACATAGTCCTCTGGCAGATCAGGAATTTTCGCGGCGATAACATCCGGGTGACTTTTGAGTTCCTCGATCAGCGCGATACAGCCAAGCCATTTGCGCACCAGGGTCTCGATCACCCGGTTTCTGTCTTCGGCGATAAAGTTGAGTTTATCCCGATCCGAAAGTTCGGAAAAGCCTGCTTTCTTGGCGGCTTGTGACAGGATGATTTCAGCAGCTTTTTCCAGATTGATCATGATTTCCCTCTTTTATGGTCTTTTCACAGAAAGCCTGCGCCAAAGCAATCTCAATAAAACGGGTTCGCGAAAGTTAATGCCAAACACAAAGTTAATGCCAGACACAATGGTTTCTTCTGTGGCTGGTCAGCTATGGGTAGAAAGGTGCCGAAAAGTAGGAAAGGAGCCATCGCTGGAACTGAGAGAATAGCAGTAGGTCATGAAAAAATCCGGCACAGCTGCAGCCGTTTTGTCGGTACGGGTAAAGGGGAGCATGAGGCGCAGGTATTCGAAGGTTTGCGGGTCCTGAGAATATCTGACATGCCAGAGATGGGGTTCTGCTGCCTCGAGGGTGATTTTGAATTCCTGGAAATGGTTCTGGTAAACTTCTGCGGGGGTGCCGTCGAGGATGCTCAGGCTGTGCAGATCTTCATTGGAGGTTGCAGAAATTTCCGTGCCATCAAGCCGATAGATAAAATCCAGTGGCTCCCGCAGGACTTCTATAACGCAGATACGCCCGAGGTGCGTTTTAAAATCAACCGGGTCCATTTTACTTTTTAACGGCAGTCTGTCTCCGGCCCGGTAGCGGTTCCATAGCTCCAGCAACGTCTGGATCTCCTGGGGACCACGATCCAGATCGGCCAAGGCTGCATGGTAGTTGTAATCTGTCATTGAACGTTTTAAATGTACTGATTGTCAGGTGAAACAAACTTGTTGTCGATTTTCCCGATTAGAAAAAGCGATTCGATCAATCATCAACAGCAAGTATAGAGAAAAGCCCTTACTGATTTCTGAACAGTTCCGGTATTCGTTGCCAAAAATATCATGCGCTTGCAGGTAAGACCCCGTTTGATCAGCCAAGCAGATAAGACAAAAGTGTGTTCAGTCTTATTCTTCCGGCGGAAGTTGCCCGGATATGGCTATCCGTTTTGACAAGCAAACCTTCCTCACCGAGGGCGGCCAAACGGGAAGCAGGGAGCAGTTGTTCCAGATTCTGCCCTGTTTCCAGCCGGATTTCAGCAAGAGAAATTCCTTCTTTCAGGCGCAGGCCCATCATGATCATTTCTTCAAATCGTTCCTGATCCGAAACTATATCGAAGTTCCGGGTGGCATGAGCAGCCTGTTCCACTGTCTCCAGCCAGATTTCCGGCGCACGGTGTTGACGGGTGGCCAGCTTCTCTGTCGGGTTGCCGGATCCGGAGGATGCCTCTCCGGGGTTGAGCGTCAGGCGGCCATGAGCACCGGGGCCGATCCCGATATAGTCGCCATATCGCCAATAAGTCAGGTTGTGACGGCTTTCTTCTCCGGGGCGGGCATAGTTTGACACCTCGTACCCGGGCAGGCCCTTTTCCGCCATGATTTCATTGGTCAATTCATACAGTTCTGCAGCTTTATCCTGATCAAGCTCTTTCAACTCACCCCGTCGCCTTGCGGCGTGAAAGACAGTGTTTTCCTCTATCGTCAGCTGGTAGAGCGACAGATGGCCTGTGCCTTCACCAAGGGCGCGTTCAAGCTCTCGCTTCCAGGTATTGCGATCCTGTTCGGGACGCGCATAGATCAGATCAAAAGAAAAGCGTTCAAAGTTTTTGCGGGCAACATCAATCGCAGCCAGGGCTTCACTGGCAGAGTGTTCCCGACCGAGAAACTTTAAATCTTCGTCATTGAGGGACTGGATGCCCAGAGAAACACGATTGACACCGGCCTGGCTGAAGGCGGCAAATTTACCGGCTTCGACCGAGGTCGGATTGGCTTCAAGGGTGATTTCGAGATCATTTCTCGTGGGCCAGAGCTGACGGATACGGTTGATCAGTGCAGCGACGGTTTCTGGTGCCATAAGGGAAGGTGTGCCGCCGCCAAAAAAAACAGAACTGACGATCCGGCCTTCGCCGCCACGCTGCTTCAGCAGTTCGGCATAGTGATTGAGTTCCTGCAGGAGCGCTGCCCGCCAGCGGCTTTGTGAGACATCCTCGCGGACATGGCTGTTAAAGTCGCAATAGGGGCATTTTTTGAGACAGAAGGGCCAATGGATATAGATCCCGAAACCACGTTTTGCTGCTGCAGGGACTGTGCCTGAGTTTGTTTGTTGCATCTATCACTTCATCCGGTGAAGTCACTCGTGGTTCGATTCCAACATTTGTATCCCCCACTGGCAAGTTCAGGTGCAAATGTTGGAATCAAAGAACCACTAGCTAACTATTTGTTTCTAGTGGAGCTTCTGAATTTGATATTTGAAAACGAACCCGGCCGCGGAATGGATTCAAATGTCAAATTCGCTCTACTAGACCTAATGGCGGACACCCTCTTGGGTGACTTCAGTTTAGCACAGACTTGTATAACAGGTTTATCGAGCAGAACTCTTCTGCTTGTCAGGCTATGAATTGTCAGGCCTTGAATTTTTGTTCGACGAGCAGGGCAAAGGCCCGGGCCCGATGGCTCATGGAGTGTTTGCGAGCCGGGTCCATTTCGCCAAATGTAATGCTTTCCCCTTCAGCCTGAAAGATCGGGTCATAGCCAAAGCCCTGATTGCCGCGCGCGGGATGCACGATGGTGCCATCTACACGCCCCTCAAAGACTTCGGTTGATCCATCTGGCCAGGCGAGGCAAAGCGCACAGATGAAGTAGGCCGCCCGATTGCTGTCACCCTTTGCTGCAGCAGCGGCAAGAGCCTGCTCTACCGAGGTCATGGCCAGAGAAAAATCCTTGGTCGGACCAGCCCAGCGGGCGGAGTAAATTCCGGGGTCACCGTTCAGGGCGACGACGGCGAGTCCACTGTCGTCAGAAAGAGCGGGATAGCCAGATCCTTTTGCTGCTGCCAAGGCCTTGATCCGGGCATTGGCAGCAAAGCTGTCACCATCTTCGACAGGTTCTGGCAGACCAAGATCGCCCGCCGAGACAACATCAATGCCATAAGGCGCGAGTAATTCGGCAATTTCGCGCAGTTTTCCGGCGTTATGGGTCGCAAGAACCAGTTTATCGCTGTTCAGAGGCCGGTTATGTGTTGGCATGTTGTTTCCCCTTTGTAAGCAGGACACTGATCAAGACGGCTGGTCTAGATCAGTGTCCTGTTTTATGAGAACTATCCTTGGCTGATCGCCTGTTTTTGAAGGATCACCAGTTCAGCAATGCCTTTTTCGGCCAGATCCAGCAGGCTGTTGAATTCATTGCGAGAGAAGGGTTTTTCTTCGGCTGTTCCCTGGATCTCGACAACGCCGAGGTTTCCGGTCAGGACAAAGTTTGCGTCGGCCTGGGCATTGGAGTCTTCAGGATAGTCCAGATCCAGCACCGGTGTGCCTTCGAAGATGCCACAGGAAATGGCAGCAACGTGATCAGTAAGGGGGATTGAGTCGATCATGCCGATTTTCTGCATGTGCTGGAAAGCCAGATGCAGGGCGATAAAGCCGCCGGTGATAGAAGCTGTACGGGTACCACCGTCTGCCTGTAGTACATCGCAATCAACCTTGATCTGACGCTCGCCAAAACCACCCATATCGGCCACTGCCCGAAGGGAACGTCCGATCAATCGCTGGATTTCCTGGGTTCTACCCGATTGTTTGCCCTTGGCAGCTTCGCGGGGGGAACGGCTGTGGGTCGCACGGGGGAGCATGCCGTATTCAGCTGTGATCCAACCTTTGCCGGTATTACGCAACCAGGGGGGCGTGCCGTCTTCGACAGAAGCTGTACAGAGAACATGTGTGTCCCCGAATTTGATCAGACAGGAGCCTTCAGCATGTTTGCTGAAGTTGGTTTCGATGGAGACCTGACGCATCTGGTCTGGGTTCCGGCCTGATGGACGCATAGCGATGCCCTCAATTGGTGATTGGTAAGATTGAGCGGAAGCTACCCCATGCAACCCTCTGCGTCCAGTCCCGGTGCGTTTACCCGGATTATCCCCTGACAGGGTCAACTGTCAGGGGGTGTCGGAAGCACAGGTTTTTGTGCCACGAAGGCATTGTTGTCTCGGCGGGTATCCTGCTCAGAGACGGGATCAGAACCCGGATGAAAGCCTGGGCGAATGACCCTGAAAGAGAGGAAAAGAGACAGCAAGACCAGAGGTACAAAAGCGATATGAACCCAATAGGCGGTTGCTTCCAGGACGGCCAGTGTGGCGTTGTCGCTGAAACCTGCCATCTGGGCGGGGATACCCGCAAGTGCCGGGCCAAAAGCCCCGCCGCACATGAGAACTGTTGGAATGGCTCCGGATCGGTGATCGCGCTCTTCTGACGGGCCCGATTCAATTATCCGGGATGACAGGTCAGCCCAGAAAATGCCAAATCCGGCTCCGGCGAAGAAAATGGCTATTGTCAGGAGCCAGAGAGGACCGGAAAAGAGAGAGAGGCCAATACCATAGAGGCCAATGGCGGAGGTGGCGATTCCAACAGGGATTAACAAGGGGCGCCAGCGTACAGTCTGGGAAATCCGGGCGCAGACCATCGCGGCGATAGACCAGGACATGGATTCCCAGGCAACCAGATAACCGGCATTTAGCGGGCTAAGACCATGTACGGTCTGAAGCAGATAGGGGCCGTAGACGACAAAGGAATAGGTCGAGACGGATGCCAGAAAAATCACCAGTAACCCTGTGCCTGCCGGTGTGGTGAAGTTGATACCCTCCCGGGGCAGGAGCGGTGACTTCGCACGCTTGTCCCGCTGTAAGAGCAAAAGCAGCAGGAGGAAGGCTGCCCCGAGCAGCGGGAGCGACCAATCCGGTTCCAGCCCGGCAATCGCAATAGAACCTATGGCCAGAACCAGAATTATCAGTCGGAATACAGGCAGGGCAGCGAGCTTATCTTTTCTGGAGGTGGCGATGGCTTTTTGTTCCAACTGGACTTTGGCGGGAAAACACAGGCGCACGGCCACAATAAAAAGCAGGGCAGCAGCAGCGATGAGGTAAAAGGCCAGGCGCCAGCCCACGGTCTGGGCAAAGAAGCCTCCTGCGAGAGGGCCTGTGAGGGAAGCAACAGCCCAGACGGCAGATTCCCAGGCAAAGACCTTGGGCCAGTGGTGTCGGGCGAAGAGGTCACCGATCACCGTATAACAGGTTGCGAGAATCAGGCCGCCGCCTGCCCCCTGAATTGCCCGGGCACAGAGGAAAAATATCATATCCGAAGATTGGGCAACCAGAAAGGCTCCGGCTGTAAAGACGAGGCCAGCGATAATCATGGTTTTGCGCCCGCCCAGACTGGTTTTGAGAGAGCCGCCTGTGAGGGAGAAAATGATGGCGGCTGTACTGTAGACCAGGGCCGACCAGTTGATAAAATTAATGCCCTGCAGGTCGCTGACCGCAGAAGGTAACAGAGTTGAGGTAATCAGGTTGTTCAGGGCATAAAGCGTAATCCCGCAACAGACAATGACCAGATGCAGGATATTCTGCGGAGTCATTTTCTGCTCGTCCTGGGTTTGTTTGTCTTGTGTTTTCTTGTCTGTGCTCTCAGCGTGCGAAGAGTCCGACATACGCGCGATCCTTGTTAATTAAAAAGTAATTTCTTTTCTTATTATCCATGGCATGAAATAAATTATAAAAGCAATCACTTTTTAATTTATTCGTTTCGTGTATAGTAGTGTTATGCAGAATATCAGTAAAACAGAAGACGCAATTCTATCGCTCTTGAAGGCGCGTGGTTCCTTGTCGGCCAAGGATCTGGCGCGTCAGCTGGAAATGACAGCCATTGGCATGCGTCAGCACCTCAAACGTATGCATGAACAGGGGATGATCCAGCCTCAGAGTGAAGGAAAGCAACCAAAATCTGCTGGCAGGCCAGCTTTGATCTGGGAACTCAGTCGTGAATCGCATAATCGTTTCGGTGATGCTCATGCTGTTCTGACCAAAGAACTGATTGAGGGAGCACGCATGATTTTCGGCAACGAAGGAGTCGAAAAGCTTGTGTCTTACCGCGAGCAACAGACCCTGTCTCACTACCGTGCGGAAATGATCGGGGCTGAAACATTGGCGGATCGGGTGAACAGGCTGGTCGCACTCCGTCAGGCTGAGGGTTATATGGCCGAGGCGAAAGAAACAGAAGATGGGGCGGGGTATCTGTTTATCGAGAACCACTGTCCAATCTGTGCTGCAGCCACCATTTGCCAGGGTTTCTGCAGGGCAGAGCTGGATGTTTTTCGCAGTATTCTGGGAGAAGACGTTGTTGTGGAGCGGGCAGAGTATCTGCTGGAGGGTGGCAGGCGCTGTAGTTACAGCATTCTGCCAAAAGAAAAAACAGACTCATCTGTTCAGAATGAAGAACAGGCGGTCGATAAAAAGCGGGTTTCTCCCCGCTATCTGGTCGTTTCGTGAAGGCAAAAAATATCCCGCCTCTGATCTTTCATCTTTGGAAAAGAAGATCAGAGGCGGGGAACAATCATTGAATTTAACTAGATGCAGACACAGGCAAGCGGTGGAAAGCCGTTAAACCCTACAGACGAATAGGTCGTGGTGTAGGCCCCTGTTGAGTGCAGGAGAACCTTGTCACCTGCTTTCAAGTCCAGCGGCATCATATAGGCCGTGTTCTGGTACAGGATATCCAGACTGTCACAGCTTGGTCCGGCCAGAACCACAGGTCCTGTTTCAGTACTGTGTTCCTTGCCGGGAACAGAAATGGGGTAACGGATTGCTTCCCCAATACATTCTGCCAGTCCGGAAAACAGGCCGATATCCAGATAAACCCAGCGTTTCTTGTCTTTGTCTTCCTTGCGGGAAACCAGAACAACCTCGGCTTCGATAACGCCTGCATCCCCAACAATATAACGGCCCGGCTCTACGATCATCCGCAGTTTGTTGTTGCCGAAATGTCCATCCATGGCTTTGGTGATTGCCTGTCCATAGGCCTGGGCATCGGGGATGTCTGTTGTGTAATGGGCCGGGAAACCACCGCCCATATTGACGAGAGTTAGCTTGATACCGACGCGGGCCAGGTCATTGAACAGCTTCTCAACCTGACTGAGGGCACTGTCCCACTGATCAAGGTTGGTTTGCTGTGACCCGACATGAAAAGAGAAACCAACCGGATTGAGTCCGGCTTCCTTTGCCTTGACGATCAGACCATAGGCCATCTCTGTCGAGCAGCCGAATTTTTTACTCAGGGGCCATTCAGCGCCGTCACAATTGACTAGAACCCGGCAGAAAACGTCGGAACCGGGCGCGTGTTCCGCCAGCTTTCCAAGTTCTTCGTCACTGTCGAATGCGTAGAGGCGGATACCCTTTTTATAAGCCGCGGTAATATCGCGTACTTTTTTGATGGTATTGCCAAAAGACACTCGGTCCGGGCTGATGCCAAGATTCAGACAGAGGTCAATCTCGTTCAGGCTGGCGGTATCAAAGCAGGACCCAAGAGAGGCAAGGCGTTTGATAACCTGCTCGTGCGGGTTTGCTTTGACGGCGTAGAAGATGTCTGCCTGAGGCAAAGCCTTGTCCAGGGCGCGATAGTTTTCTTCAACCCGATCCAGGTCTACGACCAGGTGCGGAATAGCAAAATCCTGTTCGGCCAAAAAAGAGGACATGCGGTTATTCAAGCGCCCACTGGTCATGGGGATTCTTGGTTCTGTTGGCAAATCAGGATTCGCTTCTTCTTCTTCCAATTGGATCGTGTGAATGTACTGTGTGGTAGGATCTGCAACCATTGAGTAAGCTCCCTCTCGGTGTCGGGCTCCGCCGACAAGGCCAAAAAGGACGCGTACGTCGTAGCGTAACCTGCTGGGGTCATAGGACCTTGGGCCAGTGGCACGTGCGTGTGCGTCGTGATCTAAGCGCGGTTCTTTAAGACCAATAGTTTTTCATTGCAAGAACTTTTTGGCGGCGAAAAAAAAATCTTAATATATTGTTTAACATCAAATGGTTAATGAATCATTTTCCCATGAATTTTTCTGCGTTAAAAGCTGAGAATACGAAGCCAAAGCTGTCAAAAAAAAGTGACAAAAAATGCAACAGAGATCCCATGGGGAATCCGGTCGGAAATCCAGTAGAAGAATCCGGTCGGAAATCCAGTAGAAAATGTAGTGGAAAACCCAGTGAAAACTTGATGAAAAACCCGGCCCAGACCAGTCCAGATTGGCAGCCTGGAACCCGTTTTTTGTCCAGCAGATGATTCTGTTGGAGGTCTTGGTCGTCGACCCGTTGACCGAACACTGGCGCGTCACTACATTTAAAGGGGCCGTGAAGAATAAAGTCTCCAGGAGAGATTTAATCTGACGGAATGGAAGTGGCAGCAAATCCTGCTGGGTAATATCCACCTGGATATGGTGGTAGATAAAGGTTTGGACAACTTGGTAAAACTGAACAGTTCTTCTTTGATTACCAGTGTTGTTTCCGGGATGAATGACCGTTCGCGGGAGATATTCCGGCTGGTGGTTGATGCCTATGTCGAAACCGGTGAGCCTGTCGGATCCAGGACCCTGTCGCGCCGTCTTGGTATGGACCTTTCACCGGCAACAATCCGTAATGTTATGGCAGATCTGGAAGATATGGGCCTGCTTTTTGCCCGTCATACCTCTGCCGGACGCTTGCCCACAGATATGGGCTTACGGCTCTATGTAAACGGTTTGCTGGAACATGGGAACCTGAGTAAGGATGAACAGGCCCGGATCAAACTGCAGTGCGCTGCGGGGGGCAGATCCCTGCCTCAGTTGCTGGAAGAGACCACGGGTATGCTTTCCGGCCTGTCCCAGTGCGCTGGTCTGGTTTTTGCTCCAAAGCTTTCGGAACCTCTCAAGCATATCGAGTTTGTTTCGCTTGGACCGGGACGGGCGCTGGTGGTGCTGATCTCTGATTCCGGCGCTGTTGAGAACCGGGTGGTTGATCTGCCGCTTGGTTTGCCCCCCTCGGCTTTGGTTGAGGCATCAAACTATCTCTCGGCCCGTCTGATCGGTCGAACGCTGGAAGAGGCGATTGTCGAAATCGGGATTGAGTTGAAGGAACACCAGCTTCTTCTGGATGAACTCTCGCGCAAGGTTGTTGAGCTCGGTCTGGCTTCCTGGGCCCAGGATATGAACGGGAATCCTGGTGGTGCCCTGATTGTGCGTGGACAGGCGCAGTTGCTCGAAGACATAAATGCCCTTGAAGATCTGGAACGGGTTCGCCATCTGTTTTCTGCATTGGAGAAAAAGGAATCGCTGGTTCGTCTGCTGGAGCTGACTAAAACAGCGGAAGGGGTCCAGATCTTCATCGGCGCTGAAAACGAATTATTTGCCCAGGCGGGGTGTTCTGTAGTAATGGCACCCTACAAAAACAGTCGGCAGCAGGTCGTTGGGGCCATCGGTGTGATCGGCCCTACCCGGATCGACTATGCGCGGATTATTCCCATGGTTGATTATACGGCCAAGATCCTTGGCCGCATGATTGGCTAGGAGATCCTGTGTTAATGTTGGGTGCTGATACGGGCCTGATCTCCGTCAGGATAACAGTTGAAATTTAAGAGTGGTTTGCAGAGAAATGCCTAAAACGGAAAAGCAGAATTCTGAAGAGAACATCGTGAGCGAAGAGCAGATTCCCCATGATTTGGCGGGGGATCTGGCTGAAGAGCTCGCTGAGAATCTTGCGGCTGCAGAAGCAGAACAAGCTGCGGATAGCGAACTGGAAACCGAAGAGTTGTCCAAGTCTTCTGTAGCGGCTGATGCTGCCAGGGTTGCCGAGCTGGAGCTGGAGGTTGTCAAGCTGAAGGATCAGTTGCTGCGGACGATGGCCGAGATGGAAAACCTGCGCAATCGCACCCGTCGCGAAAAGGAAGACGCGATCAAATTTGCACCACAAAAGCTGGTTACCGAACTGATCGGTGTCATGGATAACCTGCACCGTGCGCTTTCTGCCGTGCCAGAAGCTGCTGCTGAAGAAAATGATCAGCTTAAAACCCTGCGCGATGGGGTCGAGATGACCAATCGGGAAATGCTTAAGGTATTTGAACGCCATAACATTACCGAGATCGAAGCTTTGGGGAGCCGTATGGATCCGCATAGTCATGAGGCCTTGTTTGAAATTCCGGATCCATCCCAGCCGGAAGGGACAATCCTGCAGGTTATCGAGCGTGGCTTCCGCCTGCATGACCGTCTGTTGCGTCCAGCCCGTGTTGGGGTTGCCAAAGGTGGTCCTGCTGGTCCGGCCAAGGTTGATACAACCGTTTGATCACAGGCCTGTAACCCGGCTTGTTGACCCGGCATATTGATCCGGAGTGTTGACGGTGATGCATCGCAAAGCTGTCACAGCAGTCACGTAAACTTATCAGATGTCTACCCTGACGATGACGGGCCCTTGCGGCTGTCTTCGCCGGGGTAGGTGACCCGGCGCAGGGTCAGGTTGATCCGGCCCCCGTTTTTCAGCAACTGGCTTGAGCCATAGAGGATGCGGTCAATACCATGATAGGCATTCCTGGCTTCTCCAGCCAGAATAATGACATCCCCTGATACCAGCTTTAGCGAACTTGTCGGGTCTTTTCTGTTGGTCCCGCCCAGGCGGAATACGGCAGTGTCGCCCAGAGATACCGAGAGAACAGGTGCGGAAAAGTCCTGTTCATTCTCATCCCGGTGCAGTCCCATTTTGGCTTTTTCATTGTGATAGTGGTTTAACAGGCAGCATTCCGGCGGGGCCGGATAGCGGGCATGCTGTTTCCAGATCTGGAGAAGTTTATCCGGGATTGGCATCCAGGGGTTATGGGTCACAGGATGGTTGGCCTGATACCGATAGCCATGGTCTTTGTCTGACACCCAGCCCAAGGGGCCAAAGTTGGTCATCTGTACTGAAAAAGGCCGTCCGCTACCGGGCATTTTCGGTTGAAAAAGCGGAGATTTTCTTATTTTTACCCGTAATTCCGCGAGGAGCTGCTCCTGTTCGTCCCGGTTCAAGAGTTCCGGAAGATATCTGAAGCCTTCAATCATTCCCTCAATCATTCCGGGGCGTATTTGTTTTGCGGAAAACGAGAGGCTGCTTCACGATTTTGGAATATTTCTGGAATGGGACAACCCCTTGTCCCCGCGTTTTTCCAGGGTACGGATGGCCAGAAACAACAATCCGCCGATCAGAGTGACAGCAAACCCAAAGTACTCCACGGCTTCTCCCAGAGAATTGTAATATCCGTATAGCAGGACAGTACTGCCAAAAAGAATGTCTCCAAGAGCGATCCACTTGATCATTTGGCGCATCTTTGAGTTTGTTTTTGGTTTGTTTTGTTCCTGCAAGGGACGAATTCTCTCGGTTGTTAGAGTATCTTAAGGGTAATTCATGATCAAAATCAGCAAGCTAATATAGCATTACCAGATATTACATCCAGATAACGTTTTTCTTAAAAACCTTATTTTTTTAGGTATTTTGCGTCTTGCAGTCAAAGCCCGGGCTGCATATATAGACCGTGAGCCCGAGTTATTGGACTTCACCCCTTAATAGGGACCAGCCGGCAGTGCTTGCCAACAAGGCTGCCAAATCGGTTTGCTAAATTTAAGTGTGAGGAAACAGATGAGCAAAGTTATTGGTATTGATCTTGGAACAACGAACTCCTGTGTTGCCGTTATGGACGGCAAGGATGTGCGTGTTATCGAGAACGCTGAAGGTGCCCGTACCACACCTTCCATGGTTGGATTTACAGCTGAAGAGCGCCTTGTCGGGCTGCCTGCAAAACGCCAGTCTGTAACCAACCCTTCTAACACTCTTTTTGCGATCAAGCGTCTGATCGGTCGTCGTTTTAACGATCCGCTGACCAAAAAGGATATGGGGTTGGTTCCCTATAACATCGTCAAGGCTGACAATGGCGATGCATGGGTTGAAGCCAACAACGAAAAATACAGCCCGTCACAGATTTCTGCTTTTATCCTGCAGAAAATGAAAGAAACGGCTGAAAGCTATCTCGGTGAGCCCGTAACCAAAGCGGTTATCACAGTTCCCGCTTACTTTAACGATTCCCAGCGTCAGGCTACTAAAGACGCCGGTAAAATTGCCGGTCTGGAAGTTCTGCGTATCATCAACGAACCAACAGCGGCAGCTCTGGCCTATGGCCTGGAGAAAAAAGGTACCGGTACGATCGTGGTTTATGACCTTGGTGGTGGTACTTTTGACGTGTCGGTTCTGGAAATCGGCGACGGTGTGTTTGAAGTCAAGTCAACCAACGGCGATACCTTCCTTGGTGGTGAAGACTTTGATGGCCGGATTATTTCCTATCTGGCGGATGAGTTCCAGAAGGAACAGGGCATTAACCTGCGGGATGACAAGCTGGCACTGCAGCGTCTGAAAGAAGCAGCAGAGAAAGCCAAGATCGAGCTGTCTTCCTCTAGCCAGACAGAAGTAAATCTGCCGTTTATCACTGCTGATGCTTCTGGTCCAAAGCACCTGAACATCAAATTGACCCGGGCGAAACTTGAAGCGCTTGTTGACGATCTGATCCAGCGCACGATGGGCCCGGTTAAAGCGGCTCTGAAAGACGCAGGCGTTACCCCAGCCGAGATCGACGAGATCATTATGGTTGGTGGTATGATCCGTATGCCTAAAGTACATGAAACGGTTAAAAACTTCTTTGGCAAAGAACCACACCGTGGTGTGAACCCTGATGAAGTTGTGGCTATCGGTGCTGCGATTCAGGCGGGTGTTCTGCAGGGTGAAGTCAAAGACGTTCTGCTGCTGGATGTGACACCACTTTCCCTGGGTATCGAAACCCTTGGTGGTGTAATGACCAAGCTGATCGACCGCAACACGACGATCCCGACGAAGAAAAGCCAAGTCTTTTCAACTGCCGAAGACAACCAGAATGCTGTAACCATCCGGGTTTTCCAGGGTGAGCGTGAAATGGCTTCTGACAACAAGATCCTTGGCCAGTTCAACCTTGAAGGCATTCCAAGCGCACCGCGCGGGATCCCGCAGATCGAGGTGACCTTCGATATTGATGCCAACGGTATTGTCAACGTTGGTGCCAAAGACAAGGCGACAGGTAAGGAACAGCAGATCAAAATCACGGCTTCGGGTGGCCTGAGCGATGCTGACATTGAACAGATGGTCCGCGATGCGGAAGAAAACGCCGAGTCTGACAAGGCGCGTCGTGAATCTGTCGAGGTCCGCAACCAGGCAGAAGGTCTGATCCACCAGACTGAAAAGACACTTGCTGAAGTCGGTGACAAGATCTCTGATGCGGACAAGGGTGAAGTCGAAGCCGGTATTGCCGCATTGAAAACGGCACTTGAAGGCGATGACACCGAGGAAATCAAAGCCAAGACAGAAGCACTTGGCCAGGCCTCGATGAAGCTGGGTGAAGCGCTTTATGCTGATGCCGCCGGTGGTGCAGAAGACGGTGCCGAAGCCGATACCAAGTCATCTTCTTCTGAAGATGACGGTGTGGTTGATGCCGACTTCGAAGAAGTTGACGACGACAAGAACAGCAAAAGCGCGTAACGCGGTTTTGGATTTCAGGGGGCTGGCGCATTGCCAGCCCCTTTTCACCTTCTGATCGAGGGAAAAAGTACTGATGTCCAAAAGGGACTTTTACGAAACCCTGGGGGTTTCACGCACGGCGGATGCAAAAGAGCTCAAGGCAGCCTACCGCAAGCTGGCGATGAAATATCATCCCGATCAAAACCCGGATAATGCCGAAGCCGAACAGAAGTTCAAGGAACTGAACGAAGCTTACGGTATCCTCAAGGACGACCAGCAGCGCGCGGCCTATGATAACTATGGTCATGCCGCTTTTGAAAACGGTGGCGGCGGTGGAGCCGGCGGTTTCGATTTTGGTGGTGGTGGCGGTTTTGCCGACATCTTTGAAGAAATGTTTGGCGGTTTTGGCGGTGGCGGACGACGCTCGGGCGGTTCGCAACGCGGCGGTGATTTGCGCTATAACATGGAGATTTCCCTGGAGGATGCCTTTAACGGCAAACAGGCTGAAATCCGCATCCCGAGTTCGGTTTCCTGTGATTCCTGTAATGGCAGTGGTGCTGAAAAAGGTTCCAGCCCGATTACCTGCGGTACCTGTAAAGGGAATGGTCGGGTGCGGATGCAGCAGGGCTTCTTTACGGTCGAGCGCACCTGTCACAGTTGCCAGGGCGTGGGCAAGGTGATCGAGAAGCCTTGTAAAAGCTGCCATGGTAGCGGGCATATTGAAAAAGAGAAGACGCTGCAGGTTACTATTCCTGCAGGCGTTGAAGAAGGTAACCGGATTCGTCTCAGCGGCGAGGGTGAGCACGGCAGATTGGGCGGAACGCCTGGCGATCTCTATATTTTTCTGTCGATTGCGCCTCACCGGATCTTCCAGCGCGATGGAACGGATATCCACTGCCGGGTGCCGATTTCCATGACCCAGGCTGCTTTGGGCGGGTCGGTTGAGGTGCCAACTGTTGATGGTGGTCGTGCCAAGGTCGCTATTCCTGAAGGCACGCAGAACCGGCAGCAATTCCGTCTGCGGGGCAAGGGAATGTCTGTGCTGCGGTCTGCATCACGTGGGGATATGTATGTTGAGGTTTCAGTCGAAACCCCTGTGAACCTGACCAGCCGCCAGCGTGAACTGTTGCAAGAGTTTGAAAAAGAGGCGACGGACAACTCGCCACAGAGTTCCGGATTTTTCAAACGGGTCAAAGAATTCTGGGAAGATCTTACCGATTAAGTTTCCCGGATCAATGGGATCGTTGATATCAAAGCCTGCCTGGACAACTGTTCTGGCAGGCTTTTTTTTATCGAGAACTTCAGGAGGGTTCTATCGGGGGACTTGGATCTATCCGGATTAGCTGTTAGTCCTTCTGCTCTGATCAAAACAGGTTTCAGGATTTAAAGGGATGAGTAGCAGGATTGGGATCGTTGGCTGTGCTGGCCGTATGGGCCGTATGTTAACCGAGGTGATTAACCGGACCGAAGGCTGTTCGGTTTCAGGGGGAACTGAGTTGCCGGGTAGTCCCAACCTTGGCAAGGATCTTGGTGAGCTTGCCGGGATTGGCGCTTTGGGTGTTAAGGTTGGCGATTCTGCGAAAAAGCTTTTTGAGTCGTCTGATGTGGTGATTGATTTTACCGTTCCCGTAGCCACCCTTTCCCATGCCAAGCTTGCGGCGGAAACCGGTTGTGCACTTGTAGTCGGGACAACAGGCATGACTGTGGAACAGGTTTCCGAACTGGAGCAGTGTGCGGCAAAAGCGCCGATTGTATTTGCGCGTAACATGAGTCTGGGCGTCAATTTGCTGATGACACTGGTGCAGCAGGTTGCTGCTGCTCTTGATGAAGACTATGACATCGAGATTGTCGAGATGCATCATCGTCACAAGGTTGACGCACCTTCCGGTACCGCCCTTGTTTTGGGCGAGGCGGCTGCGGCAGGCCGGGGCGTTGCGCTTGACCAGGTTGCGGACAAGGTGCGTGATGGAATTGTCGGCGCACGTAAACGCGGCGACATTGGTTTTGCAACACTGCGCGGTGGCGATGTTGTTGGTGATCACAGTGTGATTTTTGCCGCAGATGGCGAACGGATTGAACTGGGGCACCGGGCCAGTAACCGGGAAGTTTTTGCCAGAGGAGCTGTCAGGGCAGCGCGCTGGCTTAAGGATAAACCAGCCGGATTTTATGATATGCAGGATGTGCTGGGCCTGAAATCATAGAGAAAATCTGGTTATAGATTCAAAAAAAGAGGAGCCATAACAGCTCCTCTTTTTTGTTGGAAACGGGTCTTTAAAACTCCTAGAGGGTCTTGACCCCCTCGAGGAAAGTTTCGATCTCTCCACGCAACACGTTTGATTCGCCCGAAAGGTTGGTGGTGGCATCAATGACCGAATGTGCTGCATTCTCGGCTTCGTTCGCCGCAGCGGTTACATTGTTGATGCTGTTGCTAACCTGTTCGGTCCGTTGGGATGCCTGGACCATGTTACTGGCAATTTCCTGGGTTGCTTCCCGCTGTTGCCCGATAGATTCGGCAATGGTTCGTCCGATTTCATCAATGTCCCCAATGGTCAGGCCAATGGATTCAATGGCTTTGGCTACCTCGCCAGTGATTGCCTGCATCTGGTTGATCTGACTTGAAATCTCGTCAGTTGCCTTGCCTGTTTGCGTCGCGAGGTTCTTGACTTCGTTGGCAACAACGGCAAAACCCTTGCCTGCTTCCCCGGCCCGGGCTGCTTCGATCGTTGCGTTCAGGGCCAGGAGGTTGGTTTGCTCGGCGATGTCCGTGATCAGCTGAATAACCGCGCCAATCTTCTCGGCATTTTCAGCCATGCGTTTGACCGTTCCGTTGATAGACTGGGATTCTCCGACAGCCTTTTCTGTGACCGAGGAAGAACGATCCATCTGTTCCGAGATACTCGCGATAGTTGCGGAGAGCTCTTCTGCCGCGGCGGAAACTGTCTGGACGTTTTGTGATGTTTCAATCGAAGCTTCAGAGCCGGCATGGGCCTGTTCTCGCGTTCTGACCGCAGTATCGCTCATGGAGCGGGCGGTTTCACCCATCAGGGCTGTCGAGTTGGTGAACTTGCTGATAATCGTCGTTACATTTGCCCCGAAAGACTGGGTCATTTCGTGGAGCTTTTGTGCCCGTTCTGCTCTTTCTGCCTCAGCAGCCCGACGGGCCACACGCATCTGTTCGTTTTCAACCAGTTTGGTTTGCAGCAATTCTACTGAACGGGTCAATTCGCCAATCTCGTCACGGGTATGTTCGGCAGGGACATCGATCTCGATGTTGCCGTTGGCCAGCTCCTGGATGTTCTCGATTGCAAAATTAAGGGGCTTCATCGAGCGGTTCATGTACCAGAACAACAGGAGGCCCGAGAGGATCAGGAGAATTACACAACCGGCATAGACGAGGATCTGAACGGTTTGCCGTTGTGTCAGTGTTGCGGTTTCGTCCAGCAGGTTCACCAGGTTCCCTGCAATCTGCCCATCGGGTGTGGTGACGGGAGTCAGGGTGATGGTATAGCGCAGATCACCAATGGTCTCAGCATGAAGACCGGTATTGCCGATACGAAGGTTCTCCTGTGGCAGGAGCTCCTGCAGTTCGGCGTTGGTGCCGTGCACGATTTCCCCTGTCTGATTAAAAAGATATACTTCGGTCCCGTCACTGGCTTTCATACTCTCAAGCAATGAATTGGGGCTCAGCCTGACCAGAGCGATGCCTTCTACACCTGTGAGGGATCTCAGGGGAGCTGCAAGGGTTAACATCAGCTTGCTGTCTTCTGCAAGCTCAAAGCCCCATTTGTAATCCTCGGATTCCAGTGCGGGCTTAACCAGGGCAGAAGTCACCTTGGAGGGATCGCTTTCATAGCTGTAGAGAGCTTTGCCTGATTTATCGAAGAGTGCAATTCGATCAAAGTTTCCATCGCCGATCAGGATCTGGGCCAGAATACTCAGACTGCTGGCGATGGAGGAGGGGTCGCTTTTTTCCAGTCCTCCCATTGCCAGAGGATCATTCTCAATTTCAAAGAGGCTGGATTTGATCTGTTCAACCCGGCTTTGAGCCAAGCTGTTCCACAGATTGGAACGAGCATCCAGTGTTGTCGAGATGTAGCGTTCATTGTTTAGTTTTTCAATAAAACCGGTACCAATAAACACAAAGAGCCCAACCGCCAGCAGGCCGGTAATGGAACCCAGGGTGATGCGTGTTTTCAAAAGCATTTCAGTTGCGGCCCCTTGCCATCAATGTAAATCGATACGAAGGAGATCCCTGCCTGACCCCGCTTCACTATCTGTCCGAAAATTATATGGACTTTTGTTTAGAATTTTTTCGCAGTTTAGGGGCTGAGGGGTGAAGAAAATATTAAACTGATCTATCTGGTTTTGTTAAAAAGGTTGGTGTTCACAAGGCCGGACCATAAAAATATTCCGGCAGAGAAATGATTTGGCTGATCCTCGGGACTGGTGAGTATTTTTCATCCAGGCACCGGGGACAATAAATTGCTTCGGGGATGATTATGCGCGCCTGATTCTCTCGCGGTAAATCGTGTAAAGTCCGCTTGCAACCACAACCAATGCGCCGACGATGGTCCAGGAATCCGGCAGATCATCATAGAACAGCCAGCCAAAAAGCGTCGCCCAGACCAGCAAGGTATAATTAAAGGGTTGAATTGCAGAGGGAGTGGCGTACTGGAAGGCAAAAATCAGGAAGAGATGACCCAGACTGATAAAGATGCCGCCGCCGATCAGCGCGATCCAGCCGTTCAGGTCCGGCTGTACCCAGAAAAAGGGAACCATGAAGCTGGTGATGAACAGGGGTACAATACCGGTATAAAACTGGGAAATCTGCCCGTCATCATAACGGCTGCTGATTCTGAGGAGAATCTGGTAAATGGCAAAGGCAGAAGCCGCGACCAGGGGTAAAAACAGCAGGGGATCAAAGGCATCAAAGCCGGGGCGCAGAATCACCATGATCCCGGCAAATCCCACAAGAACAGCCATCCACCGTCGCAAGCCAACGGTTTCTTTCAGCCAGAGGGCAGAAAGCGCCGTGACGCAGATTGGTGCCACGGCGACGATGGCATGGACATCTGCAATGGGCAGAAGTTTGAAACTGAGGGTAAAAAGGAAAGCTTCTCCGACAAGAAAGGCTGACCGGAAGAGCTGCAGGGGGAGATTCTTGCTGCGGGATATCCGGACGACATCACCCAGGCCACCACGTTTGATTGCCATGCCGATAACCAGAAAAGACAGGATCATATAACGGACCCACAGAAGCTGCGGCAGAGAATAGCTCTGGGAGACGTGTTTGACCACTGCATCGCCTGAGGAAAAGAAGGCCATGGCCAATATAGCAAGGAGGATACCTTTACCCGTGGTATCGAGCAGAGATGCTTCCTGCAGGTGGTTTTTATCGGTCATGGTAATCCTGGCAGCCGGGTGGGGGAACGGGTTGGCAAATGGAAAGAAAAACGGGTGAGCGTCGTTCTTGAATCTCGGAAGACCATGAGGACAAAAAATCAGGTCGGCAAGGGCAGATTTTTACTTTTCCTTGCAAGACCACGCGCCCGCTCCCGATAAAAGGTGTAGAGGCCGCTGCTGACAACGATCGTCGCCCCAACAATAGTCAAACTGTCCGGCAGATCGCCAAAGACCAGCCAGCCCAGCAGTGTGGCCCAGATCAGAATGGAATAGTTAAAAGGTTGAAGGGTTGCAGCGGTTGCCTTCTGGAAAGCCATGATCATCAGGCAATGCCCACTGGCGTGGAGAAAGCCTGCGCCAAGCAGCCCTGCCAGAGCCCCCGGGCCTGATGGAACAGACCAATAGAAGGGCAAGAGTAGGCTGGTGAGCAACAACGGCACCAGCCCGGTAAAGAGCTGGACGACCCGATAATTGTCGCTTTGGCTGCAAAATCGCAGCAAAATTTGATAAATGGCGAACTGGGCAGCGGCTCCAAGCGGGAGCAAGAGCAGAGGATCAAAACTGTCGGCGCCTGGCCGCAGGATGATCATAACGCCGATAAAACCGACAAACACTGCGGCCCAGCGTCGTGCACCGACGTATTCTCGCAGCCATATGGCTGAAAGAGCGGTGACGATAATGGGGGCAACGGCCCCCACAGCATGAACCGAGGCAATCGGCAGCAGGGTAAAACAGAAGGCAAAACCGAAATCCTGCCATAAAAGAAAAGCGGAACGGAAAATCTGCAGGCCGGGCTTGTTCGGGCGAAAGGTCTTTTTGAGTTCTGTTGCCCCTTCGCGCAGAAGAGTCATCAGAACCACGATCAGGAATACAAAACTGTAGCGGACCCAGAGTATCTGAACCAGAGACTGTTCATCGGCGATATTCTTTAAAACGGCATCTCCGGAAGCAAAGAGCATGGTTGCCGTCACAAGAAAGATGATACCACTCAGAGGAACTGCTGTTGGCTGATTTTGCGATGCCAAGTCAGCCATTACGGGGTGTGGGTCGCGCATAGTCGGAAACTCTCGAAAAGGGACCTGCCCCGGATGCATAGGAGGTCTGCGGCTTTGGACTTGCCCAGAAAACGGAAGTGTCTATACTCCGCGCAAATTCTAGTCCAGCAGAAAGCCTAACGGAAGCCAGTAATGAGCGTGAACGTAAATCAGTCAGAGACTGCCTCTCTCGATGTCGTGGGTATCGGCAATGCCATCGTTGATATTGTTGCCACTGCTGAAGACAACCTGTTGCAAGAGCAGGGAATTATCAAGGGAGCCATGAACCTGATTGATCAGGATCGTGCTGATGCGCTTTATGATGTCATGGGGCCTGCGATCGAACGTTCAGGCGGTTCTGCGGGCAATACCATGGCCGGGATTGCGTCTCTTGGTGGACGTGGCGGTTATATCGGCAAGGTGCGCGATGACCAGTTCGGTCAGGTATTTCGTCATGATATCCGCGCAGCAGGGGTAAAGTATGATACACTTCCTGCCACGGAAGGACCGTCAACGGCCCGCTGCCTGATTTTCGTCACGCCCGATGCAGAGCGTTCGATGAACACCTATCTGGGGGCCTGTGTGAACCTGACAGTGGCTGATATCGATGAAAAGATGATCGCCTCAGCGCAGGTTACCTATATGGAAGGTTATCTCTGGGACCCGGAAGAAGCCAAGAAAGCTTTTATCCTCGCGGCCGAGATTGCGCACGCTGCCGGACGGAAAGTGGCTTTGACCTTGTCAGATTCCTTTTGTGTGGCACGGCATCGTGAATCTTTTCTCGATCTGGTAAAAAACCACGTTGATATCCTTTTTGCCAACGAAGAAGAGACCATGGCGCTGTTCGAAGTGGATAACTTTGATACGGCACTTCAGAAGGTTAGGGCCTGTTGTTCGGTTGCTGCCCTGACCCGCAGCGAGAAGGGTTCTGTCATCTGTTGTGGTGATGAAGTTCACGTGATTGATGCCGAACCGGTTGATCATGTGGTTGACACGACGGGGGCAGGCGACCTATATGCTGCAGGCTTCCTTTTTGGTTACACGAATGGTTACAGTCTTTATGACAGTGGCCGCATCGGCTCCATTGCTGCAGCCGAGGTGATTTCACATTTTGGTGCGCGCCCGGAAAAGTCCCTGGCGACACTGATAGGGGAAAAATTTAAGTAGGTCATTGCACTGTCACAAGACTGCGCTAGAGACCTTGTGGGAATGGTGGTTCTTTGCTCAAGGGCAAGAAGACATTCCTGACCGGAGTTCCGGTCTGACAAGACCAGTGACTGAAGGATAACGCGGGGCGCGGTAGCCCCTCTTTAAAATACATGAGAGAGACAGGCATGAGCACAGCGCTTCGCAATGTGGCGATTATCGCGCACGTTGACCACGGCAAAACCACTCTGGTGGATGAGCTTCTTAAACAGTCCGGATCCTACAGCGCACACCAGCAGGTGTCCGAGCGGGCAATGGACAGCAACGATCTTGAAAAAGAGCGTGGCATTACCATTCTTGCAAAGTGTACATCGGTGACCCGGGGCAATACCCGGATCAACATCGTTGATACACCGGGCCACGCCGATTTCGGTGGTGAAGTCGAGCGTATCCTCTCCATGGTGGATGGGGTTGTTCTGCTGGTTGACGCTGCTGAAGGCCCGATGCCTCAGACCAAGTTCGTGACCTCAAAGGCGCTGGGTTGTGGCCTGAAGCCGATCGTGGTTGTGAACAAGGCGGATAAAGCCGATGCCCGTGCTGAATGGGTTGTCGATCAGGTGTTCGATCTTTTCGTTAACCTGGATGCGACAGAAGACCAGCTGGATTTCCCGGTTCTCTATGCTTCTGCAAAACAGGGCTGGGCCGTAACCGATCTGGCCGACCCACGCGAGAACATGGATTCACTGTTCCAGCTGATCATCGATACCCTGCCCGCACCAAAAGAAATAGCTGATGCGCCTTTCTCCATGCTGGCGACAACCCTTGAAGCAGATAACTTTCTCGGTCGTATCCTGACCGGTCGTATCCACTCGGGTGTAGCCAAGATCAACATGCCTGTGAAAGTGATCACAGCCGCTGGCAAGGTTATTCCAAACTGCCGTCTGTCCAAATTGCTGGCTTTCGACGGTCTGAAGCGTGTGCCGGTTGAAGAAGCCCGCGCTGGTGACATCGTTGCGATTGCCGGTATTCCCGATGCGACGGTTGCAGACACCATCTGTGACGTGTCGATCACCAAGGGCATTGATGCCCAGCCGATTGATCCGCCGACCCTGGCGATGACTTTCTCGGTGAACGATTCTCCGCTGGCGGGTCGCGAAGGTGACAAGGTTACCAGCCGTATGATCCGCGATCGTCTGTTCCGCGAAGCTGAAGGCAACGTGGCCATTCGCATCAAGGAAAGTGAATCCAAGGATTCCTTTGAAGTCGCCGGTCGTGGCGAGCTGCAGCTGGGTGTTCTGATCGAGAACATGCGCCGTGAAGGGTACGAGCTTTCCATTTCCCGTCCCCGTGTGCTGATGCACAAGGACGAATCAGGTCAGCTGATGGAGCCTCTGGAAGAAGTCGTGATCGACGTTGACGAGGAATACTCCGGTGTTGTCGTTGAGAAGATGGCTGAGCGTAAAGGCGAAATGACGGACATGCGCCCCTCTGGCGCTGGCAAGACCCGTATTACCTTCCTGTCGCCGTCACGCGGCCTGATCGGCTATCATGGCGAGTTCCTGACTGATACACGCGGAACCGGCATCATGAACCGTCTGTTCCACAGCTTTGGGGCCTATCGTGGCGCGATTCAGGGCCGCCGTCAGGGTGTTCTGATCTCCAACGGGACAGGCGCTGCTGTTGCCTATGCCATGTGGAACCTCGAAGATCGTGGTGAAATGTTCATCAATCCGGGTGATGCCCTCTACGAAGGCATGATCATTGGTGAGCACAGCCGCAACAACGATCTTGAGGTCAACCCGCTGAAAGCCAAACAGCTGTCCAACGTGCGTGCTTCCGGTAAGGACGAGGCGATCAAGCTGACTCCGCCGCGTATCCGCTCGCTGGAACAGTCCCTGGCCTATATCCAGGATGACGAACTGGTCGAAGTGACGCCAAAATCCATCCGTCTGCGCAAGCAGTTCCTGGTCAGCCACGAGCGCAAGCGTAACTCCCGTAGCCAGGAAGCAATTGGCTAGGTTTCGACTGTAAGTTCAGACCAGTTGATATCGAATTGAAGAAGGGCTGCTCTCGGGCAGCCCTTCTTGCGTCAGGTGGTTTTTTTCGCGGCGGGAGGTTCTTCCTTGCCAATCGGGAAGACAAACCTCTGATAGAGGAAGCCGATGCCGATCAGGCAGAGGCCCAGACCGATGAAGGACGCGACCCGGTAGAGGCCGGAAAGTGCAGCCATATCCCAGAGGAAAACCTTAGCGATGACCAGAAGCACCATGGCGAGGGAGGCATGTCGTACCCTCACAATATCCCGCAGAATACCGATGGCAAGCAACAGTCCGGCATAGACCAGCCAGGCGAGGGAATAGCTGTAACCCTCGGCATTGAGGATATCCGCGGTTGCCATACTGTCGGGATGAAAAGCCCGCCGGACCTCTAGCGTGATATCAAGCAGGACCAACAGCAAGGCGGTACCGCCGAGCCAGGGCATCAAGGGCAGGTGATTCTGGTTCCGGGCCTCACGATAGAGCACGACCGCCAGCAAGCCGGGCAGCAGATAGGCGAGACTGAGCAGGTTGAACAGGGGCCAGTTGCCGACAAATTCGTTGGAGAAGAGCGGGTTATTCGCCAAGACCTGAAACAGCAGGATATTGGCCGCGGCCAGAACCAACAGGATCTTTGATCCCCAGTTGCTGATAAAACGGGGCGTAATGCGGTTGCGGTAATAGAGGAAACAGCCGGTGATCAGCCAGGCAAGGCTCTGCAGGCTCTGTTCAAGCAGGCTGTTGTAAGACGCCAGGATCGAGCCGTCATTGGTTAAATAGCGGATTTCAAGACTGACCAGTGCGACGGTAATGGCCAAAGCTCCTGATTCGAGCAGGGTAATCAGCTGGTCATCCTTTTCGGCCTTGAACAGCCAGGCTGCGGCAGCAAAAGCCAGTGCCGGAATACCAAAGCTGTAGAGCAACCAGAAGGCGTCAACAGCTTCCAGCGGCGTATCCGGTGAGAAGTGATTGAGGGCGGTCAGTCTGATGGCGACGACCAGCGCGATGTAGAAGGCAGCAGGCCGGATATAGGGCAGGCGAATCTGTCCATGAACCCAGGCAGCCGACGGCAAGAGCAGCGCCAGAGCAATGGTCAGGCCGGTTTTTTCCAGGGTAATGGCAAAAGCCATGCCGATGGCGGCGAGCACGGCCAGGGCATAGACTCCGAGGGCGATTTCTGTCGCGGCATTGTCACGGTAAGGCAGCAGTTTTTTAACAGCCAGGGATGCAGCCAGAGCAAGCAGGATCGACAACCCGCTCCAGGCCAAATCAGCGCCCAGGGCGTGCAAGCGAAGATAGACAATCAACAGGGCAAGAAAGGGAACCGCGGCGGAAAGGGCGGCGAAATAGGCGGGTGTTTGCGCGCGCATGACTTTCCAGAAGCCGAGGCCAGCAGCAAGGAGTGCAATGACACCGGACAGGAACAGATAAAACCCCAGCTCGGGTGGAATAAGGGGGCCGATTTCTGTGCCTGCAGCCTGTCCGGCGACAAAGAAGGTTTCGGGTAAATCGATGCTGTCCGGGAAGGGGTGAAAGCCAATGATAGAAAGGGCAACCAGCGCAAGCGGGAGCAACAGGATTTCACAGTGGCGCAATCTGAAAGCCATAAAGCCGATTACGCCGCCAATCAGGAAAAAGGCACTCAGCGCCGGACCGGAATATCCATCCCTGTCAAGCACGAGCAACTGCAGGAACAGGACGGCGCAGGTGGCCACCAGCCCGAGAGTTTTTTCCGGGCTCAGAATGCCTTCGAGATGGAAGGGATGTTTCATACCTGCCGGTGGCTGAAGGAAGTCTTCGTAACGCGGGGCAATGAAGAGGGCGAGCATAAGCAGCTGACTGAGGACCAGTGGATAAAGGTCACCGTTTTCCCAGATGCCAAGTATCCAGGCGGTCTGCCAGAAAGACAGCCCGGCAAGGGTCGACCAGCCCAGCCACCACCAGTTCTGAAAGCGCACAACCGCAAGGGCAGAGGCACTGATGAAGGTGAGGTAACTGAAGAGTGACCAGGCGGAAGCATTGCCTGTCGAGACCAGCAGGGGCAGAACAAAGGCACCCAGCATGCCCATGGCGGCAATAAAAGGCCCCTGCAGCAAGGAAAGCCCGAGACCGGCCAAAGCAACAAGTGTCAGCAGGATAAAGGCGAGAAGCGGCGGAAGAAGGTCATAGAGGCCATAGGCGGCATAGATGCTGCCATAGGTAATGGCCAGCCCAGCGGCGGTCAGGGCGGGTGGCACATGGTTGGGTTGAAGTGCGGCAATGGCCCGCTCAATCGGACGGCGCCTGAGCCATTCACCCCCGAACATCAGGCCGATACCGAGCAGGGTGCTGACAGTCAGGCGGAACCCGGGTGACAACAGCTGGTTCTCAATCGAATACTTGATCAGGAATATTCCGCCGATGATGACGGTGAGGCTGCCGAGCCAGACCAGCCATTGCCGGGTGAAAGCTTCTTCGAAAGATTTCCACGGACTGGTGGGACTGCTCTGGCCTTGGCTTTTGGATGCAGGCGCGGTTTTGGCGGCAAGACTGTGATCAGGGAGAGCGGGATCTCCAGCTGTGGTCTCACCTGTTTCTGATGGGGGCGCAGCAACGTCGGGGTGGATATTTTTGGCAGCGGCCTTTTCAGATACTTCTGGTTCAGATACTTCTGGCTTGTCGGAGGCGGTCTGATCTGGCGGTGGTGTTTTCCCCTTGGTTTTGCTCAAAGTCTGGTTGGATAAACCGGGGTCGGGGATTTTTTCGGTTTTGACAGCTGTTGAAGTGCTTGTCAGTGGCTGAGCAGGCCCTGTTGCGGTTTTTAACTCTCTTTTCAGCCCGGCAACTTCGCGCCGTAACCCCCCGATTTTCACCAGGGCAATGATTCCCAGCAGCGGTCCGCCAAAGACCACTGCAAGACCGAGTAACACCAACAGAATTTCTTCCAAGATTCCCCCCGTAACCGACCCGTGAAAACACGTAAGGCTGGTTAATAAAACGATAAAAGCACGCAATCATAGCCTTTGCAGGAACTGCTCGACAACTATTACATATGACCTGGTTATTTTGGGTAAGAATAAATGCCCCAGAGTTGGCTATCGGAGTAATTTTCCAATTCCAACAGATTGATATAGGGATCACCCTTTATTCCGAGCAGCTGTGCAAAGGCAGGTTCGGTTTTGATGCCGCGCTTTTTTAGGGCGATGACAGATTGCCTGAACGCTGGGCCAAAGAGCGCAAGCAATCGTTTTTCTATGTGAAAATGGCGAACGCCATATTGTTGGTTCAAAGGCTGGTTCTGGATAAAAAACTCCACTTCCCACCCCTGCGCTACAAAGTTGAGGACATGGGTAGTGTAAGGGGGAGAGTGGAAATTTTTCACATGGTAGCCCTGATATTTACCATATTCTGCACAAAGAAGTTGCGACAAGTCGTCGGGATCGTTGGCAAAACAGGCAATATCAATATCACTGTTGTCGATAGCGATACCCAGGGGTGGTGTCCCAATAACGGCATATTCATGAGCTGAAAGAACAGACGAAAGCTCAAGATTATCGAGAACCTGTAGGTAATTAGTCGGCATTATCCGTTTCAAACCCTCTAAAGGGCATATCGGGGCTGCGGGTGAGCCAGTTGTTGTCCGGGTAATGACAGTGCCCGTCGATCAGATGCAGTGTATAGGCTTGCCGGGATTTATCGGACCTGTTGGGACCGCTGAGATGGGGGAGCTGGCCGTGCAGAACTATCAAAGAACCCTGTTTGACATCCAGCGGCACACGGTCTTCTTCAGGCCAGGGACTGTCATCCAGCTTCTTTGTCACCAGCTTGCCTTCCTCATTGCGGTAGTGGCGCTTTTTCAAAGGAGCCTTGTGATGACCGGGGAGCCCCCACATACAGCCGTTTTCAATAGTGGCATCCTCCAGTGCGAACCACAATCCGATACAGGAGTGGGGTTCGGTATAGAGAAAGGTGCTGTCCTGATGGCAGATAACCTCGCCACCGATCCGGGGCTGTTTGAAGATGTACATGGACTGCGACAGCAACGGCCGCACCATGCCGAGGTCACGGGCAATCTGTGCCAGATCCGGATTGCGGGAAAAGGCTGAAAACACCGGGTCAAGATCGTGTTGTCCATGGCCGATCTTGTTGATCGAAAGGGCTTTTGCCTGTTTCAGCTTGCCCTGTTCGTCAAAGGCTTCTTCTTCGAAAAAACACCGGATCTTGTCGCCGGACTGTTCAAAATAGCTGTTGCCTTCGTGACTTTTCTGCGTTGTCGAAAATACGGCACGAAATTCATCAGGATCGAAGGCTTCCACGATTTCTCCGGCGCGCTGCATCAGTTTTTCGCAAGCTTCCCTGCTGACAAAATTCTCCAGCACCAGCACACCTGCATCGGTAAATGCCTGTTGCATCTCTTCGCTAAGCTGCCCCCGTGCAGGAGCAGGAAAGCGGGGTGCTGTGCCAGAGGTTTTGAGGGGGGTGTTTCCGGTTCTGGTTGCGGTCATGGGGAAGCGATCCTGTACAGTAAATTTTATCGTTTGATCAAAATTATACCATCGGTTGATTCCCGGCAAGTGCGCGTGTCCGGACCAAAGGTTTGCTGGTTCCCGTAACTGTAAGCCTGGGGTACAAGGGGTGATTATTTCTGAATTATCACGCAGACATTTTACTGATTGTCCCTTATGCTCAGCGGCTTATGACTGGGCAGGTTACAGAATAAAATTTCTGCCACGTTCTGGCCCTTTTGGTCGGTTGGAATTGATCGGAGTATCAGGGGGGAAAATGAAGTCATCCGAAGAAAAAGCAACGCATAGCTGGAAAGAATCACTGGCGATATACCTGCATCCAAAAGTAATTGGGATGTTGTTCCTCGGCTTTTCAGCTGGGCTACCATTTTTGCTTATTTTCTCTACCCTCAATATATGGCTACGTGAAGCGGAAGTTTCGAGAACCGAGATCGGTTTTTTTGCCTGGGTTGGTATTGCCTTTTCTATCAAGGTGCTCTGGGCACCTTTTGCAGATCACCTTCGGCTTCCGATTCTGGGACGCCTTGGGCGGCGGCGCTCCTGGATGCTGTTGGGGCAAATCGGTGTGATTATTGGTCTTATCGGCATGTCTCTTACTGATCCCGTCATCGATCTTGGGCAGATGGCAATTTTTGCACTTGTTGTGGCGTTTTCCTCTGCAACACAGGATATTGGACTGGATGCTTACCGGATCGAAGCGATTGATCTGGATTATCAGGGAGGGATGGCGGCGAACTATCAACTGGGTTGGCGTATCGGGGCTCTGGTGGCGGGGGCGGGTGCCCTTTACATGGCAGATGAAACCTCTTGGGTACTGACCTATCAGGCGATGGCAATGTTCATGGGGGTTGGTATCCTGACCGTACTTGTTGTCAAAGAGCCGATTGTAGAGACAACAAATAACGGGGCGTATTTGGAATGGGAAGGTAATATTGAAACACGATTTGCCCATCTGAGGGGAGTTCACCTTAAAATTGCTGAAAAGCTTTATGAAACAGTTGGTCGAGCGTTTCTGGAGTTTTTTGCCCGCAATGGCTCATCTGCAATTTTTATACTTATTTTTATCTGTATCTATCGGATCAGTGACATCATTATGGGGAATATGGCCGGGCCTCTTTATGTGGATTTAGGCTATAGCAAAGTCGAAATCGCTGATGTCACGAAAATATTCGGCTTTTTCGCGACGATGGCCGGCGCATACATTGGTGGGATACTCGTGATGCGTATGGGTGTTCTTCGATTGCTGCTTCTTGGTGCAGTTCTTGTCGTAATTACCAACCTGTTTTATGCCTTCCTTGCTCAAGTTGGTTATAATATCACAGTACTGTCTTTTACAGTTGGCACGGATAATTTTACAGCGGGCTTGGCAGGGACCGGGTTTATTGCCTACCTCTCCAGTCTGGTGAACAAGAGTTTTACGGCGACACAATATGGGCTTTTTAGCTCTATTATGACATTGCCGGGTAAGTTTCTTTCTGGATTTTCCGGAGCGCTTGTTGATGAGATTGAATATACAAACTTTTTCATTTATGCCTCGGTGATGGGCATCCCGGCAATTTTGATGGTGTTGTATCTGATGAGGCTGGAGGCCAAAGAAAAAGTAAAACAAACCGATCCTGCCGCCGAGGTGTTTGAATAGATTTACCTTGGCTTGAACTCGGAGCTTCCCGCTTTAGCCCGCTTTTTTCATCGGGGGTGGCGACAGAACAGCCTGAATCAGATCAGGATCAGCCATACTTCTGATCTGATCAAAAAGCTCCTGTGCTTCGGGGTAGTGCTGCTTGAGGAAGACCAGCCACTGTTTCAGGCGTCCGGGGCTGTGTTTGGCGGGGAGCCGTTTGCGAACCTCTTCATAAAAGACCTGAAGGATCGGGAAAAGCTGGTCCCATGTCATGGGGCTGTAGGCCGTGGCACTGTTATGACTGGCAATGACCAGGGCAAGATCTGGCCAGGCGATCAGGCCTCGCCCGATCATGACATCATCACATCCGCTTACTGAACGGCATTTTCGGTAATCTTCGAGCGAACAGATATCGCCATTGGCGATCACCTTGATCTTTACCGCTTCGCGAATGCGCGCGATCCATTCCCAATGGGCCGGGCGGCGATAGCCTTCGAGTTTGGTGCGGGCGTGCACACACACCTCGTTTGCTCCGGCGCTTTCGATGGCGTGGGCATTTTCGAGAGCCAGGGATTTGTCTTCGTAGCCCAGGCGCATTTTTGCTGTCACCGGGATATGCGATGGGACGCTTTCGCGGACAGCTTTGACGACCTTGTGAATGATGTCAGGTTCTTTCAGCAGAACCGACCCGCCCTTGTTTTTGTTTACAGTTTTGGAAGGACAACCAAAATTAAGATCAATGGCCGGTGCGCCAAGTTCAACCGCCAGGAGCGCGGCTTCTGACAGGGTCTCGGGATTGCTGCCGAGCAGCTGGATCGATACCGGAACACCGGAAGCCGTCCGACCCTGATTATGAAGTTCGGGAGCCAGGCGGTGGAGCATCTTGGCAGGCAAGGTCTGATCATTAACCCGTATAAATTCGGTAACACAGCGGTCAATACCGCCGATGGCCGTCAGCAGTTTGCGCATCTGGGGGTCTACGAGCCCTTCCATCGGAGCCAGGATCAATGTCACAGTGGCAGTCTCCATCAACTAAGGTCCGGCAATTGCAGCAGGACGAAACATCGTACGGGCAGATGAGGCCGAGAGGTTTTGTACAGTGGGTTTTGTACAGGCAGACGACGGGAAGAGTCAAAACACGCTTTTGCCAGTCTGCCCTGCAATAAATGCTGGTTATGCCCGATCCTGTAGATCGTCAGGTGAGGGATCAGGACAGGGGGACAGCCTTACGGGTTCTGTTGAGTTCCTGTAGAAGTAAATAGAGCGTTTCCATATCAGCTTCGCCTGTTGTACTGGCCCCCAGAGTGCGCTGCGCACGGGTGAGGGCTTGCGGGTAATCAGCTGAATCACTTTGCAGGTACCCAAGCTCAACCAGAAGTCTCTGTACCGAATTTTCGGGGAGAGGGTTTACATAGAACGCTGTTTTGGGCCGCCAGGGGGCGGCAGGCAGGTTCCAGCTTGCCCGGGTTTGTGGGTCAAGCCCGCTGCCCGGTGTAAGGAAAAGTCCGTTCCTGTCCAGCACCAGCTGGTTTAATCGTCCATCCGTTTGTTTCGGACAGTATGTCTTTGAAGCAGGCGTCTGATTGCAGAGCGGATAGAGGGCCTGTAGATGTTCCCAACCCCGGCGGTATCCGGCCATCATGGTTAGGTCATTGGCAGCAAGATTGTCCTTTACCCCGAGCCAGCCTGTATGATCGCCCAAAGGAGCTTCCAGCCTGATCAGGGCCCAGTTGTTAAGCAGGGAGACCAGGTCATTGCCGGTGGGTACAAAGCCACGGGCAACCTGATAACTGGCTGCAGCGGAGAAAATGGTTGAATCATCGCGTTGATAACCGGCAACGAAGGCCATTTCACGGGGTTGAAACCATCTTCCTTCCACCGCGCTGTACAGGCAGGAAGCTGGTGCAAGAATTTCTGCCTTTCCAACCATAACAGCATTACAAAAATGTCGCCCGGCGACATTCAGACGCCCCAGGGTACTCCAGGGATATTCGCGTGCTTCAAGCTCGGCCCTTGAGCCGTCAGCCAGAAAGCCGGTCGATCTGACACCGGGTGATTCTACAGCTGTTTCTGCTGGTGGCGCTGGTGAGGGAGGCAGGGCCGTTTCTGGTTGTTGATTACTGGCACAAGCGGTGAGGAACAAGGCGATAAGGAAACAAAGTCCCGGCAAAATCAGTTCAGTCAGGCCTGAAGGTATACAGGATTTTTGTTTCTTCATCCTTTTGAGCCTTCCTTTGTCGCAGGGGCTGTGGTGTTGAAAACTGCCGGATCAACAGAATGTCAGGAAGCATGATCACCTGACAAGGCTTTCTCCATTATCTGTTGTGGCTCATTACCTCCTCGTCAAGAAGGGTTTGCCTGCCCAAAAAGCAAACTGGCCGCAGAATATGCGGCCAGAGAACGACGGAAGAAAAAAACATAATGCGAAGTCAGGCGGCCTTGGCTGCCCGATCCAGTGAATAACCAGCAGAGCGCACGGTGCGAATCAGGTCCTGTTCGGTACCCTCGTTCAAAACCTTTCTCAGGCGCCGGATGTGAACATCAACTGTGCGGGGTTCGACATAGACATCATGTCCCCAGACAGAATCGAGCAGCTGTTCGCGACTGAAGACCCGGCCAGGATTCTGCATCAGATGCCGCAACAGCTTGAATTCGGTCGGACCCAGATGGACTTCGCGTTCACCACGGTGAACCTTGTAAGCTGCCAGATCCATATTGATGTCTTCAAAGATCAGGGCTTCGGTTACTGTTTCCGGCTTGCTCCGGCGCATGATGGCCCGAATACGGGCGACCAGTTCGGCAGGGGAAAAAGGTTTGGTCATGTAGTCATCTGCCCCGGAATCCAGACCCCGGATCTTGTCGGTTTCCTCCCCGCGGGCGGTGAGCATGATGATCGGTACATCGCGGGTTTCCTGCAGACGCCGTAACTGGCGGCAGACTTCAATGCCAGAGAGCAGGGGCAGCATCCAGTCGAGCAGAATCAGATCAGGGGTTTCTTCCTTGGCACGGAGAAGGGCTTCTTCACCATCATGGGCTTCGTTGACCCGGAAACCTTCTTTTTCAAGGTTATAACGCAGAAGGGTTGTCAGGGCGACTTCATCTTCGATGATTAAGGCCAGGGGTTTCATGGAAAGATCCTTTGTTTCCATCACGTTAAATTTCTACTTCGCCGTTATCCTCTTCGGCCGAGAGAATCTGGAATGGTGTCCGGTCCCCTTTGGGACGTTTGCCTTCCAGTTTATGCCCGGTCGAGAGATAATAGATCGTTTCGGCGATATTTGTGGCGTGATCGCCCATACGCTCGATATTTTTGGCAATAAACAGCATATGGGTACAGGCTCCGATATTCCGGGGATCTTCCATCATATAGGTGAGAAGTTCCCGGAAAAGAGAGGTGTACATTTCATCGACTTCTTCATCGCGGTGCCAGACATCAATGGCCCGGTCCTTGTCGCTGTGCGAGAAGGCATCGAGGGTGTCTTTGACGATTTCCTGAACCAGTCTGGACATGCGCATGATGCTGGTAACAGACTTTTGCGGCGGCATCTGGTTAATCGCGATACTGCGTTTGGCGATATTCTTGGCATAGTCGCCAATCCGTTCCAGATCCGAGGAGATCTTGAGGGCGGATATAACCGCACGCAGGTCATTGGCCACGGGCTGGCGCAGGGCAATCAGCTGGACAACGGCGGCTTCCAGCTCTTCTTCCAGCGCATCGATCTTGGCGTCTTCAGCGCGGACCATTTCGGCCTTGGCACTGTCCCGCTGAACCAGAGCATCTACGGCTTCGGCCAGCTGGTTTTCCGCCATGCCGCCCATACGGATAATGATTTCGTGAATGGTCCGCAATTCCTTGTCAAAGGAGCGAACGATATGGTCATTCGAGTTCTGCATGATTTTATCCTTACCCGAAACGTCCGGTGATGTAACCCTGGGTGCGCTGGTCTTCCGGGCTGGTGAACAATTTGTCGGTTTCGCCGACTTCGACCAGTTCTCCGAGATGGAAGAAAGCTGTTTTCTGAGAGACTCTTGCGGCCTGCTGCATGGAGTGTGTCACGATTACAATTGTGAAGTTCTCGCGCAACTCGTCAATAAGCTCTTCGATCTTGGCTGTTGCGATCGGATCAAGGGCCGAGCAAGGCTCGTCCATGAGGATGACTTCCGGATTGACAGCGATGGCACGGGCGATGCAAAGGCGCTGTTGCTGCCCGCCAGACAGGCCGGTTCCAGGTGAATCCAGCCGGTCTTTGACCTCTTCCCACAGCCCTGCACGTCGCAGACTTGACTCGACTGTTGCTTCCAGTTCGTCCTTGCCGCTGGCAATACCGTGCAAACGGGGACCATAGGCGATGTTATCATAGATTGATTTTGGAAAGGGGTTGGGTTTTTGGAAAACCATGCCGACCCTGGCCCTGAGCAGAACCGGATCAAGCCCGGAGTTATAGATATCGATCCCTTCCAGAGTGATCCGGCCTTCAACCCGGCAGCTCTCGATCACATCGTTCATACGATTGATACAGCGAAGAAAAGTGGACTTTCCGCAGCCGGACGGACCAATCAGAGCTGTTACCTCGTTTGCGGCGATATCCAGCTCAATTGATTTGAGGGCCTGACTCTGTCCGTAGTAGACATTGACATCACGGGCGATAATCTTGGGCTCAGCCATAGCGGCTTTCTCCCGTGTTTTGAAGTTTTGCATATCCATTGCGTCGGGCATCCTGTTTTCTCTTACCAGCGTCGTTCAAAACGTTTGCGTAACAGTACAGCAATCGCATTCATCACAACCAGAAAGGCCAGCAAAACCATGATGGCTGCTGAGGTTTTTTCTACAAAGCCGCGCTCTGGACTGTCTGCCCAGAGAAAAATCTGTACCGGCAATACTGTGGCAGCGTCATTAATACTGCCGGGAATGTCAGCGATAAAGGCGACCATGCCGATCATCAGCAGCGGGGCTGTCTCTCCCAGAGCCTGGGCCATGCCAAGAATGGTTCCGGTCAGTATACCGGGCATGGCAAGGGGAAAGACATGATGAAAGACGGTCTGCATGCGCGACGCGCCCATCCCGAGGGCGGCTTCGCGGATGGAAGGCGGGACCGCCTTCAATGCCGCACGGGAAGCAATGATGATTGTCGGTAAAGTCATCAGAGCCAGTACCATGCCACCAACTAGTGGGGCAGAACGGGGCAAACCGAAGAAATTCAGGAAAATCGCCAGACCAAGCAAGCCGAAAACAATTGAAGGTACGGCTGCCAGATTGTTGATGTTTACCTCAATAATATCTGTCCAGCGGTTGCGCGGGGCGAATTCCTCGAGGTAAATCGCGGTCAGCACACCTATGGGAAAGCAGAGCGCAAGAGTGATGGCCAGTGTGTAGAGCGATCCGATAACGGCCCCGAGAATGCCGGCTTCTTCGGGTTCACGGGAATCTGCGTGAGTGAAGAAATCGATATTGAATTTTTTAATGACCCGGTCATCGGCCTCGAGGGTATCAAGCCAGCCCAGTTCCTGATCCTTGATCTTGCGATCAGACTGGGGAACGTCCCGGGGAATAAAACCCTTGATGTAGCTGTCTACATCGTCAGATGCCTTGACGGCAATCGTCGCGGTCGTGCCGACCAGCTTTGGGTTTTCGAGTACGGCATTCCGTAAATCGTATTCGGCAGCACTGCCAACCAGCCCGTAGAGGGATCGTTTTTCGTTGCGGCTTTCTGCTTCTGGAAACTGTTCTTTCAAAGCATCGCGCAGGATCCCGCGATAGCTGGCAGCGGCAAGATCTTCCTGCCGACCGGTTCCCTTCGGATCAATCGTGGCCTGATCAAGCCGGACATCAAGCAGGATATAGGTTTGTTCAAAGGCAGTGTAGCCCTTGGAAACAATCGAGGTAAGTAACAAACCTAGGACCAGCACAGCAGTCAGAACAGCTGCCAGTCCATACAGCTTGAATCGGGTTTCCGCAGCGTTACGCTTTTTGAGTAACGCCTTGTCAATTTCCAGGGGAGGGTTCAATTCCATTGGTACAGGGCTATCAGTCATATTTTTCACGATATTTACGCACCACTTTCAAAGCCACGATGTTCATGGCGAGGGTAACGATGAAGAGCAGGAGACCCAGAGCAAAGGCCGCGAGCGTTTTGGCACTGTCAAATTCCTGATCTCCGACCAGCAGGGTGACAATCTGTACCGTCACGGTTGTAACAGCTTCCAGTGGATTGGCGGTCAGGTTGGCTGCCAGACCGGCAGCCATAACCACAATCATCGTTTCGCCAATAGCCCGGCTCATGGCCAGCAAGACAGCGCCGACGATACCAGGCAAGGCAGCGGGAAGAATAACCTTGGTAATGGTTTCCGACTTTGTTGCCCCCATGGCGTAAGAGGCGTCACGCAGAGACTGCGGTACCGAATTCATGACATCATCAGACAGGGAAGAGATAAAGGGAATGATCATGATTCCCATAACCATTCCGGCAGCGAGTGCAGATTCGGAGGAAACATCGAGACCGAAAAATTCCCCACTATTGCGGAAAAAAGGGGCAACTGTCAGGGCGGCAAAGAAGCCATAGACCACAGTTGGAATCCCGGCGAGAATTTCGAGCAGGGGTTTGGCAAAGGCCCGGAATTTTTTACCGGCATATTCAGACATATAGATTGCAGACATCAGGCCAACGGGAACTGCTACGACCATGGAGATAAAGGTGATCAGCATTGTCCCGGCGAAAAGAGGTACAGCGCCGAAAGAGCCTGAACCGCCGACTTGGTCAGTTCTAAGAGCCGTTTGAGGGCTCCAGTGCAAACCAAAGAGAAATTCGGTAAGCGGGACCTTGTTGAAAAAACGCAGGGTTTCAAAAATCAGGGAGAAAACAATACCGACTGTCGTCAGGATGGCGATTGTCGAGCAGGCCATCATCACAACCGAAATGATTTTCTCGACCTTGTTCCGCGCCCGTAAATCAGGGCTGATGGATTTCAGACTGCTGAAAAGCCCGCCAAGAGACAGGCTGATGGCCACCACTGCCATTGCGAAATAGCTGATCTGGCGGAAGAAGATATAGCTGTCAGTTGCGGCTTGCAGGTCATTATTGACTTCACGACTGATAATACCACCAGAAGCCAGATTGATGACGTCATTTACATAGAGAGTGATCTGGTCAGATGTGAGATTCTGGTTTGATGCACTCAGCTTTGAGGAGACAATGGCTTCTGCGATCGCGGGTTCAAAAGCCATCCATCCCGCCATCAACAGCAAACTGGGCAGCCCACACCAGATCGCGGTGTAGAGCCCGTAATAGGGGAGGCGGGAATGTAAGGGGTGGTAGGCGTGACCAGAAAGAGCAACCGCCCGGCCCTTTCCCAGAATGTATCCGAGAATGATCAGGAATATCAGCGCGAAGAAGAGAGCTAGCTGTTCCATACTATTTTTTTACCCGTCTTCATCCCCGTCAGGGAAATCATAGAATCAGTTTATTCTATCAGAAACTGGCGGTCTGTTACCAAACCGCCAGTTCTTCAAGATAGCTTCCGTGTGATTACATACTCAGCTGCTCAAGCCCCTGAGCGGCGTTGCCGATAATGTCACGTTCTTTGGCAGGCAAGGGGATCAAACCCTTGTCAGCCAGGTAACCTTCATCACCCCATGCATCTTCGCTTGTGAAGGCTTTCACAAATTCAGCGATGCCAGGTACGGAACCAACATGCTCTTTCTTTACGTAAAAGTAGAGGGAGCGGGAAACGCCGTAATCGCCTGAGGCAATGTTATCAAAGGTCGGTTCGGTCTGTTCGATGATTGAACCCTGGATCTTGTCGGCATTCTGGTCAAGAAAGCTGAAACCGAAGATGCCGAGGGCTTTCGGGTTTGCTTCCAGCTTCTGGATGATCAGATTGTCATTTTCGCCAGCTTCGATGTACGCGCCGTCTTCACGAATGGTGTGTGCAACTGCGGCAAAGGCTTTCTTGTCGCTTTTGCGCAGGTCAGCAAGGCTGTCAAATTTCTTGGCGCCGCCTTCCATGGCCAGCTCGACAAATGCGTCACGGGTACCGGATGTTGGCGGTGGGCCGAGAACCTCAATTTTTGAATCTGGCAGGCTTGGATCGATGTCGCTCCATTTCTGATAGGGATTATCGACCAGTTTGCCATCAACAGGAACCTGCTTGGCCAGCGCCATGAAGACCTGCTGCAGAGTCAGCTCAAAACGCTCACTCGCTTTAGAGTTGGCCAGAACAATACCATCAAAACCGATTTTTACTTCTGTGATCGAAACACCGTTCTTGGTGCAATCTTCATATTCGGAAGATTTGATACGGCGGGAGGCGTTGGTGATATCGGGATGTTCAACACCAACACCGGCACAGAAAAGCTTCATGCCGCCACCGGAACCGGTGCTTTCAACAACAGGTGTCTTGAAGCCAGTTGTCTTGCCGAAGGTTTCAGCAACGGTTGTTGAAAATGGGAAAACAGTAGAAGAGCCGACAATGCGGATCTGGTCGCGTGCCTGGGCCGCGCCAGCGATTGCTACCATCATGCCAGCCAGGGCTGTCGCAGTGAGAACTTTTTTGATCACGTTCATATCTCCGCTTTATAGCGTTTGTATAATCTCTACTACGCACTTTCCCGGTTTTCCGGGGTCCTCATGCCGCAACACTTTTTCGTTTTGCGAGGTCATGCGCTGTCGATCATTCGACGAGGCAAACATAGCTTCCTCAGACGATAGTTCTGTGACTCATCCGTGACACTTTTGTTACCCTGATTTTGGTTGATATGGTGTGCTCAGGCAAGAAAAATAAATCACAAGCTATTGATATATAATAGTATCGTGAAGAATCAAACGGATGATGAACAAGGGAAAGTTCATCGGGCTTCATATGAAGCTTTTGTGAAGCCGACGCAATGTTGCCTTTTCTTTAAGAAAGCCTTCACCCTTGAGTTGGTCCGGCAAACCCTTGATCAAAGGGTGGGGGAACTGTGCCGTATCTTACAGGGAAACCCGTAAGATATCCCGTAAGTTATCAGGCGAGGTTCGAACTTTCCCATGCTGGCAGGTTCATTTCGCTCACTGCGGCTTTGGGAAGGTAGACTGTAAAGGTTGATCCCCGGCCCACTTCGCTGTCGATGGTGAGCACCCCCCGATGTCGATTGACAATATGTTTCACGATCGCCAGCCCCAGACCGGTCCCGCCAAGTTCACGGGAACGCGCGGCATCTACCCGATAGAAGCGTTCGGTCAGGCGGGGGATATGTTCGCGCGGAATGCCATCTCCCTGATCAATGATTGCGATGGCAACAGAGGGGCGACCCAGTCTTCGCATGCCCTGGCTTCCAGGCCCGTAAGCTTTGCAGCGGATGGTGACAGTCGTGCCCTTGTGACCGTATTTTATGGCATTTTCGAGGAGGTTCTGGAACAGCTGAGTCAAGGATTCTGCGTCTCCCAGAACCGGAATACTGTCCTGCAAGTCGGGACTCAGATCCTTTCTTATGGTGATCTGCTTGTTTTGAATCTGGGTATGCAGGCCTTCGGTAATCTTGGTTATAATAATGTTCAGGTCCGTGACCCCGGTAGGGGGCGTATGTTCGAGCAGTTCAATACGCGAGAGAGATAACAGATCCGAAACAAGATGGGACATGCGTTCGGATTGATCCTGCATGATGTTGAGGAATCTTTGTTGGGCTTCGGGATCATCTTTTGCAGGCCCCTTAAGGGTTTCAATGAAGCCCATGAGACTGGCGAGAGGCGTTTTGAGTTCGTGGCTGGCGTTGGCGATAAAGTCGCCGCGCATCTGGTCAACCTTTTTGGCCGCTGTCTGGTCGTGCAGGCTGATGATCACACGGGTGCCGTCCCAGGTCTGTTCGCTCATACGGGCGATACGGGCCAGCATATAACGTTCCACGCGTCCATGGATTTTGAATTCGACAAAACGCGAGATGTCTTCATTACTGTTTTCCACAGTATCGACTGCGTTGAGTATACTTGGATTGCGCAGAATCGTCGACAGCTCCCGCCCGGTAATATTGTTCCCAAAAATGGTCTGGGCAGCGGGATTCCCCCGGATAATCTGTCGTTTTTTTCCGAGCATGATCAGGGGATCCGGCAGGGAGGAAAGGATGGCCTCGTTACCCTCGGTCACGGCTTCGAGCTGACGTCTGTATTGCTGGCGTTCCTGGGCCATGCGAGAGAGTGAGAGGTTCAGTTCGGGATAGAGGAAACTCCCGGCTGCGGAAGGAATACCTGGCAGAGGGTCTTTGCCCTTGAGCTGGCGAAGAGCTGTTATGTACTCTTTGAGTTTTTCAACATGGCTATAGTGGCTGCTCAGAATATACCCTGTGCCAAGCAGGATGATTACACCAGCCCCCAGCGCGGCCTGCCACACGATAAGGTGCAGGATAACCAGCAGAAATAACACGGCAATTCCGGGGGAGGTCAGAATCAGCGATGAAGTGAAAAGTCTGCTGTATTTTTCCTGTCGTTGTGGCATGGCGACCCAATAGTTTTCAGGTGTTGCAGGAAGGGTACCTCCCTGATGGTGCCCTATACTTAACCTGCCTTCATGACAGTTTGAAGAAGGTTTTGAAGTTTATTATATTTCAATGGCTTCCGGCGTTGAAACCGGAAGCCATTGTGATGGTCGCATGTCGTGTTACAGAAATAATTATCCCTGTTTTTGATCTGCCCTAGAGGAAAGGCTCATCCATTTCATTGGTCGAGGCCTCATAGGCACCAAGAGCGGCCATTGTCACCAGATCTGTTACCGTCGCCCCCATCGGGACGATCTGTACGGGTTTTTCAAGTCCCACCAGAATGGGGCCGATCACAGCGGTACCCCCGCCTGCTTTCTGTATCAGCTTGGTCGTGATGTTGGCTGAATGCAGGGCGGGCATAATGAGAATATTCGCCGGGCCTGTCAGGCGAGAGAAGGGAAATAGCCTTTTCTGCAAGTCAAAATCCAAAGCCAGGTTTGCCTGCATCTCGCCTTCGTATTCAAAGCTCACGTTCATGGTATCAAGCACGGAAACAGCCCGTCTGATCCGGGTTGTGGTATCCCGGGTCGGATTGCCAAAATTGGAGAAACTCAGAAAAGCAACACGGGGTTCATATCCCATAGACTGGACATGAGAGGCCGCCTGAACCGCTATGTCCGCCAGCTGTTCAGAGGTTGGAACCTCATTGACGGAGGTGTCGGCAACAAAAATAGCCCGCCCGTCAATAATCATCATCGACATGCCCATGGCGCGTTTGCCCGGCTTGCAATTGATGGCCTGCATCGCATCTTCCAGCGAGACGGCAAAGCTACGGGTCAGACCTGTGACCATGGCATCGGCGACACCATGGGTCAGCAGACAGGCGGCGAAGATGTTCCGGTTCTGGTTAACCATACGCTGACAGTCGCGATAGAGCATTCCCCGGCGCTGCATACGTTCATAGACATAGTCAGTATAACGTTCACGCTGTTCGGAATTTGTCGCGTTGTGGATCTCGATAAAGTCACCATTGATGCCAAGGTTTTTCATGGTGCTTTTGATCAGCTTTTCCCGACCAACCAACAGAGGCGTTCCGTATCCTGCATTGTAAAAGGACACGGCGGCACGGATGGCGGATTCTTCCTCGCCCTCGGCAAAAACGACACGTTTCGGGTGGCTTTTGACCTTCTGGGCTATCCGCATGAACGTTGTTGCGGCGGGATCGAGCCGGGCCGAAAGCTCACGTTCGTAAGCTTCAAAATCTTCGATGTCCTTGCGCGCAACGCCACTTTCCATTGCCGCTTTGGCAACAGCGCAGGGGATCACGGTAATCAGGCGCGGGTCAAAAGGGGCCGGAATGATATAGTCGCGACCATAGCGCATCTGGCGTCCGGCATAGGCTTTTCCAACCTCGTCGGGAACATCTTCCCGGGCCAGTTCTGCCAGGGCCATAGCCGCAGCCACCTTCATGCTCATGTTGATGCTTGAAGCACGCACATCAAGGGCACCCCGGAAGATATAGGGGAAGCCCAAGACGTTGTTTACCTGGTTGGGGTAATCCGAGCGCCCGGTTGCAACGATGGCATCGTCCCGCACGGAGGCAACCTCTTCCGGTGTAATCTCGGGATCCGGGTTGGCCATGGCAAAGATAATCGGGTTGGGGGCCATGCTCTTGACCATTTCGGATGTCAGTGCCCCTTTGATCGAAAGTCCAAAAACCACATCGGCATTTTTCATCGCATCTTCGAGGCTGCGGTCATCAGTTGGAACCGCATGGGCAGACTTCCACTGGTTCATGCCATCCTGTCGGCCCTGGTAGATAACACCGCGAGTATCGCAAAGCAGAATATTTTCGTGGGGAACACCAAGTGCTTTTACCAGCTCGGTACAGGCGATTCCGGCAGAACCCGCGCCGTTAACGACCATCTTGATTTTCTTGATATCCTTACCCGTCAGGTCGAGGGCATTGATCAGGCCAGCTGCGGCGATGATGGCCGTCCCGTGCTGATCATCGTGGAAAACCGGGATGTCGAGCAGTTCCTGCAGGCGCTGTTCAATAATAAAACATTCAGGGGCCTTGATATCTTCAAGATTGATGCCGCCGAATGTCTTGCCGAGGAAGCGTACACAATTGACAAATTCATCCACGTTTTCTGTATCGACTTCAAGGTCTATCCCGTCAACATCGGCAAAACGTTTGAAGAGAACCGCCTTTCCTTCCATCACGGGTTTAGAACCCAGCGCCCCAAGGTTACCCAGTCCCAGAACAGCGGTACCATTTGAGATAACGGCAACGAGGTTGCCTTTGGCGGTGTAGTCGTAAGCGGCAGCAGGGTCTTCCGCAATCCTGAGACAGGGGACGGCCACGCCGGGCGAATAGGCCAGGGCGAGATCCCGTTGTGTTGTCAGAGGTTTTGTGGCTCGTATTTCCAGTTTACCCGGTCGGCCTGAGGAATGAAGTTCCAGCGCTTCTGCGTCGGTAATCCGGGAATTGTGCTTGGGCACGGGTAGGTCTCCGCTTTTTTATATCTGAGGGTCGGTGTCTTAGGGTTAAGGTCTAGGTGAGGCGAACCTTATGGTGGCTCTTGGCTGTATATTGCATTGCGACAAAGTTCTTGGGAAGGAAAATTGTACAATAATGTCGGAAAGTGCGTTGGATGGACTAATATAATTAGGCAGTTATCCGTCAGTCAGAGGATGGCAGGGGAAAGCGCGTCACCTGTTTTAAGGTACTCTTCGCGCGGCACTGCAAGCCTCGGCCAGCAGGATTTTGCTGGAAAGAATAATCAAGTCGCGGAATTTTCCCGCTATATTCACTTCCTGACTGCGGGGTGTCCTTGAATAATTTAAAAATCCTCAATCGTTATTTCCTCTGTATCATGCGCGGTTATTATCAATTTCTTTGTTTTTTCCGATGCAAAATACCCAGAGCTGACGCATTATGACTTAATTCTTGATGCAAAATATATCCTAATTTCCAGAGACAGATCGGTTCGTTCATCCGTGAAATATACATATGCTGAAACCCGTTAAGACCATTAACGCCAAGCTGTTGTTTCTGATTGTGCCGGCCGTCTTACTGGTTTCGCTATTTCAGAACATGGTGGACAGTTATCTTGATTATCAAGATGATCAGGAGATGATTGCCACTCAGTGGCAAAATCTGGCGACGACACAGGCCAATGTGGTTTCGGGGTATCTCTGGAATTTTGATATTGAAGCGATCCAGTCTCATCTTGATAGTCTGGTTGAATTCAACGAGGTCTATAGCGCGGAAGTTTATGACGAAAAGCAGAGTCTGGTTTCAGGCTCGGGCGAAATGGAGATCGATGGTCCGGCGTACAGGGTTATCACCTTGGACATCGTCTACAAGGATCCGTTTGTAAACCGGAAGATTGGGCAGTTTGTTCTGGTAATTGCCCACACGGATATTCCGACCCTTCTGCTGAATAATCTGCTGCAAGAGCTTCCGGAAACCATTCTGATGGTTCTTGCTCTGACGGGCATTATTGTTCTGGCGAATCACAAATTTGTTTTCAAGCCATTGCGAGAGCTAAATCAGGGTTTCTCGACTTTTGATCAACTGTTGTTACGCCACAAGATACCGATCAGCTCTGAAGACGAGGTGGGGGAGTTGATTGATGGCTATAACCGGATGATCGAGAAGCTGGAACAGCATGAGAAGCAGCAGTTGCTCTATGTTCAGGGGCTGGAGGCAGCTAATCGGGCCAAAACCGATTTTCTGGCAAATATGAGTCACGAACTAAGGACGCCTCTCAACGCGATTATCGGCTTCTCCGAGATGATCAAATTTGAGATGCTTGGGAAGCTGGATGAACCCAAATACCGTGATTACGCCGAAGATATCTATAGCAGTGGTACTTTGTTGCTGGAGATCATCAATGATATCCTCGACATGTCCAAAATCGAGGCTGGGGAAGTTCATCTGAATGAAGAGATTATTGATCTGCGCGAAGTGATTCAATCTTGTTGCCGCATCATCAATGGTCGCGCAGAGCGCAACAAGATTACGATCGGGACCAGATTCCAGCCAGATTGCCCTTATCTCTATTGCGACAATACCCGTGTACGGCAGGTACTGCTTAACCTTTTGAGCAACGCAATCAAATTTACCCCTTCTGATGGCAAGATAGAGATTCAGGTGGGTGTATCGCCCGAGCAACAGCTGGAAATTGTGGTTGCAGATAACGGCATCGGAATCCCGGAAGAAAAGATTACCGAAGTTCTCAAACCCTTTATACAGGTGGACAGTCACCTGACCCGTCAGCATGAGGGAACCGGCCTTGGACTGCCTCTGTCAAAAACGCTTATGGAACTTCATGGCGGCAGCCTCTTGCTTGAAAGCAAGTTAGATGAAGGAACCCGGGTCATCATGGTTTTTCCAACTGAACGGATAAGAAAGACTGTGATTATCGAATAATAAAGGAAGCGGTGGGTTTCCAGCTGTGAGCCAGCCCAAACCCGGACAGGCTTTCTGCTAAAGATTCCCTTTTTCACGGACTTTGCTCGACCAGATGACTGTGCTAACTTCCAGCACCAGTTTCCCTATAGTTTTAGAGTTGATTTATTCTGTGACCGAAACGATTTCTTCTGTAGTCCCCCCTCTGCACGATTCCACGACTGATTCCTTGAAACAGGATGACCCGGGAGCAGCCAAGAGTCCGACCTTGCCAGGAAAAACAGCAGGAGCGGCGGGCTCGGCGGGGAGCGACAAAGCAGAAAAGATTACTCCGATGATGGCTCAATACCTCGAGATCAAGGAGGCACATCCCGGTTCCTTGCTGTTTTATCGTATGGGAGATTTCTACGAGCTGTTTTTTCAGGATGCGGTTGAGGCCTCGGCGGCGCTGGATATCACCCTGACCAAACGGGGGCATCACAAGGGGGCAGATATTCCCATGTGTGGCGTGCCCGTTCATGCCGCAGACGGTTATCTTTCCCGCTTGATCAGAAAAGGTTTCAAGGTCGCCATTTGTGAACAGATGGAAGATCCTGCGGAGGCCAAGAAGCGCGGGGCAAAATCGGTTGTAAAGCGGGGGGTTGTCCGCCTGGTAACGCCAGGAACGATCACAGAGGATGAGCTGCTTGATGTGCGCAGTCACAACTTTCTCGCTGCCATCACGGATGCTGCTGGCGGCTATGGACTGGCCTGGCTGGATATGTCGACCGGAGATTTCTTTGCCCAGCCTGTTCAGGTGACCGGAGAGGGGCAACTGGGGCCCCTGTTGGCAGCCCTGGCCCGCTTGAGTCCTGGTGAACTTCTGTTGCCGGAGCGGCTGTATCAACGACAGGAATTTTTTGAAATCATCAATGAATGGCGTGAGGCTATTTCACCTCTGCCCTCCTCCCGCTTTGACAGTGAAAATGCCCGGCGTCGCCTTGAGGACGTCTTCTCCGTCCGGGCACTCGATGCTTTTGGTGAGTTCTCCCGGGCAGAAACCGCCGCGGCCGGAGCACTTCTGGATTATGTCGAGCTGACCCAGAAGGGGAAGCTTCCCCGGCTTTCAGCACCGAAACAGGTGCGTTCTGGCGCTGTAATGGAAATAGATGCTGCAACCCGCCGCAACCTGGAACTGACACAGGCTCTGACTGGAGGACGCAAAGGCAGCCTTCTGGCAACGATTGACCGCACCGTCACCGGGGCAGGTGCCCGGTTGCTGGGGGCCTGGATGTCTTCGCCTCTGACTGATTCAACAGCGGTTATCAACCGGCTGGACATGGTTTCCTGGGCCACAGAACAGGAAAACCTACGGCAGGATCTGCGTTGCAGTTTACGTCAATGTCCTGACATCGAACGCGGCCTCTCCCGCCTGACGATCGGACGAGGGGGCCCCCGGGATCTTGCAGGTATCAGAGATGCCTTGCAGGAAGCTGCCCGGTTAAAAGACCTTTTGTCGTCTATGGCAGGAGGCGCGCTTCCTGAAGGACTGCAACGGCTGGCTGTCCAGCTGGGAGATCATCGGGAACTCTGTGCCAAATTGCAAAAAGCCCTGCTGGAAGATCTTCCGCTTCAGGCTCGGGACGGTGGCTTTATTGCACGGGGCTTTGCTCCGGCCCTGGACGAGTTTAAGCAGCTGCGCGATGACAGTCGAAAATTGATTGCAGGCCTGCAGTCCAAATATGTCGAGATGACGGGCGTTAACAGTCTGAAGGTCAAGCACAACAATGTTCTGGGCTATTTTATCGAAGTCAGTCCGACAAATGCTTCCCGGGTGGATACCGGACCGGATTCCGAGTTCATTCATCGACAGACCCTGGCCTCGGCAATGCGGTTTACCACAGTGGAACTCTCTGAACTGGAGCAGAAAATTGCGGGTGCCGCGGGCAAGGCGTTGGCGATTGAACTCGAACTTTATGAGGAGCTGGTGACAAGCGTGGTTGAGACAGCAGACACGATTGCTTCTGCTGCCCGGGCCCTGGCAACGCTGGATGTGGTTTCAGCCCTTGCCGAGTTGGCGGTAACAGAGCGTTGGAGCCGCCCCAAAGTCGATCAGTCTCTTGCTTTTGATATCGTCAGGGGACGACATCCTGTGGTGGAAGCTGCACTGGCAAAAACCCAGGATGGTCCCTTTGTCGCCAATAACTGCGTCCTGGAGGGGCAGGAAAGGCTGTGGCTGGTGACGGGGCCGAATATGGCGGGTAAGTCGACTTTCCTGCGCCAGAATGCCCTGATCGCGGTTCTGGCTCAGATGGGATCCTATGTACCGGCTGAATCAGCGCATATCGGGGCGATCGACCGGCTGTTCAGCCGGGTTGGCGCGGCGGATGATCTGGCGCGTGGTCGCTCGACCTTTATGGTTGAAATGGTTGAGACCGCGGTGATTCTCAATCAGGCGACGGAGCGATCTCTGGTGATCCTGGACGAGATCGGTCGGGGGACGGCTACGTATGATGGCCTGTCTATTGCCTGGGCCTGTGTCGAGCATCTGCATGAAGCAAATAAATCCCGGGCGCTTTTTGCCACGCACTATCACGAGCTGACGAGTCTGACAGCCAAGCTGGAGTCACTTTCCTGCCACTCCATGCGGGTCAAGGAATGGCAAGGAGAAGTCGTATTCCTGCATGAGGTAACGTCAGGAGCTGCAGATCGGTCCTATGGCATCCATGTGGCCAGGCTTGCGGGGCTGCCTGCCGTCGCCATTGCCCGGGCTGAACAGGTGCTTGAGACTCTGGAGAAAGATGGACAGGCTGGTAATCTGGCACACCTGGCCGAGGATCTGCCTCTTTTTGCCAACCTGCAACGGGCCGAAGCGGAAGCCCAGTCATCAACCGGGGGCAAGTCTGTGCTTGAGTTGCGGCTGGATGCAGTTGCGCTCGACGATCTGACACCGCGAGAGGCTCTGGATTTGCTCTATGAACTGAAAGGGCTTGGGCGGAGTTGATTGTCCCTGCTATGCTCGTGTTCCCAAGTGATTGTTTCGTTTGAACAGTCAGCCAAAGTGCTTTGTTTCCGAGCGCCTTGTTCCCTGAAGACAATGTTTTGGTTAAGCAGGTGTAGATGCCAATTACTTCTCTAGATTATGCCTATGATCAGGATGTCAAAAATAAAGCCGCTATTTTTCCTGCTACAGAGCTGAATAAAAAAATCGCCGGGATTCGGGCACAAAAAGAACCTGCCCTGACCAAACGAAATCAGGTCCTTGCCCTGTTACGGGATGCCTTGAGCGAGGGGCGGGCGGAAGTTCGCAAGCGTTTTGACGAAAAAGCCTCTGGCACAATGGTTGTCCGCGCCAACTGTTTTCTGGTCGATCAGATCGTTAAACTTGTCTATCACTTTGTAAATGAAGAACTTTATCCGGTGGGAGTGCCTTCCAAGGGAGAAAGCCTTTCGGTTGCGGCAGTGGGGGGATATGGCCGTGGAGAACTGGCGCCGCAGTCAGACGTGGATATCCTGTTTTTACTTCCCTACAAGAAAACGCCCAGAACCGAGCAGGTTGTGGAAGCGATGCTTTATTTCCTTTGGGATCTGAACTTTAAAATCGGCCATTCCGTACGCACCCTGAAAGAATGTATCCGCAGTTCACAAGCCGATCTTACAATCAACACCTCTATTCTGGAATCCAGGTTCCTTTGCGGCGATCTCAAGCTTTTTACCCAACTGCGGAAAACCTATGACAGGGTGGTCAGATCGGGGCGAGGGGCGACTTTCATCGAGGAAAAACTCGCCGAACGTAGCGAACGCCACAAGAAAGTCGGGGGGTCCAGGTATACCCTCGAGCCGAATATCAAAGAAGGCAAGGGCGGCTTGAGGGATCTGCAGACCCTTTTCTGGATCGCCAAGTTTATCTATCAGGTTGATGATGTCTCCAGCCTGGTTGAAAGAGGGGTTTTTACCCGGCAGGAAGTGCGCCAGTTTGAAAAAGCCCAGGCCTTTCTTTGGTCGGTGCGCTGTGCCCTGCATTACCTGACCAACCGTCCGGAAGAACGGTTAAGTTTTGATGTTCAGCGCGAGCTGGCAGACTGGATGCAGTATACGGATCATGCCGGGACCAAGGGTGTTGAGCGCATGATGAAACACTATTTCATCGTGGCCAAGGCAGTCGGTGGGCTAACCCGTATTTTCTGTGCTGCCCTGGAAGCCGAACACAATCGCCGATCAGGCTTCCGCTTGCCTTTACCCTTTCTTCAACGCAAGCGAACAGTGGAAAAATTTCGACTTGAAGGAGATCGTCTGACATTCCGGCAAGAAGATACGCTGGATAAAGATCCGCTGGAAATGTTGCGAATTTTTCATGTGGCGCAAAAACATGATCTTGATATCCACCCGGCGGCCTTGCGCAAAATTACGCAGAACCTGCGGCTGATAAAACATCATCTGCGGGATAATGAAGCAGCCAGCAGACTCTTTCTGGATATTCTGGCCTCGCCAAAAGATCCGGAAAAAACCTTGCGGCGTCTGAACGAATCAGGCGTTTTGGGCCGTTTTGTTCCCGACTTTGGCCGGGTAGAAGCCTTGATGCAGTTCAACATGTATCATCACTATACCGTGGATGAGCACACGCTTTTTGCTGTGGGGATTTTGCATCAGATTGAAAAGGGGCTGTTGCAGAAGGAGGCCCCGATTGCCAGTGAGGTTGTACACAAGGTTCTGTCACGCAAGGTTCTCTATGTGGCTGTTTTCTTACACGACATAGCCAAGGGGCGATCGGGGGACCATTCGATTGAAGGGGCCAAGATTGCTTTGCGGATCTGTCCGCGTATGGGGCTGACGGCAGAAGAAACAGAAACGGTTTCCTGGCTGGTGCGTTATCACCTGACCATGAGTGAAACCGCCTTTTCAAGAGACATTGACGATCCAAAAACCATTCAGGACTTTGCCGAGATTGTGCAATCACCCGAACGCCTGCGTCTTTTGCTGATTCTGACTGTTGCAGATATCCGCGCTGTTGGGCCAAATGTCTGGAATGCCTGGAAGGCCGCCTTGTTGAGGGAGCTCTATTGGCGCACAGAAGAGCTTCTTTCCGGGGGGCTTGCTGCTGAAGGGCAAGAGCGCCGGGTGCAGGTGGCCTGGGAAAAACTTACTGCTGCGCTGTCGCACTGGCCCGCCCAGGAACTGGCTTTGCATCTGGAGCGGGGAACGGTTTCCTATTGGATCTCGAGTGATACAGAAACCCAGGCGCGGCATGCAGAGCTGATTCGTCAGGCAGAGGTTGATAAATCTCCTTTTACGGCAGAGGTCAGAGTGGATCACTACCGACAGGTGACCGAAGTGACAATCTATGCCGCTGACCATCCGGGACTTTTCAGCAGGGTTGCAGGCGCTTTGGCTGTTTCAGGGGCCTCTATTGAGGGTGCGACCATTCATACCCTGCGCAATGGTATGGCGCTGGACAGCTTTTACATTGCCGATTCCCACAGTAAGACCCTGATTGAAGATCCGGATCGGCTTCATCAGATTGAAACAGCTATAGAACAATCGCTTACCGGAGAGTTGAAAGCGGCAAAATTGTTGAAAAATCTGCCGACACGGCTGCCCAGTCGCGTGCTCAAGGCCATGCGGGTCAAGCCGCGGGTCCTGATCGATAACAAGGCGAGTGCCAGCTATACCGTGATCGAGGTCAATGGCCAGGATCGACCGGGATTGCTTTATCACCTGACGCAGGCGCTTACGAAACTGGGGCTGCTCGTTCACTCTGCCCGAATTGCGACTTACGGTGTGCGTGCTGTTGATGTGTTCTATGTCGAATCTGCGCTGGGAGACAAAATTTCAAGCCAGCAAAAACTGAACACGATCCAGAAAAAACTGCTGGAAATCCTCGAGTCATGAGAAGGAAACGGGGCAGGCTCTGGGGAACAAGCTTCTGACTGTGGCCTGTCCTGAGGGTGTTTTGTTGCCTGTTGACGCTTGCCAGCTGTTTCCTTCTCTTTCGTTCAGATGCCTGAGATATTTGTGTTAATGTAGCGGAATACTTCGTGGGGACAGAATGACAGCGCTGTCTCTCTCTGTGATAACTCTCTTCGCGGGAACTGACAGTGTCTTCCTCTCTGGCCTTTGATTTCCTGAGTCCGCGCTGCCAGTTGTTTCATGACTACTGGTGGAGGCTGAAAGAGTCTTCGGAACAGATTGTGCCCCATAAATCGGACTTTAATCCGGCGGCAATCAAACCGGTTTTACCCTATGTTTTGCTACATGATCTGACGATTCCGGGGAAATCCCTTTTGCGGCTGGTGGGGACGGCGATTGTTGACCGGATGGGGATTGACGCAACGGGACGAGACTATCTGGACTTTGTTTCACCAGAGCGCAGAGACAAGGCGTATCATCATTTGCAGACGACTTCTTCCCTTCCCTGCGGCATGCGGGTTGTGATCGAAGGAAGATATCAGTCAGGCCGGGTCAATGTTTCCGAGACTGTCGGCTATCCACTTGAAGCGACGGGAGAGGCTCCAAGATTTATGATTTTTGTCGACGATATTGTCGAGACCATGGAATATCAGGATGTGAGTGACAAGCAACTCGAATATTATCGGGTTCGACGTCGGGATTACATCGATATTGGTGCTGGAATCCCGACAGTCAAACCGTCTGAATAAATCAAGAAATTACCTGCTTGCGAGCAAGGCGCTTGCCCCGATTAACGCGCCGCCGCTGATCCGGTTAACCATCTGGACCTTGCCTGACCGTTTCAGAAGAGGAACGAGTTGATTCCCGCCCAAGGCGTAGCTCATCAGCCAAAAGAACTCGATCACAACGAAGGTTCCGGCAAGAATTGCCAGCTGTGGTCCTTGTGGAAGTTCCAGGTTGATGAATTGAGGCAAAAAGGCTGCAAAGAAAATCATGGCCTTGGGGTTACTGGCGCCAACAAAAAACGCCTGGCGGTAAAGCGAGAAGAAATCTTTTTTGCGGCTTGTCGAGATGGTGTTGCACGATGCCGGATTATCCAGCGCCATCGCTGGGCTACGCCAGGCTTTGATCCCGAGATAAAGCAGGTAGACGACCCCCCCCCACTTGATCACGGTAAAGGCGCTTGCGGATGTTGAAAGTATGGCACTTAAACCTGCTGCAGAGGCAAAAAGCATGATCAACATGGCTGACACACCACCAAGGGAGCTGGCAAAGGCGGCCCGTTTTCCGCGAGTCATGCCAACGGTCATCGAAAGCAGCATGTTCGGTCCTGGAGTCATTGAGGCGATACAGGTGGTAACAACGTAAATCAGCCAGGTTTCAAGTGACATTTGGTAGCTTTCAGGGCAGAAATTTGGGCAAAGGAAAAATCCCGAAGACTATAGGGAGATCTTCTGTCACTGAAAAGCCATGATTCTGGATGATGAAGACAGGATGGTAGGACCTGCAATGAGTTCACGACAGTACGGATTTGGGTCTGGAAGTCTGAAGTCGATAGACTCAACAGCGTTCAGCTATGTCGGCCAGTTACCTTTGTCACGGTTGTTGCTTTCTGGTCTTTTAATGGACACTGTGGAAACCCTTCCCAAGAGATGGGCCATCCATTAATAAAGAGCGTGTTATTATCTGAAGCTTATGTCTGGTTACCTGTGTTCTGAAGCTTGCTCCTTGCTTCAACAAGAACCGGGAAGGCATGTTGGGGGCGGAGTTCTATATGTCTTTGGGGAAAAATCTGACAACCGTCAGCGGGTTTACGGGCTTGAGCCGTATTCTTGGTTTTGTGCGCGATATCCTGATTGCTACTTCTCTGGGCACCGGACCTGTTGCGGATGCATTTTTTGTGGCCTTTCGCCTGCCTAATCTCTTCCGCCGGCTTTTTGCCGAGGGGGCGTTCAATGCCGCATTTGTTCCTCTATATGCCGGGAAGATAGAAGCCGAAGGACCTGAAGCTGCACAGACATTCGCTGAACAGGTGCATGCGGTAATGTTTACCTTCATGCTGGTTTTGACTCTGGCAGCTATGGTCGCCATGCCCTGGGTGACCTATTGGCTTGCACCCGGGTTTGAGGACTGGGCAATCAATATTGCAACAGGCGAGGGATTCCGGGTCAGGGCAGAAGGGAGTGATGTTCTGCTAACCGCTCCCGAGAACTTTATTCCCCTACTGGATTATGCCGAGGTTCTGAACAACATTGCTTTCCCCTATCTCTTCTTCATGGTGATTGTCGCTCTCTTCTCGGGCATGTTGAACAGTTTTGGCCGCTTTGCCGAGGCGGCGGCAGCACCGGTTTTGCTGAACATTTTTTTTATTATTTCTCTGATCGTGATTATTCCCAGAGTGGAAGACAGCGGGCAGGCTTTGGCCTGGACGGTAACCTCTGCCGGTTTTGGCCAGTTGCTTCTTGTCTATTTGGCTCTGAGGAAAGCCGGGCTGCACATGAAGTTGCGCCTTCCACGCCTGAATAGCGATGTGAAGACCCTGATGAGACGGATGGTGCCGGGGCTTTTTTCAGCAGGAGCCATGCAGATCAATGTGGTGATCGGCACGATGATATCAAGTTATCAGGAATCAGGCGTTTCCTTCCTCTATTTCGCTGATCGGGTTTATCAGCTTCCTCTCGGATTGATCGGGATCGCGTTTGGCGTGGTCTTGCTACCAGAACTTTCCCGTAAATTAAAAGCCAATGATCACGATGGGGCGATGCGCAGTATGAACCAGGGCATGGAAATGGCTCTGTTGTTGACCCTGCCTGCGACCATCGCGCTGGTTGTTATTCCCTGGCCGATTATCGTAACGCTGTTTGAACATGGCGAGTTTACCCGGGAATCAACCAATGCCACTGCTTTGGCTCTCATGGCTTACGCAGCAGGCTTGCCAGCCTATGTTCTGGTCAAGATTCTTCAACCGGCGTTTTATGCCCGCGAAGATACAGTGACCCCTTTCCATCTGGCCATAGTTTCAATCGTGATCAATATTGTTCTCAGTCTGGCCCTGTTCCAGGTGATGCAGCATGTCGGTATTGCCTTGGCGACGGCGATTTCTTCCTGGGTGAACGTTCTGATGCTCTGGATTGTGCTGGTAAGGCGAGGTCACCTGAAACTCAATGCGCGTTTCGTGTCTCGGCTGCCAAAAATTCTTGCAGCCTCTTTTGTGATGGGGGGGGGCCTCTGGGCAGGAATGCGTTGGCTGAATCCCTGGTTTGAGGGGATTCATTACGAGAAAATAGTCGCGCTTTCCATTTTGATCGGCGGTGGTTTCTTGCTTTATGCTCTGCTGACGGTGTTATTCGGTATTGTCCGACCAGCGGATATAGCGCGCTTGTTTCGTCGCAAGAAGAAGGCATAGCCTGAGTTAGAGACAGGACAGAGAGAAAAATCCGGGAATTAGCCGAGGATTAAAGAGACCTGCCTCAGGCCTGCAGGTCTCTCTTTTTCTTGTATTGGTTCAGGACTTTTCCAGGGCACGGTCAAGAAAGTCAATGCGGTCCTGTCCCCAAAAAATCTCGTCCCTGTAGATGTAGGTTGGAGAGCCGAAAACATCCCGGGCATGAGCTTCGGCTGTGGTCGCCTTGTAGCGGGCGCTGATGGCATCATTTTTTGCCAGATCGACAAGAGTATCTGATTCAAAGCCGCAGCTCGTTGCAATTTCTGCAAGAGTTGTTTCATCAGCAATATTTCGCTCTTCGGCCCAGACGGCGGTCAGAATGGCATCGCTCAGCTTTCCGGAACCCTGTTGTACCGTTTCCAGCTCTGCTGCTGCCAGAACCATACGTGCTGCCAGGCTTTGATCTGCGGGCCAGAAGGCAGGTTGGAAATTCATGGGAACATTAAGATAGTCTGACCAGCGTTTCAGTTCATCCATACGAAAGCGTTGCCGTGCCGGATGACGTTTTGCCGGGGGTGTTCCCCCCATGTTTTCAAAAGTTTCCATCACATCAATCGGTTTGTAATTAACCTGGGCACCATGTTTGGCGACCACCTGGTTAAAGTGTTTTATGCCCAGGTAGCTCCAGGGTGACAGTAGAAAATGATAGTAATCGATGACTTTGCTCATGTATTTTTCCTCTGAAGCAAACCGACTCAATTGGGCAGGTATCTCTGAAGATAAACGCTCTGGTCGGCTGTGATGTCCGGGACAGAGAGAATCAACAGATATGGGCTATTGGTCCAGTATGTTTTGATCATCTTTACGTGAAAGTGGTCATTGTATCTTTTTTACAAATGAATTCTCCTAGGATTCGCTGGAAAAAATTGCGATTAAAAGTTTCGTGTTCCGAAAAACGAAACTTTTGCTCTTTCGATTTTTTTGGGCACTACGTAAACTGGATCAGTGAGGCAGGTAGCGACCCAATGGCAGCAGGAGATAATCTCATGGAAACACTCAATACCAGACAGCGGGAAATTGTTGGTATAGCCCGGCTGGAAGGACGTGTTCTTGTTGAGGAATTGGCCAGTCGCTTCGATGTTTCTCTGCAAACAATCCGGAAAGATCTTAATGAAATCTGTGCCAAGGCGATTCTGAAAAGAATTCATGGCGGTGCCGTTTTTGCGGCTGGTGTGGAGAATCTTCGTTATGACGCGCGAAGGTTGATCGCTCAAAATGAAAAACGCGGCATTGGTATGGCTGCTGCTGACCTTATTCCGGACAACTGCTCGCTATTTATCAATATCGGAACGACCACAGAAGAAGTGGCGCACTGCCTGCTCCGCAAGAAAGATCTTCTGGTTATTACGAACAATATAAATGTTGCCAATATCTTGCGACCCTCTCCGGCCACCGATGTTATCATCGCAGGGGGCATGGTCCGTCGTTCCGATGGCGGTGTCGTCGGGGAAACAGCAGTGGATTTTATCAAGCAGTTCAAGGTTGATTTTGCCATTATCGGCACATCGGCGGTTGATGAAGATGGCTCGTTACTCGATTTCGATTTGCGAGAAGCGAAAGTTGCTCAAGCCATTATCGCAAATGCGCATCATGTCATTCTTTGTGCCGATCAGACCAAACTGAAACGAACTGCCCCGGTTCGTGTTGCGCACTTCGGTCAGATAAATACCTTTGTTACTGACCGTTTAGAGTCCGAAAGCCTGCGTAAAGTCTGTTTGGATCACGGGGTTAGATTGATCGAGTCCGATCTGTCATAAAACTGTCACAAAAGTTTTCGCTTGCGGTCATAAAAATCTTCGAATAGCTTTCAAAACGAAACAAAAAGAAAGAAGTTCCGAAAGGGACGAAATTTTGGCATTAAAGCCTGGTTTTGGAACATCCGGTTTTAGGATGAGGCATTCGGGGAGAATTCGGTGAGCGGTCAGACGTATGACCTCGTCATTGTAGGCGGTGGCGTGAACGGATGTGGCATTGCACGTGATGCTGCAGGACGGGGACTGAAAGTTTGTGTTGTCGAGCAGGCAGATCTTGCCCGGGCAACCAGTTCTGCCAGTACCAAGTTGATTCATGGTGGCTTGCGCTATCTCGAACATTACGAATTCCGTTTGGTGCGTGAGGCCCTGATCGAACGTGAAACCCTGTGGGCCATGGCCCCACATATTATCTGGCCTTTGCGTTTTGTTCTGCCCCACAACAAGGCCCAGCGACCCGGTTGGATGATTCGGATCGGCCTGTTCCTTTATGACCATCTCGGCGGGCGCAAGAAACTTCCGGCCAGCACGGCGCTGAATCTGGACAAGGATCCTGCTGGCAGACCGTTACAGCCGGGGTTTTCCAAGGGTTTTGAATATTCGGACTGCTGGGTCGACGATGCCCGTCTTGTTGTTCTGAATGCGATTGATGCCCGGGAAAAAGGTGCTGATATTCATTGCCGGACCCGCTGTGTCAAAGCCAAGGTTGAGGACGGAATCTGGAAGCTTTCCTGCGAAAATGTCGATAGTGGAGAGAAGACCGAGATCAAGGGCAAGGTTATGGTCAATGCCTCTGGCCCCTGGGTTTCCAAGTTTCTTGAAGAGCGGCTGGAAAGTTCGTCACATCATGCAATCCGCATGGTCAAGGGCAGCCATATTGTTGTGCCCAAACTGTTTGATCATAACCGTTGCTATATTTTCCAGAACGATGACAAGCGTATTGTTTTTGCTATTCCCTATGAGCAGGACTTTACCCTGATCGGGACCACAGATGAGGATTTCCAAGGCGATCCTTCCGGTGTAAAGATTTCCGCTGACGAAGTTAAATATCTCTGTCGTTTGTCGAACAGCTATTTCAAAACGGGTATTACCCCGGAGGATGTGGTACACACCTATTCGGGAGTCCGGCCGCTTTATGATGACGGCGCCAGCCAGGCACAGGAAGCGACCCGGGACTATGTGCTCAAGGTCGATGAGCAGGATGGTGCTGCTGTTCTGAATATTTTTGGTGGCAAGATCACGACCTATCGCCGTCTGGCGGAGCATGCGCTGGAAAAACTGTCGGGCTATTTCACGGAACCCGGAGAAGCCTGGACCAAGGGTGCAACACTTCCGGGCGGGGACTTTCCCTGTGAAGAAGCCCCGGCCCAGGTCAACAAACTTCTGGGCAAATATCCCTTTATTAAGAAATCTCACGCGGAAAGATTGATCCGCAGCTATGGCACGCGCTACCTTGCGTTGCTGGGTGACTCAAGGAAAATTGAAGATCTTGGCCAGTGCTTTGGTGCGGATCTCTATGAAATCGAAGTGCAGTATCTGATTGATCACGAATGGGCTTACAAAGCAGATGACGTCCTGTGGCGGCGCAGCAAGCTGGGGCTCAGAATCAAGGATGACAAGGTGCAAGCGCTGGAAGAATGGATGGCGACAGCAACAAACAAAGCTGGCTGAAGTCAGAAAAATCAACGCCCTCTAAACAATTGCAAAAGAAACAAGTGCGGTTGAGTTTCGGTAGGAAATAAATGACGCTAACTCTTGAAAACGTCTGGAAGACGGTCGGGGACGAGGTGCATATCGCAGAGGCTAATCTTAGCCTGGAACGCGGGACGCTCAATACTCTTCTGGGATCGACACTGTCAGGCAAAACCAGTTTGATGCGCCTTATGGCTGGCTTGGATAAGCCGACCAGGGGGCGTGTCCTGTTTGATGGGCAGGATGTAACAGGGGTCCGGGTACAGGACCGTAATGTTGCCATGGTCTATCAGCAGTTCATCAATTACCCCGCTCTGAGCGTCTATGAGAACATTGCTTCTCCGTTGCGTATTGCGAAAGCGCCCGCTGACGAGATCGACCGCAAGGTCCGTGATGCTGCCGCGATGATGAAGCTCGAGCCGATGCTTGAGCGGACTCCCGCTGAACTGTCTGGTGGCCAGCAACAGCGTACCGCCTTGGCCCGTGCTCTGGTCAAGGGTGCTGATCTGGTGTTGCTGGATGAGCCCTTGGCAAACCTGGATTATAAGCTGCGCGAAGAACTGCGGGAAGAATTGCCAAAGGTTTTTGCTGAATCCGGTGCTGTTTTTGTCTATGCGACAACGGAACCAACAGAAGCCCTGTTGCTTGGCGGGAATACGGCAACCCTGCACGAAGGCCGGGTCACCCAGTTCGGACCAACCCTGGACATCTATCGCAATCCAGGGAATCTGCTTACGGCGGATGTTTTCTCTGACCCGCCAATGAATACGCTGCCTGTCAGTATTCGCGGTGGTGTTGTCAGTCATGGCGAGATTCTCTCGGCCCCTGCAACGGACGTGCTGTCGAAAGTTCCTGATGGCGATTATGTTATCGGCTTTCGCCCCAATCATCTGCATCTGCACAATCGGGATACCAGCTATATTGCGGTCAAAACCCGTGTTGCTGTTACTGAAATTACCGGTTCGGAATCTTTCGTTCATGTTGATTTTGGTGGTCAGCGCTGGGTGAGCCTGACTCACGGTGTGCGGGAAGTCGAGATCGACAGCAATATCGAAGTTTATCTGGAACCCTCCAAATGCTTCGTCTTTGATGCCGGTGGCAAGCTTGTCGCTGGCCCCTGGACTGCGGGTGGGGAGAACTGATATGGCAAGAATTGAACTAAATCGCTTGGCACATTCCTATATGCCGACGATCCAGAGCCCGGAAGAGTTTGCACTGAAAGAACTGAATCACGTCTGGGAAGATGGTGGTGCCTATGCGCTTCTCGGTCCTTCCGGTTGTGGCAAGACGACACTTCTGAACATTATTTCGGGTCTGTTGATTCCAACCCATGGTGAAATCCGCTTTGACGGCGAAGATGTCACAAGAAAAGCGACAGAAGCCCGGAATATCGCGCAGGTTTTCCAGTTTCCAGTGATCTATGACACCATGACCGTCTATGACAATCTGGCATTTCCACTGCGCAATCGCGGTGTTGCTGCCAATGATGTCGACCGGCGGGTTCGCGAGATCGCCGAACTGCTGGAGCTGGGCGATACGCTCAAGCACAAGGCCAGCGGACTGACTGCAGATGCGAAGCAGAAGATTTCTCTGGGGCGGGGGCTGGTGCGGGCCGATGTTTCCGCGATCCTGTTTGATGAACCCTTGACTGTCATTGACCCGCATCTGAAGTGGCAATTGCGGTCTCAGCTTAAACATCTGCACAAACGCTTTAACTACACCATGGTCTATGTGACCCATGACCAGACAGAGGCCCTGACCTTTGCCGACAAGGTTGTGGTGATGTATGACGGCGCTGTGGTTCAGATGGGGACACCCGAAGAACTCTTCGAACGACCCAAGCATACCTTTGTCGGATATTTTATCGGCTCCCCTGGAATGAACGTTGTGCCCTGCCATATCGATGGCGACAAAGCCATGGTTGCCGGGCATGCCTTTGCCATGGAGCAGGGTTTTTCAAAAATCCCGACCGGAGCTTCACTTGAAGTTGGTATCCGTCCCGAGTTTCTTTCGCTGTCGCGTGAAGGTTCTGGTCCGGAAGTCTCTATTCAGAAAGTCGAAGACCTTGGCCGTTTCAAGGTGGCCAGTGTGCGTCTGGAAGATCATGAATTCAAAGTCATGGTTGGCGAAGATCAGGAGGTTCCTGCAGATGGAGCCCGCCTCATCGTCGACCCGACCCATGTAAACCTTTATGCCAACAGTCATTTGGTAGAGGAGGCCTGATCATGAATAAATGGTCTGATAACCGCGCCTGGTGGCTCGTACTCCCTGTCGTCCTGATCGTTGCGTTTTCTGCTGTGATCCCTCTGATGACCGTAGTGAACTATTCCTTCCAGGATACTTTTGGAAACAACGAGTTTTTCTGGGAAGGGGTTGGCTGGTTCCAGGAAGTCCTGAGATCTGATCGCTTCCATGATGCCATGGGACGGCAGTTCCTGTTTTCCTTTATCATTCTGGCAATCGAGATTCCGCTGGGTATCGTTATTGCGCTGGCCATGCCGCGCAAGGGTTTCTGGGTTCCTTTCTGCCTGATTCTCATGGCGCTGCCGCTGCTTATCCCCTGGAACGTGGTCGGAACGATCTGGCAGATTTTCGGGCGTATCGATATTGGTCTGCTTGGGGCTTTCCTCGACAACATCGGAGTTGAGTATAACTACACGCAAAACACACTTGATGCCTGGGTGACCCTAGTTGTGATGGATGTGTGGCACTGGACTTCCCTGGTGGTTCTTCTGTGTTACGCAGGGTTGCAGTCTATTCCTGATGCCTATTATCAGGCAGCCCGGATTGATGGTGCCAGCAAATGGGCGACCTTCCGCTACATCCAGTTGCCAAAGATGAACCGGGTGCTGCTGATCGCTGTGTTGCTCCGTTTTATGGACAGTTTCATGATTTACACCGAGCCCTTTGTCGTCACAGGTGGGGGACCGGGTAATGATACGACTTTCCTTTCGATCGATCTGGTGCAGATGGCTATTGGACAGTTTGACCTCGGTCCAGCTGCAGCCATGTCCCTGATCTACTTCCTGATCATTCTGCTCTTCAGCTGGGTATTTTTCACGGTCATGAGCTATCTGGACAGAGTGGAGAACTAAGAGATGAAAACCAAAGCTTTTGTAACCGTTCTCTATATCCTCTTCCTGTTGCTGCCGATTTACTGGCTGCTCAACATGTCGCTCAAGACAAACGAAGAGATCCTGAGCACCTTTACGCTCTGGCCGCAGGACCTGACTTTTGCCAACTACATGGTGATTTTCACCGATGCCAGCTGGTACAATGGCTATATCAACTCGACGATCTACGTGGTGTTGAACACCATTATCACCCTGTTGGTGGCCCTTCCGGCGGCCTATGCTTTTTCCCGCTACAATTTTATGGGTGACAAGCATCTGTTCTTCTGGCTCCTGACCAACCGGATGGCGCCGCCTGCAGTTTTTGCCCTGCCGTTCTTCCAGCTCTACTCATCCGTAGGACTGTTTGATACGCATATAGCTGTGGCATTGGCACATTGTCTGTTCAACATTCCACTGGCGGTCTGGATCCTCGAGGGCTTTATGTCCGGGGTACCCCGCGAGATTGATGAAACCGCCTATATTGACGGCTATTCCTTCCCGCGTTTCTTTACCCGGATTTTTACACCGATGATTTCCTCCGGGATCGGTGTCGCGGCATTCTTCTGCTTTATGTTCTCGTGGGTCGAGCTGTTGTTGGCCAGAACCCTGACATCGGTGGATGCAAAATCGATCAGTGCGACGATGACCCGGACGGTTTCTGCCTCGGGCCTTGATTGGGGCGTGCTGGCAGCCGCCGGGATCCTGACCATTATCCCGGGAATACTCGTGATCTATTTCGTACGTAACTACATCGCCAAGGGCTTTGCCCTGGGTCGGGTATAACTCAAGGAGTCCGTATCATGGAATTGAACTGGATGGCCTGGACCTGGCCAACGGCTATTTTCTTTCTCGTTATCGCAAGCACGTTGGTTGTGATGACGGTATTGGCAGTCAAGTTTCCGGAAAGAGAAAAGGTTGGGATTCTCAAGATACCAACCACTAGGGGAGACCGACTGTTTATCACTTTGCTGGGTAGCGCTTTTATCCATCTCGGCTGGCTTCTGGTATCAGATATCCAGCTGTGGGGAGCCCTCGTCGTGAGCGCTGTCTATGCATTCATCGTGTTTCGGTGGGTGTAGGCAAAAGAGGGCATCGTGGGGAGTGAGGTTCGCCTCACTGACTTGAATGAAGCAACAGGGAGCAAAAATAATGAAATCCCGTTACATTGGTGGCGCGCTTACAGCCGTCGCTCTGGTTCTTTCAGCCGGAGCAGCTCATGCCGATGCAGAAGCTGCAAAAAGCTGGGTAGAAAATGAATTTCAGCCTTCAACCTTGTCTAAAGAAGACCAGATGAAGGAAATGGAATGGTTTGCCAAGGCTGCAGAGCCGTTCAAAGGCATGGAAATCAATGTGGTTTCCGAAACCATTACCACGCACGAATATGAGTCAAAAACCCTTGCCAAGGCTTTCTATGAAATCACCGGTATCAAGGTTAATCACGACCTGATCGGTGAGGGTGATGTTGTTGAAAAACTGCAGACACAGATGCAGTCCGGCAAAAACATCTATGATGCCTATATCAACGATTCCGACCTGATCGGTACACACTACCGCTATCAGCAGGTTGTTCCTTTGACCGATTGGGTTTCCGAAGAAGGTGCAGATGTCACCAACCCGGATCTCGACATCGGTGATTTTATCGGTACATCCTTTACAACCGGACCTGATGGCAAGCTTTATCAGCTTCCTGACCAGCAGTTCGCCAACCTTTACTGGTTCCGGTATGACTGGTTCACCAATCCTGATCTGAAAGCCAAATTCAAAGCCAAATATGGCTACGATCTGGGTGTTCCGGTTAACTGGTCTGCTTACGAAGACATCGCCGATTTCTTCACCAACGACGTGAAAGAAATTGATGGTGAAGCCGTATATGGTCACATGGATTACGGTAAAAAAGATCCATCTCTCGGCTGGCGCTTCACCGATGCATGGCTCTCCATGGCCGGTGCAGGTGATAAAGGCATTCCAAACGGTCTTCCTGTTGATGAATGGGGTATCCGTATGGAAGGTTGCCGTCCTGTTGGGTCTTCTGTTGCCCGTGGCGGCGCGACCAACGGACCAGCTGCGGTCTACTCTGTTACCAAGTATGTTGACTGGCTGAAAAAATACGCTCCTCCTTCTGCACCAGGCATGACCTTCGGTGAAGCTGGTCCGGTTCCTGCGCAGGGTGCTATTGCCCAGCAGATCTTCTGGTACACTGCTTTCACTGCTGACATGGTGAAAGAAGGCCTGCCGGTTGTGAATGCTGACGGGACACCAAAATGGCGTATGGCTCCTTCTCCGAAGGGTCCTTACTGGGAAGAAGGCCAGAAGCTCGGTTATCAGGATGCCGGTTCATGGACACTCATGAAATCGACACCGGTTGATCGTCGTAAAGCTGCCTGGCTCTATGCCCAGTTCACTGTTGCGAAAACCGTTTCTCTGAAGAAAAGCCACGTTGGCCTGACTTTCGTTCGCGAGAGCGATATCCAGCATGAATCCTTCACCGAGCGGGCTCCAAACCTTGGCGGTCTGGTCGAGTTCTATCGTTCCCCTGCACGTCTGCAGTGGACACCAACAGGTGTGAACGTTCCGGATTATCCGAAGCTGGCACAGCTCTGGTGGCAGAATATTGGTGATGCGAGCTCAGGCTCCAAAACCCCACAGGAAGCGATGAACTCTTTGGCTGAAGCACAGGACAAGGTTCTTTCCCGTCTCGAGAAAGCCGGCGTTCAGGGCGAGTGTGGTCCAAAGCTGAATGAAGAGCAGGACGAAAGCTATTGGCTGGAACAGCCTGGTTCTCCTAAAGCCAAACTGGCGAACGAGAAGCCACAGGGTGTCACAATTGACTATGATGAACTGATTGCCAGCTGGAACTAATCTTTCCTAAGGTATGATGAATAAAGACGGGGCCGGAAGTTATCTTCCGGCCCCGTCTTGTATTGAACAGCCAAAGGATTTTCTGGCTAGTTCTCGCTGGTCACTTTGTCTGTTGTTTTGGCCTTGGTCGGTCTTGTTTTGGGGGCGCGAGGTTTGGCTGCCACAGGCTTTTTTGTGGTCGTCCCGGGTTTGCGGCGGAGAGTTGCCTTTTTCGCTTTTGCCTTTGTCTCGACCTTGAGTGCAGCGGATTTTGTTTTGGCTGTATCAGGAGATACAGTCGCCGCCGTTACTTTTTGGGCGAGCGAGACGGTAAAGATGCCAAATTCGTCAACTTTCATATCGACCTTCTTGAAGCCGACGCTCTCAACCAACTGGTCCATTTCCTGCTGGCTGCGGCGGCGCATAACCCAGTCGCTATTGTTGCGATGGCTGGTCAGAACCCGGGCAATAAATTCAAGCTGGGGATGCCAGGGCTGGTTGGTATAGATCAGATAGCCCCCGGGCTGGATCTTTTCCGCCAGACCTTTCAGACTCTGGAGGACGGGTTGATTTTCCGGGAAGAGTTCATAGAGACCGGAAACAATGCCGATATTGGGCGTGTTATCAATTTCTGCCAGCGAGGCAGGATCAAAGGCATCCCCCTGTTTAAAGGTGACATTGTTCAGATTATAGGCTTTGGCTCTGTTCGAACCCTCTCTGACATTATCGTGGCTGAAATCACGCAGGAGAGCAGAAACATCCTGGTCTTTTCTGGCGCGGAGAACATCCAGGACGTACCGTCCCTGACCGGTGGCCAGTTCCGTAATCCTAACAGCTTCACCCTTTTCACGTAGGGTGGAAATGGTTTGATCAAGAAGCAGTTCGAGGTTTTCTTTCCTTTTACGGATGCCTTTCCAGCCGGGGCTGTCGAGAAAATTCCGATCGATGAGCTTTCCGATCGGGTTACTGCCACGGGCCTTGTTCTGGTAGACATAATCCAGCATCGCACCGGAATCAAATCCCTCGCGCCAGCCGAGCTCGATGCCATAACTCATTTTTCCGAGCGACTTCATCAAGGATCGGGTCAGCGAGAAACAGACCTTCTTCGGGGAGTACCATGGCAGTGGTTGCTTGAGCTGATCATATTCATCTTTGGTATAGCCGACCTTGTCTGCGTCGAGCAGGGCTGGAAGTGTTTCGTTTCGGGCATAGAGATCATCGATAAAAATTCGAGCCTTGTTGAGAGGCAGGTGGCTGTTCTTTTCGTTGAAAGTGTCGTGCAGGAAGCCGGGAAAGGTCTGCATTTCCTTCCGCGGGTTGCTCAGTCCGTTATAGAACTGGCGTTGTGCTGATTGTCTGACGACAAAATCAGCTCCGGACGAGAGGATCAACACCGGAACTGTGATCGCTCCGGCATCGGCCAGCAGACGACTTCCGGCGTCGTAGAGCCCGAGCAGGATGTTCACGGCGATTTTGGGCGTGATCAAGGGGTCGTTGTCATAGGATCGCTGTTTTTCCTGATCGTGCGTGAGCAAACGTCCTTTTACGTAGCTTGAGATAAAGGTCTTCCCCTTGATTTTTTGCAGCAAACGCAGGCCGGGGATGGCAAAGGGGGCATAAAGCCGGACCCGCAGGGCCGGGCTGCCGAGGATAAGACCCCGGATGGGGGGGCTGTAATCATGTACCCAGGTGCTGACCAGAACAGATCCAACGCTGTGTCCGAGGATAATCATGTCGTTATAGGCAATGCCGTATTCTGTGGAGATATGGCGTACGAAGCTGTCGACATCCTTTACCAGGGCATCAAAGCTCTTGGCATAGCCTCGTTCTCCTGGAGATTTTCCATGCCCACGGGCATCCCAGGCAAAGAAATTGAGGTCACCCTTGTCGAGATGATCAATGACGCCTTGCCAGCGACCTGAGTGTTCGTGACCACGATGAAAAAGGATAACCGCCTTTTTTGATTTCTTTTTCGGTTGCCATGCGCGGTAGAACAGTTCTGTCTGGTCCCAGCTTTTCATGGTGTGTTCGGTAAGATCAAGCATCTATAAACCCTGAGAAAGTTACGAAGCGGTGATAAGAATATATACCAGAAGTGGTGGTTGTGGTTAAAACAATCAAGCAGAGCGATTCGTCAGCAGTTGCTGTGTCATAGGTCGAACGTGTGGTGTTTGGGGCAACTCAGCAAAAACACATAGAGTGGGGGAGAAGCGGGTGATGGCATCAGGTAAACAGAACGCTGTGGCAGGAAGCCTGCTTTTTGATGCAAGGCCTGCGGCTGTACCACTGGTGAAAGAAAAACTTCTGTGGACGGTTAATCTCGGGCTGTTTTTCTTTCTGCTGTACGGATCGGTTAATTATATCAGTTTGTTGCGGGCGCCACATCCGGCGGTCTTTGCGGAATGGGAAAAATCCATCCCCTTTATTCCCGAGTTCATCCTGCCGTATATGTCTTCGGATCTGGTTTTTGTGGTTGCCTTCTTCCTCTGCCAAAGCCGTCGGGAAATTCAGGTTCTGGGTCTGCGGTATGGCACGGCGATTGTGCTTTCAGCTCTGTTCTTTCTGCTGCTGCCGCTTCAGTTTTCTTTTGTCCGACCTTCGGTTACAGGCTGGCCGGCAATTCTGTTTGACTTGTTGAGTCTGGATCAGCCCTTTAACCAGTTTCCTTCGTTGCATATCTCGCTCGGGTTTCTGGCATGGCAACAGATCAGTCGTCAGCTAAAAGGAATCGCCTTTGCTGCAATCACTCTGTGGTTTGTGTTGATCGGGGCTTCAACAGTCCTGGTTTTCCAGCACCATATGATTGATATCCTGGGTGGTGTGGCTGTAATCCCGGTTTTGCTGTGGCTGGTGCCGGACCGCGGCGAAAACCGGTTTTTCCCCCTGCGGTTTGTTACACCCCGGCACCTGCACATGGCCTTTCGGTATCTGGTGCTTTCCGTGGGTTTAACTCTCTTGGCATTTCAACTGGGGTGGTGGGGACTTGTACCGGGTAGTGCCGCCTTGTCATTTATTTATGTGTCGGTTTGTTATCTTCTGGGGTTCAACGGTTTTCTTTTCAAGAACAGTGAAGGGTATCCCCTGCTTATGTATCTGTTGCTCTGGCCCTATCTGATTGCTTGTTGGCTGAACTGGTGGTTTTGGCAAGGACGGGTTGCGCCCCTGAGTGAAATTCAGCCGGGGCTCTGGCTTGGAGGGCGGCCAGACAACGTGATTTGGCAGAAACTTGAGGGGCTTGGCGTGACATCGGTTGTAGATCTGGTGCCGGAACTGTCATCAGGTGCGCCGGGTTCTTTCCGGTTTGTACATATCCCGTTGCTTGATATCGCAATTCCTGCCCCCGAACAGCTGGACAGGATCGTGGCGCAGATTGCCGATGGCTTGAAGGGGGGAAGTATCTATGTCCATTGTGCGCTGGGTATGTCGCGCAGCGTTCTGGCGATCAGTGCCTATTTGATCCAGCAGGGATATAGCGTGGAGGAAGCTCTGTCTTTGATGGATGAAAAACGTCCCAACAGGGTAAGGCGTCCCTATATCAGGATCGCCCTGGAGCTTTATCGGGACTATCAGGCTAAAGGTAAATCGGGAACCCGGCCGGAAGAGCAGAAATCAGAAGAGATCTTCTCGTAAACGACAGAGGATGCCGGGGTTGTCCTCTGTCGTTTTACACTACCGTGTTTATTCAAGAAAAGGCTGAGCTAGCGATATCCTCTGCTGTCGTCGTGTTTGGACCACTTGGGATTGTTATGGCCATCATGCTTCTTGTGTTTTGAATGATGGTGATCATGCTTTTGAGGGCTGTATTTCTGTACAACAACATAGCGCGGCGCAGGGCGTTGGTAATGATGTGTATGGTGTTGCTGATAAACCGGGGCGGGTTTGACGATGACTATCTTGATGCCGGGCAGTGAAAAATTACTGTCAGCCTGCGCAACACGCGTTGTTGTGGTGCCGATCAGGGCAAGTGCAGCGAAGGTGTAGAGAGCTTTTTTATAAAGTTTCATCATGTTCTCCTTGGTATCGACATCCCCTGTCATGGTTAATAAACGTTCATTGAAGGAATATCCGTCGCAAGGTTCGAATGGCCCTTACCATTTAACGGGCTGTATTATTCGGGGTGCGAAGGGCCGAAGAACGTAGGAAGGGGAACAAGGGACATATAAAGAGAAAAGTCTTGACGTTAAGATTAAATTCTTTTAATTCTGTAATAACAGAAATTAGAGAAATTGTCTTATGCATCTTTCACCATCCATGGAGCGGTATGTCCTGCATTGGGGCGAGATGGGATCTCGCTGGGGAGTGAACCGCTCTGTCTCCCAGATCCATGCACTGCTGTATCTGTCAGCACGTCCCCTGCATGCAGAGGAAATTTCCGAAACCCTGAATATTGCCCGTTCGAATGTCAGTACCAGTTTGAAGGAGCTACAGGGATGGGATCTGGTGCATATGGTTCACGTTTTAGGAGACCGTAGAGATCACTTCGAAGCACCCCATGATCTTTGGCAAATGTTACTGACCATCGCAAATGCCCGAAAGCAACGGGAGATTGCGCCAACCCTCAGTACCTTGCGAAAATGTGTGCTGGATGGTTCAGAGGAAAGCGATATTCCGGCGGAAAGTTTGAAACGTATGGAAGATATGCTGGAGTTTATTGCCAACCTGACCAACTGGTATGAACAGGTTAGCAAGCTGCCCAAGGGAACTCTGGTCAAGATTATGAAACTTGGAGCGAAAGTTGCGAAACTGATTGGTAAGTAGATCAGGCGGGCTATTGTCCGCTTTTCTTTTGAGAAGTAATTTCTCTCATGACAGAAATTACAGAAACAAGGAATGTGGCGGTTATGAAAAAGGATATATTTGTCAGCACAGCAGTCCTTCAGGAGTCTCTGCCACTTCCGGGTTTTTTATCTCGTACCCGATTTGCAGACCAGCCTGCAAATCAACTTGCAGATCAACCTGTAGATCTCTGTGGTCTTATAGGCGATCGGGCATGGAGAAGACTACACCCAGCCATTCGTCAACGGTTTGGGACCAGCAACAAAGGTGGTGAAAAACATCTTTATCAAGGCAGAATGGACAAGGTTCAGGCGAGCTGGTTCGGGATTGTTATGGCCTGGGTTTCCCGCCTTTTTGGTACTCCTATGGCCTGGTCTCAGGGGGAGAATGTTGCCTGTGACGTCTATACCTATGAGGATAAAAAGCGACCGGGAGGGACCGTTTGGGAACGCCATTATTATTTTAGTGATCAAAATACCCAGATTGCCCGTACAACCAAAATAATTACTAACGACAAGGGGTTGCTTGAATGCTTTGGCGGGGGACTGGGGATGTCCCTGAAGCTGGAGGAGAAGGCGGGGGCACTATGTTTTATCTCGACGGCTTTTTTTATCGAAATAAATAAAACCCGAATACCTCTGCCTCGCTGGATCAGTCCGGGCACGCTAGAGGTGACGCACCGACACGCAGGGCCTGACCGATTTCAGTTTACCCTCGAAGTATTTCACCCGCTGTTTGGCCAGACGGTTTTTCAGGACGGGTATTTTTCAGAAAAGGAGATAACAGATGGAGCTGGTACTTGGCCTGCTTGTGATACAGGGACTCCTGGGCGCATTTGATAACCTCTGGCACCACGAAATTACTGAAGCCCTGCCTTCCAAACCGGGTGCACGCAAGGAGTTGATGCTGCATTCAGCCCGGGAGTTTATCTATGCTGCCCTTTTTGTGATGTTGGGTTGGGCAAGCTGGCATGGATTTCTGGCATTCTTTGTTATGTTTTTGCTGCTGGTGGAAGTCGGTATAACCCTTTGGGATTTTATCGAAGAAGACCTGACCCGCAAGTTGCCCCCGCTCGAACGTGTGTTGCATACGGTTTTGGCAATGAATTATGGAGCTGTTTTGATTCTACTGCTGCCCCAGCTCTGGCAGTGGGGATTGGAAAATTCCAAGATCGTGCCTGTCGATTATGGCTGGATTTCCTGGGTGATGAGTCTTTATGCCATCGGTGTGCTTCTTTGGGGGATACGAGACTTGATGGCCGTGATTCGCCTTGGCCCTCTCCAGACCCCTGAATTTTTACGCAAGCCGATCATGGTAAGTGAAAACACGACACCAAAAACAATTCTGATAACAGGGGCGACAGGCTTTATTGGCAAGGCCTTGACCCGCCAGCTCCTGTCCAGGGGAGAGAAGGTCCTGGTTTTGACCCGGGACAGGGAAAAAGCCAGAAATATCTTTGGACCACTGGTTGAAACCCTGGAGTCTTTGGCAGAGATACCCGCCAGCAAGAAAATAGATTCTGTGATTAATCTTGCTGGCGAAGCAATTATCGGGCTGCCCTGGACGAAGGCAAGACGCAAAAGCCTCTTTGCCAGCCGGATTAACACGACAGGGGAAATAGTTGAGCTGATTCGAAGGCTGGAGCATAAACCGGCCGTGCTGGTGAGTGCATCTGCTGTTGGGTATTACGGGGATGGTGGAGAGAGAGAACTGGATGAATCCGGACCTTGCCAGAAGGTGTTTGTATCCGAACTTTGTCAGCAATGGGAAGCGGAGGCCCGTAAAGTGGAGAGTCTGGGTGTCCGGCTGGGACTGTTGCGTTTCGGGATAGTCTTGGGAGAGGGCGGCGGAGCACTGCCAGGTTTTGCCACACCAGTTGCATTTGGTCTTGGCTGTATCTTCGGTAAGGGGCAGCAGTGGATGCCGTGGATTCATCTTGGCGATGCGATCCGTCTGATAGACTTTGTGCTTGATCGGAAGGATATCAAGGGTGTGGTCAATGCTGTCGCACCCGGTACCATCCGTCACCGGGTCTTCATGAAAACACTGGCCCGGAAGCTCGAACGGCCGCTTTTATTTCGACTGCCCGGGTTCCTGTTGAGGGCGGGGCTGGGAGAGATGTCCGTGCTTTTTCTGGAAGGACAGCGGGTGATCCCTGCCAAGGCCGAGAAATCAGGTTTCACCTACACATTTCCGACCTTAGACCAGGCATTGGCCGATCTTTATCCCGATAACCCAGTTGCTGCAGCGCTAACAAGTTCAAGAGAACCTGGTGACTCTCCCGGACTCTCTTGACCCACTGCTGTTGAACGGCGATAAAGCCAGCCTTGGTTTTTACAACAACCGCTATGGGAACGGATCTTCCACATGAAGCGTATTTTCTCGGGTGTTCAGCCCACCGGGAACCTGCATCTGGGCAACTATCTGGGTGCTATTCGCAACTTTGTACGTCTGCAGAATGACTATGAGTGTATTTTCTGTGTCGTCGATATGCATGCGATTACCGTCTGGCAGGATCCCAAACAGCTGGTTCTCAATACCCGGGAAGTTGCGGCTTCCTATCTGGCGGCAGGAGTTGATCCGAAACGCCACATTATCTTTAACCAATCCCAGGTTTCGGCTCATGCTGAACTGGGCTGGATTTTCAACTGTGTGTCGCGTATCGGCTGGCTCAACCGCATGACCCAGTTCAAGGACAAGGCAGGAAAGAACAAGGAGAAAGTTTCAACCGGCCTTTATGTTTATCCAAATCTTATGGCTGCGGATATCCTGGCTTACAAGGCAACACACGTGCCGGTGGGGGAAGATCAGAAACAGCATCTGGAGCTGACCCGGGACATTGCCCTCAAGTTCAACAATGACTTTAAAGTGGATCTTTTCCCGGTGCCCGAGCCCCTGATCATGGGAGCAGCAACCCGGGTGATGAGCTTGCGTGATGGCAGCAAAAAAATGAGCAAATCCGACCCGTCGGACTACAGCCGGATCACCATGATGGATGATGCAGATACCGTGGCTAAAAAAATCCGCAAGGCCACAAGTGATCCGCATTTGATTCCCGGGATCGAGGTGCTCGGAGAAAACGGTTCTCTGCCGGACGAGATCCGTAAAGAGAGGCCTGAAGCTTTTAATCTCTTGTCAATTTATGCAGCCTTGCAGGATCAGGAGCTCAAGGACGTTCTTGGAGAGTTTGAAGGCAAGGGTTTTGCTGAATTCAAGCAATCTCTGACCGATCTTGCGGTTGAGAAGCTGGGGCCGATGGGAGCCGAGATGAAGCGTCTGATGGATGACCAGTCCTATGTGGATGGCATCCTGAAAGAAGGTGCTGGACGGGCAGCAGCTTTGGCCGAACCTGTAATGCGCGAAGTCTATGATGCAGTCGGGTTTCTGCGTTCCTAGGCGTTTTGGCCCTGGTGCGGACAACATTTTGATTAAAAGGCTCCAGTGAAAACCGGAGCCTTTTTGCCGACAGGTCCTGAAATATTCTTTCAGGATGTAATATCTGTAGCTGAAAATATACAAAAAGTTGAAAGAACAAGGAAAAAGCAGGGCGTTCCCCCTTTTACTTTTCGAGCTGGCGGGATAGATTTTTATTAAAGTGAACGATTTGTAGATTCACGGGAGGCGAATTCCGCCAGGATGGGGTACGGCCATATGCTCACCACCAAGAAGAACGGCTGACGGCGATGCAAATATATCTACCTATCGCTGAAATTTCCGTAGATATCATTCTCTTGTTGGCAATGGGAGGGGGTGTCGGATTTCTTTCGGGGCTTTTTGGTGTTGGGGGTGGCTTCCTGATGACTCCCATTCTCATATTGGTCGGAGTACCGCCGGCGGTGGCGGTGGCAACCCAGGCAAATAATGTGATTGCCTCTTCCGTTTCGGGCGTTTTTGCCCATTGGAAACGGGGTAATGTTGATTTTCTGATGGGCTGGATACTGCTGGCGGGTGGTTTTATTGGCTCTACTGTCGGGGTTGGAATCTTTACGCTGTTGAAAAACCTCGGACAGATTGATCTGGTGATCAGCCTTTGTTACGTGATTTTTCTGGGCACGATCGGGCTGCTGATGATGCTGGAGGGGATCAAGGCTGTCTCGCACCGCAGAAAGACTGGTGGGGCCCGGCGTGGCAAACTGCATGAGCATAACTGGTTTCACGGTTTGCCCCTGAAAGTCCGGTTCCGGAAATCCCGGCTCTATATTTCGGCACTGCTGCCGCTGGGGATCGGTTTTTTTGTTGGTATTCTCTCGGCGATTATGGGGGTTGGCGGGGGATTCATTCTGGTGCCTGCCATGATCTACATGCTGGGGATGCCGACGGCGATGGTTATCGGTACCTCGCTGTTCCAGATTATTTTTGTTGCGGCCAACGTTACTTTTCTTCAGGCGGTACAAAATCAGACCGTTGATATCGTTCTCGCCCTGTTGCTGCTGGTCGGTTCGGTACTTGGTGCGCAGTTTGGCACCCGGATCGGGGCTAAAATGCAGGGGGACTGGTTGCGGTTGCTTTTGGGGGCTCTGGTCGTGATGGTCTGTGGAAAGCTTTTCCTTGATCTCTTGGTGACCCCCGCTGACTTCTATTCTCTGGAGATGGTGCGATGACTCCTCTCTGGCAGCGTCTCTCGCCCCTGGCGCGCGGTGTGTTCTTGCTGGCGGTTCTGGCTTTTGTTGCGCTTCCGAAACAGTCCCGGGCCATAGAGGTGGATTTATCCAGCCACCTCGTGGCAATTACGGCTGGTTTTTCCGGCGATAAAATCCTGCTTTTTGGCAGTATCAATTCGCCAGGCGAGGTTCTGGTGGTTGTGCGGGGACCTGATGCGGACTTCAAGATGCATCGCAAAGAACAGGTCGCAGGGATCTGGATGAATACGGCGACAATGCGGTTTGAAAAGATACCGAGTTTCTATGCCATCGCGGGTACCGGGCCTCTTGAAGAAATTGCCAGCCCGACGACACGAGCCCTGAATGGAATCGGATTTGACCATATTGGCCTTGAGTTACCTGTAACGAAGGCAGCCGGACGTATTGCCGAACAGTGGAAAGATTCTCTGCTGCGCAATCTTCTTCGTGCTGGAAATTATCAATTGGCCTCTGCCGAGATTGTTTTTCTGGGAGAACATCTGTTCAAGACAGAATTCGAGCTGCCGGCAAATGTCCCGACAGGCAGTTACAGTGTCAGCGTCTATCACCTGCGCGAAGGGCAGATTATTGACGCCAGGACAACGCCCCTGTCGGTTTCCAAGATCGGGGCAGAGGCAGAAATTTATGACTATGCACACCATCAGGGGACAATGTATGGTATCTTCGCAATTGTTATTGCGCTTGTATCCGGGTGGATGGGCCACCTCGCGTTCCGTAAGGGATAATGCATGAGTGAAACTGAATCGTCAGACCAGTCGGCAGCAAACAAACAGCGCCGGGATCATGGTTCCAAGGATCGGATTTTTCTGGTTGTTGTCGATGATAGTGACGAGATGCTGCAGGCGATGCGTTTTGCCTGTCGCCGCGCCTTGCATACGGGGGGGCGTGTTGCCTTGCTGTATGTCATCGAGCCAGCTGAATTCAATCACTGGATGGCAGTCGGTGATCTGATGCAGGAAGAAGCCAGGGAAGAGGCTGAACGGCGGTTGCAGGACATGGCCGAGGAAGTGCAGGAATATTCCGGCCAAATGCCGGTTCTCTACGTCCGTGAAGGCGATCGCCGTGACGAGTTGCTCAAGCTGGTAAATGAGGATGAACAGATTTCCATTCTGGTGCTGGGGGCGAGTTCAGGCTCGGGTGGGCCGGGACCTTTGTTGACAGCCCTTATGGGGAAACATATCGGCAAGCTGCGTGTCCCGATTACTGTTGTACCGGATAATCTGGAACCGGCAGCAATTGACGAGATCAGCTAAGCCTCTCTTTTCCTGTTCATTTATGTTTCTTGCTCTATGGGATCTGGGGCCAATGTGAGTTCCTGCTTGAATGTCCCCTGCAAGATTACATATAAGAACGAGAACCAACCGCGTTTCAGAAGAGTTTAAACATGTTTATTCAGACCGAGCAGACCCCAAATCCCGCAACCCTGAAATTTCTTCCAGGCTGTCCGGTGCTGTCAGAAGGGACCGCTTTTTTTGAATCCCGCGATGCGGCGGCATGTTCACCTCTGGCGCAGCGCCTGTTCGATGTTGAGGGTGTTACCGGCGTATTTTTTGGCGGCGATTTTATCACCATCACCAAATCAGAAGACAAGGAATGGTATATTCTCAAGCCATCTATCCTTGGTACGATTATGGAACACTTTACGGCTGGACGTCCGGTCATGACCGACGGGGCAGCCGGAATCACATCCCATGCCACAACGGAAAGCGGTGACGACGACGAGATCGTATCCCAGATCAAGGAACTGCTTGATACCCGTGTGCGTCCGGCTGTTGCCCAGGACGGTGGCGATATCGTATTTCACGAGTTTACCAACGGTGTTGTCTATCTTCACATGCAGGGAGCCTGTGCTGGTTGTCCGAGTTCAACGGCGACTCTGAAGATGGGAATTGAAAATATGCTGCGCCATTACATTCCGGAAGTAAGTGAAGTCCGGGCGATTTCCTGATCCCTGCCGGCTGATTCCCTTGCATAAATCTTCTGTGGACCAGACTCCTGTGAAGAAATATTCATCTTTGCACCGGATTGTATTCTGGCTGCTGACAGGGGGAGTCTGTTTTGTCGTTGCGGCTCTTTTGATACCGGAGCCAAGGCGGGCGCAGTTCTTTCCCTCGGGGATTTCTCTGGATAGCCGGGAAAGCATGCTGAGCCTGTTTCAGGCGCATGAATATCATCTGGTGGATGTGCGAAACCGGAAGCTTTCTGTTCCCCGATTGTTTATTGACCGTTTTCCAGATGATTTCGGGAACGAACCTGATGTCGAAGTTCGGAAAAGCCTTTTTATCCGAAGTTTGCTGCCTCTGGTTCTTCGGGTAAATGAAAAAGTTCTTCGGGAGAGAGACAAGCTCATTGCTTTTACCAACAGGCTGGAGCTGGTCGATAACAAATCAGAAACGACTGAATTTTCCACCGATGAAATCGCGTGGCTGAGCGGTCTGGCCGAACGCTATCGAGTAGCCAATGTGTTGCGAGACGGACATATTGATCCGGTCAAACTGGCACGTTTGACCAAACGTGTTGATGTCGTGCCTGTCAGTCTGATCCTGGCGCAGGCAATACAGGAAAGCGGTTGGGGAACTTCGCGGTTTGTCCGTGAGGGAAATGCCTTGTTTGGCCAGCGGATATGGGTGGAAAATGGTACCGGACTGGTTCCTCAGGACAGAGGAGAGGAAGAATCTTTCCGGGTACGGAGTTTTGATAGTTTGCTGGGTTCCGTCGAGGCCTATGTCCATAATCTGAATAGTCATGTTTCCTACAGCCAATTCAGATCTCGCCGGTGGCAGCTCAGGCGGGCTGGTGCGAATCTTGACGGTCGTCTTGATGGCCCCGGGCTGGCGATGAGCCTTACCGCCTATTCAGAAGAGGGCAGCAAGTATGTTGCGGCACTGCAGTCTGTCATGTCTTCAAACAAACTGCAGGATTTTGATCAGGCAAAACTTGTTTCTGATGACGTCATCTTGAGTGGTTCTGTTGATTTCAGCCCCCTTGCCTTCCTGTCCCCCAAAGGTTGATTCACCCGTAAAGCTGATTGCCTCTGGAAATCAAGAGTTCTGATTTTGGGCAGAAGGACAAACAGCGATTACCCAAACAGCGATTACTGGGATTATTCAGGTATATAATATTGCTGTCCGAACCAGCGCCAGCGTTTGTCTGGTCCGAGCATGGTGCAGTTGAGCCGGGCTCTGCCTGGTGTGAAGGGTGCTGAAAGCCGGACTTCGATCCTTCCACCTCCCAATTGCATGAGTGATACATCATTTTGCGAGCTGTAACAGTTCAATCCGGGATAGCTGCCATCTTCCCGTGTCCCGATCTCTGGCGAGATTGTGAAGCCGATGTTCGGGGGGTTGTTTGTTTTGTCCAGCATGGGATTTTCCGGGAGGACAGCAAGCACGGGGAGGGGAAGAGTGTTGATGGCCAGCTTGAATCTCTCGATTGCGCCAAAACGTTCATTGAAAGTGAAGCGCGGAAGTTGAAACAGATCGTCTGTGCGTGAAACAGTTCCGGAATGCTGGCCAAAGGCGGCTTTGAAACCCGATTCTTTGACGACCTGTACAAGAGATGAAGAAACCTCGCCATAGGGGTAGGAAAAAATATCGGGTTGTTTGCCCAGGGCGCGTCTGAAGAGCTCGTTTGCCTGATCAATCGAAGCTTTTTGCTCCTCGGGTGTCAGGTCTGCCATGTGCTGGTGCTGATGGGCATGGTTGCCGATACTGATGAGGGGGTCGGCAATAATTTCACGCAGCTCTGTCCAGGACATATAATCAGGCTGGTTTTGTTCAACTGGTTCTGTGGAAACAAAAACCGTTACAGGCAAGCCTGCTTTCTGAAACTCTTTCCAGCCTGTATTATAAAAAGAGGCAAAGGCATCATCGACAGTAATGCCGATGGTCCGGTCCGGAAGCTGTCGTCCTTCTTTCAGGGCATCTGTGATTTCGGACAGAGAGAGAACCGTATAGGGCCCGCTTTTGAGCAGCTGGATGTGGCTGCGTAATAATTCCAGCGGGATATTTGTGGTCGGATAAGCCGCCTGGTCGAAGCGATGATACATAATAATCACCGCACCGTTGAGCTGCTCTGTCTCGACAGCCTGTGCAGAAGCATTTTTGCCAGGGCTTATGAGAAAAAGGCTCATAAACAATGTAAGGCTTGCGAGAAAGTGGGAAGGGCGCATTTACTTCCATCCGGGTGTCAGTGTGCAGAGATTCAGGCTCTAAGATTTTTGTAAAATTACTTGTTACAGTAAAGATACTTGCTAAAAGGTTTTAAAAGTAATGGCATTTGTTCCAAATGCTGTTGATCTGCTTTCTCTGGCTGTGTTGTCCTTTAGAATACCTTACAGAGATCAGATGTCGGGTTTTAAACTAACAGAATGATGTTTACCAATCATGTGTGCAGATGATTCTATTTTCCTTGGACTGGATACAGCGGGTTCTTCCTGTTCTGTGGCCATTGTCAGGGCTGGAAAGATCCTGGCTTCCCGTCTGGAGGAGATGCGGCGCGGACAATCAGAGCGCTTGCTGCCCATGATTAATGAAGTTCTTTCTGTGACGGGTCTCGAGCTGTCGGACATGTCGGGCTTTGCCGTCACGACAGGGCCGGGCGGTTTTACGGGAGTCAGGATCGGACTGGCTGCGGCACAGGGATTTGCTCTTGCCTGTGACAAACCTCTGGTCGGGATAAACAATTTTGACGTTTTGGCGCGCGCGGTTCCATCTGAAGAAAAGGACTCGGTCGAGAGTCTGACCGTTTTGCTGGATGCAAAGAGGGCTGAATTGTTTGCCCAGTGTTTCACGTCGGAGCTGAAGCCCCTGACGGAGCCTTTTGCAGTAAGTCCGGATCAGCTGGCTCCGAGATTGCCCTCGGGAAAGAATCTCCTGGTTGGTGACGCTGTAGAACAGGCGGAGGAGTTCCTCGCAAAGGCGAAAATCGATTATACAGTCTCCCGCGCGATTCCCCGGGCGGATGCGTCTTGCCTTTTACTGCTGGCTTTGGAAAAAGGATTGTTCAAACAGAAAGCGCACCGTCTTCATCCGCTCTATCTGCGTGCACCGGATGTGTCGCTTCCCAAAAATCATCCAACAGGGAAATAGGGGTGAAGCGGGAACCTCCACTCTCCGCGTTTGACGCGACCCCTGGTGAAATTCTTTGGATAGAGACGGCGCATGCTGAAGTGTTGGCGTTGCTCCATCAAGGCAGTTTCGCGGAGGGGAGCTGGAGCAGAGATTCTTTTTCTCGAATACTTGAGTTACCGACAAGCAAGGGTCTGATTTATTGTGTCGAAAAAGTTCCTGCCGGCTTTGTTCTATGGCAGAGGTCGCTGGATGAGGCAGAGATATTGACGTTTTGTGTTGACCGCAAGTGGCGTCGAAAAGGTGTTTCTCGCTTGTTGATTGCTGCGATGTTGGAAGATGCAAGTCAATCAGAAGTATGCAAATTTTTTCTGGAAGTTGCTGCAGATAATTACCCGGCTATTTCACTTTATTTGAGCTCAGGATTTACGGAAATTGGTCGTCGTCCCAAATATTATCAGCGTGAGGGCGGAAAATCTGCAGATGCACTTGTCATGCAACTTGAAAATTTCTGATTTTTGTCACTTTTTTATATATATGATTTAAATCGCAATAAATAGTTGGATTTCTCCCTTGTAATTTTATGTAAATGACTTTAATTCGCTAGGTGACAAGTTATTCGACGCACAGTAATTGCGTAAAAAAACAAGACAACCTTAGATCTGGAAAGAACAGTCATACGATGTCTGAAGATAAATCCTCAATGGAACTTGTGGAGCTGACAACACGGCTTGTGGCTGCACATGTTACCAATAATTCTGTTGCTATGGCTGATTTACCGCAATTAATCCGCGAAGTTCACAGCACCCTTGTGTCATTGGGAGATGAAGAGCGGAAAGAGCCCGAGCGCCCGATGCCGGCGATTTCGATTAAAAAGTCGATTACCCCGGAATTTATTATTTGCCTCGAAGATGGCAAAAAACTCAAAATGTTGAAACGCCATCTGAAAACGGCTTACAACATGACACCGGAAGAATATCGGGAGCGCTGGGGCCTGCCACAGGACTATCCGATGGTCGCACCAAATTATGCCAAGCAGCGCAGTTCTCTGGCCAAGCAGATCGGGCTCGGTACCCGGTCCAATCGGTCCAGTGACAAATAAATCGTTTATGATGCATTTTTCTTGAAAAAAGCGCTGCTGGGTGTTTGCCGAGCAGCGCTTTTTTATGTAATTTAGAATTATTCAAAAATTACGACATCTTGGGTTCCCATGACATCAAAACTGGAAGTTCTTTGTGCTGAAAAAGGTTTGAAGATGACGGAGCAGCGTAAGGTTATTGCGCGAGTCTTGTCAGATTCTACAGATCACCCGGATGTGGAGCAGGTCTATCAGAGGGCATCGAATCTTGATTCTAAAATCTCGATCGCGACCGTTTATCGAACAGTAAAGCTGTTTGAAGAAGCCAATATTCTGGAGCGGCACGACTTCGGAGACGGGCGCGCCCGTTATGAAGAGGTCACCGAGCAAGATCATGATCACCTGATAGATGTCAATTCCGGCGAAGTTGTCGAATTTTCTGATGTGGAAATTCACGAACTTCTTAGTAAGATGGCGTCAAAGCTTGGTTATCGACTGGTCGATCACCGGTTGGAACTGTATGCTGTGCGTGAGGGCTGTCGCGAAATAAAATAGACACAATTATCTGTCATGGTCCTTTCGATGTATAATTTGAACCATGAAAGAAATGGGACATGCTCGAGGAATTAGTGCGACCCGTTGATGTGACTGCTGGGTCTCTGACCATTCGTTTGGCGGAAACCGAGCGAGAAATTCTGGCTGCCCAAAATCTGCGATACAATATTTTCTATAACGAGATGTCCGCGCGGCCGACGGATGAGATGCGTGTGGCCGAAAGGGACTTTGACAGTTTTGATCCCTTTTGTGATCACCTGCTTGTCTTTGATAATGAGTGCGGCTCAGGGCCTGATGCGGTTGTCGGGACCTATAGAGTGATGCGACGAACCGGTGCAGCGGCTCGCGGACAATTTTATTCCATAGACGAATTTGATATTGGCAAGCTGCTGGATTTTCCTGGCGAGGTCCTGGAACTTGGGCGGTCTTGTATCAGCATGGATTATCGTCGTGGTTCGACAATGCAGCTGTTGTGGCGTGGCATTGCCCAGTATGTCTTTGCCTATGATGTTAAATATATGTTTGGTTGCGCGAGTCTTGAGGGCACAGACCCAACAGACCTGAAACTGCCCCTAGCCTATCTGTACCACAACCATCTTGCTGATCCCGAGATTCGTCCCCGGGCCCTGCCTGATCGATATGTCTCGATGGATCTTTTACCTGCGCAGGATCTGGATCCCCGTCAGGCCCTGAGAACTTTGCCTCCGCTGATCAAGGGGTACCTCAGACTGGGGGGCGTCATTGGAGATGGTGCAGTCGTTGATGAACAGTTTGGTACAACAGATGTTTGCGTTATTGTTGAGACCAGCAATGTAACCGATAAATATTATAACCATTACCGTCGAGAAGCCGAAGGTGCAGCGGGCCAGGTGAACTGACATGCCCGATATTGCTGTTGCTTCTGGCTTGGGATCAGGGTTCAGGGCGATGCGGCGGCTGTTCGCCTATGTCGTTTTTACGTTCAGCCTGATTCCGTTGCAGGCGCTGTTGCTGCTGCTCCGCCTTCCCGGCCGCTACAAACTGCCCCTCTGGTATCACAAGGCAAGCTGTCATCTGACAGGGGTGCAGGTTATTGCCCGGGGACAGCCCAGCACGCGACGTCCGACCCTTTTTGTGTCCAATCACGTTTCGTATCTTGATATTTCGGTGTTGGGAAGTCTGATCGATGGACACTTTGTTGCAAAATCAGAAGTAAGTGGCTGGCCGCTCTTTGGGCTTCTGGCAAAGCTGTCCGGGACTGTCTTTATCCAGCGCCGTAGGCACAAGGCCGGAGAGAACCGTGACGACATGTTGCGCAAGCTCGGGGGCGGGAGAGATCTTATCCTTTTTCCCGAGGGAACCTCCAGCGATGGCCAGCGTGTACTCCCCTTTAAATCGGCGCTGTTTTCTGTTGCCCAGATCCTGGGGGACGATAGGCCCTTGCTGGTTCAGCCAATCTCCATTACATACACCCGTTTGGATGGTATGCCGATGGGCCGATTGTGGCGACCTTTCTATGCCTGGTATGGGGATATGGAGCTGCCCGGTCATTTATGGCATGCACTGGCTATGGGAAATCTGACTGTCGAGGTCGAGTTTCTCGAGCCGGTAGAGGTAAGTGCCTTTGCAAATCGAAAAGATCTGGCAATGCACTGTCATGCGGCTGTTTCGCGTGGTGTATCCAGCGCCTTGACAGGGCATCGGTTCCGCATAGCTTCTGATCCCAACAAGTGGTAATCTAAACGAAGTGTTGCGCGCTGCACCAGGTACCGACAGTCGTGTAACACCAGGCTGAATGGTAACATTGGTGGCAAAAAAACTTTATATCAAGACCTATGGCTGTCAGATGAACGTCTATGACACTGTTCGGATGACAGATGTGTTGACCCCTTTGGGATACAAAACCGTGGATAGCCCCGAGGGTGCTGACATGGTGATCCTCAATACCTGCCATATTCGCGAAAAGGCTTCGGAGAAGGTATTTTCCGAACTCGGGTTGCTCCGTCGGATGAAAGACAAGCGGGAAGCTGCAGGTGAGCGCATGCTGATCGGTGTGGCTGGCTGTGTCGCCCAGGCTGAAGGGGAGGAAATTCTTCGCCGGGTCAAGCAGGTTGATATGGTATTTGGCCCCCAGACCTATCATCGTTTGCCGGAAATGGTGACGCAAGCTCTGGGGAATACGAGCGGGCGTGGCATTTCGGATACAGATTTCCCGGTTGAATCGAAATTCGATTTTCTGCCGGAAGAGAGCAACCATCAAGGTCCTGCTGCTTTTCTGTCGGTACAGGAAGGCTGTGACAAATTCTGTACCTTCTGCGTTGTTCCCTATACCCGCGGTGCCGAGTTTTCCAGGCCCGTTGCCTCCATTCTTGAGGAGGCCCGGCGACTGGTTGCGAATGGAACCCGTGAGATTACCTTGCTGGGGCAGAATGTGAATGGTTTCCACGGGGAAGCGCCGGATGGCAGTAACTGGAAACTTGGCCGCTTGTTGAGAGAGCTTGCCGAGATCGACGGCCTGGGCAGGTTGCGCTATACCACATCGCACCCCAATGACATGGATGATGAACTGATTGCCACCCATGCTGATCTGGCCTCTTTGATGCCTTATATGCATTTGCCGATTCAGAGTGGTTCAGATCGCATACTGGAGATGATGAATCGCAAGCACACTGCGGATAAGTATCGAAAGATTATCGATAAACTCCGCACGGCTGTACCGGGACTGTCGCTTTCGTCTGATTTTATCGTGGGCTTCCCGGGAGAAACAGATCAGGATTTTGCCGACACCCTGCGTCTGGTGACCGATGTCAGTTATGCGCAGTCCTATTCCTTCAAATATAGTCCCCGTCCGGGAACTCCTGCGGCCGGTATCGAGGCTCAGGTTCCCGAGGATGTGAAATCAAGACGCCTTGCAATGTTGCAAGAGCTTCTGAGTGCACAGCATCTGGCATTCAATCAGGGAACTGTCGGGAAAACACTTTCAGTTCTCCTGGAGCGCAAAGGACGCGCAGAAAACCAGTTGGGAGGTCGCAGTCCTTACATGCAATCTGTGTTCGTCAAGGCTCCAGAGCGTCTTATGGGGCAAGTTGTTGATGTAAAAATTGAAACTGCCAATCCAAACTCATTGACCGGGACGGTTGTAACAGGTGACTATGAGAATGTGGGGGCGCAGGCCGCTAATTTGACAGGAACCGGAATGGAGGTACGCATTTGATTTCCAGAGCGCGCAACGGACAGTCTAACCGCGATGCCAGGCAGAATAAACATCTGGAATTCGCCGATAACAGTCTTCTTCCCATGCTTTACGGGGAGCATGACCAGCACCTGCTCCAGTTGGAACAGCAATTGGGAGTTAGTCTTGCCTCCAGAGGCAATCAGGTTTCGATTAGTGGTGACAAGGACTCCGTAGCGACAGCCCGTGTTGTCCTGAAGGCGCTTTATGAACGTTTGCAAAAAGGGCTTGAGGTGGGCGGTGGTGACGTTGATGCCGTGGTTCGTATGGCACAGATGACGCCTGATGTCGAAGAGACTGAAAAGGCCGTCGAGTCTACGCATGGTGACGAGCTGGCAATCATAACCCGCAAACGCCGGTTGAATCCCCGATCTCCAGGACAGGCGGCCTATATCAAGGCCATGCAGCGTCATGAACTGGTGTTTGGTATCGGTCCGGCGGGAACAGGCAAAACCTATATGGCTGTTGCCTATGGCGTTTCTTTGCTTCTCAGCGGAGAAGTCGAACGGATTATTCTCTCCCGTCCAGCGGTTGAAGCCGGGGAGCGACTAGGCTTTCTGCCTGGAGATATGAAGGACAAAGTCGATCCTTACCTCAGGCCGCTCTATGATGCCCTGCATGATATGCTGCCGTCGGATCAGGTGAGCAGTCGCCTGGAGCATGGTGAGATCGAGATTGCTCCTCTCGCTTTTATGCGCGGGCGCACCCTCTCCAATGCCTTTGTCATTCTGGACGAAGCCCAGAACACCACGCCCGTTCAGATGAAAATGTTTTTGACACGGCTTGGCGAAAACAGCCGGATGGTTGTTACCGGGGATCTCTCGCAGGTTGACTTGCCCAAAGGCCAGCCTTCAGGGTTACGGGATGCCTCTGAGACACTCGCCAACCTTGATGAGGTTACTTTTGTCCAGTTTTCTCATGCCGATATTGTCCGCCACAAGCTGGTGACAAAGATTGTCCGGGCTTATGACACAAGAGAAAAGGCCGGAGAGGCTAAAGAAAGAGATTTTTTTGATGGGTGATGTTCCCTCCCTGCAATTCGTATTGCGGAGATTTACAGGTGCGTGACCTTGAAAGCTGTGCTGATCAGGATGAGGATCTCGACAGTATTTTTACCGGAATTGATATCGGGATCAAACTGGAAGATCCATCCTGGGTCATTGATCTGCCACACTGCCGCCCGCTCGTCCATCGTGCTGTAATGGCCACTTACGTTTTGGGCGGTTTTTCCGAGGAAGCGAGCAGTGTTGCGACAAGTAAAATTGTCAGCGCAGAGTTGTCTGTTGTTTTGTCGGATGATGCTTCTGTCCAGGTTCTGAACCGCAATTATCGTGGGAAAGACAAGGCGACCAATGTACTTTCCTTTGCGGCTCTTGATGATCCGGATGAGGAAGCCCTGGCGTTGCAGCGCGGGGTATTGTCGCTTGGGGATATCGTTTTGTCCCGCGAGACCTTGATCCGGGAAGCAAGCGACCAATCTAAGAGGCTGGAAGATCACTTTACCCATTTGCTGGTGCATGGTGTTTTGCATTTGCTGGGGTATGATCATCTGTCTGAAGATGAAGCCATTGAAATGGAAGGGCTGGAGGTGGATATCCTGAGCAGGCTTGGCGTTGCTGATCCTTATATGTTCGAGACAAGATCCCCTCAGAGTAGAGCAATAGATGAGTGAGATATCAGGTAACGGAAAACCTGCGCGGGGCCAGGGGACAGAGACACCCTCAAATGGTGGTTTTCGCAGCTGGGTGAGCCGTACTTTCGGTTTCAAGAACGGCGATTCCTCTTTGCGGGAAACGATCGAGGAAATTATCGGCGAAATAGAAGAGAGCGAGGGAGAGACTGAATCTGCGACACCAATTGGTGCGGATGAGCGGATGATGCTTGGTAATATCCTCAAGCTCCGTCATCTTGCCTGTTCGGATGTTATGGTTCCGCGCGCTGATATTATTTCCGTAGATATTGAAACGCCGATCAATGCGCTGATCGATGTCATGAGTGCAGCAGGTCATTCGCGTCTTCCTGTGTATCGGGGAACCCTGGATGATGTGGTCGGGATGGTTCATATCAAGGACGTGCTTGAGTATTCAAAAGGAACACGAAACCCGAACCTTTCCAGTATTGTGCGTCGGGTTCTGATCATTGCCCCGTCCATGCGGGCGATTGATCTGTTGCTCGAGATGAGAATGTCCCGGCTTCATATGGCGCTGATTGTCGACGAATTCGGCGGGATTGATGGTCTTGTCACGATCGAGGATCTGGTCGAGGAAATCGTGGGCGAGATTGAAGACGAGCACGATACAAACGAGGGGCCAAGATTTTACCCCCGTCCCGACGGATCTATTATTGCCGATGCCCGTTGCGAGATCGTTGATCTTGAGGAGAAAATTGGAAATATCCTGACGGATCAAGAGCGGGAAGAAGATATTGATACGCTTGGCGGACTGGTCTTCTGGCTTGCAGATCGGATACCGGCGCGCGGTGAGTTGATTCTACATGAAGAAACCGGAATCAGTTTTGAGGTCATGGAAGCAGACCCCCGGCGGATCAAACGTTTGCGGATCTGGAAAAGCGGTCCGGTTTCAGCCGGAGAAACAGTAGAGGAATAGCCCTGATATGATTTTTGCCCGGGGGTTGGCAGGTCTGTATGGCCTGAGCGCAAGAATTCAGGCTTTGGCAGGGTGGTCACGCTATCTCTTTGCTTTGGCTCTGGGGGCCATATCGGCGACGGCTTTCGCACCGCTTTTTATGGTTCCATTCCTGCTCCCTGCTTTTTGTGGCCTGCTCTGGTTGCTCAAGGGAGCGGAGAGCCCCAGGAAAGCGGCTCTGGTTGGCTGGGCTTTTGGGGCCGGGTATTTTGCGGTGGGACTTTACTGGGTCGGGGCTGCTTTTCTGGTTAACAGTGCACGCCACGCATGGATCATGCCTTTTGCCATTGTTGCTTTGGCCGTCGGAATGGGATTGTTTCACGGGCTCGTAACGTATCTTTTGGCCAGAAGCAAAAGCAGAGGTGTGGAACAGGTTGTTGCCTTTGTAGCGATCTGGCTGTTGGTCGAGTGGCTCAGGTCCTGGATTTTCACCGGGTTTCCCTGGAATTTGCTTGGTGCTGTCTGGACTTTTTCGGATGGTATGTTGCAGCTGGCAAGTGTAACAGGGGTTTGGGGGTTGAGCGTCATTACCCTTTTGGCTGCTGCTGCTCCTGCGGTTCTTTTTGATGAAAAATCTTTAAATCTGGCCGAGCTTTCCCGCCGGGTTGCATTCGTTTTTATTGCGCTGCTCCTGCCGCTGGTGGTTTGGGGGGGCGGGGTTTTGCGTCTCTCTATGGCACCCGTTGGTCCGGAAGCTTTTGTTCCAGACGTTACCTTGCGGCTGGTGCAGCCCAATATCAAACAGGCAGATAAATGGAAGCCGGAGCAGCGAGGGGATCATATTGTCCAGCAAATGGGGCTTTCTGCCGGGGAGGGGTTCAAGGAGGTCACTCATGTGATCTGGCCTGAAACGGCGGTTCCCTTTCTGCTTTCTTCCGACAAGGATTTGCGCACGGTTATTTCACGGATTGTCCCGCCGGGCGGCTTTCTGTTGACGGGTGCGCCACGCGTTGAAGAAGTGATCTTGCCCGAGGGAGAGGGCGTGGAGCGCAATTTTAAAAACTCGATCCACGCGCTTGATCGGCGGGGAGAGATTGTTGCAACCTATGACAAGTTTCACTTGGTCCCCTTTGGTGAATACGTGCCGTTCAATTTCCTTTTTCGTTTTGCCAAGCTGACTGTCGGGCAATCTGATTTTACACCTGGCCCTGGTCCCCGGACGTTGATCCTGCCAGGGCTGCCGCCAGTAAGCCCGCTGGTGTGTTATGAAATTATTTTCCCAGGGGCTGTGGTTGATAACGAGAACAGACCTGACTGGATTCTAAATCTGACCAATGATGGCTGGTTTGGTATTACCAGCGGGCCATATCAGCATCTTGGAATGACGCAACTCAGGGCTGTTGAAGAAGGCTTGCCCGTAATTCGCGTTGCGAATACCGGTGTCTCGGCATCGATCGATGCATATGGAAGGATAGTTGAAAGTGTTGATTTGGGGGGCAGAGGCGTTGTCGACTCCGGGTTGCCTGTAAAAACCCCGGAACGTACTGTATTTTCCCGGGTTGGTAATTTTTCGATCTTTTTTTTGTTGGTGGCTTTGTTGCTACCATTGGTAATCGGACGCTGGAAATTGCAAAATCGTAACTAATTGCTCTTTTTTATCGAAAAACAGTTGACTGCATACGATGGTATGTATCATGATGCTCGTATAGATGGTCGCTTGTGTCTGCAAAAAAGAGAGAGTTGTATAATGGGTCTAGTTCAAGAAAAGGAACCGGTACGCGGCAAGGGAAAACCAAATCCCGTTGATGTTCACGTTGGAAGCCGCGTGCGTTTACGTCGTACACTCCTGGGCATGAGCCAGGAAAAATTGGGCGAAGCAATCGGCTTAACCTTTCAGCAGGTGCAAAAATACGAACGTGGTGCGAACCGTGTTGGTGCAAGTCGTCTATATGACCTTGCCCGTGTGCTGGAAGTGCCTGTGGGATATTTTTTCGCCGACATGCCTGACGAGGTTGCTTCGCAGTCTCCGGTTCGTCTGCGGGAGATGAGTGAAGAGAAAATCGAGACTTTTGTGCATGAAGCCGATCCGATGGCAAAGCGTGAAACGCTTGAGTTGGTTCGTGCCTATTACAAAATTATTGACCCCCAGGTCCGCAAACGTTTGTTCGAAATGACCAAAGCCCTGGGTACTGCTGCCGAAGCTTCTGCAAACGAGGCTGCCGGGGCCTGATTATCCCCTTTCTGGCAAAGATAGTTTGAAAAAACACCTCCGTTCTGTGTAATGGGGGTGTTTTTCCGTTGCGCTCTTGGACGCGATCAGGCATTTCTGATCGCGTTTTAGCGAATAGGACATGGGTCGCATTATCTAATCCGGTGTCCTGTTTTTGTATTTACATATATTTAGTGAGGGGGTTGTCGTGCGACTTGGCAGCTATCTTTTCACAAGCGAGTCCGTGTCTGAAGGACACCCGGACAAAGTCTGTGATCGTGTATCCGATTCTATTGTTGACCTGTATCTTGCCCATGATCCTGAATCCAGGATTGCGGTTGAAACGCTGGCAACAACCAACCGCATCGTTCTGGCAGGTGAAGTTCGTGGCCCTGCGGCTGTTACCCATGACGTCATTGAAGAGGTGGCGCGTCAGGCAGTACGTGACATCGGTTATGAGCAAGAAGGTTTCCACTGGCAGAATATGGCCGTGCAGAACTTCATTCATGAGCAGTCCGTTGATATTGCCCAGGGTGTAGACTCTGCGGGCAACAAGGATGAGGGCGCGGGTGACCAGGGCATTATGTTCGGTTACGCCTGCAGGGAAACCGAAGCCTTTATGCCGGCGCCGATTTTCTACTCTCACAATATTCTGCGTTCGCTTGCCGAAGTTCGTCATTCTGGAGAAGAGCCTGGGCTCGGTCCTGATGCAAAGAGCCAGGTAACGCTGGAATACGTTGACGGCAAGCCTGTTCGGGCGACGTCTATTGTGGTTTCAACCCAGCATGCTGAAGGTGTTTCACAAGAAGAGATCCGCGCTATTGTCCGACGTCATGTTGCCAAGGAAATGCCGGAAGGCTGGATGTGCCCCGAGGACGAGTTTTATGTCAATCCAACAGGTCGCTTTGTAATTGGTGGTCCCGATGGCGATGCTGGTTTGACGGGTCGTAAGATCATCGTTGATACCTATGGTGGGGCAGCGCCTCACGGCGGCGGTGCGTTCTCCGGTAAAGATCCGACCAAGGTTGATCGTTCAGCAGCTTATGCAGCGCGTTATCTGGCCAAAAACGTTGTCGGTGCCGGTTTGGCCGAACGTTGTACAATCCAGGTTTCCTATGCAATCGGGGTTTCCAAACCTCTGTCGCTTTACGTGAACACACATGGCACAGGCGAAGTTGACGAACAGAAACTCCCTGCTGTTCTGATGGATATTATGAATCTGTCTCCGCGGGGAATTCGCCAGCATCTTGGCCTGAACAAGCCAATTTATGCTCGTACAGCGGCTTATGGCCATTTTGGCCGTCGCCCGGAAGATGATGGTGGCTTCTCGTGGGAGCGCCTGAGTCTGGTTGACGACCTCAAGTCCGCCTTCAATCTTTAAGCGGTATTCGTAGAGACGTGAGATGAGCGATCCTGTTAAGCGTAGTACGTTCTATGGCCGACGACAGGGTCGCCCTCTGCGAAAGAAGGCGACCGAACTGGTCGAGACTGTTTTTCCAAAAATCCGTATCTCTCTGGAAGGGATGCAGGAGGGGGGAACGCTCGATCTTTCCCGAATTTTTGCCGGATCAGGTGGCCCGGTATGGCTTGAGATCGGGTTCGGTGGTGGCGAACATCTCGCCTGGCAGGCCGAAAACAATCCTGAGGCCAATATTATCGGCGCAGAATATTTCATTAATGGTGTTGCTTCGTTGCTGGGGCATCTGGATGAAAATGGCGCAGATAATGTGCGAATTTATCGCGGAGATGTCCGCGATCTTCTCCCCTTTCTGCCGGACAGTTGCCTGAGCAAGGCCTTCCTGCTTTTCCCTGATCCATGGCACAAGGCGCGCCATAACAAACGCCGTTTTATCCAAAAGGAAACCCTTGACCGGCTTGCCGAGCTGATGGTCGATGGGGGCGAATTCAGGATGGCCACAGATGATATGGGCTATTTGCAATGGATGCTCGAACGGACTGTGCCCCATCCGGATTTTACCTGGATAGCAGAAGGCCCCCTCGACTGGGACAGGCGGACAGATGACTGGCCGCAGACCAGGTATGAGGAGAAGGCTCTGAAAAAAGGATTGAAGCCGGGGTATTTGCGGTTTCGTCGCAACGCCAGGGGCTGATTCAGAGACTACGAGGCAATTGGCACCCCCTAGTGTCTTGTAATCGTGGATCTATTTGTGACAAACCTGGCTTGTCTAGAAAAGCGCTTGCACTGACTGGGGGCTGAAGGTAAAGTGCGCCCGGGATGCAGCTGGATGTAGCCCGCTACATAGAAGTTTTACGGCGGGCCTGAGGGCCCATTTTTTGTATCTGAAATCTGCAATCTGTGAGTGGAATATTCCTGAAACAGGTTTGTAGGACAGGCGGACGGAGACAGTTTTTGTCAATTGCTACCGGAGGTTCGATGCCTCTTCTTGCCAAGACAAGCGAAGGAAAAGCCGCCCAGGTCGAGCAACTTATTGCGCCGACTCTGGCCTCTATGGGTTTTGATATTGTTCGTGTTATGATTATGGGCGGTGAAGAGCAAAAGACTCTGCAGATTATGGCCGAGCATAGTGACCTCAAGCAGATCATGACTGTGGAAAACTGTTCGGACATAAGCCGGGCGGTAGAGGCTATTCTGGAAGTGGAAGACCCGATTGCGGGGGCGTTCCGTTTGGAAATCAGCTCGCCAGGCATTGATCGTCCCTTGACGAGGCTGTCCGACTTTGAGCGCTTTTCCGGTTTTCATGCGAAGATCGAGATGGCGGTAACGGTTGATGGACGTAAGCGCTTTACCGGGCGGTTACTTGGTGTTGAGGAAAATGCTGTTCACCTTGATCTTGAAGATGAAGAAGCTGAAGTTTATTTGAGCTTTCAGGATATGTCGCGAGCCAAGCTTGTGCTGACTGATGAACTGATTGCAGCCGCGCAGGCAGGTAGTTAACTGCTGCGTCGAAAGATTGAAGTGTAGCGCGTCTATATTCGCGCTATGTAATGACCTAATAAAACTGACGTCTGATGTCAGTACAGATTAAGGAATACAGGGCAGATGGAAACGAGTGCTCTTTACAGAACCGAACTCCTTCAGGTTGCAGAGGCGGTTGCACGTGAAAAAAGCATTGAGCGCGATGAGGTGCTCGATGCCATGGAGCAAGCTATTTCCAAGGCTGGGCGCGCCAAATACGGACACGAGCACGATATCCGTGCGGGTATCGATCGCAAGACCGGTGAAGTCAGGCTGCGCCGCTATATGGAAGTTGTCGAAGAGGTCGAGAACGAGTTGACCCAGACAACACTGCGTGATGCGCGGGTTCGTCAGCCGGATATCGAGATTGGCGAGTTCTTTTACGATGAGCTGCCCCCGATTGATCTCGGACGTATCGCAGCCCAGACTGCCAAGCAGGTCATTGTACAAAAGGTTCGCGATGCCGAACGGGCCCGTCAGTTCCGGGAATACCGTGATCGTGTTGGCGAGATCATCAATGGGGTGGTTAAGCGGAACGAGTTCGGAAATGTTACAGTTGACTTGGGCAAGGCCGAAGCCATCATGCGTCGTGACGAGACGCTGCCGCGTGAAAATTTCCGCAATGGTGATCGTGTGCGCGCTTACATCTATGATGTTCGCGAAGAGCCTCGTGGCCCGCAAATTTTTGTCTCTCGTTCACATCCGCAGTTCATGGCCAAGCTGTTTGCCCAGGAAGTGCCGGAAATCTATGACAGTGTCATCGAGATCAAGGCTGTGGCCCGTGACCCGGGAAGCCGGGCGAAGATTTCTGTTCTTTCGAACGATTCTTCCATTGATCCTGTCGGCGCCTGTGTCGGTCTGCGCGGAAGTCGTGTCCAGGCAATCGTTACAGAGCTGCAGGGCGAAAAAATTGATATTATTCCCTGGTCTCCGGATGTTGCGACCTTTGTTGTGAATGCTTTGGCTCCAGCTGAAGTTTCCAAAGTTGTGCTGGATGAAGACCAGAAGCGTATCGAAGTGGTTGTTCCGGATGAGCAACTTTCTCTGGCAATCGGCCGGCGCGGTCAGAACGTGCGTCTCGCCTCTATCCTGACAGGTTGGGATATTGATATCATGACCGACGAGGAGGAATCCCGTCGCCGTCAGGACGAGACAAAACAGCGTTCCCAGAATTTCATCGACGCGCTTGATGTTGACGATGTTATTGCCCATCTGTTGGTTGCCGAAGGTTTCGAAGATATTGAGCAGGTTGGATATGTTCCTGTTCACGAACTGGCGTCAATCGAAGGCTTTGATGAAGACGTTGCAGAAGAGTTGCGCAACCGGGCGCGGAATTATCTTGAGGCGCGTGATAACAAGCTGGAAGAATCCCGCAAAAGCCTGGGAATTAGCGATGAGCTAATGTCAGTCGAGGGCTTGTCAACCGAGCAGGTTGTCAAACTTGGCGAGCAGGGCGTTAAAACCCTTGATGATCTTGCGGATCTTGCCGGTGATGAACTTGTTGAGATGCTTGGATCTGAACTGGCCATGACAGAAGCTGCTGCCAATGAAATTATCATGGCTGCACGGGCGCACTGGTTTGAAGATGAAGCTGCAGAAGCGACAGAAGGCACAGAAGCTGAGGAAGCGTAACCCGGAGGATCGGGATTATGACAACATCAGATCGATTGCCTGACGTTGAAAGGCGGAAAAAGGACAAGGGACGCAGCGATCCAGAGAGACGCTGCATCGCCTCGGGTGAGCTTTTCCCCCAGTCAATGCTGCTGAAATTTGTCATTGGTCCGGACGGTTTTGTCGTGCCGGACCATACAGGAAAGTTGCCGGGACGCGGAATCTGGTTGTCTCCAAGCCGGGATATGCTAGAGAAGGCGTGTAAAAAGAATTTGTTTGCGCGGTCAGCCAAGGCGCAGGTCAAAGTACCTGAGGATCTGGTTGGTCAACTCGAGACGCAACTAACGAAACGTTGCCTTGATGCCCTTGGTCTGGCAAAACGAGCCGGACATTTGGTTGCAGGGTTTGAAAAAACCAGAGCATGGCTTTCTGAACAGAAAGTCGGGCTGTTGGTTCAGGCCGCAGATGCGGCAGAAGATGGGCGCGGGAAAGTTCGTGCATTGGCAAAAGCGGTAAACCCCGATTTGCCAATTGACGAAAGCTTCACCGCGCAGCAGCTGGGGCAAGCGCTGGGCCGGGAATCCTGGGTCCATATCGCGCTTAGACCCGGTGGAATCGCTGATACGTTTGTCGCAGATGCGGCACGGTTGTCGGCTGTACGAGGAATTGCGGGGCAACCCGCCAAAAAGTAAGTGGACGCCTGAAGGACATGACCTCGAGCAAGGACACCAAAAGTAGCTCAACGCCGTTGACACTAAAACGGCCAAATACTCTTGAGCTGAAGAAAACTGTTGAGACCGGGCAGGTCAAACAGAGCTTTAGCCATGGCCGGTCAAAGTCGGTGACAGTAGAAGTAAAACGCAGTCGCACATTTGAGCGCGGCGCCAGCGGCCGTATGGCTGAAGTCAGAACGCCTCTTGGTGATCAGGCTGGCCCTGCCGCGACGAGCAAGCCGACGAGCAAGCCTGCTGCGATCGCACCTGCCAGCAGTCATGATGATCTGACCAATGCAGAACGCGCGAAGCGTATGCAGGTTCTGGAAGCTGCGCGTGAAGCAGAGGAAAGAAAACGTCAGGAAGCTGAAATCGAGCGCGAACGTCGCGCGGAAGAAGAAGCTCGCCAGGCTGAAGAAAATGCCCGGTTGAAACTTGAGGAAGAGGCGCGTGCCAAACGCGAAGCTGCTGAAGAACGGGTAAGCGAAACCAAAGGGACTTTGAAAAAGGTCGAAGAGGAAGCTGTTATCGCGGCACGGGCCGCGACTGAAGCCCGGAAGAAACGCGAAGCTGCCGAGAATGGCGATGTTGAGGATACACGTCCCAACAAGCTTAAGGCTCGTCAGCGTCATGCGCAGACAGCTGTACCATCCAGCGTTGGCGAAGTCATTGCCAACGAGCTGGGCGGACGGGTCAAGCAGGCAAACAAGCCGGTCTTTGTTCCGAAAGATGTTACAGCAAAAGCCAAAGCCGGTGACGATCGCCGAAATAAAGGCAAGCTGACGATCACGCGGGCGCTTGAAGGCGGCGAAGGGGATGTGCGTCAGCGCTCTCTTGCGTCAATCAAACGTCGCCGTCAGAAAAAACTGCAACAGGAGCGTGGTAACCAGAACATACCTGTGAAAGTGGTGCGTGAAGTTACCCTGCCGGAAACCATCACGGTTCAGGAGCTTTCCAACCGTATGGCAGAACGGGCTACTGAAGTTATCAAACAGCTGATGAAGCTGGGCGTTATGGCCACAATTAACCAGACGATTGATGCTGATACAGCGGAAGTCGTCATTCAAGAACTGGGGCATACCATCAAACGTGTAACCGATGCGGACGTGGAAATGGGGATGCTTGGTCTTGAGGGCAATGATGAGGTCAATCTGATTCCTCGCCCGCCTGTTGTAACCATCATGGGGCATGTGGATCACGGTAAAACATCACTTCTTGACGCAATCCGTTCTACAGACGTGGTGCGTGGCGAAGCGGGGGGTATTACCCAGCACATTGGTGCCTATCAGGTGAATCTGGCTTCGGGCAACAAGATTACCTTCCTTGATACGCCGGGACACGCTGCCTTTACCGAAATGCGTCTGCGTGGCGCGACAGTTACTGACGTTGTTGTTCTTGTGGTTGCCGCTGATGACGGAATTATGGAACAGACAATCGAAGCGATCAACCATGCCAAGGCATCCCAGGTTCCGATTATTGTTGCAATCAACAAAGTTGATAAACCTGATTCCAACCCGGACCGGGTGAAACAGGAATTGCTGCAGCACGAACTGGTCGTTGAAGACATGGGTGGCGATATCCTCTGCATTGAGGTCTCTGCCAAAGCTCGTACCGGTCTCGACAAGCTCGAGGAAGCAATTCTGCTTCAGGCAGAATTGCTTGAACTCAAAGCAAACCCTGATCGCAGTGCTATTGGTACAGTCATTGAATCCAAGCTGGATAAGGGGCGTGGTTCTATTGCTACGGTTCTGGTCCAGAAGGGAACCCTGAAGGTTGGTGATATCTTTGTTACCGGGAATGAATCCGGGCGTGTTCGTGCATTGATGAACGAACGTGGGCAGCAGGTTGATTCTGCTGGGCCGTCGCTTCCGGTCGAGGTTCTGGGTCTGAACGGGACACCGAATGCCGGGGATGACTTCGTTGTGGTCGAATCCGAAGCGAAAGCACGCGAGATTGCTGCCTATCGTGGTCATCGTGACCGTGAACTGGCTGTTGCTGCTGCAGGTCGTGGTTCTCTGGAACAGATGCTGGCCAAGTTGAAAGAAGGCACAGCCGAAGAGCTGCCCGTGATTGTAAAGGCGGATGTCCATGGCTCCATGGAAGCCATTTCAACCAGCTTGCAGAAAATGAACACCGAAGAAGTGAAGGTCACTATCCTGCATTCCGGTGTTGGCGCGATCAATGAATCCGATATTACCCTGGCCCAGTCTACCGGGGCGATGGTTGTCGCGTTTAACGTTCGTGCAAACCCGCAGGCCCGTGAACTGGCCCGTCGTGAAAATATCGACATCCGTTACTATTCCATTATTTACAACGTTGTTGATGATGTGAAGTCGGCCATGAGCGGCTTGCTGGAGCCTGAACAGCGTGAGAAGTTCACTGGTTATGCCCAGATCCGCGAAGTGTTTAACGTTACCAAGGTTGGTAAAGTTGCGGGCTGTATGATTACCGAAGGTACGGTACAGCGGGGCTCCAAGGTACGTTTGCTGCGTGATAACGTTGTAATCCATGACGGTGCCCTGAAAACACTCCGTCGCTTCAAGGATGAAGTGAAGGAAGTGAAAGAAGGTTACGAATGTGGTATGGCCTTTGAAAACTATTCTGACATCCAGGTTGGGGATCAGATCGAGTGCTATATCATCGAGGAAATTGCACGAGAGCTCTAAGGAGCTCTCGCGGGCAATCATAGGAATGATTTCTACGTGACATCGAATACCAAAGGTCGAAGCGGGGCCCCCAGAAGCCAGCGTCAGCTGCGTGTGGGTGAGGAAATCCGGCATGCCATGTCGGAAGTTCTTCGACGGGCCAGCTTTAACGACCCGCATCTTGAAGGTGTGATTGTGACCATTTCAGAAGTTCGGGTGAGCCCGGATTTGAAAAATGCGACGGCTTTCATTGTTCCTTTGGGGGGCGGTGACATGACCGAAGTTGCACGTGCTTTTAACAAGGCCAACGGTTTCTTTCGTAAAGAACTTGGGCAGATGTTGCGTTTGCGCAGCTGCCCTCGCATCAGTTTTGAGCCGGATGTGTCCTTTGATGAAGCGGCAAAGATCAATTCCATTCTTCACCGGGAAACTGTTCAACAGGATCTGGGCCCCCGTGATGAACCCGAATCTGTCGAGTCGCCGAACGGACATAACGAAACGGGCGATTGATGGGCCGCAAGAAAAAAGGACTGGCAGTCCACGGCTGGCTGGTTCTTGACAAGCCGCTGGGCGTAACCTCGACCCAGATGGTGGGGCGCGCCCGCCGTATTCTCAATGCACAAAAAGTCGGACATGGGGGAACTTTGGACCCCCTGGCAACCGGTATTTTGCCGCTGGCTTTCGGTGAGGCGACCAAGACGGTTTCCTATGCCATGGATGGCCGGAAGAGTTATCGTTTTGCTGTAAAGTGGGGCGCTGCTACCTCGACGGATGATCTTGAAGGGGAGACGATTGAGGAGTCTGCCTGTCGCCCTTCTGCCAATGAGATCCGAGAAGCCCTGAAGGATTTTCAAGGTGTTATCGAACAGACTCCTCCCCGATATTCCGCCATCAAAATTGATGGTAAAAGAGCCTATGATCTCGCCCGGGGTGGGGATGAGACTTTTGAAATAAAATCGAGGCAGGTGCGGATTGACCGTTTCGAGCTGATAGATGCGCGCGACGGTGAAGAGGCGGAGTTTGAAGTTGATTGCGGCAAAGGCACCTATGTTCGGTCGCTTGGGCGGGACCTTGCCAAAGCTCTCGGCAGCTGCGCACATGTCATAGAGTTGCGCCGTACGCGGGTCGGACCCTTCACCCTTGAACATGCGATTTCACTGGAAACTCTTGAAGAGATCGGGCATAGTCCCGCTGCCGGAGAGCTCTTGCTCCCGGTAGAGACCGCGCTGGACGACATCTCGGCGTTGGCCTTATCAGAAACCGAAGCAACCCGCCTGCGTCAGGGTCAGACGATTGCGATGATATCGCGCGCTGATCAGGATCGCCTTGAAGGCATTGGTAACGGGGATATCCTTCTGGCAACAGAAAAGGGGAAACCGGTTGCGCTTGCCCGCTATGAAAAAGGTGTGGTCAGTTCGGTACGTGTTTTAAACCTCTAGGGACGTTCCCTGGACAAGCTTTAAGAAGGAAAAGCGATGTCGATTACGGCTGAGCGTAAACAGGAACTCATCAAGGAGTTCGCCACTGTTGAAGGTGATACTGGTTCACCAGAAGTACAGGTTGCTATTCTTACAGAACGTATCAACAACCTGACTGAGCACCTCAAAGGTCACAAAAAGGATTTCCATTCCCGTCGTGGTCTTCTGAGCATGGTTGGTCAGCGTCGTCGTCTGTTGGACTACGCAAAGAAAAAAGGTCAGGGCCGCTACGAAGCTCTGATCAGCCGTCTCGGCCTGCGCCGCTAAGGCATAGGTAGTTTCCAAGTGGCACCCGGTCAGAACGAAACAATGTTTCGGGATGGCCGGGTGCACGGCTATTCGAGGGTTGCGATTGTAATCCTGGAATAGTTTTCAGTGATATTGTTTCGGGGACCGGGGCAATATCAGGTCTGAGCCGGTCCTGCGCAAGCTGTTCGGTCAAGCGGACAGTTTACGTAGGTCCGGCACCCCTAAAGCCGGTCCAACATAATTAAGGAAGACTGATGTTTAACATCTATAGTAAAGAAATTGAATGGGGGGGCCGTACCCTCAAGTTTGAAACCGGCCAGATCGCCCGTCAGGCGGATGGTGCCGTAATGGTAACCTATGGTGACACGGTTGTTCTCTGTACTGCTGTTGGCGCACGTGACGTGAAGCCAGGCCAGGACTTTTTCCCCCTGACCGTGAACTATCAGGAAAAAACCTATGCTGCGGGTAAAATCCCCGGTGGTTTTTTCAAGCGTGAAGCCCGTCCTTCAGAAAAAGAAACTCTGGTTTCCCGTCTGATTGACCGGCCACTGCGCCCGTTGTTTGCTGATGGTTATCTGAACGAAACCCAGGTGATCTGTACTGTTGTCAGCCATGATCTGGAAAACGATCCTGATATTGTTGCCATGATCGGTGCCTCTGCTGCGCTGACAATTTCCGGATTGCCTTTCCTGGGGCCAATCGGTGGCTGTCGTGTCGGTTACAAAGACGGCGAATACATCCTGAACCCTTATATGCAGGACTACGCCGAACTGGATCTGGATCTGGTTCTTGCCGGAACACACGAGGGTGTGTTGATGGTTGAATCTGAAGCCAAACAGCTGTCAGAAGAAGTCATGCTGGGTGCTGTGGCCTATGGCCATGAGCAGATGCAGGCTGTGATCAATGCCATTATCGATCTGGCTGAACAGTGTGCAAAAGATCCACGTGAAATCGCACCGGTAAACCCTGCTGTTGCGGCTGTAAAAGAAAAGCTGCTGGCTGGCGGAATTATCGAAAAATTCACCGAAGCTTACCAGGAACAGAATAAACTGGCGCGCCAGAACAACATCTCTGCTGTAAAAGCGGCAGCTGTTGAAGGCATGGAAGCAGAGGAAGTTTCCATTGCCGGAAGCCTGTTCAAAAAGCTGGAAGCCCAGGTCGTTCGTGGTTCGATCATCAAAACCGGTATGCGGATTGATGGTCGTAACACAAAACAGATCCGCCCGATTGTTGCCCAGGTTGGCCTGTTGCCACTGACACATGGTTCTGCCCTCTTTACCCGTGGTGAGACCCAGGCTCTGGTAACCTCTACCTTGGGAACAGGTCAGGATGAGCAGATCATCGATCAGCTCGAAGGCAGCTATCGTGAGCATTTCATGCTGCATTATAACTTCCCGCCATACTCTGTTGGTGAAGCTGGATTCCTGCGCGGCCCTGGCCGTCGTGAAATTGGTCACGGAAAGCTTGCATGGCGGGCAATCCATCCTTTGCTGCCGGCAAAAGAAGATTTCCCTTATACCCTGCGTGTTGTGTCTGAAATCACAGAATCAAACGGTTCTTCTTCGATGGCTACTGTTTGTGGTACCTCGCTTGCGCTTATGGATGCCGGTGTGCCTCTCGGTGCACCTGTTGCCGGTATCGCAATGGGGCTGATCAAGGAAGACAAGGATTTCGCCGTTCTTTCCGACATTCTCGGTGATGAAGATCACCTTGGTGATATGGACTTCAAGGTTGCCGGTACAGAAAACGGCGTGACTGCCCTGCAGATGGATATCAAGATTACCTCCATCACACAGGAAATCATGAAGATTGCACTGGAACAGGCACGTGAAGGTCGTCTGCACATTCTCAACGAAATGGGCAAGGCACTGACATCGGGACGTGAAGGTGTATCTGATCACGCACCGCGTATCACTACCTTTACTATTCCAAAAGAAAAAATCCGTGAAGTCATCGGAACCGGCGGTAAGGTTATTCGTGAAATCACCGAAGAAACCGGTGCGAAGATTGACATCGATGATGACGGTACAATCAAGGTTGCTGCTGTAGACCAGGACCAGGCTGATGCGGCTGTAAACTGGATCAAATCCATTGTGGCAGAACCGGAAGTTGGTGTGATCTACGAAGGTAAAGTTGTCCGCTGTGTTGATTTCGGTGCGTTCGTGAACTTTATGGGGGCACGCGATGGTCTGGTTCATATTTCCGAACTGGAAAACCGTCGTGTGGCAACAGTGAACGAAGTGGTTAACGAAGGCGACATCGTCAAGGTCAAATGCATCGGGATCGAACGCGGTGGCAAGGTCAAGCTGTCCATGAAGCGTGTCAATCAGGAAACCGGTGAAGACCTTGAGGCTGGCGAACAGGCTGAAGGTTAACCGAGATACCAATTCTGGTTTAATTGGTCCTATTCGACAGGTTAAACTGGTAATTGACCTGAAATAAAAAGCAGGTATTAAGAAACGGACGCCTATACTGGGTGTCCGTTTTTTTTGTTGGCCTGTTTTCTGGCCTTTTTGTTTGGCCCCGTGCCTTTGTTCACGTGTTTTTATCCAGGGAGTAGGAGCATGGCAAACGCCACTCCAGTTGTTACATTGCCACGGGTTCAGGCCCATCGCGGGGCCTCGGGTGTACGCCCGGAAAATACCATGACCAGTTTTCGGGAAGCCCTGGCCCAGGGGGCAAGCTGGACCGAGTTTGATGTCAAGCTTTCAAAGGATGGCGTGCCACTGCTTTATCATGACAAGGATTTGAAACGGACCTCGGGCCGTGAGGGCCTGATCAAGGATTTCACCTTTGCCGAACTGCAGGATTTCGAGGCAGGGGCATGGTTTGGAGCTGAGTACGCCGGAGAGAAGATCCCTTCTTTTGAAGAGGTTATGCAGTTCCATATAGATAATGGCATGCAGGCAAATATCGAATTCAAGCCCTCGGATGGTGAAGAGGACGAGACGGTGAAAGCGGTGGTCGAGATGCTGGAGCGTATCTGGCCGAAGGATCGCCCCAAACCTCTGTTCAGCTCTTTCAAACACCGCTGTCTGGAGGTTGCGCGGGATATTGCCCCGGCTTATCCCCGCGGACTTTTGACCTATGATGAACTGGATAACTGGAAAGCGGATGCTGAACGGCTGGTCTGCGCCGCCATTCACCCCTGGCATAAAACCCTGACGCCTGACTTGGTCAAGGCTTTTAAACAGGCGGGTTATGGTATCGCGACCTACACAGTCAATGATCCGGTGCGCGCCCGGGAACTGGTTGCCATGGGGGTGGATTCCATTATTACGGATCATCCTGCAGTGATGATCGACGCCCTGTCATAAGCATTACAGAGTACAGATCCGTTATATGTCTCAAAGGCCTGCCAATTGTGCAGGCCTTTTTCTTTTTGAAAGGAAAATGTAAAGGTGATGCCCTGTTATCATTGCTGTAAAAAAACAGGGACCTTTGTGATCAGGTAATGTGCTTGGCATTGTCAGGGGATCACGGATCATTGAGGAGAAGCCGTTGCTGAAGCTGAAACCCAATTGCGAGTTTTGTGACAAGGATCTGCCTCCTGAGTCCGAAAATGCAATGATCTGTTCCTATGAATGCACTTTCTGCCGGGAATGCACTGAAAATCTGCTTGCCAATGTCTGTCCAAACTGTGGCGGCGGTTTTATGCCCCGACCGGTTCGCCCTGTAATCGCAAGGCGTGAGGGAACTGGTCTTGAGTATCACCCTGCCTCGAAAGAGCGGGTACACAGTTGTTACAGCAGGGCGGAAATAGAGAGTTTTTCCCAGGAAATAAAGAATGTTCCTCCATCGAAACGATAACGAAATTAAAACGAAATAGAGAACATTCATGTATCTGGGGCGCAACTCTCAGATGTTTTTCTTGACCAGGATACTTTTACATATTTTCCTGTTGCTCTTCAGGCTGGAGCCTTCTGCCAAAGCTATGCTGGAGCCAGCTTCAAACGGGAAAGATTGTCATGTCATACCTTATCAAGAATGAAACCGAGCTTCGCGCTTTATACGGCGAGAAGAGTCCTCGCGCCGATAAAAAGGTGTTGACCCGACTGGATAAACACTGCCGTAGCTTTATTGCGCACAGTCCTTTCCTTACCCTGGCGACGGCCAGTCCTGAGTTGGGCGCAGACTGTTCTCCCAAGGGGGATGCACCAGGTTTTGTCCGGGTGTTGAATGATCAGCAACTGGCCATTCCTGACCGCCCGGGAAACAACAGGATCGACAGCGCTGTCAATATTCTCGCAAATCCCCAGGTCGGTGTGCTGTTCATCATTCCCGGTGTCAAAGAAACACTGAGAGTTAATGGGGATGCTGTGATTTCTGTAGAGCCGGAGTTGCTGGAGACGATGGTCGTGAATGGCAAGAAACCCCGCTCTGCCATCGTGATCACGATCCGGGAGGCCTATATTCATTGCGCCAAGTCTCTGATGCGGTCCGACTTATGGAATCCAGAAAAACATCTGGATCGGAAAGAACTGGCTTCAATGGGACAAATACTGGCGGACCACATGAAGGATGGTCTGGATTCTGCGGCCTATGATGCAGAGATGGATAGCCGGTATCGGGCATCACTTTATTGATTATTCCGGTTTTGTATTAGAGGAGAGCAAAATGTCTGGTCTGACCAAGTTGGGGGGATGTTTATGCGGAGACGTGCGGTACGAAATCCGTGGCGTTTTGCGTGATTCCATTGCCTGTCACTGTAAGCAGTGCCGTAAAACCAGTGGGCATTACGTCTCTGCAACAGCTGTCGCAAAAGCTGATTTTCACATTCTCGAGGATCGTGGGCTGCGCTGGTATCAGTCTTCTGACACTGCGAGGAGGGGTTTTTGCCAGAACTGTGGCTCAAGCCTGTTCTGGGATCAGGATGGCCGTGACCAGATGGGAATAATGAGCGGGACAATTGACGGGGATACAGGGATCAAAACCCGTGAGCATATCTTTGTGGAAGACAAGGGGGACTACTATGAACTGGGAGATGGTCTGCCAACCTACATCAGTTATCCCGGGAAAGTAAAATAGCCGGGGTCATATAGCTCTCCTCATTATAGGCCAATAGCAAAAGGGCTGCCGAATTGGCAGCCCTTTTGTTTTACTCATACCACAGTAAGCACAGGCTATTCGGCTGAGCGTTTGGGGCTTGGAATACCGATGACATTGAAACCGGCGTCAACAAAGTGGACTTCGCCGGTAACACCCATCGACAGATCAGAGCAGAGATAAAGGCCAGCATTGCCAACTTCTTCCAACAGCACATTTCTGCCCAGAGGGGAGTTGTCACGGGTAAAACCGTAGGTGTACTTTGCATCGGCGATAGCCGAGCCTGCGAGGGTGCGCATGGGGCCTGCGGAGATCGCGTTGACCCGGGTGCCATCCGGTCCCATATCCATCGCCAGATATCGTACGGAAGCTTCCAGAGCCGCCTTGGCAACGCCCATAACGTTATAGTTTGGAGTTACACGTTCGGACCCGAGATACGTCAGGGTAATCAGGCTGCTGTTCTTGCTCAGGAAGGGGGCAGCCTTTTGAGCAACGGCAGTAAAAGAGTAGCAGGAGATTGACATGGTGTTGCGGAAGTTTTCCCGCGTCGTGTCAACGTAACGTCCCTTGAGTTCTTCCTTGTCGGAATAAGCGATGGCATGAACAACAAAGTCCAGGCTGCCCCACTGTTCCTTCAGGGTCGAGAAGACATTTTCCAACGCGTCACCATCTTCAACATCACAGGGCAGGACCAGATTGGATCCTACGGATGCGGCCAGAGGTTCTACACGCTTTTTAAAGGCGTCTCCCTGATAGGTGAAGGCCAATTCAGCCCCCTGGTTATGTAACGCTTGAGCAATCCCCCAGGCGATGGAATGGTTATTGGCGACGCCCATGATCAGGCCGCGTTTTCCGTCCATCAATGCCGTTGTCCTCGTCACGATCTTACCTTTCGTCTTTTACTGCTTTCATCGAAGCTTTAGCGGTTGTGCTGCGCAGACTGATTAATCGCGTACACGTTTGAAAACGACCGAGGCATTGGTGCCTCCGAAACCAAAACTGTTGGACATGACGCAGTCGATTACCTCATCGTCCTTGCGTTCGATAAGGATCGGCATGCCTGCAGCTTCGGGATCGAGCTCTTCGATGTTTGCAGATGCGCACAGGAAGTTATTTTCCATCATCAGGAGTGAGTAGATGATTTCCTGTACACCGGTGGCTCCCTGCGAGTGACCGGTAAGGGACTTGGTTGATGAAATCCACGGAATAGCCTGTCCCTCGAAAGCTTCCTTGATTGCTTTAAGCTCGGTGGTGTCGCCGACGGGTGTCGAGGTTCCATGAGCATTAATATAATTAACTTTGGTATTTCCGGCTTCGGCCAGAGCGAGCTTCATGCAGCGCACCGCACCTTCGCCAGAAGGGGCGACCATATCAGCACCATCCGAGGTCGCGCCATAACCGACAAGCTCACCATAAATTTTGGCGCCGCGGGCCTTGGCATGTTCGTATTCTTCAAGAACAACAACACCGGCACCGCCTGAAATGACAAAACCATCCCGGTTTGCATCATAGGCGCGGGAGGCCTTGGTCGGATTGTCATTATACTTGCTGGAAAGTGCCCCCATGGCGTCGAACAAGACGGTCAGGGTCCAGTGAAGCTCTTCGCCGCCACCAGCAAACACAATGTCCTGTTTTCCCATCTGAATCAGCTCTGCGCCATTGCCGACACAGTGAGCCGAAGTCGAGCAGGCAGAGGTGATGGAGTAACTGTGGCCTTTGATCTTGAAGGCAGTTCCCATGTTGGCTGAGTTGGTCGAGCCCATGCAACGAGGCACCATATAAGGACCAACACGTTTGGGGCCCTTTTCACGGGTGATATCCGCCGCAGCTACCTGGTTTGAAGTTGAAGATCCGCCGGATCCCATCACCAGACCGGTACGGATATTCGAAACCAGATCGTCACCGAGGCCCGCGTCCGCGATCGCCTCTTTCATCGCCACATAGTTATAAGCTGACCCATCGCCCATGAACCGGCGAAGTTTCCGGTCAACCAGGGCATCGAGATCAATGTTGATCGAACCATGTATGTGACTGCGAAAACCAAGTTCGGCATAGGTTTCGCAATATTCAATGCCTGAGCGACCTTCCTTGAGAGAAGAGATCACTTCTTCCTTGTTGTTGCCGATGCTGGAAACAATTCCAAGTCCGGTGACGACTACGCGACGCATCTACCGTGTCCTTATTACTAGTGGGGCTGCCGTCACAGGGTAACAGCAGCTGGTATCAGGTGTATTCCAGAGGAATCAGGATTCTGTCTGGAATAGACCTACTTTCATATCCTTGATCTCAAAAGCAACCTCATCATCAGCCATGATGGTTCCGTCGGAAACCCCCATAACCAGCTTGCGATTGATGACCCGCTTCATGTCGACCTTGTAGGTTACTTTTTTGATAGAAGGGGTGATCATGCTTTTGAGTTTAACTTCACCAACGCCCAGCGCGCGGCCCCGGCCCGGGGCGCCAATCCAGCCAAGAAAAAAGCCAGTCATCTGCCAAACGGCGTCCAGACCCAGACAGCCGGGCATAACTGGATCGCCCTGAAAGTGGCAGTCAAAGAACCAGAGATCTGGTTTAATGTCATACTCAGCGATTATCTGACCTTTGCCATGTTCGCCCCCATCTTCGGTGATGGAGGTGATGCGATCAAACATCAACATGGGAGGCAAGGGCAGCTGGGCATTCCCTGGACCAAAAAGTTCGCCACGCCCGCAAGAGAGAATGTCTTCGTAGGAATAGCTGTTCTGGCGTTCGCTCAAAGGTTTATCCACCGTCTTTTAAGTTGTTTTCCGAACTTCAGCTCTTAAAGGCCGAATCCGGCGTGACTATAACACAGGGACACCGGGCCATGGCAATGTTCTTAAGGCCGCAGCCAGGCGCAAGATCGTGAATTTTTTCACAAAGCTGATCTATTTTATCATCATGTGCCGTTATCTCACCAGTGATGTGTTGCCTCTTCTCGAAAAGATCAATCAAAAAGTGCAGAAAGGCATTTCTGGGGGGGTGAGGAGGGCTTCGGGGATTGTGTTGTTATCTCTGTCAGTCCGGAGCAAGTGATCTCTTTGTATCCTGCTGGTAGCTGTTGATTGGCAGGTATTTTGCTTTGCGATGCAAATTTACAGGAGAGAGGCCCCGAATAACCGGTAAATCAGCCTGAAAATACCAGAAATCCGCTTTTTTCTCTTTAACCCTACGTTTTCTGGCTTATATTGAGTCCTATGGAAAAGATACGCCCCTATACAGAGTTGATTGATACGCTTAAAACTGCCGGGCTCAGGCCAACGCGGCAGCGCTTGGCGTTGGCCAAGCTGCTCTATTCCCAGGGAGACAGGCATATCTCTGCTGAGCAGCTCCATGTCGAAGCCATGGATGCAAAGGTCAGTGTTTCTCTGGCGACGGTCTACAATACGCTGCATCAGTTTCACGATGCAGGGCTTCTGCGTGAAGTTCTTGTCGAGGCAGGGCGTTCTTATTTCGACACAAATGTGAGTGATCATCACCACCTCTTTTATGAAGATACGGGCGAGTTGATTGATATCTCCAAGGATGCGATCCAGTTCAAAAACCTGCCTAAACTTCCCGAAGGAAAAAGAATTTCCCGGGTAGAGGTCGTCGTACATGTCGTTGATGTCGAAGATAAAAAAGATCTTCTTGCGGCAGAATAACAACCGGAAAATCCGGGTTCAGTACCCGGCTTGTATCCAATGATATCCAATGAAATATAGCCAGGTTTTGCAGCGGTTTCTGTGAGGTCTACCTGCTCAAGGGTACTTGCAGGAAAGGTTCTCCGGGCGTAGGATTTTGACTGTAGGGTGCGAAAATCCTCGTTACGTCAAGGCTCGGAAAAAGAGCGAGAGATGAAAAGTCAGGCGCTGGCTTAATTTGCCGGAGCCTGACTTTGTTTATGTTCAGGGGTATAGGACGCAGAAAATCTCTACGGGTAGCAAAGAGAAAGGTTCAGTCAAACACCTCTTCGCTATAAGCCCCATAGAAAGATGAGCGTTCGATCCAGCCGCTGATATCCCTGATTTCAACCTGACACCAGTCATCACTATTACAGGATTCGAGTTCTCCGATAACGCCGGCCTCGGCCTGGGCTATCGGGCGACTATTACTGTCGGGGTCGTCATAGAGAGTGCGCAAGGTACCCGTGATCATGACACTGCGCTGACCCTTGAGCATGCTCTGATGGACCCAGCCCTGGGTTCCCTGCCAGTCCTTTATCTGCCGCCAGGTATCGAACTCGTCGATAATCTCAACCGGCAATCCCTTCCGATGATAGATCCAGCTGATGGGATAGCGAATGCCGGGACCAGCGCGCACGTTCACCTGTCCCGAACGAAAGCTGACAAACCGTGGCAGGGGAAGGCCGCTGGGCCCGACAGTCCGGGGAGCCTCTTCCTTACTGCTCTCGGCAAAAGCGGGGGGCATTGTCGGAGGTATGAAAAAAAACAGGCCAAAAAGAAGAGAGGCGATGATAGCCAGGGCAGGGAATTTCATAGGAAGTCTTTTCTGGGAGCGTAGAATTCGCGGGCTTTTTTTCATTTCTTTATATTCAACGCACTTAACAAAACAAAGATCTAACAGCAGCGAGCCTACAGTCAGCAGCCTTCGCTGGCTACTATTTATCGAATCACCTGCTTCTGGCTCTTGGCAAAGCCAATCTTCACAGCCTAAACTGAAATGGAATCAGTCGGTCAGTCATTAAATGCCTGAAGGTGTAGCGTAGATCCAGAAGAGAAAACGCTGGATATACAGGTTGAATGCCAAAAGGTGAAATACTGTCCATAAAGGCTGTCTGGCCAGTATCAGCAACGGGGAACCCTTGAATTCATGCCACAAAAAAAACCCCTTGTGATTGTCACACGCCGTCTTCCGGATGCAATCGAAACCCGGATGATGGAACTTTTTAACTGCCGATTGAATCTTGACGACAAGCCCTTTACCCAGAAAGAACTTATTGCAGCAGCCAAAGAGGCTGATGTTCTTGTTCCGACGGTAACAGACCGGGTTGATGCAGGGGTATTGGCCCAGGCGGGGCCGAATCTGCGTTTGATCGCGTCTTTTGGAACCGGAGTGGATCACATCGATCTGCCCACCTGTCGCCAGCGCGGTATTACGGTTACCAACACTCCAGGTGTCTTGACGGAAGATACCGCCGATATGACGATGGCCCTTATTCTGGCTGTGTCACGCCGTCTTACCGAAGGCGTAAAGCTGATCAAGTCGGGAGAGTGGACAGGCTGGAGTCCGACAGGGATGTTGGGACACCGTATCTGGGGCAAGCGCCTCGGGATTATCGGCATGGGAAGGATTGGACAGGCTGTTGCCCGTCGGGCAAGAGGTTTTGGCCTTTCAATTCACTATCACAATCGCCGCAAGGTGCATCCTGATATTGAGAACGAGCTGGAAGCGACCTACTGGGAAAGCCTGGACCAGATGCTCTCGCGTATGGATGTGATCTCGGTTAACTGTCCCCATACGCCTGCAACGTTCCATCTGCTGTCGAGCCGCAGGTTAAAGCTGCTGAGCGAACGGGCGATTATTGTCAATACCAGCCGTGGCGAAGTCATTGATGAGAACGCTTTGGCGCGTTTGATTGAGGGAGGAGAAATCGCCGGGGCTGGTCTGGATGTTTTTGAACAGGAGCCTGCGATCAATCCTAAACTGTTACGGCAGGATAATGTGGTGCTGTTGCCTCACATGGGGTCAGCGACGATAGAAGGTCGGCATGCCATGGGGGAGAAGGTCATTATCAATATCAAGACCTTTGCCGACGGGCATACGCCCCCTGACCGGGTTGTTGAGGCGATGTTCTAGTTGTATGGCTGGTATTCCCTCTTGAAAAAGAAGTGCTGTAAACAAAAAAAGGCCGGATTTCCGGCCTTTTTTTACGAGGTTTCTTCGGGCTCTTTTGAACACAATATCCTGTAGTTCAATATTCCGGCTTTCTGGTGGCATGACAAATTTGGCCTTTTCTGCCGGAAATACGGTGACTCTGCTGTATAGCTGGTTTTGGGTGATTCATATTGTCGATTCTCGGCGATTTTTATAAGATAAAAATAGAAAATGACGTCGGCACAAGATGTAGTATTGACGTAGTGTCAAAATTAGGGCATTCCAATCTCGTGATTATACCAATAACTGCTTTTGCGCTACAGAGGCCGCAATTGAAACGGGATTGGTCCAGGATAATCGATCATTGATTGATCAAAGTTATTTCGTTCGATCTCCAATCTGACGAACGCTGAACAAAAAGCGGTACTGATATCATCAGCACCGCTTTTTGTTTTTTTAACCCGCCTCATTGAAATCTGATCAGAATCTATTGGGTGAGCTTGAGTTTAACCCAATTTTCAACAGCTTCTGTGTAGGTTTCAAGAACCCTGCTGACAGCAACGTTTTTTTTGAGCGCTTCACACCAGATTTGGATAGGTTCGGGGAACGCGCAAGACTGCTCCAGGACATGGAACATTTTTGTGGCAAGCAGGAAAGTCGGGGCAAAACCGCAGTCAGCAAAGGTTATTTCCGAGCCGGCAATGTAGGGCTTGAAACTGCCGAGCCGAGTGAGCATTTCCGTGTGTTTTATAAATTCTGCGTGTTTCTCGGAAACAATCCCGGCGTCGCGGATTGAGGGTGCCATGTGCTTGAAGAGAACCCGCAGAGATGGTTCCAGTTTGAGATCGTGAAACCGGGATAACATTCTGACATTGGCTCTGGCTGCGATATCTTTCGGCATCAGAGCGGGGAGAGGGTAACGCTCTTCCAGGTATTCGAGGATTGTTTCTGATTCACTCAGGACCACATCACCATCAATGATGGCCGGCACGGTGCCTGTCGGGATGATCTGTTTATAACTCTCCGAGGCGTAGCCGTCAGGCGGAAGTTTCTGATCAGCTTCCAGTTTTTTAACTGCAAGGGCGATTTGGACTTTCGCGCCAAAATTACTGATAGGCACAGTGTAGAGAATCATATGCAGGATCTCATGTTGATGGATAAAGACCGTTGTACCTGTTAAAGTGAAGATGGAAAACGGGCTGAAATAAATCCAGCCCGTCTTATCAGAAAAATCCGGTAATGATCCCGAGAATCAGTCTGCGAGTTTCCACTTGCGGGCAAGATCGTTGAAAAATCCGCTGGATTTCTTCAATTCTATCCAGTGATTCAGATAGTTGATCCAGACCTGATCCTCTTGTGCCACCAGCATGGCAAGCGGCGTTGGCGAGCGAGGTTCAGCAACAGGGACGATTGCCATCTCGGCATATTTCTGGATCAGGGTTGCAGCCTCTACATTCGAGGTGATGTGAACCAGTGCACGCCCGGAAATAACTTCCTGAAAATCGCGGGCGGGGGCTTCAACAGATTTCAGGGTTGCCTGGGGAAAATATTCTTTTGCCTGTTGTTCCTGGACGGTTCCCAGTGTTGTTGCGACAGTAATGTCTGGTTGGTTGATGTCTTCCCAGCTGTTAAAGCGGGCGAGATTTTTTTTCAGTGTGAGGGGGACTGTGCCAACCTGATAGTAACTGTCGGTGTAACCAGCAACGGCCATGCGTTTGGGGTTGAGAGATGCACTGGTCGTAATGTCATATTTATCAGCAACAACGCCGTTGATCAGTGTTTTCCAGTCTGTAGGAACAAAAGTCACGTCAACGCCCATGTCTTTGGCCAGTTCCGTAACGACGTCGATATCAAAACCTTCGTAACTGTCATTGCTTGTATTTTTGATGGACATGGGGTTCCAGTCCCCTGTCGTGCCGACCCGGAGTTCACCAGAGCTGAGAATCTTATGCAGGCGGGACTGGTCAGCCGCCTGGGCCAGGGAAAAAGTTCCGGCAACCAGAAAGGTGATAAAGGGGAGGATGACGTGAAGTTTCATCATGGGTGTTCCGGGGTTACAGCTATTGAAGGGAGGGGTGAAGCAGAACGAGTGTAGAACATTTCGAGGCAGGGAGCCAGTTCGTCTCCAAAAAACAGCTGTTATTCTGGATCAAAGATTTGTGAAAGAAACAATCGTCGGGGCGCTGAAAGGCTCTTTTATTACCGATAGTGTTACAGCTGAATCACCCGATCGGCAATTTTCTCTGCATCGCTTGGCAGGTGGGTGACCATGAGGGTGAGAAGGCTGTTTTCCTTGTGCAGGGATCTGACCAGCGACAGCATTTCCTCTCGCAAGGCGGGGTCGAGAGCGCTGAAAGGTTCATCAAGCAAGAGGATCGGACGATGGCGAACCAGACAGCGGGCGAGAGCAACCCGCTGACGTTGGCCTCCGGAGAGCTCCGCAGGGAATCTTTTGTTCAGACCTTCCAGGCTGATACTTGCCAGAGCGGTTTGAATCTCCTTGTGATCTTTTGGACTTAAACGCAGGCCTGGATGTAATCCGAGGCCGATGTTCTGCTCAACAGTCAGATGGGCAAAGAGATTGTGCTCCTGAAACAGCGTGGTGACCGGGCGTCGGGCCGGGGGGAGCGAGAGGAGATCTTCGCCATTAAAACTCAGCTTACCTGCAAGTGGTGTCTCAAAGCCTGAAATCAGATTGAGCAGGGTCGATTTTCCCACACCGGAAGGGCCAGTAATTGCAACAAGCTCCCCGGGATTTATCGCAAGATTGAACGTGAGGGGGCTATTGCTGTTGTTATAGCTGAATCGGATCTGGTCAAGGATGAGGCCTGATCGGGAAACGGATTGAGAGGGAAGGGCTTTGTGTTCAGATCCCATGTGCTACGCTTTCTGGTTTCCGATGACGCGGTTTGACAAATGGCAGGGTCATTCCTCTGGCGACAAGTCGATCAATCACGATAAAAAGGGTAAGGCTTTGAAGACAAAGCAAGAAAGCTACTGCTGCGGCGTCTTCAAAACGATAGCTCCCCATTTTCTGATACATGTAAAGGGGCAAGGTGGTGAAATCCTGTGTGCCAAACAGGGCGATGACGCTGAGGTCCCCGGTTGAGAGGGCGACCGCAAGGCCCAACGCCAACCCGACCGATTGCCGGGTCTGGGGCCAATCGATCAGACGCAAACGATTCAGGCCGCGGATATCCAGACTGCTGCACAGGAGATCACTCTTCTGAGCCGCTGCCTCAAAAGCCGGAGAAACAAGGCGTAACACAAAAGGCAGGGCCATAAGGGCGTTAACCGCGATAACCAGAAGCGGGGCGAGCAATGACAGACCACTGCTGTTTTTCAGGGTAATGAACAATCCGGTTGCCAGGACAAAAGGAGGCAGCAGCAAGATCAGCGAACCGGAAAAGTCGATCACACCTGACAAGGTGCCAGCATAGGGAGTTTGGCCCAATCGGGAGGGTAGATGTAGACTTCGCAAAGCCAGTGCGAGGCCGATGGCAAGAAGTAATGACAGCAGTCCGGCCAACAGGGAAACCATCAGGCTGGTCAGTGCCGCATCCCATAATCTGCTTTCGCTGAGGGTAATAAAAAACCGCGGGTTTATGGCTTTCCAGATCGTTGCCAAGAGAGGGGGGAGAACCAGCAGTGCCATCAGGAAAAGCGCCAGCGTGTCGGTGATTTTTGCTCCGGGTTTATCTGCGTCAAACCGTTTGGTCTGACGGTCTTCCGTTTGGCTGAGGGGCATGCGCCGTATAAATTTTCGCCCCAGCAGCAAGATCGCGAAACAGAGTATAAGCTGAGTCATTGCCAGGGTGGCAGCCTTAGGAATATCAAAATCAAATCGCAAGGCCTGATAGATGGCAACTTCCAGTGTGTTGGTTGAGGGGCCACCTCCCAAAATTAACACGATGATGAAGGAGGTAAAACAGAGCAGGAAAACCAGACCGCAGGAGGCAGGCAGTATTTTACGCAAACCGGGCCATTCAATCAGGCGGAATATATCCCGATCCGACATGCCGAGCTGAGCAGTACTGCGCCAGTATTCCCGGGGCAAAGTCTCGAGAGTCTCTAGGAAAATCCTTGTCAGGAGGGGGGCGTTGAAAAATACGTGGGCAATGAGAATACCCGTCAGGCCATAGAGATAACTGCTGGTCTCGTAATTGAAAAAACCAAGAATTTGATTAACCCACCCCTGGCGACCATGGACGGCTATAATGCCAAAAACCCCGACGATGGTCGGAACAATCAGGGAAAGACTGGCCAACTGAAGGAACAGACGCCGTCCGGGAAGCTTCGGGCGTCGAGAGAGTGCGCGGGCAACCGGTATAGCCAAGAGTGTCGCCAGAGCTGTACTGACAAACGCCTGAAAAAAAGTGAAGGCTGTCAGGCGCCAGAGATAGCTGTTGTCCAAAAACCGAAGGGGATTCAGATCCGTGATCTGGCTGAGCAGTCCGGAAAAAGCCAGCCCCAGTACTGTGCCGATAAATACCAGACTGAACAGGCCGGGCCATAAAAGCTCGAAAGAACGTTTCTGTCTGGAAGGCGTGAAGTACCGGGGCATGGCTGAGATCCGTAATTAACGCTCGACAGCCGAGAGCCAGCTGTCAATCCAGATCTGACGATGGGTCTGTACGTCCTCTGGGCTGTACAGCAGGGATTTCGACGGCTTTGCGAGTTCGTTAAAGGTGCCTGGAAGTTTCTCGCCCAGGTCAATAACAGGATACATCCAGTTGCCTGTGGGGATCTGGCTCTGGAAAGATTCGCTGCTGATGAAAGAGAGGAACTCCTGGGCAAGCTCAGGCTCGGAAGCGTTTTTCAGTTGTCCGGCGACTTCGACCTGCATGTAGTGCCCCTCCTCAAAAATAGCAGCTTTATACTGGTGTTTTTCCTCGGCGATGATGTGGTAGGCCGGAGAGGTAGTGTAGCTGAGAACCATGTCGGCTTCCCCATCGAGAAACAGTCCATAAGCTTCCCCCCACCCTTTGGTGATGGTGACAATTTTGGGAGACAGTTTTTTCCAGGCATCAGCAGCCTTATCTCCATAGACCTTCTGGATCCAGAGCATCAGGCCAAGACCCGGTGTTGCGCTGCGGGGATCCTGGATGATGATTTTCAGGTCTGGATTGTCATTAATCAACTGATCGAGGCTGCCAGGAACTGTTGCCAGTTTCTCGCTATCATAAACAAAGGCAAAATAGCCGTAGTCGAAAGGGATAAAATGGCTGTCAGTCCAGGTGATCGGCAGGGAAAATTTCGCCTGATCCAGATTGCTGGGGGCGAACAGTCCGGTTGCTGTTGCTTCTGCCGTCAGGTTTGTGTCCAGTCCAAGGACGACATCAGCCGGGCTTTCGGCCCCTTCTAGTTTCAATCGGCTCAAGAGTCCAACGGAAGAATCAACCGCAACAAATTTGAGATCACAATTACAGACGCTTTCAAATGCCTCTTCAACCTTGGGGCCAGCACCCCATTCGGCGGCAAAAGAATCGTAGGTATAGACGGTCAGGACTTTTTTTTCATCGGCGCTGGCATTCAGGCTCAGGCCAAGAGTAAGTGCAGCAGCTGTAATAGCTGTCATTGTTGTGCGCAGGATCATGCGACGCTCCATAGTTTTGTGGGGCGGGCAAGGACCTGAAAAATCTGGAAGCATATATGAGGAATCTGCCCTTGTGGGAGATTCGTATCCAGTCTTCAATTCCCTCCGCCGGTATTAACCGGTTCAGGTTCGACGGGTTTATTTCCGCAGTAATGGAAATCTCTCAGCCCGATTTGGGCACCCCGTTGAGACCGTCGAGAGCTTAAACCTTTCGCTAACCCCCAGCAAGAGGGGAAAGCCGTTCGCCAAGGCAAGACAGCGAACAAGATTATATCTCTACGGCCTGGTGGCGAAGAGCTGGAGTTCGACTGGTATGAGGGGTTTGTTGATAAAGACGATGAGTGATCACAAGCAGGTGGTGGATTGCTCTCACCAGATATTTTTCGATATCTTGTATGGTATATTCTCTTATAAAACCACTGGGCCGGAAGCTGTAATATCAGCTCCGGCCCAGTGGTTATTCCCGATCTCAACTCGCGTGTCAGACTGCGGGAGATTTTTGATTTCTGAGAGTGAACTTGAGGAAGAAGTATCCGCTCAGAGCTGCCACCAGTGACCCGCTGAGAACGCCGATCCGTACCTGTCCGCCCATTGCTGGACCTTCAAAAGCCAGCCCGCCAATAAAGAGACTCATGGTAAAGCCGATTCCGGTCAGCAGCGACAGGGCGTAGATATGACGCCAGTTCAGATCTTCAGGCAGGCGACAGAACCTGGCTTTGACCGCCAGCCAGGTGAAACCGAAGACTCCGATCTGTTTGCCGAGGAACAGACCTGCGGCAATCCCCAAAGTAAGGGGGGTGACCGCAGACTCGAAAGTGATCCCGGCAAGGGAAACCCCGGCATTGGCAAAGGCAAATATGGGCAGGATCATATAGGCAACCCAGGGGTGAAGGCTGTGTTCCAGATCACAAAGCGGGCTTGGGCTGCCTTTGTTTTTACCTTTGAGGGGAATGGCAAAACCGATGGCGACGCCAGCCAAGGTGGCATGAACACCGGATTTCAGCACACAGACCCAAAGAACAATGCCGACAAGAATGTAGGGTGTCTTGGCTGTCACACCAACCCGGTTCAGAACGAAAAGGCCGATCAGGGCGACTGCTGCCAAGCCAAGGGAGACAACGGAGAGTTCTGCCGTGTAGAAGAGGGCGATAATAACGATGGCCCCGAGATCGTCGATAATGGCGATGGCCGTCAGGAGAATCTTGAGCGACAGGGGGACCCGGTTGCCGAGCAGAGCCATAATGCCGAGGGCAAAAGCAATATCTGTTGCAGAAGGTATCGCCCAGCCGTTGATATTATCGGCTTCCCCCCAGTTGAAACCGACAAAGATCAGCGCCGGAATTGCCATACCGCCAATTGCAGCCACGGTGGGCAGAGCGATCTGGTCTTTTGAGGAGAGCTGTCCTTCGAGGATCTCGCGCTTTAACTCAAGGCCGATCAACAGGAAGAAGACAGCCATGAAACCATCATTGATCCAGAGCAGAACAGGCTTTGACAGGGCCAGATCACCCAGGGCAATGGTGAAGGGAGTGGCGAGGGAGTCCGCATAGAGCGATGCCAGCGGAGAGTTGGAGAAAAGCAGCGCCAGAAGTGCTGCAAGAATAAGAATTATTCCCCCGGCGGATTCCAGCTGGAGAAAGTTTTTGATCATTCTGGCTGGCATGCAGCGATCTCCTGGATGTCGTTGAAGCGGGTGTCGTTAACCCTTGTGATCTGAACTATATGGGGCCTGTTGCCTGATTACTATAATCGTTTTATTGTTAATTTGTAATAGTTTTAAACTATCAATGATGAACTCATGGCAAAACCGACCATCCGGCAACTCGAATATTTCCTGGCGATCGCCGAAGATCTGCACTTCCGCAAGGCGGCGGAACGGCTTCATGTCAGCCAACCGACCCTGAGCGACCAGATCCGCGAACTGGAATATCGTTTGGGGGTTGTTTTGCTGGAACGCAGCCGTCAGTCCGTGGCCCTGACACCGGTAGGGGAGGATCTGGTCGAGCGCGCCCGCTATCTGTTGCGTGATCTGGATGATTTCTGTGATGCTGCCAAATCTGCCAGCGGGATGCTTGGGGGTAAAATCCGGTTGGGTATTGCGCCCACCATCGGTCCTTATCTGATGCCCAAGGTCATCCCCCAGCTGCACAAACGCTATCCGGATCTCAAGCTCTATATCCGCGAGGATCGCTCGAGGGTACTGGAGCAGTCGTTGCGCGACGGTGTACATGATCTGGTGATGACGGCTTTGCCGGTTCGGGATGATAATCTGGAAAATTTCCTGCTGTTCAAGGAGCCGCTTTTGCTCGGGATGCCCAGAGATCACCCTCTGGCACACCGAACAGAGATCGAACCACAGGATCTGGCGGGTGAATCTGTTTTGTCGCTGGGGGCGGGGCACCGCCTGTTTGAGCAGGTGCAGCGGCTTTGTGAGGAACTGGGGGCGTCTGTCCAGACGGACTATGAGGGTACCAGTCTGGATGCCTTGCGCCAGATGGTCGGGATGGGCATGGGGGTTTCTTTTTTCCCAAGCCTTTACGTCCTGTCGGAGATCACGAACGATGATCAGGTGGTTGTCCGCCCGCTGAAATCAGTGGTTGCGCAACGCCAGATCGGGTTGGTCTGGCGCCACAAATCCCCCCGTTCCAAAGATTGTCGGGCATTCGGGGAGGATATCCTCTCTGCTATTCGACAGGGGCCGTTTCAGGATTTTCTGACTTCCTGAACCGCGATAGAGTGTTTCCTTTTTGGCTTTCAATACCTTACTCCAGAGCGCAATATATCAAGGAACAATCCAGTTGCTTCTCCAGCTATAAAGCCTTCTTTGTCTAGTGCTGAAGCCGGGGATAACTCCCGGGTCTCGATCATAATTGCCTGCAGGTGAATTTTTCAAAAAAATATAGGGAATGAAGCGTTGGGAAGGCTTGATTTCGAGATTGTAACCAGACAGTAACCACAAGGCTTGGCCGCGATCTTCAAGATGTCTATACAAGTTACTTTTTTCTTCCTATCATGCAGGAAGCTGGCAAGGACAAGACCCTCAAAAAAACGGTCAAACCGGGGTCGGACTTGAAGTGACAAGAATAAAAGGCCGGCTAGAAGCCGGGGAATATCAACAGGAAGGCACAAGAAAACAATGACCTGGATTAATACGGTTGCCTATGAAGATGCAACAGGACGCCTCAAGACGCTTTATGATCGCGTAAAGGGGCCGGATAACAATGTCGACAACATCATGATGGCCCACAGCCTGCGCCCGCACAGCATGGAAGGGCACATGACCATCTACAAGTATGTGCTGCACCACAGCGGGAACAAGGTGCCGAAGTGGCTGCTGGAGGCCTGTGGGGTCTATACCAGCCACCTCAATGGCTGTGATTATTGTTTTGAACATCATTTTTCCGGGATGAAGCGCTTGCTGGGCGACGATGATCGCAGCGCGAAAATCCGGGCGGCTTTTCTGCGTGATGATCCGGCACAGGCTTTTGTTGGGGATGAGCTGCAGATCATGCACTATACTCGCAAACTGACGCTAACCCCGGCCAAGATGGTTGAGGCAGACGTGGCGATCTTGCGCGAAAGCGGACTTGATGATGGCAAGATCCTGGAGATAAACCAGGTGGTCAGCTATTTCAACTATGCCAACCGGACCGTTCTGGGGCTCGGCGTCAATACCAGCGGAGATATTCTGGGATTGTCGCCAAACCAGTCGGATGATCCGGACAACTGGAACCACAGCTAAGGGTAGTCCACCCTTGTTGTAAAACGGCATAAAAGCCGGGTCCGCAATCGGGCCCGGCTTTTATGCTGCTTGTGCCCGGGTTCTCTGTTGCGTTCCAGATCCTTTTGATGTGGAATTTGACGGGGCTTTTATCGCGGGGCAATCGATGTCATAAGCGGGAAGAGATTACACCTATCAGCCCGGTAATCCGGGCCACTGCCGGAATCAAACTTATGACAGATCACCTTGTTGTTCTTGACCAGCTGCCGACTGCGACCGAATTTTATCGGTCCTACTGGAACCGTCGCCCTTTTGTTGTGCGGGGTGCCATAGCCGCCGATGTGATGGGCGAGCTGATTTCCGGGGAAGAGCTGGCCGGTCTTGCCATGGAAGAAGCCCCACAGTCGCGCATGGTCCGCACCGCGGGGGCAAAACAGAACTGGTCCTGTGATTTTGGCCCCTTTGCCGAGAAAGACTTCACCAAAGCTGGAGAAAAAAACTGGAGCCTGCTGGTCCAGCATGTGGAGCAGTTCCATCCGGAAACGTCCGTGCTTTTACGCGCGTTCAGTTTTGCCCCGCGCTGGCTGATGGATGACATTATGGTCAGCTTCTCGGCGCCCGGTGGTTCGGTTGGCGGGCACATTGACAGCTACCACGTCTTTCTGGTGCAGGGGGAAGGCAAGCGGCGCTGGAAAATTGGCCGTGAAGCCATCGAACAAGAACACTATATCGAAGATATCCCGCTGAAAGTCCTGAGCGAAGAGTTTATTGGGGACGACGTTGAGGTGACCTCCGGGGATGTGATCTATGTGCCGCCGCGTTTTGCCCATGAAGGCACAACGCTGGAAAGCGCACTGACCTATTCTGTCGGGTTCCTCGGGCCAAAACTCTCGGAACTCTTTTCCGGCTACGCACAGTACCTTGCCGAGTTCGAGGATCTGGACCAGCGCTATGTCGGTGCCGGGCTGGACGAGGGTAGTGCTGGCTTTATGCTGGATCGTTCCGCTGTTGACAGCCTGCGCCAAAGCTTTGCCGCGCCATTGGCTTCTGAAGATTTCACCCAGTGGCTGGTCGAGTTTTTCACCGCTTCGTCGCATGAGGATTTCGGGGACTATAGCGAGCGCGAGGAAATGCTCTATGACGATGAATTCGAAGGGGAGCTGAAAGACGGAGCCAGTCTGATCAAGCCGGAATATGTCAAGTTTGCCATCACAGCGGCAGCCGAAGGCGGTTTCGCTCTGGGGTTTGACAGCCAGAGCTTCTCGCTGGATGAAAAGCTGTTCCCGCTGGTGCAGATGTTTATGAAAGAAGAGCTGGTCAATTCGAAGAGCTATCCAGACCTTTTTGAACATCCGGCCTATCTGGAATTCCTGCTGGAGCTGTATAACCATCAGGCGCTGGAATTCGCCTGATGGGGGCACTTGGCTTCCAATGAAGCCGCTGGGCTCTTATGCCGTCAGCTTTCTCGTCCGGGCAGAAAATATTTGCCCGGCTTTAGGGTTTAATCCTGCTTGTTTATACGTTGGATGATTTCGGAAATCCGTGACCAGTTTTGTAGAGCCATTGGTATAACCAGAGCTGCTTCGACGAATTCCCATGAATAGTTGATGATTGAGAATATCGTTCCAACAGTTGTTTCCATACCCGTTGCAGCAACCCAGAGATTAAAAGCAATAAAGCCGAAAAATACGGCAAATATCAGGCCATAGAGACAGGCTTCTGTGTCAGACAGACTGATTTCGATCCTCCGTAACTTGTCGAGGTGCTCCAGGACGGCATGTTTCGACTTTTGTTCCAGTATATTGACCTGTTGTTCGGACTGCTGATTGTGGTCAGCATTCAATCGATAAAACCTGCGATGACAAAAGGCATAGAGGGTTATGACCAGGGCAGTTGCTATAAGAGCGGCATTACAAAGAACCGGGTTAAACACATACAGGACGATAAGTGAGACGGCGATCTGGACGAAAGAATTCATTATCGTGGGTATTTCCTGTTCCAGAAAATCAACCAGTTCCCGCGCCATCCCCAACCGTGCATTCAGGGTTGAAACCGGTACCTTGTCTGAGCGGAAAATCTGGGTTTTCCCAACTTCCACACGAATTGCCCCGTAAACACGGGTGTCATAAATTCGGCGGAGTACGGCAATGATCATAAGGAGTGCAAGGACAATACCCAGGTGCTGATATGCATCCATGCTGTCTTTTAAAAGCCCGTCGATGGCAAATCCGATAAACAGGGGGACGATCGCGACGAGCCCGGTTTCGCAAAGCGTCAGCAACCATGTCAAAAGGACGGGACGGAAAAATGCAGTGAGTAACGAGGCAATTGTCAGTGTTCTGTTTTCCAGCATCTGATTTGTTCCTGTCCGGCAACCATTTTAATAAACTGTATTTTATTAAATAAACGAACGTTCGTTCATATGTAATCGAATAATATGGAACTGGAACGTTATGTTTCAAGTATTGTTTGTTGGCCTGTGTCTGGGCTTGCTGCCCTTATCTGATTTCTTTTGGGTTGATATAACCGCAGAAAAGAGTTTTTTTGATTCCGGACAGGGGCCAAACCCCGATCGGGAAGGATACAGAGATGTTCAAGGCAATGATCCTGCTCAAGCGCAGGGAAGACGCGACACACGAAGAGTTTGCCCAATGGTGGTTACAGGGACACCGCCCCCTGGCAGAACAGCTTCCCGGTTTAAAACGTGCCGTGTTCAATCTGGCACAGAAAGATCCGGCAAGTGATTATGATGGTGTGTCAGAGCTGTGGTTTGAAAGTAAAGCAGATTTCGATGCGGCCTATGCATCGGATATCGGCAAGGCCGTTGCCCGGGATTCGCTTGATAATGTGGCATCGCGCACCCGTCTGTTTGTTGACGAGCATATCATAAAATCCTGATGGCGCGCCTTGGCAGTTTGATCATCCTTATATACAGTCGCTCAAATCCAGAGGCGCTGAAAGGCCGAGCTTAAACAGCGACCAGTCTGCATCCGTTACGAAGCATTGTTCTGGCGTAAGGTTCCGATAATTTTTTGTATTGTAGAGAGGAACCGGGCGCGCTCTTCTTCTGACAAGTTCACCAATGCAGCGGCATTCTGCTGCCGTGCGGCTTCGTAGGCCTGATCGCGGACCAGCCGGGCTTTTTCTGTCAGCCAGATCTGTTGTGCGCGGGCATCTGACGGGTGCCGGGTTCTTTTAATCAGCAGGTCACGCTCCATGCGCGTGAGTGTATTGGCAAGGGTGGCCTGCTCGATGTCGAGTTTTGCCAGCAGCTCCTTTTGTGTAATACCATCCTCTTCCCAAAGTTCGAGTAACACAGGAAACTGGCCTGTAACGATCCCGAGGGGCGCGATTTTTTCCTGCAACCCTTTTGCGAAGAGGCGAGCCATATGATTGACCAGGAAGCCTGCCGATTTTTCTTTGTCGAATGTCATGCTGCATTTATGGACTTGCATAGCTTGCTATGCAATATTATATAGCATGCTATTCAATATTGGTTTGATAGAAATCTGCGTTCAGGAGTCAAAGATGAAAAGAAATATTCATGCCTTTGCGGGGGCCGTTGCTTTTTTAACAATTCTGGGTTTTTGGGGAATGACGGTTGTAAGTGAGTTGTTTGGCAGCGATCAAACAATTGCCACGGTTAAGGGCGGCATTCTGCAGGGGATGTTTGTTTTGATTCCGGCAATGGTGATTGTCGGTGGCTCAGGCATGTCGATGGGGCGCAAACGGCGTGATGCCCCTGCGGTGGCCAAGGAAAAGCGTATGCCTTTGATTGCCGCAAACGGGCTTTTGATTTTATTACCTGCGGCTTTTTATCTGGCGTCCAAATCAGCGGCAGGAGAATTTGATGCGGGGTTTTATACCGTGCAGGGTCTGGAGCTGATTTTCGGGGCGCTCAATATCGGCATGATGAGCTTGAATATTCGCGATGGTCTGGTGATGACGGGACGTCTGAAACGCCGGAAACAAGCTGAAAAACCACTGTAAGATTCATAACCGGAGTGTTTAGTCAGAAGGAGGTGTCCAACGGAAGGCCTGGACACGACCAACGTTTTTCAGCTTCAGGCCCGGTAGACCATCCTCATCGGATAGATTTTCACAGCTTTTCTGAATTTCGGTGGGGAGCAGGTTTTCAAAGCGGTTGGTCATGAAAACCGTGCCGGGGTCGGCACGGGCTTCCAGACGGGCGGCGAGATTGACGATTTCGCTCAGCAGGCTGAACCCGGGATAGGCGGTGGGCAGGGACAGCAGGGTCACCGGACCATAGGACAAACCGATGCGCGCGCCCTGGGTTTCGATCACCCGGTCGATACTGTCCTGCCAGACACTGGCGGTGTTCTGGGCCAGAGTATGAATACGGGCGGCAACCTGCAGGATTTTGGGTGCATTGACCTTGTGATGCACACCCCAGACCGCGAGCAGACCATCGCCCTGTACCCGATCAACCAGTGCACCGCTTTCAATCAGGATATCGCGCGCGCCATCACAAAAGGCACTGAGCATCTTGTGTGCCAGGGCGATGTCGCTGGTTTCGCGGACAAAAGCGCTGTAAGAGCAAAAATCCATCGCCATGACGCAGCAGTCGTCAATCGGCTGATCGAGCTTTTCATCAAATGTTTCCCAACCGTTTAACGAGCCAAAATGAAACTCGTACAGTTCCTTGTCGACAGCCATTACTCTTCCACCCAATCAACGCGAATCATCGCTTTTCTTTGCACGCGGCAATAGAGAGGAAGAGATCGGGCTTCACAAGGAAAATTGCTGTGATAAAGCAAATTTGATCTATTCGTTTACGATCATGTCAAAGCCGCCATAGATGACGCGTTTTCCATCAAAGGGCATGGAATTGCTATCCATGTTCATTTCCGGGTCACTCATGACCTTTGCCATGCCAGCATTGCGGGTTTTGCTGTCTGGCCAGATAATCCAGGAAAAGATAACGGTTTCATCTTCCTGGCACTGTACCGCCATGGGGAAAGAGGTGATCTTGCCTTCGGGAACATCATCACCCCAGCATTCAACAAGCTGTAATGCCCCGTATTTTTTAAAAATCCGGGCCGCGGTTTTGGCAAAATCAATATACTTCTGTTTGTTGGCGGTCGGAACCGCGGCAACGAAACCATCTACATAAGATCCACTGGTTTGAGACATTGTTTTATCCTTTCAGAGTGAAGGGGAATTTTCTAATCTGGCAGTGAAAACAAAACTGTAATATCTGGTTTTTAGATTTCTTTATTCGCGATCAGGGACTGCGCGAGTTCATTCAATTGATCGGCAGCGGCATTCCAGCCTTGTTCAAATCCCATTTCCAGGTGCTTTTGTCTGGCATCTTCCGAACTGTGGCGGGCGCTCCAGACCATGCGCGTGCCTGTTGATCCTTCGTCTGAAAGCTCGACAACGCCAGTCATGAATGACTCGGCTCGGGGCATGAAGCCTTCGCTATAGGAGTCACTGAAGATGAGGCGTTCTTGCGGGATGACCTCAAGGAAGCTGCCGATGGTATCGATCCGTTCGCCATTCGGGCCAGCCATGACCAGATTCATCCGGCCACCGGGCCTTGCATCCAGATCGGCTTCCGGTACTGTCCAGGGTTTGGGGCAGAACCATTGTTTGATCAGCTTTGTCTCTGTCCAGCACCGCCAGACAGTCTCTCGCGGTCCGTTAATGACCCGGGTGATGCTAAGGGTATAATCTGGGGAAGTGCTCATGGGCTTGTTCCTTTGGGCCGACTAGGCGTTGGCGGGCATCTGTGTCGTGTCAAACCAGAAAGGCTCCCAGATATGGCCGTCGGGATCGGCAAAGGCCCGCCCGTACATAAAGCCGAGATCCTGTGTATCGCGCACCACGCTGCCACCCTGGTCCAGGGCGGTGTCCACCATCTGGTCGACCTCTGCCCGGCTATTGAGCGACAAGGCAACGAGGGCTTAGCTGGATGTGTGTGCGTCTGCAATCTTGCGGGGGGTGAAGCCCTGGAACTTTTCATGGGTGAGCAACATGGCGTAATTGTGCTCGCTGATAGCCATGCAAAGCGCGGTATCATCTGAAAAACCCGGGTTAAAGGAAAACCCCAGTTTCTCAAAAAATATTTTGGAGTGTTCGAGATTGGCAACGGGAAGATTGATAAAGAGTTTTCTGCTCATGATCGGCTCTCAAGTTTCAGGAACGGTTGAATAACAGACAGATATAACGTTTCAGGTGGTCGATACTTTCCCCGGCGATTTCAGCGCCGCCATTGGCCTTGGCCAGAATAAAGGCGCCTTGCAGAACCGCCTGGCTGTGCAGGGCCAGGCTTTTGGCACTCCAGTCCGGCTTCATCCCGGCGCGGGCGAGAGCCTCGGCAATATCGGCCTCGATTTTGGCGGCGTGGCCGCTGATGGAGGCTTCACAGGCCGCACGGATTGCCGGGGCTGTGTCGTAGGTCTCCTGGACCATGGTGCCAACCAGACAGGTGAATTCCCTGACCTCGCCCTGAAGGATAGCCCGGCGAAAATCGAGATAGCCGAGCACCCGTTCCAGCGGGTCCTGATGGTCGTGGTAGGGGGCAGTGGCAAAAAATATCCCTGTCATTTCAGACCAGTGGTTTGCCGCGGCAACCCCGAGCTCTTCCTTGCTTTTGAAGTGATGGAAAAACGCGCCCTTGGTTACCCCGGCCTCGCGGCAAAGGTCATCGACACTGGTCGCGCAGTAACCTTTGGCCCGGATCAAACTGAAAGCAGCATCCAGTAACTTTGCACGGGCATCCGGTTTATTCGGTTTTGATCGGGTTGTGTTGCTCATAACAAATTAAGTACCGACCAGTTGGTATGTTGTCAAGGATGAATAATTATCCTTGAGTAGTGATGGGTTGATGATTCGGGAAGAATGTTTGAATTATTCGTGCTATGGGTGTGTTGTGTGATGGATTAAGGCTGAGGTTATTGATGGCAAAGGGTGTGTTCGTTCATCGTGCTGATTCGATCTATGATGATTTTCCAGAAGAGCAGTACCAATTTCCGAAGCGTTATTTGAAGCGTGCTCAGAAGTTTGAAAAAGATTGGATTGTTTACTATGAACCTCGTGGGGGTGGTGGACGCTTAGGGTATACGGCGATTGCAAAAATAGACCGGATCGAGCCAGACCAGCAGAAGGAAGATATGTTCGTTGCCCATATTGCACCGGGTACATTTCTTTCTTTTGAAAAATTTGTCCCTTTTCGAACGGAAGATGGTTTTCGAGAATCTGACCTGAAGAAGCCTGATGGAGCTTTAAATGGCGGGTTGATTCAATGGGCCATCCGCCCAATTTCAGATCGGGATTTCAACGATATCGTCCTAGAGGGTTTTCCAGAGGAAACAGCCTTTCTACCGCGTGCAAATGAATACCAACAAGAATCAAATCTCCCACCCGGGCTCTCAGATGAAGCTTCAGAGTTTACCTTTGACGATGAGCGTTCCCGGGTTGAGCAAACGATCTCACGTATTCCAAGGGATCGGGTGTTCCGGCGGCATGTTTTAGACGCTTATGATCGCCGTTGTGCAATCACTGGGTTGCAGTTGATTAATGGGGGCGGCAGGGCAGAAGTCGAGGCTGCACATATAAAACCCGTTGCCGCGAATGGCCCAGATACGGTTAGAAATGGAATTGCTTTATCCGGCACAGTTCACTGGATGTTTGACCGTGGCTTGATCTCTTTGAGCGATGATTTGGATATATTAGTTTCCCGCCAAGTGAATGATCCAACACAAATTCACCGACTGATTAATACGAGCGGTAAAGCGAACGTCCCTGAAAATCCAGCGCTGCGTCCTCACCCTAAATACTTGGGCTGGCACAGAGAAAAATGTTTTAAAGCCTGATTGTGATAATGATTTGGGGTAGTTTGGCGCACCCGACAGGATTCGAACCTGTGACCTCTGCCTTCGGAGGGCAGCACTCTATCCAGCTGAGCTACGGGTGCCTGTGATATCCCTTGGGATGTCAAGCCGATGGGGCGGACATTACTGCAAGCATCGGAGGAGGTAAAGAGGCAAAATGGCTGTGGGCTTGATTCTGTGCCGGGATTTCCTTCCGAATTGTCTGGCATTGTTCTCTGGCTCATTTCAGGGATCGCTGTCGGGGTTTGTCGCTGTTGATGCTGGCGGTATTGTCGGCTGCTGGCCCCTGTAGTGTGTTCTGGGTCTTCATCTGCTGTCCACGATCAAGACAGGGGTGGATTTTTTCTTGTCTTGTCCGGCGGCTTTGTGGCTTTCTGTGCTTCAGGTTCTTCAGCAAGTTGGCATGATATCGGTCGTGCCAGCTTCGGGAAGTCAGTTCTTCGCCCGATTTGCGGGCACAGAGGGAGTAAAGTATGTCACGTCAGAAACCCGGTTGGATGGGTCCCGCGATTGAATATGGTCCTATCGCTGTTTTTTTCGCGATTTACTATGGCTTTGACCGGTTTATGGACGCTTACCCGATCGAAGCTCTGGTTGGGACCAAAGCTTTTATCGCCGCGACGGCCGGCTTGATGGTGACGACGGCAATCGGTATCGGCTTTTCGCTGTATTACGATAAAAAAATCCCCAAGGTACCGCTGTTCACCGCCATCATTGTGATGATTTTTGGAGGCCTGACGGTCTATTTTGACGATGAAAGTTTCTACAAGATGAAACCGACCATCGTGCAGGCGATCTTTGCCATTGTGCTGTTGGGTGGGCTGTTTATTTTCAAACGTCCGTTGATCAAGCCCCTGATGCAGAAATCCTGGAACATGACCGATGAAGGCTGGCACATCCTGACCTTCCGTTTTGGTCTATATTTTATTGCCATGGCGGTACTGAACGAGATTGTCTGGCGCACCCAGTCGGAAAGTTTCTGGGTGAATTTCAAGATTTTCGGCTCGATGGTCCTGATGGTGGCCTTTATCTTCAGCCAGTACCCGGTGATCCGGCGCTATCACCTGCCCGATCCCGACGAATAGGGGCTGCGGGCGAATAAAGGCGATTGCCTGTTATGCGGATTAAACCCAAAGGGCCTGTCTTTATAGACAGGCCCTTTGGGTTTTTTGACTTCAAGCGATGGTTTAATTCAACGGCTGCCTGTGGTTATTCCGCCACAGCGCGTTTCGGTAACGTCCACTGTGGCCGCGGGAAGTGGCAGGTGTAGCCGTTGGGGACGCGTTCCAGATAATCCTGGTGTTCCGTTTCAGCTTCCCAGAAGTCACTGACAGGCTCGACCTCGGTCACGACCTTGCCGGGCCAGAGACCGCTGGCGTTGACATCCGCGATGGTATCAAGTGCGACCTGCTGCTGTTGATCACTGGTGTAGTAGATTGCCGAGCGGTAGGAAGGGCCACGGTCATTACCCTGACGATTCGGGGTGGTCGGATCATGAATCTGAAAGAAGAATTCCAGCAACTGCCGGAAAGACGTCTTTGCCGGATCAAACAGGATCTCGATGCCTTCGGCATGGGTGCCGTGATTGCGATAGGTGGCGTTTTTTACATCACCCCCGGTATAACCAACCCGGGTTTGTTTCACCCCGGGGAGCTTCCGGATCAGATCCTGCATGCCCCAGAAGCATCCTCCGGCAAGTACAGCGCGTTCTGTCATGTTATCTATCCTCCAGCTGATCGAGATAATCTCCGTAACCTTCTGCTTCCATCTGGTCTTTTGCAATGAACCTCAGCGAAGCCGAGTTGATACAGTAGCGCAGCCCGCCACGGTCCTGTGGGCCATCAGTGAAGACATGGCCGAGATGGCTGTCGCCGTGTTTTGAGCGAACTTCGGTTCTTTCCATGCCGTGGGTACTGTCGCGCAGTTCGGCCACATTGGCTTTGACGATCGGTTTGGTAAAGCTGGGCCAGCCGCAGAAGCTGTCGAACTTGTCTGAAGAGGCAAAGAGGGGTTCGCCGGAGACAATATCGACGTAAATTCCGGCTTCGTTATTTTTATAGTATTCGCCAGTATAGGGGCGCTCGGTTCCGCTTTCCTGTGTGACCCGGTACTGTTCCGGGGTGAGCTTCGCGATTGCTTCCTTGGTTTTGGTATAGGTTTTCTGGGTCACGAGATTCTCCATCTCCTTAGCGCTATCTGAAAACAGGATATGGGGCAGGATTGGCAAAGACCAAGAGCCAGCGGTGTCAAATCTCTGTGAACAAAGAGGGGGCTTGTTGTCAGTCCCTATTCTGCTTTCGGAATTTCGCCTGTCTGAAGCTGTTCGGTATTATTAATCAAAGCCTGCCGGGCATTGGCATCAGCGGCAGACGGTAGCGGTGCTGTGGGATTGATTATCCAGTGGGCAATGTCATTGAGCACGGTTTCGGCCTGCAGGTCACGTAAAAGCATGTGCCAGCCTTCTTCATAGAGGGCGGCACGCTGTTCCTTCCCGATACCGTTGGGCAGGCTTTGCCAGACATCGCGGGTGGGTTTCCAGGGCACCACCTCGTCTTTTTCGCCATAGAGCAACAAAGCTGGCAGGGTGAGGTTGCCCGGAGCTTCATAAGCAGCATCCATCAGGTCTGTCAGGCCATAGACCGCGTCGATGCGGGTTGACTTGATCACGAGGGGGTCTTTGCCCAGACCGATCAGCATCGGGATATTATCCGAGGCCTGGATCTTCAGGCCGCTGCCGGTAAAGCTGGCCCAGGGGGTGGTATGGGCAACCAGCCAGAGAGAGGCACGCTGGTACCAGGGCATGGTCTGTCGGGCCCAGACAGCAGGTGCCGAAAGGACTATGCCATCGACATCAAGCGGAGGGTTTTCCTGTAAGGCGGCCATGATCACAGCGCCGCCCATGCTCTCTCCAACCAGAAACAGCGGAGTGTCGGGGTGTTTGTCGTGCAGTCGGGCGATGGCGTTGCGCAGATCCGCGATCATGCGGTCATGTCCACCCCAGAGCCCGCGATGTGGCGCTGCCCCAAAACCGCGCTGGTCGTAAGCATAGGTCGCGATGCCTGCTTTTGCCCAATATGTCCCCGGCCCGTCGAAGGCGTTGGAGTAATCATTAAAACCGTGGAGCGCGAGGATGATGGCCTTCGGTTTTGGGGGCAGGGTCGAGGCAGGAGATATCAGCGGGACACGGTTTGTTTCGGTAGAGGAATGATCAGTTGTTTCTCCCCGGGATTTAACATCACCGGGAAGCCAGCTGCGCAGCGGCAATGGCAGCCCGTCTTCCGTGATCAGGCTGTCGGGGGTAAGGGCGGCGGCATTGCTCAGAGATCCCGGTGGGGCAAGCCGTGGAGCGCAGGCACCAAGCCCTCCGAGAATCAGCAGGAGAATGACAAACCGGAGTGCGACTGATCGAGAAAACAGCATTGATAACAGACCTTTACCCATAATCTGTTTCAGTATTGCTTGTCGTTGCAGGCAAAGCAAGTACGAGACCGACGGGAGTGCGGCGAGAGGTAAGGTCTGGTCTTGGCTTTGCTCGTGATCTAGCTTTCGTTCGCGTGCGCCCCGCGGGTCAACTGGAGGAAGATATCTTCGAGATCGCCCTGGTCTGTTGTGACGTCCTCGATGACCAGACTGGCAGTGGTCGCCGCGTTAAGGATGTCCGAGATCTGCCCGTCCTGGGCTTTGTAGGTAAAGGTCAGTTGCCGGGGATTAACCAGATCAACATGAAAGGCTTTCAGGTTTTCCGGAATCTCCTTGAGATCTTCGCCAAGTGAAAGCGAGAGGGTCTTGCTTTCGATCCGGGCAAGGAGGGCTTTCGTGGTATCGCAGGCAATGACCTGGCCATGATTGATGATCGCGATCTGGTCACAGAGTTCTTCGGCTTCTTCCAGATAGTGGGTGGTCAGCAGGATGGTGGTGCCGCGTTTGTTCAGCTCGCGCACATAGGCCCAGAGCTGTTGACGCAGTTCAATATCAACCCCGGCGGTGGGCTCATCCAGCACCAGCACAGGAGGACTGTGGACCATGGCCTTGCCGACCATAAGTCGACGCTTCATGCCACCAGAAAGGCTGCGGGTATAGGTCTTGGCTTTGTCCGAGAGGCCCATAACCTTGAGAATCTCTTCGCTGCGGCGCTCGCTTTTCGGCACACCGTAGAGACCCGCTTGCAGTTCCAGCAATTCCAGGGGGGTAAAGAAGGGATCGAAGTTGAGTTCCTGTGGCACCACACCAATAGCCATGCGTGCCGGGCGCATTTCTTTTTCGATGTCGTGGCCCCAGATCCGGGCGCTGCCGCTGGTCTTGTTTACCAGCCCGGCCAGAATATTGATCATGGTCGACTTGCCTGCGCCGTTGGGACCGAGCAGACCAAAGATGCTTCCCCGGGGAATCTTGAGATTGATATCGCTCAGCGCCCGCTTTTCACCGGCATTTCCTGCGGCTTTGTATACCTTGTTCAGACCTTCCAGTTCTACAGCATAGGTTGGCATTCCTGCGGTATCCTTTTGTGTCGCTTCGGGTGTAATCTGATGGGTAAGGGTGTGATCGTCGGGCATTACGTCGTCGCTTACTTTACTATAGGGAGTTTCGGTTGAAAAAGGGGCTGGAAACTTTTCGGGTCGGGCGGTAAAAGAAATTCAGGTTTATTACATAGTGACTATTCGTCTGTTAATAAAGACTGTCACATCAATAAAGCTGTAAACCAGCGCTTCTCGGGGAGCGTCGGCAGCAGCAAAGTCAGGAAAAAATCATGGCCGTGAATGATAGCATCGTTGTTGAAACCAAAGTTGTCGCCTGTGATGGCGGGAAGGGTGGCGAGGGTCATCCGCTTGTCTACCTCAACATGGAAGGCAAGAACGAGATTACCTGTCCCTATTGCAGCAAGCACTTTGTGCTGAAAGAAGGTGCAAGCGGGGATGCCGGTCACTAGGAGAGTTCTGCAGGGGGTTTTAGGGTGTTGGCACAAAGGCTTGTGACGTGTTTGTGTGAAGCGCCTGAGCTGTAATCAGAAGCCCTGCGCCGTTTGCTGCAGGGCTTTTTGTTTATGTAGCCAGCGTTAAAGGGCTAAAGACGAACGATCTGACATATAGGATCGGTGTAAGAAATTATGGGGTCATGGGCTTAACAGCTTGTGTGAGCGAAAGAATGCGTTGTTTCAAAGAGACAGTTATCGGTGCTGTTTTGTCTTTTACACTCCTGATCCTGTGGGGAGACAGGCCAGAGGCGGCAGAGCCAAAAGAGTCTCTGAGTGAACAGGAGTTTATTGCGGGCAACGTGCTCCTGACACTTTACCATGAAGCCGGGCATGCCCTGATTTCGATCTTTGATCTGCCGATTCCTGGGTCTGAGGAGGATGCCGCAGATGCTTTTTCTGTACTGGCCCTGACAGAAGAGCTGAAGCAGGGGGAGATGAGCGAAGTTCGCGAAACCAAGCTCGATAACTATCTTTTTGCCACGGCGCTTTACTGGCTGGTTATGAGTGAGGATGAAGAAGCTGATCCCGCTGATCAGCCGGGAGAGCATTCTCTGGATTCCCAGCGGTTACTCCAGCATCTTTGTCTGGTTTATGGCTCGGACCCCGAGGTCTACATCGACCTGCCCAGGGATTTTGCTGTGGAAGACCGGATAACTTCCAGCTGTCAGCAGACCTATGAACAGACCATTGGAGGCTGGGAGAATCTGCTTGAACCCTATCTGCTGGGTGATCTTCTTGCGGTTGACAAGCTCACGGTGATCGAAGAGGCGCCCGATCCTCAGTATCAGGGCTATCGGGCATGGCTGCATGTGCACGGCATCCTGGATGAGTTTGAAGGTTTTATCGAAAATTCTTTCAACCTGCCCACCAAGATAACCCTGAGGCTGAAATCCTGTGGTGAAGCGAATGCTTTCTGGGATCCACAAACGCTGGAAATTATTCTCTGCGACGAGCAGGTTGCCGAATATAGCCATGTCTATGAAGAGCTTCAGTTGGCGAAGTGAAAAGCCTGCAAGTGACCTAATGGCGTGAAATCACTGTGATCATTGCTGCTCTGCCTGAGTATAAAAAAGAAGAAACCCCTCCTTGGCAGAATAATTTGACGGCAAAGGGAGTGTTTTCTCTCTTCTTTCTCGACTTCATCAGATGGCTTGGGCATTCTGTGCCGCATGACTGATAGCGCACCTTACAAACACCTCTACCTCGTTGATGGCTCCGGGTATATTTTCCGGGCTTTCTTTGGCATTCCCCGGATGAATCGTCCTGATGGTACCCCCGTCAACGCGGTTTTCGGCTTCACCAACATGCTGCTCAAGCTGCGTGATGACATGGAAGCTGATGCCATTGCTGTGATTTTTGATGCCGGGCGCGATTCGTTCCGGACGGAAATCTATGACCAGTACAAGGCCCAGCGCCCGGACGCGCCGGAAGATCTGGTTCCCCAGTTCGCCCTGATCCGCGAAGCCACCGAAGCCCTGAACCTGCCATCAATAGAAATGCGCGGCTATGAGGCGGATGACCTGATCGCGACCTATGCCATGCAGGCCAAAGCCGCTGGCATGGAGGTGACGATTGTTTCATCAGACAAGGATCTGATGCAGCTGGTCCAGCCGGGGATATCCATGCTTGATCCGATGAAGAACAAAACCATCGGACCTGATGAAGTGTTTGAAAAGTTCGGGGTTGGACCTGATCGGGTGGTCGATGTCCAGGCGCTGGCCGGAGATTCGGTTGATAACGTCCCAGGGGTGCCGGGAATCGGGATCAAGACAGCTGCGCAACTGATCCAGGAATATGGTGATCTGGAAACTCTTCTGTCTCGCGCTGGAGAAATCAAACAGAACAAACGCCGTGAGAAGTTGCTGGAAAATGCCGAGCTGGCCCGGATCAGCCGTCGCCTGGTCGAGTTGAAACAGGACGTTCCGGTGGAAGTATCGCTCAATGAATTTGCGACCCGTGAGTTTATTCCGGATCAGCTGCGTCCGTTTCTGGAGATCAATGGTTTCAAATCGCTGATGGCCAGACTGGCATCGCGTCTGGGGGAAGCCCCGATGGAGGTGGTCAATGAGGCCGCAGCCACGGATGCCGCACCGGGATATGAACTGGTGCAGGACGAAGCTGCTCTGATCCGCTGGATTGCGGAAGCAAAAGAAAAAGGATCGGTTGCGGTTGATACCGAGACAACGTCCCTGAATGCGATGCAGGCCAATCTGGTCGGGATCAGTCTTTCAACTGGCGGAAACCGCGCCTGTTATATCCCGCTTGATCACACTGCGGTTTCTGAAGATGGTGACGGAGGGCTGGATCTGATGGGGGGATCAGCCGATCGCCCTAAACAGATTGCAAAGGCGCGGGCACTGGAGCTGTTGAAGCCCCTGCTTGAAGATCCGTCGGTGCTCAAGATTGGCCAGAATATCAAATACGATATGGTCATTCTCTCTCGCAACGGGATCGAGGTTGCCCCGATCGATGACACCATGCTGCTTTCCTATGTTCTGGAGGGCGGGCTGCATGGACACGGCATGGATGAGCTGGCTGAACTGCACCTTGGGCATTCCACCATCAAGTTCAAAGAAGTTGTCGGGACCGGTAAATCCCAGGTTACTTTTGACAAGGTCCCGCTGGACAAGGCGCTGGACTATGCCGCGGAAGATGCCCTGATTACCTATCGGCTGCATGCCGCGCTGAAAACCCGGCTTGTACCGGAAAAGATGGTGAGCGTTTATGAGACCATCGAGCGGCCACTGGTCGAGGTGCTCTCGCGGATGGAGCAGCGGGGCATTAAAGCGGATCGTCCATTCCTGCACCGTCTGTCCAATGATTTTGCCCAGCGCCTTGCCGCGCTGGAAAGTGAAATCCATGAAATGGCCGGAGAGCGTTTTACCATCGGATCGCCGAAACAGCTGGGTGAGTTGCTGTTTGAAAAGATGGGAATTCCTGGAGGAAAGAAGGGCAAAAGCGGATCCTATGCCACGGGAGCTGATATTCTTGAAGGCCTTGCTGCCGAAGGCCATGCCTTGCCTGCGCGGGTGCTGGACTGGCGTCAGTTGGCCAAACTCAAGAGTACCTATACCGATGCTTTGCAGGAGCAGATCAATCCGGTGACCGGGCGGGTCCATACCTCCTATGCCCAGGCTGTGGCCTCGACCGGGCGTCTGTCTTCGTCTGATCCAAACTTGCAAAACATTCCGGTGCGTACTGAAGAAGGGCGCAAGATCAGGGATGCCTTTATTGCAGAAGAGGGTCACAAGTTGCTGTCTGTGGACTATTCACAGGTCGAACTGCGTCTGGTGGCCGAAATCGCTCGGGAAGACGCTTTGCGTCAGGCCTTTGCCGATGGGCAGGACATTCACGCAATTACAGCGCACCAGGTATTCAACGTGCCGATTGAAGGCATGGACCCCATGGTGCGACGGCAGGCCAAGGCGATCAACTTTGGCATTATCTATGGGCAGTCGGCTTTTGGCCTTGCTGCCAGCCTTGGCATTTCGCGCAAGGATGCCAAGGACTATATCGATGCCTATTTTGCCCGTTTCCCCGGGATCCAGCGCTATATGGATGAAACCAAAGCCTTTGCCCACAAACATGGTTATGTGAAAACCCTGTTTGGCCGTCATATCCATGTGCCGTCGATCAATGAAAAGAACCCGATGCGCAAGAATTTTGGCGAGCGGGCGGCGATCAACGCCCCGATTCAGGGAACGGCAGCGGATATTATCAAGCGGGCAATGATCCGGATGGAAGCGGCGCTGGGGCAGACGGACCTGAAAGCCAAAATGCTGTTGCAGGTTCATGATGAACTGATCTTTGAAGTGCCGGAGGCCGAAGTGGAAGAAACCTCGGCAGTTGTGCGCAGGGTAATGGAAACAGCCTGTGACCCTGTGCTGCAACTCTCGATCCCGCTGACGGCAGATGCAGGTGTGGGCCGGAGCTGGGGCGAAGCGCACTAAAACCCCACAATGACCCGTTTAAAGCATTCAGGCCCACCTCAACAGAAGCGGGCCTGAATATTTCAGGGCGCTTTGTAAAAGTTATTCGTCAAAAAGAAGCTGCTCCAGCTCCTGATAGTTTTCTACAATCCAGGTAGGCTTGTGTTGCGCCGCTTCACCTTCAGCCCGTGTGGCAACACCCGTGAGAATCAGGATGGATTTCATACCTGATTTATGGCCGGCAAGAATATCGGTGAAGAGATTGTCGCCAATGATGGCGCAATCGCTGGCGGCTTTACCCAAACGGGCAAGCGCGGCATCCATGATCGGGCGCTCCGGCTTGCCAAATACCTCCGGTTCTTTTCCCGTTGCCGCCTGAACCGCAGCAACCAGTGGGCCTGCTTCAGGCAGGATACCGTCTTCGACAGTAATCAGGCGATCGGTATTGGTGGCGATAAACCGCGCTCCGCCATCAATCAGGCGGAGGGCCTTGCTGAGTTTCTCATAATTCATACCCCTGTCATAGCTGACGATAACAGCCTGGGCATTCTCTTCGGTGATCCTAATGCCAGCCTCTTCAAGAACAGAGGTCAGGCCTTCCTCGCCAAGGCAGTAGGCACGGGTGCCCTTTTCCAGTTGCATGGCAACAGCCTGTGCCGAGGTCAGGACATCATCCGCTGTACAGGGAATGCCCATTTCCACGAGCTGACGGGCCACCTGTTCCGGTCGGCGATTGCCCCGGTTGGTGACAAAGAGAAAGGGAATATTCCGTGCTTTCAGACTTTGGATGAAGTCACTGGCGCCCGGGATGGCGTCACTCCCGCGATAAACGGTTCCATCGAGGTCAAAAAGCAGCGCGGAAATCTGTTGCATGGTCTTCCTTGTGAACGAGATTATTGTTTGCTGATAAAACCAGCATCATGTGTGGGATAGGCAAAGGCGCCACTGTTATATTCCAGATTGACCGTATGGGAAATGAAGTTATCCCTGTCGTTCCAGAGATGAAGTTCATACTTTGGCGCTTCGAGAATAAACCCCTGGGCCCCGTCCGGGCCGAGGCCGAGCGCCTGGGTAAAGGCGCAGGCCGGAGCAATGGATGTGAGAACCCCGGCAAAGACGGTCTGGATCGAGCGGTGGACATGCCCGCAGATGATCCGTACCACCTGTTTGTGCCGTGATAAAACATCGGCGAAGGCTTCGGTTCCGGCAAGATTATAGTAGTCCATTTCGTCGATACCGGTCAGGAAAGGGGGGTGATGCATGAAAATCAGGGTTGGTTTGTCAGGCTGTTCGCTGAGGGCCTCTTCCAGCCAGGCCAGTTTTTCTGCCGAGAGATCACCCTTGTCATTATCAGGACGGTGAGTGTCGAGGCCGATCAACCGGACGGGGAAATCCTCGTCAATGGCGTACTGGATGAAATCTTGTCCGGGTCGTGCTGACATGCCGGGATGGTCGGGAAAAGCTGCGCGCAGCATTGTTCTGTCGTCGTGATTGCCGGGAATCAGATAATAGGGGATACCGATCCCTGCGATCATCTTGCGGAATTTTTCATAAGCCACGGGCTGCTTGTTATCAGCGATATCACCCGTGAAAAGCAGCACATCCGGTTGTGGCTTGAGCTGTTTTATAGCGGCAAGGACCTGTGCGAACTGCTGTTCGGTGTTGGCTTTCCCCTGGGCAAAAACTCCGTTCGGGGTGAGATGTATATCTGTGATCTGGGCGATAAGCATGGTCAGCCTTCGAATTTGTTTCACCGCGCATGGCAGGTGCCGTTGGTACTCTAAGCGACTCTAGCAGTTTCATGTGACAGACAGCTATCTTCCTGCGGCATGGGATGAGGAAAATCGTCGTTCCGGGACAAATATATTTTATTATCTTTTTGGTTATGTCTGTGTTGCGGAACCCCGGAAAGAAAAAAGCCCGGCTGAAACCGGGCTTTTGCAAAGGAGACTGTGATTAATTTTGGAGATCGATCACATCATTTCTTTACTGAATTTAGGGTCTGACAGTAGAGACTTCAATAGGGGGAAATACTCATCCCGGCGCAGGAAGATGATGATCAGACCAGAGAACCAGACGCCAACAGCCTGGGTGAAAAGCTTTCCACCATCGTTATAAGGGTCGATACCCAGCGGTGTGAAAACGTGGAAGAAAATCGCGCCTGTCATCAGAGCAAGAGACAGCAGTCCTCCTAATGACTGCAGACGGGGGATAAATAGTAAAATACAGGCGAGCAGTTCTGCACCACCGGTCAAATAACGCCCGTGAGGTTCAAACCAGGCAAGCCCGCTCCAGTCTTCCAGAACCTGAAACAGGTGACTGCCCGAAGCGAACTTGAAAGGCAGGTAACGCAAAAAAACATAGGCAATGAAAACTGCCAACAGATAAGGCAGGATCTTTTTGATGGTAGACATGATATTCCCCGTGCTGTGTGTTCCTGAGAAGGATATGTCTTCTATTCTGATCAAGAGCCAGTAACGTTTTTGACAGCAGAAAGTTACCGGATCGGTATGGGCAAGCCGGGTCATGCCCTGCTCTGCCGTCCAATATAAGCAATTTCGGGGCAAAAAAAGTTAATATCAATAACCTTATGTAACTCCGGGGAACGGGATAAGGATGATCGTTTCAGGACCTTGCTGCTTTGGCCTGAATGACCAGAGCCTGTCTTGCCTCATTCGCATTCCGGACTGGAGCAGGAAACTGGCACCGTGCATGGCTCCGGCCATCGTGCAGGTCCCAGCCTTCAGGATCAATACCGGTCATTTTCCACTTGGCAGTATGTAAACCGAGCGTTTGTGTTGCAATGGCGAGAAGTGCATCGGTGTGATCTGTGTTCATATGCTCGACGATTGAAGTCTCTGCTTTTGACAGTTCACCTGCTTCCCCACAATCAAGTTTTAGAATGTCCGGTGTTACCCAGACAGCTTTGGCAAAACCACCGATCAGGTGTGCGGCTTCAATTTCATAGTGGTAGAGGCTGAAGTCATTGAAACCAGCATAAAGTGCTGATCCTGGATGGCGGGATAAAAACCGCTGCAGCATGCGCGGATCGTTTACTTTTCTCAGGGTCCCAACCAGTGTCACCCGCCCACCCGCCAGCGGATCCCGATAGCCGGCGGTTCCGTCAAACAGCATACCGGCCCTGGGGTTCGCAATTAAATTCTGGCTGTGATCAGCCAGATCTGAGAGCAACATATAGGGCGTGGCATCATGGTCAAGCGCGACCAGGGAAAGGGAGGCGTAGGGAAAATTTCCGGCGACCCTCTCGACCCGTCCTCCAGGACTGTCTGCCGCTTTCAGGCCGGGTTGCAATTCGGTTGCGAGATAGGCCTTGCTTGCCCAGCGCATGAGATGCCGGGCTTTTTCCGCTTCGTTCATCTCTGGAATATGTCGCAGTTTTTTGTCGTTATTCATCAGCTGTTCTTTAATTTTATATCAGGAAACCAGGATGTTTTCCTCAGAGGCTTCTCTTAATTTCCAGTGTTGTAAAGAGGCCAGCTGTCGCAGGTGGCTGGAATTTTACGCGAAAAGGTAGAAAACAGGAATAACTACGTAGATATACCTATTGGTTTTGTAACAAAAATAACGAAAATTCAACAACCTATTATTGATGTTTTATTATTTATTGCGTACCGTATTTATGGTTAATTTTTGTTAACTATACTCTGTGGTATGCAAAAGCGAATATATAAAAAAACGGGGGGGTAATGCAAAAGGGTGTAGTGCGCTGGTTTAACAGCCAGAAGGGGTACGGGTTTATTACCCCAGACACAGGAGGAGAGGACGCTTTTGTTCACTTTTCCGCGATTCAAAAATCCGGCTTACCGGGACTGGTTGAAGGACAACTGGTCGAATATGAGCTGGTGGAAAGCAGGAAAGGCCGTTATAGCGCCGATAATCTGAAGCTGGCGGAGGGAAGACTGCTGGAGCGGTGAATGATCGAATGCAAACGAATAGCCTGTCTGCGGGATGATCTCGGGAGAGTGTCATGTTTTGGCGGTGTTTCTTCCGTCATCAACTCCTGAATTTATGAACAGGGTGAAGATAAAAACGGCTGTGTTATAACGCAGCGATTTTTGACATCACCCTGTTGCCATCTGATTTTTTATCCAGGGATTTGCTGCAACCGTCCTCCTGATAAGAAGGCAGAGCCTCGCAGAGGTGCAGCAATAGGTCAGGATTCTCCAGGCACACCCTTGGAGGTGGAGTATTGGAAATGGAGTTCCTGTTCCGGGAAGACCAGACTATGGATGGCATGTGCCGCCATGGCAGCTTCGGAAAAACCACAGAGAATAAGCTTGAGCTTGTTCTTGTAGGTTGCGATATCACCAATGGCGAAGATCCCCTGTTGCCGGGTTTCGCAGGTGGTTGGATCAACCAGAATATGCCCACGCTCCAGCGTAAACCCCCAATCGGCAATCGGTCCAAGGTCAGTTGCCAGGCCATAAAAGGGGAGAAGGACATCGGTTTCCAGCGTCCGCTCGTTGCCTTCCAGATCCTTGACAATAACGGCATCGAGTTGACCGTTTTCCCCCGTGAGGCCATGGAGTTGATAGGGAACAATCATCTCGATCTCGCCGCTGTCTGCAAGCGCCCGCATGCGGGCAACTGATTCGGGGGCGGCCCGGAACTTGTCCCGACGGTGAACAACATAAACTTTTTTGGCAACCTGCGGCAGGGACATGGCCCAGTCGACAGCACTGTCTCCGCCTCCGGCGATGACAACCGATTTATCCCTGAAATCCTCACGGCGTTTGACCAGATAGAAAACCGATTTGCCTTCATAGCTCTCAAGATTGGCCAAAGGGGGGCGGTTGGGACCAAAAGCCCCGGCACCAGCAGCCAGGATAACGGCTTTGCTTGTGATGCTGTGGCCTTTGCTGGTGGTGACTTTCCAGCCCAGGTCAGCCGTGCGCTCCAGCGCTGTGACCTGCTGGTCAAGATGATAAACCGGGTCAAAGGGGGCGGCCTGCTGTTCGAGCTGTTCAATCAGTTCTGCCGCAGCGACGGAAGGAAAGCCGGGGATGTCGTAGATCGGCTTTTCCGGATAGAGCGCGGTGCATTGTCCTCCGGTCGCCTCCAGGGCATCGACAACATGGGTTCTCATGCCCAGCATACCACATTGGAAGACCGCAAAAAGACCGGTTGGTCCTGCACCGATGATGGTTACATCAGTCTGATGGTTCTTTTCACTCACGCAGTCTTTCCTTTTATTTTCCTTGTCCCTTGGGCAGAAGGCCAGCCGCTTTCAGATGAACTGGGTCTGGAATAGGGTCGAAATCCGGATCAATTTCGATTCTGCCCCAAGAGTCTATGCAGGAGCATTGTAATTAAGGACCTGGGTGTTTCAATAGCCGAAAAGCGGCAGAATTGTGCTTTTTGTCTTCAATGCCAGGCTTTTATCGGAAATAGTTTGTATTCTTTCCACCCGAAGAAGGGAGAACTGCGGGTGTTTTCTGGGGAGCAGTCTGTGTCAGAGGCGGTGGGTGCAGGGGATGGTTTGCCCCAAATCTGGCCCTGTCATGGACAATTCCCGGACAAAATACTGCCACAGTCACTCTCCACATTGCTTAATACGACAAGATACTTACTATTTGATTCGCTTGAGCGATATGACCGGGCGCCCCTGAGGGGATGCAGCCCCGCAACAAAATGAGGAATGGCATGGAAGGCAATATTGTTCTCGTGGATGACGACCGCAATATTTTGACATCGGTCTCTATCGCACTTGAGGCGGAAGGTTTTAAGGTACGGACCTATACCGATGGCTCGGAAGCTTTGCGCGGCATGTCTTCCAGCCCTGCCGATCTGGCTGTGCTGGATATCAAGATGCCCCGTATGGATGGCATGGAGCTTTTGCGTCGCATCCGTGAAGGCAATCCGATCCCGGTGATTTTTCTCACCTCAAAGGATGACGAGATTGACGAGGTACTGGGATTGCGAATGGGCGCGGATGATTACATTACCAAACCCTTTTCCCAGCGCCTGCTGGTAGAGCGTATCCGGGCCTTGCTGCGGCGGGAAAAAGCCAAGCAGGATGCGAGCGAAGGAAAAGAAGGCGACAAACCGATCCAACGCGGACATATGATGCTTGATGCATCCCGGCATCTCTGTACCTGGAAAGGCAAACATATCAACCTTACCGTGACCGAGTTTCTGATTTTGAAAGCCCTGGCGCAACGCCCGGGACACGTCAAAAACCGGGATCAGCTGATGGATGCGGCCTATGGTGATGCGGTGTATGTCGATGATCGCACGATAGATAGTCACATCAAGCGGTTGCGTAAAAAATTCAAGGAAAGCGATGACGATTTTGGACAGATCGAAACCCTGTATGGTGTCGGTTATCGCTACCGTGACTGAGCATTTTTTGTCACATCTCCAGACTTGCAAAGCCAACTGTTTGTGGCTCCATTCTGCAGTGGGAGAAACGGGTGAAATCTGACAGGATATTTCTGGAGAAGTTGCTCTTTATCCTGGCCATGTCTCTGGTGGTTTTTGGTTTGATACGGCTGTTTTCTCCAGTTGGAGAGCCTTTGCAAAATCAGGGAGTGTCAGTCGTGGGGGCTTCGTCATTGGCAGTGGCTCGGGGGCCCGAGTTGCCTGCCTATGATATTATCCTTTTTAATGATGCAGGGCAGGAGGGAGGCCTTCTTGACCGCTCACTGTCCGGTCTTCAGCAAGAAGCTCTCCGTTTAGGATTACATCAGAACGGTATTGAAACTGCCTGTGATCTGCAGGGAAAACGCCCTGACAAGGTACTCTGGGGGCAACTTGCAGGGCTGGAGCATCCCGATAGCCTGTCAGTCTATGTTGCGGAAAAACTGATTTATCTGGGAAATTATCTCGAGGCCTGGAAAATCCAGGCACAGGGCGGAACTGTGAACTGCTATGTCCTGGATGAGGCAACAACCCGGTTGTTGGCGGAACTGTAAAAAGTATAAATTTAAAAGGTGAACGTGTGATGGTCGGGGGCAGTGGTGGCAGATCAAAGCCATAAACAGCAGGTAGAGATTGCCCAGGCGGTAAAGAAACACCGCAAGGGGCGCAAGCGTGGCTGGCGATCTTCCCTGACACGGAAGATCCTGCTGATTAACTCACTTGTTCTGTTAATCCCGGTCGTCGGTTTGATGCACCTGGAACAATATCGTCTCAGCCTGATTGCCTCGGAACTGGATGCGCTCTCGATTCAGGGACGGGCCTTTTCGCTTAGTCTGGGGTCGACGGCGGTTGTCGCCAGCAAGGTCGGAGACGAAAAGCTGGTCCCCGAGCTGACTAGGAGTCTGATGCGGGGCATGCTGAACGATATTGGGGTGCGCGCCAGAATTTTTGCAACAAGCGGTGAGATGCTGGCGGACAGCCTTTATCTGGCGGGCGTTGGTGGCCCGGTGGAGATTGGCGAATTACCCCCCCCGGGCGGCATGAGTCTGGATGATAAGATCATCGAATATTATGAAAAAATCATCACCTGGTTACCTGGCCGAGATGACTGGCCGCTCTATCGTGAATCCCAAAGACAGAGCGCTGAGGATTACAAGGAAGTCCTGATAGCCATGAAAGGGGAGCCCGCAGGAATGGTCAGGGCAGATACCTCTGGGCGATTGGTCTTGTCCATGGCGGTGCCGATCCAGCGCTATCGACAGGTACTGGGAACGCTGATGCTGTCGAAAGATGCGCAGGTTGTGACTGAGGCTGTGCAGGCCAGAAGGCGGGATATTCTGGCTGTCTGCGGAATTGCACTGGGAGTTACTGTCATGTTGTCACTCTATCTGGCCGGAACGATCGGGCGTCCGTTACGTCGGCTGGCAGATGCGGCTGACTTTGTCCGGTATGGCAAGGGGCGGCAATACGAGATTCCGGATTTTACCCGTCGCCGGGATGAAATCGGAGATCTTTCCGGCGCTCTTCGTGCGATGACGGAGGCGCTCTGGGCCCGCATGGATGCCATCGAGGGATTTGCTGCGGATGTTGCTCATGAAATCAAAAACCCCCTGACGTCTCTCAGGTCTGCTGTCGAGACGGTGGCGCGGGTTTCAGACCCGGAGCAACAAAAGCGCCTTATGGCAATTATTCTGGATGATGTGCAGAGACTGGATCGTCTGATCAGCGATATTTCGGATGCTTCGCGCCTGGATGCCGAACTGTCACGGGCGAATATGGAAGATGTCGATGTGCGTAAGCTGCTGGAAACCCTGGTGGAAATACAGCGGGTTGGTCTGGATGGCAAAGAGGGGCCAACCTTTGAGTTGCGGCTGGATGAGGACGCGGATCTTTGTGTCCCGGGACTTGAAGGGCGCTTGGGGCAGGTTTTACGCAATCTGATGAGTAATGCTCAAACCTTTAGCCCAACAGACGGGAAAATCACCCTGATTGCCAGAAGAGAAGAGAACGAGGTGATGATCACGGTAGAAGATGAGGGTCCGGGGATTATTCCCGGGAAACTGGAAGCCATTTTCGACCGTTTTTATACCGAACGCCCCGAAGGGGAGAAGTTTGGTACCCATTCTGGTCTTGGCCTGAGTATCTCGAAGCAGATTATTGAAGCCCACAATGGTACAATAACAGCGGAAAACCGGGAGGGTGCAGGTGGCAAGATCCGTGGAGCCCGTTTTATCATTACCCTGCCAGTGGGATAGGATATGGCCCCTCAGCAGTTGATTCACGCAACCTGTCTGGCGTTTGAAGCGGTGGGTGATGTTGCCGGACAAAAGATCGGAGTCTTGTTGTGTGGCCCTTCGGGCAGCGGCAAATCAGATCTGGCGCTTCGGGCATTGCATGAAGGTTGTGCCATGCTGGTTTCAGATGACCAGACATCGCTGCTTGTCAGGGATGAGCAGCTACTCGCCAGTCCTCCGCTGACTATTGCCGGGCGCCTTGAAGTCCGGGGTCTCGGGCTGGTTTCTTTTCCTTTTTGCAAGGAAATCCCTGTTAAGCTTGTCGTGGATCTGGTCCCTCAGGGCGGAGTTGAGCGTCTGCCCGAACCGGCGTGGATCGATATTCTGGGTATTTCTCTGCCGAAGATGTCGCTCTATAGCTTTGAAGCTTCGGCCCTTGCCAAGCTGGTACTTGCCATGACCCGACCCGACAGTGATATAGATAGGTAACTATTTGTTCTTTTAGATGATTATCAAAACAGGATTCTCTGTCATGCCGGATAACAAGAGTGCGCAGACAAAAGATCCCCTTCGTGTTGTTCTGGTAACGGGGCTTTCAGGAGCGGGCCGTTCAACAGCAATGAAGGTTCTGGAAGATCACGGATTTGAAGCGATTGATAACCTGCCTCTGGATTTGCTGGATGTTGTGATCGGGGATAAACGCCGTCAGCGCCCGCTTGCTGTCGGCATTGATATCCGTTCCCGCAACTTTTCTGCCAGCCCGCTTTTGCAACATATCGAAAAACTGCACAGTGATACGGAACTGGATGTTTCTCTGGTTTTCCTTGATTGTTCGGTCGATGTGCTGGAACGCCGTTTCAAGGAAACCCGCCGACGTCATCCTCTTTCGGCGGACCGCCCCCTGAAAGATGGTATTCTGGCTGAACGCCGGCTGGTTGCACCGCTTCAGGCCCGGGCCAACTATGTGATTGACAGTTCGGACACCACCACAGCTGATTTCCGCCAAAATCTAACGGCCCTTCTGGGGCTGGAAGAAAGCGGAATCATGACCATCCAGGTGATGTCTTTTTCCTATCGTTTCGGGGTGCCCCGTGAAGCTGATCTGATGTTTGATGTCAGATTCCTGCGTAATCCTCACTATGACCCTGATTTGCGCCGGTTGACCGGGCGCGATAAGGCTGTTGCGGATTATGTTCGGGAAGATCCTGACTACACGGAATTTGCCGACAGCCTCAAGAAACTGCTCCTGCCGCTGTTGCCGCGGTATCAACAGGAAGGCAAAAACTATCTGACCATTGCCATTGGCTGTACCGGTGGCCGACATCGGTCCGTTGCGTTGACGGAGTGGCTGGGTCGACATCTGGGTAAGATATGGTCACAGGTTATTATTACCCATCGCGACATTGATCGTGAGCCTGACCGTTATCGCTGAGGCCTGACAAACAGAGAAAGCGCCGCAGCTTGGGGAGTTTTCCTTGAGCCGGGATGCGGTCTTATTGAGTTGACCCTAGGCTTTATCTTGTACGATGACCGGGAAAGCTGCTAGTTTTCCGAAATAAAGGGAAAGCGCCTGAGGAAAGGGAAGGCATGATAGGGATGGTTTTGGTTACTCATGGTAACCTGGCGATCGAATTCGTGGCGGCATTACAACATGTCGTGGGCGAACAGAGCCATATTGCGACGGTCTGTATCGGACCAGATGATGATATGGAGCAACGCCGCAAGGATATCCTCAGTTCGGTCAAGCAAGTGGATGATGGTCAGGGTGTTGTGATCCTGACGGACATGTTCGGGGGCACACCATCTAATCTGGCGATCTCGGTGATGGATCAGGCCAATGTTGAGGTGGTTGCCGGTGTGAACCTGCCACTGCTGATCAAGCTGGCCGGATTGCGTGAGTGTAAAAAAATGAAGGCCGCAGTTCTGGAAGCTCAGGAAGCGGGACGGAAATATATTCACGTCGCTTCAGAGCTTCTGGGAGACAAGGCCTAGGCCTCGGTTACCGGAAGGTAAAGCTGGATATTGCGGCGGGGGGACAAGAGTGCTGACGCGGAAAGTTACCATTCTCAATAAACGAGGGCTGCATGCCCGGGCTTCGGCCAAATTTGTCAAACTGGCAGAAAGCTTTGAGGCGGATGTTACGGTTCGTAAAGATGATACGGCTGTTTCCGGTTGCTCTATTATGGGGTTGATGATGCTGGCGGCTGCGCCGGGGTGTGAAATCGAATTGACGGCAGCGGGGCCTTCAGCCGAGAGCGCCATGGCAGCTTTGATCGAACTGGTGGCCAACAAGTTTGATGAGGATTAAATCCGACAGGATAACTGTCCGGCAATATCAGTTTGGGCGAAGCGTTTTTATAGAGGCAAGAAGTTAGGGAAGCGACGTGAAAGAGAATCAGGGCGAAAGGATTTTTGAAGGTCTCGCTGTTTCTCCAGGCGTGGTCATTGGGCCTGCCTACGTCAGTGAAGCCAGCGATATCCAGATCCAGGAATACAGGATTCCGACGGCAAAAATTCCGTCTGAACTGATCCGTTTTGCCGAGGCGGTAGAACGGGCGCTTGATCAGGTTTCCAAGCTGCAGGGCCAGGCCCTGGATTTCCATGGTACGGCAGCAGAAGAGCTCGGCTACCTGCTTGATGCCCATGTCCAGATGCTCAAAAGCAGCAGTTTGATCGGGGGAATCAAGGCCCGGATTCAGACAGGGCAGAAAAACGCTGAAGCTGCTGTGATGGCTGAGGTAGGGCAGATCGCCCGAAAATTCACCTCGATCAAGGATCCCTATCTGCGGACAAAAGCCCATGAAGTCCGGGAAGTGGGACACCGTATTGTCCGGAATCTGAGCAAGATAGAAACCGACTCTTATTCCGGTCTCAACGAAAATTCGGTGATTCTGGCTGAAGAAATTACCCCTGCCGATACTGCCATGATGGATCCAGCATGGATCGGGGGCTTTGCAACGGTGCTTGGTGGACCAGAAGGTCATACCGCGATTATGGCACGGTCTCTTGGTCTTCCTGCAGTCCTCGGGGTACCTGGACTTTTGGCCGGGATTGAAAGCGGCCAGACAATTATTGTTGATGGCACCAACGGTCTTGTTTTTGTTAATCCGACCGAGGCGCGGATCAAGGATTACAAACGCCGACAAAAGGATATCGAACGCGAAGTCCGCTCTCTTGCCCGCCTGCGCGATGTTCCTGCGGTTACGAAGGATGATCACCGGGTTGCTCTGCAGGCAAACGTGGAACTGCCAAGAGAGACCGGGCAGGCCGTAGCCAATGGTGCTGAAGGTGTCGGGCTGTTGCGTACTGAATTTCTGTTCATGAACCGGGACGAGCTGCCGACAGAGCAGGAACAGTATGAGGCACTTGCTGAAATCATTGATGGTATGTCGGGGCGTCCGGTGACGGTCCGCACCCTTGATGCAGGGGGGGAAAAGCTAGTTTCCGCTTTGGGAACTGCCCCAAGTGAATCGCTGAACCCGGCTCTGGGATTAAGGGCGATCCGGTTATCGTTAAAACACCGGGATCTGCTCGAGACGCAGTTGAGGGCTATCTTGCGCGCCAGTGCACATGGGCCCTTACGGATTTTGTTGCCGATGGTGACGCACCCGGGGGAGGTGCGTGAGGTTCGCCGCTGTATGATGGAAGTGGCCGAGGAGCTCAAACAGCGCGATATCAGGATTGCAGATCCTCTCCCCCCTCTCGGAATTATGATCGAAGTGCCAGGGGCTGCACTGCTTGCTGACGGACTGGCTAAAGTTGCCGATTTTTTTGCCATCGGCACCAATGATCTGACCATGTATACACTGGCGATTGACCGGGCAGAGGAACAGGTGGCGTACCTTTATAATCCCCTGCATCCCGCGGTTCTGAAGCTGATTTCCCTGACCGTGGAGGCGGCACGACGGGCGCATATTCCTGTATCGGTTTGTGGTGAGGTTGCTGGGGACGTTAATTTTGTGCCGCTGCTACTTGGGTTGGGGGTCCGCGATCTTTCCATGAGTTCCAATGCCTTGCCCCGTGTGAAGAACCGTATTTTACAACTGGATATGGCCGAAGCTGTTCGCCGCGCAGAAACCATCATGACCCAGCATGATCCGGGCCGTATCGCGATGCTTCTCCAGGATTACAACGAACGTTTCACCAGCTGATTGCCTAACCCTGTTGCCTAGATATCATCAGGTGTGAGGGGAATTCTCATGAAGACACCAAATTCTTCGGTGAAGTTGCAGCTGACCCGGGCATGAACGGCACCTTGTTTGTCGTAGAAGCGTGACCTTGGCGAAAGCGGTGTGATGGCTTCATGCCAGATTCCCGGATGAATACAAATTCCAGCACTGCCGTCACAATAAAAGGCGACCCAGTCTTCGGGTTGCATGTCATCTCCGGTTTTGGCCAGGGCTGTGACAAAGGGGCGGTTGTCCAGCGGATAAAACAGCTGGGCACCGTCGGGATGGTAATTGGCGTGCCAGATCAGGAGCTGGTCGCGTTTTGAGTCCGGATTGTTTCTCCTGGCCTTTGCCGGCAGCTCGGACCAGCCAAGAATATAACGGTCCTTGACGGCCATGTTTTCTCCGAGCAGGAAATCTCCTTCCCACCAGAACTCGAAAATACCTTCGAGATGCCCGGCTTCATCCCCGGTTCCCTCGTCTATGGAACGCCATCCCTGGGCCGGCCAACGAACAATTTCGACTGGGTGGGTCATGTAATCGGTGACAAGTGTACCAAATCCCTCGAGGCTTTCCGGGGTTGCTCTGACCAGGGGGATGTCGAACAGCGGTAACTCGCCCGGTACAGGCGGCGCCATGTAATCGAAGCCCTTTTTTCGATCTGGATATTTTGTCGCCATGTGATGGTACCTTTGTTTCCTGATGAAGCGTTTGGCCGTGATATTGCAGCTTGCAAAGGCAGGGGCGGACAATCAAATTAAATAATCTGTATTATAAATTTAAATTTTTTTAATCTCTGTGGTTTTTGGGGGTAAAATCGGCATGCGACACAGTCAGCTTCGGGCGTTTGATGCTGTGGCAAGGGAGGGCAGCTTTTCCCGCGCGGCCCAGCTTTTAAAACTGACCCCACCTGCGGTAACGATTCAGGTGCGCAGCCTTGAAGAAACCTATGGCTTGACCCTGTTTCACCGCAGTGGTGGACAGGCTTTGCTGACAGAAGACGGGCAGCAGCTGTTTAACAAGACCCGGCAGTTTTTTCTGGAGGAAGAGAAAATCCAGGAGCATCTTTCTGCCTCCTCTGCTCTGGAGAGGGGGCATTTAAAGATTGCAGCGGACGGCCCCCATGTTGCCTTGCCCCTGATCGCTGCCTTCCGGGAACGTTATCCAGGGGTGACACTTTCTGTCAGCCTTGGGAATGCCGAGTCCGTCCGGCAGGACATTCTCGCCCAAAGAGGTGATGTCGGCATCACGGCGAACTGTGCTGGAGACGACCGTCTGATTCTTGATAACCTGTCCCTTCAGTCGATGGTTGCTCTGGTTCCTGCCGAACATTCCCTCGCAAAAAGCAAGCGGATCGGGCTTGCTGAACTGATGGCCGAACAATTGATTTTGCGGGAACGTGGGTCCAATACGCGCAGAGTTCTGGATCTTGCTGTGAAACAACAGGGGCTTGCCTATGAAGAGATGCTTGAACTGGGCAGCCGGGAGGCCGTCCGCGAGGCTGTGGCGGTGGGGCTGGGGATCGGATTTCTTTTTGAACATGAGGTCTGGGGAGACAATCGAACCCATGCATTGCTCATTGATGAGTTACGTGACAGCAACAGGGATATGGTTATCTGTTTGAAAAGCCAGATCAAGCGGCGTTCGGTGGAAGCTTTTGTCTCGCTGGCCCGAGAAACAGCGGGAGCCAGTTAACCAGCGCAAGAGCCGCCCGAATAGGTGGCGGTGGCAAAACGGGTTGCCATTTACCCCCAAGGCTGTTATCTATTTTGCCAAATTACAACATAAAGAATTCTTTATGTAGAGATATTTTCTTTGATGAGAGTGATAGAATGACTGAATTTACGGATTACAAAGTTGCCGATATGTCCCTGGCTGACTGGGGTCGTAAGGAAATCGCCATTGCCGAAACCGAAATGCCGGGCCTGATGGCTCTGCGTGAAGAGTTCGGGGCGAGCAAGCCTTTGGCTGGTGCGCGCATCGCCGGTTGTCTGCACATGACCATTCAGACAGCTGTTCTGATCGAAACATTGACTGCGCTTGGTGCTGAAGTCCGCTGGTCTTCCTGTAATATCTTCTCGACTCAGGATCAGGCTGCTGCTGCGATCGCAGCTACCGGGGTTCCTGTCTTTGCTTGGAAAAAAGAAACCGAAGAAGAATTCATCTGGTGTATCGAGCAGACAATTGAAGGTCCAAACGGCTGGCGCCCCAACATGATTCTGGATGATGGCGGTGACTTGACTGTTATGATGCACGATCAGTATCCTGAGCTTCTGAAAGATGTCCGGGGCCTCTCCGAAGAAACAACAACGGGTGTGCACCGTCTTTACGAGATGGTGAAAAAAGGCACACTTGCTGTTCCTGCCATTAACGTGAACGATTCAGTTACCAAGTCAAAATTCGACAACCTCTATGGCTGCCGTGAGTCACTGGTTGACGGGATCAAACGTGCAACTGACGTGATGATTGCCGGAAAGATCGCTGTCGTTTGCGGTTTCGGTGATGTGGGTAAAGGTTCTGCTGCATCACTTCGTACACAGGGTGCCCGGGTTCTGGTAACAGAAATCGATCCGATCTGTGCCCTGCAGGCTGCGATGGAAGGCTATGAAGTCACCACGCTGGAAGATGCTGCTGCGCTGGGTGATATCTTTGTCACGACAACTGGTAACAAAGACATCATTACCATTGATCATATGCGGGCGATGAAAGACCGGGCGATTGTCTGCAACATCGGTCATTTTGATTCCGAAATCCAAATCGCTGCCCTTCGCAACCTGACATGGCACAACGTCAAGGATCAGGTGGACGAGGTTGAATTCCCGGATGGTAAACGTCTGATCGTTCTGGCTGAAGGACGTCTGGTTAACCTGGGCTGTGCAACAGGTCACCCGAGCTTCGTGATGTCTGCGTCTTTCACCAACCAGGTGCTGGCGCAGATCGAGTTGTGGAACAACGCTGCAGATTACGAGCGCAAGGTTTATGTCCTGCCGAAACACCTTGATGAAAAAGTTGCTGCACTGCATCTCGCCAAACTTGGTGTGAAGCTGACCAAGCTGAGTCAGGAGCAGGCAGAATACATCGGGGTTCCTGTTGAAGGACCTTTCAAGCCGGATCATTACCGCTATTAAGCTGGCAGATAATCGAACCGATCAGGGGGCGCAGATTATTCTGCGCCCCCTTGTTGTTTCAACGCCTTGTTCCATCTGAATAAAATCTTTACACTTGGTTAAGCTGTATCGGCTGTAGGCCGGACGGGTCTTCAAGGGAATGTTCTGCTGGCTGGGGGTGCCTGATGGTATATTCCTTCCGGATTTACTGAGGGGAACGCGGTGTCGTCATTTTCGGCTTATCTGCCGGGTCTGTTTTTTGCCTTTATGATCTTGATCGGGGCGACAGTTCTCGTCTTTGCCTATCGTTATCGCTGGATGATGGCGCAACAGAAGTTTCAGGAACTTCAGTCTCGGGCTGGTCTTGACCGCGCGGCACTTCTGGCTGCGCCATTGGGCTGCCTGACCTTTTCGCACAAGGACCAAAAACCCAGGGCGAGCGCGGGTTTGATCCGGGAGTTCGGTCTTGATCACGGCGAGATAGATTTTAACGCTGTCTCCATTCTGTTTCAGCGCGGTGGCACCAAGCCGAATGCCCTCATTGAAGCTGTTGAATCTCTGCGAGGAGCGGGGAAACCCTTTACCCTGACCTTGCCAGCCAAAGGCAGAACCTATCGTATTTCCGGTCAGCGGATCGAACCCTTTACCGGTCAGCCTGTCGCGGATGTGGTGTGGTTTTCGGACATCAGTGATCTGGAAAGACAGATTCAAACTGCTCGCGACAACTCACGGCATTCGGGCGATTTGCTTGACAATCTGCCTCTGCCGGTGTGGATGCGGGATGGCAACCTGTCCCTGACCTATTGCAACAAGTATTATGCAGCAATCGTTGAGGTTGACGCGGCGGAAGCGGTTAAAAAAAACCTGGAATTGCTTGATCGTTCCAAGGCAGGACAAGCACTTGACCTAGCCCGGCGAGCATTGGCGACAAAAGAGCTGGTTTCGCAAAGGCAACATGCGATCATTGGCGGGGAACGACGTCTGCTGGAGATTTGCGAGAAAGCATTAGATGATAATTCGCTGATCGGTTTTGCCCTGGATAAAACCGGACTTGAAGAGGCTGAAGGCGAATTGAGTCGCCACATCAATGCCCATGCCCAGGTGTTGGAAAATCTCGGCATTGCTATTTCTATCTACGGGCCGGACCAGCGGTTGAAGTTTTTCAACTCCGCTTATGCCACGCTTTTCAAACTCAATGATGAGTTCTTGCGGTCGGAACCGATGCTCAGCGAGGTTCTTGATAGTCTGCGGGAAAACCGCCGTCTTCCTGAATATGCCAACTTCCCCGAATTCAAGCAGCAACGCCTGCGGGAATATCGGACCATGATCGAACCGGTAGAGGAGCTGATGCATCTGACAGATGGAACAACGCTTCGTTCCGTCGCGACGGCTCACCCCTTTGGCGGTGTGTTGGAAACAGTTGAGGATGTGACCGACCGGCTTGCTCTGGAACGTTCCTATAACACCCTGACAGCTGTACAGCGCGAAACCCTGAACAAGCTTTATGAAGCTGTTGCGGTCTACGGTGCAGACGGACGATTGAAACTGTTTAATCCGACCTTTGCCCAGATCTGGAAGCAGCCGGAAGAGTTCCTCAAAACCGAACCGCATGTCCGCGATGTTGTGGCACGTGGACGAGAACTGTTTGATGTTAATGACGAGGAATGGGAAGCCCAGCAGGAGTTTATGGTTGCCCGGGTCTGTGAGCCGGAGGCGAGGAGCGGACGCAAGGTCCGGGCCGATGGTGTCGTGCTGGACTGGGCCCAGGTTCTGTTGCCTGATGGAGCTTCCTTGCTGACCTTTTTGGATGTGACGGATTCCTTTACCGTCGAGCGCGCATTGTTGGAAAAGAATGAGGCACTGGAAACCGCTGATCGTCTCAAGACCGAATTTATCGCCAATGTATCCTATGAACTGCGTACACCCTTGAATGCGATTGTTGGTTTTGCCGAGATACTGGAAAACCAGTTCTTTGGTGAACTGAATGAACGGCAGAAGGAATACAGTCAGGCTATCGTGGAATCGTCGCATCGCCTGATGGCACTGATCAACGATATTCTTGATCTGGCGACAATCGAAGCCGGATATCTTTATCTTGATCTGGCCGAGGTCAAGGTCGACCAGATGTTGCAACATCTGCACACAATCGGACATGAACGTGCCCGCCACCGCAATGTCGAGATAGATATTGATTGCAGCGATGACATCGGTTCGGTTCTTGTTGACGAACGCCGCTTGACCCAGGCGCTCTTTAATCTGCTCATCAATGCCGTGAAATTCTCGCCCGAAGGCGCAACAGTCACCATTACGGCCCGAAAGGATACGGAATTGCGTCTGTCGGTTTCAGACAGCGGCGTGGGGATTGGCCGGGCAGATCATAAAAGGGTTTTCGACCGCTTTGAACGAGGTGAGGGGCATGCCAAACAGGCCGGGGCCGGCCTTGGACTGTCTTTGGTGAAAAGTCTGGTTGAACTGCATGGAGGATGGGTTGAGCTGGAGTCCGAGATTAACGAAGGGACCACGGTCATCTGTCATATCCCGTTGCTTGATGACAAGGATGTAAAGAAAAAAAGTATCAAGCCACCAGAGCAGGAAATCACCTCGGGAAATATCCGTAGTATCACCAGTGCGCTGGATAAATTTGCTGCAGATGAACCGCCTGTAAATGAGCAATAACAGCGGTCAAAATTTTCCGGAATTATTATGGGGATGTAAGGTGGCAGGAGATCAGGAAATCGGACAGGTACTCTGTCAGGATGAACAGGCAACCCAGGCTTTTGCAGCGCGACTGGCCCCCTTGCTCAGGGGGGGAGATGTTTTGGCGCTTGATGGTGATCTCGGAGCGGGAAAGACGGCATTTTCACGGGCTCTGATCAATGCTTTTCCAGCCAGCGCAGGCCAGGATGAAGTCGAAGAAGTTCCCAGTCCAACCTTCACGCTGGTTCAGGTATATGACCGGGAGGAGGCACAGATCTGGCATCTTGACCTCTATCGACTGGAGGAACCGGAAGAAGCTTTCGAACTGGGCATTGAAGAAGCTTTTGCCGAGGCAATCTGCCTGATTGAATGGCCTGAAAAACTTGGACGATTCATGCCGCGAAACCGTTTGATGGTAAAGCTGAGTTACGGGCAAGGGGAAACCAGCCGAAAAATATCCCTCCATGGTGAGGCAGGCTGGTTATCGCGTCTGTCCCCGCTTTTTGCAGAAGATGGTGCGCAGTAAATGACGCAGATGCAGGTTCCCCAGGACAAAGACCGGAGGATCAAGACGGCAATGGTATTGGCCGCCGGATTAGGCGTGCGTATGCGCCCGATTACGGACAGATTGCCCAAACCTCTGGTTCCGGTTCTGGGCACACCGATGCTGGAGACAATTATTGCCCGGTTAAAGGCTGCAGAGGTCGCATCGATTGTGGTCAATGCCTTTTATCTCAAAGAACAGATCCGGGATTTTATCGGGGCGAAAAATGACCCCGGCCTGTCTCTTTCGGAAGAGGATGTCCTGCTTGAAACCGGTGGGGGGGTTGCCCTGGCTTTACCAAGACTGGGACAAAAGCCATTTATCGTCGTTAACGGCGATGTTTGCTGGCTTGAGGGAGCTGAGCCTGCTTTTGAACGGCTGATGGCAGCCTGGAATCCTGAAATTATGGATGCCCTGCTGCTGTTGCATCCGACCTGTCGAGCTGTTGGGTACGAAGGAAGTGGTGACTTCTCTATGGAGCCCTCTGGTCGGCTGGTCCGCCGACAAGAGTTACAGCAGGCTCCTTTTGTTTTTGCGGGTATCCAGATTTTACATCCAAAGCTGTTTGACAAGGTTCCTGCTGGAGCCTTTTCCTTGAATCTGATTTATGACAGGGCGCTGGAAAATGATCGTCTGTACGGGTTGCGCCATGAAGGTGAATGGTTCCATGTCGGAACCCCCGAAGGCCTGGTCGAGGTAGAAGAGAGACTGAAAGACAGAAGCAACCCCTCTGACTTCTTCTAGGAAGTAAACATGATGGCCGGGCAAATCTTTACCATTCCTTCGAATGTATCCTTTGTCGATGCTTTGGCCGAAGGTGTCCTTGAACGCTGGGGTCATGACCCTCTTGAACTGTCCCGGGTGATGATCCTGCTGCCGACACGCAGGGCCTGCCGCAGCCTTCAGCTGGCTTTCTTGAGAGCATCGCAGGGGCGGGCCCTGATCCTGCCCCGGCTACTGCCTCTGGGGGATCTTGATCCGGATGAATTGTTGATCTCGGCGACAGATGTTGGGGTCGGGGGTGAATTGGCAGCCGATCTGCCGCCGGAACTGCCTAAATTGAAACGGCAGCTGTTGCTGAGCCAGCTGGTGTTGAAGTGGTCGGAAAGCCAGGCTAACCAGCAAGATAACAGCCGGATGCCGGAAGACCAGGCCGTGCGTCTGGCGGGGGAGCTGGGACGCTTTCTGGATCAGGTTGAAACGGAAGGGCTGAATTTCAGTCATCTGGCAACGCTGGTGCCTGCGGAGTATGCTGAGCACTGGAAGGTTACTCTGGAGTTTCTGGAGATTTTGACCCGGGTCTGGCCTGCAGTTGAAGCTGCAACCGGAGGAATCGGTTCTGCGGAGCGGCGACGGCGTTTGCTTGAGGCACAGGTTGCCCATTGGCAGTCCTCCCCACCAGACCACCCGGTTATTGTTGCTGGCTCGACCGGCTCTATTCCGGCGGCGGCTGATTTGATTGCGGTTGTCGCGGGCCTGCCCCAGGGACAGGTTATCCTGCCGGGTATTGATCTGCAGGCCGATGACAAGGTGTGGAGCGAGGTCTTGCGAGACAGTTCTCATCCACAGCATGGCCTGTCGGTTCTTCTCTCCAGGCTTGCTGTTGAGCGTAGCTCAATTGGCTGTTGGTCAGATGAGAGCACGGGACGGGCAGATGATGCCCGTGTTGCCTTTATCCAGACAGCCATGCGGCCTGCCCAGTCGACAACGGAATGGCAGGGTTATATCGAGCGTACGGACGAGAAGACTTTTGAGGTGGCTCTGGCAGGTGTGACGCGTCTGGATTGTCCCGGGTCTGGCGAAGAAGCTCTGGCCATTGCCCTGATCCTGCGATCGGTTCTGGAAGACCCATCAAAAACGGCAGCGCTTGTGACACCCGATCGAAATCTGGCCCGCCGGGTTGCGGCCGAAATGGGGCGCTGGGGAATTCGGATTGATGATTCTGCGGGCGCACCTTTGCCTGAAGCCCCTCCGGCAGTCTTCCTGCGCCTTACAGCTGAGATGATGGTTTCCAGACTTGCCCCGATTGAACTTCTGGCAGCCTTAAAACATCCCCTTTGCAGCGGGGGGATGGAGCCCGGCGTGTTTAACCGTATTCTCCGTCGGCTGGAAATGGCGGTATTGCGTGGTGTCCGCCCAACGCCTGGTTTTTCCGGCTTGTTAAAGGCGCTCAAGGCAGACGAGGATCGGTATCCTGATGAAGAACTCAGGTTGTTTGTGGAGAAGCTGGCCGGGATTGCGAAAGATTTTTCCCAAAAACTTTCGGAAAACCCGGGGACTGAGGGAGGATCGTTCCGTGCATTGATCGATGCTCATGTTGCCTTTGCTGAACAGCTTTCTGCTACGGATAATCAGAGCGGTGCGGAACGTCTTTGGGCAGGGGATGAAGGGACAGCGACGGCTGAATTTATTGCCGAATTGCGTGAAGCGGCGGGGGATGCCCCGGAAGTCTCTGCCCATCGCTATCCGGAAATGATCGCGGCACTGATGGTTGGTCGTGCGGTGCGGGCACCTTTCGGGGCGCATCCGCGTCTGAGTATTCTCGGGGCGATCGAAGCCCGCTTGCAGCATGCCGATGTGGTCATTCTTGGTGGATTGAACGAAGGCAGCTGGCCTGCCGAAACCAAATCCGGCCCCTGGATGAGCCGCCCCATGCGCCGGGATTTTGGTTTGCCGCAACCCGAACAGCAAATTGGTCTTTCGGCGCAGGATTTTGTCCAGGCCTTTTGTGCGCCACGGGTGTTTCTTACCCGTTCGGAAAAGGTAGAAGGAGCCCCGACGGTTCCCTCGCGGTGGCTTTTGCGTATGGAAGCGCTCTTGGAAGGTCGGGGCCTGAAAGGTCTTCTGGAGCGCGAAGCCGCCCAATGGCGTCATTGGGCGGAGACACTGGATTTGCCGGAAGAGCGGATTGCAATTGGTCCACCTGCGCCGCGTCCTCCGGTAAGTGCCCGTCCTCGAGAGCTTTCAGTCACCAGGATCGAAACATGGATGCGGGACCCCTACGCACTTTATGCCCAGAAGATTTTGAAACTGCGCAAACTGGACCCGATTGATGCGGATCCATCGGGGGCGGACAAGGGCAGTCTGATTCACAAGGCACTGGAACTGTTTCTCAAACAATATCCTGATGCCTGGCCCGATGATGCCGAAGCACGACTTTTACACATTGGCGAACAGGTTTTTTCTTCTGTGCGTGATCGACCGGGAATCTGGGCGTTCTGGTGGCCCCGGTTCCAGCGCATTGCCAAATGGTTTGTCGAGCAGGAGAGTGCCCGCCGGAAAGAGGTTTCCCGGTCTCATGTGGAGGTAACGGGACGCTTGACCTTACAGGCGCCAGCCGGAGATTTTGTCCTGACTGCCAAGGCAGACAGGATTGATGAACTGGCCAGGGGCGGACTGGCTATTCTCGATTACAAAACCGGAACGGTTCCCAGCAGCAAGAATGTCTTTCAGGGGCTGTCGCCGCAATTGCCGCTGGAGGCAGCGATTGCGGCAGAAGGAGGATTCGGACACTTTTCGGATGCCGTAACGGAACTGCTCTATTGGCGTTTGACCGGTGGGGAGCCTGCAGGAGAAGAAAAGAAAGCACTGGGACAACGCAGCAGTGGCGAGAGCATTGCTGAAGCGGCAACAGTGGCACTGGAGGGGTTGCTGGATCTGATTACCGAATTTGATCACGAAGAAACGCCTTATGCAGCGAGGCCGCGACCGAAGCAGGCGCTGATCTATAATGATTATGAGCATCTCGCCCGGGTCAAGGAATGGGCCAGTAGCAGCGAGGGCGAAGCATGAGTATCGAGCAGAAAACTTCCCCTGCAGGAATAGAGGAAATCCTTGATAAAGCGACAGGAGAACAGAGGCAGGCCGCAGACCCGACGGCGTCAGTTTGGGTGGGAGCCTCTGCCGGGGCGGGTAAAACCAAGGTTCTGACGGATCGAATTCTTAACCTGTTGTTGAGTGGCTCTGAACCGGGAAAAATTCTGGCCCTGACCTTTACCAAAGCGGCTGCGGCAGAAATGGCCAACCGCCTGTCAGGGAAGCTGGCGCAGTGGTCAACCATTGCAGACGAGGCCTTGTTGCGGGAGCTGTCGAGCTTGTTGGGGCGCCTGCCGAGTGAAGCCGAAGCGATTACAGCACGTCGGCTTTTTGCCCGGGTGCTTGATACACCAGGTGGCATGAAAATTCAGACCATTCATGCCTTTTGTCAGTCCCTTCTGGGACGGTTTCCACTTGAGGCCGGGGTTGCCCCCAATTTTCAAATTCTTGATGATCGCTCTGCTGCAGAACTGTTGACCAGAGCGCGGGAAGATGTTCTCTCGGGGCGGGGGGGAGTGAGCGAGGAAGAGGTCACGCAAGCTCTTTCCTGCCTGACAGCCTATACCCAGGAACAGTCCTTTGGTCCGTTGGTCCAGGAGATTATCCGTGAGCGCGGGCGCATTTCCATATTGCTGCAGAAATACGGGAATCTGTCCGGATTGAAGCAGGCAGTTCACAAAGTCCTTGATGCCCCCGAAGATGTCGGGGTTGAAGAGCTTTTACTGGATGCCTGCAGTGATCGTCTGGTTAATGTGATTGTGCTTGGACAGGCGGCGGATGCCCTTTTGCAGGGGGCAAAATCTGATCAGGAACGGGGCCGGGTTCTCAAAAGCTGGCTTGAGGCAGACCCACAGGTGCGTCGTCAGCGTTATACTGATTATACGGGTGTCTTTTTTACCCAGGCGGGAGAGCCGCGCAGCCGTCTGGCGACCAAAGGCGCGCTTGCTGTATTGCCAGATCTTCCAGACATCCTTATGGGCGAGATCGAGCGTCTGATCCGGGTCAATATCAAATGCAATGCGATCGCGGTTGCCGAAGCGACAATAGCATTGCTGTTGATGGGGGTATCGATCCTCAAACGTTACGAACGCTATAAGGAAGCTCGGGCTTTTCTGGATTATGATGATCTGATTCTCAAGGCTCGGGACCTGTTGCGGGGAGAACGTGCCGTTGCCTGGGTGCTTTTCAAACTGGATGGTGGTCTGGATCATGTACTGATTGATGAAGCCCAGGACACCAATCCGGAACAGTGGGATGTGGTCGGGGCGCTTTGCGAGGAATTTTTCACCGGGGAGGGGGCGCGAGACGTCGTTCGGACAATCTTTGCCGTTGGTGACGTCAAACAGTCGATCTACAGCTTCCAGCGGGCTGATCCGGCAAAGTTTGAGGAAATGCGCCGCTATTTCCAGCAAAAGGCGGTTGCAGCCGAGCAGAAGCTGGCGCGGATCAGTCTTGATGTTTCCTTCCGCTCAACCCCTGCCGTTCTCGGGGTTGTCGATCAGGTCTTTGCCTCGGCAGTCGCGGCGGATGGTGTCTCGTTTGAATCCGTGCCTTTAAATCATCAGCCAGTCCGGCTGGGACAGGCAGGGCGGGTTGAACTCTGGCCCCTGATTGCCAGTGAAGCAGCCGGGGAAGAAACACCCTGGACCCTGCCGTTGGCTCAGGAAGCCGAAATGGAATCCCGCGCTCGTCTGGCGATGGTGTTGGCTCGCCGGATTCACTACTGGACCCGGTCCGAGGCCGGAGCGACTGATCCGCTCTGCCAGTTACCAGCCAAGGGACGGCGTATACGGCCTGGTGATGTTCTGATTCTGGTTCGGCGACGCAATGCTTTTGTCGAAGAACTGGTCCGTGAGTTGAAAGTTCTTTCGGTTCCGGTGTCCGGGGTCGATAGAATGGTATTGACCGACCAGATGGCGGTGATGGATCTGATTGCGTTGGGGCGTTTTCTCCTGCTGCCGGATGACGACCTGACCCTGGCGACTGTTTTGAAAGGGCCGATGCTGGGGTTGCGGGAAGAACAGCTTTTTGCCCTGGCACACAATCGTAAAGGTACCCTTTGGTCGGTGTTGCGTGATCGGGCGCGACAGGATGCTGATTGCGCCAGAGCGGCAGGTTTCCTCAATGGTCTTCTTGCCCGTGCTGATTATACACCACCCTTTGAGCTGATCTCGCACATTCTGGGGCCGCTTGGCGGGCGGAAGAAACTGCTGGCCCGGCTGGGACCGGATGCCCGCGATCCCATAGAGGAATTTCTGTCTCTTGCGCTGGTTTACGAACGGGAGGAAACACCTTCCCTGGAAGGTTTTTTACACTGGCTTGAAGCCGGCGAGCAGGAAATCAAGCGAGATCTTGAACAAGGCGGTGATGCGGTGCGGATCATGACCGTTCATGGTTCCAAGGGGCTGCAGGCACCGCTGGTGATCTTGCCGGATACAACACAGATCCCGCAGGCGGATCGCGGGGTTCTCTGGCTCAGGGAACAGGACAACATTCCGGTCTGGTCGCCCCGGGCCGCCTTGCAGACCCCGGTTATCTCAACGGCGCGTGAAGCCTTGCGCAAAGAAGGGCTCCGTGAATATCGTCGATTGCTTTATGTTGCATTGACCCGGGCAGAAGATCGTCTGGTGATCTGTGGCTGGTGTGGACAGAGAGAGCCTTCGGAAGACAGTTGGTATGCCCTGGCAAAAGCCGCGCTTTCCGAGACAGCAGAAGAAGAAAATTTTGCTTTCCCCGAAGATCCGACAGGCCCTTGGGACGCGCGGGGCTGGCTGGTCGAGAATCCCCAGACGGCGGAAGTGAAAAGAACATCGGGGGAGCGCGCGGAAGAAACTGCTCTGCAGGCACTGCCTCAGTGGGCCTTTTCTGTTCCTGAGCAGGAACCGGTTCCACCAAAGCCTTTGGCACCTTCGCGCCGCAAGGATGATGAACCTCCGGTACGATCTCCTCTGGGGGACGGAGATGACAGCCGCTTCAGGCGTGGATTGCTGATCCACCGATTGCTGCAAACCTTGCCGGAACTGGAACCAGATAAATGGGCGGAGTCGGCCCGACGCTTCCTTTCTTCGCCGCTTCATGAATTGTCAGAAGTCCAGATTACCCGGTTACAGGAAGAGACCCTTTCGGTTCTTGGGCACCCCGAATATCAGGCGTTGTTTGGCCCGGACAGCCGGGCCGAAGTCCCGGTGGTCGGCCTGGTTCGACGGGACGGAGATGTCGAGGTAATCTCGGGACAGGTGGATCGTCTGGTTATAACCGAGAAAAAAGTAATAATTATTGACTATAAAACCAACCGACCACCACCCCTTTCAGTAGAGAAGGTTCATCGGGCCTATTTGCGGCAGATGGCTGCTTACCGGATGATTTTGCAGCAGATTTACCCGGATCACGAGATCGAGGTGCATTTGCTCTGGACCGATGATGCCAGGTTGATGCTGTTACCTGACAGCATTCTTGCACAACATGCACCTTGACGTTGGGGGACCTGCATCCCTACATTCATGCTGACGTTGTGAGCCGGGCTGAGAACATTCTCTGGACATTCTTTACGGGATGTTCTGTCACCAGTCGGCTACACACACCAACAATGGCAAGAGGTACAAGATGGCAACGAGCGCAATCAGCGACGCTTCCTTTGAAACAGATGTTCTGAAGGCAAGCGTTCCGGTTCTGGTGGATTTTTGGGCAGAATGGTGCGGTCCTTGCAAAATGATCGCCCCGGCTCTGGAAGAACTTTCGGCTGAACTGGGTGGCAAGGTCGCAATTGCCAAGCTGAATATTGATGAGAACCCGATGACACCACAGAAATACGGTGTTCGTGGTATCCCGACGCTTCTTCTTTTTAAAGATGGTGAAGTTGCTGCTACGAAGGTCGGCGCAATCGCCAAAGGCCAGCTTAAAGAGTGGATTGAAAACTCTCTTTCCTGAGTGTTATCAAAAGCTGAAGGCAAAACTCTATAGAGTTTTGCCAGGAAACGACAAAGCCCTGCAGATTTGCGGGGCTTTGTTATTTGAGAAGCGCTTACCCGTCAGCCGAATTGTTTGTCAGCTGGTTGTTGTATCAGGCGTAACAGCGATGATATGCGAGTGTTAGTGGCGGGCTTTGTCTGTGCATAAAATTCCGCCAGCACCCCAGTTTTCCTTGTTTACATCATCTATGACGACATAAACGGCATCTCTGTTGCAACCTGTTATCCGGGCTGTTTCCTCGGTCAAGGTTTTAACCAGAGCACGCTTTTGCTCGAGGGAACGGCCCTGAAACATCTCTACACGGATGATGGGCATAGCCTGTACCTTTTTTTACCTTCTGCAAGAGTAGCGGAAAACAGGTAAAAAAGCTATCGAAACCAGCGCTCCTCACCTGTGATAAAACGAGAGCAGATGGGGGATTGGTTCTGCTCCCGTTTTGTTCTTCAGAGGTCGGTTTTCGGTCAGGCTCAACTGCTCTGGGAAAGTATGTGCCCTGCCAGATAAAGGGAGCCGCAAATCAGAATTCTGCCGGGCTTTTCCTGAGTGAGAATTTCCTCTACTGCCTGCTGGACTGTTTCGCAGGCGCTGGCCTCAAAGCCAGCTTCACGGGCGTGAGAAGCAGCATCCTCTGCACTGAGTGAGGCGGCTTCAAAGGGAATCTCGATTGCTCTCAGACTATCCCCAAGCGGTGCAAGTGGGCGGAGGTAATCCGTCGCTGCTTTGGTATTAAGCATGCCATAGATGATATGGACCGGCTGGTCCTGCCATTCCTGCAAAAAACTGGCAAGGGCAAGGCCTGCTGATTCGTTGTGGCCACCATCCAGCCAGAGCTGCCAGTTATTATCGGGAAGCAAGTCGGGAAGTGCACCAGCATGAAGCTGTTGCATCCGTCCTGGCCATATAGCCTGGGTCAGGCCGGAAGCCATATGCTCTTTTTTCAGATCGAGCTGTGTTGAGAGAATTTCGGCACAGGCGATCGCCATTGCGGCGTTTTCGATCTGGTGTGGTCCCAACAGGTTTGGCTTGGGGTAGAGAGCTGTTCCCTTCCTCCCCTTGAAGAGGAAGCCCTCCTGCTCGACTGTGATGGACCAGTCTCTTCCCTCGATATAAAGCTCTGCACCGACATCCCGCGCTTTTTTCTCAATAACAGCAAGAGCCTCTTTGCACTGTTTGCCGACCACACAGGGAACACCCGCCTTGAGAATTCCCGCCTTTTCACCCGCGATGGCTTCGATTGTATTGCCAAGAAACTGGGTGTGATCAATGGAGATCGGGGTGATCGCGGTCAGGGCCGGACGATCAATAACGTTGGTGGCATCAAGACGTCCCCCCAGACCTGTTTCAAGTAACAGGGCATCTGCAGGGACTGTGCTGAACGCAAGGAAAGCCGCGACGGTGGTCACTTCGAAGAAGGTGATGGAATCAGAACCATTGACGGTTTCACAGCGTTCGAGCAGTCGAACAAGCTCTTCTTCGCTGATCAGTTCTCCAGCCAGCCTGATACGTTCATGAAACTTGACCAGATGCGGAGAAGTGTAGACATGTGCTGTCTTGCCTCCTGCTTCCAGGATTGCCCTGAGATAGGCAAGGAGCGATCCCTTGCCATTGGTTCCGGCAACATGGATGACGGGAGGAAGCTTCTTTTCAGGATGGTCCAGAAGCTCCAAGAGCCGCTCGACGCGGCTCAGGGAAAGATCGATTATTTTAGGGTGCAGGAGGCTCAGGCGTTCCAGCACAACATCACTACGACGCATGATTATTTCATTCGGCTTTCGAATTGCCCTTGGGCTTTGCGGCTTTGTCTTCTGTACTGTCCCGGAGGGGCAGAACTTTGGCTGCGGGGCCTTTCTGGGTCAGAAGATTGAAAATCCGGATCAGGGTCTCGCGCAGTTCATGGCGATGAACCACCATGTCGACCATGCCATGTTCCAGCAGGTATTCGGCGGTCTGGAAGCCTTCAGGCAGTTTTTCACGAATAGTTTCCTCGATCACCCGTTTACCCGCAAAGCCGATATTGGCACCGGGTTCAGCGATGGCAATATCTCCGAGCATGGCGAAAGAAGCAGAAACGCCCCCTGTGGTCGGATCCGTCAAGAGGACGACGTAGGGCAAGCCAGCTTCCTTGACCATATCAACCGCAACGATGGAGCGGGGCATCTGCATCAGGGAGAGAATCCCTTCCTGCATTCTTGCGCCACCAGAAGCGGGGATAACCAGAAGCGGTGCTTCCTGCAGTACAGCGAGCCTTGCTGCGGTCAGCAGACCTTCACCAACGGCCGTTCCCATGGAACCACCCATGTAGGTGAAATTAAACACAGCCACAACCGCGGGCATCCCGCCCATGGAACCGTGGGCGACAAGAATGGCTTCCTTGTCTTCGTTCTTGGCATTGGCGTCTTTGATCCGGTCTGTATAGCGCTTCAGATCCTTGAACTTCAAAGGATCGGTCATGGTCTTGGGCAATTCAACAAGGGTGTACTCCCCTTCATCGAACAGCGTTTTCAGTCGGTCACGGGCCGAGATGCGAAGGTGATAACCGCTATAGGGGCAAACCCAGAGATTCTTTTCCAGTTCCTTCTTGAAGATCATCTGTCCCGTAGCAGGGGATTTGACCCAGAGATCGTCCGGTGTGTCATTCTGCACCAGAGCGCGAATTTTGGGGCGAACGTAGTTGGAAATCCAGTTCATGCTGATCTGCCTTGTTTTCTATCTCTTAGCTGTGGCTTTCAGCCACGGGCGCTGCGCACACCTTCGGAAAGGGTGCGCACATAATCCAGTACTGCCTGGGTGAGACCGGGTTTTGGCCGGTTGTTCTCGTCCAGGTATTCTTTCAGTTTATCAATGATCGCTGAACCAACCACGGCGGCATCAGCAACCTGTACAGTTCGCGCGGCCTGTTCCGCTGTCCGGATGCCAAAGCCGACAGCAACAGGAAGATCTGTCTGGGCTTTGATCGTTGCCACGGCATCCCTGACGACATCCTGAGCCGCGGCAGCTGTGCCAGTGATTCCGAGAATGGAGACGTAATATAGAAAACCGCTGGTGTTGTTAAGTACTTTCGGCAGGCGCTCGCCGACAGTTGTCGGAGTGGTCAGGCGAATGAAGTGCAACTCCTGCGCCAGTGCCGGGAGGCAGAATTCGTCATCATGCTCTGGAGGAAGATCGACAATAATAAAACCGTCGACACCTGCGGCTTTGGCGTCTGCGAGGAAGGTCTCGACACCATAGATATAAATCGGGTTGTAGTAGCCCATCAGGATAATCGGCGTATCCTGGTTTCCTTCGCGGAAACTGCGTACCAGATCCAGGGTTTTACGCAAGGACATCCCTTGTTTCAGGGCTCGCAGGCTGGAGGCCTGAATTGAAGGGCCATCGGCCATGGGATCGGAAAAAGGCATGCCGAGTTCAATGACATCGGCACCAGCGGCGGGCAAGCCCTTGACGATTTCCAGGCTGGTAGCCAGATCGGGATCTCCGGCAGTGAGGAAGGTTACCAGCCCGCCACGCCCTTCGGCGCGCAGATCGGCAAAGCGTTTTTCTAGTCTGCTCAAGCTCATCTCTTTATCCCCCCTTAGATCTTCACGCCGAGGGCTTCGGCTACGGTGAAGATATCCTTGTCGCCACGACCACAGAGGTTCATGAGAATGATCTTGTCCTTGTTCATCTTCGGTGCAATTTTGCACACGTGAGCCAGGGCGTGCGCCGGCTCAAGTGCTGGAATGATACCTTCGATTTTTGAAAGCATCTGGAAAGCGTCCAGTGCCTCGTTGTCTGTGGCTGAAGCATAGTTGACGCGTCCAACAGAGTGTAACCACGAATGCTCCGGGCCGATGCCAGGGTAATCCAGTCCAGCCGAAATCGAGTGGGCGTCGGTGATCTGGCCGTCTTCATTCTGAAGCAGGAAGGTCCGGTTGCCGTGCAATACACCGGGTTTTCCACCAGTAAGAGAAGCGGCGTGTTCGCCGCTGTCAACACCATGTCCTGCGGCTTCAACACCGGTGATCGCAACTTCCCTGTCGTCAAGGAAAGGATAAAACAGGCCAATGGCGTTGGATCCACCGCCAATACAGGCGACCAGCTGGTCAGGTAATCTGCCTTCGGCTTCCAGAATCTGTTCGCGGGCTTCGCGTCCGATAATCGACTGGAAATCCCGGACCATCATGGGGTAGGGATGCGGGCCTGCTGCGGTGCCGATGATGTAGAAAGTTTCTTCTACATTGGCAACCCAGTCGCGCAGGGCATCGTTCATGGCATCCTTGAGGGTACCGGTCCCGCTTTTGACCGAGATAACTTCGGCGCCAAGCAGCTTCATACGGAAGACATTCGGTGCCTGGCGGGCAATGTCTGTTGCGCCCATGTAGACAACGCAGGGAAGATTGAACAGCGCACAGAAGGTTGCTGTGGCAACGCCGTGCTGCCCGGCTCCGGTTTCAGCGATGATGCGTTTTTTGCCCATACGTCGGGCGAGAAGGATCTGCCCTAGCACATTGTTGGCCTTATGCGATCCGGTGTGGTTCAGCTCGTCGCGCTTGAAATAAACTTTGGCGCCATCCAGTTCACGGGTCAGGCGCTCGGCAAAATACAGAGGGCTTGGGCGTCCGACGTAATTCTTGGCGTAATAGTCGTAATCGCGTTGAAACGAGGGGTCAGCCTGGGCTGCCTTGTAGGCTTTTTCTACTTCCAGCACCAGCGGCATCAGGGTTTCAGCCACATAACGGCCCCCGAAAATACCGAAATGACCCCGTTCATCCGGGCCGTTCTTATAGGAATTGGGCGTTTCCATAACTCTTTATACTACCTTGTACGTTCGGCTTGATCACTTGTTGGCGGGACTTTGCCCGAAAAGTGGTTTCCCTGCAAGAGAGCGGGCAGGGCAGGAGGTGAATTAGATCCTGAATATCCTGAACAGGCAAGGGGCGCCGTAACTGCACCACAGACCAGTAAAACTTCCGACGAGGAAGGTGACTGTGAGCAAAACGGCTGTGTTCTGATCGGGTGCAAGCAGCAGAAACAAGGCTGTAGGAGGGAGGCCGATCAGTGGTCTGCAAGCCAGACGAATGAATTTGGCGGGTTTTTCAGGATGTTTACCATCAAGCAGGGCCAAGCCTACGAGCCAACCAAACAGGAGGCCTGGCACGAGAACAACATTATCGGCTTTAACCGGGTCGATAGGATGACCTGCATTGAGGGTCCAGAGTTCAAGGACTTCCAGGCCTGCGGCACGTTGTGTGGCAAAGAGGCCAGCTGCGAGCAAGAGGGCGGAAAAACCGGAGGCGGCGGTCAAACGGTTTTTCAGATTCCGGGTTGTCCACCAACGCACGACAGGTTTTTCCAGAAAAATAATCAATAGCAAAAGAGTAATGCCGACTGCCCAACCGGACAACACCTGCTCGATACTGTGAACATGCCCGGCAATCCTGGTCCAGCCGATTACCAGCACGACAGCGGCGGCGAGAAGATAGGCCCAGAGCTTTCGGGAAGAACGGGCGAGCAAGCCATAAAACAGCGGTGGTGTCTGGGCATGTCCCGAGGGCAGGCCGTAGGAAGTGCTTTTTTCGATCGCAGTCAGATTTGGATCAAGCCAGTAAGGCCGGGGTTGGGCAAAAAGCATCTTGAAGATGTGCTGGAGACTGCTGGAAAGGCAGAGTGCAAACCACAGCCGGGTGCCCAGACGCGGACAGACAATCCAGTAGATACAGACCGTAGCGACAAGAAAAAGCCTGACCTCGCCGAGGTGAGAGAGTATCGAAACCAGGAAATCGGGCATCAGCAGCCTTTTGCTTGTTGGATAAACAATTTGATTTTCTCAGGGGATTTGACCCCCGGGCTGTCCTCAACCCCGGAAGAGACGTCGACAGCAGGCGCACCGGAAATGCGTACTGCATTGGCGACATTCTGGCTGGTTAGACCGCCTGCAAGCATCCAGGGTTTGGACCAGTTCCGTCCGGCAAGAAGACGCCAGTCAAAAGCATGGGCATTTCCCCCAGGCAGGGCATTCTTGAGATCTTTTGGCGGCTTGGCATCGAACAGAAGGTAATCCGCAAGCTCTTCAAAAGGGGGGATCGTGTTGAAGTCTTCACGGTCAGAAATTTTGATAACCTTCATGACCTGAAGCTTGAACCGGTTCTTGATTCCGGCGACACGTTCCGGCGTTTCACTGCCATGAAGCTGAAGAATATCAAGCGGAACCTGTTTGAGAATTTCACGGATTTCTTCGTCACTGGCATCAACAAGCAAACCGACCCGTTTGATACCGGGACGTACCTGCCGTGCCAGGGGGACGGCCTGGTCTATAGAAACATTGCGGGGACTTTTGGGAAAAAAGACAAAGCCGAGGTAGCTGGCCCCGGCGGCCTGTGCTGATGTCAGCGCCAGATCCGAATTAATCCCGCAAATTTTTACTTCTGTAGCCAAGGCACTGTCCCGAACATGGTTTTTATAAACGCCAGTTTTATCGCATTCTCATTGATAAACAAAGATATTAGGAAAAACGCTCGGCAATCTCATGGTCATCCGCCCAGCCGGTATTGGTCCGGAAGCAATAGAGAAGCATGTTGAGATACGGCAGGAACATGAAGAAAGTGATGACAACGGCAAAGAGCTGAAGGGGCAGTTGCAGGTAAAGAAAACGGTAGGTTGTCATCATGCCTATCAGAAAGGGGACAAGATTTTCTATACCTCCCATCATGGGGAAAAATAGAGAGATGAGTCCGGACAGGAGGAAAAGGACGATGGCCAGAATGAAAAGAGCGATGAAGAGGATCAGGGCAAGCAGGAAAAAAGATACGAACAGTTTGAGGGACTGCCCCCGGGTATGGCGCCAGCTATCGCCAAAACTGTAGGGTTCATCAAGAGCTGCTGCGGGTATGACATAGGAAAAACGCAGGAACAGAGTGAAATAAATGGCCAGAAGAACCAGAAAAAAGCCGACTTTTACAAATTCAGGGATAAAGTCTTCCAAGGCGAAGGCAAATATGATCATGAACACAGCCGCAACAATATAACTGGCAATAACAAGCAACAGAAACTTGCCCAAAGCGATCCAGTTCCTTTTTTGCAAGGATGTGATCAGGCCGGATTTCATACTGCTTTCGCCTTTGTATAAAAAACGGATCCAGCAAATGTAGAACTGGAGAAAGATCAAAAGGCTAAACAGTGTGGTTGCAAAAGAAAGTGCAAGTTGCTGTACTGCTGATCCCGGGTTGAAATTTCCCGGGTTGGAGAGATCTGATATAATGAGCTCGGTCGAGAGGTAGATACTTAGCACTGAAACCAAGGTTATGGTCAGTGCTGGAAAAATTGCCAGCTTGAGTGCCGTCTTCCCGTTTTTGAACAGAGGATAAAAAGCTTCACTGATAGCTTTACCAACTGCGATAGGGGCGACAGCCCGGCCAAATTCACGATCTATTGTCATAATTTCCCCTCATCCCCTGCGATGCTCTGTGGCTGAAGCAGGGATTATTCAATCAGGGATGGAAGATGCTGTAAAATCGCAAGAACTTCAAGCCGTGAAATCTGTCTCGTCTGTAGGAGCTGGGGAGGGAGCAGATGCAGTTTCTGGAACCCAGCCTGTACAGGTCTGAAAGGCAAGGGAAAGCATGGAGATCACGGCGGCTGTCGGCAGATAACTTAGAGCTATAATGACGATCTGAAAGAAGACAAAAGAAAGGGGGTTGTTTCTAATTTCTGCAGATAGCTGGATTAACACCTCTTCTCCCGTAGCTGGCGCGCCTGCTTGAGCTGCAGTTTCAAATCCGGCAAAGAGATCCGGAAACAACATCGGCAGCATAATAGTAGCGACCATTATGATCACAACGCCAGAAGGGATGACCAGTAACAAAAAGGAGCCAACAAGACGCCACGCCTGGGCTTTTGTATGTTTCCAGCTGTTATTCATACTGTAGTTTTCGCCTACAGCAGCGGCAGGAAGAATAAAGGAAAGCCGTGCAAGAACATAGAGTGCTGCGACGATCAAGCCAATAAAGCCAAAAGGCAACAGAGCTGGGATATTGCCAAACAGAATCCCTACTGGTAGTGAGCCGATCAGAACAAGAAGGTATAAGATGGCAAAAAGAATTACGGTTCTGATCAAAAACTGCCAATGGGTTCGATTCCAGGCAGTGATGCTGGTTGATTCATCTTCCTGCAGGTGGAGCAAGGTCTTTCTGTGCCAGGCCACGGCAAAGAGGGTGTGGGGAACATAACTGGCGACCTGTAACAGGGTGCTGAGAAAGGCACTGCTGGATGCGGGGATAAGCAAAGCCACGATCAGGCTGGAAAGCAGAAGAGGAAAAAGTGCCATCCGAACCAGAGATGCCATGTTCCCTGTGACGATCCGAAGCGCAGCCATGGAGACAGCCCCGACGGGCAGGTCGTTGACGGCTTCTTCTGGTGGTTGTTGCGATGCCATTTCTGCTTCCCTGGAGTTCTTGTAAAAAGGTTTCTTAAAGTTCAGCGACAATCCGCCGGGCGGCTGCAACAGGGTCGTCTGCAGCGGTGATCGGGCGGCCAATTACCAGATAATCCGCCCCTTCTTTGATTGCATCTGCCGGGGTCATAATCCGTTTCTGGTCATCCGCCGAGGCCCATAGCGGACGAATACCGGGGACAACAAGAGTGAAATCGGGACCACAGGCCTTGCGGAGCAGGGCGATCTCCCGGGAGGAGCAGACAACACCGTCAAGACCGCTTTCCTGCGCGAGCAAGGCCAGTCGTTTGACCTGTTCGGCAGCAGGGCCTTTTTGTCCGACATCGGCGAGATCACTGTCGTCCATGCTGGTCAGGACCGTTACGCCCAGAACAAGCGGACGGGGAACACCGAGATCTTCCGAACTTTCCCGGGCGGCTTCGGCTGCGGCCTGCATCATGGCTTTCCCCCCGGATGCGTGCACGTTGACCATAAAGGGGCGCATATGCAACGAGGCACGAATGGCGCCGGCAACCGTATTGGGAATATCGTGGAATTTCAGATCGACAAACAGGGGTTCGCCACCGATAGCGTTACGGACGGCGTCCGGCCCCTGGGCGGTGAAAAGTTCCTTGCCAATTTTAACACCACCGACTTCACCGGACAGCATACGAGCAAGGTCAGCTGCACGTTTGATGTCGGGTGTATCAATGGGAACAAAGATGCGTTCTTTGGGGGTCATGCTGCCGATCTCCGTACAGAGTTGATATCGGAGCCCATCTCTAACAGAGCCAGTCATCCAGGTCACCCTGTTTCATACATGAGCCGTTAATTAGCGACGTTTTATGTAAAGAGGTGGCGCACAGCTTCACTCCGTTTTAAGGCGCTGATCAACCAGTTGTGCAGCAGCCAGATCTTCCAGGGCATGGCCAACCGATTTGAAATAGGTGATTTCCTGGTCATTCTGGCGACCAGAGTGCTGGCCCCGACAGAGATCAAACAGGTCAGCAAGAATGCCTTCTTCCTTCAAGACCCCGTTGCGCAAGGGGATGACGATGTCGCCGCCTTCTTTGGTGGCCCCTGCTCGGGTATCAACAAAGACACTGGAGCGTTGTACGGCAATGTCATCTGCTTCGCGCATATCGGGACGGTAAGCGCCGACAAGATCAAGGTGTTGTCCGGGCTGAAGCCAGTCCCCCTTGATCAGAGGCTCGACACTGAGGGTGGCACAGGAAATGATATCGGCAGCCCGCACGGCGGCTTCGAGGTCATCGCTTGCCCGGGCGGTGAGGCCGGAGGCTGTTACTTCTTGGGCCAGAACGCGGGCTTTTTCCAGATCGCGCCCCCAGATAATGACTTCGTGAATTGGTCGAACAGCGCGGTGCGCCTCTATCAGGTTCGGGGCAAGAACACCGGTGCCAACCATGGTGAGAACCTGGCTCTCTGCTCTGGCAAGATAGGAAGCTGCAAGGGCGGAAGCCGCTGCTGTACGGCGGGCTGTCAGGGTTTTTGCTTCAATCAGTGCACTGGGGGTGCCGGTTTCCCCATCAAAAAGGATATAAATTCCCTGAATTGCGGGGAGGTTTTTTTTGCCATTTTCCGGACTGACAGTGACCAGTTTAACACCAACCGCCTTGCCTGATTCCCATGCTGGCATCAGCAGAAGGGTTGATTCCCGTTGTCCTCCGGGTTGCTCCATATCGTGATGATGCCGTTGCGGAACGGTAATATTGCCTTTGAATGCCGTGTTCAACGCTTCAATGAGGGAGGGGAAATCGAGTGTCTCTGTTACCTGCTGAGCGTTGATATTTTGCACGACATGTCCTGTGATTTAAATTGGATACAATATCCGAAAGTTATCTTCTTTGTGGATCTGGTGCAAAATAAATCACAGGGATATCCAGAAAAGAGACATTTCTGAAGGAAATTTTTCAATCAGTCAGGTGCTGCGGGTGCTTTCCCCTTTGCACAGTTGTCGAAAACTGAATGGGGCTGATCAGGAAGAAAGCAATCCCTGAGATTTTCCTGAAGCAGAAGGTTTCTCTGTAGCTGCGGACTGTAATTTCTGGTTTTTCTCCTGCTCCCGTGACAGGTCCCGCTGCAAGTCCAGCGCACGCCATTCGGCTTGACGGGCTTTTTTCCGCGAAGTGCCTGCTGATAACCAGGCCAGCAAGGCGCCAATCAAAAGACCGACGCCCAGGGAGATAAGAATGATCAGATAAAGCGGGTACTGCAGCTGAATGCCAAAAGGCCAGATTTCAAGAGTCACATCTTCGCGGTTGCTTACGGCAAAGACGAGAATGGCCAGCGTTATTGGTGCTGTCAGAACCCAGCTAAATCGTTTCACTTAGATAACCTGCTTCCGTTTTTATTCAGAATCAACGCCGCCGTTCAGGCGTTCACGGAGTTGCTTGCCTGTTTTGAAGAAAGGAATGTGTTTTGAATCAACTTCGACAGATTCCCCTGTTCGCGGGTTTCTGCCAACACGAGCATCCCGGTGTTTGACCGAAAAAGCGCCAAACCCTCTGAGTTCCACTCTGTTGCCCTCAGCCAGCGCATTTGTGATTTCATCAAAAATCGTGGTGACAATCCGCTCAACATCCCGGTGATAGAGATGTGGATTTTGTTCTGCAATGTGCTGAATGAGCTCTGACTTGGTCATCCCTTACGTCTCCCTGTAGCTGTTTTCGAGCTTTTGTACCACCCGTTCCCTCAGCCCGGTTTTATGTCGGCTTTTGTTCGTCTTAAACTGTTGTGCCGTCGAGTCTGAAAGCCTGTCTATACCAAGGGTGCCAGAGCTCGAAAAATCCGTCAAGTCTAACCCCTTAAGAATAAAGCATTTCCTTGTGTCATTCTGCCTGCTTAATTTGAAAATAGATACAAAAAAGGCCCGGTGTTCGCACACCGGGCCTTTTTTACTACCGAAACATTCGGCTTATTTTTTATCTTCAGCCGCACGGGACAGAGCTTCGCCGAGGATATCGCCGAGGCTTGCACCGGAGTCTGTTGAACCGTAATCAGCCATTGCCTGTTTCTCTTCAGCAGCTTCGTACTGTTTGATGGACAGGGCAATTTTGCGGGATTTTGAATCGATGTTCGTGATACGTGCATCGATTTTTTCGCCCACTGCGAAACGGTCTGTACGCTGTTCGCTACGCTCACGGGACAGTTCGGTTTTACGGATGGCGCCAACAGCACCGTCTGCAATCTGAACTTCCAGAGCGTTTTCTGTAACAGCTGTAATTGTACAGGTTACAACAGCACCTTTTTTCAGGCCTTCAACAGAGCCAGCAAAAGGATCTGCGCCGAGCTGTTTGATGCCGAGGCTGATGCGCTCTTTCTCAACGTCAACGTCAAGAACCTTGACTTTGACCATGTCGCCTTTTTTGTACTCTTTAACAGCGTCTTCGCCGGAGAGTTCCCAATCCAGATCGGAAAGGTGAACCATACCGTCGATTTCGCCAGGCAGACCAACGAACAGACCGAATTCGGTGATGTTCTTGATTTCGCCTTCGAGTTCGGCTTCAGCAGGATGAGTTGCCTGGAAAGATTCCCATGGATTGGAAGAACACTGTTTCAGGCCGAGGCTGATGCGACGTTTGGATTCGTCAACATCGAGAACCATAACTTCAACTTCCTGGCTGGTAGAAACGATTTTACCAGGGTGGATGTTTTTCTTGGTCCAGGACATTTCAGAAACGTGAACCAGGCCTTCGATGCCAGGCTCGAGTTCAACAAATGCGCCGTAGTCAGTGATATTGGTAACGCGACCGACCAGCTTGGCACCCATTGGGTATTTGGCAGCAACGCCATCCCATGGATCGGTTTCCAGCTGTTTCATGCCGAGGCTGATACGCTGTGTTTCTGCGTTGAAGCGGATAACCTGAACATCAACCTGCTGGCCAATGGAGAGGGTTTCGCTTGGGTGGTTGATACGTTTCCAGGAGATATCGGTAACGTGCAACAGACCATCAACACCGCCGAGATCAACGAATGCGCCGTAATCAGTGATGTTTTTAACAACACCCTGAAGAACCTGACCTTCGGAGAGGTTGGCAACCAGTTCAGAACGCTGTTCTGCACGTGTCTCTTCGAGAACTGCACGACGGGAAACAACGATGTTGCCACGTGAGCGGTCCATTTTCAGGATCTGGAATGGCTGTGGGTTGCCCATAAGTGGGGAAACGTCACGTACCGGACGGATGTCAACCTGGCTGCCTGGCAGGAATGCCACGGCGCCGGAAAGGTCAACAGTGAAGCCACCTTTAACACGACCAAAGATAACGCCGTTAACGCGCTCGTTGTCGGTGAAGGATTTTTCAAGCTGTGTCCAGGCTTCTTCGCGTTTGGCTTTGTCGCGGGAGATCATGACATCCCCGGTCTTGCTTTCCATACGCTCGAGGTAAACTTCTACCTCATCCCCGACTTTAAGTTCGGGAGCCTGACCCATGTCAGCGAATTCTTTAAGTGCAACGCGACCTTCGGATTTGAGGCCAACATCGATTACGGCAACATCACCTTCGATGGCGATGATCATGCCTTTGAGTACGTTCCCTTCGAGACGCTCGGACTGACCGAGGGATTCGTCAAGAAGATCGGCAAAACTTTCCATAGCTGCTTCAGCCATTGGTTAGAGTTCCTTTCAAAATATTGCACTATACAGGCCGGCCGGTTTTTCCGGCGGTCTACCCGGGACCATCCCAGGCTAGTCGTTTATACTGTCTGATTAGAGAAACAGGTCCTGCAACAAAACGCCTGAAGGCCTGTCAGAGTGAAAGACGCTCTTTAATAAGCTGTCTAGCCACTTTGAAGGCCTTGTCGGCATCCATGTCACTGGTATCAAGTATCACCGCATCTTCAGCAGCCCGAAGGGGTGCTGTGTCACGATTGCGATCCCGCTGATCACGTTCTCGCAAATCTTCCAGTACGCGGGCGTATATAGACTCTTCACCGCGTTCTAGCAACTCTTTATGTCGACGCAAGGCGCGGACTTCCGGCGTTGCCGAGATGAAAAGCTTGATTTCGGCATCGGGACAGACGACCGTTCCGATGTCCCGGCCATCAAGAATTGCTCCTAAGTGTCCGTCAGGAGGGGTTTTTGCGAAGTTGCGCTGAAATTCCAATAGCGCTTTTCGGACTTCCTGATTGGCCGCGACGATAGAAGCACCCTGGCCAACTATTTCATCGCGGATGTCATCGCGATCAAGATCTTCAGCTGTCAGGGTATCCGCAACCTTCGCAGCGAGAATCGAGTCGTCCGGATCACTGCCGCGTTCTAAAATACAAGAAGCGACGGCGCGATAGAGCGATCCCGTGTCGAGATAAGCGAGGTTGAGGGCCTCGGCCAGACGGCGAGCCAGAGTTCCTTTTCCCGAGGCGACAGGCCCGTCGATAGCGATAACTGGCAAAGTAATGTCCTTAAAAATCGTGCTGCAGCATGCGGGAAAGATAAACCCTGGTAGCTGTTCTTGCTATTGATAAATGGGAACTAGCTGATCCCGGCACCAAGGCCGTTCATCAAGGTAGCAAAGCCGGGAAAGCTTGTATCGATGGCTTCTGCATCCAGCACAGTAACTTTTTGTTGTGCGGCCATGCCCATAACGAGAAAGCTCATGGCGATGCGATGATCAAAGTGAGTCGTGATTGTGCCACCTCCCAGAGGCGCACTGCCGTTTCCTTCGACGATAAGGAAATCTTCACCCTCTTCACAGGTCACGCCACAGGCCTTGAGGCCGTTTGCCACGGCAGAGAGGCGATCACTTTCCTTGACCCTGAGTTCTCCCAGTCCGTGCATCACTGTCTTGCCCTCGGCAAAGGCAGCGGCCACGGCAAGGATCGGGTATTCATCAATCATGGAAGGCGCGCGCTCGGCGGGAACGCTGATGCCTTTAAGCTTGCTGGCCCGAATGACGAGATCTGCCACGGGTTCACCAGCTTCCGTTCGCTCGTTTTCAAGAGTAATGTCGGCGCCCATTTCCTTGAGAGTGATATAGATCCCATTGCGATGCGGGTTCATGCCGATTCCTGGCAAACGTAGCTCGGAACCGGGATTGATCAGGGCTGCGACAGTCGGGAAGGCGGCAGACGAAGGGTCTGAGGGGACGAGAACATCGGCAGCAACCAGTTCAGGCTGGCCTACGATTGTTGTTTCTCTGCCTTCTTTTGTCTGGACAACACGTACCTCAGCGCCGAAGTGGCGGAGCATCAGTTCAGTATGATCGCGGGTGTGTTCGGTTTCGATAACAGTGGTTTCGCCAGGTGTGTTCAGACCAGCGAGCAAGATACAGGATTTAACCTGGGCCGAAGCCATCGGAAGTTTGTATCTGATCGGCATCGGGGTTGCCGCCCCGCGCACCATCAGCGGCAACCGCTGACCTGATCTGCAGGATACCTGCGCCCCCATTTCTGCCAGCGGGTCGGCTACGCGCCCCATCGGGCGTTTGCGCAAAGAGGCATCTCCGGTCATGAAGGTGGTGATCGGGTGGCTGCCGAGAATTCCCATCAGCAACCGGGCAGAGGTGCCGGAGTTCCCCATATCAAGGACATCTTCCGGCTCACAAAGTCCCCCGATCCCACGACCTTCAACGTGCCAGACGCCGTCGTCGTCACGGTGGATTTTGGCACCCAGCGCTGCCATTGCTTTTGCCGTGGCGAGGACGTCTTCTCCCTCCAGCATGCCGAAAACCCTTGTCTCGCCAACAGCCAAGGCTCCAAACATCAGAGAGCGGTGCGAAATGGATTTGTCACCAGGAACTTTAAATGTTCCTTTCAGAGAGCCGCAGGGAGTAGAGGACAACGACGAGTGGCGAGTCATTTATTGTTTCCGTAATTTCTGTTCGGTGGATTCACCTGACTGCCAAAACCGCCTGGTGAATCGGAGAACCACCCCTGTTGCATGTAGGGCTGAGGTTAAGGGTTGTCCCCATAATTGTTGACTGTATCCCTGCAGGAGCCGGGTATTTCATCGTCCTCTTAGCATAGGATAAGAGGCTTTTACCAGAACAAGATCGTTCGGAACCTGTCGTTTTTCCAGAGATCCATGACGTGAAACTGCCCTGTTGTGTCTCTGTTACAAAATAAATATTTTTTGTTTGAAAGCGAATGTTCCTTCACCCTTTGTTGACAGTCTGCGGTGATCATGGCAAAGGCAATTTATCAAGACTACTTTTGTTACCAAAGCGGACTTAACGACTGGAGGATCTGGCTGTGAGTAAGCCGGAATGGGGTAAGAAACATACCTGTCATAGCTGTGATGCTAAGTATTACGATTTTCGAAAATCACCTGTCATCTGCCCGAAGTGCGGTGTTGAGTTCGATCCGGAAGGTGGACGTAGCCGCCGCGGTCGCGCTGCCAAGGCAAAAGCGGAAGCCGTAGTTGCGGCTACTGAAGATGATGATGATATCCTCGTGGATGATGACTCAGATGCCTTTCCGGATGACGAGGAGCTCTTACATCTCGATGACGACGATAACGTTGATGACGATGATGAAGATCTTCAGACGGTTAGTGGTAAGTCAGGTGGGATCAGCGACGATTAATACCCGTTGTTTCCCATGAGATGATCTTTTCTGATCAGGAGGAAATTTTTCTCTTGCCAAGAAGGTAAAGACATCATATTTTCCGCCGCATCCGCAAAAGATGCGGCGGATAAAAGGGGCTATAGCTCAGCTGGGAGAGCGCTACAATGGCATTGTAGAGGTCAGCGGTTCGATCCCGCTTAGCTCCACCAACAAAACCCATCGCCTAAAGCGGTGGGTTTTGTCTTTTCCGGCTTTTCAGCTGACTTCACTATTGATCCGCCGGGTGATTTTCCAGGCGGGACAACTCCAGCCGATCTCGCTAAAAAAAAATGTGCTTTCTATGCGGCTCGCCATTTGTTACCGCGTGCTGGAATGATGCCGTCTGTGTGGGCCATGATACAAAGCAGTTGATCGATAAAAACCTGCGCGCGCCGAGACAGGGACTGCCGGGATGGGTAAAGCAGGTAGACCGGTTTTGAAGGAAGTTGATAATCTGGCAACAGTTCTTCCAGAGCTCCCTGCACAATCTGATCGCGCACCAGAACCCTGGGAAACTTGGTAAACCCGATTCCCCGGTACAGGGCATTAAGAATGACATCTGTATTGTCAAAGATGAAAGAGGTTGCAACCTCTGCGGAATAATTACTGCCCTGACGAATCAGTTCGAGATTTTTGGTGGTGTCTTCTCGGTAGCGTATCATCTGCAGGCCAGCCAGATCAGCTGGAGTCTGTGGTCGGCCGTGCGTGTTAATGAAGTCGGGTGAAGAGACGAGAACCAGGTCCAGATCCCCGATCTTGCGCGCAACGCCTTCGGATTTTCCCAGGGAGCCAACCCGGATTGCAAGATCGAAACGATCCTTGACCAGATCCATCAGCAGATCATTGAGTTTAAGAGTGATATCGAGATCCGGATATTTCGCCTGCATGTCGAAGACAATCGGGGCAACGAGTTTCTGGCCAATTGCGAGCGGTGCAGTAATTCTGAGCTTCCCGGACAGGCTATTGTCAAGATTCCCGAGATCCTCTTCCAATATATTCAGCTGCTCAATAATCGTTTTGGCGGACTGATAAACCAGTCGCCCGGCCTCTGTCGGCAGAACGCCGCGCGAGGTGCGAAACAACAGCTCTTTGCGCAGCTGGCTTTCAAGAAGGGTGATCTGCTGGCTTGCAGCAGGCTGACTGATCCCGCGCGCCTTTGCGGCTGCGGAGAGTGATCCGCCATCAATAGCTGCAATCAGGGTTTTGAAGAGGTGAAGCTGGTCCATGATTTCCTGGATATAAGCAATGATTATAGCGACTATAGGAGGTAGCCCCCTGTCCTGTCACTGAATAAATCCGATATGAATCAGGAAATCACCGTGGATGAGCCCTCGGTTGATAGATCATTCATTTATGAAACACGGAGCAATTACAATGACATTGACCAGAAGAAGTCTGTTACAGGGGTCTTTGAAAGCCGCTGGGGCAACGGTTGGGATTGCAGCAGGAGCCGGGCTTTTGTCTTCGGTTGGCGGAAGCGGGGCTTTGATCGGCTCCAGTCTTGCTGCGGCTGCACCTAGCGGAAGTCAGAGCCCGGGTGTCTATCGCTTTACGGTCGGTGCCTTTGAAGTAACCGCATTGCTTGATGGGTATATCGATGCTGACCCTGCATTGATCCCCGAGTTTGATCGCTCGGTTGCCAGTGAGCTTTATCGGTCTCAGTTTCGTGCGCCTCTGGGGGAAAAGGTAAGAATCGGCGTGAATTGTTTTGTGATCAACACCGGGGACAAGCTGGTGCTGGTGGATTCCGGTACCGCTGATAAATATGGTCCGACAGTCGGAAAGCTTCCGGAAAACCTGCGTGTTGCGGGGATCGCCCCGGAATCAATTGATGCAATTCTCATCACCCATATGCACATCGATCATATTTCCGGTATTTCCTCAGCTGATGGCAAAGCACTGTTTCCCAATGCAGAACTGATTGTTCACAAGGCAGACTGGGATTTCTGGCACGATGATGCAGTGATCGCCAAAGCCGCTGAGTTTATGCAGACAAATGCACTTAATTCCCGTGCGATGGCGCTGCCCTATCAAAAAAGGTTGACCCTGATCGAAGAGGACGGGGAAATCTTGCCAGGAATCGAGGCCATGGCGCTGCCCGGGCATACCCCTGGACATATGGGATGCCTGTTGCGGTCAGACGGACAGGAGCTTTTGATCTGGGGGGATGTTGTCCATTTTTCCGCCTTGCAGTTTGCCTATCCTGAATGGAGTGTCGTGTTTGACGTTGATATGGCCCAGGCCAAACAAACCCGTCGTCGCATGCTTGACCGTGTCGCCGCGGACCGGGTTGCGGTTCTGGGAAGCCACCTTGACTTTCCCGGGCTGGGACATGTAGCCCGCGACGGCGATAGCTTCAGATACGTTCCGTCAAGCTGGCAATATCAGATCTAACCAGGTTTACCCTCTGAGTGAGGTTGATGTCAGGGGCGGCAGAGGTTTTCCGTCCCTGTCGGTTACATGAACGGTAATGTTCTCGAGTGATGAAATAGCTGTTTGGATTTCTTTCTGGCTGAGGAATGAAAACCCGGTGGAAAGTGCATCTGCTGTGGTGGCGTCTGGGGCCACAACGCTGAGAGTCTGGTACGGCAGCTCCTGTTTTTCCGCTTTCGGGTCGAGCAGGTGAGGGGTGCCGTCGCGAAACCTGGTGCCGAGAGATGCCGAGGTGGCAACAGCTTCACCCGGGCGCAGGCTGAGTGAAAACAGCTCTCTGGCGTCCGGCCCGGGGGCGGCAACACTGATTGACCAGTTTCTTTGATCAGGATGCTGGCCCAGTGCACGAATCTCGCCAAGGTTTACCAGACAGTTGTCATAACCTTCCGCGATAAGCATTCGGGTAATTCTGTCCGTGATGTAGCCCTGGGCGATTCCGTTGAGGGTAATGGCCATGCCTTTTTGGGCAAAAGAAATTTTGTCTTGCTGCAATTCGAGCTTTTGATAATCGACCAGTTCGCGAACTGAACGTTCCAGCCGCGGGAAAGCGCTGTCGGGGAAGCGGTCTGCTTCCATATGAAGATCCCAGAGGGGCTGGACCGTGATATCGAAGCTGCCGTCTGTCAGGTGAGAAAAGCGCTGTGCCTTTTCGAGCAGCTCGTAAAGTTCTGGGGAGGGATTGTCTATTACAGCAGTCCGGTTGAGCTGGGTGATCTCTGAGTCATTGTCATAGAGGCTGAAAATTTTTTCGAGCCGTTTGATCTCGTTTACCAGTTTCAGGGAGAGCTTCTCTGAATCGGAGCGTCGGGGCAGGAGAATTTCGGCTTCTCCACCAAGTGCTCGCCCGTGCCAGCGGTGCAGACCTGTTTCAGCTCGCACTCCGGAGGCAGGCAGGGCACCGACAAGAGCGGCAGTTGCTGCGATCTGCAGGAAACGTCTTCTGTTCAGGGGAGAGCGCATAACGAGCACCTTAGTTGATAGTTGTTTAAAGTAGCAGGTTATTGAAACCCGGAAAGGTCAGGATTGTCGGGAATATCGACCATGCCCAGAACATAGTCGCTGGGAATATCATCCAGTGCGACAATGCGTCCGCCGTTTTGCTGGATAAAATCCCGGGCAGCAACAGGGTTGGAAAAGGGGATCACGGCCGGGGCTCCCATACCGCCGCGCCGTTTGCTTTCGATCACGAGTGTTGCCTGTTCCAGTGCAATCCAGGGGCCGGGATCAGGGTGGTTCCAGTCGGCCTTGGCCATGTCAGTTACATAGATGGCCGTGATCTCGTTGTTTTCGTCCGGCAGGCGTAAAAATCCAACGGCATCCCTGGTCGCTGCAAACCACAGGGGAGCATCCTTCCCAAGCAGATGAATCTGGGCTTTGGGACCCGGATGCCCGGCTGCGGTCATGCCGCAGAAGTAGCTCTGGTCGTCCGAAGTCATTGCCTTTGGATCCGGGCGCCTGGTTTCTTCCTGGCCAAAACAGCCGGTAAGGCTGGCAAGAAGGGCTGCGCCCAGAGCCAGGCCAAACAATCCGGGCAGGAAACGACAGGGTGCAGAGGTGGGAGTCATAGTTCTCTCCGTGAAAAGAGAAAGCCGGAAATGGTGAAGGGGATCATGATCCAGGCCCCCAGGGCCCCCAGGGCAAACCAGGGGGGAAGGATTGCCCGACCAGCGATGGAGGACATGCCTGAGAGAGCCGCTGTCCCGTCGAAACCGGTCAGGTTGAGCAGGCGGAATGAATCGGCCGGGTTGAACAGCAAAAGAAGGTTAACCAGATCGGCTTTCAGAGTTTCACCCTGATCGACCACAAGTATACCGAGGACGGCCATATCGTAGAGCAGGACAAAGAAGAGCCAGACAGCTACAGCCAGACCAATGGCTGTCGCACGTTCTTTTACCATGACGCTGAGAAGATATCCCAGCGAGATAAATGCACTGCCCAGCAGGATAGTCGAGCCAATTAAACCGGCAAAGGCTCCCCAGTCTTGCGCACTGGTGGACTCTGCATTCGCGGCGATCAGTATTCCGGCAGAGCCGTAGCCAACTGTGGTTGCCAGCGAGAGGATAAAGCTGTGACCCAGGAATTTACCAAAAATCAATTGCCAGCGGCTGACCGGGTAGGTCATGAGCAGCAACATGGAGCCGCGTTCGATATCGCCCACGATGGTATCGTAGGACAGCATCAAGGCAATGAGAGGAACCAGAAAGACAGAAAGGCTTGCCAGGCTGATGACCGTGACCTGCATCATGCTTGCCCGGACGCTGCCAACCGGCGCTGTTCCGACAAATGCAAGACTGAGTGCTAGAAGAGCAAGGAGGGCGGTTGCGGCAAGGATCCAGCGGTTGCGCAGAGCATCCTTGAACTCTTTTCCGGCGATGGTCCAGATGGCGTTCATTTCAGGCTCCTTTTCTGGTGCTGAACACGGCATAAAGCTGGTCGAGAGAACTGTTGAAAAGCTCGATGTCTTCGACAACCGAGCCGAGCTCTCCGAGATGACGTAACAGCTGCATTTTTGCCTGAGGTGGGCATTCCAGTTCGAGGTGTCGACCATTGAGACGGGTGATCTGCGCCTGATGTTGACGTAAAGGAGTGGCGATTTTTTCTGTCATGCCTTCCTTGACGGTAACCCGAATGTTCAGGGGAAGTCCGGCGCGTTCACGCAGTTGTTCGAGCGAACCAGAGGCAACCACACGGCCGGAATTCATGACGGTGACGGCATCTGTCTGGGCTTCGAGTTCCGTGAGAACATGGGAGCAAAGCAGGATCGTAACCCCTTCGTTACGCAGATCGCGGATGATGTCATAGAACTGTTGTCTTGCTGCTGGATCTAGGCCGGATGTTGGCTCGTCAAGCAGCAGCAGACGTGGCTTTCCGAGCAGGGCCTGAGCCAGGCCAAGGCGCTGTTTCATCCCCTTGGAGTAGGTTTTGAGGCGTCGATCAATCGCATCGCCCAAACCGACAGTTTCCATCAGTTCAAAACAGCGTTTGTCACTTTCGTGTTTTAGCCGGGCATAAAAACGAATCAGCTCCCGGCCTGTCATGTTTGGCTCGAAAGAGACGTTTTCGGGCAGGAAGCCAATTCCTTCGCGTCGGTTAAACGCGTCCCGATCGCAGGGGTCCTTACCCAGAATGGTCAGGTTTCCCGCTGTTGGTCTGATTAGCCCAAGGATCAGCTTCATCAGCGTTGTTTTACCCGCGCCATTGTGGCCGACCAGGGCCATGAGGCAGCCTTCGGGAACAAAGAGATCAACATCGCTTACCGCCTTGTGTGAGGGGTACCACTTGCTGACCTGATTGAGAGAGATGCTGTTGCTGTCTGTCATTGAAGGGGCGCCTTTGTGGCAGGAGGTTTTCCATCTGGCCCGGAGATCCGGAGGGCAGAAATTTCGGGCGGGGTCATCAGCGGGGCGCTGTCGTAGACTCCGCCGGGTTGCAGCGAGGGGAACTGGGATTGTGACCAGCGCAGAATTTCAAGTGCGGGTGAATTGATCAGGAGCTTGGCCGAGGGATAAGCCCAGATCACATGGTCGAGTACATCGTTCGGGCGATAGACACTGTCGGCAATCCCGTCGCCATTGAGGTCAAAAGAAGGGTTGTCGCTCCAGTAATTTCCCCGGTTGTTTTCAGACCAGTCGAGGCTGCGGGTGCCGACATATTTAACCTGGTGCTGATTGTCTATAAAGGCATTCTCGGTGACGGAGTTTCTTTCTGAACCTGCAGTGAAATGAATGCCGATTTCGCAGCCTTCAAAATGGTTGCGGCGAAAGCTGTTCTTGCTGGAATTATAGATGAACACGCACTTTACCCCGCCGTTTTGCACCTGATTCTCTTCGAAAAGGGACTGGTTGGCATAATTCAGGGCGAAGCCATGTTCCCGGTCATGGATCGAGCGGTTGTTTCTTACGGTGAGATTTTTCGAGAACATCAGGGCAAAGCCGACATCGTTCCCCTGTGAAATATTCCCGGAAACCTCGCTGTCGTTGGTATACATGTAATGGATGGCAAAGCGGGTCTGTTCGAATGTATTGTTTCGAAATATGTTTTTCTTGCTGGTTGTGGTGAAGATGCCATCCCGGCCATAGCGGACGGTGTTGCCTTCGACCACTGATCCCGGAGAATTCCAGATCTGGATGCCGTTGCCCCGGTCATTGACCTGCAGGACCTGTAACCCTTCAATCAGATTGTTTTCTACCACGGCCTGGCTCGGCCCCCATAGATAGACTCCAATCAGGTTATTCTGGAGGTGGTTGTTAGAAATCCGGCTTCCGGTGGCTGATTTACTGACAAAGATCCCTGCATCCTGGCGGGAAAGATCCTGGCCTGAATTGATGATCTTCAGCCCTGATATAAGAGTATCAGGTGCCAGAACCTCAATTGCGTGGCCTTTTGCCTGTCCGTCAATAATGGCGCCGCTTTCACCCTGTAGTGTGATGCTCTGGTTGATCAGGATCGGGCCATTATAAGTGCCAGCGGAAAGAATGATTTTGTCACCGTCGCGGGCTTTCTCCAGAACCTCTGTTAAGGGAAGAGATTCTGGAGATACCCTGAAAATCTCGGCCTGGCTTATCTCAGGAAACCCAAGTCCGAACAGACAGCAACCAAGGGCAAGGATGCTGCGGCAGGAGAAGGATTTTCTGCGAGGGGCACAGGGCATGATTTTCACTCTGCTAATCAGGTTGATCAGGCTGGTTCGACCAGCATCCGGCCGCGCATCTCCATATGGAGGGCGTGGCAGAACCACTGGCAATAGAACCAGTGCACACCGGGCCGATCAGCAATGAAGGTGGCCGAGGCGGTCTGTTGCGGACTGATTTCGAAGGCGATGCCGTAGTTGGCAAGGGTAAAGCCATGAGTGAGGTCTTCAACGTCATCCAGGTTGGTGATGACGATGGTGACTTCATCACCCTGTTTGACGGTGAATTTCTCAAGGCTGAACTCTGGTGCTACCGAGGTCATATACACCCGTACCTTGTTGCCATCACGAACAACGTCCTGGCAGTCTTCCGGGTCAATTCCGTCAGCCTTGGCCATGGCAATGGTATCGGCAAAGGTCGGATCGTCCCGTTTGTAGATATGAGCAGGATTCACAACGGATCGGTGAACAAGAATACAGTCATGGGGTTCGGCAAAGGTCGGACCATCATGAACGATTTTCATTTCATCACCGGAAATGTCGATTAATTGCTCATTCTCAGGTTTCAGCGGTCCGACATTTATGTAGCGATCTTTTGAGAATTTATTTAGTGATATCAGCCATTTACCGTCAGCTTCAGAAGTTTCGCCCATAGTGGTCGAGTTATGGCCGGGTTGATATTGAACATCGATTTTCTGAATGATGGGGTCAACTTCTTCGCCTTTATAGGCCCGGATTGCTTTGCTGATGTCCCACTTGGCAATCTGGCTGTCGAGGAAGAGAGTTGTATAGGCGAAACCACGGTTATCGAAAGCAGTATGAAGCGGGCCAAGTCCCAGTTGTGGTTCAGCGACAATGGCGTCTCTTGGGGCAATTTTACCTTCGAAGACATCGTCCAGAAGCTCAACGTCGATCACTGACACTGTTGGTGACAGCTTGCCATTGATCACGATGTGGCGCTTGTCCGGTGCTGCATTCACGCCATGGGGGCTGTTTGATATTGGAATGTAGGTTGTTAGTGGAGAACCTTTGCGACCATCGACAACAGGTACCCCTCCTTCATAAACCTCATAATCACCCTTTGCGACAGCCTCCTCGATGCGTTTGATATTGAAAACAACACAGTGGTCCTGCTCTGAGGATGTCATTTCGGCAAGTGTGGTTCCCTCTTCAGAGTTATAACAAGAGGAGATGGCATACTTGCCCTGGTAATCGGCATCAACGTTGTCGAGGTTCCCACTGACCTTGACCTGCCATTTGACTTCCATTGTGTCGCCGTCGATGGCACTGAATATAGCAACGTATTTACTTGGGTCATCCAGAACAGAGCCGTCGTTTGGCAAAGGAATTCTGTGTTCGCCGTTGGCAAAAATGTATCCGGTGCGTGGGTATTTTTGCGGGCGCAGACCATGAATATCAGACGCGTTCGGAATTTCGATGACTTTATCGACCTTCATGATGTCACAGCGAACACGGGCTACGCGAGTGTTGGCTTTGTCATTCATGAAGAGATAACGGCCATCGTATGCTCCGTCGGTAAAGGACATGTGCGGGTGATGCAGATCCCCGTTCATGTAGTCCCCGCCACGGGTCTCAAGGAACTTTTTTGTTTTTGGCAGCAGGTTTTCGGTCAGAATCTTTTTACTCTCGTTGGTCAAGCCCCAACCTGTGGCAGAACAACGGTTGAAAACCGGCACACGCATCAGTTCACGCATGGAAGGCAAGCCAAGAATACGCAATTCACCAGCCTGGCCGGATGACCAGAAGCCGTAATATTCGTCGAGTTGCCCCGGTTCAACGGCGGCGAGGTTATTGCCGGAAGCCTGGGCGGCTGTCGGGAGGCCGCTGACAACAGCGGCTCCTGTTGCTGCGCCGACACCGGCAATGGTGGCCAACTTGGCAGAACCACCTAATAGATCTCTTCTGGACAGGCCTTTATTTTCAGACATGTCTGTGCTCCTCTTTAATGTGCCGGTCTGTCGCTTGTCTCACCACTCAACAGGCCTGGCGGGTAGTCACCCCTACGGTGACGGCTCGGCTGCTTCGGGTTTTTGTCGACCCGAAGCAGCTTTGTCCTATTTGCCTTTGGCAGAAAGGACAGCTTGTTTCTTGTCATCTACCCCGATGAAATCGGGGATCTCGGCAGCGGGACACCCTCCCTTGATTAGCTCTGCGCTTTTGCTTTGCATGTCCTGAAGCCGTTCGCTGCGTTTGCGCTTCTGCACCATGGGCGGGCAGCGATGATCGTCGTGATAGACGACCTGACAGTGCAGGCAATAGAGACACTCATTCGGGTTGATTTCGCCTGTGGGGTGGATTGCCTGGACCATGCATTCCTTGGCGCAGGTCTGGCAGGGTTTTCCACAGTCTTTCGGATGCCGTTTCAGCCATTCGAACATGCGCATGCGTCCGGGGATCGCCAGGGCGGCGCCAAGTGGACAGAGATAACGACAATAGAATCTTTCGACAAATAGTCCGGCGGCCAACAGGCTGATTGCAAAGAGCACCCAGGGCCATTCGCGGGCAAATTTGAGAATGATGGCTGTTTTGAAGGGTTCAATCTCAGCCCAATGTTCTGCATCCTGCAAAGAGTAGAGTGAGAGGCCAAACAGTGCGAGGAAGATGATATATTTTAAGGGCCAGAGGCGTTCGTGCAGTCCCCAGGGCAGCTCAAACTGAGGGACTTTGCAGCGTTTGGCAATCTGGTTCACCAGTTCTTGCAAGGCACCAAAGGGACAAAGCCAACCGCAATAGGCACCACGACCCCAGAATAGTAATCCGCCAGCAACAGAGAGCCAAAGCAGGAAGATCAGGGGCTCCATCAAGAAATAGTTCCAGCTGAAGTCAGTCAGAAGGGCGTTGAAGAAAGTCAGGACGTTGACAACAGACAATTGGGCCTGGGCATAGAAGCCAACAAAAAACAGGGTAAAGGTCAGAAAGCTGTTCCGGGTCCAGACAAGCAGGCGCGGATGTTTGACCAGCCAATCCTGGAAGAAGAAGATAACAGTCAGTACCGCGAGCGCGAGGGACAGTGCGCCAATTTCAAGTTGTTTCAGATCCCACATGCGTTTCCAGAGCGCGGTGCGACTGGCATCTTCTGATTGATCTGTCGCTGTGACTTCTGGGCTGATTGCTGCGGGAAGAACGGGAGCCAGTTTCTCGACTTTGACATAGCTGGCGGGCAGGTCATAGCTCAGATCAAAGGCAAGGAATACTTTCTTGATAGCGCCAACTTCGCGGTTGGCCAGAAGCTCGATTCTAAAGGTTTCAGCCGGGTTGAAAGGAACGTTGGTCGGAATTCTGAAAATACCGATTTCCTTGAAAGCCGGAGAGCCTTCTGCTTCGAGATCGCCGATACGGGTATGAAGTTTATCGCGGAATCGAACGCTGTTTTCGCCCTGAATCAGCTGGAAGCGGTCAAAAATTCCACCGCGAACATAGCCTGATCCCTTGAAAGAATACCGGCCATTGGCAAAAACCATTATCGCTTCCTGTCCTGGCTCCAGGCTGGCAAGAAGGTTCTGGTATTCGGCTTCGCCAAGCAGGGTTCGTCCGATAACAGGAACAGAAACCGGGGCAAGATAGAGGTCGATGTAGGTTTCTTCGGGATCACCTTTTTCCGGTCTTTTGGCGGCAACAGGATCACCGGATTCAGCAAAGGCGGCATTGATTCCGCCAAGGCTGATAACCCGGTGTCTGACGGCACCGTTACCAAGCAGGGTTTCCCAGTCCACGGGTGTTGTCTGGCTCAGGTCTACAGTTCTGCGTTCGCTCGGCTGCTGCTCGACAGCCGCACTCAATCCGCCAATGCCGATATGGCGGGCAAATTTGATGGCAGAACGGAAAATTGAATCCTCGATCACCATAATTGTGACGGTCGCACCGCTGATCATGTCCACTTCGCCGGTATCCCGGCCTTTTCCTGTACGGGCTATGGTGTCAATGCCAGTGTAGCCAGCCATAAAGTTGGTGATCTTTTTTTCCGGAATTCCGATCAGCACGATGGGTTCGCTGTGTTTAACCAGTTTTGTACCGGTAATCACGCCCTTGAGATCAATGCCGACCATGACGTGAATGGGTTTGCCGGAATAGCCTGTCGCATTGACAAAATCGGTATTGAGATAGGCAAAACCAACTTCTTCGCCATCAGCAATGATTTTGGCATAGGGGGGTGTCGCCGCAACCGGTTCGAGACTGCTGGCGCCAGGGAAAAGCTCTTCTGCGATGATTTCGTTGCTATAGCGGGCAAAATTACCGCCGGACGGAGCGGCATAACTTTTACTTTCCGCCAAGCCTGGTGCAGTCAGAACAAACAATAAACTTAAGGACACCAGCAGGGCGACAACGGCATGAACAAGGACCGTGCCTTGTGAGAAAACAGGCGTTAGGGCAGCTGTGTCTGAGCCTTGGTGTAAATTTTTAGTATCTTGAGCCCACGCCTTTTGGTCTGGCACGCGACAACTCCCTTCGCATCCATTAAGTCCTGACAGAGCGATATTCTGCCTGTCACAGGGGCTTGCCCTTGATGTAGGTCAATAAACGAAAAAAGAAGTGCTTCAGGTGAATGTTATGGCGGCTGCGCGCGATTGGGGGGAAGAAGTATTGTGTAACCGTTTTCTTCTCGCTTAACCCTCTACCCCATATGGGTAAAAGGGCAGAGGGGGAAGGTTTTGAGTCGGTTTGATTGCTGCAACAGAGAAATTACGCACTAATGGCGATATCTTTGGCATCCTTAAAATATCGGCAAGGAATCCGGCTCTGTGAATCAGCAAGAGCGAATTCAGGGGCGTAGGCTGCCTGAAAGAACCAGTTGTGTGAGCTGATCAAGAATTGCCTTAAGGTATGGGCGGAGGAGGTCAGCCTTGGCCTTGTCATAGTCAAAGGGGATCTGTTCCCCTGCCAGATGGGTCGCCTGGGTCAGTTCCATCTGGATTGCGTGAATTCCGGTTTTTGGCTGTCCATAATGACGTGTTGTCCAGCCACCCTTGAAGCGCCCGTTAAGAACAGTGGTAAAGTCTTCTGCCTTTTGACAAATACCTTGAACTGTCTGTTCAATCAGAGGGTGACAGGTTTCACCATTATTTGTGCCGATATTAAAATCTGGCAGCTTGCCATCAAAGAGAAAGGGAATATGCGAGCGGATTGAGTGACAGTCATATAGAATGGCTGAGCCATGAATCTGGCGAACCCGTTCCAGTTCGCTGGCAAGTGTTTCATGATAGGGACCATGGAACAGCGTGCGCCTGCGTTCGATTTCATCTGCATCCGGTTCCTGACCTGCCTGATAGATCGGCTGATTATCAAAGTCTGTCAGCGGGCAGAGACTAGTGGTGTTCTGTCCGGGATAGAGACTGACTCCACTGGGATCACGGTTGGCATCAATGGCATAGCGGTGAAAGTTGGCTTTGACGATTGTTACTTCTGGTAACAGACCGGTATAGAGCTGATCGATGTGCCAGTCGGTGTCCGTCAGCATTTTCCCGGTTTCATTCAGCTTTTCCAGTATATCTGCGGGGAGCCATGTACCTGTGTGGGGCATACCGAGAACCACAGGACTGTTTCCCCTTGTCACGGTTACAACAGCTGGGGTCGAAGGATGTGAACTGGAAGAGGGCATAAGGAACCTCGCTTGCAAACGGGCTTGATCAGGGTGAACTTTTTAGTATTATGTCTGCACATAATACTTTGTCAAGATGATGACCGGAGAAGCAGAGTGAGACATTTGTGGGCGGAGCAGGCCCTGACCGACAGAGGCTGGGAAAAAAACGTTCGGGTAACCATTGGCGTTGATGGCGTAATCTCAACTGTGGAAGCAAATTGCCCCGCTCCGCAGTCTGTTGCCGAGGGCGAGAGCTTTGGAATTCTCCTGCCGGCCCCAACCAATCTCCACAGCCATGCTTTCCAGCGCGCTCTTGCTGGTATGACAGAGACCCGTGGACAGGATCCACGCGACAGTTTCTGGACCTGGCGCAAGCTGATGTACCGTTTTCTTGACCATCTGACACCGGATGACATTGAAGCCATCACGGGCTTTGTTCAGATGGAGATGCTGGAAGCCGGATATGCTGCGGCTTGTGAGTTTCACTATGTCCATCACCAAGCTGGCGGTATTTCCTATGACGATATAGGGGAACTTTCCAGTCGCGTGATCGCTGCCACGGCTGAAACCGGGATTGGCCTGACCCTATTGCCGGTGCTTTACGAACACGGAGGCTGTGATGGTCGTGTACTTGGACCGGGGCAAATCCGTTTTGGCAATAGTCCTGAACGTTTCCAGAAGCTGTTTGAGGCTGCTGGCAAGGCGCTTGATGTCTTGCCCGATGATAGCCGCTTGGGTGTTGCGCCGCATTCCCTGCGCGCGGTTAGTCAGGAAGGGCTGACTTTTGCAGCGGGCCTGGCTCCGAAGGCTCCGCTGCATATGCACATTGCAGAGCAAACTGCCGAAATCGAGGAAATTCAGGCGGCATGGGGCAAGCGCCCGATGGAATGGCTGCTTGAAAACCACGAGGTTGATAATCGCTGGTGTCTGATCCATTCAACCCATATGGAGCCGCACGAAACTGAAGGGCTAGCCAGATCAGGTGCCGTAGCCGGGCTTTGTCCGATCACCGAGTCCAGTCTTGGGGACGGAATTTTTGACGGCGTACGCTATCTGGCTGCAGGCGGGAAATTCGGGATCGGCTCTGACTCCAATATCCGGATTTCCCTGGCGGAAGAGCTGCGCACACTGGAGTATTCCCAACGGTTACGCGATCGGGGCCGTGCGGTACTGGCAACAGCAACACAGTCAACCGGACGCGTGCTGCTTGAGGGAGCAGCCTTGGGGGGAGCCCAGGCCGGGCAACGGAATGCAGGGGTTCTGAAAGCGGGCAAGACGGCAGATATTTTTGCGCTGGATGCCAATGCAGTGGATCTGCTTGGGAAAGAGGGGGATGCGCTGCTGGACAGCTATATCTTTGCTGGCGATGACCGAATGATTACCGATGTCTGGTCAGCGGGCCGTCATCTGGTAAAAGAAGGACGGCACATCAAGCACGATCTGCTGGTTGAACGTTACAAAAAGACAATGAAATCGCTTAGGGACAGAGTTTGACGCTATCGGAGATCAACAGCTGGCAGACGATCAAGGCGGAGGTGATGCGCCGTATCGTCGAGCGTGTCTGGCTGCCGGGAGATCAGATACCGAATGAGGTTGATCTGGCCGAGGAATTTGGCTGTGCCAGGGCCACTGTCAATCGTGCGTTGCGCGAGGTGGCAGAAGCCGGACTTGTCGAGCGACGGCGCAAGGCAGGAACCCGTGTTGCGCTGAACCCGACACGCAAGGCAACACTTGAAATTCCCATTACCCGTCTGGAAGTTGAGCAGCGCGGGTGGCGTTGGCGTCATGTAATCCTCGAACGAGAGGAAACCTTGCCGCCAGCTGTCGTAACAACAAGGCTCGGCCTGTCTGACAAGATTCCGATGCTGCATGTTCGCACCCTGCACTATGCAGATAACAGCCCCTTTCTGTATGAGGATCGCTGGGTCAACATCTCGGCCATTGAAGCAATCCGGTCTGTCAATTTTCAGTCTATTGATGCCAATGAATGGCTGGTGCAAAACGCGCCTTTTACCCGTGGAGACATCACTTTTTCAGCAGCGAATGCCACGGAACTTGAGGCCGAGCTACTGGAAGCAAAAAAAGGGGCGGCAATTTTCGTAATAGACCGCACAACATGGAACGGTGATATTCCAGTTACCCTTGTCCGTCTGGCCTATGCACCGGGATACCGAGTCCATACGGAACTATAAAAACTATATCCATCTTAGGATTGAGGCACTGGCGTTGAAGGCATCAGCTCATCAGCAAGAAGTTCTTCAATAAAAAAGCTGAGAAGCTGTGGGCGTCCTGATACCGAGGCCTTCCTGTAGATCGCGTTACACTGTGCCTTGATTGTCCCCTCACGTGTCTGGCGAAGCTGGGCAATGTCAGAAAACGACAGCCCCTTGATCAGAAAGAGGGCAACCTCGCGCTCGGCAGGGGTCAAGGTCCATTCGATAAAATACTGGTCCAGCATCTGGGCAAATGCGCCTGAGGCGATCCTGAGTTGCTCTTCCATCCGGCGCTGCCGATACAGCACGCGTTTTATCTCTGTCGCGGTGAAAGCCACGCTGATGCTCATGGCGACGACGACAAAAAATTCGGTAACATCGTGGTCCAGCCCCGGGAAGTGTTGACTGGCGAAGAACTGATCTCCCAGGGCATCAGACAGGAAAAAAAGCGTGCCGCTGATCTGGACAAACAAAAGTATCCAGAGCATCACACGCCGATTGAATACAGGATTGGCAGGGCCGGGTGATGTGCTGGACATGAATGACCTTCTTCTCGCAGTTACCTGTTTTTTCCAATAATCTCCGGCATTTCTTTTACGCCGGTTATCATCGCTTTTACCAGATTGATTTTAGAGCGTTTGGTTTCCCAGACAACGCCGAGAAGGTGAAATATTACGGAAAGCATTGTATAATTTGCCAAAAATTCATGCAGTTCCTCAAGCCATTTCATGCCCCAGAAAAAAACGGTTTCAGAAAGAATACCAGTCAGACTCAACAGGGCGAGAGAGCCAAGAAGGTTCAGCACCATCAGTGCCCCAAGCGGGTTGTGGCCGACATGATTTTCTTGGTGCCGGAAAAACTGTCGCTTCAGATGTTCTTTCAGCTGTGTTGACGTCGGCACAAAATTATCAAAACGGGCATGATATGAGCCGATAAAACCCCAGACTATTCTCAAGATAATAAGAATAAGCAGTGCGTACCCCAGCAAGCTGTGCAGCTTGCCACCGTCTTCCGTGACAAAAAAATTGAGCAGGAAAAACAAGGCGGTTGCGCCGTGAAACAAGCGAATAAAAATATCCCATACCTTGATGGATTGCATGGTCGTTCCCCTTGAAAAACAGGGAGCAGCAAGCTGTGCTGCCCCTGATCTGCGTTATTAATCGTCTTCTTTGATCTTGATGACCTTTCCGGTCTGAGGATCGATATAGACTTCATAACGCACGCCGTCTTTCAGGGCATAGGCCTCGAGATAATCATCTTCGTTTTCAATGCTGCGGATTTCATACCCCATGCTTTCCAGCTGTTGGGTGATCTCTGCTTCTGATTTTCCGGCATATTGGCCATCCAGATTGCTGGCGAAAGCGACACCGCCAAGTGTCAGGAGCCCGATTGCTGAATAGAGAATGGTGTGTTTCATGGTTCTGTCCTTTGTAACGAGATATTAAAAAAGTGGTCTCGAGAACAGAACCTGGGGAAGTCGGGGCCATAAACCCATTGGTCAAAGGCTTATATTGCAAGGTTTATATCAAAAGTTTATGCAAGATCCATCGGCTGAAACAGGGACCGGCAAAGGTTTAATCCCGATACACAACAGATAATTTGCGGGAAAATTTACTCTGTTTTCCAACCAGGCTTCAGCCCTTACAAGGATCTGAACGCACTCTGAGGTCAGGAGGGACTGCTAAAGAGTAGCGTCCAGAGCCTTGATCAGTTTTTCGATATCGTCCGGGCTGGTGTAGTGGACGAAGGAAACGCGCAGAGCCCCTGCTGCAGGATCGAGATTCATTCCCTCGAAAAGCCGAAAGGAATAGAAGTGGCCCCCGGCAGCCATGATGCCATGCTTCGCCAATTTTTCTGCTGCAGCACGACCGCCTCCTTTAACGACCATAGAAATCGTCGGTGCCCTGTCCGTCGGCGTATCGGGACCAAGGAGCCTGACATCGTTGCGGTTGCGGATATATTCGAGCAAGGGCGCCATCAGGGCTTTTTCCTGGGCCTGGAATAGATCGTGGATCTGGTGTCCCCGCCTTGCCGCGTCCGGCTGATCCTTGAAGTGGTGTGTATGAACCGCATCAAAATAGTCGATAATGCCACCAGATGCCGCGATCTGGGCATGATCTGGCCCGGCCGGGGTGAGGCGTTTATGAACAAGGTCTGCATTGAAAAAATGGCCCTGATTGGCTAGGGCTTCCCGGGTTTCTTTCCGGACAACCATTAAGCCCTGATGCGGGCCAAAGGTTTTATAAAGTGAAAACAGGTAAATATCAGCTTCGAGAGCCTTGACATCAGGAAAGCCGTGTCCTGCATAAGAAACCCCATCAACCACGACACGGGCACCGACAGCATGTGCCCGACGGGTAATTTCTGCAACAGGGTTGACCTGCGCAATAATGTTCGAACAGTGTGGAAAGGTTACCAGACGGGTTTTGTCGCCAAGGAGCTGGTCGAGGACTTCTAGATCTAGATAACCGGTTTGTGGATCGACCTGCCATTCCCGAATGACAATCCCGCTTTCGGATAAGCGGCGCCAGGAACCGGAATTGGCCTCGTGATCCTGATTGGTGACAATGATTTCGTCTCCGGGTTGCAAGATCGCCCGAAAGGCCTGGGCCAGAACATAGGTGTTCTGGCTGGTGGACGGACCAAGATCTATCTCGTCTTCTCCAACATTTAGATAGGAGGCGAGCCTGCTTAACGCCTGATCCATTTCCTGCCCAGCCCGTTCAGAAGCAGGAAAGGGGTGGTAGGGCTGTAACTTGGTTTGCCGATAATAGCGGTTCAGATGCTCAATCACCTGGGTACAGGCATAAGATCCGCCCGCATTCTCGAAAAAGGACCAGTTTTGCAAAGAAGGTTCTTCAAAAGCAGGGAACTGGGCGCGGATAAAATCGAGATCAAGGCGGGTCATGAAAAGCTCGCGGGACAGGAAAGGGGAAGGCACGATCTGTTGATCGTGGACGCAGAGCCATTATCAAACAGTCTTTTTCTGCTTTGCGTCAAGTCATTCCGCTACCCAGCTTTTCAGCCTCGGCCTTCAGATACTTACACTGAATGATAGAATTTATTAATAAAGCAGAAAGTATTATGACCGCTTGCGTTTGCCCTGAGGCGGGAAACCAAGCCTGATATTAACACCTGATATTAAGGACGACATATATTTACCATGACGAGATTCTTCGAATGAGCATAGTGTCTGGCCTTACAACAGCAGAAAATCCGTTGTATTTGCCAAAACAGACGATCGCTTTTTTTGACTCGGATAAATGCCTGGTCGGTTGTAATGCTGATTTCCAGATGTTTCTTGGTCTGCCCTTGATGCTTGTTCAGGCAGGAACTCCGATGGTTCAGATTCTGAAACATTGTTTGGGGGAAGAAGGGGCCGCTACTGGACCTGCCGTTAGGGATCAAGGCAGAAGCAGTGGCCTTGAACGGTGCCAGGAGCTTTTTGGCAAACAGCAGCCGGTGGTGATCCTGCTGCAAACGAAGAAACTGGTGCAGCTGACAACTGCCGATCTGTCCGGAGGTGGGCTTAGCCTAGTTGCAACAGATGCGACCCCCTACTGTGCGGGGGGGCTGGAAACCGTCGCTGCCAAGTTAAAGGTTGTGGTGGAGAGTATCAGTCAGGGAATATCCCTGTTTGATCATAATCTTGATCTGGTTCTCTGGAATGAACGTTTTTGTGAAGTGATGGAGTTCCCCCCTGAACAGCTCAGGCCGGGAATCCCCCTGTCGGAACTGTTTCGTTTTAATGCGGAAAGAGGGGAATATGGCGCTGGCGATGTCGAGCTGCTGGTAGCGGATCGCATGGAGCTGGCAGCCCGGTTCAAATCACATCGATTTATCCGAAAATTGCGAGACGGCCGGGTGATAGAAATTTCTGGTCATCCCGTGTCTGACGGTTTTGTCACGACCTATACCGATATAACCGAACAGCATAAATCAGCAGCAGCTTTGGCCGAAGCCAACAGGCAGCTGGAACAGCGGGTCAGTTTGCGCACGCGAGAACTGGAACAGGAGCTGGATAACCGGATCAAGACAGAACAACGTCTGTTACAGACCATGGAGCAGGAGCAGCTGGCAAATCGGGCCAAAACTGAGTTTCTGGCAAATATGAGCCACGAACTGCGTACACCCCTGAACTGTATTATCGGTTTCTCGGAGCTGCTGAAGAAGCAAATATTCGGACCTTTGGGGCAAGAGCGCTATGTTGAATATTGTACGGACATTAATTCTGCCGGGGTTCACCTGCTTGAGGTTCTGAATGATGTTCTTGATGTCTCAAAGCTCGAAGCCGGAGAAATCGAGTTGCGTGAGGTCAGCTTTGACCTGGGAGAAATCACCCAGGCCAGTATCCAGATTGTGGCAACGCGGGCTGAGAATAGCAATATTGCGATAGATACCCGTTTTCCCATAGACCTTCCGCTTCTTTTTGCTGATCCCCGCCGCGTTAAGCAGGTCCTGATCAATCTGCTTTCCAATGCCGTCAAGTTTACTCCTGAGGGCGGAAAAATAGAGGTTTCCGCATCGGCCTCGCGCCAGAGTGGTTTGCTGCTCACGGTGCGGGATACAGGGATCGGGATTGCCGTGAAAGATCTGAAGCGGGTTATGGAGCCCTTTGTACAGGCGGGGGACAGTCTGACCCGCAAGCAGGAAGGCACCGGACTGGGTCTGCATATCGTGGGCAACCTTATGGAAATGCACGGAGGAACGATCGAACTGGAAAGTGAACCAGGTGAGGGAACGACGGTTACATTGTTTTTCCCTAAAGAACGCTTGAGGTATGACCCGTTGGATAAATCTCAAAAAGCGGGGCATGCAGAAGAGCAGCCACAAATTGACCGCCTTCTGCATTAGAAAACCTGAATTTTATTTTGCCGGGTCTTTGATCACCAGGGTGGATTGACGGGTTCTGTCAACAACCAACTGGGTTATGTCCGGGCGGGAGTAGTGCCCGGCAGGATCAAAATTCTGGCGTTCCCGGCGGACCATCCGATGATCAATGGTTGCCACGGCCAGACGCTCTTCCCCAATGATCGGCTCAATCACCCACTGTCCATCCGGTCCCATCAGGCAGGTCCCACCATTGGCAAGCAGCCCCCTGGTCTCATTCCCCATGATCAGATCCCGGTGAGGAACATCGGCAGGAATGTCTTCGATCCGCATCAAACCACAGACCGACATGACATAGGAACGGGATTCCTTGGCGATAAAGCCAGGTAGATCGTGGGTGTTGTGGGAGCCGCCGGGCCAACAGGAAAAATGCAGATCTTCGCCCTGCGCGTAAAGCGAGGCCCGGGCCAGCGGCATCCAGTTTTCCCAGCAGTTCAGGCCGCCAACAGTAAAGCTGCCGAGAGGGTGGGTGCGCAGGCCATGTCCGTCCCCCGCCGCCCAGCAAAGACGCTCTTCATAGGTTGGCATCAGTTTGCGATGAACCGAGCCGATCTGGCCTTGTTTGTCGATATAGACCAGTGTGCAATAGAGGCTGTGGCCACCCCGATCCAGGGGGCGTTCCATTATGCCGACATAGATCGCAATCCCGCGATCTTTTGCCAAAGCGCAAAGCGGGGCGAGATCACCCCGTTCGATACAGACGCCTTCGTCGAGGTAGCGGGCATGGATCTCTTTCTGGATATCCGAGTTGAAGCGGGCACCGTCGGTACGATCCAGCCAGAATGGATAGCCCGGCGCCAAGGCTTCGCCAAAGCCGACGAGATCACAGCCCTGATCCGCGGCCTGTGAAGCATAGTCAGAAATCTTTGCCAATGTGGCGTCTCGATTGAGCCAGACAGGGGTGATCTGGGCAAGGCCAACAGTGAGGAGATCTTTATTGGAGGCGTTCAGGGCAGTCATCTTTTTCTTCCACAGGATTAATGTCGTGGAGAAGTTTAGATGCAGGTTCGAGTAGAGATCAAAGCCAGATGACGGGCGACAGAACGAATAGCGCAAGAATGTGAAAAGGCGGCAGGATATCCTGCCGCCTTTGGAAGAAGGGTCTGTCAGGGGTGAAATCAAACTGCCAGAGAAGCCCCGCTTTGAGGTTTTTCATATCGCTGCAAATTGTGCTCGAATTCATGCAAGCGGCGATAGATCGAGCGTAACTCGGTGATGGTTGTCCAATTTTGTAAGAAGAGAGAGAAACTGCCATGAACTTTTTGGAATGCGTTGGATACTTGCACCATTACTCCAAGTAAAATCGCGCCAGTAAACAGGCTCGGTCCCATGATCAGGTAAGGAACGATAATCATAAATTGATCGTAACTATTGAGCCAGACATCAAAATATCCGTAGTGCCAGTAGAGCCGCCTGTAGTTAAAGCGAACTCCGGTAAATAACTCGAACAGACTTTCTTGATTTGCATAGATAGCCTTGTTGTCTTCAGCTAAAACCAGTTGTTTTCTGAATGCAGCTTCCACACGTTGATTATTATATTCGAGTCCAGGCAGCTTTATTCCGACAAACCAGGAAATTGCCATGCCACCGAGGGAGACGAGAAGGGCGAGCCAAACCAATGACCCCTCTATGTCACGGAAAACCGGGATATCAACTTTTTCACTTAGGTCCCAAAGGATGGGAAGGAAAGCAATAAGAGTCATGACTGCCCGGATAATTTGTAAGCCGAGTGATTCAACAATTCGGGCAAAGCGATTACAGTCTTCCTGGATACGCTGGGAGGCACCCTCTATCTCTTCTTCGACGATGCGCCAACGAGGGATGAAATTAAATGTCATAGCCTCCCTCCACGATAAGCCGTACATCCGGGTGAACCAGGCTGTTACAGTTGCAAGGATAATGTACGGAGTAGCGAGGACGAAAAACGAAGGCTCACCTTCAAATCCATTTATCACATAATCAATGCTAATGATATTATCGTAAAAAAGAGTGACCCCTTCTGCTGGTTTCTCGTAATAGTCCTTTGCATTTTGCAAAAGATCATAGAAGCGGCCATACCAAGCATTAAAAGCCACAGTGAACTGAACCTGTACCCATAGAGATATGATAAGGATCGCTCCACCGCCATAGGCCCAGAGGGCCCATTCCTTGGATTTGAAGAAGCTGTGAAACATGGATTTCTTTCTCTTGAGGACTCAAGATTTATGACAGGTGCCATACTGACAAGAAGGTAAGGCGAGATCATGGCAGACGATAGAAGAAGGTATCCTCTGCATCCTTGAGAATACCTTCTGTAGCGGAATGTTTATCACAGGTTTTTACGCGGCTGCGAGTACAAAATCATGAGGACTTTAGTCCATGAGAAAAGGATCAGTCGTTTTGCAGCAGATGCACCAGGCTGGAGGTGTCCCAGCGTTTGCCGCCCCGGCCCTGGACCTGGGCGTAGAACTGGTCGATCAGGTGGGTCACGGGCAGGCGCGCTCCATTGCGCTGGGCCTCTTCAAAACAAATGCCGAGGTCCTTGCGCATCCAGTCAACGGCAAAGCCAAAGTCGAACTTGCCTTCGCACATGGTGCTGCCCCGGTTTTCCATCTGCCAGGAGCCAGCTGCACCTTTGGAGATCACATCGATGACCTTGGCCATATCGAGATTGGCTTTCTGACCGAAATTCATGGCTTCACTCAGCCCCTGAACCAGCCCGGCAATGGCGATCTGATTGACCATCTTGGTGAGCTGCCCTGAGCCAACGGGGCCCATCAGGGTCACCGCGCGGGAAAAACAGTCGGCAACGGGTTTGATGCGGTCAAAACTGGTCTGTTCCCCGCCGCACATAACAGTCAGTACCCCGTTTTCGGCTCCGGCCTGACCACCAGAAACGGGCGCATCAATAAAATGAAGCCCTTGCTCGCGGGCGATGCCATCCAGTTCCCGGGCGACGTCTGCCGAGGCGGTGGTGTGATCCACCAGTACGGCACCGGGTGTCATGCCTGCGAAGATACCGTTTTCGCCGAGGACCACCGACCGCAGATCATCGTCATTGCCAACACAGCAAAAGACGATCTCAGCCCCTTCGGCTGCGCTGCGTGGGGTGTTGGCCTTGTTGCCCTTGTGGGCTTTGACCCAGGCCTCGGCCTTGGACGTGCTGCGGTTGTAGACGGTGACATCATGTCCTTTTGCAGCAAGGTGTCCTGCCATGGGGTAGCCCATAACTCCCAAACCGACGAATGCGACTTTAGCCATGTTTTGTTCCTTCAATCATCCGGGGCGATCTGATCAGGCGCGGGCGCAAAATCAGAAAATCATTTCGGAAAAGAGCTTAGAAACTTGCCGGAGGTGACGCAAGGGAAGCTGAAAATTGTCTGCTTTAAAGAAGGTACAATTTGTACTGCTTAAGGAATTCAGAGTGATTCTTCCAGGACACGGATAAATTTCAGTATCGTCTGGTTTTCCCGTTTGTAGTAGGTCCACTGTCCGTGCCGTTGGGAAGAGACCAGATTGGCCCGCTGCAGGGTTGCCAGATAGAGCGAGGTCGTTGATTGGGAAAGCCCTGCTTTTTCCTGAATCCGCCCGACACATACTCCGTATTCTGCCATGTCGAGAGGTTGCGGCGGAAAATGTTTTTCCGGTTCGCGCAGCCATTGCAGAATAGCCCGTCGGGTCGGGTTGGACAGGGCTTTCAGTATCTCGTTGATTTCCACGCTCATCAGCTTAGAGGGAGTCCATTTAGTGAAAAATTCTGACGGAGATTTGTTCCAGTGAGTGTTTCTCTTGCTACAGGTTGGTGATGCTAATCGCCAATGAGTGTTCTTGCAACTGCCACTCCCTGATGGAGGGCAGTTGCGAGAGCTTTTATCAGGTCAGGCTTTGCAAGGCTTCCTTGTCAAATGGCGTGATCAGGTCCAGTTGACCGGCCTTCATTTTGTTGGCCCACTGTGGATCGCTGAGCAGCGCCCGGCCAACCGCGACCAGATCGAAATCATCTCGCGCCAGGCGACGATTGAGTTCTTTGAGATCGGTTGTTGCAGCTTTGGGGTCTTCTGTTCCTGAAAAAATTCCAGATGAAAACTGTTTGTCGAGGCTAACCGAGCCAACGGTAACAACGGGCTTGCCGGTTAATTTTCGCGCCCAGGTGGCCAGATTGTCTTCGGAACCTTCAAAAGCGGGTTCCCAAAAGCGTCTGGTACTGGCGTGAAAGACATCGACACCAGCCTGGGCAAGCGGTTGTAGTATACGTGCCAGCTCTTCAGGGCTTTGAGCGATCCTGGCATTGTAATCCTGGCCCTTCCATTGAGAGAAACGATAAACAATCGGAAAGTCAGGGCCAACAGCAGCACGGATTGCGGTAACAATTTCCAGGCCCAAGCGGGATCTTTTTTCAAGTGAGCCACCGTAGGCATCCTGGCGGTGGTTACTTCCCTCCCAATAAAACTGGTCGATGAGATACCCATGGGCAGCATGGATTTCGATCCCGTCAAACCCAAGTTTTTGGGTATCAAGGGCAGCGCGGACATAAGACGCGATAACTTCTTTGATGTCATCAATGCTCATCTGCTGTACCACGACATGATCGTCCTCGCGGATTTCAGAAGGTCCCTGACCCGGAACGGCCGGGTCGGGTTGCAGGCCGGCCCGGCGAACGGAACCGACATGCCAGATCTGGGGGATGATCTTTCCTCCGGCAGCATGGACCTCTTCAACCACTTTTTTCCACCCGGCCAATGCTTTTTCACCGTAAAAAGCTGGTGCATTATCATAGCCATTGGCTGCTTTGTGGTCGATGTAGGTTCCTTCAGTGATGATCAGGCTGACACCACCTTCTGCCCGGCGGCGATAGTAAGCTGCAACATCTTCGCCGGGGATGCCGTTTGGGCTGTGCAGACGGGTCATGGGAGCCATTACAACACGGTTGGCCAGGTCAAGTGAACCCAAACGGAAGGGTTTGAAAAGCGGGGCGATAGTCTCAAGGTCGGTCGTACTGTTCATTGTATCTTACTCATCAGTCTGTAATCAGGTCTTGTTTATGTGGTCTCGTCGGAGACAGGATAAAATTGAAATAATCATATATCGAGAAATATCAATATGCAGGTGAAAATAAATGATACCCGACCCAAGGGGATTACTTTTGCGAGAGATGAGTGTAGTGGTGGATCAGTTCAATAAGTCTTTTGAAATCAACAGGCTTTGACAGATAGTCATCCATACCTGCTGCAAGGTAACTATCGCGGTCTCCCTGCATGGCGTTGGCCGTTACGGCGATGATCGGAACCCTTCCTTTCTCGCCTTCGAGGGTACGTATTTTTTGTGTTGCCTGTATACCATCCATATCGGGCATCTGGATGTCCATCAGGATAACATCAGGGGTTTGTTGCTTTACGAATTGGAATGCTTCTTTGCCATTGATGACGACATCAATCCGATGCCCCTTTTTGGAGAGAAATTTTGTCAGGAGCATCTGGTTTATCTGATTATCTTCAGCAATGAGGATATGCAGTGAATCCGCACTGATGTTCTCGGATTGTAAAGGGGGAGATATCGGAGTGGTGCTATCGTCGACGGTTTCCTCGACGAAAACCGGTGTTGGTTCAGAAGAAACTTCAGCTTCTCCGCCAGGTGCTTTGCCTATTTCCAAAGGTATTTTAAACCAGAACAGACTGCCTTCGTCCGGAGTACTTTCCAGGCCGACTTCTCCCCCCATCTGGTCACAGAGATGCTTGACGATGGATAGTCCGAGACCCACCCCGCCGTGTTTGCGACTGGCAGACCCGTCGACCTGGGTAAAGCGTTCAAAAATTCTTCTTTGATCTTCTGCGGCTATGCCGATGCCGCTATCCTTGACGCAGCAATAAACCATCTGAGTGGTACCTTCGAGAGGCAAAGCGGCAGAAATAGTGACCTTGATTTGTCCCTTGTTTGTAAACTTGATCGCATTTGCGAGCAGATTGTACAGCATCTGTTTTAATCTGGTCGGGTCGCCCTGTAACCAGAGTGGCAGAGCAGGATCCAGCTCATTAACCAGCTTGAGCCCCTTTGCTGTCGCATGAGGAGATTTTGCTGTGATGACAGAATTGAGCAGCTCGGCGATATTGAAATCATGGTGCTGAAGTTCGCTGGTACCGGTTTCCAGTTTGGAAATGTCGAGGATATCATTAATGAGAACCAGAAGGTGATCTGCTGACTTGCTGATTGATTGCAAGTATTCTTTTTGTTCCTGATCCAGATTGCTTTCCATCAGGAGACTGGTCATTCCAACCACGCCGTTCATCGGTGTTCTGATTTCATGGCTGACAGTGGCGAGGAATTCAGATTTGCTCTGGTTTGCTTTCTCCGCATCAAGCTTGGCTGCAAGGAGACGCTGTTCTGTTTTCTGCCGCTCCCTGATCTCTCTTTCTAACTGTCCATTGGTTTCCTGGAGCCATCGTGTCCGGTCGCGAACCTTGTTTTCCAGCTCATTCTGATGTTCCCGAATTTCTTCCTCCATTGCATCAAAGCTCTGGAGTGCGAGTTGGAGTTCGTTGGAGTGTGAAGGCTTGCTGGTTCCGTCCGAGTGCTCGCGGCCATGCCCCAGGGAAGTGATCTTGTCGCGCAGGGTGGCCAGGGGCAAAACCACAATCCGGCGCAAGGTAATCACCACAAAAAACAAGGTGATGGCAAAAAAAGCGGCAATTAGCTGCAAGGCGGAACTGATGGCGAATTGCCCTTTAGCGAGGATATCCATCGGGTGGGGATGGACCAGTCGCATCAGGGAAACGCTGGTAACATCCCTGATATCGAAAAAGGAATAAAAAACTTCTTCATCCGCGGGGCTATAGAGAGCGACGTTGCCGGGATCAATCGTTTCTGTGAAAAGATCCTCCGGGATGGGATGCTTCGGAGGCAGTGCTTCAGGGTCAGTTGATATTTTATGAAAAACGACATTGAGGTCTGCAGCAATTTTATCGAGGCGTTTCTGATCAAGAAAACGCCCTATGATCGCTATCCCGTTGGGCGGGCCGTCACCATTGCTTTTAAGAATTGGATAGGCCGCGAGTAACATCGGCCCTTGCCGGGTCTGGATATAGCCAGAGATTGATTCATTTGCGATGACATTTTCTGGCGAGAAATGCCGGATGGTTTGATGAGTACTATATTTCAGGTCGAGGTCACTGTATCCTTCTTCTTCAATGTTCCGCCATCGACCCCAGACCAGCTCTCCGTCCATATTGATGAAGCCGAGCAGATCAATATCTGTAAAGACCAGGGTTTCATCAGGTGCGCTGGAGTTGATGAAATTAACATCCCTGCTGTCCATATAGTTGTACGTGTCATCCCATATACCCCAGTCGCTGGAATAGACCACCAGATGCGCCAGTTCATCATTGAGAGTGTTCAGGATCTGACGGGCACTCTGTATGGCATTGTCATGGTCGAGATTTTTGAACTGGGGAATAATGACCTTATAGAGAATTCCTGCACTGAACAGGATCAGTGCGAGAAAAAGCACAGCCAACAACGAGCCGATTTTACTCTGGATTGTCATCTTGCTGCCGCTTTCCTCTCCCGGACTTTGCGCGTCATAGTGCGTCGTTACAGCGGAATTTTCAATGGTTGTCGTTACAAGCTGTACATCTTTTAGTTTAATTTTTCCTTTCAATTTTTTCGATTGCCTGAAAAGGAAGCAAAATGCAGCTGTGCCGGTTCTTGATCGGAACAGCTGGCTGGAACAGGGAAAATTTCTTCCAGGGAGCAGAAAAGGTAAGAACAGCCTGTTCTTTTAATTGCATTTTTAATTGCAGGTGCAGGTTTGTTATTGTCTCAAGATCTTTTCCAACGGCACAGGTGCGCAGTAACTCGGCGGAAGCCTTGCAAAGAGCACAGGACCGCGCTTTGTAGCCGAGTGCTGAAATGGTTCTCTGGTCCAGAGTCAGATCGAGTGTGATCCGGTCTCCACAAAGAGGATTGTCATGCAAGACCGAGATATCTGGATGTGCGAGAGGGCTGTCGCCAGCAGAAGCCAGTTTGAGAATTGACTTGTTGTAGAGAGCATCATCCTGCATCGCCGGGATCCTCGCAGATTTTTGTCATGATTTTTCCCGTAAGTTTTTCTGTAAACTTTTCTCGTAAGTTCTTAAGGGCTTCGGGCGTATCAATATCTGAAAGTATGGCATCTGTGTCCATAGGGACCTCACGGATGTCACTGGCATAATTCCCCAGCAGGTGGCGGGCACCATTGTCCCCTTTTATGGTAATCATTTCCGGGATGAACTGGCGTGACCACAGAACCGGGTTGCCCCGTTTTCCGATAAAGGTGGGGATGCAGATGGCAGCACTGTTTTCTGGATCAAAGACACTGATCAGCTGGTTTATCTGGTCTTTACTGATCAGGGGCATGTCCCCGAGACAAACCAGTACGGCGTCACTATCCGCGGGGACAGCCTTGAGACCGGAGATCAGGGACGTACTGAGCCCCTCTGCAAAGTCGGGGTTATGTACAAAATCCAACTTGTCATCAGCCAGTTCTGCCCGGATTTTTTCGGCATCATACCCTGTGACGACGATGATGTTGTCAACTGTACTTTGTTCGAGGCTGTCCACGACCCATTGGACCATGGGTTTTCCCTGCCACAGTTGCAGGAGCTTGTTGAGCTTTCCCATGCGGCGGGATTGTCCACCCGCAAGGAGTAGCGCTGTGATCTTGTACGCGGGAAGAGAAGAAATGTCAGACAGGTTATTGCTTTGGGATATTCGTTCGCGGGGTTGGGGTCTGGTGACAATTTCAGACAAGAGACCACCACAGCCAAGGGAAGTTAAGTCGTTTGCTGTGACCTTTATATCGGCCAGACAGCGTTGCAATATCCAGTCAAAACCATTGAGCTTGGGAGAACGGGCACAGCCGGGCAGACCGATCACCGGGACACCGCTGTGTTCCCCCAGAAGAAGAAGATTCCCAGGGTCAACCGGCATGCCAAAATGCAGGATTTTTCCACCTGCTTTTTCCAGTCCGGCGGGTAGACTGTCACGTCGGTCAGTAATGGCTGAAGCACCAAAAACAAGTATCAGATCGTGATCGCGGTTCCTGAGTTCCTGAATAGCAGAGGCTATAGCGTCGGTCTTGTGGTCTGTTATAAGACAGGTCTGTAAATCGTTGTCACAGCTCTGTAACCGTTGGGCAACCACCTGCCGGGTTTTCTCAAGAACGCTGTCCTTGCTCTGGGGCAGACGCGTGAGAATAAGGCCTATCTGTTTTTTTCTGAAGGGCGCAACGGATAGCCGGGCGGCCTGTCCCGCCAGCTCGACGGATCTAGCCGGGGCTGAGAGGGGAATGATCTTGGCTGTGGCAACCATCTGCCCGGGATATACCACGGTGAAGGGGGGAAGGGTTGCGATGGTGATGGCTTCATCAATTCCATTGAGCTGATTGACCTCATCCGGTTTGGCAATCAGCAGACCATGCACTGCGCTATAGAGATTACAACGTCCGGTAAAAGCTTCTTTTACTGTGATGTTCTCCTGTGAGACTGCCCTGGCCAGTTGGGCCGCCGCGATATCCTCGTGCAGATCTCCTGCCTCCAGTCGCAGGGTTGTCACCTTGTGATGACCGGCACGGACAAGATTGTGCAGATCGGTTTCTGTCAGTTTGTGGCCTTTGCTTAACCGGCCCTCGGCGATTTTTATTGAATGAGAGAGATAGGTCCCAACTGCGGCTTTGGTCTCGATTTCGGCAAAAATCACTTTTCGTCTCCCTGGCGGAGCGCAGCGGTGATTGCTCCGAGAATGGAGAGGGCAATTTCAGCGGGGCTTTTCGCGCCGATATCCAGACCAACCGGCCCGTCTATCCGATCCAGTCCGGGAAGGTGTTTCAAGCGTTCCAGCCGTTTGGCATGAGTACGTCTACTGCCCAGGGCACCGATATAGAAAGCGGGTGAAGGCAGGGCTATTTCCAAAGCAGGGTCGTCCAGTTTGGGGTCGTGTGTCAGAATAACAACTGCCGTCCGGTGGTCGGGTTTCAGTTCGGCCAAAGCGTCGTCCGGCCAGTCATTGAGAATGGAGCAGTCAGGAAAACGCACCGCATTGCCAAAGGCGCGGCGTGGATCAATGACAGTCACGTCATAACCAGCCATCCGGGCCATAGGGACAAGAAACTGGGAGATATGGACGGCGCCGACAATAATCAGCCTTAAGGGCGGGTTGTAAACCTGGATAAAGGTTTGTTCGCCGGGCTCTTCATGAATACCCGGGGCTTCATGAATAAAAGAAAGATCCTCGCGAACAGCAACCAGAATCTGGTCGAGCAGTGGATGTGCGGCCTGTGGGTCGAGAGGATAGAAAATCTCCTGACAACCTGTTTTCATATCGGTCAGCAGAACCATTGTCTGTTTGTCCTGTTGTGACCGAACCAGTTGATCGAGCGTGGATCTTTTCATGGTTGTTCCAATCGCTCAACATAAACCCGGATCGTTCCGCCGCAAGCCAGCCCAACGTCCCAGGCCTGTTCATCGCCAACCCCGAATTCAAGAGTTCGCGCTTTGCCGTCGATCATGATCTCTTGGGCTTCCAGAATGACGGCACCTTCGATGCAGCCACCACTGACTGACCCCAACATGGCCATTTCATCGTTAATGATCATCATACTACCGGGCGGGCGGGGCGAAGATCCCCATGTCTGAACCACTGTTGCCAACGCGACTTTCCGACCCTGATCCTGCCAGAGGGCTGCCGTCGAGAGCAGATCCGGGACAGAATCGTTTGATATCGTGGGAGTGGTTTTAAGTGAGGCCATCATCTGTTCCGGATTTGTGTTGTATCGATATTTGAGCTGAGGGAGATCTGTCTGAATTTCGGGAAGGTGTTTTTGTGTCTGGGACCGCTTTGCAAACTATCAACCAGGCTTTCCAGGCTGTTGATGTTATGGGCTGACCGGAACTGGTCAACGTGGGGTAACATCAGTTGTATGCCTTTGGCCCGGGGCTCAAATCCATCGAACCTGAGCAGGGGGTTAAGCCAGATCAGCTTGCGACAGGAGCGGTGCAGGCGATCCATTTCCAACGAAAGATCCTGATCGCTTTCGCGTTCCAGCCCATCCGTTATGAGCAGGACATTGGCGCCCTGCCCCAGCACGCGTCGGGACCAGGTTTTGTTGAAGTCATGCAGGGTTGCGGCAATCCTTGTTCCACCTGACCAGTCATCAACCTGTTTGCCTACGGCATCAAGGGCCTCATCCACATCTCTGTGGCGCATCTGTCGGGTGATGTTGTGCAGGCGCGTGCCAAAAACAAAGCTGTGTATCCTGTCCCGGGCGGAACTCAGTCCATGGATGAAATGGAGCAACATCCGGCTGTAGTGGCTCATGGAACCGGAGATATCGCAGAGAATTACCAGAGGTGATTTTTCCCTACGGCGGGCCTTCCGACGCAGAAGGATACTGTCACCCCCCAGCCGGAGACTCGTCTGCAGGCTTTTGCGGCCATCAATCATCCTGCCTTTGGTGTCGGGGATAAAGCGTCGGGTCAGGATATCTTCTGAGGGGAGTGTCAGTTTTCTCAGCAACTGCAAGGCCTGGCTTTGTTCCTGACTGGTCATCTGTTCAAAGTCACGATGACGCAGCACGTCTTCCTCCGAAACAGTCATTCTGGCGTCAAACTCGATCTCGGGTTCGTCATCCTCGTCATCACGCGGTGGGTGGGGCTGTTGTTCGGGGGCAAAGGCCTCACTTACCCGGCGCAGGGCCCGATCCTTTTCATCCTTCGGGGCATTTTCCAAAAAGGTGGTGGGCAGAAGCATCTGCATCGCCCGTTCCAGCAGTTCGGGGTTGCGCCAGAAAATATGAAAACACTGGTCAAAAATTTCCTGCTGGTCATGACTGGTAATGAACAGACATCGCAGGGTCGCATAAAAATCATCACGCCGGGACAGTCCGCCGATTTTTATTGCATCAATTGCCTCGTGCACCCGGGATGGGGAAACAGGTAATCCCGCTTTTCGAAGGGTGCGGGCAAAGTGGAGCAGATTTTCTGCGAGGTAGCCCGCTTTTGTGACCTGGGGTGAAAGAGAGGGAGAAGGGGAGCGCATGGTTCAGGTTCCGGTCAGAGCCATCTCGCTTTCGACCCGTTTCAAGATCCGGGCGGCTTCGGTTCCCTGTATTCTGGCAATGTCATCCTGATACTTCAGCAAAACCCCGAGCGTGTCGGTCACAGATTCCGGGGCGAGTGAAACACAGTCGAGCTGGGTGAGCGCCTGGGTCCAGTCGATGGTCTCGGCGATACCAGGCTGTTTGAAAATATCCGGATTTCGGCGAAGCTCCTGAATAAAAAGGACAACTTGTTGACTGAGCTGTTCGGCAGCTTCCGGAGCCTTTATTTTGAGGATGGAGAGCTCCCGCGCGGCATCAGGATAATCGACCCAGTGATAAAGGCAGCGCCGTTTCAAGGCATCGTGAATTTCCCGGGTCCGGTTCGAGGTAATGATAACAATCGGCGGCTCGCTTGCCTTGATCGTACCGAGTTCGGGGATGGTAACCTGATAATCGGACAGAATTTCCAGTAGATAGGCTTCGAAAGCTTCGTCGGCGCGATCAAGTTCATCGATCAACAGAACCGGACTTTGTCCGGGCTGGCCTTCGAGGGCTTCGAGCAAGGGGCGTTTGATCAGAAATTCCGGTCTGAAGATATCCTGGGTCAGGGCTTTTCGATCGGTTTGCCCACTTGCTTCGGCAATGCGGATCTCGACCATCTGGCGCGGATAGTTCCATTCGTAAACAGCAGAACTGATGTCCAGGCCTTCATAACACTGCAGGCGGATCAGGGGACGATCCAGCGTTGTCGAAAGAACCTTGGCGATTTCGGTTTTCCCGACACCGGCTTCGCCTTCGAGAAACAGCGGACGTTGCATTTTCAGAGCTAGAAACAATACCGTCGCCAGAGATCTGTCGGCGACATAGCGCCCTTCGCTAAGCTGTTGGAAGGTTTCATCAACGGATGCTGGAAGCGTGCTCCGGGAGAGGTCTGGCATCGTGGTACTCCTGCCTGAACAAAAAAGAAAACCGCTTTCTGTGCAAACACAGAAAGCGGTACAGGCAACCTAGCCGCCGATCTGGGCGACAGCTCGTTTGGTCAGGACTTTAATCAGATTGGCCCGGTATTCGGCCGAGGCGTGAAGATCGTTATTCAGGCCTGTAGCGGAAACGGTGACGGTATCGACGGATTGAGCCGAGAAGTTACTCGTCAGGGCCGTTTCCAGATCCTTGTGGCGGAACACACAAGGCCCGGCCCCTGTGACTGCGACCCGGACGCCACCCCCGGTTTTTGCTACAAATACACCAACGATGGCATAGCGGGATGCCGGGTTGTCAAACTTGACATAGGCAGCGGCCTGAGGGCGGGGGAAGGTCACATTGATAATGATCTCGTTTTCTTCGAGAGCGGTCTCGAACAGATCAACAAAGAAGTCATCCGCAGCGATAACCCGTTTGTTTGTCGTGATCTGGGCATTGAGGCCAAGCACCGCAGCAGGGTAATCCGCAGCGGGGTCGTTGTTGGCAACCGAACCGCCGATGGTTCCCCGGTTGCGTACCTGTGGATCACCAATGCCTGCTGCCAGACAGGCAAGAGCAGGGATATCGGCTTTGCTGGCAACCTCGGCGTGGGTTGTCATGGCCCCGATGGCGAGCTTGTCATCATCGGGGCAGACCCCCCTGAGGGTTTCTATTGCGCCAAGATCAACCAGCATCTCGGGTTGAGCCAGGCGTTGTTTCATTGTGGGGAGCAGGGTCTGCCCACCGGCGAGTAGCTTGCAGTCCTCCTTGAGGAGGGCAACGGCTTCGTCCAGAGTTGCTGGACGCTGGTATTCAAAATGATACATTTGCTGTTCCTCCCTTTACAGGCCCTGTGCTGCGCGCCAGACCTTTTCCGGCGTTGCAGGCATGTCGATTTCCTTGCCAAGAGCATTGGTGATCGCGTTCATCAATGCCGCAGGGGCAGAGATGGCACCGGCTTCACCACAGCCTTTGACACCCAGTGGATTGGTTTTGCAGGGGGTGTTGATAGTCTGGACCCGGAAGGTCGGCAGATCATCGGCCCGCGGCATGCAATAATCCATGTAGGAACCGGTCAGGAGCTGGCCGCTTTCCTTGTCGTAGACACAGTTTTCCAGCAAGGCCTGCCCGATCCCCTGGGCAATGCCACCGTGAACCTGTCCTTCAACAATCATCGGGTTGATGACATTGCCAAAATCATCGACGGCAACCCAGTCGAGGATTTCTGTCGTTCCGGTGTCCGGATCAATTTCCACCTCGGCAATATGTGTTCCTGCCGGGAAGGTAAAGTTCAACGGATCATAGAAGGCGGTCTCGTCCATCCCAGGCTCGACATCGGCAGGATAGTTGTGCGGCACATAGGCAGAGAAGGCGATCTCGGCCATGGTCATCTGTTTGTCCGTACCTGCGACTTTGAAAACGCCACCAGAATGTTCGATATCCTCGACAGAAGCTTCGAGAGTGTGTGCGGCGATTTTCTTGCTTTTCTCGACGATCTTGTCGATAGCCTTCATGATCGCCGATCCCCCGACGGCGAGTGAGCGGGAACCATAGGTGCCCATCCCGAAAGGAACCTTGCCCGTATCGCCGTGGGAAATTTCGACCTGGTCAATCGGGACGCCCAACTGGTCCGAGATAATCTGGGCAAAAGTGGTTTCATGCCCCTGTCCGTGAGAGTGGCTGCCTGTAAAGACGGTCACACTTCCAGTCGGGTTGAAACGCACCTGGGCTGATTCCCAGAGCCCTACACCAGCTCCGAGCGAGCCAACTGCCGCGGATGGCGCGATGCCACAGGCCTCGATAAAGGCAGAAAATCCGATACCGCGCAGTTTGCCTTTTGTCTGTGACTGGGCCTTGCGTGCGGCAAAACCACTATAGTCGATTGCCTCAAGCGCCTTGTCCATGGCCAGGGCATAGTTACCGCTGTCATAGGTCATGATCACCGGGGTCTCATAAGGATAGGCATCGGGGGCAATGAAGTTGCGCTTGCGGATTTCCGCTGGATCAATGCCCATTTCCCGGGCGCCGATTTCAATCATGCGTTCTACGACATAAGTGGCTTCGGGGCGTCCGGCACCGCGATAGGCATCAACCGGAGCCGTGTTGGTGAAACCTGCCTGAACCTCACAATAGATTGCCGGGATCGTGTATTGTCCGCTTAAAAGCGTGCCATAGAGATAGGTTGGCACGGCCGAAGCGAAGGTCGAGAGATAACAGCCGACGTTTGCCTTGGTCGACACCTTGAGGCCGAGAATTTTCCCGTTGGCATCAAATGCCATCTCGGCAAAGGTTTCGTGGTCGCGACCATGGGCATCACTGAGGAAGGATTCAGAGCGTTCTGCTGTCCATTTAATCGGGCGGTTGAGCTTTTTGGTTGCCCAGGCGCAGACGGTTTCTTCGGAATAAATAAAGATTTTAGAGCCGAAACCGCCCCCTACATCCGGCGCGATAACCCGCAGTTTATGTTCAGGGGCAACGGCATTGAAAGCCGACAGCACCAGACGGTGAACATGCGGGTTCTGGCTGGTAGTGTAGAGGGTGATCTCGTCTGTTCCTGAATCGTAATCACCCAGGGCTGCCCGAGGTTCCATGGCGTTGGGGATCAGGCGGTTGTTGCGTAGCTTCATGCGGGTGACATGATGCGCGGCGCTGATTGCACCATCGGTTTTGGCGCGGTCACCAAGTTCCCAGTCGAAGGAAAGATTCCCGGGGACGTCATCGTGGATCTGTGGTGCACCTGCTGCAAGGGCATCACCGACTTCGATAACGTGATCAAGTTCTTCGTACTCGATTTCAACCAGTTCGGCAGCATCACGGGCCTGTTGCAGGGTTTCTGCCACAACAAGGGCGACCTGATGGCCAACATACCGCACCCGGCCAATTGCCAGCGCAGGATGGGCAGGGGCTTTGTGCGGGGTGCCGTCTTTGGAGGTGATGCCCCAGCCACAGATCAGCGGGCCGATGCCATCAGCCTGCATGTCCGGTCCTGTCAGAACGGCAACAACACCTGGGGCTTTCAGCGCAGCAGTTGAATCAAGGCTGGTGATTTTTGCGTGGGCATGAGGAGAGCGGATGAAATAGCCATAGGTCTGGCCTGGCCGGGAAATATCGTCGAGATAACGTCCCTTGCCGATGATAAAGCGTTTGTCTTCCTTGCGTTTGACCGAAGCGCCAATACCTGTTTGTGTTCCCATGATCAGCCCTCCATTTCCTGTGCAGCCGCTTTCACGGACTTGACGATGTTCTGATAACCTGTGCAACGACAGATGTTGCCTTCCAGGCCTTTCCGGATGGTCGCGTCGTCCGGTTTTCCGTGTTTTTTCACCAGATCAACGGCGCTCATGATCATGCCGGTTGTGCAGAAACCACATTGCAGGCCGTGATTTTCCTGAAAGGCCTTTTGCATTGGATGGAGGTTATTGCCTTTGGCCAGGCCTTCGATGGTTGTGATCTCTGCACCGTTGGCCTGTAGGGCAAGCACGGTGCAGGCTTTTGCGCTCTCGCCGTCTATGTGGATCACACAGGCACCGCATTGGCTGGTGTCGCAGCCGACGTGGGTGCCGGTCAGTCTGAGATTTTCTCGAAGAAAGGAAACAAGCAGTGTATTTGGCGCGATCTCGGCCGTCACTGGCTTGCCATTTACTGTCATGGATACCGTTGGCATCGGTTTCTCTCCTGTTCATGATATCGTAGCCGGGCATTTACTGCTTGTTGGTCTACGTGCCCGAGGGGGCGAAGGTATCGGCCCGTTTTCAGGGGATACCGGAAGTAATACGTTGCGGGTCGCCCGAGCTGATCAGCTCAGCTGGTAAACAGCCACAACAATCAGGATTGCTGCGGCAATCCAGTAAAAGGGGGTGTAACCTGTCCCCCCGGCAGTGGAGGGTTTTTGTGTGTCTGCCTGAGCGTCGGCGGAAGTGCTGGATACAACGCCGCTCAGGTTTTTCGGCTGATTTTCAAGGTCGATTTCGCCGACAATCTCTGTAAAGGTAGCAAAAAAATCATCGGCCATTTTTTTTGCAGCGGCATCCACCAGACGAGAGCCGATCTGGGCGAGTTTGCCACCGACCTTGGCGTTTACACTGTAGGTCAGGAGGGTTTGTCCATTCTGTGTTTCGAGAGTGACCCTGGCCTGTCCCTTGCCAAAACCTGCTGCACCTCCCTTGCCCTCTCCTGTGAGGGTGTAGCCATTCGGTGGATCAAGATCAGAAAGTGTCACCTGCCCCTTGAACTTGGCTTTTACCGGGCCGACCTTTGCGGTCAGGCTGGCCTGGAGTTCCGTGTCGGACGTTTTTTCAACGCTGTCACAGCCCGGGATGGATCGCTGAAGAATCTCCGGGTCGTTCAGGGCTTCCCATACTCTGTTCTGGGAAGCGGGGATCAGCTGTTGCCCTTCCATTTCCATTTTACTGTGCCTGACTGTTTGTTCTGGTCCCGGTTTTTGTCCGGAATTTATTCTTGAGGATTTTTGTTTTCAAACTCATTTACAGCAAGCAGCGTACACAGGAGTGTAATTCGATGTCACCGCCAGTTTTAACGCTGTTTACAAATGGCTTCTGATAGTGTCGCGAAATTGCGACAGTTAATCCGGTAAAGAATATTGCCTCTATTCAGGCATCCAGTTTAAGCCGCTTGATCTTGCGGTGGAGCGTTGCGCGATTGATCCCCAGAGCCCGCGCTGCTGCTGTTACGTTTCCCCCGGAACGTGCGAGGGCGTTCTGGATCGTGCGCCGCCCCACAAGCTGGTAGTCCCGGGCCTCATCGACTTCAAGCCCATAGAGCGTTGAAAGGGGAAGAGGCCGCGCCAGATCCTTGTCACGCAAGCCGTAAAGCGTCCGGGCACTCCGTGTCGCGCCGATGACGAGGTCATCCTGATCTACTGCTATAAGCGCGGGGCTTTGCCGACTGACAGGGACGGAGCTCATTTCATTTTGCGGGGTCGCGAGGAGAATGCGGGAGACAGAGAAATTATAGCGGAAGTATTCAGTTTCGATACTGCGCGCGGCATCAATAACGGCAAGAGAAATCAGCCGTGAAAAACTCTCGGTGAGATCTGCCCGGCAGGAAGAGACATCAATGATGGCCAACAGTTTCCCGGTTTGATCAAATACAGGGGCAGCTGTGCAGGATAACAGGGTGTTTTTGCTATGAAAATGTTGGTCTTTGTGGATGGTCAAGGCGCGTTCTTCGGCAATACAGGTGCCAATTCCATTCGTGCCTTCGCTCACTTCGCTCCATATTGCTCCGGCTCCCAGTCCCCACTTGTCAAAAGTCGTTTCATCAGCCGCCGCGCCGCGTCGATCCAAAAGAATACCATTGGCATCAGAGAGCAAAACGCAACATCCCATGCCGCCAACGGCAAGATAAAGACGGTCAAGCATGTCAGAAGCGATGCGAATAAGGGGCGCAACGCGTTCGCGAGCTTGTCGGAGTTCCGGGTCAGATAGTCTTTCCGGGGAACGGGGCTGTTCTGGGTCGAGCCTGTGCAGCATCATGGATCGCTGCCAGGATGCGATAAAGAAGTGCTGTGCTGCTTTGTTGCCCGCAATCGCGTTTTCAATACGCTCCGCGTGGCTCGGCGCGGATTTCAAGCGTTTCTCCCTGTGTATTTTTATTTCCCGATAACACGCTGTTTTGTTTTGATTAATTTAAATGTGCCGGGTTTTTGTGCATTATAATAACAAAGATTGCCTCGCCTTCAAATGGGTTTTACGGCATGCCTGCTTTCATAAAACTAGTGCATTGGAATAATGGGGAGATTTGGTTGAGCTGTTTTAATATATAATGCAACCGGCTGCGGCTTTGAGGTTAAATGGCGGGGGCGTTTGATTGGCCAGGTCGAATTTTTCGTCAGAATGTGCTATGTTTATTAACCATTGTCATAAGCGAGGAACTTACGATGGAAAAAAATCATCGCTTTTATGCTCAATTCAGAACGACGCAGGATGCAGCCAGACCTGAAGGAAATCATGGATATTTTTTCTTTCGCCGAGAAATGCTGGAGCGTCAGAAGCGCAGTTATAAAGATCCGCTGAAACTCTTTCGGATAATCCGGACCAAACAGGATCAAGACCGTCCCGCTGGTGCAACAGATATGTTTATGCACCGCGATTAACAGGTTACGAGTAACGAAAAAAAAAGACCAACCGGGAGAAACCGGTTGGTCAAGGCGGGTGCGGATACTCAGGGGGGGAAGGTTCTCGTCTAAAGCGTGAGGCCCGGACCCTTGCATCGGGGTAAGATGCTCTTTTATGAAACCTGTTCTCGCGCTCGGGGTGCTTTTTGGCGGCGGTGAAACAGTTCCAAATTCCTATTTATCTCCTGTTACCTGTCTCCAGACACAGTTCTCAAGACACAGTGGCATTTGATTTGGATTGAAAAAATTCAATCACTGGAGTCTTTGTCTGTTGTTCTTTCAATTTATGATTGTTTATTGCGAATGTCAATCCGAGACAAAATTACCAGTCAGAAGAACTATTTGGGGGGAGGGCAGAAACTTCGCCTGAACTGCTAGTTCCAAGCGTTTAGACAAACAAAAAAAGAGAGCCGTTAGACTCTCTTTTTTACAATCAGGGGCAACACAGAGCGTTCTAGGAACGGGCCTGAAGCATACTTGTGGGAGGCTTCAGGGGTTGTAATCTGGTGCTTTAGCTGAATCAGGCTGTTCTTGTCAGAGCAAGGACGTAGCGTGTTTTCATGCCGACAAATGGCGAAGCCAGCAGATGGAGCAGTTTTGCAACAATCCTGTGAGCTTCTGCAGAGCGCATGCGGCGTGCTGCAAGGATGTGCTGTTCCATATCAGCAGCAGAAAAATCAAAAGCGTCATTATTCAGATTCTGGTATTTCATTGGCTTGATCCTTTCAGATAGTTAGCCGTTGTTCTCAATATGCGCCTTTTCTGCAAAATGATAATATCTCTTGTTGGAGAAGGATTGTTTCGTATATTTTGATAATGCTATGGATATAATCAGTGACATGACCGTTTTTGTTGAGGTTGTTGAAGCTGGCGGCATGACAGCTGCCGGGCGGAATCTCAACCTTTCTGCTGCAGTGGTAAGCAAGCGGATTGCCAATCTTGAAGAACGACTTGATGTTCGGTTGCTCAACAGGACGACACGTCGTTTGAGCCTGACTGATGAGGGAGCGGGCTATTTTGCCCGCTGCAAGGTTATCCTTGAGGATATTGCCGATGCTGAAGCTGCTCTTTCCGGTGTTACTGGGCATGTCAAAGGTACGCTCCGAATAACGGCACCGGCTTCCTTTGGACGAAAGCATATTTCCAGCCTTTTGCCCGAGTTTCTCAAATTGCATCCTGAGGTTGCGATTCAGATCAGTTTAAGCGACCAGATCGTCGATATGGTTCACCATGGATTTGACCTTGCCATCAGGACCGGTGAGTTACAGGACAGCAGCCTCATTGCCCGGAAACTCAGCCCGGCCCGCCGGGTTGTCTGTGCTTCGCCTGACTATCTTGCACAGGCGGGAGTTCCCGGACATCCCAAAGATCTGGAAAAACATAACTGTCTGGTCCTGGGGTATCCTGGCGGAGTACATGACCATTGGCATTTCAAGAGTGCCGAGGGCGAGATTTCTGTGAAGGTTCGGGGTACACTTGAAACCAACAACGGGGAGATCCTTCGCGATGCGGCAAAGGAAGGTATCGGAATTGCGATCAAATCAACCTGGGACATCGCCGAAGAACTGAAGGCGGGGTTGTTGATACCCATCTTGACGAACTATGAACTGCCAAGCGCCGCGGTTTATGTGCTCTATCCCAACCGCCAGCACCTGCCAGCCAAGAGTCGTGCTTTTATTGATTTTCTCGAAAGCAAGTTTGGCAGTGAACCCTATTGGGACGAAGGTATTTCTCTGGCGTAGGGAAACGGCATACCTGACCGATCAGTCTAAAATCAAGTCAGACTATGGCGAGAGGGGCGCGGGCTTGTTTGTTTAAGCTTTGGCTGGTTTTAAAGCTTTGGCAATTTCGGTGACGTGGCGCAGATCTGAACCACAACAGCCGCCAAAGATGTTGAGCCAAGGCATCCGGGAATAGATAGCCTGGTATTGTTTCGCCAGTTCATCTGGATCACCTGAATCGAGTAGAGTGCAATTATCCAATTCCGCATGACTCATGCGTGACGCATTACAGCGTATACCTTTGATCCGCTTCGCCCAGTTTTGGTCTTTAAGCTTTTTTGTCATGAGGGAAGCGGGGAAATGATCAGGGTGAGCGCAGTTGATCTGAAAATAAATAGCTGTAGTCCCTGTTTCCAGATCTACCTGCTCAATCGCGTCTTGCAGACTCTGTCCTGTTGGCAAAAAGCCATCTGTTTCCAAGGTAAACGATACCGCGATGGGTAAACCGGCTTTTTGCGCAGCCCGTACGGCTCCAATTGCCTCTTCGGCCTGGGTAAAAGTCATGGCGGTGATCATGTCGACCTGAGTACCCGATAACCAGGAGATTTGTTGGCTGTGGTAATCTTCCGCCTCGCGTTTGCTTATTGTGTAATCAGGAGCATAGGCGTCACCTTTGGGGCCGAGAGAACAGTTTAAAACAATTGGCTGCCGATTGTCTCTGTATTCATCCCTAAGCGCGGCGATATAGACCACAGATTCACGGTTTGCCTTCCCTAGATCATCAAGGCTTTCCCCAAGATCCTTCGCCCAGTGAGCGTGTGCTTTCCAGGTTTGTCCATCGAGAATAAAGCCGGTATCCATCACTTGGGCGAGGGACAGAAAACCACGATAATAGTTTGTCAGGGCAAGTCGGCCCATTTGCTTCGGGAGAAGTGTGTGGGCAGCAAAGCCTTTTATCTCGATACCGTGATTAAATATAAGATCAGTTTCCAGGCCGGCATCTGTAAGAAAAAGGTCGCTGCCAAGCTGGGGGAGTTTTTGTCTGTATCTGGCCTGCATTTAAGTTTCTCTATTCCTGTCCAGTTGCCGTTGTTGGTTATCCGGGGTGTGGATTATTTGAGAAGGGTATAGGAACTCATTTCAATGGTTCCAGGCGATAGAGTCCCCCCTTGCTTTCATCGCTAAGCAGGTAGATCAAGTCGTCGGGGCCTTGGCTTATGGCCCTGATCCTGCCAATTCTATGGGGGATTAGCTGTTCTTCTTCAGTGATATCCCCATTGGTGGTATAGCGCTGACGGACCAGCATCCTGAATTTAAGAGCAGCCGTTAAGAGATCGCCCCGCCAGCCCGGAAAAGCTGTTCCGTTGTAGAAAGTGATCCCGGCAGGGGCAATAGAGGGTGTCCATTGATGCCGGGGCTGTTGCATGTCGGGATGCTCTTTATTACCAATTGTGCCCCCAGAATATTCTTCGCCATAGGTAATCACCGGCCAGCCATAGTTGGCCCCGGCAATAAGCTGGTTGATTTCATCACCGCCCTTTGGGCCGTGTTCGCTAAGCCAGAGTTCGCCCGTATCAGGGTGCAGGGCCAGGCCTTGCGGATTTCGATGCCCCAAGCTGAAAATTTCCGCAAGGGCGTCACTGTTGTCTGAGAAAGGGTTGTCAGGGGGAGCTTTTCCTTCGTCTGTCAGCCGCAGAACCTTTCCGGAATGGAGGGTTAGTTGCTGGGCGCTGTCGCGGTTTCCCCTGTCGCCAATCGTCACAAACAGATAGCCATGGCGATCAAACAGCAAGCGGGAGCCGAAGTGGATACTGGCACTGGAATCCGTTCGGGCGATAAAAATTGTTTGTACATCCCGCAGCTGGTTTTGTTCCAGTCTAGCTCTGGCCACTGCTGTGGTTGAGCCAAGAGCAAGGCTGTGGCTATAGGTGAAATAAATCAGGTGGTTGGTTGCAAAATCAGGGTGCAGGGTAACGTCAAGCAATCCGCCCTGTCCGCGGACGTGAAGGTCAGGCAGGGGGGGCATGGTGATTTTTTCAAGATGCCCGGCTTTATAGAGGAAAAACTGTCCGCCGCGTTCTGTGATCAGCAAGCTCTGATCAGGGAGGAAAACCATTCCCCAGGGATTTTTCAGCCCTTGTGCCAGGCGAACAAGCCTGAAATTTTCCCGTTCACTGCGGAGGGTTGCCATCACCTCTCCTGGAGCGAGGGTTTTCTCGGCTGCGTAACTGTTTCCCGAGTTAGCCTGAACAAGGCTCAAGCAAAAAAAGGTGAACAGAAACGAGAGGGACAACCGCTTGATCAAAAAAGAGGGCGTCAGTTTCTGTCGCTGAAAGAATGGCATTGGATACTCCCGGGAACCGGATCAATAGGGCAGAAGCTTGTACATAAGGATAAAGGAAATATGAGTGATTCCGAAACTTTGACTGAACAGATTTTCGTGAAGATAATTTTTTTTGGAAGATTTAGCAGTTTTATTAAATTGTTGGCTCTCTTCAGGCGGCTTAAACCGGGGAGAGAACAGAAATATTCCATTAAATTCTGATCCCACCCGTTCCTTAATCTAACAGATCAGCGGAGAGAGCCATGACCCGGAAAAAAGACAATCTTGCAGAAGGAAAGCAGAAACAATCTATTGCCGGACGAGCGTTGGGCATCTTCACAGCGGGGATTTCCAATGGCGAATTTGGCTTCCCGCCTGAAACACTGATGATGTTGGAAAAGGGTAAGGGAGCGAAACTATGGGATAGTACTGGCCGGGAATATCTTGATTTTTCTATTGGATGGGGATCTTGCCTTGTTGGACACGCCAGAGAGGAAGTTGTCGAGGCGGTCCGTGAGCAGGCGGTACTGGGGTCGAATTTTTCCTATCTCAATCGCCATGCACTGGAACTGGGGGAAGAGATCCAGCGATTGTCACCCGCGGTTGATCGCCTGAGATTTTGTGCATCCGGTACCGAGGCGACCATGTACTGTCAGCGCTTGGCCCGAGCCTTTACTGGCAAGCCTAAAATCCTCAAATTTGAAGGGGCATATCACGGTGCCAATGAAGCAGGCGTAACATCGCTTTTTCCACATCAGAATCTGCCCTACCCGACACCGGAATTAACATCGGCCGGGACTCCAATGGCCCGGGAAAATCTGTTGGTTGCCCCCTATAACGATCTGGAAACAACCCGCCAGATTATTGCCAATAATCAGAACGATCTGGCGGGTGTATTGATGGAGCCGCTACAGCGTTGTACGCCGCCTTTGCCAGGTTTCCTTGAGGGAGTACGTCAGCTTTGCGATGAATACACCATTCCTCTGATTTTTGATGAAGTGGTCACGGGCTTTCGTCTTGCCTATGGCGGCGCGCAAGAGAAATACGGCGTTATTCCAGATCTGGTGGCCTATGGAAAAGCGCTTGGTGGGGGGTACCCCATCGGGGCATTCGGAGGGCGGGCTGACATCATGGATCATGTGAATGAGCACTATATCGGGCAAGATAACTATGTCTGGATGGCTTCTACGCTTGGCGGAAACCCGATTTCCACGGCTGCAGCAAATGCGGCGCTGTCGGTATATCGACAGCCGGGAATATATGAAGGTCTGTTTGAAAGAGGAAGATATCTGCGCAAGGAAATGCGGCTGATTATTGAAGATCTGGGGGAGACGGCGCAGGTGATCGGTGACGGCCCTCTGGCACAGATTGTTTTCACTGATCAGCCCGTATTCAATTATCGTTCTACCGCGCAAGGTGATAAAAAAAAGGGGCGGGCAATGATGCTGGCGCTGTTCCGCCGCGGTATTTTCCTCAATCCAATGGGGACCAAGCTTTATCTGTCGATCGCGCATGATCAGCAGCTTTGTGATGACTTTCTTGATCGTTTTCACAGCAGTTTATCCGAAGTCAGGGAGCTGCCATTAACGGATACAGTCTAAACCTGTGTGATGGTAAGGATCAGGAGCGTCGAGGTCATCGAGACTCGGCGCTTTTCTTCCTTCCTGAAATTTTAGCAGCTATTTCCTTTTTCCGAACCGGTGTGTCAAATGGGGGATGCCTGTGGAAATCTTTTTTATACGCTTGTAATCAAGGCGATCCCTTCATACCTTCTGCTCAGCCTTAAATTATCTTCAAATCATCACATGATTGTCTTGTTTAAAATCGAGATTTTACGATAATTGTTATCTAATCGTTTGATCGATTGGTGAGGGCGGAGTATCAGGACAGGAATGATCCTGAAAGCCATATCGAGAGCTATTGATGAGAGAGTCTTTGCGCATGCCTGAAATAGGTGATGTTTTTTCAAAAAGGGATGCTTCATATCAGGATTGGGTCGTGACTGAAGTTTACAAATCAGCCATCGACGGACTGATGTATGCCCGTCTGCGCAATAAAAACATTGGTGACAAGTCTGTCAGCGCTGTTGAACTGACGCGCCGGGGATCTGACTGGTTACGCAAGATGGCAGCTCCACCAAAGAGCTGACGGCTTCTGTTCGACCTGAAGGATTGACGAGAGATAAACCCGCCGCTTTGCTGCGGGTTTTGCTTTTGGGGTTCTGTCGCAACCAGCGGCGCTGGGGCCGTTGTGTGTCGATAGGGTGATAAAGATATGTAAAGGCTCCTGCAGCCTTCTCACGGCCTTGAAGCAGACCTGTTGCTTCCATAATTTCTGAGCATGCTTACCAGATATCGAGACAACAGAAAGATGTGTTATGGCCATGCTCAAATCAGGTAAAAAATTACCGGAAACTGAAAAACTCCCCCAGGTCGGGGAAGTCTATTCAAAACGGACCCGTTTTCTCCAGGACTGGTTGGTGACGGACGTATACAGATCTCACGTGGACGGCGTGATTTATGCCCGTCTGAGCAATTCTTTGATGGGAGAAAAAAATGTCGGTGCAGCTGAATTGCTGCGCCGTGGGTCCGACTGGAGTCAAAAAGTGGCAAGCTCTGGAACCAAAGAGCAGCAAGCGATCCCGCCAATCCATTCAGATTTGCTGATGGTGCAGGGGAAGTAACCCCCGAGTCCGGGTTGCAATGGATTGGTTCTGGCTGTCCTTTGGCCGGTGTTTTATTTCGGGATCACCCGGTTTTGCCATCAGCGCGCGGCTGGAACATAATCGGGAAAAAGTAGAACACATAGAGGCCAAAGGCCAGAATCCAGAGCAGAGCTGAACAGTGCAGAAGGTGCGTTGTCCAGTTCCCGTCAAAAAAGCTTTGCAGAACCCGAAAGAGTGCGGAAAGGCTGAGGAAAACCAGAGCAAGGGTTAGAACTCTGGTACTGGTAAGGGCTCTGCCGGAATGTCCCAGCCCAGCCCGGATCATGACGATGAGGATCATTGTCGCGATGGAGCCTGCAGTGAGGGCATGGAGTGCACCTTCCCAGAAATAGCCGTACTGCTGGAGACCGAACGCCTTGAGCAGCAGCCCGGCGGGAAGCCAGAGATATCCCAGATGCATGCTCCATAGCAGTGGATCGCCAAGGGTACGCCAGCCCTTCCAGAAGGCGAGCCGGGCAAAATGTAAAAGGGAAAGAAGCAGGCAGTAGATGGCAAATGCCTCGGGAGAGATCTCTGAGAACCACAGATCGCCCGGAACCATAAGGACAGTCCCGATAATACAGAGCAGGGTCAGGGGGGGCGGCGTTGCAATTACAATCATTTCCCCCTTTTTCTGTAAGGCATTCCGGGTAAAGGCAGGAATGATCCTGCCGCCAATGATTGTGATCAGGACCAGCAGAATGGAAATGGCGGCTTCCAGGGGGGCGCGAGGGCTGAGCGAGACAAATCCGAGTTCTGCGAGATAGAACAGCAGATTACAACCAGCTAAAAGCAGAAACACGCAAGGGAGCACCAGGTTGCGGAAGTTACCTGATTTATAAAGTGTTAGCGCTGTCAGGCCAGCCAGGACCGGAAGAAAAAGCAGGTCGAGGATCGCCACAACCTCCAAAGTCAAAAGGGGGCCTGACCATAGGGCAACGCGTCCAGCTAACCAGAGGCTATAGAGCCCGGCAAGAGGGAGGCCGGAAAGCGGCGTTGTTCCTGTCCAGTTGGGCATGGCTGTAAGGATAAAGCCAGCCACAGCGGCAGTTCCGAGCCCAAATATCATCTCGTGACCATGGATCAGGGAGACAGGAATCGGGGAGTTGACCTCGAGCAGACCTGTAAGATTCAATATCCAGAGCAACAAAGCCAGCAGTGCATAAACTGCTGCGGAGAGAAAAAACGGCCTGAAACCTGCTCTCCAGAGAGGCGCCGCCGCGCTTTGCATGACTGTGTCCATTTGGTCACCCGTAAAAAATTAAGAAGCATATTAAATGCATCTAATAAATTTCATCTCACCATGGGCCTGTAGAAAGTACAAGAGGGACTGGCTGCGACTTATTGTTCCTGCTCCGGGAGCAGTGGAAATGAGCAGCAGCGATCCTGTCGGGCGCTTGTTGTTGAACGTGCTTCAGACAGCCTTGGAATAGGCCCGGTCCCTCTGTCCGTGGTATTCATCAAACACGGCACAGACTGTCCGAACCAGAGAACGGGCATCGTCGGTGACCGAGATCAAACTGCCATCCAGAGTGACAATGCCATCGTTGGCAAGATCCTGTAACTGGTCAAACTCATAGAGGAACAGGTCGGTGGAACAGCCGTATTGTTTACACAGAGGGGCTAGATCAACCTGATGATAACACATGAGTTGCTCGATGATGGCCGCCCGCAGTTTGTCCTGACCCTGGAAAGGAATTGATTTCAGAACGGCAAAATTGCCTTTGTTGATTGTGCTTTTATAGGTGGTGATCGGCACCTGGTTCTGGATGAAACCGGCAGGAAGGCACCCGATGGAGGAGGCACCAAAGCCGATCATGGCTTCGGCCTTGTCGGTGGTATAGCCCTGGAAGTTCCGGCGCAGGGTGCCGTTGGCAAAAGCAATGGCCATCGGATCGTCCTGCTTGGCAAAGTGATCAAGGCCGATGCGGACAAATCCATAGGAGCCGAGTAACTCTGCGGCAGCTTCCTGTTGTTCAAAACGTTCGTTAAAATCTGGCAAAACCTCTTCCGGAATCAGGCGCTGGTGAGGTTTGAGTGCTGGAATATGAGCGTAACCAAAAAGTGCTATACGCTCGGGTGCCATCTCCATGACCTGGCGGACGGTTTCAAGCACTGATTCCACAGTCTGGTATGGCAGGCCGTACATCAGGTCCATGTTGATTCCATGGACTCCGGCCTCATGCAGCCAGGAAGCAACCTGCGCCGTTTGTTCAATACTCTGGATCCGGTTAATGGCCTGTTGTACCTTGGGCTGGATGTCCTGGACACCAAGACTGGCCCTGTTGATGCCGCTTTCCGCCCAGGCATTGATTGCTTCCCGGGACATATCACGGGGATCGATTTCAACCGCGAGTTCGGCATCAGCTGTAAAGCGGAAGGCTTCCCGCAGGGTTCCGAAGAGCGCACGTACATCTTCTGGAATGAGAATGGTCGGACTGCCGCCGCCAAAATGCAGGTGGCTGACGGGTCGTCCCATTCCCATGACGTCGGCAGTCATCGAGATTTCTTTTTGTAAAACAGCCAGATATTCCCGGATAGGCTTGTATTTCTGGGTTATCTTGGTGTGACAACCACAGAACCAGCAAAGACTGTCGCAATAAGGAATGTGGGCATACAGAGACAGGGGCATCTCTTCGGGGACAGCGGCAAGCCATTCCCGATAGGTAGCCTCGCTCAAGCCTGCCTGGAAAAGATGTGCCGTTGGATAGCTCGTATAACGAGGTACACCGCGGTCGTATTTCTGTATGGTTTCTGTTTTCATGAAAGCAGAAATATCCGAGCTGTTGAGTCGGAGCCTTGATTTATGTCAAGCGAGGCGGTTTGGGCTCTTTTATTCCTGATTATTTTCGTATCAATACTTCTGGACGTGGCTATTGAGTGCTTTTTGCCGTGATCTGTCTCTGACGCAGCTGAACTTCTTGGGGCCAACGGCTTTTAATGTAGGCCAGGGTAGCGGAAATTTCCTCGTCTGTGAGACTGTCCCCGAAAGCAGGCATGCGGCTGATGAACCCTTCTGGAGCAACAGCTGCGCCACCAAATTTGGTGATGTGAAATAGCAGATTGTCGGGATGATGCCAGGTGTGACCATCCTCGTTATGTGGGGGAGCAGGAAGCGTGCCGTCCGAACGGGGAGATCGCCAGTCGGGTTCTCCTTCCAGGTTCTGGCCATGGCAGGAAGCACACTGTTCGGCATAAATACCCTGACCTAGAGAAACCTGCGCTTGATTCGCCGGATTCGGGGCGGGAAAGGAAGCGAGTGGTTCACTGTTTGACTGTTCGACTTCGGTTCTGAAGCCCCGGTTCATTAAATAAACAAGGCCGGATAGGACAAAGACTGTGACGAAGCAGGCGGCCAAGACACTGGATCGGGTCCATCGTGCAGCCTGGGGTGGTTTTTCTGCCATAGCGGTCTCTATATTTGCCAATGTGAAGTGGATCGAAATTTATGGTCAGGACCATAGTTGTTCCAGTTGGGGGAAGCTCAAGCAGTAAATGCTTATTTTAATATTAGTGATTACTTATTAAGAAACTTAATTTTTCTTATTTTTGCGGTGCGGCATATATTGATTTTTGTCGTTAAAGGCGTATTTTAACTTCAATGAGTTACGTTTGATGAGAAGGCCGGATCGTTGAGAGCCACTCTTTCGGGAGCTGGATTCTCTTTCTACGTGAAGAGGCCCCATCTGGAGAGAAGCATACCAGCCGAAGGAGACTAAATTGGCTCTTGGTAAGGATACCCTGAAAACCCGTCGCCAGCTTAAAGTTAATGGCAAAGCCTATGACTATTACAGCCTGGAGGAAGCTTCGAAAACACTCGGTGACATTTCTCGTCTGCCGTTTTCCCTGAAAGTTCTGCTCGAAAATCTGTTGCGCTTTGAAGATAATCGCAGTGTGACCGTTGACGATATCAAGGCCATGGGCAGCTGGCTGAAAGATTGCCGTTCGGACCGTGAAATTGCCTATCGCCCTGCGCGCGTTCTGATGCAGGATTTCACAGGTGTTCCTGCTGTTGTCGATCTGGCGGCCATGCGTCAGGCCATGGTCGATATGGGTGGCGATCCAAAAAAGATCAATCCGCTGTCCCCTGTTGATCTGGTGATCGATCACTCGGTTATGGTCGACTCCTATGGTGGTCCCGGCTCGTTCCAGAAAAACGTTGATCTGGAATTCGAGCGAAATGGCGAGCGTTATGCTTTCTTGCGCTGGGGTCAGAAAGCCTTTGATAACTTCCGGGTTGTTCCTCCGGGAACCGGTATCTGTCATCAGGTGAACGTCGAAAACCTGGCTCAGGTGGTCTGGACCAAGGAAGAAGAGGGTGTGACCATCGCTTATCCGGATACTTTGGTCGGTACTGATTCGCATACTACGATGGTCAACGGCCTGTCAGTTCTCGGTTGGGGCGTGGGGGGCATCGAAGCCGAAGCCGCCATGCTTGGACAGCCGGTTTCCATGGTGATTCCTGAGGTTGTCGGTATGAAAATGACCGGCGAAATGAAAGAAGGTACAACCGCGACTGATCTGGTTCTGACCATTACAGAAATTCTGCGTGCTCACGGCGTGGTTGGAAAATTTGTCGAATTCTACGGTTCCGGCCTTGATAATCTGACACTGGCAGATCAGGCAACCATTGCTAATATGGCACCGGAATACGGCGCGACCTGCGGGTTCTTCCCGGTGGATGCGGAAACCATTCGCTACCTGCGTTTCACTGGTCGTGATGAAGACCGTGTCGCTCTGGTCGAGGCCTATGCCAAGGCACAGGGCATGTGGCGCGAAACCAACACACCTGATCCTGTCTTTACCGCGTCGCTGGAACTTGACCTTTCTACCGTTGAGCCGAGTCTGGCAGGGCCAAAACGTCCTCAAGACAGAATTTCGCTCAGCAACCTGGCTTCAAAATCGATTGCGACGATTAAGGAAGCTGTCGGTGAAGACATCACCAAAACCGCGGCTGTTGCAGGCAAGGATTATGGCCTGAATCACGGCGATGTAATGATTGCCGCGATCACCAGCTGTACCAATACCTCGAACCCATCTGTTTTGATCGGTGCGGGATTGGTTGCGAAGAAAGCCTATGAACTTGGTCTGACAGTCAAGCCATGGGTCAAGACCTCACTGGCACCGGGGTCACAGGTTGTGACTGATTATCTTGAAAAAGCCGGTTTGCAGGATTACCTCAACAAACTCGGTTTCGACCTTGTCGGGTATGGTTGTACGACCTGTATCGGCAACTCCGGTCCTCTGGCTGATGAATACATCGATGCGATTGACAAGGAAGGCCTGCAGGTTGCTGCGGTTCTTTCTGGTAACCGTAACTTTGAAGGTCGTGTCAGCCCGCAGACCCGTCTGAACTATCTCGCTTCCCCTCCGCTGGTGGTTGCCTATGCTCTCGCCGGGAATGTCACGCTTGATCTGTTGAACGACCCGATTGGTCAGGACAAGGCAGGCAAGGATGTCTATCTCAAGGATATCTGGCCGTCTTCTCAGGAAATCGCTGAAGTATCCGGCTATGCTCTGACACCGGAGATGTTCAAAGACCGCTACAGTAACGTCTTTGAAGGTCCGGAAGAGTGGAAGAAGATCGAAACAGCTACCGGTCTGACCTATGACTGGAATGACCAGAGCACCTATGTACAGTATCCGCCATTTTTTGAAGGGATGAGCCGCGAAGCTGGTGGTTTCAGCGATGTCACTGGTGCGCGGCCTTTGCTGGTCCTGGCAGATAACATCACAACTGACCATATCTCACCTGCTGGTTCGATCAAGGCAGACAGCCCGGGCGGCAGTTATCTGACAGAGCATCAGGTTCGTCCGGTTGATTTCAACTCATACGGTTCTCGTCGCGGCAATCATCATGTGATGATGCGCGGTACCTTCGCCAACATCCGGATCAAGAACGAGATGGTTGACGGTATCGAGGGTGGCTTCTCCAAGTACAAGGGTGAGACCATGCCGGTCTATGATGCAGCCATGAAGTACATGGCTGACGAGACGCCGCTGGTTGTTTTTGGCGGCAAGGAATACGGTATGGGCTCGTCACGTGACTGGGCCGCCAAGGGAACCCGTTTGCTGGGCATTAAAGCGGTTATTGTCGAGAGTTTCGAGCGTATTCACCGTTCCAACCTGGTTGGTATGGGCGTTCTGCCGCTGCAGTTCAAAGACGGTATGACCCGACAGAGTCTGAAGATCACCGGTGATGAGACCATTGATCTGTCCGGAATTGCGGATGGCATCAAGCCGGGGATGGATGTGGAGTGCCGGATCAGCCGTCCGGACGGCTCTGTAGAAAATATCAAGCTTCTTTGCCGGATTGATACGGCTGATGAGGTGGAATATTACCGTCATGGCGGAATCCTGCATTACGTATTGCGTAACCTGATGAACGACGCCGCCTGACGGCGATTTCATTACTCGTAAAAAAGGCAGCCGGGATTTCCCGGCTGCCTTTTTTGATCGCGCAAACTTGAAGGTGAGTGACTGGTGTCGCAGAGGGCCCAAGCTTAATCTGGGCAGATGAAACACTCTTTTTCACCCCTGCTCAAACATCCCGTTGCCAAGGTTATGGCTGTTATTCTTGGGCTTTCTTCGGCCTGGATCTATCAGGCTGTAAGGGGACCTTCTGCCGAACAGATTGCAGAAGCAGAAGCCCGACTTGGGCTTGGGCAGATCGTTACCCAGGCTGCCGAGGCATCCGAACTTCCTGCCGGAATTCCGGATAGGACTTCTCCCGTTGTTGTCGAGCTTTTTACCTCTCAGGGGTGCAGCTCTTGCCCTCCAGCAGATGCCTTGCTTAACGAATTGGCTGACCTGCCGGGTATCATCGTGCTTTCCTATCATGTGGACTATTGGGATTATATCGGCTGGAAAGATCCTTTCTCCAGTCCTGAGGCCACGGCAAGACAACGGCGATACGCACAGGCACTGGCACTACGCTATGTCTATACCCCGCAGATTGTGGTTGATGGTGTGGATGAAATGGTTGGATCACGCAGGGGAGATGTTCTGTTGGCAATTGAAGCCGCAGCAAGGAAGGAGAAGCCGACCAAACTCCAGATCAGGTCTGATCACGGCGCAGGAGGTGGTGATGCGCTCGTTTTTGAAGGCGAATTACCAGAAGCGCAAGGCGTGACATTATGGTTGGCAACTTTTGACCACAAGCATGAAACCAATATCAGCAGGGGAGAAAATGACGGATTGTTGCTGATCAATCGCCACGTTGTACGCCGCTTGACCCCGGTTGTTGAATGGAATGGTCGGGACAGGTTACTTCCTCTTGATCGGGTTTTGTCAGGGTTTGATCCAAAACAGGGTTATGCGTTTCTTCTTCAAGAGAAGGGTACAAACAGTGTTCTGGGGGCTGTACTTCGAAAGGACCCGCAATAGACAGGGGGGCGTTTCCTAAATCAGACGTGATCCTGTAATACAGCTGTTTTTGCCATATAGGATTGCATAAAATCCCGCAGGCATTTTGCCCGGGCGCTTAACAGGCGTCCACTGGGCCAGACTGCAAATATATCCCTTTGAGGTCCGTGATAGGGCGGCAGAATTCTGATTAGCTGATTTGTCTGCAAGGCATTGCTGACCTCGCTGAGAGGCAGAAGCGCAATGCCAATGCCATCAACAGCCATTTGTGTCGCCAGGGTGATATCATTCACGAAGGTGCCGGGCTGAGGATAAAAGCGTTCCCGGATTTTTGTTTCGGGATTATACAGGTCCCAAACCGGAAGGATATTTCCGGTGATCAGGTGGTGCTGTTCCAGATCGGCCAGTACCCGGGGCGTGCCCTGCTGTTGAAGATAATCCGGTGCGGCAACCAGAACGGTCGAGACTGATCCCAGGCGCTTTTGATAGAGCTGGGAGTCTTCTTGCGGCCCGATCCGAAGGGCCAAATCAATCTGTGCCGATAACAAATCTTCCCGCTCATTATTCAACAGCAGATGCAGCTGGATAGCCGGATAGCTTTTGATAAAGGCCGACCACATTGGCTGTAGCAGGCCAATGGAAATATTGGTCGGGGCCAGAACCCGGAGCGGACCTTGCAACTGTTGCAGGTCCTGATTGAGGTTGCGTGTCGCGGCTTCAAGCTGTTCCAGTAAGGGAGCGCAGGATTGATAATAGGCTTCACCCTCGCTGGTCAGGCTGAATTTCCGGGCTGAACGGTGGATCAATTGATAGCCGAGGGTGGCTTCAAGTTTTTTGAGGCGTCGGGTTACCGTTGCCGGGGGCAGCTTCAGATATTCAGCCGCTGCGGAAAGGCTCTGGTTTTTTACGATATGGGTAAAAAGGGAGAGGTCGTCAAACATGATTCCATTATTGGAATTTATATGATCAATATTCAATATATATTTTGCTTATGGAATTTATTACCTCTGGATCTATCGAGTTTAGCCACAGAAACCTAAACACAGAAACAGAGGAAACAGTTATGTTATGGATTAGTGCCGGGATCGAAGTACAGGATCATGCAGAGATAGAGCGGGCCAGAACAGAGTTGGAAAAGCTGGTTGCTGCTACACAGCATGAGCCTGATTGTTTCAAGTTTGAAATTCTCCAGAATATCGAGAAACCTCAATGTTTCACGCTCTGGGAATGTTGGGCAGATGCAGACGCATTGAAAGCTCATTTCGAAACAACCCATACCAAGGCCTATCTGGCGCTGGGGCTGACAGAAGTCAATTATATTGAGCGACTGGAATCCTGTGCCGGGGGGGCGATGGAGCAAGCAGCATGAAACAGCGCCTGCTTTTTTCCGTTCTTATGTCACTCGTTTTATCCTTCCTGATGTCCTGTTGGGTCACATGGGTGAATCTTGGTCTGAGTGAGGTTTTTGTCGAGCGCTGGATGAACGCTTTTGTCCTGGCCTGGCCCGCGGCGGCGATCATTTCGTTCTTTTGCGGGCCATCGGTTCAAGGGGTGAGCCAACGTATGCTTTCGTCAAAAAGCCTTTCCCATAGCGCCAAAAATCGAGGGTGAAATCATGGAGCCAAAACGCATAAACCTGCCGGAACTGGGACTGCCAGTTGGCCCCTACGTACATGCTGTCCTGCATCAAAGCACGCTCTATACCTCCGGCTTTACCGCTTATGGTACGGATGCCCAGTCGGGTTCGGTTTCTGAACAGGCACGGGCGATCTTTACACAGTTATTGACGATTGCGGAGAGCCAGAACACGTCAATCGAGAAACTGGTCAAGGTGACACTCTTTGTCACGGATCTGGAGCGTATCTCCGAACTGAGAGATTGTCTGATGGATCTCTATGCTGGCGCAGTTCCGGCCAGTTCACTGGTCAAGGTCGATCAGCTGTTCTCACCGGAATTGCTCATCGAGATCGAGGCGATCTTCGCCCTTTGATCAAAGCGTCAGGCAATAAACAGGGGCGATGCCATTGTACATCGCCCCTGTTGTTTTGTCGGCGGTCTTGGTTGTGTGGGTTAGATCAGGCCTTTGCCCATAACCCGGGACATCCGCTGGGCAAAGGTCGCGGCGTCTGCAGGGGCCTGGCCCTCCAGAATCCGGGCCTGATCGAGAAGCAGCCAGGCCACGTCTTCCAGTTCGGAAGCACCACCGTCTTTTTTGATCAGGCTGGAGAGCTGTTTGACCAGGGCATGTTTGGGATTGATTTCCAGAACACGCTTGCTGATCTGATCAACCTGTTTGTGACTGCGCAAGATACGCTCGAGGTGAATATCCATATCCCCGTCGTCAGCCACCAGACAGACAGCAGAATCTGTCAGACGCTCAGAGCTGCGAACATCCTTTACTTCCCCTTCAAGGGTCAGTTTCATGAAGCCAAGCAAGGCGCCAAGTTCATCCTTGTTCTCGTCTTTGCTTTCGGCTTTGTCCTCATCGGATTTCGCCCCGGAGATCTTGCCGAGGTCTGCACCACCACGGGTAACTGATTTGAAGCTCTTGCCTTCAAAATCTGTAATGGTGGTCATCCAGAACTCGTCAACAGGATCAAAGAGTACCAGAACGTCAATATCCTTGGCCTTGAAGCCCTCGATCTGCGGGCTGCGGCGCAGGGCCTTTTCATCTTCACCAGAGATGTAATAGATGTGTTCCTGGCCTTCTTTCATGCCGGCGATATAATCCGCAAGGCTGATCCAGCCATCGGATTTGATCGAGCGGAAGCGACAGAGCTTGAGCAGGTCGTCCTTCTGGGCGAGATCTTCATAGAGACCTTCCTTGAGGACCGGGCCGAACTGTTCCCAGAATTTGATATATTCCTCAGCTTCTTTTTCGGCTTTTTTCTCAAGCAGACCCAGCACGCGTTTGGTGATCCCACTGCGGATTTTCCGCAGGAGCGGGTTATCCTGCAGCATTTCGCGGCTGATGTTCAACGGCAGGTCTTCGGTATCGATCACACCCTTGAGGAAGCGCAGATACGGCGGGATCAATTCCTGGCAGTCGTCCGTGATGAATACCCGGCGAACATAGAGTTTGACCCCGTGTTTGCGTTCAGGGTGGAACAGATCAAAGGGTTTGCTGCCGGGGATGAAAAGCAGGCCGGAATATTCATGTACGCCTTCGACCCGGAAATGTTCCTGAAGCCAGGGATCGTCATAGGCATGCGCGACGTGATGGTAGAATTCCTTGTACTGCTCATCTGTGACTTCGGATTTGCTCCGGGTCCAGATGGCTGAGGCGGAGTTCAGTGTTGCCCACTCTTCGCCTGCTTCCTTGTCTTCATCTTTCTTGACTGCCTTGAAACGAATGGGAATCGGAATGTGATCAGAGTAGGTTTTGATGATGTTACGCAGGCGCAGTTCTTCGCCAAATTCGCCCTGGTCCTCTTTCAGGTGCAGGGTGATTGACGTGCCGCGGGTTTGCTTGTCGGTTTCGCCGATGGTAAAGGCACCCTTGCCGTCGGAATCCCATTTCCAGCCCTGCTCCTCGCCAGCCTTGCGACTGATCACGCTGACCTTGTCCGAGACCATATAGGCCGAATAGAAACCAACACCGAACTGACCGATCAGATTGTTGCCGTCTTTGCTGTTTTCCATCTGTGACATGAAGGCGCTGGTACCGGAGCGGGCAATCGTTCCCAGATTGTCTATCAGCTCTTCACGGTTCATGCCGATGCCATTGTCGCTGATGGTCAGCGTTTTTGCGTCCGGGTTTACTTCCAGATCAATCCGGAAATCCGGGTCGTCTTTCATCAGATCACCATTGGTCAGAGCCAGGTAACGCAGCTTGTCACAGGCGTCGGATGCGTTGGAGATCAACTCGCGCAAGAAGATTTCTTTATTGGAATAGAGCGAATGGGCAACGATGTCCAAGAGGCGAGAAACCTCGGCCTGGAAGGAGAGTTGTTCCTCAGACATGATTCTTTGTCCACCTTTGTTATGCTATGTAATTGATGTTGTTCAGCTCCTGGAAAGATATCTCCAGGAACACAAGAGATATGGCGCAGTCGGGCGGGTTTTTCAAGTTATTAGGGGAAGGGAGAGGACATCGGGTCCAAAGGATTGTCACCGTGGGTTGCGGCTGGAGATCGGTGCGGGTTTTGCAGATCAGAAGGATCTGGGGTACAAAGTTGAAAATTTCGACTGTAGATAATCTGAGTACCGTCAGGAGAGGGTATGTTTAGCTTGGCTCAATGGCCTGTTTTTCTGGGTGTTATACTGCTTTTGGGCGGATGTGCTGCAGGTCGGAATTCTTCGCCGATGATGATTTTCGAGCGCAAGGGGGTCGCTGAACCAACAATAGAGGCTTTCCAGTACTGTCACGGCTATGGTTGTCAGACCAAGGTGGAGCTTTCCCTCAATGAACTGGAAAAATCGGGACTTGTTGAAGCTTTCGGGATAGCCGCAACGCCTCGGGAAGAACGCGCGGCCATGGCGCGGGCGGTTGCCTATATGGAAAAACTGAACGGCCCGAAAACCGGAACCGACAAGGATATCGGCGGAACTTTCACGGGGTATGGCGAACCCGGGCAACTTGATTGTGAGGATGAAGCGACAAACACGACGACGACGCTGATCTTTCTCCGCGACCTTGGTTTATTGAAACATCACCGCCTGCGTTCCCAGGTAACCAGAGGTTTTTTCTTTGGCGGATGGCCACATACCTCGGCAGCAGTGATCGAGATTTCTTCCGGTAAAAGCTATGTGATTGATTCCTGGTTTGAAAACAGCGGAGTGGTCCCGCATATCGTGCCCTACGACATATGGTCATCCGGATGGGACCCGGCCAAGGATGGGCCGATCGCTGAAGAGACCTTCTGATTTGGGATGAAATTGTAGTGTGGATCGACTACAGATGAGGAGGAAGGGGGGCTGCCTGGGTTCTGTTTCTCGTCCGTTCCCTATAAAATGATGAAACGATACCCACCAATAATTTCTCGAATTCAACGAGGAGCATTAATGCTATCGCGGCTGCGACCACCAACACCCAGTCTTTTAACGCCAAGGAAGATAAACCGAAAATTTGCTGTGATAGCGGCAGGTATGTAAAACCCAGTTGTATGAGAATCACCAGTGTGATTGCCAGGAGAGATGGCTGGGCTCCCCGGAACATATTTTTTCTGAAAATGCTCTGATGCAGATATCTGCAGTTCAGAAGATAAACGGCCTCGATCATGACAAGGGTGTTGACGGAAACTGTCCGTGATAACTCAAGTGAAGCTCCTGAACTTTGGTAATGGGAAAAAAGGCCAAAGACTACGACGGCTGTCGCGATGCCAACCAGGAATATCCTGAGTAAAAGACTGAAGGTAATCAGGCCCTGTGTTCGCGATCGGGGAGGCAACCGCATGATATTTTGATGCGAGCGTTCAAATGCCAAGGCCAGTGCGAGGGTCACTGCGGTGACCATATTTACCCAAAGAATCTGGGCAGTCGTAATGGGTAAAAGACTGTTCAAGAAAATAGCAGTCATAATGACACCAGCTTCTGCGAGGCTTGTCGGCAGAACGAAAAGAATAGATTTCACAATGTTGTTATAGACGGTTCGGCCTTCGGCAACGGCGTTGGCGATCGTGTTGAAGTTGTCATCCAGCAACACTATGTCAGCGGCTTCTTTTGCTGCATCTGTCCCACTGTGCCCCATGGCGACACCAATATCTGCTTTGCGCAAAGCGGGTGCATCATTTACCCCATCCCCTGTCATTGCAACGATATGTCCACATCGTTGCAATGCAGCAACCAATTGGAGCTTGTTTGTCGGGCTCGTTCTGGCAAAAATATCTACTTCAGTGACAATTTTGGTTAAATGTTCGACTGGTAAGCCCTCAAGATCCTGCCCAGTGAGGGATTTTTCTGCCTTAAGGCCTAACTCGCGACCGATAGCTACTGCCGTTAAAGCATTGTCTCCGGTGATCATTTTGACTGTGATTCCGGCAGCATGGCATCGTTTTATACTGTCAATGACTTCTGGTCTTGGGGGGTCGCTAATTCCCACCAGGGCGAGGAGGGTCAGGTTGCTCTGAATGTCGTCGTGGGATAACTCTGTTCCGTTTCGGGCAGGCGTTTTTTGTGCCAGGGCCATTACACGCATACCGCCCCCGGCGAGCTCTTTTAAGGTGTCTTGCCAAAAGTCAGGGTTGATGGGTTGCGTTTCGCCGCATTCTGAAAGTTGAAAGCGACTATACTCTATGAGTTTGTCTGGTGCGCCCTTTATAGAAATGATTGCGTGTGTGGTCGGGTTTTGGTGCAGGGTCGCCATGTAGCGTCGTTCAGTTTCAAAGGGCAACTCATTGATTTTTTGCCATTCCCTGTTGCAGTTTTCGGGACTTAGCCCGTGCTTTCTGGCGAGGGAGAGTAACGCGCCTTCGGTCGGGTCTCCATGAAGAACCCATTCGCCGTTCTCTTCGGAAAGGTGGGAATCATTACATAACAGGGCGACAAGTGCGGCATTATCCAGGCTGATATCTCGGCTGTCAGTCGGAAAATTTAACGGCTGTTTATCCGTTGATGTGTTCTCTATGGTGCCGATGGGTCTGTAGCCTTCTCCTGAAATAGAGTATTGCCCAAATGGTGTTACTATGGCCCGCGCTGTCATCTGGTTCGTGGTGAGAGTACCTGTTTTGTCAGAACAGATTACATCGACTGAGCCAAGTACCTCGACGGAGGGAAGGTGTCTTACCAGAGCTTTGTTCTTTGCCATCCGCTGGACCCCAATTGCCAGAGCAATTGTCACGACTGCGGGGAGTCCTTCGGGGATTGATGCGACAGCGATGCCGATCGCCGCTTGCAACATTTCCGTCAGGGGCTGGTTCTTGATAAAAAAACCATAGAGAGTTGTAGAAATAGCGACGAAGAGAATGCCAAGACTGAGCAGGAAAGCAAATTTCTTGAGCTGTTGTTGCAAAGGGGTAAGAGCTAACGTGGTATTCTGAACCAGTGTATTTATGGTGCCGATTTCAGTGCTATTGCCTGTGCGGCAAACGATGCCGCGAGCCACCCCAAAAGTACTCATTGTACCAAGGAATGCCATGTTTGTTCGTTCTGATAGCTCGGTATTCTGCTCCTTTATTCCGGTTGTCTTCCTGACAGGTTTCGACTCACCCGTCAGGGCAGATTCATCGCAACTCAAGTCTTTGCAATAAAACAGTCTGATATCCGCAGGAACCCGGTCGCCTGCCTGTATCAGTACGACATCCCCAGGCACAAGTTCGGAACTGTTTATGGTGTTGGTGGCGCCATCGCGAAGGACCAGGCAGCGGGTCTGTGCCATCGACTTTATTGCACGCAATGCGGCTTCAGCCTTACTCTCTTGAACAAAGCCGACGAAACCATTGATCAAAATGACTGCAAAGATCACACCGCTATCTACAAAATGCTGCATGGCAAGACTGATTACGCCACTGGCAATCAAGATATAGATCAGCACGTTGTTGAACTGGGAAACAAAACATTTCCAGGCTGGAAGCGGAGGTGAGACGGGAAGTTCATTCTTCCCATAAATCACACGTCGGTCTTCAGCTTGTTGGAGGGTTAAACCTTGTTCAGATGTTTCCAGATTCTCAAAGAGCGCTTCTGCAGGGTGTGCATGCGCAAAAACGAGAATATCATCTCCATGTTGCTTTGTTTTGCGAAGGCCGGGATCATGAGACTGCATTGATTATCAAGCTCTTGAATAGAACAGGTGTCTGGGGAGCGGGGTGTTTTTATTCAAGTGCTTTGATCAGGCGGGATAGAATGACCTGCCGTTGTTTGTCGCTGTTGGCTTTGTCGAGAGCTGTGCGAACATCGAGGCTGAACTGTGCAAGATCATTATGCCAATCCGGTTTTTCAAGTGAACTGGATTCAATTCGGCGGACTGTTTCCTGTTGCCGAGTTTGTTCTCCGATTACGGAGAGATTGTAACAGTCGTCCAGCTGCGGAATGATAACTTTATCTGGTGCCAAGCCTGTTTCCAGAAGTGTTTTTTTCATGGCAGCTAAAGCATTTGTATTGCCATGCGTCAGGAATATCCTCTGTTTTACTGGTAAACGATCACGGACCCACTCTAGTAATTCTTCTCCATCTGCATGGCCGGAATAGCTGTCTAGTGTCCTGATGTTGGCTCGCACGATGATTTCTTCGCCCTGGATTTTTACTTTCTCTACACCCTGTTGGAGAAGCCGGCCGAGAGTACCTTCTGCCTGGTATCCGACAAGCAGGATAGTAGACTGCGGGCGCCAGAGGTGGTTTTTTAGATGATGCCGGATCCGCCCCGCATCACACATGCCTGATGCCGCAAGAATGATTGCGCCACTGGAAAAGCGGGCAATGGCTTTGCTTTCCTCTACCGATTCAGTGAAGTGAAAGCTTGGATTGTTAAAGAATCCTCTATGACTGCCAACGTCTTCCAGTTGTTGTGCGTGATCTGTGAAAACCGATGTGACGCGGATGGCAAGCGGACTGTCGATGAAAACCGGTGTAGGTTCTATCACGTCACTTTGAAGGAGAAGTGAGAGATCATTCAGCAGTTCTTGCGTTCGTTCTACGGCAAAGGAGGGAATAAGCAGACTACCCCCGCCGCTCATTGCATCCTGAATCTCTTTGGCCAGCAGATCCCGGCGTTGTTCGGGGGTATAGTCCGTACGTTTTCTGCCGCCATAAGTAGATTCACAAAAAACATAATCAAAGTCGCTCGGTGCATCCGGGTCAGGGTGAAAGGATTTGTGTTCAGGCCCTATGTCGCCAGAGAATAACAGGTGCAAAGGTTCATCATTTTCCTGGGTATCTGGAATTTTGAGTTCAATCGATGCTGATCCCAGTATGTGTCCTGCATTCCAAAAGCGTGCTTGGATTCCTGACACTTCAAACCATTTTTCATAAGAAACAGTGTTAATTTGCTGCAGACAGTTTTCGACATCTTCTTTGGTGTAAATAGGTTCGACTACTGGTTTGCCTCTTTGCCGATTTCGGAAATTGAGCCGCTTTACCTCGCTTTCCTGAATATGCGCGCTATCAGGAAGCATATAGCTGAGTAGATCCCGGCTTCCGGAGGTCATGAATATTTCGCCCTTGAACCCCAGTTTTGTCAGCTTCGGTAGCAGTCCGGCATGATCTGTATGGGCGTGGGTTAAAAATACAAAATCAATCTCTTCCGGTTTGAAAGGAAAAGCCCCGTAATTGAGCTCTTTTACGGTCTTGGATCCTTGGAACAGGCCACAATCAACCAAGAACTGGCGCTTTGGAGTCCGGAACCAGTAACAAGAGCCTGTTACTGTACCTGCTGCACCACAAAATTGGATTTTTACAGACATTTTCGCAGGCTCCTCCTTGTAATGTTCGGACAATTCGGCAGAAGTATTATTGTCAGATATTACCCTGTTACAGGCGGGCTGGCTTTGCGTTATGTCAATTTACGGGATAGGGAGAACAGGAGGTATTTCTTCCTGCGTGGATCGTGTCGTCAAAAGGAAGTTACATGCGATGACCCAGATTTTCCGGAGGAACGAGCGTTGTAATGCTGGCTGTGGCCAAAAGAATTACAACAACCAACAATATTTCGCACCAGATAGACCGCTGCAGGTGCTGAATTGCAAGCGGGCTTCCCCGACTGATCGAGGGGACCAGATACAATTTGTTCAGTCCAGCAACACCAAGCAACAGGCCGACTATCCCGATTTTACCCAAGAGTACCCAGCCGTAAGCCGTGTTAAAGAGCCCCTGAAAACCGCCAGCAATAAACCATGCCATCACAGCGCCGGAAATCAGCAGCAAGGGGATAAGCCAACTGGCAACACGTCCAAAATGTTCAAGGGTTGGAGCGGCACTGGCCGGGGCTTTCTTCAAAAGCATAAGAAGCGGAGCAAAGCTGCCTGCCCAGAAGCTGGCCACAACGAGATGAAAAAGTATCAGGGTTTTGAGGAGAATTTCCGGGCTGTAGAGGCTAGTGTGCCCGGTTAATACATAAGAGGTCAGGATTAGCAGCAGGCCAATTATCGAGAGAGACGATATCGCGGTTGTCGTTCCTGATAAGGTGAAGAGCAAAAAACCCAATGCCAATAACATGGAAAGTTTGCCCGCATCAGAAAACAGGACAAGTTGGACCAGTTGCAGATCAGCAAGCGCGGTGATTTCCCCGCCTCCCAGCCAGATGGTATTGGTTGCAAGGCTGAGAGCGACAAAAAGGATGCCACAGAGCGAAAGCCTTCGGATCAGCCTGAATATCTGGTTTTTGATGAGGATGATATCTGCGGAAAAGATCAAAGAGAAAATCGTGCTGCCACAGGCAAAGAGACTTAGCCCATACAAAACGGCTTTTTCACCTAGTAACAGGAGCTCGATCAGTGTGTCTGAAAACATTCGGGATGTCTTTGTTAAGGCTTGATCGTAAAGCTGAATGATCCTTTGGTCGGGTGACCATCGCTTGCCAGACCGCGCCAATTCACCTGGTAGGTGCCAGTTTCAAGTATGGGCAGGGATACAGAGATGGCCGATGCCGGTTCGATATTCTGCGCGTTCTCCAGGGGGATCTTATCTCCTGCGGCTGTTTCCAGCTTCAAAGAGGTTAGGCGTACGGGAGCAGGGAAAGTAAGGGTGATCTGTTTTGGGGGAGTTGAAAGGACAGCTTGGTCAGCTGGTTCACTCATCACCATTTTCCCATGGGCGAAGGTGTGTGTCGGAAGAACAGTGGCAAAAAATAGGATGCAGAGGATCCTGAAGGATTTGAACAATGGGCTTCTCCTGTAAGTCTGGACTACCAAGCCTAAACCTTCTCCTAGCGGGAAGGTCAACAGGGGTAAATCTTGTCGGGAACATTTCCATTGCCTGTTTTTCTGTGTATAGAGTGCGCCATTGCATCAAGTCATAAATTAAAGATTCGGATTTGCTTCTGTCAGGTTGTTCCCGGGTCCCTTAGTCAGGAGGGATTGTATGAGTTTTCTCGCTTCCAAAAAAATCACTGCTGTGCTCGGACCGACCAACACCGGGAAAACCTTTTTGGCCATGGAGCGCATGCTCGGCTACAGCTCGGGCATTATCGGTTTTCCCTTGCGGCTGCTTGCTCGGGAAAATTATGACAAGGCCGTTGCAATCAAAGGCAAAAATAACTGTGCGCTGGTGACCGGCGAAGAAAAAATTCTGCCCAAAGGAGCACGGTATTTTTTCTGTACGGTTGAGTCCATGCCGCTGGACAAGCTGGTGGAGTTTCTGGCTGTCGACGAAATCCAGTTGGCGGCGGATGAAGAACGCGGCCATATCTTTACTGATCGCTTGCTGCACGCGCGGGGGACGGCCGAGACCATGTTTATGGGATCGAGCACCGTCCTGCCGCTGCTGCGCAAGTTGATCAGGGATATCGAACTTATCGAGCGGCCCCGCTTTTCAAAATTGACCTATGCCGGGAGCAAAAAAATCATCCGCTTGCCGCCGCGAACGGCAGTTGTGGCATTCTCGGCGGCTGATGTTTACATCCTTGCCGAGACGATGCGGCAGCACCGGGGAGGGACCGCGGTGGTTCTGGGGGCGTTGAGCCCCCGTACACGCAATGCCCAGGTGGCGATGTTCGAGAATGGTGAAGTTGATTATCTGGTCGCAACCGATGCCATAGGCATGGGGCTCAATCTGGATGTCAATCACGTGGCCTTTGCCCGCATGGAAAAATTTGATGGCCGGGTCTCGCGTAGATTGATGCCATCCGAGATCGGACAGATTGCCGGTCGTGCAGGACGTCACACGCGGGATGGTACCTTTGGGGTGACGGGCAATGTCAATTCTTTAAGCGAAGACCTGATCGAACGGGTGGAAAATCATATCTATGATCCGCTTAGAGTTCTCTTCTGGCGCAATAGGGATCTGGATTATCGTTCACCAGAAAGCTTGATGCAGTCGCTGGAACAGAGATCAGATGATTCTGTCCTGATGCGGGTTCGTGATGCTGATGATCATCTGGCTCTTGCCGCACTCATGCAAGAAACAGCCGTTCAGGAGAAGGCAACAACACAAGCATCGGTTAAGTTACTGTGGGAAGTCTGTCAGATCCCGGATTTCAGAAAAATCCTGACTGATCAACATATTCGGTTGCTTTCTCAGATATATCATTATTTGATGAGCAACCGTGGGCTGTTGCCTGATGACTGGGTTTCGGGACAAATTCGGCGGTTTGATCGCATTGACGGGGATATCGACACCCTGGTGTCGCGAATATCCCATATCCGTACCTGGACCTACATCAGTCACAGGGCGGACTGGTTAGAGGATAACGAGCATTGGCAGGGCGAAAGCCGTGCGATAGAAGATCGGTTATCAGATGCATTACATACCCGTCTCACTCAACGTTTTGTTGACAGGCGGGCAACGACATTAGTGCGGAGCCTCCGCGCGGGAGAGAGTATAGTGGCGGCGGTTAAAGCGAGCGGAGATGTAATTGTCGAGGGAGAACTCCTTGGACGGATTTCCGGATTTGCCTTTGTCTTAGACGAAAGTCTGCAGGGCGGTGATATCAAGACGGCCCTTACAGCGGCGCGGAAAACCCTGATGGCGGAAATGCCAGCCCGGGTGAGCATGCTGGAAGATGACAACGACGGTTCTTTTCTGCTCAACGATGCCGCAGAACTGACCTGGCGTGGCGTGGCGGTTGGCAAGCTTGTTAAAGGCGACATTCCGTTAAATCCTCTTGTCGAGGTCTACAGCACAGAGTTTCTTGACGGTCCGATGCGTGAACGCGTGCGGGTCCGCCTGAGCGGGTGGCTTGAGCGCCATCTTCGTGCTCAGCTCAAACCGCTGTTCTTCCTGTCGGAGGCAAAGCTCGAAGGGGCTGCCCGCGGTATCTCTTTCCAGGTTCTCGAAGGGCTGGGGCTGGTGCCACGGCATCTGTTGCGAGATCAGATCAATGGCCTGAGCAAAATTGACCGGAAGGCTTTGGCTGATCTGGGATTGCGGCTGGGCCGTGAAAGCGTTTATCTGCCTAATCTTAATCGTCCTCGTCCCTGTCGGATCCGGGCATTGCTTTGGGCGGCCTGGAATGAAATATCTGTGCCAGAGCTGCCGGATTTTGATCTGGTCAGCTTCGAGCCACAAATGACGCAAAGCGACAGCTTTTGCGGGGCCGTCGGGTATCGTCGGCTTTCTGATCGCAAGGGCAAAGAGCTTGTTCTTCGGGCCGAAATTCTGGAACGATTGTCTCACGAGGCTTACAAACTGTTGCGCTTGAGCAAGGAAACTGCCGAACCCAAGCCTGAGAAAGCCAAAAAAGAAGCTGTGGTGACAGGTGTTACGGAAATCGAAGTGCCTGTGGCTGAAGCGCCACTGGTCGAGAATGCAATTGCAAGTGACACCACCCCGCAAACCCCGCTTTCTGATGTCGTTGACGAGACGGTCGCAAGTCCGGCCGATGAAGTTGTCTCTGTAAAAAAAGAAGGCAAGCCGGATAGTGCTCTGGAACTTCCTGCTGGCTCTTTTGTCATTAGCAGTGAAATGCGCAAGGTTTCAGGTCTTGAGGATCAAACAATTGCGTTCGTTCTGAAAACTCTGCGCTTTCAGCCAAACCGGTTGAAAGGTGGCGTGACAACCTTCAGTCTTCGAGGACCGAAGAAGCAGGATCCCAAGAAGAAAGAGGCCCGCAAGAAACAGGTTGAAGCAGAAAAGGCCCGTATGGCAGATTCTCCTTTTGCTGTTTTGCAGGATCTTTCCTTTAACCGCTAAGGTCTGTAATCGTGCCGGAGACGGGACAGAAAACGGGAGCCGAAACCCTACGGATTGATAAGTGGCTGTGGTACGCCCGCTTTTTCAAATCCCGTAGCCTGGCGAGTGAAGCCTGCAACAGCGGGCGGATTCGTGCGGGTGGGGCCGCGGTTCGCAAATCTAGTCACGCTGTTCGTATCGGCGAAGTTTTGACCTTTAGTCAAGGCCCCCATATCCGGGTGATCAAGATACTGGCGCTTGGCCAGCGCCGTGGGCCTGCCCCCGAGGCTCAGCTACTGTATGAAGACCTTGAGCCGCCGCAAAAGAAAACCACAAACACCTTTCCAGCCGAAGGTGGCGTGCGTGAAGCCGGGAGCGGGCGCCCTACCAAAAAAGATCGCCGAGAGACCGACCGTCTGCGCGGTGAGTGAAACTGTTCACGGCGGTTTGTTCTCTAGATCCGGGTCATGATGATGCCTGTTGCAATTGCACAGGCAGAGAGCCATCGCAGAGGCCCGGTCTTTTCTTTCAGGAAAATTACGGCAATTAACATAGCAAAGAGAACGCTGCTTTCTCTTAACCCTGAAACCAGAGCAATGGGGGCTTTTGTCATGGCCCATATGGCGATCCAGTAAGAGCCCAGTGACAAGCTCCCTGCAATCAACCCGGTTTTCCATTCCGGCAGGGTTTTTGTAATGGCTTGTTTGCCCCGGGTTGCTATAGCAAGGATCAGCATGCACATACCGTCCCCGGCAAATAGAACCAGAGTGAATCCTGAGGCGGTTAGTGCCTCACGTGCGCCGATACCGTCAACCAAAGTGTAGGCCGCGGTAAAAAAGGCAGTACCCAGAGCAAAGAGCAAGGCAATACCGGATAAACGGGTGCTGTTTTTCTGGGGGGCAAAAGCCATCACCATAATGCCAAGGCCAATTGCTACGATCCCGAGGCTTTTGGATAGCGTGAGGATCTCGCCAAGAAAGAGGGCGCTGACGATGGAAACAATCAGAGGTGCTGTGCCACGGGCAAGGGGATAGATCTGGCTGAGATCCCCGAGTTGATAGGCTCTGATCAGAAAGAGTTTGTAACCGACATGCAGAACGATAGAGGCAAGAAGCCAAGGGAGGGATTGAAGAGAAGGCAGGGGGAAAAAAGCCAGCAGCCCCAGTGAAATGACTCCCTGGACGAGGGATAGGAGTAGAATAGAGGAAAAGCGATCAAGGCCGACCTTGATGACGGCGTTCCAGCTGGCATGCATTACGGCTCCCAGCATGACAGCAATAAAGACATGACTTTCCATCAGTACATTTCCATCAGGATTTTTTCTCACATTTTTGAGGCTGTCTAGATTTAACGCCTTTGTGTTAAAAGAGGAAATCGATAATTATTCTTTCGTATAAGCGAAAAACTCACATGAATAGATCCGGATTACCTCCGCTCAATGCTTTGCGGGCATTCGAAGCTACTGCCCGTCGGGGGCGCATGATTGATGCCGCGAATGAATTGAATGTTACCTATGGCGCCATTAGCAAACAGGTTCGGCATCTGGAGAGTGTCTTGGCTGTTCCTTTGTTCGAGGGCCCCCGGAATTGTCTGAAATTGACGACAGCAGGGCAAAAGCTGTTGCCGCAGCTGACAATGGCATTCGATCTGCTTGAACAGGCCGTTGAGAGTGTGTCAGAGCAGAAACCGGAACCCCTTGATATCGCCTGTATCGGAACTTTTATGATGCGCTGGCTTTTGCCACGGCTTCACCGTTTTTCAGTACTGCATCCGGAAACTGAAGTTCGGATGCGAACCTTGAAAGAACCAGCATCTTTTGGTCCGGGCGGGTATGATCTGGCAATCGTCGTTGGGGCGATGGAAGATTCAGCCCGGTTTAACTCAACTCCCCTTTTTGAAGAGACCGTTGGGCCAGTCATGACCGCGGAATTTGCAGAAAGATATTTCGTGGATTGTGCGCGTGTTTTCCCTTCGGAACTTCCGTTGCTCCATACCCTAACCCGCAAATCAGCCTGGCAGGACTGGGCACTGTTTAGTGGTATCCGGGTGTTGCAGGCAGAGGAAGGGACCGAGTTCGAGCATTTTTACTTTATGCTCGAGGGGGTTCTGGGGGGCTTGGGCGCAGCTATCGCCCCCTGGGTATTGGTAAGTGAAGATGTTAAAGCCGGGCGGCTTGTCGCGCCATTTGGTTTTGTCTCAAGTGGGCAGACCTATCGGATATTATCCCGGGCGGGTTCCCGAAGCGAAGAGAAGCAACGGAAAAAACAGGCGTTTGTTTCATGGATAGCTGCAGAAGCAGAGGCCTCACCGCTCTGGAGGGGAGAAGGTGCGCTTAAAGATAACGGATAGATTATTGGCTGGCATCGCGACGACCCGTTCCAGATCAAATCCCTGTTCGTTCGCCACGCGCTGAACATCTTCCAGTGAGCGGATGCCCCATTCTTTATTCTGATTACGTAAACTTGCATCAAAATTGAGGTTGGATGGTGCCGTCGGAACGCCATCCTGAAAGAAGGGGCCATAAAGATAAAGCGGGGAGTCCGGCTTCAGAATGCGGGCCATCCCGGCAAATAGCCCACAGGTGGCGGCCCATGGCGCTATGTGAAGCATATTGATGCAGGCCGCAGCATCCGCCTGTTCAAGCGGCCAGTGGTTACTTGTTGTATCAATATGGACCGGAGGCAAAAGATTGTCAGCCCCAGCCTCCTGCAGGTAGGCTGTAATGTCCGGGAAATTGTCGCGACTGTATTCACTGGTTTGCCAGCGCAGGGGAGCAAGCTGTGGACCAAGCCATGCTGCATGTTCGCCAGTCCCGCTGGCGATTTCAAGCAAGAGACCTTCCTGTGGCAGGATATCACGGAGTACGGCCAGAATAGCCGCGCGGTTACGTGCGGTTGCCGGGGCATGCCGTCGGGGAATACTCTTTGACGGAAAGTTGTCGCTCGAGGTGTTGCTTCTGGGGGTGTCGGTCATTAAGTTTGACTTTAATGGGCTGGTTCGTTTGTGCAAACGAGAGAAGGTCGGGGCGAGAATTTCTGATAAATGATTTTATAAAGGTGACACATTGCTCAACCGTATCAAGGAACTTTTTACAGGCGCTTCAGAGGCCGCGGGAAAAAATGTCGGACGAACAGGAGATGTCAAAGTAGCGGCTGCAGCCCTGATGGTTGAGGCGGCACGAATGGATGAAGATTTTGGCGAAGATGAGCGGAAAAAAATATTCCAGTTGCTGGAAATGCATTTTGGCCTGAGCCGGGAGGAAAGCGAAGATCTTTTGAATCTTGCCGAGGAAAAAGCAGGTGAATCCAGCCAGCTTTTTGGTTTCACACGCTTGCTTAAGGAGAGCTATAGTCTGGAAGAACGGATCGGTGTGATGGAAATGTTGTGGGAGGTGGCCTATGCAGATGGTGAACTTCACCATTTCGAAGCCAGCTTGATGCGACGAATCGCCGGATTGCTCTATGTGCCTGATCACGATAACGGTAACGCCAGAAAAAAAGCACTTGCCCGATTGGGATTGACGGGGTAGGGGCTAACGGAATAATCGGGTGTACCCGGAACAGGTGTGATCCTGCAGTGTGATGTTTCGCAGGAAAAGCGGACCTGGAAGATCTGGTCAGGAGCCAAAGTGGAGATTAGAAGATGACCTATGTCGTCCTCGAAAATTGCATTAAATGCAAATATATGGACTGTGTGGAAGTTTGCCCGGTAGACTGTTTTTACGAGGGCGAAAACATGCTGGTCATTCATCCTGACGAATGCATTGACTGTGGTGTATGTGAACCTGAATGCCCGGCAGAGGCCATTTTGCCCGATACAGACCCTGCTTCTGAAGCCTGGATGGATCTGAACCAGAAGTATGCGGAAATCTGGCCAAACATTACCCGGATGGGTGAAAAACCAACCGATGCTGATGAATGGAATGGTGTTGCCGGCAAGTTTGACAAGAACTTCAGCGAGAAGCCGGGAAATACGGACGGCTAACCTGATGTTCGGGTCGAATCGGGTTTAAGCGAAGCTATCCGGAAGTATTCTGTTTCAATGCGGTGGGTCACTACAGTGGCTCTGGTCACGTCACCTCGCGGCGGGACGGGGCGGCGCATGTGCAAAATGCGCGGCAGGCATGCTCTATGCGAATGTTGAATTTCCCCCCAGAATCGTGTATAACAAAGCTGTAACGAACGGATAACAGCGGTAAAGTTGTGGGAAAATTTTATATTCCCCAATTCGAACGTTTCCAGGTTTTAGGGTAGTTACTCTCCTCGCCATCTCGAAAAAAGATGTCGGCGGGGTTTCTATGCGCGTTTGGCATATTGGTTGCGGTGCGATGCTCCGCAACGACGGGGTCTTGAAGCCGTAATGTGCTGATCTGAACATACACCTGAAAGAATTCAGGCGGTCAAAACGGAGAGAAGAGATCTAATGGGCAAGCAAACAGAATACAGTGCCGGTGATTACGTGGTTTATCCTACACATGGTGTTGGACGTGTTCAGGGCATCGAAACCCAGGAAATTTCTGGTGTTACTCTTGATTTGCTGATTGTAACTTTCGAGCAGGATCGTATGACCTTGCGGGTTCCGCTGATCCGTGCTGAAAGCTCTGGCCTTCGTAAACTTTCCAGCCGTAAGCTCATGGATGACGCCTTGACGACCCTGAAAGGACGTTCGCGCGCCAAACGTACCATGTGGAGCCGCCGGGCCCAGGAATATGAAGCCAAGATCAATTCAGGCGATCCTGTTTCTATCGCCGAAGTTGTTCGTGATCTTCACCGTGGTGCCGACCAGCCGGAGCAATCTTTCAGTGAGCGTCAGATGTATCAGGCTGCTCTTGAGCGTCTTGCACGGGAACTTGCAGCCGTCGAAGAGATCGATGAAGATTCAGCCGCTGTAAAACTTGAAGAATTGCTTGCAGCAGCCTGATTTTCCGGGGAACATAGAGGCGCGGTTTTCGTTTTGCGGAGCCGCGCTTGATTTTTCTTCGCTTTAACCGTCCGCAATGTCGGGCATAAAGCCGGAAAGTCAGTTGGTGGCAATCTTGCTGTTCTGAACAGATGTCCCTATTCCTTTTCGCGTTATGCGTGAAACAGCGCTGGCCGTGGAGTGGCGATAAATCTCAGGGGGATCAAAGCAAGATTGGCAGCTGTCTCTGGAAAGCCAGCCTTTCTGAACAGTTCTGCTTCTATCCAGCCGATTATTCCTGCTTTAGATCAGGACAGGGGTGACCTCCCAGCAAATGGGTGATCTGCAAAAATTCGCAGTTATGACCGCCACTCACCGGATGTGGGCTATCAGTGCCATTCATGGCGAAGTCGGGAAATTGCGGCATATCCATTCAGCCTTGGAAGGCCGTCTCAAACGCGGCGATAGAGTGGTCTATCTCGGAAATTTCATGGGGCGGGGTGCCCATATCAGTGAAACCTTGGATGAACTTGTTTCTTTCAGGCGGTTTTTCCTTGCCCGGTTTCAGAATTTTACCCGTGATATTGTCTATCTGCGCGGGGCGCAGGAAGAGATGTGGCAAAAGCTGCTCCAGCTGCAGTTTGCAACAGATCCCCGGGGGGTTTTGAGCTGGATGATTGATCAGGGGGTCGGAGCTTCGTTGTCTGCCTATGGCTTTGACCCAGACGAAGGTTTTCATGAAGCGGCTGCAGGCGCCATGCAGCTGACCCGCTGGACCAACAAGGTACGCAGGGCCATGCAGGAAAGGCCCGGGCACTATCAGATCATGGGTGAACTCAAACGCGCGGCCTATCCCGACAATGGGACAACACTTTATGTGAACAGCGGCATCAACCCGACGCGTCCACTGGAAACCCAGAAAGATAGCTTTTGGTGGGCCAGTAATGGCTTTCTGAAGCTGAACGAGAATTTTGGCCCCTTCACGCGAGTATTCAGGGGCTATGATCCTGCCCAGGCAGGGGTCACTTATAACAAGCATGCCGTAAGTCTGGATGGAGGGTGCGGTTTTGGCGGAAATCTTGTCGCAGCCTGTATCCATCTTGACGGAGAGGTTGTCGAAATACTAGAGAGCTGATGCCCCGCCTTGACCAAATCTGTTCTGGTCAACGATCAGATTTTCAGGCAACAGCTATCCTTTCAGGCCCGAGGGTTATCGACGCGTCTGGCGTCGGCTGAGTGGCGGGACGGACCCGACCGTCTAGGGGTGTGTTCTCTTGCTTTTTGAAGAAGCTAATCGTTGCGGGGAGAGGGGGGTGAGGTCAGCTCATAAACTTCTGTTGTGTTTTCCCGCCCGCGCAAGGCAAAGGTGCCTTTCAGTGTAGTGATCAGTGTTGTGGTGTTGGCAAGAAGATCCCGTGTTGCCGAGGAAATCAGTATTTTGGCCGAATGTGTGCTGTCCGAGAGAGTCTCTTTTGCCAGTGCTTCCAGGCGTTGGGCCGTATTGACGGTATCACCGATCAGGGTGTAGTTCACCCGCCCCTTTGCGCCGATATTCCCGGCAATAGCGGTTCCACTGTGAATGCCGATCCGGATCTGGATTGGCAAGAGGCCAGCTTTCTCACGCGCAGCATTATCCCTGGCCAGAGCGGACTCGATTTTAATCGCCGCACGACAGGCGAGAGCGGCGTGGTCTTCCTGATTGGAGGGGGCGCCCCAGAAGGCCATGATCGAATCACCAATGTATTTATCGATGGTGCCTGCCTCGCTTTCGATACACTCGCCCAGCAGGCTGAAATGATGATTGAGCAGCTCGGCCAGCTCGGCAGGTGGCATGGATTCACTCAGGCTGGTGAAGCTGACAATGTCGGTGAACATAACGGTGGTGTCCCGTTCCTGGGAAAGGATACCTTCGCCATCAAGTTCCATCAGCTGTTTGACCAGCGTTTTGGGAACATAGTTCTCGAACCACTTGAGGCCACCCAGCATGGAGTTATAGGCATTGGCTGCGATGTCGAGCTCGCGGAACATGCTGCCGGGCAAACGCTCGGCATGTATCAGATCAAGATTGCTGATCTGCTGTGATGCCCGGGACAGGCGCAACAGGGGCTGGGCAATAAAACGTCCGGAGAGAAATATCAGGGCAACGGAAATCAGGGCAATTGCCAATGCAGTGAAGCCGGTGAGGTAGAGGCGCTCATAATAGCCTTCAAGCTCTCCCTCCTTGAAATAGATGCCCAGCGTCAGGTCGTCAAAGCCGTAGTCGGAAAAACTGGTGTGGAGAAAGGTAATCTCGCCGGAGAAAGAGTCGACCAGGTGCCCTTTGATCGTTCCGTCCCCGAGGATCTCGTTAAACTCGACCAGGGGTTCATCCCAGATAAGGCGCAGGTTGCCGTCGATCACCTGGTCCAGGTTGGGCAGGGGATTGGCAGCCGTCAAACCGGAGCGGCTCATATCAATCAGCGATGGATGGGCTAGTACCATACGTTTGTTCAACAACAAATAGGTGTGGTTCCCCGTATCCTTGTCCAATTTGTCCAGATACTCCGAGAGCGAACTGATCGAGATAATGGCCGCAATAACCCCGATGTATTCTTTATTTTGATAAAGCGGATGATAGACAGCGATATGAGGTTCTGCTTTTTCTTCTATCCAGACGATCCCCCCCCACTGAACGCCTTTTGCGGTGCTCATTTCATAAAGTGTCTGGGTGAAAAGGTCGTCGTAGGCTTGCCGATTTTTGTCGTTCTGGCTGAGGAAGGCATTCTTGCTGAGCCACCCGGCCCTGATGGAGGTTCCATCCAGCTTCATGATTGCCATCCCGGTGACCTGGGGCGTTGCTGCCAAAGCCCCCTTGATGGTCTGGATCACGGCGCTGCTGTCATCCGGATCGAGCAACCCCTGTTCGACCAGATTGGCCATATAGGCAACCTGGTTGGCGGCTGTGTTCAGCTTGTTGTCAAGGTGCGAGCGGATAGAACCAAAACTGATTTCCGTAATCTCTTGCGTGAGGGAAAAGGTATTGTCTCTGGCGGTATGCAGTGAAAGCCAGATAACAATTGCCAGTGCCAGCATGGTGATACCACCAAAGCCGAAGGAAAGCGCAACTGCAATTGATGGACGCCATCCCTGACTGCCGATAGCACAGTCTATTTTTGGGGTCGGTTTGTCCTTGCCCGATTGGTCTCTATAGCGGGTGTTTTTATCGGGTGGTGTATCGATGACAGTTGCCAAGAGGATTTCCTGCGTTGTTATTCAGTGACCAGTTTGACTTTCTGACCGATCGTGAGGGGACTTTGTTCGTTCAGGCCGTTGAGAACCAGAAACCGCTCAAGTGGATAGTCGCTAAAGGGCATCTTTCTGGAGAGGCTGTGGACGGTATCACCGGATCGGACCGTGTGTATCCGGAGGCGATAGGGTTTGAGTTTGGCGGCTTCCGCTTTGGACAGGCGGTTGAAGCTGTATGTGGTGCGGCGGAAGTCCTCTGACAAGGCGGTGGTGCGGTCAGGGTTAGAGATAAAGGTCAGGCGGTAGACCTTGTCAGCATCAAAGCGGATCGCGACAAGCCGGATATCCCGGGGACCGCTTTTCCCCTGCACCCGGGCTTGCCCGGTGGCTGCGTCCATCCCGTTGATGGTGATGTTTTCTACGCCATTCAAGGAAATGTTCTTGGCCCAGACGCCGGTCATATAGTTCTTGAGGCTGCCACTGACCTTGCCTTTGGCGCCGTCAAAAATAATCACGGAATCATCCTGTGCCACAGCGGCAACCTGGGTCTTCCCGTTTATCAGACGAAAGCCATCCGGGGCGGTAAAGGTCAGCTCAAGATCGGGATGGGAAAAGCGCTGTCCGCGCACATAACCTTGTGCAGGGCTGTCGCCGTAGAGAATGCCATCAATTTTGCCAAGATAGACATCGCGACCGACAATCGGGTCCTTGACCGTGACGGTGCCGGCCTGTTTGATGGCGCGATCAATCCGGTCGGCGGTTCTGGGGTGTGTCTGCATGATGTTGAACTGGTCGGCCCGATCGGGATCGCCAGCAATTTTTGCATCCAGCCTGCTGCTGGCCTGAAGCTGGGTCAGGAAATCGCCCATGCCGTTGGGATCAAACTGTCCGCGCGAGAGATAACGCACGCCGAGCAAATCAGCCTCGAATTCCTGATCGCGGGAGAAACCCTGCACCGCCAGGGCCCCGGCAGAGCTTGCAGCCTGGGCAACCTCGCCGCTGCCCGTCAGGATACCCAGACCTGCTGCCAAAACGCTTGCTGCGACGGTCGAGCCATAGCGTTCGGCGGAGTGTTTGGCGGTGACATGACCGATCTCGTGAGCCAGAACACCGGCAACCTCTGCCTCATCGTTGGCTAGGGCCAGCAGGCCGCGGGTGGTGTAGACGTATCCACCGGGCAGGGCAAAAGCATTGACAATCGGGCTGTCGAGAACGGTAAAGGTGAATTGCTGATCAGGTGTTTCCGAGGTCTTGGCCAGAAAGTTTCCGATGCTGCTGATATAGCTGGTCAGTGCGGGGTCTTCGTCATAGGCACCGCCAAATTCCTCGAGGATCTTGCCGTGCTGTTCCCGGCCGACCTGCTGTTCCTGTTCGGCAGACATGCCGCCGTTAAAGAAGGTTCGTCCGGTGGCTTCCGAAGTGGAACAAGCGGAAAGCAGCGGTCCGGCTGCCAGTAGGGCAAGGGCGAGAAGGGGGCGTTTGAAACGAGAAAAGCTGTGCTGTGTCATGATCGGCTATATCTGTCAGGCTATGTTATTGTTATCTTTGGTGATATACAGGGTTTGATGCAGTTTATGCAGGGATTATGTCTTTTCTTCGACCTTGTTGCCACTTTCCTTCCAGGCGGTAAAGCCCCCGGCAAGATGGCTGACACGGGGGCAGCCCATATCCTGCAGGGTTTTGGCGGCAAGTGCCGAGCGCCAGCCAGAGGCGCAGTGCAAAATCAGGTGCTTGTCCGGTGAAAGCGCTGGTTTGTGATAGGGGCTGTCCGGGGCAATCCAGAATTCGAGCATGCCGCGCGGGCAATGAAAACTGCCGGGAATCACGCCTTCGCGGGTCAGTTCCCGGATGTCGCGGATATCAATGAGCAAAACATCGTCCTGTCCCAGCAATTGCTGCAGCTCTTGCGGTGTTTTTTCTGTGATTTCAGCGCGGGCGGTTTCAAGCAGCCTTGTCAGGCTGATCAAGCGGGGTTCTGTGGGATTGTTCTTCATCGGCTTCCCTGTTTTGTCCGCCAGCTTATTCCGGCTCGGTTGTTTTGATCTCGGGCGAAAAAAGTATCTCCAGCTGCAGAGGGCTGTAGAGTGATATCATAGGCCCGTTTTCCCAGAACAGCCAGCCTCGCACACGCAATCTGGTGCCGGAAAGTGTCAGCAGGCCAGCGCCCTTGTCAGGAAAACTGTTCCAGGCATCCCGGTTCAGTTTGATGGTGAAGTCCTGGCGCCAGTCATCCCCGAAATTCAGATAGAGGCTATCCCGGACTTTTGCGGTGCGGATCACCAGCCCTTCAACCAGTTGATAGTGATCCAGTCCCTGGCGGGCGTTTTCTGCGGTGAAAGGCTGGAAAGGACGATGGGCCCAGAGGCCACGGTTTTCCTGACGGGCAAGAGCTTCAAGCGACAAAAGATGCCGGATAATTGCCGGGTCGCCCTGCTGGGGCATGACCCGGGCGTAGCCTTTGCTGATCAAATCTTCCTGCAGCCAGAGCCCCCGGGATGTGGCGATCTGGGCCAGGTGGCGGCCATAGCGGTCGCGCTGCGCCCCTGTTTCACTGGTGATCAGTCCGTCGGGGATGAAATTTTCGAGCCTTTGCCTGCTGTCCTGTCGTAACGGGCAGATGTCGGGAACATCCTCGCAGTCGCGCGCGTTCAGCAGGCGGATATCGGCAAGGCCGAGCAAACTTTTGTTGGCCAGCAGATAGTATCCGGACTCTTCCAGCGCCGTTGCGGTTACAGGGGCCGTGAAATCAGGGCGCGGGAAAACGGCGTGGTGTTGCGGAACTTCCTGCGCCCGGACCTGCTGGAGGGAAATCCAGAGAAAATATGACAAAAAGAATATGGCTTTTAATGACTTCATGACAGCGGCATAGTGGGGGCGCGTTTTTGCGAGGTGGCAACCTTTGCGGGTGAAATGGGAAGATATCATGGAACAAACACAACTCTATCCTGAAATAGAACCTCATGAAACCGGGTTCCTGTCTGTCGGGGATGGGCACGAGATCTATTGGGAAGTATCCGGCAACCCGCAGGGCAAGCCGGTGCTGTTTGTCCATGGCGGGCCGGGGGGCGGCACCGGGCCCAACCAGCGCCGCTTTTTTGATCCGGCGCACTATCGCATTGTCCTGTTTGATCAGCGCGGCTGTGGCAAGTCCACCCCGCTGGGCGGGCTGTTCAACAACGACACGCCGCATCTGGTGGCCGATATGGAACAGCTGCGCGATGTCCTGGGCATCGAGCGCTGGATTGTATTCGGCGGCTCCTGGGGTTCGACCCTGTCGCTGGCCTATGCCCAGGCCCACCCCGAGCGGACAGTTGCCCTGGTCTTGCGCGGGATCTTTCTGTCCCGGCCCCAGGAAATCGACTGGTTCATGAGCAAGACGGGCATGGGCGCGATCTTCCCCGAAGCCTACGCCGCTTTCGAAGCCACCCTGCCGGAAGCAGAGCGCGACAATGTCTTTGATGCCTTCTATGCCCGTTTGACCGACCCTGATCCGGCAATCCACCTGCCCGTCGCCAAGGCCTGGAGCGGCTATGAAGGCAGCTGTGTCTCCCTGTTGCCCAACCCGCAGATCGTCGAAGATTCCCGCGAAGACGGCCGCGCGCTCAGCACCGCAAGGATTGAGGCGCATTATTTCAAACACGGCAGTTTCCTGCCCGCCGAAGGCCTGTTGGGCGGGATCGAGCGCATCCGCCATATCCCGGCGGTGATCGTACAGGGGCGCTATGACATCGTCTGCCCCATGACCTCGGCCTACGATTTACATCTGGCCTGGCCGGAAGCCGAATTCTGCGTGATTCCTGCCGCCGGGCATTCGGCATCAGAACCGGATATCGCTGCCGCGCTGGTCGAGGCGACGAATAGATTCAGGGCCCTTGCCTGATTTGTATCTGCCTGATCTGTATCGTGGCGTAAGGGCAGGCTGTCTGACCTGATCAATCAGGAAGGGCATCTGCCCCCTTGGCAGGTCGATAACTGTCAATTATACAGGGAACCAGTGGTCCCGTAGCTCAGCAGGATAGAGCGACAGATTCCTAATCTGTAGGTCACGTGTTCGAATCACGTCGGGATCACCATTTATTATAGGGCGTCAAAGAAGGCGTCGTCGAAATCGATGCTAAGTTATTGATTTTGTGTAAGTGGACGACTCATAAGTTGCCATTTCACTGAAAACGCCAGATTTTCCCTATCTGAATAACTAAGTCGTTTCTCAGGTGTTCTGATCCATTATTCAGCCAATCTGTTCAAGTTTACTTCGTTAGAATTTTTTCTGAGCTTTAGAAACATGAGCACCCCATGGTCAAATTCAATCAAGTAATATGTTTTGTACGCACGATATATTTATTCGCGTAATAGTAGATGGTAAGTTTTGATGCTACCTAATTACGAGCAGCGGGAGTGAAGATTGAAAGACAAATTAACGGCTTTGCCAGTTAGAGGTGATTCATTTGTTCTCCAAAGGGCTGGGCGGACAATAATGGTCGACAGCGGTTGGGAAGGGTTGGAGTTAGCTAAATCGCTGGATAGTTACCTTCCTGAAGTTGATAAAATCAATATTGCTGTCTGCACCCATAATGATATGGATCACGCAGGAGGATTTACTTCGCTACTTGATCATTGGAGCCCTTGTTTTACAGGTACTTCCGACGACCTTATCGAGGAGTTTTGGCTTCCGGGAAAATGGGTGGAAGTCGTTCCTGATTTACTCACAAAAGCTCATGAATTTGCGGATTGTTTGATTCAAGAACTGGATGATTTCATTGAGGATAATCCAAATTTAGCATTGGACATTAAAGGTTCTAATTCAGCAGATGATTTTTTTTATTCTCCTGAGAAGAGTTATCAGGGAAAATATCAGGCAGAAGTTAACTTACAAAAAGGTGCTGATTACTCCAAAAAAGAGGATGCAACTCAACAAGATCTACAAGAGTCTGAGTGGATGGAGGATTTAAGAGCTTTAGCCGAAGACATTATCGCCGAAGAGGCCGCATCTTTACGAGCTTTGGCAAATGCACGTGCTAGAGTTCGATACCGTAAAAGAAAAAATAAAATAAGCCCTGCTTTTTCTGAATTCTGGCTTTCGTTAATAGATGCAGCTGACCGTATCCGCAAAATTGCTCATACAGCTATCAAGTACTCTATAAAAATACGTTGGTTTGATTTTGATGAATTTTTAAATTTAGGAGATTCTTCAGGGGGGGTGCCCAATATTCTCATTCCTGTAAACGCTGTTGAGCAAACACCAATCCCTACAGGATTTTCATTGGGGCATATACTTTTTCTGTCCATGCACAACAGGAAATGTTTATCATTTTTCTCACCTCCAAATACTTCTCAAATTGCTCAATTCTGCCCAGGAGTTCTATTTTGTGGTGATTCGCCTATGGGATCAGGTAGGGATTACAAAAATTCATTTTTATCATCCCTTAAGTCACCACAGTGGCCTTGGTTACCAGTATATGTGACAGCTCCTCACCATGGGTCTGAATCAAATGCTGTAGCTTATGATCATATTTCAAACTGGCTAGGTAACAATGAAATCGTCTGGTTACGTAGTGGAGGAGGAGCAAAGCATCCAGGTACGACCTATCGCACCTTGTCTCAGGGAATTAGACTTTGTACTCACTGTCCCCGTAAAAATTTACCTAAAGCCTTAATTGATATAACATTTAAATACGGTATTACGTGGCCATTTTCCCCAATTTTACAGGTAGGGCACAAATGTAACTGCTAGAAGTTAGCTTGCGCAGAGATGGTAATTGACTAACAGTCGTTGTTTTTAGCGTGTTGTCATTTAGGCGACCTTTTCTGATTTTTCCTTCCCACCAAACACCTTGTTCAGCAGAAACAGACTGCCTGCGACCGAGGGGCCGATCAGCAGGGCGAAGAGCAGGGTGCCGAGGCCGACGACACCGCCGAGGGTCCATCCGGCGATAACCGCGGTCAGCTCTATACCGCTTCTGATCCAGGCAATCGGAAAGTTTGTTTGTTGCTGGAGCCCGGTCATCAGGCCGTCTCTGGGGCCAGGGCCCAGATTGGCGATCAGATAAATACCGCTGCCCAATCCGGTGACAAGAATGCCCGACAGGGTGAGCAGGACCTTAAAAATATAGGCGTCAGGTGTTGGAATCCAGGGCAGGAGGAATTCCAGGACCAGGGCGATAATGATGGCGTTCAGGATTGTCCCGATACCCGGTACCTGTTTAAGCGGCCACCACAGTATCAGCACGGTGATGCTGATCATAAAGGTCGAGAGGCCGATGCTCCAGCCCGCCTGTTGGCTCACCCCCTGCGCCAGGACAGTCCAGGGGCTTACCCCTGTTCCGGCCGCGATAAGCAGCGCTTCACCCAGACCGAATATTGTCAGGCCAAGCACTAGCAGAATCACAGTGATCAGATCAGGCCGCAAATTCAGGGGTTTTGGCGAGCTCCAGGACAGGGAGGGGACGCCCTTGACCGAGAGAAAGGAGAGACTGGATAATATTTTCATCACAGATCTCGTATCAGAGGCCGCGCATGAAAGGGGAGCGGCGCAGGTGGGTCTGGTCTTTTGCCGCCGCAATAACGTCCAATAAACTGTTGCGGTCTTTTGGCAGATTGCCCGCCAGCGGCAAACAGTTCGAGGCGTGGTTGGAGCGGAAAATCACCGGCTTGGGCGGGTCGAGAAGTTTGATCAGCTGTTCCTGTTCCAGCAGGATCGCATCGTCATCCTGAAACTCGAAACCTTCTTCCTGCTCGGCCATGAATTCCTCAAGGGTTGTCTCATCCAGCGTGAGCTGCAGGGTGGAAAGATAGGTCGGCGGATGTTCATTGATCAGCCTGGCTGTGCTGGCAATATGGTCTTGCCAGCCTACTTTTCCAGCCAGCCCGAGGATCACCGTCGCGGATACCTTCAGCCCCGCCGCATTGGCATTGTCCAGTGCCATGCCATGGGTCTTGTGCGAGGCACCTTTGATCACGCGTTTGAGGACCTGGGTCGAGCCTGATTCGATGCCCATATAGACGAGACTGAGTTTCATAGCTTTCAGCTCGCGCAATTCATCAACAGACTTGTCGATCAGGTTCTTGGGTGTGGCATAGGCCGATACACGTGTCAGGGCGGGAAAGGTTTCGTGGAGTTTGTTTAAAATCGCCCGCAGATTGTCCATCGACAGGGTCAGCGCATCGCCATCTGCGAGGAAAACACGGCTTGCTGTGGGCCACTCCTGCGCGGCGCGGTCGATATCGGCGAAGACTTGATCAAGCGGTCTGGCCCGGTAGCTTTTGGTCTTGTACATCGAACAAAAGGTGCAGTAATTCGCCGAGCAGCCAAGCGTTGCCTGTATGATCAGGTTGTTGCCTTCACTGGGAGGGCGATAGAGCGGCATATCGTAATAAATGGTGCTTCCTCCGAAGGGGACGTTTGGCTTCGTGTGTTGAGTGTTGGTTATTGTATCGGCTATAGCCTGGTCAGGGTTCTGCTTCCTTTTCAAGCCAAATTATTATCAGAGGCCGCATGAAATACCCGCGGGATATAAACCTGAAAACCTTATCCGGCTGCCTTCCGCTGAATACTATAGAGCATGACCATATTCACAAATTCTCCGTCCTGGGAGAGCGGAACAAATATTGTCTCGTCGCCGACCATGACACCGTTTGAATTCGGCATGTCAGAATCATCAAAGGCGACGCCTTTGTTTTTGATCACATGACTGTAATTACCCCAGACGTCTTCCCAGTTATTGGCGAGGAAAGTGTCTTTTACCTTTTTCCCTGTTGGGTCATTTCCCCTGACCGCAACTTCGTTTGTACCGACCAGCCTGTAAGTAAGCTCTAGTGTGTCTCTTTCAACATCGACCAGGGTTATGCCCGGCAAAAATTTAACCATATCAAGCGGATCAAAATCGCTACGGGCGGGAATGCGACCTTCTTTGCACTTTGCTTTCCACATCAGATAAAAGGCGGAGATGCGTTCATCGCATTGATCCAGGAAGCTTTCGTCAAAAATCCGGGCATTAAATCGCATGGGGTTGGTCATTGATTAACGCGCTTTCATTGGGGAAGCCGGATTGATGGAACGGATGTCATATGACTGATAATATGCGAGCACTGTAAGCCTAACAACTTTTACGTAGCGTAATTAACAGTTGATGCGGATGGCACTTCCGGTTTTGATGGACAAGGAATTTTTTCTCGTTAACCAGCAACAGTGACCGCCCCCCATGGATGAAGAATTGAGAACTGTACAGGCGCTTGTAGAGAAGCTGATCGAATTTTCTGTGGCCTATGGCTTTCAGATTCTTGGCGGAATTATTGTTCTGCTGATCGGTCTGAAGGTTGCCAGCTGGATGGGACGCAAGGTCAGCGGGCTGTGCCTGAAAAAAGATCTGGACCAGACGCTGGCGTTATTTATCGGCAATATCGTCAAGCTTGTCATCGTCGCCTTTGTCATCATCATCACCCTGGGTAATTTCGGCATCAGCACCGCGCCGCTGATCGCGCTGGCCGGGGCCAGCGCCTTTGGCGCGACGCTGGCGTTGCAGGGGCCGCTGTCCAACTATGGCGCGGGGCTGTCGATCATTCTGGCCCGGCCCTTTACCATCGGCGATACCATCGAGGTAAAAGGCGGCAGCGGTGTGGTGCAGGAGATCAAGCTGGCCCATACCCAGCTGATCGGCGAAGACGGCGAACTGATCACCATTCCGAACAAACGCATTGTCGGCGAGGTCATTGTCAACTCGCACAGCAACCGCATTGTCGAGGCGCGCATCCCGCTGGCCCAGGCAGATGATGCAGACCGCGCGATTGCCCTGTTGCGTGAGGTGCTGGAGGCCGACGAGACTGTGCCGGGCGAGCCGCGTCCGCAGGTCGGGGTGCATGACTTTACCTATGGCGGCGTGATCATCGGCCTGCGCTATTGGGTGCCGAGCCAGCGCTATTTCCAGGAACGCTATCGCCTGAATACCGCGTTGTTGTCGGCACTGAAAAAAGGCGGCGTGGCCTTGCTGGAAGCCAGAGGCGCTGGTCTCCCCGTTGCGCCGACCAGCGCCGATCCCGAAGAAAGGGCCTAGCGTCCCGAGGGGATGAACGCTGTCTCCGTCTCCTCTGCCGGGCCTAGTTCTTTTTTATGGAGCCGGAAAGGGCGTCAATCTTGGTTTCCAGCCGGTCAAAGCGGTGAAGCAGGGCGCGCAGATCGTCATGGGTGACGTTTGCCATCTCGGCAATCTTTTCATCCGTATCGCTTTCGTGCGAGCTCTGCATGGCATCGACAATAATACCGATGAACAGGTTGAGCACGGCAAAGCTGGTGATGATGATAAAGGGGATGAAAAAGATCCATGCGTTGGGAAAAATCTCCATGGTCGGACGCACAATGCCCATGGACCAGCTTTCCAGCGTCATGACCTGGAACAGGGTATAGGCAGAGGCTGAAACCGACCCGAACCATTCCTGCATATCAGGGTTGGGATGTTGTCCAAAAAGTGTGGTGGTAAGAACCGCGGCGACATAAAAGACGATGCTGAGCACACCGATCACAGAGAGCATGCCGGGAATGGAGGTCATGATCGCCCCGATAACCCGACGCATCTGCGGAATAACCGAGATCAGACGCAGGACACGGAGAATTCGCAAGGCCCGGAGAACGGCAAAGGCACCGCTGGCGGGAACCCAGGCGATGGTGACAATCAGCAGATCAAAGATTTTCCAGCCGGATTTGAAGAAATCCAGTCGATAGGCGTAAAACTTTATCGCCAATTCCAGCGAAAAGATAATCAGAACCGTTTTATCGATCCAGAAGAGCAGTCGGGCATTTTCAGGACTCAGGTCCGGATTGGTTTCCATGCCCAGGGTGATGGCATTTATGACGATCAGGGCCGCGATCCCGAAAGTGAATCTGTCACTTTCCAGAAAATTCCTGAGCTTCTCTGTAAAGGGAAGTTGTACATCCAGAGTATGCGTGCTGTTCATCGTGACGACCAAAGCCTGTTCATGGGGTTTAACGCTTTTAACCAAGAACTATATTTGGTCAAGAGCCGTGAATTCAATGGGCAGCGGATTTTAAACCTGCACACGACGAAATCCCCTGAAAAAAGGGCTCTCTGGTTGATGCAAAGAGCCCTGTTTCCGGATTGTGCCGGAACTGATTTTACCTTCCGGAATTTCTTCTGGCAGTTCCGGATTTTACTGAGCAGCAGATTAACTGGCCCGGACTGTCGCAAGGAAACTTTTGACTTCTGAACGCAGGTTTTCAGCCAGAGCCTGCATCTCGCTGGATGAATCCAGTAGATGCTTTGCTTCGGTACTGACCTGGGGCAGGATATCACCCGTTGCAGTGCGGCAGTCCGTGGGGCGGCAAGTTGGACTGGTGTCTGCTTATCTGCCCCCTTGATGCGTCCGGGAGTTTCGTCACCCAGCTTGCCCGGTGTTATATTCTGCGCAGATGATGGTTTGTTGCGCTTTGAGAGAGGGGCGCTAGATCCGCTCTAAAAAACGGACCTTCTTGTCGCTGATCCAGTCGCTGACTAACTGATTAAAAGCAGCAAAGTGATCTGATTTGAGATGAAGGTTAAAGTCCTGGGCTGTGCTGTAGAGTTCATAGAGAAAGAACCTCAGTTTGTCTTGGGGGTCGACACAAACATCAAAGACCTTGCAGTTGTTTTCCTTGTGCAGGGAGGCCTGGGCCTGGATCAGAACTGCGGCGCGAAACTTTTCCTCACAGCCGGGTTTGATCGTGAAGTCGACAAGAACTGTGTACATGATTGTTTTCCCGAGTTGGTTTGGTTTTGGGATATTGCTTCTGATGTTGTGAGAACTGTGAGTTTTTTCTTTGCGGGCTTTAGTCCGGGGAGGAATTGGCAAAGGCCTTTCCACTGCCATAGCCTTTGTTGAATTTTTCCAGGGCTTCATCCATTTCGTTCTTGCCGAGAATAACCGCCCCACCTGCAACCAGGGTGCGCCAGTAAACATCACATAGTGTTTCGACTTCCATAGCCATGGAGAGGGCCTGTTTTAATGTTCCACCCAGGGCGATGAGCCCGTGATTGGCAAGCAGGCAGGCCTTGCGGTCCTGCAGAGCTGTAACGGCAAGATCGGACAGTTCTTTGGTCGCGAAGGTCGCATAGGGTGCACAGCGAATGGTATCTCCGCCGGTAATGCCGATCATGTAGTGAAAGGACGGAACATCCTTTCGCAGGCAGGCGATGGTCATGGCGGCTTTGCCATGGGTATGGACGATGGCATTTATTTCGGGGCGGGCGGTGAAAATATCCTGGTGAAAGCGCCATTCACTGGAGGGCTTTCGCAACCTGTTTGGGCTTTCATGGCTGCCATCAGGGTGTTTGAGAACGATGTCTTCGGGGGTGATGTCCTCATAGGCGATGCCTGAAGGAGTGATGAGAAAACCGTCTTGGACCCGTATACTGGCGTTGCCAGAGGTTCCCTGGTTGATGCCGATCCGGTTCATCTCAAGAACTGTATTGATCAGTTCCTGGCGTTGTTCGTTCGATTGACTGTTCATCTTGTCAGACCTGTTCATTTCACTGAATTGGCAATGGCAAAGGCCTTGAGGAAAAAATTTTCACCACCAAAATTACCGGATTTCAGGGCAAGAGCGAGAGGATCGGGGCCCGTGCTTCTGGTCCAGGGAACACCGGGATCTATTTCTGGTCCGATTTCCATGGATGATATACCCAGAGCATTTATGACGGCCCCGGAAGTCTCCCCTCCGGCAACAACAAAACGTTTGACGCCGCTGTTTCTCAAGCATTTTGCAATCTGCCCTAGGGTTTGTTCAATCATGTCTCCACTTTCCATCCTGCCATGGGTATGTTGGGTTTCGGCCACCTGTGCTGCAGGGGCCGAAGAGTAAATCATGACCGGTGTTCCTGGTTCTATTACTGCCTGTGCCCAGTGCAGGGCTTGCTCCACGACTGGCGCGCCATCAAGAATGGCCCGGGGATCAAGCTGAAAATGGGGCAGGTGGGCTTTGGCAAATTCAATCTGTGCCAAAGTGGCTTCTGAACAACTGCCGGAGAGGATTGCTTCTGTACCTGCTGGGAAAACAAATCGGGGCGCCCTTTGTTGGTGAGGCATCAACCCTGCGGCGCGGTAATTGTCGGGCAGGCCCTGTGCAAGAGCTGAGCCGCCAGTCACCAGAATCATATCCTTGCAGGCCTGTCCGATAGATCTGAGATGATGATCGTCCAGGGCGTCAATAATTGCGATTGTCCGGCCTGTTCCCTGATTTTGTGTGAGAGCATCGACAATCGCGCCGGGACCTCTGCTAACATCTTCAAAGGTAATATTGTTGATGTAAGAGGTTGATTGACTGGAAAGGACCCGGTTGAGGTTTGGATCGGTCATGGGAGTCAGGGGGTGATTGCGCAGAGATGATTCTGATAAGAGGCCTTCATTAACGAAGAGATATCCCTTGTAAACGCTGCGACCGTTTTCCGGAAAAGCAGGACAGGCGATGGTGCTATTGCAGGACAGTTTCTCCATGAGTGCATCGGTTACAGGGCCGATGTTTCCTTCGGAAGTGGAATCAAAGGTCGAGCAATACTTGAAGAAGATCTGCCCTGCCCCTGCTGCGCGGAGCCAAGCGCAGGTTTTGACTGACATCTCGATAGCTTTGGCAGCGGGGATCGTACGTGATTTTAACGCAACAACAACGGCTTCAGCACTAGGAAGTGGTGTGTTTTCATCGGGAACGCCAACAATCTGTACTGTTTTCATGCCTTCACGGACCAGAATCATGGCCAGATCGGTCGCCCCGGTCAGGTCATCAGCAATACAGCCGAGTATAATGCTCATTTTTCACCTTTTGTCGTCATTTTGTGCGTCGGGTTGTGCGTCGGGTTTCTTTTTTCTTTTCTTGCTGCCTTCTGTGGGCATCGCCCTATAGTGTGCCTAAAGAGCTGTATCAAAAGATTGGCAAGGGTAAGGCGTAGCACAGTGTATTGAACGGTAATTATTCACTGTAAATTAATGTATACGTTAATAAATATGTTTTGCAATTTATTTTTGCCGGGTTTAGGCTGCTGTCAAGAAAGAGAATAGAGAAAGTCAGGTGTGCTCTGTTACCTGGAGCCCGCTATAACAGAGGTAGAGAAAGCAGCTGAAAATGATTCCACTTGATTCCATCACTCGAGTTGGCAACGGGTTAAACCGCCCGGAATGTGTCTTGGCAACGGCAAACGGGCGACTGTATACGGCAAGTTGGAAGGGGGGGGTGAATATTATTGAGGCCGATGGCAGTCAATGGGATCTTCTGCCTCGGGACAGGAACCTGGATCTGAAGCCGAACGGTATTTGTCTCATGCCTGACGGAGCAGTCCTGATTGCTCACCTTGGGTCGACAGATGGGGGAGTGTACCGGATTGATGATGCAGGAGAAGTTACGCCCTTTTGTCTGGAGGTTGATGGAGAGCCACTGCCGCCGACGAATTATGTTCATCTTGACGATAAGGGACGGGTGTGGATCACCGTCAGCACACGCCAAATTCCGCGGGCGCTGGGATATCGGCCAGATGTCAGAGACGGTTTTGTGGTGCTGGTGGATAAGGGTATCGCCCGCATTGTGGCAGATGGTCTGGGCTATACCAATGAATGTTTGGTGCATCCGGATGGCAAGCGTCTGCTGGTGAACGAGACTTTTGCCCGCAAGCTGGTCAGTTTTGATATTGATGAGCAGGGTAATTTGTCCGACAAGACTACCCTTGCTGAATTTTCGGCCGGGACCTATCCCGACGGAATGACTTTTGATACCGACGGCGGGATCTGGATTACCTCTATTGTCAGTAACAGGGTGATCCGTATTGCGATAGATGGCACCCAGACAATTGTTATAGAAGATAATGATCCGGAAAAGATCTTGTGGATCGAAGAAGCTTTCCAGAAGGGCGAGATGGGACGCCCCCATCTGGACAATGTCTTCAGCCGGAAACTAAAAAATGTTTCGAGCCTGGCGTTTGGTGGTCAGGACCTTAAAACGGGATACCTCGGGTGCTTGCTGGATAATTGCATCTATAGCTTTGTTTCTGATCACAGCGGCCATACCCCAACGCACTGGAACTTTGTCGGACCAGAACATAAAGGCAATGCCGACATCGACGCCAGCATCAAAGAGGGGGTGAAGCTTGAGGGTTAAGTCGGAAAAGCTTCGTGTTGCAACCGTCGGCACCGGTTATTTCAGTCGCTTCCAGTATGCGGCCTGGGACAGACTTCCGGAAGTAGAACTGGTCGCGATCTGTAACCGCAGTCCTGAAGCCGCCCGGGAACTGGCGGAGAGATACAGTATCGGCAAAACCTATCAGGATTTTGAATTGATGCTGGATGAAGTCTGGCCGGATCTGGTGGATATCATTACACCGCCAACAACCCATACAGCCTATGTTCGTGCTGCCGTTCAGCGGGGGATTCCCGTGATCTGCCAGAAGCCTTTCACACCATCGATTTCCGAAGCGCGCGTGTTGACAGAATTCATTGAAAGCAAACAGGCAAAAGTTATTATTCACGAGAATTTTCGTTTCCAGCCTTGGTATCTCAAGCTGAAAGAGCTATTGAATCGGGATGTTCTGGGGGAACTCTATCAGATCAGCTATTGCCTGAGGCCAGGCGATGGGCAGGGACCTGAGGCTTATCTGGACCGACAGCCATATTTCCAGCAGATGGAACGGTTACTGGTGCATGAAACAGCCGTGCACCTGATTGATGTATTCCGTTTTCTTTTCGGGGAAATCAGCTCGATCTATGCTGATTTGCGTCGAATTAATCCTGTCATCAGGGGGGAGGATGCCGGTATTCTTTTGTTTGAGTTTCAGAACACAACTCGTGGTGTGTTCGATGGAAACCGTTTGAGTGATCATGCGGCGCAGAACCACCGCCTGACCATGGGGGAGATGTGTATTGAGGGGGCGGCAGGCACTCTGTCACTTGATGGCAGCGGCGACCTCTTTTTGCGTAAACATGGTGCAAGGGGGCGTGTTCGTGTTGATTATGACTGGCAGGATCGGGATTTCGGTGGTGATTGTGTTTTTAATCTACAGCGTCACGTGGTCGATCATCTGTTACGGGGCACCGAGGTTATGAACGTGGCCCGTGATTACCTTGTTAATGTGGAAATAGCTGAAGCAGCCTATCTCTCACACGCGCAAGGGAAGAGAATCTCTTTGCCATGATCGGTTGAGGCTCTTGATTTTAGGTATTTACTTGTTAAAACAAAGAAACAGGGAGAGGAAGTGAATGCCAGGAAAAGCTGTCAGAAAAAAAGTCAAGGCACCCAAAGTATCCCTTACAGACAAGGCCTATGCCGATCTCAAGCGACGGATTTTGGATAACGAGATCATGGCTGGCGAACAGCTGCTTGAATCTGAACTGGCTGACCTTTTGAAAATGAGCCGGACACCAACCCGCGAGGCGATGATGCGTCTGGAGGCGGAAGGATTCGTCGAGGTGCGCCCGCGCCATGGTATGAAGGTCAAGCCGATCTCGATCCTGGATATGAAAGAGATCTATGCACTGCTGACCGGGCTTGAATCTACCGCGGCCTGGCAGGCGGCAGAACGTGATCAGACGGATGCAGATATCAAGGCGTTGCGTGATAGTGTTGCAGAGATGGATCTGGCGCTGAAGAACCATGATCTTCGGGCTTGGGCTGTGGCTGATGAAACCTTTCACAAGTTACTGGTCAATATGAGTGGCAACCGGAGACTGATCGAGTTGGTCAGCCGATTCATTGATCAATCACACCGAGTCAGGATGTTAACGCTTAAATTGCGTCCTTTGCCGTCCCAATCGAATGAGGACCATGGGGCTGTTGTCTCGGCAATCGAGAACAAGGATTCTGAGTTGGCCCGTCGGATCCACCGCATTCACCGTGAAAAAGCGGGGCGACTCATGGTAGAACTGCTTGAAAGCCACGGTCTGACCCAACTGTGAAATTGATTTTATTGTAAAAAGGCCCTGCAAGCTTCATCTTGCAGGGCCTTTTTACGTGGCTTTTTTACGGGTTATCTAAAAAAGTGGACTAATGTCATCGAGACTGCAGGAACATATGTCACCAGCAGCAATGCAGAGATGGCAACAAGATAAAGTGGTGCCATTGCGCGGGCAATGGAGAGCACACCGACACCTGAAATCCGGGAGGCAACATAGAGGGTTGCGCCAACGGGTGGTGTAAAGAGGCCAACAGCGACATTACAGGTCATGATGACGCCGAGATGAACCGGATCAACCCCGAACGTTAGTGCCGTGGGGATGAATAGCGGTGCTGTCAAAAGGATGGCAGGTACGGGATCCAACACCAGCCCGAGAACCAGTAAAACGAGGTTTACAAGGAGAAGAAAGGTAAAGGGACTGGACGAGACAGCTTGAACAAATTCCACAAGGATCTGCGGCAGTTGTTCGAGTGTGATCAACCAGCCCAGAACACTTGTTGCGCCGATCACTACCATGACAATGGCACTGGTGACAAAGGAATCAATCATTAGCTTGGGAAGGTCACGCAGACTAAAATCCCGATAGATAACGACTGTCACGATGAAACCATAGACCACGGCAACGGCTGCGGCTTCAGTCGGGGTGACGAGACCACCGAAAATGCCGCCAAGGATAAGAACCGGCATAAAAAGCGCGGGCGCCGAGCCAGTGAAGGCGTGCCAAAGTTCTTTCTGGCTTGTTTTTAATCCGCCGGGGTCGCAGCCGGTTTTCTTACCCACATGATAACAAACGCCCATAAAAAACAGGCCAAAAATTAAACCCGGGATAATACCGGCAATAAAAAGATCTGCGACCGAGACATTACCGACAAAACCATAAATCAGCATGGGGATTGAAGGTGGAATAATGATTCCGATCGTGCCGGCTGCGGCAACCAGTCCGCCCGCGAAAGCCTTTGAATAGCCCTGCTTTGCCATGTTGGGGATCATTACCGAGCCGATAGCTGCAGAATCGGCGATTGCAGAGCCTGAAATTCCGCCAAAAAGCATGGAAGCGCCAACAACAACAAAACCAAGGCCACCGGGGAGGAAACCAAAGGCGGCTTTGGCGAAGTCGATAATTCTTTGTCCGACCCCGCCACGTCCCATGAGTTCCCCGGCGACAATGAATAGGGGAATGGCGATAAAGTGGTTTGGTTCAACGCCGCCGATGAGGTTTAGAAATACTGCCTGCAAGGGATATCCCAGATCAAAGACAAAAATGGGCAAGATGGCTGTGACGATGATGGCCCAAACCAGAGGTACGCCTAAAAAGATCGTGCCAAGGAAAACCAGGCAAATAAATAGTAAGATCACTCGTAATCCTCCCAATCCCGGGTGCCGGTGTTTTTTACACAGACCGGGCCTGCGCCATGACGTATATCGAGGTAAAAATTGTAGAGGTGAAAAATCAGGGTGAACAAAATACCGACAGGCAAGGCTGCATACAGAAAGCCGACAGGCCAGTAGAGAACCGTGGTTTTTTGCGCCCAGGTATGCAGCGAGATATTGTACCCGTGATAAATGAGGCTGATCAGCAACAAGGTGATGAACAGATTGATTGCAATTTCCAGCAAATGCTTAAATTTTGGAGAGAAGAGGTTGTCAACAATTTCGGTGACACGCATATGCGCACCGCGTGCCGTTGCCGCTGCGCATCCCATGAAGGTCAGCCACAGTAGTAGAAAAGCAGTAATTTCCAGCGACCAGGCCAGGTCGAAACCTGCCGCACCACGCAAGACCACATTTGTGAAAATGAGGATGAGGACAGCCAACCCGCCGATGGCGAGAAACAGGTCAATAAATGTACTGAGATTTTTCAGTACCAATGGGTATCTGTCTCGATAGTCCACAGTGATAGCTCCCGACGACTTTTCTGGGTGAAAAAATGCGCGCCCGTTTTCCGAATAACAGGCGCGCATTGTTCATTGTGCTATTGAGTAGGGAATTTGGTGCGAATGGCTTCTGCATCGGCAAGAATCTTGGCAACATCATCGCCGTAGATGTCTTTGGCTTTTGCGTAGACGGACTTGACGGCTTCACGGAAAGGGCCAATTTCTGGGGCGACGACAGTAGCGCCTGCAGCTTTCATTTCCTCTATCTGGCTATCGACAGAATCACGTACCAGCTTACGGCTGAACTCAGAAGATTCTTTCGCGGCTTTTTTGATGGCTTTCCGGTCTTCTTCGGAAAGTTTCTGCCAGGTCTGTTCGGAAATCGTTAACGGGAGCGGACTGTATACATGGCGAGTTAGCGTGATGTATGGAGCTACTTCATAAAATCTCAGGGATTTGATGGTGTCTACCGGGTTTTCCTGTCCATTTACTACACCTTGTTGGATCGAGAGATAGACGTCAGTGATTGGCATGACAACAGTTTGGAAGCCGATTGCTTCCATGGTCCAGCGGATCATGTCGTTTGGATAGACACGCATCTTCTGACCTTCTGCATCTTTGGGTGAATTCAGAGGTGATGTAGTGGTGAAGCTTCTGAAGCCAGCTTCCCAAGTTGAAAGTACGCGAAAACCTTTTTCCGGCAGCTTGTCAAACTCGCCTTTTAACCAGGCCGAATTATCATAAAGCTCCCAACCTTGCTCGTAACTATCAACGAGAAATGGCATAGCTGTCAGATTGAGCGTTGGCATGTGAGTTGCGTAACTGCCTGTTGCGGAAACTGTAAAATCGACACCGCCGAGTTGAAGTTGTTCGATTGCTTTGGGATCATTTGCCAATTGACCTGCAGGATAGATCCGAACTTTATACCGTCCTTCGGTATACTCGCTGACCTTTGCAGCAAAGACCTCTGCTGCGGCCTGTCTGGACCCTCCGGGGTTGTCAGTATGGCTGAAGCGCAGGATTGTTTCTGCAGATGCAGTCCCCGACATCAGCAAGGCAGATCCGAGGATCGTTGCGGCAGTAACTGTCCCGATCGTGATTTTCTTCCAGTCTTTAAACATGTGTTTCCTCCCTTGGTAACGGCTTTTTGCCGCCTGTTTTGAATCGTGAATTGGGGTGTTGAATTGAGCCCGGCGTCTTTATGACTTCATAATTACAGTATATTTGATAAAAAATATGTCAATGAATATGTTGACGTATACATTAATTGTTTTATTAATAGTATACAGACAGAGCAACAGCGGAAATCAGGTTTGAAACAGCCGCGTTGTGTTTTTGTGGAAATCTTGGCCGGAGCCGGGGGAATACAGTTATAGAACAGGCTTTATTATCGCCATTAATCAAAAAGGCCGTACAAGAAACCAGATGGCCTGTTCTGTAAGGTTTCAAAGTCAGAATTGTATTACGTGGATTTCCATTCTTTATTTATACAACAAGCAGGATACCGACTATGAGCTCATCTGTTTTTCAAGTAGCTGTCATTAAAGGCGATGGAATAGGAATAGATGTTACAGATGCTGCACTTCACATCGTGGAAGTTGCCCTTGAAAAAGCAGGAAACACTGCTCTGGAGTTTCTTCCGATTCAAGCGGGGGCAGGATATTTCAAAGAAACGGGACAAGATATAGAGCCAGGAGGGGAAGAGGCTGCGGGGCGAGCAGATGCGATTTTCCTAGGTGCGATAGGTCTTCCTTCTGTTCGTCAGAAAGATGGAACAGAGATATCACCACATCTGAGATTACGTGAAAAATTCAATCTGTATGCTGGTGTCCGCCCGGCAAGAGCTTATCCCAATGCGCCACAACGGCTTGCAGATCCGCGTGCTGCAGAAATAGACATGGTGATCTTAAGGGAGTCTACGGAAGGATTGTTCTATTCTGCAGCTGTTCATAACCGTTGTCCGGTAGATACAGGCGATGAGGTTCAGGAGCTTCTGCGTATTACGCGTACAACGACGGAAAAGTTGCATGATTTTGCCTTCAAACTGGCGCAAAAACGTCAGGAGCGCAGAGGTAAGAGTAAAGTTACCTGTGTGGATAAGGCTAATGTTTTCAGGTCGATGGCATTTTTTAGGAAAATTTTTGACGAACGAAGTGTCCGATTCCCAGAGATAGAAAAGGGATATAACTATGTCGATGCACAAGCTCTGGATTTTATCCGCAAACCCTGGGAGTTCGATGTGCTGGTCATGGAAAACATGTTCGGGGATATTCTATCAGATCTGGCTGGGGGATTGGTGGGTGGCATGGGGATGGCGGCCTGTGGAGAGATAGGTGATAATCACGGACTGTTCCAACCCGCGCATGGCTCTGCCCCGGACATTATGGGACAGGACAAAGCCAATCCGCTTGCCGCGATCCTTAGCGGTGCCTTGATGCTGGATTATCTTGCTGATAAGGCTTCAAACGATACTCTGGCGCTGGCAGCAAAGATAATTGACGATGCGATTTATCATGGCTTTGCCACAAAGCGTATCCGTCCGCAGGAATTTGGCGGGGATATGGGAACCAAGGCAATCACACGAGAAGTGATCAATCTTATTCGAGGATAAGTTCGGGTTGAGAGACCTGTTTAATCAATCTCTGAGCACACTGTAATCAGAAGGCCTGTGAAAATGTTTCCACAGGCCTTCTGATTACTTGAATAGTGTAAACGGCTTGAATCCTTGCGTTTTAACTGGCTCGAACCGTCGCAAGGAAGTCTTTGACTTCGCTCCGCAGGTTTTCAGCCAGAGCCTGCATCTCGCTGGATGAATCCAGCAGATGTTTAGCTTCGGTACTGACCTGGGTCGAGGTATCGGTAACCGCTGCGACGTTGCTGGAAACCTCCTGGGTACCGGCAGCAGCTTTCTGGACACTGCTGGCGATTTCCTGGGTGGCGGCGCTCTGTTCCTCAATCGCAGCAGCGATGGCATTGGCAAACTCGTTAATCCGGCCAATGGTCTTGCTGATCTGGGTGATTTCCTGAACCGAGAGGCTGCTTGAACTCTGGATCCCTTCAACCTGGGTCTGGATGTCACCTGTTGCCTTGTCGGTCTGGTTGGCCAGAGCCTTGACCTCCGAGGCAACAACAGCAAAGCCCTTGCCCGCATCTCCGGCCCGTGCGGCCTCGATGGTGGCGTTCAGGGCCAGGAGATTGGTTTGTCCAGCGACATCCTGAATCATATTGACCACTTCGCCAATGCGTTGCGCGGCCTCTGCCAGATTGGTCACGGTGGTATTGGTTCGTCCGACACCCTCCACGGCTTCACTGGCAACCTGAATTGACTGGGTCACCTGCATGCCGATTTCACGGATGGCCGCGGAAAGTTCTTCGGTTGCGGCTGCAACCGTCTGGACGTTGGCTGTTGTTTCAGTCGCGGCGTTGGAAACGGCAATGGCGCGGGCGTTTGATTCCTCGGCACTGGCAGAGAGTTTCTTGGCGACGGTCTGGGTCTGTTGCGATGCCTGGGCCACTGTTTCGACAATGGACAGCACAGTCTGCTCAAAAGAAGAAGCCATCTGGTGCAAGGCATTGCGCCTTTCTGTCGCCATGCGTTCGGCGGTCTGTTCGTTCTCGCGGGCGAGGCGTTCAATTTCGACAGCGTTATTCTTAAAAACCAGAACTGCCGCGGCCATCTGGCCGATCTCGTCAGTCTTGTCGCTGCCAGGTATCGGGACATCAAGATTGCCGTCTGCCAGACTGGTCATGGCGCCGGTCATGGTCAGGACAGGCTGGGAAACCCAGAGGCGAACCAGCACACCCAGAAGCCCCATAATTGCAAGGACGGAGATCAGGGCGGTTATGGAGGCGGTCAGACGGAATTTTGTCAGATTTGCGAAAGCCGCATCCCGGTCGATGGCAAAGCCCAGATACCATTTCACGCTGGGGAGGCCTTCAATCGGGAAAAAGGCAAACATCTGATCCCCGGAACCTGCATCAATGTTTGCCAGATCCGTGTTGATGGTCGGCGTTGACTCAGGAAAGACCTCACTCATGGGGCGGAGAGTAAACTCCTTGTCGCGGTGGATCAGAACGGTGCCCTGGTCGTTGACCAGAAATCCATAGCCAATGCCACCAAGATCAACACTGCGGACAATATCGCCCAGCACAGTAATTTCAATATCGCCACCGGCGGTACCGACAATCTGGCTGCCGTTGAGGACAGGTGTGGCAAGGGTAACAATCAGGTTTCCGGTAGAAGCGTCTTCATAAGGTTCTGTCAGCGTGCTGGCTTTTGCCGCGATGGCGTCTATATACCAGGGACGTTTCCGGGGATCGTACCCGTCAGGGAGTTCGTCGGGGGGGGACATGATCATTTCCCCGGTGGCACTGCCGAAATAGGTGAACATGAAGTTTTTTTGCAGCACAGAGCGATCAACAATGCTTTTGACTGACTCGGTCTCGCTGTTTATGGCAATGTTCTGCCCGACATTCTCAATCAGAATCTGACGACCGACGACCCAGTTGGAGATAGAAGCCGTCGCAAGATTGCCAGTCTCCGATAGTTTTGACTTTAGCGAGGCTTGAATGGAATCGCTCTGATTGAAGTCGAAGTAAATAATAAAAGCGGAAAAGGTCACAACCACAATCAATGCTGCGGCAGCCAGAATGCGGCTTCCGATGTTTAGTGTCATCGCTCAAGCTCCTTAGGTCGCCCTGTCCCAGCCACAGATGCCAGATCAGGGGCCAGATCGGGATAAAAACCGGAGAGGTGACCGCAATACGCTCTCCTTAGTGAAGAACCAGAGCCCATTATTCTATTAATTAATAAACAAAATTATAATAATTCTGTCATTTTGCTGATTAGATTACTTGGGCTGCCGCGAATTAAACAAAACAACGATGTTCTGATCTTGATCTTGTGCGAAGATCAGGAGATTTCCGCCCTGTTGTTCTGAAATCATTTATCTGTGCCTTGCAGAGACAGGGTTTAACTGTAGACCGAAATTCCCAACAGGATCTGACAACGGTTCTCTGCATCGACCAGTGGCATCAAAAGGCGTTCGATCTTTTTATGTTCAGGGACAAAGTATTGTGGTTTGCCGAGGCGATAGAGAACCTTGTTGGTTTCCGCGACGTAGCTGTAGTCTTCATAGACACCGCTTGAGACCAGGTCAGGGAAAGCTTCGTCGAGCCACTGTCCTCCGGCATCTTTTCCGACAATGGTTGCGATTTCTGTTCCCATCAGACGGAACTTAAAGCGGGTTGGGTTGTGATGGACGTCAAACATCCAGACGATTGGCAACAGTCGTGGGATATCCATGGGGTCAAAGTGCTGACGGGAGGGCAACTGACCTTTTGCAGGATGAATCGACAGCCAGTAGTTATACATCTGCTGGATTTTCCTGTCCCAGTTGTCTGGGCGAAGCGGGAGGTTGAAATCGGTTCTTCCTGTCATGGGCGATTAATCTTCTGTATTCTGTCTTGTGACAACCAGTCCTCTGGTTATCTTGTGGGAGCGGCCAGCGGTATAGCATAACATGAGCTTCTTAACAGCGCATGAAATCAGGCAAAGTAGCGAATAGCGGTCTACTTCATCCTGAGAATGGGGCAAGCAATTCTGACGGGATGGAAAGACTGCTGACAAAACGCTGTCAGTAACCCTCTGGTATCAAGACTGACAGAATTTTTCTGTGGCGGAATTTTAGCGCTTCTTGTGTCTGCTCCGGCCTTCTTTATTGCGACGAACCGAGGAACACCAATATGTACATTCTTTATCACTACCCCTATTCCCAGCATGCCCGCCGCGTGGTTTCTCTTTTGGAAGCAGCGGAACTTCCTTATGAAATACGCCACATAGACATGGAAAAGCAGGAATATCTCTCCCCGGAATATCTGGCGATTAATCCCAATCACCAGCTGCCAACACTGCTGGATGGCGACATCAAGATCCATGAATCCAATGCAATTCTCCGGTATCTTTGTTTTAAACATGAACTGAACGACTGGTATCCTGCTGATCTGGCGGCGCGCGCAGGCGTAGAGCAGTGGCTGGACTGGAACCAGTGCCGTTTGGGCCCTGCCATCGTCGATGTTGTGCTGAACAAGGTTTTTATGGGCGAGCATGGAGATAAGGCAGCAGTTGCCCGGGGCGAAGCCAAGCTGAAAGAACTGTTGCCAATCTTGGCCAGTGGCTTGAAGGGGAAAGCTTTCCTGGCCAGTGACAAGCCTAGTATCGCTGATCTGTCTGTGGCCTCAAACATATTCCATCTCGGTTTTGCCGAGGCCTCGCCACAGGAGCCCGAGATCGTCAGCTGGTTTGGCAGAGTATCTGCGTTAAAAGGCTTTGTCGCGTCCTTGCCGCAATAGCTGAAGCAGGATCCGCTATGCGCAGAACCGACCGCCTGTTCCAGATTATCCAGATCCTGCGGGGAGCACGCCAGCCAGTGACCGGAGCCTGGCTGGCTGAGGAACTGGAGGTCTCGCCCCGGACAGTTTACCGGGATATTGCCGAGCTGATGGCCCAGAACGTCCCGATCCGGGGAGAGGCCGGAATCGGGTATGTTCTGGATCAGGGCTATGACATGCCGCCTTTGATGCTGACATCTTCCGAGATCGAGGCGGCGGTATTGGGCGCCCAGTGGGTCGCGACCAGAGGGGATCCCGAACTGGCACGTAGCGCCCGGGATCTGATTTCGAAAATCAATGCTGTGATGCCCGAAGAACTTCGTCCGACCGTCCTGGAATCCTCTGTCATGGCACCAGATCTGCTGACGTTATCGCAGCATATCATCAACATGGAAGCTGTCCGGGACTGGGTCCGTCAGGGTCGGAAGCTGAAACTGGGTTATCGTGATCCGCAAGGCCGGGACAGCTCACGTGTGATCTGGCCAGTCGCCGTGGCCTATTTTGAGGCAGTGCGGGTTATTGCCAGCTGGTGCGAACTGCGCCAGGGTTTTCGGCATTTCCGGGTTGATCGTATCCAGTCACTGGACTTCTTGCCGGAAAAGTTTCCTGGTGATCGACGGCAGCTTTTTGTCACCTGGAAGAAGGGGGAAGAAGCAAAGACAGCCCCTTGCAAAGACCTGTCGGCCTCACCGGTTCGACCCGATTGAAACGGGATGAAGTCGCACAGGACAGGATCAGGTCTCTTGTGAGCCAATATCCGGCTCTGACGCAGAGAATGCCTTCACCAGAGCAATGCCAATGTCGCTTTGTAAAAAATCTGGAGGGGTAACGAGCCAGTATCCTCTGTCGGACAGGAGTGGCTTGTGGTGCAGGGGCACCAGAGCCTGACTTTCCAGCAGATCCTGAACAACGCCAAGCCATCCGAGGGTCACACCCTGTCCCATTATAGCCTGATGAATGGCCAGTCCGTGATTTGTAACCCGGATACCCTCAGCTTCAGCTGACAAGGTGGAATCCCTGTCCGGGATGAAGTATTGCGCCCAGTCTGACCAGTCAAACCAGCGATGCTCCGGATCTTCCTGATGTATAAGGGGGGCTTTTTTCAAAAGCTGAGCCGGGGTCAGGCCTTTTAGTTTGCCGGCAAGTCCGGGGGCAGCAAGGGGGACAACTTCTTCGGAAATAAGTTTGATGCAATCCCGCCCGGGCCAGTTGCCACGGCCAAAGAGGATGGCGCAGTCAGTCTGGTTCAGTTCGATATCCGCATCCCGTTCGGCCGTTATCACCCGGACCGGGAGTTTTTTACCCTTGTGTATGAGGTTCCCCAATCGGGGCAGAGCCCAGTAAGCGGCAATGCCGGGATAGGTCGCGAGAGTGAGCAGGGGAGCGGTGGATTTCTGACGCAGGTTTCTGCTGGCATCAGCTATAATCCCGAGAGCGGGGGCAATTTTCTCATAATAGAGGTCAGCCGTGACCGTCGGAAATATCAAGGAACCTTTTTTGGTGAAAAAGCTGAAACCGAGATCCCGTTCCAACTGGCGTATCTGGTGGCTGATTGCCGGTTGTCCGACATTCAGCTGTGCTGCTGCGCGGGTGAAGCTGCGCAATCGGTAACAGGCTTCGAAAGCCCGGAGAGCTTTCAGGGGTGGGAGGTCACGCATTGTTATCAATTTATTTGATGATGATATGAGTTTTATAGACCTTTCTGGCGCTTATGGCATCTGCTTTATTTTTCGGGTCGGCCAAGAGTTTTCTGGGCTGGATCTATTTGTCCTGCCTTGCCACAATACTGGTAGAAGCGATCTCAGACTTAAAAAACAGCCATATCAAAATCATTAATTGGGAGCAGCCATGTTTAAGGCCTTAATTGTCGAAAAATCAGAAGATGGAGCCATTTCATCCGGCGTGCAGCAACTGGATGACAGCCAGCTTCCCAAAGAGGGCGATGTCACTGTTGCGGTCGACTATTCTACGGTAAATTACAAGGATGGTCTGTGTCTGACCGGGGGCGGTGGTCTTGTTCGCGCCTATCCTCATGTGCCGGGAATTGATTTTGCAGGGACAGTCGAACAATCGGATGATGCCCGTTATAAAGCAGGTGACAAGGTTGTTCTGACCGGTTGGCGTGTCGGCGAGGCCTGGTGGGGCGGCTACGCTCAAAAGGCCAGAGTCAAAGGGGACTGGCTGGTGCCGCTTCCTGCCGGAATGACGACCCGTCAGGCGATGGCGGTCGGAACGGCAGGCTTTACAGCAATGTTGGCCGTAATGGCCCTGGAAGATCACGGTCTGACGCCAAAACAGGGGGAGATCCTGGTGACCGGTGCGGCAGGAGGTGTTGGGTCGGTTGCGACAGCTATACTGGCAAAGCGAGGTTATTCTGTTGCCGCTGTCACAGGGCGCCCGGAAACAGCTGATTATCTCCGGAGCCTCGGGGCGAGCCGGATTGTCGCGCGCGAGGAGCTGAATGAAACTGTGAAGCGACCGCTTGAGAGTGAAAACTGGGCCGGCTGTGTCGATGCTGTTGGCGGCGCAATGCTGGCACGGGTTCTCGGGCAGATGAAATACGGAGCATCAGTTGCAGCTGTTGGGCTGGCAGGGGGGGCAGCTCTGCCAGCGACGGTCATTCCTTTTCTGCTGCGCGGTGTGAATTTGCTGGGTATTGATTCCGTGATGCAGCCCTTTGCCAACCGGGAGCGTGCCTGGAAAAGGATACTTTCCGATTTGCCGATGGATAAACTCGAAGCTATAAGCAAGACAGTCGCTCTTGGCGATTTACCGGATCTTGGATCTGCGATCCTAAAGGGAGCGGTTCAGGGGCGGATTGTCGTTGATGTTAATAAGTAAACAGAAAACGAGTGCCTGATCACGCAAGAATTTTTCCACAGCCATAAAATGGCAATAAAAAATCAGGAGCAACGGGATTGTGGTCCTGTGCCCCTGATCTGTCAGGATATATGAACGGGAGAGGGGAAGTTTGGCGGGCCTCTGACCGGAGGTAAAGGCGCAAGGACAGTGAAAGCCGGGGTCGAGTGATCAGGTGCAGAAATACAGCGGACAATAATTTGCCGACATGGTAGGGGATCACTGACTGGTTGAGGAGCCTGTGTTACCGAAGTCAGAGAACAGGCCGGACAAGAAAGGTCCGTGATGTTTTCGTACGGTTGACCATCATCGCCTGTTACCAGAGAGATGATTTTTAATCCGGAAGCTGTACAGATGACATAACGGTCTTTGAAATCTGTTTCAAATTCCTGGATGGACAAGGCCCAGCTTTGTCCAAGCGGCAAAAGCGCCTGAAGCAACAGGGAAAGAACTGCGAGATACGAGAGAACCGGACGCAGCAGTCTAAAGCGGGGTGAGAGGCCGCCTTTGCTGTCTTGTCTCGGTGTTGTCGTTACCAGCACCCACTATTCCTGTTTAAGAGTGTTAAAGGCCAGAGCATGTTTTGCGTCAACCCGACCCATCAAGCAATGAGACAGGGCAGGATTGAAACGCGGACGCAATGATGCGTCTGAGGACGCTAAGTCAGGGAGGTTCCGGTTTCATTGATTTCGATCAATCCCGAGGATATTAAAAGCTGTTTCTTCAAGGCATATAAATCGCTATTGCTGTGTGTCGTTATAAATATTCCTTTCCAGATCAGAGACAAATTCCTTGCAAGACCATAATCATTCTCCTGTCTTATGTATTGGTGCAGCCCATTGGGATGTCCGCTCGCAGTGCAGCGCCCCGGTGCGCAGAGGGACCTCCAATCCTGTGAGTGTGTCCCGGTTTCCGGGAGGGGTGGCACATAATGTGGCTATGAACCTCTGCCGTTTAGGGGGGAAGGTTGGGCTGGCCAGTCGTTGGGGGGATGATCCTGCGGGCGATGCCATAGCCAGACATCTTTCTGCCAGTGGGCTCAACCTACTGGCTTTACCCCGATCAGCGAACGCCCCGACAGCGACCTATACCGCTGTATTGGAGCCGGACGGAGAGTTGGCTGTCGGGTTGGCCGATATGGCAATATATGACGAATTAACGCCCGATCTTCTGGAGCCCTTGCACAGAGACCTGTCCTCTTTCCCAATCTGGTTTGTCGATACAAATATTCCGGCAAAAACACTAGAATCCCTTGCGGACTGGCAGCAGGGGCACGGATTGTTGACGGCAGATGCGGTATCCGTTGCCAAGTCAACCCGGCTGCTCAATCTGCTGGATCGTCTCGGGCTGCTTTTCTGTAACTGCGACGAAGCTGCCGAATTGAGCGGTGTAACCATCCGTGACGTTGGCGATATCCAGAACGCAGGTGCAGCCCTGGTTGCCAGGGGTGTTGGAGCGGTGATGATTTCGGCTGGCAAGGAAGGGGCATTTCTGTTCCAGAAAGGAATACAGGAGCATTTCCCCGCCCGAAAAGTCGAGGTTGTGGATGTGACCGGGGCAGGAGACGCCCTGATTGCAGGAACACTACACGGGATTGCCAGAGGATTTGACTTTGCCAAAGCCGTTCAGCGTGGTGTGGCGGCAGCGGCTTTGACCCTGGAAAAACACGGTGCGACATTTGAGGGCTTGCATGAAAAGGACCTTGATGCTTTTGTCGCGGGCTTGAAATAAGTTGGTGAGATAATGAATTCTGATTTGAAAAAATATATTGATATCGCTCCTGAAGTTGCCAAGGCACTTGCTACGGGAGAGGCTGTTGTGGCACTTGAATCGACAATCATTGCACATGGTATGCCTTATCCGCAGAACGTTGAAACCGCACGGGAAGTTGAAAATATTATCCGGGCTGAAGGCGCGGTGCCTGCAACCATTGCTGTTCTTGATGGACGCATCTGTATCGGACTGGATGACGCAGCTCTCGAACGTCTGGGGCAAGCCAGGGATGTGGCAAAGCTAAGTCGTCGGGATCTGCCGATGATTGTGGCACGCAAGGGCGATGGGGCAACGACTGTTGCCGCAACGATGATTTGTGCAGCTATGGCAGGGATTGCCGTTTTTGCCACAGGTGGCATCGGTGGTGTACATCGCGGTGCGGAAGATGATTTTGATATTTCTGCTGACCTGGACGAACTGGCAAAAACCCCGGTTTCTGTCATCTGTGCCGGTGCGAAGTCGATTCTCGATCTTCCCAAAACCCTCGAATATCTTGAAACGCGTGGCGTGCCTGTTGTTGGTTATCAAACCGACCAGTTTCCGGCATTCTATTGTCGGGAAAGTGGTCTTGCTGCACCGTTGCGGGCTGATGACCCCCAGACAATAGCTGCAATGATTCGTGTCCAGCGTGAACTTGGTTATGCAAGCGGATCGGTCATTGCCAATCCGATTCCGGCCGAATTTGCCATGGAAGCAGCAGAGATGGACCGGGTTATCGCGTCCGCCCTTTCTGCTGCTGGTCAACAGGGTATCAAGGGCAAGGCTGTCACGCCGTTTCTACTTTCGAAAATCGTTGAGATGACAGAGGGGCGCAGTCTGGAGGCAAATATTGCATTGGTGAAGAACAATGCTGTTCTTGCTGCCCGGATTGCCAAGGGGTTAAGTGCAGGAGCTTGATAACAAGCTGTTAATCTCGACCAAACAGGCATGAGCCCGATACAATCTTGAAAGATCCCCCCGGCGAGTATTTTTTAAATCTTGTCCGGGGGGATTTTTTTCTTGAATTTTGAACAGTGTTCATTATTTTATACCTGGTTCTTATCAGATTGGAGTTTTCATGGCCCGGCGGGTTGATCACAGTCATGAAGAGTTGTTCAAGATGACGATAGATGCTGCAAAAAGTCTTGTTGTCGAACAGGGGTATCGAGCGATTTCCATTCGCAAAATTGCCGATGTGATCGGTTATGCGCCGGGGACGATCTATAACGTCTTCAAGAATTTTGATGACTTGATGCTGAGGGTGAACGGGCAAACACTGGACGCCTTGCATGGAGAGCTTCCCAAGAGATCTGCAACGCGCACGGTTGAGGAAAATATTGATGCCCTGGTGGAGAGCTATCTGGGATTTGTCAGCAACAACAGCACACTCTGGCAGGCTTTGTTCGAACATAGTCTGCCCCGGGAACAGGAACTTCCGGGGTGGTATCAGGATAAAATTGAGAGACTTCTTTTGTGTATTGACGAGTGTCTCGAACCGCTTTTTAGCGAAACACCCAAGCGTGAACAGCGATTGGTGTCTGCAACACTTTGGGCCAGTCTGCATGGGATCAGCTCTCTGGCGTATGCAGGGAAACTAGGCATCGTTTCCCGGGTATCCATGGAAGAAATGTCCCGTCTTCTGGTGAAGAATTTTATCCGAGGGCTGGAGCACCCGCATCAGCCCAACCGACATTCGTAATATTCGCAGCGTATTTATGGTCTTAGGGAAAGGGCCCTCTAGATGGAGAAACTGGAAAACAGGTTGCGACAGGGGATGAGTCTGGCTGCAAAGCTCTTGCGGGCCGAAAAGGGTCTGCCGCTGAATATCCAGATGCCGACTCTGGGGGGGAAGCAGTTCTGGCTGGATGAATTCGTTTTTGCAGGATGGCGTATACAATCCAATCTCTACAGCGGGCACTGCCGCTTGCTGAATCCGGATGACGAGCGTCTGGCCTGGGGCAGCTATGAGAACTGCGAACAGGCTTTTGGAGCAATTCGTAAAGAGCAAAAAATTCTTCAACCTCACCTTTCGGGGACAGGAGAAAAACATCTCATCGTCATGGTGCACGGTATCACCCGTTCTGGTGATACCTTTGACCATATGCGGAAACCTTTCGAGGCTCTCGGTTATGAAGTGGCGGCAATTACCTATCCCTCTACCCGGGCATTTATCGTCGAACATGCGCAGCAGCTGGCAAGATTGCTGGGACGCCGCCCTGATATAGAACGGGTATCATTCGTAACCCATAGCATGGGCGGGCTTGTGGTGCGGTATCTGCTGGCGCGTGCCAAAGAATGGGGTCTGGATTTAAAGCTGGGAAGGGTCGTAATGATTGCCCCGCCGAATCAGGGATCGGCAATCGCACAATGGATGCGGGATCATTCCTATTATCGACTGATCTATGGCAAGTCAGGTCAGGAACTGGTGCCGCAGGTGGTCAGTCAAATTCCCATTCCTGACTGTGATGTCGCCGTGATCGCCGGTGGCCTCTCGGACGGTAAGGGGTACAATCCCCTATTGCCAGGAGATGACGACGGCATCGTATCTGTCGAGGAAGCCCGCTTGACCAACTGTGTTGATTTTATCGTCATGCCGGGATTGCATTCCATCATCTGCAGGCAGCAGGCGATTATTTCCGCCACGTTTAATTATATCCGCCAGGGACAGTTCGAGCAGGGACAACTCGAACCGGGACAGTTCGAAAGCACTCCGGAATATTCAGGGCAGTTACCGGGTTACAGGGATGAAAGTGATCGCCTGAGATGAACGGCGGACTGAAAAACTATCGGGCCGGGTTATTGGTTCTCAGTCTTCTGGGGGCTTCTGTCGGAATGCTCATGATCCCGCCGATCCCTCAGGATCCCCTCTATCACCTTTTTGCTGATACACGCAGCTGCCTGGGACTTCTCAATTTTGGAGATGTCACATCCAACCTGGGGTTTGTTGTTGCTGGTTTCTGGGGGCTATTCAAAACTTCCAGAGCAGGAAAAAGCGGACTGGCTTTAGCCCCTGATTTGCGCAACGCATTTATGTGCTTTTTTCTTGCGATTATCCTGATTGCTCCGGGGTCAGCCTATTACCATTCTGCCCCGGATAACACGCGGTTGTTTTGGGACCGTTTGCCCATGATACTGGCTTTTATGTCGCTGTTTGCTGTGATCCTTGGTGACAGAATTAATCCGGCCTTTGTCCGAAAGAACGCTCTCGCAGGTTTTTTGCTGCTGGGGATTGCGGCACTTGGGTACTGGTATGTGACCGAACTGACCGGGGGTGGAGATCTCAGGCCATATTTTCTGGTGCAGTTCTATCCAATGTTGGCGATTCCCCTGATCTGTTGGCTTTATCCGGCAGGCAGGCACACAAAAGGAAAATATCTTGTCTGGATGTATTTCTGGTATGTCCTGGCGAAAATCCTGGAATATTTTGATGCAGAAATCTTTGCATCTTTTGGCTCGCTGATCAGCGGGCACAGCCTGAAACATCTGGCTGCGGCGCTGGCTGTTCTTATGGTGGCGGGTATGTTGGGCAATTGCCCGAAAAAGCAGGCAAGCTAAGCCAGTGTTATAGCCTTGATTGTTGCGGCAGAGATTGTCGCAGAAAAAAGGGAGCCCGTTTGAGGCTCCCTTTGTCTTCAGGTCTGGGGGCTAAATCCCGCCCATGCAGAGGTATTTGATTTCGAGGAAATCTTCCATGCCGTATTTGGAGCCTTCACGGCCGACGCCACTTTCCTTGACGCCGCCAAAGGGGGCGACTTCGTTGGAAATGATCCCTTCGTTAATTCCAACGATACCATATTCAAGTGCGCGCGATACACGCCACACACGTCCAATGTCCCGGCTGTAGAAATAGGAAGCCAGGCCAAAGGGGGTGTCGTTGGCCATCCTGACGGCTTCCTCTTCGGTCTTGAATTTGTAGAGCGGCGCAACAGGGCCGAAAATTTCTTCGCTGAAGATGCGCATGTCATCGGTGACACCGGTGATAACTGTCGGTGCAAAGAAGTTTCCACCGAGGTCATGTGGTTTGCCGCCGATAACTGTTTTGGCGCCTTTGCCCACGGCGTCATTGATCAATTCGCTGACCTTGGTTGCTGCAGCGGTGTTGATCAAGGGGCCCTGCTGGGAGCCTTCGGTGGTGCCGGGTGCCACTTTCAGTTCGGAAACGCGTTTGGTCAGTTTCTCGGCAAAAGCGTCGTAGACACCTTCTTGAACCAGGATACGGTTGGCACAGACACAGGTCTGACCAGCATTCCGGAACTTGCTGAGCATGGCGCCTTCGACGGCGGCGTCGAGATCAGCATCATCAAAGACGATAAAGGGTGCATTGCCCCCCAGTTCCATCGAGGTCTTCTTGACGGTATCTGCGCACTGTTTCATGAGCAGCTTGCCGATCGGGGTTGAGCCGGTGAAGGTCAGCTTCCGGACCAGCGTGCTTTCAGTCATGGCTTTGCCAATCTGCTTGGCAACACCGGTGACGATATTCAGAACCCCTTTGGGGATTCCGGCGCGGTGCGCCAGTTCAGCCAGCGCGAAGGCGCAAAGTGGAGTGTCTTCCGCTGGCTTGACGACCACAGTGCAACCAGCGGCAATCGCGGGGGCACATTTGCGGGTGATCATGGCAATGGGGAAGTTCCAGGGCGTAATTGCCGCGACAACGCCAATGGGTTCCTTGGTCACAACCAGACGTCGGCCGGGGAGATGTTCGGGGATGGTATCGCCGTAGACCCGTTTACATTCTTCGGCAAACCACTCGACAAAGGACGCGCCATACGCCACTTCGCCTTTGGCTTCGGCGAGAGGCTTTCCCTGCTCCATGGTCATCAGAAGAGCCAGATCATCCTGATTGGCCATGATCAGTTCATACCACTTCCGCACGATATTGGCGCGTTCTTTTGCTGTGCGGTCTTTCCAGCTGGAGAAAGCAGCCTGGGCTGCCTCAATGGCGCGATGTGTTTCTGCTTCACCCATGCGGGGAACCGACGCAATGGTTTCGCCGTTTGCCGGATTGGTAACGGGAAAGATTTCACCGCTGTCAGCCGAAATCCAGCTGCCATCAATGTAGCATTTGTCTCGCAGTAATGACGGGTCTTTCAGTTTCATAGCGGCCTCGCGAACAGGATTTAGTAAAAATGAGGAGCATCATAGACACAGCATTATGCGTTGGACAACGGCTATTCCCCTGTTTTCTGACAGCCCGGAGGGGAATATCCGCCCCCTTGCAACAGCCGCAGGGGTGGGTTTCCCCTCTGTCAGGGCTTGAAGCCTTTGCTTTTTTGCGCTCTTGCGGTATACCAGTGCCGCGCTTTTACGAAAAACTGGAGCCATCAGCGCACTGTCAGGTTCCCCGGTCGCAGCCTACCCGGTAGAAAAACAAGGATTGGAATGTATGAAAACACTCGTCATCTGTTCAGGTGGCTTGGACTCGGTCACGCTTGCGCACAAGGTTGCTGCGGAGGCTGAGTTGACGCGCCTGATTTCTTTCGATTATGGCCAACGCCACAAGAAAGAACTCGATTATGCCCGCCGCTGCGCTGAGCGCCTGGGTGTTCCACATAACATCATTGATATTGCCAATGTTGGCGCCCTGTTGTCAGGTTCTGCCCTGACCGATGATCTGGATGTCCCGGACGGGCACTATGCCGAAGAAAACATGCGTGTGACGGTGGTGCCGAACCGCAATGCCATTATGTTGGCCATTGCTTTTGGGGCCGCTGCTGCCGAAGGGGCTGATGCTGTTGCAGCTGCGGTTCATGGTGGTGACCATTTTATCTATCCCGATTGCCGCCCGACCTTTATCGATTCTTTCGAAGAGATGCAACGGCATGCCCTTGAGGGCTATGCTTCGGTGAAGCTCTATACCCCGTTTGTTCATATTCCGAAAAGCGACATCGCTGCGGAAGGCGCCCGGTTGGGGGTTCCCTTTGCCGACACCTGGTCCTGTTATAAAGGCTATGAACAGCACTGTGGGCGCTGTGGTACCTGTGTTGAGCGACGCGAGGCCTTTCATCTGGCCGGGGTTAAGGATCCAACGGTGTATCAGGACCCGGACTATTGGCAGGAAGCTGTTGCCCGCGAAGCGACCTCACGTGCGGGGGAGTCTGATTAATGTACCGGATTTCCAAACAATTTGCCTTTTCTGCATCACATCAGCTTTTTGGCGTGCCCGCAGGACATCCCTGTTCGCGGCTGCACGGGCATAACTATATCGTCGAGATCGAGCTTTCAGGAGCCACGTTGAATCAGGCCGGTTTTGTCCGGGATTATCTGGAACTGGGAATCCTGAAGCAATATATCGATGATGAGCTGGACCATCGGCATCTCAACGAGGTGCTTGGAGATGATCTGGTTACGGCAGAGCGGCTGGCAAAACATCTGTTTGACTGGGCGCGGGCGCATTGGCCGGAAGTGACGGCCATGAGGGTCAGTGAAACCCCGAAGACCTGGGCCGAGTACCGGCCATGATCAGCCGTTGTTCCAACGATAACTCATCCGAGATGAGACTTTCTGCTTCGGAACGCCCGAACGCAGGAACGATCCGGGTCAGTGAAATATTTGGCCCGACGATTCAGGGCGAGGGTGCCGTTATCGGTCAGCCAACGGTTTTTGTTCGTACGGGGGGATGCGACTATCGCTGCAGCTGGTGCGATACGCTTTATGCTGTTGATTCGAGCTTCCGTGATCTGTGGAAGCCGCTTTCGCCAGAAGCGATCATGGCGGAAGTGATCAAGTTGTCGGGTAACAAGCCGTTACTGGTTTCCCTTTCAGGTGGAAATCCGGCGATCCAGCCGCTGGGCGGGCTGATTGATATGGGCCATGAGCAGGGATATCGATTTGCTCTGGAGACCCAGGGCAGTGTGGCCAAAGACTGGTTTGCAAAACTTGATAATCTGACGCTGAGCCCAAAACCGCCGTCTTCGGAGATGGAAACGGACTGGGATATTCTGGGGAGTTGCGTCGCTGCGGCTGGCCCTGATACAGACACTGCGCTCAAGATTGTTGTCTTCGATGACCTTGACTATGCCTATGCAAAGGAGGTCAGCAGACGCTATCCGCAGCTGCCTGTTTTCCTGCAGCCAGGGAACCACACGCCGGGAACAGTTGATGAAGAAGCTCCGGGTGTTGACATGAAAGGCATTCTTGAGCGGATGCGCTGGCTGGTTGACAAAGTGGTCGAAGATCAGTGGTTCGAAGCAACCGTACTGCCTCAGTTACATGTGCTGATCTGGGGCAACGAACGCGGCGTTTAAGGCTTCCGCGCGTTCCTGTTTCGTTAAAGAAGAGTTCTCGACAGGTAAACGCCTGCTTTTGGAGTTGAGATTAAAATGAACGAAGAAAATATCTATGCCAACCTCACCCAACTGGGTGGTGAGAGCAAACTGCCAACCTCGCCTGAAGAAGCTGTGCTTGAGCGGGTGCGCAATCCCCAACAGGGCACGGGGTATCTGGTTCGCTTTACCGCGCCGGAATTTACATCCCTTTGCCCGATTACCGGGCAGCCGGATTTTGCTCATCTGATGATTGATTACGTACCGGGGGACTGGCTGGTTGAAAGTAAATCCCTGAAACTTTTCCTGGGATCTTTCCGTAACCATGGGGCGTTCCATGAGGATTGCACGGTTTCCATTGGCAAGAAGCTCGAAGAGTTTTTGAAACCACAATGGCTGCGGATCGGGGGGTATTGGTATCCTCGCGGAGGTATTCCGATTGATGTCTTTTATCAAAGCGGGCCTGCCCCAGCGGGTGTATGGATCCCAGAACAGGGTGTCCCGCCGTATCGGGGACGTGGTTAGGATTTCCTGGATGGATAAATAAGGGCTCTGCATTGGCAGGGCCCTTTGTCATGCGCCTTATGAATTATTCTGTTAAGAGAATAGTGAGGAAGGTTCGCTCCCCCAATTGTTCCCGCTCACTCAAGGCCGGCTTCCCTGTTGTTCAGCGTGGGGACGGTCAGATGCCAATCCCGATATTCGCCAGACATTGCGCGGTGGTAAAGGGAAGCCAGGTCCAACAAAGGGCTCTGGCTGTAATCAATACGTAAGTTGGTGGGCGCTTCATCTGCCGACAGGACCAGCATAGCAGCGGATAAAAGTCCACGTTTGTCGCCCCCGGATTCTTGTGCAGCATTGAGCGCGGCCAACAGGCGTTCGCCCATCGGCCCTACGCATTTTTGGTAGGCGTTTATTGCAACCGAAAGAACGGCTTTGCTCGCCAGAAGATTACCGGAGATGATGCCATTCTCGAATAGTACGGCAGAGGCAATCGGGGTGTTTTTCCTGCCGGTAAAGGCCGCAGCATTCCCCTGCGAATCAAGGGCCGCCAGCTGTCGGGAATCGCGCCCCTTATCGGCATCTGTGAGTGTTTTGACGGCGGCCTCGACAGCTGTGCCGCCTTGCAAGAGATTCAATGTCTCTTCCCCCCAAAAAGTGCTGGGGGCAGCACCCTGACTGGCAGAAAGGCCCACATTGACGCGCCCGCGCAAGACCCATCCACCCACACAGAGTGAACCGGTTGCTGCCGCAGCGCCAAGTTGTCTGGTCTCGGGATCGAACACTAGAATTGAATATGTCATTATTGCTCCTTGCGATCTATTTATCATGATAAATTGACGATTGCAATTTATCATGATAAATACAGCTTGATCCTAAAGGGAGGTCAGCATGCAAATCATAAAAACAACGTGCCGCGCATTTGTCGCGGTTTCCATGACAGTGTTGGGGCTGTTTTCCACACTCTCGAGCACCCATGCACAAACGCCAGCAGATGTGCTGGTGGTTGGTCAAATTGCAGAACCAAAATCACTGGATCCGGCGGCGGTCACCGCGGTGAATGATTTCCGAATTCTGGTGAATATCTATGAAGGCCTGGTGCGCTATAAGCCCGGTACATTGGAAGTGGCCCCGGCATTGGCTGAAAGCTGGGAAATCAGCGAAGATGGTACCGAATACACTTTTAGACTGCGCGAAGGTATCAGTTTCCATGATGGCGCACCATTTAACGCAGAAGCGGTGAAGTTTAACTTTGACCGGATGTTGAATGAGGATCATCCCTATCACAAGACGGGCCCGTTCCCGCTGGCGTTTTTCTTTTCTGCCGTGCAAAAAACCACTGCCGTTGATGCGCTGACTGTAAAGTTCAGCTTGAACGAGCCTTATGCGCCGTTCCTGTCAAATCTGGCGTATCCGACAGGTTTGCTGGTGTCTCCAGAAGCGGTGAAAGAACATGGCGAAGATGTTGGGCGTCACCCAACAGGCACAGGGCCGTTCAAATTTGTTGAATGGATATCTAACGAGCGTGTGGTTGTGGACCGTAACGATGAGTATTGGGGGGAAGCCGCAGGGGTGAACGCCGTGGTGTTTCGTCCGATCACTGATGCCAACACCCGTGTAGCGGAAATGCTGGCCGGGGGAATCGATATGATGGTGGAAGTGCCGCCAACGGCTTTGTCCCAGTTTCAGAGTGATGAATTCACAATTAAAGAACAGGCGGGACCCCACGTCTGGTTTTTGATTTTGAACGCCAAGGAAGGCCCCTTTGCCGACAAGCGTGTACGTCAGGCAGCGAACTATGCGATCAATAAAGAAGCACTGGTGAATGATGTGCTGGAAGGCACTGCGGCTGTGGCTGCCGGGCCGACGCCCCCCGCATTTGCCTGGGCATACAATAAAGAACTGGCGCCCTATCCCTATGATCCGGAGAAAGCCAAAGCGCTTTTGGCTGAAGCGGGTGTGGAAGGTGCCGAGCTGACATTCTTTGTCACAGAAGGCGGATCAGGGATGCTTGATCCGGTATCCATGGGAACAGCTATTCAGGCAGATCTCGCCGCCGTGGGTCTTGATGTGAAAATTGAAACCTATGAGTGGAACACCTTCTTGGGTGAAGTGAACCCCGGACTTGAAGGCAAAGCCGATCTGGCCGAAATGGCCTGGATGACAAATGATCCGGATACGCTCCCCTATCTGGCACTACGCACAGATGCCTGGCCTGAAAAGGGCGGGTTTAACTCCGGGTATTATTCCAATGTAAAAGTTGATGAACTGCTTGAGCAGGCGCGTACATCAACCAGCCAGGATGAACGGGCAAAGCTCTATCGCGAGATGCAGAGCATTGTTCAAGAAGATGCACCCTGGGTTTTTGTGGCCAACTGGAAGCAAAATGCAGTGACCAATGACCGGGTGAAAAGCTTTGATCTTGAACCCTCCTTCTTGCTTCACTTGCAGAATGTGACCAAGAATTAAATGATCGAACTGGCGGGTGGGGTGCCCGCCAGTTCGTTTTCTCGGGGAGGAAAGAATGGCTGCCTATATTCTGAAAAGACTGATTTCGGCCATTCCAGTTTTGTTCGGTATTACGCTGATTGTTTTTTTGATCATGGCAATGATACCGGGTGACCCGGCAACCGCGATCCTGGGGGCCTATGCAACGCCGGAAAACGTGGCAAAAATCAACCGTGATCTTGGATTGGATGCACCGTTATTTCAGCGTTATTTTATTTGGCTGGGAAATCTGTTTACGGGTGATCTGGGCAGATCCTATTCGCTCAACCGGCCTGTTCTCCACGAAATTATAGAGCGGTTTCATGCCACGCTTGTTCTGGCGGGGAGCAGTTTTGTCTTGTGCGCGGTCTTTGGCATTCTGGCCGGGGTTGTTTCTGCTGCACGCCAGTATGGCTGGGCGGACAAAGCCATCACCTTCACGGTTTTGATCGGTATTTCCATTCCATCATTCTTTTTGGGGATGGTGATGATTCTGGTATTTGCCGTGCGCCTGCGCTGGTTTCCGGTGTCGGGTATGTATGCCATTTATGGCGGCGGGGATATTCTTGACTTGCTCAGGCATTTGATTATGCCGGCGCTGGCGCTGGCAGCCGTCGCCACAGGTGTTGTCGCGCGGATGTCGCGCTCTGCCATGTTGGAGGTGCTGCGGCAAGATTATATCCGGACCGCGCGGGCCAAAGGCGTAAAAGAACGCAAGGTGATTTTGGGCCATGCGCTGAGTTCAGCTATGGTGAACATCATTCCGGTCCTTGGCATCCAGGCCGGGTTCGTTTTGTCCGGTGCCGTCTATATCGAAATGGTCTTCCAGTGGCCTGGCATTGGCCGGATGCTGGTGGATGCGATTTTAAAACGCGACATCCTGCTGGTGCAAGGGGGGGTGGTGTTTGTCGCGGCCTGCTATGTCCTGTTCAATATTGTGGTTGATGTGGTGCAATCTCTGCTCGATCCAAGGATCAAATCATGATCCAGTTCCTGAATCTGTTATTCCGGAATCGCCTGGCAGGACTTGGCGCGGGAATGCTTGTCCTGATCCTGCTGATCGCCCTGATAACACCGGTCTTGCCGCTGCCAGACCCCAATATTACCGCCACGGCTGACCGCTTTATGTCCCCGTTTTCAGAAGGACATCTTCTGGGGACCGACCATTTGGGACGCGATCTGCTGTCGCGGTTATTGTCGGGAACCCGCCTGTCGTTGGCAGTGGGGGTTGCAGCTGCACTGATCGCAACTGTGATTGGCTCCAGTATCGGCATTGTTGCGGGTTTTTTGGGCGGGCGCACGGACAACATCATCATGCGCCTGGTCGATATGCTGATGGCATTTCCCTATATTTTGCTGGCACTGGCGATCGTGGCTGCGCTTGGGCCGGGGCTGAACAATGCACTCATTGCCGTCGCCGCTGTCAATGTACCGTTTTTTGCCCGCAATATACGGGGTGTAACGGTGGGTTTGGCCAATAAAGAATTTGTCGATGCTGCAAGGTTGAACGGCATGAGCAATGGGCAAATTATCTTTTCCGAGATTTTGCCGAATGTTCTGCCAGTGATCGTGATTGCCATGTCGACCACGATCGGCTGGATGATTCTGGAAACGGCCGGGCTTTCGTTCCTTGGGCTTGGCTCGCAACCACCACAGGCGGACCTGGGGTCTATGCTTGGTGAAGCACGGGCCGCCTTGATCACCTTTCCGCATACTTCTGTGGTGCCAGGTATCATGATTTTTTTAATCGTCATGTCGATCAATCTTCTGGGAGATGGGGTACGCGATGCTATTGATCCCAGATTGAAATCCGGTGCTTTGTCCCGGCCATTGCCTGCCACGATTGTGGAACGCAAAGAGGTACCGCCGACCCCAGACAAGGATTTGTTGTCTTTGCAGGAACTGCGCACGGAATTTCATGTGGGGGAGCGTGTTTATAAAGCGGTTGGCGGGGTCTCTCTAAAAGTAAACAAGGGTGAGTGCCTTGGTATTATTGGAGAATCCGGATCAGGAAAATCTGTCACCGCCCTCTCGGTGATGGGTCTTGTAGCCTCGCCGCCGGGTAAAATTGTCGGTGGCACGGTCAGCTTTCAGGGCAAGGATCTGGTGGGGGCGTCCTATAATGAATTGCGATCTTTGCGCGGTGATCGTGTCGCCTATATTTTTCAGGATCCCTTATCGACCTTACACCCGCTTTATACGGTGGGTGATCAATTGATTGAGGCAATGCAGGCGCACCGCAGTGTGCCGCAGAAAGATGCGCAGGCACGGGCGGTTGAACTGTTGGAAGCTGTTCGTATCCCCAATGCAGCGCAACGGGTGAAGAACTATCCCCACGAAATGTCCGGGGGGATGCGTCAACGTGTATCCATAGCGATGGCATTGGCGAATGAGCCGGATGTCATTATTGCTGATGAGCCGACAACAGCACTGGATGTAACGGTACAGGCACAAATTTTATCACTGCTGAATGATCTCCGCCGGGAGCGTGATCTGGCAATTGTCTTTATCACCCATGATTTTGGCGTGGTCGCGCAATTATGTGACCGCGTTGCGGTGATGTATGCAGGCCAGATTGTGGAAGAGGGCCCGACAGCAGCGATATTGGATGATCCGCAGCATCCGTACACCAAAAGGCTGATGGCCTGTGTACCAGAACTGGGCGGTGGTAAACGCGAATTGCACGCCATTGCCGGTTTGCCGCCAGCGGTGGATCAATTGCCTCAGGGGTGCGCCTTTGCCGCCCGTTGTGAATTTGCCCAGGAGGTGTGCAGACAAGGCGGGATTATGCTGGAACCTAAGGGGGAGCGTGCTGTGCGTTGCCTGTTTCCCGTCAATGCAGATCAAATCGAGGTGACATTATGAATGCGCTCGAAGTCAAAGATCTCACCAAAACCTTTGAAGTTGGTAAGACCTTGTTCAGTCGTGGATTGGGAGTGAAGGCGGTACGCCGTATGAGTTTTGAGGTTCGCGATGGCGAAACATTGGGCATAGTGGGCGAAAGCGGTTGCGGTAAATCGACTTTGGCACGGATGCTGGTGGGATTGTTGCCGTCCACTGAAGGTGAAATCAAGATTGAGGGAAAAGTACAGGACAAAGCCTCTCCACGTGAATTTGGCCAAATGATCCAGTATGTCTTTCAGGACCCGATTTCGAGCCTTAACCCGCGTAAAACCATCCGCCAGATCATGGAAACACCGCTGAAGCGGTTACACGGTATGGGCAAGGCAGAGAGGGACAAGCGGATCAGCGAAATATTTGCTTCGGTGAATTTGCGCGAAGAGTTCCTGTCGCGCTATCCGCATGAATTTTCTGGTGGCCAAGCACAACGGATCGGTATTGCACGCGCCTTGGCAGCAGCGGCACGTATTTTGATTCTGGATGAACCTGTTTCAGCTCTTGATGTTTCAGTACAGGCACAGGTACTCAACCTGCTGGCTGATCTGAAGCTGAAATTTGGATTGACCTATTTGTTTATCAGTCATGATCTGGCAGTTGTAGAGGCGGTGAGTGACCGGGTGATGGTGCTTTATTTCGGGACCATTGTCGAAGTAGGCCCGGCCGATGCGATTTTTAAACAGGCCAAACATCCTTATACCAAGTTGCTGGCAAATAGCGCTCCCGTTGTCGGGCGGCCATTGGAAGCACCAAAACAAAAGGGGGATGAACTACCGGACCCGCTTAACCCTCCGTCGGGTTGTCCGTTTGCCAAGCGGTGTATATATGCTACTGAGATTTGTGAAACGATTGATCCGGCGCTAATGGAAATGGGAGAAGGCCACTTTGCCGCTTGTCACAACCCGATCCGAGGATGAGCCACGGTTGAGCCGCCCGGTGCGTGTTGCAGAAGCCATTAAGAACTGGGTGGTGGATAAAGGGCTGAAGGCGGGTGATCGCCTGCCCAGTGAGCCGGAAATGATCGAGCAATTTGGTATGGCCAAAAGCACTATTCGCGAAGCCATGCGGATACTGGAGGCTCAAGGGCTTGTCCGTACCCGCACAGGGCCGGGGGGAGGCAGCTTTGTTCATGAAGTGTCGACCCAACGGGCCCGGGCGTTGCTTGGAAATTATTTCTACTTCAAAGACCTGACAATCGCCGACATTTATGAGCTGCGATGTACGCTGGAACCGCAATTGGCGGCTTCGCTTGCGGGAAAATTACCTGACGAAGTTCTGATCAAGCTGGAAAGTATTGTTGCGCGTTATCCAAAGCCTGCTTCATCCGCCGATGAAGAGCGAGAACAACATATTGCGTCTTTGCAGTTCCACGCCTTGCTTGCCAAACAATCCAAGAACAAATTGCTTGGTTTCCTGATTGATTTCATGACGAATATGTTGGCTGACCTGACCGTCTATCGAAAGCTTTATAATCCGCCAAACGTGGAATTATGGCAAAGAGGGCGTGATTATCAGGTCCAGCTGATCAAGGCCCTTCGCGAAGGCTTGTCGGGCGAAGCCTACCAGATTATGGCTGATCACATGACAACGGCGCAGACGCTGATGTCATTACAAGAGGCGGAAATACAAAAGCGGTTTATCTGATGCGATCCCGGGCCAACGTTGAGCGGCTGTGGAACGAACTGTGTTGACCCTTTTCCGGATCTGTTGACTAGCAGGCTGGTCTGTCTGTTGTCAGATCACCCTGGTTTTCCTCGAGGGAGAGTTGCGGGGAATGCAGCGCGCTTAGAAGCGGGTGCCCGGCCCAGTCCTGGTAAGGCCATATCCGGAATTGCCCGGCGTCTTTGGTGTTGATGTGTTCGATCTCGTCGTCCCAAATCCGTTCCCGGCAACAGAGCAGCATGTCGATGTCGATGCCATTGCTGGAAAGTGGCCAGATACAGCAGATAAACGGTAGCTGTTGCTGACTGTCGAGGAAAAACGAGGGATAGGCTACGGGCTCGCAGCTGTTCAGGACCTGCCGATAGGCCAAAAGCATTTTGTTAAGTGAGCCGGTTTCGGGGAATTCCTGTAAATACTTCCGGGTCAGTGATTGCCCGATCCGTGCCTGAATGTTCGAGCCAAGCAGTCTTATCCTGAATTGCTCCGTTTTTCCGGCTTCAGTCTCGACATCAATCAGGGAAACATCTCCCAGTGCATACCAGAAATCCAGTGGATCAATGTCCTTGCGGGAAGGAAACAGTTTTCCTGACTTTTGCGTGTGCCAGTATTGATGCAGTTTCTGCAGCTTTAACATGCCGACCAAATTGTTGTTTTGATTTTGCGGTCCTGAATTATGGGCAGTAAAATCTTTTGTTGTCGGCATCAGAACCGAGATATGTGAACAGTTAGTAAAAATCGGACCATATCAGTCCGATTTTTCTTTGAAACACTGCTGTTTACTTCCCTTGATTGCATAAGGCAAGAGCTCTGCGGAGTATAACCTGTTTTATATTTCTGGCCTGCAAGAAGATCAGGCGGAGACGGTGATCTGGCTCTGTTGCCCCAGGCCTTCGATTCCCAGCTCCATTGTCATCCCTGGCTTGAGGAAAAGCGGATCGGGTTTTAATCCCATGCCCACACCTGCCGGGGTGCCTGTCAGAATAATGTCCCCAGGTAACAGGGTCATGAAATGGCTGAGGTGGCTGACGATAACTGGCACGGAGTGGACCAGGTTACGGGTGTTACTGTTCTGCCGCCGGACACCATCTACCGCGAGCCAGATGTCAAGATTGTGGGGATCCGGTACTTCATCCCGGGTGACAAGCCAGGGACCAAGGGGGCAGAAGGTGTCATGGCTCTTGCCTTTGACCCACTGGCCAGAACGCCGTATCTGGAAGTCGCGCTCGGAGACATCATTGGCCAGACAGTAGCCTGCGATATGGTCTATGGCGTCGGCCTCGGTGATATATTTGGCTTTTTTCCCGACTACAATTGTCAACTCGACTTCCCAATCGGTCTGGCTTGAGCCCCGGGGAATTTCTACATTGTCGTTTGGTCCACAGATGGCAGAGGAAGCCTTCATGAATATACGGGGCTCAGGGGTCGGCTGCGCACCGACTTCAGCCGCATGGTCATGGTAGTTCAGGCCGATACAGATCACTTTGCTGACATTGTTGACGCAGGCACCGATCCTGGGAGCACCATCAACCAGGGGCAGGTTTTTGGGATCTTTGGTTCGAAGCATGTCGAGCGTCTGGTCATCAAGATTTGCCCCGGAGATGTCAGAGATCAATCCTGACAGGTCCCGTATTTCTCCATCCGGGCCGACAAGCCCGGGTTTTTCCTGCCCCATGGGGCCGTAGCGCAGAAGTTTCATTTTCCCCTCCCTGTGAAGTGGTGCTTCCAGACCAAATGGCCTGCTGCCATTATTTCAGGCAGCTTTGATGGTTATGGCGTGAGCTTGCCATGACATTACAGGATTGCCACGACAAATCACTTGTGACCGAAGGGATAAGCTGCCCTGCCCCGCCAACAGAACGTCAGCGGGGCAGGAATATTCGAATCAGAAATCGATGACTACTTCGCCCAGTGGATTGGAACAACAGGCAAGGATATAACCGTCGTCAATCTGGTCCTGGGTAATCCCCCCGTTGTGAACCATGTGGATGTCACCAGAGACCTTCTTGACTTTACAGGTGCCACACACCCCGAACTGGCAGGCGCTGGGGATATGCAAGCCGGTTTTTTTGGCAGCTGTCAGAATAGTGTCGGACTCCTGGCAGGGAGTTTCTTTCTTTGAACGGGTGAAACTGACGCGGGAGGCAGCTTCAGCATCAATGATCACATCATCATGATCGGGACGGTCTGATTCTTCTTTAATCGGCGAATCAAAACTTTCTTCATGATAGCGATCCATATCAAAGCCGGCAGCATTGAGAATATCCCTGACAGCCTGCATGAAGGGGGCAGGGCCACAGCAAAAGATTTCCCGTTCCTGATAGTCGGGAGAGATCAGCTCGAGCATCAGCTGGTTTACCCGTCCGGTATAGCCGGTCCAGGCCCCGTAGGGATCTGGTTTCTCGCAGGCAAAGGCAACCTTGATGTCGTTGAGACGGGCACTCATGCTTTCCAGTTCCCGGCGGGCAATAATATCCGAGGGCGTACGGGCGCAATGAATGAAATGAACATCCGTGTGCAGTCCATAATCAAACAGCCAGCGGGTCATGGAAAGGGTTGGCGTGATACCAGCACCGCCGGAGATGAAAAGATACTTCTCGGCCATGTGATCGTGCAGGGTAAAAATCCCGGCAGGACCGTAAGCCTTGATCTGATCACCTTCTTTGAGGTTCTGGTGCAGCCAGTTAGAGACAAAGCCACCTTCGGTCGCTTTTACCGTGATGGAGATCGAGAGCGGCCGGGAGGGGCTGGAGGATAGTGTATAGGTTCGCAGAACCGGCTTGCCTTCAATTTCCAGTTCAATGGTGATGAACTGACCGGGAAGATAGCGGAACCAGCTGTTGTCCGTTGTCTGAAAACAGAAGGTTTTAACATCGTGTGTGTCCTGGAGGATCATCACACATTCCAGCCTCTGGGAATGGCTATCCCAGGGCGTGGTTGTGTTTAAATCTCTGATTACCTGTTTGACAGCCATTATCTCAATTCCCAAATCGTCGTGGCCCTTATGGGCTTATTGTCAGTTGAAAGAGCGCAACTCGTGTTGCGCTCTTTTGTGTTGTTAGCGGTTATTGGCTGGCGGCTAGCTGAAACCTTGCAGGATCAAAAAGCTGTTTCAGCATTTCCGAGCTGTACCAGTTGATGAAGTTGATCACGCCAAACTCGGCTTCCTGGGCATAGGGGCCGGGCTGGTAAGCACGGGAGTTGATACCAAGCTGGTTGTTTTCTGCCAGTTCCCGGTCCTGATGGTTTGTGGCATTCCAGACGGCGACCATCTTCTCGATGTCGTAGTCTTTGCCTTCAACCGCATCTTCGTGAACGATCCACTTGGTTGTGACCAGAGTTTCCTGTGGCCCGACCGGCATGACGCGGAAGACAATAGAATGGTCACCCATGAAGTGGTTCCAGGTATTGGGCAGATGCAAAAGGCGCATGGAACCCATATCCGGATCTTTCAGATCCCCCATCAGCTTCTGACAGGCAGGTGTGCCGTCCATGGTCATGGAGGTGGTACCGTTTGCCAGCGGCATGCGTACAGCGCGGTACTGGAGGTTATGCGGGGTCGACTCATGGGCAATGCCGAGCTGATCCCATTCCCGGGCCTTGCGGTCCACCAGCTGTTTGAATTCCGGGGTGGCTCTGGGGTCATCTGTGTTGTCGAACTCCAGCAGGCTGTTCAGGAGTTCCGGATGAGACCCGTTGCAGTGGTAACATTCCCGGTTGTTTTCGATCACCAGCTTCCAGTTGGCTTTTTCACGAATGGTGATTTCATGAGCGATCTTGGCGCGATCCAGAGCGTGGGGCCGCAGGAAAGGTTCAACGGCCAGCTTGAAGCTGTCAAAAGCAGGCGGGTTTTCTGCAAGGCAGACGAATATCATGCCACCGGCAATGCCGATATTAGCTTTTTTCAGCGGGTAGTCGGCAGGCTTGAAGCCTTCCCCCATATTGCCGGCAAATAACAGATTGCCATCAAGGTTATAGGTCCACTGATGATAGGGACAAACCAGTTTGGCTGTGCTGCCTTTTTCCGTCAGGCAGATTTTTGAACCACGATGGCGGCAGGTGTTGTAAATGGCATGGATCTCGTGATTGTCATCACGGACGATAACCAGCGGGTCGTCCCCAATAGAGAGTGTGAAGAAGTTGCCCGGCTTGGGGATGTCACAGACCAGGCCAGCAAAGATCCAGGATTTTCCAAACACGTGAGTCATATCGAGCTGGAAGAATTCCGGGTCATTGTAAAATTCACGGGGCAGGCTGTAATTTTGTTTTTTGCTGCGAAGCAGATCAAACATCGTATCGTGGGCGGACATGCGCACATCTCTCATTCGTGCACCTTGATGGTGCGGTTGGGACTTGCAGCAGGAGACGGGACACGTTGACAGCAGAATGCTTTGGCGCAGACCAGTGTCAAATCGTTCCAATCGCCCACCGCGATTACCGACTTTTCTTCAGGCTGGTTTCCGGACTCGAGAGGAGGGTCTTGCGCCCTGATCCGCTTCCTTCCCAGAGATGATTCATCTCCAGTGGCTCTTGCGGATCTTGTCCTCTCCTACCGTTGCGGGGGCAGTGTCGGCATCGTGCGGGGAACGTTGCACACCGACTTCCCAATTATCCAGATGATCTCAACCGCTTGAAATGATCTGGCACCTGAAGGAGTTATCGTTTTGTTGTTACCTGCTAGAATTTATGAGATTCCCTTGAGGGTTCATCTTGAAAAACGACGGGCTGCCCAGCGTTTGCGACAAGGTCTGTTATTGCTGTCTTCAAAGGTCGTAAGCGTGGTAAAACAGGTCGCGGTTATCCATTGTTCAGGAATTTTTTTATGAAATCTCGACACCTGCCGATCTCGGCACAGCTGCAGGATTATCTGATTGAGCAGGGTGTCCGTGAAGATGATCTCTTGCGGCGCTTGCGGGCGGAAACACTGGCAATGAGATTCGGCCATATGCAGGTCAGCCCGGAACAGGGACAGTTTCTTGCTTTTCTGATCAAGATTCTGAGAGTCAGGACTGTCCTGGAAATCGGCGTTTTTACCGGCTACAGCAGCCTTTGCATGGCTCGGGCTCTGGATGATGACGGGTCGTTACTTGGTCTGGATAACCAGAAGCGCTTTACCGACATCGCCCAGCAATACTGGGCAGAAGCCGGGCAGGAGGAGAAAATTGAACTCAGGCTTTGCGACGCCCTTGCCGAGTTGGACCGATTACAGAAAAAAGGCGCGACATTCGACATGATTTTTCTGGATGCGGACAAGGAAAGGTATCCATCCTATTACGATGCCTGTCTGGAAGTTCTCAATCCGGGGGGATTGTTGGTCATTGATAATGTGCTCTGGTATGGGCATGTTGCCAATGCAACAACGACAGAACCGATCACCTGTGCCATCCAGCAACTTAATCAGACAATTGTGTCAGACAGCCGTGTTGAAATGGTGATGTTACCCTTTGCCGATGGTATGACACTGGTGCGCAAGCCCTGAAATCTGCAGCTGTATTACTGAACTGTTCTAGGTCTCGGCAAGTTTCTTCAAAGCTTCGACAATCCGGGCAAAGGCAGCCGCCGCTCTTGGGCTGCTGTGTCTTGCCCGGAGCCAGCCATGCATTAACCCCGGTTCGACCAGGTAATCGGCTTTTGTACCTGCAGAGACCAGCTTGTTGGCATAGTCAGGTACATCATCTGCGAGAGGATCCAGCTCGGCAGCAGTCAAAAACGCTGGAGGCAGGTTTGAAAAATCCTGAGCCTGTGCCGGGAAAAGGCGAAGGTCCTTCTTGTCCTCTTCCGTCACAGCCCGACCCAGATAATACTGAAGATAGATATCCATCTCTTCTGTTGTAAAAAGAGGGGCTTTTGCCTGTGTCTTTCGTGATTCCAGGTTTTCACTAGATAACGCTGGATAGATCAACAGCTGACCTTTCAGGTAAGCTGTTGAATCGGATGATTTGTTTGCTGCGTTTTGTGTGCGCAACAACAATGTGATCGCCGCAGCGAGGTTGGCCCCGGCGGAATCTCCGCCAACCAAAAGCCGCTTGGCATCAATAGAGAATAACTCGGGCGCGTGAAGCAGGCTTTGTAAAACAGTCCAGCTGTCGTCACAGGCTGCGGGAAAAAGGTGTTCGGGGGCCAGTCGATAATCGACAGCAATGACCTGAATATTTGCTTCCTTGGCAAGTTCTGCCGTGATGGAATCGTGGCTGTCCAGATTGCCGACAACCCAGCCGCCTCCGTGGAAATAGAGGAGGGTCGGACAGGGAGATGCCAGAGCAGCAGGACGATACACCCGGACAGGAATATCGCCCTCCAGGCCTTCAATGGCACCATTTTCGATCTGCAGTCCTTCAGGGTGCGGAGCCTGAAAATAACGTGTCATCCGGTTATATCCTTCCCGGATGACAGAGAAGTCATTCGTCTCCGGCCCGGAAAAGCTTTCAGACTCTGAAACAAAAGTTTCCAGTTCAGGATCCAGAATAGTTGCCATTTATATTCAGATCACCCGATTAGAGAAGGCAATGTTTGGTGAAGTCAGCAGCTTCATTGGCTGACCAGTCGCCTTTGGGCTTTTCTTTCAGGGCATCGCACCATTCCTGGCTGCCAACCTCGGGAGAGCAGGCAGAAAGGGCAGTGATAAAAAGAGCTGCGAGAGCAAGCTTAAGATAGGTCATGGAATTTTCCCCGAAGAAATGATTTCTGATTAAGGAGGGTGGTGGTGAGAATACTACGATAGTCCGCCGGGGGGCTCAATACCACTTCGGGGTAATACCTATTTGATGCGACTGCTTCAGGTTGTTTTGCTCTTGGCTGTAAAGGAATCTTTTCTCAGTCGGGGCTTGTGATAATCTGACCGGATGGGAACAGCAAAAGCACGGACACATAAAGCGGTACTCTTCTGTAAACGCGCCTTTATCTGGGGCGTTTTGGGGGTGATTCTCTGTGGGGGAGCGCTGGTTGTCTTTCGTGTGCCTCTGGTGCAATGGGGGCTGGAGCAGGTGGCTCTGCAGGCGAAAGTTCCCGCTTTTTCAGTTCGTGTTACAGATATAGATTTTGATCGTGTGGCAGTGGAAAATATCTCTGTGGGGAAGGCGGAAGAGTTTTCGCTCAAAAGCCTTGTGATGGAGTTTGATCTGCTGGACTTGTGGCGCGGAGGAACTCTGCGGCTGGTGACGGAGGGGTTACGCCTTAACCTTGACCTGACGGGAAAACAGCCTCTTTTGGGGTCGCTGGCCTCCTTGTTTGTGACAGCGGAAAATCCGGAAGCTGCAACGCGTATTTCTCTGCCCTTTCAGCCAGAAGTGCACCTGAGTGACGGAGCACTGCAAATCCTTTCACAGCAGGGTCTGGTAACCATGCCTTTTGCCGCAGAGTTTGTTGGAACCACGGCACAAGACCTTCAGGGCTGGCTGAATTTTCTGGGGGGGGATTTTGCCGGACATCAACCGGAACGGTTGGATCTGGGTATGATCTTTTCTTCCTCGGATCTTCAGGTGGATTGGGATGTTTCCTGGCGAGAACTGGGGCTTCAGGGCGAGGGAGCTGCTGCTCTCTTTCTTGATGTGCCCGGGCATAATACAGCGGGTGCCAGCTGGAATATCAGTGGAAATCTGATGGGGGAAATACCGCTTGCTCTGTTCGCAGAGGCAATTCCGGAAAGTGGCAAGATCCGCTCTGCATCTGCAACGGTTGAAATGGATGGTGAGGGCGTTATTCCGATCAGCGGTGAGCAGCCGCAACAGTGGCAGGAAGCGATAGTCCCGCTTCTGGAGGGAATAGAGCGGGCGCGTGCTTCTTTGGCTGCACGGGTTCAAACCAGGGTTCAGTTGAAAGAAGGCGGGCTTTTGCTCGGGGATATGCCGCTTGTGTTTACAGCTGACCGGAAGCACTTCCAGATCGGGCTGTCGCAAAGGGCCTCGTTTGATTTTTCTGATTTTGCAAAGATGCCTTTATCTCCTGAGGTCAGGGATATTTTAGGCGCCAAGGCCAGAGTGGAAATCAGAAAAGAAGATACGCTCTTGCTGGTGCCGCTTCGGGGTGAGGGGCAAAGTATAGGGCATTTTTCCGGAAGATTTATCGGGCGGGATGGTTTTTCTCTCGGTTTTCAGGCGGACGGGGCCGGGAGATATAGCCTTGCAGAACGTGAGCTGGTTGACCCCTCCGCTGAAATCGAGATTACGGGGGATGCGTTTTCAATAGCAAGAGCTGGTGGTGGAAAGATAAACGGGCGAGGGTTAAAGGTGAAGCTTTCTGCTGCCCCGACAGATGCAATCGAAGGGGATAGCAATAATGAATGGCAGGGAAAATGGCAGATAGCGCTTGCGGGAGGCGAATTCCGGGAGCCAAAGGCGCGAGCCAGCCTGTCCAGACTGGCGCTTGAGGGCGATTATGTTTTTGGACCTGAACTGTCCTTTTCAGAAACCCGCGGGAGTTTGCTGTTTGATACTTTCGTTCTGTCTGATCTGGTCGAGTTACAAAAGCCTGCGCGTGTGGATCTGCAGGACCTTTCGCTTTCTCTCGATCTTCAGGCGAGGCCAGATGCCTCCTTGCGGTTCCCCAGTGTCTTGGTATCTGCTGCGATAAAGGATCTTGGCTTGAAGGTACTTGCCGATCCGCAGGAAGTCGTACTGTCAGGAATTGGACTGAAGCTTCAGGGGGATGTAACTGGACAGTGGGTCGCAATGTTTTCCAGTAAAGAAGTCACTGCGCCTGTACTGCAGGCGCAGATCAGAAATCTGCAGGGGCAGATGTCGACAGATCTGTCCTCTGGTGATCCCAGCCGAGAGACTGGATCGCAGAATCTTGAGGAATTGCCATTTTCGGCAGAGGTGTCCGGGGGGCTTGAGAGTCTGGACCCGGATAGATATTTCCCATCCCTGGTATTCAGGGGCGGAAGCAGAGGCAATCTGAAAAATCTGAACATTTCGGGCTCCGTGGCGTTGAACGAAGGGGCGACACTGTTAAATGCTACCGGCGCGTTCTCGCCAGATACCGGAGACGGAGAATTCGACCTGACAGTGCCCAAATTACTTCTGCTTGAAGGAGGTCTGCAGCCTGAAACCTTTTCTCCCTTGCTCTCGGGTATCCGCGTTAATGATGGCAGTGTTAACGGGCAGGCCAATATCCGGATTTCCGGGGGTGTCCCCGACGGTGAGGGCTATCTGAACCTCGATCTGGCAGATAGCCTGGTGAACGGGTTTCCCATGAAAGGTTTTGAAGGGCGGTTTTTCTTTCATGGAATTTATACGCCGAGTTTGCCGCCCGGTCAGAGCATCCGGGTTGCCGAAATCGATGCCGGGGTGCCTGTGACCAACGTTGAGATGTTGTGGGGGGCCTTTCTCGAGGAAGGGGAGCCGATTGTTGAGTTGAGAAAAACCGGACTTGAGATTTCGGGGGGAGTACTGGCCCTGTCTCCTGGAAAAATTCCTGTAACAGGAGAACGCCAGAACCTTGAGTTACTGATTGAATCTCTTGATGTGAAGGAGCTGTTTGAACTGATCGGTCAGGACAACCTTGGGGGGACTGGACGCTTGTCAGGAAGTATTCCAATGATCATTGAGGGTGAAGATATCGCTGTCGGCCCGGGGCATCTTGCAACAGATGGTCCCGGTGTCCTGAATATCAGATCAGAGATAATTGCCGATGCCCTGTCTTCTGGGGGGGAGCAGGTTGAACTGCTGGTCGAAGCCCTGAAAGATTTCCACTATAGCGAACTCACTCTTGATATCGAGAAACCTTTCAATGGGGCCAGTGAGGTAAGACTTGGGATCAGTGGGGCCAATGAGAACGTGCTTGATGGCCATCCCTTCCGGATAAATGTTAATCTGGAAACCAGGATCGAGCCTTTGCTTGCGGCGCTGTTACAAGGGCAGAAAATTTCCCAGGGACTGGTTTCCGGCTTTTTCAAACGTCCCTGATCTAGTTGATGTTTTGCCAGAAGATTTGCGCAAACATACAAATGCCTTTCCCTTGCCATATTTGAACGCCTATTCTTCTGTCAGAACGTTTTAGTCTGAACAGAGGATACAGCCTTGGTCTGCCTTCAGAGAGATATTTTTCACAAGCGTTATCTGCTTTTGTGCGCGATGGTAGTAGCCATACAGGCCTGTACCCCGACGGTTCAGGTGGCGGCACCAAAAGAGCCGATCACCATAAACCTCAACATCAAGCTTGATGCAGATGTCAGGGTTCGTCTGGAAGAAAAGGCGAAAGAAGATATCAACAACAATCCGAATCTGTTCTAGGTTGTGGCGCAGGAGATATAGATATGGTTCTACACGGCATGAAAATGTTGAGAGTTTTACTCGTTGCTTTGGCCTTCACATCAATCAGCGCAGCTTCCTGGGCACAGGATCTTGATGCCTTGCGCAGCAGCGGCGCGGTGGGCGAACGCTATGATGGTCTGGCTGTTGCCCGGGATGCTTCAGCGGCAAGCTTTGTCGCTTCGGTAAATGCCCAGCGGTCCAAGATCTATCAGGAACGGGCTGCGAAAGAAGGTGTCCCTGCCGAGCAGGTCGGGATGGTTTATGGCAAGGAGATCAGAGGTAAAGCCCCTGCTGGAACCTGGTTCCTGTTGCAGGATGGTTCCTGGGCTCAAAAATAGTCAGGCCAAGAGGTTGCTGGCATAACCATATGCCCGGAACTGTCCGCTGTGAATAAATTCAAAAGGCCCCGTTGATTGACGGGGCCTTTTTTATGATTTGCAGATCCGACTGTGTAATGCTGCGGTGCAGTATTAATTTGTGCCGTTTTTTCATATATATTTCTACATTAAAGAACTGGTGGAACTTATACTTTATTGCTGTCAGCCAGTATTTTGATTCTGTCTAATATTTAAAAAAACCTGTCGTTCATGGCGCATAGCTTTCCATTTTTTTCGGCCTAAATGAATTAGAAGAGGTCATTTTAACTGAACTTTGAAGACATAATGGAACAGGTAATTGGTAAAATGCCTGTATTTACCATCATTAATTCTAAGGTTAAGTATAAGTAGCCTCTTTAATAGAAATAAATACACCTTCCCGGGTTTTATTTGTCCCTCCTGCTTTTGCAGGAAAGTTCGGGAGAACAGAAGAGTTAAGCGCAGACGACGGACATGTCCAACTGCACTCTCTGTCTGGGTGTGATAACGGCAGTGAGGATTAACGCAGTGGATATTCATGAGTATCAGGCAAAGGCTCTGCTTTCCGACTTTGGGGTAAATATTCCCCAGGGTGGATTGGCGTATAGCCCGGAACAGGCCGCCTATCGTGCCCGCGAAATCGGTGGTGACAAGTGGGTGGTCAAGGCACAAATTCATTCCGGCGCACGCGGTAAAGCCGGGGGTGTGGTTTTCTGTGACAAGGAACAAGCGGTCTGGGATGCGGCAGACGAGCTGTTAGGCAAGCGTCTGGTAACCCATCAAACAGGGCCGAAAGGCAAGGGTGTCTATCGGCTCTATGTCGAAGAGGCGACCCACATCCGCAACGAAATCTATCTGGGTTTTGTCCTTGATCGCAGCAGCGACAGGATCCTGGTGGTTGCCTCGGCAGAAGGCGGGATGGAGATCGAGGAAATCTCGGCGAACAGACCGGGCTCGATTGTCCGGATGTCGGTTGAGCCTGCGGTTGGTATGCAGGCATTCCAGGCCCGGGAGATCGCTTTCTCTCTTGGCCTGCCGGGAAATCTGATCAACCAGATGGTCAAAACCATTATGGGCTGCTATCGCGCGTTCCGTGAACTGGATGCCACGATGGTCGAGATCAACCCGCTGGTGGTGACCGAGAGCGACGATATCATCGCGCTTGATGCGAAGATGACTTTTGACGACAACGCTTTGTTCCGTCGCCCGAATATTTCAGAACTGCGGGACAAGTCCCAAGAAGACCCGCGGGAGACCCGGGCGGCTGACCGGGGGCTTAGCTACGTTGGCCTTGAGGGCAATATCGGCTGCATGATCAACGGCGCGGGGCTGGCGATGGCAACCATGGACATGATCAGCCATGCTGGTGGTGAGCCGGCCAACTTCCTGGATATTGGCGGTGGTGCTTCCCCGGAACGGGTGGCCAAGGCATTCAATCTTGTTCTGGCGGATGAAAACGTCCAGGCAATCCTTGTGAACATCTTTGCCGGGATCAACCGGTGTGACTGGGTCGCTCAAGGGGTGGTTCAGGCGATCGAGAAGATTGATCTGAAGATCCCCCTCGTTGTGCGTCTTTCCGGCACCAATGTCGAGGAAGGTCGACGTATTCTGGAGCAGTGTCGTCAGAAGGTGATTACGGCTGACACTCTGGCAGAAGCAGCGGAAGCTGTGGTCGGGGCCTGGAAAAAAGCACAAGCAGGGCAGAGGGGATAGAACAATGGCTATTCTGATCAACGAAAAAACCCCTGTGATCGTGCAGGGGCTGACAGGAAATATCGGCTCCTTTCATGCAAAGGAAATGATTGAATACGGCACGAACGTTGTCGGCGGGGTAACGCCTGGCAAGGGTGGCCAGATGCATCTTGGTGTGCCGGTATTTAACTCGGTCCGCGAGGCGGTGCGCGAAACCGGGGCTGAAGCCAGTATCGTATTTGTTCCGCCGCCCTTTGCCGCGGATTCAATAATGGAAGCAGCAGATGCCGGGATCCGGACCTGTGTTTCCATTACCGATGGTATTCCGGTCCAGGACATGATTACGGTCAAACGCTATATGATGCGCTACAAGCGCGAGAACCGGATGTGTCTGACAGGGCCGAACTGTGCGGGCACGATCAGCCCGGGCAAGGCCATGCTGGGCATTATGCCCGGTCACATTTACAAGCCAGGCAAGGTCGGGATCATCGGGCGCTCAGGTACCCTTGGGTATGAGGCTGCATCACAGATGAAAGCCTTGGGTATCGGTATTTCAACGTCTGTTGGAATTGGAGGAGACCCGATTAACGGCAGTTCCTTTAAAGATATTCTGGAAAAATTCGAGGAAGACGACGAGACCGTCGCCGTCCTCATGATCGGTGAGATCGGCGGACCACAGGAGGCAGAGGCGGCGCAGTTTGCGAAAGAGAACATGCGTAAGCCTGTTGCAGCCTATATCGCCGGTTTGACGGCGCCCAAGGGGCGTCAGATGGGGCATGCGGGTGCGATTGTTACGGCATTTGGCGAAAGCGCGGGTGAAAAAGTAGAGATCCTGCGTCAGGCTGGTGTTCTGGTTGCACCCAACCCATCCGAAATGGGCTCGACAGTTGCCGAGCTCCTGACATCAGTCGGAGCATTCTAGCTTTAATTGATGTTCTTTTAGTCTGGGGAAATAACTTGAGGGCGTGTGACTGGTTCACACGCCCTTTTTTCTGTTCCGGCTCTGGTTTCCAGAAATAGATCGACCTCAAAGAGATAGGCGCGAAACAGATGGGGCGATTTTCTGAAAATCTGTCCACATGTTCTGCCCAACGCCGCCGTTGAAATAAACGTGTAATGCTTTTGTGCTCTTTGTCTGGGTAGTTATTATTTAAAAATCCAAAAGGGGTGCCGTGATGAAGGCAATAGAGGTAGAGATCAAGTTATTACTTCAGCCAGAGGAGCTGGCTGTCTTCCGACGTTCACCTTTCCTGAAAGATCTGACGCTTGGAAAAGCAACGTTACACCGTCTGTTAACCCGGTATTTCGATACAGCGGATCATGCACTTAAAGACAAGAAAATGACCTTCAGATTGCGTCGTGAAAGTGGCCAATGGGTGCAGACTGTCAAGAGCAAGGAGGCCGATGCCGGGATCGTAAAACAGCGTGCCGAGTTTACCGCCCCCTCTGTTACCGGCGAGCCGGATCTGGAATTGATCGAGGATAGAAAACTGCGAGCCAAGCTGGAAGGCCTGCTTCAGGAGCAGCCATTGGAAGAAATCTGTCTTTCTGATGTCCACCGGGTAATTCGACTGATTCAATACCGGGACAGCAAAATAGAAATGGCGATAGATACGGGGAGTATCCGGGCAAAAGATCAGAGCGAACAGATTTCTGAAATAGAACTGGAACTTCTGGAAGGGTGCTCGGAAGACATGCTTGATTTTGTTTCTCTGCTTCAGGAGCATTGTACCTTTGCCATTGGCACCAGCTCAAAGGCCAGTCGTGGATTCCATTTGGCGTGTCACGGATATGGTCTTGAGGAAAGCACAGCGGATTTGTTGCGTGATGTCAGCTTTAAAAAGAGCACTTCTGGCTGGGTAGTAGTACAGCAAGGGATTCTGGTCGGGATCAAACAGCTGCTGGAAAGCGTGTCGAGACTTCAGGGGGCAGAGAGCCAACAGGCGATGAACGGTGTTTCAGATGCTTTATCCCGGCTGTTGGTCAGTGTCATAGTTCTAAAGGAAATGTTCCCGAAGCAAATCAAGAAAAAGGCATTGAAGCGCGACTTGCTTTGGCTGCACCAGCTGTCTTGCTCGGTAGGGGACCTGGATTATCTGATCAATAAACGCGTACTGCCTCTGGTCGAGGAGAATGCAGAGTGCCTGGGGCTTTCTCAGTTGATCTCCCAGACCCAGGAACGCCGGGATCAGGCTTTGCGTGAACTCTGTGTTGCCGTGACCTCCAGCCGTTTCATCGAAATGGTAGTCTCACTTGAAAGACTGATCGGCATTAGCGAAGGGTCCAGAGAAGGGGAGCAGAAAATCAGCAAAAGCTATGGCGGGATTCTGGCCGATCGTCGCGCTGAAATTCTCTATGCCGTTCCTGGTGATGTTGCTTTGCTCTCCAGTGATATGCTGGATGCGATGAGGCGGGATGTTCAGTACCTGCGATACAGTACAGAATTCTTCCAGAGCCTGTGGCAGAAGAAAGACAAGAATGACTTCCGGCATCGGTGCCTCAAGCTGGAAAAAAACCTCGATCTATTCCATTCCCGTGAAACTCTGACTCAGTTGAAGGGAAGCCTGAAAAGCTTGGTCGAGGGCACTGAGCCCGAAGTCGGGCAATCAGATATTATGGAGACAGAGACTCTGAACAGAGGTGATGCTGCTTTGTCTGAGGCTGTTTCGCTTGTCGAAAAAAGCTATAAAGAGACGAGAAAAAAAGATATGGCGGCTCTGGATAAGGCATGGAGGAAATTTTCTACCTGTGAGCCATTCTGGAAAGAGTAAGGGCTGTTTAATGTCCAGAGTTGATGCTGTGCGTTTCGTCGCAATGCCTGGGTCAGTTTTTGTGACTTGAGAGTTACATAAAACCGCAACGTCATGCTGTTAAGGCTTTTAGGGCCAGGGTTTCTCTGTTTGCTCCATTTCGATGAGGTAAGAGAGAAACCATGGCCCTAATCAATTAATAAAGTGCCTGGCTGAAAATGACTGATCAAATGACAGTAAACCTCCTTGAAGTTCCTGTACTCCCCCAGACTGAAGGACTGGCCCGCTGTGAGCCGACGCCAGAGCATTCCAATGCAGCCCAGTGGTTGGAAAACAAGGACCCCAGGCGTTTTGTTAACCGGGAACTGTCATGGCTTGCCTTTAATTCACGTGTTCTGGAAGAGGCCAGTAATCGGCAGCATCCCTTGCTGGAGCGGTTACGTTTTGTTTCGATCTCGGCCAATAATCTTGACGAGTTTTACATGGTTCGGGCTGCTGGTCTGAAGGGGCAGGTGGCTGCTGGTGTGACCAAGCTTAGTCTTGACGGCCTGACGCCAGAAGAGCAGCTGACGGCGATTTCAAGGGGTGCACGTTCTTTGATGGAGCAGCAGCAAAGGACTCTGCTGGAAATTTTGGCGAACCTGCGGGAAGAACAGGTTTTTCTACTTGATCAGGACGAATTGACCGATCAGGAGATTATCTGGCTCAGAGAATGGTTCAAAACCCAGGTTTATCCGGCATTGACGCCGCTGGCTGTTGATCCGGCGCATCCGTTTCCCTTCATCCCGAACAAGGGGCTTGTGCTGGCGCTGGAGCTTTTGCGCACCAAGGACAGTCATATTCATAATGGCCTGATTCCGATCCCCCACAACATCAAGCGCTTTGTAAGACTACCGGGGGATGACACCCGCTTTATTGCGCTTGAAACAGTGATCAGGCTGTTTCTTGACAAGATTTTTCCCGGCTTTGAGCTGTTGGGGGATGGTCTCTTCCGGATTATCCGGGATTCGGATGTAGAGGTGGATGAAGAAGCGGAAGATCTTGTTCGTACCTTTGAAACAATGTTACGCCGCCGCCGCCGTGGTTCGGTTATCCGCCTTCAGCTACATTCACGAATGTCGGAAGGCCTGCGGAGTTTTGTCACAAAACAGCTGCATGTAGAGGAAAGCGACGTTTTTGTTCTGGATGGTATGCTGGGGCTTTCGGATGTTTCACAGATGATCGTTTCGACACGGCACGATCTGTTGTTTGAAAGCTATACTCCGCGGTTTCCCGAGCGGATCAAGGATTTTGGTGGTGATTGTTTTGCTGCAATCCGGGCCAAGGATTTCATTGTTCACCATCCCTATGAAAGTTTTGACGTTGTTGTCCAGTTTCTCAAACAGGCAGCACATGATCCGGCTGTGATTGCGATCAAGCAGACACTCTATCGCACATCAAGCCAGTCTCCGATTGTCCGTGCCCTGATTGATGCCGCTGAGGCAGGGAAATCTGTTACGGCGCTGGTCGAGCTGAAGGCGCGTTTTGATGAGGCGGCGAATATACGCTGGGCCCGTGATCTGGAGCGCGCTGGCGTACAGGTGGTTTATGGATTTGTTGACCTGAAGACGCATTCAAAAATATCGATGGTTGTTCGTGATGAAGAAGAAGGTTTGAGTACCTATGTTCATTTTGGAACAGGCAACTATCACCCGATTACGGCAAAGATTTATACGGATTTGAGTTTCTTTACCTGCGATCCTGCGCTGGCCAGAGATGCGAGTTGCCTCTTTAACTATACGACCGGTTATGCCGCACCCGTGGGAATGGAAAAGCTGGAGTTCGCACCTGATACCTTGCGCCCGAGGATTATGACGGAAATTGCGGCAGAAATTGCGAATGCCAAAGCCGGAAAACCTGCAGCTATCTGGATCAAGGTGAACAGTCTGGTTGATCCGGCCATTATCGATGGTCTGTATGAGGCGGGAAATGCCGGGGTTGAAGTCCAGATTGTGGCGCGGGGGATCTGTTGCCTGAGAGCGGGAGTGCCCGGGCTTTCTGAAAACATTCATGTTCGCAGCGTAGTCGGGCGGTTTCTTGAACACAGTCGGATCTTCTGTTTTGGTAATGGAGATGATTTGCCATCGGCCAAGGCGAAGGTTTACATCTCTTCGGCTGATTTGATGCCGCGTAACCTGGATCGACGTGTTGAAGCTATGGTTCCGATTGAAAATGAAACCGTAAAGCGCCAGATTCTGGATCAGGTTATGTATGCCAACCTGCATGACGAAGCGCAAAGCTGGATCATGCAGCCGGATGGCTCTTTCAACCGTGTTGAACCGGTTGGACAGGGGTTTAGTGCCCATCGTTTTTTCATGACAAACCCCAGTTTGTCTGGTCGCGGGAAAGCCCTGAGAAAAGCCATGACCAAGCGCCACTGCAAAAAGTCATAAACTGTTCTCAGGCTTTTAGCCCAGTTCAAAAAATATTACCGGTAGTTCTCTTTGGTGATTATTTCTGGCGGGTACGTTGAATGGCCAGATCCCACCCCGCCAGATTGTGGTCTCGCACGGCAGCAGGCATGTCGGGGGTGAAGCGTTTTTGCAGATGCCAGTTCTGCCTGATGTCTTCCAGGGATTTGTAAATTCCGTGTTGTAACCCGGCGAGATATGCGGCACCGAGCGCTGTTGTTTCGCTGACTTCCGGGCGGTCGACGGACAGATCCAGCGTATCAGCGAGGAATTGCAGCAGCCAGTCATTGGTAACCATGCCGCCATCGACGCGAAGCTCTTTTGGCGTCAGGCCATCATCTGCCATTGCCTGGAACAGGTCCCGGGTCTGGTAACAGACAGCTTCAAGTGTTGCTCTGACGATCTCGGCAGGGCCGCTGTCCCGCGTCAGGCCAAAAATTGCACCGCGGGCATGGGGATCCCAGTACGGCGCGCCAAGTCCGGTAAAGGCAGGCACGAGGTATACGCCTTTGTTGTCGCTTAATGAGCTGGCAAGGGCTTCGGTTTCCGAGGCTGACTGGATGATTTTCAGGCCATCCCGGAGCCACTGTACCGCGGCTCCCGAAACAAAGATGGCGCCTTCGAGGGCATAGGAGGTCTGTCCTTTTACCCGATAGCCGATTGTTGTGAGCAAACGGTTTTTTGAGGCAAGGGGTTTGTCGCCTGTATTGAGCAGGACAAAGCAGCCGGTTCCATAGGTACTTTTGATCGCGCCTGGCTCAAAACAGGTTTGTCCAAAGCTGGCAGCCTGCTGATCTCCTGCGATCCCTTCAACAGGGATCGGATAGCCAAAAACTTCCGGGGCGGTTTGGCCAAAGCTTGCGGCAGAGTCTTTGACTTCCGGTAAAACTGAAGCAGGAATATTAAAAAGGGCCAGAAGTTCCTTGTCCCAGGTCAATTTGTGGATATCAAAAATCATGGTGCGCGAGGCGTTGGTCACATCCGTTGCATGAACTTTCCCTCCGGTCAGGTGCCACAAGAGAAAGGAATCAACCGTGCCAAAAGCCAGTTCTCCCTTTTCGGCCCGGGTCCGGGCTCCTTCGACATTGTCGAGGATCCAGGCGACCTTGGTCGCGGAAAAATAAGGATCGAGCAACAGGCCGGTGCGGGCCGTGACCAGCTCTTCGTGCCCGGCAGCTTTCAGCTCCGAGCAAAAGTCAGCCGTTCTGCGATCTTGCCAGACAATAGCGTTATAAACGGGTTTCCCGGTGACGCGATCCCAGACAATGGTGGTCTCGCGCTGGTTGGTGATGCCGATGGTGACAACCTCGGCGCCTTTTGCGTTGGCTTCCCTGAGAGCTTCGCGGCTGACGGCCAGCGTCGATGACCAGATGGTTTCCGGATCATGCTCAACCCAACCATCATTCGGATAAATCTGGGGGAATTCCTGTTGGGCCTTGGTCAGGCTTATACCGTTTGTGTCAAAGACGATCGCGCGGCTACTGGTCGTGCCTTGGTCGATGGAAAGGATGTATTTTTTGTCACTCATTAACTCTACCCCTTGGATTTTCAGCTTTACTTTCGTATGTTCGTTTACGAAAGTAAAGTGAACATCGGTTTCTTTTTGATGAGAAATTGGTAAAAAGAGAAATCATGAAGCTCCACTGTTGTCATGAACAGATGCAATCAAGCACAATCAGGCAGGGGGAGATCAGGATCAATCTGAAGAGGATGGCAGATGAATCTCAATAGTCTCAGTCGGCGGCAGCGCCAGATCCTGAAGCTGGCAAAGGATCAGGGGTTTGTGTCGATCGACGCCATGGCTCAGGATTTTGCTGTCACCACCCAGACCATTCGCCGTGATATCAACGAGCTTTGCGAAGCGAAATTTCTCAACCGTTTCCATGGTGGCGCAAGCTTCAGTTCATCTGTCCTCAATCTTGATTACAATCAGCGCAAAACCATCAATGCGGAAGAGAAAGAGGGTATAGCCCAGCTTGTGGCACAGGAAATTCCTGATAATGCCTCGCTCTTCATCAACATGGGAACAACTAATGAGTCGGTTGCCCAGGCCTTGATGCGTCATTCGGGGCTGCGTGTGATTACCAACAGTCTCAGCGTTGCTCATATCATGAGTTCGAATCCGAGTTTTGAAGTCATTGTTGCTGGCGGTGTGGTCCGCAGTCTTGACCGCAGCATTATTGGTGAAGCTACAATTGATTTTTTCCGCCAGTTCCGTGCTGATTACGGTGTGATTGCCGTCGGGGGAATTGACGAAGACGGAAGCCTGCTCGATTACAACTATGGTGGAGTTCGGGTTTCCCAGGCGATTATCGAAAATGCCCGCCATACCCTGTTGGTTGCCGATAGCAGCAAATTCGGCCGTAATGCTCTGGTTCGACTTGGGCATCTGTCACAAATCGATACACTGGTTACGGATTGCCTGCCTAAAGGGCCCCTTGCGGCTGTTGTGAAGTCGCTGGAGATCGAGGTTCTGACCAAGCCAAAACTGGTTCAGCCAAAAGACTGATCGAGTTTCCAGCGTAGAGATAAACTGACAGCCATTTTTTGTCGGGGCTTCTGCCAGAGTGATTTCTGGTTACGATTTTGGATTCTGTTTGATCCTTCCTGTTTTGCTATCTGTTGAAATTCAGTTTCGAAAAAACTGAACGCAGTTCCTGATTCGTAATGCAAAAATCGATTTTTTGTCCGGTGGCATGGCATAATTTGTTTATATCTAGGGATTTATTGTTGTTTTCCCTCTTGCTGAGTGCTGGAGTTTCCCGGCAAGGACCTTGCCTGTGGGGGTGAAAAATTTCTGTGTTTTTCATTAAATTTTCATTTATTAAAAAATATACTTGCGTTTAAGTTCAAAAGTGAACATTTATGAGGGCAAGAAGTTGTCTTATCAAACACGTAAGGAACAGAAAATGGCAGTTCGCGTCGCTATTAATGGTTTTGGCCGGATTGGTCGCCTGGTGCTTCGGGCCGTAATTGAATCCGGACGTGATGATATTGAAGTCGTTGCAATCAACGATCTGGCTTCGGCACAGGCAAATGCCCATCTGCTGAAATATGACTCGGTCCATGGAACCCTGCGCAAAGATATCAAAGCCGAAGATGGCGCGCTGATTATTGAAGGCAAGCGCATTGCTGTTCTCTCCGAACGCAATCCGGCTGATCTGCCCTGGGGCAAGCTGGGTGTTGATGTCGCCCTGGAATGTACCGGATTGTTTACCGATCGGGCCAAGGCTGCCGCCCATCTTGAGGCCGGTGCCAAGAAAGTGCTGATCTCTGCCCCTGGCAAGGATGCTGACCTGACGGTGGTTTATGGTGTGAACCACGACAAGATCAAACCTGAACACACAATCGTTTCAAATGCGTCCTGCACCACCAACTGTCTTGTGCCTGTTGCGCACGTGCTCAACCAGCTTGTCGGGCTGGAAGAAGGTTTTGTAACCACTGTTCATGCCTATACCGGTGACCAGAACACCGTCGATACAATGCATAGCGATCTGCGTCGTGCCCGTGCTGCGGCCCTTTCAATGATCCCGACATCTACCGGTGCAGCCAAAGCTGTTGGTCTGGTGCTGCCAGAGCTTTCCGGCAAACTGGATGGTACGTCGGTACGGGTGCCAGCGGCAAACGTATCCCTGATCGATCTGGTTTTTACGGCTGGCCGCGAAACAACTGCTGAAGAAATTAACCAGGCAATGCGCGTTGCTGCTGAAGGGCCCTTGAAAGGGGTGCTGGACGTTAATGACGAGCCACTGGTTTCCTGTGATTTTAACCACTCGCCTGCGAGTTCGACCTTTGATCTGACCCAAACCCAGCTTGTGGGCAAGCGGACAGTAAGGGTCTTGAGCTGGTACGACAACGAGTGGGGGTTCTCCAACCGTATGGTTGACACTGCTGTCGCCCTGGGGCTTAGCCTCTAGGTCTACTTGATCAGGAGGAGGTAGAGGGCCTCCTCCTGATCATTTTTTTTACAGCAGTATACGGGGAAACCACGAAAAGAATTTTATCAACTGGCACGCCGCAAGCGCGTGCCAGTCTGCGTATGTCAGGATGGCTTAGGCGGCTGGCAATGCTGTATGCAAGCGAGAGACAATGAGGACTGAAGACCTGTTCGACATCTTGGTTATTGGCGGCGGCATCAATGGTGTCGGTATTGCGCGGGATGCAGCCGGGCGAGGTTTAAAGACCCTGCTTTGCGAGAAAGATGATCTGGCAAGCTGGACTTCTTCTGCCAGTACCAAACTTATTCACGGCGGGTTACGGTATCTCGAACATTATGAATTTCGTCTGGTTCGAGAAGCTCTGAAAGAGCGTGAGGTCCTCCTGGCTTCTGCGCCCCATATCTCTTGGCCCCTTCGTTTTGTTCTTCCGCATAATAAAGATCTCCGTCCGGCCTGGCTCATTCGTCTGGGGCTGTTTCTTTATGATCATCTTGGCAAGAGGGAGCGGTTGCCCGGCTCCTGCGCGGTTGATCTGACCAGACATTGTGTTGGAACACCCCTGGTCGACAGCTTTACCAAGGGGTTTATCTATTCGGATGCCTGGGTACAGGATGCGCGCATGGTGGTATTGAATGCCATGGATGCTCGTAACCGTGGGGCGGAAATCCGGACACGCACGCGCTGTATCGGTGCAACACGCCTAAAAGATCATTGGGACGTCAGGCTGGTTGATGGTTTGACAGGCGAGACCTCGGTGGTTAGGGCAAAGCTGTTGGTCAATGCGGCCGGGCCTTGGATGCAAGCGCTGCTGACTGGCGAAATGGGTCTGAAGAGCGACAAAAGGCTTCGGCTGGTCAAGGGTAGTCATATTGTTGTGCCACGCCTGTTTGATCATGATCATGCCTATATTTTCCAGAACCACGATAAACGTATTGTCTTTGCTATTCCGTATGAAAATGACTTCACACTGATCGGAACGACAGATGTGGATCACGAAGGTGATCCCGCCGATGTTCAGATATCGCAAGAAGAGATTTCCTATCTTTGCCAGTCTGTAAGCAGCTACTTCAAGCGCCCGGTAAAGACCAAAGATGTTGTCTGGAGCTACGCCGGAGTTCGGCCTCTGTTCGACAACGGGGAATCCAATGCTTCCCAGACGACACGGGATTATGCGGTTGAACTGGTCGCCGAGCCGGGGAGTGCTCCGGCGCTTAATGTGCTTGGAGGCAAGCTGACGACATATCGTAAACTGGCTCAAGCATCGCTCAGCTTGATTTGCGGGGCTTTGGGCATCGCGGATAAAAGCTGGACGGCAGGTTCGGTCTTGCCTGGTGGGGATATCCCGGACGAGGATGTGAACCTCTATATCGGGCAGTTGATGACCAGGTTCCCTTGGTTGCCGGTTAAGCAGCTTGAACGGTACGTGAAAACCTATGGCACCAGAGTTGAACAGATCCTTGATGGGGCAACATGCCTTGAAGACCTGGGGGCTTGTCTTGAGGGAGATCTCTACACGGCCGAAGTCCGGTACCTCGTTGATGAGGAGTGGGCATTGACGGGTGAGGATATTCTCTGGCGGCGAACCAAGCTGGGTTTGCATCTTTCAGGGGGGGGTGCGGCTCGTCTGGATGATTTTCTGGTGGGCTACACCAAAAAGAAGTTGCAGCCAGTTGCGGGATTTTCACTTGCCTCATGAATGCGTTACGGAGTCTGCTTTGAAGTTGGCTGTTTTCATAAAAAGACTTCGCGAAAGATCAAGTTTTTGTAATCGAAAGCTGATATTGAACAGATTGCAGGATATACTCCTGCCTAGAAATAATAATAGAAAAGGTTGTTCGGGATGAAGCGCAAGCACCTCTGTAAGATTGTTGCCACACTCGGCCCGGCAAGTTCAGATAAAGAGACGATTGCTGCGCTCTTTAAATCGGGCGTGGATACTTTCCGTCTGAACTTTAGTCACGGGACACACGAAGATCACAAAAAGCGCTATGACCTGATCCGTGAAGTGGAGCAGGAAACCGGGCGACCAATTGCTGTCTTGATGGATTTGCAGGGACCGAAGCTGCGTGTTGGACGTTTTGCTGAAGGTTCGGCCGAGCTGAAAACCGGGGCAACTTTCCGTCTGGATATGAAGGACGAACTTGGTGATGCCACGCGAGCGACCTTGCCGCACAAGGAAATTTTTGACGCTATCGAAGCCGGAACCGATCTTCTGCTTGATGATGGTCGCATTCGGTTGCGGGTGCGTTCAGTCAAGGGCACGGAAGCAGAAACCGAGGTTGTTGTTGGTGGGGTTCTGTCAAACAACAAAGGCGTCAACGTACCTGGCGTTGTGTTGCCGCTGTCCGCGCTGACGGAAAAAGACCTCAAGGACATGGAATTCGGTCTTGAGCTTGGTTGTGACTGGTGTGCGCTTTCTTTCGTGCAACGCCCTGAGGATGTGATGGAAGCGCGCAAGCTGGTGAATGGCCGGGCGGGTGTCATGGCCAAGCTGGAAAAACCGTCGGCGATTGAACAGCTTGAGGCCATTGTGGCCCTGACCGATGCGGTTATGGTGGCCCGTGGCGACCTCGGGGTCGAGTTGCCTCCTGAAAACGTCCCGGTTTTGCAAAAACGGATTATCCGGATGTGCCGTGAACACGGCAAGCCCGTGATTGTTGCAACCCAGATGCTGGAAACCATGGTGACATCACCAACCCCGACGAGGGCGGAAGCTTCTGACGTGGCAACGGCGGTTTATGATGGTGCAGATGCCGTGATGTTGTCTGCTGAATCGGCCAGTGGTGCCTATCCGCTTGAAGCGGTTAGCATGATGAACCGGATTATTGAGACAATTGAACAGGACCCTCTGTATCTGAAGCTTATTCATGCCGATGAGCTGGAGCCAAACCCGACCGAAGCGGATGCAATCAGTGATGCAGCCAGCCAGGTTGCGGATCTGCTGGGCGCCAAGGCAATCGTAACCTTCACCACAACGGGTAGCACGGCCTTCCGGGCCGCGCGTTGTCGGCCCAAGACGCCGTTGCTTGGCCTGACGCCTGACCTGCGGGTTGCACGGCGGATGTCCCTGATTTGGGGCGTGCATTCCGTCAATACGCGGGATGTCAGCAGCTTTGCAGAAATGGTTGGGAAATCTACCAGGATTGCACGTCGAGAAGGCTTTTGTGAAAATGGCGACAAGGTCGTTGTAACGGCAGGCATTCCTTTTGGCACGCCGGGATCGACCAACAACCTTCGCATCGCCACAGTCGGTCAACATGAAAAGACTGATCGTAATGAGGCCTGATATATTTGGTCGATTAGGTGCAACAAGATGAAAAAAAACGGCTTCTTTTTGAGGCCGTTTTTTTGTTACAGGCGATTGAGAGGAACCTTGAGGTAATGATTGCCGTCGGCTTCGGCGGGGGGGAGATCTCCGGCGCGCATGTTTACCTGAATAGAGGGGATCAGGAGAGCTGGCATGGCGAGCTGTTTATCCCTTTCCGTGCGCATCTTGATGAAGTCATCGCGGGTGATGCCGCTGCGAATATGGAGGTTGTGCTGTTTTTGTTCAGAGACTGTTGTCTCCCAGGCAATCTTGCGACCATTGGGAGCATAGTCATGACAGGTGAAAAGCCGGGTGTTGTCAGGCAGTTTAAAAATTTTATGAATTGAATCGTACAGGGCACCGGCATCTCCCCCCGGAAAATCTGCCCTGGCGGTTCCAAAGTCTGGCATAAAAAGGGTATCCCCGACAAAAGCACAGTCGCCGATTATATAGGTTATGCAAGCTGGTGTGTGTCCGGGGGTGTGCAAGACCTGGCAGGGAATGGACCCCAGTTCAAAATTTTCGTGATCCGCGAAGAGATGATCAAACTGCTCACCGTTGGTCTGAAAGGCCGGTTCTGTGTTGTAGATAGTTTTGAAGGTTCGTTGAACAGCAGAAATCTGGTTGCCGACAGCCGTCGTTCCGCCAATCGTCTTTTTTAAAAAGGGTGCAGCAGAGATGTGATCGGCATGGACATGGGTTTCGAGAATCCATTGGCAAGACAGTTTTTTCTGCCGGATTTTCTGAACGATCGCCTCGGCACTTTCTGTCGAGGTTCTGCCTGCACTGGGGGCGTAATCAAGCGCGGAGTCAATAATGGCGCATTTCAAGCTTGTTGGATCCCAGACCAGATAGGAAAGGGTGTTACTGGCTTCGTGAAAAAAAGCTTCAATCTGGGGTGTCATTCCTGCCTCCGTCTTTCCCGGCATTATATCAATTGACAAAAATATAGCAAATTTGATATGTATTGATTTATGAATTTATCAGATATGCAAAAATCTGTAGGAAAAGCCAGTGCATTGCTGCGGGCTTTGGCCAATGAGCGACGACTGATGATCCTGTGCCAGCTGGTTGAAGGCGAAAAATCCGTAGGTGCGTTGGCTGAAAGTCTTGATATCGCCCAGGCAATGATTTCACAGCAACTCTCCATCTTGAGGAGGGAAGAACTGGTTTGTTTCCGACGTGAAGGGCAGTGCATTTATTACAGGCTCGACCACCCGGCAGCAGCAGGGATATTACAGGTCCTTTATGATAGCTACTGCCCGAAATAACTGTCAGGCCTGTGAGACACATTTTTATCAGGAGCGGAACTATGGAAAAGAAGATTGTATCTATCTCGCCACAGGATCTGAAGAAACGGCTGCAGGCTGAAGGGGTGGAGCTGATTGATGTTCGTGGCGAGCTAGAATTTGCGCAAGAACATATCAAGGGAGCCAGGCTGGTCCCGCTTGATAAAGTGGCCTCTTATGATTTTTCCGAAATTTCGGACAAAGCGGTTGTCTTCCTCTGCCGAAGCGGACAGCGAACCTCGATGGCCTCCGAGCTATTGAGCCTGACGCCTTTTAAAGAAATTATGCTTCTCGAAGGCGGTCTGATGGCGTGGATCTCGGCAGGTCTGCCGACAAGAAAATTAACAAAAGCCCCGATTGATATCATGCGGCAGGTGCAGGTTATTGCTGGCAGTCTTGTTTTGCTGGGGGTATTGTTGGGGCTTACTGTCCATTCCGGGTTTTTATTCATTGCCGCCTTTGTGGGGGCTGGCCTTGCGTTGGCAGGTTTGACCGGTTTTTGCGGAATGGCGCGAATTCTGGCAGTGATGCCCTGGAACAGGGTCACATCAGGTTAAAGAAAGCCCTTCCTGTAAAGTGTAATTTTTAATCTTTTCATAACCTACTGAGAGATAAAGTGGTTCGTTGATTAAAGCGCCTGTAGACAGGAAGGTGCATGGTGCCTTGCTTCGGGAGATTCGGGCATCATGCTTAAGATGAAGCTTGAAGAATGATCAAGAATATAGGCTGACGCCTGTTGTCCTTTTGAGTGATGATGAGAATTTCTCCTCTGATTTTCTTGGAGTGCTACGGGATACGGGCTTTCAGAATGTTTCCAGCTGCACGGGATCTCACGCTGATGAGAAGGCTGCTCCCGGCCTGCTGTTTTTTGACTCCCGAACCAAGCCTGGTCCGGCACGTGAACTGCTCAAACAGATTTTGGCCTTGTCATCTGCGCATCGTTGTCCGGTAATCTATCTGGATCGGGATTTTCAGCAGACAAACGTTGACGGATTTAATCCGGGCTGTGATGACGTCCTTCATTATCCCCAGTCTTTATATCGACTTGAAACCTGCTGTCAGACTCTTTTGCGGATGGCACGCGAGCGTCAAAAGTGGGATGAGAAAAAGCGGCAGCTTGAATCCGAACTGGAGAAAAAATCTGAAAAAGCTGATCAGGCTTTGATTTTGCTGCAGCAGGCAGAAAAGCGTTTGCTACAACAAAATCCCGGTCTGACGAGCCAGAACCAGGAGAGGAACAATATTGTTGCAGATATGAGCCATGAGCTGCGAACGCCGCTCAACGCCATCCTGGGTTTCTCGGAGATTATGAAAGAGCAGGCCTTTGGGGCTCTCGGGCATGAAAAATATCTTGGTTATGCCGGTGATATCCATAAAGCCAGCCAGCATTTGCTGGGTATTGTTAATGATGTACTCGATATCGCCAAGGCTGATTCCGAAGCCCCCGTCCTCGAACTTTCTGACGTGTCTGTGAAGGATGCGGTTTCTGATACCTTTCGGATGATGGCTGTTCTGGCCGAAGAGGCTGGAGTGGAACTTTCACTAAACATACCGGCTGATTTCCCGGACTTGAAGACTGACGAACGTCGCTTCAGGCAGGTTCTTACGAATCTTGTTTCTAATGCCGTAAAATTTACACGTCCAGGAGGGCGGGTATCGGTTGAGGGCATGTACAGCGATGAAGACGGGGCCATTTTGATGATTATACGGGATAATGGTATTGGAATGTCGCCAGCGGAACTCGCCATTGCTCTCACTCCCTATGGGCAAATAGAAAAAGCACAATCCAATACCCACGTCAGAGGAACCGGGCTTGGGCTGCCCGTATCCAAAAAAGCGGTAGAAGCCCTGGGCGGAGATTTTCACATTACCAGTGAACCGGGATTGGGAACGGCGGTTACCCTGAGATTTCCTTCTTACCTCGTGGTAGGTTGAGGTTTCCGGAGGATCTTAATTTTGAAGTTTTTTCTTGGGCTGCAAGCTCTGGATGTCTTTTTTTAAGTTCTCTTTTTCAGACACGGGATCAGCTTCCGTGCTGGAATCCAGATGCAGGGGACTGTTTTTGTTTTGCTCGGCTTGTGCTTGTTCAAGAGTCCGTAATGGCCTTGCAAGATAAGGGCTGGAAGTGACGGAATGAAAAGTTTTCATCATCTTATCCACAGATTTGTCCACAAGATGTGGTGTTGTGCCTGAATAGGTATACACAATTGAAGGTGAAATACCAAGAAATAAACGCAAAGATGGTGTGAAATTTATTTTTCAACCCTATGGGTGTGCTTCCGGAAGCTTTCATGGAAGGGGAGCAAATTTTAACGCCTGTAGACTTGACCGAAGGCGGTTCTCCCACCAAATATAACAAGAGTTGTGGGGCTGAATGATTCAGGCCATTGAAACAAGAACCGCCCTTTGGGGTTCTTTAAAGAGTTGAGCCTTGCTCTACCGAGGAGGTAACGATGTCGCGTTTGTCACTTTTTAACAGCCCTCTGATGCTCGGGTTTGAGCAATTTGAGCAGGCAGTTGATATGATTACGAAAACTGCTGCTGATGGTTATCCCCCGTACAATGTAGAAAAGATTGGTGAAAATCGAATTCGCATCACACTGGCTGTTGCGGGATTTGCACCTGAAGACATGCAGGTGCAAATCGAGAGTAACCAGCTTGTCATCCGCGGCAAGGCAAAATCAGATGATGACCGGATTTACCTCCATCGCGGAATCGCGGCGCGCCAGTTTCGCAGGGCCTTTGTTCTGGCAGATGGCATAGAGGTTCAGGATGCGACTTTGGACAATGGCCTGTTGCATATTGATCTGGAAAAGCCGCTTGTTGATGTCCCAATCAGGAGCATTGCAATTCAGACCGTGCAAAAGGCGCCTAAAAAAACGATAATTGAAGAAAATTGATACGCATTCCTTAAAAAAGCAAACGAGTTGATGCTTCCTTAATATTAGCGAAGTATGGTGACCTTTATAACAGTTGCCTTTGAGCTACACCCTGTAGCAGGCAGAAAGAAGTATGATGGTAAAGCAAGTGATTTCAGAAATTATGACTGAACAGGACATGACAGCCCTGGGGCTGGAAGCCGTGGCTTATGTCAAGGCTGTTGATGTGGATGGAGAGGCTTGCTTTGGTATTTTTGCCGCTGATGGCACAGAAATAACAGTCGTTACCAATCGGGACGTCGCCTTTGCTGCCGTACGTCAGCAGGACCTGGAGCCTTTGAGTGTTCATTAGACCTTGATCTTTCAGGCAAGAGCATTGTTTTGCTCGTGCAGATACGAAGTTTTGATCTGGTGATAGAAATAAAAAAGGCCCCCTTTCGGGAGCCTTTTTCAGTTTGTACCCTTATCAGGCAGCGTGACTTGTTGCAGTAGCACTCAAGAGCGCATAGATGCCATCATCGCTTTCTGTACCCCGAAGTTTTTCGCAAGTTGCAGAATCTCTCAAGAGTCGTGATACCCTGGCCAAGGCCTTGAGATGGTCTGCTCCGGCGGTTTCTGGTGCGAGGAGAAGACAAATGAGATCCACAGGCTGTTCGTCTATGGAATCAAAGTCTACTGGACGCTCCAGCTTGACAAAGAAACCATAAAGTCGGTCAAGATTTGGCAGCTTCCCATGGGGAATTGCGATTCCTTGCCCGATACCTGTCGTGCCAAGTTTCTCCCTTTCAATCAGAACATCAAAAATATCACGTTCTTCCTGTCCGGTAATTTCCGAGGCACGTTTTGCCATTTCCTGAAGCACTTGCTTCTTGCTGTTGGCACGCAAGCCGGCGGCCACAGCATTAGGGCCGATAAGGTCGGTTATTTCCATAGTACAATCAGGTCTTTAACTGTTAATTTCCCTGACTTTTTGTTGGATCTACCCAGCCAATGTTTCCGTCAGAGCGACGGTAGATCATGTTCAGACCCCCGTGTTTGCTGTTGCGGAACATCATCGCGGGCAGATCTTCCAGGTCCATCCGCATCACGGCGAGACCTGCTGTCAAAGTCGGGATTTCTGTTGGCATCTCTGCCACAATCAAGGGGCTGTTGTCGTCGTTGTTCACGGCATCAACAGCGTCGTCTTGGTCTTCATCATGCTCGCCAGAAAGAATATAGTGCTGGGCATGGGTTGCTTCCTTACCGCCTTCTGCGTGATCATCACGGAGCTTCCGCTTATGACGACGCAGGCGTTTTGACAGGCGTTCTGCAGCCAGATCAAATGCTGGATAAGGTTCGCCAGCCTCTCCATTGGCTTCGAGGCGAATATTTTTGCCAACATGGGCAACAATTGTTGCCCGGTAGAGATAGGCATTTTTGGATAGGGTGACATTCACATCTATCGCGTCACCAAAATATTTATCCAGTGTTGAGGAAAGGTTTTCTTCGATATGTGTGCGCAGCGCGTCGCCGACGTCGAGCTGCTTGCCTTTAACGGAAAGCTGCATGTGAACATATTCTCTGAATTGTTAAGGGGTTTTGTGTAATGACAATCCGTGCCATTCATGCCCCGCTATCTGGGGCGGCACCATAGTGTCGTCGTCTATTGGAGTCAAGGACAGTAGGTAGAACCATATTTTCCCTCCCGTTTTCGTAAACGACCAATGTAGTATATCACAGTCTTTGGCGCTGGGGAGACTTTGTTACATCTAAATTATAAAGAGAGTGATTTTTCTCGACGTCTTTGTACGGATGATGAAATCCCGAGGGCTTCACGATATTTGGCCACAGTCCTCCGGGCAATGTCGATCCCTTCCTGTTTCAGCCTGGTCACGAGAGCATCGTCAGACAGGATTTTCTTGCTGTCTTCCTGATCAATCAGGTTCTTGATTCTGTCGCGGACGGCTTCGGAAGAATGATTATTCCCGTCATCCCCCCCGATGGAGGAGGTGAAAAAGTACTTCATTTCATAAGTGCCGCGCGGGGTGACCATATACTTGTTCGACGTCACCCGGCTCACAGTTGATTCATGCATCTCGATAACTTCTGCAATATCCTTGAGGGTCAAGGGTCTGAGAGACTGGACACCCTTTTGCAGAAATTTCTCCTGTTGCCGGACAATTTCCGATGCAACCTTCATCACCGTGGTGGCGCGCTGGTGCAGAGCCTTTACCAGCCAGTTTGCGGACTGGATCTGTTCGGAAATATAGGTTTTTTCCTCTTTGGTCCGGGCGAGCTGAGATACATTGTTATAATAGTGATTGTTGATCAGGACCTTTGGCAGGGCGTCGGTATTAAGTTCTACATGCCAGCCCCCGGCCCGATCGGGCCTGACGATGACTTCGGGGATGACTGACTCCACATCACCGGTGTCAAAGGAAGCGGCTGGTCGCGGGTTTAAGGCCCGGATTTCGGCGATCATATCGGTTATGTCTTCGTCGTCGACATGACAGACCTTGCGCAAGCCGGCGAGGTCCCTTTTTGCCAGAAGATCCAGATTGTCGAGCAAGGCCTGGATGACTGGATCAAGCCGGTTTTTTTCCCGGAGCTGGATCGCAAGACATTCTGCGAGATCCCGGGCACAGATTCCTGAGGGGTCAAAAGTCTGTAGTGTTTGCAAAACACTTTCGATCAACTCGATTTGGCACCCGAGCTGTTCGGCGAGCTCGCCAAGATCCGCTTTCATATAGCCGGATTCATCAAGGTGATCAATCAGGTGCAACCCGATGATCCGTTTTGTCGGGTCATCAATTTCCATCACCAGCTGCTCGCGAAGATGGGCGCTTAGTGTGACGGTTTCTTCCAGGCGATTTTCAAGCGAAAAGGACTCGTCATCAAATCGGGTATTGCCGCCTGGGCCCCAGCTGGAGAAAGCGGTGCTGTCTTCATTCCATTGGTTGTCAGGGCTGCTGTCGTAGTAGCTGTCAAAATCGGTGTCGAGGGGAGTCTGGTTACTATCCGGCAGGGTTTCCGCGTTTCCGAGCTCAAGCGAGTCGGGGGAGTTGCTGTCGTTGCCGGAAGAGGCTTCTGCGGCAGCATGAAGGTCGCCGGTTTCGCGTTCCTGCCTCTCGGCGTTACCCGTGCCGTCATCCCTGTCTAAAAGCGGGTTCTGTTCCAGTTCCCGCTGAACATATTCAGCCAACTCTATATTCGACAGCTGCAGTAATTTGATGGCCTGCTGCAGTTGCGGGGTCATGACGAGGCTTTGACTTTGCCTCAGTTCAAGTCTTTGAGATACCGCCATAGGTTAACCTTTAGAGGCTAAACCTTTCACCTAAGTAAACGCGACGTACATCGTCGTTATTGACGATCTCGCCAGGAGTGCCTTCCATCAGCACCATACCATCGTGAATGATATAGGCCCGATCTACAATATCCAATGTTTCCCGTACATTATGATCTGTAATGAGGACCCCGATTCCCCGATCCTTGAGGTGCATGACCAGATCGCGAATGTCGCCAACCGCAATGGGATCAATCCCGGCCAAAGGTTCATCAAGCAGAATAAAGCTGGGGTCAGATGCCAGCGCACGGGCAATCTCAACGCGACGTCGTTCGCCGCCCGAGAGGGCAATGGCAGGTGTTTTGCGCAGGTGGGTGATGGAAAATTCGGCCATCAGGCTTTCGAGTTTGGCTTCACGTTTACTGCGAACCGGCTCGACAACTTCCAGTACACCACGGATGTTCTGTTCAACGGTCAATCCCCTGAAGATCGAGGCTTCCTGGGGAAGGTAGCCGATACCCATCCGGGCCCGCCGATACATGGGCAGGTCTGTAATGTCCTGGTTGTCCAGGGTGACCCAGCCGGAATCCGGGGCCAGTAGCCCGGTGATGATATAAAAGCTGGTGGTTTTCCCAGCCCCGTTGGGGCCGAGAAGGCCAACGATCTCGCCGCGCTGGACCCGCATGGTCACAGCTCTGAGGACCGGGCGTTTCTTGAAGCTTTTCCCAAGGTTTGTTGCCATGAGCCCCTGATTGTCAGCAATCAAGGTTGGTTTGCTTTCCTGGTTCGCGGTATCGGGGTGCTTCTCAGTCATTAATTTTTTTTGCCGTTAAAAGTGGTGCCGCGTAAATATCTTTAAGCTATCAGGGTTTCTTCTTTTTACTGGAGGGAAGGATGAGACCTGTCACGGGTTTCCCGCCTGCGCTGGTCAGTTTGCTGACACCTGTTGCAAGATTGAATTCGGCCTGGTCCCCGTTCATCTGGTTTTCCCCCTGGGTTATCTTGACATTCCCGATAAGGTTCGCCAACTCCTTCTTGACATAATAGATGCCTTTGTCGCCGGTCGCGTACTCTGACTTGGTTGCAACCCGTACATCCCCAAAGGCGTCAATGCGCTCGATTTCCAGTTTTTCCTGGGCATTTTTAACAAAGTGGGCTGTCAGAATGTTGCCGTGAACTCTTTTGTCTTCTCGGATGGCTACGGCATTGCCGCGGGCAACGGCGAGCTGCTTGGCTTCCCAGTATTCCAAGCTGTCCCTGGCCGTAATGGTGTCGGCCCCACTGATCATGCGCAGGTCTTTACCTGTGAGGACCATGACCTGCTGGTCTATGTCATAAACGCCATTGTCACCATAAGCAGTTTCGCCAGGAGAGATGATCTGAACGTTACCAACCGCATCGACCCGGTAAATTTCGGTTCCACCTTCTGCGCCTTCACGGTAATGAGCAATCAGTTGGTCGCCACGAACCTCCAGCTCGCCCTGAGCTGCCCGGGCGTTGCCACTGGCAACGTACTGTTTCTTGTCACGTCGCCATTCAATACCTTCGTCGGCATTGATTTCAAGAGGCTCTTTGCCTTGCCCCAGGCCTTCGGTCAATCCCTGGCCCAGGGATGGTGTGTGCGACGCAAGTGTCAGGAAGAACGCGATTGCGGCTGTGACCGGAAGAATGGCCGATGTTAAGCGCCTCATTTTTTTAACGTCTCCTGTGCGTCGGGAAGAATGACCAGTTGGCTCTTTCCGGTGAAAGTAATACGTTGTCCACGGTCTGTGATGACAAAACCCTCGGATACGACTGTGCCAGCTGGTCCGTGTCCATTGACTTCACTTTGCCCGTAGGCTGAGCCTGCATTCACATCGATCATGGCTTCTTGTGTCATGATTTCAAAGCCCTGATCCTGAAAAATATTCACGTTTCCATCAAGGGTGAGGTATTTTGCGTCTTTGTCGTAGATCCCGGAACGGGCAGAAAGCGCGATCCAGCTGCCGTCATGTAACGAAATGTCGGCCTTGGGTAACGTGAGGAGAATTTCATTTTCCCGCTCCCGTGACTGTTCCGCCAGATCAGCGATAATTGTGTAGGGTTGTTCCTGGTCATCAAGGCCAAGGTATTTAGGGTTGAGTGCGCTGAGCGTATCGGGCGTATCGCCAAGAATACTTTTGCCAATCGCTGTGCCTTCTGCAATCACCTGTTCCTCAAGCTGTGGCCAGACGATAACCAGCAGAATCAGGATGACGGCGAAAAAAGGGAGTGCGACTTTGGCGATGCTGACAAAGACACTGTACCCGTTCTTCCCGGAAAAACTGGGCGGCTTCACGGCTTCGAGGGGCGTCGCGACTACGGGGGCAGTCGCGGTCGACACCTGTTTTTTTGTGGGCGTTTTTGCGGGCATCTTTTCCATTTTGCCTCAAGCAATTCCGGCGCGAAGACAGTCGTGGATGTGAATGATTCCAACTGGCCGCTGATTATCAGTGACAAAAAGGCTGGTGATGGAGCTTTCGTTCATCTGGCCCAATGCCTCTGCGGCGAGTGCGCTGGGGCGGGTGGTCTTGGGAGACGCTGTCATCACGTCTTCGGCTGTCATTGCAAGAATGTCAGCGTCCATATGCCGACGCAGATCCCCATCGGTTACGATCCCTTTCAGATGGCCCGTGGCATCGGTAACACCAATACAGCCGAAAGCCTTTTGAGTCATGATCAGGATGGTCTCTGACATGGGGGTGTGGCCGGGACAGAGCGGCAGGTCCTCGCCATGCATCAGATCGGATACCTTGAGCAGCTTTGTCCCGAGGGCTCCGCCGGGATGAAAGACCTTGAAGTCCTGTGCCTTGAAATCTTTTTGTTCCAGCAGGGCTACCGCAAGGGCATCCCCCAGCGCGAGAGACATGGTTGTCGAGGTGGTAGGGGCAAGCCCATGGGGGCAGGCCTCGGGCAGGTTCGGCAAGATCAGGGCGACATCCGCAGCTTCTGCGAGGGCAGAAACTTTGCGGCCAGTCATGGCAATCAACGGAATTCCATATCGGCGTGTATAAGTGATCAGATCACCCAGTTCAGCAGTGTTGCCGGAATTGGACATCGCTAGTACGGCATCACTGCGGGTGATCATGCCGAGATCCCCGTGGCTGGCCTCGCCGGGATGAACAAAGGAAGCGGGTGTGCCTGTCGAAGCCAGCGTGGCTGCAATTTTCCGGGCGATGTGTCCGCTTTTCCCCATGCCGGTAATGATTACACGACCCGTCACAGCCATCAGGATTTCGATTGCTTTCGTGAAGCTGTCATCCAGTCCCTGGCTTAAAGTGTGCAAGGCTGTGGCCTCCAGTTCAAGAACGCGCCTGGCCGAGACCAGGGCTTGTGAACTGCCAGGCTTTTGTCGTGGCATCTCTGGCTCGATATCGCGAACTCTATTGACCATTTTCTATACTTGCTACTCAGGCGTTCCATAGGAAGCGGTGGTTGGGTCCATGTCTGGACCATTGGTAACACGGAAAACATCAGCAAGTAAAACTGCCTCGCCGAGAAAATGCCGTTAAATGATGACCATATAAAGGCACCAACCTGCGTGAAATTGTCCCAGCAAGAAATGGGCTTTACGCGTGAGCAAAGATATCGCTCTCGGGCCATCCGGCAAGATCGAGTTTGGCGCGCCAGGGGAGAAATTCAAAACAGGCTCGGGCCATTTCCAGTCGTCCCTCGCGCGCCAGTCTCTGATCGAGGATCTCGACCATTTTGTGGAGATACAAGACGTCAGAAGCAGCGTAGTTGAGCTGATCCTGAGAGAGGTCAGGTGAGCCCCAATCTGATGATTGTTGCTGTTTGGAGATATCGACACCAAGAAGCTCGCGGCAGAGTTCCTTGAGGCCGTGGCGGTCCGTATAGGTTCGAATGAGCTTTGAGGCGATTTTGGTGCAATAGACCGGATTACAGGTTACGCCCAGATAGCGTTCGATTGCGGCAAGATCAAAGCGGGCAAAATGAAAGATCTTGGTGACGTCCCTGTTCGTAAAAAGTGCGCGGAGATTGGGGGCGTCATAATTACCGTCTTTGAACTGGACGAGATGGCAAACACCGTCTCCGGCGGAGAGTTGAACCAGGCACAGGCGATCCCGTGATAAATTGAGACCCATCGTCTCTGAGTCAACAGCAACGGAGCCTCCAAAGTCTACGCCGTCTGGCAGGTCTGTCTGATGCAGATGGATAGTTACTTCGCTCACGTGTCTCTCCCGGGTTGCCGTGTGGCACAGGACTGTTGATGCCTGTTTCGCGTCGGTCTCGATTACAAATATGGGCTGCATTCTCTCTGGCGGGATGATTCTGTCAAGTGAACATCCGTCTTGTTGCCATGTTACTGCGGCTTGTTAGGAAAAAGCCAGCCCAATGCTGTATAGTATGCCTGTCGGGAGGGGCAGCCGCCTAGAACAGTCAGCACAACGGCAGGGTGAAGATGCAAAAACTGAAGCGAAGAGAAGAGCAGGTTGTAACGGTATTTGGCGGATCGGGTTTTGTTGGGCGTTACGTCGTCGCCCTGCTGGCACGGGATGGATGGCGGATCAGGGTTGCTGTTCGGGACCCGCAGAAAGCGGCTTTTCTGAAAGCCTGTGGAGATGTCGGGCAGGTTGTGCCGCTTGCTGTCGATGTGTCTGACCCGGCATCGGTTGCACGGATTGTTCAGGACAGTTCCGTGGTGATCAATCTGATTGGAATTCTTCTGGAGCAAGGGAAGCAACGTTTTGATCTGCTCCAGGCCAGGGTGCCCGGCACGGTTGCGGCGGCGGCGCAGAAGGCCGGAGCCAGGACCTTGATCCAGATGTCCGCTATTGGGGCTGATTTGAATTCCCCTTCCAGATACGGGCGGAGCAAGGCAGAGGGGGAGGTGGCGGCACGGGCGGCCTTTCCGTCTGCTGTGATTATCCGGCCCAGTATTGTTTTTGGTCCCGAAGATGATTTTTTCAACCGCTTTGCCAGGATGGCGCAAGTCAGTCCGTTTTTGCCTCTCGTCGGAGGTGGGAATACCTGGTTTCAGCCAGTTTATGTTGGCGATGTGGCAGAGGCTATCCGAAAGATTGTTCTGCATCCTGATAAATATTCAGGAGAGATCTATGAGTTGGGCGGTCCGAGGGTCATGACATTCCGGGAGTGCCTTGAGCTGTTACTTCGGGAAGTCAGATTAAACCGGCTTCTGGTTGGTTTGCCTTTCTGGCTGGCAAGAGTGATGTCGGTTTTTATGACGGTTTTGCCTAACCCGCCTCTGACGCTGGATCAGTTGAAGATGCTTGAGAAAGATAATGTCGTATCTGATCAGGCAAAACATCTTGAGGATCTGGGTGTAAAGCCGGTGGATCCGCATTTGATCTTGTCTGACTATCTTTCCCGTTATCGCGATGGTGGTAGGAAAAATTAGTATCGACATAATTTAATGTTAAATAACTCTATGAAATAAAATATAAATAAAAGTCTCAAATCGGAACTAAAATAATTTTTAAACGCCATGTTTAATGGTGGTTTCCCGAGAAATTCTGGATGTGATTGACATATAGGTCAAATGTGGTTACCTATATTGACTATCGGTCAAAGCTATTCATTTAAAGAATCGGGTATCAAGAGGCGTAAAGCCCTTTGCAAGCTACGGTATGGAGACTTGCGCCCGCTGCGGGAGAGATACATGTCTGACAAAATGCTGCAATTCGTCCGGCAGGGGCGGGAAATGCCTGAAAAGCGCGCTGTAAAGCAGCGGCGTGAGGATTTTCGTGAAATCTATGATGCCTTTACCCCGGCTGCAGCACAGACTCAGGCCAGTCGCTGTTCACAATGTGGCGTGCCTTTTTGTCAAATTCACTGCCCCCTTTCAAATAACATTCCCGACTGGTTGATGCTGACAGCCAATGATCGTCTGGAAGAGGCTTATGAGTTGTCACAGGCGACCAATAATTTCCCGGAAATCTGTGGTCGTATCTGTCCGCAGGATCGCCTGTGTGAAGGGAAGTGTGTCATTCAGCAATCTGGCCATGGCACAGTGACGATTGGCTCGGTCGAGAAATATATAACAGACACAGCATGGGAAAAAGGTTGGGTCAAACCGGCCAGGCCGCAACATGAGCTTGCCGAGTCTGTCGCAATCATAGGGGCGGGGCCTGGTGGGCTGGCCGCAGCAGAACAGCTGCGCCGCAAAGGATACCAGGTGCACGTTTATGACCGTTATGATCGTGCAGGTGGTCTGCTGGTCTATGGGATTCCCGGGTTCAAACTGGAAAAGAGCGTGGTCGAGCGCAGGGTAGATCTGTTGGAGCAGTCGGGCATACACTTTCATCTGGGCCAGGATATTGGCGGTAAAGTCTCTTTTGCCGATATCAGAAACAAGCATGATGCCGTACTGATCGCAACAGGTGTCTATCAGGCACGGGATCTGAGTTTGCCAGGCAGTGAACTGCGCAATATTTTGCCCGCGCTCTATTACCTTACCGAGGCTAACCGGAAGGATCTGGGCATAGCTTCTGATCACATGAGTGATGAGCTGAACGCCAAAGGCAAAAATGTCGTGGTGATCGGCGGGGGTGACACTGCAATGGATTGTGTGCGTACGGCTGTTCGTCAGGGGGCAAAGTCGGTAAAATGTCTTTACCGTCGCGATAAGAACAACATGCCCGGGTCTGAACGTGAAGTGCAGAATGCAGAAGAAGAGGGCGTGGAATTTGTCTGGCTCTCTGCCCCGGAAGCTTTTGTCGGCGATGAAGTTGTACGTGAAGTACTGGCCTCTAAAGTTCATCTGGGTATCGCTGATGCCTCAGGCCGTCAGGTGCCACAGATTGTTCCTGACTCCCGGGAAGCCATTCCAGCCGATCTTGTGATCAAGGCTCTTGGTTTTGAGCCAGAAAATCTGCCAAAGCTCTTTGATGAAAAGGATCTGGAAGTGAGCCGCTACGGGACGCTACAGGTTGATGATGCAACCATGATGACAGCGCTCGACGGGGTTTTTGCCGCCGGTGATATCGTACGGGGAGCTTCGCTGGTTGTCTGGGCAATCAAGGATGCCCGTGATGCAGCTGAACAGATGCATGCTTTTATAAAAAACAAAAATACAGCTGCTGCTTAAGGAGAGAGCCCATGGAAAAGAATGATCCGATTGCCCAGTGGGAACAACTGGCAGCACATTACGAGAAAAACGGCCTTTATAACCCGGAAGATGAACATTCTTCCTGTGGTGTTGGTCTTGTGGCCGCCATTGATGGCACGCCCCGACGTTCTGTGGTTGAAGCGGGTATCGATGCCCTGAAGGCGGTTTGGCATCGCGGTGCAGTTGATGCAGACGGCAAGACCGGCGACGGTTGTGGAATCCATGTAGAGATTCCCCAGGACTTCTTTCGCGAACATATTGAACGTATTGGCCACAAAGCAAAGCAAGGGCAGCTGGCGATCGGGATGGTGTTCCTGCCGCGTACTGACTTTGCCTCTCAGGAACGCTGTCGCGTTATCGTCGAGCGTGAAATTCTGAATTTTGGTTACTCGATCTATGGTTGGCGACAGGTTCCGGTCAATACCTCAATTTGCGGGGAAAAAGCAGGTTTGAACCGGCCCGAGATCGAGCAGATCATGATTGCCAATTCTGCCGGGGTTGATGACGAGCGCTTTGAAACCGATCTCTATATTATCCGTCGTCGGATCGAAGCTGCAGCCGAGCGTGATTCGATCAAAGATTTTTACATCTGTTCGCTGAGCTGTCGGTCAATTATCTATAAAGGCATGGTTCTGGCCGAGAATCTCTCGGATTTTTACCCAGACCTGCTGGACGAGCGGTTTGTGTCCAGCTTTGCGATCTTTCACCAGCGTTTTTCGACCAACACCTTCCCGACCTGGCATCTGGCCCAGCCTTTCCGGGTGATTGCGCACAACGGGGAAATCAACACCCTGCGGGGCAACGTGAACTGGATGAAATCGCATGAGTGCCGGATCGATCATCCGAAGTTTGGTTCTCACGTCGAGGATCTGAAGCCGGTTATCCGTCCCGGTAGTTCTGATTCAGCTGCACTGGATGCTGTGTTTGAACTGATGATCCGCTCTGACCGTAGCCTGCCGATGGCCAAAACCCTTTTGGTGCCGGAAGCCTGGAGCAAGAATGATGCGGTGCCGCAACACCACAAGGAACTCTATGCCTATTGCAACGCAGTGATGGAGCCCTGGGATGGGCCTGCGGCGATCTGTGCCTTCTCGGGCCCCTGGGCACTGGCGGGAACTGACAGAAATGGTCTGCGGCCCCTGCGCTATGCCATTACCAATGATGGTCTGCTCTTCGCCGGATCTGAAACAGGTATGGTGCACATTGATATCAGCCGGATCATCGAAAAAGGCCGCCTTGGCCCGGGACAGATGATTGCGGTGAATTTCAAGGAAGGTCGTCTCTACAAGGATCACGAGATCAAGGACCGTTTGGCGGCTCAACAGCCTTTTGGCGACTGGCTGAAAAACATCATGGTAATCGAGGATCTGGTCAAGATTCATAAATACAGCCAGAAGCCGCTCAATCGGGAAGAGCTGCGCCGTCGCCAGCTGGCGTTCGGTTTGACGATTGAGGATATGGAGTTGATCCTGCACCCCATGGTCGAGCTGGCCAAGGAAGCTGTTGGATCTATGGGCGATGATACGCCGCTGGCGGTTCTTTCTGACAACGTTCGTCCGATGCACCACTTCTTCCGCCAGAACTTCAGCCAGGTGACCAACCCGCCAATTGACAGTTTGCGGGAAAAACAGGTGATGTCCCTGATTACCCGCCTTGGCAATCTGGGGAACGTGCTGGACGAAGAAGAGGGGCAGGTGACAATCCTGCAGCTTGATTCCCCGGTTCTGACCAATTCCGAATTTGTTGCCCTTTCGAAACATATGGGGCGTAGCGTTGGCGTGGTCGACTGTACTTTCGATGCCAACGGCAAGCCGGGCAACCTGCGCAATGCCTTGCGCCGTATCCGCCGGGAGGCTGAAGAGTTTGTCCGTGAAGGGTTTGAGCATGTAATTCTCACCGACGAAACCCAGAGTTCCGAACGGATTGCGATCCCGATGATCCTGGCAACAGGAGCCGTGCACACGCATTTGGTCGCTCAGAAACTGCGCTCTTTCTGTTCAATCAATGTTCGAAGTGCAGAATGTCTTGATGTCCACTATTTTGCCGTTTTGATCGGCGTCGGGGCGACAACGGTTAATGCCTATCTGGCGGAAGAAGCCATCGCGGACCGGCATCGCCGTGGCCTGTTTGGCGACCTGAGCTTTGATGACTGTATGAAGCGCTATACCATCGCCGTGGATGAAGGCCTGCTCAAGATTATGGGTAAAATGGGGATTTCGGTTATCTCGTCTTATCGTGGCGGGTATAACTTTGAGGCCCTTGGGCTTTCCCGCACGCTGGTCGATGAGTTCTTCCCCGGTATGCCAAGCCGGATTTCCGGGATCGGAATGAGCGGTCTGGAAGAGAAGGCGCTAGAGCTGCACAACAAGGCCTGGGGCGCCGATGCGTCCGCCTTGCCTGTCGGTGGATTTTATCGCTACCGTGCCGGTCAGGAACTCCACGCCTGGGAAGGTCAGTTGATCCATACCATGCAAACAGCCGTGACAAACGGTTCCTATTCCCTGTTTAAAAAATATACCAAGGGATTGCAGGAACGCCCGCCAATCAATTTGCGCGACCTGCTTGATTTCAAGCGCGATGCCAAGGGCGGTCTGGATGTGGAAGATACTGAATCCATTACGTCGATCCGCAAACGCTTTATCACACCGGCAATGTCGCTGGGGGCGTTGAGCCCCGAAGCACACGGGACCCTGAACATTGCGATGAACCGGATCGGAGCGAAGTCTGATTCCGGGGAAGGGGGCGAGGTGCCCGAGCGTTATGTTCCCAAAGCCAATGGTGATAACGAGAACTCTGCAATCAAACAGGTGGCCTCGGGCCGTTTTGGTGTGACAGCCGAATACCTCAACAAGTGTCGGGAAATCGAGATCAAGGTGGCTCAGGGTGCCAAACCGGGTGAAGGCGGGCAGCTGCCCGGTTTCAAGGTAACCGAGCTTATCGCCCGTTTGCGCCATGCCACACCGGGGGTCACTCTGATTTCCCCGCCGCCGCATCATGATATCTATTCGATCGAGGATCTGGCGCAGCTGATCTATGATCTGAAACAGATCAATCCGGATGCCAAGGTTTGCGTCAAGCTTGTTGCCCGCTCCGGTATCGGGACCATTGCAGCCGGTGTGGCCAAGGCCAAGGCCGATGTCATCCTTATTTCCGGCAATGTGGGGGGGACAGGGGCTTCTCCGCAAACATCCGTCAAGTTTGCCGGGATTCCCTGGGAGATCGGACTGAGTGAGGTGCATCAGGTCCTGACTTTGAACGGGTTGCGGAACAAAATTACGCTGCGGACTGACGGAGGTCTGAAAACCGGCAGGGATATTGTGATTGCTGCCCTGCTCGGAGCTGAGGAATATGGTGTTGGTACGGCATCCCTGGTTGCCATGGGCTGCATCATGGTGCGCCAGTGCCATTCCAATACCTGCCCGGTTGGCGTTTGTACCCAGGATGACGATCTGCGGGCCCGTTTTGCCGGGACACCGGAAAAGGTGGTCAATCTGTTCAGCTTCATTGCCGAAGAGGTTCGTGAGATTCTGGCGTCACTTGGCTTCAAGACCCTGAACGAGATTATCGGTCGCACTGACTTGCTTAAACAGGTGAGCCGTGGCGCGCCGCATCTTGATGATCTGGATCTCAACCCGCTTCTTGCTCTTGCAGATGCTGGTGATTCCGAACGGTACTGTACTGCTGTTGAACGTAACTCCGTGCCGGATTCTCTCGATGCCCAGATCATTGAAGATGCCAAGCCATTTTTTGATGTCGGCGAGAAAATGCAGCTGCTCTATAATGTCCGCAATACGCACCGGGCGGTCGGCACAAGACTGGCGTCCATGATTACCCGACGTTTTGGTATGAAAGGGCTGCAGCCCGATCATATTACAGTACGGATGCGTGGTTCTGCCGGGCAGTCGCTTGGCGCCTTTGCGGTTCAGGGGATGAAGCTGGAAGTTTTTGGCGACGCCAATGACTATGTTGGCAAGGGACTTTCCGGAGGCACGATTGTGGTGCGCCCTCTGGCCTCGAGCAAGTTGCAGACCCAGCACAACACGATTATCGGCAACACCGTTCTCTATGGGGCGACTGCAGGCAAGTTGCTTGCTGCCGGGCAGGCGGGCGAACGCTTCGCGGTCCGGAATTCTGGTGCCGATGTAGTGGTCGAGGGCTGTGGTTCTAACGGGTGTGAGTACATGACTGGCGGAACCGCGGTTATTCTCGGTGATGTCGGCCTGAACTTTGCGGCGGGCATGTCCGGCGGAATGGCCTTCGTCTATGATCCCAACCGGTTACTGCCAAAGCGGATCAACAGCGATACGGTGATCTATCAACAGGTCGAGACCGAACACTGGGAGGGTGTTCTTTTAGGCCTGATGCGAGAACATCAGCATGAGACAGGGTCGATTTATACGGAACAGCTGTTGAACGACTGGCAGAGAATAAAGGGAGATTTCTGGCAGGTTATCCCAAAGGAAATGCTGGCACGACTGGCGCATCCTGCCTCTGTCGAAACCGAGCTGAAGACGGCCTGATATAAGCGATTATGGAAATAAGGTATGGAAAAGGGGCCGGTTATCTGGCCCTTTTTCTTTGGCGGATCAGGCCTGGATTCCGGAAAGATAGTTTTTAATCCGCTGTCCGAGTTTTGCGGAAGGTTTTTCAAGCTGGTGAACGGCCAGTTCTTCAGCGCCTGTTCGCCTGCCGCAGCCCGGGACAGGAGTAAAACGCCCTTTGCTGTCGGTAAACTCAAGCAGCCCTTCGCGAAAGCATCGGTTTTGTCTGTCGCCTGTGACGGACATGGAGACAAAAGACAGGCGCTGAAAATGTTTGTCCGAGAGTAATAGCCAGTGAAACAGTTCGGATTTCTCTTCCGTGTCGGGGAGGTCCAGACGTTTTATTTCTACGATATCTATGGTCTCATTCGAAAGGTGGAAGAGTACTTTAAAGCTTGGTTTGTTCACGGCATGGCTCTGCTTGTTACGCGGGTTGTTTCTCAGGGTATTGCAGTGGGTTTTAGCTGTGTTATTCATTCGCAACAAGAAGAACGAATCGCTCGCCCAGAGTAGCTGTGTTCTTTTTGCTATCCGTATTTTCCGAGGTTTTCTCCTCGGGTTCGCAGGGTTATAGTCGCGGCAATGAGAACACTTTATCATCTTCCACTCGATCCGGGCTGTCGCAAGGTTCGCATGCTCTTGCGCGAAAAACAGCTGGAATGTGAGTTACACGCAGAAAAGATCTGGGAACGCCGGGACGAGTTTTTGAAACTAAATCCTGCGGGTGAGGTTCCCGTGCTTGTCGAAGAAGACGGGACCACCATTACCGGCGGAGCCCAGGTCGTTGCCGAGTATCTTGAAGAAGCCTATCCGGAAAATCCCCTGCTGGGTGACGGGCCGCTATGCCGGGCGGAAGTCCGACGGCTGATTGCCTGGTTTGATCTGAAGTTCTGGCGTGAAGTTACCGCGAATCTGGTCGAGGAGAAGATGCTCAAGCGTTTTCTGGGATTGGGGCAGCCGAACTCCTCTGCTATCCGGGCAGGTCATGCAAATATACACTATCATCTGGAATATATCGGCTGGCTGAGTGACAGAAGAAACTGGCTTGCCGGAGAAGATTTTTCCCTCGCCGATATTACCGCGGCATCCCATATTTCAGCGCTGGATTACATTGGCGATGTCCCCTGGCAGATGCACCCTGGTGCCAAAGACTGGTATGCCCGGGTCAAGTCCCGTCCCTGCATGCGCGGGGTGCTCGGTGATACAATCGCCGGGGCACCTCCGGTCAAACACTATGCTGATCTGGATTTCTAGGTATACCCGGAAAAACAGATCAATGGTGTTGAAGAGGGGATCTGAAACCAGGCTCAGCCTGCGGATCAGTTTACCGTAACATCCAGTTTTTCGAGATTAAGCTGGGCAGCGTCGGCTGCTGGAGTGCCAAGGGCTTTGTTGACGATTCGGAGCCAGTCTTCCCGGGCTCCGGCATCATCCCCCTTGAGACGGCGCAGAATCCCGCGTTCAAGCAAGGCTTCCATATTATCGGGATTCAGGGACAAGGCTTTCTCTGCATCGGTCATCGCGTCTGCATCATTGCCGAGAAACCTTTTGGCAGAAGCACGGAGAACAAGCACGTCATCACGCTCTGGTTCAAGGCCATGGGCAACCTCAAGATCAATCAGTGCCTCATCAAAACGACCTTGTTCAGCAAGGATTTCGGCGCGGTCAATGTAATAGTCTGTACCATCGGGATAGATCGTGATTGCTGTGCTCTGGACAGCAAAGGCCCGGTCAAGATCACCATGGCTGTACCAGGCCCGTCCTGCTTGATGCAGCAGTTGTGACTTGAGCAGGAGATCATTGCTTTTCATGTCCTGCGCGAGCTTTTCCAGTCGGGTTGCTGCAGCATCATAAATCTTGAGTGCATAAAGGGCCTGGGTCGCGCAGTGTTCCGCTGCATAGCCTCCGCCCTGTGAAGCCCAGCTCAGAGCAGCCTCGAAGGCAGAATCAGGTCGGCTCTCAACCAGTCTGAGGCAGGCTTCGTATTGCTCTTCGTGGTTGATCGGTGCTTTGTTTTCTGCCACGGCAGCAGAGCTCATGCCGATGGTCGTCAGAAGCAGAAGCAGGCTTGTGGATATCCGGGTTTTTGTCATCATGCGCATATTTGGCTCATCGAACGGGATTTTGGCAAGGGGTGCTTTTTTATTTCTGTGCGGAGCCTATAGTGTGATTCAGGCAATTTCGAGATCGACTTTATGACGGATACAACCAAACATCTTTTTTGTTTCGGACTGGGCTATTCCGCCCTGGTTTTTGCCCGCAGGCTTTTGGCCAAGGGGTGGCGGGTGTCAGGCACAGTACGGCCCGGTGCGGATAAGGACCGAGGCAAAATGGATGCCTTGCGGGCTGAAGGGATTATGGTCTGGCCTTTCGATCGGGATGCGGTGCTGCCAAATGCGGATGAAGCATTGCTGGGAGTTACCCATATCCTTACCTCCGTGCCGCCGGATGCTGAAGGGGATGCCGTATTTGATCACCACGTAACAGATATTCTGGCTTGTAAAAGTTTGAAATGGTTCGGATATCTTTCAACAACGGGTGTTTATGGGAACAGGGATGGTGGTCTTGTCCATGAAGAGGATGTCCTGCATCCCAGTAGCACCCGCAGCCAACGCCGGGCAAAGGCAGAGCTGCAGTGGCAGCAGCTGTTTCATGAAGAAAACCTGCCGCTGCAGATCTTCAGATTGGCCGGGATTTACGGCCCCGGACGCAGTCCGATTGACAGTATCCGAAGGGGCAGGGTAAAGCAGCGTATCAACAAGCCGGGGCATATTTTCAGCCGGATTCATGTGGAAGACATCGCAAACGTTCTTGAGGCCTCGCTGGAGAGGCCAGACCCCGGACGCATTTATAATGTTTGTGATAATGCCCCGGAAGAACCCTGGCGGGTCACGACCCGTGCTTGCGAGCTGATAGGGATTGCTCCGCCGCCACTGGTTTCTTTTGAAGCCGCTGATATGACGCCGATGGCCCGCTCGTTCTGGCTGGATAACAAGCGGGTTGATAACAGCCGTATGCTTCACGAACTGGGTGTTGTTCTCCAGTATCCTGATTATGAAACAGGTCTGCAGAGTCTTTTGTGACCAGGTTCATTTGACGATGTGAACCAGCTTGCCATACCTCAGGCGAGCTGGTCTTCAATACTGCGGGTGCGATCGGAAACCACGTCTCCCGTGTGGGCGGTGCTGACAGGCTCAATCAGCATGATCCAGCACTCTTCTGCGGCGACAGGATTGTGAAGAACGCCTTTGGGGACCACGTGCATGTCGCCTTCTTTAAGCGATACGGTCCTGTTTTCATACTGCATCGTCAGACTTCCCTTCATGATATAAAAGAGCTCGTCTTCGTTATCATGCTTGTGCCAGACGAACTCTCCTTTGAGTTTGGCAATCTTGACGTACTGATCATTGACCTGGGCGAGAACTCTTGGCGACCAATGCTGGGTAATCTGATCAAATTCTTGTTGAGGTGTAGCGACATCTGGAAACGACATAGATTGTTCCTTTAAGCTGGCAGCAAGTTTGTTTTTTCTGGTTAAAGCAGCCATTTGAACAGACCGAAAGCGAACATCCCGACAATAATTGTTGTCAGCAGGTCCTTGCGGACCAGGCCCGTGATCACAGCAACGATGGCGGCAAGAAGCGCGGGGTTCTCAATATTGAATTCGATGCCATTGTTATTGGGAATCAATATAGCCGGGAAAATAATGGCCGTGAGGACGGCGGGCGGAACAAAGTTCAAACCGGCCTTGGCCCAGCCCGGAAAAGAGAAATGTCCAGCAGAGGCAAGCAGTATATAGCGGATAGCAAATGTTACGGCTGCCATTCCGGTTATCATCAGAATTTCAGTCATTTGTTTTCCTCATTTGTCTTTATGTCCTCTGTACTCATTCCTTCGGGTACTGCGGTTTTCTCTTTTCTCCGGCAGGCAAGATGAAAGGAAAGCCCGACGGCAATTGCTGAAATGGCAGAAACCATCAGGCCGAGTTGGTGCGGCAGATCTGCTGTTCCCAAAGACATCGCCCCGGCAACCAGGACACAGGCCAACATGGGTCGTGTGGTGAGGTAGGGCAACACCATGCCAATGAAGGTTGCAGACATGGCAAAGTCCAACCCCCAGCTGTTCATCTGGGGAAAGAGTTCGCCCAGGGTAATGCCGATAACGGTACAGAGAATCCAGTTACAGTACATGGCCAGGAAAGAGCCAAGATAAAACCATTGCAGAGACCCGAGACGCCAATTTTCATCTGATTTACGGATCTTGTCGGCGAGAATGGCGAAGCTTTCATCGGTCAGGCCAAAAGCGATCAGGGCCCGCCAAAACCCGGGAAGGTGTTTGACGTCATCAACAATCGCTGCGGAATAGAGCAGGTGGCGCAGATTGACGATAAAGGTCGTTGCAATAATGATCAGAGGGCCTGTGCCGGCACTCAGTAAACCAAGAGCAATAAACTGGGAGGAGCCGGCAAAGACAAAAACTGACATGGCAATGGCCCCAAGAGGCGAAAGGCCGCTTTGTTCCGCCAGTGTACCAAAGATGATGCCAAAAGGAATTGCACCAACAATCATAGGAATTGTTGCACGGCTGCCTGCAAAGACTTCTTTAAGACGGTTTGGGCAGCTTTGACTTGTCCCGGTGTTGGCAAGGATTTCCGGGGAGGAGCAGGTGCCCGGGTCATGCAGGTTTGTCATGTCGTCTTCTCGCTGGGTCTTGAAGCGTGTCAGGGTTAAAGGGTTAAGATCATGTAGATGTCAGAGCGTTCATATTCAGACTTTCCGAGGGGGTGTGCCGTTTCGCAGAAGCCCAGTTTTCGGTAGAGTTTCTGAGCATGGAGCAGCTTCCTGTTACTCTCGAGAAAGACCTGCTTTGCGCCAAGACGTCTCGCTTCGGCAAGTGTTTCCAGCATCAGTCTGCGCCCAATCCCTTTTGACTGGGCGGAGGGCGTGACCCCGGTTTTCGAAATTTCAAATAGGTCGTCACTGACCCGGGCCAATGCACAGGTACCAACAGGGGCGCCATTGATCAGGGCAAAGAATATGGAGCCCCCACGCGAAAGATAATAGCCGCCAGGGTTGCCGAGGGACTCTTTGTCTCTTTGGGCCTGTTGGTCGGGGAAATAGTGGTCAAGCCATTCCTGATTTAACTGCCTGAAGGCTTCGGCATATTTTGGGTCCCAGCCGACGATCGTTATCGCGCCATTAAGCCGGGGGTCGTTGAGCCTTTCAAGAACCTGTTGGCTTAGAGATGTTTCTTGCAGGCGCTGTTCGATAGCGAGGATATGTTCGGTCAAGGTTGCCGCTTTTATGCCCTCTTGCAGCTCATCAACTGCCTTGCTCAATTCTTTCCAGATAGGCTTGAGTTTAGGCAAGAGGTTTTTTGACTGTTCGGTAAAGGAGAGCTTCTGGGTTCGTTCATCTTCAGGATCGGGCGTCTTTATGATCCAGCCTTCCCGGATCATTTTCTGCGCCATCTTGCTGACCGCAGGGTGACTGACGCACAAGGCCTCCGATGCATCGGTGACAGAAATTGTTCCTTGTCTGAAAAGGAGATAGAACAGGGGAAAATAACTTGGCTGCAAAGAAACCCCCGCCTGACCATAGATCGAGGTAACTTCCTGAAAGAGCTGATCACTCAATCTTTTCAAGCGGCTACCAAGTGAGATGCTGCCAAAGGACGCCATAATGTCCATGTAGATTATTTATCTCGAATCTAAAACCAATTACGTAACTGATTACATAATTGGTTTTGCGAGGTGAAATGGCAAGAGTGAAAATGAAAAAAGGATATCAGGCTGCCTTGATAAATGGGGCAGGACGTTATTATGGCCCGGCAATCGCGATTGCCGGGCTTGTCGCTGGTTAAAGTTTCTTGTGGCTGAGTTCTTTGACAATTTTGAACAGACGGTGGAGGTCATGTGGCGTGGAAAGCCGATGATCGCCGTTTTTCACAAGAATGATCTCGACATCATCACTTTGCAGGGACTCTGATATTCGTGTCGCGGTTATCCAGGGAACATCAAGGTCCTCAATTCCCTGTATAAGTCTGACGGGACAGGAAATTTTCTGCGTCTGTCGTAAGAGCAGGTGGTTGCGTCCTTCTTCGATCAGATTGAGTGTAAGGGGATAGGGGGCATCGCCATAGTCACTGGGCTGGTGGTAGACGCCATCCTGCAATAGCGTTTGTTTTATTTCAGGTGAAAACTGTTGCCACATGAGATCTTCGGTGAAATCCGGGGCTGCAGCAATTCCAACCAACCCCTGGATCCTGCCCGGTCTCTGCAAGGCGACGTTCAACATGATCCAGCCCCCCATGGAGGAGCCAACGAGTATCTGTGGCCCCTCGGTGAGGTGGTCGAGAGCAGCCAAGGCATCCTGACTCCATTGACCAATGGTGCCATCTTTAAAAAGACCGGAAGATTGCCCGTGTCCGGCATAGTCAAACCGCAGGAAACTCTGCCCGCTGTCGCGGGCAAAATTTTCCAATGCAACGGCTTTTGTCCCGGTCATGTCAGACATGAAACCGCCAAGAAACACAAGTCCGGGTAAATCCTTATCGCCTTCTGTCTTTATATAGGCTATACGCTGCCCATCAGGGCGTTCGAGAAATGCTGGTGACTGGGTGCTGGACACTGTATTTTGAGCGGGTGCTATGATTTTGTCGGACATAAATAAAACAGGACTCCTGAAGTAACCGTTATGACGGATGGTTCTTACATTAACACTTTGTTATCGCAAGCTGCTACCCCCGAGCTTCCGTCTCTGATCAAGGCGGATGGAACAGCCATGACCATTCTCCAGGTCGTCCCTGCCATGGATTCTGGCGGGGTTGAACGGGGAACGCTGGATATGGCCAAGGCCATTGTCGAAGCGGGTGGCAAAGCGATTGTCGCTTCGCGCGGCGGGCAGCTTGTCACGCGGTTGAATATGGCGGGTGTCGAGCACGTTGAATTGCCGGTTCATTCGAAAAATCCCTGGACCATGTGGCGTAATACCAGCCGCCTGTTGAAGGTGATCCGCAAGCACGGTGTTGATCTTGTCCATGTGCGCTCGCGTGCACCGGGAAGACCTGCCCAAAGAGCCGCGCGCAAGGCCGGGATCCCCTTTGTTACAACTGTGCATGCCCCTTACAATATCCAAAACCGGTTCAAGCGCTACTACAATTCTGTGATGACCCGGGGCGATATTGTCATTTCGATCTCTGAATTTGTTTCGGACTATATCCGTAACAATTATGAGGTTGATGAGAGCAAAATTCGTGTGGTTCATCGTGGTATGGATACCGACAGTTTCAGTCCACATACTGTTAGTGCCGAACGGGTCATTCAGCTTTCGACCAAATGGCGTCTGCCTGATGGGGTGCCTCTGATTATGTTGCCAGGACGTTTGACCCGCTGGAAGGGGCAGGCGATCCTGCTGCAGGCTCTGACCCATTTACAAGATCTTGATCTTTGTTGTGCCCTGGTCGGATCTGATCAGGGGCGTACAGCCTATCGTGAAGAGCTGGAAAAGATGATTGCAGATCTGGGGCTGAGTGAACGGGCTTTCATCATGGATAACTGTGACGATATGCCTTCCGCCTATATGCTTTCCGATGTCGTGGTTTCTGCTTCTACAGACCCGGAAGGATTTGGGCGAGTGGTGAGTGAGGGCCAGGCAATGGGGCGCCCGGTGGTCGCAAGTAATCATGGTGGAGCCAAGGAGCAGTTGCTGCCAAACGAAACAGGTTTCCTGTTCGAAAACGGTGATGCTGAAAGCTGTGCCAGGGCTATTCGTAAAGCTCTTAGTCTCAATGCCCGGGAGCGGGAAATCCTTTCGCGTAAGGGACAGGAGCGGGTTCAGCAGTTTTTCACCAAGAAACTGATGTGTGCCAAGACGCTGTCAATCTATAGTGAACTTATCAACGCCAAGACCAGCAAGGCGGTTTAGATCGCAGGTTCGCCGTATGATTCTATAATGATTTCCCTGCGGGGAAATTAAAAGAATCGGTCTGTTTACCCGGATTCCCCTGTGCTGTGCTTGACAGTACAGGGAAACATTCTACAGTGCCGAAACCTTGTAAAAATTCAATTTCCTCTACGTAAAACAGTAACTGAGAACGGTTTCCTATGGTCACGATTACATTGCCTGATGAAAGTCAGCGCAAATTTGACGGTCCCGTCACAGGGCATGAGGTGGCTGCATCCATTGGTCCACGTTTGGCCAGTGATGCTTTGGCTGTGGTTGTTAATGGCGAATTACGCGATACGTCCTATACCATCACCACCGATGCGACCCTGGAAATTGTGACCCGGAAACATGCAGAAGCCCAGCCTCTGTTGCGCCATGACTGTGCGCATGTAATGGCTGAGGCTGTACAGGAGCTTTACCCGGATACACAGGTTACTTTTGGTCCCTCTACGGATACAGGGTTCTACTACGACTTTGCCCGGGCAGAACCTTTTTCTTCCGATGATCTGGAGAAGATCGAGGCGAAGATGCACGAAATCATCGCGCGGGATCTGCCCTTCGTACGGGAAGTCTGGGATCGGGCCAGGGCTAAGGAGTTCTTCCTTGCCAAAGGCGAGAAGTACAAGGCCGAGCACGTTGACAATATTCCCGGGGATGAAGATCTGACAATTTATCGTCAGGGGGACTGGCTGGATCTGTGTCGCGGACCTCATGCGCCCTCCACGGGCAAGATCGGCAAGGGCTTCAAGCTGATGAAGGTCTCCGGTGCCTATTGGCGCGGTGACAAGGATAATGATCAGCTTCAGCGTATCTATGGCACCTGCTGGTCAGACGAGAAGGAGCTGAAGAAGCACCTGCTCATGCTTGAAGAAGCAGAAAAGCGTGATCACCGTCGTCTGGGCAAGGAACTGGGCCTGTTCCATCTGCAGGAAGAAGCTGCGGGTTCTGTGTTCTGGCATCCAAAAGGCTGGGCGCTCTATCGCTCGCTGGAAGACTATATGCGCAAGCGCCTCAGTGTGGCTGGCTATCAGGAAGTCAAGACACCACAGCTGATTGATCGTTCCCTGTGGGAGGCGTCTGGTCACTGGGAGAAATTCCGCGAGGGCATGTTTATCGCCAGTTCCGAGGATGACCGTACTTTGGCGGTCAAGCCAATGAACTGTCCCGGACATGTGCAGATTTTCAAACAGGGTCAAACCAGCTATCGCGACCTGCCGCTGCGGATGGCAGAATTTGGCGCCTGTCACCGGAATGAGCCTTCTGGTGCTTTACACGGGCTGATGCGCGTGCGGGCCTTCACTCAGGATGATGCGCATATTTTCTGTACCGAAGACCAGATCAACAGCGAGACAGTGATTTTCTGCGACCTGCTCAAGATGGTCTATAAAGATCTCGGTTTTGAAGACATCGTTGTCAAATTTTCCGACCGTCCCGAGAAGCGTGCGGGTACCGACGAAAGTTGGGACAAGTCGGAAGCTGCACTTCGTGAAGCAGTCGAAGAAGCTGGCCTTAGCTATACAATGAACCCGGGTGAAGGAGCATTCTATGGTCCAAAGCTCGAATTTGTGCTCAAGGATGCGATCGGTCGAGACTGGCAGTGCGGAACTTTGCAGGTTGATGTGATCCTGCCAGAGCGTCTTGATGCCTCCTATATTGGTGAAGATGACAAACGTCATCGCCCGGTTATGTTGCATCGGGCGATCCTCGGGTCTTTCGAACGCTTCATTGCCATCCTGATTGAACAATATGCAGGCAAATTTCCGCTCTGGCTGGCACCGCAACAGGTCGTGGTTGCCTCGATCACGACGGATGCAAACGACTATGCACTTGAGGTCCGAGACAAGCTGAAAGCCGCTGGTCTTCGGGTTCAAGCGGATCTGCGTAATGAGAAAATCAATTACAAGATTCGCGAGCACAGCCTGAGCAAAACACCGGTCATTGCTGTTGTCGGGCGTCGGGAAGCAGAGGAAGGGAAAGTTGCTCTGCGTCGCCTTGGTGGCAAGGACCAACAAATTATGACTTTGGAAGAGGCACTTAGCTCTCTCGCTGAGGAAGCGAAGTCGCCTGCTGAAGGATAAGGGATAAAAAATAACTTTCTGGTTGCCGACCACTGGGGGTTATTGGCATTATGCCGGGCGTAATGGTAGAATATGGTCGGCATTTTTAGGGTAATGACCTGCTGCTGACGCCAGCTGTCAGCAATTTTGGAATAACAGGAATAACGGGAGCACGACAATAGCACGCCCTCCAATGACAACACCCCCGCGCATCGATGGTCCGCGGGTAAATGAACGAATCACAGTCAATTCTGTCCGCCTTGTCGATGAAGAAGGCGAACAGGTTGGTGTGGTATCAACAAGAGACGCGATGAAACGCGCGCTCGATGCCGGACTGGATCTTGTAGAGGTTTCTCCAAATGCGGAGCCACCGGTATGCAAGATCATGGACTATGGCCGTTTTCGTTTTGAGACGCAGAAAAAGAAAAACGAAGCTCGCAAGAAACAGAAAATTGTTGAGCTCAAGGAACTCAAGGTTCGCCCCAACATCGATACACATGACTATGATGTGAAGATGCGGGCCGCGAACAAGTTCATTTCTGCGGGTGACAAGGTCAAGGTGACGATGCGTTTTCGTGGCCGTGAAATTACGCACCAGGACATTGGACTTGATGTTCTCAAGCGTATCGAGACTGATCTTGATGAAATCGCAAAAGTCGAGTTGCGCCCCAAGATGGAAGGTCGCCAAATGATTATGATCTTGGCTCCGAGGTAGGGGTTGAAATCTGGATTGAAAAAGCCGCTCGGTTCCGAGCGGCTTTTTTATTGTCTGTAATACATCGGTTTTAGTTATGGAAGGTATAGCTATGGCAAAGGCCTCGCTTGTCGTAATCGGAGGAGGAATACTGGGCTGTTCCATTGCCTATCACCTTGCAAAGCGGGGTGTGGACGATGTTCTGTTGCTGGAACGTCGAGACCTTGCAACGGCTTCCTCTTCGCAAGCTGCCGGGCTAATGTTCAAAATATCTTCCAAGCCTGCTGTTGATCACTTGAGCCGTCGGACATTCGAGCTCTTTTCCGAACTGGAAGAGATTACAGGGGAGGCGCTTGATTTTAAGGCTGTTGGCAGCTTGAGAGTTGCAGAGAGTGAAGCAAACAAAGCCAGTCTGCTGAAAACGCTGAACAGAGCGCGGGAAGAAGGCACCTCTGCCGAGATGGTGGACCGGAATTGGCGGTCCGAAAAGCTGCCCTGGTTTACGGCTGGGGATGATGCCCTGACAGTGTACTTCAAAGAGGAAGGTTATATTGATCCTTATCGTTTAACCCGGGCCTATGCAAAGGCGGCAAGATTATCCGGGGCGACGGTTAAAGCGGGTATCGCTGTTCTGGGTATCAGGATGGCAAATGGTGTTGTCACTGGTGTCGAAACCGACCAGGGAGTTGTTCCCTGTGACAGAGTAGTTGTTGCTGGCGGGTCCTGGTCAAATAATCTGACTCTTCCTCTTGGTATCGCATTGCCGATGGTTCCAACCCGAAGCCACTTCTGGATTGCCGCACCAGAACCCGACTTTGGGGATCACCAGCCCATGATGATACATGCAGACGCCGGGGCCTATACCCGACCCGAGGTGGGTGGCCTGTTGCTCGGGGTTCAAGAGGCCCGTTCGCGTACTTTTGATTACCGGATCCTGCCAGAAGATATATCGTCTTTTGCTGTAACGGACGAGGGAGATGAATGGGACGCCCTGATTGAGGCAGAGCAAAGGGTTTCGGGTTTTTTTCCTGGTTTGGGGGCTGCTCGTTTTGAGCACTATATGGCAGGCCTCTCAGCGTACACACCGGATGGGCATTTTCTTTTAGGAGCTGCAAAAGCCGTAGAAGGTCTGTTCGTCGCGGCAGGTTGCTGTGGGTCGGGGGTGATGGCTTCGGGAGGTATTGGTGACGCTCTTGCCGAACTGATCACAGAGGGGAAAAGCGGGTATGATCTGATGCCTTTTGATCTGCAGCGATTTGGTGCTGTCGAGCCGGCTTCGGAGGCATTTCAGCTCCTTTGCGCAAATGCTCGGGCGAGAAAGGCAAAGTAAGTCTGAAAGGGCCAAAATGACTATTCCGGCCCTTTCAGGATTTGTATTACTTTTCTTTGGGCTTCCAAAGTTTGTTGTTGGCAGCTTCTCGCAGGGATTGGAAGGCTACATAGAGCGTCGGGATGAAAAGGATGCCGATTGATGTGGCGGCAACCATGCCCCCGAATACAACGAAGCCAACGGCAACCCGGCTGGCCGCGCCAGCACCAGAAGCAAAGATCAAGGGTAAAACACCGAGGATGAACGAAAGCGCTGTCATCATGACAGCCCTGAAGCGCAATGAAGCAGCTTCAAGTGCAGCTTCATGGATTGTCAGACCTTCTTCACGACGTACCTTGGCAAATTCAACAATCAGAATGGCGCTTTTGCTCGCAAGGCCGATCAGCATGACCATCCCGATCTGGGCGTAGAGGTTGTTGTCGAGAAAGGGGAGCAGTGTCATGGGCAGCAAAGCGCCAAATCCGGCGATTACTACGGATGTGATGACAGACAGAGGTATGGTCCAGCTTTCATACTGGGCCACAAGGAAGAGATAGGCAAAGATCAAAGCCAGAGAGAAGATAATGACAATGTAACCCCCTGCCTCCTGCTCCTGTTTGGATGTCCCGGTCCATTCAATTCCATACCCATCAGGCAGGGCGTTTGCAGCAGCGCGTTCCAGTGCCGCAATGGCATCGCCACTACTATAGCCGGTCGCAGGAGAACCCGTTATGGATGCTGATTTGAATTGATTGTAGCGGGCAACCGACAGAGGGCCGAGGATTGGTTCTATTTCAATAAGCGTCCGTAAAGGGATCATATCGCCGTTATCATTTCGAACATGCAGATTATCGATGTCTTCCAACCCGTCACGGAACTGAGCTTCGGCTTGAATTTGAACCCGATAAACTTTTCCGTAGAGGTTAAAGTCATTGATGTAGGATGAGCCAAGGTTTGCCTGCAAGGTTGAGAAAATGTCCGAAACCTTGACGCCAAGAACGAGAGCTTTTTCTCGGTCAACTTCCAGGAATAGCTGGGGAATATTGGCGGAGTAAGTGCTGAATACAGAACTTAATTCAGGTTGCTGGTTGGCTGCAAAAGCCAAGCTGCGCACAGCTGAAGCAAGTTCTTGTGGTGTTCGTCCTAGATAATCTTGAACTTGGGCCTCTACGCCGCCGCTTGTACCCAGCCCCATGATTGGGGGGAGAGGGAAAGCAAAAGATTCTGCTGCTGCAAGACCTGCTAACTGACCATTAATTCGGCCGAGAATATTGAACCATTTTAGTTCAAAGGAGCTGCGTTCTGACCAGTCACTTAATATCGGTATCAGAAGGGATGAGTTTGAAGCTGCTCCCGATATTATACTGAAGCCGGAAACGGAAATAACATCTGTGACGCCTTCTTCTTCCAGAAGCATTTCGGTGACTTTCGCTGTAACTTCATTTGTTCGTTCCAGTGATGCACCATCGGGGAGTTGAACGTTCACGAAGAACACCCCTTTGTCTTCCATGGGAATAAATCCTGTGGGGACCGTCTGGAACATATAGACGGTCACACCAGCGAAAATACCAAGAACGGCCAAGGAGATAGCAAGCCTTCTGATCATAAGGGCAACAACTCTGCTGTAGCCATTACGGGTACGATCAACGAGGTTTGCGAACAGTTTCAAAGGGCCACGGGGTTCGCCGCTGTCTGGTTTTAAAAGAAGTGCGCAAAGTGCAGGCGAAAGCGTTAAAGCGTTAATGGATGAGAGTGAAACTGCCACGCAAATGGTGAGTGAGAACTGTTTATAGAGTTCGCCGGTAATGCCTGGCATGAAGGATACAGGTACAAAGACTGCCAAAAGCACCAAAGTTGTTGCTACGACAGGGCCGGTGACCTCTTTCATTGCCTGCTTGGTTGAATCAGCTGCCGATTTGCCGGTTTCTTTCATGATCCTTTGGACATTTTCAACAACGACAATGCTGTCATCTACGACAATCCCGATTGCAAGGATAATGGCAAAGAGCGTGATCATATTGGCACTGAAGCCGACAGCATATAGAACGGCAAAAGTACCGATAAGAGATACCGGGATTGCAAGACTCGGGATCAGGGTTGAACGCCAATCACTCAAAAATAGGAAAGTTACGCTGACAACAAGAGCAAAGGTGATGAGCAGCGTTTCGATGACTTCTTTGACCGAGGCACGAACGGCGTTGGTTGTATCATAGAGTATTTTGTACTCGACGCCTTGTGGGAAACTTTTCGATAGACGGTCAAGTTCTGCATAGATGGCATCGGCAACCTCAAGGGCATTGGCGCCAGGTGACTGATAAACCGCAATCGCTGCAGAAGGGGCGTTGTTGAGTTTTGAGGCGGAAGAATAGCTTTGTGAGCCAAGTTCTACCCGCGCAATGTCTTTTAGCCGGACAAAAGAACCGTCTTGATTGGCCCGGATAACAATATTTTCAAACTCTTCAACAGTTGTCAGACGACCTTTGGCTTGAAGGGTGTATTGAAACTGGGGCGTTCCTTCAAACGGTGGTGCACCCAGTTGCCCCGCTGTGGCTTGAATGTTTTGATTCTCTATAGCCTCGGTCACATCTTTGGTTGTGAGCTCAACGGCAGTAAGACGGTCCGGGTTAAGCCAAACACGCATTCCATAATCCAGAGCGCCGAACTGCGAGACGCTGCCGACGCCGTTAATACGCGCCAATGAATCCTGAATATAAATAGAAGCGTAGTTACTCAGGAACAGTGAATCTTGCGAGTTATCGGGCGAGACCATATTGATCACAAGAAGCATTGACGTTGACTGTTTTTGCGTGATGACGCCTTGTCGTGTGACTTCTTGCGGTAAGGAGGAATTGGCCGTTGCTACACGGTTTTGAACATTAACCGCGGCAATATCCGGATCTGTTCCCACAGCAAAGGTGACCGTTAGCTCATAGCTGCCATCGTTACTACTCGTAGAGGACATATAAAGCATACCGTCAACGCCGTTGACTTTTGCTTCAATCGGGGCGGCGACAGATTGTTCGACAACAGTGGCATTTGCTCCGGGATAGGAGGTCGTAACTTTAACCTGCGGGGGGGTGATCTCGGGATATTCGGCTACAGGCAGGCCCTTAAGGGCGATGATACCAGCCAGAACTATAACGATGGATATAACCAGGGCGAACTTCGGGCGATTGATGAAAAAAGCTGAAAACACAATCAGGCTCCCTCTTCAACCGGATTGACCTGCATGTCGGGCCTAACCTTTTGTATCCCCTGAACAATGATGCGTTCACCTTTAAGCAATCCGTTTGTGACCACCCAGTCGGTTTCAATCTGTTCGCCAACATCGATTCGTCTAATCTCGACCTTGTTGTCCCGATTGACAGCCAGAACAAAGTAACCTGTTTGGTCTTTCTGGACCGAAGATTGGGGAATGACGAGAGCAGGGTGGGTTTCCTTTGCCCGGACGGCAACGTTTACAAATTGCCCCGGTACCAAGAGGTGGTTCGGGTTGGGGAAAACAGCCCGGGTGGTGATCGAGTTGGTGTTTTGGTTGACTTCGGTGTTGATGAAATCAAACTGGCCTGCGAATTCATACGGTTTTCCATCGGAAAGCGTAAGCGTCGGAGTAACTGTTGGTTCTGTGATCGGTCCCTCGCGTCGTACTTCGAGGATGATCTTGTCACTGACCGGAACGTTGACATAAATCGGGTCCATACTGGTGATCGTGGCCAGGGGTTCGCTGCTGGCATTGACCAGGTTCCCGACACTGTAGCGGGAACTGCTGATCTGGCCGTCAATCGGACTGTGAATTTCGGTGTAACTGAGGTTCAGTTCGGCTTTTCGCAAGGATGCTTTGGCCTGCATGACGCTTGCCAGAGCAGAGGATTCGTTTGCAAGGGAGGTGTCCAGTGAAGCTTCGGAGACGACCTTCTTTTTTCGGAGTTCTTCTTTGCGGCTGAGATCGGAGCGGGCGTTCTTCAGGGTTGCTTCCGCGCCAGCCAGGTCTGCCTGACTTTGGGCAACGGCAATTTCATAGGGTGCTTTTTCCAGAATGTAGAGCAGGTCTCCCTTCTTGACGATCGAGCCTTCTGTAAACAGGCGCTGTTCAAGAAAACCTTCTACTCTTGCCTGAATGTAAACTTTTTCCTTGGCTTCAACACGGCCAATGAAGCTGAGCTCTGGGGCAATATCCCGTTCGGTAACAGTTGTGACGACTACGCTGGGGAGGGGGGAAGCGCTTTCTTGGGTGTGGGCGGGAAGGCTGAAGGAGGTTGTGACAATCAGAGCTGCTAGACTCCAGGGGGTGGATTTACGCATCGGTTTCTCTCGCTGTTGTCTGTCTCGGAATCTGATCGTGGGACGAAGGTGTCCGGGATAAGTATTGTCTGGAAATTATATTTCAATACCCCTGGGTATGTTTTGCAAAGTTATACTGTCCCTCAGATAGTAAGACTATACATGGTCAGGCACCAAAAATTATTCTTAAATTACAAGAGGTGCCTTGAGCGGGTTTTGTCTGGCCTGGCCGAGCTTGCTGGTAATGTTCGCGCTCCTGAGTTTAAGTCCCTTGCCTTTGTGGGGAAAGGGTACTATAAACCCCGCCATTGTCGGGTGGCATGAGCCAAAGGGTATGCCTAGTCACTCTGAAAAGAACCTGTTATTTAAAGGAAAGAAAATGCCCAAACTTAAGACGAAATCTGGCGCGAAGAAACGCTTCCGCCTGACCGGAACTGGTAAAGTCGTTGCTGCCCAGGCAGGAAAACGGCACGGGATGCGCAAGCGTTCACAGACAATGATTCGTAACGCTCGCGGGACGACAACTCTCTGTGAATCCGATGCTCGCATCATCAAACGTAATTTTCTCGTTAACAGTTAAGGTTAGGGAAGTAGCAATATGGCTCGTGTAAAACGGGGCGTGACTGCGCGCGCACGCCACAAAAAAATCACTAAACTTGCTCGCGGCTTCCGTAGCCGTGGTAAAAACGTCTTCCGGGTTGCCGTACAGCGCCTGGAAAAAAGCTGGCAGTATGCTTATCGCGATCGTCGCGTTAAAAAGCGTACCTTCCGCGGTCTGTGGATTCAGCGTATCAATGCTGGTGTTCGTCAGCACGGGATCACTTATTCCCAGTTCATGAATGGTGCCAAGAAAGCCGAAATCGGTCTCGACCGTAAAATTCTGGCAGATCTTGCTGTTCGTGAACCAGCAGCTTTCGCAGCTGTCGTGGAAAGAGCAAAAGCAGCTCTGGCGTAATTTATAAGACGCCAAGCTCTGCGATAGGTGACTATCCGAAGGCAGCATCCGGTATCCGGGTGCTGCCTTTTGTCTTGATTATATCGTCAGGATGAGCCGACCGGACTAGCTACTGGTTTGTTATTGAGTATGTTTTTCCCCGTTTTTCTTCTGCCACATCTGATCACTGTGGCTCCTGGTACTGTTAAGATATAATGTTCTCTCTCAAAAATTTTGCGTCCCTGCTTTTATGTTTGTTTGTTCTGGCAAGTTGTAATGAGGGAGATTATTCCCCCGATACCTTTGCCGTACGCCAAAGAACGCTGGACGGAAAGACGATCGGTGAACTGGTTGATGAGCTTGCCGGACGAAGCGGGAAAGTCACTTGGCTCTCAGAGCCTTGGGATGCTAAACAGTCTGAAGAGGTAATCCGGGTGACGGCTACGATCCGGAAAGAACTGGATGGTATCGAGCGAGAACTGATCTTGCTCTACCGATTTGACAAAATTTCCCGGGATGTTGTCCTGGATCAGGTCCTGTTTGATGGCCAGGTGCAGAGTGTTACCGGTGGTGCGATGGCCATGTTGGCGATGAAGCTTGAATAGAGATAGAGGGGGAGATTCCCCCCGCGACTGGAAGTAGTGGAATGGAAAATCTGGAAGAACTCCGTGGCGCCTTGCTGCAGCGGGTAGAAGAAGCAGCTGACCTTGAAGCCCTCGATAATGTGCGGGTACAGGCGCTGGGGAAAAAAGGTGAGATTACCCAGCGGATGAAAACCCTGGGCGGGCTTGATCCTGAAGCGAGAAAAGCGGCAGGGCAGGCTTTTAATCTGATCAAGCAGGATGTGGCTGATGCCCTGGATCGTCGTAAGGAAATCTTGCACGAAGCGGCTTTATCTGAACGTCTGGCTCGTGAAACGATAGATGTTTCCTTGCCTGCGCGTCCGGTCACGATTGGGAAAATGCACCCCATCAGTCAAACTCTGGAAGAGCTGGTGGCAATTTTTGGTGAAATGGGTTTTTCTGTCGCTCAGGGACCACACATCGAGGATGATTTTCATAATTTCACAGCCCTGAATATTCCGCCGGAACATCCGGCACGCCAGGAACTTGATACCTTCTATATGCCAGAGCGCGAAGATGGCACCCGTTCGGTTCTACGGACCCATACGTCACCCGTACAGATCCGGGCAATGCAGACCACGACACCGCCGATCCGGATTATTGCACCGGGGCGGACATTCCGTGCCGATCACGATGCCACGCACTCCCCGATGTTTCATCAGGTCGAGGGTCTTGTGATTGATGAAAAGACCAATATGGGACATCTCAAGGGTGTTCTAATCGAATTCTGTCGGGCTTATTTCGGGGTTGAGGATTTACCCCTGCGTTTCCGTCCGAGCTACTTCCCCTTTACAGAACCTTCTGCAGAAGTCGATATCGGCTGTAGCCGGGCAGATGGCCAGCTGAAAATCGGTGCTGGCAATGACTGGCTCGAGATTCTTGGCAGTGGCATGATCAATCCAAAGGTTCTTGAAAACTGCGGTATCGATTCAACCAAATATCAGGGTTTTGCCTTCGGGATCGGGATCGAGCGTCTGGCCATGCTCAAATACGGTATCCCCGATCTACGGACTTTCTATGAAACAGATCTGCGCTGGATGAAACACTATGGGTTCCTGCCCATGGAAATGCCCAGCATGGTTCGTGGTCTGTAAGGAAGGATTGAGGTAATGAAATTCACATTGAACTGGTTGAAAGATCACCTTGATACGGATGCTTCGCTGGAAGTGATCGTCGAAAAACTTTCCCTCATCGGCCTCGAAGTTGAAGGGGTCGAAAACAAGGCAGAAGAACTGAAGGCTTTTAAAACGGCGCGTGTTGTCGAGGCAATTCAGCACCCGAATGCGGACAGGTTGCGTGTTTGTCAGGTGCAGACCGCTGAAGGCACCAGTCAGGTCGTCTGTGGGGCGCCCAATGCCCGCACAGGGATGGTTGGCGTCTTCGCACCAGTTGGCAGTTATGTGCCCGGGATTGACCTGTTGCTCAAGCCAGGCAAGTTGCGTGGTGAGGAGTCCAACGGGATGTTGGTTTCCGAGAGAGAGATGGGACTTTCCGACGAACACGACGGAATTATTGACCTGCCTGATGATACTGAAATCGGCGTGCCTTTGGCTGAAATTCTTGGTCTGGATGATCCGATTATTGAAATCGCGATTACGCCGAACCGGGGGGATTGCCTGGGTGTGCGGGGTGTGGCACGCGATCTGGCGGCCGCTGGTCTGGGGAAACTCAAGCCACTGCAGACAGAAAAACATGCCGGAACCTTTACTAGTCCAATCAGCTGGAAGATTGATGCCGAAGTCGCTGATAAGGTTCCCTATGTTGCCGGGCGCTATTTCAAAGGCCTGAAAAACGGGCCGAGCCCCAAATGGATGCAGGATCGCCTGCGTGCCATTGGCAACCGTCCTATTTCTGCCCTGGTTGATATTACGAACTATGTTTCTTTTGATCTGGGACGTCCGCTGCACGTGTTTGATGCAGACAAGCTGTCTGGCGATTTGACCATGCGTAATGGTCGGGATGGCGAAGAATTCCTTGCTCTGGACGAAGAGACCTATCAACTCGCCGATGGCATGGTTGTCATTGGCGATGATGCTGCTGTCCAGGGGATCGGGGGTGTCATGGGCGGGATGAATTCCGGTTGTGGTGACACAACCAGCAACATGTTCCTTGAGGTAGCTCTGTTTGATCCTGTTTCAGTTGCGGTCACCGGACGGAAGACCGGAATTAATTCTGATGCACGCTATCGTTTCGAACGCAGTGTTGACCCTGTTTCTGCAGATTGGGGTGTAGATGTTGCGACTCGAATGGTGCTTGATCTTTGTGGCGGTGAGGTGAGCAATCTTACTTCTGCAGGAGAGATCCCTTCTGCCAAGCGTCTTATTGAGCTGCGCCCGGAACGGGTTGCGCAGCTCTGTGGTGTGGCGATTGCACAGGAAAAACAAATCGAGATCCTGACGAAGCTTGGCTTCGAAGTTGCAGAAAAAGGCGCGGTTCTCTCGGTCGCTGTTCCAAGCTGGCGCAGTGATGTGGAGATGGAGGCCTGCCTGGTCGAGGAGGTTCTTCGTATCCATGGATACGAAAACATTCCCGAGCTGGAGATGTCGCGTGATCACTATCTGCCACAGGGTGTGCTAACCTTGGCGCAGCGCAGAGTTTCGAATGCCCGGACTGCCCTGTGCTGGCGCGGTCTTGATGAAGCGGTCACTTTCTCGTTTGTTTCCCGGGCCCAGGCCGATCTCTTTGGGTCGGTACCAGACTGTTTGCGGGTGGCCAATCCGATCTCGACAGATCTGGATACCATGCGTCCGTCTATCCTGCCGACACTTCTGGCTGCCGCAGCTAAAAATACTGACCGTGGTTATGGGGATAATGCTCTGTTTGAAGTCGGTCCTCAGTATCAGGACGATACTGCCAAAGGGCAGCTTGAAATGGCCTCTGGCCTGCGCTCGGGCAAGGCCGCAGAGCGGCATTGGGAAAATACTCCGCGTCCGGTGGATCTGTTTGATGCCAAGGGAGACGCCCTTGCAGCTCTCTCTGCTGCAGGAGCCCCGGTAGATAACCTTCAGGTCTTTACTACAGCGCCCGCTTACTACCATCCCGGACGTTCTGGTGCTTTGGGCTTGGGCCCGACAAATGTACTGGCCTATTTTGGCGAGTTACATCCTCGTGTTCTAGAGGCGATGGATATCAAAGGGCCGGTCGTGGCATTTGAAGTCTTCCTTGAGAAGATTCCTCAGCCAAAGGTTAAAAAAGGCGAGTCGAGCAACATCAAACCGGCCTTGGTCTTGTCGGCATTCCAACCGGTTGAGCGTGATTTTGCTTTCCTTGTGGACGATACAGTTGAAGCCGGAAGGTTGCTTCGAGCGGTTGTCGGGGCGGACAAGAACCTGATCAGCAATGCTGTTCTGTTTGATATCTATACCGGCAAAGGTGTTGAGGAAGGGAAAAAATCCCTGGCCGTTACGGTTACCCTACAGCCAAAAGAGCGTACCCTGACGGACGAGGAAATTGACGCTGTTTCGCAGAAAGTTTTGGCCCAGGCGATGAAAGCGACTGGGGCCGTCCTGCGCAGCTAGGTTGATATTCAGGCTGTATATGACAAATGAGAAGGCCCCGGCTGGGATGAGCTGCCGGGGCCATTTCTTTTTTGCGGTTGATCACAATTGCGCGATTTCGAGTTGGCGGGAAGCTAGAGATTTGAATTTAAAATTACTTTTGAGTTCCTCTTGAAGACGTGAGGATCACTCCGGTTTTGCGGTTCCTGTGAGCAGTGGTTCATAATTGTGTTATACTGTCTGTTACTAACCAGGGGGTGATCTGGGGGGGCGTCGCTAGGAGACACCTATGTCATTACCTGCAAAAGACTTATCCTCTCATCAGAGTACGGTCCGTGAAGCTGTCGGCGTTTTTCATACCGCAAAAGAGCTGGAAGCAGCTGTTGATGCCCTATTGAGTGCTGGTTTTGATCGCTCAGAGCTAAGTTTGCTGGCGAGTGAGAATTCTGTAAATGAAAAGCTGGGTCATCGCTATAGTTCAGTTGCCGAGCTAGAAGATGATCCTGATGTCCCCAGAACCGCCTATGTTGAGCAGGATTCAATCGTGGAGGGCAAAACGGCACTGATTGGCGGCCTGGCCTATATCGGAGCTGTTGTCGCCGCTGCACCTGTTGTCGCCTCTGGAGGATCCCTGGCTGTAGCAATAATCGGTGCTGTTCTCGCTGGTGGCTCGGCTGGCATTTTCGGCACCTTTGTTGCCGAGTGGATCGGCCATAAACATGCCCAGGATATTGAAAGCCAGATTGAACATGGCGGTTTGTTATTGTGGGTGACACTCAGGGATGCTGCGCACGAAGAAAAAGCCCTGGCTATTCTGGCCGCCCAGGGAGCAGAGGATGTGCATTGTCACGATCTGCCAGCCCCAGATGATCCGGCTGATAACCCTTTGTCTGGCGTCACGGTGGATCCTTTCTTGCCCGGCGCAACAATCTGATTCACATAAGCGGCGGACACCCGGTACAGAGGTGATATCGCGCTTGTGCTGATACGGCGATATTCTTGAGTTCCACCTTTGGAGAGCAATCCACGGGGCATAGGAACTGCGGGATTTGGGATATTTTTCCTCCCGGCAAAATGTTCCTGAAAATCTTCAGCATAGTTCATTGATTTATAACATTTTTTAAGTGGTCCGAAACTTGCTTTGCATGAGGAAACTGTTTTGCAAGGTGGGTTGGCGTGAGTGTGAATCTCGATATTGTCTCTTTGAGCAATGTGTCTGGTTACGGGGCCCAGGGGCTTGGCGCTCCTGTAACGACACCAGACACGACTGTTTCTGAGAAGACGAATAAAACAGCAGGAGACAGGGGGAAAGAAGATCGCTTTTCCTCAGCCTTTAAAATCACACTCTCCGAAGAAGCCAAAGCCCTGATTGCCCGAATGGAGGGGGCTATCCGCCAGCCGGGTGATGTGCGTTTTGAAGATCTTTCCGCAGAAGAACAGAGCAGGGTCCGCGCACTGGAGCAGCAGTTAACCCAGATTTATGGCACTCTACCCGACCGTAAACTGGATGAAGACCAGAAAATTGCGATGAGCGATATACATGTAGAAATTAATGAATTACTCGGATTTCGGCCAAAGGTAATCGATCCTTCGCACCATACCCTGGTTCAGCGTTTGGAACAGGAAGCAGACAGGCTGTTATCTGATCCGGCTAAACTTCTTTCCGAGACAGAAGAGCGTCAGCTGGCTGTGATATATTCTCACCTCGAGAGTCTTCAGGGGGTTTCCTCCGTCAGCTATCAAACACCTGAGCATCTGTCGGAAGAGATAGCTCATCTGCAATCACGCCTAGACCAGATCTATGGTATTAGTGACATCAAGCTCCCCAATTCTGATGAAATGAAGCAAGCGACCCAGATTTTCAAAGATCTTTCAGGTATTTATGACGGTGCCTTCAAACGGATGATGAAGCTGGATGGTCCAGAATAGCTCACTTGAAAAATTTCCTTCTTTCTTCCCCTTCTGGCTTGGGTTTCTGGATTTTGATTTCAGGATGATATTAAAAGGGTGTGGTTACGTTCGGCCTTTTGGATGAGTGATCATCGGAATAATCACTTTCAACCCCCTGTAGGCCTTCATGTGACGGGGATGGCAGTTGCAGGGGAAGGGTGATGGTTACGGTTGTTCCCTCTCCGAATTTGCTATCAATCCTGAATGTGCCGTGATGCAGGGTGACGAGGCTCTTTGTGATATAGAGGCCAAGGCCAGTGCCCTCATGCTTTTTGCGCAAGGTACTCTCACCCTGATAAAATGGGGAGCCGACGAGCGGGAGCTGGTGATCGGGAATGCCGAGGCCAAAATCTGTGACGGTTATTTTTAACTCACGGTTTGTTGTCTCGACGGCTTTGAAGAGGACTCTGGAGCCTGTGTGAGAAAACTTGATTGCATTCGCAATGATATTGAGCAGGATCTGCAGCAGCGCCCGATGATCAGCAGTGATCAGTGACAGGGATTCCGGGATCTCCGTTTCAACCTGTAGCGAGCGGTTTTCTGCTCTGGGCGCGAGCATGCGGATTGCCGAAGCTGCGACCTCGGCAAAATTGATCTTCTCCATTTCCAGAAGATAGCCACCCGCCTCGATCTTTGAAATATCCAGGATATCCGAGATCAAGCTGAGAAGGTGTGTGCCGCTGTTGTAGATATCTTCCGAATATCCCTTGTATTGCTGTTGTCCGATCGGACCAAACATTTCATTTCGCATCAGATCAGAAAAACCGATAATTGCGTTCAGAGGGGTTCTCAGTTCATGGCTCATGTTCGCAAGGAATTCAGATTTTGCCTGGTTGGCTGCTTCAGCTTCTTCTTTGGCGCTGATTAGGTGTGTTTCAATCTCCCGACGTTCCCTTATTTCAAACAGCAGCGAAAGCAGATGTGTGACCGAGGCGACAAAGCTGATTTCCTCAAGCGGCCAGCTGTAGGTTTTACGGGTTCTTTCCACCGAGATAATGCCGATGAGTTCGTTGTTTTGAAACAATCCTGCATCAAGGATGGACTGAATGTTATATACCTTGAGATAGAGATCGAGGAAACCTGTCACCTTGCTGTTGGACAAGCAGTCGTCTTGGGCAAGAATTCTCTTCTTCTGCATACGTTGGTAATAATCTTCACAACCGGCAAAAGGAATGGCTGTAGGAGGGGAGCTGTGTCTGTCGTTTTCCGCTTCATAAACATTATGGCATTCCAGCTGTTGTTCTTCCTGATTGAGAAACCAGATTGATGCCCTGTCCGAGCGGAGGGTCAGGCAGACAGTTTTTGTGACCTCCATCAAGGCCCGATCATCATTGTTCTGATAGAATATATTGTTCTGAACCAGTGATTTCAGAGCATTTATCTGTTGCTCGTTCCGCAGTTTCAAAAGTTGTTGCCGTTCGTGGTCTCGCGAAAATATACCAAGAACCGAGTTACCTCTCCTGAAGATCAGAATACAGAGGATGATGGCGAGGACAAGAGCCCCGGCTGTCCAGTACAAGCTTTTGCGAAGCAGAATGGTCCCGGGTAGATCAAGGTGCCAGTCCAGGATGCCGATCACTTGGCCTCTGGCGTCCTCCATTGTAAAACCATTGGTGATGATGTTCTGGGGATCGGCTGTGAAGTGAAGGTCCTGTAACCCAAGAAAAGTAACAAGATCGCTTTCTGGAGAGAGATCTATTTCCTTGAGTAACATCAGATATCCCCTGGGGGTTTCCGGATTGTCGAAATCTATTTCCCGGGTATCAGACGTAACCAGATTCAAACTGACCATATAGAGCTGATTTTCCAATTCGATAAAATCGGAAATCTGGTTTTCGTCTTCTGACGAGTTTGTCGCCTGGTGAAAAATATCATTCAATTTTTTTGAAAAGGCAGGCGTTGCGAAAGCGGGCGTGTTCTGGAGGCCGATAGATTCAAAGGTTTTTTTACCTTGGGTATCCAGCACCAGGGAACCGGAAATTTCAAATGTCTGTTCGAGGTATTCGCCGATATTTTTTTTTGCCCATGCCGGATCAAGGTTGATGATCAACTTTGAATAGGAATCTTCCCAGTAGCTGTAGTCATAGGTAAGGCGTTTGTGGGAGGTGAGGTCTTTTTGCAAAGAGGCTTTTACCAGGCGAATATAATCCTGACGGGTTATTTCATCCTGCTGGTTCGCACTATAAAAGAGGACAGTGAATACAATGGTGATTAACAGGCCAACCAAGAGAAGGATCTGAAAGAAAATTCCGTATATGAGGCGGCGGTAATGATCCATAAATCTTATCCTTGATCAGTCCCTTTGGATAATTATAGCAGAAACCGGTATCGTTCATGTTTCCTGCTGCAGTGAGAAAAATTCGGGTGCCAGCACGGTTTTCTCTTCGGCGAAAAAATCGAGTGACGGCCAACGCGTCCTCCAGTTCTTCCTGTCCTGTCGTATCTTGTATTCGAATAGTTTGTGGTCTCTGAAGTGGGGCGTGGGCCTGACTTTCATCTGGCAGCTGTTGTTGTAGCCGGATTTCGATTTCCCTTTCGGTTTTCTGCCGGGTGTCGTGAGGGTCAAAATAGATGACATCCAGATCGTTGCAAAGTGGAGGTTCTTTGATTCCCGAGAGCATGTCCCAAACAGAGTTGCGGATAGCGCCAGCTGTGATCCAGCCCTGAGGGAAAGCTGTACGCAGACACGCGAGCACTCTTTGGTGAAGCCGGCTTTCTCGCAAGAACTGGCTCAGCACTTCCCTGTAATAAGTCTCTTTTGTCGTCTCGGTCATCGGTCAGGGCTCATGAACTTCTGGACTGGGTACGCCAGCGCTTGAGCGCATACTGAATGTGATTGCCATCAAAGCGGTCTTCCTGCCAGTTCTTGGCAAAGCTGGCGGTGTTGCTTTCCGGAAGCTCGGATGCCGCAAGCTCGTGAAATCTGATTCTGGTCGGAAAGTTTACGCCTTCTCCCACGACAATAGCCTCCTGATTGCGCAGAGAGGGAAGGGACTTCAACAAGCTGGAAGAACTTTGTGGCAGGGTACGCTGTACAAACATCTGATCCCGTTCATTGCTCATCCTGAGAGAAAACATGGTGTTACATTGAGACAGGATGGTTTCGGAAAGCTCGGAAGGGCGCTGGGTGATCAGACCGAGCGAGACACCATATTTTCTACCCTCTTTTGCGATCTGCTCAAGAGCCCGCCGGGTTGGCTCAAAGCCGGAGCTTCTATCAAAGGGGACATAGCGGTGGGCTTCTTCACAGACAATCAGGATCGGGATCGGGTCATGACGATGTCCCCAGACGGCGAGATCGAAAATGGTTCGGCATAAAAGAGAGACCATGACATCAACGATCTCGGAGGGAACACCAGAAAGATCAAAAATGGAAACCGGTTTTCCTTCGTTGGGAATACGCATCAGTTTGCTGAGAAGGTATGCCATATTATCGCGCAAGGCGACATTGCCAAACATGAAGGCATATCGCCGATCATTCCGCAGGTTATCCAGTCTGGTTTTCAGGCGCATATAAGGGGCCAGCTGTTCGGGTTTGCCAAGTTGCCCCATCATTTCATCAATGCGGTGGACCATATCCGAGAGCTTGTAGGGAACGGGTGTATCAACCGTCAGGGTGTTGACGTCAACTTCCTGACTGCCCCATGCCAGCTTGGCTGTGAGGATTGCATCCTTGAGGATTCCCGCCTCGATGTTGCGGGCGGCTGGTTCCTTGCTGCAATAGATTTCGACCGTTTCTTCAAAGTTCAATAGCCAGTAAGGAAGCTTCAGAGAATCTGGGCTCAGGCATTCAGCCCGCTTTTTAAAGGCAGAAGAATACTCATTGTGCGGATCGATCAGGATGATATGTCCACAGGGGTGGCTGTCGAGAATTGATTTCAGAATGACCGTGAGTGAGCAGGATTTCCCGCTGCCCGTGGTGCCAAGGATGGCGAAGTGTTTTCCAAGCAAGGCATCAGTCATAATATAGGCGGGGAGTTTTTGTTCTTGCGCCAGGGCGCCGACAACAAAACAGGGTTTGTCTGGCCGCGCATAGATCTCTGCCAGCTCTTCCTGCCCAACCATCTCGACCTCTGAGCCGAGGACCGGAAAGCGGGAAACGCCGCGCTGAAAACCGGGAATATCGCCGGGGCCGGGGGCGCTCAGCTTTTCACCAAGAAGGTCAATCGACATGATCTTGGCATCGGCAGGGCTGGGCGGCATGGAAGGTTTGGGGATCTCCATGTCACTGATCAGCCCGAAAGCAATGGCGGTATCACTTTCGATCCGCACCATTTCCCCGATTGATGGCAAGTCGATGTTCGGTGCAACACTGGCGGTTATACTGTCGCCACTGATAGAGGTTACATAACCGATTGGGGTTGAACTCACTGTATAATCCCTAAAGTATAATCCTGAAAAACAAACATGATTTCCTGAATCTTACCCCAGAAAAGTTTACAGGGGCTTTATCCTGTGGATAGAAGTTCTCGGGCAGAACAGGAACAGAAGCAGGATATACCTTGCGACAGGAGAGGAATATTCCAGCTGGTGGTTCTGTCTCATGCAGAGATCCATTGCGTCATGGCTTATAAAAGCTTATCTTCCGCCGAATTATTGACAGGCATCGAAGCAATGACCGACCAGAAACTTATTCGAAATTTTTCTATTGTTGCCCACATCGATCACGGCAAGTCCACGCTGGCTGATCGGCTGATCCAGATGTGCGGTGGTTTGACCGAACGCGAAATGCAAAGCCAGGTTCTAGATAGCATGGAACTTGAGCGGGAGCGCGGTATTACCATCAAGGCACAAACCGTACGGCTGGAATATAAAGCCAATGACGGCCAGGTCTATCAGCTCAACCTGATCGATACCCCGGGGCATGTGGATTTTACCTATGAGGTAAGCCGTTCGCTGGCAGCTTGTGAGGGATCCATTCTCCTGGTCGATGCGTCTCAGGGCGTGGAAGCGCAGACCCTGGCCAACGTTTATCTTGCCATCGATAACAACCATGAAATCATTCCTGTCTTGAACAAGGTTGATTTGCCTGCAGCCGAACCGGACCGGGTGAGGGAACAGATTGAGGAAGTTATCGGCATTGATGCTTCGGAGGCTCTGGTCGTTTCAGGCAAAACGGGTGTCGGTGTTGCCGAAGTCCTTGAAGCTGTAGTGCAGAAGCTGCCTGCCCCTCGGGGAAATCCTGAAGGCAAACTCAAGGCGCTGCTGGTGGACAGCTGGTATGACAGCTACCTTGGGGTCATCACGCTTGTCCGTGTGGTTGACGGGGTTCTTCGCACGGGTATGAAAATCCGGATGATGGGCAATGGCACGACGCATCTTGTTGATGCTGTGGGGGCCTTCACACCGAAAATGACCAAGTTCAAGGAACTGCACGCTGGTGAAATCGGCTATATCACCGCGGGTATCAAGACGATTACCGATACCAAGGTCGGTGATACCATCACGGATGAAAAGAATCTGGTCGATACACCTCTGGCCGGGTTCAAACCGTCTATTCCTGTGGTGTTCTGCGGTCTTTTCCCGATCGATGCCAATGATTATGAAGATCTGCGCGACAGTCTGGGCAAACTGGCGCTGAATGATGCCTCATTCCATTATGAGCCAGAGTCTTCCGCCGCGCTCGGATTTGGTTTTCGCTGTGGTTTCCTTGGTCTTCTACATCTTGAAATCATTCAGGAACGGCTGGAACGCGAGTTTAATCTGGATCTGATCACAACGGCACCGAGTGTGGTTTACAAGATTCATATGAACAACGGTTCGGTTATGGAGCTGCACAATCCGGCGGATTTCCCTGACGTGGTCAAGATTGACCATATTGAGGAGCCCTGGATCAAGGCCAATATCCTGCTTCCTGATGAGTTTCTCGGCCCCGTGCTGAAACTTTGTGAAGACCGTCGGGGTATTCAGCAGGAACTGACCTATGTCGGCAGCCGGGCCATGGTGGTCTACAAACTGCCCCTCAACGAGGTGGTCTTTGATTTTTATGACCGTCTGAAGTCGATTTCCCGTGGTTATGCCAGCTTTGATTACTCGCTGGATGGGTATGAGGAAAATGAACTGGTCAAGGTCGCTGTGCTGGTGAACGCCGAGCCGGTGGACTCTCTGGCAATGATCGTGCATCGCAGCCAGGCGGAGCCGCGGGGCCGTATGCTCTGTGAGCGCCTGAAGGGCCTGATTCCGCGCCAGCTGTTCAAAATTGCCATTCAGGCGGCAATCGGTGGAAAAATCGTAGCACGCGAAACCATTTCTGCCATGCGCAAGGATGTAACCGCAAAGTGTTATGGCGGGGATGTTTCACGTAAGCGCAAGCTGCTGGACAAACAGAAGGCGGGTAAAAAACGCATGCGCCAGATCGGGAACGTCGAAATTCCCCAATCTGCTTTCCTTGCGGCACTGAAAATGGGTGATGACTGATCTTTATCAAGGTCGGATGAAACCTGAAACCCCGATTGCGGAAACCTCGATTTCCTGAGCAGTCGGGGTTTTTTCTGGGCGCTTACCGCCGCCGTCTTGGCTGATAGATGCTGCTGAGAATGGTGAACAATCCGCCCAGAATGGTGCCAATCACCACTGTGGGTAAAAGCGTGATCGGGAAAAGTACATATTGCCAGAGAGCCTCAGAGACATGCCGTTCAATGGCGCTCTGGACCAGAGGTTGAGAGCTGGGGTGTACAGCATACCAGTTCTCGCCGAGCAGCGAGAAGTGGAAACTTCCCTGCTCGACAAAGACGAAGATGTCAAAAGCAACCGACACAACGGCAATTGCGAGAAACAGCCATCCCAGAAGGCGGAAAACCATAGCCATATATCAGGGCTCCCTTCTTGTCGAAGGCACAGGAGTGAAAGCGGGTAACTGGAAGGCACTATAACATTAAACAAGGCTTTTGTTTAAGGAAAATCAAGGCTTAGGGAAAGTCGCAACTGTTCAAATTACGGTGTTCAAAAGAGTTAAAAAAACAGTTGCATCCCCTGACTATTCCCAGTAAGTTCCGCCTCGCACCCATGGGTGCCTTATAATGCTGGAGAGGTGGCCGAGTGGCTGAAGGCGCACGCCTGGAAAGTGTGTATACGTTAATCGCGTATCGAGGGTTCGAATCCCTCTCTCTCCGCCATAAACGCAAAAAGCTCCCGACGGGGAGCTTTTTGCGTTTATGGGGCTCACCCCGGCGTGATTTCTCAAATAGTCTTTCCGGATAAGCCGTACGCATAAAAAAGACCCGGCTTTTTCATGCACCTGCAAAGCATGCCGATATAAGGTTACCCCGCTTGACCTTCGTACAGTTCAAGCCCCCGCTATTCTTGTCTCTTCTATGCCCGGCATATTTCACCGGTTCATTTCGGCAGCAGACACCATACAACGATTTTTCTATAAATTTCTGGCCTAGTGCCCGAAGGAAACTTGAGATGCCGTGACGCTACTTATCATTCCGCCAGTGTTAACAGCGCGATAAATTGATCCAGGTGGTCGCGTGACCTCATCAACGTTGCGACTTACCCAGTTTCTAAGTTCCATAGATTTCAACGATTGTGACAAGGCGCGATCAGTTATTGTCGGCAAGCTTCTTTTGATTTCATTGAAGTGTCTCGGCGTGTGAAGCGCAGTCAAAACAGGGAGAGTCCATGAACGGCGAAGCAAGCCCTGATCTTCATCTCTGGAAACACCCCAAATTTTATTGGCGAGGGCTGCGGCGGTGACCCCGCGAGGTGTGAGACGAAATTCCGGCCGTAACGGATGTCCATATCCGGGGTTTCGCTCCAACAGTCCAAGGGAGATTAAGTGGTTCAGGCTTTGAGAGAAGGCAGTTCTGCTTGCTCCGGTCGCCGCCAATAGCGGCGCCTGCCGTCCGGCAACGCCTTCGTGCAGATTTGAAAGTATCGGTATCGCCCAGGCTTTGGACGTCAGGTTGACAAATAATTCAATGTACATAAAGTATAGTTAGTATATTTTTAGTCATAAGGAAAGCCTATGTCGCTCATTTCTGTAGATAAAACCATTACTATTGCTCTCTCTGTCAAGGATCGTCATGCCAGCGCCGACTGGTATGGCAGCATGCTAGGATTTGAAACGCTCTATCATGCCGATGAAGCAGGATGGTCAGAGCTTCAAACGAACACACCGGGCGTAGCAATTGGTCTTGGCGAGCATACTGAGCCCGTACCTGGCAACTGCGTTCCAGTATTTGGGATCGCTGATCTGGATGCCGCACGACAAAAGCTGGAACAGGCGAATGTGAGATTTGATGGCGCAACCGAGGTCATTGAAGGCATGGTGAAGACGGCAACGTTCTATGACCCAGACGGCAATGCGTTAATGCTCGCAGAAGACCTGACGGGCGGTGTATGACACCGCCATCACTGCGGGTGGCTAAAGCCGTCTTCGGCTTTGGCACCTTCGCTAAAACGCACTCGTTAAATGTCTCAGCGGCGTGATTTTTCAAATAATTTTTCCGGATAAGCCGTACGCATAAAAAAAGACCCGGTTGATACAGCCGGGTCTTTTTTATTCAGGCGCAAACGCTAAAGCGTTTTTCTTTTGATCTGAATCGGTTTCGGGATTCCCAAAAGCGGTATTCTATGATTCACTTTCGGGAGGAGGTGTTTCATGGG
>NZ_JAPWGY010000040.1 GCF_027214005.1 Kiloniella laminariae
ATGTACAGCCATCACTTCTCTCTACTTGGTGATACTCTGTACCTAAACAGCACTCAGCGCTCTTGCGATGTACCAGTAGGCCTGATCTTCAACATGGTTCAAGTGTATGTGTTCCTCGCTATCATGGCGCATATCACAGGCAAGAAAGCGGGCGTGGCTTATCACAAGCTTGTTAACGCACATATCTACGAAGATCAACTCGCACCTATGCGTGATATCCAGTTGAAGCGTGAGCCTTTAGCGGGGCCAACATTCCATATCAATCCTGAGATTAAGTCTTTAGAAGATTTGGAAACGTGGGTGACGATGGATGACTTCTGGGT
>NZ_JAPWGY010000041.1 GCF_027214005.1 Kiloniella laminariae
GTCCCACGCTGGTCTCCTTCATACGGCCGACCGCCCTCGCCGAGCCTCAGATCGGCATCGACAGGCGCTGCGGCAGCTCCGTCCACCCTACGAGGGATGCTCTTCAGGTCGAGAAATCATGACCCCAGGGCTAGAGATGCAGCCCGAGGCCCGCGATACCGTGAAGACGTGAGTGAAGCCGCACGCGTTCTCGTCGTCGACGATGAAGCCCTGGTCAGGCACGCACTGCGCGCGTTCCTCTCTGACGACGATCGCGTCATCCTGGTC
>NZ_JAPWGY010000042.1 GCF_027214005.1 Kiloniella laminariae
TCAGTAATAAGCTGGTTGACTGAAAACGGGCTCAAACCGGGCTCGATCACCACATAGTGTTCGAAATAGAGCACCCGCTCGACGTCCTTCAATGTCATATCGAGCAACAGCGCAATACGAGATGGAAGTGACTTCAAGAACCAAATGTGGGCAACTGGCGCGGCCAATTCGATGTGACCCATGCGTTCACGACGAACCCGAGACAAGGTGACTTCAACGCCACACTTCTCACAGATAACGCCTTTAAACTTCATGCGCTTATATTT
>NZ_JAPWGY010000043.1 GCF_027214005.1 Kiloniella laminariae
ATTACATGCTATTTAGAATAAAATAAACAATAAAATAAACAATAAAGGGGAGAAGGGGACTATGATTTTAAAGGGGCGGTCCAAAATATTGACACTTGCTGTTTTGCTAAGTGCTTTTTCGTCATATACAGTGGCTTTTGCTGAACCTGCTATGCAACCATCAGCTGCTAGTGATGCAGGGGTACAACTTAATAGGACGAAAGAATATTTAGAAAATCAGCGTGTTGCTCAGCAAATAGCGGAAGAGAAAGCAAAGAAG
>NZ_JAPWGY010000044.1 GCF_027214005.1 Kiloniella laminariae
TACAAAGGACCATGAAAAATTCATTCTACATTACACTGACGATACTTTTTACCTGTTTCTGTTCGCTTTCTGCGCAAGAGGAATGCAACGCTTTATGTGTTACGGACTTAAAACAACTTACGGATCAGACTTTCGCACTGACCTCTCGTGAAGAGTCGAGTATTCGCGTTTATGATCGTGCATTCAAGACCCCCTTGTCGGTTATCAAATTGCCTGCTTCGCCTACAGGCTTGGCTACGAACAATGGGCTGTGCTATGT
>NZ_JAPWGY010000045.1 GCF_027214005.1 Kiloniella laminariae
GTGCTACACCATCGTTTACCATGCCAGAGAAGTTAAAACGCATCTTTTGGCTAACGCCTTCTTTACTAAGAAGCACAGCGAAAAGTAAATCTCCAGGGACACAAAAGCGTTTGTTGTCTTCATCATGAATTGGGTTGTAGTCACCTGCGACACGTTTTGCAAAGTGGCTTGCTTGTTCGCGAGTGAACTGAAACTGGTGATTAGTGTTTGAAAAATAAGGTGTTAGAAACATAATTTTTACGTAGTAACCAAAACTG
>NZ_JAPWGY010000046.1 GCF_027214005.1 Kiloniella laminariae
CTTTACAGACACCCTCGAGAGTAAAATTGATTATCTGGTCAACAAACTGAAGATAAAGAAATTCTCACTGCACGTCCATCCATACATTGCAGCTTATATCAATCAGGGATTAATGTCCCTGAAACGTAAGTGGCAACTTAAGTATGGATTTGGAATTAAGATCATACCCAGTCAGAAACTCGCCTTCTTAGAATATGTATTCTATGATACACACGGCGAAGAGATTGACATGAAAGAGGAGATCGAAATTAAGT
>NZ_JAPWGY010000047.1 GCF_027214005.1 Kiloniella laminariae
ACTAGATGACGTGAACAACTATAACTGCTCCTGAGCAACAGATTTTGAAATAGATCAATTTTAATGTGATTTATTGAGCAGATCGAAATTAATTTCGCTGAAAAGTTGTTTTGAGCATAATTTTCCACATCAATGCTAAAACATCGTTACCCAAAAGAGCCTGAATACCCATTTCAGTTGCTAGGTGCTCAACTTAGTTTCGAATTTGGAATGAATTGAAATATCACACTACGAAGCCACCGGAGACTCGAC
>NZ_JAPWGY010000048.1 GCF_027214005.1 Kiloniella laminariae
GAAATTTTATATGACGAACTTAGCTGCTGAGCCTTATTCCCCACTGTATATTGATTTAGCCACCTGTAATGGCAAACTGAATTTGGCCAACTAAATGGAGATGTATTGTGCTCATACAAAGCTGCGAAGAAGGGCGTCTTTGCCATACCTAAATTATTTTAGGGTCAGCTAAATTAGTAAAGTTACTGGCAAGGTTTTGTCCAACGGCTTGCTGACGGGGTAGATCATCGTAACGCAGAACTGCCCCAAAAC
>NZ_JAPWGY010000049.1 GCF_027214005.1 Kiloniella laminariae
CCACCATACAGGTCAACTTTGGATACACCGTTTACAGTGAACACCTGCGGGTTGATTACACGCTCAAGGTAGTCAGTGATCTGGCTTGAAGATAACTCGTCACTCGTAAAGCCGATGTACAGTACCGCCGTTGTCGTACCTGTCGACATGGTTACGGTTGGATCTTCGGCTTCTTTTGGAAGCTGAGAACGTACTGAGTTCGTTTTCGCTAAGATATCAGCCAATGCTGCATTCGGGTCAGTATTCAACTT
>NZ_JAPWGY010000004.1 GCF_027214005.1 Kiloniella laminariae
ATCTCTACGATCCTTCCGAATGCTGGAATTTCTTCAAGGCTGCTGGATATGTCTCAGATTAAAAGCAAAAGGCTTTAGATCCGGACGCTACGCTGTCGAGATTTGATGATCCGATTGGCGGAAGAGCCTCAATAACCGCGTTTCATATCCACACTGTTTAGCAGTTTCTCGCCCTTTTTATGCCTTTTGATCCCTTCGGCAATAATACGCGATCCGGAGACTGGCTGGGTGAAACTGGCTGCATGAGGCGTGACGGTTATTTTTGGATGATTCCAGAAGATATGATCCTGATCCAGTGGCTCGTGGCGATAGACATCGAGGGTCGCCTCGGACAATTGTCCACTGTCGAGAGCCGCGACCAGGTCTTCCTCGACCATATGCCGACCCCGCGCCGCATTGATGACACTGGCCCCTTTGGGAAGCTGATTGAACAGATCTCGATTGAGGATATCGGCCGTTTCTTCGGTCAGAGGCAGAAGGCAGACGAGAATTTCCGTGTTTTTAAGAAAGGCAGGAAGCTGATCTTTCCCGGCGAATGTCTTGATCCCCGGACGCTCCCGCTTGCTTCGGCTCCAGCCGGAAACATCAAACCCCAGATAGCTCAGTTTTTCAGCAGCGTCTGATCCGAGTACGCCCATACCCATAATACCAACCCGACGATCCCAGGCGGCGGGAGGAATATGGGGGATCCATTCTTTCTTGCCCTGCTGCTGCTGATAGACCCGCATGCCCTTGTGGTGATTGAGCACGTTCATCACCACATACTCGGTCATGCCCGAGGTCAGGGCCGGATCAACCATACGTATGACCGGGATCTGAAGGGGGAGTTCAGGGTCAGATGCGAGGTGATCTATCCCGGCGCCGATAGAGAAGATGACCTTGAGATTAGGCAGAGTCTTGAGCAAGCCTGCTGGCGGCTGCCAGACCAGCGCATATTCGATATCTTCCGGGTTGCCGATGTCGGGCAATAGTCGCAGATCAAGATCGGGTATCTCGCGTTCGAGATGCTCGCGCCAAGAGGTAATACGATCCAGATCGGAAATGAAAAGCAATGCCATTAGTTCAGCCTGAACAGGAAGAAGACCAAATCAGTTTAGGGGATCAGACAGAGACCATGCAACTGTAACACGGGTTTATTTTGGGGATGAACTTTCGTTGCATCGGGAAAAATCAACTGTTTACGGCTTCAAGGTGAACGGTTTTCAGATCAAAGGCAGCCTTGATCAGCGCCTGGGTATAGGGTGTTTGCGGATTATCAAAGATCTGCTGTGCAGTACCGATTTCGACGGCCTGTCCATCCCGCATGACAATGACATCATCGGCCAGGGTTCGCACGACCTTGAGATCGTGACTGATAAACAGATAAGTCAGGTTGTGCGTTTTCTGTAAAGCACGAAGCAGATCTACGATCTGGGCCTGAACCGACATATCCAGTGCGGATGTAGGTTCGTCCAGCACCAGGAAACTGGGCTTGAGCACCATGGCGCGGGCAATGGCGATACGTTGCCGTTGACCACCTGAAAATTCATGGGGGTAGCGATGACGACTTTCGGGGTCAAGGCCGACCTCTCGCAGTGCCTCAATAATCATCACTTCCCGATTGCTTTTGCTGCCTCCCAGCCCGTGAACCTTAAGCCCTTCTTCGATAATCTGTCCAATCGAGAGTCGGGGGCTGAGCGAGCCATAGGGATCCTGAAAGACAATCTGCATTTCCTGGCGTAAAGTGCGCAGTTTGCGGCCGCTGATATTGTTGATGACCTTGCCGTTGAAGCGAATGTCTCCCCGGCTGGAAATCAGCCGCAGCAGGGCGAGGCCGAGTGTTGTCTTTCCCGAACCGGACTCCCCGACGATGCCGATGGTATGCCCCTGTCTGATTTTTAACGAGATACCATCGACCGCTTTGATATGATCTACGGTTCGACGAAGTACACCGCGTTTGACGGGGAAATAGACCCGGATATTATCGCAGGCCATAATCTCTGGCGCATCTGGATCTGCTGAAGAAGGGTTGCCTTTGGGCTCTGCAGCAAGCAGGTGTTTGGTATAGGGATGCTGGGCCTGGGTGAAGATGGTTTCGGGCGTGCCCTTCTCGACAATCTGTCCCTTGGTCATGACACAAACGTAATCTGCCATTTTGCGGACAATGCCCAGATCGTGAGTGATCAGGAGGATCGACATACCCAGTTTTTTCTGAAGATCTTTCAGCAGGTCCAGAATCTGGGCCTGAATGGTAACGTCGAGGGCTGTTGTCGGTTCATCTGCGATCAGAAGGTCCGGTTCGTTTGCCAGAGCCATGGCAATCATCACCCGCTGGCGTTGTCCGCCGGAGAGTTCGTGGGGGTAGGACCTGAGGCGTTTCTCTGGCTCTTTGATCCCGACAAGAGTCAATAATTCCAGAGTTCGTTTTCGGGCTGCTTTGGCATCCAGTCCTTTGTGAACCAGCAGGACTTCGTTGATCTGTTTCTCAACCGTATGCAGAGGGTTGAGCGATGTCATGGGCTCCTGGAAGATGATCGAGATCTTGTTGCCACGGATATCACGCAAGACCTTCTCATCGGCGCCGATCAACTCGGTTCCGCGAAACTTGACAGAGCTCCCCTGGGGATGGTGCGCTAGGGGATAAGGCAAGAGCTGGAGAATGGAAAGCGCGCTGACGGATTTTCCAGAACCGGATTCGCCGACCAGGGCGACAGTTTCTCCTTCCCTGATCTTGTAGGTAATGCCAGCGACCGCGTCGACGGTTCCACCTTCACCACGAAACTGGGTGGAAAGGCTGGTGATATCCAGCAGCGGTGTTTCTTCCTGTGCCGAGTGATCGACCAAGACTGTCATGATCGACCTCCATTAAAAAGTTTTCGGGGATCAAAGGCATCGCGGACGGCTTCACCAATAAAGACCAGCAGGCTGAGCATTACCGCCAAAGAAATAAAGGCCGTTGCCCCAAGCCAGGGTGCCTGAAGGTTTGCTTTTCCCTGGGCGAGCAATTCACCGAGGGAAGCTGAGCCAACGGGAAGGCCGAGCCCGAGAAAATCGAGTGAGGTCAAGGCCGTAATGGAGGCGGTGAGGGTGAAAGGCAGAAAGGTCAGGGTTGCGACCATGGCATTCGGCAGGACATGGCGATACATGATCACAAAATCACTGACGCCAAGCGCTTTGGCAGAGCGAATATAATCGAAATTGCGTACCTTGAGAAATTCGGCGCGCACCACACCAACAAAACCGATCCAGCTGAAGAGCATTAGAATACCAAGAAGAGTCCAAAAACTGGGGACAAGCACAGAGCTGACAATGATCAGGATATACAGCGTCGGTAATCCACCCCAGATTTCAATGAACCGTTGGGCAATCAGATCCAGTTTGCCCCCAAAATAGCCTTGAATTGCTCCGGCGGTAACACCAACAACGGCACTGATTGCTGTCAGGAGTAAACCAAAAATAATCGAAACCCGCATCCCATAGATCAACCGTGCGACCACATCTCTTGCCTGGTCATCTGTTCCGAGCCAGTGATCGAAGTCTGGGGGCGTTGGGGCAGGGGCAGACAGGTCATAGGCAACGGTCTGGTAATTGTAGCGAATGGGCGGCCAGATCATCCAGCCTTTGTCAGTTATCAGTTTGTCAACGAAAGGGTCACGGTAGTTGGCTTCAGTTTCAAACTCGCCGCCAAAAGTGGTTTCCGGCAGGGCCTGAACAATAGGGAAATAGGGCTTGCCATCATAAATAATGAGAAGCGGCTTGTCGTTGGCAAGAATTTCAGCGCAGAGGCTCAGACCGAACAGGAGAATGAAAATCCAGAAAGACCAGTAACCACGGCGGTTTTTGGTGAAATTCTTCAGCCTTTTTTTGCCCATCGGGCCGGTTTCCATACCGAGGAAGGTTGTGTGATCGGATATCATCTTCAGACCTCCCGGCTTTCGAAATCGATCCGGGGATCAACCAGCATGTAAGTGACATCGCCAATGATGTTCATCAACAGTCCCACAAGAGTGAAAAAGTAAAGTGTTCCGAACATAATGGGATAGTCTCGGTTAAAGACAGCCTCGAAGCCAAGTTTGCCCAAGCCATCAAGTGAGAAAATCACTTCGATCAGCACTGATCCGGTAAAGAGAACGCCGATAAAGCTGGCAGGAAAGGCCGCGATCACAATCAGCATGGCGTTGCGAAAAACATGGCCGTAAAGGATACGTTTCTCTGTCAGTCCCTTGGATCTGGCCGTCACGACGTACTGTTGTCCGATCTGGTCGAGAAACGAATTTTTTGTCAGCATGGTCAGACTGGCAAAACCGCCAATAACCATTGCTGTAACGGGCAAAATGATGTGCTCAAGGTAATCCAGTACCTTTTCCAGAGGGGGAAGATCGTTCCAGTTTTCTGATGTCAGACCGCTGAGGGGAAGAATGGTGAGATAACTGCCGCCAGCAAAAAGAACAAGCAGCAACACTGCAAAAATAAACCCGGGAATGGCATAGCCGACGATAACAATGCTGCTGGTCCAGACATCAAAAGACGAGCCGTCACGAACCGCTTTGCGGATACCAAGCGGGATCGAAATCAGATACACCAGCAGGGTGGTCCAGAGCCCCAGCGAGATTGAAACGGGCATCTTGTCCAGAACAAGGTCAACCACCTTTCTGTCTCTGAAAAAACTCTCGCCAAAATCAAAGGTAAGATAGTTTCCCATCATGAGCAGAAACTGTTCATGAAGCGGTTTGTCGAGGCCAAACTGTGCTTCGAGTTCTTTTATGAGATCTGGGTCCAGCCCCTGTGCGCCCTTATAGCGACTGTTGGTTGATACCTGGCTTCCGACTGAGCTTCCAAGGTCGTCTCTGTTTTGGGTGATTCTTTCGGAAATCTCCGAGCCCTGACCGCTGAGCTTAGACAGGACCTGTTCCACCGGACCACCAGGGGCGAGCTGGATAATGGCAAAATTGATGATCATGATGCCAAACAGCGTAGGGATCATCAGGAGCAGACGGCGAATGATATAGGCCAGCATTCTAGTTCTCCTCTACTTTGTTGCGCCGTCTGCGGCGCACCAACAGGAGCAAGAGCAGCAGAGTTGCTGTTAAGGTATAGGGACGCCAGTTGTCTTTTTGAAAAAAGGCTTCGGGGTCGGTGAAAAGCTGAAAGGTGAAAAAACGCCGCGTTTTTTCTGGCGGGAGTCCGAGCTTTTCCAGGCCGGCGAGGAAAGCATCAACAATAGCCGGGTTAAAGAATGGTTCGTTGCTGGTCTCTGGCACAGTGGTTTCGGTCTCGCCTTTATTTTCTTCTGAAAGGCGGTTCCTGGCGATGTTTGCGGCAAGGGTCTCTGCTTTTTCCTGATCGAACCACCAGTAGGATGTGCTGGTCCCGCGCCAGGGCGTAACTTCGGGGCGGGAGAACTTGTTCCAATAGAGAACGCGGTCATCTTCAGTATGAAACTGGGGAATGACATAAAAACCCCAAAGTAAAGCGCGATCCAGTGCTCTGACACTGGCGACCAGGTCTTCCCGATCTTTGGCATTGACGACACGTTCGACAAGATCATCTATGACAGGGTCATTAATGCCGGCAAAATTGCCACTGCCTTTACGATCTGCGGTTTCACTGGTCCAGAAACCCCGTTGTTCTGTTCCGGGTGAAATACTGGCAGAGAGTTTTATAATAACAATATCAAAATCGAAATCGCTAATACGGTTATAGTATTGTGACTGGTCGACCAGCCGTGTGCGAACGTCAATCCCGAGCTGCCGCAGATTGTTGACGAAAGGGAGAACTGTACGTTCCATCCCTTTTGAGGCCAGCAGCATTTCAAAAGTCATCTGTTCCCCGGTCTGGGCATTGACCAGTTTGAGATCCTGGACGACCCAACCGGCTTCTTCCAGCAGGGTAAAGGCTTTGCGGAAGTTGTCTCGTGGCCAGCCCATGCCGTCAGTTTTGGGGATTGTAAATGGTTCGATAAAAAGACGCTCGGGAAGACGGTCTCTATGCTGTTCAAGTATCTCCAGTTCCCTGCCTTCGGGGAGACCTGTCGAGGCGAGTTCAGAATTGCCAAAAAAGTTAGTTGAACGGGTCAAGAGTCCAAAGGAAAGCGCTTTGTTGCTCCATTCGAAGTCATAAACATAGCCCAAGGCTTCACGCACCTTGGGGTCTTTGAATATTTCCCGGCGGGTGTTGAGAAAAAATCCCTGAATCCCCTGTGGTCTTTTGTGTGGAATGGATTCTTTTTTCAACCAGCCCTTGGTGATTGCAGGGACATCGTAATCCTGGGCCCAGGCACTGGAGGAACGTTCGTTTCTGTAATCAATCTCTCCAGACTTGATCGCCAGCTTGATGACGTCGTCATCCTGATAATAGGTTGTCCGGATAATATCGAAATTATCCTGGCCTTTGTTCACTGGCAGGTCCTTGCCCCAGTAGTCTTTTACCCGTTCCTGTACGACGTAACGCCCTGCTTCGAAATCCTTGATCCGGTAGGGGCCGCTTTGCAACGGAGGCTCAAGAGTACTCTTGGCAAAGTCCCGGCCTTCCCAGTAATGTTTGGCGAGTATCGGCAGGGAACCGGCTGTAATAGGGAACTCTCTGTTGCCGATCTCTGCCGAGTAGAACTTGACCTGGCGGGGGCCAATTTTTTCGACGCTTTTGATAATAGCAAAAGCATTCTGGACATAAGGATCTGCTTTGGTGGAGATTGTTTCCAGCGAGAAGATCACATCCTCGGCAGTTATCGGTTTTCCGTCGTGCCAACGGGCCTCGGGTCGGAGCGTGAAGGTCACCCATGCCCGGTTTTCCGGCCATTCAAGTGATTCTGCAATCAGGCCGTATTCACTGGCCGCTTCATCTGCACTGGCAGTTAAAAGTGCTTCAGGCTGGAAACCGGGTCCGGCAACCCCTTTGATTATATAGGGGTTGAAACTGTCGAATGTTCCCTCGCTGGCAAGACGCAGTTCTCCGCCTTTGGGGGCAGCGGGATTGACGTAGTTAAAATGAGTGAAGTCCGCCGGGTAACCGGGCTCTCCATGAATGGCTATTCCATGAGATTTTTGAGTTGTTTCGGCCAAAACAGACAGCGGCAGAAATGCGCCAAGGACAAAGCTGACCAGAATGAAACTACGCATCTTCTCGACAAAACCCCCGGAGTCTTGAAAGTGGCAAGGAATAGATCCCCAGCAGAACCAGTTTGAGGGCTTTTGCCAAGACGGGCAAGAGCTGGATTCCTCTCTGGTCAGCAGAAAGGTCAGTCTCGCAGTCTTGTGATGAAAAATGGTTAATAAAACCGGATCAGCCGTTAAATAGTTCGAGGACTTCCTGGTGTAATCTGTGATCCCCCGAGGTAATGACCTTGCCGTCGGAATGCATGCCCAGAGGTTTTCCTTCCCAGTCACTCATGATGCCACCTGCACCTGTAAGTATGGGAACCTGGGCCAGATAGTCGTAGACGCCCATACCTGCTTCGATGGTCAGATCAATGGAGCCGCTGGCGACCAGGCCATAGTTATAACAGTCGCCGCCAAACAGGTTCATTTTTGCCCTGGCTCGCGCGGCATCATATTTGGGAAACTGGTCCTGTTTGAACAGTAAGGGAGAGGTTGTCGCAAGTGTCGCCTGGGCCAAACCCGAACATTCCCGCACGCGAACTTCATTGGTACCCCGGTGATCACGAAACAGTGTGGCTTGCCCCGCAGCCCCGATCCAGCGTTCATTGATCACTGGCATGGAGAGGATACCCATTACAGGTTGATTGTTCCGCAACAGAGCAACGAGGGTGCCAAAGATAGCGTGGCCTGAAATAAAACTTTTGGTGCCGTCAATGGGGTCGAGAACCCAGACAAATTCCGCGTCCTGCTTTTCGCTTCCGTGTTCTTCGCCAATGATCCCGTGATCAGGATAATGTTTGTTGATCATTTCGCGCATTGCGGTTTCGGCTGATCGGTCGGCGATGGTTACAGGCGAAGCGTCGCTTTTACCTTCGACGGTCAACGGGCTGCGGAAGTACTCCAGAATGATGGATCGTGCTGCATCGCAAAGCTGTTCGCCCAGTTCGGTATATTCCGCAGGGCAATTAAAATCTGTGACCATCGTCTGGATTCCGTTTCAGGAGGAGGCAATTGTAAAAGGCTTCTGACGTAGAAAAGGCGACCCGGAGGTCGCCTTTTCCCAATCTTATGTCCAAGGCAGAATCGAGGAGATTATTGCGGCAAGGCTGCGGGGCTGTCGCTCTGCATCCGCATATAGGCAATAAGGTTTGCCCGGTCTTCGACTTTCTTGAGACCAGCAAAGCCCATTTTTGTGCCTGGTGCATAATCTTTTGGCTTGGCAAGAAACTCGTTCAGCGCTTCATAATCCCAGGCTTCACTGCTCATGCCCTGTAGAGCATCGGAGTAACTGAAACCGTCAACCGCAGCACGTCCACGACCCACGATGTCCCAGAGAGCTGGCCCAACCTTGTTGGATCCACCACTTTCAATGGTATGACAGGAAGCACATTTCTTGAAACCTGATTCACCCGCCGCGACGTCTGCAGTCGCCAAAAGGGCGCTGATAGGCTCGATAGAAGGTTCCTCGGCTCCAGCAGAGGCGACTTCGACACCACTGTCAGAAACTTCAATCTTAAAGGCGTTCTCTTCCAGGTCCTTCGGGTGGTAGAGAGATTTGGCTGCGAAACCAGAAGCCATTAAGAGAATGCCGGCAGTTAGGACTGAGGCAAAGATCTTGTTGTTCTCAAGAGACATTCTTCCTGACCCTTTGGGCTTATTGTAAATTTCGGCCCGACAATACCGCTCTCAGGCCTTGCGTTCAATAGCTGGAATTGATTTTTGGCAAGTTTACCCGGTATCTTTACGTTTTTTCTTGCAGAAATCATCCGGAAATCACTTTGGTTGTTGAAAAATGGTCAAATGTGCTATGGCCTGATGCCAGTCACCCTCCAGGCAATATCCTGACATCAGCTCTGTTTGAATTGTCAGGAACGTATATCCGGGGGAGGTATATCATAATGCAGTCAAAATTTGAGGCTTCCGATGTCCTTGCCGCTTAATCCTGTAGTTCTGATCCCAGCGCGGATGGCTTCTTCGCGTTTACCCAACAAGCCTTTGGCGGATATCTGTGGCTTGCCGATGATTGTGCAGTGTTACAAGCGCGCTGTTGAAGCCGGACTTGGCCCGGTTGTCGTGGCCTGTGCGGAGCAGGAGATTGCCGAAGCCGTGGAGAAATTCGGAGGCAAGGCAGTTCTGACCGACCCGGCACATCCATCAGGGTCTGACCGGATCCACGAGGCATTGCAGCTGTTTGATCCCAAGGGTAACCACGATGCAGTGGTCAATGTTCAGGGCGACCTGCCGACGGTTGAGCCACACCTGATCCGGACTGCCTTTGAAGTTCTTAACAATCCGGAGGTGGATATTGCCACCCTTGCAGTCGAGATCCGGGACGAGGAAGAACGGCACAATCCGAATGTTGTGAAAGCTGTCGCTGGTTTTGAAGCGGGGCAGAAGGTTGCCCGGGCCCTCTATTTCAGCCGCAGTACTGCCCCCTGGGATGACGGGGATGTTACCAAGCCGCTCTACCACCACATCGGGCTTTATGCCTATCGGCGACAGGCGCTGGAGCATTTTGTAGCGATGCCAGCATCCCCTCTTGAAAAACGGGAAAAGTTGGAACAATTGCGGGCACTGGAAGCAGGTATGCGGATTGATATTGCTCTCGTTGACACTGTCCCGCTGGGCGTTGATACTCCTGCGGATCTTGAGCGGGCCCGTCAGCTTCTTTCAGTATAATCCACTGCGATACAAGGGGACTCTGCGGTTCGCTCAAATGAGTATCAACACAATTTTTGACCCTAAATGATCTGTAATAATTTACTAGGATAAGGCCTGACTCCCATGACAGACGTCGATCATATTATCGCCTTTCAAGGTGCCAAAGGAGCAAACTCTGACCTCGCATGTCATGCCGTGTTTCCCGAGATGGAATCACTGCCCTGTTACTCTTTTGAAGATACCTTTGCAGCGGTACATGAAGGCAAGGCGCGTCTGGCGATGATTCCGATTGAGAATTCCAGTGCGGGACGGGTGGCTGACAATCATCACCTGATGCCTGAATCCGGGCTGCATATCATCGGTGAGCATTACGAGAAGATCGAGCATCGGCTGTTGGCGCCAAAGGGGGCGTCCCTTGCGGGATTGAAGCAGGTCCACAGTCATGTGCATGCACTGGCGCAGTGTCGAAAATTTTTGCGCGCCCACAATATCGAGCCTGTTGTCGCTGCGGATACGGCGGGTGCTGCGCAACAGGTCGCCAAATGGAATGATCCTGAAATCGGGGCGATTGCTACGTCCCTTGCAGGCAAGATTTATGGCTTGGATACGCTGAACAGCGAAATCAGTGATGCCGAGGACAACACCACGCGGTTCCTGATCATGTCCAAAGATCCAATTGATCCTGATCCTGCAAAAACAAAGGTCATGACCACCTTTGTATTCAGGGTGCGGTCTGTTCCTGCTGCTCTATACAAAGCTCTTGGGGGCTTCGCGACCAATGGTGTGAACATTACCAAACTCGAGAGCTATATTACGGATGGCAGTTTCTCCGTTGCGCAATTTTATGCCGACATCGAGGGGCATCCCAATGCACGTCTGGTGCGTTTGGCTTTGGAAGAGTTGAGTTTCTTTTCCAAGGAAGTCAAAATCCTTGGTGTCTATCCCGCAAACTCTTTCCGTGATCGCGGAATGGCCGCGGAATAAGTTTTCCTGCTTATTGCTGAACAAAAAAAGCCGATCCCAAAAGGATTCGGCTTTTTTTGTGTCCTTCTTGCGGGATCTTACAGGAGTTATTTTTCGGCGAGCCAGTCTTCAACCAACACCCGTGAGATCGAATCCTTGCGGGGCAGGTTAAAGCTGTCGTTTTCAGGGGATGCCTTGAGTTCATCCCGGTGGAACCAGCGGGCGGATTCAATCTCTTTCGGGTCGAGCACGAGCGGGTCGTGGCGGTTGCCTTCAGCGGTAAAGCCGACCATCAGGGATGCGGGAAAAGGCCAGGGTTGTGAAGAGTGGTATTTGACGTTGCGGACGTGAATGCCAACCTCTTCCCTGACTTCCCGGATTACCGTTTGTTCAAGGCTTTCGCCGATCTCGAGAAAGCCTGCCAAAACCGAATGCCCCCCGGGACGCCAGCCAGCGTTGCGGGCAAGCAGGCACCAGTCGCCATCTGTCACACGCATGATGACCGCGGGATCCGTTCGGGGAAAGTGCATACGCCCGCAGCTTTCGCCTGTACAATGACGAACATGCCCGGCTTCGACGGATCTGGTTGGATTGCCACAAGAGCCGCAAAAACGGTGTTGGCGGTGCCAATGGGCGAGTCCTCTGGCATAGGACATGATGGCAGCATCGTCCGGGTCGAGAAAACTCCAGTGGTCGCGTATATCAAGGAAGACCCCCTTCCTGAGGGGGGGAGGGCTTTCTGATTGAGGCAGGATGGCGCCAAGAATCGGTTGTTCATCCTTCAGGCCAAGAAAGATGATCTCCTCAGCGATTTCAAATATCTCGCTGGCATCCAGGGCAGAAAGAAACAGGGGGACAGGTGCCGTTTCAGATACAAAAAGTCCGCGATGCCCCCAGACCGTCGTGACCAGACTGTTCGGGGCGCTACGATATCCCTGTAGCTGTTCGGGGAGCACGCGCAGGTGGGCTGCCCGATCCAGTTTTTCAGTGGTGTAGATATGTAATTTTCCGCTCATGGCCAGAGGGTGACCCAGAGAGGAGGTTCTGTAAATATCCACCTGAAAATATTTTGAGAATATAACCTGGCAGATTTTTGCTGAATAATCTGGTGAATAAATGCAGTAAAAGGGGTTGCCTTCTGGCCAGAGAAGTCCGATATAAGGGGCGAGAGGTTGGCTACGGGCGTGGCGCTCGCCAACCCGGTCAGGTCCGGAAGGAAGCAGCCGTAACGAGTTAGCTGCGGGTCGTAGTTCAGCCTCTCACTTATATCGATGACTACCTAATGAATTGAAGTAACGGGCTTATGGCTCGTTTTTTTATGCCAAAATTTCTCTTTCCTGCTTCTCTTTTCACAGCGTTTGCCTTGTTGCCGCAATGGGGTAAAGTGAGACGAAACAGGAGAAAATCAGCAACTGCATGACCGATAATTCCACAAACAAGCCAATTCAAAAGGGCGAATCCGCTACTGCCTATCAGGTGCTGGCGCGTAAGTATCGTCCTACATCTTTTCGTGATCTTTTTGGGCAGGTGGCACTGGTCCAGACCATTACGAACGCCCTCGAAAGTGGGCGACTGGCCCATGCCTTTGTCTTGACCGGTGTGCGGGGGGTCGGAAAGACGACCTCTGCCCGGATTATTGCCAAGGCACTTAACTGTATCGGAGCAGACGGCAAGGGAGAACCGACAGCAGATCCCTGCGGTGTCTGCGAAAGCTGTGTCTCGATTGCCCAGGACCGTCATGTTGATGTCATGGAAATGGATGCCGCCAGCCGTACCGGTGTGGGGGATATACGAGAACTGATCGAGAGTGTTCGGTACCGCCCGGTTTCAGCGCGCAAAAAAGTTTATATCATCGATGAGGTGCACATGTTGTCCAACAGCGCTTTCAACGCGTTGTTAAAGACTCTGGAAGAACCTCCCGAGCATGTTGTCTTCATTTTTGCCACGACAGAAATCCGCAAGGTGCCTGTGACAGTCCTTTCGCGCTGCCAGAGATTTGATCTGCGCCGTCTGGAGCACGAAGAACTGATTGCACTTTTTTCCAAGGTGATGAAGAGCGAAGAGATTACTTTTGAGGAAGAGGCTCTGGGGCTGTTGGCGCGGGCTGCTGACGGCTCGGCAAGAGATGGTTTGTCTCTGCTTGACCAGGCCATCGCCCTTGGCGGCGGTCGCGCAATCGAGACCGAACCTGTACGCCATATGCTTGGACTTGCGGATCGTACCCGGATTTTTGATCTTCTCGACGTTCTGCTGCGCGGAGACAGTGCCGCGGCACTGGAAATTCTGAGTGATCTGTACCATGGCGGGACAGAGCCGGTCGTGGTCATGAAAGATCTGCTGGAGCTCTGCCATCTTCTGACCCGGGCCAAGCTGGTGCCAAAAACACTGGAATCTCCTGGAACACCCGAAGCGGAACGGGTCCGTGGCGGGGAAATGTGCAGCAGGCTGACCATGCCGTTGCTGGCCCGTGTGTGGCAAATGTTGCTGAAGGGACTGGGAGAGATCCAGACCGCACCGCATCCCCTGCAGGCTGCCGAGATGGTTCTGATCCGTCTGGCCTATGCCAGTACATTGCCAACCCCGGGGGACCTGATAAAAAAGCTCCAGGACGCGCCAGCGGGTAACGCCCCTGCTGGTGACGTCCGAAATGTTTCAGGCGATACAACATATCGAAATATGACTTCCGGGGTGGGACAAGGTGTGTCCCGATCTGGTGGTGTAACGGCTGTTGCCTTGGCGCAGACCGAAGATCTTTCAGGTGAGCAGGTACAATCCTCTCGCCCTGCTCTGGTGGTCGATAATACGGCGCTGAGATCTGCAGGAATGGAGCAGGATGAACCGTTTGCCGCTCCCCAGACCTTCCGCGAAGTGATTGAGCTGGCGCGAGATCAGGGACAACGTATTCTGTCTGCCTATCTGGCAAATGATGTGCATCTCATCCGCTTTGCTCCGGGTGAAATCAACTACAAGCCTACGGATCATGCGCCACGTGATCTTTCTGCCCAAATCCAGCGGCATTTGAAAGAGTGGACTGGCAAGGACTGGAAGGTCACCGAATCTTCGCGCGAAGGCGTCGAAACCATCCGGGTCCAGGAAAAGCAGATCAATCAGGAGCTGGATGAAAAGGCGATGGAGGACGCGCTGGTTAAGGCGGCTCTTCGGCTTTTCCCGGGGAGTAAATTAATTAGCCGAAAAGGCTTGATGCCAGACAACTTTGTAGTAGAAGGCATAGAAGAACAGATACTGATGGATCCAATGGCTGACCCGGATATGGGAGATCCCGATCTCGATGATAGCGAGTTGGTCCGTCGACTTAATAGTGGAGATAATATCTGATGAAAAACCTTGCCGGATTGATGAAACAGGCTCAGCAGATGCAGAGCAAAATGGCTGAAATGCAGGAAGCCCTTACTGCTTTGGAAATTGAAGGCTCTTCTGGAGCCGGCATGGTCAAGGTGGTTATGAGTGGCAAACATGAACTCCGTTCGGTAAAGATTGATCCTTCCCTGATCAACCCGGATGATGTCGAAGTCCTGGAAGACCTGATCATGGCTGCGGTAAACGACGCCAAGACCAAGGTAGAGACAACAACCCAGGAAAGAATGCAGGATGTCACCGGGGGACTTAATCTTCCTGCCGGTATGAAGCTGCCTTTCTAGGTCTGATTGCTTCATGGCAAAGAGCGAGATAGATCGCCTGGCACAACTGCTTTCCCGCCTTCCCGGGCTCGGTCCGCGCTCGGCGAGGCGGGTGGTTCTGCATCTGATGAAAAAGCGGGAAAGTTTGATGCTGCCTTTGGCCAAGGCCATGATGGAGGCCGCGTCAAGCATCACGAACTGTACGATTTGCGGAAATCTCGATTCTGAAAATCCTTGCGGCATTTGTCAGCATCCCAACCGGGATGACAGCAAGATATGTGTTGTCGAAGATGTGGGAGACCTCTGGGCGCTGGAACGCAGCGGTGCTTTCAAGGGACGCTATCATGTCTTGGGCGGGACTCTTTCGGCGCTGGATGGACGTGGTCCGGCCCAATTGAATATTAATAGCCTGCTGGATCGTGCTTCTTCTGAGCAGGTTCAGGAAATCATTCTGGCTCTCAGTGCGACAGTAGACGGCCAGACCACGGTGCATTATCTGAGTGAATGCCTTGCAGGGCATGAGGTGGAAATTTCCAAGCTGGCTCATGGTGTCCCTGTCGGGGGCAGTCTGGATTATCTGGATGACGGCACACTGACAGCAGCCCTGAAGTCGCGACGCTCTACCCGTTAACCCCTATTGTTTTATCCATAAAGGCGGTTTTCCCTTACCATTGTTTCTGATTTGAATGACACCTGATTTAGATTGCATGAGGAAATTATTCTTCCTATGAGTGTTAGAGACCGTCTTCTTGTCGTTCTGTGTTTGTGAGGGGTTATGTCTAAAATCGCATCTTCTGTTTTACTTTTATCCCTGGCTTTTCTCACAGCTTGTAAAACGATGAGTGATAGCTGGAGCGATTGGGAAGGCATTCCCTATCACGAAGCCCTGTTGCAATGGGATGCCCCAGCGCACTCTGATCTTCTTGCCCGCAAGATTTCCTATAACGGCTCTTATCAGGAACAGTGGTCATGGCCAACAGGAGGAATTTTCCTGGCAAAGGCAGGACACGGCTATTATTACCGTGAAGTTCCGGGACCTCGGGAATTTGGCGAGGTGATGTCAGACTGGAGAATGTTTGAAACATCTGCCATAGCAATCAAAGAAGACGAAGTCGAAGAAATTGAGAATAAATATGGGAAATTCCTCTTTGTAGATGTGAAAAACGATGAGGGAGAAGACTGTTGGCTGTTTTTACAGGGAGATTCCCGTGGGCTCTTTTCTGGTTATGAGTGCGGTGCCACTCGAAAAAATAGAGAAGAGCTGTTGCAGTTCGCACAGAACTATCGCGTGAAATAGGCAGGCAAGCTTGTGGCGCATTCAGGTCATCTTTTGAACCAATTTTCCTGTCAGGATCCTGCGCAAAGAAATGTTGAAACACGGGGAATGAATATGAGTGAACTTTCAAAAGGCTTCAGCAAAAGATGCCTTGTCTCGGCGACAGCTCTGATGCTTGGTTTGAGCAGTGTTTCAATGGTTGCAGCAGCGGAAATATCGATTTCGGCTGAAAACAGTCAACAGACAGAACTGGTTTTCTATAGCGGTAACCTTGGTCAAGTCAGTCAGATCCGTCGGGGGACACTGGAAAAGGGACCTTCCACCCTAGCTTTGGCAGATGTCAGCCCATATTTACTGCTCGATAGCCTGTTTCTGGGCGGCCAGGACATCCGGGTACGGGAACAAAGGCTGGATCGGGAAGTTCTTTCCCCCCAGCGTCTTCTTGAAGCGTCTTTGGGGAAAACGGTTACTGTTGTTAAGACCAACCCGGAAACAGGCGAAGAAACCAGTGAATTAGCGCAGGTTCTTGCCGTGAGGGAAGGGTTGGTTCTGAAGATAGGGGATCGCATTGAAACCACGGTTCCCGGACGTCTGGTTTATGATGCCATTCCTGAAGGATTGCGCTCGGAACCTGCTTTACTCGCTGTTGTCGAAAGCAACAAGGCCGGGGATCAGGATCTGTCTCTAACCTATCTGACCACAGGACTGGAATGGGGAGTTACCTATGTCGCAGAGCTGGCGCCAGCAGGAGATCGTCTTCAGCTTACGGCTATGGCCACTCTGACAAACCAGACGGGAGTCGACTTTAAACAGGCTGATGTCCGGCTGGTTGCCGGTGATGTGAACAGAGTCAGTGCCCCCCGTTATGACATGATGCAAAAGGGGGGGATGCCCATGGCGTCCATGGCGATGGAATCTGATGTTGCTATGCCCGAACGCCAGTCTGTTGCCGACCGTGATGTCTATTCGGTTCCGGGTAAAATTGATATCGGTGGCAATGAAAGCAAACAGATCAGTCTGCTGGAAAATTCTTCGGTAGAGGTCGAGCGACGTTTCCGTTTCCAGGGGTTGATCATGCCCTATAATGGTCAGGATGACAGTGGGAGACAGCAAGCCGAGATTGTCCTGAAAACCAAGAATGCCAAGGACAAAGGTTTGGGACAGGCACTGCCTGCAGGAACCTTACGGGTTTATCAGAAAGGCACTGACAAGGCTGCTGCCATTTTTATGGGGGAGGATCTCCTGCCAGCCGTGCCGGTAGGTGAGGATTTCGAACTGCTGATCGGTTCTGCAAACCAGGTAAGCGGCCAGGCCAAGCAAACCTCCTATGAGCAGCTTTCCCGTAACAGCTACCAACTCAGTCAGGAGATCAGCCTGAGCAACAGTGGTAAAGAAGCTGTTGTGGTCGATGTGATCGGACAACTGCCGGGGAATTGGAAAATTCTGGAAGAAAGTGCCAAGCATAAGACCGAGAGCGCCCGAAAGGTGGTTTGGTCGATTGAGGTTCCGGCTGAAGGAAAAAGCAAATTTGACTACAAATTGAGAGTTTCGCACGAATAGCAGAAAAGCTGCTGCGGTTAAAATCAAAGCCCCTTTCTGATATCACCGGAAAGGGGCTTTTGTGTTCTTGGTGAAAAATAAGGCTCAGGTGTCCTCGTGCGATAGAAGACTCAAATGATCCTTGTTACTGTCTGCGATATCATCTGTTTCGTCGGTATCACCTTCTAAAAACTCTGTCAGGTTTGCAGGTAGAGATTTACTGGTTTTAGCACCCATTTTTTGTAATTGGTCTACGCGTCGAAGGATGTTCCCTGTACCGTCTTTAAGCTTGTTCAGTGCGTCGCCATGACTTTTCTGGGCCTTGCCGATAAAATCACCAACTTTGTTCAGGTCTTCTGCAAAGCCGACGAATTTGTCATAGAGTTTGCCTGCACTGTTGGCGATTTTCTGGGCATTCTGGTTCTGATCTTCGTAACGCCAGATGTTTTCAACCGTGCGCAAGGCCAGGAGCAAGGTCGAAGGAGTAACAATGACCACATTCTTTTCCAGAGCCTGCCCGACCAGATCCGGTTGTTGTTGCACGGCGATACTGAAGGCTCCTTCTATTGGCATGAAGAGCAAAACGTAATCCAGCGAACGTATACCATCGAGCTCGTGATAGGATTTTCTTGAAAGATCCCGGACATGGTTCTGAATCGAGACGATGTGTTCCGCAAGATATGTTGTGGACTGGGTATCGTCATCCGCAGAGTGTAAACGTTCATAGGCTGTCAGGGACACTTTGGAATCAATGACGATATCCTTGCCATTTGGCATATGGACGACCACATCGGGTCGATAGCGCTTGCCTTCTTCATTATGCATGGATTGCTGGACGGAGTATTCCCGTCCTTTTGTCAGGCCGGATTTTTCCAGAACCATTTCCAGGATCATCTCACCCCAGGCCCCTTGTGTCTGGCTTTGGCCTTTCAGGGCGCGGGTGAGATTATGCGTGTCCTCGCTGACCTGTTTGTTGAGTTGGGCGAGACGTTCGACCTCCCGGTGGAGAGAAAAACGTTCCTTTGATTCCTTGTCGTAGGTTTCCTCGACCTTCTTTTGAAAACTGACAATGTTTTCCTTCAGCGGATTGAGCAGGACTTCGAGACCCTGCTTGTTTTGCTCGGTAAACTTGCGGGATTTCTCCTCCAGGATACGGTTGGCAAGATTTTCAAACTGTTCGGTCAGTTTTTGCCGGGCTTCATCAAGTATCTGCAGTTTCTCTGTCTGGGCTTCCCGCTCTTTTTGCAGGGTTGTTCGAGACTCGGCATCCCGATTTTCCAGCCGGGCAATGATTTCCCGCTTGTTCGCCAGTTCTGTTTCAAGCTGCTGCTGTTTTTCCAGAAGTTCGGGGATTCTGGTGGCTTTCTGTTCCTCTGCTGCGGCACGAGAGGCCACATCTGTCAGGGTTTCGCGGAGTTCCTCCCGGTCATCGGCAAGTTTTGTGAAGAGTTCGGCTTGCTGTATCCGTTCCAGCAAGAGTTCATCCTGGCGTTTGGTCAGGGAGCGGTTTTCTGTCTGGAGCTCGGAAATGGTCGAGCGGTTTTTCAGAATAAAAACGAGGCTGATTAAAGCTGTAATGGTCAGGCCAACAAGGCCGCCGAGCAGAAGAGTCGTGAGATCCATTGGGTGCCCTGGATGGTAAAATGATAGCGGGACTGCGAGTCGCTTTGTACTCTAGCATGTAAGATGATCTGTCGTCAGTAACACGATCACGCTTTGTTCTAAAGAATGGCTTTGCCTTGACCTTCTTGCGCCAAGGCAATACCTAAAGAGCAATGGTTGTTGATGCTGCTGCTCGATCCCTGTTCGAGAGCCAGTGAAGCCTGCGGTTTAATTTTATTTATACAGTGAGTAATCATGACTATTCGTGAGATCGTCATCGCACCTGATCCTGTGTTGAAGAAGGTCTGTGACCCCGTTGATGCGGTGGATGACGGCATTCGCACTCTTATGGATGATATGCTGGAGACCATGTACAAGGCGCCGGGAATTGGACTGGCAGCCTGTCAGATCGGGGTAACCAAGCGGGTGATCGTTGTGGATGTCAGCGATGACAAGGAAGAAAAGCGCCCCTACTGTATGGCAAACCCTGAAATCATCTGGGAATCTGAAGAGTATTCTGCCTACCAGGAGGGCTGTCTTTCCTTGCCGGAGCAGTATGCAGAAGTCGAGCGTCCGGCTGCTGTCCGGATCTCTTACCTGGATCGAGAGGGTAAAAGGCAGGAGCTGGAAGCAACCGATTTGCTTGCAACCTGTATCCAGCACGAAATCGATCACCTGAACGGGGTACTTTTTATCGACCATATCTCGAAATTAAAACGCGGTATGATCATGAAAAAACTCAAGAAACTGACCGCAAATCAATAGCAGTTTCCGGGCCTCTAAGCTGTTGGTAGCCGAGGAGGTTTCTGCTTGTTTCAAGAACACCAAAGCGCCAAAACGTAGAGATGCCTGATAAAGATGATAACGGGAATGGAACAGAGCTGAGATGAAAAAACTTCGGATTGCCTTTATGGGAACCCCGGATTTTTCCGTTCCCTGTTTGAAGGCGCTGGCAGATGCCGGACATGAAATTGCTGCCGTCTACAGCCAGCCCCCACGTCCGGCAGGACGCGGACATAAGGAAAAGCTTTCTCCGGTTCATGCCTATGCCGAGAGCCAGGGGTGGCCAGTATACACTCCCAAGAGCTTTCGTCGGCCTGAGGTGCTGGAGGAGTTTGCCAGCCTGGGTGTCGATGTTGCCGTGGTGATTGCATATGGTCTGATTCTTCCCCAAGCAGCACTGGATATACCGCCAATGGGTTGTGTAAACATCCATGCCTCTCTTTTACCACGCTGGAGGGGGGCCGCGCCGATCCAAAGGGCGATCGAGGCAGGAGATGCAGAAAGTGGTGTTGCGATCATGCAGATGGCTGAAGAGCTGGATGCCGGAGATGTCATTCTTGAGAGCAGGGTGCCGTTAAATAGTGAGACAACAGCCTCCAGTCTGCATGATGAGCTATCGTCTTTGGGGGCTGATCTGATTATCAGGGCGCTGGAAGGGATGGCGAAGGGGGAGATAAAGCCGCAGCCACAACCTCTTGAAGGGGTAACCTATGCCCAGAAACTTTCCCGTGAGGAAAGTGCACTGGACTGGAGCCAGCCAGCTGAAGAGCTTGAGCGTAAAATTCGTGCCCTGACGCCTTGGCCGGGAGTTCACTTCACTTTTCAGGGCGAAAAAATCAAGATTCTGAAAGCACGGCTTTCGAATCTGGATAGCACTCATTCCCGGGCTGGGACATTACTTGATGACCAGCTGACGGTTGCCTGTGGCGCGGGCGCTTTACAGATTGAGCGTTTGCAACGACCTGGTAAAGGCGGGATGGAAGCCACTGCTTTCCTCAATGGTTATCCCCTGCCGAAAGGTACACATCTGGTCGATCGTGAGTTGACCTGATGCCACGTTACAAGTTGACCATTGAATATGACGGCAGCGATTTTTTTGGCTGGCAACGTCAAAAAGACCAGATTTCTGTCCAGGAAGTCATCGAAGAGGCCGTTTTCAAATTCAGTGGTGAACGGGTGGCCGTATTTGCATCGGGGCGCACGGATAGTGGCGTTCATGCTCTGGGGCAGGTTGCATCGATGGATCTGGAACGCGCGTTTCCTGCAGACAAGGTCCGGGATGCCATCAACTTTCATCTGCGTCCGGCACGGGTTGCGGTCCTGTCGTCGGAAATTGTTGATGAAGAATTTCACGCCCGCTTTTCCGCGACGGAACGCAGTTATCTGTATCGGATCATCAACCGCCGGGCTCATCTGGTCCTGGATCATCATCGTGCGTGGTTTGTACCGCAGAAGCTTGATGTAACCGCAATGCATGAAGCTGCGCAGGTTCTGGTCGGTACGCATGATTTTACTTCGTTCAGGGCCAAGGAATGTCAGGCGCAATCACCGGTGAAAACCATGAACCGGATTGCTGTCAGCCAGATTGGCGAGGAGATCAGGATCGAACTTTCTGCCCGTTCCTTTCTTTACCATCAGGTTCGTAACATTGCGGGTTCGCTGAAAAAAGTCGGAATAGGAAAATGGACAGGGGAAGATCTCAAACGGGTTCTTGCTGCTCGGGATCGCAGTGTTGCCGGGGAAATGGCTCCGGCATGGGGATTGTATTTTGTTTCGGTCAGTTTTGATGAAACGAAACAGGACGTTGGGCATGATCCTTCTGTGGGACCTGAACCAGCGCGTCAGTAAACGTCTTTATACGGGTTCTTACCCCTCAAGCAGAACGTTTTCGAGATTACTGAGGCTGAGCGACAGAACAATATCCAGAAAGACCAGCCCGACAGCGATAAACCAACTGCAGGGAATGACCTGCTTTATGACGTTGGCCTTGACCCAGAGCAGATAGAAGAGGGTCAAAAGACCTGTCAGGGAAACCATTATTTCTGGAAATAGGCCGGATTTAAGCAAGGTGTGAAGGAATACCTGAACCAGAATGACCCAGAGCTGAAGCCAGTTTATAGCAATGACAAGTTGTCTGAAGTTCTCGACCTTGTTGTGCAGGACAAGAATGGCATGGATGGCAACCGGGTAGGCCAGCCAGCTGATCATATAGATGAGGGCTTCAATCAACAGAACGGCAAAGCTGTCATAAAGGACGTCATTATCTGTCGGGTAGAGAGTGCTGAGATAGATATACCCCGGCAAGCAGAGCCAGGCTGCGAAGAAGGAGTTCCAGAAGCTCCGGCTGCTGGTGTCGATGTGTTCCAGACCTGACAGATCAAGACGCAGGAAGCCGAAAGTGGCTCCCAGATGGTGTTTCATCTCTGTCAAAGAAGGGATCAAACCTTAAAGTATCCTTCAAGCATGGACTGATAGATGCGTGACAGGTCGTCAAGTTCCTGTAGCGTACAGTATTCATCCACCTTATGTGCAGTATCGTTCAGCAGGCCGAATTCGGCAACAGTGGCATAGTCTTTGATAAAACGGGCGTCAGAGGTGCCGCCTGTTGTCCCCAGTACCGCTTCAAGTCCGGTCACGGTCTTGACGGATGAACTGATGAGATCGCTGAAAGGACCCGGTGGGCAGATAAAGGATTCGCCAGATACCCGAACCGTAAGATTGTAATCAAAGCCTGCACGGCTCAGGCGCTCTCGAACCCAGGCCTCAACCTGTTCAGAAGAATAGAGATCATTAAAGCGGACGTTAAAATTCGCCTGTGCCTGTGCCGGGATGACGTTGGTTGCGGCGTTGCCGACGTCGACGGTGGTCACCTGAAGGGAAGAAGGGGGGAAGTGTTCTGTACCGCTGTCGAGAGGTTCCGCGAGCAGATTATGCAGCATGGCCACCAGGGGATGGACAGGGTTACGGGCAAGTTGAGGGTAGGCTGTATGTCCCTGAATGCCCCGAACCCTGAGATTGAAGTTAACACTTCCCCTGCGTCCGATCTTGATCATGTCGCCGAGTTTATCGTTGCTGGTCGGTTCCCCAACAAGGCAGACATCCATGCGTTCTCCCTTGTCGGTCATCCAGTCGAGAACCTTGGTGGTGCCATTGATGCCAATGCCTTCCTCATCTCCTGTAATGATCAGACTGATCGAGCCATCAAAGGATGAGCGGGAGTTGATGAAACGGGTCAGAGCCGCGACAAAGGCCCCGATAGAGCCTTTCATGTCAACGGCGCCGCGTCCAATCAGCTTGCCATCGACAACAGCTCCGGCAAAGGGGTTAACCGTCCAGGCATCAGCATCGCCAATAGGGACAACATCCGTATGCCCACCATACCCAAAAACGGGTCCTGCTGTCCCGAGACGGGCGTAGAGATTGTCGACATCGTAGGTATCGCTGCAACTGAAAAGTAATCGATGACAGTTAAAACCCAGCGGTTTGAGTAAAGATTCCATGAGGTCGAGAGCACCGCCTTCTTCCGGTGTGATCGAGGGACATCGAATCAGGGCCTGGGTGACTTCCAGGGCAGAAGACGGGTTCTCGACATTCATGGTCAGTTCTTTCCGTGATACTTTAGGCGCGCAGCAATTCGTTGATAGAGGTTTTGGAACGGGTGCGCTCGTCCACTCTTTTAACAATCACGGCACAGTAAAGGTTGGGGCCAGGTGTGCCATCGGGAAGGGGTTTGCCTGGAAGCGTTCCGGACACCACAACGGAATAGGCTGGAACACGGCCCATGAAAATTTCACCGGTTTCGCGGTCAATGATTTTGGTCGAGGCACCAATGTAGACGCCCATGGAGAGAACAGAGCCCTCTTCAACAATAACCCCTTCGGCTACCTCTGCTCGCGCGCCGATAAAGCAGTTGTCTTCAATAATGACCGGGCCAGCCTGGAGAGGTTCAAGCACACCGCCAATGCCTGTTCCGCCGGACAGATGTACATTCTTGCCGATTTGGGCACAGGAACCAACGGTCGCCCAGGTGTCAACCATGGTGCCGCTGTCGACATAGGCACCCAAGTTCACAAAGCTGGGCATCAGAACCGCGCCAGGGGCAATAAAAGCAGAGCGTCGCACGATGCTGCCGGGAACGGCACGAAATCCTGCTGCTGTGAATTCTTTACTGCCCCAGCCTTCGAACTTGGAGGGGACTTTATCCCACCAGTTGGTGCTCTCGCCGGGACCACCGGCAATGACAGACATGTCATTGAGGCGGAAAGAGAGTAACACAGCCTTTTTAAGCCACTGATTAACCACCCAGCCATCGGGGCCTTTTTCGGCAACCCTGCGTTTGCCAGAGTCCATCAGCATCAACGCATTTTCAACGGCTTCGCGAACTTCGCCTTTGGTTGCGGCAGTGATCTGGTCCCGGTTTTCCCAGGCATTCTCAATGACATTCTGGATATCGCTGTTCATGGTGATCTATCCCGTAGTTCGTGTTTTTCAACATCGTTTATCGTGGTTTCGTGGACAATGCGGCAGGGCGGCGACGCTTGTCAACGAGTCCATGGCCGAAGGGGCGATGTTATACGATTCCGGCTTTTCCCGTGATTTCAGAGATTGTTAAGCCAGGTGATGAGATCGTCCGTTTCATGGTGGATAAAGGATGAACGTTCGCCATTTTCAGACGTGGCTCCATGTGCCGCCCACTCGGTATCTGTTCTGACCCAGACGGTTGTCATTCCCATGGCCGCTGCGGGCTCAAGGTTTTTAGCTGAGTCTTCGAAAAATACAGATTGTTTCGGATCAATCCCATGTTTTTTGATCAGGTCGTCATAGGGGAACTGTGCAGGTTTGGGGATGTAATCAGCATCCGCAATATCATATATCTCTTCAAAGAGATGGAGCACACCAAGCTGGTTCATCACATTTGTAGCATGGATGTTCGAGGCGTTGGTAAAGATCAGTTTTCGTCCGGGAAGCCGCTCCAGAGCGTTGCTCAAATCCTGATTCTGGCGGATGACGCTGAAGTCAATATCATGAACATAGTCCAGATATTCGTTCGGTGCGAGCCCGTGGTTGACCATCAGGCCTTTCAGCGTTGTTCCATAGCGTTTGAAATAGTCTTTCTGAACGGTTTTGGCGGCAACAGGATCAAGGCCGAGATATTGTTCGATGAAGGAACCCATGCGCTGTTCAATCTGGTCAAACAGCCGGGACGAGGCGGGATAGAGCGTGTTATCCAGATCAAAGAGCCAGACATCTTTTCCACCTAACAGAGCCATCGTTCTTGTTCTCTCTAATCTTATCAAAAAATTATTTTTACCTGCCAAGGGGTAGCAGATTTTGGAGATTTTCCAAGAAGGAAGTCATCTACAGGGTGGATTTGAAGTTTGCTGCTCATTTCCCCCGATCCCCCAATCAAGTGTTGGAAACATCGCTTGTTTATTATCCCCTTTGAAGGAAAGTCAATTTTCAGCAGGAGATTTTTGTTTTCCCCTGAGAGATTTGTAGGCAGAAATTATTGACCAAGATCTTATGAACCAGGGGGGGCATGTGGCCTGCTGCGGGTGAATGCGTCCAGTAAGCTTATTGGAACCAGTCGAACTGGTTGATCGTCTTCAAATATTTAAGTGGGTGTTAACTGGACTCGGTTAGACTTGGGGCGATGAGTTATCAGGGGTGCCTATGAAGACTTCATCAAAGCAGAAAAAAAACAATAAGAGTGGTCCATTGCCCGATATTATCGACAAGGATCACTGGGAACTGGTTGTCCCTGGTGGTCCTTTTTCTGAATTTCCTGGTGCTGTTGTACTGGTGGTTCGTGACGGCACCGTTTCCTGTGCAAATGATCAGGCCGAGTTGCTTTGTAAATTTATACGCAGGGGAGGTTCCGAAGAATATCTTGAAGCGTTGAAGTCAGCCTTCAGTGGCAAGGCGGCTCAGGTGAATCCTTTGTTGATTCGAGCCGAGCGCGATGAGCGAAGCCGTGTTCTTGCCGCCTTTGATCTGGCACTGTTGCCATGGGACGGTGGACAGGCCGCTTTGTTGCTTGGGCGGAATATAACCCTTGAGCGCAACCTTCGTGCGGCTTTAATTGAATCCCGTCAACGCTATCGTGACCTGCTTGAAGCCTCCTGTGATTTTGCCTGGGAGACCAATGCAAAAGGCTATTTTTCTTTTGTAACCCCTGATGGGGGACTGGGATATACGGCAGCCGAGATTTCTGGAATGCAGGCTGACGGGTTGCTGGTCGATGTACATACACTGGTAACGAACCCTTTTTCCTGCAAGGCGCCCTGTGATGAGGAAGAGGTCTGGGTCAAAGACAGTTATGGCGATGAAAGATGTCTTCTGATTACCTCAATGCCTCTGTGGAGTGATCAGGAAATCTGGCATGGGAACCGGGGGTTCTGTCGCGATATCACAGATCAGCGTAAAGTCGAGATGCAACGGGCTGAGGAGATTCATCGCGAGAGGGTCTACAACCGGATTCTCGAGATTGCCCGCAGTGAAATGGTGCCTGTAAAGATGCTGGGCTCTGCAGCCAGCTGTCTTATTCCGGCACTGCCGGTTGATGCTGTCATGATCAGCCATTTTGATGGCGAGATCTGGCATGCTGTCGCTGAACAGGGATCCGCTCTGCCTCTTGATGCAATCGCACGGGTCCAGGCTGCCTTGAAAATGGGAGAAACAGTTTATCAGGAAAGTGGCCCAGATGGCGTACTTGTCGCTGTTAGTACCAAGTTCCGGGGGCAGGCGAATGGCGCGATCTGTTTATGGCGAAGAGGTGCAAATGTTGTCTGGTCCGCTGGTGAGGGGGAGTTACTGGAGCGTATCCAGGTCCAGATTGGTATTTCGCTGCAACAGTATGGACATCATCGGGATCTACAAACGCTTTCAAGCACAGATCCCTTGACCGGATTGTTGAACCGGAGGCGATTTGAGCATCTTCTTTCAGGGTTTCTCGAAGACCATAACGGTGATGGGCATACGCATCTGTTACTTTATCTTGATATGGATAATTTCAAGTACGTCAATGACGCCTATGGTCATCAGGAAGGTGACAAGGCCCTGCGTGATTTTGCAGAAGTGCTGAAACAGGAAACCCGCAGGCATGACTGGTTGGCGCGTCTTGGTGGGGATGAGTTCGCTATATTTCTGCCAAATGTACCTGAGGAGGAAGCCTCATCAAAAGCAAGGGCCATTTTGATGGCGCTTGAGCCAGCTTTGGCCCGCGAAGAAGATCCGGAGTGGCGTTTGGGGGCTTCTATCGGGGGGTATCTGTTTACGGCCCGGGACGGAACCAATATATCGGATCTTTTCCTCCATGCAGACGAAGCGATGTACCGGGTTAAGAGATCCGGCAAGAATGGTATTTATGTCGTTAAAGAACAGTTAGAAGGGGCAGGATCTTGAAAGATTCAGAAAGCTCCTCAAAGGATAAAAAGCGGATGCAGACAGCCCTTGTATATGAGACTGCCAAGGAAATGGCGGAAAGTAAGGATCCGGAAGTTCGCCTGACACTGGCCAAGCGCAATGATACACGACCAGAATTTCTGTATTACCTAGCCGAGGACGAAAGCCCTGAAATAAGAAAAGCCGTGGCGTCCAATGCAAAAACACCTTCTCAGGCAGATCTGTTGCTGGCCAGAGATAAAGATACACTTGTGCGCGAGCAGCTGGCTGAAAAAATTGCCAAGCTGGCTCCAGAGCTGGATTCGAAAAATCAGCGCCGTGCGCATGAATTTGTTGTAAAAACGCTTCAGATCCTGGTCGAGGACCAGCAGGAGAAAGTACGGCAAATTCTATCTGTTGCGGTGAAAGACCTTGATACCGTGCCTGTTGCACTGGTTCGAAAGCTTGCAGCTGATTCTGAAGACAGTGTTGCTGTGCCGGTTTTGCAATTTTCTCCGATCCTGACCGATGATGATCTGCTTAAACTCATCTGGGATGGTGTCCGCGGGGCGAGATTAAAAGCAATTTCCCGTCGATCCAATCTGGGCGAGCAGGTAACCGATGCGATTATCGAGACAGAGGATGGTGATGCAATTGCCGCTCTGCTGGATAACCATAGCGCCCAGATTCGCGAAGAGACACTTGATATGCTGGTTGACAGGGCTCCGGCTGTGCAGATCTGGCACAAGCCGCTTGTCACGCGGCCAAAGCTTTCTTCCTTGTCGATCAAACGCCTTGCCACGTTTGTAACCGAGAATTTACTGGAAGCCTTGCTTGATCGTCCGGGAATGGATCCGGAAACAGCAACGGCAATTGGCTTGGTGGTGCGCCAACGTCTGGGTGAAGAAGAAGTCCTGGATGACAAGGGAACAAGTGAACAGGAAGAAAAGGCACTGGTTGCTGAAGTGGAAAAGCTGGACCGTGCCGGTAAGCTGACCGAAGACAGGATTACGACGCGCCTGCATTGTGGGGACCGCGAGTTCGCTATTCATGCGCTGGCGCTTAAAGCTGCCCTGCCCCCCAAAGTGGCGCGCCGGATGATCTTGTCCCGGGCGGCAAAGACGGTTGTGGCGCTGGTCTGGAAAGCCGGGTTTACCATGGAACTGGCCAGTCTGGTGCAGTTGCGTCTGGCTGGAATTCCTCCTCAACAGTCGATCAAGGCCGATGCAGAGGGGCAGGTTCCTATATCGGAAAAAGAACTGGACTGGCAGGTCACGCTCTATCTGGATAATCCTGAATAAGCCTTGTCGAAAAACCTTGAGCAAAAATGCCGGCCTTGATTCCGAGGCCGGCATTTTTGCTGTGTACTTTTCAGGACGCGGAAACAAAGGCATCCGGGAATGAGCAGAAGGCTGTATCAATCCTTCTTGATCAACGTGCCGATCCCGCAATCGGTGAAAATTTCCAGCAGCATACCGTGCGGGACCCGTCCGTCCAGAATAACCGCTGCGTTCACGCCGCCTTCGACCGTACTGATGCAGGTTTCAATCTTGGGAATCATGCCGCCACTGATTGTGCCATTGCGGCGAAGTTCGTCCGCTGTCTGGAAGGTGATTTCGGGAATCAACACACCTTCCTTGTCAAGGACACCTGCAACATCTGTCATCATCAGGAGGCGAGAAGCGCCAACCGCTGCGGCAATCGCCCCGGCAGCCGTATCTGCATTGATATTATAGGTTTCACCATCTGCCCCAAAGCCGATTGGTGCGATGACAGGGATCATCCCGGATGTTTCCAGTTTCTGAAGAAATTCAGGGTTGATTTCGTCTGGCTCTCCGACAAAACCGAGATCCAGAACCTTTTCAATGTTGGAATCCGGATCTCTGACTGTCCGTTGCAGCTTTCGGGCCTTGATCAGGCTGCCGTCTTTACCGGAGATACCAATTGCAGTACCTCCAGCCTTGTTGATTGCCGCGGTGATGCTTTTGTTAATTCTACCAGAGAGAACCATCTCGACAATTTCGACAGTTGCTTCATCTGTAACCCGCAGCCCGTCAACAAATTCGCTGTTAACAGCCATCCGCTTGAGCATATCCCCGATCTGTGGACCACCACCGTGAACAACGATGGGGTTGATCCCGACCTGTTTAAGCAAAACAATATCCCGGGCGAAGATATCGGCCAACTCGCTATTTCCCATCGCATGGCCACCATATTTGATCACGATGGTTTTGCCGGAATAGCGTCGCATAAAGGGCAAGGCTTCTGAAATAGTCCCTGCAGTACGCAGCCATTTCCGTGGATCTTTAGCGTGGTTTGTCAACATCTTGGACAGCCTCTGTAATGATCAGGACAACGCGGGGCTTTCTTGCTTTAAGGTCTGGCTAGACGGGCCCGGCCCCGCGAGAGGTAATTATATCTTTATAACGGAATCGCAAGGTCAAGGAAACAGGGGGGCCTTTAAATTCCTTGTTCGACCAGGGAAGCGAGAATAGCACGAAGCTCTGAAACACCCTGGCCCTTCATTGAGGACGTTTTGACAATATAGGGGTGGGCTGCGGGGCGTTTTGACAGCTCTTTGGCCAATTTGCTTTCTTCAGCGGCAAGCTCGGAGGCTTTGGTCTTGTCGACCTTGGTCATGATGATCTGGTACGAGACTGCACAGGTATCCAGTTCGTCCATGATCTCGCGGTCACTGTCTTTGGTGCCATGCCGTGCATCAATCAGCAGCAGAATACGTTTCAGCTCGGCTCGTCCGCGCAGATAGTTCCGTGTGAGGTTGGTCCAGTAAGCGATATCAGATTTTGAAGCCTGGGCGTACCCATAGCCGGGGAGATCAACAAGCATGAGCTGCTTGCCAAGATCAAAGAAATTCAACTGACGTGTCCGCCCCGGGGTGTTTGAGGTCCGGGCCAGCGTTTTCCGTCCGGTCAAAGCATTAACCAGACTGGATTTTCCGACATTTGACCGACCGGCAAAAGCGACTTCCGGGAGGTTGTAGCGCCCGATGTGTTCGTCTTTTGTCGCGCCAAGAATGAACTCGCAAGACTGGGTAAAGAGTAATCGTCCTGCTTCGACCAGCCGTGGGTCGTCGCCAGGATTTTCCAGCTTGATACCGGATTGGGGTATTGAAACCGGGGTTTCGTCAGTCACGTGCGTCTCCTTTTGTGCTGGCCCATGATTAATCCCTGTCGGTCTGAACGGCAAGAAAGAATAAGCTGCACCGGAAAAATGTAGGTTTCAGAAGGAAAAAACAGGAAAGGCCTGGATTTTCCATCCAGGCCTTTCCTGTTTTAAAATAACCCCTAGGGGATCAGCTTTTGCTTGGTTCCGGTGTTCGCCCAAGAGGAACGCCGGCCTTTTTCATAATCACAGCCTGCTGGATGATGGAAAGAAGGTTGTTCCAGGTCCAGTAAATCACCAATCCGGCAGGGAAACTGCCAAGCAGGAAGGTGAAAAACAGAGGCATGAACAGGAAGACCTTGGCCTGAACCGGGTCTGTTGGTTGCGGGTTCAGACGCTGTTGCAGGAACATGGTGATACCCATCAGGACCGGCCAGATACCGATATTCAGGAATGCAATGATACTTCCTGCTTCTGGAACACCCCATGGCAGCAGACCAAAGAAGTTGACCAGTGAAGTCGGATCAGGAACGGAAAGGTCGTGGACCCAGCCATAAAAAGGTGCCTGATGCATTTCCAGGGTGACAAAAAGAACCTTGTAGAGCGAGAAGAAAATCGGAATCTGCACGACAATTGGCAGACAGCCAGCCATCGGATTGACCTTCTCCTGCTTGTACAGGGTCATCATCTCCTGATTAAGCTTCTGTTTGTCTTCGCCAAATCGTTCTCTCAGGGCAACCAGTTTCGGCTGAAGTTTGCGCATCTTCGCCATGGAAACGTATGACTTGTTCGCCAAGGGGAAGAGGATCAGCTTGATCACTACAGTCAGCGCCATGATGGAAAGACCAACGTTGCCGACAATGCCTGTCAACCAGTGCAGGGCATAGAAGAAAGGCTTGGTGATGTAATAGAACCAGCCAAAATCAACGGCGAGATCTAGATCCTGAATCCCGAGTTCCGTATCGTATTTGTCGATCAGCGGAACTTCCTTGGCACCTGCAAAGAAGTTGCTGTTGAATTCGATATTCTGACCGGGGGTCACAGACTGGACTGCATAGAAGAAGTCTGTCTGGTAACGGTCAACGCCGTTCTTGCCGTTGTAAAGAAAGCGGGTTGTCACAGCTTGTTGTTGATCGGGGATAAGGGCTGTGAGCCAGTATTTGTCGGTAATGCCGAGCCAGCCGCCTGTTGTCGAGCCATCTACACGCTTGTCTTCCTGGAGGTCGGAGTAATCGACTTCCTGCAGTTTGCCACCAAGGACACCAATAGGACCTTCATGCAAGATGTAATATCCAAGGGTCTCTGGTGTGCCTGTCCGGGAAATCAGGCTGTAAGGGGCAAGGTCAACGGCACGGTTGGTCGCGTTGGAAACGCGTTGAGAGATGTTGATCATATACCCTTTGTCGATGCGCAACGTCCGCTCAAAGGTCAGACCCTGTCCGTTGTTCCAGGTCAGGGTTACAGGGGTTTCGGGGGTCAGGCGGTTACTGCTTGCCTGCCAGACAGTATTGTTTCCTGGAACTGGCAATGCCCGATCTGAGGAGATCCAGCCAAAGTCGGCGTAATATGGCTTGGCGGTTCCTGCAGGTGACAGCAAGGTGACATTCGGACTGCCGTCATCAATGGATTCCTGATAATTTTTCAGTGTCAGGTCGTCAATCCGCCCACCGGTGAGCGAGACACTTCCGCGCAGGGTGGGGGTGTCGATAACAACGCGTTCCTGCGTCGCAAGGACCTGTTCGCGCGGGAGACCAGCACTTAAGCTGGGCAGAGCATCCGGGCTACCGGGAAGTTCAGGGATACTGGTTTCTCCGGTCGAGGCTGCCTGTGTCTGGGACTGTTGTTGCTGAGCCGCTTGCCGGGCTGCAATCTGTTCCGGAGTTGGCGGAAAGAAATATTCCTGCGCGAATGTCCAGCCAAAAAGTATGACTGCTGAAAGGACAACAGCGAGAAGAATGTTACGTTGATCTTCGTTTTGCATCAGTGATCGGCTCAACGGTTGTTTGGGACATGACAGTCAACGTGCTGACTGCAGTCAGGTGATTCGGGTACGGGGTCATAACCATGACCACCCCAGGGGTGGCAACGGCCCAGACGTTTAAGAGCCATCCATCCACCCTTCACCACGCCATGCGCAACAAGTGCGTCGCTGGCATATTGTGAACAGGTAGGGTGGTAACGGCAGCCCGCGGGAGTATAGGGAGAGATACCGTACTGGTACAGCTTTATGAGGCCAAGAAGAAGTACACGTAATATTTTCAATCTTGTGGCCTCTCTTTTCCTGGTTTCTCAGTTCTGGTGTCTTGTCTGGCCTGAGGCTCTGGAACGGTCTGTTTTTACTCTTTGCAGAGCGGATGACAGATCTTTCTTCAGGTCATCGTAGGTGCGAAACAGGGTTGTTTTGCGCCCAATCAGGACATAGTCGTGCTCTGCCTTTCCATGATCGGAAAGCAGTTCTGCTGCAACAGCACGCAATCTGCGCTTTACCCGGTTTCTGATTACAGCGTTGCCAACTTTTTTGGTAACAGTAAAGCCAATGCGAATAGCGCCAGACCCACAAAGTTCTTCCGGGTTGGAAGAACTTTCAGGCTGGCGCCGCATGGCCTGAAGAATCAGACCTGGGGTGACCCATTTGTTTTGCGTCGCTGCTACCCGAAGAAATTCGGATCGCTTTTTGAGCTTTCCGATAACGGGCATCATGACCTTAAGCAGATAGACGCTTACGGCCTCTTGCGCGACGGTTAGCTAGGACGCGGCGACCGCCTACGGTAGCTTTACGGGCGCGAAAGCCATGGCGGCGTTTGCGAACCAGTACGCTCGGCTGAAAAGTGCGCTTCACAGTATTTCTCCGTTAATCGGGAGGTTGTCGAAAATAGTGGTGGGTGTATAAGCGGGCACCAGGCGTCTGTCAACGCCTCTTCACCAGATTCATTGGATTCCCTCATGGATTCCTTGAGGATTTTCCGGAAATGGCCAGAAACTCTGCGGGAGTCTTTGATGCAAATGGAAAATTATGAGGTATCAGTCTCAAGGTTTTCCAGGGCAAAACCATCGTTGGGCTGTTCTTATCAAGCTTTCTCCCCAAAGGACAGGAGGAAATCCTGCAAGGGCAAAAAAGGTTGCTGGCCGATTGCTTCGTAATTGACGAGAAACCTGGGGAGATTGGTCTTTTCAATTGCTCTCGGACGATCACAACCTTGTGTGAAGCGATTGATTGACTTGATTTTTCGCGGTTACCCACAAAACTATATCTTCATGATAACTGCAGATGACACTATGAGTGCAAAGAACAACACACCTCTGGCGAAGGGCTCCCGGTTGAAGCGCCTGCTTCCCTTGCTGATTTTATTGCTTGGTCTGGCTGCCGTTTATGCCATGGGCTGGCATCGTTATCTCAGTTTCGGGATTTTACAGGAAAATCGTGAAAACCTGATTGGATTCGTCCAGGGCCAGAAAGTGATTGCGGCTTTGGCTTTTCTGGCACTCTACGCCCTTGCCGTTGCCTTCTCGATACCTGGGGGATCATTCCTGACGATTGCGGGCGGATTTATGTTTGGAACCTGGCTGGGAGGGCTTTATGCCGTGATGGCCGCAACAGTGGGCTCGACACTTGTATTTCTCGCTGCAAAAACGGCCTTCGGAGGAATTCTGCGGCAGAAAGCCAGCGGATATCTTCAGAAGATGGAATCCGGGTTCAAGGAAAATGAGTTGAGTTATTTGCTGGTTTTGCGTCTGGTGCCGCTGTTCCCTTTCTGGCTGGTCAATCTCGTTCCGGCTTTCGTTGGTATGTCGCTACGCAATTATGTCATAGGGACTTTTTTCGGGATCATTCCGGGAACATTTGTCTATGCCAGTGTCGGTAACGGTCTGGATGCGTTGTTTCGAAGCGGTGAGACGCCGGACCTGGGTATTATCCTGCGCCCGGAAATCCTGCTGCCTATAATGGGATTGGCTTTGTTGTCCCTTGTGCCAGTTCTCTATAAAAAATACTGCAAGGAAAAACAGGCCTAAATATCCGCCTGGTATTCGCAAGTTTCTTCATCGGGGAATAGCATGATTAAAACGGATCTCTGCGTTATCGGTGGCGGTTCAGCAGGACTTTCTGTTGCTGCAGGTGCGGCCCAGATGGGAGCTGATACCGTTCTGGTCGAATCCGGGAAAATGGGCGGAGACTGTCTGAATTATGGCTGTGTTCCTTCAAAAGCACTGCTTGTTGCGGGCAGGGCAGCCAGAGCAGGCAGGGAAGCAAAGGATTTTGGCATTGATTATTCCGACCCCAAAGTCAATTTCCGGACTGTACATGATCATGTGAAGGACGTTATTGCCGGGATAGAGCCCCATGATTCTGTCGAACGCTTTGAAAAGCTTGGTGTGCAGGTTGTGCAAGGCCATGGAAGCTTTCTAAATCCGAAGCAGCTTCTGGTGGGGAGTCAGGTGATAGAAGCTCGGCGTTTTGTTATCGCAACAGGATCCCGAGCGATGACCCCGCCGATAGGAGGATTGAATTCGGTTCCCTTTCTAACAAATGAAAGCGTTTTTGATCTCACGGATTTGCCCCAAAAACTGATTATAGTAGGGGGGGGACCTATCGGATGTGAACTTGGCCAGGCTTTTCGGAATCTGGGCAGCGAAGTTACAATCGTCGAAATGGCAACAATCATGCCCAAGGACGATCCGGATCTTGTTGAGATCGTTCGATCCCGGTTACTCGCTGACGGTGTGAATATCCGGGAAAAAACAAAGGTTATTGCCGCCCGGTGCAGCGACGATAGTGTCGTGCTGGAAGTCGAGCAGGAGGGGCAGAAAAAGGACATCACTGGCAGTCATCTGCTCCTGGCTGCAGGACGCATTCCAAATCTGGATCAACTCAATCTGGAAGCTGCCGGTGTCGCCTATGAGCGTGGCGGTATTGTCGTCAACAGGGGGTTGAAAACCAGCAATCGGAAAATTTATGCGGCGGGTGACGTGACAGGTGGGTATCAGTTCACCCATATGGCGGCCTATGATGCGGGAATTATCGTTCGCAATGCGTTGTTCCGGCTCCCTGCCAAGGTGGAGCATTCCGCTGTTCCCTGGGTGACCTATACTGACCCTGAACTGGCTCAGGTTGGGCTCACCGAAGTCGAGTTGCGGAATAACGGTGATCAACACCGTGTATTGCGCTGGTCCTTTGCGGATAATGACCGGGCCAGGGCAGAACGTCGGACAGAAGGCCTAATCAAAGTGATGACAAACCCCAAGGGTAAAATACTGGGGGCATCAATTGTCGGACTTCACGCTGGCGAGCTTGTTCTGCCCTGGGGACTCGCAATTTCAAAGGGGCTCAAGATCGGAGACATGGCGAGTGTCATTGCACCTTACCCAAGCTTGTCAGAAGTAAGCAAACGCGTGGCCGGAAGCTATTTTACCGAGACCCTGTTCAGTGACCGGGTCAAAATGATCGTTCGTTTTCTGGCAAAATTCGGATGATATGGCCTGATCGGGCTGTGGTATGATTTTCTCATGACCCCAAAACTGCATCTGCCTCCCTTTATTACCAGTCTCTCCGCCAAACTTCTGGTTCTGACGGCAATGTTTGTGCTGCTGGCCGAGATTCTGATTTTCGCTCCTTCAATCGGGCGTTTCAGATTTGTCTCGCTTCAGGAGCAACTCGCCGATGCCCATCTGGCGATCCTGGCCCTTGATGCCACAGATGACATGATGGTGAGTGAGGATCTGGAGAAGGAACTCCTCAGCCATGTGAATGCTCTGGCTGTCGGCCTGACTCGTCCCGGACAGGGCAAGTTGATGCTTATGGACGGGGCCGATGTTGTGGTCGATGCGACCTATGATCTGCGCGAGGAGAGCTTCTTTGGTCTGATCAAGGATGCTTTTGTTACGCTGGGGCAGGATCGTCATCGGGTATTGCGCATTATCGGTCTGTCGCCGAAAGATCCAGAGGTTCTGGTTGAGGTGGTGATGAGTGAAACCAGGCTTCGCATGGAGATGTTCGATTACTCCTGGCGTATTCTCGCCCTTTCTCTCGGTATTGCCCTGATGACTGCTGCGCTTGTTTTTGTCAGCCTGCACCGTTTACTGGTTCAGCCGATGCGGCGGATTACCTATAGTATGATTGTCTTCCGGGAGGCCCCCGAGGATGCAGGGAGGATCATCATTCCTTCGCGCCGGACGGATGAGGTGGGGGTTGCTGAACAGGAACTGGCGTCCATGCAGCAATCGCTTCAGGCGTCACTTGGGCAAAAGAACCGGCTTGCGGCACTGGGCACTGCCGCGGCCAAAATCAATCATGACCTGCGCAATGGTCTTGCAACGGCACGTCTGATTTCTGATCGGCTGAAACGCAGTGACGATCCGGAAGTCCGGGAGGTTGCTCCGGTCTTGCTGGCGGCGATTGATCGGGCGGTACATATCTGTGGGCAGATGTTGAATTTCACCAAAGAAGGAACGCCACGACTCGACATCACAAACTTTGATCTGCACGACCTTGCCAGCGAAGTTGTCGACACGATTGGCGCGGCGGAAAGTGTCTGTCTGCTGGTGCAGAATCATATACCGCCGGGCATGGAGGTTTCGGGAGATTGGGAGCAGCTGTATAGGGTTTTTGAAAACCTTGCCCGAAATGCGGAACAGGCCGGGGCTTCTGTTGTCGAGATTCGAATGCAACAGGAGCCGGACTGTCTGATTGTTACTGTTGCAGACAACGGCCCCGGTATCCCTGCAGAGATCCAGAACAACCTGTTCAAACCTTTCAAGGGATCGACCCGGCAAAACGGGTCGGGTTTGGGGCTGGCTATTACCCGGGACCTGATGCGGGCCCATGGTGGAGACATCTGGCTTGATGTCTCTGAACTGGGGGGAGCCTGTTTCTGTCTTGAATTACCGCTTGGGGACAGTGTAACGGCGCGATCAGATCAGCTGTTCGGTTGATCAGAGTTTGTCTGAAGCTCGATATTCATAAGGAAATAGTGGGTTTTATCTTCTATAAAACGACTGACGACTTGCCAGCCCATAGCAGCGTAAATTTCAGGTGAAGCGCTGTAGAGAAACAGCCGTTGGTCGCCGCGTTCTCTGGCAAAAGTCATACTGGCATCGATCAGGGCCCGTGCAATCCCCTGACGCCGGTATTCTGGCTGGACATAAAGCGCAGCCAGCCAGGGGCGATAATGGGCGTATTCAGGGTGATCACATTCAATCAGCAAGGTTGTGCCAAGAGCTGTATCCCCGGAAAAGGCAACAAAGGCCTGTTCCGGATTTTCCGGGTCCGCAAGTTCCCTGTAGGCATCAAGAATGTCTGTTGCTGCTATACCACGTGCCGCTCCCCAGCTTTCATGGTTCCAGCGGGCGCAGGTCTCTATGAAGCGGGGCTGGTTCCGCAGAAGATCAATTGTTATTTCCATTGAACCAGCCTTTGCGTCATTCCTGAAATTCCGAATTAGAACTGTGCCTTACTCTATCTTGCACCCGGATCTGGCAATCAGATCTTGCGGTCGGTGTTCGTACTTAATCCAGACTATAAAGTTGCAATTTCAGATATTCTGATTCTGGCAGAAACGGATGAACCGGGTGATCTGGTCCGGCACCGCGGGTGTAGAGCAGGCGGGACTGCCGCGTGGCATCAAGCAGGCCTTTGCGCACCTGTTCGGCAAAGTTTTCGATATCCATGTGATGCGAGCAGGAGGCGATCACGAGGTATCCGCCGGGGTTCACCAGCTGGGCGGCCAGGCGGGCAAGCTTGCGATAGCCCTTGGCACCTTGTTGCAGGTCTTTGCGGTTTTTGACAAAGGCTGGTGGATCGACAATGACGAGATCAAAAGTTTTTTGTTCCTGGGCAAACTTTGCCAACTGGCTGAAGACCTCTGCCTTGATAAAATTGCAGCGATCAAGGACGCCGTTTTCCGTTGCCGCCATCGTTGCGAGGTCCAGCGCAGACTGGCTGCGATCGACTGTCGTAACGGATTTTGCACCAGCAAGCGCGGCCTGAACTGTAAAACCTCCCGCAAAGGAGTAACAATCGAGCACATCGGCATCGCGGGCGAATTGGGCAGCAAGAACCCGGTTGTCCCGCTGGTCAAAGAACCATCCGGTTTTCTGTCCGTCCTGCAGTTCGGCAAAGAAGGTTGCATTGTGTTCGATGACTTTGATCGGCCCAGAGAGCTGACCTTTGACCACCTTGTCATAACACTCCAGCCCCTCCTGCAAGCGAGAGGGGGTGTCGTTGCGCAGCAGGACGTTTGTCGGGGCAAGAACCCGGTCCAGCGCGCCGAGTAAAGCGGGGAGAAGATTTTCAATGCCTGCGGTGTTGACCTGGAGAACCAGCGTGTCACCGTAGCGGTCAATAATAGTGCCGGGAATGCCGTCTGCTTCCGCATGAATCAGGCGGTAGTAAGGGCGATCAAACAGCTTTTCACGCAATGACAGGGCCTGAGACAGAATCGCGGCAAAAAAATCTTCGTCGATGATCGCTTTGGCATTGTTCGACAGCAGCCGGGCAGAAATCAGCGGCAGGCGATTGTAGATGGCAGTGCCAAGGGATTGACCGTCGTGGGCCTCAATGCGGACCACTGTCCCGGCGGGGAGTTCTTTTGTGCCGGGGGTGACCTCAATCTCGTTGGAAAATACCCAGGGGTAGCCGTTGAGCAAACGCCGTTGTGATTTGGGCTTCAGGCGGATTGTCGGGCGGAGTTTTAGATCGGTGGCAGAACTCATCACAGTACCTTTAACTGCTGTCTGTATGGATGTGGCGCAGTCTAGTCATATCAGGGCCTGCTGCAAGCCTCACCTTGTTTCGTACAGCTTTAAAAGTTTCAGCGTATGATGATCCTGTCTTTGTTGCAGTGCAAAATCGGCTTTGCTAGGCTCACCCCAGACCTTGGGAAAGATCCGTGTAGATCCAGGATTGTCTATCAAGGGTGCGTTGTTTATAAGACCAGCCGCCTAACCGGGTCTCCGTACTGGGTCGCATGATCGGGCTTAATGGTGGGATAGTGGAATCGAAGTCCAGAGGGACAGGAAATGCAGATCGTCAAGACCAGAAAAGAATTGAAGCGGCTTCTTGTCAGCTGGAAAACAGCGGGTGAGGAGCTTGGCGTGGTTATGACCATGGGGGCTCTGCATGCGGGGCACCTGGGGCTGGTTGAAGCTGCTGGAAAGGATAATGACAAGGTTGTTGCGACGATCTTTGTAAATCCAAGGCAGTTCGATAACAAAAATGATCTGGCCAGTTATCCTGTTGATACCGAAGAAGATTTGAAAAAACTGAAAGTGGCCGGTGTCGATGCCGTCTATCTGCCTCAGGCCGGAGAAATGTACCCAGATGGGTATAGTACAACGGTTTCTGTTGCCTCGATGCAGGATTGTCTTTGTGGTGCGGCACGTCCAGGGCATATGGACGGTGTAACGACTGTCGTGACGAAGCTTCTGATCCAGATTTCACCAGACCGGGCCTATTTTGGTCAGAAGGATTTCCAGCAGTATCTTCTGATCCAGCGGGTTGTCCGCGATCTTGATCTTCCTGTGGATATTATCGGCGTGCCGACTTATCGCGAAGAAGACCGTCTGGCCATGTCTTCACGCAATCGTCGACTGGATGCAGCCCAACGAAAAATTGCGCCGACGCTATATCAGGTCCAAAGCACGATTCGTGACCTGGTTCTACAGGGAGAGACTATCGATCATGTATTGGAATGGGGGGAGAAAGTTATTCTCGACGCCGGATTCGACAGGATTGATTATCTTGAACTGCGTTCAGAGGACAATCTTGCTCTGATAACCGAAACGGCGAGCCGCGAGGCTGTACTGACCAGCCGGATTTTTGTGGCAGCCTGGCTCGGCACTACGCGGCTGATTGATAATCTCTCAATCAGCCGGTAAGGCAGAACGAATAGTCCCAGAGGGCTGGATTAGCCCCGGCTGCGAATGAGTGGCGGAACTGTTTGCAAGCCGAGATCCCATGGGAAATAGATCCAGGTATCCTGACTGACTTCTGTGATGAAGCTGTCAACAATCGGGCGGCCTTCCGGCTTGGCGTAGATTGTCGCAAAGTGTGCATGAGGCATCAGTTCGCGTACTGCCCGGGCAGTTTTGCCTGTGTCGACAAGATCATCAATGATCAGCCAACCTTGGCTATCCTTTGGTGGCGCTTTCAGGACCTGAAGCTCTCCCCGCTTGTTGTCTTCGGTATAGCTTACGATACAGACGGTATCGATAAGGCGGATATCAAGTTCACGGGCAATGATCGCTGCAGGTACCAGGCCTCCACGGGTGATGGCGAGGACGCCCTTGAAAGGCCCCTTTTCCATCAGGCGCCATGCGAGGGCCTTGGCGTCGCGGTGCAGCTGCTCCCAGGATACAGGAAATGTTTTTGGCTCTTCAGACACAGTTCACGACTCCGGTTTTGGATGATGCGGGAATAAAGCAGAACTGACGGGAATTCTCAACCTCTAGAACTCAAAGCCGCCGAGAAAAGGAAATTCCTTATGTCAGTTCGATATGGCGGGATCAGTGTAGCAGGGGCCCGGCAATAGATGAAACTGAACTTATCGCCAGGATGCCAAAGGCGATAGATCTCAGGCGTTCAGTTGAAAAAGCATGGCCGATCTTGACCCCGAGATGTGATCCCAAAGCGATCAAGGGAGAGAAGGCCAGTCCATAAAACATGGGCGTCAGGATTTCATCTCCCAGGACGAGGTATAGAACAAGAGCATTGATCGGTACTGTTGTCAGGAAGCTGGCAAAGAGAAAGCTTCTGATCTGTTTGTTGGTCCATTCATGCGCCATAACCCAGAGAACAATTGGAGGCCCGCCAACGGCGATCATGCCGGCGATAAAGCCGCTGGCGGAAAAGGCGAGCCAGGTCCAGAAGCTATGGAGGTTCTTCTGGGGGGCTGGGCGGATGATGATCTGGGTCAGAACGATCAAGAAAATCAGGACACCAACGAGTTGCTCAATCTGGGATTTTTCGATTGTTGAGGTGAGGTATCCCAGTGCAAAAATTCCCAGGGGAAGGGTTATATAGCGAATCGCCGTTCCCTTTATCAGGGGAGGATACTGGATATGTTCACGCAGTTTGATAACGCCAACCAGTAACTGGGCAAGACCGGATGTGAGAAGCAGCGGTACACTGGTTGTCAGCTCCAGCCCGAGTAGCGTCAGAAAGGTTAGGGCAAAAAGGCCAAAAGCAAAGCCGACAGCACCTTGAATCAGGCTGGCAATAAAGAGAATCAGGGCAATGGCAGGGAGTAGCTCTGGCGGCACAGTGTCAATCCGGTCAAGTCAAACAGGCGCTATACATCACTCGCGGTTTCCTGGTGGTCAAGCCTAGATTGGGTGAGGCAGATCTGTGTATACTGCAGACCTTCACCGGCCCGGGAACTCATGTGGTTCCCGAAAATCAAAGAATATTCTGTTGTACCTGACTTGCTTCCCCTGTGGGGTGCTCAGGTTGTACTTTCAATCAGGAGAGGCTCATGCTCAACGCACCTCAGTCTTACCGGGGGATGGTTACCTCGCCGCATCATCTCGCTTCGCAAACGGGGCTCGCGGTACTTCGCGACGGCGGGAACGCGATTGAAGCCGCGGTTGCGGTGGCAGCCACTATCGCTGTGATCTACCCCCACATGACAGGGATTGGCGGGGATGCTTTCTGGCTGATACATGAGCCAGGCCAGACGCCTTTTGCGCTGGAGGCCTGTGGTCGGGCCGGTCGCAAGGCGGAGCCGGATTTCTTTCGCGCACGAGGTCACCAGACAATGCCGCAGGTCGGTCCCTTTTCGGCCAACACTGTTGCGGGAACAATTGGTGGGTGGCAGGCGGCGCTGGCTGTTTCAGAGCAGTGGGGGGGGAAGCAGTCTCTGGGGCGCTTGCTAGAAGAAGCCATCTACTATGCTGAGGAGGGATTTGCCCTGACATCGGGGCATGTCGCAGCTCTGCACAAACGAAAGCCGTTACTGGCCGATCAACCAGGGTTTGCTGCGGGATACCTTAAGGCTGGTGGTGCGATTCCCGAAGTTGGTGCCCGCCAGAAGCAACCGGCTCTGGCTGGGACACTGCGGCGCCTGAGAGATGCCGGGCTGGATGATTATTACAGGGGAGAGATTGCAAAAAGGATTTGCGGGGACCTTGCCCAACTGGATTCTCCTGTCGAGCTGGATGATTACAAAAGTTATCAGGCGCGCCGTGTCTCCCCGCTTAGCACTCAGCTTTCCTGTGGTACGATCTATAACCTTCCTCCACCGACACAGGGGCTGACATCTTTGATGATTCTTTCTCTGTTTGATCGGATGGGCGTTAATGACGCCGAGGGATTTGAATATCTGCATGGCATGGTCGAAGCCACCAAGCAGGCGCATCTTGTTCGGGACCGTGAACTGGCTGATCCGGCGCAGATGGCACGCAAGGCCGAGAGCTATCTCAGTGAGAGTGCCTTGCAGAAAAACTTGTCTGCGATTGACCGGGAAAAGGCACTGCCCTGGCCCGTTGATGCCCAGTCAGGCGATACAATCTGGCTTGGGGTTATTGATAACCAGGGCCGGGCTGTCAGCATGATCCAGAGTACCTACAAGGCATTTGGGTCAGGTGTGGTCTTGCCAGAGACCGGGATCATCCAGCAGAACAGAGGCAGCAGTTTTGTTCTGGAGGAAGACAGTCCCCGCTGTATTGCGCCGGGGCGTTTGCCGTTTCATACCTTGAATCCTGCCATGGCCGTCCTCAACGATGGCAGAGTCATGACCTATGGCTGTATGGGCGGGGATGGGCAGCCCCAGACACAGGCCGCCATCTTCAGCCGCTATGCTCTTTTCGGGCAGGGACTGCAGGCTGCGGTAACGGCACCACGATGGTTTGTCGGTCGGAGTGAAAAGGCGGATTTTGCTGAATTGAGACTGGAGGGACGTTTCTCGACAGAGGTGCTTGAACAGATGCGTAATGCCGGACATCAACTGGATATACTGGAAGCGTTTTCTTCCGAAATGGGGCATGCCGGAGCAATTGTCCTTCATCCTGACGGGCGAATGGAAGGGGCAACGGATCCCCGTAGCGATGGGGCCGTCGCGGGGTATTGAGATTCTATTGTGGGTTTCTTGAAACAAAAAAAGCGGTTCAGAAAATCTGGACCGCTTTTTTTGTTTGTTCTCGTAATTATCTTACGTAAACGTGCACTTCCGGAACCTGAGCACCAGGGTTGCTGGTGGAGGATAGAGTGACATGTGACGCTGGCAATCCGAGTTTGGTCAAGGAACGCAATACGTCTTCGCCGTATTTACGTGACTTGCTTGTTGCCAAAGCGATCTCGGCGGAGTTTCCGCGAGCCGGAGCAACAGTGACCAGATCGAACGCCGCATTAGAGCGACGTTCCAGAGTCTGGCTTACAGCAGTAAAGAGTGCCTGTTCGTAATTTACGTTTGGCTGATCAAAGCGAATGATTGCCAACGGTGGCTGTCGGCCGACAAGTCCGGCTGTTCCACTTGGAGGAGGTGGCACGGGAACGCCGAAAGTACGGCTGCTCAGGCTGCTGCCGATGAACTCTCCGTTATCAACGGCAACCTGCAGGGCAGTCAGATTTGAACGCTCGGCAGAGAAGTAGTTCTGTGTCCGGGCGACATCTTCTGTAAGTTCGTTCATCAGGCGGTCGAGAATAACCACAGTCTGATTGGCTTCGTCTTCGAGAACGGCCAGCTGAAGGTGATCTTCATCGAGTGCGCCGCGCAACTCATAGGTCGCGCGTGCCGAATCCAGAACAAAGGCGGCCAGTGCAGAAGTCGATCCGGCTTCGTTCGCCAGACTGTTCAGGCTGGTGATGCTGGTGCCAACGTGTTCAAGTTCCTGCTGTGCCTGGTTCCAGCTGTTCACCATCTGGGGGTTGCCCGGTGTGGTGCCAATCTGGAGGCGGGTGTTCATCGCCGCGATAATGGAATGATATGTTCCAGCACTGCTCCGGGCGTTATTCCGCTGTGTCTGCAGGGTTGTGTTGTGATGGATCAGACGGGCCTGCAGGCGAGAAAGGTCGCTGCGCAACTCTTCCACTTTTTTGCCGACATGTGTTCCGGTTGGCTGACCCGGTGTAACGCCGGGGGCTTCAAAAACCGTCGAGCCAAGCAGCGGCAAGCCGGAAACCCCAGGGCTAACCGTATCAGGAACAACAGGAGCACCTGCCGTCACGCCGTCTTCAGGAGTACCTTCGCCCACGACCGATGGCCACAGGGCTTCTTCGGTGAAGGAGCATCCGCTTAAAAATACAACCGTAGCCAGAACGGATACGGTATTACGCAAAACAGAGGATTTCATGGATCCCATTGAAAAGTCCGCACTGTTGATCGTGGTCAGTCTCAATACCCCGGGAATAGCCGAAAATAAGACAAAAAGGTAGAAAAGAAGACCAACCCCCCAAAATACTAAGGGCAGATACTACTTGAAGGGAGTCGGAGGGACAAGGGTTTTCCCATCTTTTCCACTCTAAGGAATAGCGGGGGGAAGAAGGAGTAAAAAAAAATCGATTCAGGATGATTTAGTGCTTGCGTCCCCCCGTAAGCCGGAGTAAGTTCCGCCTCGTTTTCAGGGGATTGAAACCTTGAAGACAACTTGATGCACCCGTAGCTCAATTGGATAGAGCACTTGACTACGAATCAAGAGGTTTCAGGTTCGAGTCCTGACGGGTGCACCACTCTCAAAAAGCCTGGCCTAAAGCCGGGCTTTTTGCATTTCTGACTTCCAGCTTTTTTTTGGATTTTTTCCCTGTTTTTCCTCCAGCAGTGCGCCCGCCGAAGCGGTTAGCGGGGATTCGCTGATTCTGGATGTGTTCGGGGTTCGAATTTCCTCTGATCCCAGATGATCCCAGATTTTATACTGAGCTGGGCATTTCCAAGAACTGCTTTTATTGGGTCAATTCCAGATCAATCGGGGCGCTTGAGCAGGAGGCCGACAAAAAACACCCCGCCAAAGGCTGCGGTGATAATGCCAATGGGCAGTTCTTGCGGGGACAGCAGCATGCGGGCGAGAACATCGACCCAGACAAGAAAGATGGCACCGATTCCTGCACAGAGAGGCAGGACACGGCGGTTGTCTGAGCCAAAGATCTGGCGAACGATATGGGGAATCATCAAGCCGACAAAACCGATTGCACCACTCAAGGCCACGATGATCCCGGTTATCACGGCACAGCAGGTAAAAAGATAAAGCCGATGCCGTTTCACATCTATTCCCAAAGTGAGGGCTGATTCTTCCCCGGTCATAAGGGCATTGAGTACGCGGGCCTGCAGCAGGAGATAGGAAAAACCGCCGATGAAAAGCAGGGCGGGAATCCAGAGTTGGCTCCAGCGCGCCATCCCGAGACCACCCAGCATCCAGAACACGACAGAATGCGCCGCGCGTTGGTCGCCCTGGAAAATCATAAAGTTGGTCAGGGACATAAGGATAAAGGAAACGGATATGCCGGCAAGAATCAGTCGATCAGACGTAAGTTGGCTGTCGCGGCTGCTGAGCAGAGCGACAAGCAAGAGAGAGCAGAGGGCACCGATAAAAGCAGCTATGGGCAAGCTATAGAGACCAGCAAAAGACCCGAGATGGACAATAACAGTGACTGCGCCGAGCGCAGCGCCGGAAGAAACCCCAAACAGGTAAGGGTCGGCAAGGGGATTGCGGGTGGTTGCCTGTAATACAGCGCCGACGGTTGCCAGACCGGCTCCGACGATTACACCCAGCAGAACTCGGGGAAACCTTATGTCCCAGATAATATTGGCCTGACCTTTGCTCCAGTTTGTTTCCAGCAGATCAGGGAAGATCTGCTGGAAAGCAATCTGCCAGACTTTTTCAAGAGGCACGGAAACCGGTCCGACAGCCACAGCCACAGTCATGCTCAGCAAGAGAAAGATGCTCAGGGGGACAAGAATGATCCCGAGTGATTGGTGTCGCAGTTTTTTATCAGGTCTGTCGGACATGGGTAGCTCGATTGTTTAGTTGATCAGTTCCGGATGGAGGGCTTTGGCTAATTTTCTGATAGCAGGAATGTTGTTCGGCCCCGGGGTGATTTCTGTATAATTCAAGACAAGAAATCTGTCGTTTGTGATGGCTTTAACATCTTTCAAGGGGGGGAAGCTTTTCAGGAAATCCCGGCTTTTTTCCCAGGAGTTATCTGCATAACCGACCAGAATAATGAACTCGGGGTTTCGTTCGACGATACTTTCCCAGCCAACGCTGCCCCAGCTTGTATCGACATCATCCATAATATTCTTCCCGCCAGCAGCTTCGATCAGGGCTGTGGGCATGCCGAACTTTCCGGCGGTAAAGGGCTTTTCTTCACCACTGTCGAACAAAAATACTGTCACAGGTGCAACTGAGGAGAGATTCCGGGTGATGCTGTCCACATCTGTTTTGTATTGCTTGACGAGAGCCTGGGCTTTTTCTTCAACACCAAAGATTTTCCCGATGCTCAGTGTATCCTGATAGAGAACATCAAGGCTGGCTCTGGGGCGGCTCTTGTCGATGTGGATGCAGGATTCCGTCAGTTCATAAACCGGGATGTCATATTCTGCCAGAGTTTCAGGGGTGATGTCTCCACCGGGGTTCATGCCATAGTACCAACCCGCAAAAAAGAAATCAGGGTCGACCCCGAGCAGCGTTTCCAGATTCGGATTTTTGGGTGCGAGTTCGGGAAGATCACCGCGTTGCTTGTCAAATTCTGCTGTGGATTTGTACCAGCCACTGATGCCGGTTACACCGACCATCTTTTCCTGAAGACCGAGGCTGAACATGATTTCGCTGATATTCATGTCGTGGCTCACAGCCCGTGATGGTGCCTGATCAAAGGTGATCTGTCGGCCACAGCTTTCGACAGTTACCGGAAAACCCGAGGCATAGGCGAGAGAGACGCAACCGAAAGTGGCTGCAGCAATCGTGGCGAGACTAATGTACTTCATAAGCTGTTCTTTCCGTGTGGTTGAAGCGCGGATGATTGAAAGTGATGCGTGGGTGGCCTCTGGCCGGGTGCTGGTCTACAAGGCTGTCTATGCCGTAGAGGGCCTGTATCAGCTTGTTGGTCAGAAGTGTTTCAGGTGTCCCCTGGGCGATGAGGTGTCCCTTTTGCATGGCGTAGATTTTTTCGCAGAATGTCGCGGCCAGATTCAGGTCATGCAGCACCAGCAATACGGTGATTCCCAAAGACTTTACCAGCTCTAGAATCTCGTATTGCTGAAGGATATCCAGATGATTTGTTGGCTCATCCATCAACAGGATTCTGGGGGCCTGAGAAAGAGAACGGGCAATCAGGGCTCGTTGTTTTTCTCCGCCGGAGAGGGTGGAGAAAGCTCTGTCTTCCAGGTGAATTATTCCAGTGCGTTCAAGACTTTCCCGGGCCAGAGCGAGATCTTCTTTTCTGTTGCCCCCAAAAGCCGGTTTGTGAGGGATGCGCCCGAGCAATACTGTCTCCAGAACTGTCAGGCCAAGGTCACTGGTCTGGCTTTGGAGGACAACCGCGAGGTTTCTGGCGAGGTTTCGGCGTGTGAAGCTGTGACTTTCCTGCCCGTTGAGCAAAATACGTCCGTGACCGGGTGAAACCGCGCCATATATACAGCGCAGCAAACTGGATTTGCCACAGCCGTTGGGGCCGATAATGCCGGTGACCTGGCCAGCTTTTGCCGTCAGGTTCATGTTTTTTAGAATCTGCTTCTTGTTCTGGAAGAGGTCGAGATTTTCTATGCGGAGTTCCATCGGATCGATTCTGTCATAATAACGAAGATACGTTATGATATAACATATCTTTTTCTGATCAGGCAAAAACAACCATCTTGCGAAGGCAAAACGGGCTTACGAGTAAAAGATGGAGAAAGCTAAATCAGTTGTATTGTGGCCATGTTCGTCACCTTTCGGGCGCCCCGCCCTGATTGTTGGTTGCATATGACATGGCAGGTCTCCTGGCTTGCAGCTTATTCATCACATGCCGCCTTCCCGGAAAACCAGTGGCAAAAGGCATGGACTAACTGCTTACAGTTGCGGGGGCAGCCACAGTTAGAATCCCCTAATGGGTAAACTCCTCTGTGTTCCCTTTTAATCTCCATCGTGTTTCACGACGCGAGAACCATCCCACAACATAATATGTTCCGGATTGATTACGCAAGACTGTCGTCAGTAAGAATTTTGGAGAGATACAGGTGCGACAAAAAGCGATAAGTTGCTTTTGTTCATTTGTGTTTCGCCCCTGCTGGTCTATACCAGGCTACCCAAGACGGGAAATAGCTCGTAAGTTGTGTGTTGTTCTTTTGTACTGCGGAAAGTGTAAATAAGAGTGTCTGGTTACGATCTCTCTGCCCTGAATGTTATGGTGATTGACGATAACGTACATATGTTGCGGATCGTTAAGACCATTTTTCATGCGATGGCTATTACGCGGGTCCGCTATTTGAGTAACGCTAAAGATGCCTATGCAGAACTGCGCAGGGCACAGCCTGATATTATTATCACCGACTGGGAAATGAAGCCGGTTAACGGTCTGGAATTTACCCGCCAGCTGCGGAGTAAAGGGGGCTATTATAGCCGGGTGCCAATCATCCTTCTGACCGGGCACACCGAATATGAACGGGTGATGGAGGCCATACAATCCGGTGTGAGTGATGTGTTGGCCAAGCCCGTTTCTATTGAAATTCTGTATCGTCGACTTTGTCGTATTGTTGATATTTCTGCAGTGTCTGCGTCAGATGACGACAATGATGATGAATATGTGGATATCGGCTGAGTGAGGTGCCTGATGGGTGCACTTATGAGCAATCTGTTGACCCGATCCTGATATTGCCGGACATTGATTGTCACATTTTCTTGCAGATTATTTCCTGGGAATACTGATCAGGCAGAGTGGTGGGATGGCGCTAAATAAAAAGTTCTGGCAGGGTAAAAATGTTCTGGTTACAGGCGGAGCCGGGTTTATCGGATCTGAAATTGTCAGGCAGTTGCAGGCCGTTCCGGATATCCGGATTACTATTCTGGACAAGATGACCTATGCCGCAGACCTGCAGCGGATTAGCGGCTTTGGGCAAATAGAGTTGCCACCACGTATCTCTGTCGAACAGGTAGCGCTTGAGGATGCCGTGGCCGTTCAGAAGGTTCTGGAGCGCGCCAACCCTGACTATATTTTACACTCTGCTGCAGAAAGCCATGTAGACCGGTCTATTGAGGGGCCGTCGAGCTTTCTGGAAAGCAATGTTGTCGGTACGTTTAACCTGCTTCAAGCCGCGCTGCAATTCTGGGAGGGTAAGGGAAAAGACCCCTCTTTCAGGCTTTTACACATTTCAACGGATGAAGTTTACGGCTCTCTTGGTGAAGAAGGAGTGTTTTCAGAGCAAAGCCCTTATGATCCTCGATCTCCCTATGCGGCAACCAAAGCTGCATCTGATCACCTGGTGCGGGCCTGGCATCACACCTATGAAATGCCTGTTTTGTTGACGAACTGCGGTAACAACTATGGCTACTGGCAGTTTCCCGAGAAACTCATTCCCCTGATGATCTTAAAGTCCCTGAAGGGAGAGGCATTGCCTCTTTACGGCTCGGGTAAACAGATTCGTGAATGGATTCACGTCTCAGATCATGTACGTGGCCTGCTGGCTGTGCTGGAGAAGGGCCAGATTGGCGATACCTATCTGATTGGTAGCGGGGATGAACTGGAAAACCGGAGCGTTGTTGAGAAGATCTGCGAACTTATGGATCGATTCTGTCCGGAACAGGGGCCGCATGACCGTTTGATAACACATGTCGTTGACCGTCCAGGGCATGATAAACGCTATGCCTTGGACGCAAAAAAGATCAGACGCGAAACTTCCTGGAGACCGAAAGTGTCTTTTGAGGATGGGTTACTCGCCACTGTGAAATGGTATCTGGAGCAACAAAAGTGGTGGCAAGGCCTGGAAAAGAGAGGATATGCTGGAGCCCGCCTTGGAGTGAGGGGCTCCGCGTTTAAGGATGGACGGGAGTTGCCCGGTTCCTGATAACACTTTTCATAACAAGTGTTTTGGGTGTTTCAGATGATAGCGTTAAGCAACCCCAACTTCTGTTTTTTCCTGTTCGGATAAAACACGACAAAGTGTGCTGATCGCATCTTGATGCTTCTCGTTTTTGATCCGGGTGAAGTTACGAGCAAGATCCAGACACATACGTTGTCTTTCATTCATAATTTCACCTGACGTATCAAGTTCTTCATAGAAGAAATTTATTTCAACTCCCAGAACCTGTGCAATTTCAAAGAGACGACCCGCTGATACGCGATTAATCCCTCTTTCGTATTTGTGAGCCTGCTGATAGGTGACGCCGATAAGATCGGCCAGCTGTTGCTGTGTCAGACCTAACATGGTTCTGCGTTCTCGTATCCGTTGTCCTACATGGCGTTCGATATGATGTGTCTTCGAAGAATCTCTGTTCACATTTTTCACCAATCACACTAACCCTTCCTGGGTAATGAATTTCAGCTGTAAGTTTCATTCTTTTTTTGTGTGAAATAAAGGGTTTTGTCCGCTATTTCAATAGAAGTTTAAAAAAAATTACCCGAATATTTTCGTTGTTTTGAAATAAAAGCCATTAATTTTTTGTTTACCAATATTAACGAACCTTTTTTTCTTCATCATTCATCGCGTTACAAGACAAAGTCTTTGGATCAATTTCGCCTTTTCGGTTATTTTACATTATTGATTTATTTACTGTTTGCGACTTGTGCTGTTCTGAGTTTGAATTTATATAAGTAATCGTTTTTATATCGTTTCGGTTGTGGAGAGCTGCTAGCTGGCTTTGTCGCCAATAGAGGGTAGTTCAGCCATTTAATTTGACAAGATTCAGGTTTCGTTAAGGGATTGAGGCCTATTCTTGGCATTGAAATCTAAGGTGGAAATGCTTTGTCATTTCTGGTTTTTCGCTTCAGGTAGGAGTAAGAAAGACCGTGCAACGGTCCCCTCACAAAGATAACGCTCTAGCTCAACTCGACCAGATGGCTGCTGCATTGGACGCTTCTGGTGATGTCATGTACGAATGGGACTTGGCAACTGATAGTTTAGTTTGGCTTGGTCGTTCTTCATCGCTTTTTGGTCTGGATGACAAGGTTGTTCCGGTCTCGGGAGAGGCATATCACAACCGGATTAATCCTGAAGATCTGCCTTCGCGTATGCGCAACCTCACGGACCACTTCGCCGGAGAGGCCTATTACGATTGCGAATATAGGGTGCGCGATGGCAGCGGCAATTTCCAGTGGGTGCATGATCGTGGCGCAGTCGAAGTTTCGACAACAGGGGCTCCAACCCGCCTGACCGGGGTTTTGCGTCCGGTTACCATCCGCAAGCAGGCCGAGGCCCGGCTTGAATATCTGGCGAGTTATGACGAGCTCTCGGGCCATTTTAACAAGTTGCGACTGCGTGAGTCGCTGGATTTCTCGCTGGAACAATCTATCCGCTACAAATACGAAGGCGCCTTCCTTGCTGTCGGGGTTGATCATCTGGGAATGATTAATACCGCTTACGGGTTCGAAGCCGGAGACAGCATCCTTGTCGAGCTTGGTGAGCGACTGGACAAATGTATTCGCGGCGCTGATATCGTTGGTCGACTTGGCGGTGATCGTTTTGGTGTGATCATGAGTGTGGCATCCAACGATGAAGCCGATGCAATTGCAGATCGTATTTTGCAGACGGTACGGGAAACGCCGTTTGAGGTGAACGGGCAGCGGATATATGTCACGGTTTCCATCGGACAGGTTTTCTTTCCGGAGCAGACAAAAACCAGTTTCGATGCTTTTGCCAAGGCAGAAAGCGCTTTGCTGGGGGCGAAATCCAACGGTCGGGACTGTGTGAAGCCTTATAAGTTAACCATTGAACAGTGCGAAAATTACCGCACAAGTATGGTCATTGGCGAAGAGGTGAAGTTGGCCCTGAAAGAGGATCGGCTCGCCTTGGCATACCAGCCGATTGTTGCTGCTGATACACATGAAATGGTTTTGGTCGAGGCCTTGTTGCGAATGTATGACCGCAACGGGGATATTGTTCCTGCAGGGGTGTTTATCCCTGTCGTCGAGCAACTTGGGATGATGCGGGTAATTGATCGACGGGTTCTTGAGCTGGCCCTTCAGGATCTGGCCGCTAATCCTGATATTACCATGGCCTTGAATATCTCTGGTTTAACGGCATCAGATCGTGGCTGGTTGCGCGCCCTTTCTTCCAAAGTAAAAGCCAGACCCGATCTGGCTGAACGGCTGATCGTGGAAATCACAGAGACGGCAGCTCTGCACGATCTGGAGGAATCCGCGCGGTTTGTTTCATCTGTACGTCAGTTGGGTTGTAAGGTCGCAATTGACGACTTTGGGGCTGGCTACACAACTTTCCGTCACCTCAAAACACTGACAGTTGATATTATCAAGATTGATGGCTCGTTTATTTCGGGCATCCTCGAGAATGAGGAAAACCAGATTTTTGTACGCAACCTGTTGAGCCTGGCCAAAGCGCTCAATCATACGACCATTGCAGAGTTTGTCGAAACGGCTGAAGAAGCCGAGTTCCTCGCCCGGGAAGGGGTAGACCTCTTGCAGGGATATCACTTCGGGAAACCGGAAATCTCACCGGAGTGGCTCGGGAGCAAAAACAAGCAGGCTGCAGATAAACGGGTAGCGGCTCAAGGTAAGGCAGCAATTCCGGCCTGATCCGGGTACGGTTAATAATTTTATCTGATGATATTCAGGCGCAATTTATTTGGGTTCATTCAAGCTGGGACCTTTCTGAAAACCTGTTTCCGATCAGAGATGCCGCTGGAGAAAAGCAGAAAGACCTTCGTCACAAAGGTTTGCGAGAAGGCCTTCTGAATTTCATGCTTAAATTTCAAAGTATTATTTGTTCTGATTTTTACTCAGGGCATCAAGCTGCCTTTGCAATTGCTCCATCTGGGTTTTCAGATCATTCAGACCGTTCCCCTCGGTCTTCTTTGTCGCATCAGAAGCCGGATCAGTTTTTGTCGCTGCAGCGGATGCAATTGGCGAGAACATGCGCATGGCATTTTCAAATAGTGCCATGTTCTGTTTATTCATGTCGTCGAGATTGCCAAAAGGAAAGATACCACCGAAGGTTTCCTGCATTGATTGGCGCATCTTGTCCTGATTTTCAGAAAACCCGTCCATCATGTGTTCAAGATAACGGGGCACCACCCACTGCATGGAATCGCCGTACAGGCTGATCAACTGACGAAGGAAGGTAATGGGGAGTAAATTTTGTCCCTTGGCTTCTTCTTCAACAATTATCTGTGTGAGAACCGAACGGGTAATGTCGTTCCCAGATTTGGCATCGTACACGATAAAATCTACATCTTCTTTCACCATCTGACACAGATGATCAAGGGTGACATAGCTGCTGGTTGCGGTGTTGTAGAGCCTTCTGTTCGCATATTTTTTTATAACGATCGGGTCGTCGGTTTTTTCAGTTTTTGAGGTCGCCAAGTTCCTCACCTCCAATGCTTTTTCTTCCACCTGCCGAATAGTTCAGCAGGTGCGACGGTGATTGTGCACTGCTACCAAATATTGCTGCGCTGCGATGGGGTCTGTCAATGAAGAGCGTGTAAAAGCTTCAAAAAAATTGTGTTTTGTTTGCTATTCTTCTTCATTGCCCCTGCGAAAATCATCCTAACTGTGCCACACTGCGACTGCTAAGGAAACATTTGAGAGTGCCGGGCGTCAGATGCAGGGGCAAAGCAACAGGGATATGCGGTGACTGAGAAACAAGATGTTGATGATGTGGCAGAACAGTTTCTTGATTGGTGGATAGGCAGCCTTTCTGCCCAAAGTGAAGGGTATCTGGAGACACTGTCTGGTAACAGCCCCGAATTCATGGAACTGTACAGGCAGTGGCGTGAATTTTATCATGCCGTAATCAAGAATGATCCGACGGATAATCCAGTCGGTTTTGCTTTTCAATATCCTGATATCCTGAGTTCCGGTTTTTTCAAAAAAGGTGCAGATAAAAATGAAGCAGAGGAAAGAGCGCCAGAATATGCCGGTACCTCTGCCTCTGCATGTAATGTCGGCGCTGATGAGTTTGCAGAGCTCAAGGGTCGGCTTGATGATCTCGCAAAACAAATCGCCAGCCTTGAACATTCCCCAGATGCCAAAGGATCTGGAAAAGGAAATTAAGAGGTATTTGTCAGGGACAGATGCTGCTGCTTTCTCTGCGGCTTTGGAGCGGGCAATCCTTGCCCGCTATCAGGATTTTCTGCAGGGTGTAAAGTTATATCAGGCTTCAGGCTATCAACGGTCTCTTGAACCCAAGCCTGCCGTCTGGTCGAAAGGTGCCGCGCGATTGCTTGATTATGGGACGACAGAAAGCGCCTGTCCGCTTCTGGTGATCCCTTCTTTGGTAAACCGGTACTATATTTTGGACCTCAAAGAAGATAACAGTTTTCTGCGCTGGCTGGCACGACAGGGATTTCGCCCCTTTGTAATGGATTGGGGGGAACCGGGATCTGCCGAAAAGGATTTTGGCCTGGATGATTATGTCGGAAGCTATCTGAGCGATGCCCTGGAAGCCGTGATCAAAATCACGGGCGCTTTTCCTGGAGTTATCGGTTATTGCATGGGGGGAACACTGGCTGTCGCTCTTTCTCAACTGCATCAGGACAAAATATCCACTGCCGTTTTTATGGCCAGTCCCTGGGATTTTCATGAGGGACAGGCCGAGGGGGGAGCCGCGAGAATGCGGGCGGAAGCACTGGTTGGACTGCTTCCCCTGGTTAAAGTGCAAAAACGGCTGCCCAGTGAAATTCTGCAAAGCTTGTTTGCTTCTCTGGACCAGACTCTTTCTCTTCGGAAATTCAGCGCCTTTAACCGGATGGATATGTCCAGCGGGGCAGCGGCAAACTTTGTCGCACTTGAGGACTGGCTGAATGATGGTGTTCCTTTAACAGAAAAAGTTGCCGAGGAATGTTTACGGGACTGGTATGGGCAAAATGTAACGGGGAGGGGTAACTGGACAATCCAGGGGCAAGAAATCCGGCCTGGGGAACTGGAAGTTCCTGCACTTTCGATTGTGTCTTTGAAAGACAGGATTGTTCCAGCAGCATCATCGATGGCTTTGGCGCAATGCCTTCCCCATTCAGAAATTCTTCAAACCTCTTTGGGGCATATCGGAATGACAGTTAGCGGCGCTGCACAATCAAAAATCTGGAAACCCATTTCTGATTGGCTTTGTTCTAAACTGAAAAATCAGTAATAATATTGCAATATTACGTCAATTTAGTAATTATTATGTCAAAAATCTTTAATATTGGCTTGATTTTCGTTCAGCAAGCTAGTTATGGTTCATAAAGTTATTTTGCGATGCAGCATAATGCCCTGGTGTGCAGGAGAGGCAAGAGTATCTTTTTTGTTACAAGATCTCCCAGTTCGCCGAGTGTTATAATGTAAAATGTTTGTCTTATCTGAAAGGTAGCTGTGATGTCTGGAGTAGTTATTGCCGGGGCTGTCCGAACCCCAATCGGTTCTTTTGGGGGCGCCCTCTCATCTGTTTCGGCTACCGAGTTGGGAACCTTGGTGATCAAGGAAGCTCTGGAACGAGCAGGCGTGTCGCCTGCGGATGTTGACGAGGTTATCCTGGGCCAAATTCTCTCCGCAGGAGAAGGTCAGAATCCGGCACGCCAAGCGGCTCTTGCCGCAGGGATACCAGCCGAAAAGACAGCTTATCTGATTAACCAGATCTGTGGCTCTGGTTTGCGCACTGTTGCATTGGGATATCAGTCCATTGCTTTGGGCGATGCTGATATTGTCGTTGCTGGCGGCCAGGAAAACATGAGCCTGGCGCCGCATGTTGCACATTTGCGGAACGGTACAAAAATGGGCGATGTCAGCTTCGTTGATACCATGATCAAAGATGGTCTCTGGTGTGCTATGAACGGCTATCACATGGGCACAACGGCGGAAAATATTGCGCGCAAGTTTGATGTCTCACGCGAAGACCAGGATGCTTTTGCCCTGGCTTCACAGCAGAAAGCTGTTGCGGCGATGGAAGCAGGCCGTTTCAAGGACGAAATTGTACCGGTTACGGTGAAGTCTCGCCGCGGGGACACGGTTGTCGATACTGACGAGTACCCGAAACGCGATGCAACGGCTGAAGGGCTTGCCAAGTTGCGCCCGGCTTTTGACCGGGAAGGTTCGGTAACCGCAGGTAATGCTTCTGGGATCAATGATGGTGCTGCAGCTGTTGTGCTGATGTCAGAAGAGGCAGCGCGCACCCGTGGCGTGAAGCCGCTGGCGCGGATTGTCTCCTGGGCTACGGCAGGGGTGGATCCGGCTATTATGGGAACTGGCCCTATTCCGGCCAGTCGGAAAGCCCTAGAAAAGGCGGGATGGGATATCAAGGATCTTGATCTTGTAGAGGCGAACGAAGCTTTTGCGGCTCAGGCGCTGGCGGTAAACCGGGAGCTGGGCTGGAACAGTGATATCGTGAATGTAAATGGCGGCGCAATTGCCCTGGGCCATCCGATTGGTGCATCGGGAGCACGTGTGCTGGTTACTCTTTTACATGAGATGGTAAAGCGTGACGCGAAGAAGGGCTTGGCCACACTCTGTATTGGTGGTGGACAGGGAATAGCGCTTTGTGTCGAGCGAGGCTGAACAAATGGGAAACCGGGCGATGAATGAGAAAAGCAAAAACATCATCGACCTGGACTCTTCTGAAATGGGCTGCCTTCAATAGAAGGCAGCCTTTTTTGTATCTGAATCGGAGACTTCGTCCCTGATATTCGGATTCAGATACAGAACCAATAGGGGTCAGGCCCTGTGAGACAAAATAAAGAAAGGAAAATATAATGTCTCGAGTAGCGCTTGTTACAGGTGGAACCAGAGGTATCGGTGCGGCTATTTCTTTAGCTCTGAAAAATGCTGGGTATAAGGTTGCCGCGAGTTATGCAGGCAATGATGAAGCTGCTAAGGCTTTTTCCGAGGCAAATAATATTGCCGTTTTCAAATGGGATGTCGGTGATTTTGATGCCTGTCGTGCCGGTATTGAAACTGTAGAGCAGCAGGTGGGCCCAATTGATGTTCTTGTGAACAATGCTGGCATAACCCGGGATGGGACCTTGCACAAAATGGCGTTGGATCAGTGGCGGGATGTCATCAGCACGAATCTTGATTCCCTGTTCAATATGACGCGCAATGTCATTGAGGGAATGCGGGAGCGGGGTTTTGGCCGGATCATCAGCATTTCCTCGATCAATGGACAAAAAGGGCAATTTGGCCAGGCCAACTATGCGGCAGCAAAAGCAGGCGTTATCGGCTTTACCAAGTCAATAGCACTTGAAAATGCCAGTAAGGGGATCACGGCGAATGTCGTGGCGCCGGGCTATATCGGAACCGAAATGGTGCGGGCCGTTCCTGCAGAGGTGCTCAACAGCAAGATTATTCCCCAGATTCCGGTTGGTCGCCTGGGCGAGCCAGAGGAGATAGCGGAATGCGTTCTCTTTCTTGCCTCTGATAAAGCCGGTTTCATGACAGGCTCAACCCTTACGGCCAATGGTGGCCAGTATATGGACTAGGTCAGGCGAGGCAGAGTTTTTACGCGAAGAAATTCTTGCCTGTTGTTTCTGGTCATGCATAGAACGTTCGCTGGCTCATCCCTCTAATGAGCAGCGAACGTTTTTTTTATTGTCCCCAGCTGATCGGCTGGTTAAGCCTTGGCTGATCCTGCTTGTTGATTATCTGTGGAGTGCCAAAGACCATGTTATCTTACCCGGAACTGATTATATTTGATTGTGATGGCGTTCTGGTTGATAGCGAGGTGCTTTCCTCTCGAGTGGTGTCCGAAACTCTTGGTCACTATGGAATTCGGATTACCCCGGATGAAACTGCAACCAGGTTTTCCGGCTATACAGATGAAGCTATTGGCCATTTTTTTGCAGCTGAGTCCTGCCCTGAAATTCCTGAAAATTTTGCTTCGATTGTCGAAGAGGCAACAATATCCTGTTTCCCAAACGAGCTGAAATCTCTTCCCTTTGTCAGAGAAACTCTTGCCAATCTGAATGTTCTTTTTTGTGTGGCGTCGAACAGCCGGACGAAACGGCTGGATCTGGCGCTGGCGGCAACCGGGCTTGATCGTTTTTTCGCAGCAGAATGCCGTTTCAGCTCCTCCCTTGTTAAAAACCCCAAGCCAGCCCCGGAGTTACATCTGCTGGCCTGTCAAAAAATGGGGGTGTTGCCAGAGCAGGCCCTTGTGATCGAAGATACCCCTACAGGGGTAACTGCAGCGGTTGCGGCTGGCATCCCGGTGTTGGGGTATATCGGAGCCTCACATATCGCGGATCCGGCGCACCAGAAAGAAACTTTGCTTGATGCAGGAGCTTACGCTGTATTTGAAGATATGCGGCAACTGCAAAGCATGTTGAAAGATTATACTGCCGGATAGCCTGTTCGCCTGTCTGTTTCGATGCATTTTTTGCGACAGATGTTACGCTGGCGACCATTCCGGCGGGGCCAGCTCAAATCCTTCAAAGCTGAAGGCCGGGGCGACGGTACAGCCAACCAGACACCAGCCTTCCTCAGCCTTGGCTGACTGCCAGTGTTGCTTTGGTATAACATACTGCGGGGTTTGTCCGGCAAGTATATCTGGACCAAGAATAACTTCTGAACCGCTTGTGCCGTCATGACTTTTCAGCTTAAGCGGGCTTCCGGCATACCAGTGCCACATTTCGACAGCGTCAATGCGGTGCCAGTGAGAGGACTGTCCCTTTTCCAGGAGGAAAAAAATGGCTGTCTGGTCACCGCGACTGCCATCTGCAGCGGTATGGCGATAGGTTTCCCGATACCATCCGCCCTCGGGATGCGGCTGGAGTTGAAGCTGCTTGATCAGGTCGCGGGCATGCTGGTTCATTGAGAAATCCTGAATTGGTGTAATGCCCGGGGATCAGATGAATGAGCCCCAGGCATGTTGTGCCGGGGGAGAGGCTAGAGGTTTTTGGGTGGCGAGGTTTTTACAAAGGATGGCCGAGTGGATACGGTTTCAAGCCATTGTGCCAGTCCCGGGTGCCCAGAGCGCCAGTTCTCATCACCATATCTGAAATCCAGATAAGCCAAGGCACAGGCAAGAGCAATCTCGCCCATCGCAAAGCTGGTGCCAAAGTTCCCGGAAGACAGAGCCTGCTCAAAAAAATCCAGGGCCTTGTCGATCTTCATGCGCTGCTGATCATGAAGACCTGACCACTGCAGTTTTTCAGGACGGAGTCTTCGTTCCATGGTGCGGAGAATACTTGCATCCATAATGCCATCAGCCAAGGCATGCGCATTCTGAGTGCGCCATCTTGTTTCACCGCTGCGAGGGATCAGGGAGGTGTTTTCGGAGAGGCTGTCCAGATATTCGCAGATCAAAGGAGAATTACAGAGGACACTGCCCTCCCTTGTTGTCAGGGCAGGAACCTTTCCCAAGGGATTGGTTTGCCAAATAGGTGAGTCTGCGGTGAAGGTCGGGGCGGGAACAGTTTCAATTTCCTGATCCAGCCCTTTTTCAATTGCAACCATCAGGACTTTGCGCACGTAGGGGGAGGTCGGGGAATAATAGAGTTGCATTGGAGGCTCCACAACTTAGGACGAGAGGTTTTAAATTAGAGTTGTTTCATGTTGAAACAAGAAAAGGATGGTTAAAAATTATCTTTCCGGTGACGCAGTTCTGTAAAGACCTCTTCGTCGGATGCCTGGCTCATCGCGAGTCTCTTTCTGATTTTAGGGTCTCCCGGCCGGAGAAAGGGATTGGTGGCAAATTCATCACCAAGGCGGCTTGGCACCGTCGGCTGGCTGTGTTGTCTCAGTCTTTCTATCTCTTCAACCCGTTGGATCAGATCTGAATTATCCGGGTCGACGTTCAAGGCAAAACGGGCGTTGGAGAGGGTGTATTCGTGGGCGCAATAGACAAGTGTTTCCGGAGGCAGGCTGAGGTACTGCTTCAGTGACTGCCACATCATTTCTCCTGTGCCTTCGAAAAGACGGCCACAACCGAGGGCAAAAAGACTGTCACCGGAAAAGAGCAGGGCTGAATTCCTGAACCAGAAGGCAATATGTCCGAGGGTGTGCCCGGGAACGGAAAAAATTTCGGCTGTTTCAGAACCGAACAGCAGTTGCTGGCCTCCATCGAGAGTTTGCTCAAGCAGGGAGATTTTTTGCTGCTCTTTGGCCGGGCCGATAACCGTTGCCCCGGTTGCGGCCTTGATCTCTGCAATGCCGCCGATGTGGTCGTGATGGTGATGGGTCAGCAGAATATGGGTGATTTTCCAGCCGCAAGAACCGGCTTGCTGCATTACTGGCTGGGCTTCTCCGGGATCAATGACCGCAACAGCGCCAGAAACCGGGTCTCGCAGGAGATAACAGTAATTATCACTGAGAATGGGGATTTGTCTGACCTCTAATGGCATGGGGGGCGGTTCCTGCTGTGTTGCGGTGGCTTTTCATTTGTTAATGCGATCTTAGCGCCCTATGTTTTAAAGATCGACTGCCGTTTTATTCTTTTCCGGGATATCGTTATCTCTTTACGGGCTCTTTACGGATCCAATTCCGGGTAAGATTCTGAAAATGGCAAACTTATCTTTTCAGAGAGCATCATGTGGACAGACGTAGTTGATCTACAGGATTTCTATGGTACGCGGCTGGGGGCGGTGGCGGCCCATGTCATCCGTGGAAATATCCGTGATCACTGGCGCGATGTACGTGGAAAAACAGTGCTTGGGCTTGGGTATACGACCCCGTATCTGACGCAGTTTGAAGACGAGGCCGATCGGGTTATGGCCTTCATGCCCGCGTCGCAGGGTGTATGCCACTGGCCGAAAGGCGGACCAGGGAAAACGTCACTGGTTGATGAGACGATGTTGCCATTACCAGACTATTCTGTCGATCGGGTCCTGCTGGTGCACGGTCTGGAAAGTAGCGAATACCTGAGGGATATGCTCCGGGAGATCTGGAGGGTCTTGACCAGTGACGGCCGCTTGCTGATCGTTACACCGAATCGTCGGGGGATCTGGGCGCGAATTGATAAAACGCCTTTTGGCTGGGGGCATCCCTTCAGCCGTTCACAGATCTCCCAGCTTCTTGATGATACGCTCTTTGTCCCGATGAGCACCAAGCGATCACTCTATGTTCCTCCGAGCCAACGAGCAACAATTCTCCAGGCTGCCCCTGCCTGGGAAAGAATCGGACGGCGATTTTTCCCTACCTTTGCCGGTGTTTTAACCGTTGAGGCAGGCAAGCAGCTCTATATTCCCAGCACACGCAAGCGGGCTGCGGGGATAAAGCGCCCCGGCTTGGCCAATGTGCCGAGTGTCTTCCAGAAAAACAGTCCTTTTCGCCAGGTTGTGAAAAAAGACAAACCTTGAAAAAGATGCGGCCAGTCTGAGCTTATTTCGCCGCGGAGCCGTTTTCTGACCGAGGCGAGCCTGCTTTCTTTTTGAGAAATTTCTGGGATTATCCGGTCAGTTTAGAAGCTTACTTCCGATGAAGAAAAAAGATTGCCTGCTGCGCTGTAAGGTTGGGGAACAGTAACTTTTTCTGGCGGCCACGTTCATCGAGGAACAGCGTTTTGGCTATGCGGATATTCATATCCTGACAGAGTGCAAAAAAATCATCGACGGTGCAGAAGTGAATATTCGGTGTTTCGTACCACTGGAAAGAAAGTGACTGTGTCACAGGCATCCTGCCAGCAAAAGCAAGGCTGGAACGCACACGCCAGTGCCCAAAATTGGGGAATGAAACGATGGCTTTCTGACCGATACGCAACAGCTCTTCCAGGACATGCCGGGGATTGTTGGTCGCCTGAATTGTCTGGCTTAGAATAGCGTAATCAAAAGCATCGTCCGGATAATACTGCAGATCGGTATCGGCGTTACCCTGAATAACCGAAAGGCCACGTGCCACGCAGAGGTTGACACCTTTTTGCGAGAGTTCTACCCCGCGCCCGGAAACAGCCCGGTTGTGGACAAGGAAGTCCAGCAACGCACCATCATCACAACCAATATCAAGCACCCGGCTATCGGGCTCAATCATGTCTGCTATAAGCCGGAGGTCGCTTCTTAAGCTGTTGTTTTTCGCCGTCATGATATTGCCCCCTTGCCATGTCCATTGAACCAGCGTTCGGCACAGCCCTTTACAAAACCGTCGATGGTTTCGTGAAACTCGGGCTCATCAAGCAGGAAAGCATCGTGGCCGGCATCGCTTTCCACTTCGACGAAGGAGACATCGGCCGCAACGGCGTTGAGGGCGTGAACGATATCCCTGTTGGCTTTGGTCGGGAACAACCAGTCGCTTGTGAATGAGACCACACAGAAACGCACCGGGGAGTCCTTGAAAGCATTCGCCAGGCGCCCCTTGTGCTCAGCTGCCAGGTCAAAGTAGTCCATGGCCCGGGTGATATAGAGATAGGAGTTGGCGTCGAAGCGTTCGACAAAGGTATAGCCCTGGTGGCGCAGATAACTTTCGACCTGAAAGTCTGCGTCAAAGCCATAGGTGAGATTGGAACGATCCTGAAGCCTGCGCCCGAATTTGCGATGAAGTGCAGGTTCAGAAAGGTAGGTGACATGGGCCGTCATCCGGGCAACAGACAAACCGGCTCTTGGAACTTTGTTTTTTTCCAGATAGGCCCCGTGACACCAGTCAGGATCGGCCATGATTGCCTGGCGACCGACCTCGTGGAAAGCAATGTTCTGTGCAGTGTGCCGCGGTGCTGTGGCAATGGGAATTGCAGCAAAAACCATTTCGGGATAACTGACTGCCCACTGCAGGACCTGCATGCCCCCCATAGAACCACCGATGACACAGAACAGCTTTTTTATGCCCATGTGGTCAATCAGGCGTTTTTGCGCACGCACCATATCCCCGATTGTAATGACCGGAAAATTGAGACCATAGGGATTGCCTGTTTCCGGATTGACCGAGACGGGGCCGGTTGAGCCCATGCACCCACCGATCACACTGCTGCAGATCACAAAATACTTTTCAGTATCAATCGCCTTGCCTGGTCCAACCATCAAAGACCACCAGCCGGGCTTTTCTGTGATGGGATGGGTCTCTGAAACGAACTGGTCACCCGTCAGGGCATGACAGATCAGGACGGCATTGGTTTTGTCCGCATTCAGTGTACCATAGGTCTGATAGGCGATCTCAATCGGCCCAAACGACAGGCCGCTGTCCAAAGGCATCGGGTCTTCAAACAAAACCCGTTGACCAGGGAGCTGGACTGTTTTGTCCTGAATGCGGATCTTATGGCAGTTGGTATCAGTCATCGCGACAGGGCTGTCTCACTCTGGTTTTACACACTCTGGAAAGTACGAAGAGCCGGGAAAAGCATTTACTTGTTCAGCAGGCTAGAGGCCTTCCCAGAGTTTGTCACTGTTTACTCAGTCTTGTCCGGTCATAAAACTGTTCAAAACGGCGTCTGTTGATCTTATGCAACGCTTTTATCGCCGGGGGTGCTGGCGTGCAAGAAAGAATGGTTTGGCAAAGGTTTTTAAAGAATCTTTCCTTTGCTTTTCAACCGGGCTGTGTCTATCTGTTTGACTCGGTTTTAGGAACAGGTATCAGGGAATTTTATCTGAGATGGAACAGCTTGCCGATCTTCGAGGTCAGATCGATGAAATTGACACGCAGATTCATGATCTGTTGATGAAACGCGCGGGTGTTATTCAGGTGATTTCTGCTCAAAACGAGCAGGCAAAGCTTGGTTTGCGCCCCGGCCGGGAGGCTCAGGTCCTGCGGCGTCTGGTGAGCCGCCATCAGGGGATATTGCCAAAAGCCGTTGTTGTTAGAATCTGGCGCGAGATTTTTGCCAGTAGTGCCCAGCTTGGCAGTGAAATGGCCGTTTCCGTTCACGCCCCGGAAAATGATACGAAATTCTATGATCTTGCCCGGGAACATTTTGGCATGATGACCCCTATCCGGGGGTGTCAGACCGTGATGTCTGTCCTGCGGGAAGTCACTGATGGACAGACGACAGTCGGGGTCTTGCCTCTGCCTTTCACGGGTGATGATAATCCCTGGTGGCTGGCTCTTGCCCAAGGCGAAGCCGCGACCAATACACGGATTATTGCCCGTTTGCCGTTTTACAATGCAAGTGGCACAGAATTGGCTGAAGCGGTTATCGTAGCTCAGGATACACAGGAACCAACTGGTGCTGACAGAAGCTATGTTGTTGCTGAATCAGGGGAGCCCCTTTCCCGCTCTACCTTGAAAAGCCTGCTTGATAAAGCAGGTCTTCCTTCTCTTAATATCCAGATCCATGCCCCTGATCCTGCGTATAGTTTGCAGTTGATCGAAGTGGATGATTATGTTGCGCCGGGTGATTCACGTCTGGCGCATCTGGGGGAACTTTCGGACCAGCGCATTACCCATGCCTGGACGATTGGTGGTTACGCTGTTCCCCTGACAGAGGCGTAACAACCGGCTGCAAGGCCGTTATTTTTCCGATAGATATGAAAGTTCAGAGAATGGCTCTTAAACCACAACCCGGAATTATGGATGTTTCCCCTTATGTTGGTGGAGAATCTAAAGTTGAAGGTGTCGACCGGATCTGCCGCTTGGCTTCCAATGAAAACCCGCTTGGGGCTTCGGATGCTGCGAAAACGGCTTATCGGGGAATCGTAGACAATCTTCATCGATATCCGGATGGTGGTTCATATCTGCTTCGAAATGGGATTGCAGAAGCCGAAGGTCTTGTTGCCGAGCAGATAGTTTGTGGGGCCGGTTCTGATGAACTTCTCGCCCTGCTGATAAGATCCTATGTCGGTATCGGCGACGAGATCGTCTATAACGAACATGGCTTTCTGATGTATCCGATTGGGGCAAAGACAGCTGGTGCCGTTCCGGTCAAAGCTGCAGAAAAGGACCTGCGGATTGATGTTGATGCCATGCTTGGCGCGGTCACTGACAAGACCAAAATCATGTTCCTGGCCAACCCGAATAATCCGACCGGCAGTTATATTACGGAAAAAGAGCTGCGTTATCTGCGTGAAAATCTCAACGAAGATGTTTTGCTGGTAATTGATGCTGCCTATTGTGAATACGTGGACAGTCCGGACTATATCAGTGGTGCTGAGATGGTTGAGGAATTCGGTAATGTGGTCATGACCCGGACTTTTTCCAAAATCCACGGTCTGGCATCCCTGCGTCTGGGCTGGGCTTACTGTCCTCCGGAAGTTGCTGATGTTCTCAACCGTGTCCGGGGGCCGTTTAATGTGAGTCTTGCAGCCCAGGCTGCTGGAGTTGCTGCGATCAAGGACAAAGCACACATTGAACGTTCGAGAGAACTAAATGCGCGGCTGCTGGGCTGGTTCTGTCAGCAAGTGACGGAATTGGGGCTGGAAACCCGCATGTCTGTTGCAAATTTTGTCCTGCTGGATTTCAAAGCAGCTGAGAAGGCTGCAGCTGCACTGGAGTTTCTCAAGCAGCGAGGAATCCTTGTGCGAGGTATGGGAGCCTACGGTTTGCCAGGCTTCTTGAGAATCAGTATTGGAACAGACGAAGAAATGAGGGCGGTGGTTGAAAATCTGACCGTATTTGTCAATGGATCATGAAAAGGGGAAACCCCTGTTTCAAAAGGTAGCCTTGATCGGGATCGGTCTGATTGGCTCTTCACTGGCCCGGGCGATCAAGAAGAAGGGGCTGGCATCTGAGGTTGTAACCTGCGCCCGTTCCGAGGCGACACGCAACACAGTTAAAAAGCTCGGTCTGGTCGATGCTGTTTATGATACCCCGGCAGAAGCGGTCAGGGATGCGGATCTGATCATTCTCTGTACGCCTGTAAGTACCTATGATGATCTGGCTGCTGCAATGGCACCATCTTTGAAAGCGGGCGCCATTGTCAGTGACGTAGGTTCTGTCAAAGAGTCTGTTATTCGGGATGTTGGGCAGCATTTGCCTGATGGGGTTCATTTTGTTCCCGGGCACCCGATTGCAGGGACCGAACATTCCGGACCAGAGGCAGGTTTTGCTGAATTGTTTGAAGGTCGCTGGTGTATTCTGACCCCGGTTGTCGGGACAGACGCACAGGCGATCGCGAAGGTTTCAGGTTTCTGGACTGCTCTGGGAAGCATGGTTGAAATCATGACTCCGCACCGGCACGACAAGGTTCTGGCGATTACATCGCATCTGCCACATCTCATTGCCTATACCATTGTTGGGACAGCAACAGATCTGGAAGAAACGGACCAGAATGATGTCATCAAGTTTTCTGCGGGTGGCTTCAGGGACTTCACCCGAATTGCCGCGTCTGATCCGATTATGTGGCGGGATGTTTTCCTCAACAACCGAGAAGCTGTGTTGGAGATGCTGCAGCGTTTTACGGAAGATCTGACCGTCCTGCAACGGGCGGTGCGCTGGGGGGAGGGAGATGTTCTTGAAGATCTCTTTCGCCGGACCCGGGAAGTCCGTCGGGGTATTGTTGATGCACATCAGGCCGGAACTTTTGATGCGCGTGAGCCGGATGAGGATCCGAAAAAACAATAGGCATATTTTTCAGGAAGCAGGCTCCCGGTTTGGGAGCCTGTTTGTTTTTGAGGTGATCCCTTTTATTGAACCAGTGGCGGCAAGGGAAGCAAGGCTATGGGACCAAGGGAAAGCCAGCCATCCTGAAGCAACAGCGGGACGTTGATTTCATGGCGGCCTCGACTATTGTTTTTGCCGAGAGCCGCGAGGGATAGCCTCATGCCAAAGCTTTGCCCTTTGTTCAGAAGACCGGATTTTTCCATTTGCTCGACCACCCCATCGGCCCCTTCAATCCGGCTGTCGAGTTTTCCCTCAGGACGCAGTCGAATGTCGAGTGCCAGCTTGCCACGGGCATCCACCAGCAAGGGACCCCAGCGAAGGCTGGCGTCATGCAGGGATAAAAAACCACCAGAATCCCGCCAGATATGAAGAGCCTTGTCGAGTTTGGCTTTTGGCAGATCCCCGTAGAGAGTGCCTTGCAGCTGGAGTTGGGATATCGGGCCTTTCAGAGGTGTTTTTTCCAGCTCGGGGTGGCTGACGTCCTGTGCATTCAGGGTGATATCGAATTCCTGTAAAGTTGCTCCTCCGGAAGCCGGGCGCAGGGGACCCAGCGTGCTGTCCAGGCTTGCAATTTCCAGAGAATGATGCCCTTCACGCAGAATAAAGAGATCATCGGCCTGCAGGCGGGCATGGAGAAGTTCCCCTTTCAAGGTGATTCTGGCTGTCGCTGTGGCCCGGTTGCTTTGTATGCGGATAGCAGGTTCCTGATAAGGCAGGCCGTTGATCAGATGTTCCTGAGAAAGATCGAGTGTCATCGAAAGCGGGGACCAGGGAGCTGCTTCAGCAACCAGTCTTTCTGTCTGCCAGGACCAACCTTCAGGAGAGCGGATTTTGGGTGTTGCCAGGCTTGCTTTCACAACAAAGGGGAAGCCCGAAAGAGCAAGAGTCCCGTGGGTGATTTCAAACCCCCGCGCCTGTTGCTTTTCAACCCAGTGTGACAGACCGGTTTCCATCTGTTTTGCTGCCCAGAACCAATAGGCAACCGCGAGAAGCAAAATGAAACCACACAGGATGATCCCTGCAAAAAACATACGTTTTGCCAAGCTGCCCGGTGGTGGTGGCAGTGGGGATGATGTTTCTGGAGGGATAACTGACATGGGGCCTGTCTCGCGAGTAACTGAAGGGCGTTTTGAATAGCTATTTCTGGCGATCCCTTTATGTTCGGGAGGCCAGTCGATAAACTTGATCGTTCATACGCATAGACGATTCGGAGTAGTGGAGCAATGTCGACCCCTGAACTAAGGGCCTTTTATGATGAACACCTGCCCGTTGAACCAGGCCGGGAGTTCTGGGTCTTTGGATATGGTTCCCTGATGTGGAATCCCGGCTTTCCTCATGTGGAGGTTCAGCCTGCGATACTACAGGGATACCATCGACATTTTTGTATTTATTCCTATTTTTACAGAGGAACACCGGAATGTCCCGGGCTGGTGCTGGGGCTGGATCAGGGGGAGTCCTGTATCGGCATGGCGTATCGTGTTCCGGCAGCCGAGCGGGATGTGGTTCTCGATTACCTGTTTGAACGGGAAATGATTTCTGGCGTTTATCATCCCCGCTGGGTCGAGGTCGAGTTGAAGTCCGGAGAGACAATCCCGGCGGCTACGTTTGTTGCTGATGTGAAACATGAACAATATGCCGGCAAACTGAGCAAGCAGGAGCTGATTGCACACGTTCTGCAGGGAGTAGGCAGCAGCGGTCGTTGTTACGAGTATCTTGAAAATACTGTAGGGCATCTGAAGGCACTCGAGATTAACGATCCAGGTCTTGAAGAGCTGTTGTCACAGGTTCAGGATGCCATGAAGACGCTTCCCTGAAGCCCTGGTCGCCTATTGCTGCAGTAAACTGTTAAAATATGCAATCAGGGCATCTACGTCGGTCAAAAACCAAAACAAGCCAATCACGATTACGCCGCCCAGCGGCAATGTATACCAGGGATGGTTGATGGGGACATGTTCCCCACAGGCATAGCAGATGTCATCATCCCGTCCGATCTCGGTGGAACACTTGGGGCATTTTCTTGGTTCAGCCATTTTCTTTTACCTCTGCCTGACGGGCCTCGTCCATAAGACGATTACTGGCTTCTTCGATGGTGTCCTGCATTCTTTTCATAAAAACCTTCCGGTCGAGACCGGGGGGAATTGGTGGCAGATATTCCATGATAATCTTGCCTGGTTTCTTGACAAAAGCATCGCGCCCCCAGAATAACCCGGAATTCAGTGCGACGGGACTGACTGTCACGCCAAGTCCAGTATAGAGTGCTGCAATACCGGTCTGGTATTTGGGCTCCTGATCGGGAGCCGCCCGGGTCCCTTCGGGAAAAATGATGATGGGACGTTTATCAGACAAAGGCTGTTGCGATTCCTTGATCATCTGGCGGAGAGCTTTTGTCCCTGCCTTGCGGTCAATTGCGACGACTCCCCCTTTCCAGAGGTACCAGCCGAACATCGGGATACGTAGAAGCTCTTTCTTCAGAATAAAGCAGGGATTGGTATTGAAGGCCATCAGAGCAATGGTTTCCCAGGCTGACTGATGTTTACTCACAATAAGAAAACCTTGGTCTTTTGGTCGATTTTCGACCCCCCGTATTTCGTAGGTCGTGCCACAGATTGTCTTGAGCAGCCAGAAGACCACGACAGCCCAGTAACGCCCGGCGACGAGCATAAAGCGTTGCGGAAAAATCATCAGAAGAAGGCAAGGGGTGAAATAGATTAGACACCAGATCAGATAGCAGACGTTGAACGTCAGGGAGCGAAAGAAAATCATTGGTTTATCCGATCAGTTTATCTCGCAGGTCTTCACCCCAGTTGCGGATCTGGGCCAAAAGAAATTTATTATATTCAGAAAGAATCAAGGTCATGCTGCCGGGCCACATCCACCAGTCCTTGTGTCTTACATTCGAGGGAAACACCGGGTAAGGCTGGATGGTTGCCTGGGGCATGGCATGACGGAATTCGAGTAAACTGCGGGGCATATGATAAGAAGCTGTGACGAGGCGCAGGGATTTGTACCCCTGTTCGTCCAGCCAGCTTTTGGTCTCAAGCGCATTGCCCCGGGTATCATCAGCTTCATAGCCCAGCGTCACACAACATTCCAGATTGTTCGGGGCCTGTTGGGAAAGGGAAAGAAGCTCCCGGACCTCAACCCCCTGATAGACACCCGAGATAAAGAGCTTTTTTGCCTGACCGTTGGCAAGAAGTTCGAGACCGGTGTTGATTCTGTCGCTGCCACCAGTGAGCACGACGATCGCATCCACTGGGGCGACGTGGCTGCTTGTCTCTTCCGGCAAGGTCGCGGCAAACCAGAAAAAGCCCCCGATCCAGAAGAGAAGGCTTGAAACAATTATAAATGAGCTTAATCGCAGGCTAATAAAGCTGCCTTTTGCTGATCTACGAAACACGAAGAAAATCTTTCCTGTTTTTCACATCACTGATCCCTGCCTTATCACGGCATTAAGGCGAGACTGCGGAGCACAGTCAGACGGGCGGTGATCATGGCGACAAGGGATGCCCCGACCGGGATCAGCAGAAGGAGACCCCATTCTGTTGCGGTGAGGGTGAAGCTTGGAAGCAGAGCGCTGTTCGCCTGTCCGAGAAGAGTACTGAAGGCTGCAATGGTCAAGCCGGCAAGCAGAAGGCCTGCAAAGCCACCTGCCATGCTCAGCTTCAGGGCATGAAGTTGAAAGCGGTTGGCGATGTAGGCATCCTGGGCCCCCATCAAATGAAAAAGCTCAACGACCTGACGATGAATGGCGAGCCCCATCCGGGTGACCAGGATGACCATCAGGGCTGCAGCCCCGCCGACAAGAAGCACGACCAGCAGGGAAACTGTACCGATAATTTTGGCGAGTCCCAACAGATTTCCAAGCCAGCGCTGGTGATCATCAATACTGGCCGTCGGCAGGTTTTGAGCCGTCAAAGCGTTGATCGCGTCAAGTGTCCGGGCTGAAGATTGTGAAAGCTCGATAGAAATGAGAAGAGGGATCGGGAGATCGTGGAGCACGACATCTTTTCCCAACCAGGGTTCAAGTAATTTGTTCAACTCGCCATCGGTGAGCATTTCCGCTTTTTTGACATCCGGAATTTTTTTAAATTCCTGCAAGAGCAATACAGTCTTTTTTTCGATGGCCAGACGCTCTGCGGGGGACTGCCCCGCAGGAACCTGGATTGTAAGGCTGTTGGACAAGCCCTGATCCCAGCGATTGGCCAGTTTGTTCATGGTTAGGGCAACAATAAGAGACATGGTCGCCAGATAAACCATGACGGCGATCAGCCAGGGTAAAAAACGGCTGGAGGCATCCTTGTCCAGGGGCACGTCGTTACGAGAGCCAAACATTCAGGCAGCTCCGCTCTCGGTGTTCTGCTCTATGACTGGCGCCGAGCGAATCAGACGGACTTCTCCATTGATGATCTTGAAGACAGGATGGTTGAACCGGTTAACAAGTGCCTCATTATGTGAAGCAACAACAATGGTTGTGCCACGTTTGTTGAGTTCTTCAAAAAGAAACAGAAGCCGCTCGGCAATCTTGTCGTCGAGATTCCCGGTCGGCTCATCAGCCAGAAGCAGACTGGGGCGGCCAATAACGGCCCTGGCAATCGCTACGCGTTGCTGTTGACCACCAGAAAGAGTTGGTGGTTTCGAATCAAGATTATCTGCAAGCCCGACCCAGGAAAGCAGTTCGCTAACATTACGGCGTACCTTTTCCAGCGGCATCCCGGTGATGGTCAGGGGAAGAGCGACATTTTCCAGGGCAGTGAGATGATCGAGCAGGCGGAAATCCTGGAATATGATGCCAATTCTCCGGCGCAGCATGCTGGTTTCTTTGCGATCAAGCTGTGAGACATCGCGCCCGAAAAGGCTGAGCCTTCCTGTGGTGGGGCGGTGAGCGAGATACATAAGGCGCAATAAAGAGGATTTCCCCGCACCGCTGGGGCCGACCATGAAATGAAACGAGCCGGGCTCCAGTGTCAGGTTGACCTGATGAAGTACATCCGGACCGTTTCCGTAGCGCAAATGGACATCCTGAAAACGAACCAAAGGTTTGAAATCCATGGCAGTGAAAGAGGATCAAACAATGGCATATTTTAGTTGGGAGCGTAAAGGCTTGTGCTGCTAATATTCTCAGAGTCCCGGGGTGGAGGACAAAACTGGATGTGCTTGTCTTGCCTTCGCTTTTCCCGCACCCTATAAATTAAAGTGGTAATGATATCGTTACTCCCGAATATGCTTCTTCGCTGGTGGTGGGCCCAATGATTCTCTCTTGTCCTGAATGTAGCAGCAAGTTTCGACTTGATTCTGCAGCACTGGGTACTGACGGACGTAAAGTCCGGTGCAGCAGTTGCCGTCATGTCTGGTTGCAGCTGCCGGAGGAGGAAACAACCGAGGTCGATGTTTCTGGTACTGCAGTCGAAAGCAATCAGAGCAGTGCTGACAGGACTTCTTTTGACCAAGAGACGGATAACCTCTCTGATGGTGCCTTGAACGGCCCGCCCCCACTCGACGATGATTTTGTTGAGCCAGGGAAAAAAATCAAAAGCAAGCGTCCGAGAGGCTTTGCTCCGGATCGTCAGGAAAAGCAAGGACGCGGAGGCCTGTGGGGCTGGTTGTTGCTCCTGCTGGTTCTGAGTGGACTGGGATACGGTTTCTGGTTTGAAAGAATCTTGATCGTCTCTACTGTTCCCGAAGCCATGAAAGTATATGATCTGCTCCATCTTGAAGTGGAATTTCCAGCAGGAAAAGGCCTGGAAATTGAAAACCAGAAGAACGAGCGGGCGACGAACGATGGCAAGAAAGTTATCGTCGTTTCAGGAGACGTAAAGAACGTCACAGATGAGGTTATTATTGTTCCCAAGCTGATCGGCGCTTTGCTCGATCAGGATGGGAGGGCTGTGTCCCGGAAAACACTCAAACTCGACGTGTCTTTTCTGGCCCCGGATGAGACGACCAGTTTTTCCATAGAACTGGTGAACTCTTCCAAGGCTGTACTGTCGGATGTGCGGTTTATTTCTGATGAAGAAGCCTTGCAAATCCCTGATTTTGAACCAGTGGAAGAGTAAGCCGCGGGCTGGCGCCTGTGGCCGCGTACGCCATAACTTCCTGCTTCCCATCGTGACGCCTTGTTGGTAACATAATATTAACCAAACTTTTTGTTGTGGCAGTGGATACGATGGCGAAAATCTTGATAGCCGAAGATGACAAAGCTGTTCGTAGCTTCGTTGCCCGTGCGCTGATGCACAAGCAGCATGAAGTGAAAACCGTAAGTGACGGTATGCAGGCGCTGGAAGCCCTGCAAGAAGAAACCTTCGACCTTCTGATTACAGACATCGTCATGCCAGGGCTGGACGGAATAGGTCTGGCGCTCAAGGTTGCCAAAGATGCGCCAGACATGCCTGTGCTTTTGATGACCGGATATTCTGCGGAAAAACAACGGGCCCATAATCTTGAAGAGCTGGTTTTTCAGGTTGTGACCAAACCTTTCAGCCTCAAGCAGATCTGTGCTGCTGCTGAAGCGGCGCTTGAGGGGCGTGCTTTACAGCTGGAGCAGTAGAGAGAACAAAAGACTAGAAGCGCTCCAGCAATCTTTGAATATAGGTCTTTTCTTCCTGGCTTCTGTTCCGGTCATTACGCCTTTCCCGCAATTCCTGTAAAATTCCCCTGCTTTCGAGGAAATCGGCTTCTTTGGGCAGAGGAACGCCCTGTTTTGTCATGGTGCGTCCGTTTTCACCAAGATTACGCCCAAAGGGATCGCGACCTTTGCCACTTTGTCCTCTGACCCATCCGCTACCGCTTTCAGGTGCCTGACTGAGCATTTGCAGGAATTTTTCAGCAGCCTGCTCTGCCCCGTTTTGCAATTTTCTCAAGCTTCGGGTTTGTGCCTGAACCGCCTGCTCTGTTTCATTCCCATCTCCATCCTGACCTTGGAGCGCATCGCGGGCGATCCCCATCGATTGCTCGGCCTGTTCAAGATCTTCAGGGATCTGTCCAAGCATGTCCTGTAACTGTTGCATCAGTTGCTCCAGCTCCTGACGGAGCTGTTCCTGGCTCTTGGCATCTCTCGCCTGGCGTTCCCCTTCATTCCCTCCTTCGCCTTGCCCCTTGTCACCTGGGCGGCTGTCCCCGGGAATGTTTCGTGAAGACGTCTGCTCGCCGGGTTCTTTCTTCTGCCCGCCTTGTTGATTTTGATCCAGCTCCTGCTGTCGTTTATAACTGTTTTCCAGCAGTTCTTCCTGGCGTTTGATCAGGTCCTGTAGCTCCTCAAAGGCCCGACGGCCTGCCTCGCTCATCGGGTTCTGCTGTTGTTGACCTTGCTGGAAGGCCATATTCTCAAGCATGTTCTGCAGATCTGAAAGCAACTTCTGGGCTTCGTCGAGCTGTCCGTTTTCTGCCAGCATCCTTGCCTGATCAATCATTTCTTGCAGGTCTTTTTGATCAACCGTCATCTGATCATCGGGGATCGGAGAAGGAGGCTGGTTTTTTTCATTTTTGAGGAATTCTTCGAGCATGCTGGTCAGTAATGAATCGACAGCCTGCTGTAGTTGATCCATTAGCTGGGCGATTTCCTCCATACTGGCATCTGCAGCCAGAGCTTCGCGGAGTTGCTCTTGTATCTGCCTTAAATCTCTTTGGGCTGTGCTTAGCCGCCCGTTTTCGAGATGGAGCGCTGTTCTCCACAACAAGTTCTGACTTTCGGTCACACTGTCCTCGTGCGGCCTGTGCAACAGATTTTTTCCAGCGACGGATAGTGCCAGGGAAACCAGACTGTCGTAATCGTAATTTTGTGGTTGTTTGACCAAAGCGTCGAGGGAGAGCATTACCTTGACGCTATTCCGGCGCTGGACGAGGTCTTTGCGCAGGCTGACAAGAGTCCTGGCCAGAGGATGGGTGAAGGTTCTTTCGGGTAATCTTATCTTTACCTGGTCCTCCAGCCCGATCTGTCCGATTTTGTCCTTCACACTTAATTGCAACCAGACCTCTTCGCCGGCCCAGATATGGTCCGTCAGATCCAGGAAGTGTAAACTCTGATATTGCTGTTCGTTACTGGCAGGCAGAGGCAGAGTGTACTTCTCTGCAGCGTCGGGGTCGTTTTGCCAGAAGGTGATCCCGAGTTCTGTCGTGCCGTAATCATCGCGGGTTTCAAAAACCAGCCTCAAGAGTCCCTGGGTGTTTCCAAGAGGTTTCTCGAGCAGGATGACACTGGGCGGCAGATCTTCCTTGAGGTCAAATTCTGTTTCAACCAGACTTTGAAAGCCTGACGAGACTGAAAAGGTTCCGCTCTTTGTCAGTTGAAATGAACTCTGAAAAGAGGTTTCCCCTGTCCGTTCGAAAGAAAGGTCATCGTTCGCCAATGTCAGACCAGGGGGGCTCTCTGGTCCATGAACCTGAATAATAGCCCGACTGTTTTCCGGGAGGCTCAGTTGTGGAGGAATGAGGAAATCCTGATCAAAAAACAGGGGAGCTGCCCCGGTATAATCAGGAGGGGTAAGCCAGATACTATATCGGGTGCCCGTGCCGGGGGATGCGACCAACAGGCCGCTAATATTCAGGTTTTTGTTCAGGCGTTCCGGCCAGAGCTCCATAGAAAAGAGGGCAATAAATAATCCGACGGCAAGGAGACTGCGTAATCCGTAAGGATCTTTGCTGACCATCAGAGGGGTAATTCTGGGGATTTGCAAAGCTTTCAGGTCGCGGGCAAGTCGTGTTCTGTTTTCTTGCCAGAGCTGAAGGCCGCTTGTTGTGACCTGAACCGGGCGGTCTCCCAGGCTGCTGAGGGGACGGTGGCGAAGAGAGTTGTGTCTTTCGAGCCGTCGATAGATCGTGTGGCGGTCGGGTAATTTGAGTTTTAAACAAAACCAGACAACTGTTCCCAGAAGCAGCAGAGCAGAACCTGTGAGAAAAACCAGGTGAAACCATACAGGAAAGCTACTGCCCAGTCCGAGAAGCATCCAGAGGACAATTGCTGAAAAGCTGATGCAGAAGGGCCAGGAAGCTGCCCAGAGAGCATCAATCGAGAGCACCAGTCGTGTCAGAAGCACAGCTTTCCGCAAATCGCGGGGCAGATCGGGTTCTGGTCTGTCGCCTCTGGTTATTGGGACTGTCGAGGGCGGGCTGTCTTTCTGCATCAGTACAAATGATTCCTGTAGAAATTCATTTGAACATCCCGCCCCGAACAAGATTTCCTAGAAGATTATGAGGATAGCCATTCAGGCAGGAGGTCCTGCCCTATAAGTGTATCATAATCAATCCGTTTGCGAACCACTGCAAATTTATCGCCTTTAACCAGTACTTCAGGAGCATTCAGCCGGCTGTTGTAACTGGAGGCCATTACGGCGCCATAGGCACCAGCGGATTCCATTGCCAGAAGATCCCCTGCTTTCACAGGTGGAAGAGGGCGCTGTCGGGCAAAGGTATCACCTGATTCACAGATCGGGCCGACAACGTCACAAGGTGAAATTTCCGTATCTGCTCCGGGTTCTTGTAAAGGAGTTATGTCATGCCAGGCATCATAGAGGGACGGGCGGATCAGATCGTTCATGGCCGCATCAATAATAACGAAGCGCCGGTTTGATCCCTCTTTGACGTAGATGGTCTCTGTAACCAGTACACCTGCGTTACCAACAAGAAAGCGTCCGGGTTCAAAGATGCATTCTGCGTCCAGCCCCTGCACAACTTCGCTGACAGTCTTTGCATAGACGCTGAGGTCAGGCGGGGTTTCGTCATTGTACTGGATGCCGAGACCACCACCGAAATCAATACGTTTCAGCGGCAGGCCGGCCTGCTTGAGTTCACTGTACAGTCCTGCCAGACGTTCGAAGGCATCTTTGAAGGGACTGGCATCTGTCAGCTGGGAACCAATATGTACAGCCAGACTTTCGATCGCGATGTTTGGAAGGTCGTTGGCCCGTTCTATGAACTTGCGCACCCGGGGAATATCAATGCCAAATTTATTCTCGGCTTTCCCTGTCGAAATCTTGGCATGTGTTTTTGCATCGACGTCCGGGTTTATCCGGAAGGCTATCGGGGCGACAACACCCATTTTCTGGGCAACCTCAGAAAGCGCCTCGAGTTCAGGTAATGATTCTACATTGAACTGGAGAATCCCGACCTTTAGACCTAGGGCCATTTCTTCCGGCTTTTTACCAACTCCGGCGAAGACAATCTTCTTGGGGTCTATGCCTGCAGCAAGAGCGCGGCGCAGTTCTCCTTCTGAAACAACATCAGCACCTGCACCGGCGGCGGCCAGGGTGCTGATGACAGACTGGTTGGAGTTGGCCTTCAGGGCATAAAAGATCGTGCCCTTAACACCTGCATCCTTTAGAGCGGAAGCGAAGGCATTGTATGCATTGACCATTGCTGCGGTGGAGTAGCAGAAAAACGGTGTTCCGACTTCGCGGGCAATGTCTTCCAGCGGCAGGTCCTCTACATGGAGCTTGCCGTTGCGGTATTCAAAAGAACTCATATCAATTTCCGTAAGTCGTGGTCTTTGTCCGGGAATTTTTGCGGATATTCAAACCCTGAGGCAGAAGGTTTTCCTCTTCTGTGCTCTGTGCCGGAGTAGAGGGGGTTGCAGGGGTCACTGAAGGGGGATAGGGGTACTGTGCCGGATAGTCCCAATCGCCTTCGGGCCGATCAAGTTTGCCGACCTTGCCACAGCTGGCCAGCAAGAGTAATCCGGCCAGGAGAACACCGGTTTTAATGGCAATTTTTCCCGCTGAGGTATAGATCATCGGATAAAGCGCTCCCGGGCGGCTTTGGCCGCTGCCTTAACATTTTCTGGGGCCGTGCCGCCAAAACTTGTGCGACTCTGTGCGGACTGTTCAACAGTAAGAAAACGGAATATTTCTTGTGTGATCCTTGGCTCGACGGACTGCATTTCTGCAAGATCCAGTTCACTGATATCACATTTTTTGTCTTCTGCCTTCTTCACAATCGTACCCGTCACGTGATGGGCATCCCGGAAGGGGAGGCCAAGTTCACGCACAAGCCAATCGGCCAGGTCTGTCGCTGTCAGAAAACCGTCAGCAGTGGCGGCATGCAGTTTGTCGCGGTTGGCTTTCATATCGGCAACCATACCAGTCATAGCCGTTACGCAGAGGATCAGGGTATCAGCAGCGTCAAAAACGGGTTCTTTATCTTCCTGCATATCCTTGCCATAGGTCAGTGGAAGACCCTTCATCACGACAAGCAGTGTGTTGAGTGCGCCGATAACACGCCCTGCCTTGCCCCGGATCAGTTCTGCTGCATCCGGATTTTTCTTTTGCGGCATGATCGAGCTGCCCGTGGTGAAGGCATCGGAGAGGGTAACGAAGCCAAAACCCTGGGAACACCAGATCACCAGTTCCTCGGCAAAACGGGAAAGGTGGATGGCCATGATGGCCCCGGCAGACATGAACTCAAGGGCATAGTCACGATCAGAGACAGAATCGAGTGAATTTGCCGTTGGCCGATCAAAGGCAAGTGCTGTAGCAGTGGCATGGCGGTCGATGGGGAAAGAGGTTCCGGCCAGTGCTGCGGCGCCAAGCGGGCATTCGTTCAAACGCTTGCGACAATCAATCAGACGACTGCGATCGCGGCCAAACATCTCGACATAGGCGAGCATATGGTGCCCGAAGGTAACGGGTTGTGCTGCCTGGAGATGTGTATAGCCGGGCATGATCACGTCATGATTTTTTTCGGCCTGATCGATCAGAGCTGAGATTAACAACCCGGTTTGCTTGTCCAGTTCGTCAATTGCTCCCCGAACCCAGAGTTTGAAATCCGTTGCGACCTGGTCGTTTCTGGATCTGGCAGTGTGCAGGCGGCCAGCGGCGTCGCCGATCAGTTCGCGCAATCTGTTTTCGACATTCATATGAATATCTTCGAGCGCAGCAGAGAAGGTAAAACGTCCCTCCTGGATTTCTCGCAAAATTGTGTCTAGACCTTCAAGGATTGCCTTGCCATCTTCAGGGGAAATAATGCCCTGTTTAACCAACATGGCGCAGTGAGCTTTAGAGCCCGCAATATCCTGTGCGGCCATACGTTTGTCAAAGTCGATGGAAGCATTTATTTTTTCCATAACTTCTGCGGGGCCTACGGTAAAGCGGCCGCCCCACATGGCGTTGGCTGTGGTTTCACTGGCTGTTTTGGTATTTGACACGGTGTTCTCTTTCGTCTTCTTGGGCGTGCGACTTATGGATTTTATATTATGACTTTGGCTTATGCCTATCGTGTGTTTTTTGTTTCTATCGGGCTCTTTTTAGCTGTTTTCTTTCTGCAGATAACAGAAGCAACCGCCGAAAATTCCGACAAACCCCCTCTTGAGGGGCGACTCGAGGGGAACTTTACTCTGTTCGATCCGCCTGTGCCAGTGCCGATCGAAAGCTTTGAGGATGAAGAAGGAAATCTTCGTTCTCTGAAGGATTTTGAGGGGCAGGTTTTACTTTTGAATTTTTGGGCAACCTGGTGCCCTCCCTGCATCAAGGAGATGCCCGATCTTGATAAACTGCAAGCAGAGCTTGGCAGTGATGATTTCCGGGTTGTAACGCTGTCTGAAGACCGAGGCGGGCTTAAACAGGTTCTCCCATTTTTGAATGACAACAACCTGAAAAATCTGCCTCCCTATGTGGACGTAAAGGGACGGGTTTCCCGTGCTTTCGGGGTGCGGGGCTTGCCATCAACCTATCTGATTGATAAAGAGGGATTGATCGTCGGAGCTTTGATTGGACCCTTTGAGTGGTCTGCACCGGAGGTGAAAAAACTTATCGCCTTTTATACAAAATAGCTGCCGCCTGGAGCAAGCTGCTCCTGCTGTATAAAAAAGCCCGAGATCGAGAAGATCATCGGGCTTTTTAACAGTGTTTGGTCGTTTGTCAGATTACCGCGTGGGGACAGGAACCTCGCCACCATAATCATAGAAGCCCCGGCCGGCTTTTTTGCCAACCCAGCCAGCTTCGACATATTTGACCAGTAGCGGGCAGGGGCGATACTTGGTATCGGCCAGGCCGTCGTAGAGGACGTGCATAATGGCGAGACAGGTATCCAGACCAATGAAATCGGCAAGTTCCAGGGGGCCCATAGGATGGTTGGCGCCCAGACGCATTGCTGTGTCGATGGAATCAACGGTGCCGACACCCTCGTAAAGCGTATAAACAGCTTCGTTGATCATGGGCAGAAGGATTCTGTTGACGATAAAAGCCGGAAAATCTTCGGAAGATGCCGAGGTTTTTCCAAGTTTTGCTGTCATGTCCTTGATCAGCTGATAGGTCGGTTCTTCGGTTGCGATACCGCGAATAAGTTCGACCAGCTGCATCACCGGCACCGGATTCATAAAGTGCATACCCATAAACTGGCCGGGGCGTTTTGTAACCGCAGCCAGGCGGGTAATGGAAATGGAAGAGGTGTTGGAACAGAGAATGGCTTCTGGTTTGAGCAAAGGGCAAACCTTGCGGAAGATATCTTTTTTGATTTCTTCATTCTCAGTGGCAGCTTCGATGACGACATCGCACTGGGCCAGACTTTCCATTTCAACGGAATTCCGGATCCGGGGCAGTGCGGCTTCCATCTCGCTTTTGGCGATTTTCCCTTTCGAGGCCTGACGCTGCATATTCTTTTTGATGATACTCAGGGCGCTGGTCAGCTGTTCCTGGCTGATATCGACCATGTGAACATCATAGCCGGCAAGGGCGCAAACATGCGCAATTCCGCTACCCATCTGGCCTGCGCCGATGATGCCGACTGTTTTGATTTCCTGAATTGTCATACTCGTCATGGGCCTTCCTGCCACGTCTGCTTCCCGAAACAAGACGCTATCACAGATGATACCGTCTTGCCGCAGGATATTGCTTTAGAGCGATTGAAACCGTCCGGATTAGAGGATCCGGACGGGAATCTCCCTAGCCGAGTTCTTTTTCAAGCTCGGGGATGGCATCAAAAAGATCAGCAACCAGACCGTAGTCCGCTACCTGGAAGATCGGTGCTTCCTGATCCTTGTTGATGGCCACGATAACTTTTGAGTCCTTCATCCCGGCAAGATGCTGGATCGCTCCGGAAATCCCGACTGCAATGTAGAGATCAGGCGCCACAACCTTACCGGTCTGACCGACCTGATAATCGTTGGGGACATACCCAGCATCGACAGCTGCCCGAGAGGCGCCAACGGCGGCACCAAGCTTGTCTGCAACACGTTCCAGCATGGCAAAGTTTTCACCATTCTGCATGCCGCGGCCACCAGAGATCACTACGCCTGCGCTGGTAAGCTCAGGACGTTCGGATTTGGTCAGCTCCTGGCCTAGGAAGGTCGAAAGTCCGGCGTCACCGGTTGCTTCGACTGCTTCAACCGCAGCGGAACCGCCTTCTTCTGCAGCAGCTTCGAAAGCGGTACCCCGAACTGTGATCAGTTTGATTGCATCACTGGACTGGACGGTTGCAAGTGCATTGCCTGCATAGATCGGGCGAACAAAAGTGTCCGCGCTTTCAATGGCGGAAATTTCTGAGATCTGCTGGACATCAAGCAAGGCTGATGCGCGCGGCAGAATGTTTTTTCCGTAGGTTGTCGCTGGTGCAAGAATGTGGCTGTAACCTGAAGCCAGTTTTACAATAAGCGGCGCGATGTTTTCGGCGACATCCTGGGCATATTCAGGGGCATCGGAAACAAGAACCTTGGAAACACCGGCGATCTTGGCAGCAGCAGCACCTGCATCGGCGCAGCCGGAGCCAGCAACCAGAACATGAACATCTCCGCCCAGCTGTGAGGCAGCGGTAACGGTGTTCAGGGTTGCAGATTTGATCGTCGTATTGTCGTGTTCGGCGATAACAAGAATAGACATCGTCAGATCACCTTTGCTTCGTTCTTCAGTTTGTCGACCAGCTCGGCAACGGAGCCAACAATAACACCAGCAGCACGCGCAGGCGGTTCGGTTACTTTCAGCGTTTTGACACGTGGAGCAACTTCTACACCGAGATCGGCAGGGCTTGTTGCATCAATCGGCTTTTTCTTGGCTTTCATGATATTCGGCAGAGAAGCGTAACGGGGCTCATTCAGGCGAAGATCAACAGTCAGAACGGATGGAAGCTTGACACTGACCTTCTGAAGGCCGCCGTCAACCTCACGGGTGATTTTGAGTAGATCGCCGTCTTTTTCCATGGCAGAAATGAAAGCACCCTGAGACCAGCCCAGCAATGCAGAGAGCATCTGGCCAGTCTGGTTGTTGTCGCCATCAATTGCCTGCTTGCCAAGAATAACAAGACCAGGATCTTCCTTGGCAACGACAGCCTTGAGCAACTTGGCAATAGCCAAGGGCTGCAGGTCTTCGTCACTCTGGATGTGAATGCCGCGGTCTGCACCCATGGCCAGACCTGTACGGAGAGTTTCCTGAGCCTGAGCAGGCCCGGCGGAAACGACAATAACTTCGCTGGCAATACCAGCTTCTTTCAGACGCACAGCCTGTTCAACCGCAATCTCGCAGAACGGGTTCATCGCCATCTTGACGTTAGTAAGTTCAACGCCAGTCTGGTCCGACTTAACCCGAACCTGTACGTTCGCGTCAATGACACGTTTGATCGGGACGAGTACTTTCATAGAGAAGTATCCTTAATTATCACGCTTTCCCTAAGCAGATCTGTGGATTTTTCCATCAAATTTCTGCTCTCTTACAGCCAGTCGCCGGGAACCTTAGGCCCGCCGGCATACACTGTCAATGACCGCCTACCGAGTTTTTCCGGAGAGTTTTCGGGGCGGATCATCTGTTCGCTCCGGGTACCCAGAGCACATCTCTGGCACCGTTGTCATTGACATGGCGGGCCAGAACGAAAAACAGGTCCGAAAGCCGATTGATATACTTCAGGCCTTCGGGGTTGATTTCTTCTTCCTGTATCAGGGCGGATACCAGTCGCTCGGCACGACGTGCCACGGTGCGCGCCTGATGCAGATAAGCTGCCGCAGCGGAACCACCAGGCAGGATAAACGATTTTAGCGGTGCCAGATCGGCGTTGATCTGGTCGATTTCCTGTTCAAGCCTTGTTACCTGTTCGGCGGTAATCCGCAGAGGAGGGTAGGCTGGATCTTTTTCTTCAGGGCAGCAGAGATCAGCGCCCAGATCAAAGAGGTCATTCTGAATGCGTGAAAGCATTGCATCAATCGGGGCATCAGCAGGGTTTGCAGTGTGAAGGCGTACCAGACCAACAATCGCGTTGGTTTCGTCCACAGTACCATAGGCCTCGACACGCAGATCATGTTTAAAGACACGCTTCCCGGAGCCAAGAGACGTTTTCCCCTTGTCCCCGCCACGTGTATATATTCGTGTCAACTGTACCATTATGGTCTGGCTCCGTACTGCAGGGCTGGTTCAGGCCTTCTGCAAGATGAAATCACAACATAGCCTATAGATCTTTGTTCAGGATATCACCGTTGCGACTGGCTTTTGATGAATTGAACAAATCCGCCATATTCCTTGGGTCAACTGCCTTTGGCTAACAATGCGAGGACGAGCACCACTAAAGCGATGCCCTGGGCAATCACCCGGTAGCGCATAAAGCGGTTGGCATTGTTTTTGTTGAAATCCCCTCCTTTGGCCATCGTGAAAAGGCCGGTGAAGAGAATGATCAGGACGGCTGCGAGTGATAGAACGATGAGTATGTTGAGAAAGACTTCCATGTTTTTACTGTCTCGCAGCGCTGGGTGTTTCTGTGTGGTGATGATGTCATTCTAAGAAATTGTGCATTGCATCATTACGCAAAGATGCGGTTGAGAAAACCCAAAAACCGGATTTTTTCTGCAAGGGGGCTTTGTTCTTCCTGCACCTTTGAGAGCAGAGGGTGCTGGAAGAGGTGTTCAGGAGCTTTGGCGCTGCATACCCTTGACCAGGGCACAGTAATCCGGATCATCATCCGGCGTTATGTAACCCTGGCGAATAAGGAAGTGGATAAGGACTAGACTGACGTTGAATTTGAAGTCATCACCGCTTTTGATGCGGTCAATGACCTGTTCCAGCGGCCAGAGATAAAATTCTTCGACTTCTCCATCGGTGTTTCGGGGGGTGAAATCTTCAGGCAGGCAGAGGTCATAAACAAAGAGGATATCATTTCGCAAGCCGTCTTCACGGGCACAGCGATAGGAGACGATCCCCGCCGGTTTCGCTTTTTGCACGAGGGCCTCGGGAATATCTGCTTCCTCTGCGGCTTCTTTGACAAGATTTTCGTAAACACCAAGCCCGAAAGGCTGCCCTCCAGCGACAATGTGATCCAGCTTGCCGGGAGCGTTGGGTTTATCGAGCGAACGTTTCCCGACCCAGATTTTTAATCCCTCAGCGGTGTGCACTAGGCCGTTGACGTGAACGCCGTATCCGCGGATGCCAAAATATCCAGCAGCGCCGCGGTCCATTTTCATAATCGGGGACTGCCCCCAATCATTGGTTACTGGATAGTATTCACCCCGCCAACGGGAGATGGTGCCATCCGCGACCAACTGTTGAATAGCTTCTTCAACTTTTTCGCTTCGTTCTGCAAAGCTCTTCAAGCTGGAGCAAAGGCTGACCTGCTGTTCGGTTACGACAAACACTTTGGGGAAGGCGGCGAGTGCCTGGGCAAATTCGTGTGTCACATGGCCGAAGATTTCTGCGCCGATCAGGAAGGGGCGATATTTTTCCGGCTGCCAGGTATGGCAACTGCGTACACGATCCATAAAGGCCACAAGAAACTCCCTGAAGGCTGATTCAATTCAGGAGCCATAGTGCGTTGGAAGTGCGTCTGTCACAATCATGAATTTTGGTACAGGCATGAATTTGGTACAGGCTTTATTTGGTTGCGACACCCTCAATAACAAAGGTGATGCGGACCATTTCGCCAATAACCGCTGTGTCAAGCCATTGGCCGTTGCCGATGCCATAATCCAGTCTTGAGACTTCTGCTTCGCCTTGAGCCCGTAATTCATCGCCCTCAACCGAGGCCTGAAAAGGCAGGTCGATCTCTTTGGTGACACCCCGCATGGTCAGGGAGCCGTGGGCAATAAAGCTATCGGGGGATAGCTGTTCGAAAGTCGTGGCTTCAAAGATCGCTTTTGGGTGTGCCGCAGTGTCAAAAAAGGCATTCGAGCGAATAAGTTTGTCCCGATCTCCGGACTGGGTGTTGACCGATTCGGTTGCGATTTCAACACGGATATGACTGTTCGAAAGCTCTTGGGGGTGGAAGGCGATTTCTGCCTGATACTGTTCAAATACACCGGGGATCTCCGCGCCGGATTGTTTTGCAACAAAGCCAACCTTGCTCTGATCATTCTTCAAAGACCAAAGCGGGGCGGCCTCGGCGTGTGAGCGGCCCAGGAACATGATGCCGAATACCAGGAGAGCGACTGAAAAAATAACGCGAAATAGAAATCTCATAACGGGTTCGATTCAAAAATTGTCGGGTTCAACTGCGCGGTTTGCCAAAAGGCATCATGCGAAGCAGGATTGTGTCTTTGTCTAGAAAATGATGCTTGAGCGCTGCGCCGGCATGAAGAAGAACCAGTGCTGCAATACCCCAGCCGACATAGAAATGGGAAGCGGCCAGAAGATCTGCAAGTTCTTTGTTGGCCTCGACCACATTTGGCAGGCTGTAGTAATTAAAAAACACAATGGGATAGCCGCTTGCCCCGGAATGGACAATGCCGATCAGGGGTTGAAGGATGAAGGCTGCGTAAAGAGCAAGGTGTACGGCATGGGCAGCAACCTTCTCCAGGTAGGGTTGTCCAGGCAAGGGAGGCGGTGGGGGGGACAAAAACCGCCAGGTCAATCTGATCAGAGCCAGGGCCATGACGATCAATCCGAGCGACTTGTGCAAATTGTAGTACCAGACTTTGTCAAGGCCGAGTGGCAGTCCCCCCATCCAGACCCCGAGAATAATCAGGGCGATGATGAGAAAGGCCATGGACCAATGCAGTGACTTGGCGACGGCTCCATATCGTTCTGCATTATTTTTGTACTGCATCTGAACAAATCCGCTGGTTTCGGCCATTCTCGGGCCTGTTGGCAAAAACACTGCTCGCTATAGCTCTGTAGTTGAGAGATAGGAAATGTTTTCGGCAATCAGTAGTCACAAATGGGTGATGAGAATGTTTACCGAGAGGAAATAATCAGAAGGCAGGTTTCTGCGTTAGGGGGGGGCAGATGTTGTGTCGAGAATGTTCACGATATCAGCAAGGATTGATGTCAGGTCAAAGTCTTTGGGCGTATAGACGGCTGCGACGCCCGCTTTCAAAAGGGTTGCCGCATCTTCAGGCGGGATGATGCCGCCCACGACAACAGGGATGTTCGATAACCCGGCGTCCTTGAGGCGGGAAATGACTTCTGTAACCAGAGGTCCGTGAGATCCGGACAGGATTGAAAGGCCGACAATATGAACATCTTCTTCCAGTGCGGCATTGACTATCTGGGCTGGTGTGAGGCGGATGCCTTCATAGACGACTTCAAAACCAGCATCACGTGCGCGCACAGCGATTTGCTCTGCGCCGTTGGAATGACCATCCAGTCCAGGTTTGCCAACAAGGATCTTGGCGCGGCGACCAAGTTTCGTTGAGACCAGATCAAGCTTTTTGCGAACTTCCTTGAGCGAGTTGATGTCATTACTGGTGGCGCTGGCTCGACCAACGCCCGTGGGCGCCCGGTATTCCCCAAAAATTTCTCTGAGCGCTTGGCCCCATTCACCGGTTGTAACGCCAGCATGGGCACAGGCTATTGAGCACTCCATGATGTTTTTGCCCTCGCGGGCTGCGGTCTGAAGATCCTGGAGGGTTTTTGTGACCTGATCATGATTCCGTTTTTCGCGCCATTCGTTCAAGCGGGAGATTTGTTCAGCCTCGGCCTGACTGTCAATTTTCATATAGCCGCCGTCCCCGCCACTGGTGAGGGGGGATTGTTCGGTTTCTGTATGTTTGTTGACGCCGATAACGGTCAAGTCACCGCTTTCGATATCCCGAAACCTTTTGGCTGCGGATTCTACCAGTTTGCCTTTCATGTACGAGCTTTCGACTGCTGCAACCGCACCGCCCATTTCTTCGATTCGGGCAAGTTCTTCGCGCGCTTCCTGCATCAGCTCTTCGACCTTGGCTTCAATCACGACCGAGCCGTTGAAGATATCGCCATATTCCAGCAGGTCGGTTTCGAAGGCGACGATCTGCTGAAGCCGCAGAGACCACTGCTGGTCCCAGGCCCGGGGCAGGCCCATGGCTTCGTTCCAGGCAGGAAGCTGTACGGCACGCGCCCGGGCATCTTTGGAGAGGACAACAGCCATCATTTCAAGAAGAATTCGGTAAACGTTGTTTTCCGGTTGCTGTTCGGTCAGGCCTAGTGAGTTGACCTGGACGCCATAACGGAAGCGGCGGTATTTTTCCTCTTCAACGCCATAGCGTTCCCGGCAGATCTCGTCCCAAAGACGGGTGAACGCCCGCATCTTACAGAGCTCGGTAACAAAGCGAACGCCGGCATTCACGAAAAAGGAGATGCGCCCGACAACCCGGGCGAAGTCCCTGTCGGGAACCTGCCCGGCTTCCTTGAGCGAATCGAGGACAGCTATTGCAGTAGCCAGAGCATAGGCGAGTTCCTGTACCGGTGTCGCACCTGCTTCCTGGAGGTGATAGGAGCAGACATTCATCGGATTCCATTTGGGGATCTGGGTGTAGGTAAAGGCAATTATGTCAGTGATCAGACGCATGGACTGTCGCGGCGGGAAAATGTAGGTGCCGCGTGAAAGGTATTCCTTGATCAGGTCGTTCTGGGTTGTGCCGGAAAGGCTGTCGCGTGACAGTCCCTGTTTTTCGGCACAGGCAATATAAAGCGCCAGTAACCAGGGTGCGGTGGCGTTGATGGTCATGGAGGTATTCATTTGATCCAGAGGGATCTGGGCAAAGAGCGTTTCCATGTCGCCGAGGTGGGATACTGGTACCCCGACCTTGCCGACTTCCCCCTTGGAAAGAGGGTGGTCGGAGTCGTATCCGGTTTGGGTTGGCAGGTCAAAAGCGACGGACAATCCTGTCTGCCCCTTGGCCAGATTTGTCTTGTAGAGCGCATTGGAGGCGGCAGCAGTCGAATGCCCGGCATAGGTACGGAAAAGCCAGGGTTTGTCGCGGGATTCAGTTTTTGCTGCACTTGCGTTCATTGTCGTTTTTCCTGTTCTGTCTTTATCAGGATTTTTTCCTGAATTTATCGTTATAGACTACATTAATGCTATATGTAGACATAAAGTTTCTTTATTTATTAATCTATAGCAAAATTATAACAATTGTGCATTGCAAAAAAAATAAGTCGCGATTAAGCTTGTTTTCAAGCGGCGACAGACCTACCGCCATCCGAAGAAATCTAAAGACCGTCACAAGGCGGCTGGAACGGGGATGAGGCTAAAGATGACTGATACAGCAAAAGTAGTGGACCTTACTGTCCATCAGGAAAAAAAAGATCTCTATGAAGTGGGTGAAATCCCACCTATGGGGCATGTGCCGAAACAGATGTATGCCTGGGCCATCCGGCGGGAACGTCAGGGCGAACCGGAAAAGGCCATGCAGGTCGAGGTGGTTGATGTTCCCACGTTGGAAACCAACGAGGTTCTGGTTCTGGTCATGGCGGCAGGCGTTAATTACAACGGCGTCTGGGCCGGGTTGGGCAAGCCGATTTCCGTATTTGATGTTCACAAAGAGCCCTACCATATCGCCGGATCAGACGCATCCGGGATTGTCTGGGCGGTTGGTGCCAAGGTTACCCGCTGGAAAGTGGGTGATGAGGTTGTGGTTCACTGTAATCAGGATGACGGAGACGATGAGGAGTGTAATGGCGGTGACCCCATGTTTTCCCCCTCCCAGCGTATATGGGGTTATGAAACGCCAGATGGTTCTTTTGCCCAATTTACAAGAGTCCAGTCCCAGCAGCTCATGCATCGTCCCCGTCACCTGACCTGGGAAGAATCCGCCTGTTACACCCTGACCCTGGCAACAGCTTATCGCATGCTCTTTGGTCATCGCCCGCATATCCTTCGTCCGGGGCATAATGTTCTGGTCTGGGGGGCTTCAGGTGGTCTTGGCTCCATGGCAATTCAGTTGATTGCCACGGCAGGTGCCAACGCCATCGGGGTGATCTCTGATGAGACCAAACGTGATTTTGTTCTTTCCCTTGGCGCCAAGGGCGTGATCAATCGTCGTGATTTTGACTGTTGGGGGCGGTTGCCTGAAGTCAATGATGTCGAGGGATACAAGGACTACATGAAAGAAGTCCGCAAGTTCGGCAAGGCGATCTGGGATATCACCGGCAAGGGCAATGATGTTGATTTTGTCTTTGAGCATCCAGGGGAACAAACCTTCCCGGTCAGCTGTAACATTGTCAAACGGGGAGGCATGGTGGTTTTTTGTGCCGGGACAACCGGCTTTAACCTCACTTTTGACGCCCGTTTTGTCTGGATGCGACAAAAGCGGATCCAGGGGAGCCACTTCGCCAATCTGAAGCAGGCATCACAGGCAAACCAGCTGGTAATCGAGCAGCGTCTTGACCCCTGTATGTCTGAGGTATTCTCCTGGGATGATATTCCGCGTGCGCATACCAAAATGCTGAATAATCAACATAAACCCGGGAATATGGCCGTGCTGGTTCAATCAAAACGCCCCGGTTTGCGTACGTTGGAAGACGTGGTCGAAGGCTAGGTCTTCTCCAGTTGCCGACAGGGATTGCTTCTGCCCGTGGTTATGTAGCGCCCGGGTAGTCGCAAAGCCGTACTTGTAACCTGCTGTTGTAAGGACGCTCCCTGTCGGAACCTACGCTGTCACTGTACCTGAATTTCCTTACGATGCGTGTTAAAGGTCCACCACAATGTCCCATGATCCGCTGCTGTTCTCGCGCTGCGAGAAGTCTGTTGCTGCTGCCACCGTTTTGCTGGAAGAGGCAAAGCAGTCTGTTGCCCATCTGGTCAAGCAGGAGGGGCGCATCAGTACGGAATTGCTGGAAGAACAGCAGTTTGCGGCTCACGGACTGGCCTGGATGGCGACGTATGTTGCCGCGCTTGATACATTGCTGGATTGGGCGCGGAAGCTGGACGAGGATGGGGGATTTCGTCAGCTTGAATCCCTGTTGCTGAAAATCGCCTTTGGCGAGTATCTCTCGCAGATCAGGGGAGGGATAGCCATCAGCCAGGTGGAGATCCTACGCCCGGTTGATATGGGGCTTTCCGCCGAACAGGTAGCGGTATTCGAGAGTGAGGCGGTCAGGGTTCTGATTGCCGAGGGAAATACTGCAGAAAACCGCAAGGCGCTGTCAGAATATCTGACAGGCAGCCTTGAAACGGGTGATTTCGGGGCCTCAGGCCTGGGCGATGAGACGCTGGAGATGATCCGTGGGCAGTTTCACAAGATTGCTGATGATTATCAGGATGCGGCTCATGGCTGGCACCTCAGGGATGAACTGATACCTATTGAGGTGGTTGAACAACTGGCAGAACTTGGCATCTTTGGCCTCACCGTTCCTGAAGAATATGGCGGGCTTGGAATGGGCAAGCTGGCGATGTGTGTTGTAACAGAAGAACTTTCTCGCGGGTATATCGGTCTGGGATCACTGGGTACGCGGTCTGAAATTGCCGCTGAATTGATTCGTCTGGGTGGAACCGAAGCGCAAAAAAAATCCTGGTTGCCGCGTATATCATCGGGCGAAATCTTGCCGACAGCCGTTTTTACCGAGCCAAACACGGGGTCTGATCTTGGCTCGCTTAAAACCCGGGCCGTACGCGAAGGAGATTGTTATCGCGTCACAGGCAACAAGACCTGGATTACCCATGCAGCGCGTAGTGACATTATGACCTTGCTGGCCCGGACGAACCCGGACGAACCCGGGTATAAGGGGTTGTCGATGTTTATTGCCGAAAAACCTCGGGGGAATGAGGAAAACCCTTTTCCGGCAGCGGGTATGAGTGGTGGAGAGATCAAGGTTCTCGGGTATCGCGGTATGAAAGAATACGAGCTTGGTTTCGATAATTTCGAGGTTCGCGGTGATAATCTCCTGGGAGGTGAAGAGGGGCAAGGCTTTAAGCAACTGATGGCGACCTTTGAATCAGCAAGGATCCAGACCGCGGCACGGGCGGTGGGGGTGGCGCAATGTGCCATGGAACTCGGCATGCAGTACGCCCGCGAGCGCATTCAGTTCGGTAAGCCGCTGTACAGTTTTCCACGGGTGTTCGGCAAGCTGGTCTGGATGGCGGTGGAAACCATGATTGCCCGTCAGTTGACCTATGCAGCAGCCCGGGAAAAAGATTCCGATCGCCGCTGCGATATCGAAGCTGGCATGGCAAAACTGCTTGGGGCAAGAGTCGCCTGGTCCAATGCGGATAACGCTTTGCAGATCCACGGTGGCAATGGCTATGCCCAGGAGTACAAGATCAGTCGGGTTCTTTGTGATGCCCGTATCCTCAATATCTTTGAGGGCGCTGCAGAAATCCAGGCCCAGGTGATTGCCCGGGGATTGTTATCCGGACGCAACTGACCTTTTTTCGGGGCTAGTGTTTCGGGCTAGTCTTACAGGCCAATCATATTGAGAATATCTTCAGGGGTCTTGCCTTCTTCGCGAAGGCTGCGGATTGCCAGGGCGTTGTGGCGTTTGGCGAGCCGGATGCCCTGATCATCCCTGACCAGTTCGTGATGGTGCCACCGGGGCACAGGCAGATCGAATAAAGCTTGCAGCAGGCGGTGAATATGGGTTGCATGAAAAAGATCCATGCCGCGGGTGACACAGGTTATGCCCTGTAGCGCATCATCCAGCGTAACCGAAAGGTGATAGCTCGTGGCAATATCCTTGCGGGCAAGGACGACATCCCCGAAAATTTCTGGAGTGGCACGAATCTCTCCCGCAGCGAGATCCTCCCAGTATAAGGTGCCGGATTGTGCCAGAGCCCGATCCATATGCAGACGCAGGGCATAGGACGCCCCGCTGTCCTGTCGATCTTTCTGCTCGCTTCGGGTCAGGTGTTTGCAAATCCCGGGATAGATAACACCGTCCGGACCATGAGGGGCGTTGCCGGACTGTCCTATTTCCTCTGCGATATCCTTGCGGGTGCAAAAACAGGGGTAGATCAGTCCTCTTTGTGTCAGCTTGTCCAGCGCGCTCTGATACTCTGGCAAATGTTCAGATTGACGCCGCACGGGTTGCTCCCATTCCAGCCCCAACCAGGAGAGGTCTTCATAGAGCGCCTGCTCAAAAATCTTGCGACAGCGCGTGGTGTCGATATCTTCGATGCGGAGCAAGAAACGGGCAGACTCTGTAAGCGTTTTCTGCCAGCTGAAGAGCGCAGAGTAGGCGTGCCCCAGATGGAGATAACCAGTGGGGGAAGGGGCAAAGCGGTAGGTGGGTGTTTCAGATCGGATCATGGTCTGACAAATGTGCAATGACCAGGGGGAAGAAGTCCAGTTGTGAGTGATAGAAAAATTCCAGACGAGAACCTGCGCCCTGCGTTGGAAGCTCTTTCCAGCCTCGACCCGGATATTGCCCGAGCTTTCGCGGAACATGGTTTGCCACCAGAGCGCTCCCAGGAAGCAGGTTTTGACGGGTTAATCCGGATGATCATCTCGCAACAGGTTTCAGTCCAGTCTGCCCGTGCCATTCTCGGGCGCTTGCTGGAACAGGTTGGCGTGATCACCCCACAAGAGATTCTGAAACTGGATGACGAGGGAATGAAAGCCGCAGGCCTCAGTCGGCCCAAGCAACGTTATGCCCGCGGACTTGCCGAAGATGTTCTCAGCGGAAAGCTTCAACTGGATCTATTGCCGGGGATGGATGATGAGGCGGTGATCGATCATCTTATTGCCGTAAAGGGGATTGGGCGCTGGACCTGCGAGATCTATTTGCTCTTTGCATTGCGCCGCCCCGATGTCATGCCGGCAGCTGATCTCGCCTTGCAGGAGGCAATGAAACATCTCAAGGGGCTGAGACAACGGCCAGGACCTGCTGAAATGTACCAGCTTTCTGAGCTCTGGCGTCCCTATCGCAGTGCCGGGGCAAGGTTCCTCTGGCACTATTATCGCCATGCCGGAATTGCCTAAGAGGCAGTGTGTAAATATCTGCTGACAGATATTTATTAACCATTTTTGTTAAATTCGTGACCTCGGGCAAAAATTCGTGTAAAAGTATAGTGTTATTCATGGGGGGCATGAAATGTCAGAGGTAGTTTTAACGGGCCCAAGGCACGAGCCAAGCTCGGGCGGACCGGCCAAAGAATTAATCATTATGCTACATGGTCTCGGAGCAAACGGGCAGGACCTGATTGGTCTTGCGCCTTTTTTTGCCCAGGCTCTTCCTTCTGCAGCGATTGTTTCTCCTGATGCCCATCAGACCTGCGATATGGCCCCGATGGGGCGGCAGTGGTTTAGTCTGATGAGCCGGGATCCCGACCAGATCCTGATCGGAATAAAAGCTGCGGCACCAATTGTTGATGCTTTCATCGACCAGCAAATGGCGCATTACAAACTCCCTGCTGAGCGGGTTTTGCTGATGGGCTTTTCCCAGGGGGCGATGATGGCCTATCATGTCGGGCTGCGCCGCAAAGAGGCTTTTGCCGGAATAATGGCCTATTCGGGGATGCTGGTTTCGTCTGATCTGCTCAAGACAGAGATGACAAGCCCTTGCCCTGTTCTGGCGATCCATGGCGACAAGGACGAGGTTGTGCCGTCTCAAGCCCTGCCTTCTGCGGTGAAAGCGCTGCAGGAGCACAAGGTACCCGTTTATCAGCAGATGATCTCTGAACTGGGGCATGGAATTGACGAAAACGGAATTTCCATGGGGGTGGGTTTTGCCCTTGAGGTTCTGGGCTATAGCACCCCGGAATAGACGCGCACATTTGTCAGACAGATCTGTCAGGCTGATTCCCTGACCTGCCCGCTCAAGGGGCGGTCAGGTTTTTTCTGTTGCGGCCCTTTCTTTACATTCCTTCTGAAAAAAAATCTGCTGTGGGGACGCGACTGCTTTTGCTGATCACGCGGGGCCGGTTTTCCCGGGGCAGGCTTTATGAAGAAGCGATGACCGTGGTGTGACAGTGGAATCTGAATTTTGTGTTTCTTTTGTTACGTGCATACAAAATGTTGTATGTATTCGAAATATGCAGTATTTTTAAATAGATGCTGGTTTCAGGTTGTCGCAAGTACGGTTTGTTTGGACAATTTGGCAGGCGGCATCGACAGGCCCAAGTTTTTGATGATTCCCTAGGTGTGTTTGGTAATCCTGCGGAGGAAAGACGTGGTTTCCTTTTCTGCCAATCCGGCGTTAGTCCTTAATGCAGACTTTCGACCGCTCAGTTATTTTCCTCTTTCTTTGCTGTCATGGCAGGATACGATCAAGGCTGTGTTCCTTGACCGGGTCCAGATCGTTTCAGAATACGATAGCGAGGTTCATTCGCCGTCTTTTCAGATGCGTTTGCCCTCTGTCGTCGCGCTGAAAGATTATGTGCAGCTGGATCGTCGTCCAGCCTTTACCCGTTTTAACGTTTTTTTGCGGGATTCCTTTACCTGTCAGTATTGTGGCGTGAAACAGGCATCTGAATTGTTGACATTTGATCATGTGGTGCCGCGTTGTCAGGGTGGTGGCACATCCTGGGAAAATATCGTTACAGCCTGCCAGTGTTGTAACCTGGCCAAGGGCGGTCGTTCTCCCGGACAGGCACGGATGAGCCTGCAGTCCTGGCCCTGTTGCCCCACGGTTCATGAACTGAATATCAAGGGACGTGCTTTCCCCCCAAATTATCTGCACCAGAGCTGGCGAGATTTTCTCTACTGGGATACCGAGCTGGAAGGTGAAAGTGGTGTGTCACTGCTTCATTAGGCAGGCAGCATTGCGTTCTGGATCGTGAAGGGCGAAGCCTCTTCTGATGTCAGTTTTGTCGTTGGGAACTCGAGGGGCTTTTGAGGGCAAGTAAACAGATTACGGCCAGTGCAAAAGCAATCATCACGTTGTAACCCGCCATGGATATGCCAAAAAGATCCCAGGGGATCTGATCGCAGCGGGCAACTGGTTTGTCGAGCAACTGGGCCATCAATTCTTCAGTCGAGAGTGAAAGGTCAATTGCATCGCCCTGACATTCGCTGCTGCCTTCCCACCATTGCTGCTCAACCCCGGTATGAAAGGCGGCAACGGCTGATTCAACAAAGAAAGAAAGGCTGGCAAGGCCGATAAACAGGCGGGCGAGGAAGGGGTTTTTACGCAACAGCCAGGCAAACAAGCCCATCGCGGCCGCGCAGACATAGACCCAGCGCTGGTACATACAAAGAACACAGGGAGAAAGACCGCCGATATATTCAAACGCCAAAGCACCTGCAAGCATAGACGCGCTGGAAAGGATGGTTACAAGTGCCATCCAGCCACTGCGGATCTCAAACAGGTGCTGTGTGAATTTTGACATGGTCTTTCCCCCAGGGTTTCTGTCAGAGCAGGTACTTGAGGGCAATGAAGCCCCCGACCAGAAGTATGCAAAAAAGTGTGGCGAGAATATTGAGGTACTTTTCGATAAAAATCCGGATCGGCTGACCGAAATACCACAACAGTCCGGCGACGAGGAAGAAACGCGCACCGCGGGCACCGAAAGAAGCGACAGAGAAGACGCCGAAATTCAGTTCGAAGAAACCGGAGGCAATCGTGATGACCTTGTAGGGGAAAGGTGTCACGCCAGCGATGAAAACAATCCAGGCACCCCACTCGTGGTATTTTGTGCGGAAACTCTCGATATAATCTGCCTTTCCGTAAAATTCGATAATCGGCTGACCGACAGAATCAAACAGAAAAGCGCCGATACCATATCCCAGCATCCCGCCGAGAACAGAGGCAATGGTCGCGACCAGCGCAATTTTCCAGGCCTGATCCCGGGCAGCAAGTACCATGGGGATGATCAGAATGTCCGGGGGAATGGGGAAGACCGAGCTTTCGATGAAGGCGATAAAGGCGAGGGCAAGCAGAGCATGAGGGTGCGCTGCAAGCCCCATGGTCCAGTTATAGAGGCTGCGAAACACAGGGAGCTTCCTTTTGTTGATCTGGTGGCGAAGCAAACAGGAGCAGGACTGATCCGTCAAGGCAGATTGACGCGATTTCAGTCAGACGTCAGAAAGTTTGCCAAGAAAATCGGGCCACCACAGATCTTTAGGGGCTAAGGACAGGAGAGAAAAGGTCAATAATTCCCAAGGAGGGGATAAGCTGGATTATTCGATCAACTGGGCCAGTGTCGCCAGTGGCCCCTTGTCTCCATCTTCAATTTCCATTCTGATTCGCTGATTCTGGGCGATGCGGAAGATGCCGGATCTTTCCAGAATACGGGCGGAGATAAAAATATCCCGGCTGCCGTCATCAGGGGCGACAAAGCCATAGCCCTTGTCAGCATTGAAAAACTTGACCACACCATCAATGGTCGGCAACCCACTTTCACTGCCCGGAGGTGGTGGCGGTTCGGGCAGGGATTCGACCCGGTGAATATGTTTGACCTGCAGGCCTTTGTCTCCGTTGGTCAGATCGCACACAAGCTCGGCCCCTTCTGGCAGAGATCTGTGGCCTGCCCGCTCAAGAACGGAAATGTGGAGAAATGCATCAGGCAGGTCTTCCCCCGCCTGGACAAAGCCGAAGCCCTTGGTGGCGTTGAACCATTTGACGCGGGCCTGAATGTCAGGCAGTTCATTTTCTGCCTGGTCGAGTGTACTGGTTTCCAACATGGCGCACGGTTACTCCCGGACTGACCTCTCTGTTGAACCTGCCAGCTATCCATCCCTGTCTGCTGCAGGGCTTCCCGGAAAATCACCGGGAGGATGTCTCGCAAGCTTGGAGGGAGATGTTCTTCTTTGATCGGCCAGAACGTTGAAAAGCTTCCCCCCAGAACCTGGCCGTTGGAACAGATCATACCCTTAATTAAGGGTTAAGTTCCAGTGACACTTTACTAAAATTTGCGAAATAAGGCAAAAATGCAGGTTTGACGTGTGAAATACGGCCTTCTCTGATGGTGGGGGCAGGGGAATGTTTGATATGGTGAGAAGAAAAGGATGAAGCTATTGTGTTGTCCGAATGACATGGTTCCGGCGCGATTTGTCTTCGGGAGTAGCAGGCAGGATTTATTTTTGTAAAGGAGGCTTGCCAAAGGCGCTGGCATAAGTAATATGCGCATCCACGAGAGCCCCCGTGGCGGAATTGGTAGACGCGCGTGACTCAAAATCTCGTATCTTCGGATGTGCCTGTTCGAGTCAGGCCGGGGGCACCAACTCGTATAAAACAAGAGGTCGATGCATTTTGCTCAGGCCTCTTTTTTTATGCCCGAAATCCTTATGGTTCTAAGAGGTTTATGTAATTTTGAGTGTGTTAATCTCTTCTGAGGTTAAGGCTTTGATCTGGACGAAACATGGCGTTTTATGGCATTCATGATCAAAATTTACGACTAATTTACGACTAAATTGGATGTTGGAACCGTATGGCCACTTTTAAAAAACGTGAAAAAAAATGGGTGGCAGAGGTTCGGATTAAAGGCCGCTACGCTTCTAAGACATTTTTGACTAAACTTGAGGCTCAAGCTTGGGCAGTTGAAAAAGAGCAGGATTTTGGACGACAAACAGGACTGGTCCAGGGAAAAACAGCCTCCGACGCATTCGATCGTTATGCGAAAGAAATCTCTCCAACCAAAAAAGGGGCTCGTTGGGAAGATATACGTCTTCAAAAACTAAAAAGATCTGGTCTGGCCGATATTTCACTCCTGCAACTGTCGACCGAGGATATCAATGACTGGATAAAGGAATCCGCAAAGACACTATCTGCTGGCTCCATCCATCGGGAATTCCATCTCATCGGTTCTGTAATGGAGGCCGCAAGAAAACGTTGGAAATGGATAGAGAAAAATCCCTGTCGCGATGCAGAACTCCCGAAAGAACCACCTCCAAGAGATCGGCGATTGTCTGATCAGGAGATCGCAATAATCCTTCGAGCACTAGATTATAAAGAAGGGGAAAAACCTAAAACCTCCCGTCAGAGGCTGGCGATCGCCTTTTTGTTAGCCATTGAAACCGCGATGCGGCAAGGCGAGATCTGGGGATTAACATGGGATAATGTTTTTCTTGAGGGAAGATACGTTCACCTTCCTGATACAAAGAACGGCACTAAAAGAGACGTGCCTTTATCTACGGCAGCTGTTGAGCTGCTTACGCTGTTTTTGCCAACCGAGGATAATAAAGTTTTTAAAGGCAGTCAGGTTGCGGCGGCCACAATGTTTCGACGGATAATCAATGAGAAATGTAAAATTTTTGATTTGAAATTCCATGACACCAGACATGAAGCTTTGACCAGGTTGGCTAGAAAAATTGATGTGCTGGATTTGGCGCGTATGGTTGGCCATAAAGATCCCCGGTCGCTGATGATTTATTATAATCCTACGGCTAGTGAGATCGCGCAGCGCCTTGGCTGATTGTTCCTTTGAACCTTCGTACCCACTGTTTCACCTCATTCGCATACCACCGTTTATGCCCACCTTTTTCTGAGGTGGGCAGTTGTACAGGAATCGGAAATCCTTCGATAGTAACGACACGACGCGCAACGGAATTGACAGCCAGTTTCAGATAATCCGCTATATCCTCCAGATCCCAGATTTCCCGACTAGTCCGGTTTTGTTTCCTAAGTTCTTCTAGAATGCCGATGAGAATTTCTTCACTCATGGTTATCAACTCCGGCATTATTCTGCAGCGCCCTTTCAATCATCCTTTCAAGGGGCGAGAGGTGTTTGACTTCCTTGGGTGGCTTATAAGGACGGAGATAGCGTTTTCTTGCCGCCAGCCAAGCCTTGTAAGGCCAGTGTTTTCTTTCTCCAAATGGATAAGCCGAATCGACAGCTTTAACCCTTGATTTGTAATCGATATCATCTGGTAAAGTTTGATGAACTTGGTCGATAACTTGTGAGGCGGATAGCGACCATTCTGTCATTCTGCTGCCTCCCGGCTGTACAGAATCCTCGCCTCAACCGCCTTAATTCTCTGACCAATCCACCGCATAACAGGCCTAGCCATTGAATTGCCGATCGACTTGTATCTGGGACCGTCGGGGCAGTCCTCAGCCGGCTTGTTTCTCCATGGAATACGCGTGTGATTATCTGGGATGCCTTGAAGCCTCTCGCACTCAAGCGGGGTAAGGCGTCGGACTGTCATGCCTTCACGGACATAACTTGTCTGCTTCATTCCAGGCGTAGCGGATAGCGCTCCAGAATAAGGCATTTCTCTGAGCTCATCGCGTGAATTTTGGGCGAAAGCAACAGCAACCTGACCACCTCCGTTTTGATGGCCGGTTACGCTATTCATCGACCGTAGCGTTGGCGATATGCCCTCAACAACATCCCTGCCGTCATCTTTGCAGGAGAAGGCCAGTAAATTCTCACTGCCTAACCCGCAATCACCGCCACTTGCGCGGATAGTGCCAAAGCCTTCGCTGTACTTCCCGTGACCTGATGAATGGCAAGCAACAAAAGTCTCTACTTCAAAATCCTGCCTGCACCCTTTTGCCGTGAGGGTTGCCGCCACATCGATCGGACCTGAACAATTTCCCCCCCCGAATGCCTCAACCAGCCCCGCACCACCCTGCGAGAATAGTTCCTGGTTGCTCATACCGATACCGCCGACATTATTGCTCTGATTTAGGGTTGGATGTGGCCCGTCTTCCCAGTGGTTTCCTTGTACTATTGATCCGGGTGATGTTCCTGCACCGCGACTGCGCCCAAGGCTTGCCTCAAGCGTTCCGGCAATTTCTTGCCCCTCTTTTCTGCCCGGCGGAGGATGCCCGCACAGGCTGTGGCGCTCAAATAGTACTTCTGCTGGATGGGCGTCTGTTCCAGAATACGCGACAACGAACACACGGCGGCGGCGCTGTGGTACTCCGAAGTACTGAGCGTCAAGCACCCTGTATGCGTACTGAAACCCGAGTTCGCGTAACGCCCCGAGGAAGGAACCAAAGTCCCGTCCGCCCTTGGAAGACAAGACGCCGGGGACGTTCTCCCAGACCATCCAGCGGGCCCCTGTTCGTTCAAGAAGGCGAAGAAATTCAAGCGATAAGTTGCCGCGTTGATCGTCCATTCCGCCTCTGAGTCCCGCAATGGAGAAGGACTGGCATGGTGTCCCCCCGACAAGAAGGTCAATTGGTCCATATTCATCGCCTCGAATTGTTGTGAAGTCGCCATGCAGTGGCACTTTTGGCCAGTGATGCTTGAGAACGGCGCGAGGGAATTTATCGATTTCGGAAAAGAAAGCCGGTTTCCATCCAAGCGGTTCCCAAGCGATCGATGCCGCCTCAATTCCTGAGCAGACAGAGCCGTATGTGAAAAGCTGCATCATGCTGCTACTCCTACGTTTTGGATGAAGAGGTAGTCTCGGCGGCGGAGGTTGGTGATCAGCTTTCTGGCCATACGCCAGGCTGAATCCTTCATTCCATCAATCATCTTGGCGTTACTGCCATTTTCGGCCAAGGGTGTCAGGGTGTTGACCGCGTCGATGATGTTGTCGGAAAGGTCTGCCCCTTCTTGCACCAGCTGGTGGCAGATATAGATGATGACGAGGAAGCCATAGCCGGTCAGGCGTTTTCTCAGGGGCGTCTGGAACAGCTCCATATAGTCGTTGCGCAGACTGCGCTTTAATCTGGGGCATTCAACCCAGATCATTCGCTCAGCCTTGACCTGCGCCAGTGCTGATTTCAGCATGGGAACCGCTCTTTTAAGTTCGCTCAGTTCCTCCTGGTGTAGAGGGTTTTTCAAACCTTCTTCGCTGTCGACCAGGATAAGGGAAATGACCTGCTCAAGCATAAAAGGCAAAAAGGCATTCTGCCGACGACGTTTGTCGGTGAGGTGACTAGTCATGGCCCTTCTCCGTAAATAATTCGCTTGGCACTACTTCGAGCCCCAGTTTTCCGGCAAGTAGAGATTCTACGATAGCTCCGGCGGAATTTTCCCATCCAGGCAGCATGACAATGCGTTCGCAGGAACGGACCATGGCCAGGCAGATATCCATGTAGTGGCTTTCTTCAAAGCCGACGGGTAAGCGAGCGGGGTTCATGACCGCGTGGCCTTGCTGTGTCTGGCGGTATTCTTCCTGCAGAAAAGCATCGCGGTTCTGGTCGGGCATGTCCGTAATTGGACCAGCGATATAAACTCTCATTTGTCCAGACCCTCCCAGGAGATGTGCCAGCCGGCGAATGGGATGCTGTAGGTTTTGTCGAAAAACTCGATCATCTCCTGGGCGTTTTCAAAGCCATCGGCGATTGCTAGTTGATGAAGGGAAGTTTCGGACAGAGGCATGCCGTCCAGATATCCGGTGAAATCAAAACCGTCGTTGTTGCGCCGGTTGGTGATCATAAAGGTTCTGACAGCCGATATACGGGCCTTCGCAAGCTTGTTGCAGTTCTTGGTCCTCATACCTGTATAAAGGGTCACTTCATCACCCACGGCTGCGGGGCTGCGTTTGTCCTTACGTTCAGCGCGGATGGTGCTGAGTTTTGTTCCTGAAGTGATCTGGGTGGCGAAACGTTTCTGGAAATTAAAGGCTGGCATTGTTGACCTCCCGGGTTGATTTGTGGCGGGCTGGCTTTTGAGTGGTTTCGGAAAGGCGTTTCTCAAGAAGGGTCACGCTTTCCAGTGCGGATAACAAAATCGGTGATAAGGGCTTCATGGCTCACAGACCTCCCTGGTCGATTTCAGAAGAAAGGGTTTTGAAAAGCACTTCAGCATCGGGCGGCGGCAGATTGCGCACCGCTTTACTGCTTGCTTCGGCCAGCAGACCGGCAATGCAGCGGAAACGCTCGTTCGCGCCATAGCAGCTATAATCAAACTGCCCAGTGGTGGCGTTGTAGGTAATGAGCATGGCCATGCTGGATTTTTTTACATGTGCGCCGTGGTGAGCGGCTTCTGAATAGGGAGGTAGTTTTATGTTGCTCATGATTGTTTCCCCTCGGTTTCAAAAATCCAGCAGCGGATCGATTTGTTCTGTTCAAGCCCTGAATTGACGACCTTGACGTCCTTGAACTTGCGCGACTGGCTCTGTTTCAGATGTTTTTTAAGGTCCTGAATAGGCGGGACGGTCTGCTGTTTGATATTGGCCCAGCGGACAAAGTCATTCAGGTTGATGGCGATTTCGGTTTTATCGTTCCGGGAATGATTGAGATCTGTTCCGTCCTGCTGCAGATATTCAACGACTTCCCAGAAATCGGCGACGATCGGGTGATCTGCGGCCAGTGCGGCCTGACGTTTGATCGCGGCATTGGTAAAACAGGAAATGACTGCATCATGTTGGTCATCGGTCAGGCCGATCAATGGTGCCAAGGCATCGACCAGGGCCATCATCTGGGAATGGTTTTTTGCGATCCTGTTCGATTTGATTTCGCTAATAGTCGATAGCTGCTGTTCATAGGCCGGGGCTTTCTCTTTCACGGTGGCCAGAATGCTTTTTTCTGCCAGGCAAGCCATACGAATAAAGTAATTCACATGCTTGACCTCTGTACTTTCAAGTTCCTTGGCAGCTCGATAACTGTCTTTGGTCTGGGTCTCGGTGGTGAAGTAAAAATGCACAATGCGGGACATGATCGCTTCTGATGCATTAACTGCGTTGTTCTGGGTTATAACGATCGATCCCCTGAAGGGTTGGTCGTCGGTATCATTCCCGGAGTTCTTGACTCCGCGTCCACGGTGCGATCGTCCGTTATAGGCGGTTTTCAGTTCATCCCAATCGAACTGCCGGACCTTGGATTTATCTTCGCGATCCGATTCAATCAGACTGACCGGAATGTTTGCTCCCTGGGAGAACTTACGGGCCCGGGCCGCGACGGTTTCCTTATTTGGGTCAAATCCTTCAAAGTCGTCGCGGCCCAGCAGTTTCCATAGAAACTCGATCAGTGTCGATTTACCTGCGCCAGCTGCCCCAACCACCTCCAGAAAGGGATAGGATTTTTGAATTGCGCGGATCTGTTCGGCAAAGAGACTGCCGAAAAAGAAGGTCAATGCGGCAAAACCTTCTGGTCCAAAGGCGTTCCAGAGATTGTCTTTCCACTCTGGTTTGTAATCTTCCCTGTTTCCGATCGTGATATGGACCGACTTGTTCATGGTCTTGATCGAATGCTTGCCGATTTCAAAAAAATCTTCGTCATTGATCGGGTACTCTTTGCCATCGGCTATCGCGACCTGGTCAAAGATATAGGCCCCGTATTCTTTGGCGTAGCCAAGGAAATCAACCGTCTCGACAGTTTTGATGTTGCTGAGATGTCGATTAATAATCCAGTCCAACTGGTTGCCTTTTCCGGTAAACAGGGCTCCAGCTGCGATTGATAGAAGGCGTTTTTTAAACTCTGCCGATGCCGCGACCTGCCCACCAGAAAAGGTGTCTTTGACGACAGTGTTTTTATGCGGGAACTGGACCTTCGCGTAGTACCAGCTTTCATCAGTAAAACGACTTTTGAGGAAGTAGAGGAATTCAAAGTGACAGTTGGCGATCTGGCTGATAGAGCCGGATTGCCGGGCGGCTTCTTCTTCATCCATCGTGTCCCTGGCCTTGTTGAACTTCTCCAGGTCCAGGGCAAACCAGTAATATTTCATCCCGAAATCAACGGCAAAATGGTTCACGCCCATTCTGGCCCAGATAATCATGGCCTTTTCGAAGGGGCTTTTGGCCATAAGCAGTTCGCCGTGATATTTAAATCCGGTTATCCGGCCCTTTTCATCAAGCCAACCCAACTGATAGGCATCATTCCAGTCGAGCTTTTCCTTACCTTTTGGAGGAATGATCGCGGCTTCACAGCAGTAGCCGGCTTCTGTGGCTTTTTTTGCATGGCGAAGGATGTATTTTTTTCCTGCCTTATCTCCATCCAGAGCCCAGACCAGCTTGACCGATAGAGGGACCAATTTGAGAAATTCCTCGGGATAATTGGTGCAGGCCAGTATAGCTGCTGCCCGGATGCCTTTCAGGTTTAGAGCAATGGCATCGATACAGCCTTCGACCAGCCACAGCTCGCCGATCTTATCGAGTTCGACCCCGGGTGGCATCCATGCCATTCCCCGGAATTTTCCGGAAAAATGCGCTTTTTGAGGTTTGACGACCCCGTCTTCAGGGTCTCGGATCTTGAGAACCTCGATAAAACGTTCCATCGAAATGCTGTTGGCGCGATCGATGTCGAACTTTACTGTGGCAGTTCCCTTGTATTTTCCGATCGCGTTCGGGTTCCAGTATTTTCCCTGTCGCCACCAGCCCCGTGTTTTCTCCAGAGGAAAGCCCCTGGAGAACTGCATATAGGCGTTGGCGGTTGCGTCGGGGTCTTTTTCCGTCGGTTGGTACCGCTCGTTAAAGTTTGCGAAGGCGTCAGGGTAAAGTTCCTTAACGTTCGATGACCAGCCACAGTTATTCTCGCGGCCACATTTTACGGTCCAGGGTTCCTTGGCATGGGCAAAGAATTCCTTCTTGCCGCATCCGGGGCAGACACCGCCCCGGAACCAGTCGCCGACTACCTTGAATTTATAGTCGCGGGCAAGACGTTTGATCACGTCCTGCCGCACGTCGTTGGGTATCGACATGGGATTTATCCCTGTTTGGATTTGTTATCGATTGTCTTTTTCGGGGTGCCGGGCTTGGGGTTGACCCTGAAGTCATCAATCTGGCGATTACATTCGCGCACTGATTTTGTGATGACCTTCTGGAAAATCCCCATGGAGAACGAGGCCGCGGACAATTTGTCCATATCGACCTTGCCGCTGTCGACCATGTCTGAGACAGAGGATTTAACCAGGTATAGTGCTTCGCCGCAGACGGCGATTTCCAGTATCTCGTTCTCGAGGCTGGTGAGCTGCTTTTCTTTTACCGTATAGGGGGATTCAGGGTGTGCTTTTTCATAGGGCATTTTACTGCCTCCTACTGATCGGGTTAACCCGATCACTGCCCACGCTAACAGGCTGGTGACCGGACGGACAAGGTTAGCGTACTCCCCAGTAGGAGGGAGCGGATCCGAAGATCCCCTCGTACGTCCGGCCATAAGAGGCAACAAAAAACACGCTCTCGTGGCGTGCGGACGCCTACTGGATATATTGATCAAATGAGACGCTAACCCCGTTTGAACAGTTCCGACATTACGCGTGTTTTTTGCTGCCGTCAAGAAATATAAGTGTGTATCATTATACATATTATCTATTGCGGGGTGAGAATAAGTATGTATAATAATGTGTATTGAAGCGGTGAGGGAGACATGACCACAAGCAAAGAAGTCAAAAGGGTACTTGAACAGAATGGCTGGACCCTCAGCCGGGTAAAAGGAAGTCACCATATTTTCAAACATCCCGGCAAAGGTATCGTCATTCTTCCCCATCCCAAAAGCAAACTTGGAACCGGATTGCTCAGGGATATGGAAAGAAAAACAGGTCTGAAGCTCCGCTAAGCGGGGCTTCAGCTCTCCCTCACTCAACAGATGGAACGAAAGAACATGATTGAACAGAAAAGACTGTATCCCGCGGTGATGCACAAGGATGTCGATAGCGATTACAACATCATCATTCCTGATCTGGATGGCTGCTACGCATCGGGCAGGACTATTGAAGAGGTCCTGATTAACGCCCATGAAGCTGCTGATCTTATGGTCGAAGAGCTGGTCAAGGCCAAAGCGGATGTTCCCAGGGCTTCGCAGGTTGAAGACCTCTCCAGGGACACTCTGCAAGGATCCTACATGGTCACGCTGGTTTCGGTTATTTTGCCCAGCCGTGCGAAACGGGTGCAGGTCACGATCGATGAAGCGGTGCTTGAAGCCATTGATGCGGTGTCGAGTAACCGCAGCAAGTTTCTTACCGACGCGGCGAGAGCGTTTTTGTCCCAGACGATCAGGTAACAGACATTCCTGATGGATTTGTTGTGCGAGCATTATTTCCCCCTGGTTTAAGTGTTGACTGGTGCTGCCGGATGGACCGGATGTTAATCGGAATAGTTCGGCAGTCTTATTTCCGGATCTGGGATCTTTGATCTGTGGATCGTCCGGATCGGGGTGAGCTGTGCGACAAAGATGTGACCGCATTCCCTGGTACTGCAGAAATAGGTGATTTCGCGAACCAGGTCTGTCTGCTGTTCGGTCTTTATTCCCAGACAGGCCCCCTTGCAGTGCGGGCACATCATTTTCGGGTAGTGCCCGAAATAATAACTTTTGAACTGTCTATCTGGCTGGGATGGTTCTTCCGGTGTTTTCCCGCCTGAACAGAAAAAATCTCTCTGCAGCTGCATGTTCAGCTTCCTACTCTGGCCAGTCCGGATTTTGCACGTCCCCGATTGTCGATCGGCGCGCCCCTGCTGTCATAGCGGCTGGGCCAGATGGCCTGTGGGGCGAGATTAAGGCGGGCAGCAATATGGTCCTGCATTCTGGCCCAAGGCGTCTTCAAAGCCTTGCTGGCAGACCCCGGACCCATCCCGCTTTCCCGATCAATATCCGACAGGTTGATGCCCCGGAGCATCAGTTCCGAGCGGATTTTATTGGCTGGCCAGTCAAAAATCATTGTCAATCCAATGTCGATTAAAATCGAGGTGTTGAATAATTAATATCGATTAAAATCGCTATTGCAAGGTAAATATCGATTAAAATCGACATTTACCACTCGACATGGCCTATAAAATGTTTCAAGGTATCGAAACTTTAATAAGCCACCCGCAGGGAACTATTGATGCTGGATCCTGAAAAATACCGGACAGAACTGGGCAAACGCATTCAGACAGTTGTCGAGCGCTTTCCCAGCAAATCTGCTGCTGCTCTTGCCGCAGGCGTCACGGTTGAACAGCTCAACAAGTGGTGCCGTGGGACGGTCAAGGTTCCGGTTGAAGGGCTTTCGGCTCTGGCGGATCTCGGAGGGGTCGGGTTGGGCTGGCTTTGTGGTGATGCGAAAAGATCATCAGACAATGTGATCTATGCCGATTTTGACAAACAGCCTGATAACCTGGACAGATCAGTTGTCCAGTCGGTCTTGAAGTCATTGATCATGATTATGCGAGAAGAAGATCTCGAGATGGTCAGTCCGGACCGTTTTGCAGAACTGGTCATTGCTTTGCACGATTATGTGGTGGAGCAAAATGGCGAAGGGACCATGGATGTTGATTCCATGGCCAATATCATCCGCCTGGCCGCGCGAGAAAGATAATGGTGATGAGGGACAGACTTGAAAAAGAGAATACACAGAGGATCAGGAGCGCCTGTAGGAAGACATTGTCGACCGGAATTTTCCTTTGTCCGGTTTCGTCTTTTGCAAAGGCCTCTTTGACCAGGCTGTGAAGGGTTCTTTTATTGTCCATTCTTACCACCAAAACATGAAAAACTGTTATAAAGAGCAAGCGAGATAATCTGTTTACTATGGTTTTCCATAGTGAGCAAGGCGAAATATAAAAGTAATGCAACTTGGGGTTATCATGTGGAGCGATCTAGAAAAGTTCACGTTAGAATGTAACCGGATCAATGATGTAGACGATTTGTGTCGGGCACTCGAGAGTTTTCTCGGTAAGCTGGGCTTCAATCTCTACGCCTTCGGTAATCTTTACGGTGATAAAAAATCCCTGATGGAAGACCACGGGCCAGCGATTGCCATGAACCTGCCAGAAAAATGGATCCAGCATTATTTCGAGCGGGAGTATTTCGACATTGATCCGGTCATTCTGGCGACGCCTTATGTGCAACGCTACCTGAAATGGGATAACCTCCGTCAGTATCAACCGGACTTTTTCGCTGAAGCGGAACATTATGGGCTGAAGAACGGGATAGCTATCCCCCTTCGTACCTTTGACGGTTGTTATGTTCTTTCGATCATGTCTTCAGAAGTCTTTGATATTGGGGAAAGTCTGATCAATGTTCTGGAAATTGCCGCAGGTCATTTTTTCCGCTGCTATCTGTCTGTTCGGAAAATCCGCCATGTACCAGTGAATTTTTCCGACAAACAGATCCAGGCAATTCAATTGTCCATGCTGGGCAAACGTAATGCGGAGATCGGGACCATTATTGGGAGATCCACCTCTGGTGTAGAGTGGATGCTTAAAGATGCCCGGCAGCAGCTGGGCTGTAAAAACCTCCCGGAACTGATTTCCCGTTCAGTACAAAAGGGCATCGTGACCATCGGCTAGGCCAGACAGTATCGTGAAAAGCAACCCTTCCTGAATTTTTTCTACCCCAAGTTAGCTATATTCTCCGTTAGTCATCTGATTAACGGAGTTTTTTTTATGATTTCTCACATCCTGAACTGGCAGAATATTCACCTCAACGGCGATCTGTGGCTCCAGCATCACCGCATCCGCTACCAGTCTTTCGTTGGGCGGCAGAACTGGGATGTCCCGCACCATGACGGTCTGGAGTGGGACCAGTACGACAACCCACGCGCCAGCTATATTCTGATCTCACAACAAGGGCGATGCCTTGCCTGTTGTCGTCTGATTTCCTCTGTGCATCCCTATATGATCGAAGAGGTTTTTCCTGATTTCCTGCCCTACGCTCCGCCCAAAAAACCAAAGGTGTGGGAGGCCAGTCGTATTGCCGTTGATAACAGCCTGGCAGCAGACATCCGAAACCGTGCCCTGTGCCAACTGATCATCGCGATTCAACAGTTTGGGCTCGAAAACGGTATTGAAAAATATCTTGGCCTTATGCCAGTGGCCATATTTAACCGGGTGCTGGTTAGAAATGGGGTTTGCCTGAAAATCCACCAGGGAAAAGCGGGGTTGATTGATGGGAAGAAAACCGCGACCGCTGATATTCTGGTTGACCCGCGGACGGTCGATTACCTTCAATCGCACTTGGTTGCATAATTCAAAGTATTGCAATTATAAATTCAAAAGCTACCATGATCGCCGCTGAGTTTTTAAGGGGGAAGTTGAGATGTTTATTAAAATTCTGGGCTGGCTGGTTGCAATCTGGTGCTGGTTCGTTGCTGTTGCCTTGTTGACAAACGGGATACCTGTTTCGGCATTTGTTCTTTTCCTGCTTAGCATCATTCCGCTACCGCCAGTCTATGCCAGGATAAAATCCCGACTGCTGACCAAAGCCGATGATGATAAAATACCGGGCAAGGTCATGGGGCCGGGTCTGTTGTCGGTTCTGGTGTTTGTTCTCTCCTTTGTTGTCCTGATTCTTTCGATTGATACCTCTGGAAAATCGCAGCAGGCAGATCTTGCGCGATCGATCGAAGGCAAAGCCGCCAGTTACCAGGTGCTGGAGCTTTCAGATAGCAGCATTGCGACCATGAAAAGATACCGGGCCTATATTGTGGCCACATCCCCGGTCGGATCCGCTGAAGAATACGCCGCAACGGTCATCCATGCGGCGAAGGATCTGCAACAGCAAACCGGGAGTGACCAGGTATCGGTATTTCTGGAGCTGGACGAAGTATCCAAAGGATACGGCTGGGTTGTTGCCCGGGCGAACTACACCCCAAAAGGCCCATCCTATTCCGGTACCGACAAAACTGCGGTCTGGGAGGTTGCAGCCTATCCCAAGGAAATCACTGCCGAGGAACGCAGCCTGATTCTTGACTGGTTTGGGGCCAGAAACCAGTTTCTTGATGCCGATGGGGTGTTGAATGAAGAGGCGTTGAAGGCTTTCCTTGGAGAAAAAAGAGGCATCGCGCCAGAGGATTTCTCTTTGCCCTATATTCACGCGGAAGATTTTCCATACAAGAATGATTAAAGAGACACAATCCCCCCCCTCAATCCCCCGTATAACCCAGGCCATCAAAAGCCCCTTCGGTCGTCGGCTCCAGATCCCCGAAATTCTGATAAATATTCAGCATCGCACCCCTGCCCCTGACCGTAACCAACCCGGCCTCGTGACCGTCTGCGATATAATCAGCCAGCATCTTGTATGCCTGGTGAATAGCATAATCAGGAACGGAATGATGCGGGAACGACTGACACAACACAGCCCGGCCAGCCGGATTATGCAGGATGACTTTTATCGGATACTTATCTGGGGTTTTGGGCAATGATCGAGCGAATGACATAAGAACAAAATAAGAACATAATAAGGTTGTGGCAAGTGTGATTTTTTCACTGTTCGCTATTGACAAATGAGACATAAAGTCTCATATTTAATTTATCAACACGAGGCTACGGCCTCACCTTACCAAGGGAGAATGGTAAAATGGATAAAGTCATTTATGAAGGCCCAACCGGGTCAGGTAAAACATTTCAAGCCCTGAAAAAAGCAAAATCAAAAGGCTCATTTGCCTATTTGGCCCCTTGCCGCCAGTTGGTTTATGAAACCTTTATGCGCTATGCCCAACCGGGGGATACGCTTTCAACCGGAGAGTTAAAAATCAAGGGACGAAAGTCTGGTAATTTTTTTGGCGTTTTCGAGAGCCAACCCCCGAAAGTTGATTCAATCATTATTGATGAATGTCATTTTCTGACCGATCCAGACAGAGGCCCTGGCCTTTATCAGAAAATCAATGAAAACCCGGAAATCAATATTTTTTTATGCACCGGGACACGGACATTCCGCAAAACGGAGTTACCCGGTTTCAGTATAGAGAAAATCAAGCCAATACGGACATTTCAGAAAAAAGAAATCTCATTTGGTGAGTTTTTGAAGAGAAAAGATCAGGGCGTTCCGTCGATCATATTTCACAAATACTCCGATAACTGCGGACAATACGGAGGGTATCCCGTTACGGCAGATACACCCATTGATCAGAGGCTTGAGGCCCAGATCGCTTTCAGTCGCGGGGAAATTCCGCTGATTGAATGCACAAATGTTTTGGCCCAGGGGCTAAACTTCCCGGCCCAAAATATTCTTATTATCGCAAACCAGTGGGACACAACTGAGATACTTGCTCAAAAAATAGGCCGTCTGGGGCGACCTGGGTTCAATAATGAGAGCGATAGTTTGACTTATTGTATTGAGGTCTATGCTGGTAAAGTTAAAAAAACAAAAAAACTGCAAAAAGAAAAATTTGAAGAAGATATCTCTTGGAAAATTGAACCGTTGATCGAAAACGGCCACAAAGAGGCCTATGATTATTTGTGCAATAATTTGCCGCACGAGGTTCCTGAATTTTATGTCGGGGACAGCGGATTATTCGGAGTGGATTGGGATAAGTACTCATTTGACACCCTGCTTACCCTCGAGAAAAATGGGATACTTCCTCCGCTTGATGAGGCGGATGCCCATTATTTTGAACAATATAAAGAGCGAACTCTTAATGCGAGAAAACGCGCAAAAAGAATTATCATGAGGGAGTTTCTTTCTAATGACAGACGTAGAAAAACTGCGTAAGGAAACAGCCAAATTTCTTGGATTGCCTCGACTTTCGCAGTCGCAATTCGGCGCAATAATCGGCTTGAAGCCCGACAACGCCCGAACGACCATAATGCGGTGGGAAAAGGGTAAATTCGAGCCAAGCGGCCCAAGCATCCTTGTGTTTGTGATATTGAAAATGGCGATCGAGGGGAAACTGGACAGCGACACGCTGCGGCAAAACCTTCTCGACCGATTAAATAACCCTTGCAAAAATGACAGCAAGGATTAAGTTTTTATTGTCTCCATCCCTACATTAAAGGGAACCCCTCTGTAGGTGTTCGGCACAGCAGAGGTTAAGCATTAGGCCGCGACCTGATGTGGGGACAATAGCCCCGGTTGGTTCGCCCGCCGGGGCTTTTACTTTGTCTCGAACCAGGGACCATATTCGGTCTGGGGCGAATATGGCTCAGACCCGTTCTTCCAAATCAATCGCCGTACTCAATCCGCTGCTGTCGATCCGGTGGGTGATGTCGCCGCTGATCCACTTGATCGCGTTAATTTCAGCCCGCCAGCCGGAGAGGGTCACGGGCAGGTTGGGGATCAGTTCGGGCAAGCCGGGGTTGCGGGAAAAGCGCATGGTCCGTTTGGCCCGCCCGATTTCATTCCATTTTGACTTTGCCGCCGCTGCGGCTTCCGCCTGTGTCGGAAAGGTCTTTTTCAGGGTTTTGATTGATCCCTCTTCCCCGGCCAGTTCCTCCCGGCTCTGCCCGCTGTTCAGGTCGTGCCAGCGGGCTTTGACCCCGGTGAATTCGCTTTCGCGATCAGCGTCCATGAATGAATGCCGGCCCGATCCTTCGCGGGTCAGGGAGATGCCAGGCAGGGTGATCCCGCCGACCGTGGTTTTATGGCCAACGGGAATAAACAGCAGCTTGTCATCCTTGATCGTGGCCAGCGCATCGTATTGTCCCGCCAGCCGGGTGATCAGGTTGGCCCAGCTTTCCCCGGTCTGGTCAATATGATCGATCACGGTGTTTTTAAGCTTGTCCTCGATCGCCAGTTCCAGATTGTTGGCCCCGGCAATCGCGCCCAAAATCTGGCCCAGGCTCTGGCCATCAAACGACAGATCGCGTTCCTGTTTCAGTCCGGCAGTAAAGTTGGCCGACCGGGCGCGGATCGTGATGACATCCGGAGGCCCGGTTTCGCTGATTTCATCTGCCGTGTAGCTGCCCTTGTACACCAGACCGCTCTGTTGAAATCCGATCCAACAGCGCAGCTTGACACCTTTGCGCGGCAGGGCGAATTTTCCTGTCGGGTCGGTAAAGCTGATGTCCAGTTGATCGGCTTCGAGATTGCGTTTGTCGGTCAGGGTCAGGTTGACCAGGTTGTCTTTGATCTTGCCGGTGATGTCGTGTTGATCTGCGGTAATGCGGTAAAGCGGTTTCACAGACTGTCCTCCAGCTCACCGAGGAGGTCGGGATCCTCTTCGCCGTAGCGTTCCAGGCTGATCGTGAACTCGATCTTTCGGGGTTGGCCATCACTGGTGAAATGGGTTCGGGTTTCGTCGATCCCTTCAATAATCCACATGCCGAGAACATCGCCACGACCGGAAGTCAGGATCCAGGCTTTGCCTTCCGCCATCATCCGCCGCAAGGTATCGAGATTGCGCGGGCTGCCCGCGATGGCCGGGGCGATGATGCCGTCAATGCGCAGGGTATCTTCGCCGGGCCCGATGTGCTGGGTGGCCGGGCGGACACCAAAACGCTCGGATTTACTCCAGTTTTCCTTGCTGCTGCGACTGGTTTTCTGCAAAGGCGCCTGATTCTGACTGAAAACAAACAGGCCGAGGGACATCAGCATAAAAATCGCTCCTTTAATCGTGAAGCTTGGACCTGTGGCGGGCGGCTTCTTCCTCGTTCATCCGCTCCATCTCCTGACGGACGGCGGTGGCAATGGCCTGGTTATCGGCCCCGGCGGGCGCGTGGATCGCGATTTCATACTTCTGATTGTTCTGGACCTGCGACGGCCCTGCAATCGCCGGGGTGGCCACGGCTGTGGTGGCAATGGTGGCCGCAGCGATTTTGGTCGACAGCGGCTTGCCTCCTCCGGCTTCTTCTTCGTCATCGCCGAAAAGGCCGTCAAAAGCCCCGCCGATAGAGCTGCCGATCTTGCTGACCAGCTCGAAGGGGGCCATCAGGCTTTCGGTAAAGGCTGAAATCAGCGGAGAAATCTTGTCGATGATCGCCTTGATCCATTCCCATCCCCTGGTGAACGCAGCCATTGCCTTGTCCCACAGCGGGCCAAAGAACCTGCCGAGCGGTTCCCAGTAGGCATAAATAAGGCTGGCGGCGGTGGCGATGCCAAAGATCACCGCCCCGACAGGATTGGCGATCATCGCTGCAGACAGGATCCGAAACCCGGTGGCAATCAGGGGAAAGACCGTGGTCGCGATCGATGTCAGAATGCCGCCGAAGGAAAAGATCTTCAGCCCCAGTGCTGCGGCGGCAAATTTCATCATCACAAAAGGCCCCAAGATCCCCGCGACAGCCAGAGCCAGGCCACCCAGCACCGTAATGCCGATGGCGGCTGCCGCGAAGACCTTGAAGAGCGTCCCGGCCAGAACCGGGTTGTCCTTGATCCACTGGTTTGTCGTGCGCAAAAGCCCGGTGCCGAGCTGGATCAACTCGCGCAGGGGACTGGTGTTGGTTTCTGTCAGGGAAATATTGACCGCTTCCCAGGCCGATGAAAAGGCCAGCAGATCCCCGGCGGAATTGTCGCCCATCTGGCTGGCAATGCGTTCGGCCTCGCCCCCAGACGACTTCAGCACATCGGTGAATTTGGTAATGGCTTCCGATCCGCCCTTGTCGACCAGTTCGGCAAAGGCCGACCCGGCTTCTTCCCCGGCGATATGCTTGAAAAACCCCAGCCGCACGGCATTGCCCATGCCTTCGGTTTTTTTCGCGACCTGTCCCATGATATCAACCAGCGGCAGCATGTTGCCCTGGGCATCGGTGATGGAAAGGCCGAGCTGGTCAATGGCGTCCTGGGCCATCTTTGGCGGTGCGGCAAGGCGGGACTGGATTGCCCGCAGCGCCGTTCCAGCCTGCTGCCCCTGGATCCCGACATTACCCAGCAGTCCGGCCATGGCCGAGGCTTCCTCGATCGAAACCCCGATGGTCCTGGCAATCGGGGCAACGTACTTCATGGTATCGCCCAACATGCCCAGATCGACGTTGGAACGGGTAAAGGTCGCCGCCAGCACGTCCGACACCCGTCCCATCTCTCCCGCTTCCAGCCCGAAACCGGACAGGATGTTGCTGGCGATATCGGCGGTCTGGCCCAGATCCATCGACCCGGCCTTGGCCAGATTGAGCAACCCGGGCATGGTTTTCAGAATGTCACTGGTCTCAAAGCCTGCCATGGCAAGGAAGCCCATGCCTTCGGCGGCTTGCGATGCAGAAAAGTGGGTGGTCTCCCCCAGTTTTTTCGCGGTGTCGGTGAGCAGCTTGAAATCTTCAGAGGTTTTATCAACCCGGGCAAGCGCCCCGACCCGGGACATCTGCTCTTCAAAATTGATACCGGGCTGGAGAATGCTGCCAGCCGCCCCCAGCATGGTCCGCCCGGTGGCAACACCCGCCGCCCCGGCGATGCCGATGTTGGCTTTCTGGGCCATGGATTTATCCATTTGCCAGCGGGCCTTTGCCAGACGGTTAGCCTTGTTGCGGGCTTTGTCGAGGCTGGCAGAATAGCCATCCAGTTCCTGCCGCGTCTTGCCGATGCGCAGGCCGAGCTTGCGTTGCTCGGTGGCGACATCGGTGATCGATATGCCCTGTTTGCGCAGTTTCTGACTGACCCCGGCGACCTTCTGCTGTAACCCGGCCTGCTGATCCTTGAGCTTTGACACCTGGTTGCGGGCCGCTTCAAAGCTGCTGGCCATGCGCTTGGTGACCTTGTCGGCCCCCGTCATCTCCCGCCCCAGCTGCTGGGCGCGCTCCTGTGCCTGCTGCAGGGCTGTGGCATTACGCCCCGCCTGGTCTTTCAGGCGATTAAAGGCAACCAGATCCCGGCTGGATCCCTCCAGCTCCTTTAGCCTGTCGGCGGTTTTGCCGATCGAGGCCTGCAAGCCGCCGGACGCCCCGGTCATCTTTTTGAACGGGCCGCTGATCTTGTCGGCGGATTTAAGGATCAGTTTGAGCGTGAGATCTTTCATTTTTTCCCGTAAGCCTTTGCCTTGGCGTCGAGGTGATCGACGGCAGCTTGATACCAGTAGGTCAGATCCTCGATCGGCATCCGGTCCATTTCAGAGGGTGGCCAGCCCTTGAATGCGATGTTGATGACCACCCAGGCAGCGCTGAAATCTTCCGGTACCGGACGGGTTAATCGACGAAAAAACCCTGGACACCATGGAAAAGTCTGGTGGTATCGCGGGCCGACAGCGTTTCAAGCTGTGCTGCGGTGATATTCTCGATCGCAATCCGCGGCAACAGTTTCAGCAGATGCTCGACCTCCATCTGCGCGATGCCGCTGATCGAAACCCCACGCAGATCGCCTGCGCAGGGCGCACGAAAGGAAATCTCGGTCAGCTTCTTGTCGCCCCAGGCGATCGGGTCTTTCAGCTCAATTTTGGTAATTGATTTATCAGGCATAATGGCTCTCTTGGGTTGGTGGTTGGTGGTTGGTGGTTGGTGGTTGGTGGTTGGTGGTTGGTTTGGTTTGATGGTTGAAAGTTTCCCCCCGGAAATCTTCTTGATCCCGGGCCTAGATCCCCAGGGACTAGATCCCCAGGGCCTGGCGTTCTTCGGCCAACAGGTCGACGCCATTAACCCGGAAGATCATGTTGATCTGGTCGATATCGATGATTTCGTATCCGTTGACCTCGTATTTGAAGGCAGTCAGGGGAATCATGACCTTGAGGCTGTTGGCTTCGCCAGTTTTGGCCGATCCGAAATCCAGTTCCTTCAGGCGTCCGCGAACCGAAATCTCAATCGCGTCGGTGGCGACATCGCCGGCCTCACTGCGAGCCGCGCCGCGAAACCGCAGCGGAACAGCATCGGCAGCAAAGGCCCCATAATGTTTCAGCAGTTCCTTGTTCCAGCCTTTGAAGGTGACTTCCATCTCAAGCTTGTCCTGCCCCAGATCCAGCTCGACCGGGCCATGCATGCCGCCAGCGCGATAGTCTTCGGTAATGCGGGTCAGCTTTGGGGGAGTGATTTCCTCCGCCTCTCCGACATAGGACGTACCGTTAATGAAGATATTAAAATTCTTGAGGGTGGAGGGGATCATCGTCTCTCTCGCTTATCAATCGTTGAACGGGTGCTTCAGGCGTTGTGATCTGGGCTCAGGCGGCAATCGCCTGGGCGAAATCGACCAGATGGCGATCGGTAATCCGCTGCTGGAAGTTCAGGTTTTCGAGCGGCGGAACCGGGGTGTAGGCATAATCGACGTAAGCTTTCCCTGAAAACAGCAGCTCTTTCGGATTGTATTTAGGATCAAACCAGGCTTCCCCGCCGATCAGATAGCCGAGGGTCGAGAGATTGCGCAGTTTGGCATCGACCCCGTTCACAATATCCTTGAACAGCGTCACACTCATGGGTTTGTCGACGGCCCAGAAGTGGGCATCGGCGATGGTGTCAGCCAGAACCTGGGCGGTGCGGGTGTAGCTTTCAAAGGCAAAGAGCGGATCGGCGGTACAGGTGCGCGATCCCCAGAAGCGGAAACCCTTGTGATTGATAAGGGTGGTGACCTCGTTTGCGTTCAGCACCCCGGCGTCCGTCTGCGGCGACTGCAAATCAAAGTAGATATCTTTTGACAAGCCGGTGACGCCATTGACCGGCACGTTGGACAAAGTCTTGTGCCAGCCGATTTCATTGTCGATCTTGGCCCGCAGACCAAGCGCCCGCGCGGTGGCCCATGCGTTGCGGGTGGTGCTGGTGGTGGTGTCCCAGCTGATAAAATCAGGCCAGATGATCATGACTTCACGCTGGCCAAACTTGTCCCGATAAACCACGGCATCATCCCGTGTTTCAGCCCCATGAGCTGCAGCATAGACAAAGGAGCGGGTCTGTTGCGCGATCCCGGCTAGTTCGGCGGTGACAAATTCGTCATCCAGCCCGGGGGCGCCGAGAATACGCGGTTGCACTCCCGTCTGGGCCTTTGCCGCTGTGAGGGCCTGCAACCCGGTTTTCATGCCATCGACCGACCCGCCGATGACATTGGTCCGGGTGGCGGCTTCGTCAGCGCCTTCCTCGACCCGGACAACCACGATCAGCGGGTTGCACTGGTCTTTGATCGCATCAAGCACATAGGGCAGGGTGCCGTTGGTGCCGGCCTTGTCGATGCCGGAATAGACATCAGTCAGAAGAACCGGACGGTTGAGTGGAAAGGTCTCTACATCGGCGGTCGGTCCGGTACAGACCACGCCGATCACAGCGGTTTCAATGGTGCGGATCGGGCGAACGCCTTCGTTGATTTCGATAACGCGGACGCCGTGGTGGTAATCAGCTGGCATGGGATGCCTCCTGTGTTTTCAGATAAAAAGAGGGCAGGGGAGAAAGGGCAGAGGATCGGATCATTCACCTGCCCCGGGGTTAGCCGGCAGTTCCGGCCAGCCTGTGGTGATATCAATGGCCATAACAGCAGCCAGATCAGCTGCAGCTGCAATTTCCTGTTCAAGCGCCGCATAGCGCTGCCAACAGGAAATCCCTTGCAGCCCCTTGGTATAGGCCATGTCGTTGATCTGATCGGGCGTCAAAGGTGGGGTCCAGCCGTTGTCCCAGGTGCGCCAGGGTTGTTTTGCCTCTTCAGCAGCAATGCCACGGGCAATCATCTCGTTCAGCAGATCCCGCGACCGTTCCATCTGGGCAACCGAAGAAGACGTCCCCTGCAGGCGATAGGTCACGCCCTCCAGGCTCCATTCAAAATCACCGTCATCGGCAATGGCATCGCGGCGACTTTTGACCTTGGCCATGACCTTGGCTTGGGCTTCTGCCAGCGAGATCGGGGCTGTGTTGTAAACTTGCGTCGCGGTGATATCGCTTAATTCAGAGCCGTTATTTTCAACAACAAGCTCTATGCCGGAATCAACAACGTTATCCCATTCCTGATCTGGTTCGGGGACGTCAATGACGGGAACAAGATTAAACAGATCGAAGAGATGGTCATCATCCAGATGTTTAACCCCGATGGATCTGTCGGGAAAATCGGGGTGCGGCAGTGTAGCTGGAAGAATAAAAGGATCCCCTGCCTGGGCACCATCAATGACTTTAATGTAGGTTTTCAATTTTATCTCCATCAGAATCCCCATTCGATCAGACAGCATCCGTCCGTGCCGGGCGCCTGGGCCGGGTCACTTATTTCCTTGGGATGGCCGGTTCCTCCTGCGCCATAGGGGACACTATCCAGGACTTGACCCTCTCCTCCGGTGCCGCCGTCGGCATGAATGAACGAAAGCCCGACGACATTCCGATGATCGCCGGCTTCGCCAGCCGCCCCGTTCAGGTTGATATCGCCACCCGCGGCAATCCCGCCAGCTCCGGCAATCCCGCCGACGCCTGTACTTTGGTATTGAGCCCAGCCACCACCGCCACCTTTGCCAGAATCAGCGGTCAGCAGATTTCCAAAAGAGCTGTCGATCCCGTCGTTCCCGTCAATGTTCTTCCCCCAGATCAAATGCACATAATTGATGGATGCACCGCCGGCTCCCACGACCACGGGAATGATCTGGCCTGGAAAAACCGGGAGGACTTTTTTGACGAAAGCTCCGCCACCGCCGCCACCACCGCCGCCGCCGGAGCTAGAAATATTGTAATTTGTTGAAGCATTTCCCGTTGTATAGGAACCGTGTGCACCTGCGCCGCCGCCGCCGCCGATAAGCGTGACGCGAACGCTGTAGACACCTTGGGGAACAACCCAGTCGGTCTGACCTGGTGTTGTCAGGAAAAGATCACCCGGCGGTGGTGAAAAGGCCGACAGGCTCACAGGCTGGGGTGCCATCAGGGTCATTGTGCTATGGCCTTGATGCTAAGGGTCAAACCCTGTCCCCTGATTACCGATCCGACCTGTGTGACAAGGGGTTCGATAAGGTCTCCTGCAACACAGGCAAGCTGTGCGGGATCCAGAACCCCGCCGCTCAAGAGGTTGGTACCGACTGGAATTGTCGGTTTTGTTGTAAAAATCGAAGTGCCGTTTTTGGTAATATCTATTTCCACTGGATCCCCGGTCGGTGCGGTGGCCACAACAGCGATCACATTCTGAATCAGGGTGTTTCGGGCAAGTCGCAAAGCGCCGATCCTCTGGACAGACAGATCAACATTGCTGCCGTTGTTGGCAATCCCGGCTAGAAAGGCCATGTCGACCACCGGAATTTTGATCGCGGCATCTACATAACTTTTTGTGGCCAGGGGCAGGATCAGATCATCTACATATTTTTTGCTGGCCATAATGATGGCAGGATCAATCAGCAGGGTGATGCTGTTGATATTGTTGACAGCAAGAATGGCCCTGATCAGCTGATCCGTCGGCGCCCCTTGGGCAAGAGAGGTTTTTGTTGTCGGCGGATATTTACCAACCGCAAAGAGATCGCCGTCACTGTCGAATATTCCGAATTCGCGGATAACAAACCCGCCCACATTCTGGGGAATATTCGTTTCGATGATGATTCTGGTATTGTTGTCCGGGTCCGTCCGTATCGCCCCGATCCCCCCGCGCCAGACTTCGGTTTTTAGAGCTGTCTGGGTATCGACGGGCTCGTACAAAGTATCGTTCTGGCCACTGCCGACAGCCATTTCAGTCAGGGATATATTGCCGCCTGTTGCTATCGCAGTGGCGTGTTTAGCGGCACCAAGTCTGGTCAGGATGACATAGTAATTTTCAACAGCCATGGGGTCTATGCCTTTGGATGAATGGTTGTTATCGCGGCGCTATAGCTTGCCTGCGCTATAAAGGGGACAGTCCCCAAGGTGATGAGATCCCCGGGAGCCGGGGGAAATATGGTGATGTCCTGACCGCCAAACGGCACCAGACCCAGATAGGGCACATTTCCTTCACTGGTGAGAAAAATCTGAAGCCGATCAAGCCGGGATCGGGTGTTTTTTGTGCCAAGAGCCACGGCTTCTATGGTCTGAAGATCACGGGCAGTCAGGCCGTGGGTCGTAACATTGACATCAATCCTAAAATGATAGGGTTGACCGCCATAATTGAACCATTCCGAGATCGATGCACCGACCTCCAGGGCGTCCAGTGCATCCTGAACCGCGCCGGGCGTTCCCTTGTGGCGATGGACCTTGATAGCTGTGGCCACAACCTTACGCTTGATGGCGAGCGACCAGCTGGCATCCCAGCTGTCAACCGACCAGGCCCAGGCGAGGAAGGGCAGAATTTCGGCGGGGCAACGCAGCGGATCCCAGAGATCGGCAATCGGCACCGGAATGTCGTTGATCCGGATGGTCGCGGCTTCGACCGCCCGTTCGGTCGCGGTTGCGTTGGGGGGAAGCAGGCTGGTCATGAATCCCCCACGACAGTGAGGTTCAAGGCCGTGCAGAAAGGAGCTTCTTCCTGTGTGGTGGTGATATCTGTCCAGCCGTCCAGCTCGACCTTGCGCACCCCGGCAATCTGGAGGGCGGCATCGATGCCGGAGCTGGTCACGATTTCTCCCAGGGCATGGCGGTCACCGGCATAGAGCCAGAAACGTCTGGTCGCTTCCGCCTGGACCAGATCCAGATCCGGGCCATCGTAAAGGTGCAGGGTTGCCGTGACCTGATATTCAACAATTTGGGCCGACTGAACCGTCAGCTGGTCGGTCAGGGGGCGGACATACTTGCCGGACAAATGTTGGGTGACGGCGTTCAGAGTGGCGGTATCAGCAGTGCCGTTTCCATCTCGGGACAGCACCGAAACCAGTACCTGGCCGGGTGCGGGGTCATAGGCCGAGGCGTGTTTGACTTTGGCAGAAAAACCTTCTGTCGGAAATTCATAGGTCAGAACCACCTTGCCCGGTTCGGGGCTGACAATGCTGACCGTGGTCGGGGTTTCTCCGGCAGACAGGGCATTGAAAATATAACTGCCTTCGGATCCGGCGGTGGTGAATGCTTCTGGTGCCAGTTGGGTACGGCGCCGCAGATCTTCATCGCCTTCATAAACCGGGGGAACCGGGGGAAATGCCTGGTCATCGCCGGGGGTGAGGATCTGGCGGGTGACGTTGTAGCTTGCGGCGAGATGCTCGAGGTCTGCCTGTCGGGCGAAGGCCAGCAGCAGGGAGCGGGCCGCGTCATTCACCCTTTGGCGCAGGGTCAGTTCGCCATAGGCAAAGACCTCGAGCAACTTGGTCAGGGGTTCGCTTTCCAGCTCAAGCACCGCGGCTGATGCCGGTGACCGGGCGATCAGCTCGGCCTTGCGCAACCCGAGAATATCTTCATAGGCAATGGTCTCGATCACATCAGGGAAGGGCAAATCAGAAAGATTGATCCCGTTGAAAGTCTTCATGCGAGGCCACCTGCTGTGCCCACAGAACCGCCCACAGAACCACCGAGTACGAAGACATCGGAGAACTTGATCCCTTCGGTGGTTTCCCCCTCTACCAGAATCTGACCCCGGCCATTAAAAGCAATACTGCTCTGGATGCGGGTCAGGCGCAGGCGGGGCTCCCAGCGGGCGATGGCGTCTGCGGAGGCGGCGATAATCCGCTGGGCGTTAAAGGGATTACCGGGCGCGTCGATAAAATCAAATACCGCGGCACCATAATTGCGGCGCATCACCCGGGTGCCGCGCGGGGTGGAGAGGATATCGGCAATGGACTGGTTCAGATGTTCCAGACCGGACAATTTTTTGCCACTCGTGTTGTTCATCCCGATCATAGCCCGGCATCCTCTTCATCGGGGGTCAGGACTTCCGGTGGCTGGTATCCGTAATCGGGCTTGGCCGTGACCACAGATCCATTGATCCAGCTTTCGCTTTCAAAATTAGGGCCGGACAAGTGGGTCAGGCGGGTGGCTTTGCCGTGGTGGTCGAGGTGGAAATAGCCTTCTTCCCCTGTGCGCAGGACAATGTTTTTTGCTTCAAGTACCAACGTGCCTTCGCTGTCCAGGGCGTTGATGCGGGTCAGTTTGGTTGCCCGGTCGTGTTCGATCACCATGCCGTCACCAAACACCCGTCGCGTGGTATCAACCGAACTGGCCGGGGCCGGGGCGGCTTGACGGAACAGGGTCCCGGCGATCACGCCATTGGCCGGATCGCCAGAGGGACAAAGCACCAGAACCTGTTCACCGATTTCCGGAGCGTCCCATGACCGGTCATGGGCAGCGCGATCTGTTGACCAGGGTAACCAGGCGGTGGCGCGACCCTTGATCGAAACCTTGACCCGGGCAGAGGGGTAGTCCGCCGCGACAACAGTGCCGTAGCAGATCAGGTTTTCAATCAGGCGCAGGATTTCGGTCAGGTTTGGGCTCATAAAGCCATGATGATTTCGCCTGCGGGGGAAGTCATCTTCAGCGCGGTTGGATTGCGCCAAAGCAACCCGGAGAAATCCGGGCTGATGGTCTATTTGAATGCCTGGGAGATTGTGCTCAGGATCCGGTCACGCACCGCGTCGCGATCATCAGGCGAAAACCCGAGCAGCTGGCGGACGGGATAGCGGACTTTTGTTGTTCCATCCTGATCGACCAGATCCATACCGCCGAAGTGATGAACCATTGCAATCCGGGCCGTCCGCCCGGCAAAGCCAATATCAGCACTGTCAGGACTGGCTGTAAATTTAAGCCGTCGGGCGCTGCGCAACCCCAGCATCATCTTCTTTTTTTTACGGATCTGTCCAGTCCTGCTTTTCCCTGCAGCCGGGCGGACTGTCTTCCGGGGTTCCCAGCTGCTGCCATCGGGATCCTGCTGGGCGGTGATGCGTTTCTGGTTCCGGCTGCGCAGATCCCGGGCAATATCCCGGAACAGACTGCGCCGGCGGGCGGGGGACAGGGTTTCGATAACCTGTTCCATCCAGCTGTCAAATTTCTCAAGGCCCTGGATCAGATCGTCAGACATGTCAAAGCAGCACTGCGGCAGGTACGACCGCCAAAGGTGCAGGGCCTGAGTCTGCACTATGAGTGATTGTTATTTTGGGATCCGAAACAGTTCCTAGCGTTTCAGTCATTTTAAACCTGAGATACTGGGATCCTACGGCTGGGGTGCTGGAAGCATGCCCGTCAAAATGACAAACAATCGAGGTGTGCCCCTGGCCGTTAATAGCATCTTTAAATTCTGAAGTTTCGGAAAAATTCATATAGTCCGAAGAATAGTCTGCTTCGGTTATACTTGCCACCAGGGGTAAAGAGGTCAAATCACTCGGTTTCTGATAGGTATCCCCCCCTTCAGATCCATCCCACGTTATCGCCCGGACTTCGAAAGTGGTGGCTACTGTTGTATTGTTGGAATAACCAGCGAGGCCAAGAACAACATCAGATATTTGATCAGAACCGATCACGGATGTGTCAAAACGAAAGAAGGATTGCATGTAGTAGTAGGTTGCCCCAGCTTGATAAGCACCACAATAACCAAAAGCAATATTTGCTTTTGTTGATAAAGTACCCCCTCCAACCATGATGTAGGATGAAGGTACTCCGTTGCGATAAATAAATTTGTCACTGGGGTCGGCATAAATCACCGTTACTGTCATGACAAATCCTGAATAGTTGATAGCAGTATTGAAGTTAATGCTCCGAGGGGATCTTTTTTAGTAATGAAAACCGGGACTGTATTTTCTTGGCCTGTGATTTCGTCAACTTCAGTAACTGTTTGCCCAGTCGGTTCCGATATATATACGGGCGGGTTAATCAGCCGGGCATGGTCATGAAATATAACTAAGTCATTCTTTTCTACAGTAACATCCGCCTCAAAGCAGTTACTTGAAGCTAAAGGATTATGAATGGTGACTTTGTAAATGCCCAGGTGAAGTTGTAGCCCATCAGGCACAACAGCAAGGATTTCCTCTGAATTGGTCATGTTGCAATCCCCAGGGCAACTGCGTGTCCGATGACGACTGCGCCACCGTCGATCGTGGTAAAAACCAGTTCATTTAAACCGACAGCAAGTGTTGGTGCAGAGCCCAGAGCCCAGCCGGAAACAAAGGTGAAATCAACTGTATTGGCACTAGACAAGTTCAGGTAAAGGGTCAGTTTCCCGGCTTTTCCGCTATCTGGCCAATTCATTACAGTCAGATTGGTGATATTGCCACCGACTGTGATTTTCTGGATCTGGCCTTCCTGGTATAGCCCACCAGCGCGATAATCAATGACAACAGCCCCCGATTTTGTGCCTGTATCAACAACAGTTTTGCTTTCAAATGCATTTCGCAGAGAGGTAAATTCCTGCCCGATCCGGTTGGCCAATAGAGAAAGTTTTTGCTCCAGGGACATGATCAGGCCAGCCCGGCTTCAAAAACCGCGATCAGGTCAATATCGGGATTGCCGATATCCGTTTTGGCGACGGCATCGATGTTGGTCCGGGCATTGGCCTGCTCTGCCGGCAGCAACCCTTGGGATGCTGTGTCGGTTCTGACCCGTTTGGCCTGGGCGGTCAGGATTGTTGCGATATCCCCGTCATTACTGGCCAGAGCCGTGGCAAGTTCGCTCAGGGTATCCAGAGCGCCGGGAGCACCATTAACGAGGGCATCCCTGGCGGCAATGATTTCGGCATTGATTTTGGTCGAGGACCAGGTCGATGACAGGGCTGTTGCCGTGTCGTTAATCCCGGTGGCTGTATCAATCAGGCCCTTCAGTTCGTTAATTGCGGCAACCAGGCTGGCTTTATCACTGGTCGAGAGCGAGGCCAGTGCCCCCATCTGATTGCGCAGGTTGTTTGTTTCGGTCGCCAGACGGGTGGCAAAATTGGTGAGAGAATTCTGGAGGGACATTATCCGTTTCCTTGACTGATCAGGTTATCAAAAAGCACCACCAGATTGACCGCGGGATCCCCGATGGTTTCGCTCAGCCGGCTTTCGGTTTTATGGCTTGAATAAACACTTGTCTGGCTGACTGTATCGTCATCAATCAGAACCCCGCCGGGCGGAGGAGGATCGGTTGGGTCGTCTGGATCAGGGATTGGCAGGACCAATCCGTCCGGCATCCCGATCTTGTGGATATTGGGTTCTGGCAGAGAAGTGATTTCGTGGCCATCGGCAACCGGGGAAACAAGGATGTCTTCGCTTAGCGGGATCAGCAGGGAAACATCGGCCCGTTTATGATCCTGGATATCTATATGATAGCTGATGGCCTCCGGTTTCATATGTGGTTCGTGATCTTCCAGCCAGCTCAGGATGATAAAAATCAGGCCGTTAAAATCACCGGTGAAGTCGACCAGGATCACATTGGCATCGTACCGGGTAGCAAAGGAAGGATCGTCGGGATCAAAGTGATGCTGGACCGATCCTTTTTCGGCAAAGGTCAGCAGGTTCGCCGGATCAATGCCGATCGGATGTGCAATCAGGAAATCGCGTAGATCGGCAAGCTTTTTCATTGATCCCCCATCTGGGTTTTCCGTTTTTCAAAACTCCGGAACGATCCCAGGCCCAGCATGCCGGTCAGGATCACCGAGAGTTCCATCCATTCGATCACCGGGAGGTATTCCATGGGGAAAAGCTGGGCATCGGCATAAAACGCCGTGACCTGCAGGGCAAAAACCAGAAAGGGATAGAGAATAAATTTATAGGCCAGGGCAATGCCGCAAACCCAGCCGCAGAAGGGGCGCCAGCCGCCTTTGAAATTGCCGCCGTGCTGGGCTTCCATCCGGTTGATTTCCAGCTGACCGGTCAGGACTTTCAGATCGGCTTCAAGAAAGGCCAGATCGCCACGCTGTTCCAGGTTTTTCATATTCAACAGCGCTTCAGCCCGTTGCGCCGGATCCGGCCAGACCCGTTCGATAACCTTTTCGGCGACACCAAAGACCGCAGAGATCGGGTCAAAGGACATGGTCAGACCCCGCCATACCGACACGATTGAGCAGCCAGCCATATATAAAGGTTTCATCCTTTTCCCGGGCCTCGGCCAAGGCGATATACTTGGCGCCCTGCAGGGCGTTGAGCGCCCGATAAAGCACGGTTTCCCCTTCGCGCTGTCGCAAGTGCAGGTAGCGCTGAAGGGCGTCAATGGTGGCATTGCCGATCGCGCCGTCGACCACAAGGTCGGGATAGAGCTGTTGCTGTTTGTTAAAAGCGTTGAGGCTGCGTTGCAGAAATTTTGCCGCCCGACCGACGCCCATATTGACGCCGGTATCCGCCAGCTCTTCGGCAATGAGCGGCGACAGGCCGACGACGTGATCCAGTTTCAGGCTGTGCCAGTAAAGATCGCTGTAAATCCGGAAAGCCAGATCCCGCGGCAGATCGCGCATCGGGCCTTTGTAGCCGTAATTCCGGGCGACCTGTGCGGTGATGCCATACTTGGTTTCGCCGCCGGAATCATCGGGGTTGTTGCTGTAACCCCCTTCAATTTCGATAATGCCGTCAATAAACCGTTGTTTAAGGTCGGTCATGCTGTTTTTCCTTTTCCAGGCGGTAATGCAGATATTTAAAAATAAGGTTGGTCATAAAGGTCAGCAGGGCGATGGTGACCCCGGCGAAGGCGACGAATTCGTTAACCGTGAGACCGAAAATAGTGGCTACACCCGAAGCGATATAGGCCGTGGTGGTCGGGATTTTTTCCATATTCAGTCCCATAATTTTATCGTTTTTTTTTCTGCCCGATCTGGTCCTTTAGCCTGGTCTGGCGCAGGCAGGGTGAGGGTCAGGCCAATCGGCAGGATGGTGCCGCGAGCGGCCAGACCGGGGTTGGCTTCCAGCACCTTTTCGACCATGGATGAGCCGCCGTAATGCCGAAAACAGATCGCATCGACGCTGTCGTTTTGTTGGCTGATGATGGTGATGGTTGATCCCGGCATCAGATCAGCTCGATCACACTGCGCGGGCGGTTCATCAGCCGGGACAGGGCTTCGCGCGAGTACTGGAAATAATCATCGGCAGGCAGTTCGACCGTATCAGCCTTGTCCCGTCCAGATTTGGTGCTGTCGTAATCGCGCCGGGTTGATATCAGCAGGGCACGAGCCCGGTTAAACACCGCGGATCTGTAGAGGTGGACTTTTTCCGAAAGGCCGTCATAGAGCTGCGCCGGCACATCAGCCAGCGTTGTGTAGGTCAGCCCGGCCCGCCAGCTGGCGAGATCGTGGTTGATTTCGATCATCGCCTGGCGCAGCAAGGCCACCAGCCGGGTGGCCTCATTGTCGTTGCCCAGGGCCATGTCCGCCTTGAATGCAGCAAGTTCCAGGACCGGATAAAAACCATCGTTGGCAAGGGTTTCACTGGTTCCAGGATTGCTGTGGCTGCTGGGGACAAACGTGGACATCAAGATCACACCATCTGCTGGTTAAAAAAAATGGCGACGGGACAGAAAAGAGATCTTCGGGGGAAAATCTTTTCTTCTGTCGCCGTCGCACCGGGGGGAACCTCGTTAAACAACGACAGGGGAAACCCCTTATTTTTTAGCCTTCGTCGGCTGGGGAACTGGTTTTTGTTTCGGGTCCGGTTCAGAAGCGGTTGCGGGTTCCTCTTGCGAGGGCTTGAGCAACTTTTCCAACTGTCCGATTTTGGTTTTAACGCCACATTTTGGATTGAGGTCGAAAGCCGCTTTCAGGTTTTCCAGGGCCAGTTCAGGATTGCTGTCATACAGCAGATATCCCAGATACTTGAAAGCCTTGCTGCGAACTTCATCGGGCATATCAGTGCCGTCGGTCAGGGCAAAGGCTTCGTTCATCGCATCGATATAGGTCAGAGCCAGATCACCTGTCGGCTGCAGCTGTTCCACCTGATCGGCGATTTCTTCCAGCACCAGCGTTGCGGCTGAGCGGGCAAATCGTTCGGGCAGTTGCAGATCGTGTTCCAGAACATAACTGGCCAGCTGCAAGGCACCGGAGAGATCGCCGACGTCAAAGCGCCAGACCATAACCGTGGTCACAACCAGATCCTGCAGCCCGGTACCCGCGGCCAGAATGCCATCAACATAACCCTCGTATTCTGGCAGGAATTCGCGTTTCTTGATGATCTTCTGGTTGCGCGACTGGATGCTTTTAAGAATAACTTCATGGGCACGCAGCCGGGCCAGCATCTGGTCGGTGGTGCTGCCATGAACGCGGTTCTGACCTTTTTCCTTTGAGGCCCCGGCTGAAATTTCAGCCGTGACCTTTTCAAAGTGTTTGCGGGCAAGTGACATTGGTGTTCCCCTTTTAATCTGTGATGGCCTGATGGTGCCGGGTCAATCAGATCCAGCCATCATTGGTGGCGTTTGGCGTCTGGATGCCGTCGATAATGCAGCAGGCACCCAGTTCCTCGATCACATAGTCCTCGTTGACCGACTGGTAATCCTCGATCCTGTCGCGTTTGGCGTTGTCCGTGATCGTGCGGCGGCGCGATCCTTCCTGGTAATAGATCGAGAGGTTGTTCAATGGCGTGACCATGACCGATTTTGCCGGGAAGAACGGCACCGTCATGGTGCGCTTGCCGCCCAGTTGCTTGTTCGCAAGAAGGGTCTGCAGGGCATTGCGTTCGGTCGGCGCCGGGTTGTTATCAACCAGGGACAGATATTTATCGTGCAACAGGTCGCGCCCGCAGATCACCACCAGATCGGTGCCTTCGCGGAACCAGGGGTCGATCAGGGAGCCGACGATATCGTAGACGGCAGCATCAATGTTTTTGTAATCATTGCCGCCGATATCGCCGACCTTGACGTTGTTCAGGACACGGGCGGGGGCTTTAACACGCATTTCCTGGATCCAGCCGATGTTGACATCCTGGAGCAGCGGATTTGTTGCCAGATCGGTATCTGTCGCGTGGCTGGTACCGTTAAAGCCGATCATCATGCGATCGCGGGCAATCTGCTCGATGACCTGGTTGCGCATCCGTTCCTGAAAGTCCGGGAACTTGGCCCAGAGATCGACAGTAGAATACTTGATATAGCTGTCGAAATCGGTTTTGAAACATTCGTAACCGTCATCTTCGAGTTCATGAATATCGCGGGGGGTGCGGTCAGAAGAACTTGTATTGGTACGGCTGGCAATTGGCCCGGAGGTGCCGAGACGCAGTTTTTCCCCTTTGATTTCATCAACCGGAACAATATTGATGGATTTTAGAAAGTCGGAGCTTTCCTGAATCCGGTTTTCCAGTTTCTGTTCGATCGTCGGGTTGACCGCGAACTGTCTGGTCGGGTCGGTGACCCCGTTGATCTGGGCGATCTGCTGTGTGTAAGCATCAAAAATAACGCGGGATTCGTTTTTCATGTCAGTTTCCGGTTTCCGGTTGGGGGCAGCGTCGTGTCTGTCTGGGCAAAGGCGTGGCGTTAACAGTCGGTCAGGGCGTGTTCGCCGGTACCGTCAGAGGCCGGGCGGTGGAGATGATCGCCGGCGGGTTGTTTTGAAAGTTTGGTCAGGTTGTCGACCTCTGCCGACAGGCTGGTGATCCGGGCGGACAGCTTGGTGATATCAACCGTTGCCGCCTTGTCTTCGTTCTGTTTCTGCAGATCGGAAATTGTGCTGGCGCAGAGGGTGATGGCTTCTTGCAACTCGGCAAAAGCTTTTTTATCTGTTTTCTCAGAAGCGCCGATCATCCCTTTGATTTTTGAGAGCAAAGTTGGTTTGATTTCTTCGTCATCTGCGCTGTCGTCGGCAAAGTCCAGGTCATCTACTTCGATGGTATCGGTCAAAATCGAATCAGGAAGGTCAGATCCTTTGGAGAACTTTTCTTTGTTTTCCAGACAGAACTTGATCATTTCAGTGCCGATCGAGGCTGGACTATCCGTTACGGACAATCCCATCAGGTAGGCCTGGTTCGTGTCTGAAAATTTAGGATTCAATTCGATCGAGGAATAAACTTTCTGACCCCGCTTGTTCAGTTCGATCAGGTCGGCAGTCGGAGCAATCTGGGCCAGCAACACGCGCTTTCCATCTGGTCCGTCTTCTGCTTTGAGGCCGATTACATCACCGTAGGCCTTGAAAGGACCGTCCGGCATAATCGATCGGTAATGTTCCAGCCAGACCCGGGCCCCATAGGTTTGCGGGTTGTAATTCGCGGCCATCTGATTGATCTGTTCCGGGCTGATTTCCCGGCCATCAACGGTTTTTCCAGAAGTGGCGACACGGAAGAATTTGGATTTAAGCATGTTTGAGGTGCCTTGTTTGTCGGAACAGGAGGATCAATTTCACCTCATGGTCGCGGCAAAGCGTAGAAAACATCAAACATTGCCGGGTTGGATTGCGCCAATCCAACCAGCACCCGCGGTTTAAATGTCAGACATGTCGTTAATTTGAGGGCATGACCGAAAAGACAAGATCGCCAGATCAAAACCCAGATCAAAACGTTGTTGCCCACAATGCCCGCATACAGGCCCGTACCCTGTACTGGCAGGGCTATACGATTATGGAAATCTCCAAGGCCCTCAATCTGGCCTATCCCACGGTTGACAGCTGGAAGCGCCGGGACAAGTGGGATGAGGCCACGGTTGCAGTTCAAGTAGAAGCCAACATTCACCTGCGTGTCAATCAGCTGATTATGAAGGCTGAGAAAAGCGAGGGCGATTATCGTGAAATCGATAATCTGACCAAGGTGTTGGAACGCACCGCCCGGATTGTCCGCTATGCCGAAGGCGGCAAGGAATCTGATCTGAACCCCAAGATCAAGAATCGCAACAGCGGCAAAAAGAAAAAACCGGACGAGACAAAAAACGCGCTGAGTGAAGAACAGGTCGAGGCCCTGGTCACCGATTTTGACAAGAACCTTTTTGGTCATCAGCGAAAATGGCGCCGGGCCCGGAAAAAATACCGGCTGCGCAATATCCTGAAATCCCGGCAGATCGGCGCCACCTGGTACTTTGCCCGCGAAGCTTTTGTTGATGCCATCACCACCGGTGACAACCAGATTTTTCTCTCGGCGTCAAAAGCCCAGGCCCATGTGTTCAAGGAATACATCATCCAGTGGGTCAAGGAAGTCTGCGATGTGACCCTGCGCGGTGATCCGATCAAACTGTGGAACGGGGCGACGCTGTATTTTCTGGGCACCAATTCCAGAACCGCCCAGTCCTATCACGGGCACCTGTACATGGATGAATATTTCTGGATCCCGCGTTTTGCCGAATTCAGAAAAGTCGCTTCGGGCATGGCGGTTCACAAAAAATGGACCCAGACCTATTTTTCTACCCCCTCGACCATTGGTCACCAGGCCTATCCTTTCTGGTCTGGCGAAGCCTGGAACAAGGGCAAGGACCAGGCTGACAAGGTCCAGATCGATATCAGTCACACCGCCTTGAAAAGCGGGGTTCTCTGCGACGACGGCCAGTGGCGGCAGATCGTTACGGTCGAGGATGCGGCGCAAGCCGGCTGTGATCTGTTTGACCTGGTGTCGCTGAAACTGGAATACAACGAACACGACTATCAGAATCTCTTCATGTGTCAGTTCGTTGACGACCACGTCAGCTTTTTCAAAATGAGCCAGCTGGAAAAGTGCATGGTCGATACCTGGACCGCCTGGCGCGACGTGGATTTTACCTCCTTGCGGCCCTATGGCGATCTGCCGGTCTGGATCGGTTATGACCCCAGCCGTTTCAAGGACGACGCCAGTGTTGTGGTGATCGCGCCGCCGGCGGTACCGGGCGGCAAGTACCGCATACTGGAACGGGTAAAATGGAAAGACACCGATTTTGAAACCCAGGCCAACGGTATCAAGCGCCTGACCGAAAAATATAACGTGGTCCATATCGGCATTGATACCAGCACCATCGGCCTGGGCGTGTTCGAGCTGGTGCAGAAGTTCTTTCCCCGGGCGGTGTCGATTTCCTATTCGGTCGAGGTCAAGAACCGCCTTGTGCTCAAAGCCTATCAGGTCATCAGCCGGCGCCGGCTGGAATTTGACAGCGGTTGGTCCGATCTGGCCATGGCTTTTATGACCATCCGCAAAACCGCGACGGCTTCGGGCCGTCAGACCACCTTTCAGGCCAGCCGAACCAGTGAAACCGGACATGCCGATGAAGCCTGGGCGGTGATGCATGCCCTGCAGGCCGAAGGCATCACCGCGATTGATGAGCCCGGCGACAACCCCGTTTCTTTTATGGAGATTTTTGATGGTAACGATTAAATCGGTAACCAGGGATGAGGCTGTGCAGCCTGCTTCCGCCAGTTTCTTTTCCTTTGGCGATCCGGTCCCGGTGCTGCAGGGGCGCGATCTGCTCGGCTATTACCATTCTAACTGGAACGGAAAGTATTACACCCCTCCGATTTCCTTTGATGCCCTAGCCAAAAGCCAGACGGCCAATCCGCATCACAAATCGGCGATGGAGGTCAAGGTCAACATTCTGACCAGCTGTTACCGCGGTCATCGTTTGCTGCCCAAACAATCCTTCAAACGTTGGGCCACGGATTTTGTGTTTTTCGGCAATGGCTATCTGGAGCTGATCCGCAACGGCCTGGGCGGGAGTTATCAGCTCAAGCCGACTTTGGCGAAATACACCCGGGTCGGTCGGGAGGGGGCCTTCTGGTATCTGCATGAGATGGGCAAGGAACACGCCTTTAAAAGCCCGGTATTTCATCTGCTCGAGCCGGATATCAATCAGGAAATATACGGGATGCCTGGTTATCTGGCGGCGCTCAATTCCGCGCTTTTGAATGAAAGCGCCACCCTGTTCCGGCGTAAATATTACGAAAACGGATCCCACGCCGGATTTATTCTCTATATGACCGATCCGTTGCAAAATCAGGAAGATATTGATTCCCTGCGCAAGGCCTTGAAGGACGCCAAGGGACCCGGCAATTTCAAGAACTTGTTTGCCTATTCCCCCAACGGCAAACCCGATGGCATGAAGGTGATCCCGATCGCCGAAGTCGGGGCCAAGGATGAGTTTCTCAATGTCAAGAATGTCACCCGCGACGATATCCTTGCCGCTCACCGGGTACCGCCGCAGCTGATGGGAATTGTCCCCAACAACACGGGCGGTTTTGGATCCGCGACCGATGCCGCCAAGGTCTTCAGCCGCAACGAACTGGTACCGCTGCAATCATCGTTCAAAAGTCTCAATGACTGGATCGGCGAGGAAGTCATGGTCTTCGACGACTACGTGATCGAGGGGCTGAAAGAGGAATCCGGAACGGGGGAAGAAGAATAAGCCTAATACTTCATACACCACAGGGGGATCATACTCTCCGGGTCTCTCAAGTTATCAAGAAAATAAAAACAGAATTGATGAGCAGCTTCTGCAGCACACATGTTTTTTGGGATTTTTACACTTGCCTCCAGTGCATCTGACATCATTCCCATAATTCCTGTTGCAGAATAGAGGTGCCGCAACTTGAGATCTTTATCGTCTACGCTCAGGGTAATGGCGTTCACGGTAAATATCGTCTGGCATATTGTCATGAACTGCTTTTCTTTTTTGTCTTTCTTGAGCTGCAGGAGGATTTCATCATTATTGTCTGACATGATTCCGCTTCTTTTGGTTGTATAAAACTGGTCAATAAATCCCTATACCAAAAAAGCAGTGGTTTTGAAGACCGTTATTTGAAAAAATTTTAAATTTGGTAGATCTTCTCCTGGTTTTAAAAAACTACTTGCAGAATTAATACAAAAAGTGCCGATCAAATATTTATCGTAAATTATTTAAAATGAGCTTTAGTAATCCTGAGTCATAATCTAACTCTTTTTTGATGTTAATTAAAATTTCTTTTTCATTCTGTATCCCTTGTTCATAATTAAGACGATACGTGACCAAATTTTTAAGGCGATTTGCGTTTGCCTTGAAATAATCGAATTTTGTTTGTCGATTGATGTATTTAATTATATCGACTTTAGTATCATTACTTTCTATTTCTATAATAAATTCTACCAATTCGCTTAAGGATTTTAAAATTTGAGTTTCGATTAATTTGTTGATTTTATTTAAATATTTTTTATATTGAGCGATTTCTTGGTTTGTTGGTTTTTGTATTTCTGTACGGATAGCTTTATAATATGCCAGAAAAAAATCATTCTGTGACTTCCTATCAGAAAAATAGCTTTTAAGTTCCAAAATCGCTTTTTCTTGTGATTTTTGAGTTATTTTTTTTACTTTTGACCTTTCAAAATTTAGCTGGTGTTGCGCTACAATATAAACTCCACCAACGGCTATTATCGAGCCAATAATGGAACCTGAAAAAGTTACCCATTCCCCCTGAGATACAAGCGAAAAAAACAATGGGTTACGATCATAAATCATTGCAAAAATGACGGCAATAGTTACAGAAACTATTGTGATAATTAGAGTTATCTTTAACACTATTCCCCCTCCTCACTGCTACTACGCCTAAGCCGAGTGTACGGCAGGGGGCGAGAAAAACCACCTTAAAACGCAGTTCTCTCTCAGCCCCGCCTTCGACATCGAAACCGTCGAAACCACCTACTCGATCTCCTCCAGCAAATCAGGTCGGGGCTTTCTGTTATCACCTATTCTTCTATCAGCTGGTTCAGGGATTGGACGATGATTTCGTTGTACTGGTCACGAAGAAACCCGTTATCCGGCAAGTGATCTTCGTTGAAATTATCCAATAATTGATAGCGTATTATGAAGAAGCGGTACTTTTCCCCCTTTTCTGTTAAGCAGTTAACGAAAAGAAGCCATAGTTCCTCATCAGTAAAATGCGCCCGAAAGAGCTTTGCATAACCGAGTTCTTTTGGACAAGGTTGCTCTTCCTTGGAACCAAAGTTCTCCCAGAGTAATTTAAATATTCTGTATGAGAGGCGTAAATATACAGCAAAAGGTAGTATGGGATTTTTATCTATAATATAATTATTAAATTCATTTTTGGTCTTATTGCCGTTGTCCAAATGAGTGGAGTCAATTTTTCCAAAATGTCCAATTATTGCAAATGCTATATGATCAAAAGCAACTTGCGCTTCATAGCTGTTGCCTACAATTCTTAAAATAAATGAATTTTTAATAGCTTGATGCCTGTCGACTAGTTTGAAAAAAGTATTTTCGAAACTTTGCACAGCAAGATGGGCCGACTGTTCTTTTTGCGCTTCTGCTGCTGCTGTCAGCTGGTCTGTTGTCAGTTTTTGCTCTCTAATTTGAAGTGCTATTTGTTCATTCGTTTTCTTTAATTCTGTTCTTTGCAGGCCTAATTCTTTTTGTTGCAGGGTTATTGTGTAAATCAAAGCAACAAAGGCAGCAAAACTGACGATGGGATTTAAAAAACCTCCAAAGAAGTCCCCAGCAGATCCCCAGAGATTATTCGGAACTTCAGTAACGGATAACCAGCTAAAAAAGAAGGTCCGAATTTGTGGAAAGAAAGTAACTAGGCTGAATAGCGAAAATATCACGCAGACGAAAATGCCTAAGTATAATAGCGGCCTATAAGATTCAAAAAAGGGTGTTTCCTTGTCATTTTTTGTATCGGCCATAGACTTTCCTGCATATATCAATTTGATAAGCCAAGATCCTTGGCCTGTTAAGCAAATCTGGTTTCATTCGCATCTAATCTGCTGGTTCAATAATAAAATTGTCGCTTTTGAGTTGGCCCTGTATAGGGCTTCCATCGTAACTCCAGCCCTCTGGTATTATCTTCCAGGGAAAATTGAAATACTGGAGTTCCCTTCGTGCACCAGGCGGGATGGGAATACCTGAATAGGTATCGATCACCGTCATGGCCCATTCCCGGATGGCTGTTGAATCCTTACCGTTCTCTGTAATCGGTTGTTGAAGTATGGTAATCGCCAGTTCGACAGTTCGTAATCTGACTTCCTTGTCCTTGAGGGCTTCTGTCAGGCTATTACTGCTGTATCCAATGACAAAGGGGATTACGATGGCAGAAACAACCACCAGCAGTTCCCTGATAATCACAAGCAATTCCTTCATAAAAGTCATAAAAGTCAGCCAGTTTTTACAAGAAGTTTGAGGAACTCTACCTGTCGTCATCACCAGTAATCCCCTGCCATGCGTTTTCAACTACCAGTAATGCTTACCGGAGCACCCGGTAAAAATCCACCCAAAACGCAGTTCTCCCCCCGCCGCGCCTTGGGGCTTAATAGGTCGAAATTTTTGCACCGCAGAACATTCCTGAAACGGGTTAAAAGCTAGGGTTGATCAGAGAATAGTGGTGTTTAAATGTTCCGCATTTTTCTGCAATGGTCAGGTGATTTACAAGGTCACAATCCCAGAGAGATATTTAGGGTGGGGGGTGTGTTTTCAGTTCGGCGTCGGAAAAGCGTAACCTTTGTAATCACCACTATTTTCGTCATTTAAGATGCTGAAAAATAACAATTAAATAGGTTACAATATTTTGTAATTTTTTGTAATAAATATTACACTTGCTTGTTAATTCATTGATATTAAACAATAAAAATTTATCAAAAAATTACAACGAAAAGTGTAACCTGATTACGTTTGGGTTACTATATGCTGTAACCTTTATGTATCTTTTATATCAATAAGATAAGTTATGTTTTTTGTACTGATTACAGATGTTACGCTTTTCCGATGGTCAAAATAATTAAAAATCATTTTTATATATTGGGCTTGTTTACTCTACAGATATTACCGCTAAAATTTAGCCTTCTGTATTGTGTCACTAAAGACTGTGTTACGACTAAATTACGATTATTAAGAGTCATCTATTTGAAAATAAATGCAAGTCTAAGTCAGGCCGGGGGCACCAATAGTTTGAAAAATAAAGAGGCTTGAGCAAATTGCTCGCCTCTTTATTTTTTTGTCCGGATATTGCTCCCAGCAAGTCTCTTCTGCCTGGATGCCTTTGCTGTGGCATTTCTATGTGAAGCGTAAAAACAATCCCCTTGATAACCGCATTCATGGTTGAAATTTTAGCGATTGCTTATAATACTTGAGTGTTCACGTCAGGTAATGATGGTCACAGCCTTTTTCAGCGTTTCGGGTTGGAATGGAGTTGTGATTTTTACGTTGAACAGGGGGATGTCCCGAGAATAAAGCCGGAAAATAAAACAGCCGAAACAGGCTTAGGCAGTCTGAAAAACGGACGATAGGGATGTCGGGGGAAAAGAGGGGTCTTATGGTTAGTCTCCCGGTGATTGATATTGCGCCCCTTGCGGGAGATGATCCGCTGGCGTGTCGACAGGCTGCGGATCAGTTGGGGGTAGCTGCGCGTGAGGTCGGGTTTTTCTATATCACCAATCATGGTGTTTCTTCGGATCTGATTGCCCGTGCCTATGGGGCTGCAGAGGAGTTTTTTGCCCTGCCGGATGAGATCAAGTGGCGATATTACATCGGGAAAAGCGCCAATCATCGTGGTTATGTCCCCTTCACCGACAAGGGCGCCTATGATGATGAAGATCATCGCAGTTACGAGGCTTTTGACCTGGCATTTGAACTGCCGCGAGACGACCCGGACTATCTGGCAGGAAATCTGTTGCTGGGTCCGAATGTCTGGCCTGAATCCACGCATTTCCGGGAAACCATATCGACCTATTACCAGGCCATTTCCGGGGTTGGTTTTCGTCTCTGTTCTGCGCTGGAGCTGCACCTGGGGCTGGCGCGGGGGGAAATGACCAGCCTGATGCGTAAACCTATTGCCCAACTGCGGTTGTTACATTACCTGCACAGCCCCTCCAGTTTTGTGAATCAGAGTGTCAACATGGGGGCACATACGGATTATGAGTGCCTGACATTGCTGCATCAACGACAGAAGGGGCTGCAGATTCTTGATTCTGCCAATAACTGGACTGATGTGCCGGTCATGCCGGAAAATTATATCGTCAATATCGGCGACATAATGGAGGCCTGGAGCAATGGCGCTTTCCGGGCGACCCCGCACCGGGTGCTCAATCTGGCACCAGAGCGCTTTTCCATGCCCTATTTTGTCGCCCCGGACTATCACACGCTGGTCAAGCCGTTTGAAAGCTTGATCTCACCGGAAAATCCGCCAAGATACGAAAGTTTTCTGGCGGGCATGCATCTGGAACGTATGTTGCGGCGGGATTTTTCCTATCTGCGCGAGCGCAAGAACGATTCGCTGTTTCCTGTACCGGGCAGTGATCTTGCCGATTTTCGCAATCCCTTTGAGAATCGTATCAACGCACTAAAAAGTTGAAATGAAATGCCCAGTCTGGATACCATCATTGCTGTAACAATTGCTGGCTTGTGGCTCAGTGCGACGCCGGGCCCCTCCATGCTTTATGTTGTGTCCAGGACAGTCGGGCAAAGCAGGTCTGCCGGACTGGCGTCGGCTATCGGCCTCGGTCTTGGCGGGGTGATATTGGCGTTGATTGCGGTGCTGGGGCTCGCGGTGGTTTTCCAGAAATCCTCGGTGGCCTATACTCTGTTGACCTTTGCCGGAGCTGGATACCTGACCTATCTCGGTCTTTCGATGATTAGGGAAGCAGTCAAGGGGGATCAGCGGACCCTGAGTGTGGAGAGGATCGAGCGTGCCAGTTTTGCCCGGATTGTCTGGCAAGGGATCCTGGTCGAGGTGCTTAACCCCAAAACGGTTCTCTTCTTCCTCGCTTTTTTGCCCCCCTTTATCGATACCAGTCGCGATGATGTGATGATGCAGATGCTGGTGCTTGGAATACTTGTGCCCTTGACTGCAATGCCGTCGGATATCCTGATGGCCTTTGCCGGGGGCTGGGCTGCCGGACGGGTCAATAGCAACCCGGGGATCAAGCGGTTGTTTTCTCTCAGCGGCGGTCTGTTCCTGATCGGAATTGCGATCTACCTGTTTATCTGATCGATTTTTTTTGAAGGCGCGGGCAAAGATCTTGGCTTCGCAGATCAAACATCAGCTCGGGGCGATACCGGATATCTTTTGATCACAGGTTCTGCAAAAGAATATCTGATGATGCTATCCAGGCCATTGGGGAGAGTTAACAATTGGAAAAGCTGGATCCAGTGCGTGCGCAGGTGTTGGCTGAACTGGCCAAGGAGCAGGGAGCCCAACTGCGCTTTATGGCGGATCTGGATCTGCGTCTGGTGTTCGGATATCTGACAGCCCAGTTTATTCTGGTTGGCTGGATTTCGGCACAACAGTCTTTGACCCTGCCGCTGATCTGGGCAATTCTGCTGGTTAACGCCCTGCTGTTTTGTGTGATTGTCCTGTTGCTGGTTCGCCACGGTCGTCGCCGTCATCAGGCATCACTGACCCTGCGGAATATTGATACAGCCCTGCAGCTTTATGATGAAGGGGCTTATTTTGACGGACGGATCAAGAATCCGGACCGTCAGCGCAGCCGAAATCCGCTTCTGTTGTATTGGCATCCGATCTATATCGCTATCTGTTCTGTCGCCTTTGTTGTGGTTACCCTGCTGATCGGCTTGACGCGGATCTCGTGAATTTGGGGAAAGAGGATATCTGCACCGCTGGCGGTTAGGCACGCCAACTGAGAAGCCATTTTCCCCGCAGACCAATTGCCGCACTCATTCCCAGTCCGGGAAGAGAGGGGATGGCAACGCCTTTAAAAAGTCGCTTCAGAGTATAATAGAGAACCGGTTTTCAAATATCTCCACCTGTGATGGGTGCGTCGTGACGTGACTGGCTGTCTCGGGGGCGAACCGAGCTTGGGTTTTTTCGGATGTCTCTTTGCTTTACAGGTCAGCATTTAATTGATCATCAGTGAAAATTTATTGTTTATCGATAAATTTTACTTGTTAAACAAAATTATTTTTGGTTCTCTGTCTTTGCAATATCTATTGAGAGAGTTATGAAAATGACAGGAATCAGTCTAAACCGTATTGGCCGTGCCAGTCGAAAATATCGTTTGCTCTTTACCTTGTTGCTTGTTCTGGTTCCGCTATTGGACCTGATCTACTGGGGGGGCTTCAATCATCTGCCTGAAGGGTTCCATGACGATTTACCCGTATCCATTACTGGCGAGCTTTCGGCTTTATCGCTTTTGTTGGCGTTCTTGGCCAGCCTGATCCCTCTTTCTGTTACCCTTTATGGATTACTTGCCTTGAAAAAGCTGTTTGGCTTGTATGAGCAGGGTATTATCTTTGCCGAAGAGAATGTTCGTTGCTTTCAAAAGCTTGGTTATTGTTGCATTGCTTCAGTGGTGGCAGGAATTCTTTTCACCCCTTTGGCCAGTGTTGCCCTGACACTTGATAACCTCCCGGGCCAGCGTGAGCTGGTGATTGATCTCAACAGTAACGATCTTTCTGCACTGGTTATCGGCGGTATTATTCTGCTGGTGTCCTGGGTTATGGAAGAGGGCAAAAAGCTTGAAGACGAACAGCGGCACACGGTTTAGGTAAGGTCCATGGCAATTGTACTGAACCTTGATGTTATGTTGGCCAAGCGCAAGATGAAATCGGGTGAACTGGCCCGACGGATCGGCATCACTGAACAGAACCTTTCCATTCTCAAGACAGGCAAGGCAAAGGCGGTGCGTTTTACAACGCTGGATGCGATCTGTCGGGAACTGGAATGTCAACCGGGGGATCTGCTGGAGTTTCAGGAGATTTGACGATTTTTTTACACCGAAGCTTTACTGACCAACAGGTTCCGAGCAGCTTCTTTGAACAGTCCGGCCAGATAGGAAATCGCGGTTTCCTTGCGTGATGATCTTTTGCGCAATAACAGGATCTGCCTTGCGTATTCTGTATCAGGTAAAATAACCTTGTCCAGCTTCAGCCCTTGGATCCAGGGCTGAGGCCAATCCGGGACAAGAGCAAGGCCGAGGCCGGAATTGACCAATACAGCAATGGCTTCAAGAGCGTCGAGTTCACAAAACTCTTTCACCTGAATCTGATGCACCCGAAGATAACGTTCAACCAGCCTGCCGCCCCAGGCATTTCGGTCATAGCGTATGAAGGGGGCCTGACGGATCAAATCATGCAGCTGTTCCGGCTTTGGTTGCTGGTCGGATGCGGTGATCTGTCCGGCAGCTCCAATCAGGCATAAGGGTTCCTGGTGCAACTGGTCAGAGATCAGGGTTTTAGGCAGGGCAAAGGGGGCTGCAGAGATAACAATCGCATCCAGCTCGTCCTGTAACATTCTGTTGTAAAGTTGAGCTGAAGTACCCGGATGAAGTTTGACTTCCAAATCTTTTCCCGGGCTTTCCTTTGCTCCGAGCTTGCAGAGAACAGAAGGGAGAAGACCCGTCATGCCGGTTGAGATTACCCCGAGTTCAACCCGTCCGCAAAGACTCTGCTGGTCAAGTGCCTGTAACAGTCTGCGTTGTTCATCGAGTACCTGTCGGGCATGAGGTAGAATACGTTGCCCGGCTTCAGTCAGAGCAACTGTTTTTCCTGAGCGGGCGATCAGGGCCGTTCCTGTTAACCCCTCCAGAGCTTTTAAGCGTTGGCTTACAGCTGTTGCAGTAAGCCCCTGGGCTCGTGCGGCTTCTGCTAGAGACCCAAGATTGGCGACATAGACCAGACTTTCCAGAAACAAGAGATTCAAAAGAAAGAATTCCTTCTGTTTGATCAAACAATAATACAGTAATTCTTTTGTTGTGATTGTGCTAGAAGATCCTGGAAACTGTTGCGTTGTTAATAATCCCAACAGACATAGCAAGCCAGGAGCCCCAGATGAGAAGCCTGTTCCACCTCGCCTATAATGTACGTGACCTAAGCGACGCACGGTTGTTTTACGGAGCGCTGCTTGGCTGTCCGGAGGGACGGTCGGCACCGACATGGGTTGATTTTGACTTCTTTGGCCATGAAATTTCCCTGCATCTGGGGGAGCCTTTTGCCGTTGCAAATACAGGTCGTGTGGGCGAACATCTCGTGCCGATGCCGCATCTCGGGGTGATCCTGGACTATGACAACTGGCGCGAACTCGCAGATCGCTTGCTAAAGGCCAATGTATCCTTTGTCCTGGAGCCAATGGTTCGCTTTGAAGGTGAGCCGGGAGAACAATGGACCATGTTTTTTTATGATCCCTCTGGTAATCCAATAGAAATCAAGGGTTTCAAATCTCTCGACAAGGTATTTGCATCATGACGATTTTGCTTCTGACCTCTGTGCCTGCTGACGAGGAAAACCAGTGGCTTGGCTCTTTGCGTGCGGCGTTGCCAGAAGAAGAAATTCTGCTGCCCCGGGATATGAATGACAAAGCGACTGTGGAGCTTGCGGTTGTTGCTAATCCGCCCAAGGGAGTGTTGGCAGAACTGCCAAACCTGCGCTGGATCCAGAGCCTGTGGGCCGGAGTGGACGCTCTTTTGATGGACCCGACCTTGCCAGAAGACGTGCCACTGGTGCGGTTGGTCGACCCAACCCTGGCCCGGTCTATGGCCGAAGCGGTGGCAACCCATGTGCTGGCTCTGCACAGGAACCTGCCTCTATATGCCAAGCAACAGCAGCAGGCAAAATGGCAGCAACATATACTGGCTCTGGCTTCTGATCGTGAGATCGGAGTGATGGGGCTTGGGGAAATGGGTGCGCTTTCTGCGGCACAGTTACATCAGCTTGGTTTCAAGGTGCGTGGCTGGAGCCGTTCACCCAAATCACTTGCCGGAGTTGGCTGTTTTGCCGGGCCGGAAAGCCTGCCTGCTTTTCTCTCGGGACTAGATGTGCTGGTGAATCTCTTGCCGCTTACCGACGAAACAAGGGGAATTCTGTCGAGGGAGCTTTTTGATCGCTTGCCCAAGGGGGCAGGTCTGATCAATTTCGGCAGAGGCGGACATCAGATCGAAGAGGATATTCTGGTTGCACTGGATTCCGGGCAGCTGTCGCATGCTGTGCTGGATGTTTTCTCGCAGGAGCCGTTGCCTGCTGATCATGCCTTCTGGCGCCATCCGGATATTACCCTGTTGCCGCATGTGGCCGCCCCGACCAATCCCCGCAGCGCGGTAGAGATCGTGGCCGGGAATATCCGGTGCTACAGATCAACAGGTGAACTGCCCAAAACAGTTGAGCGTTTAACAGGCTATTAGAGGCTGTTTAAGAAAGCAGCTATACGGCTTGCCCGGCAGCATGACCACAGGCCCAGGCCCACTGGAAGTTGAAGCCGCCGAGATGCCCGGTGACATCCATCACCTCGCCGATAAAAAACAGGCCGGGCTGGGTTTTGCTTTCCATGGTGGCGGATGAAAGGTCTTTGGTGTCGACGCCGCCCAGAGTGACTTCGGCCTTGGCATAACCTTCATCACCTGCCGGGGTAATGACCCAGTTATGGATATCTTCGGCGATCTTGCGCAGTTTCTTGCTGCCGAGATCTGCGGGGGTCCTGTTCTGGGCGTAGCGTTCAACCCACTCCTGGGCAAAGCGTTTGCTCAGGAAAGGCGCCAGGACATTGGTCAGGGTTTTTTTGCTGTTTTCAGCCGCGGTCAGATCGGCCTCGATATTGTGATCGGGCAGCAGATTGAGGGTAATGCTTTTCCCCGGCTCCCAATAGGAGGAGATCTGGAGAATGGCCGGACCGCTGAGGCCGCGGTGAGTGAAGAGGAGATTTTCCTGAAATTTCTGCTTTTTGACCGAGGTGATGCAGTTCTGAGAGACACCGCTTAACGTTTTGCAGAATTCCTTGTCGGCTGCGTCAAGAGTCAGAGGTACCAGAGCCGGGCGCAGGGGCGTCAGAGGCACACCAAATTGCTTTGCAATCCGGTGACCAAAATCTGTCGCGCCGATTTTGGGAATGGACAGGCCGCCTGTCGCGATCACCAGAGAGTGACAGCACAGGGTGCCGTCACTGCTTTCAAGAGAGAATTTTTCTCCCGAGGCCTGTTTTGGCAAGGGGCGCACGTTCTTGACAGTCACAGGATGCTTGATGGTGACGGAGGCAGAACGGCATTCTTCCAGTAACAGGTTGATGATCTCTTGTGCTGAGGTATCACAAAACAGCTGACCCAATGTTTTCTCGTGCCATTTGATGCTGTGTTTTTCCACCAGATCAAGAAAATCGCGTGGCGTGTAGCGCGCCAGAGCTGACTTGGCAAAGTGACGGTTGTTTGAAAGGAAATCAGCCGCCGTGGTGTGGATATTGGTGAAATTGCAACGTCCGCCGCCGGAAATGCGGATTTTCTCGCAGAGTTTCGTGGCATGATCAAGAACCAGAACCTTGCGGCCCCGCTTGCCTGCCTCGATGGCACACATCAGGCCTGCTGCCCCTGCACCGATGATGATCACATCCCAGCTTTGCATCTGCTTTTACTCTGTAATGGCGATTAAGATGTGGGTCTTACCTGAAAACAGATTTAAATCCAAGAACAAGCTCCTTGTTTCGGGGCATCCAAAGCTCGGTGCCATGGATTTCAGGCTTGTCCTCTGCCGGGTATGACATATGCTGGGAGCCTTGAGGCTGGCTTGCTGAAAAGACAAAAGCGGGGAGAACAGGGCAATGGCTGAGCAGATGGGAACGGTGATGCTGATCGGCGGACTTCTGGTCTTCGCGCTGTTGCATCTGGCGACAGCGAGCCGGTCCTTACGGTCTGTTTTGGCTCGGCGTCTGGGTGAAGGGCCGTATAAGGGTGTTTTTGCTCTTCTGTCCCTGATCAGTTTTGCTGTGGCTCTCCACGGTTATGCAGTCAGTGACTTTCAGGAATACTGGCAGAGTGGACGCATCGCGATATTGCTTCAGAGCTTTCTTATCATGCCGCTTGCCCTGATTCTTCTGGTCAGTTCCTATGTCTCACGCGGGACGCAACGTTTGACCCGGCACCCCATGTTGAGCGGTGTGGCGCTGGCCTGTTTCGGTCATCTTCTGGTAAATGGCGATCAGGCCGCTGTTCTCCTTTTCGGGGGGCTGGGGGGCTATAGCATTCTGGCGATGTTCTGGAGCGATTATCAGCGCCGTCACTCTTCTGAAGAACGGGACCGGCTGTTTCTGTCCCAGACGGGATACCTGCCTGGATTGGCTCGGTTGAAGCTTCAACCCGATGATGTCCTTCCACGTTTGGGAATAATGGGCCCCGCCATCGGGTTTGTGGTTTATGGTCTGGCGTTGAGCTATCATGGCCAGCTTATCGGTGTTTCGCCACTGGCATCTTTGGGCAGCGGGTAGCAGCATTGCGTTTTGCCAGACGGAGTTTGCTTGCATTTTTCGCGCAGATCTTTACCTAGAGCATCAATCGAGACTGTTCATGAATTATATCTGGAAGTAACCGATGGCTGTGACCACCACGATCCATGGAATCAAAAACTGTGATACCTGTCGCAAGGCCCTGAAGGTTTTTGCCGACAAGGCCCTGCCTCACAGTTATCACGACTTTCGTGTTGATGGACTGTCGGAGCAGCAGCTTGATCGCTGGCTCAAGGTTGTCAGCTGGGACAAACTACTTAATCGACGCGGTACAAGCTGGCGCGCGCTGCCCGATGGAGTGAAAGAAGCGATTGATGCTGCTTCGGCAAAAAAACTGATGATGGAAAACCCGACCCTGATCAAACGACCTGTGTTCGAGACTGGAAACACTGTCGTTGTCGGGTTCACCAAAGCTGAACAAGAAACACTGGGACTTTAGGAAACGCGTATGGCTGACAGGTCTGATCCAAAGAAGAGCGGTAAAGTCCTTAGCGGACCTGAAAAACAACAGGCCCGAAAAGAACGCTTCACTGCCAGCAGGGCGCCAAAGGAAGACGCTCCGTCCTCGAAGCGACCGGTTGGTCGTTCAACTGATCGTTCAGCCGACCGTTCTGGAGATCGTTTTGAGGAACGATCTGGCGGAAGATCGGGCAGTTCTGCATCGGACCGTCCTCATGGACGTTCGCGCGACCAAAAGCCTGGTTATCAAAAGCCCAGTTACCAAAAGACCGACAGTGATAAAAACAGGACGGTAAAACCAGACAGATCTGTCCGGCAGACACCTGTGTTAGAGACCCGCGCCTCGGCCTTGAAAGTAGAAGACGAACGCCCCAAAAGCGGGGCGCGCCCCGGACGGGATTTCCAGCGCGTTGATCTCCCGCTGGGCCGTTTACTGTTTCATGTGCACCAAATTCTGGAAAATGCTTCGGCAACCAACAGTCCGATTGACCGGGAGCTTGCATCACACTTTGCCAATATCAAAGGGCGTCTGACCGATCGGGATCATAGCCGCATTCGCGATATGGTCTGGGGTGTTATCCGGCGCTACCGCCGATTGCTCTGGTGGCTTGAGATCAAGGGACAGACAAAGCAGCTGCGTAAGCTTCTGTTGGCGGATCTGGCGTTGACCTATAACAAGTCTGTGGCTGATATCACAGCGCTTTGCCGTGGCGGTGGCGGATATCTTGCGCGTCTGACAGATTCCGAGGCCCGGGTTTTGAGCTCGATGGAAGGAAAAAATCTGGCGGAAGAAACCATGCCGGAAGGGGCAATGAACGAATGTCCCCCTTGGGCTGAAAGCGGCTTGCGTGCCGTCTTTGGAGAGCGGTTTGGTGAAGAAGCTGCAGCGCTCAATGGGTCTGCCCCGCTTGATCTAAGGGTTAATCCTTTCAAGGGAAATCGTGAAGATCTGCTTCCGCGTCTGGAAAAAGCGGGTTGTAAGGCTGAAGCAATTGACTGGCTTCCCCACGGTATCCGCGTTTTGAACGATCCGAAAAAAGCCCATCTGCCGTTTTATGAACGGGGAGAGATCGAGATTCAGGATGCCGGGTCTCAGGTTTTGTCTGTACTGGTGGCTGTTGAGCCCGGTCAGAGAGTGATTGATTTCTGTGCGGGCGCGGGTGGAAAGACCCTGGCGCTTGCCGCAGATATGGACAACAGGGGCCAATTGGTTGCAGCTGATGTCCACAGCAAGCGCCTGGCACGTGCTGCACAGCGTCTAAAACGTGCGGGTGTGTTCAATGCCGAGCGTAAAATTCTTGAAAGTGAACGGGACCCTTGGGTCAAGAAGAACAAGGGCAAATTTGATCGGGTTCTGGTTGATGCCCCTTGCAGTGGAACCGGAGCCTGGCGGCGCTCGCCTGATTCCAAATGGCGGCGTGATGAAGAGGATCTGGCTGAGCTGGTTGCCTTGCAGGAAAGCATCCTGACTTCTGCGGCCCGTCTGGTAAAGCCTGGGGGGCGGCTGGTCTATGCAACCTGTTCGCTGTTGCCTGACGAGAATGAAGAGCAGGTCGAAAAGTTTCTCCGTTCCCGGCCTGATTTCAAACTTTTACCCGTAGCTGAAATCTGGAAAGAGCGGATGCCCCGGGAAATGCCTGAACACATTGGCGATATGTTGCGTTTGAGCCCGGCGCGAGATGAGACAGATGGTTTCTTTGCCGCTGTGTTGGTGCGTGAGGATGCTGCCCCGATTGCTGTTCCTGCCCAAGAAGAAGACAAGTCAGTGAACTGATAGTTGAATGTGATAGTTAGAATGTTCAGGGAAGAAGCTTTTGCCCTTTAAGATCCTCCAGGGCTTCTTCTTCTGACACCTCTTCGATTGTCAAATAGGTTCTTATCACCGACGTCGTGCCGAATGCCCGTATATAATAGGTCTCTCCCGGCTTTAGGGTCAGCGGCAATATTTTCTTCATGTGCGAGGAAATCTGGATTTCATAGTTTCCGGGTAATGCATCCCGGAAAAATACCTGGTTGAGCACAGCGGTTCCCACTGCTTTGCCGTTGACCAGAAATTCAGGCTGCACCGCGGCAAGAAAAGGGACTTTTGAGCGATAGAAATAAATCCGGGCCTGCTCAGATGAAGCCTGGGGGAGGCTGCTGGTGATCGGACGGGCATTTTTATCCGGGCCACAAGCGACAAGCAATGCAAGGACAAGAAAGCCTATAGTGGTCTTTAGAGATTGATAGAGCATCACTGTTCCAGAGCTGAATTGATGGCTCATAGTAAAACGGGGACTCACAAAAGGACAACCTGAGTTTATATACCATCGTCCCTTGCGGTCAGGTGGTTTGCTGCAGTGCAAAAATAGCTTGTTTTACATTCTTTGAAAAGCTAGCGTGAGACAGTAAATTACAGTTATTCGCCCTATCGCGAAATAAAACAATAATTTTTTGGGCTGGCAACGGTTTAACAGGGGAATAGGTATGCAGGGTTATTATCTTGAAGATCTCAGTGCAGGGATGGAAGCATCTTTCGCCAAAACAGTGACGGAAGCTGACATTGTGCTGTTTTCCGGAATTTCCGGTGATACGAACCCGGTACATATCAACGAAGAGCTGGCGCGGACGAGTGTTTTTGAAGGCCGCATTGCCCATGGAATGCTGACAGCCTCTTTTCTCTCGGCTGTTCTGGGCACAAAATTACCTGGCCCGGGCAGTATTTATCTTTCGCAGTCGCTGAAATTCAAGGCACCTGTACGCATTGGCGATACTGTGACTGCTACCGCACGGGTGAAAGAAGTTATTGTCGAGAAGAAACGCGTTGTTCTTGAAACCTTTTGTCAGGTTTCTGGCAAGACGGTTCTTGAAGGTGAAGCTGTGATCATGGTCTCTTCCCGCGCCTGATCTGCGGTGTGTCTGAAGAACTTTGGTATTTCTGGTTTTCTCTGATTTTATTTCTCTGATTTTTTTTCGGGGTTCTCCCGGGTGTTTTATCGGGCTGTTCAACACAAGTATCAGCGCATTTCCCGGGTATTCTTTTGGAAAAAGGCCACTCGCCTGTTTTCAAGCGCTTGCTGAGCGAGTATTCATAGGCGCTTGAAGCGAGTCCCCGGTTAATGGGGCTCGGGTAGCTATCTCTTCGAAACAGTACGGGCGCGGCAAGTAGAACAAGGCTGTGACTATGTCTGTCGGGGATATATATGGGATAAGCAGGGCCAGATCAGAACATGGCAGTTTTTCATAATTTTTCCAATTTACCCGCTGAAGCCAGGGGCGCCGTTGTCGCGATTGGCAATTTTGACGGGGTGCATCTTGGTCACCAGGCTGTCATAGAACAGGCTGGCAAGAGTGCCAAAAAACTCAATTTGCCGCTGGCGGTCCTGACTTTTGAACCGCACCCGCGGTCTCTGTTTCAGCCCGATCGGCCCTGTTTTCGACTGACACCGATGATTGCAAAGGCTCATGCTTTGCATAAAGCCGGGGTGGATCATGTTTTTGTCCAGGATTTCACCAGGGAATTCTCGCAACAGTCTGCCGAGGCCTTTGTCCTGGATACACTGGTTCGGGACCTCGGTGCCAAACAGTTGGTGATTGGATGGGACTTCTGCTTTGGTAAAGATCGTCAGGGCAATGCCCAGCTGCTGGAGAAGATGGGGGCTGAGCACGGCTTTTCTGTCCATGCAGCAAAAGCTGTGACAGACCAAAGTGGCGCGGCTCTTTCCTCGTCAAGGGTGCGTGATTATCTGCAGCAGGGAAAGCCTGTTGCCGCGGCAAAAATTCTTGGACGTTACTGGGAAATTGATGGTCCGGTCCTGCATGGTTTCCAGCGGGGCAGGACAATCGGCTTTCCAACGGCCAACCTGTCAATGGATAACTATCTTGTTCCGGCTCTCGGGGTCTATGCCGTACGCGTTGCCAAGGCAGGGGTCGAAGGTCTGGGACGCACCCACTGGTATCACGGTGTTGCCAACATCGGTACGCGCCCGACCCTGGACGGAGATACGGTTAATCTTGAGGTCTTTATCTTTGACTTTGATGAAGATATTTATGATATGGACCTTCGGGTGCAAATCGTGGAATATCTCCGCCCCGAAAAGAAATTTGATGGGCTGACGGCCCTGAAAGAACAGATCGACAAGGACAGCAAGCAGGCCAGAGAGCTTTTGCTGTCGTTACGAGATCATCCCCTAGAGCTTGTTGTTCCGACAGCAAGTGAAGAATAAGCCCAATATCGTAGACGGAAGAGTGGCTCCATGAGCACGGATTATAAAGATACAGTTTTTCTCCCCAAGACCGATTTCCCCATGCGTGCAGGACTGCCGGCAAAAGAGCCGGAAATCCTGAAGCACTGGATTGATATTGGCCTGTTCGAAAAACTGCGTGCGACGAGCAAGGATCGTGAAAAGTTCGTTCTTCACGATGGTCCTCCCTACGCAAACGGTCACCTTCACATGGGACATGCCCTGAACAAGGTGCTGAAAGATGTTATCAACCGCTCTCAGCAGATGATGGGCAAGAATGCCCACTATGTTCCGGGATGGGATTGTCACGGCCTGCCGATCGAGTGGAAAATTGAAGAGGGCTATCGCGCACGCGGACAGGACAAGGACGAAGTTCCTGTCATCGAATTCCGCAAGGAGTGTCGCGAGTTTGCAGATAAATGGATTGCAACCCAGATCGATGAGTTCAAGCGCCTCGGGATTGAGGCTGACTGGGACAAGCCATACAAGACAATGGACTTTGCCTCGGAAGCCCTGATTGTAAAAGAGATGGGCAAGTTTCTGATGAACAAGGGACTTTACATGGGCACCAAGGCGGTGCTCTGGTCCGTTGTCGAGAAAACTGCCCTGGCGGACGCCGAAGTCGAATACCATGAGCACAAATCGCCGACCATCTGGGTGCGTTTCCCGATTGCCAGCAGCAAGGATCCGCTGCTTGAGGGCGCCTCTATTGTCATCTGGACAACGACACCCTGGACCATTCCGGCCAACCGGGCTGTAGCCTGTGGCGCTGAGTTTGAATACGTGGTGTACGAGGTTGAGGCACTTGGCGAAGGCAGTTTGGCCAAGGTTGGGGAACGTCTGGTTCTCAATCGCGAATTGTCCGAACAGGTACGTCTTGATGCTCGGATCGAGAAGTGGCGGGAAGTCGGTGTTGTCTCAGACCTGACTGAAGTTCGTGCTCAGCATCCGTTGCGTGGCCTTGAAGGTGCCGATGGCGGGTATGACTATGAAGTCCCTTTGCTGCAGGCCGACTTTGTCACCAATGAAGCTGGTACGGGGTTTGTCCATATTGCACCAAGTCATGGTGCCGACGATAATGAACTGGGGCGTAAACACGGTCTTGAAGTGCCGATGATGCTGGATGAAGCCGGGATCTATTATGATCATGTTCCCTTCTTTGCCGGCGCTTGCGTCTATACCCAGGAAGGCAAGCCGGGTGATGCCAATGGCAAAGCGATCAAGGCCCTGATTGATACCGGCGGGTTGTTGGCTAAAGGATCCATGCGTCATAGCTATCCGCATTCCTGGCGTTCAAAAGCACCATTGATTTTCCGCAGCACGCCACAGTGGTTTATTTCCATGGAGACCAATGATCTCCGGAAAAAGGCGCTCAAGGCAATTGATGACACCCGCTTTGTGCCAGAGCAGGGAAGTAACAGACTCTATAAAATGGTTGAGGGGCGCCCCGACTGGTGTGTTTCACGCCAGCGTGTCTGGGGAGTGCCCTTGCCGATTTTCATGGAAAAGAAAACCGGTGAACCACTAAGAGATCAGAAAGTTCTCGACCGGATTGTCGCTGCTTTCCATGCTGAAGGTGGAGATGCCTGGTTTAACAGCGCGCCTGAACGTTTCTTGGGGAATGAGTATAAAGCAGACGATTTCGAACAGATCATGGATGTGATCGAGGTCTGGTTTGATTCCGGCTCTACCCACAGCTTTGTGCTGGAAGCTCGTCCCGAGCTGAAATGGCCAGCGGATCTCTATCTTGAAGGTTCGGATCAACATCGGGGCTGGTTCCATACCTCACTGCTGGAATCTGCGGGAACCAGAAACCGCGCTCCCTACGATGCGGTTCTGACCCATGGCTTTGTGCTGGATGACAAGGGCCGCAAGATGTCCAAGTCCTTGGGCAACATTATCGCTCCAGCAGAAATCATTGCCAAATATGGTGCTGATATTCTGCGTCTGTGGGTGGTGGCTTCGGATTATTCCCAGGATTTGCGTGTTGGTGATGAAATCCTCAAATATCAGGCCGACGCCTATCGTCGCCTGCGAAACACGCTGCGCTTTCTGTTGGGAAGCCTGGACGGTTTCTCGGATGAGGAACGCCTGCCTGCTGAAGAGATGCCTGAACTGGAAAAGTGGGTTCTGCATCGCCTGACAGAGCTTGATGTGATCGTTCGAAAAAGCTGTGATGACTATGACTATCATGCAATGTTCCAGGCGCTGCACAATTTCTGTGCTGTAGATCTGTCTGCTTTCTATCTCGATCTGCGTAAGGATGCGCTCTATTGTGACGCTTCTGACAGCACAGTACGTCGTGCAGCCCGCACGGTTATCGATATTCTTTTTGATAGTCTGACAGCATGGCTGGCACCGATCCTTTGCTTTACCACTGAAGAAGCCTGGCTGGCCCGGGGCAAAAAAGGCGCTGAAGAGTCTGTTCATCTGCGTACTTTTGCCGAAATTCCGGCGAGTTGGAAGAATGAAGAGCTGGCAAGCCGTTGGGATAAAATTCGTGAAGTGCGCCGGGTCGTTACCGGTGCAATTGAAGTTCTGCGGGCAGAAAAGAAAATCGGATCCAGCCTCCAGGCCCGTCCGGCAGTCTATGTTTCCCGTAATGAACTGATGGAAGCCATTGGTGATCTTGATATGGCAGATATCTGTATTACTTCCCAGATCGAGCTGGTTAGTGCGGATGCTCCAGAGGAGGCCTACAGGATTCAGGACGTGGAAGGTGTCGGTGTCGTTGTCGATATCGCAGAAGGGGACAAGTGTCAGCGTTGCTGGAAGGTTTTGCCGGACGTCGGAAGCCATCCTCAGGCCGAAGATACCTGCAGCCGTTGTGCGGACGTTCTGGTGAAGTCATAAAAATGAACGGGGTGACAACAAAAGGTTCAGCGATGTTGATCCGGGCTTTGCTCCTGGCGATCCTGATTCTCGGGCTGGATCAGGCGAGCAAGTGGTTCATTCTGATCGAAGTGATGAACCCGCCTCGCGTTATTGAGGTTACAGACTTTTTTGATCTGGTTCTCACCTACAATACGGGGGTGAGCTTCGGTCTTTTTGGAAGTGATTCCCCTTGGCGTCCCTTCATCCTTGCGGGGGCTGCTATGGCAATCGTCATTGGCATGTTTGTCTGGTTGTATAAAGAACCATCCTGCAGATTGGCCCTGTCCGTGGGTCTGATTTGTGGGGGAGCGATGGGAAATGTGATTGACCGGATCCTCCATGTTGGTGTGGTGGATTTCCTCAGCTTTACCCTTTCGTGGCTTCCCTGGCAGATTTTCAATCCCTGGCCCGCATTTAATCTGGCAGACAGCACGATTTTTATCGGTGTGGTGATTTTACTCTGTGATGGCTTGTTCTTGACGCAATCTAAGGGTAATAAATAGGGACCTTTTAAAGGGACGCAGGTTGAACGGATGAAAAGTTTGAAAATTTTGGGAGTCCTCGGGATCTCCCTCGCAGTTACCGGATGCGGTGATACCTTGAAAGAACAGATCGGTTTGGGCAAACGCTCTCCCGATGAGTTCAAAGTTGTATCGCGTGCTCCTTTGAGCTTGCCACCTGATTATAACCTTGCCCCGCCCCGCCCGGGCGCATTGCGCCCGCAGGAAGCATCCCCGCAAGGGAAAGCCCGTCGGGCGGTCTTCAATCTGGACGGCAGTGCCGGGCCAGCTGAAGACTTTGCCTTGTCCCAAGGCAACCGTAGTGAAGGTGAGATGTCCTTGCTGAAATCAGCTGGTGCCGACGAGGCGCCAAGTGATATCCGGTTGTTGGTTGATCGTGAAACCCGCCAGCTGAATGCGGAGAGCGAACAGGTGGTCGATACCCTGATTTTCTGGAAAGACCAGCCGACACCAAATTCTGTGGTTGATCCGGTCAAGGAAGCCAAACGCTTGCAGGAAAATGCAGCCCTTGGTACCAGAGGAAAAGGTGAAACACCGACGATTGTCCGCAACCGCGAGGCACCTCTTGAAGGTGTTCTGGATGGCATCTTCTAACGCCAAGCGTAACCCAGTCTAAAAGCTCCGGTTCTCCGGAGCTTTTTTACGTCGGAGCCAAGCTGGGCGTTATGGAAACCGACATAAACTCTGTTCCTGTTCCTCAATGGTATTCGGTGTGATCAAAACCGGTTTCCGGTGGATAAATTTATCCGCCACCCTTGTGTAGAGATTGAACAGGATCTACTTATTTTCCTAGCATCAGGGGAAACTCTCTCCTGGGATAAGGGGCGAACCGATCTGCTCATGAATAGAGTCATGTTTTCCAAACTGAAGTGCTTGTCTTCCGTGATTGCCGGACTGTGTTTTCTCGCCGGGGCTAATCCTGTTCACGCCGAAATCTTCAAACCAGAGACCTTCAGCCTTGATAACGGGTTGCAGGTGGTGGTGATTTCCAATCATCGCGCGCCGATTGTCACACAGATGCTGTGGTACAAGGTTGGTGCTGCAGATGAAGTGGCCGGAGAATCCGGGAATGCCCATTTCCTTGAGCATTTGATGTTTAAGGGAACCAAACGGTTTAAAAACGGCGAGTTCTCGGCCATCGTGGCTAAGAATGGGGGGGAAGAAAATGCTTTCACCTCGTGGGATTACACTGCTTACCACCAGACGGTTGCCAAGGATCGCCTGGCACTCGTGATGGAACTTGAAGCAGATAGAATGACCGGATTGGTTCTGACGGATGACATCGTTCTGCCTGAACGCGAAGTGGTGCGGGAAGAACGTCGGAGCAGGGTTGATAACAATCCGGCTGCTCAGCTTGGAGAAGTCATGCAGGCGAGTCAGTATCTTAATCATCCCTACCGGATACCTGTCATTGGATGGGATCATGAAATCGAGGAGCTCAGCACCGAGACCGCTTTGCGGTTTTATCACAAATGGTACGCGCCGAATAATGCTGTGCTGATAATTGCTGGAGATACCACAGCCGAAGAGGTCCGGCCTCTGGCAGAGAAATTCTATGGCGTGATTCCTGCGCGCGATGTCCCGGAACGAAACCGGATATCCGAACCTCCCCAGAATGCAGCCCGTCGGGTCGAGCTGGAGAGCAAGCTGGTCACCAGTCCAACGCTCTCAATACGGTATCTTGCCCCGAGTTATCGCACGGCAGAAGGCAATGATCCCTTTGCCTTGCAGGTTCTGGATGAAATCATTGGCAGTGGTGCAACAAGCAAATTGTATAAAACACTGGCAATTGAGGAGGGAACGGCAGCTTCTGTTGGCACCTCCTATAATCCAGGGGCCTATGATCTGGGCAGTTTTATTTTCTATATTTCTCCACGCCCTGACATTCCTCTTGAACAGGCAGAAAGTCGTCTGCGCGAGGAGATTCAGAAAATTATTGAAACCGGGGTAACGGCGGAAGACGTCCGGAAAGCGCAGAGCCGGATGGCTGATGCTGCAGTATTTGCCCGCGACCCGCTTTCGGCGGCCCCCAATATATTCGGCCGTGCCCTGACGACAGGGCGTACGGTAGCAGATGTAGAGAACTGGCCTGAACGCATTGCCGAGGTAACACCAGAAGATGTTAATCGCGCCATGAAACAGATTGTTGTTGCCAATCAGTCGGTGACCGGTGTGTTGTTGCCTGCAGGACTGTCCGAGGAAGTAACAGAATGAGTTTTTTTCTTGATAGCCACAGCTCCTTTGCCGGGAAATTGGCCAAGTCTGGCAGCAAACTCTTGTATCTTCTCCTCATCTCGTTCCTCCTGACAACAGCTCTCCCGGGATCATCGTTTGCGGTAGAGGTCAAGCAGGTGGTTTCTCCGGGCGGGATAAAGGCCTGGCTGGTGGAAAACCCTAGAAACCCTATTGTTGCGATCAATTTTGCTTTCGGTGGAGGGTCTTCTGTAGATCCTCACGGTAAAGAAGGCTTGGCAAATTTTGTTGCAGCGACAATTGATGAGGGCTCCGGGGATCTTGATTCTCAAGCATTCCAGGGAAAATTGAACGATCTTTCCATTTCACTCCGTTTTGATGCAGGGCGCGACCAGCTGAATGGAAGCCTTTTTACGTTGAAAAAAAATCAGGCCACGGCAATCGAGCTGTTGCGTTCAGCCCTGACAGAGCCCCGATTTGACCCGGAACCGGTAGAAAGAATCCGCTCTCAAATCAAGCTGACACTCGAACGTCGTCAGGAAGATCCCAACTACAAGACCCAGGATACTCTCAGACAGCTGTTCTACCCCGGTCATGTTTTCGGGCGCCCAAATGATGGGACGCCTGAAAGCCTTTCGTCGATTGCTGTCGAGGATATGCGGCACTACATGAGTAACTTTATCGGACAGGATAATCTTACTGTTGCAGCCGTTGGGGATATTTCGGCTGAAGAACTCGGGATCGTTCTGGATCAGGCCTTCTCGGGCGTTGCAGAACAATCCAGGTCCAGCGAGATTGTTGATGTTACTCCTGCAGTAGCAGGGGGAACCATTGTGATTAAAGAAGACATCCCCCAAAGCGAAGTTTTGTTGGCTCAGGTCGGTATCGCGCGTGATGATCCCGATTATTATGCCGCGGTTATCGTGAACCATATTCTGGGAGGAGGGAGCTTCTCCTCACGCCTTTATCAGGAGGTCCGAGAAAAGAGAGGTTTGGCCTACTCCGTTGGCAGCTATCTCTCCGCCCAAGAGCAGGCACCACTTCTTATTGCGACTGTGGCAACCCAAAATGACCGGGTTTCTGAGTCCATCCAGATTATTCGGGATCAATGGCGCCTGATGGCAGATGAAGGGCCGAGCCAGCAGGAACTGTCCGATGCGGTAACCTATCTGACGGGATCTTTTCCGCTGAATTTTACCAGCACGGAACAGGTTTCGGATATTCTTTTGGCGATGCAGCTTAACAAACTGGGTATTGATTATCTGGATAAGCGGAACAGCTATCTGGAGGCGGTGACGCTGGAGGATGCCCGGCGTGTTGCGCGCAGACTGTATGATGCGGATAGCCTGACCGTTATTGTCGCGGGGGATCCTGTGGGATTGAAAGAGGAAAATCCGGTGCCAAGACGCTGATCAATCAGGTTTCATGGAAACCAGGGAGTGTTTGTGCTTTTGGTACAAACCCCAGTTTGTTACGGTTCAGTTTCAGCGCGTCGGCTGTTGCCGATAGAAAATAATCTGTGGATACGATGTCTTATACTCACGATGTAAATTTTTGCCTTGAGGAATTCCTTGGTGAAGGTGGCCTTAAGCGCCAGATATTTGACGAGCAACTTGCCAGTTGTGCGCAAAGCCTTGTGCGCTTGAAAGAAGACAAAGACAGTGGCCGTCTGCCGTTTCTTTCCATTCCGGAAGAGCGTGAAGATCTTGTTGCCTGCCAGTCACTGGTTTCGTCATATCGGGATAATTGTAGTGATGTGATCGTTTTGGGAACCGGGGGATCATCTCTTGGCGGGCGAACGCTTTATGGTCTGGCGAACAGTCCCTTTGGTCCGGTCAACGGAGGGCCACGGCTGCATTTCGTGGACAACATTGATCCCTACAGTTTTGCTGTCCTGCTCAAAAGACTGGATATTTCGACCACAGGTCTGATTACGCTTTCAAAATCAGGATCGACTGCCGAGACGGTGGCGCAGTTTATGGCCTTGCTCCCGGCTTTCCAGAAGGCCTATGGCCCGGATAAGCTGGCGGAAAGGGTGACAATTATCACCGAGCCAAAACCCAATCCCTTGCGCAAGCTTGCCCGGGATCTTGGGCTGGAGTGTCTGGACCAGAATCCGCTGATCGGCGGACGTTTCTGCCTTTTGACGATTGTCGGACTGTTACCTGCCATGATCGCAGGCCTTGATGTCAATGCGTTGCGGGAGGCAGCAGCCAAAGTGGTTCACCAGGCACTGAACACAAAGGATATGGAGGCGATTGCCCCGGTTGTCGGAGCTTCTGTTGCCACAGGCCTGTTACGGCAGCGCAATATTTCCCAAACGGTGATCATGCCCTATGAGGATCGTCTGGCGGATCTGGGTCTCTGGTATAACCAGCTCTGGGCTGAAAGTCTGGGCAAGGAAGGCAAGGGAACAACCCCGATCCGGGCTCTGGGAACTGTTGACCAGCACAGTCAGTTGCAGCTTTATCTTGATGGTCCTCAGGACAAGATGTTCACCATGATCTATCATGATGCCCGCGGTGAAGGTTTGCCGGTGGATTCCGCCTTGCCTGATGGTGAGGATACGTTGAGTTATCTGCGTGGCCGGACATTGGGTGATCTCTTGACGGTATCTGCTGAAGCCACGGCGCAAACCCTGGCCAAGAATGGTCGGCCGGTGCGCAAGATCACGTTGAATCAGATTGACGAGCAGGCGCTTGGGGCGCTGACCATGCACTACATGCTTGAAACGGTGATCGCCGCTGATCTTTTGGGTGTGAATCCCTATGATCAACCTGCTGTAGAGCAGGGCAAGGTTCTTGCCCGTCGTTTCTTGCGGGATCTGAATGACAACAGCGCCGCATAGATCGCTTTGTTCTGAACAGGAGTTCGTTTTGTCTATCCGCCGTCTTCCGGAAACCCTGGTCAACCAGATTGCTGCTGGAGAGGTTCTTGAGCGTCCGGCTGCGGCAGTAAAGGAACTGGTGGAGAACGCTCTGGATGCCGGGGCGACTCATATTGATGTACAGATGCGCGACGGTGGGCGCAGCTATATCGCTGTGAGCGATGATGGTTGCGGGATGAGCAAAGAGGGGCTGTCTCTCTGTATCGAGCGGCATGCCACCTCCAAGCTTCCCAGCGATGATCTGGTTCATATTGAAACACTGGGGTTTCGGGGAGAGGCATTGCCCTCAATTGGCGCGGTGGCGCGCCTTCAGATTACCAGCCGCGAAAAACAGGCGGAAGATGCCTGGATGATTCGGGTCGAAGGAGGCACTGTTTCGCCTGTTCAACCTGCTGCCTGTAATCCGGGTACCAGGGTCGAGATCAGGGATCTGTTTTTTGCCACTCCGGCACGACTGAAGTTTCTCAAGGTCGCAAGGACAGAGCTCAGTCATGCCGAAGATGTCATGAAGCGTCTGGCGATGGCGCATCCGGAAGTCGGTTTTTCCCTCTCCGATGAAAAACGTACCTTGCTGCGCTTACCAGCGAATGGCGGAGACCTTTTCGAAGCGCGTCTGAAACGCCTGTCCTCGGTTATGGCCAGAGAGTTTGGGGAAAATGCTCTCAGGGTTGATGCCGAAAGGGAATACCTTACACTATCGGGCTATATCGGTCTGCCCACACTGAACCGCGGCAATGCCCAGCACCAGTATCTGTTTGTCAATGGTCGCCCGGTCAAGGATCGTCTGTTGCAAGGCGCTGTTCGCGGAGCCTATCAGGATTTTCTGGCGCGCGATCGTCATCCCTTGCTGGCCCTGTTTCTGGAAATGCCGCCAGAGATGGTTGATGTCAACGTCCATCCGGCCAAAACTGAAGTCCGTTTCCGCGATGCGGCACTGGTCCGCGGGCTGATTGTCGGGGCTTGCAAACATGCCCTGGCTGAGGCCGGGCATCGCGCTTCTACATCTGTTGCCAATTCGGCTCTCGGTATGTTGGAGGCGGCGAGAAGCCGTCAGGAACAGGGGGGGGCAGAGGGACGTTCTGGTGGGGCTTATAGCTGGCAACCACGACCTTCTGTGAGCTATCCATCTGGTCGCTTGTCAGAGGCAGTTTTTGCAGCACAGGCCCCCCTTGGAAACAGCCAGACGGCCTTGCCTGGATCAGAGAGTTTTATACCCCAGGCACGCAGCGGAGATCCTGTTCCGGGATTGGCTGAGGCGGGAAATCGTTGGAGTTCTCCGTCAGAGGGAACAGGAGAGCCTGAGGCTTTTGACCATGCTGCACATCCTCTGGGGGCGGCACGGGCGCAATATCACGAGAATTATATCATTGCGCAGACAGAAACAGGTATCGTTATTGTCGACCAGCATGCTGCACATGAACGGCTTGTTTTGGAGAAAATGAAAGAACAGATGGCGGCACAGGGCGTGAAGTCCCAGATGTTGCTGCTGCCGGAAGTGGTCGAACTGGACGAAGACGCCGCACATCGTTTGGTTAAACGGGCGGAGGAACTGGCAGAGCTTGGTCTGGTTCTGGAGGCATTTGGTCCTGGTGCTGTCGTCGTGCGAGAGGTCCCGGCGATTCTTGGCGAGCGAGCCAATGCAACGGCGCTTGTCATGGATCTTGCTGATGAACTGGCCGAACTGGGCGAGACACTGGCGCTGAAAGAACGCGTAGAGCGGGTGCTCGGAACCATGGCCTGTCATGGATCAGTACGATCAGGGCGGCGACTGAACAGCGAGGAAATGAATGCGCTGTTACGGCAGATGGAAGTGACCCCCCATTCTGGTCAATGCAATCACGGCAGGCCGACCTATATAGAATTGAAGCTGACTGACATCGAAAAGCTTTTTTCACGAAGATGAAGCACTACGTATAAGAGGGGCAGGTTGTCTGACTGTTCCATATGGAAATTCCCTCTGGCGAGTGAAGGTGATCTATGGAATTCGATTTTCTGACGTTGCCCCCAGCGAAACGTTTTGCTGATGCCTTTTCCAAAGACTTTTATCATCCGGTGCCCGAAGGCTGGTGGGTTGTGACAACAGATGTCGTCCATTCGACCAAGGCTATCCAGAACGGACGTTACAAAGATATCAATATGTTGGGTGCAGCAGGGATCACGGCTGTGTTTAACCTGTTGGGGGGTGCTAAAATCCCCTTTGTCTTTGGGGGTGATGGTGCAAGCTTTCTCTGCTCAAGTGCACAACAGCCTGATCTGGTAAAAGAGCTTCTGGCCGTCCAACACTTCGGGCGTGAGTTCTTTGATCTGGAGCTCAGGGTTGGTGCAGTTCCCTTAAGCCAAATCAGAAAAATGGGAAAAGATGTTCTGGTTGCGCGTCTGGAGCTTTCTCCGGGGAACAACCTTGCGCTGTTCAGTGGCGGTGGTCTGGACCTGGCGGACCAGATAATCAAGGCAGATAGCACAGGCCAGTATTGCAAACAGGAGATTTCCGACAGATTGCCAAATCTGGAAGGCCTGAGCTGTCGCTGGCAACCTTTGAAACCCCGGAATGGTACGATACTGACACTGTTGATCCAGGCTCATGAAGAAGCCGATTACCAGCGGGTTGTCGAGGAGGTGCAGGGAATCATTGAACGCGATGTTGAAGATATCAATCCGGTCAAAATTGCTGACTTGAAGATCAGAAAGTTTTTCGAAGATTTTACACTGGAAAACTTTACCCTAAGTGCCGGAAAGGGTGGCTTCATCAGGCCCTTTTTCCTGCAAATTCTGACCAAGGTATGGCACCGGGTGGCTCATTGGATCAATGCACAGCATGGACCGTACAAACCGGAAGTCTATCTGAAAGAACTGCGCAGCAACTCGGATTTCAGGAAATTTGACGACATGGTGCGCATGGTTGTCGATTGCCGCCCTGAATCCATTGCTGATCTGAGAAAATATCTGGAAGAAAAACGCTCTGCCGGGATTATCCGCTATGGTCTTCACCTGTCCCCGGAAGCATTGATGACCTGCCTGGTTCTGGACTTCGCCTGTTCGCAGCACCTTCATTTCATTGATGGCGCTGATGGGGGCTATGCGATGGCAGCCAAAGAGCTTAAAGCCCAGTCATAGCCACCAGTCTAACCAAGCACACTGATTTAAACGGCTTCGGTTCTGAGGAAAAAGAAGATTCTGGCTTTGCCGTATTTTCGGGTATCGACCAGCTCAAAATCCGGAGGGGCCGTGAGAGTTTCCTTGGCTTCTGCCTCGGCAGCGATCAGGGCTGTGGGAGCGATCCATCCGGCACGATCCAGCGCGGCAATCGCCGGATCACTCAGACCCTGATTATAAGGGGCATCCATCAGGATCAGGCTACAGGCTTCAGTGGCTTTGGGGGGAGCAAGAACGTCAGCGGCAATCACATGAGTAGCGACTTGCTCGCGCAGGCTTTTGACATTTTCCCGGAGAGCGGCAAGGCTCTCCGGGGCTTTTTCGATAAAGGTAACTTTTCGAGCGCCACGGGAAAGGGCTTCCAGCCCCAAGGCCCCGGTTCCGGCAAAGACATCAAGAACATGCTGATCGACCAGAAGTCGCGCAGTACCAGAGGGCAGCAGGCCCTTGCTGACATCCCCCTGTAACAGGATGTTGAAGAGTGATTCACGGGTACGATCCTGGGTCGGGCGGGCAATATTTCCCTCCGGACAGCTAAGCGGTCGTCCGCGATGTCGGCCTCCAACAATGCGCATATCAGGAACGCTTGCCTTTGAGGGTCAAGCGACCTTTTCCTTTGGCAGCAGGTCTTTTACTCGCGGGTCGGTCACTGCTTTCGTGTTTTGAGGCCTCACGCTTTGGCGCTTCGCGACGGGAGCTTTGCTTCCCTGCACCAGCTTTTGAAATTGAGGTCCGTTTGGCATCACGAGGGCCACTTCCTCCCGGCTTTGTTGAAGCCGCTCGGCCTTTCAGCGGAGGCCGCTTCCCCCCTTTGGCAGGGGTGTCTTCAGGATCAGTATCGGCTTCCTCTCCCTGCAGACCCAGTTGGTCTTTCAGCAAGCGAGGCGGGATTTCGGTAATTTCCCCCGGCGGAAGGTCGCCTAACTGGAACGGGCCGTAGGAAATGCGGAGCAGTCGGTTAACAATTAAGCCAAGATGTTCGCAAACCCGGCGAATTTCCCGGTTTTTCCCTTCGCGCAGGGACATCAGCATCCAGGCATTGGTCTGAGCCTGATGAGCTATTGTCGCCTCGATCGGTCCGTATTGAATGCCGTCGATGTTCAGGCCATCGGCCAGAGCCTTGATGTGGTGTTCCTCTACCTGACCATGAACACGAACCCGGTAGCGGCGTTTCCATCCTGTTGAAGGCAGCTCGAGCCGTCGTTTGATTTCGCCGTCATTGGTAAAGAGCAACAGGCCTTCGGAATTGAAATCGAGCCGTCCGACAGGTTGAAGGCGGGGCAGATCCTTTGGCAGATTGTCAAAGACAGTTGGTCTGCCTTCGGGGTCGCGAACCGCTGTGATCAGTCCCTTTGGCTTATGAAACTTCCACAGGCGGGCGCGTTCTGCCTGGGGCAGTGCGACACCATCAACCTTGATCTGGCTCTTGGGTCCAACAACCACCGCCGGGCTGTCGAGCAGCTTGCCGTCGAGCTGTACCCGACCTTCGGCAATCCAGCGCTCGGCATCGCGGCGTGAACAGAGGCCTGCCCGGGCGATGACCTTGGCAATGCGCTCTTCCTTGTTCGAGGCGGGAGCCGCAACAAAAGCTGGCCCAGCCGGAGCTGTCCCTGTTGCTACATCCTTGCCATCTCTGCGAGGACGAGAGGAGGGGGAGCCTCCTTTCCGCACAGATGATGCTCTGCTGTCAGCAGGTTTGCCTCTGGCTGGACGTGATCCGGATGATTTCCGTTCAGGAGATCTGTCGTCAAAGGACCTGTCGTCAAAAGCTCTTCCCTTTCCGCCAGAGCGGGTTTGGGTGCTGGTTGAGCGCGGGGCTCCGGATTTTGTGGTTCTGGGTTTTGTTGGTTTTGTCATGGCCGGGAATGTATGCCTGAGAAGGTCGGCTGTCTACTGTGAATAGAGCAAAAGACCTATGCGTTTATTTAAGCTCCGCCTTGAGATGATCTGGTATCTGATCACCCCCTTGACCAAGGGCGTATTTGCAAGGAAAGTCGACGGCATGAAAAGTGATCAGCACACAGTTTATTGCAAGAAGCCCGGAGAAGCCATGGCAATCGCCCTGGGCGAGGCAAATAGGGCTGCGCAAGCCGGGGAAGTGCCGGTTGGAGCCGTGATTGTCGAGAGTTCGACCGGGCGGGTTCTGGCACAGGCGCACAACAGGGTGGAGAGGGACAATGATCCCACAGCACATGCTGAGGTGCTGGTGATCAGAGCCGCCTGTGAGATGCAGGGAAGTCCCCGATTGGGTGACTGTGACCTTTATGTGACGCTGGAACCCTGTCCGCTTTGCGCCACGGCGATATCCTTCGCCCGTTTACGGCGGGTTTACTATGGCGCCTATGACCCCAAAGGAGGCGGTGTGGATCACGGCCCCCGGATCTATGAACAGGCGACCTGTCACCACAAACCAGAGGTTTATGGAGGGCTGAGTGAAGAGGCCTGTGCGACTTTGCTCAAGGAGTTTTTTCAGTCCCGCCGGAACGCCTCTGACTAGAAATCAGCGGCTGAGTTCGCGCCAGCCGATATCCCTGCGACAAATACCATCTGGCCAGGAAATCTGGTCAACCGCCTGATAGGCATTTTTCTGAGCGGTCCGGATATCTGAACCCAAGGCTGTAACGCCAAGCACCCGCCCGCCTGTAGCGAGAAGGTTCCCGTTGCTGTCACGGGCTGTTCCTGCATGAAAAACAGTCACACCTGTTGTCGCATTGGCCTGTTCCAATCCGTCAATCCGGGTGTTTTTTTCGTAACTGCCCGGATAACCTTTGGCGGCCATAACCACGAGTAGTGCGGTTTCGTCATGCCACTCGAGGTCAATTTTATCAAGACCGCCCTTTGCTGTTGCGATAAGCGCTGGCAGGAGATCTGATTTGAGGCGCAGGCAAAGAGTCTGGCATTCGGGATCACCAAAGCGAACGTTGTATTCGATCAGTCTTGGGCCTTGGTCCGTCAGCATCAGACCTGCAAACAACACGCCTTTATAGGGGTGACCTTCTGATTTCATGCCTTCGATCGTTGGTTTGATCAGCCGTTCGAGTGTCTGTTGCTCGAGCTCTGCAGTTAAAACAGGGGCAGGAGAGTAAGCCCCCATTCCGCCTGTGTTCGGGCCGGTGTCACCTTCTCCGACACGCTTGTGATCTTGCGCAGAAGCAAGAGGCAGGTAATTCTCGCCGTCGGTGAGGACAAAGAAGCTGACTTCTTCGCCCTGCATGAATTCCTCAATCACGACTTCGGTTCCGGCGTCACCAAAAGCCCGGCCAGAGAGAGCCTCTTCCAGGGCCTGTTTGGCTTCTTCCATGCTCATGGCAACGGTAACGCCTTTTCCTGCTGCCAGACCGTCAGTTTTGATAACAATCGGTGCGCCCTGTTCCTCAAGATAAGCCTGGGCTTTTGCCAGATCGGTAAAGCGCGCGTAGGCCGCTGTCGGGATATTGTACTTGGCGCAGAAGTCTTTCATATAGCCTTTTGAGCCTTCCAGCTGTGCGGCAGCAGCCGAGGGGCCAAAGGCCGGAATGCCTATTGTCTCAAGCCTGTCGACAAGCCCGGCAACAAGTTGTGCCTCGGCGCCAACGACAACAAAGCCAATATCATTTTTCTGAACAAAATTGACCAGCCCATCGAGATCTTCTGCCTTGATCGGCAGGCATTCTGCGACTTCGGCTATGCCAGCGTTCCCGGGAGCACAGTAGAGTTTCTCGCAGAGAGGCGATTTGGCGATAGACCAGCTGAGGGCATGCTCTCGGCCACCAGATCCAACGACGAGAATTTTCATTTCAGGCTCCCGGTTTTGACAGGTCGATATTTCAGGTTCATAATTCTGGCAAGCTTATGCCCTATTCCGCTGCTCAAGACCAGACTCAGGCCTCTGATTGAGGCAGAAATATTTCTGCTTCCGGGGCGGAATCACAGCTTTGCTCTGTCGACTTTCCCAACGGGGCTGTTTAGGATGCGGGCATGAACGATCTTTTCACACCCCCACCTTCTGCTCCAGCCGCTTCGGGAACCACTGAACGCGGAAATAACGCCCCTGCGCTCAGTGTTTCAGAGATTTCCAACTCGATCAAACGCGAGCTTGAAACCCGATTTGATCGCGTGCGGGTACGCGGGGAGATATCAGGTTTCAAGCAGGCTGCTTCAGGGCATATGTATATGTCTCTGAAAGACGATAATGCGGTGCTTAGCGTTATCTGCTGGCGCGGTGTTGCAAGCAAGCTTTCGATCCGCCCCCAGGATGGTCTTGAAGTCATTGTCACCGGGCGGATTACCAGTTATCCGGGACGCTCGAACTATCAGATTGTTATCGAGAGTATGGAACTGGCTGGCGAAGGTGCGCTGCTCAAGTTACTTGAAGAGCGCAAGCGTATGTTGGCCGGAGAAGGACTCTTCGCCGAAGAACGCAAACGTCGTATTCCCTTTTTGCCGGAAGTAATCGGTGTGGTGACGTCGCCGACGGGGGCAGTTATCCGGGATATCATGCACCGGCTTTCAGATCGTTTCCCGCGTCGCGTTCTGGTCTGGCCTGTTCTGGTGCAGGGCGATGGGGCGGCAGAGCAGATTGCCAGGGCGATTGAAGGCTTTAACAAGCTTCCCCTGACAGGCCCTGTACCACGCCCGGATGTTCTGATTGTTGCCCGTGGTGGCGGAAGTCTTGAGGATCTCTGGGCTTTTAACGAGGAAGTTGTGGTGCGGGCTGCAGCGAACTCGGCGATTCCGCTGATTTCGGCTGTCGGGCACGAGACCGATACTACGCTGATTGATTTTGCATCAGACCGTCGGGCGCCGACGCCAACAGCGGCTGCGGAAATGGCGGTGCCGGTACGGGCTGATCTGATCGGTGAAAATCAGGAAATCGGACGCCGGATCTATGCCGGGGCAAATCGCCTGCTCAATGAACGAAAAATGCAACTTGAAGCTCTTGCAAGAGGGCTCCCAGATCCTCGGCGACTGGTAGAAGAGAAAACCCAGCGGCTGGATGATCGGGTGGAGAGGATGCGCAATGCAGTGCGTGGTTATTTACGCAACCACACAGCGCAGCTTTCAGAAATTTCGGCACGCCTGCCCCATCCCAGACAGCAGATCCTGTTGGCAAGCCATCAACTCGACAGTTTGAAAGAGCGTATGTCTGTTTCCCTGAGGCAGGTCCTGCCCAAACGGCAACAAGAATTTGATCAGCTGGATGCGGCGCGACGTATGCAGGCGGCAACAGGGCTTCGTCTTGAACGGAGTGCCACGGCCCTGCAATCTCTGGATCGTGTCCTTGAGAGTGTGTCCTATAAAAATGTACTGAAACGCGGATTTTCCGTTGTGCGGGGTGAAGATGGTGCTGTGCTCGCTCCGGACCAGATATCCGACGGTATGCATCTGAATATTGAGTTTGCCAATGATCGTTCTGTCGCGGCTGTTGCCGGGAGCGAGACAAATCCTTCAGCCACTTCCAGTGGAGCTTCGGGGAAATCCGGTTCCAAACAGAAAAAGAAACCGGGTATTCCAGGCGACGCTGTTCAGGGGAGCCTTTTGTAATGCGATTGATTCCACTTCTTTTTGTATTGTTACTGCAAACGGGTGCTGTCTTGGGGGAAGAGGCTGTTTCGTTAAAAGGTCAGCTCATCCAGGGGGGAATCATTATCGGCAAAACGGCGCCGGGTTCACAAATTTTGCTGGATGGGCAGGCCTTGAGAGTCTCGGCAGTCGGGGATTTTGTCTTCGGCTTTGATCGCGACGCAGAACCACAGGCTCTCCTAACGGTTATCGCACCGGGTCAAGCGCCACTTATCCAGAAACTGGAGATCGCCCGCCGGGATTACGACATTCAGAAGATTGAAGGCGTTGAGCAGAAATATGTTTCCCCGCCAAAAGAGGTGACGGAGCGGATCAGCAGGGATGCACAGCTCGTTGCTGCTGCCCGTAAGGATGATATCGACAAGCCGATGTTTGCCTCTGGATTTTCCTGGCCTGCACAGGGGCGGATCTCAGGGGTTTATGGCAGTCAGAGAGTTTTTAACGGGGTGCCCAAACGACCACATTATGGTGTTGACGTTGCCGCACCTGTGGGGACGCCGATACTGGCCCCGGCAGAGGGGATTGTCACCCTGGCCGAGCCGGATCTCTATTATTCAGGCGGGACGGTTATTCTGGATCATGGACATGGCCTGTCCTCGACCTTTCTGCATATGGACAGTGTGACGGTTCGTGTCGGGGAGTATCTCAAGTCTGGGGATCAACTCGGAACCCTTGGTGCAACGGGACGTGTTACCGGGCCGCATCTGGATTGGCGGATGAACTGGTTCGAGCAGCGGGTTGACCCGCAAACACTGGTTGAGGCTATGCCGCAGTAAATGCACGACTGAGTCGGGCAAAACAGGTTTTATTCGCTCTTTTCCTTCAGTTTTTTGTAAGCGGCCTTTGGCCAGCGGCGATGAAGCCAGAGCCATTGGCCGGGTGTTTCTCTGATCCAGCCTTCGAAAATCCGGTTTAGTTCTGTCATGCCTTCGAGACAATCCTGGTCTCGTTTGCCACTGTTGGGGAACTCGAGCGCATCATGGCAGATCAGATGAAAAGAGGCTGGCCCAGTTCGTTTGCATTGAATGGGAAAGACTGCAACGTCTGTTTTTGCCCCGAGAATGGCCGGAGCGGCAGGGCTCATTGCCGGGATTCCAAAGAAGGGAACTTCGACCCCGTCATTCATCTTCTGGTCGGCAAGCAAGCCAACAGCCTCTTTGTTACGAAGTGCCTTTAAGGAGGCTCTCGCGCCATCCACGCCCTTGGATGCTGAATGATTTCCGGTTGAGGTCCGGATATCGTCAATTATTTTGGCAACAAGCGGGTTGTTAGGCTGGCGCACAAGAATGGTCTGGGGATAGCCGAGCAACGCTGCCGTCATCGGCAGAATTTCCCAATTGCCAATATGGGCACCGATAAAAAGCAGGGCTTTGCCCTCTTTGCGCGGTTGCTGGAACTTCTCCAGCCCGCTTACTGTGATGTATTGGTCGTGCTTCTGGACAATTTCCCGCAGATGGGGGTATTCGAAGATAACCCGGCCGAGATTATCCCACATGTCCCGGATTATCTGCTTGCGCTCAGTTGCAGAAAGCTCTGGCAAAGCCAGTTTCAGGTTCAAATCCGCCTTGCGGGTAATGCCGAGTGAAGGGCCAATAGACCGACCAAGAAACCCGCCAAAATTCGAACAGGCCTGAACTGGAAAAAGGCGAACCAGACGTAAAAGGGCGCGCAAGCCAAGAGCTTCAAATCTGTGACGGTAAGTGGGAACAGAGTTCATGGTCTAGTTGCCTGTAGCCTTGGAAAGCAAATCCTTGATAACCCCGGGATTATCCCAAACAGCGCGAATGGGCAAGCTGATGATTTCAAGTGGGGAGGCCGAAGGGATCAGACCATTAAGCTTTACGGTGTCTTTTTCCGTGGTCAGAATGAGTTTGGCTCCCTTGTGCTGGGCTTCCTGAATAATCTGTTGGATATCATGAGAGCTGTAGGGATGGTGATCGGGAAAATCCCGACGGCCAACCAGCTTCACACCAAGCTGTTCCAATGTTGTATAGAATTTTGACGGATAGCCGATACCTGCAAAGGCAAAGACCATTTTGTGATGCAAGTCAGGAAGGGTGCCCCCGCCAGCCCGAGGTCCAGGTTCTATATGAGCCTGGATGAGAGGGCAGTCCTGCAGGGAAGCAAAGATTTCCTGGTTTATCTCTGCTTGGGCCGATGGTTTAAGAAAAACCACAGCATCAGCGCGGGAAAGTCCGGTTTTTATCGGTTCACGCAACGGGCCGGCAGGGAGAACGCGGCCATTGGAAAAGCCGTGCGTGGCATCGACAACAATAAGAGATAAGTCCTTATAGAGGCCAGGATTTTGAAAGCCGTCATCCAGGAGAAGAATATCCGCACCTGCCGCGATGGCTGCTTTAGCACCGGCAACACGATCCTTGCTGACCCAGATGGGAAAATCCCGGGCAAGAAGCAGGGGTTCGTCTCCGACTTCGGCTGGACTGTGAACTTCAGTTTGAACCAGCAGGGGACCTGTGGCGCTTCCGCCGTAGCCACGGGAGATGATATGCGGGTTCTTGCCTTCTTCACTGAGCAACTGTGCCAGCGCGGCTGTAACGGGGGTTTTGCCGCTGCCTCCAGCCGTCAGGTTTCCAATGCAGATCACGGGTACGGATACATGCCTGGGTCGGGTGAAGCGGTGGCGCAGATTGCTGCCAAGGCTGTAGAGCAGAGAGGCAGGCAGAAGCAGAGTGCTGAGAATATTGCGGTGTTGCCAGAAATCAGGGGCGTGCATCCGCTGCTCCCTTTTCTGGCGGTGCTTCAAGGTCATTTGCCCTGAGAGGAGTTGCAGGCGTAATAGGGACGTGGCCAAAACAAAGATCAGCTTTACGCGTCAATTCGTTCAATTGCTCTTCCAGTTCAAGCCGATAACTTTCCAGCTCCTCTTTACTCGCGTCTCTGGGAACAGCAATTGGCGTTCCCCAATGTATGATCCCGCGACCAAAAGGGAGAGGCAGGCAAAAACGATCCCAGGAATCAAAGATCTTGCGCGAGGAGACGTTGCCAGAGATCGCGATCATCGGACGCCCGGTCATTTGCGCAGCCTTGACCGCACCGTTCTTGGCGCGCATTCGGGGACCTTTAGGACCATCGGGTGTAATGCCGATCGCTCCGCCTTTATCAAGAGTACGTTTTAAGGTGACCAGTGCAGAAGCTCCACCGCGGCGACTGGAGCCTTCTACTGTTCTGAACCCGAGGTTTTCAATTGCCCTGGCAATCACCCGGCCATCGCGGTGGGCTGAAATCAGCATGTGAAAGCGACTGCGATCACTGTGTTTCCATGCATGAAACATCATGACCATTCTCGAGTGCCAGAAACAGCCAATGATATTGGCTTCCTGGTCGAGAAAAAGCCTTGTCTCATCGGGCATCACTTCCTGCCAGCGGGTGGTCGCCCGAACCAGGGCAATATAGCTCGACATCATGCGGGCTATCAGGTTCTGAACCGGTACTGAACGGAGGAGCCGTTTGGAAAGTTTCATTATACCTTTATCCGGGGAGGCCGATCTGGTTTTTTGCCATCAGGTTGGTTTCTGTCAGCGGTGATGCTGCCTCTGTATCAGACTGGGCTTCTTCGGCAAACTGCAGGCTGTAAAGTCGGGCATAGGCGCCGTCTTTTTCCAGCAATTCGCCATGTGATCCCTGTTCAATAATCTTTCCTCGATCCATAACATAGATGATATCAGCGTCAATAACCGTGGAAAGACGATGGGCTATCACCAGCGTTGTTCTTCCTTCCATAAGGATCTTCAGGGCATCCTGAACGTGGCGTTCTGATTCTGTGTCGAGGGCTGAAGTCGCTTCATCAAGCAGCAGGATCGGTGCATTCTTGATCATGGCCCGGGCGATGGCGACTCTCTGGCGTTGTCCACCGGACAGACGTGAGCCCCGGGGGCCAACCAGGGTGTCATAACCATCAGGCAAGCTGCTGATAAAGTCATGGGCGTGGGCATTGCGTGCTGCTGTGATGATCTCTTCTTCACTGGCAGCCGGGTTGCCGTAGGCGATGTTAGCACGGATGCTGTCATCAAAAAGTTGAATTTCCTGGCTGACCAAGGCAATGGACTGGCGCAGGCTTTCCAGCGTGGCATCGCGCACATCCTGCCCGTCAAGCGTGATACTGCCTTCGCTGACGTCATAGAAGCGGGGGATCAAATTGAGAATTGATGTCTTTCCTGCTCCTGAGGCACCCACCAGTGCAATGGTTTTATTGGCGGGGGCGTGAAGATTAATGTTTTGAAGAGCAGGGGCCTCATCACTGTATTTAAAGGTGACGTTGTTAAAGAAGACCTCACCCTTTTCGATCGTCAGTGGCCTCGCGTTCGGGACATCCTGGATATCAGGCTGGCTGTCCAGGACTGCGTAGACCCTGTGCGCGGAAGCAAGCCCGGCCTGCATGCTGGCGTTAAGTTTTGACAGTTTTTTGATCGGCTCATAAGCAAGCAGCAAAGCGGTTATGAAAGCAAAAAAAGAACCAGGGTCTTTGGTTCCCTGTATTACTTCATTGCCGCCATAAAGAATAACGACAGCAATCGCGATGCCACCCAGCGTTTCCATAATGGGAGACAGCAGGGAACTTGTCCTTGCTGATTTTATGTTCAGGTTCAAAACCTTGTGGATTACAGCTGAAACCCGCCGGGTTTCATGCTCTTCCATGTTATAGGCTTTGACATGGCGAATTCCCTGGAAAGCTTCATCCAGCCGGGTGGTCAAGAGGCCGAGGCTTTCCTGCGTGTTATTTGAAACTTTGCGGATGCGACGGCCGGTTTTGGCAATAGGAAGAATTGCAGTCGGAAATGCTGCAAAGGCAACGGAAGCAAGAATCCAGTCTTGATAAAACATCATCCCAATCAGGCCCGCTGCCGTAAGGGTGTCTTTACCAATAGAGGTCAGCGTATTGGAGACAACACCTTTGAGCATGTTTGCGTCATTGAGAAAACGGGAGACCAGATTTCCGGGGGATTCTTCATGGAAATAGGCAAGATCCGCGCGCATCAATTTTCTGAAAAGCTGCTCCTGGATAGTGGCAATGATTTCCAGGCCGACACGTTGCATCAGCATTGTCTGGGCGTAGGTGGCAGCACCTTTAACCACAAAGATGGCAATAACACCCATGGCAATCGGCACAAGTAAATCAGCCTGTTTGTTCAGGAAAATATCATTGATGATAGGTTCCATCTGTTTGGCCAGCATGACGGTGCAGGCGGAAACCAGCGCCATAGCCAGGAGCGAGAGCCCGATTTTACCGAGTTGTCCGGTAACATAGTCCTTGAACAGGCGCTTGAGAAGAAAACGGGTTGAAGGATCACCCAATTTCATCTTGTTACTTTTATCATTCGACATCTTGTTCATTTCTATTTGTCGCGGACCTTCAGGCGGTTTTATCCTGAATTCTCGTAAACTTCATATCCTTTTTACCGGGGGGCATATTAGTTCCCGGCAACGGTCATTCCGTCAATTCTTACCGTAGGAGCATTACTGCCGTAGCGGAAAGTAAGGTCATTGGCGGGTGTCAGGTTAAGGAACATATCCTTAAGGTTTCCTGCAATAGTCGCCTCTGAAACCGGATAGAGTATTTCACCATTTTCAATCCAGTACCCACCTGCACCGCGGCTGTAATCCCCCGTCAGCCCGTTCACGCTCGAGCCCATCATCTCAGTGACAAACAGGCCTTGTTTGATATCCTTGATCAGCTCTTCCGGGGGCAGTTTTCCGGCTTCCATATAGAGGTTCGTCGGAGAAGGACCGGGGTTTCCTGATGTTCCGCGTGAAGCGTGCGCTGTACTGGTCAAGCCAAGCTGGCGCGCAGAACTCAGGCTGAGCAGCCAGGTCAAGAGTTCACCATTCTCAACGATGTTCTGCTTTCGATTGGCCAATCCTTCGCCATCAAAGGGTTTGGAACGTAATCCCCGGGCAAGGTGGGGATCATCAACGATGTTGATGCCCCGAGAGAAAATCTGTTTCCCGAGAGAGTTTTTGAGGAAACTGGTGCCGCGGGCAATGGCTGGTCCTGTAATCGCACCGATCATGTGCCCCATAATACTTGTCGAGACCCGGGGGTCAAAAACAACAGAGATATTGTTGGTGGTCTTCGGTTTACGAGGATTTAGCCGTCGCATAGCCTTGTTGCCAGCACTGAGTCCGATTTCCTGTGCAGACATCAGGTCGTTGCCATAAACGGCGCTGGAAAAATCATAATCTCGTTCCATCCCGGCTTTTTCCCCGGCGAGAACCGAGACCGAAAGGGAGTGACCGGACGAATTGTACGCTCCGGCAAAGCCGTTGGAAGCGACCATGGCAATGGAGGCCTCGCCCCAACTGGCTTCGGCGCCACCTGAATTACTTACACCTTCAATTGAAAGTGCAGCTTCTTCACAGTCCCGAGCCCGGGCAATCAGTTCTTCGGCTGTCGGTTCAACCGGGTCATATATATCCAGCTCCGGGATTGTACGGGCAATATCTTTGGGATCTGCTATTCCGGAATAAGGATCTTCGGGCACTGCGCGCGCCATGGCAACTACGCGTTCAACCAGCTGATCAAGAGCTTCTGATGATGTGTCTGTGGAGGAAACAACCGCGTTGCGTTTTCCAATGAAAACCCGAAGCCCGAGATCTTTGCTTTCTTCGCGTTCGAGTTTCTCCATTTTCCCCATACGTTGGGCATGGGATACAGATACGGACCTGAACATCACGGCATCCGCCGAATCAGCTCCTGAGGACTTCGCTTTTTTTAAAAGGTCTTCAAGCAGATTCAGGGATTCGTTGGGTGCTGACATCGGGGATCCTTATGTAAAATATCTTTGAGCCTATATATAGGCCAGCTCGGCCTGACGATAAAGCAGCTGCTGCAGGTTTATTTCTGTATGACGGGAAGTAGACGACATGGAATGAGTTCAGAAGTTCTGTTTTGTTTATGTCGCGTCGTTTGTGCCACATATCTAAAGTTGAAAGTTGTGCTGGTGAAAGGGGGAATTCTCATCTAAACAAAAATATCATTTTTTTGGAGGTATTATGGGTTTTCTTGGAAACAGACAGTGTATTGGGCTTTCAGTTTTAGCGATTTCACTTGGACTTATGGGGTGCCAGACAACGGGGTCAAGTATTCCTGGAGAAGGGAAAGTTTTAGCTGATTATCCGCTGGTTTTTTGTGCAAAGGATGGCTCTAAAACTCAACTGGTTGCCTATAAGAATCTGGACCATGCTCCGCGTACGAATTCAGTTTCTCCCTATTGTGATAAAGCAGCCTATGAAAAAGGAGAAATTTCCGGGTACCTTAAGGAAAACGGATACTTCTTTTCTGGCTTGAAGGGCGAATTTCATATCGTCTGTGCAGAAGGTTTCATTTCCCTTTCCGATCCGTTCGAAATTCCAGATTCCTGTTCATTGCAATAATCTGGTTTGAGAAGGCTTCTGTAACTCTGCTTCGTTACACAGGTAAGTAAAAACAGCCGTGGGAAATTTATCCTACGGCTGTTTTTATGAATACTCTGTCGAAGGATAGATTATTTGCCCAGAATCTGATTGGTCGCAGATACTATTGCCCGGATTGAGGCAACGGTGGTGTTCGAATCGATACCGATACCCCAGACAGTTTGACCGTCATCGGTTTTCAGTTCGAGGTAGGCGACAGCCTTTGCGTCGGATCCGTGGGTCAGAGAATGCTGATGATAGTCTTCGACACTGAGGCTGACACCCAGGTTTTCGGCAACAGCGTTGATAAAACCTGCGACGGGACCATTGCCTTTACCCATGATCTGCCGGGCTTCGCCGTTAAAATTGATCTGGGCAGTCAGGTGGCGGATCTCTGCCGCATGCGTGTCCGGCACCGTGGTGTGGCTTTTGAATTGCAAAGGTGTTGACCAGCGCAGATAGGACTCGTCAAAAGTCTCCCAGATGACTTCTGGGGTGATTTCTTTTCCCGTGGTTTCGGCAATATGTTGAATTCTTTTCGAGAAGTCCACCTGCAGTGCCTTGGGCAGCTCCATGTGATAGTCGGTTTGCATGATATAGGCTACGCCGCCTTTACCAGACTGGCTATTGATCCGGATGATCGCTTCATAACTGCGCCCAATATCCTGGGGATCGATGGGCAGATAGGGAACTTCCCAGAGATCTTCATTACTTGCCTTCAGTGCGGTCATGCCTTTTTTGATCGCGTCCTGATGCGAGCCAGAGAAGGCGGTGTAGACCAGTTCTCCGACCCAGGGATGACGGGGGTGAACAGGAAGCTGGTTGCAGTATTCCGCAGTATCCTTGATCCTGTTGATATCCGAGATGTCCAGCTTTGGATCAACGCCCTGAGTCATCATATTAACAGCCAGAGTGACAAGGTCGACGTTTCCTGTGCGTTCGCCATTGCCAAACAGTGTTCCTTCAACACGGTCAGCCCCTGCGAGTAAACCCAGCTCGGTTGCCGCAATTCCTGTACCGCGATCATTGTGCGGGTGCAGACTGATTATGACAGAATCCCGGTTTTTGATGTTGGCACAGAACCATTCAATCTGGTCTGCGTGAACGTTAGGGGTAGACATCTCGACGGTGGCTGGCAGATTCAGGATAACCTTGTTTTCGGGGCTGGCTTCCCAAACATCCATTACAGCCTCACAGATATCACGGGCAAAAGGCAACTCCGTTCCGGTGAAGCTCTCTGGCGAATACTGGTGGATGATTTTGGTGCCAGGGACTGTCGGGATCAATTCCTTGATCAGCTCTGCCCCCTTGACAGCAATATCGATGATTCCCTGCTTGTCTTCCCGGAAAACCACACGTCTTTGCAGCTCTGAAGTCGAGTTATAGAGATGTACAATGGCGCTTTTGGCACCCTGGATGCTTTCAAAAGTCCGCCTGATCAGATGCTCGCGGGCCTGGGTCAGAACCTGAATGGTGACGTCATCAGGAATCATGTCCTTTTCAATGAGCATGCGCAGGAAATCAAAATCGGTCTGGGAAGCGGAAGGAAAGCCAACCTCGATTTCCTTGAAGCCCATCTCAACCAGCAGATTGAACATTTTTTTCTTGCGAGTGGTATCCATTGGCTCAATGAGAGCCTGGTTGCCGTCGCGAAGATCAACGGAACACCAAATCGGGGCCTGGGTGATGGTCTTGTTCGGCCAGGAGCGGTTTTCCAGTTTTACCTGTTCAAAGGCACGGTATCTCTCAAATGGCATTTTCTGCATTTTTATGCTCTCCAACGGTCCGGGGCGCTCTGGCATCTGTGCTTTTCGGCGCAACATCCGGCATGTCTAAACTTTTATCTGATATTTGGAAATAGCGGCAGTGCATAGGAAGCATCTTCAGTTCATATACATACGATCACCGGGGGCCGCTTACAGGCCCCGATGATCGTGGGTAAGTCGCAGGTTGCCCCAAGTCTGACGCAGGACAAAACGTTGTTCGTAAGTACCAGATGGCTCTAACAAAAGACGAGCCGACAAAATATGAGAAGTAATCATTACAGCGGTATTCCGTTAATTCCGAGTTGCAAATAGCAGCACGACCGGCTCTCTTCAGGAGGCCGGGGTGATAAGTCGCCCTAGAAGGCGTGTGCTCAGAATGGGTCCGCGTTTAATCATGAGGTAAAGATGCGGTGCAATGCAGCCAGGGTCAAGCCCTTAATCCGACAATTTGTCTCAATATCGTAAATTAAAAAAGGTAAACTGGATTACTCTGTTTAAATCATAATGTTGTGTTTGAACTCATTGTGATTTAAGGCGGAATAGCATCCAGACAAAAAGAGCCGTTCCGAGAAGTGTGAGCATTGAACCGACCGCAACGGGGGCATTGTTACTGGTATCAAGCGCAACGAAGATTTTCCCCAGAACCAGTATGATGGCCCCAGCCTGAAACAGCCAGAATTGCAGTTTTGCCTGAGGGTGTCCTGCCAGGTCAGGAAAATGTTTGAGGGTAAAGCCAAAGGTCAGGGATAACAGAAAACCAACAAGATTGGTGTGGGCATGGGCATTCGAAAAATGAAAGCTTTCGGTGATTCCCATCCAGATCCCAAAAACCATACCGCTGAGCAGCCAGACAAAACCTGTTTTAATATAGCGCTCAGAGAGAGAAGCGTTGGTCATAATTATCTCCTTTGCTATTTTCTTGTGAAAATCAGACAAATTCAGAAACAATGTATACCCGAAACGTTTTGTTCCTTGTTGAAAAGAGAATAAAAGAAGGCTTGCCTATACCGAAGCATCATTGCTTGTTGGATAAGAAGTCGACACAGATAAATAACATATTTACCTTCACACCGTCGATAGAGAGCGGAAGAATGACATCCTCAATACTTTTATGTGCCTTGTAGCGACCAATATAAGGTGGGTTGGCGATAACCGGCGCTTTTTCTGTGACGGCTTTTTCCAGATAAGACCATAGTCTGCTGGGTTTTTTCTGGTGAGGGATGCTTGACATCCAGCGGCCTGTCGGGTTTTCGGTGAGATGCCTGACAATCTCAGATCCAATCAGGCGATACCTGAAATCCAGCGGTTCGAGCTGTACCTCGTGTATCAGAATATTCGGGAGCAAATTCCGTAGATCGGCAGGGTCAAGATCTGCTCTGGCAGGCATCAGGCGATCCCCCCTCTTCGCATCCCAGTACTGATACATTTCAAAATTCTTGATCGACTTGATCTGGGAGGGATCAAAACTCATGGGTCTTCTCGCTAGGCTTGTCTATGCCGGATGTGGAGCGGCAGTAGTCTTTAAATAGTAATAAAAAAACAGTCTTCAGGATGCAGAAAACTATTTTTTCCAGATAGATTTTCCTGACCCGGGGAGGCCCAACTGACTCCAGATATCATCGATTTTTTCGATGACAGCTTCATCCATGCGAATTTCCTCGCCCCATTCCCGTTTGGTCTCAGGTTCCCATTTGTCTGTGGCATCAAGTCCAATCTTGGAACCAAGCCCGCTTTCGGGAGAGGCGAAATCCAGGTAATCAATCGGAGTACCTTCGATGACTGTAATATCGCGGGCCGGGTCCATCTTTGTGGACACCGCCCACATCACATCTTTCCAGTCACGCGCATTGATTGTGTCATCCACGACAATGACCCATTTGGTATACATAAACTGACGCAGGTAGGACCAGACCCCCATCATCACTCTTTTAGCGTGACCCGGGTAAGCTTTTTTCATCGACACGACGGCAATTCTGTAGCTGCAGCCTTCCGGCGGTAACCAGAAATCACTGATTTCCGGAAACTGCTGCTGTATCAGCGGAATAAACACTTCGTTCAAGGCTTCTCCAAGCACGGAGGGTTCATCGGGCGGGCGTCCGGTGAAGGTCGAAAGATAGATAGGTTTTTTCCGCATGGTAATGGCGGTAATGGTAAAAACCGGGAAGGGTTCGACCGAATTGTAATAACCGGTGTGGTCGCCATAAGGACCTTCATCACCATATTCATCGAGGCTGACAAAACCTTCGAGAATGATTTCGGCATTGGCCGGGACCTTGAGCGGGACGGTTTTACAATCAACCAGCTCTACTTTTTTACCACGGAGCAAGCCCGCAAACTGATACTCTGACAGGGTATCCGGTACAGGGGTTACTGCGGCAATAATTGTCCCCGGGTCGGACCCGAGAACCACGGCAGCAGGTAAGGGATCCGGTTTTTGTTTCTTCCAGCGGGCATAATGCTGAGCCCCGCCGCGATGTTTGAGCCAGCGCATCAGGGTTTTGTTCTTGCCCAGAACCTGCATGCGATAGATGCCAAGATTGAAGACGTCGGTTTTTTCGCCGCCGGGACCTTTGGTGACGACCAGCGGCCAGGTTATCAGGGGGGCGGGTTCGCCGGGCCAGCAGGTCTGGATGGGCAGTTTGGCAAGATCAATGTCATCACCCGTCAGGACGATTTCCTGGCAGGGGGCCGAAGAAACACTTTTCGGTTTCATGGCCATGACCGTTTTCAGGATTGGAAGATTGTTCCAGGCCTCTTTAAGACTCCCTGGTGGTTCAGGTTGCCTCAAAAAGGCCAGAGTCTCTCCGACTTCACGCAGTTCTTCCGGGCTGCGCTCCATGCCCCATGCGACCCGTTCAACTGTGCCAAAAAGATTGACCAGAACAGGCATGCCATACGGGGTCCCATCCTCCTGTATGACGTTTTCAAACAAGACAGCAGGCCCGCCCTCGGCCAGAAGTCTGGTCTGGATTTCGGTCATTTCCAGCAGCGGTGAAACAGGGTGGGAAACCCGGATCAGGCGCCCTTGGTCTTCAAGGTGGGTAATAAAATCCCGCAAGGAGGAGTATGGCATTGGTTATGACGGTGCTTCTTCTGGTTCAACAATCAGGGCTGTGCCTTCTACGCTGGTTATACGCACCTTGCTCCCCTCGGGTAAATCCCCTCCCTTGATTTTCCAGATGACACCGTTGATGGTTTCCCGACTGCCCCCCTGTGTGAGGGGTTTTTTCAGGGTCAGAGTTTGACCTATAAGGTCTTGTCCCCGTTTATTGAGGCCGGGTTGATCCGTGAGAGTCGGGTGTCTTTTGGCATAGTTGCGCCAAACAACAATCGAGATAACGGACAAGACGGCAAAGATAAGGATCTGGTGTTCCCAGGCCATGTCGGGAAACAGATAGAGCAGCCCGCCGACTATTGCCGCGGCGATGCCCATCCAGAGAGCAACAGCGCCGGGGGCAAAGACCTCTACCGAGATGAGAAACAGGGCAAAGACCCACCAGTACCAAAATTCGATCTGTGTCAGAATAAACATGGTGTTTGAAAGTCCTTAGTTGTCGGGACTGTTTTGCTTGTCACCTTTCCAGGGGGAAGGTTTTTTCTTGGCGGGAGCTTTGTCGTCCCCAAGCATGGATTTTGCCAGTTCTGCCACTCCGGCAATGGAGCCGAGTATGCCAGTTGCCTCCATTGGCAGGATCATGGTTTTCTGGTTTGGTGAATCTGCAAAACGTCCAAAAGCTTCAACATATTTCTGAGCGACAAAGTAGTTGATGGCCTGGATATCACCTTCGGCGATTGCCTGTGAGACCACAGTCGCGGCCTTGGCTTCTGCTTCGGCTTCCCGTTCGCGAGCTTCGGCGTCACGGTAAGCCGATTCACGTCTCCCTTCGGCTTCAAGAATTGCTGATTGTTTCATGCCTTCTGCCCGAAGTATCTGGGCCTGGCGTACGCCTTCAGCTTCCAGAATACTGGCGCGTTTATCACGCTCGGCTTTCATCTGTCTCCCCATCGATTGTACCAGATCCGCCGGGGGGGTAATATCCTTTATCTCAACCCTGGTAACCTTCACGCCCCAAGGTTCTGTCGCATCATCGACCACCCTGATCAGCTCGGCATTGATTTTGTCCCGTTGGGAAAGTAGCTCATCCAGATCCATTGACCCCATAACGGTTCGGATGTTGGTCATGGTCAGGTTGAGGATTGCGCGCTCAAGATCGCGAACTTCGTAAGCTGCTTTTGCGGCATCGAGGATCTGATAAAAAACCACGCCATCAACCTGAACAACTGCGTTGTCTTTTGTAATCACCTCCTGCGAGGGAACATCCATGACGGTTTCCATCATGTTGAGGACAGCACCGATTCTGTCCACGATGGGAACAATGAGATGTAGACCAGGAGAAAGGGTTTTGGTGTAGCGCCCAAAGCGTTCGATTGTATATTCGCTTCCCTGTGGAACAGATTTGACCCCCATCAATACAAGGATAAAAGAGAGTACGACTGCGGCAATGGCGAAAATTGAAAAAGCTGACAACATGGGAAAGCCTCATAGATAAAAATTCATGCAAGAACGAAACGGTAATAATTTATCTATGACAGAATGAACAAAGCAGTGGCTACAGGGAAACAATTTTTTACCAAATGGCAGCATAGACACTTTGTTTCGCCAAATTATGGACTTTCAATAACTTTGTTACGGGAAATGTGATATTTTTTTTAATAAATTTAGGGTTTTTTTCTATTCCTCTGGAAACAAGAAGCCTATAGTACCAGAAGTTTGTATGTACCGAGACAATTTCGGGATTGGTATCTAGAGTGGCTGGAATGACTCAATTTTTTGTGGTTGGCGGTGAATATGCGGATAGTTCTTTCTGCGAAGCCGTCGGGGGGGACGAAGAGTGGATTGGTCCGTTTTCGAATTATGAATCGGCACAAAAGGAGTGGTCACGCAGAGCGTGGCTAACCGTCGATGATTGTACAACCCGGTTTCGTATCGAACGGGTTGATGCGGATGCGCCCCCACCTTGTACAGACTAGATAAGGCTTCCTGAATGTCCTGGGTTTTACCCGGCGACCAGGAGACCCGATTGAGGATTGCCAAAGGCTATCCTTTTGAAGCTCCGCCTTCTTCTTATCTTTTCGAAGATGGGCAGGTCAGGCTTTTCTCTGAGCTCCAGGGGGAAGAGCTTGCTCATTGGAACACCGTTGTTCGACAGAGAACAGCGGTGATTGCGCATGGCTCCAATCGAGCTCCCGAGCAGCTGGCCCGCAAGTTTGCAGGGCATCTCTCGGCTGGAGAGGCGATTCCTGTTACCGCCATATGGCTGAAAGATCACGAAGTGGTCTATTCTGCACATGTGACACGTTATGGCTCGGTTGCTGCAGAGTTGATCCATTGTCCGGGAACTGCAGTGCAGGTGTTTGTAACCTGGCTTGATCAAGCGCAATTGTTACGGATGCATGAGAGCGAGCTGCCTTCAGAGAACTATACCTATGGGCATCTGGATTGCGACTGGATATCTGCGGACCTGCGGACGGATCATGACGCGGAGCAAGGGAGTGTTTGCCGGGATATCTCTCTGCCCTCAGTTAAGCTCATGGTTTATCGCAGCACGGCTGGGGCCTTGAGCTTCAGGGGGGAAGCTGTGGCGATTTCCGCACTTCCTGCCCGGGGCAGATCCTTGCAAGCCTGGCAACAATGCGAGGTATTGCAGCATGTTCATCAGGTTCATGGCTTGAGGCAATGTGACCTGCCAGAATTGCTTGATCAGGCAATCCTTGAAGCTATCGACTCTTCCGACTATCGGCGGAGGTTGGTGCGAAGTTTAAAAAAACAATCATTGGATGTTCCTCACCCTTCCTATACTATTTACCTGTAATAAAGTTTATTTTTCTTGCAAATAAAAAGGCAGTTCTTTAAAGAGCGCGCTTCACGGGGCCATACTGGGATCTGTACTGAAAAGGAACAGATCACGATTGAGCCAAAGTCATCTACTGGTTGGGGAGGACGCAGAGTGTCTAAAGCACACGCCCTCTTCCAATTGGGGATGGACTTGAATCAAGGTTCAAGCACCACCCAAACGGAAGAAAACAAAACAGCTGTTCAGGACGCTATCAAAGCAACAGGCAGCGGAATTTCGAACGTGGTTAATCTTGATGATGACCGGAAAGATTATTTTATCGAGCGCGATGGTATCCGTTTTGCCGGGACTCATCTGATCATTGATCTTCTCGGGGCATCACGACTCGACGACCTGGAATTCATACAAGAAACACTGATTGAATGTGTTGAGAAGTCCAAGGCGACCCTGTTGCACATTCACCTGCACCACTTCACGCCTAATGGCGGTGTGTCGGGCGTAGCTGTTCTGGCTGAATCGCACATTTCCATTCATACCTGGCCTGAAAAAGGCTATGCGGCCCTGGATGTGTTTATGTGCGGTGATGCAGAGCCACATAATGCGATCACGGTTCTGAAGGACGCCTTTGGGCCGGATAAAGTGGTTGTGGATGAGTTCCGTCGTGGGAAGGAAGTGGGATGAACAAGTGGGTTACGGAAGGTTTGCATGGGGACCTTCGTACCAGCTATGGCATCAAGAAAGTCCTCTTTGATAACCAAACCGAACACCAGAATCTTGTAATTTACGAAAATGAGATCTATGGCCGGATCATGGCCCTGGATGGTGTGACCCAGGTCACGGAACGCGACGAATTTATCTATCATGAAATGCTCGCCCATGTGCCGATCCTGGCGCATGGTGCTGTGCAAAGGGTACTGATCATCGGGGGTGGTGATGGCGGTATGCTTGAAGAGGTTCTAAAGCACAAGTCTGTGGAAAAGGTCACGATGGTTGAAATCGACCGAACGGTGATTGATCTGAGCAAAGAGCATCTGCCAATGATCTGTGGCAATGCTTTTGAGGATCCCCGTCTTGATCTGGTTATTACAGATGGCTGTCAGTTTGTTGAGAACACGTCGGAAAAATATGACGTCATTATTGTTGATTCCACGGACCCGATCGGGCCGGGGGAAGTTCTCTTCACCAACAATTTTTACACCCGCTGCAAGGCCTGTCTCAGGAAGGGGGGCGTACTTGTCACCCAGAACGGTGTTCCATTCCATCAGGCTTCAGAGCTGAAGTCGACACTGCGATATTTTCGGCCGATTTTTGCTGAGGCAACCTGCTATATGGCAAGTGTTCCGACCTATGTCGGTGGTGCTATGGCCTTTGGCTGGGGCACGGATCAGCAGGGGCTGAAGGATATTTCTCTGGATGTTCTAGAGGCCCGTTTCCGCCGTGCGCAGATTGATACAGGCTATTATACGCCTGAAGTCCACAGAGCTGCCTTTGCCTTGCCCGGCTATGTTCAAAGGCTGGTGGCCTGAAGAGGTTTGTTTTAAACACAGCTGGTGATCAGGAAGTCTTGAGGCTTCCTGACAGGCTAAACCGGGCATTCTGGCCGCTTAATCAGTTTTGCTGGCATCAGATTCCGTACAGAATTGCCAAAGTATATAGCTTCTGCTTTTTCAAGATCTTCTATCGACAGTTTTTTCTCGCTTAACTCTTTGAAGTTCTCCTTGAGCAGGCGGGTTCTCAAGGTGCCATTAAGGACACCGCAGTCGAGAGCTGGCGTGTAAAGGCGTCCTCCGATTTCAATGAAAACATTGGTCCGGGAACCTTCTGTTAGCTCGCCTCTTTCATTCAAGAAAAGGACTTCGTCACAACCCGAGTCTTTTTGTCTTGCAGCCAGCTCATCTTCGTAAAAATCCCGTTTCGTCGTTTTGTGGTAAAAGAAGATATCGCTGCTATCGACTTTTTTATCTGAAATAACAAAGGTGATTTCCTGTCGCGGATCCTGAAGGGGGATCGGCGTTGCAGTGAGACTGCTTGATCCATCTTTGTGGAGCAGCAGACGGGCGCGCTGGGTACCTTCGAGTGAGAGCTGGTCCAGCTGGTTCTCTATGGCCGCCCTGTCAAAGGGATAGCCGAAGAACCCGGCGGAGTTTTCAAGGCGTTGCAGATGTTCTTCTCTGAGGTGATATCCCTGACCTTCTTCCCAGCGCAATGTTTCCAGCAGGTCAAACTGAGGTTTGCTGTATCCCGCAGTGTTGCCTGAGAGAAAACGTCCCTTGAGCAGGCATTCCTGATATTCTGCAGCTGGTTCAGAGTCATAAACGATACCGCTGCCGATGCCCATTTCCCCTTTGCCATCCCGTCCGATGGCAAGGGTGCGTATGGCAACGTTGAAGCGGGTGTCGCCATTGGGTGCGATGTGGCCGATGCTTCCGGTGTAAATTCCGCGTGGGCGGGCTTCAAGCTCATGGATGATTTCCATTGTGCGCAGTTTGGGTGCCCCAGTGATTGATCCACAGGGGAAAAGTCGTTTGATCAGGTCGGTTGATGTAATTTCAGGTCTGAGTTCCCCTGTGATGTTCGACGTCATCTGATGGAGAGAGCGGTAGGTTTCAACCGTAAAAAGTTCCGTTACCTTAATGCTGCCTGTGGTGCAGACCCGCCCCATGTCATTGCGAAGCAGATCGACAATCATCAGGTTTTCGGCCCGGGACTTTTCATCCCTTGTCAGCCAGATCTTGTTTTCGACATCTACGGCTGGCGTATTGCCTCTTGCCGCGGTTCCTTTCATTGGCCGGGTTCTGGCTTTTCGTCCCTCTGTGGAGAGGAAAATCTCGGGCGAGAGAGACAGAAACGTCTGGTCCTCTGTTCTGATAAAGGCGCCATTGGCAACATTCTGTCGCTGGCGCAGTTCCTGAAACAGGCCGACAGGATCTCCGGATAATTCGAAATCGTGCTTGAAGGTGTAGTTCACCTGATAGGTATCACCTGCCGCGATGTAATCTCTTACCTTCTCTACTGCGCGGCAATAGTCGGCTTCTGTCATCGACGGGGTGAGGTTATCCAACTGATAATCCCCCCAGCGTTGTCGGGCGAGAAAACGGTTGGTCTCTTCCGGAGTCAGAAGCAGTGCCTGATCGAACACCCCGAACCAGAGCAGTGGCGTGTCGGGGGTGAGCTGTTTCAGAAGCCCCTGCAGCCTGGGCTCAAAGTGATAGCCGAGTTCATAGGACAGGTAGCCAGCCAGATGCTTTCCTGCTTTTTGTGCTTTTTCCATATCGGAAAAACACATTTCAAGAGTGGTGGCTTCGGTGCACTGGATAACGGCTTCCGGCTTGATAAACAAAACAGAGCCCGCACCGGAGAGCGTATCGTCCAGCAGCACAAAGGGGTCTGTCTGTTTTTCCAAATGCGCGTTCATCGGTCTGATATGGATTCCATTTTGTGAAGAGCTTTAACCTGCTCTTTGCCTGAGGTCCAGTTCTCTTTGAAAACAGGTTTTCTTACCAGGACATTTTAGGAAAACAACAAAACCGGGACTGTCTGTTTGCGTCCTTTCCTGATCATGAAAAGCTCTTTTCCTCTTGGTCTTTCCCATATTTTTGTTCGGACGGGATCAGCTCCCATACAACCGCATTGCGGACATCGGTATCTTCAAGGGCTGAAGTGGTCTGGACAGAGTAGGATATCAGTCGTTGCAATCCCTGCCTGGGAAGGTAGGTTCGCCCGGGGTCGCCCAGCAGGACCTGTGTCCCTGAAGCTGCAAGTTTATGCAGCCATGTCATGATTTCGTCTGCCATGGGGCCATCGTAACAGACGTCTCCGGCGAGCACGAGGTCCCAGCCCGGATTGGATCTGCCGATCAGATTTTCCGAAGTGGTTATGAGCCTGACCTGGTTGAGTGCAGCATTCAGATCTGTGGCGGCAATGGCATGGGGATCTATGTCGGCTGCGAGCACTTCTGCGGCCCCGGCTTTTAGTGCTGCGATGCCTTGCAATCCCGACCCGCAAGCAAAATCGAGGACTCGTTTCCCTTTAACAAGATCGGGATTGTCGAGAATATATTGCGCGAGGGCCTGTCCTCCTGCCCAGGCAAAAGCCCAAAAGGGAGGCGCAATGCCCAGTTTTTCGAGCTCTTTTTCACCGGCTTGCCAGAGCGGCAGGTCTTCCGCTGCAAGATATAGGCGGATAATATCACCAAGCAGAGCTGTGCCACCGGGTCGCGTATTGGCAAGGATCAGTTCTTTCATCCTGTGACTGTCAGGATCAGAGAATTTGTCTTGAAAGTCCTGTAGAGACATCGTTGTCAGCTTTAACCCGAAGCCAGGCTGGTCGCAGCAATGCCAGCCAGAAAGATCCATCCGATGGTCCGGTTGGATTTGAAGAGATAGAGGCAGTTGTGAGGGTCATCGATATCAAGCCGCAGGATCTGCCAGCTGAAGTGTATCACCATACTGACAATCCCTAACCAGAAAGGCCACGGCAGAGCGAGTAACCAGCCTGAGAGAGCAAAACAAAGGCTGCAGATGCTGTAAAAAAGTATCAGCCAGTTCCTGGTTTTATGACCAAGCCTGAGCGCAGTCGATTTGACACCAACCAGAGCGTCGTCCTCTTTATCCTGGTGGGCATAAATGGTGTCATACCCGAGAGTCCAGGCCAGGCCGCCGATGTAGAGAAGCAGAGGCGCAAGTGAGAGATCCCCGCGGACAGCCGCCCAGCCGACCAAAGCCCCCCAGTTGAAGGTGAGGCCCAGCCAGGCCTGGGGCCAATAGGTAATCCGTTTCATAAAAGGGTAGAAAACGACGAGGAGAAGGGACGCGGTAGCAAGGAGGATTGTAAAGTTGTTGAACTGTAAAATAACCAGAAATCCGAGAAGCAGCTGCAGAGCAAGGAAGGCAATAGCCTGACGCATGGAAAGTTCTCCGCTTGCCAGCGGACGGGTTGCTGTGCGGGCAACCTTGCGATCGAAATCCCGATCAGCCATGTCATTCAGTGTGCAGCCGGCCCCCCGCATAACAATAGCGCCAACGGCGAACAGCAGGGGCATATACCAGGGTGTGTAGGGGCTGCCGAATTGATAGCCAGGAGCTGTGGCAGCCAGGGCCAGTGACCACCAGCAGGGGAAAAGCAACAGCCAGGTGCCGATAGGCCGGTCAAGGCGGGCCAATCGCAGGTAGGGTCGCATACAAGCGGGTGAAAGACGGATAATCAAATGATCATCCACGATGTCGCTTGCACTATCGTTTCTTGCTGACAATGTGCTATCCATTTGTTTCGTACATGATAAAAACACGCTGTTATCCGTGATAGATACACGGGACATTAGGCTTTGTGAAGGTGGGTTCTGAAGATGGAAAGGGTCAATACCAGACTCTATGTTGAAGACAAGCTCTTCGAAGGTGCAACCGTTGGCCTTGATTCGGCTGCGGCGCATTATCTCAGGTCGGTCCTCAGATTGGAACCGGGGGCCAGAGTCGGTTTGTTCAACGAGCGTGAAGGTGAATGGCTTGGTATTATCGATGGACTTGGCAAAGGCTGGTGTTCGCTTCGGGTTAAGGAATGCCGACGTGAAATCGAAGCCGAACGGGACATCTGGCTGGTATTCGCTCCGATAAAGCGCTCCCGTATTGATTTCCTTGCCGAGAAAGCAGGGGAGTTGGGTTGTTCGCGTATTCTGCCGGTATTTACCCGCTATACAGATGTGAAACGGGTAAATACGGAACGTCTGGCAGCACATGCCAAGGAATCAGCCGAACAGTGCGAGAGACTGTCCGTAACCCGTGTGGACGAAGCTGTATCCCTAGAGAAGATGATTCAAAACTGGCCCGCAGATCGACGTCTGGTGGTCTGTGCCGAATTTGGCGAGGCGCGGCCCATTGCCGAGGTCTTTACCGAACTGCTGAGAGATGAACCGGATGCGGGATTAAAGCCCTGGGCTGTTTTGATCGGCCCGGAAGGCGGATTTTCAAAAGAAGAGCTTGAAGCTCTCTCTAGACTTTCTTATGTGACACCAGTTGGCCTCGGCCCCAGAGTATTACGGGCTGATACCGCTGCTGTTGCTGCTCTGTCCTGTTGGCAGGCTATTTTAGGTGATGGGGGCATGCGCCCTCCAAAAGGAACAACGCCGGTTACGATTACCTGATACCCAGCGGTATCTATAATTGTGTGATCTTTCGGCCTCAATGGAATTTGTACTATGTCCGACGCTACGTCCTCTGCTGCGATAACTGAAAAATCCCAGCTTATTTCTTATTTTGAAAGCGGCAATAAGCCAAAGGATCAGTGGCGAATTGGCACTGAACACGAGAAGTTTGCCTTTTGTGACGAAAGCTTCAAGTCATTGACGTATGATGGCACAAAATCGATCAAGGCGATCTTGGAGGGGTTGGCGGGTCGCTTTGGCTGGACGCCGGTTTACGAAGCAGGGAATATTATCGCCCTTACGGACAATGGGGCTTCTGTCACGCTTGAGCCGGGCGGCCAGTTGGAACTGTCGGGTGCTCCTCTGGAAACCTTGCATGATACCTGTCGGGAGGTTCATTCCCATCTGCATCAGGTTAAGGAAATCACAGAACCACTTGGAATCCATATGTTGGGTATGGGGTTCAATCCGAAATGGGGGAAAGAAGGTGTAAACTGGATGCCCAAAGGGCGGTACCGGATCATGCGGGATTACATGCCCAAAAGAGGCAAGCTGGGGGTCGACATGATGACACTGAGCTGTACGGTTCAGGTCAATCTGGATTTTTCCAGTGAAGCCGACATGATTCACAAGTTTCGGACCAGTCTGGCGTTGCAACCCCTGGCGACGGCACTTTTCGCCAATTCTCCCTTCCGTGAAGGTAAGCCAAATGGCTACCTGAGTTATCGCAGTCATCTTTGGACCGATACGGATCCGGACCGTTGCGGAATGCTGTCTTTTGTGTTCGAGGACGGTATGGGTTTTGAGCGCTATGTAGATTATATGCTGGATGTACCGATGTATTTTGTCTATCGCGATGGAAAATACATTGATGTCAGTGGCGAGTCTTTCCGGGACTTTATGCAAGGGAAACTTAAGGCTCTTCCGGGTGAATTACCCACCATCAAGGACTGGGATGATCACATTACGACAGCCTTTCCCGAAGTGCGGATGAAGAAGTTTCTTGAAATGCGCGGTGCTGACGGCGGACCATGGAAATCTCTTTGTGCCTTGCCGGCTTTCTGGGTGGGTCTGCTCTATGACCAGACTGCTTTGGATGCTGCCTGGGATCTGGTCAAGGACTGGAGTGATGAAGAGCGGCAGTTGCTCCGCTCTGAAGTGCCTGAAAAAGGTCTTTCTGCCACCATCCGTGGGGTCAGGCTTCAGGAAATCGCCCGCGAGATCGTTGGTATTGCCCGTAGCGGGCTGGAAAACAGGGGGCGGATCGACGGGCAAGGGCAGGATGAGACCCATTTCCTGAACACTCTTTCAGAAATTGCCGAAAGCGGCATTACCCCTGCAGAGGAAAAGCTTAAGGCTTTTTACACACGGTGGGGGGAAAAGGTGGATCCCGCTTTTGTTGAATATGCTTACTAATAATTAACCTGTGCTTGCATACAATAGTATGTGAAAATGCTCCTTCTATAGCTCACTACCAAAGTGGGCATGAGGGTGTGTGCTTGAAACAGGTATAGATTTCAGGCCTTTCCGGGACAATTGACATCAATTGGTCAGTTTCCCGGGGCCGTGATATCATGCCCTGATTGTGGAGATCAGGCCTGATGAAAAGAATATTTCTTATACTTTCGATTGTGGCCCTGATGGCCGTAGGTATTTGGGCGCTTTATCCATGGCTTGGCGGGGCGAGCAAAGACACTGATGGTTTGTCTGGGGGGGCTCTTGCGCCCCTTGCTTCACCCAAGGGAAAGGTTCTCTTGACCATCTCCGGAAATATTCAGGTTTATAATCAAGGGAACAAGGCGGTATTCGATCTGGAGATGTTATCGGATATTGGCGAGAGTGTTATCGACACCAGCTTGCGAAGCCGAGAAGGTGTTTACAGCTTCTCGGGCGTAGAAGTAGGTGCTCTTCTGAAGCGTCTGGGGGCCGAGGGACGCAGCTTGAAGCTGCTGGCTCTTGATAACTATACGGTTGAGATCGAACCGGAAGACTATCTTAAATATCACCCTGTAATTGCTTCTCGAATTAACGGCGAGGAAATCGAGATCAGGGACAAGGGGCCTCTCCGTCTGATTTTTCCCTGGGATTCCTATCCGGAGGAACTGGCTGGGGACGAGTATTACAACAAGGCCATATGGCAGTTGAATGAAGTTGTCGTCCAGTAACCTGTAGGAAAGCCCCGGATTAAGTCCCGGGGCTTTTCTGGGGAGGATGGAAAGTGATGTTCTGGAATTTCTCCCGCTTGTCAGATCATTGATTTTTCTTGGTCAATTTTCTGACAGCTAGGCTGTTCCGCCGACAGTAATCCCGTTGATCAACAGGCTTGGCTGGCCAACACCGACGGGGACGCCCTGGCCATTTTTACCACAGGTCCCGACGCCTTCATCCATTTCCATGTCGTTGCCGATCATGGAAATTTTCTGCATGACGTCTGGGCCGTTGCCGATCAGGGTGGCTCCCTTGACCGCCTGACCAATGATACCGTCTCTGACCTGATAGGCCTCGGTACAGGAAAAGACAAACTTCCCTGATGTAATATCAACCTGTCCACCGCCAAAGTTGACTGCATAGATACCGTTTTTGACAGCTTTCAGCATTTCGGCGGGGTCATGGGCACCATTATACATCACGGTATTGGTCATGCGGGGCATAGGAAGGTGGGCATAGCTTTGACGTCGGCCATTTCCGGTCGGGTTTTGTCCCATCAGCCGGGCATTCTGCCGATCCTGCATATAACCAACCAGAATGCCGTCTTCAATCAGCGGGGTGCATTGCGACGGTGTCCCTTCATCGTCAACGGAAATGGAGCCCCGCCGGTCAACAAGAGTTCCATCATCAACGACAGTCACACCCGGTGAGGCGACCCGCTCACCAATACGGTCACTGAAAGTAGAGGTTTTCTTCCGGTTGAAATCTCCTTCAAGGCCATGGCCAACGGCTTCATGAAGCAGGATACCGGGCCAGCCGGGGCCGAGGATGACCTGCATCTCGCCAGCTGGTGCCGGGATGGCGTTGAGGTTAACAAGAGCTCTGCGGATTGCTTCATCAGTACCATTCTGCCAGTAAGATGGATCAAGCAGGCTGTCATAGACGAAACGTCCCCCTCCGCCGTAAGAACCACTTTCCATCTTGTCCCCATCAGCCACGGTAACAGAAATATTGAGGCGGACCAGAGGGCGTATATCAGCCACACGGTGACCTTCAGAGCGAAGAATTTGTACGGCCTGCCATTCGCCAGAAAGCGAGGCACTCACCTGAATAACACGCGGGTCCTTGGATCTGGCGTAAGAATCAATATCGCTGAGCAACTTGATTTTGGTTTCAAAGGCTGTCGAGGACAGGGGATTGTCGTCCGTATAAAGCGCCCGGTTCGTTCCAAGTGGAGAAAGGGCCATCGTGCCTTCGTGTCCGGCATGCACAGCCTGAACCGTATTTACGGCTCGGATGATTGCTGCCTCACTCAGATCGCTGGCGTGGGCATATCCCGCACTTTCACCGGAAATAGCGCGTAGGCCGAAACCTTGTGTCGTATCAAAACTGGCATTTTTCAGCCTGCCATCATCAAAAACCATACCTTCAGACTGGCGATATTCCAGATAGAGCTCTCCGTCGTCGGCTCCTTTGAGTGCACCGTTGATGATACCTTCCAGCCGTTTCTGGTCGAGGTCCGTCCGGTTGAAAAAAAGATCGTCGGTGGTGGCGAGATAACTCATCAACAAATTCCCAAAACAAGATCACAAAAAATAATACTCTCCATAATATAAGGGTAGTGGGGCCTCAGGCCAATGATCTTGGCTTCCCTATCTGTGAAAATGTTGCAACACTGCGCCAACTGTAACTGGGGAACAGCTTCAGCATTGATCAAAAGCGGTGAGTAAACCGCTGAAAAGGTCGGCAGCGATCAGGGATCGACCGGCCAAGGGTAATAAGAGAAGGAAGTTAGATGCTGCGCGACCACCCGCTCAGAGTAGAGCTCTGTAATGAACTGCATGCCCGCCCTTTTACGCAGTTGTCCGGGCCGGAAACCATTACCCACATCGGTATTGTTACTGGTGAAGGCAAGGCAGAGGAAGAACGAAGGCATGTTGGTCAGTTGTGTAGCCGTTACAATGTTGTACCTCCGCTGCCAGGAACCAAGCATTTTATGGCAGATTTCGGGCGATTTTTTCTGGTTTGGGAACGCCATACAGAGTTTTCGACCTATACTTTTTTTCGAAATCGTCGGGATCCGCAAAGGAAGCTGTCAGATATAGATCCCGTTCATATCGATCAGGCGGGAGAGCAGCCTTACGTTCCTTTTTCCAGAACGGCCATCGCCCAGGTGCCGGGGGACTGGCTTGAAGGGCTTTCGGGAGATCGGCTAGTTGGCGTTCATCTTGAGCTTGAGGGACCGGATGCGCAAGAACGGACAATGCAGGAGCAAGTGGCATTTTTCCCGTCAGGTAATCTGGCTGCAAGCACGTTGCGGGCTGGCTTGGCTGCTGTCTGGATGGACTTCAGTATTAACGAAGATGGGTATGGCCGGATTCTGCTAAAGGATTATGGGCTGAAGCCCAGGCAAATCGGCCGGGCGGTACAGCGTTTATTGGAGATCGAAACCTATCGTATGATGGCGTTGTTGTCTTTGCCCCTGGCGCAAAGTTATGGTGCCCGTCTGGCCAAAGCGGGGAGAAAGCTGACCGATATAACTTCGCGGATGACGGGGACGCGTGCAGTGACGAGTGAAAAGATCTTGTTGCGAGAGTTGACGGAGCTTTCTGCCGAAATTGAACAGGCCGCCGCGGAAACCAATTATCGTTTCAGTGCCTCTAAAGCCTACCATGAGCTTGTCAAGCAACGTACCCGCAAGCTTAGAGAAGGTAATATGGACGGGTTCCAGCGGATCGAAAGTTTTCTCGATAGGCGACTGACCCCGGCAATGCGGACCTGTGAGGCGACCGCACTTCGCCTTGATACGCTCTCAAAAAGGGTCGCCAGGGCTGGGCAGTTGCTCCGTACAAGAGTGGATATCCAGCTTGAAGAGCAGAATTCAGCGCTGCTCAAGTCAATGGATCGACGGGCAAGCCTGCAGTTGAGGCTTCAGGAAACCGTCGAGGGTTTATCTGTCGCTGCCATCAGTTATTACGTTGTCAGCCTGATTTACTATCTGGCAAAGGGGGCGAATGATCTTGGATTCGATATAAAAGCTTCTCTGGTCGCAGCTCTTTCTATCCCCCTTGTCGTCATCGGTCTGTGGCTTGGCGTTCGACGTGTTCGTCGTATGGTGACGCGGAACCAAAGTGAATAAACATGCTTTGTTTTTGATTTTGCTTATTTTTTATGAGCTGCGGCATAAAGTCGCAGAATGTTAGCGTTGTGCAACAAAAGCTGTATAATCCATGGCCAAGTAAATTCGTGATGCAATAAACCATTCAATATACGAACTTCTTAAGCGACTGGGGCTTGTACTCGCTGCTTTCAATAGGGTAGGTTGCGCCAGAATAACAGTTTTATTGAGTCCGGCCTGAATTCACAAATTTACCCATTGTGGATATTAGTCCTGGAATCGGGATAAAGACTTTGATCTTGATCAACTCAAGGCAAAGTCGGCAAAAAAAACAGGATGTTGAGTACATGACGTTTCTGAAACGGATTGCCCATCTTCTCGGTGCAGCTGCGCTGATGGGGGGAATGGCTACAGTAGCACACGCTGCTCAGCCAACAGAATGGTCACTTGGTTTGCAGGAAGCTGCGACACCGGTGATGGAACAGATCGCAGAGTTCCATACCCTGCTGATGTATATTATCACAGGTGTGACACTCCTGGTTTTGTTCCTGTTGCTTTATGTAATGTTCCGATTTTCTGAAAAGCGGAATCCTAATCCTTCCACCACCAGCCACAATACCCTGATCGAGATTATCTGGACGGCGGTGCCTGTGATTATTCTGGTGATTATTGCCATTCCGTCATTCAAGCTGCTTTATGCTGCAGATCGTAACCCTGATACCGAAATGACCATTAAAGCCATTGGGAAGCAGTGGTACTGGTCATACGAATATCAGGATCATGGCGATTTCACTTTTGACGCCTATATGAAGGCAGAAGACGAACTGGAACCCGGTGAACCACGGCTGCTGGCAACGGATAATGCTGTTGTCGTCCCAGTTGACACGAAAATCCGTCTTCTGGTTGCTGGTGAGGACGTGATCCACAGCTTTGCAATGCCTGCTTTTGGTCTGAAACTCGATGCTGTTCCAGGACGGATCAATGAAACCTGGTTCGAAGCGACGAAGACCGGGACTTTCTATGGTCAGTGCTCTGAAATCTGTGGAACAGGCCATTCCTATATGCCGATCATGATCAAAGTTGTTTCCAAGGAAGAATTCAACGTTTGGGTTGAAGCTGCCAAAGAAGAATTTGCTGCGATCAAGAGCGATCATTCCATTCAATTGGCTCAGCTAGACTGAGACATTGTGTCAGATTTCATCGCGCCAAGAAGAAGCGCTGAAGAAAACGAAGTGAGGATTTAGAGATATGGGTGCTGCTACTGAAGCCCATCACGATCATGATCACAAGCCGGGCTTCTTTGTCCGTTGGTTCTGTTCGACCAACCACAAAGACATCGGGATTTTGTATCTGGTCTTTGCCATCATCGCCGGTCTGATCGGCGGGGCATTTTCCGTCTATATGCGTCTGGAGCTTCAGGAGCCCGGCGTTCAGTATTTTCTCTCCGGTGACGGAGAGCCAAACGGCCAGTGGTGGAACGTCGTCGTTACCGCCCATGGCGTGATTATGGTTTTCTTCGTGGTCATGCCTGCTGTGATTGGCGGATTTGGTAACTACTTTGTCCCCTTGATGATCGGGGCGCCGGATATGGCCTTCCCGCGTATGAACAATATTTCCTTCTGGTTTATTGTTCCTGCATTCCTGCTGTTGCTGGGATCCGCTCTGGTGGGTGAAGGCGCTGGTACTGGCTGGACGATTTATCCGCCGCTTTCCTCGTTTGGTCATTCGGGGCCCTCGGTCGATATGGCAATCTTTGCCCTCCATCTGGCTGGTGCCTCCTCGATCCTTGGTGCTGTGAACTTTATCACGACGATCTTCAACATGCGTGCCCCCGGCATGACCCTGCACAAGATGCCGTTGTTCGTCTGGGCGATGCTGGTTACAGCCTTCCTGCTGCTGCTGGCAGTGCCGGTTCTTGGTGGCGCGATCACCATGTTGCTGACGGATCGTAACTTTGGCACGACCTTCTTTGATCCCGCTGGTGGTGGTGATCCGATCCTGTTCCAGCATCTTTTCTGGTTCTTTGGTCACCCTGAAGTTTACATCATGATCCTGCCGGGATTTGGTATCATTTCCCACATTGTATCAACCTTCAGCCGCAAGCCGATTTTCGGCTACCTCGGGATGGCTTATGCGATGGTTGCGATTGGTTTCGTCGGCTTCGTGGTCTGGGCGCATCACATGTACACTGTTGGCCTTGACGTTGATACTCGGGCTTACTTCACGACTGCAACTCTGGTGATCGCTGTGCCGACAGGTATCAAGATCTTCTCCTGGATTGCGACGATGTGGGGTGGTTCGCTCCGCTTTACTGTTCCGATGGTTTGGGCTCTGGGCTTTATCTTCTTGTTCACCGTTGGTGGTGTGACGGGTGTTGTTCTGGCCAACTCCGGGATGGATTTGCCGCTGCATGACACCTATTATGTTGTGGCGCATTTCCACTACGTTCTCAGTCTTGGAGCAGTCTTCTCGATCTTTGCCGGTATGTATTACTGGATGGGCAAGATGTCTGGCCGTGACTACCCAGAGTGGGCCGGTTACCTGCACTTCTTCCTGACCTTTATTGGTGTGAACATGGTGTTCTTCCCGCAGCACTTCCTTGGTCTGCAGGGCATGCCACGTCGGTATGTTGATTATCCTGACGCCTATGCAGGGTTTAACGCGATTTCTTCCTATGGGGCTTACATCACCTTTGCCGCCACGATCTTCTTTGTCGTTATGACGATCTATACGATCAAGGCCGGACGTCGTGTTTCTGACAGCCCATGGGGCGAAAGCGCAACAACGCTGGAGTGGACTGTTTCTTCTCCACCGCCTTACCATTGCTTCAACGAGCTGCCAAAAATCAAATAACAGCCCGTATGTTAACCGGCCACTGCTGTAGCAGTGGCCGGGTACGATCAGGAGTTTTAATTCGTGTCAGATACATCCATGGACAATATTATCGGGACGGCAGAAACGACCTCTTACGGGAGTGTCGCACAGGTTGCTGATTTCTGGGCTCTTCTTAAGCCGGGAGTTATGTATCTTGTCGTGTTTACCGGGTTTTCCGGCTTGATGATTGCCCCTGGCACAATTCATCCCTTCCTCGGGTGTGTTGCCCTGTTATGCATTGCCATTGCCTCGGGTGGGGCAGGGGCAATCAACATGTGGTATGACCGCGATATCGACGCGATCATGACACGGACGAAAAAACGTCCCATTCCTGCCGGGCGTATGGCCCCGGACGTTGCCCTGAGCTTTGGAGTGATCCTCAGTATCTTCTCTGTGATGCTGATGGGGCTTGCTGTGAACTGGACAGCAGCAATTCTTCTGGCTTTGGCCAACGGTTTTTATGTTTTTGTCTACACCATGTTCCTCAAACGCAGGACCCCCCAGAATATTGTTATTGGTGGTGCAGCCGGCGCTTTCCCGCCAATGGTTGGCTGGGCAGCTGTGACCGGCACGGTGAGCATTGAATCAATCGTTCTTTTTCTGATTATCTTTATGTGGACGCCTCCGCATTTCTGGGCTTTGGCGCTTTACAAGGATGGCGACTACGCCGCCGCGAAAATCCCGATGCTGCCTGTGGTCGCCGGGCGTAAAAATACCAAGTGGCAGATGCTGGTCTATACGTTGATTCTATTGCCACTGGTTCTGGCACCGGTTTATTTCGGTGTTGCGGGAATGCTTTATGGTGGTGTGGCTTTGGCTGCCAGCCTGTATTTCCTCTACCTCAACATTTGTGTCCTGCGTTCCGAGGAAGACAAAGTTGCAAAGAAAATGTTTTTCTTTTCAATCCTCTATCTCTTCTTGCTCTTTGCCATGCTGATTATTGATCGGGCACCGGGCATTATGAACCTGATTGGAGGATGACCCTAATGGATACAAATGAAATGAATCAAAAAGTTTCCCATGATGAAGGGGCAACCGTTACGATGACCGAAGAAGCACGCCGATTGCAGAAGCGCCGGAACTGGGCGATCCTTGGTGTTCTTGTCGCCTTTATTGTCCTGTTTTATGTGATTACAATCGTCAAGATGGGGCTGAACTGAAAATGACAGCTACAGTGGCTAAAAATACGCGAGTTGCCTTGGTCCTCGGCGGTGTCGTCTGTGGTATGATCGCACTCGCGTTTGCTTCTGTACCACTCTATCGTCTTTTCTGTCAGGTCACAGGTTTTGGCGGAACGACTCAGGTCGCTGAAGCGGGGGCCGAGAACAATCTGGTTCTTGGCAGTCGGGAAATGACAATCCGCTTTGATTCATCTGTAAACGGGGATCTGCCCTGGACGTTCAAACCTGCGCAGCGGGCGGTAAGCCTGACGGCAGGAGAATCCGGGATCGCCTTTTATCAGGCAAAAAATACTTCAGACGAAGCCGTGCGCGGTGTTGCAACTTTTAATGTGACGCCGCTCAAGGCTGGTCAGTATTTTGTTAAAATAGACTGTTTCTGTTTTTCTGAACAGACTCTCTTGCCGGGACAGGAAGTCGATATGCCTGTGACTTTTTATGTCGATCCGGAAATAGAGAATGATCCGAATCTCAGTGAAGTAAAAACGATTACTCTTTCCTACACCTTTTTCAGAGATGATGAAGCTGTATCACAGGAAGTGAGTGGTTTGGGGAACAACGCCGGACAAAAACCGGCCATAGAGATCAATTAACAATACGCGTAGCGTCTGGTTAAGAGGGACATCATGAGTGCAGGGCACGACGAAGTAAAACATCCGTATCATTTGGTAGATCCAAGTGCATGGCCTCTGCTAACAGCTTTTGCTGCAGGGCTTCTGGCGACTGGCCTGGTTTTGATGATGCATGACTATACCAACTATGTACTTTATGCCGGGATTGCCTCGGTGTTGGTATGTGCATTCATGTGGTGGCGTGATGTGGTCAACGAAGCCGTTGTCCGTCATCTGCATACACCGGTTGTACGCATTGGTTTGCGCTATGGCATGGTTCTGTTCATTGCGTCGGAAGTCATGTTTTTTGTGGCTTTCTTCTGGGCCTACTTCTCTGCAGCTTTCTATCCAAGCGAAGTGATCGGTGGTGTCTGGCCCCCGGCTGATGTGGTGACCTTTGACGCCTTTGATCTGCCGTTCCTGAACACACTGATTCTTCTGCTTTCTGGCTGTACGGTAACCTGGGCGCATCACGCTGTTCTCAAGAAAGAGCAAAAACAGGCTGTACAGGCGCTTACCATTACAGTGGCCCTTGGTGTTCTCTTTACAGCACTTCAGGCTTATGAATACAGCCATGCTGCTTTTGGCTTCAAAGACGGGATCTATTCCTCGACGTTCTATATGGCGACTGGTTTCCACGGTTTCCATGTGATCATCGGTACCATCTTCCTGTTTGTCTGTCTGATCCGCACCCAGAAGGGACATTTCACCCCTGAAGCCCACGTCGGCTTCGAAGCAGCTGCCTGGTACTGGCATTTTGTGGATGTGGTCTGGCTCTTCCTGTTTGTTGCAGTCTACTGGTGGGGGGGCAACTAGGCCCTCGACCCGCGGTTCTTAGTGGAACCGCTATAAAAAATTGAAGAAGGCCGTGCCTGACGAGGAGGTGATTTTAAAAATCTCATCCGTCAAGCCCGGCCTTTTTTGTCGGTGTTCCAGGTGCATACAAAGATCTCTTTTCAAGTGATTGTTGACAGTGCGAGATTGTTGTTCTGTTTTCCCGTTACCTGCGCCAACCCGGATAGTGAAGACGGCCTGGCCATTTCAATTTTAGGCTGTTTGATCATTTCACGAGTGTTTTATGGTTCGAGGTCTTTTTCGAACCACTGCTCTGGGGCATATTCTTCTCTGGCCTGTCATTATTATCGGGGGATCAATCACTTTGCTCCTGCTTATGAAAGGGCTTATGGTGGCGCTGCAATATCACTACAAAGCAAGCTATTCAGGATCCGTTGACTATGACTAAGGGCACAACACGCCGCTTCCAACCTACTTTCTGGCCAACCGTTTTTTCCATTCCCGTGTTTCTGGTGGCCCTGGGGTTGGGCACCTGGCAGCTTCAGCGTATGGAGTGGAAAAAAGAACAGATTGCCCTAAGGCAGGAGCGTTCTGGAGCCGAAGCGGTTTCTTTTGATGAGCTCTATGCCGGGAATTCTGGTGTTCCGGCCGAAGAGGAATTCCGCCATGTCTGGATTGAGGGCGAATTCCTTCATGACGAGGAGCTTATTCTGGGAGCGCGCTCGCTGGATCGACGCCTGGGTGTCCAGATCGTGACACCTTTTGCCCTGCGGGATGGCAGAGAGATTCTGGTCAACCGTGGCTTTGCACCGTCGGAACTCAAAGAGTCTGCTGCCCGTCCTGAGGGGCAGGTGAAAGGCACTGTCCGGATAGAAGGTTTGTTACGTGTTCCGGGGTGGAAAGGCTATGAAATGGTGAAGCCGGCGAATGACCCGATCAAGAATTTCTGGTTTTATGTCGATATACCGGAAATGGCTCGACATACCGGCCTGTCAAATCCTGTACAGGATATCTATCTTGATGCGGGACCTGCGGCCAATCCCGGTGGCTACCCTCTGGGCGGACAAACACGAATTGAACTGGTCAACAATCATCTGGAGTATGTCATCACGTGGTATGCCATGGCCCTGATCCTTGCGGTAATCTATTTTGTTTTTCATTATCGCCCTGTGGAGAAGCTGGAAGACGAGACCTGACCCAATCTCTCCTGTGTTTCCTGTAATGTCGAATGAACGAGAATAAAATGTCTGCCTATTCAACACTTGAAAAAAAGTTTCGTCGGATGAACGCGCTCACCGAAGCCAGTGGTGTACTGGGATGGGACATGTCGACAGTCATGCCGTCGGGCGGGGCGGAAGCAAGGATGGAACAACTGGCTGTTCTCAGTGGCGTATGTCATGAAATTTTGACAGGGCCGGATGTTGGTGACCTGTTTGATGAGGCGCTTGAGGCTAAGGGAGAGCTCAATGGCTGGCAGCTTGCAAATCTGAGAGAAATGCAGCGGATCTGGCGGCATGCAACAGCCCTGGAAGGTGATTTTGTTGAAGCCAAGATCAAGGCCTGTAAACGGTGTGAAATGGTCTGGCGTTCAGCAAGGCCTGAAGGGAATTTTGCAGCAGTTCTTCCAACCCTGAAAGAAGTGCTGAATCTGACGCAGCAAGAAGCACGAATAAAATCAGAGATATTTGATTGTAATATCTATGATGCCTTGTTGGACCACTATGAACCTGGTGGCAAGTCCGCCCGGATTGATGCAATTTTTGACGACTTCTCCAGCTTCTTTCCTGATTTTTTACAAGAAGTGTTGGAAAAGCAGCGCTCCAGGCCGACGCCTGTCATGCCCGATGGTCCTTTTCCCGTTGCAGTTCAGGAAAAGCTGGGACGTGAAATGGTTCAGGCTGTCGGGTTCGACTTCAATCATGGCCGGCTGGATGTCAGTTTGCACCCCTTTTGCGGCGGGGTACCTGATGATGTTCGCATCACCACCCGTTATGATGAAACGGATTTCATGATTTCATTAATGGGGGTTCTGCATGAAACTGGTCATGCAATGTATGAAAGAAATCTTCCGCCGGATTGGCGTTTGCAACCCGTTGGCGCGGCACGTGGCATGACCATGCACGAGAGCCAGTCGTTGATTATCGAGATGCAGGCCAGCCGTAGCCCGGAATTTATCTCTTACATGGCTTCAAAGGCCCAGGCGGCCTTCGGTTCGGATGGCGCTGCCTGGTCGGTGGAAAATATGCGCGGTATCTATAACCAGGTTCAGCCTGATTTTATCCGTGTGGATGCCGATGAGGTTACCTATCCTGCGCATGTGATTCTCCGTTACCGTCTGGAGAAAGAGCTGATCAGCGGCAACATGCAGGTGGAAGACCTGCCCCAGGCCTGGGGAGATGGGCTGGAGAGCCTGCTTGGTATCCGTCCACCCAATGACCGACTTGGTTGTCTGCAGGATATTCACTGGTACGACGGTGCCTGGGGTTATTTCCCGACCTATACGCTGGGAGCTATGGCCGCAGCGCAGCTCTTTGAAGCCGCAAAAAAAGCGAGCCCTGAAATCCCTGAAGCCCTGACCAGAGGGGACTTTTCTCCTCTTATGGCCTGGCTCAATGTCAACGTTCATAACTGGGGATCATTCCTGAGTACAGACGAGCTGCTGACCCGGGTTACAGGGCATCCGCTTGACCCTCAGATTTTCAAGAAGCATCTGAAGGCGCGCTATCTGGATTCTTAATGAAACTTCCCAGTGCAAAAACATGTAACTGGCTTGCTGCCTCGGGTGGGGCGCAGTAAGGTTGCGGGCAATTTTGTTAAACGAGTGTCGGTCTAGGAAATTATGAGATATATCAGCACCCGCGGTCGGGCAGAAAGCCTCGGCTTTGATGACGTACTTCTGGCCGGATTGGCCCGAGATGGGGGCCTGTATTTACCTGAGAGCTGGCCTGAGTTTTCGGCAAAAGAAATTCGCGAGATGGCAGGGCTGCCATACAGCGAAGTTGTCTTCAGAGTGGTAAAGCCATTTGTCGCGGGTGTTATTCCCGATGCTGCTCTCAAGAGCATCGTTGAAGAGAGTTATGCCAGTTTCCGTCACCGGGCTGTCGCCCCTCTCAAACAGATGAATGAACGGCTCTGGGTGATGGAGCTGTTCCACGGCCCGACTTTGGCTTTCAAAGACTTTGCTTTGCAGATGCTGGGACGTTTGTTTGACTACGTCCTGCGGGAACGGGGGGAACGGATCACGATTGTCGGGGCGACGTCGGGTGATACGGGCTCTGCAGCCATCGAGGCGTGCCGTGATCGAGACCAGATCGATATTTTTATCCTGCATCCCCATGGCAGGGTTTCGGAGGTTCAGCGTCGGCAGATGACCACAGTGAAATCTGCCAATGTGGTCAATGTTGCCCTCGAAGGTACGTTTGACGATTGCCAGGACCATGTGAAGGCAATGTTTAATGACCAGTCTTTCCGCGATAGTGTAAAGCTTTCGGCCGTGAATTCGATCAACTGGGCACGCATCATGTCGCAGATTGCCTATTATTTCGCTGCGGGTGTTGCGCTTGGTGCGCCTGACCGGCCAATCGGATTTTCCGTCCCTACCGGGAATTTTGGCAATGTGTTTGCCGGGTATGCAGCCGGACGTATGGGCCTTCCGGTTTCCCAACTGGTAATAGGTTCGAACCGGAATGATATTCTGACTCGCTTCTTCGAGACGGGAGCCATGACCATGCTGCCGGTTGAGCCCAGCCTTTCTCCCTCGATGGATATTCAGATCTCCAGTAATTTTGAACGGCTGCTTTTTGATCTGCTGGACCGGGACGGTGCTGCTGTGGAGGCAACATTGACCAGTTTCCGGGAGACAGGGAACTTTGCACTTTCTCCGGATCGTCACCAGCGTGCCTTGCGTCTGTTCGACGCCTTCCGGCTTGATGATGACCAGACCTTGGCGGAGATCCGTAAATATCATCAGCTGACCGGAGAGTTGCTGGATCCACATTCGGTTATCGCTGTGGCAGCGGCCGATGCCATGATTCGGGATGATGTGCCGGCAATGGTCTGTATGGCGACTGCTCATCCGGCGAAATTTCCGGATGCGGTCCATAGAGCATCAGGTGTGACGCCTGAACTGCCCGAGCACATGGCTGATCTGTTTGACCGTGAAGAGCACTGTACAGTTATGGCAAACGATTTGAGCAAGCTGAAAGAGCTGGTTTTGTCGCGGCGGAGAAATAGTTAATTTATGACCATTGAAATCTCTACACTGCCCAGCGGCCTCAGAGTTGCGACCGACAGACTCGATAGTGTTGAATCCGTTTCCTTGGGTGCCTGGATCGGCGTGGGAACACGGAATGAAGAAGCAAAGGTCAACGGTGTTGCGCATTTGCTGGAACATATGGTTTTCAAAGGCACGGAGAAGCGCACGGCCTATGACATCGCTGAAGAAATCGAAGCTGTCGGTGGCCAGTTAAACGCCTATACATCCCGTGAGAATACGGCCTTTTATGCCAAGGTTCTCAAGGATGATGTCCCCCTTGCACTTGATACGGTCGCTGACATTTTGCAACGCCCCCTGTTTGATGCTTCAGAACTGAAGCGCGAACGTCAGGTCGTTTTGCAGGAACTCGGTCAGGCCAATGACACCCCGGATGACATTATTTTTGATCACTTCCAGGAAACAGCTTACCAAAATCAGGCTCTGGGACGTCCGGTTCTGGGGAAAAGCGAAATTATCAGCCGCCTTTCGACAAAAGACCTGAGAAATTACATGGGAAGCAACTATGGCAGTAATTCCATGGTTGTTTGCGCTTCTGGAAAAGTTGATCACGCCGAGTTTGTAAAGCTGGCTGAAGAACAATTCGGGGGGCTGGACTCTGTTGCTGAACAGAAGCTGGCGCCGTCAATTTACTCTGGCGGAAACTATCGTGAAGAGCGCGTCCTGGAACAAGCCCATTTTCTGATTGGTTTCGAGGGCGCTGATTATCTAAGTCCTGATTATTATGCAGCAAATGTTCTGGCCACGTTGTTTGGGGGCGGGATGTCTTCGCGTCTGTTTCAGGAAATCCGTGAAAAACGTGGGCTGGTCTATACCGTTTATGCCTTTGCATCCAGTTTCATGGATAGTGGCCTGTTTGGTGTCTATGCCGGAACGGGTGAAAAGGAAGCAGGTGAACTGGTTCCCGTGGTCGCGGATATGTTTGGTGATTTGACCAGCACGATAAGCGAAGAAGAACTGGTCCGGGCCAGAAGCCAGCTCAAGGCATCTATTCTGATGGGCCTTGAAAGCACAGGGGTCAGATGTGAACAGCTTGCCCAGCAGCTGTTGATCTTTAACCGCTCGATTCCTGTTGAGGAAACTGTTGCGATGATTGAGGCCGTTGATGTCGCTGCAGTTCAGAATTTTGCCACAAAAATGTTGTCCAGCCCCGTTACACTGGCCGCACTTGGACCTATCGGGCAGCTGGAAAGTCAGGAGCTTCTGGAAAAGAGGTTTGTTGCCTGATGCTGTTCAGCGGACTGACACAATGGGAGATGCGGCGGCTTCGGCTGGTTAATAAGCGCGTGTATCTCCGGGTGCCCCAGATGGGAGACTGGAGAGAATGGGCTGAATTAAGACACATCAGCCGCGATTTTCTGACTCCCTGGGAACCAACCTGGTCGAGCGACAGCCTGGATAAATCTTCATTCCGGGACAAATTGAGAGTTTATTGGCTCGATTGGCGTCAGGGGATGAGCTATTCCTTCTATGCTTTTTCTCGCGAGACGGACGAGTTGCTGGGCGGGATCACGATTGGAAATGTCCGCCGGGGAGCTGCCCATATGGGCACGATCGGCTACTGGATGGGGGAACCCTATTCTGGCAAGGGGTATATGACAGAGATCCTGTCCTCTGCCCTGGATTATGCTTTCGAGGAGTTGGCGCTACACCGGCTTGAAGCGGCTTGTCTTGAACACAATGAAGCCAGCAAGACGGTTTTGCGTAAAGTTGGTTTTGTCGAAGAAGGGAAGGCGCGGGGATATCTGCGTATCAATTCCCTGTGGCAGGATCACATTACCTTTGGGGTCTTGCGCAATGACGCCCGTCTTTCTGCCAAAGGCTGGATCGAGGGTAAGCACTGATACGAAAGCAGGAAAAGGAAAGATCTAAGCATGTCCTGCCTCACCTGAAAGTAACCCGGGATCAACACCGATCTTCGACATTGCCTTTTCCCATTTTTCCATAAGGTTTTCACCGAACAGAATATCTTCGTCGGGATCAACAACAAGCCAGCCGTTGTTCTGGAGTTCATCATCGAGCTGTCCGGGGCCCCAGCCGGCATATCCGAGAGCCAGGAGGCTGCTTTGTGGCCCTGTGTTGTTGGCAATATCACTAAGGATGTCCACCGTAGCGGTCATTGCCACTGAATTGGCGACGTTCATGGTGCCGTCCTGTTGATATTCACTGCTGTGTAGAACGAAACCTCTGCCGCATTCTACCGGGCCGCCAAAATGAACCCGGATTTGTCCGGCAGTTTTTGTCGCGGGTATTTCCAGTTGCTGGAGGAGATCAACAAAGGAGAAGCTTTTAATAAGCTGATTGATGACAAGCCCCATTGCTCCGTCTTCGTTGTGTGCGCAAAGATAGATGACCGATTTGGCAAAACGGGGATCACTCATTTGTGGCATGGACACCAGAAGTTTTCCGGTCAAATAACCGTTACTCTGAAAGCCAGTCATTGTAATTTTAAACCTCCTGAGCAGATATAGAAGCAGCCAGTATAGCGTCTGGAGAGTAATTTGACTCGGATCATTCCCTAAACACGCCACATTTATTATATAGGTCATGATCCTAATAAGACAAAACATGCTGCAGCGTGGGTATTAAATCACTACCCAGTACCCTTCGGCCTTACATGGTTTGGTACTGCGAGATAAGACTGAAAGACGGGTGTCGCGTGAGAGTGTTTCAAAAAACAGGTGCTTTCTTCTCAAGAATTCCGGGATTACTAGCCCTGGTTTTTGTGGTTCAGGCTGTTTGGGCTTCAGCAGCCTTTTCTGCAGCTACGCCCTGGGTCGAGACAGATTATTCCCGTGTGCGCTTGATTTCTGCTCAGGAAACACTTGGGGAACAGGGCTCCTTGATGATGGGGCTTGAGTTTGAGCTGGAAGAAGGGTGGAAGACCTACTGGCGCACCCCCGGAGATGCGGGCTATCCGGTTTCTCTTGAGCTTGAAGGAAGTGAAAATCTGGCAACATCAGAATTTTTCTGGCCTGTACCTCATCGCTTTACTCTTTTTGGCCTGGAAACTTTTGGCTACAGCGAAGCTGTTATCTTCCCTTTTGAGGTCAAAGCCACCGATCCGGGGCAGGATCTGCTGCTGAGGGGGCAGATAAGCTATCTCTTGTGCAAGGAAATCTGCATTCCTTTTGACGCTGATGTCTCTATCAGAATTCCTGCTGGAGACGCTTTCCCGTCGCTTGAAACCTCTTTGATTGATGCAGCGGTTGGATTGGTGCCGGGGAAAGGGGCGGAATCTGGTCTGGCCGTGGATCAGGCTTTTCTACAGGGACGAAAGGATTCTCTTGAATATCGGATCCTTGTTTCTTCGACCAAGGAAGGGTTTGTTGCGCCGGATCTTATTGTTGAAGGCCCTCCAGAGTTCTCTTTTTCCAAACCGGAGGTCGTGCTTGGGGATGATGGGACAACAGCTGTTTTAACCCTTGCGGTCGATGTTGACCCACAAAGTGGGACAGTGGTGGAGGGAAAACAGCTCCGGTTACTGCTGGTGGATGGGGCCAGGGGGCTAGAGGTCGAGAAGATTGCACGGTTTGATCCTGCAGCTGTGGGGGCTGAGACATCATTTGATGAGTTTGCCGTGATTCTGGCTGTGGCATTGCTGGGTGGCTTTATTCTGAACCTGATGCCCTGTGTACTTCCTGTCTTGTCGCTCAAGATGCTCTCAGTCATAAAACATGGTGGGCGTAAAGGATCAGCTTTGAGGCGCAGCTTCCTGATGACCAGTGCAGGTATTGTCAGCTCTTTTCTTCTGCTTGCTGGTTTGGCGATCGGGGTAAAAGCACTCGGTGTATCTGTCGGTTGGGGGATACAGTTCCAGCAACCGCTTTTCCTTATTGTGATGGCGGTTATTGTTACTCTTTTTGCAGCCAATCTGTTTGGCTGGTTCGAGGTGCTGGCCCCTTCTTCCTTGAATGACAGAGCCGTGGCGGCCGCAAGTTCTCCCAGCCTTCGGGGGGATTTTTTTACCGGTGTGTTCGCAACCTTGCTGGCCACGCCTTGTTCCGCCCCTTTCCTTGGGACAGCTGTTGGCTTTGCTTTGGCAAGAGGCAGCTTTGAGATCCTGGTGATCTTTACGTTTCTCGGTCTGGGGATGGCGATCCCCTATCTTCTTGTAGCCTTGAGACCTGGCTTTGCGACTTTGCTGCCGAAACCCGGGGCCTGGATGGTGCGTTTAAAGGTTTGTCTGGGGTTATTGCTTCTTGGAACCGGGGGCTGGTTGCTTTCGGTATTACAGGTCCAGGTCGGTTCTCTCGCTACGTTTCTTATTGGCGGATTGTTGCTGGCCGGGCTTGTCGTGATGGCATTCCAGTCTCAGGGGCTGCTCCGCAGAGGGGGCGTGGTCAGTATTCTGGCCGCTTTGGCTCTTGTTGTGCCAACGGTCTTTGCAGATGTTCCCAAGGCTGAAATCAAAGATGATCTGTGGAACAACTTTGATGTTGAAAGTATTCCGAAAATCGTGGCGGATGGCCGTATCGTCTTTGTCGATGTGACGGCGGATTGGTGTCTGACCTGTCAGGTCAACAAGAAACTGGTGCTGGATCGGGAAGAAATACGGGGTTTTCTGGCCACAGATCAGGTGGTGCCAATGCTGGCTGACTGGACTTTGCCGAATCAGGAGATCACAGCCTACCTGAAAAGTTATGGGCGATATGGTATTCCGTTTAATATCGTTTATGGTCCGGGCGCGCCTGATGGAATTGTGCTATCTGAACTGCTGACGATGGAAGAGACACTTGAAGCTTTTAAAAAAGCATCCGCTCGACAAGAATAATCAAGAGTAACATGACAACATTGCCCAAAGCAGGGCTCAAAACGGGGAAAAGAATATGACAATCACTGTTGGAGCGAAGGTCCCTTCGGCTACCATCTGGAACAAAGATGCTGAAGGAATGAACAAGATTGATTTTGCCGAGTTTTGCTCTGGTAAAACCATTGCCCTTTTTGCGGTCCCTGGAGCGTTTACGCCGACGTGCCAGGATAACCACTTTCCAAGCTTTAAAAAGTATGTCCAGTCCTTCAAGGACAAGGGGGTTGATATTATCGCCTGCCTTTCTGTGAATGATGCCTTTGTCATGCGTGCCTGGGGCCAGAAGCTGGATGCCGAAGGCGATATTCTGATGCTGGCTGACGGAAATGGTGATCTTGCAAAAGCCCTGGGCCTCACGCTTGACGGAACGGGTTTTGGACTGGGGTTACGTTCCGCTCGTTTTTCCATGCTGATCAAGGATGGCACTGTAACCGCCTTGAATGTGGATGACGCAGGAAGTTATGAAGTTTCTGACGCGGATACTCTGTTAAAAGCATTGTAGAGCACAAAACTAAAGAATGGTGTTTCGCTTCGTTGCCAGAGTTTTCTGTCCAGATCTCTATTGTAAGATCGACGGGTAGGCTCAGGGGCGGGCCGGAAGAGCCGGTCCGCCAGCAACGGGGAGATTGCCGATTTCTCGAACAAGCTTCTGCACGATTGCCTGCCTGTAATCATCATAAGAATTTGCCTTGATAACAAAGCTGTTGAAGCCGCCTGTGACCTGGCTTCGAAAATAGCTGTCGAGGGTAGGGATGTCGTTCACAATAGCTAGTCCGTTGATTGTAATATTGTTTTTGACCGCAACATCACGCAAGTAGTGAACCGGAATACCATCATTGTTCCTGCCATCTCCGGAAATATCAAGAGTGCGCCTGGAAGAATGGAAAGGGCTGCGGTTAAAGATATGGATCGATTGTGCGATTACTGCTGAGAGAGATGTCGAACCGATCGGCACCGAGCGTGGCAAACGGGCTATCTCTGCGGCCACGGCTTCAAAACTTCCCGGAGGTCCGATCAGCGTCCAGGGCAGCACCACATCCTGATTGCTGCTGCTTGACCACTGAATGAGGGTGAGGGCGATTTTCTGGTGGTGACCCAGCTGAACAGCTTCCCTGATTTCCTTGGAATTCAGGGCATAGGCTATCCCCTGCATTTGCTGAATATACTCGTACTGATCGACGCTATAGGAACAGTCAATGGCAAGGATGAGCTGGAGATCTACCTGTGGAGGAAGCGAGAGGTTTGTCTGTGCAAGAGCCGGGAAGTTCATAAAACTGAAAATAACAAGCAGACAGTGCCGAACACCGCGGAGAGAAGACGTGAAGTGAACCATAGGTGCTCCAGTATTATCCCGGTTTCATCAAGAGGGCATCTGTCTGAACGTCAAGAGGACTCCTGAATTTTCCCATTGATCCCCTTCTGGTTATAGAAGGGGAGGGCAGGCATCTGATTGTAGCTGATTTTACCATTAAATATAAATTCCAGTTTGGATCTCCCGAGTCTTTTATTTTGCCTGAGGTATAAGGAATGCGATAATAACGGCTCCTTATATCTTTGTTGTTTTGCCCAATAGCTTGTTTTTAATGATGGAATATCGCTAGGCATAATTTAGCTAAAATTTTATTAAAATTAGCCGCTATTTGGAATCGTAACTCATTGATTTTTTTCGAAATCAGGCTCAGAATATAAGGTGAGTACAGGTGCATTGCGCAGGTATGCGTGTAACACTCTCTAAGTATGGAGACGGTCAAATGCCTACCGTTAATGGCTCGTCGTATAGCGCGACTACGCTTAAGAATTCACTTATACAACAGAATAATGTCAATAAGCTGGCAAGCGGCTCGAACTTTCCAAAGGCATCTGATGCGGCTGCCTCTCTGGCGATTTCGGCCGTGCTTCAGGCTGATACCGTTGTTTTGAACCAAAATGCGGCAACGGCTGCACAAGGGGCAAGTATTGGTCAGATTGCCGACGGCGGTCTGGCTCGGATTTCAGAAGGCCTTGTTCGTCTGAAGGAACTGGCAGGGCAGGCTCTGGGGGCTTCCCAGGATCCGAGCAGCCTGAATGCGATTAATGCCGAGTTTGTTCAGATCAGAGATGAGATCTCAGGTGTTGCCGGACAAACCACGTTTAATGGGCAAGGCTTGCTGGATAACACCGGTAGCCAGAGCTTTCTGATCGGCACGGATGTCGGCGATACGATCAATCTGGATAATGTTGATGCCACGGGCGGCGCGCTCGGGATTTCGGGATTGACCGTTGATACCGTTGGAAATGCCACAACAGCTTTGGCCAGTATCGACAATGCGATTAACGTTGTCAGTGGCTATCGGGCAGGAATCGGTGCTGCGGTATCCCGCTTTGAAGTGGCTGGTGAAAACATTGCCAGCCAGGTAGAGAACGTCAAGGCGGCCAATTCAGCGTTGGCTGATTCAGATATCGCTGCCCAGGTGACAAGCCTGGTGACATCGAAAGTTCTGAACGAGGTCGGCCTCTCTGCCCGGGCACAGGCGAATAATAATCCTCAAGCTCTGCTCAGGCTTCTGGAAAGATAATCTCGCGTTTTGAATACCAAGGCATGGCTTCTTATTTATAGGAAGCCATGCCTTGGCGTGCGAGTTCGTCGGCACGTTCATTTTCAGGATGCCCGGCATGCCCCTTGACCCATCGCCATTCAACATCATGGGGTTTTAGGGCTGTTTCCAGACGTTGCCAGAGTTCCGCATTTTTGACGGGTTTTTTATTGGCCGTCTTCCAGCCGTTCCTACGCCAGTTATGAATCCACTTGGTAATTCCGTCTTTCACATAGACGCTGTCTGTGGTCAGGATGACATACGTCGGCTTTTTAAGGGCTTCCAATGCAAAGATGGCGCCCTGGAGTTCCATGCGGTTATTGGTTGTTTCCGCTTCGCCCCCACAAAGCTCTTTCTCTGTTTCTTTATAGCGCAACAGGGCGCCCCAACCACCGGGGCCCGGGTTTCCAGAGCAGGCACCATCGGTGAAGATCTCTACAGGTGTTTTCTTGGTCATAGGGTGATGCCGTAATCGCTGACAGATTTGACGGATTGATGGAACCGCAGCTTGTTAAGGTATTCCAGCGGATCCTTGGGTTTGACAAAGGCGCCTGCGGGGTGGTTGATCCAGTCGTAGAGGCGGGTCAGCAGAAAACGGAAAGCAGCACCCCGGGCCAGTATAGGTAGGGCTTCCAGTTCTTCCCGGGTTAGCGGTTTGGTCTCCTGATAGGCCCGGGTCATTAGTTGGGCCTTGGTAACGTTAAAGCTGTTGTCCTGTTCAAAACACCAGGCATTGAGGCAGATGGCTATTTCATAGGCGAGCACGTCATTACAGGCGAAGTAAAAATCAATGACGCCTGAGAGATTCTCGTGAATGAAAAAGACATTATCCTGGAACATGTCCGCGTGGATAACCCCTTTGGGCAGACTGTCCGGCCAGTTGGCTGAGAGAAACGTCAGTTCTTGTTCAAGTTCTCTGGTGAGGCCGGGTTTCACCTGGTCACCTTTACCTTCGCAGGCTTCCAGAAGCTGTTCCCAACCTGAAACGGAGAGCGAGTTCGGTCTCTCTAAGGGAAAGTTGGCACCCGCGAGATGCATCTCTGCCATGGTCTTGCCAAGGGCACGACAATGGAACGGCTGTATCCGCCGGGGCCACATGCCATCGAGAAAAGCCGTGATGGCTGCTGGTCGACCACACAGTGTGCGCAGAAACTCTCCGTCCTTGCCTGCAATCGGCACCGGACAGGAGATGCCTTGGGCGGCAAGGTGTTGCATATAGCCGAGGAAAAAGGGCAGATCTTCTTTTTTGACCCGTTTCTCGTAGAGGGTGAGAATATAGTTCCCGGCTGTGGTGTGCAGGATATAGTTGGAGTTTTCTACGCCCTCGGCGATTCCCTTGAGAGAAAGGACTTCTCCAATATCGTACTCGGTGAGAAAGGATTCGACTTCATCGTCGGGAACTTCGGTATAAACGGCCATGGGATCTCAGTGAATTTCTTTGTTGGCTGTCGTGTCTGACAGGGTCTTGGGGACTTTGAAGACAACGTCTTCATCCCTGATATTGACTTCTTCGATGCGCACATCAAAGTGTGCGCGAAAAGCATCGATAACCTCTTCTACAAGAACCTCCGGCGCAGAAGCGCCAGCCGTGATGCCAAGAGTCTTGATCCCGGCAAGCCGATCCCACTGGATATCCGTCGCACGTTGGACAAGTGCTGCCTTTTCACAGCCCTGTTTGAAGGCGACCTCTACCAGGCGCTTGGAGTTTGATGAGTTGGGGGCACCGATAACCAATAGAGCATCGCATCTGGCAGAAATGGCTTTCACGGCTTCCTGGCGGTTGGTCGTGGCGTAGCAGATGTCTTCCTGTTTTGGCCCCATCATGTTTGGAAAACGCCTGAGCAGAATTTTGATAATTGACGCCGTGTCATCGACCGAAAGAGTGGTCTGGGTTACATAGGCGAGATTCTCGCTATCCGGCACAACGAGTTCTTCGGCATCCTGCTCGGTTTCAACCAGAACAATAGAGTTGTCGCTGAGCTGTCCCATGGTTCCAATGACTTCGGGGTGACCAGCGTGACCGATCAATATCACCTGCCGCCCGTCTTTTTCATGGCGTTCTGCTTCGCGATGGACCTTGCTGACCAAGGGGCAGGTCGCATCAAAGTAAAGCAGGTTTCTCGCCTTGGCTGCTTCCGGAACGGATTTGGGGACGCCATGGGCAGAGAAAATGACAGGAACGCCTTCAGGAACTTCATCCAGTTCCTGTACAAAAATGGCCCCTTTTTGTTCCAGACTCTCAACCACAAAACGGTTGTGAACAATTTCATGGCGTACGTAGACCGGAGCACCATGTTTGACGAGCGCGCGTTCGACGATCTCGATCGCGCGATCCACACCGGCACAGAAGCCTCTGGGGCTTGCAAGTAAAATTGTCAGGGCGGGTTTGGTCATAGGTCTGGTCCGTTGTTTTACAGAGGATAGCCCAACTGGAATCTGGGGCAAACCTAATACAGTGGCCCGGCAGAGAAAAGCACTAAAGGGATATCAAAATTCACATATAGATACCTTGGAACTGTGATGAGACTTTGCAACCACTTGATTAGACGCTAAAGTTGCCGCGAGCCAGTGACATGGTTCTGGATAATCTTCTTTTATGGGTGTCAGCCCGGTGTTTGGATATGGGAAAAGTTGTTTCATGGGTCGCGTTTTGAATTGGTCAGCGGTATGTCGTTTTTCTTTGCCGTCCCAGGTTTCTTCTATCCTGCTTGTGCTGGCTGGTGTTCTGGTCGCTGGTTGTGGGCTGATTGAGCCAGAAAAAGCACCGCCGAAGTGTCCTGAACTGATTGTGCTCAAAGAAGCCAAGGAAATGACCCGTTTCGAAGGAAACGGTCGCGATCTTACCGATGTAAGTTTCGAGGCTGACATCAACAATTTTGTCTCGGGCTGTATCCTGGATGAGGAAACAAATAACCTGGAAAACCAGGTTGTCGTCAGATTCGAACTGACCCAGGGGCCTGCGAGCAAAGGCGTTGCCGAATTCCGCTATTTTGTTGCTGTCGCGACCCTGGACAGAAAAATTCTGACCCGCGAATCCTTTGGCTTGACGACACCTTTCGAAGGAAACCAGACGTCGATTGCTGTTGTAGATAATATTTTCCCAACCATCCCGTTGCGTGATGGCAAAACGGGAGAAGATTATATCATCTTTGTCGGCTTTGAGCTGTCCCGCAGTGAACTCTATTACAATCGAACCAAGCTCTGACTTCACCTCCGATAGTCTGGGCGGGTCGGTCTTCCTATTCGCATCTTGAGCCGTGTCTTTGATGGAATCGATGAGTTTCCTATCGTAAACTTTTGCCCGCTGTGGCAGGGCTAAGTCTCTGTCTTTGCAGCAGGCTTGTCGCGATCATCCTGTTTCTTGTCGTATGTGGTTGACTTTTGCCGGGAAGAGGGTAAACCTCTATACAAGCTGTTGTAGCGATACAATATGCAACGCTGCCGTATGATCTCTCGCGGGAGAGACTGTCGCTGGGTTTCTTAAGGGAAACATAGTAGATGGCGCCGAAGGAGCAACCGCCCCGGAAACTCTCAGGCAAAAGGACCGCATGGGGTAGGCAACTCTGGAAAGCTTTGAAATAAATCACAAAGCACCGACGGAGTAAGCAGGAATTCGGGTATTCCCGGTTTTCTGTGAATCTCTCAGGTCCGCAGACAGAGGGGGACGCAAGAGCCAGTGAGCTGTTGTGTTCTATACCTTTTGTTTTGGAGCCAGTGAATGTCGGAAGCCCTGAAGAAAACACCTCTCTATGATTTGCACGTAGAACTGGGCGCCAAGATGGTTCCTTTCGCAGGTTATTCCATGCCTGTGCAGTACCCTGCGGGCATTATGGCCGAACACAAGCACACGCGTGCTGCAGCGGCAATTTTTGATGTTTCACATATGGGCATCGTTCGCCTGATGGGCGAAAAGGCGATCCCGGCGCTGGAAAGTCTTTTGCCGGCAGATCTTGAGAATCTCGCAGACAATTCCATTCGTTACAGCTTTTTCACCAATGAAACAGGTGGGATTCTGGATGATCTGATGATCACCAAAATTCCTGGCGGTCTTAGTCTTGTGATCAATGCTGCCTGTAAAGACGCTGATGTGGCGCATATTAAAGCCAAGATCGGTGACCAGGTTGAGGTTGAGGTCGAGTATGACAACGCGCTTATCGCCCTGCAGGGGCCAAAGGCAGCCGAAGTTCTTGCCCGGTTCGCCCCAGCTTGTCTCGACATGAAATTTATAACCTTTCAGCAGCTTGAAATTGATGGTGTGAGCTGTCAGGTCAGCCGTTCCGGTTATACCGGGGAAGATGGCTATGAAATTGCCATTCCTGCCGCCAAGGCTGAACAGTTGGTCCGTCGCCTGCTGGAAGAGGCCGAAGTGGAAGTTTCTGGATTGGGCGCACGTGATTCCTTGCGTATGGAAGCAGGGCTTTGTCTCTATGGCAATGATATTGACAGCACGACCACCCCGATTGAAGCCGGACTGCTCTGGGCGATCCAGAAACGCCGTCGGAATGAAGGCGGCTTCCCCGGCGCTGATGTTATCCTTAAGCAGATTGCGGATGGTGCCCCTCGTCGTCTGGTTGGAATCTTGCCTGAAGGCCGCGCGCCGTTGCGTCCTGGTGTCGAGATCGCCAATGACAAGGGAGAAGTTGTCGGCACTGTGACCAGTGGTGGTTTTGGACCAAGTGTGGGTGGCCCCATTGCGATTGCCTATGTGGCTGCAGAAAACAAAGAGCCGGGGACAATCTTGAACGCCCTGGTTCGTGGCAAGGAGCTGCCCTGCAAAGTCGTTAAAATGCCATTCGAACAAAAAAGTTACTACCGGGGATAATCTCCGCAATACAGGGCAACGTCCCAATAATGAACCCTAGAAAAAGAACGTGATTAAAGGATCAGGATTATGAGCGAACTGAAATTCAGCGAAGAGCACGAGTGGATTCTTGTCGAAGGTGATATCGGAACCGTTGGGATTACCGAATTCGCACAGGAGCAGCTGGGTGATGTGGTGTTCGTGGAAGTTCCCGAAGAAGGTAAGGAACTGGAAAAAGGTGGCGAAGCAGCTGTTGTTGAATCCGTTAAGGCTGCCAGTGAAGTCTATGCCATCTGTGATGGTGAAGTGGTTGAAGGAAACGAGGCGTTGGCCGATGAGCCAAGCCTTGTGAACTCTGATCCGATGGGCAAGGGCTGGTTCTACAAAGCCAAGATCTCTGATCCGTCCCAGCTGGATGATCTGATGGATGCAGCTGCATACAAGGCCTTTGTCGAAGGTCTCTAAGCGATTCAGCCTTGCTTTAGCGTTAAATGTTCCAGCCCTTTAAACCGGGCTGGAACGGTCATCATCTGATGAGGAAACTCCATGTCTGATACAAAATTGTCTCTACAGGACCTTGAGCAAAAAACAGACTTCATTCGCCGCCATATCGGCCCGCGAGAAGCTGAAATGACAGAGATGCTGTCACTGCTCGGTCTTGAATCCCTGGATGATCTGTCTGAAAAAACAGTTCCTAAATCCATCCGCGAGACAGATCCGCTTGCTCTGGCCGAAAGCCGGACCGAGAGCGATGTTCTGGCTTATGCGCGCTCTGTCGCAAAAAAGAACAAGGTTTTCAAATCCTACATCGGCATGGGTTATTACGGCACGAAAGTGCCAAGTGTGATCCTGCGGAACGTTCTTGAAAATCCAGGCTGGTACACGGCCTATACACCTTATCAGGCTGAGATTTCACAGGGTCGCCTGGAGGCGATCCTCAATTACCAGACGATGATTTCCGATCTGACCGGCATGGAGATGGCGAACTCTTCTATGCTCGACGAAGGAACCGCCGCAGCCGAGGCGATGACATTCTGTCGCCGGGTCGCCAAGAGCAAGGCTGAAGTCTTCTTTGTTGATCAGGATCTCCTGCCACAAAGCATTGATGTGATCAAAACCCGGGCAGAGGCACTGGACTATGAAATCCAGATTGGTGACCCTCGCAAGGATCTTGATCCATCAAAGGTTTATGGGGCGCTGTTCCAGTATCCGGGCACTTCTGGTCGTATTGATGACTACAGTGACCTGATTGCCGCGGTTCAGGAGCATAAAGGTCTCGCTGGTCTTGCCGCTGATATTCTGGCCCTGACACTGTTGAAAAGCCCTGGTGAGCTTGGGGCTGACTTTGCTCTGGGGTCCGCCCAGCGTTTTGGTGTTCCCATGGGATTTGGCGGACCACACGCTGGTTACTTCGCGACAAAGGATGCCTACAAACGTTCTATCCCGGCCCGTCTGGTCGGGATGTCTGTGGATGCACACGGAGCCCCTGCCTTGCGCATGGCTCTACAGACACGGGAACAGCACATCCGACGCGAGAAAGCCAACAGTAACATCTGCACCGCGCAAGCGCTTCTGGCGAATATGGCCGGGTTCTATGCCACCTATCATGGACCAAAGGGACTGAAGCTGATTGCGCGCCGTGTGGCCCGGCTGACGTCTATTCTTGCTGCGGGCCTGAAAGCCGGTGGTGTTGATGTCGTCCACAGCGCTTTCTTTGACACGCTGACGATCAAGGTACCGGGTAAGGCCAAGGATATCGCCGCCAAAGCACGCAAAGAAGAAATGAACCTGCGTCTGGTGGATGGTGATACGCTGGGGATTTCTCTGGATGAAACAACCTTGCGCGAAGATATCGCAACGCTCTGGGCTGTTTTTGGTGTTTCTGGGCAGTCTGTCGATAAACTGGACCAGTCTGTGGACAGCAACCTGCCAGAAGGTCTTGCGCGCCAAACCAGTTTCCTGACCCATCCGGTGTTCAACAGCTATCATTCCGAAACAGAGATGATGCGTTATCTGCGCAAGCTTTCTGACAAGGATATTGGTCTGGATCGTGCGATGATTCCTTTGGGATCCTGTACGATGAAGCTCAACGCAGCCACCGAGATGATCCCGGTAACCTGGCCTGAGTTTTCAAATATTCATCCCTTTGTTCCACTGGATCAGGCCGAAGGTTATATCGAGTTGATCAAAGATCTCGAGGCCATGCTGGTTGAGATCACAGGTTATGATGCCATTTCCCTGCAGCCTAATTCGGGCTCCCAAGGGGAATATGCCGGCCTTCTTGCCATCCGTAAATATCATGAAAGCCGGGGGGATATGGAGCGGGATATCTGTCTGATCCCTGCTTCAGCTCATGGCACCAACCCGGCCTCTGCTGCCTTGGCTGGTATGAAGGTTGTCGTGGTTAACTGTGACGAAGAAGGCTATGTCGATAACGAAGATCTGCGCCTGAAAGCCGAAAAGCATAAAGACAATCTTGCCGCGGTGATGATTACCTATCCTTCGACCCACGGTGTGTTCGAAGAAGAAGTTCGTACAACCTGCAAAATTGTTCATGATTTTGGTGGTCAGGTCTATATTGACGGCGCAAACATGAACGCCATGGTCGGTCTGGCAAAGCCAGGCAAGTTTGGTGGCGATGTTTCACACCTCAACCTGCACAAGACCTTCTGCATTCCGCACGGCGGCGGCGGCCCGGGTGTTGGACCAATCGGTGTTGGTAAACACCTCGCGCCTTTCCTGCCAAATCATTCGGTGGTTGCCGAGGCTGGCCCAGTAACGGGGCAGGGGGCGATTACTTCGGCTCCCTGGGGTTCTGCCAGTATTCTTCCGATTACCTGGGTCTATCTGAAGCTGATGGGGGCTGAAGGCTTGCGCAAGGCAACACAGGCCGCAATCCTCAACGCCAACTATCTGGCGAAGCGGTTGTCTGATCACTATCCGATCCTCTACGCCTCGCGTAACGGGATGGTGGCGCATGAATGTATTGTTGATGTCCGCCCGCTGAAAGAGACTGCCGGGATCACGGTAGATGATATTGCCAAACGTCTGATTGACTATGGCTTCCATGCACCAACGATGTCGTTCCCGGTTGCCGGAACCCTGATGATCGAGCCGACGGAATCAGAGTCCAAATACGAGGTGGATCGTCTGGCGGATGCTCTGATTTCCATCCGTAAGGAAATCGCCCGTGTCGAGCGTGGCGAACTGCCAGGTGATGACAATATGCTGTGCAATGCACCTCATACTGCAGCTTCACTTCTGGCAGAAGAATGGAAACACCCCTATAGCCGTGATGAAGCGGCCTATCCGGTAGAAAATCTGCGGGATGGAAAATATTGGGCACCAGTTGGGCGGGTAGATAACGTCTATGGTGACCGGAATCTTGTTTGCTCTTGTCCTTCGATCGAGAGCTATCGGGATGCGGCCGAATAGGTCGCTGAAACGGAGAGAGCAGATGGGACCAAAAGCTGGGAGTTCCACATATCTGATCCCTCCGTCCTCATAGGGTGTGTATGTCGGGCAAGGGACGGTTCGACACACTTGGAACGGGGCCGCACCCTGTTCCCGCCCATTGCTGGGACTGGAGTCCGCGTTACAAGCGCGGACTCCTTTTTTTATTTTATTGGCATCAAGAAGTCTATTGCTGATCTATGGCACAGGAGTAGGATGTCGCAAACTTCCCTGGGTGTGCCGTAAAGTGTTAACCAGATGATGATAAACTGGCCTTGTTTAAATTCCGGGGTAAATCGGGTTTTCATCCTGTAGCGTGTTGGAGTGATCTATGTGCCGTTGGCTTGCCTATTCTGGAGATGAGATTTTTCTGGAAGATCTTCTGTTCAAACCCGAACACTCTCTTGTCGAGCAATCGCAACATGCAACAGAAGCAAAGGTGGCCACCAATGGTGACGGGTTCGGGGTTGGCTGGTATGGCCAACAGGAAGAGCCCGGGCTCTATCGGGAAATCATGCCAGCCTGGAACGATTGCAATCTGAGACATCTGGCAAGACAGATCAAATCGTCACATTTTTTTGCACATGTCCGGGCTTCGACGGGAACGGCGACGTCGCGTGCAAACTGCCACCCCTTTGCCTATGAAAACTGGATGGGGATGCATAATGGTCAGGTTGGGGGCTATGAACAGCTGCGCCGCCCTCTGGAAGCCCATATTTCTGATTGTCATTATCTCAACAGAATGGGAACAACAGACAGTGAGGCGCTTTTCTATATGCTCTTTTGCCTCGGCCTAGAGGAAAATCCGGTTAAGGCAATCTGCCGAATGGTTTCGACCGTTGAAACACTTCAGAAAGAAAAAGAGATCACCGCTCCCTTCCGCTGTACTATGGCTATTACCGACGGCAAGAGGCTTTTTAGCCTCAGGCATGCGAGCGACAGCTATGCGCCGTCTCTGTACTGGCAAAAGCAGGAAGGGCGTCTGGTGGTGGTTTCCGAGCCATTGAGCGTTGACCGAACAGGCTGGAACAAGGTGCCGGAATCTCATGTACTGATATCAGAAGGTTCTGAAGTGCTGGATATTGTTTCGATCCAGTGAGGGGGCAATTCTCCTGAAAGAGAGTCCTGGAGATAGAATTGTTTTGACCGGAGAAAGTTCCGTTGTTTCTTTGGTGGCGATACAAACAAAAAAACCGGCTCACAAGAAGCCGGTTTTTTTGTTTTTGCTCTGGCTAACTGGTCAGTGAAACTTGCCGTCCAGTGCGCTGATGGAATCATCAAGGAGCGCCTTGGCTTTGGGTTTCGTGATACTGCTGCTCAGAATAGCTTTTGTTGCAGAAATCGCAACATCAACAGCCTGGTTCCGGACCTCGTTCAAGGCAGCAGCTTCTGCCTGATTGATTTTATCCATTGCCTGCTGTTCACGGCGTTTTAGTGACACTTCGAGTTCTTTGGCAGATTCTTCGCCGACACGGATGGCTTCAGCCTTCGCGTGTTCAACAATTTCCTCTGCTTCTTTCAAAGCATCCCGCTGCTTGCGTTTGTATTCTGCCAGTGTTTTCTGGGCTTCTTCCCGGAGGTTCTGGGCTTCTTCAAGAGTCTTGCGAATGGCTTCGCCACGGGCATCAAGACTTGCGAGTATGCCCTTGCCGCCTTTGGCAATGACGAGAAACACAAAGATGAAGAAAGAAACGCCAACCCAGAAAGAAGGACTATGTAAGAATTCCATGATTAGCCTCTGCCTCCCAGAACTTCGTCAACAGCTTTGCTGACTTTGGCCTCGGTTACATCGGCACCCAGGAGTTTCCCGGCTGCGGCACTGGCAACTTCTGTGGCCACATCTTTGATATGGCTCAGGGCTTCAGTGCGAGCGACAGAGATTTTGTCCTCGGCAATCTGAACCTTCTCTTTAAGCTGGGCATCAAACTCAGCCTGGCGCTTGGCACCGGTGGCTGCGATCTTATCCGCAGATTCCTTAAGAGCAGCAAGGGCAGAGGTCCGTGCATCAGCAATAGCTTTCTGATAGTCGGCTAGGACTTCTTCAGCTTCTTGCTTCAGGCGTTCTGCTTTTTCCAGATCACCGGAAACTCTGTTTTCACGCTCTTCCAGAATGGAGGCCAGTCTCGGCAATGCGAGCTTGGACAACAGAAAGTAAAGCACGCCGAAGGTAATAATCAGCCAGAAAATCTGGCTTACCCACGTGGAAGGATCAAATTGTGGCATCGTGCTACGCGCCCTGTTCAGTTAACAAAGTCGGTCCAGATAAAAGTCTGATAGGCCGACACACTCAGATATCCCGGTTAGGGGTTCTGGCGATATCGGCCTAGAGAACTGTTCCGATTAGGCTACGAACAGAAGGATCAGAGCAACCAGCAGGGAGAACAGTGCGATAGCTTCGGTAACAGCAAAGCCAATCCAGATGTTCGCGCCGATTTCGTCTTTAGACGCTGGGTTGCGAGCGATTGCCTGGAAATAACTTGACCAGACATTACCAACACCAACACCTGCACCAATCATTCCGAGAGTAGCCAGACCGGCACCAATCAGTTTTGCGGCTTCAGCTTCCATATTTCCAGCTCCTTTAACGCTGAACGTTAGATATATAACGTTAGATAGATAAGTAAGTTACGAGTACCTGATAAGTTCTAGTGCAGATGGATTGCATCGTGCAGATAGATACAAGTCAGGATGGTGAAAACATATGCTTGTAGTGCTCCGACCAAGAGTTCCAGAGCTTGAATGCTGACCAGAACAGGCAGAACAAAAACACCAAACAGACCAAGCATGACCACAAAGCCGCCAAGAACTTTTAACAGTACGTGGCCGACGACCATATTGGCAAAGAGACGAACAGACAGGCTGATCGGTCTTGAAAGATAGGAAACCAGTTCAATCGGAATCAGGATCACAGCTGTCCAGAGCGGGGCTCCATGCGGGAAAAACAGGCGCAGAAAGCCGGCACCATGCCGAACGAAACCAATAACCGTAACTGCCAGAAAGATGATAATTGCCATGGCAAAGGTCACAGCAATGTGGCTGGTGAAGGTAAAGGTTCCTGGAACGAGACCGATAATGTTTCCAAAAAGGATAAACATGAAAAGTGTAAAGACAAACGGGAAGTACTGACGACCCGCTGAACCCACATTGTCACGTAGTAGATTGGCTACCATTTCATAGCTCATCTCTGCCATGCTCTGCCACCGGCCTGGTACCAACGCCCGTCCACGGGTGGAATATACCAGGAATACGGTTATCAAAGCAGCTGACAACACCATGAACAGGGCTGAATTGGTAAAGGAGATATCGTAACTACCCAACTTCAAAGCAACGATCGGATTTACCTCGAACTGCTGCATTGGGCTGTGTGAACCACCTGATGCCACGAGACTTCCCCTCTATTCTATTTCACTCTGCGTCATCTTCGCGGGTGTCGCGAAAACGCTTCTTGTTCTCTAACTGTTTAGCAACCCTGATCACATTGATAAAGGCCGCCCCGATACCCAGGAAGAAGAAAATGATCATCAACCAAGGTTTAGTCCCCAACCACAGATCGAGATAGTATCCAATCCCGAAGCCCATGATCAGAGCTGCAACTATTTCGACAGCGATACGAAATCCGACCGCCATCCCGCTTGCCATCTCAGCCTGGTTTCTGGATGCAGGTTTGTTAACCTTTTCCTGACGCTCGCGAGCCGCGCGCAGTCTTGTATCCAGATCCGTCAACGACGAATTATCTTCAGGTTCCGGCATATTTTTACCCCCCCTGATGGCTACCAAAATGGCTGAGGCAGCAGCTATTAAACGCGGGCGCAACATACGTGTTGCCCGGTTGTTGTGTCAAGAACGAATCAGTCATGTTTCCGCCCTATTTCGTGGATGCAAGGCAACAGTTTTTTGGGGGAGCTGCTACAGAGGGTGTCGGTATTGGGATATTAAGGGGGGTAACAATATGAAATGTAATAAAAATACTAAAAAATAGACTTTCAGAAGAACAGGGGAATCCTTGATTTTGCCGTGAGTCTATTCATCTATTAAAGCGTCAGCAGCTTCAAGATTAACGGAGACAAGTTGACTGACGCCGCGTTCGCTCATGGTTACGCCGTACAAACGATGGACCCGGGCCATGGTCATGCGGTGATGGGAAATAATCAGAAACCTGGTTGAAGTGCTGTGGACAAGCTCTTCAACCAGTTTGCAGAAACGATCGACATTGGCATCGTCGAGGGGGGCATCAACCTCGTCCAGAACACAGATCGGGGCAGGATTGGTCAGGAAAACGGCAAAAAGCAGGGCAAGGGCAGTCAGCGCCTGCTCTCCACCGGAAAGCAAAGACATTACCTGAAGCCGTTTCCCAGGGGGACTGGCCATGATTTCCAATCCTGCCTGAAGAGGGTCTTCGGCATCAACAAGGCTGAGATGTGCCTGCCCGCCACCAAAAAGCCGAACAAAAAGATCAGAGAAATGCGCATTTACCCGGGCAAAGGCTTTGAGAAGGCGGTCTCGCCCTTCCCGGTTCAGATTTGAGATGCCCTGGCGCAATTTACTGATTGCCTGTAACAGGTCTTCCTTGTCCCCAAGCATGGCCTTGATCTGGGCTTCAAGCTCTTCTGCCTCTTTTTCTGCGCGCAGGTTTACCGGACCCATGTTGTCGCGCTCGGCAGTCAGGCGGTTATGTTTCCTCATCACTTCTTCCCGAAGAGGAAGGTCATCACCCAACTTGATATCCGCTATGGAAAGCGCTTTTTCCAGTGAGTAACCAAGCCGCTCGCGAACCCGGTCAATCAGAATTGCCATAGCCTGTTTGGCCTGGGCGACTTCAGATTCAGCCCGGATCATGTTTTCCCTGGCCTGGGAGAGATCCTGTTCGGATTCACGTAATTGCCGATCTGCCTCTGCCTGCTGAAGTTCCGCTGCTCGAAGGTTGTCCGCGGCACTTTTTCTGTCTGTGTCTACGGCGGCAATCAGCTTTTCTATTGCAACATGCTGTTTTTGCAAAAGAAGAGGTTTTTCCTGCCAGACAGAAATTTCAGCTTCTGTGCGTTTTATTCGCGTGCTGATTTCCCCAAGGTACTGGTCTGATTCCCGGGTGCGTCTTAGCCAGGAATCCAGCTCGGCCGCAATGGCGCCCAGTCGTTGCTTGCGCCCGTCGGCATCTCTTTTGTGTTGTTCGAGCTTAGCCCGATCGGCTGAGAGAATCTGGCGACTGTTTGATAGCTCGCTTCGCAATTCGGAAACTTTTTCTTTTTCGCTATCGAGATCAGGGAGTTGTTGAAGTTCGCGGTTTTGAGCGTCGTAACCTGAACTTGCATCCTTTTTTTCCTGCTGTAGGCGCAGCAGATTTTCTTCAACGACTTCCAGCTGCGACAACAGGCGGGAATCTTTTTGTGTCAGCTCGACCTGTTTGTTCCGTTCATTTGTCAGGGTTGCGAAGGCGCTGTTTACCCGGCTCCGGGCTTCCTTTTCTTTCTGGGAAAGTGTCTCGCGTAATTCTTTTTCAGAAAGGTAGGCAGCTCTGGCTGTTCCGCTGATTTCTTCCGTAATCCTCTGCTGTTTTTCGAGGGCACGCAGACGATTCTTCTGTGCAAGACGTACTGCTGTGGGAGAGGGGGCGTCTTCCCTTACGGTCAGTCCATCCCAGCGCCACAAAGTACCTTCGCGGGAGACCAGTCTTTGCCCTGGAGCAAGCTGGGCATAGAGGGCATCTGTCACGGCTCTGGATTCAATTACACCAATTTGCGAGAGACGGCTATGCATGCGTTCAGGGCTATCCACATACTCTATAAGCGAGGTGACCCCTTCTGGCAGTTGGGGGAGATTTTCGCGGCGGGGAATATTGTGCCAATGGGCTACAGCACTTTCTTCTGATCCGGCATTTAGATCTTCTCCCAATGCAGCGCCCAGGGCTTTTTCGTATCCGGGGGTTACGGAAAGCTCTTCCATAATAGGGTGAGTTATGGCGCCGGTTTCATCCTGAAGCATTTCTTTCAGGGCATTGACCTCTGCCGTGACCTGTTGGTGATTATTCCGGGCGGTCTGCATTTGTTCGAGAAGAAGTTCTTCCTGCTGTCGTGCCTTTAGAAGCTGTTTTTCCAGCTCTTCTGATGCCGTTGTGGCTTCTTGAAGGGAGATTTCGGCTGTTTGTACTTTTGTTGCAGCTTCTTTCAATGCTGCGTCGTTGATTCTCTGTTCTTTCAGCTGCTTCTGAAGGCTGAGTTGCTGATCTATCAGGGTTGAGTGTCGATCAATCTGAATTTTCAATTCAGAAAGACGCCGTGTCATGACCGTTGTGCGGGCCTCGTTTGCTGCGATCCTGTTGCTGATCTCGCTCAGGGAGCGATCCGTTTCGGTTACTTTTTTTGCGCCGTCGGAGCAGAGTTGTTCGAGCTGTTGTCGCCTGTCATGTGCGGTCAGTTCGAGCTGGTTGATATCCGCCTTTTCCTTGTTCAGGCGCTGTTCTGCTTCCTTGGCATCCTTGTGGATACCCGCAGCCCGTTCACGGTCTTTTGTCAGTTGCTGCAGAAGTTCGGTTGCCTGTGTGAGGGCTGAAGCTGCTTGCTGTTCTTCGCGTTGGAGGTTTTCCCGGTCCAATAACAAGCGCTGCAGCCTAGCTGACAGGGTTGTTTCAGCTTCGCGCAGGTTAGGCAGTTTTGCCGTTATTTCCAGCTGTGCTGTCGATTTTTGGGCAACAATTGCAGTTTTTTCAGAAACGGTTTTCTGGTTTCCGGTGAGATTCGCTGCTGCTGTATTCAGGAGAGCCTGTGCATCCACTGATTCGTAGTGCAGCAGGATGGCTTCATGTTGGCGGATCAGTTCGGCAAGATTGCGGTATCGGCTGGCTTGACGGGCCTGTTTTTTCAGTCCCTGAAGCTGGGCTTCTAGCGTGGTGACAACGTCTTCAAGTCGTTCGAGGTTGCTTTCAGCAGCCTTGAGGCGCAACTCTGCTTCGTGTCGCCGTGAATGCAGGCCTGTGATCCCTGCAGCTTCTTCAAGAAGAAGGCGGCGGTTGGCAGGACGAGCATTGATGATCTCGCCAATGCGCCCCTGGCTGACCAATGCGGTCGATTGTGAGCCACTGGCCGCATCCGCGAAGAGCAGCTGGACATCTCGTGCTCTGACATCCTTGCCGTTTACCTTGTAATTTGACCCGCTGCCCCGGGCGATTCGTCGTACGACCTCAATTTCCTGATACTCGTTGAAAGCTGCAGGAGCTGTCCGGTCTTCATTGTTAAGAACAAGGCAGACTTCGGCAAGATTACGCGGGGGACGGTTTGACGAGCCTGCAAAGATAACATCGTCCATCTCGCTTCCCCGCATGCGCTTGGCGGAGGTCTCTCCCATTACCCAGCGCAGGGCCTCAACCAGATTGGATTTGCCACAACCATTTGGGCCGACAATGCCGGTCATACCGGATTCGATCAGCAATTCTGTCTGATCAACAAAGGATTTGAACCCGCTAAGGCGTAGTTTGTTAAACTGAACCAAAGTGGCTGGGCTCCGGTCTGTGGATGTAGGCGCTATCGATGAGGTTCCCTCGATAGAGCGGGAAGATGGCCAGTGTAATCACCTGAAAAGAGTAGCTTGCTCACCGGGAATCTGCAACGTGCGTTCTCACCCGCCAGATGGGGGAGCAGACAAAAGAAAAGGCCTCTGATTGTCAGGGGCCTTTTCGGGGCAGAGGAGTTAGCGGCAATCAGCTGGCATCTTCCAGTAATTCATTCATGGCGTCATAGTCCCGGCCACCGGGATAGAGTTTCTCGTTCAGAATAAAGCTTGGGGTTGACTGAACCCCAAGTCGTTTCCCTTCCTGAGCCTGGGTAACGACCCGTTTCTGGAGCTCTTCATCCGCAAGGCATTTTTCAAGCTGTTCTTTGCTGACACCAGCCAGTGAAGCGATTTTGGCCAGTTCTCCTTTGGGGTCACCGCCAAAAGCCCATGTTTGCTGCTGCTTGAACAGAAAATCGAGGAAGGTGAAATAGCGATCGCCTTCAAAGCACTCTGTTGCGAGGGCACCGATAAAGGCCACACCATCCAGAGGCATGTGACGAAAGACAAGTCTCGCACGGCCGGTTTCAATCCAGTTGGTCTTGATCTGTGGCAAGACATCCTTGTGGAAATTGGCACAGTGCGGACAAGTCAGGGAGGCGTACTCAATCAAAGTTACCGGTGCGTTCTTGTCACCAAGAATGTGATCCTGTTCCGTTACTTCTCCCAGAGCATAGGCTGGAGAAAAGGGAGCAAGGGTTGCAGCCAGTGGCAAACCTGCAGCAAGAGTTGCTGCGTTGCGGATGAAAAGCCGTCTGTTCATTGTCATTATAATCCCAGGTGTGCGTACAAAAGCTGATTCAAACTGTTCCTAACCTAGTCTAGGGGGAACTGTGGCGGCAATAGGGCGGATAGCCACATAGATCATTTAGGTGTTTTTTGCTTGGCTTTGAGGGTTGTTGCAAGCTCTTCCAGAGCAGAGCGCAGGGAGTCGTTCTGAATATTTGAGAATTCCTGGGCAATGGACTGGCGTTCACCGGGAGTGAGCTTGGGGAGCTGCGGCTTTTGTGAAGCCTTTTTCTGGGGCAGGGGCGCCTGCTGTAACGAGAGGCGGGCAACAGCCCGATAACCGAAATGGCTGTTAATCCGTTCGATAATTTGCGGAGCCTGCTGCTGGATGGTCAGGGCGAAAGCGGGATCGGCCTTGAGTAACAGGGTGCCATCGTTGCGTATACCCTGGGGAGGATAGCTCAGTTTAACCGGGATGCACTGGGTAGAGAGTTCCTGTCCGACGATGTTCGCCCAGTCTTCCAGCAAACCACCCTCGGCAAAACCGCGTTTGCCAATCAGTTTGCGGGTGAGGCGCGGCAAGGTAGCCGAGATTGGGGCCATTGTCTTGAAACGCCGGGTTGAGGCCTCGGATTCTGCCGATTTCGATTCAGTCGAAGCTTTCGAAGCTGCACGTGGTTTGCGTGGAGGAGGCATTGGTTCTTGTCTGTCTTTACTTGTGTTTTGGCTCTGGTTGGGTTTTGGTCCAGAGGCTTTATGCATGATACTGTCCTCTTGAACAGTATCATGCAGGAACAAAAAGAATAACAGGATCTATTCATCAGGGTGTAACGACAAGTTAATGCTGGAAACAAAACGTCCTCTTTCAGAATGTACAGCCTTTCAGGATACCTCTCTTGTGATCGCGCCGAGATTGCTGCCCTGGTATGACCGTCATGCCCGGGAACTGCCCTGGCGCAAGGGACCTCAAAAAATGAGGGGGAGCGGGGATCAGAGAGAGCTTGCCGTTCCTTATCACGTCTGGCTCAGCGAGATCATGCTGCAGCAGACAACTGTCGCAACGGTGAAGGCATATTTTCTCAAGTTTCTGGCGATTTGGCCTACTGTTGAGGACCTTGCGCAGGCAGACTTGGATCAGGTTCTGACAGCCTGGGCAGGGCTGGGGTACTATGCACGGGCGCGCAACCTGCACCGCTGTGCCCAGGTTGTTGCTGAAGAACTGGACGGTATTTTCCCCGACAATGAAGCGGCATTGCTCAAGCTGCCCGGTGTCGGGCCCTATACGGCAGCGGCGATTGCCGCGATTGCCTTTGACCGTCCCGCGGCGGTTGTTGATGGGAATGTCGAGCGGGTCATCGCCCGGTTTTATGCGCTGCAGGACCCCTTGCCTGGTGTGAAGACCGAAATCAGGACCCTGGCAGCAAAGCAGACACCGCAAGAACGGTCAGGGGATTATGCGCAGGCCATGATGGATCTGGGGGCAACAATCTGCACCCCGCGCAACCCGGCCTGTGTTCTCTGCCCTATACAGGCTGGTTGCCTGGGACGGGAAAAGGGAATTGCCGCTGAGTTGCCGAAAAAAGCTCCAAAAAAGCTCAAGCCGATCCGCCGGGCTTTTGCCTATCTCTTTCGAGATGAGGAGGGATCGGTACTGTTACGTCGACGGGCTGAAAGCGGGCTTTTGGGTGGGATGGTAGAGGTGCCGAGCGGGAGCTGGGGGGAAGCGCCAGAGCCGGAGCGGGATCGTTTTCTCGATGATCTGGGGCACTGGAGTTTGCTGGAAGGTCAGGTGAAGCACACCTTTACCCATTTCCATTTCGAGATTTCACTGTTGCAGGCCAAAGTTGGCAAGGATGAGAAAGAGCAGATCGCAGGGAAAGTCGGTGGAAGCTGGCATGTGGCAGAGGAATTCTCCGGACTTGCTTTGCCTACCGTCATGAAAAAGATTCTGTATCAGGCTGTATAACTGAAGAGAGCTTCAAAGACGTGATGATCAATCAAAAAGAAAAAGACCTGTTAATCAGGCCTTTTTCTTTTTGATTTCGGATCTAATTGGCCATTTCGGCCCTGACCTGCTGGCGCAGCAGATCAATGGAAACTTCATTACCTTCAGCGTCAAGGTGCCAGAAGGACCAGCCGTTACAGGCGGCGGCTCCCTGGACCATTGCGCCAACCTTGTGGATCGAGCCCTGGAACTTGTCGGCGATCAGGGTGCCGTCTGCCCGGACTTTGGCGGAGAATTTTTTCTTCGGGCTATAGAGTGTTGTTCCCGGTTCCAGCAGACCGCGCTCGATCAAGGTGCCAAAGGGGATGCGGGGCTGTTCACGCTTTTGCTCAATAGCAACAAGATCAATGTCGTCCAGCTGTTTTACTTTGGACAATCGGCTTTCTGCGAGCTCAACGTAATCCGGGTCCTGCTCGATCCCGATATAGTGACGGCCAAGGCGTTTCGCGACAGCGCCAGTTGTGCCGGTGCCGAAGAACGGATCCAGTATGACATCGCCAGGTCTGGTCGATGCCAGAATAACACGATGCAACAGGGGTTCTGGTTTCTGGGTCGGGTGGGCTTTGTCGCCGTCTTTATTCTTCAGGCGCTCGCCACCATTGCAAATAGGCAGAAGCCAGTCACTTCGCATCTGTACGTCGTCGTTCAGTGCCTTCATGGATTCATAGTTGAAGGTATATTTGGAATCTTTGGATTTTGCGGCCCAGATCATGGTCTCATGGGCATTGGTAAAGCGTCGCCCCCGAAAATTCGGCATGGGATTCGATTTACGCCAGATTACATCATTGAGCATCCAGTAATCCAGGTTCTGGAGTAATGTCCCGACGCGATAGATATTGTGGTAGCTACCGATAACCCAGAGAGTCCCATTATCCTTCAGGACGCGGCGGGCAGCCTGGAGCCATTTCCAGGTGAATTCGTCATAGGCGCGGAAGCTGTCAAACTTGTCCCAGTCATTGTTGACCGCATCAACCTTGGAATTGTCAGGACGTGTTAATTCGCCAGCCAACTGCAGGTTATAAGGAGGGTCAGCAAAGATCACATCAACGGACTTTTCAGGCAGACCGTTCATGATCTCAACGCATTCGCCGAGATGGACAACATTTTTCTTCACTAAAGCAGACTCCCCTTGACTCGAGTCCCCTATCCTGAGTCACGATGGAGTCGCGGTCAAGTATTTTTTACAGGAAGAGTCAAGTAAAGAGTCATAAGAGTCAGTTGCTTAGCTCGAGTCGCTCACGCACAGGACGAAATGTGCGACGATGTGCAGGCGTAACCCCAAGATCTAGTAGTGCGGCACGATGTTCGGCTGTCCCATAACCTTGGTTTCTTTCCCAGCCGTAACCTGGATAATGTATCGAGAGTTGCTGCATTTGTCTGTCTCTTTCGACCTTTGCAACGACAGACGCGGCGGCAATGGACAGGCTGAGGCTGTCCCCCTTGATCACGGTTTGTCCGGGGCAGGGCAGTTCTGGGAGGCGGTTCCCATCAATCAGCGCACCATCAGGACACATCCCGAGATTTTGAAAAGCGCGTTGCATTGCAAGTAGCGATGCCTGAAGAATGTTAAGCGCATCGATTTCTTCAACAGATGACTGTCCGAGTGCGATTTTGACAACTCCACCTGTATTCAGCTGCGTCAGTTCCTCAGCAAGCTGCCTTCGTTTTGTCGCGGTCAGCTTTTTTGAATCATCCAGCTTTCTTAGTAGCGATAAAGGCGTGCGGGCTTGGTCAAGCCAGGCGGCGGCCGCAACAACCGGACCAGCCCAGGGGCCGCGACCTACCTCATCCAGTCCAACAATAATTGCCGGGTCAATAGCGAGCTGTTTTTGGAATTCGATTTCTATTTGAAAGTCAGGCATAACCGTTTTGGGGCTATGATTTGACGACGCTGTCGATCGCGTCATCTGTTTCTGGAGCGCTTGCTGGCGTAGATAGATCCTGTTTGTCAGCCGTGGGGGCCATCTTGGTTTCCATCTGTGCTGGCGTTACTTCATTCTGTGATGGCTCCTCGGCTTTTGCTTCTGACTCCTGAGGGCTTTTCCCCAGTTTCGCCAGCACAGTGGTGACGAAAACCTGCAGAGTCAGGCTGGCGCGCCTGATGGCATTGACTTCGGGGCCATAGGTCAAACGCATTGTTTCCCGCCCGGAGGTGACGCCCAGTTGTCCGATTTGATGTAATCTGCGGGCGCTGAAAAGCCAGAAGGGACTGGTAAAGAGCGAGATAACAGTTACGGAAACCACAAGCCGGTAATTGTCATCACTCAGCACACCAGCACCAATCCCCAGTGCAGCGAGAATAAAAGAAAACTCCCCGAGCTGGGCCAGAAGGGCACCTGAAATAAAGGCTCTCGGCCAGCTTTCGCCGAGAAACCGCAGCAGGACAATGTTGAAAGCCGTTTTGAAAAGAGCAACGAAGAGAACGAGCAGAAAGACCAGGCCAAGATTCTCCCAGATATAGGATGCATCAAGAAGCAGGCCGATAGAGAGGAAGAAGACCATCAGCAAAATACTTTGAATCGGCGCTACCTGGCGAATCATTACCTTGTGACTGGCTGAGTTTCCGAGAACCAGTCCTGCAAGGAAAGCACCGTATGCTGCTGAAAGCCCCATGATCCCAGAAAGTGCTGCGGCGCCAAAACAGAAGGCCATGCCTGCAAGTGGTGTGAGATCCTCGTTATCCCCGATGGAGCGGGCAAAGGGAATTTGCAGACCGCGTCTTTTGCTTAGAAAGGCCAGCAACAAGGCAAGGAACGCGATGGAGAAGCCGACCTTGATTATCGCTTCGCTGCCGGTGCCACCTTCACTGCCAAAGGAACCTACGAGCAACATCATGGGGACAACGGCGAGATCCTGAGCAATAAGGATACCAATCGTTACCTGCCCCACACGGGTGTTCTGTTCATTGATTTCCTTGAGCATCTTGACCGCGACGGCTGTACTGGAAAGTGCAAAGACAAAGCCGAAGAAGAGGCTCAATTCGATGCTCCAGTCCAGGGCATAGCCAAGTGCGAGCATGCCGCCGACACCCACGCCTATTTGCAGGGCGGTTGTGACGAGTGCTATTTTCCAGACTTCTTTGATGCCGCGCAGGGAGAGTTCCATTCCGATGACAAACAGCAACATCAGGACCCCGAGTTCAGCAAGGGTTGAGATGTTGTCGCGATTGTCTACGAGGCCGAGACCTGTCGGACCCAGCAGGACGCCAGCGAGGATGTACCCAAGTACAGGGGGTTGTTTGAAGTGCCGCATGGCAATCCCGCAGGCCAAGGCTCCCAAAATGACGATTGCCAGACCTGTTAGGCTACCACTGTGATCGTGCATCGGTGTTTTCTGTCCTGTTGTGTTCTGGGTCTATTGTGAAGGAAAGAGTTTTCCCTGACTTGCCTGATTCAGGAAAGGTGTTCCTGCAGGCGTGGCATTAATTCTACCAGATTACAGGGGCGATGGCGATTATCCAGCTGTGATCTCAGAATTTCTCCCCATCCATCCTTGCATGCTGAAGGTGATCCTGGCAGGGCAAAGAGATAGGTTCCTTTTGCGACACCGCCGATTGCTCTGCTTTGCATGGTTGAGGTGCCAATTTTGGCGAAGCTGATCCAGCGGAAGAGTTCGCCAAAACCCTCAATCTCTTTTTCCATTACAGCTTTCAGGGCTTCGGGTGTTGTATCCCGCCCGGTTACCCCGGTGCCTCCGGTAGAAATAACAACGTCGATGTCAGGGTCGTTCACATGAGATGTGAAGGTTGCGATAATCCTGTCCAGATCGTCCTTGACGATAGATCTGGCGCAGACCTTGTGCCCATCTTCCAGAATCATTTTTTCCAGAATATCCCCAGAGCGGTCATCCGCGGCGGTTCTGGAATCGGAAACTGTTACGATTGCAATGTTAACAGGCAGAAAAGGGCGAGTTTCATCGAGCTTTGGCATTGTTCGCGATATCCGATCCGGTACTTGTCGTATTTATATCCTGTGCTTCGTATCGCGGCCAGTGTCCTGCGGCAAGGGCATCAAGAGAAGGAGATGCCTGATTGAGGCGGGCCCGGTAGATCCAGAGGTTGGTCAGGACTCGCTCGATGAAAAGACGGGTTTCATGGGATGGTATGCTTTCGATGAAGAGCAGTGGGTCGTCATTATGATTGGTATTGCGCTCCCATTTCCCCAGATTTCCAGGCCCCCCGTTATAGGCGGTCGCAAGTTTGAACAGATCGCCCTGGACATAGGAGTGGGTGAGGAGATAGCTGAGATACTTCTGTCCGAGTTCAAGGTTGAGGGAAGGATCGTAGAGCTCGTTTCTGTCTGCTCCCCGAAAACTGCGTTTGTCGGCAATGAACGTCGCGGTCTGTGGCATGAGCTGAAGTAGCCCGCGTGCGCCATCGGGGCTTTTGGCATTCGGGTTGAACGACGATTCCTGACGCATAAAGGCATAGACCAGAGCGCGATCTATCTCGTATCCGCCAGTGGGCTCCCATTGAGGGATGGGATAGAGAGCGGTGTCGATAATGCCCCAGCTGTCAGAGGGGAGCTGGCGTTCCTGTTTTTCTTCCGCGGCCATCCTTGCCCCGAGCCTGAAAGCGAGTCTGGGCATGCCGATCTGTTCTGTCAGCTCAAGAAAGGCATGAATCTCGTCGCCTTCAATACTGCCTATGACTTGCGAAAGCTCTTCACGGGCTTCGTCGATTTTATCGAGTTGTAACAGCGCCAATGCGCGACGACTGGTGGGATAGCTTTCGAGAATGCCAACTGTATCCAGACCAAGGGCAATGGCGCTGTTTTCGAAAATGAGGTCCAGGCCAAGAGCCCGTCGCGCCAGCACGCCATAAAAGGTTCTGGGGTATTCTGCAGCCTGGTACAGGCGCTTGCTGACATCCTGTGGTGCCTTGAGCTTCAGGTTTGCTCGGGCTGTCCAATAGGCCCCGGCAGATCGCATCCAGCTGTTTGCCCTTGTCGCATCGGCTAAAGTAGAAAAGTGTTTTCTGGCCAGGTCAATTTGGCCCATGCGCCACGCCGCCAACCCTGCAATCCAGTCAGATGAGGGGACATATTTTCTGGATTTTGTCGCTTTTTCCGCGAGATCATAGGCTTTTTGGTCTTTGCCGTAGTAGTACCATGCAGCAGCCAATTTAGCGTAGGTCTGGTCAATCTCGACCTTGTCCAGAAGGTGTTTGGCTTTAGGGGATTGTAATGCTTCTTCTGTTATCGACAGGCGGGTGTTCAGGATGTTCCGCCGGAGCTGGCTCTTGAGCTGGCGTGCTTTTTTCTGGTCTGCGCCAGAGAGTTTTTTGCCAGAACGATAACTGTAATTTTTCCCATAGGCCCGATAGGAAGCGTTCTTGTATTTGACCGGCTTGGCAGGCATGGCGTAATTTTTCGGGCGCCGCTGTAATGCCAGTTTGTAGATGGTATCCGCCTGGGGGTGATCCGCATATTCATCCAGCCACTCTTTGAGCTCTTTGTATTTAGATCTGTAGGCTGTTGGATGCAGATATTTTTGCGCCAGAACATGACCCATAAGGGTCATGTCTTGCAGCTTGGCAATCTGTTTCTTTGCTTCTGGCCAGCGCCCCTGTTCCTGAAGGGCAAAAATCCTGGCGTAAGTCTCGATATCATCTTCTTTGAGAATTTTGGGGAGCTCGCCGGGTTTTAGCGCTTCGTCCTGGTCTGCCAGGGGGGCAATCTGTTCAGGCACAGGTGTGGAGGCCTGGGCACTCCACGATGACAGGCCACAGCTGCCGGTAAAAACCAATGAAAGAGTGAGGGTGGTGGCGAGGATAGTTGGTTGCCACAGAGCGAATTTTGTCATAACGAGCTGGTTTTCCCCCATCTTGCGCGCTTGTCATAAAACCCGGATGTCATTTGGGTTGGATTATGACTTTTGTTCCTGTTTGCGAATTCCCCCGGAAAACGCAAACAGGGTAGTGAATTACGATCTTGATCGCAACCGCCCAAAGAGAGCTGTTTTATGGAACGAATGTGTTGTTTATATAAAATTGTATATACCTTGGGCTTTAATAATAGGTGAAGATTACTCAAAGCGGCGGTAAACAAGCCGAAGAGGTAAAGCGTTCATTCTTGAGGTCTTCTAGTGCGGTTTTTCAGAGGACAGGGCTGCCTTGACAAGACGTAGGTCATGCCATGCCAGAGCTTTCTGGCGGGGTGTGTTTAACAACATGTGCGGAGCAAAGGTTGCTAGGCTTTTGATCGCACTCATCCCTGATAGAGAATAGGTGCCCCACTTGCCCCGCTGACGCAGTAGACTGGCATCCGGATCAATGAGGCTGCGCAGGGCTGTTTCACCCATGACCAGCAAGATTTCTGGTTGTATCAGCTCGATCTGTTTTTCGATAAAAGGTTTGCAACAGGCCAGATCGTTCGCTGTAGGTTTTTTGTCTCCGGGTGGACGCCAAAAGACTGAAGAAGTCAGATAAACGTCCTCAAGGGACAGGCCTATGCTCTTTAGCATGTTGGTCAACAGAGTCCGGTTTTGTCCGGCCACTGTTGTTCCCTCACGGTCTTCTTCTGCTCTGGGGGCGCCGAGGACAATCATAAGTCTGGCCGGGACGGCTTTTGCCTCAAAAACTGTACTGATAGCTGTTTTTTGTAACGAGCAGCCTTCAAATTTCCCTAATGCCTCAGCAAGTTCAGGGATCGAAGTTGCTGATCTGGCCAACTGATCTGCTTCTGTCAGAGTCCGCTGGAATGACTGCAGAGCACGCCCGGCAGTTGTTGGTGGTTTTGTGGCGGGCGCCACCGCGGCTGTATTTGAAGTCTGGCTATCTGAAGCGCCTGGAGTCTGCGCGGAGATCATTGGTCTGGGGGTATTCTGATGGGTCAGGGCGAAAGAATAGCTATCCAGAGCTGTTGGCCCGATTGCCTCGTCAACACCAAAGGCATGTTGCCATTCCAAGGCGGCGAGCAGTTCATCCCGGGACCAGTCATCCAGCGTCCCGGCATACCCGTATTCGTTGCCTTTTGTGTCTTCGTCTTGATTCGGGAGGTCGCTACTCATCGTACTCACTTGTGACATGACGGGCCCGGAATTTAAACCACCACCCGCGCCATACCCTGTTTAAAATTAAATCGGGAACAAACCAAACATTATCTCTGTTTTTTTATGATAGAGCCTGCCCGCCGTGCGACAAGCTTTGTGATTTTCTATCGATAAGGAACAAAGAGTTTCGATGTTAACCAGGAATGATATTGTGTTGTCAGGGAGGAAAATGAGTATCTCCAGCTATTATTTGGTTCTTCTGTGTCGTTATTGTTAAATTGCTGCAACGCGAAAATCATTATAAATTAGCATTGAGTTTTGTGAAAAAAATAGGCAAGTTTTTCACGTAATGTTTTGGGACAGCTTTCTTTGTCACAATAACGATGACGAAGATGGATGGCTTTACACGGGTTTAGATGCTCTTGGGACAGAAGTGACAGGATAGTCACAATGCCCACGAACTCAGATGGAGAGAGTTTATGGAACGCGAGTTTATGGAATATGACGTCGTCATCGTGGGGGCGGGACCTGCTGGGCTCGCGGCAGCGATCAAATTGCGGCAGATGTCGGCTGAAAGTGGTAAAGAAGTTTCTGTCTGCGTGCTTGAAAAAGGCTCGGAAATTGGCGCACATATTTTCTCGGGAGCTGTGTTCGAGCCGCGGGCTCTAAACGAGCTGATCCCCGACTGGAAAGAAAAAGGGGCACCGCTGAATGCACCTGTTTCCGATGAAAAGTTCCTGCTGCTGAGTGAAAAGGGCTCTGTGAATTTTCCCGTCAGCCTCTTGCCACCCGAAATGCACAATGATGGTAACTATGTCATCTCTCTCGGTAATCTGTGTCGTTGGCTTGGTGAGCGTGCAGAAGAACTTGGTGTGGAAATCTATCCGGGTTTTGCTGCTTCTGAAGTGGTTTATCATGACGATGGCCGGGTCAAAGGCGTCGCAACTGGCGATATGGGGGTTAGCAAGTCCGGCGAGCAGAAAGACTCATTCATGCCGGGGATGGAGCTGCACGGAAAATACACCTTCTTTGCCGAAGGTTGCCGCGGTTCTCTCAGTAAAGGTTTGATGGAGAAATTCAATCTTCGTGAAAACTGTGATCCACAGACCTATGGCCTTGGGATGAAAGAGCTCTGGGAGCTGGATCCCGCCAAACACAAGCCGGGAACGGTTGTGCACACTGCAGGTTGGCCAATGAACAGTTCGACCTGGGGCGGGTCTTTTATCTATCACCTGGAAAATGGTCAGGCTTACGTCGGTTACGTGGTTGGTCTTGATTATGAAAACCCGCACCTTTTCCCTTTTGGGGAGTTCCAGCGTTTCAAGATGCATCCGGCGATCGCGAAAATGCTTGAAGGCGGAAAGCGTATTTCCTATGGCGCCCGTGCCTTGAATGAAGGGGGCCTGCAATCTGTACCCGATCTCGCTTTCCCTGGGGGTGCCTTGATCGGTTGTTCTGCCGGTTTCCTTAACGTTGCCAAAATCAAAGGCAGCCATAACGCGATGAAAACCGGAATGCTGGCTGCTGAAAGCGCCTTTGCTGCGATTACCGAGAATGCGGAAGGCGCGGCGCCAGCGGTTCTGGAGAGTTATCCGGAGGCCTATAAAAAATCCTGGGTTTATGAAGAGCTTAACACCTCGCGTAACTTCCGTCCTGCTTTCAGCAAGTTCGGATTGTGGGGATCGATGCTGTATTCCGGGATTGATCTCAAGGTCCTTCGTGGAAAACTGCCCTGGACCTTCCACCACAAGCATTCTGATCATGAGACCCTGAAGCCTGCTTCAGCCATGCCGAGGATTGAATACCCGAAGGCAGATGGCAAGCTCTCGTTTGATCGTCTGTCATCGGTATTTATCTCGGGGACAAACCATGAAGAAGACCAGCCCTGTCATCTGCAGTTGAAAGACAGTTCTGTCCCTATTGCCCATAACCTGGCTGTATTTGATGCGCCGGAACAGCGGTTCTGTCCTGCCGGGGTTTATGAAATTGTCCGGGATGATGATGGCGGGAATCCCCAGCTGCAGATCAATGCCCAGAACTGCCTGCATTGTAAAACCTGTGATATCAAGGACCCGACCCAAAATATCAACTGGGTTACACCTGAAGGTTCCGGTGGTCCAAATTATCCGAATATGTAGGCTGTGACAGGTCGTTAGCACAGACACTTGTAATGTGAAAAAAAACGGGGCGATTTCGTGTGAATCATCCCGTTTTTTTATTAAGTAACCGTAACTTGAGCAGCGCGTGCTTGGCGCGGCAGTTGTAGAAGGGTAGACTGCATTCAATTCATGTCCGGCGAAGAGGAGGATGATTTGCCTCGCCACGGCTTTTTGTTTGTAAATCCACGTTTCCAGCGTTTCCTGCTCGCAGCAGGAACGGCATTTATTCTTGGCGCCTGCAGTTCATCGCAGGGACAATCTGGTGGGGCGCTCAATCCGGCTGGAACGGAAGGGGATACTGTTCCTTTTGCCGAAAATGTTTCGCCTTCCGGTACCTATCTGGCAGGTCTGATCGCCGGACAAAATCGCGACTATAGTGTTGCAGCCGATCTGATGCTGAATGCTCTTGAAGCCGCGCCAGGTGACCCCAGACTCCTCGCCCGTGCCTTTTTATTAAGCGCGAGTGCTGGCAATAATGACGATGCTTTGGCATTGGCCAGCCGGATTCTTGCGGTATCACCGGATCAGTCTCTTGCCCATCTGGTTTTGTTGGTTGATGCGGTTAAAAACGAAGAGTGGGACTTGGCCAGAGAGAGAATCGAGGCATCACCCGATACCGGGGTGAATACAATCCTGCGCCCGATGTTCCTCGCCTGGACCGATCTGGCCAAAGGAGATCTGGACAAGGCCGTTGCAACATTGGAAACACTTTCCAAAAAGGAAGGTTTTCAGACGCTGTACGGCATTCAGCTTGCCTTGCTAAAGGATTTGGGGGGACGCAGCGAAGAGGCTCTTGCGGCCTATATGAATGTGCTGGAGATTTCAAACCCGCCAAGCCTGCGGCAAATCAATATTGTTGCTGATTTTCTGAGCCGCCAGGGGGATGCTGAGGCAGCAAAAGGCCTGCTCAGGACCTATCTCGAGAGTGATCCTGACAGTACGATCGCGCTTAAATCCCTGAAAAGCCTTGAAGATGGTAAAGGTGTTGAACGGGTGATTGGCAGTCCAGGTGATGCCTTTGCCGAGATTCTTTTTGGTTTTGCAAGTTTGCATGCCCAGGAAAAAGCCTATGATGCCGGCCTTGTCTATGCCATGCAGGCGCTGAGATTGCGCCCGGAGTACGAGGAAGCGAAAATCCTTGTCGGCGAAATCATGCAGACCCAGGGGCGGAGCCGGGATGCTATTGCGCTTTATCGCACAATTCCGGAAAGTTCACCTTACGCTTGGACGGTTGGCCTGAGGATTGCTGACGAGCTTGTTGCTCTCGACTTGAAGGAAGAAGCTCTGGATGAGCTCAGATCCATGAGCAAGCTGCGTCCGGAACGCTTTGAACCTCATTTGCGCCGGGGAAATATTCTTCGGGCGTCAGAGAAATTCAAAGAGGCCTCATCAGCCTATGATCAGGCGATTGAGCGGATTGACAGTGCTGATAGCCGCTTCTGGTCTGTGTATTATTTTCGCGGTATCACCCATGAACGCACTGATCAGTGGGCCAAAGCAGAGGCAGATTTTCTCAAGGCATTGGAACTTTCCCCTGATCAGCCGCATGTGCTGAATTATCTGGCCTATTCCTGGGTAGAATTAAGAAAAAATCTGGTTCAGGCAGAAGACATGCTGATCAAGGCGGTCGAGCTCAGGCCTGAGGATGGCTATATTGTTGATAGTCTGGGCTGGGTCTATTACCAGCTGGGCAAATTTGACAATGCTGTCAACTATCTGGAACAGGCAATCGAATTGAAGGCCGAAGACCCTGTGATCAATGATCACCTTGGGGATGCTTACTGGCAGGTGGGGCGTTATCACGAAGCCCGTTTCCAGTGGAAGCGGGCCCTCAGCTTCAAGCCGGAAGACAAGCAAATCGAGGTTATCCGTGCCAAGATCGAGCAGGGGCTGATCTCTGTCGCCAATGGAAATTAGGAACCTGGATGAGGTTGGTCTGTACTGATCGAGATCAGGTGGAGCGATAGTGGCTGGCTCTATGGAATACATTACCGAGTTTGCAGCGGCCAAAATCAATCTTACGCTTCAGGTAACAGGCAAGCGTTCTGATGGGTACCACATGTTGCAGAGCCTTGTTGTCTTTGCCGGGGTGGGTGATTACCTGCGCTTCTCCCCGGCAGAAGACCTGAGTCTGGAGATCACCGGGCCTTTTGCATCCAGTCTCACGACAGATCCTAATAATCTGGTGCTAGCCGCAGCCCGAAAACTGCAAGAACAGCTTGGTAAGAATTGCGCGAGTCAGACAGTACCGGGCGCTGTTATCCGGCTTGAAAAAAATCTCCCCGTTGCTTCCGGTATCGGTGGGGGATCGGCTGATGCCGCTGCGGCGCTACGGGGGTTGTTGCGACTGTGGGAAGCGGATCTTCCCGAAAGTGATTTGACGTCGTTGGCACTTGAATTGGGGGCTGACGTTCCAGTGTGCCTGAGCAGCAGCTGCCGTTGGATGGAAGGTATTGGAGAGGTCCTTACACCCGGACCGGAATTACCCAAGCTTTTTGCCGTACTGGTCAATCCTGGCGTTCCGGTTTCCACACCCGGTGTTTTCAAAGCCCTCAAAGGCAATTTTATGCCTGCTTCAGGGAAGCCATCAGCTATTCCAGCTTTGGCTGAGCTTATCGGCTATCTCGAAAATACTCCAAATGACTTGCAGGCACCGGCAATTTCTCAAAGAGGGATTGTGAGTGAGGTGCTCACCGAATTGCGGGGGAGCCATGGTTGTCTTTTCTCGGCCATGTCAGGCAGTGGGGCAACCTGCTATGGGCTTTTTGACACAGCAGAAGACGCAGAAAGCGCAGCCACAACTTTATCTGTAGAGAACCCGGGTTGGTGGGTGGCGCCAACCTTCTTGCGGTAAAGTCAGCAGTTGATCATTGCGAGTTCAGGAGTGTGTTAACAGCCTTGAGTTCTTCAAGCAGTCCTGGGCTGGGCTGCCCATCGACAGTTAAACCGGACATTTCCTGAAACTGACTGATGGCCGCGACTGTTTCGTGATCGACCTTTCCGTCGATCGCCCCTGTATTGATATCCATTACGGCAAGGAGCTCTTCTATTTCCTTGAGCTGCTCTACCCGCATTCCGTAAGGTGAGCTGGCATTGAGGTTGGGAGTCTCGGTCGCGGCAAGTGGCAAGGACGGGGCCTTTTCTTTGGCAAGCTGAACATCCTGAGCATAGAAATAAACAAACAACACAGCAAAAAACAAAATCGCAGCAAAAGCAGCCATCTTGGTGAAGGTTCTGATTTTACGTGGGCTCTGGGTGGTCGGGGCCTGCTTTTCGTCCGTTGTAGCCGCTTTCTCTTCTGCTGTTTTTTTCGTGTCCCGTGTCTTGTTTGTCTCAGAATACGCTCCTGAGCCAGCGCCCGGTTTATCTGCACTATCTGCCTTCAGATCACTCTTTTTTTCTTCTGTTTTGCTCGGGGCAGCCGTCGTGCTTTTATCTTTTGCTTTTGCCGACGAAACAGTTTTTTCCCGGGGGGTGCCGGTTTCTTTTTTCTCCAGAGTTTTCTCCAGGGTCTCTTTCGATGCCTTCGCTGCGACAACCTTCTTGGCTGGGGAACCGGCTTTCGACGTTCCCGTTGACTTGCGCTTTGTCGGCTGGCGCGATTTGCGGCTTGTTGGCTTTTCGTCCGTTGACTTAAGCTTGTCGTCGCTCATCAATTCCAGTTCCCTGTTGGCTTTGGTGAGACCCAGTGAAAGTTGGATATCTTTCTTTGAAGGGCCATGATTGGCAGTGTTAATCCCGATAATCCAGAACGTATTTTAGAAGTGTTGCACTCAAGGATAATCGTTATGAGGGCAATGGGTAAAGCATTCTGGTTTAAAAGAGGTAAAGATCTGTTAAATCCAATCAAAATATAACAGAGAACGATTCGTCTGAAATTGATATAAATCCATTGACTTCCTCGGTTGGCTGAGTATCTTCCCTTTCACGTCTGATGGGGCGTGGCCAAGCGGTAAGGCATCGCTTTTTGGTAGCGACATGCGCAGGTTCGAATCCTGCCGCCCCAGCCAACGAAAAAGACTCCTTCGGGGGTCTTTTTCTGTTTAAGCAGCAAGCCGAGCGGCTCTTCCGAACAGAGATTTTCCTGCTTTCGCTGTATTGTTCCGGCATGTAGACTTGTCGAGTACAAGTGCAGTAATCACTCCCCGGTTGAGGTCTGTCTGCGAATTCTAAGGCTGATAGCGGCTGTACTGGCTCGAATCCTGTGACGATCTGTCACGTGAGAACCCTATTTTGACCGGAATTACCCTTTTGTAGGAGTACCCCTTCAAATGTCAGCTGTGTTCAAATGTGTTCCTTTCTCTGGTTTGCCTGATTATTCAGCAGAGGAAATGCAAAAACGGGCAGAGTCCTTCAAAGAGCTTATGGAGGGGCGGCGCACGATTCGGGATTTTTGTTCCAAGCCGGTTGACAGAGCTGTCATTGAAACAGCGGTTGCCACTGCCGGACTGGCGCCATCTGGTGCGAACAAGCAGCCCTGGCATTTTGCTGTGATCAGCAATCCGGAGATGAAGCGCAAAATAAGAGAAGCAGCAGAGATCGAAGAAAGAGAATTTTATAGCGGTAAAGCCAGTGAACAGTGGTTGAAAGATCTCGAGCCATTGGGCACTGATCCGCACAAGCCTTTTCTTGAAATTGCACCTTATCTGATTGTTGTGTTTCAGCAAAATTATGACCTGGACCCAGAGACGGGCGACAAGATCAAACATTATTATATTCAGGAATCTGTGGGCTTGGCCTGTGGCTTCCTTATTACCGCTTTGCATAATGCGGGTCTGGCAACCCTGACCCATACGCCCAGCCCGATGGGCTTTCTCCGCGAGCTTCTGGGGCGTCCGAAACATGAAAAGCCGGTGATGATCATTGTAACAGGACATCCTGCTGAAGATGCGACTGTTCCTCTGGAGGCACTGAACAAAAAAGATCTGGACCGAACGTCGAGCTGGTTCGAATAGTTTCCTGAGGCCTACCCCTCATTTTGCTCCAAGGCTTTCGTTGTTAAGGCAGAAAGGCTGATTTTCTGGTTGGCATCGACGTCAAAGTTCTCAGGTGCGAGCCACTGTTTGAAGGCCTGATCCAGCGCTGGCCATTCCTTGTCGAGGATTGAAAACCAGGCAGTATCCCTGTTGCGTCCTTTATAGACTGTTGCCTGTCGGAAAACGCCCTCAAAGGTGAAGCCCAGCCGTTTTGCCGCAGCTATTGATCCGGCGTTGAGTGCATCACATTTCCATTCATAACGGCGATAGCCCAGCTCGGTAAAAACCCGCTTCATCATCAGATACATGGCTTCGGTCGCCATGCGATTCCGCTGTAACGCGGGAGAAAAATTGATATGCCCCACTTCAATGCTGCCGACAGAAGGGGTAATGCGTAAATAGCTGGCAACTCCCACTGCCTTTCCATTGCTCTGGTCAATTATAGCATGGAACAGCGGGTCATTGGTCGAGGCAATTTCTCTGATCCAGTCCTGATAACTTGCGAGAGTCTCAAAAGGGCCATAAGCGAGATAGCTCCAGTTCTTCCCTGATGTGTCCAGGGTATTTGCCTGAAAGAGATCCTGGCCGTGCTTTTCGGCAGAAAGTATTTCCAGGCGGCAATAGGTTCCTGCCATTGATGTCTGGGGAGGGGAACTGCGCGGAATCCAGCTGTCCAGCGCCGGACCAATGGGCTGTCCATGAACATTCAAACGGGAGGTGTTTACAGAGGACGTTATGGGAATGATTGTAGACATCGGGGAAAACCTTTATGAGCATGGATGTCTATATGAAGCATGAATTGGCTCTGGGAATAAGGGCCATTTTTGCTTATTGTTTGGGGCCGTTTTGTATCGGGAAATACCCTGTGACAGGTGGGTGTTTTTAGCGAAAAGTCTTTCAGCTTGTCTGAAGCGAGCAATCGTAACGAGACAGTCTGGAGCAGCAAGGCTATATTGGATACGGCATGTTTCTCGTGCCGATTGGACGCAGAGTACCGGTTGAGACAATCGGTCCGTGAAATGTGAGGGGTTTGTAATGGGGCAAGGTAAAAATGATTACGGCAGCTGGTGGCATGAAGAGGCCGGCGAAATGGATTTCACCCATGCCCTGAAGATGGAGCTTCTCCACAGTGAGCAGAGCCCTTTTCAGAAAATTGACATTTATGATCATAAAAAATTCGGGCGTGTACTAGTTCTGGATGACTTGATTCAGGCTTCGCAAGCGGATGAATTTATCTATCACGAGATGGCGGTGCATGTCCCCGTGTTGGGGCGCAAAAAAGACAAGCTCAGTGCGCTGATCATTGGCGGCGGTGATGGGGGTCTGTTGCGTGAACTGCTGGTGCATCAATCGGTCGAGAAAATCGTAATGGCCGAAATTGACCGCAGGGTTATCGAGTTGAGTAACGAATACCTTGGGGTTAATGGCAACTATGACGATCCCCGGGTTGAGCTCGTTTGTCAGGATGCTGCCCTCTATGTTGATGCGGCGCTGGAACGTGGCGAACAGTTCGATCTTATTTTTATGGATATCACCGAACCGGTCGGTCCTTCAGCCAGCCTCTTCACCGAGCAATTCCTCCACAAGCTTGTTGCAGTACTGAAGGACGATGGTGTCTGCGTTGATTCTGACAGTGTGTTTATTGGCAAGGACCGGATCAGTTTCCTGCAAGAGGTCTCGAGCGATGAAGAGCAGAGCCTGCTGGAGATCATGCGCAGTGGTCGTTTCTTCCCTCACATCAACGTTTACCGTTCGATTGTTCCGATGTATCCGGGGGCTGAATTCGGTTTCTTCCTCTATACCAAGGATGGTCACAGCTATGGCGAACCTTATCGGGAACATGATGGAAAGCATTATAACTCTGCCGTTCACAAAGGTGCCTTTGCCTTGCCGAACTGGTGGAAACATGAACTGGGCTTTGGTAAAAAGTAACCAGACATCCGGATGATCTCCGGCTTAAGGACAGAGGAGCTAGTCACCAATGGAAATTTATGTGGATGGTGATGCCTGTCCGGTGAAGGAAGAAGTTATCCGTGTTGCCGAACGGCACGGCCTGCAGATCCATCTGGTGAGCAACAGCTGGTTGAGGTATGGGCGTCACCCGCTGGTCAACTCAGTGGTGGTGCCCGAGGGACTGGATGTTGCCGATGACTGGATCGCCGATAACATCAAGCCGGGGGATATTGCTGTTACGGCAGATATCCCCCTTGCATCGCGCTGTGTGAAGCAGGGGGCGAAGGTTCTTGATCCCAAAGGAAAAATTTTCACAGAAGAAAGCATGGGGATGACATTGGCCGTTCGTGACCTCATGACCAACTTACGTGAAAGCGGAGAAATCAGGAGCTACTCTCCCGCTTTTACCAAACAGGACCGTTCCCGTTTTCTTTCTGCGCTGGACCAGATTATTCACAAGAAATAGCCTGCTGTTGTATTCTGTGATTTGATGCGTATCAGATGGCATCCTCTTCGGGGTGTCGGCGGGTTATCGGAGTTTTGATGTTTCTGCCCTACAGACATATCTCCCTGAAAGTACTTGCCCCCTGGCTGGGGGCTCTGGCGGTTGGGGCTGTTCTGGTTATTAGTGTTGTGCAATGGATGGGGTACACCTCGGCCAGAGAACTCTCGCAAGTGGCTGTTGATCGCCTTAAACTCTATCATGGGACCCTGCACAGTGCTTTGGAAAAACACCGATATCTGCCTTTTGTCCTCTCAAGGGATGAGGACATCCGGGAGCTTTTAACGGCGGGAGACGGGCGGGCCGGGCTGGCGGTATCGGTCAATCGTTCCTTGAGTGCGACCAACCAGAAAGCAGAGTCTGACGTACTTTACGTCCTGAACAGACAGGGCACGACCCTGGCTGCCTCAAACTGGCTGGAAGATAGAAGCTTTGTCGGACACAACTATGCTTTTCGCCCTTACTACAAGGATGCGATAGAAGGGAGAGAGTCAGGTTTTTTTGCCGTTGGAGCGACAACGGGAGTGCCTGGATTTTTCATGTCCCATGCTGTCCCGGATGATACCAAAGGTGCCCGTGGTGTGATCGTGGTCAAGGTTGATTTGCGACCCCTCCAGCAGCAATGGCACGATGGTGGAGAGCATGTCATTGTCACGGATCAAAACGGGGTTATCTTCCTGTCCAGCCGGGACGAGTGGCGGTATCGGTCCCTTTCACTTATCGATCGGGATGCAATGCAGCGGATCAGATCCGAACGGCAGTTTGCGGGGGCTGATCTGGCACCTCTTGCTCTGAAAAGGCTAAAGGTTTTCGGCGAAGAAGTGTTCGAGATCGATGGTCAGCGTTTTCTAGTACAGAAAGGTCCGGGGGGGAAGCCGGGGTGGAAAATCCTTTATCTGGCTCCCTTCAGCTATATTACCGAGCGTCAACACACTGTATTCCTGATTGGCAGTGTGTTGCTTTTTCTTTGCCTTACCGGCGGGCTTTTTATTCGGGAACGTCGGCAAAAACTCTTTTCGGCACAACGGGCGCGTGAAGCTGACAGGATCGAGGCGATTAACGAAATGCTGCGGGTTGAGGTTGAAGAAAGAAAACGCACGGAAACCCGGCTGTTGAAAATACAAAGCGATCTGGTGCAGACGGGAAAACTGGCAGCCCTTGGGCAAATGTCTGCAGCAATAGCCCATGAAATCAATCAGCCTATGGCCGCCATCAGGACCTTCACGGCAAGTGCCCGGGTATTGTTGAACAAGGGCAAGCGCGAGCAGTTGGGAGAATCTCTTGCAGAAATTTCCTCCCTGACCGAGCGAATGGCAAAGATAACCGGTGAGTTGAAAACCTTTGCACGCAAGGCTCCGGTTGAGCTTCAGGAAGTGGATTTGCGCGTCGCCTTGAGTAAGGCGATCCAGCTTATGCAGGCGGTTTGCGAACAGGATGGTGTTGTTATTGATTTTGAGGATACGGGGCCAGAAACACAGGTGAAAGGCGATGTGGTTCGTCTGGAACAGGTCTTTGTAAATCTGTTGCGTAATGCAGCAGACGCCTTGCGTCTTGCGTCCGAAAAAAAAATCAAGGTTATCCTGGCCGGAGATGAGAAATACGCACTGGTTCGGATTGAGGACAGTGGCCCCGGGATTGATATAAGCAACATGGATCAGCTTTTTGATCCCTTCTTCACCACCAAGGAAGTTGGAGAAGGAATGGGGCTGGGATTGTCAATCAGCTATGGGATTGTACAGGATCTTGGCGGAGATATTCGTGTGGAGAATATGAAAGATGGAGGAGCCTGTTTCATTGTAAAATTCCCCCTTGTGGCTTATGCCGAACGTTCTTTCGCCTGCTCGGCCTGACCTGCAGCACCATATTCTCTGTTCCAGTTTTGTAAGAGAGTATATTCCCGAGTGAAATAGGCGGTTTTTTGCCTGCCATATCTTTGTTCCTCGGCGGAACTTTGCCATGTCAATATAGAATTTTGGATAAAATCAATATATTTCAAATAGTTGACTTGTAGGTAAGTTGGCGCAACTCTTGCGATGTTTCCCGGTGAAAGAGCTGGACTTTACTGTTTGTATGTCTGTTTTCAGCTTGTAGACTAGAAAAAGATTTTCAGTGGAACCATCAGAACAGATGAGGAAGTCTGTATCCAATTTTGTTCTGTCGGATCCAGTCGATATCGCGGTTATAAAAATAATGCCAAGGGAGGCTTTAAATGAAGATGTTAAAGACACTTAAATCAGCTGTGGCCGTTGCTGCGATCTGTAGCGCTTTTTCTACAGGGGCCAATGCCCAGGAAGAACGCGACTATTTGATGGCAACAGCCAGCACGGGTGGAACCTATTATCCAGTCGGTGTTGCTATCTCTACACTGGTCAAGGTCAAGCTCCAGCCGACAGAGAAAATCGGCATGTCCGCGATTAACTCTGCTGGTTCTGGTGAAAACATCAAAATGCTGCGGGATAATGAAGCCCAGTTCGGTATTCTACAGGGGCTTTATGGCTATTATGCCTGGAAAGGCACAGGCCCGATTGAACAGGATGGCCCGCAGAAAAACATGCGTTCCGTAACGATGTTATGGCAGAACGTCGAACAGTTCACGGTGCTTTCAGAATATGCCAAAACCGGAACAGTTGACGACCTGGTCGGCATGAAAGGCCAGGGCATGTCCATGGGGAAGAAAAACTCAGGCACGATTGGTTCTAACGAAGTTCTGTTAAAGAACCTAGGAATCGATATCGAGACTGATTATAACCTTGTTCATGTCGGTTATGGGCCAAGTGCTGATGCGATGCAGAATGGCCAGATTGCCGGAATGGGAACACCAGCGGGTGTCCCTGCGGGTGCTGTCACCAAAGCAATGGCTGCGATGGGGGACAAGGTTACTCTTCTTGGCTTTACACCAGAGCAGGCAGCCAAAGCTGATGGTGGTTTGGAACTCTGGACACCTTATACCATTGCGGCAGGCACCTATCCTGGGCAGGAAAAAGATATCGTGACCATTGCCCAGCCGAACTTTCTGGCAGTGCGGGATGATGTTGACGAAGAAGCCGTCTATCAGATTACGAAAACCATTTACGAAAACCTGCCTTTCCTGAATGCAATTCACAAAGCAACAGAAGTTATGAGCCTGGAAACAGCTCTGGCTGGTCTGCCTGTACCCCTGCATCCCGGTGCTGCACGGTACTTCAAGGAAGCCGGAATTGAAATTCCTGCACGTCTGATCGCTCAATAAGCGACTTAGGCTAATTTCACAATAGGTTGCAGGCGTTCGAGTGATCGAGCGCCTGTTCCATAACTATTGCTTGTATTCGGGGTCATCATGTCACAAGAAGCAGAAAAATCAGATCCCCAGAGCCCGGAAACGGAACTTGGGGAGCAGGAAATAACGATCCGCGGGCAGGGGATGTGGACCAGCAAGGCTGTGTTTGGTCTCGGTGTCGTGATTTCCCTGATGCATATTTACTTTAACGTTTTTGCCGTAATTCCAAGCTTGTGGCAGAACGCCTTGCATTTCTCCGGTTTTGTCCTGATGGGAGCTTTGATTTATCCCATGTTTGGCAAGGGAGAGGGCAAATTCAGTATTATTACCGATATCTTTTTGGGGCTAACCGGTGCTTTTTCTGCAATATATCTCGTCGCGATGGAAGATGCGATCTATGCACGTGGCGTTGATATGGTGCTGGAGGAACTGATCGCGAGTACACTTCTGATCCTCGTGGCAATAGAATTCACCCGTCGCACTACCGGCTGGATCATTCCTGTATTGATCGTTCTTGCCCTTACCTATATTGGCTGGTGGGGACAACTGATCGACGGCGTCTTCAGGTTTGGGGGACTTCCTCCCGAAAGAGTACTCTTTCGCAGTATCTATGGTGATGATGCCCTGTTTGGCAATATAGCCCTGATTTCCTCTTCGTTTGTTTTCATGTTTATTCTTTTCGGTGCCTTCCTTGTACGTTCAGGCGCGGGTGATTTTATCATAGATCTTGCCCAGGTTGTTGCCGGACGCACCGTTGGTGGGCCAGGGTTGGTTGCTGTTCTTGCTTCTGGTTTGACAGGTACGATTTCAGGCTCTGCTGTCGCGAATACAGCCTCGACCGGCGTGATTACCATTCCTCTGATGAAAAAGGCAGGCTTCCCGGCCAAGTTCGCTGCCGGTGTCGAAACTGCGGCCTCGACTGGCGGGCAGTTGATGCCGCCAATAATGGGGGCAGGGGCGTTCGTAATGGCGAGCTACACCCAAATCCCCTATACAACGATTATTGCTGTCTCGGCACTTCCTGCCATTCTCTATTTTGTTTCTGTTGCTTTCTTTGTCCGTATTGAAGCGAAAAAAAACAATGTGCAGGTTGTTGCCGGAAGCTCCGAAACTGCGCTGGAGGTTTTAAAGCGAGGGGGGCTTCCCTTCCTTTTGCCCATCACACTGCTGATTGGGCTTCTAATTTATGGTTACACGCCAACTTATGCCGCAGGTATTGCGATCATCGGCGTTGTTGTTGCTTCCTGGTTAACGCCAAACAAAATGGGACCGAAAGCGGTTTTTGAAGCCCTGGCGCTTGGTGCGCGCAACATGGTTATGACGGCTATTCTGCTCTGTTCTGTCGGGTTGATTGTCAACGTTATTGCGACGGCAGGTATCGGTAATATTTTTTCCCTTATGATAAATGAATGGGCTGGAGGGAACCTGATCATTGCAATGATCCTGATTGGTCTGGCCTCGTTGGTATTGGGAATGGGGTTGCCTGTGACGGCAGCCTATATCGTGTTAGGAACGCTTTCCGCTCCGGCACTTTATGCCCTGATCTCTGATGGCATGCTGGTTGATGCGGTGGCGTCAGGTACCCTGCCCGAGGGGGCGAAGGCCATCTTTATGCTGGCGACACCAGAAAGGCTTGCTGAAATCGGTTTGCCCATGTCGACAGAGGCCGCCAGAGAGTTACTCGCCCTGGTACCTCCTGATCTGGTCAATACGCTTCGTGAAGCGACGCTGAGCAAAGAAGTACTGGTTTATGCCCTGCTCTCTGCTCATATGATCATCTTCTGGTTGTCACAGGACAGCAACGTGACGCCGCCGGTGTGTCTGACAGCCTTTACTGCAGCGGCCATTGCCAAGACGCCGCCGATGGCGACAGGTCTGGAATCCTGGAAGATTGCCAAGGGGCTTTATATCGTTCCCCTTCTCTTTGCCTACACGCCGTTTCTAGGGGGAGAGTGGCATGAGGTCCTGATGATCTTCGGGTTCTCTCTGGTGGGGTTATATGCGTTCACCGGGGCAATTCAAGGGTATATGGAACAGAAGTTGGGCTGGCTCGAACGCGGGATTTCCCTTGTTTTTGCTGGCGTACTTCTCTGGCCTCTGGGCTGGATGGTTCATCTGGGAGCCTTGGCATTGTTTGTGTTGTTCTTTATTCGCAATGTGAACAGGAAGGCCGCTTGATACAGCCATACCAGAATAAGAGATGCGCTGGTTGAACGAAAACCAAACTGCCGGGACCGTTTCCCCGGCAGTTTAGTTTTAAGGCAAGGATAGGTCCTGCTCTCGGGGTGTTACTGGTTTTGTTCTGCTGTAATGACTTCTATCTGGGCGCTGGCTACGGCAAGTCCACCTTCCTTGTGATACCAGACGATTTTACCATCCAGGTTAAGATCTTCTCCGCTGATGATGGCGCTGGTCAGTGCTTGCAGTTCCACGGCGTAGGGAGCTGTAGTTTCTGCATCACCCGCTTCGATGACAAGCTGCGCCAGCTCTTTTGCCTTTTGGGCACGGACTGCTGTATTCCGCCCTATGGAAGAAATCATGATACCGGAAACCCGGATAACATCTGTGGCGCTTTCTGCTTCCGTGGCCAGTTGGGCGTGCAGGGCAACCCCTTCTGCTGACTTGATCAAGCCGTATCCCATACCCGGACCTTTGGGCAGGGCGCTTGGGTCAAGAGCGTGCAGGACATGCCCAGCATGTAATTGCATGCCATCAAGATTTTGCAGGTCACCTGCCGCGTAATCTGCATGTGTACGTGCGATTTCGGCTTCACCCAGCAAGACAGTGAGCAAGCCTTGTTTCTGAGGAGTATCTTCCCAGTGTTTGATAAGGTGATCAATATGGGGCTGATCTTCTGCAGCCTGAAGTGACAGTGGAACCAGCCCGAACAGGAGAAGGGAAAACGAGGCAAGGCTACTCAGAAACTTTCGTTGCGTGCTGCTCATGCCTTTTTCCTTTTTTGCTGAAAATGTTGAGGGATCGGGAGATGATACCTCTTTTGTCAAAAGAGCGGGGCAAAAACGGGGTCACAAGCCTGTGAAGACAGCTTTCGGATCATTGTACAATACACGCCTTTTTTGACTGCATCCTGACATAAACTGTCAGTAGTGCTGGTGTAGAACAGGTTAAGCTGTCTGGTGAAACACTGTTGTATAAGGAAGAAGATGGAAGCCTTTAAGGATGTCTTTTTTAATCCCGAGAAAATCGGATTCCTCGCTGATAACCTCAAAAGAAATTATGAAATTTTCGACCGGGAGAGCTTTCTGGCCGAGGTTTTGGAGAACTTGCAGACGCTCGAGCTGAAACAGCGGTCTGAGCATATTACAAGAACGCTTAAACGGTATCTGCCTGAAGACTTTCTTGAAGCGAGAGAAATACTTTTGGCGTGCCTCCACCCGGAGACGGAACAGGAACTTGCGGATCAAAGGTCTGACAAAAGTGGCCTTGCGGGCTGGATGGTAATGCCCTTGTGCGATTATATGGCCTGGTATGGCAAGGAACATCTCCAGGTTTCCCTGGCAGCGTTAAGGGAAATGACAAAGCGTTCAAGTTCGGAGTTTGCCATCCGGCACTTTCTTGTTTCGCATCGGGAAGAAACACTGGAGGCGCTGGAAAGCTGGGTTGGTGATCCCAATTATCATGTCCGCAGGCTGGTTTCAGAGGGTTCCCGGCCTCGTCTGCCGTGGGGAATGCGATTGTCAGGTTTTGTCTCTGATCCAGCACCGTTGCTTCCCTTGCTGGAAGGGCTCAAGGATGATCCAGAAGAATACGTTCGCCGTTCTGTTGCCAACAATCTGAACGATATTGCCAAGGATCATCCGGATCTGGTTGCAGAGCTGGCACAGCGCTGGATGAAGAGTGCTGACGAAAATCGAAAAAAGCTGGTTCGTCATGCCTGTCGTAGTCTGGTGAAGGACGGGCATAAGGGGGCACTGGCGGCACTGGGCTTTGGGGAGCCTGAGGTCAGTCTGGAAAGATTTCAGGTCTTGACGCCACGGGTTGTTCTTGGTCAGGCGCTGGAGTTTGAGGCTATAATTACCTCGACAGGGAGGCTGGCCCAAAACCTGATGATTGACTTTGCTATTCATCATCAAAAAGCCAATGGGACAACGAGTGCCAAGGTGTTCAAATGGCAATCTTTTTCTTTGGCAGCCGGTGCTGGAAAGGTTGCCAGAAAACGTCACGGTATCAAGCCGATCACAACAAGAAAATATTATCCTGGTCGACATTCCGTAGAGCTCTTTGCCAATGGCAAGTCACTTGGAATACACGACTTTGAACTGGTTATGGAAAACCCTTGAGCCTGTTACCCTTTTTCCCAAATAATGTTCCCGGGCCAGGAATTGTCATCCTGCCCCGGGAAGTCATCAGTGGCTAGTGCGAGGAATGGTCGCTGTCGCTTTGTTTATCCATATCACCAGCTTTTTGAACAGTTACCTCAATATCAACCTTGCCGGCTTTTTCAAAAGTAAGTGTAAGCGGGAAGGTATCTCCTTCCTTGAGCGGGGCTGTCAGTCCCATCATCATAATGTGAAAACCACCTGGCTTGAGTTCGGTCGTATCATTGCCTTTAATCACGACCCCGCCTTCGACCTGACGCATCTTCATCACACCGTCTGTCATGATGTGTGTGTGGAGTTCAATACGCTTGGCGGCGTTACCTTCTGCTGAAATCAGGGTGTCATCTTCTGCTCCCATGTTGTTCAGCTCCAGGAAGGCAGCACCGTTTTTCACCTGCCCAATGGTTGCACGGGCCCAGGGGTGTTTGATCATGATGTCACCGGCATGATAATCCTGGGCGGAGACAAGGGAGGACAGGGACAGGATAGCCAGGGCCCAAAAGCCCGAGAGAAGTTTTTTCATTGGAATCTCGTATATTTCATCCAGGCAGGACGCTGCACTGGTTGTTCGTTGATAAACTGTTTGAAAGAATAAAACGCTGTGCTCAGCCGAGCGGGGGCGCACGAGGTGCCGAGAGAAAGTTTGTGACCGACTGTGAAAAGGGCGGGGTACCGTTTTTCCAGGTAACAGCTTGTGGTTTGTTCCAGCGGGGAGCCAAAAGAAGGGCAGCCGTCTTGAGGCCGAGGTAACCAGCAGCAATACAATTATCACAATGGTTATGTAGTGGACTGGAATCACTATGTCTGGTTCCAGTATCTGTGGCGGCAGCAAGCGGTTTTATACCAGAAGGTGTACAGATAAACTGTAAGGCGGCTTCTATAGAAGTATTGTCCTGAAAAGCTTCTGTTTCTGGTGAGGGGAACAGAGGGCTGGAGATCTGTACCAGTGCAGGAGAAGCCGCAACGGTCTGGCTGAACAGAGAAGCAGTTAACAATGGCAACAGGCTTTTGAGGCAGATGATGACCAGAGCGAGAAAAGCTGTTTTCCGCCGGTTCTGGTCTGTTGGCTTGTTGCTGGTTTTGTTCATAAAGAAACAATCATCGTTGCCAGAGTGTTGCTCAATTCTGATTTCCACCTGATTCTTGTTCTTGTGCTTAATACCTGGGCAATGTCTTTGCAAGTTCTTCGGCAGATTGGATTTGCACTTCAGTCAATTTCGCGCGCAATTGCCGCAGGTCCGCAGCAGCTTTTGTATTCCCTTGATCTGCCGAGGCTCGATACCAGGCATAAGCCTTGATGTTGTTGGCAATGACACCGCGACCTCTTTCATAAAAACGCCCGATATTGCGTTGGGCGATGGGATGCCCCTGTTTTGCAGCGGCCTCGTACCACAAAGCGGCTTTATCGTAATCTCGCGGTTGTCCCAGGGCATTGCGGTAGATACTGGCCAGACTGTTTTGCGCAGCAGGATCACCGGCCAGGGCCGCACGTTCAAGCCAATAGGCTGCCAATTGGAAATCCTGTTTCACCCCGATGCCGTCTACGTAATAGAGGCCCATATAGCTCTGTGCCTCTCGATCGCCCTGTTTTGCTGCAAGGAGATACCAGTAGGCTGATTGCTGATAATCAAGGTTTGTGGCGAGGCCTTGTCGATAAAGGTGCCCCATATAGCGTTGGGCGGAGGCATCCCCGGCTTTGGCCTCAGGGGGTAATTCCCTGGCGGCGGTTTCGAAATCGCCTTTTTGATAGGCGGTAATTCCTGGGGAATTGTCCGCTATTGCGATCGACAGGGCGCAAGAGAAACTGATTGTAATGGCAAAAAGAAATGCTGAAAACTTCACAGATATACTTTCTTCATTGAGTCTGAAGAAGAGGATAAAGCATGAAACATTTTTGGGGAAGTCGGGTAAAGAAAACAGCTGCCTGATTCCGAGATGGAGCCTGTGTTCCTGATAGATAAGCGGAATCTATATGTCTGGTGCGATGATCAGAATGTGGTCATTGTCGTGATACAGTGTCATGCCATTGGCAAATTGGCTGAAACTCAAGCCGCTGACATCTGTGCCGGAAGCCGTGATGTGGGCATCTTCCACGATACCGCTATGAATGAGCGGCGTATCAGATTCAATCTTCAGAGGCTCATCGCGTGCGAACAGCACAATCTCCCCCGCGTCGTCGGGAAGGAGATCTGCCAGGTGCAGCACCAGTTCGTCATCTGAATCGTTAAAATCTGTCATACTCTTAGATTTAGTCCTTTCTGAATCCTGTTGCAATGTTTTTCTCTATTGATTCCAGTGGCTTTTCTGTGACTGGAAGGGAATAAACAGGATATTGTAGTGCGGAAACATGACGTAAATGTAATTTCCTGTTTGTCTTTCCGCCGAATAAAAAATTCTTTCGCGTCAGTATATTTTTAACCGGGCGTGCGGTTTCCGGGAACAGCAGCTAAAGACAGGCTGTTTCAAGATACTGAAAAGTATACGATTTAATTGGCTGTTTTAGGGCGTTTTCGGATAATTTTTTTTGCGTCGCCTGTGGCTTTCTTCTATAAGCAAACGATATCGAAGATGGTCACATGATAAGCCCCAGCGCGACAGGCCCGATAACAATCGGCATAAAAATCCTAACGATAAGTGACCAGCTTTTTCGTGATTTCAGTAAGAGGCAGGCACAGAAATTCTTCTGTTGCTTTGTCATGAGTTCTGTCGTGGTGGGAGGCTAGAAGCCAATGGCGAAATTAGATGTTCTGGATGGTCGCGCTCTTGATGAGCTGCGGAACCGACTAAAAGGTGAAGAGAAATTTACCCCCGCGAGAGCACTCAGGGATGATTTGGAAACCCGTCTTGTCGCTATGCGGCAGGATACCGTAAATCATCCTCTCGGTAATCCTGTACTGGAACTGGCCCATGACTTGTCAGAAAAGCTTTCTTCTGGCCAGATTTCAATGGCAAATCTGCAGGAGCTGATCCAGATCCTCTCTGCTGAGGCCTTTGCTGATCGGGCTGAACGCGTGGGCCAATATGTGGGGCTTGCTGATCAGGACGAAAACCGGGCACGCCTGGCGTCTCTTTTCAAATCACTTGCCTATGACGATGGGGATACGCTGGTTCCCTTCGAAGAATTCAGTCGTCGTGTTGAACGAGAAGCTATGGGTATTGTCATTACGGCGCATCCGACCTTTGGCCTTTCGCAGGAACACTATCAGGCTTTGGCCCAGTTCGCTGCGGATGAGACCCTGGGTGGACAGGCCCTGGAAGCTTCTGATCTGGAGCGTTTGAGCAAACTTGTCATTGAGCAAAGCCATGAGCCGGATCAGAAAATCAATCTGCTTGCAGAGCACGGACAGGCACAAAAGGCGATAGAATCAATCCAACAGGCGATGAGGGGTGTCTATGATGTCGTCCTCAGTATCGCAGCCGAGCTTTATCCCGAGAACTGGACGGAGTTAACGCCACGGGTTCTGACAATCGCAAGCTGGGTCGGATACGATCTGGATGGACGGACAGATATTTCCTGGGCAGATACGCTACACACAAGGATGAAAGTCCAGGTGGCGCAGCTGAAATATTATGCTGCCGCGCTGAACACCATCTCTGGTGATCTGGATAATGACCATGATGAGCTGGCAACGACACTGGCGCTGGTCAAAAGCCGGGTTACGCTTGCTTTGCATGTGGCGGAAAAGGAAACCGCGTTTTTCAGCAGTGAATATGCGACCGGCGACGAGTTGAGCGAGGTATCCCGCCGGATTGTCGAGGATGATGGTTCTCGGCTGGTTCACACGGTTGAGCTGATTGACGCATTAAACCGCTCGGTTGCGTTGACAAACGACCTTTCGGTCAAACGTGCCTTGATTATTCTCAGATCAGAGGTGGCGAACTACGGCCTTGCAACCTCGCATATGCATGTTCGCCTGAATGCGGCCCAGTTGCATAACGCGGTGCGTAAAAGCATTGGCATGGAGGGTGAACCTGATGATCCTGGCCGTCGGCGGGGGAATTTCCGCGCCCTGTCTGGCCTGCTGGATGACGTCAAACCTGTTCGAATTAACTTTGGATCACTGGCTGCAGAAAATACCACGGCCAAACGTATGTTTATGCTGCTAGCCCAGATGATCAAATATGTGGATGCTTCTGCGCCGATACGGTTCCTGATTGCTGAATGTGATACGCCTTTTACCATTCTTACGGCGCTTTATTACGCTCGCCTGTTCGGCGTTGATGATGTTCTTGATATCTCGCCTCTGTTTGAAACGGGTACGGCGCTTGAGCGCGGCAGTGAGGTCATTGCCGAGCTGCTGGAGAACGAACACTACCGGGCCTATGTAAAAAAACGCGGGCGCCTTTGTATCCAGACCGGCTTCTCTGACGCGGGGCGGTATCTGGGGCAGGTTTCAGCCTCTCTGGCGATTGAACGGCTTCACATGAAGCTGGCACGTCTGATGGCTGACCAGAAGTTGTCCGGGGTTGAGGTCGTGATCTTTGATACCCACGGGGAGTCTATCGGGCGGGGTGCCCATCCGGTCAGCTTTGCCGACCGGCTAAAGTATGTTTCCTCACCCATGACGCGCTCTCTCTTTGCCAAAAACCGGATTCCCCTGAAACACGAAGTCAGTTTCCAGGGAGGAGATGGTTATCTTTACTTTGGTACGCCCAAACTGGCGATGACGACCCTGACCCGTTTGCTGGAACATGCTTTGGGGACCCCCCAGGCCGACGAAGAAGATGCCTTCTATACCAATACAGACTATTCCCTCGACTTTTTCCTGAGTCTAAAATCGTTTCATGAGACGACGCTGGAAAATCGGGATTATGCAGCTTTGCTGGGGTCTTTCAGTACCAATCTGCTCTATCAGACAGGATCTCGTAAAAGCAAGCGCCAGCATGAAAAGCACCATGGGATTGATCGGGGGCATCCTTCGCAGATCCGCGCGATACCGCACAATGCCATCCTGCAACAGCTGGGGTATCTGGCCAATACAGCTGGTGGTTTCGGCACGGCGATTTCACGGGATCTTGATGCTTTCGTCAAATTGCATGGCGAATCAGACCGGGTGCGGCGCTTTATGGATATGGTTTCCTATGCCAAAGGCCTGAGCAGTCTGAATACACCAGAGGCCTATGCGGCCCTGTTTAATCCCCGCTACTGGCTGGCGAAGGCTTATGCTGTCAAGCATACCTTGCGGGCGGAAGATCAGCTTCGCCTTTCAGAACTTGTTGCGGATACAGGTCGCTATGATGGAATGAGCCGGATGCTTCAGACCTTCCGCCGGGATGCGATCAGCCTGCATCGCGGGCTTGATGCGTTGAGTGCAGATGGACAGGAAAAGGTTTTCCCGTTTGATACCCGCCGCCGGATCAACCTGATTATCCTGCATGTTGTGCGTCTGTGCCTGATACAGGAGATTTTTCTTCTGGCCATGCGTATTCCTCCCTTCGCCACCCGGAATGATCTGACACTTGATGATTTGATCCAGGATATCCTGGCGATGGAAATTCCTGCTGCCATAGCGGAGTTGAAGGCGACCTTCCCGGTGTATCAGGTTCAGACACATTTTGACGAAGGCGACTATGGTGAACCAAGCGAATACCGGGACAATGAGAACCGGGACTATTCAAAAGAACACAGAAGCATCTTCGGCCCTATCGAGGAGCTCTATGATCTCTGTCGCCGGATTTCCGTGGCTGTTTCAAACAGTATCGGTGCTCACGGATAATCAATAGCCCGGGTTTTAAAGGGTTTGTGTTTACCACTCAGGGAGCTTTCTGCTCCCTGAGTGCTTTGGGCCTTTTATATTTTCGGGTTTGACTTGGCAGGGGGGAAGGCGAAACAATGCCCTGCTTTCCAGTCTTATAAACTTGTGGAGTTGAGTTGTGATTGATGAGGTGCTGGACTTTTGGTTCGCGGCGGGGATGGAGAAACGGTGGTTTGTGAAAGACCCTGAATTTGACAGGCTTATCCGCGATAAACTGTTGCCTCTTTATCAACAGGCTTCGGCTGAAAAGCTTGAGAGCTGGCGTCAGCACGGCAGGGGATCTCTGGCCTTGTGTATACTTCTGGATCAAGTTCCCCGAAATCTCTTTCGCAATGATCCCCGGTCTTTTGCAACGGACAGCTATGCGCTGAAAGTGGCGGAACAGGCCGTTGCAAAAGCATGGGACAAGACACTGGAAGAACGGGAGAAGGTCTTTCTCTATCTACCGTTCGAACACAGTGAGAAGCTTGAGAATCAAGAGAAGTCGCTGGAACTCTTTGCAGGGCTTGGGCGCGACAGCAACTGGTATGACTATGCGGTGAAACACGCCGAAATCATCAGGCGCTTTGGGCGGTTCCCGCACAGGAATGCAGTCCTCGGGCGAGAAAATACACCTGAGGAAGCTGCTTTCCTGCTTGAGCCGGGATCCTCTTTTTAAAGAAACAGATTATCAGCGTTTGTGAGGCATGTTGTAATCTATCTCTGGTCCTTCGGGGATGATGCCTGTTGGATTTATTGTTTCGTGACTGCCATAATAATGTGCCTTGATATGCGGAATGTTTACTGTTTCAGCAACTCCGGGGTACTGGTAAAGCTCCCGGGTCAGAGCCCAGAGATTGGGATAGTCTACCAAGCGCTTTTTATTACATTTGAAGTGCCCGAAATATACGGGGTCAAAACGTACCAAGGTGGTGAAAAGCCGCCAGTCAGCTTCGGTGAGTTGATCCCCTGCGAGATATTTCTGATGATCCAGACGGCTTTCAAGTTCATCAAGAGCTGCGAAAAGAGCTTTAAAAGCTTCTGAGTAGGCTTCCTGGCTTGTTGCGAAACCGCATTTGTAAACGCCATTGTTAATGGCGTGATAGACCTTCTGGTTAATCTGGTCAATTTCTCTATGCAGAGTTGCGGGATAAAAGTCCGGAGCCTCTTTTTCAGCAAAGGCATCAAAAGAAGAGTTCAGCATACGAATGATTTCGGCAGATTCATTACTGACAATGGTCTGTTCTTTTTTATCCCAGAGAACAGGAACGGTGACACGGCCAGTATAGTGAGGATCGGCCTTTGTATAGATCTGGTGTAAATAATCCATATTATAGAGGTGATCTTCGGTAGACCCCAGGTCGCCAGGGTGAAACTCCCAGCCGTTTTCCTTCATGCGCCAGTGGACAATGGAAACAGAAATCGCCTTTTCCAGTCCTTTGAGCTTTCTGAAAATCAGGGCGCGGTGTGCCCAGGGACAGGCCAGATTAACATAAAGATGGTACCGTCCACTCTCAGCAATGTACCCTTTTTCACCATTGGGACCGGGGGATCCGTCAAGGGTGACCCAGTTCCTGAATTGGGCATCTTTTCGTTGGAACCTGCCATTACTTGCTTTGGTTTCGTACCAGACATCGTGCCATATGCCCTCTACCAGTTTACCCATAATATTCTCCTGTTTGTCTTTTGTCTCAAATGTGTGTGATCAGTCACGGCAGATTTTCAGCAGGATACTGGCAGGTCGAAAAAGAGGACCTCGGTATTTTCCAGTGCCGTTAGCTCGAGAAACTCTTCTTTTTGAATCAAAGCTCCAGCCCGTTCACCAAGAGAAGAACCGTTCAGATCAACCTGTCCCGCGGCAACAACAAGGTACCCCTGGCGATCATGACCGATTGTTTGTTTCAGACTGTCTCCTTTCGCCAGATGGGTACCAAACAGGGTGGCATCCTGATGAATATGCAGTGCTTCTGGATATTGCTGCTGGCCTGAAACCAGGGCACGAAAACCGCCCTGATAATCTCTGGCGGCAAAGGCCTTTTGTTCCCAGCGGGGAGGAAGACCCTCTGCTGAGGGCTGAAGCCAGATCTGAAAGAGGGTCGTTGCCTCAGAACCATGATTGTATTCACTGTGAAGGATGCCGCTCCCGGCGCTCATGACCTGGATATCACCTGCAGGGGTTAATCCCTTGTTGGAAAGATGATCCTCATGGAAAATCGTTCCCTTTCTGACATAGGTAATGATTTCCATATTCTGGTGCCCGTGCATCGGAAAACCCTTCCCTGGTTGAATCTCATCGTCGTTCCAGACCAGCAGAGGACCAACGCCGTTCCGGGATGGATTGTTGTATCCGGCAAAACTGAAATGATATCTGGCATTAAGCCAGTCATTTGAAAAGCGGCCGAGGGTTTCGAAGGGACGGATATCAATCATCTTGCTGTCCTTGGATGAAGTGTTACTTGCTGTTCTCTCCAATATAGATATGTTGATATTTGAATGTAATATGTCGAATGAGAACAAGATTGTTTCTTTCAGGAAACAGTTGAGGCAGAAAACTCATGGATCTAAATGAAATGGCGGTTTTTGCCGCCGTGGTTGAATACGAAAGCTTTACAGCGTCAGCCAGAGCATTGGGGGTGAGCAAGTCTGCGGTGTCCAAGCAGATTAACCGGCTGGAGGATCGTCTGGGGATCCGTCTGTTGAACCGTACGACACGGCGCTTGTCACTGACGGAAGCGGGCGCGGTCTTCTTTGAGAGTTGCCAACAGATCATATCCATTGCCCAAGAAGCCGAACAGGCTGTATCTCAACTGAGTAACACGCCGCGCGGGGTGCTCAAAATCAATGCGCCGATGTCATTTGGCATCAAGCAGATGGGCCCCCTTTTGGCCGCGTTCCAGAAAACCTATCCCGAGATTGAAATCGATGTGGTCCTTAATGATCAGGTGGTGGATCTTGTCGACGAGGGGTTTGATGTAGGGATCCGAATCGGGAGTTTGATGGACTCCCGGTTGATGGCAAAGAAAGTTGCTGATTGCCGGATGGCTGTGGTTGCCTCCCCGACCTTCTTGCCTCCAGAAGAAGAGCCGACAGTCCCTGCTGAATTGAGTGGGCTGAACTATCTGCAATACAGCTATCTTCCCAGAAAATCAGGATTGAAATTTTCCCGTGACGAGGGGCAGGTTACGGTCCAGGTAAAGGGAAAAATGACAGCCAACAACGGGGATTTTATTCTATCTGCCGTTATGGCCGGAATGGGAATTGCCTGCATGCCAACATTTATATGTGGCGATTTGATCCAGCAGAAACGTCTGAAACAGTTGCTGCCACAATGGGAGATCGATACGGATATTGCGATTTATCTGGTTTATCCTGTGAACCGCAATCTACCACCCAAGGTCCGGGCCTTTATAGATTTTGTGTCAAAACATTTTTCTGGGCGACCGGTTTGGGACAAAGGTTTCTGACAATGTCGTATCATTTTGATTCATTGGGCTTATCCAAAGAATTTTTGTCATAGAGAAAGTTTTCTTTGAGTTGTTTAAAAATCATGCTATCGAGAAATGACACTTAGAAATCCTTGAGCAGGGCCTTAATCGCTTCATGCAAAAGTTAGTTGAACAGCTTCGACGACGACGAATCTGCCCTCGAACATCAGTTCGCAGGGCGGCGGGTCTGTGTCGTCAAAAGGGCTGTCCAGTAGCTTGAATTTCAGGTGACCCTGCACAAACCAGAGACAACAGTCTGCTTTATGTTTCTCTATTTTTTGTAACCCTGGTTTTAAGGGTTAACTGCAGGATGTCCCATGTGTGAATTTACAATTTTTCCCCAAGCCGTTGAAGACGAAGTCCTTCTTGACCCGCTGTTGGATATTACTTTTGGCTCCAACCGGAAAGCCCGCCCTTCCTATCGGCTCCGCGATGGAATCGACCCGATTGACCAGTTGTGTTTTTCTGCCAAGTCCCCGGAAGGTGAGTTTCTGGCAACCCTGCGCTTCTGGCCAGTTTTGATCGGGGGCGAGGAAGCTCTGTTGCTCGGGCCTCTGGCTGTTCAACCGCATTTACAGGGGAAGGGTATTGGCAAGGCACTCGTTGCCCATGGAGTGAAGCAAGCCAAAGAGCTGGGTTACAGGATCTGTTTTGTCGTTGGCGAGCAGCGTTATTATGCTCCTTATGGTTTCGTTCCGGCGCATGCCCTTGGTTTTGATATGCCAGTACCGGTTGATACTGACAGATTTCAGGTTATGACACTTCAAGGCACAAGTTTTGACCTCCTGCCCAAAGGAGTGATTGAAATCTGGAACAGGGCCCCTGTCCGAAAGAGGAAGGCGCTTTAACGGCCTTCGCGGTACCAGGCGGCGATTGCCGTAAACAACAGAAGACTCAGGTATAACCAAGGAGGGAGCAGATCTACTCTGCTGTCACCTATAATACGCTCAGCCTTTCTTGGCAGGAAGCCAAGCCAGTTGTTTCCATGAAAAACAGTTCTGCCAGGAGTTAATCGTAATTGAGGCAAAGCTGTATTCTGTAATGATATGATTCCCCCGCCCCGGCTCTCGATGAGGGGCGTCAGGGGAGCAGAATCAGCGGTAACTTTCTCATGTTCCGGGCCGTTTCGGTGTTGCTGGGCCACAAGTGAGCGTGGTCCGTCATTGATTGTTTAAACGCCGGGTTCCGTGGCCTCAATAGTCTTGATGGCCAGGCCATTGCTTCCGGGCTCAAGGGGAAGGGAGAAGATTTCTCCAGAAGGGGATTCGACAGTGAGTTCTACAGGAGTATCTGACAAACTCTGTCGATGAACCGTCAGGCGGTTATTACTCAGACTGGCCTTGAGCTGTTCTTCATCGAGTTCCGGCTCTTTCATCAACCAGTGCGCCAAGCGGCGGATAAGCTCTGTTTGAGGGCCTCCTCCCTCTACGTTTCTGCCCCAGAGCCAGATATGATCACTGGTGATCTGGGCAACCCGCCCTTTACCGAAATGATCCAGCACCAGAAGGGGCTGGGCCTTTGCACCGGTCATAACCGTCCAGCCGCTCAGGGTGTCCGTGTCCACCTGGCGGAACCACCGCCCCCAGGTGGGGGGCTGGATGTTATCTGTATTGGCGTCGGGCAGGGATGCCGTCACCGGGTGCCTTAAACCCAATTCTGTCACAAGTGGATGAAAAGCTGTCTCGCTGATGGTGCCCAGGGGTTCTGCCGGAAGCATGGTTCCCAGGGAAGTGTTGTAGAGTGATGCCGGGGATGCATAGCCAGGGCCGCCGACTTCAAGCAAGGCTCCTCCCTGTTCGACATAGCGGACAATATTGGTCAGATAGTGGCTGGGCAGGAAACCCTGGCGCTGATATTGATCGAATATGATCAGGTCGAAATCGGCTAGTTTGACTTCGAACAGTTCGTGGATCGGAAAGGCAATGAGCGAAAGCTCCCGTATCGGAGTTCCGTCCTGCTTTTGAGGATGGCGCAGGATAGTGAAGTGGATAAGATCAACGGATGGATCCGCCTTGAGAATATTCCGCCAGGCACGTTCGCCAGGGTGTGGTTCTCCCGAAATCAACAGAACCTTTAAGCGGTCTCTAACTCCGTTGGTCTCAAAAATGGCCCGGTTGTTGATCTCGGTAATTTCGTCAGGCAAGGGTTCAACGGAAAGGTCAAAGGTGGTCAATCCCCTGTTTTCAAGAAGAAGTTCCTGGGTAAAGGGAACACCAACCGGTACCTGAGTTTCTGAAACTTTTTCACCATTTTGACGCAGGGTAACCCAGGCCGGTAATGAAAGGTTGTCTGCATTGTCATCGACAATTCGATAGGTGAGTTTGGCGGTTTGGCCGATAATACTGAAGGCTGGAGCTTGCTCGATGATCAGGCGTCTGTCTTGACGCTGAGGGTCCCCGGCCAGAAGCAGGTGAAGCGGGACCTCGTCTGGAATATCTGTCTCTGCGAGGGAGGCGGGAATATCATGAACCAGTCCATCCGTGATGAAGACGACACCGGACAAGCGGCTTTTCTCTTCCTGGGTCAGATTGATGTTGGCAAAGATATTTGTGCCCTGTTCTTCAGTTCCGCTCACGCTGATTGTTTTCAGCACAAGATCACTGCGTTTATTGACCTGGGCATGCAAGTCACTCAGTGCATCGGATGCCTGTCTGCGTCTCTGGTCATAGGTCATGGAGGGGCTGTTGTCGACTACAGCTATTATCAGCTCGGGAAGGGGCTCGCTGATTTTTTCGTGAAGAGTCGGGTTGGCAATAAAAAGAGTGATCAGAGCAATGAAGCTGCTTCTGAAAAGGCTGCCTTTGCTTTTGAGGACCAAGAGACCAAGCAGGGTTGCAAGAGACAGACCTATAACCAGATAAACCACTGACCAAGGTAACAGAGGTGCCCATTCTATCCCGTAGTTGGTAATCATTGGCCCAACCTTTCAAGAATATGGGGGATGTGAACCTGATCCTCTTTATAGTTTCCGGTCAGGGCGTACATGACGAGATTGATGCCAAAGCGATAGGCCAGTTCTCTTTGGCGTTCTCCGCCTCTGATCATGGGGTAGAGGGGAAAACCTTCAGGGGTCATGGCCCAGGCCTTGGCCCATTCATTTGAACCGACAAGAATTCTGGCAACGCCATCATGTCGGTAGCGATCAGTTTTCTCAGCCCAAAGGTCCCTGTTGTTATGGTGTCCGGGAAAGCTTTCCAGCAGATAAAAAGAACGGGTGAGAACGTGGTCTGGTGGAATAAGCTCCAGATCCGGGATGGCAATTTCTTTTGTCAGCCGAAGGAGATGTCGATTATTGCCCGCACTGCCAATGGCTGAATTCAGAATTGCTGTGGCTTCTCTCAAATCAAACAGGATCAGGCCACCATTCTGGATGTAGAGGTTCAGGCGGCGTTTGGCCGCAATGGATAGAAGGGGTTGCGACGGTGTTACCGGCCAATAGAGCAGCGGATAGGGAGAGAGCTGGTTCAAGTCCAGATCTATCCCGGTGACCTGGACATTTTCAACTGCTGTGCGTCGATGGAGTTGTCGAGACAAGCCTTCAAGCCCTGCCTGGCTGTTTCTGTCGACTTCGAGATCTCCGGTAATAACAAAAGCGAGATAGGTACCAAGTGTGGCCTCAATTGCTTTGGGATCCAGAGGTTCTGATTGGGCCAGGAGAGGAGGGGGGGCAACCATGGTCAATAAAAGCAGAAAAGAAACTGAAACGATGCTTTTTCTCACTCCTCTCATTCCGATCAGGCCGCGCAGCCAGAGGGAAAGTGACTGGTCGAGCAAAAATAGCAGCAGGGCACAGAGAAGCAGTGGGATCTGCAGGGGGCTCTCCTGTCGGTCTCCATAGATAATCTTGTCCTGTCCTGCCGCAGTTACAGCTTGTTGGGGGCGGATTGATCCGGCAAGATTAACGGCTTTTTCAGGTTCGTTTCTGCCGTAAAATCCGGGAGGTGTCCCGGGTGTTGCTGTCACATTCCGAGAGGCTATGGGGATCGACAGGTTACTGTTTTGTGCTGGTGTGAGGGCCCCGTAGGCGTCCATCATATCATGTAAAGGCAGCTCTGCTCCCCGTTCTTCGGGGCTGATAACGCCCTGGCCGTATTCCAAAATACGCTCGAGCATCTCGACAAACAATCCGGATAATACAAGGTTTGACCACCTGGTGTTGGCTGTGGTGTGGATCAGAACAATATGCCCCTTTCCCCGGGTTTGGGCGGTGATCAGGGGAGTGCCGTCAAGAAGGCTTGCCCAGGTCTGTTGTTCAAGTTCAGGTGTCGGTTGGGCGAGAAGCTGTCCTGAAACAGTCACATCAGGAGGAATTTTCAGTCCCGTTAGAGGAGAGTTTGCGGCAAAGTCCTTAATGGCCAAAGGCTGTTCCCAGGTCAGGCTCCCGGCGAGATTACGGTAGCCGCTGCGCAGGGGCACAGGCAAAAGACTATCCCGTTGTGTGGCGAGGTTGGGGCCGGCAAACCTGAGCAACAAGCCGCCCTGTTCAACCCAGTTTTGCAGGGTGGCTTCTTCTGCTGGAACAATAACTTCTTCGTCGGTGACAACGATGGCCGAAAGTTCTCGGGAAAACAGTTGTTCAAGCGGCCCGTCGCGAACATCCGTAAACAATCCCAGAGCTCTGTTGAGATAATAATGTTCCCCGAGCAGGGTGCTGTCATCAACAGCCCCGCCGCTATTGAGCAGTCCGACAGGGAAACGCCAATTGCTCCGGTCCATCAGATATTGCGTCGCTGCAGTTTCAACGCCGGAGATGCTGATTTTATGTATCCGGTTGTGAAGTTCATTCGGGAGGGTAAGCTGGGTGGTTCCTTCTGTGGCACCAGCTGCCAGAACAAGCGTCTGGGAGGCCAGTACCTCGTTGTTTCTCGACAGGGCAGTAACGATCCGTTCGTCAGACAGATCAGAGGGCAGTCGAGCCAGTTGTACACTGAGGCCAGATCCTTCAGGGGCGACAGTCTCTATCCACAAGGGGAGAGAGACTGTTGAAGGCGCGTAGAGAGACACTTCCCCCAGACTGGTCAGATGGTTTTGCAGGATGTTGTCGGGATCGGAGGTTTGCAAGCCGGAGGATAACCAGGAAATCTGGATCGGAGCTTCTTTTTTCAAGGTTGTTTCAATCGATAACAAGGCACTGTACTGATCGGCTTCCCAGCCTCTGGGAGGCGGAAAGTGTGGTATCGTGGCAAGCAGATTTTCCACGTTTTGAAAGCCTGTGAATTCAAAAGAGCCATCCGTGTTGGCTGCGGTGAAAAGAACGGCAACCTTTGTGTTTGTCGCTTCTATGTGGTCCAGGATTTGTCTCAGGCGATTGATCTGGTTTTGCCAGCTTGTGGCGGCAGACCAGCCGTTATCAAGCAAGATCAAAGTGGTCTGGTTTGTTGTTGGCCTTTTATCCGGTGCATATACGGGATCAGCCAAGGCCAGAATGATGAGCAGAAGTATCAGAGAGCGAAGAAGGATCAGCCACCAAACGGTTTTGAGTGGTTTGGCATTTGTGCCTTTTAATCCCATTAAAAGACGCAAGGGCGGGAAAAAAACTTTCCTTGGGGCCGGGGGGGTGATGCGCAGCAGGAGCCAGAGAGCAGGGAAACTCAACAGGCCAAGCAGAAGCCAGGGGTTGAGAAATCCGATAAGCCCGAGCTCAAGCATAGCGTCCTCCGGCTTTATTTCGCGAATCATGTGTTCTGGAGTTTATACTCTGGCGCTCTGATACATCGCTATAAAGCGACAGCAGTGCCTTGCTCGCGGGTTGGTCTGTTGCGTGGACAAGATATCTCCACCCCAGTTTTTTTGCCAATAGAGCAAGGTCTCTGTTGTGTTCTTCAATCCGCTCTTTGTAGCTTTCCCTGATTGAATCAACATCAGGATGAAGCCACTCACTACCCGTTTGGCCGCCTTTGGGGTGAGGGTCATCAAAGGGAAGTTGGAATTTCACGCGCCCGCTATAGGGCAGTTTCAGCTCTGCCGGGTCGAGAACCTGGACAAGCCAGACTTTCAACTTCAGTGCCGCCAGGCGATCAAATGTTTCCTTTTGTTCTTCGATCGGAGAGAGGAAGTCAGAGAAACAAATCAAGGCGGCATGTGGAGCAATGTGCAGGTTGTCGGGGAGGTTATCGGGATTTCCTGCTTTCTGTTCCAGTTGCTGCGCCAGGAACCGTATCGTGGTTCTTGCTGAAGAAGGGGGACGTCCGCTTCCGGCCAGAGCAATCTTTTCGCCGCCGCGCAGTAACAACGTGGCCAGAGCGAGAGCTATGACAGAAGCTCTGTGGTGCTTGCTGCAGGATGACCAGGGGGACATCCAGTCCATACCGGGATCTCCTGCGGCCCATAGCCAGAGACTCTGCGCTGTTTCGCGTTCCTTCTGCCGGATAAAAACGCCTGAATTGTCCGCTGTGGAGCCTGCTTTGGCAGAGCGCCGCCAATCAATACTTCTGGGAATGTCGCCGGGATTGTAGCGTCGGTATTGCCAGAACTCGTCTCCCTGTCCCGGGTGCCGCCGACCATGCGTGCCCTGAAACACTGTGGCTGCAACACGTTCTGCCTCAATCTGAAGCGGCGACAGTGTTGATGCCAGCTTCTCAGCTTCTGTTTCTCGCGTTATCAACGGCTTGTTCATACAGTGATCCGCTATGTCAGAGGAGTGATCAGGCGGTTTATAATATCAGTCAGGGTGATGCCTTCGGCTCGGGCTGTGAAATCGAGATGTATTCGGTGACGCAAAACAGGCATGGCAAGAGCAACAACATCCTCAAGAGAAGGGCTTAATCGTCCCTGAAGAAGACACCGAGCCTTACTTGCCATCAAAAGTGCCTGGCTGGCTCGAGGACCGGGGCCCCAGGCGACAAATTGCCGAACCAGTTCATCGGTGGTGTCTTCCGGGCGACCATTGCGCACCAGTGCGAGGATTCCTTCAAGAACGTCCTCACCAACCGGGATCTCTCTGACAAGTTTCTGGGCTTCAAGCAGCTCTCTGGCTGTCAGTACGGTTTCAGCAGTCGGCTCACTTGTGCCGGTTGTGGCGAGAAGCATCTGGCGTTCGGCTTCTTTGTCCGGATAGCCGACATAGATTTCGAGAAGGAAACGGTCGAGCTGTGCTTCCGGCAGAGGATAGGTCCCTTCCTGTTCCAGCGGATTCTGGGTCGCGAGAACATGGAAGGGGGCCGGCAGTTTATGGCTGATGCCTGCAACAGTTACGGTGTGTTCCTGCATCGCCTGTAAAAGGGCAGACTGTGTTCGGGGGCTAGCCCGGTTGATTTCATCGGCCATCAACAGTTGAGAGAAAACAGGACCGGGGATGAAGCGAAATGATCGCCGCCCTGTTTCATTCTCTTCGAGGACCTCTGCGCCGATGATGTCTGAAGGCATCAGATCAGGAGTACACTGGATACGCTTTTCATCCATCGCGAAGACGATGCCGAGGTTTTCGACCAGGCGGGTTTTGGCCAGACCCGGCGCACCAACCAGCAGCGCGTGCCCACCTGCGAGCAATGTTATCAATACCTGCTCGATGACATCTTCCTGTCCAAAGATGACTTTGCCGAGATTGCTATTGAGTTGCGCCAGGCGTTCACACAGCAGATCTGCTTTCCGGGTCAGATCGTCGCTGGTTCCCTCAGGGTCCTGTCTCAAAGTATCCTTGCTCCTGTATTTGATGTCCATATGTCATACTCTCCCGGATAAATTGTCTTTGGATACCCGGGGTTTATTGCTCCGTGATATCCAAAGATAGTATCATGAGTCCTGCTACAGGTATGTTAACACCTTGGTTATAATGGACAGAAACACGAACTCTGCCTAGGGGAATTACCTCTTTCAGACGATTGGGTGAAGGCAGTTACCCGGAGGGCGAGCGAATTATGGTAAAAGACAAACAGAACGTAACGGAAGAAGCCGCGATAAAAGCGGCTGCTGCAGCCCTGCCACTGACCAGTGATGTCGACATGAGAATCGCGCGGGATGGACAGTGGTATCACGAGGGCCGAATGATTGAGCGCAAGCCGCTTGTCCGGCTGTTTTCCACTGTTCTGCGGCAGGATAATGAGGGTGTCTACTGGCTGGTGACCCCCGTCGAACGGGCCAGAATTCTTGTGGAGGATGCTCCTTTTGTTGCCGTTGAAATACGCCATAGTGGCGAGGGGCAAAGCAGGGTCATTTCCTTTCGAAACAATGTCGATACCTGGTTTGATCTGGATGCGGATCATCCGATTCGGTTTGAAACATCGAGTGCAACATCTGAAGAGCTGCAGAATCATAGTGAAAAACAGGTCCCGGTTCCCTATGTATTGGTGAGAGAAGGACTGGAAGCACGTTTGCTACGCTCGGTTTATTATCAACTGGTTGATCTTGCCGAAGTTCGAGAAGAAAAAATTGGTGTCTGGAGCAAAGGAAAGTTTCATGTTTTCGGGAATGTCGAACAGATAGATGAGTGACTGGGAAAGAAACTGGACTTCAGGGCAGCTGTCATCATTATTTGCCGGAATTTCTCCTGGTGAAGCGAAAAGGGATGCGGCGTCTGGAACTGTGATTGATGGGGGGGCGTCTCGGAGAGAGATCTTTGTCCGTGGTGATCACGACATGAATCCTGATTTTTATGAACCTGAAAGAACTCTGGTTCCTGCCGCTGTTATTGTGCCTCTGATCGAACGATCTGAAGGTTTCACCCTGTTGTTGACGCGCCGGACAGACCATCTGCATGACCATGCGGGCCAGGTCAGTTTCCCAGGGGGGCGCATTGATCCGGGAGATCTGGATCAGGAAGATGCCGCTTTGCGGGAATTTGAAGAAGAGGTCGGTGTCCCTCGAAACCACGTTTCCCTGATTGGCCGCCTGGACACCTATATTACCCGGACGGGTTTTGAGATTACCCCCGTTGTTGGCCTTATCAAACCTCCATTTCCTGTCAATCCGGATAGTTTTGAAGTTGCTGAAGTTTTTGAAGTTCCCCTGAATTTCTTTCTCAAGCCGGGAAGCCGCCAGCGGCATAACAGGGAGTTTGAAGGACGCAAAAGGTATTATTATGCTTTCCCTTATCAGGAATACTTTATCTGGGGGGCAACAGCAGGGATGATCGTCAATCTCTGTGATGTTCTTTCTCACCCTGAAACTCTGAATTCTGAAAGGTTGAAAAACAGCTGATGTTGACACGACTTCTTTTGATTTTGCTGCCTGTTGTTTTGCCTTTTGCACTTTATTTTATCTATTATCTGCTGACGCGGGGCAAAAGGACCTCTGCTGATGGAGAGCAGGCCCTGGCCGACCTTCCCTGGATCGAGCGCGGTCCCTGGGCCGGATTGTTCCTGGCGGGTGTTATTCTGTCGGGGATGGCGCTTGCATTCCATTTCTCCCTATCTACAGGCCCGGCACCGGGTGACAGCCTGACACCGCCAAAATACAATCCGCCGCCGATTGAAAAGCCTGTCTCTGATTTATGACTGATACTTTTCAGCTAGAACAACAAGCCTGGATGCAGGTTCCGGAAACTCTGCGTGTTATGCAGGCTTTGGGTGCTGCAGGGCAGGATGTGAGATTCGTCGGCGGTTGTGTTCGCGATGCCCTGGCCGGACGTGAGATCAAAGATATTGATATTGCCACGCCGGATTTGCCAGAGGTGGTAATAGAGCTGCTCACGTCTGCAGGAATCAAGGCCATTCCAACGGGGATTGAACACGGCACCATCACGGCTGTTTGTAACCACAAAACCTATGAGATCACAACGCTGCGACTGGATCTGGAAACAGATGGTCGCCATGCCAAAGTTGCCTATACCGATAACTGGGTGGAAGATGCCGCGCGTCGTGATCTGACAATCAATGCTCTTTCCTGTTCACCCACAGGGCAGGTTTTTGATCCCTTTGGTGGAATTGAAGATCTGAGACAACGGCATGTCCGGTTTGTCGGCGACGCAGCAACCCGGATTGAGGAAGATGCGCTGCGTCTGTTGCGTTTTTTCCGTTTTCAGGCCTGGTATGGTGGAGAGAACATCGATCCAGCCGGTCTTGCGGCAACAAGGGAGAAGGCGCATCTACTCAAGGGGCTGTCTGCAGAGCGAATTCGTTCAGAGTTGCTACGGTTACTGGCTGCGCCTGATCCTGTGCATGTCGTTCGCTCGATGTTGGAAAACGGAATTTTTCATAATTTTCTTTCCGAAGTAAAAGACACAGAGGTTTTCGAGCGCTTTATCCTGCTGGAAGGGCGGCGGGATCCTCTGGTTCGGCTGGTTGCCCTGACGGCTGGTGCCGCCATGGAAAAATTGAAGGTTCTCCCCGAAAGGTTACGTTTTTCTGGTGCTGAACAGCAGCATTTTCTCTCTCTTGCGTTGCCTGAACAGAGGGTAAACCTGATGTTGGAAAGGCAAGAAATGCGCCGGGTGCTTTATCGCCTGGGCGCCGGGCTGGTATCTGATCTTCTGCGTCTGAATATGGCGGTTAACTCACAGACTTTTGATTCTGACGCTGCCAGAAAAATCAAGGAGCAGATCGCGAATTGGCGCCCTGTCTTCTTTCCGCTGCAGGGGAGAGATCTTCTTGCTGCCGGGATGAAGCCCGGCCCGCGGGTCGGGCGTGTGATGAAAGCGACAGAAGAATGGTGGATTGAACAGGATTTCAAACCCGTAGCTTCAGAATGTGTTGCTTTTGCCCTGAGCAAGGAGCGGCTCTAGAACAGGGGTTCTGTGTTTCCCCTGTCAGGCATAATAGCAGGTATCGGTGTCATAGCCTTCAAGCCGAAATTCATAGATGAACTTCAGGCCGATTTTTTCGAGCACTCTGGCTGAGGCCTGGTTGCCAGGGCTGATGATTGCCACGATTTTATCAAGCTTCAGTTCATTCCTGCCGTAATCCAGAACAGCCTGTGCCGATTCTGTGGCATAGCCCTTGGCGCAATGCTCGGGCATAAAAGCGTATCCGATATCCGGATAATCGAGACCGGGACGGCGGACCAGACCGCACATGCCGATTGGGGCTCCGGTTTCTTTTAATTCCGTGAGGTAAAGCCCAAAGCCGTTTTTTCTATAGCTGGCGACGGGCCCTGTTGTGATGTAATCCCTTGCCTGATCAACCGTTCTGACACCCTTGTCCACGATGTATTTGATAAACGCCGGGTCATTGAGAAGCTCAAGGATAAAGGGAGCATCCTCTTCGTTGAGATAACGCAATCTCAGACGGTCAGTTTCGATCAGTGGAGTGCAAGCGTGTTGTCTCATTATTTCAGGTTTCTGCTCAGGGCCAAGCTGCCTCGGGGGGCATGGACATCAGGATGGCTTCGACGTTGCCGCCGGTTTTCAATCCGAACATAGTGCCACGGTCATAGAGCAGATTAAATTCTGCATAGCGTCCGCGCCGGAACAATTGATGCCTGCGTTGTTCTTCAGTCCAGCTTTCCTGCATATGTCGGCGTACCAGTTGGGGATATATCTCCAGAAAAGCACGGCCGATATCCTGTGTGAAGGCGAAATCTGCAGCCCAGTCACCGGTGTTGAGGTAGTCATAGAATATACCGCCGACGCCCCGTGCTTCGTTGCGGTGGGGAATGAAAAAGTATTCGTCACACCATTCCTTGAAGGTCGGATAGTAGCCGGGGTTATGTTTGTCGCAGGCTATTTTGAAGGCCTGGTGAAAATCTTCTGTGTCCTGTTCAACCGGATACATGGGATTCAGATCCCCGCCGCCGCCGAACCAGCTGGTGGTGGTGACGATGTGGCGGGTGTTCATGTGAACAGCCGGAACCAGGGGAGAATGCATATGGGCGACAAGGGAAATCCCGCTGGCCCAGAAGCGTCGATCTGTACTGGCGCCGGGGATTCGCTGGGCAAACTCTTCGCTGAATTCGCCCATTACGGTGGAAATGTTGACACCGACCTTTTCGAACAGGCGTCCATGCATAAGGGACATCTCGCCACCACCGCCGCCGTCGCGTTCCCAGATCTTGCGTTCAAAACGACCCGGAGCGGGGTTGCCTCTGGATTCAAGTACAGGGCCGCTCAACTCGTCTTCCAGCGTCTCAAAGGCGGAGCAGATCTGGTCACGCAGATCCCGAAACCAGCTCTGTGCCTGTTTCTTGTGGTCTGCTGGTGCTGCATGATCAGGAAAGTCTTTGTTCGGGGCCTGGCGTTCGTACATTACTCTCTCGTCTTCTTGTATGTCCTGCCCTGCGGGACAGTCAGCTTGGCGAATGTAATTTTATAGTGCTTTCAGTTCGGGAAAGCCAGCGGTCTGGCGCAAGGCTTCACCCAGAACCATCGCTGCCGAGACCGCCACATTGAGTGAGCGAACGCCCTGCGCCATGGGGATAATGATCCGGGCGTCAGCATAGCTATGCACATCTTCTGGAACCCCGGCTGATTCCCGGCCTACCATGAGCGTGTCACTTGGCAGGAACGCAAAGTCGGTATAGCTGCTTTCAGCCTTGGTCGAGAGCAGGATCAGACGCCCTTTGTCTGTTCGCTGGTCTCTGTCAGCGATGAAGGCATTCCAGGAGCTGTGCCGGAGCAGCTCTGCCTGTTCGAGGTAATCCATACCTGAGCGTTTCAGTTTTTTGTCGTTAAGGACAAATCCACAGGGTTCGATCAGATCGACAGCGACCTTCATGCAGGCCGCAAGACGCAGCATGGTTCCGGTATTCTGGGGGATGTCTGGTTGGTAAAGAGCAAGGCGCATGGTGTAAGATCAGGAATATGAGGAGGTTGAAGGGCGCTGACAGAGAAAAAAATGACATTTTCCTGCCTGACTCACACTTAGAGTCTTTGCGTTTCGATGACAAATCCTTTATAGCCTGTCACTGAATATGGGACTAACCCTAACCGCGACAGGATGTCACATCCGAACCTGATCCTAGCAATGCTTAGATGGGGGCGCACAACGGGTTAGACAAGAGCGTTCGCTCAAATCGCCTGTATCATAATGCAGTTTCCTATCCGGGACTGTTTGATTGAGAGATGAAAATAGGGATTACACAAATGGCAGACGGCGCGACTCCTGCGAATTCCGCCCAAGGGTCCGGCGAGACCCGGCGTGAATTTCTGTACCTAACGGCCGGGGCTATGACAGTAGTCGGCGCGGCCGGGGCTTTGTGGCCAATGATCGACTCTATGAACCCCTCTGCGGATGTTCTGGCTCTTTCCTCTACCGAGGTAGACCTGTCTCCGATCGAGGAAGGTCAGAGTGTGACCATTACCTGGCGTGGTAAACCAGTGTTTATCCGCCGCCGCACAGGTGCAGAGATCAATACAGCTGAAGAAACACCCCTGGCAGACTTGCCAGATCCTCAGCCTGATGCTGATCGTGTTGAAAAACCTGAATGGCTTATTCTTGTGGGCGTTTGTACGCACCTTGGATGTGTGCCGTTGGGACAGAAAACGGGTGAATCCCGTGGCGAGTTTGGCGGCTGGTTCTGCCCTTGTCATGGTTCTCACTACGACACTTCCGGCCGTATCCGCAAAGGTCCGGCGCCAAAGAACCTGGAAGTGCCTCCGTATGTCTTCCTGACTGACAGTTCAATCAAGATCGGCTAAGGGGCGCGTCATGAGTTTTAAATCAAACAACAAAGTGGTTCAGTGGGTCGAAGATCGCTTGCCGATCATTTCCGTGATGCATCACAGCATCTACGAATATCCGATGCCAAAGAATCTGAATTACCTCTGGAACTTCGGTTCTCTTGCAGGTTTTGCCCTGGTTACAATGATTGTAACCGGGATTATTCTTGCCATGCAGTATACCGCGCATGTCGATCTTGCTTTCAACTCGGTTGAGCGGATCATGCGCGATGTGAACAACGGCTGGCTGATCCGCTATATTCACATGAATATGGCGTCGTTCTTCTTTATCGCCGTTTACATTCACATGTTCCGTGGTCTTTATTACGGTTCTTACAAGGCGCCGCGCGAGCTGCTGTGGCAGCTGGGTGTTGTGATCTTCCTGCTGATGATGGCGACCGCTTTCATGGGCTACGTTCTTCCCTGGGGCCAGATGAGCTTCTGGGGTGCAACTGTGATCACCAACCTGTTCTCGGCCATTCCGATCGTTGGCGAGAATATCGTGACTTGGCTCTGGGGTGGCTTCTCGGTTGATAACCCGACCCTGAACCGTTTCTTTGCCCTGCATTATCTGTTGCCGTTTATCATTGTGGCTGTTGTCATGCTTCACCTGATTGCCTTGCATACGGTAAGCTCGAACAACCCGCTGGGCATTGATATGAAAGGTCCTCAGGACAGTCTGCCAATGCAGCCTTATTACACCATCAAGGATCTGCTTGGTGTTGGTGTTTTCCTGATTGCCTTCTCTGTCTTCCTGTTCTGGGCGCCAAACTACATGGGACATCCGGATAACTACATTCCAGCGAACCCGCTATCGACACCAGCACATATCGTGCCGGAATGGTATTTCCTGCCGTTCTACGCGATCCTGCGGGCGATCCCTGACAAGCTTGGTGGTGTTCTGGCCATGTTCGGGGCGATTGCAGTTCTCTTTATCCTGCCGTGGCTGGACCGTTCTCCGATCCGTAGTTGCAAATTCCGCCCAATGGCACGGATTTTCTTCTGGATTTTCCTTATCAATGGTCTGGCACTGGGGTATCTCGGTGGTCAGCCTGCGGAAGGCGTGTTTGTGATCGCCAGCCGTATTGCAACAGCTTACTACTTCTTCCACTTCCTGGTGTTGATGCCATTTATTCTGCCGATGATCGAACGTCCGCGAGAATTGCCGAGCTCAATCCATGAAGCCGTAATGAAGTCCTGAGAGAGGGAAGACCAATGAAGAAAATTCTATCTGGCTTCTTCGCCGTTTCGCTTGGTTGCCTTTCACTTCCCGCTTTCGCTGCTGGGGACGCTGTTGAGCTTCCCGAGCAGGAATGGAGCTTTGACGGTGTTTTTGGCACATATGACAAGGCTTCTATGCAACGTGGTTTTCAGGTTTACCAGAAAGTCTGTTCTGCGTGCCATTCGCTTGATCTGATTGCTTTCCGTAACCTTACTGATCTTGGTTACAACGAAGACGAGATCAAGGCGATTGCGGCAGAGTACACTGTTGAAGACGGGCCGAATGATGAAGGCGAAATGTTCGAAAGAGCAGGTTCTGCTTCTGATCGTTTCCCTGCTCCTTTCCCTAACGAGAAAGCTGCAGCATCAGCAAATGGTGGCAAGGCCCCGCCTGATCTCTCTTTGATGGCCAAAGCTCGTGTTGGTGGCCCTGATTATCTCTATGGCCTGTTGACAGGTTATGAAGATGCGCCAGCTGATATCGATGTTGGTAATCTGAGTTACAACAAGTATTTCCCTGGCCACCTGATTTCCATGTCGCCACCTCTTTTCGGTGACGATGTTGAATATGGAGATGGCACGGAAGCGACTGTTGAGCAGATGGCAACCGATGTTTCGCACTTCCTGATGTGGGCTGCGGAACCCAAGCTGGAAGCACGCAAACAGACGGGTGTGAAGGTCATGATCTTTCTGATCATTTTCACGCTGATCATGTATGCAGCCAAACGCAAAGCCTTTGCCAAGGTACACTAAGCCTTTAATGGTTTCTTGTTTGAAAGGCCGTCCCGAGGGGCGGCCTTTTCTTTTTGGAGATAGGGAAGAGAAAATTCGCAAGCGGATGAAAATGACGTAAGGTCTGAAGCTGCAATTGTTACTTGAGGGGCAGGATATGGTATTCGGTGAAACGCTTGAAGGTATTGATCATCTCCTGATCGGTACAGCCCAGCTTGAAGAAGCCCGTCATGGCTATATGCGGCTGGGCTTTCAGCTTACCCCACGGGGAAAGCATATCGGCTGGGGAACGGCCAATTACTGCATCATGTTTCCAGATGATTACCTTGAGCTTCTCGGGATTGTTGATGGGCAACAGGACACCAATGGTCTTGATCAGTTCCTGAAGCAAGGCCAAGGCGGGTTGGGTGTTGCTTTTCGTGGAAATGATCTTTCGAAAACCGCAGCTCTGTTGCAAGGCAAAGGACATAATGTTGAGGGGCTGAATGTACTGAAGCGCATACTGGAGCTGGAAAGCGGGGAGGTCATGCCCCGATTTGAACTGTTGCGGTATGGCGCTGAAGTCACACCGGGAATCGCTTCTTTTGCCTGTGTGCACAAGACACCGGAAATAGTCTGGCAGCCGCAATGGGTAAACCATCCCAATGGGGCGACAGGGATTCGCCGGGTTGTCTATGTCATGCCGGACCCCAGTGAGACCATTGATAACTATGCGGCATTTTTTGGTGAGGATGCCGTTATCGTCTCGGACGGATTTACTGAAATCCATCTGCCAAGCTCGAGCCACGTGATCCGTTTGATTACGGAAGAAGACATGCGACGCTTTTACCCGGGCATAGAACCACAAAACAGGGTGCGGGATTGTTATATGGCCGCGATACACCTCTGGTGTGATGATATAAGGGCCACAGAGGCCTATTTCGATGTTTATAGGGTTGCGTGCCACAAAGAGGGTGATCAGCGCCTCAGGCTTATGGAGAAGGATGCCTGTGGTGTGGTGTTGGCTTTTGATGCGAGATAGGGCGCATTTAGCAAAGTCTGGTTGAAAGTGCTGAATCGATTATAAGCTGATTGGTTTTTTAAAATAGAATGCTGAGCCTGTTCCATTATATCAGTTGTTCGATAAACTCTCTCGGGCATAACACTCCAGGTAAATCAAAGATGAGACAGCATTTCGCTAAATATCGCGGACAGGGGGCAGCTGTGCCTCCGATACCCAATCGCCACTTCATTTTCTGGAGCTGGTTAGGGGCATGTGTTGCGATTGCTGCTATTGCCTGGTTATCCAGTACAGCTGGGGCTCCCTTTTTCATGGCTCCTTTTGGCGCGAGTTGCGTTCTGATTTTCGGATTACCCAACAGCCCCTTGGCGCAACCCAGAAATCTGGTCCTGGGGCATTTGATCGCGACTGTTGTCGGTTTGGTCATTATGGAGCTGTTGGGGGTCGACTGGTGGTCCATGGGGATCGCCGTTGCCTCGGCCATTGCCCTGATGCAGATGACCCGAACCTTGCATGCCCCTGCTGGAGCAACACCTCTGGTCGTGATGCTGGAGAAGGCAGACTGGTCGTTTATTTTTACCCCGGTTTTAAGTGGAACTCTTGTGCTTCTCGTGGTCGGGCTTGTTGCCAACAATCTGTCTCGTGAGCGAAGCTATCCAGAATACTGGTAAACAGCCGTATCTTTCCCAATAAAAAAGGTGGCCCGCAAGCCACCTTTTTTATTGGATCTGATCTGGTGAACAGAAAATCAGACGTTGAAGCGGAAGTGGAAAATATCACCGTCTTTGGTCAGGTATTCTTTGCCCTCAGCCCGCATTTTTCCCGTATCTTTTGCACCTTGTTCGCCATTGCAGGCAATGTAGTCATCATAGGCGATGGTTTCAGCGCGAATGAAGCCGCGTTCAAAGTCGGTGTGAATCTCGCCCGCTGCATTGGGGGCTGTCGAGCCTGCAACGACAGTCCAGGCCCGGGCTTCTTTGGGGCCAACGGTGAAGAAGGTCAAAAGACCAAGAAGTTCATAGCCAGCCCGAATTATCCGTTTGAGACCGGTTTCTTCCAATCCAAGATCTGCCAGGAATTCGGCCTTTTCTTCGGCATCGGACAGAGACGCGACTTCGGCTTCAATAGCGGCAGAAATGATGACGCAGATACCGCCTTCGGCAGCGGCGCGTTCTTCTACCAGCCGGGAATAGGCGTTGCCTGTGGCGGCGTTTTCTTCTTCGACGTTAGCAACGTAAAGAACCGGTTTGGCTGTCAGCAGCTGAAGCTGGTCATAGATCGGCTTGTCATCGGCCGAAATATCGGCTGTGCGTGCAGCTTTACCGTCCTGGAGAACCTCGTAAACGGTATTGAGAACGGCAAGTTTGGCCTTGGCTTCCTTGTCGTTGCCTTTGGCTTTTTTGGTATTGGAGGCAATCTGCTTCTCAACGGACTCCAGATCGGAGATAAGCAACTCTGTCTCGACAGTTTCCGCGTCGCGAATGGGATCGACAGAACCATCGACATGAGTGACTTCACCATCGAAACAGCGCAAGACATGAACGATGGCATCGACGGAGCGGATGTTGCCGAGAAACTCGTTCCCCATGCCTTCGCCTTTTGAGGCACCGCGTACCAGACCGGCAATATCGACAAATTCGAGCTGTGTCGGAATGATTTTCTGTGAGTTGGCGATGGCGGCAATCTTGTCCAGACGGGGATCCGGCACTGCAACCCTGCCGATATTGGGCTCGATTGTGCAGAAAGGATAATTGGCTGCCTCGGCTGCGGCGGTTTCCGTCAACGCATTGAAGAGGGTGGACTTGCCCACGTTTGGCAGGCCAACGATACCGCAGTTGAAACCCATTTTTCTCGCCTTTCGCTTGTCCCCCCAGGCAATAATCTGCATCGGGGTCTGTGTGTTATGTCTCTAGTCTGAACGCGTTTTACTATTTGTAAGCCAGCGCGCCAAGGAGGATTGCCAGCCTTCTGCAGGTTGGTCGGTTTTTTTCGCCTCTGCCTGCTGTGTTGCGCGCTTGTTGGCCTCAGGCTGTGGAGCCGCTTTAGCTTCGGCCGTTTCGGGCTTGTCTTTTTTGGGCCGCGGCGGGGCTAGTTCCTGGGCCACGCGGGACATGAAACCCGAGTCGTCCCGTTGCGCGAGAAAGGTGACGTGGCGGGAAATAGCGTCGAGTTCTTGTTCCAGCCAGCTTTGCTCCGATTTGGCAAAGTCGCCGAGAACATGTCCTGTTACGCGATCCTTGTGGCCGGGATGCCCGATCCCCATGCGAATACGCCAGTATTCCTTGCCGATATGTGCATCAATGCTCTTGATGCCATTGTGCCCGCCAGAACCGCCGGCTTGCTTGATCCGCAACTTGCCGGGGGCCAGATCCAGCTCGTCGTAAAATACATAGATGTCTTCGGGAGGGATCTTGAAAAATCTGGCGGCTTCTCCAACCGCGCGGCCAGATTCGTTCATATAGGTTTCGGGCTTGAGGACCAGGATTTTTTCCTGCCCCAGGCGGCCCTCGGAAACCTGTCCCTGAAAACGTGCTTTCCAGGGGGAAAAACGATGGCGGTGGACGATATCGTCCACCGCCATAAAACCGATGTTGTGCCGGTTTTTTTCGTACTTCTGTCCGGGGTTGCCAAGGCCGACAAACATTAACATGTTGGCTTTCCTTAATCTTTCCGGTCAGAAAGAAGATATTAAGCTTCTGCTTCTTCTTCTTCAGCTTCTTCTTCGTCAGCATCGCCGGATTTGGCGGATTTGACAGAGCTTGGTACAGCAATGGTCGCGATGGTGAAGTCACGATCAGAGATTACAGGCTCGGTTCCTGCTGGAAGTTTAACAGAAGAAATGTGAACGCTGTCACCCAGTTCAAATCCGGCCATATCAACTTCGATATGCTCAGGGATCTGGTCTGCGCGGCAGATCAGTTCGATGTCGTAACGTACAACGTTGAGAACGCCGCCTTTTTTCAGGCCTGGGCAGGTTTCTTCGTTGATGAAGTGCACAGGAATGTCGACATGAACCGTTGTCTTGGCAGAAACGCGCAGGAAGTCAACGTGCTCAACCATGTCAGTCACAGGATGTAGCTGGATGTCGCGCGGAAGAGTACGCTCTTTTTTACCATCAATTTCGATTTCCCAAAGGCGGGTACCGAAGTGACCGGTTGTGTACTCTTTCATGATTGGACGAGGGTCCAGGTTGATCATGGTTGGCTGCTTTTTCGCACCGTAGATGACGGCAGGAACGAGTCCTGCGCGACGTGCGGCACGAGCGGCCCCCTTTCCGGCTCGTTCACGAGCTTCTGCGCTCACTTTAATGATGTCACTCATTTTATTCTCCAATAAGTCAAAAAACAGCGGCAGAGCTTCGTGCCCTGCCGTTGCAGCAATCGGCCAGCCTCCAGGGGTGCTGAACCGAAGAATCCGCCCGTCTTTTATACGGGCGGATGCATTTCGTCAAATTAATCCGTCAGCAAGGCTGATCAGTCGAACAGGCAGGAAACCGACTGTTCGTCACTGATCCGTCGCATGGCTTCACCCAAAAGGGGAGCAACGGAAATCTGTCTTATATTATGGGCGACGCGAACAGCTTCGGTAGCCTGGATCGAATCTGTCATAACCAGTTCTTCCAGAGGCGATGCTGTAACACGGGCAACAGCCCCTCCGGAGAGGACGCCGTGGGTGATGTAAGCGGAAACGGCAGTTGCGCCGGCATCTTTCAATGCCATGGCCGCATTGCACAGCGTTCCCGCAGAATCAACGATATCGTCAATCAGGATACAGCGCTGGCCTTTGACATCGCCGATAATGTTCATCACTTCGGAAACACCGGCTTTTTCACGGCGTTTGTCGATGATGGCAAGATCAGCATCAAGGCGTTTGGCAATAGCGCGGGCACGCAAGACACCGCCAACGTCTGGCGACACGATGGTCAGAGGTTCTTTGTTCATGCGCTCGTGAATGTCTTTGCTAAAGACAGGTGCAGCAAAAAGATTATCAGTTGGAATGTCAAAGAATCCCTGAATCTGACCTGCGTGCAAATCCATGGTCAACACCCGGTCTGCGCCGGCTGTCGTGATCAGATTCGCCACCAGCTTCGCAGAAATTGGTGTTCGGGGACCGGATTTCCGGTCTTGCCGGGCATAGCCGTAATAAGGAATCACGGCTGTGATGCGGCTGGCTGAACCCCGTTTCAACGCATCAATGGTAACCAGAAGTTCCATCAGATTATCATTGGTGGGATAGGAGGTCGGCTGAATGATGAACACATCTTCGCCGCGGACGTTTTCATGAATTTCCACAAAAACTTCCATATCTGAAAAACGCCGAACAGATGCTTTTGTCAGGGGCAGATTCAGATAGGCGGAAATGGCCTCGGCCAATGGTCGGTTGCTGTTACCCGTTAAGATTTTCACGCCAAAATTCCCGGCTTAACTGGGCCTGAACTCATTAAAAGTTGGGCCCATAGTTTTAAGTTTGGACGGGCGGAACTTATCAACCCCTGACATTTCTGTAAACGCCCATAAAGACTCATTTTTTTCTTAATTGAGAACAGATTGATTCTGAAGACTCTTTTGTTGCAAAAGATCAGCGATTCCACTGGCCGCGCCCTCGGCAATAACCTCTGCAGCAGGGTCAATGATACGAGACAACGGCAGAAGCGGTACGGGGTTGGTTTGTTCTATCAATCCAATTTGCTCGCCAGAGTTGTGATCGATCACTTTCCAGCGCAAGGTTAGGAGCAACAGCCCTGTTTCGGGTTTCTGGTCAATCTCGAGCTGCAGGATCAGGGGGGGATCAATCTGGCTTGTCTCCAGTTTATTTTCCGGCTGTAGATTAATCCCGCGTAGCTGCAAAGAGGTCCTGAGTTCCAACATCAGATTTTCCCGGCTTTTCTCTGGCAGGCTATCGGGGAGAGCGCTGAGGTAAAGGCGATTCTGAAAGCTGGGTGTTTTTTCGAATTTCCCTGATACAGATGATTTTTCAGCAAGAATTTCCCGATTGAGGCGGACAGCCGTTCTGCTGATCAGTTCTTGCATCAGGATTTTGGGATTGGCGGCGAGAACCTGTCCGGGAACCTGGGTCTGTTCCTGTAACTCGAAAAGAGGAGAAGGTGCCGCGGAGTCACTGACGCGGGTTTCCAGGCTGAGGACGACATTCTCGGGCTGGGGGACGGCCTCTTGTTCATTGCTGGCCGAAACAGCAAGGTGCGTGACAAAAAAACGGCTTTCCAGATACAGACTGCTGATCGTGGGGTGGAACTTCGATGCAGGTAGTCCCTGTTCCAGCAAATCCTTGCTCAGTGTATCTTGCGCCCAAAGAGCCAGATCAGGCTCAAAAGGATGGCTGTCCATAAACTCGATCCGCGGAAGACCAACGGACAGAGGTTGGGTCCCTGAAAGGTGAAGTAGGGGATTTCTGGTTGGCTCCGGATCGATGAAAGGCCGTGGTAGAGGACCGCAGGCCGCTAGAAAAGAAACCAGTCCCGTCAAAAGCAATAAAACGGATACTCTCATGTGTTTCCAATTTTCTCTTCTGGTTCAGGCCGAGCAGAGCAGAAGGGGGTCATACAAAGGTGCAGGTCGCGAGCAGCCCGAGGAAGCAGAGCAGAAAAAAGAACAGAAGATGCGGCATTATTCTTCCAATACAATCGCTGAAAGGCCCCGGCCATAATCGTTTTCCTTGAAGTGGCAGGAGCGGCGGTAACTGAAAAAGAGCTCTGATTCACTATAGGTATCGTTTTTTGAGACCGACAGCTGTTTGATGCCACTGGCCTTCAGGCTGTTGCCGACATAACGGCGCAGGTCAAACAGAAAGCGCCCTTCCCGGGGGGAAGGAATGAAATATTCCAGATTGCTTTCCTGTTCTTCACAAAAGCGATGTGCAAACTCGGCACCGACTTCGTAAGATATTTGCGCGATGCAGGGTCCTATGGCGGCATGAATGTTTTCGCGGCGGGCTCCAAGACTTTCCATGGCTGTAATGGTACTGTCGGTCACACCTTTTATTGCGCCCTGCCAGCCGGCATGTGCTGCACCGATGACACCAGAAACGGGGTCGGCAAAGAGTACTGGTGTACAGTCGGCAGTCATGATGCCCAAGGCTATTCCCGGTTTGTTTGTAACCAGCGCATCCCCTTTGGGCGCTTCATCCGGGCTCGACCATGCCTGTTCGACAATATGTACATCAGCCGAGTGAATCTGATAGGCCGTTACAAGGCTGGCGTCAGGAGAGCCCATTCGGGCAAGGGCTCTTGCACGATTCTCCAGAACGTTTTCTCTTGGCTCGTCGGCACCAAACCCGCAATTGAGGGAACTGTACAGGCCCTGGCTAACTCCGCCCTGACGGGTGAAGAAGCCGTGCCGGATACCATCCAGATTTTCGAGAGCAGGACTGTTCAGCATGGCGTATCCTTGTGGGGTTCAGAGCTTGAGGTTTCCGGGAAAGCAGCAGGTGTTGGCAGGCCTTGAGATGTCAGAGCCAGCACTTTGAAGAGCTCGCCCATCTGGTCCAAAGCAGTGAGACGATGTTCCGCTGCCGTGATATCAAGAACCTGGCTGTCGCTGCCACTGCGTCGCAACATTTCGGCCCTTTGTTCAATCCCGAGGGCGCGGAGGAAATCTCTCTGAGTGATGGGGCCATGAGGTTTGCAACGGGCTTTTTTTGCGCTTTCGATCAAGGCAGGAAAATCAACCAGTGCAGAAAGATCTGCCGTTCCCGGCTGCTCCAGGACTGGATGGTATTTGTGTGCTTTGACGGCTTGCAGACTTGGGCGCGCGGTTGGCGTGGCCCAGCCATAGTCAATGATCAATGCGGCACCACTCTGTTCGTCAAGGTGTGTCGCTATCTCGTGTATATAGCTGGAGGCAAGAGGTGACCGCTCGATAATCGCGCCGACTGCCGCTTCGCGTAAGGAAGGGGGTAAAAGGGTTTCAATGGCTTTCGAAGGGGGGGAGAGCGTGAATTGCAAGCCGGGTGAGATGCCGCCACCAGGGGAGGCCGCGCCAGGTGCTTCCTGTGGCACTGTTGGCTTTTCTGACAGGGTAACTAGGCGTTCGCACCATCCCTGTGGCGCGTGTTCAAACTGACGGATCGGCAGGGCATCAAAGAATTCATTCGCCAGAAAGAATGTTGGTCCTTCCGGAAGACTGGACAGGTCCTCATGCCATGTTATGGGGTATCCCGCGAGAGTTTCTTTCTGCTTTTTGCGCAGAGAAGGACTTACTTCAACCAGATGCACCTGTAAGCTCTGGGCAAAGCCGGGGATGCCGGGCACCATGGTCGCGGTTCTGAGCAGATCCGACATCAGAGTGCCGCGCCCGGGGCCGAGTTCAACCAGATTGATCGTGGCTGGTCCGCCTATGTTATACCAGGTGTCGGCGAACCATAATCCGATCAACTCACCGAACATCTGGCTGATTTCGGGGGCTGTAATGAAGTCCCCTTTTGTGCCGAAAGGTTCTCCAGCCATGTAGTAACCGTGTTTGGGGCTGATGAGAACTTCAGCCATATAATCGGCAACTGTTATGGCCCCCTCCAGGCGAATCCTGTTTGCAATGCGTGCAAGGGCTGCTGAGCTTTCCTTTCGCGCAGTCATTTTTTTCCTGACCCGGATTTGTTCTTGGCAGCGGCATCTGCAGCCTTGGGGGAGATGTCTTCCGGCTTGTGTTCCGGTCCCGTAATCTGTTGTGGCAAACGGAAGGCCATAACGGCAATCGTGAGTCCGGCAAGGATCATGGGAATCGAGAGTAGCTGACCCATAGTCGTGCCCCCAAAGAGGAAACCGATATGGGCATCCGGTTCACGGAAAAACTCGACAGTTGAACGAGAGAGGCCGTAGCCAATCATAAACAGACCGGAAATCAGGCCCCGTCTTTTCAGGCCGTCCAGCCGGACAACGAGGTAGAGAACCAGGAACAGGGCAACACCTTCAAGTCCGGCTTCGTACAGTTGGCTCGGGTGTCGAGGCAAAGGCCCGCCATTGGGAAACACCATGCCAATTTCCGCAGTGGTGACGCGGCCAAAAAGCTCGCCATTGATGAAGTTGGCGAGGCGCCCCAGGAGCAGACCGATCGGTGCTGCACAAGCCACGATATCCGCGAGTGTAAAGAAATGAATTTTCTCACGTCGGGCGAAGAAGAACATTGCTGTGATGACGCCAAGCAGACCGCCATGAAAGGACATGCCGCCTTGCCAGACAGCAAAGATCTCAAGCGGGTTGCTGAGGAAATAGGTGAAATTATAAAACAGTACGTAGCCCAAGCGGCCACCAAGTATAATTCCGAGGGTTGCCCAGACCATAAAATCATCCATGGCAATCGGTCGGACCAGACGCGGCGCCTGGAAACAGAGCCAGCGGCAATAGCGCCAGCCAATGACAATGCCAAAGATATAAGCCAGGGAGTACCAACGGATGGCGAAAGGGCCAATCGAGACGGCGATGGGATCAATCTCGGGATAAGCCAGAGCGGCGAGCAGCAAGTCCTGTGTCATCGGTAAGCATTTTCCCGGGCAAGATGTTCCTGGATATAGCGGGTGACACCTTCTTCGAGTGTGAGGAAGGGGCGGTCATAGCCTGCAGCCTTGAGTTTGTCCATGTTGGCTTCGGTGAAATACTGGTATTTATCACGGATGGCTTCGGGTGTGGGTACGTATTTGATGTTTTCGTTCTTGTCCATCGCAGCAAAAACTGCTCGCGCCAGATCAGAAAAGGTTCTTGCCTGCCCGGTGCCAACGTTGAACAGGCCACTGACCTTGCGGTTGTCTTTGAGCCACAGCATCACATTGATGCAGTCGTCCACAGAGATGAAATCACGCAGCTGGCCCCCGTCAGGATAATCAGGGTGATGTGACTGGAAAAGTCTGGCCGGTTCGCCTGTGGTGATCTGTTTGAACAGGTGGTAGGGCACACTGGCCTGGCCCTCCTTGTGGTACTCATTGGGACCGTAAACATTGAAAAATTTCAACCCGGCCCACTGTGGTGGTTGGGGAGCATTGTTGGCAATCCGCCGTGCTACCCAACGATCAAACAGCTGTTTGCTCCAGCCATAGCCATTGAGCGGGAGCAGTTTGGCCAGATGTTCTATGCTCTGGTCATCATCAAAACCCCCTTCTCCACCGCCATAGGTTGCGGCAGAGGAGGCGTAGATGAAAGGAATGCGACGGGTTGCACAGATGTTCCAAAGAGTTTTGCTGAGGCGGAAGTTATTGTCCATCAGGGCGTCGGCATTGGTTTCCGTCGTCGCCGATATCGCCCCCATATGGAATACAGCGCTGATTCTCTCGCCGTGCTGCGAGAGGTAGTCTTTCATCTTTTCAGGAGGAATGATGTCTTCAAGCTCATGCCGGGCGAGGTTGCGCCACTTGTCGCCACTGCCAAGCCAGTCACAAACGACGACTGACTTGCCTTGCTGAACCAGTGCGGCAACAAGATTTGATCCGATAAACCCGGCTCCGCCAGTTACAAGATACATGTGAGAGAACCTTCCTCAGTATTGCGTGATCCCCCCTATATATGCTTTCTGCCACCCAGAGAGAAGCGCCGGGGAGGATATTTTTGCGTATTCTTTCTGTTTCTGGTCGAGGCTGTGCGAACTCCGGTTGATGAAGCGGCCAGTAGAGGCCATATTAGAGGCAGTTCAGCGCTGATTCAAATCAGCCGTCATGATGACAAGCACTGTGAAAGGCAAAGAGTGATGCAGACCCAAAATCGGATTCTTGATGATATGGCAAAGGTCGCCAGCAGTGCCATGGGAGCTGCGGCAGGAATGCGTGGCGAGATCGAAGCAAGAGTACGCGAGCAATTTGAGCGGATCCTGTCCCAGATGGATGTGGTGCCACGCGAAGAGTTTGAAGCGATGAAAGCTGTTGCCGTCAAGGCTCGTGAGGTCGGCGAAGATCTGGCTGATAAAGTTACGGCGCTTGAAGCCCGTTTGTCGGCTCTTGAGGCATCGACCTCGTCGACAACTGCAACGGCTAAAAAAACATCCACCAAAACGACGGTGAAAAACGACAAAGCAGAAGGCTAAAGCTGCTCTCGATCAACTCGGTCATCTCTGTCAGGAACTGTCTTTTTGATCGCAGATATGAGGGATGGTACGAGGACACTGAGCAGAGTGGCTGTTATCAATCAAACCCCGGAAAGTTTTCCGGGGTTTTGTTTTTGATCTTTTCACTTGTATCGCGGAATCATTTTATGGCAGTCTATATTTGGTAGTGCGTTGTCGGAGATGACCCATATCTTGGGTGCTTCAACGCCTATTTGATCTTGCCCGGCTATTCCAGTGAGGAGTCAGTGCAATGAACTCAGACGCTACAAGTGAGCTGCTACCATTTAATCCCATTGATGTGATCGAAGAATGGGTCCTGGACTGTAACTGGGACTTTGAACGTGAGAGCGATTTCGAACTCATGGTGGTTATCGACGGGATCTGGTGTCCGCTTCATCTTCATTTCCAGTGGCAAAGTGAACTGGAAGCCATGTTCTTCGCCTGCCACGGCGAAGTCGAGATCCCCCAGGAGGTATATAGCCGAATTTGTGAGTTGCTGATGAGTGTCAACAACCAGTTATGGTTGGGGCATTTTGATTTGATCCCGGAGACGGGAAGCCCCGCGTTCCGGCATACTGTTCCTCTGCGGGGGCAGCAGGCCTTTAACGGGGATTTGACAGAAGATCTGGTTGCAACGGCTCTGGCAGAATGGGATCGCCTGGTCCCTGCCATTCACCTTGTCTGTGCAGGAGATCCTGTTGAAAGCACAGCAGTGGATCTGGCCTTGATGGATGTAGCCGGAGAAGCGTAAAGTTCCTGTCTTGATAATCTAGACAGGATGCGAGCGATGTTGATTGATGGACCTTTGCTGCTTATTGGTTGTGGCAAAATGGGGGGCGCGTTGCTTCAAGGGTGGCTGGATCGAGGCCTGCCGGGCAGCTCTGTGACTGTTGTCGACCCCAGTGCCCGGGCAAGTTACATGGGGGTCTATCGTGACCAGGGAGTTATTACCCTGGAAACACTGGATGAAGTTGATGAGGGTTTCAGCCCTGCTTTGGTCATGTTTGCAGTTAAGCCCCAGATGATTGATTCAGCAATTGGCGATTATCGCCGCTTTGTACGCCCTGAGACGGTTTTTCTTTCCGTTGTGGCCGGTAAGAAAATCAGTTTCTTTGAAGAAAAGCTGGGCAAGGACGCAGCGGTGATCAGAACCATGCCGAATACTCCGGCAGCGGTTTCCCGGGGCATGACCGTTCTCTATGGAAATCCGAATACAGACAAAAATCAGCAGGCTGCCTGTGGGGAGTTGATGGCGGCTGTTGGTGAAATAGCTTGGCTTGATCAGGAAGACCATATTGATGCGGTTACTGGTGTTTCCGGGAGTGGACCAGCCTATATCTTTTTTATGGCAGAATGTCTGGCACAGGCCGGGATAGATGCAGGATTGCCAGAGGAGTTGGCAAGAAAACTGGCAGATACAACTGTTTCTGGGGCTGGTGAATTAATGCGTCAGTCAAAAGAAAGTCCTTCACAACTGCGTATCAATGTCACCAGTCCCAACGGAACGACCCAGGCGGCGCTTGAGGTGCTGATGGCAGAAGACGGGTTACAGCCCCTGCTCAGCAAGGCTGTTGCGGCTGCAACCAAAAGAAGCCGGGAACTCTCCTGAATAGTCTGCAGTTGAAGTCAATTGGCGAAGGCAACGGTATGGTGATGTAAAAGAGGCTTGGAGAAGGTTTTTTTGCTATTATATGTACCCTATGGATCTTTCATTAGGGAGACTGACCATGAAAAAAACAGATATCCCCAATCATGTTCTGCAAACGGCGATGCGACTTTCGATTGAGCAGGGCTGGCAAAACCTGTCCCTTGCCGAAATTGCCGTTGCAGCGAAGCTGCCGTTGTCTGAGCTATACGCAATCTTCCCCTCCAAGGCTGCTATTTTGCAGCATCTGGCGGTTCAAGCAGATCTTCAGCTTATGGATGGTGAGGAAAAAGATCGTCTGGAACAGCCTGTCAAAGATCGCTTGTTTGATCTGATGATGAACCGTTTCGAGGCTCTAAGTCCTTATAAACAAGGGCTAAAGTCTGTGGTCAAGGCTGGGAGCAGTGATCCTTTTTCTGCCGTTTCCCAGTTGTGTCACCTGCGTCATTCGATGGCGTTGGTACTGGAAGCTGCAGGAATCTCGACCAGCGGGTTACGTGGTTTCCTGAGAACCAAGGCTTTGAGTGCTGTTTATCTCGGGGCATTTCGAGTCTGGTTGAAAGATGAGAGCGAAGATATGGTCAAGACAATGGCCTCTCTCGACAAAGGGTTGGGCAAACTTGACAGCTGGGCGCGTAGATGTTCGGAAACATTCTGCAGCAAGAGAAGTAAAAAAGCGGCATAGGATCTTGTCATTGTAAAAACGCCTCTTCACTATGCGTCAGACGAAGAAGGAGTTTTAGATAATGGCAGAAGCGACGGACCAGATCGGCTTTGATGATTTTTTGAAGGTGGATATCAGGGCAGGGACCGTGATTGACGCCCAGCCTTATCCCGAAGCACGAAAACCCGCCATCAAGCTGTGGGTCGATTTTGGCGAGGAAATAGGTGTTCGCAAGTCCTCAGCTCAAATCACGGTGCACTACCAACCCGAAGATCTGGTCGGGCGCCAGGTTTTGGCTGTTGTGAACTTTCCTCCGCGTCAGATCGGCAGTTTCATGTCCGAAATTCTGGTGTTGGGAGCTTCTGATTCTAAAGGGGCTATTATCCTTCTGGCCCCGGATAAAAAAGTTCCAAACGGAAGCCGTATGCATTAGGCCAACTGGATAATGGTTTCTGTCGTTTTTTAAAACGGTAGAATGATCCTGGCTCGCAACCCTCCTCCCGGGGCGTCTTCCAAAGACAAATCGCCCCCGTGGTTGCTGATGACGTCATTGGCGATGGAAAGCCCCAGACCGACCCCTCCAGTCGCTTGATTTCGGGATTGTTCAAGCCTGAAAAAAGGCTTTAAGACATCCAGACGACTTTCTGGAGGAATGCCCGGGCCATCATCGTCAACGGTAATCTCAAGCAAATAGCCAGAAGCGGACTTTCGTTTTCTGGCACAGACCATAACGTGTTGGGCATAACGCTGGGCATTGGTTACAAGGTTGCTAACTGCGCGCTTAAAGCTTTCCTTGCGTAACTGGATAACAATGTCTTCTTCGATGTGAAGGTCGATCGGGTTGTTGTTCTGTCCAAGCTGATCCACCAGATCCCGGAGTAACCCTGTTATTTCACAGCTGACAGTTTCCTCGCGACCCTCGCCGCGGGCAAAAGCCAGATAACCGTTGATCATCTGCTCCATTTCGATCACATCAGTTTGCAGGTTTTTTATATCCTCATCCTGTCCTGCCATGGCAAGTTGAAGCTTCATCCGTGTAAGCGGGGTTCGCAGATCGTGGCTTACCCCGGCCAACATAGCCGTGCGTTGCTCGACCTGTCTTTTTATCCTTGATCTCATGCGTATGAAGGCTCCGGAAGCCTGCCTGACTTCAGTGGCTCCCTCTGGTTTGAACCCCTTTACATCCCGGCCTTTACCGAAACTTTCCGCCGCACGGGCAAGGCGTTGAATGGGGCGAACCTGATTGCGCATAAAAATAACCGCGACCCCGAAGGTGATGACCGAAGATCCAACCATCCAGAGAATTACCAGATAGGTTGTTGAGGTAAAAAGACGTTTGCTTGGTACAAGGATCAACAGAACGCCACTGTCGAGCTGAATCTGTATTTTGACCTGATCCGCGAGACTGACGGTATCGATTTCATACTGATGAATGAAATCAAAGTTTTTCATCATTTGTTCGCTGATCGCCTGATCAAGCCGTCGCTCCAGGACTGACCAATCAGGAGTCCATGCCGTGGGTGGCAGGGTTATGTCATGGTGCAGGGTCAGGGAGAGATCTGTGGTTTTTTGCATCAGTCGGAATATATGGGCCTGCTCATAGGGCGTTTCTGTTTTTTCAAGTAACAGGATAGCCATAGAGATATCACCGGCAAGGCCCTGGGCCAGGCGTTTGGTTACTGTCTCGTAATGTCGATCATAAAAGACCCATACTGAGATGGCCTGAACCAACAGCAGAGGTGTGATGATAATCAGCAGGGATCGCCCTAAAAGGGAACGCGGCAGAAAGCGCTTTAAAAATGAGGGGGATTTTGTCGTCAGATCATTATTGACGTTCTGATCCGGACTGTCTTGCGTTGTGGTATCCGTTGCCATCGATCGGTTTACCCCGACTCAGTCTGTTTGCAGGACATAACCGATGCCCCTGACTGTCTGGAGGTAACGGGGGTAACGAGGATCCTGTTCAATTTTCCGCCGCAGGCGTGTCACCTGAACATCGACAGTACGCGCACTTGAGAGTTCTGCGCCCTCTTTGATAAGGTCATCACGACTGACAGGAGTCCCTGCCTTGCCAGCCAATACCTTTAGCAACATGGCTTCGACATCGGTCAAGTGGATGAAATCATCTTTTAGCCAAAGCTGTGACTTGCGCATATCAAATCGAAAAGAACCAAACACTATGTTATCTGTGGTTGCTTGTGTTTCCTGTGCCATGGGTTGAACCCGTTTGAGGATTGCATTGATTCGCAAAACCAGTTCCCGGGGTTCGAAGGGCTTGCAGAGGTAATCATCAGCGCCGGTTTCAAGGCCGCTGATCCGGTTTTCGGTCTCTGCCATGGCCGTCAGTAGCAGTATAGGGACCTGGTTGTTCTCGCGGAGAGAGAGAGTCAGATCCAGCCCACTTTCACCCGGCATCATGATGTCGAGAACCAGCAGGTCAAAAGAAAGAGATGCCAGATGTGCCCGCGCTTCGGCTGCACTGCTGGCTGTCGTGACAATAAACCCCTGGTCACTGAGGAATTTTTGCAAAAGATTCCGAAGGCGGGTGTCGTCATCAACAACCAGCAGGTGAGGAGGCATTTCCTGTATATTTCCCGGTATCATCTTGTCCAGTATAGCGTCAGGCAATTGCTTGCCCAGAGGGAATCTACGCCGGGTCGTTCAGCAGCGAAGGTGTGGCTTGCTGAAATTGAGTTAACGGCACTTCTGGTTTCCTGCCTAGCGGCTAAAGCGTTTGCGATCATTTTCTTCCATCATGTTCAGCAATACCGAACGAAAGCCTGCGACGGCTTCGGCGCCTGATTCTTTGTAGGCCCGGACAATGCGTTGACGTTGAACATCGAATAACTTGTCATCAAGCTCTTGTCCTTTGGTAGTCAGTTTAAGCAGCCGTTGGCGTCGGTCAACCGGACCGGGGGTCTGGCGGATGAAACCTTCGCGAATCAGCTGCCCCAGAACGCGAGACAGGCTTTGTTTGGTGATGCGGAGAATAAGAAGCAGCTCGCTTACCGTGATGCCGGGATGACGGCCGACAAAGTGGATGACACGATGATGGGCTCTGCCAAAACTGTATTCAGCCAGGAGTTCGTCGGGTTCCCCTGTGAAATCACGATAGGCAAAAAATAGCAGTTCGATAGCCTGCATTATTTCGTCTGTACGAAGAAAAAGGGGATTGGTTCCGGATTTTATGTCAGTCATGTTGACTTATCTATCAGTGTAATGTTACGTATTGAAAATCAATTTTGATATAAATAACCAAAATTATCGACAATTCAGGAATTATTTTGCCTTTTGCTGTTGTTCAAATCCGGCTGGATGATCCGGATGAGGGAATTCGGTTAAGGGTGAAGACTATACCACCTTGGACGGGAAAGCTATGACTATGCTGCCATTTGATGATCGCGACGGGTTTATCTGGTACAACGGCGAAATAATTCCCTGGCGGGACGCCAGAATTCATGTTCTCAGCCACGGCCTGCATTACGCCAGCAGTGTTTTTGAGGGGGAAAGAGCCTATGGTGGCAAGATCTTTAAAATGAAAGAACACCACGAAAGGCTGTTGCGTTCCGGCGCGTTGCTTGGTTTCCAGATTCCCTATTCTGTGGCTGAGATCGATCTGGCCTGCGAGGAAGTCCTGAAGGTGAATAATATCGTCGATGGCTACCTGCGGCCTGTGGCCTGGCGGGGCAGTGAAATGATGGCGGTTTCTGCCCAGAAATCAAAGATCCATCTTGCGATTGCTGCCTGGGAGTGGCCAGCCTATTTCTCGGCTGATGCCCGGCTGGAAGGGATCAGGCTGGATTTTGCAGAGTGGCGACGCCCGGACCCGGCTACGGCCCCTGTGGCTTCAAAAGCAGCTGGGCTTTACATGATTGCAACACTCTCCAAACATGCAGCAGAAGCGAAGGGGTACAATGATGCCCTGATGTTGGATTACCGGGGGCAAATTGCCGAAGCGACCGGGGCCAATGTTTTCCTGGTTCAGGATGGAAAAATTCATACACCGATACCGGATTGTTTTCTGGATGGTATAACCCGTCAGACTGTTATCGCACTGGCTCGCTCAAAGGGGTATGAGGTGATTGAACGGGCGATCATGCCGGAAGAATTGGCCAATACACAGGAAGTTTTTCTGACGGGAACAGCGGTTGAAGTGACACCAGTACGCGAAATCGCCCACTACAGCTTTACTCCTGGAGCGATTACCCGGGATCTGTTGCTCGGATACGATGAAATGGTTCGCAAACCAGGCTGACAGTTTCCGAGAAGCGCTTGTATGATAGGGGCAGCTTCATCTGGAGCTGCCCTTCTTTTGTTCGCAGGTGGTGAGAATGAGCAGAGCTTTTGTCAAGGAACCGGACGGGGATCAGGTTCCGGATGATCAACCTGAATTGCCGATTTCTTTACATCCAAATTTTGTAACTGTTGAGGGATTGGCTCAGTTGCGTGAGCAGCTTGAAGAGGCACGGCGAAATCTTTCCCACCTGCGCACAGCTGAAACGCAGGACATGAAAAACAAAATGCAGCAGGGCAAGCTTGGCCGGGACATAAGGTATCTGGAACAGCGTTTGTCCAGTGCAATTCTCGTTGACGCTGCGAAACAGCCTGAAAAGCAAGTGGCATTCGGGGCATGGATATTGCTGGAGGATACTGAGGGAAAAGAGTATCGCTACCGGATCGTAGGAGAGGATGAGGCTTCCCCGGCAGAAAACAAGATCAGCTGGGTGTCCCCGCTGGCGAAAGCAGCTCTGGATGCAGAGGTAGGTGAGCTGATCGTCTGGCAGAGACCCGTTGGCAATCTTGAATTGGAACTGCTTGCTTTGTCCTATACCGGACCTTGCCGGGATGTTTTGCCTGGTTAATCAGCTCTTAAGCCAGCGTTCTGTGGCCTTTGTGTCGCCATCGCGCGCATCGACCCACTTTCCGCCTTCGGGTGTTTCTTCCAGCTTCCAGAAGGGTGCTTTGGTCTTGAGAAAATCCATCAGGAACTCACAGCTCTCAAAGGCAGCTTTTCTGTGCTTGCTGCAGGTGACAACCAGAACAATCTGATCGCCGGGTGCCAGCTGCCCATAGCGATGAATAATCAGGCTGGCATCAAGATTCCAGCGCTGGTGTGCTTCAGTTTCAATTTCCCGCAGCATCTTTTCTGTCATGCCGGGGTAGTGCTCAAGCGTCATGGAAGAGATCTCTGTACCTCCGGCAATGTCCCGCACCAGCCCGATAAAGGCGGTGACGGCACCTATGGCAGGATTTTCTTCTGTCAGCTTGCGGACTTCCAATGAGAGATCAAAGTCTTCGGACTGTACGCGTATCATATCAGCCCCCGGTTACCGGTGGAAAAATTGCGACTTCATCACTGTCGTGGATTTTCTGGTCAAGATCGGCGTAATCCTGATTGATGGCAATGCGAAGCAAGTCACGTTTCTGCAGTGCCTGTGCATAATTGTTCCCCCGTTCAGGCAGCCAGTTCAACAGATCATTCACGGTTTGGATACCTGCCGGGAGAGAGATGTCTTCCGAAGATTTGCCGATTTCGGTTCGCAACCAGGCAAAATAGAGAATTTTCATAGGCCAACCTCGTTAAAGGGCAGGTAGGTGATGATTTGTCCGGGTTCAACAGAAAGAAGGTCTTCCGGAAGTTCCGCGAAGCCATCAGAAGCACAAACCGATGAGAGGACACCGGCTCCTTCTTTGGGAAACTTGTGCGCTTCGAGGAGGCCTTCGCTGTTTTTGCGTAAATGTACCCTGATCCACTCTCGTCGCGCAGCTTTTTTCCGATGTGTGAAGGCTGCTGTTATGGGGAAACAGCGGGGTGGTTGGATGTTGTTTCCGGAAAGCAGTGCAATGAGCGGTCTCACGAAGTTGGCAAAAGTGACAACGACGGCCACAGGATTGCCCGGGAGGCCGACAAAAGCGGTTGAGCCTATCTGACCCAAGGCGATAGGGCGTCCCGGTTTGATGGCGAGGCGCCAGGCGTGCAGGCTGCCTTGGCATTCAACGGCCTGTTTGACATGATCTTCTTCGCCGACAGAAACGCCCCCAGAGGTCAGAATCAAGTCAAACTGTCCTGCAGCTTCTCCCAGGGCGTGTCTGATGACCTCAAAGTCGTCGCTTAGAATCCCCAGATCCGTTACAGCGCAGCCCAGATTTTGCAGAAGCCCGGTAATGGTAAAGCGGTTTGAATCATATACCTGACCGCTTTTTAACATTGTTCCGGGGTTTTGCAGTTCATCACCGGTTGAGAAAAGGGCAACCTGCAAGGGACGTCTGACCGGGATTTCTGTAATGCCGACCGCAGATATCAGGCCAAGATCCTGGGGTTTGAGCCGATGGCCAGCCTGAAAAATGACGGTTCCGGCAGTAACGTCTTCTCCGGCCTTGCGGGAATTCGCCCCACGTTTGATCCCGCTGGGAATACTGACGTTCCCATTCTGATCCAGAACGCAGTCTTCCTGCATCAGAACAGTATCAGTCCCCTGTGGCATAACGGCTCCGGTGAAAATCCGGACGGCTGTATGTATTTTTATCTTGTCTGGTAAAGGGGTGCCAGCAGCCATACGCTCGCTGATGGGCAAGACCGTTGTTTCGCCCGGAACCAGATCATCAAAAGCAACGGCATAGCCATCAACCGCCGAGTTGTCATGTGGAGGGACATTCACAGACGAAAGCAGGTCAGAAGCAAGAATCCGCCCCAGGCATTGATGAACCGTTTTTGTCTCGATGGCTGTAATACACCGCACTTTCTCGGCAAGAAGCGCCAGGGCTTCTGCTGTTGTCATCAGTTTGCCGCCGTGGGCAAAGCAATCATCTGATAACTGAGCCATCAGCCTGCTGCCTTCCTGCTTTTCTCGCCCAGATCACAAGTCATACAGATAAAGTCCGCAATGGCCTCTACATCATTGAGATCAAGCACAGGCAGGTGTGTATCGGTAAAGGGTTCGTCTGTGGCAATGGCTATAATCTGCGGGTCGTCAAGATGCAGCATACGTTTGCCGACCGAGGGGCGGTAGATTTCAATCTTCTGGTGGCTTTCTCTTTTAAACCCCTCGACCAGGAGAAGGTCTACAGGCGTCATATGAGGGATCAACTCTTCCAGGGTTGGCTCTTTCTCATCCCGAAGTTCGTGCATCAAGGCCCAGCGGTTTCCGGAAGAAATCATCACTTCAGATGCTCCGGCTTCCCGATGCTCGTAAGAATCCTTGCCGGGTTTATCGACATCGAATCTGTGATGCGCATGCTTGAGTGTTGATACCTTGAGACCTCTGTTAACCAGTGCCGGTATCAACTGTTTAAGCAGGGTGGTTTTGCCGCTACCGCTCCAACCAGCAAAGCCGAAAATTTTCATGCCGTTTCCTCTGGCTTGATCATTGAATTTGTTGAGTGCGATATAACCCGCCATCGATCAAGTTTCTATGTTATAGATCAAATCACACAATGGCGATTGCAGATCTTGGTACCGGGGTCTTGATGCCAGGATCCAGAGCGGGATGAACTTTCGGGAAGTTACTCGGCATTGAAGTAGTCGTAAATAGACTGCGCCACGACCCGACTGACCCCTTCAACCGCGGCAAGATCCTCAATACCTGCCCGGGCTACGGCATCAGCTGACCCAAAGCGGAACAAGAGTGCCTTTTTCCTTTTGCTGCCGATACCTGGAACATCGTCAAGGCTTGATTTCAGGCGGGCCTTGCTTCGCCCTTTACGGTGCGTTTCGATGGCATAGCGATGGGCCTCATCCCGCAGTCGCTGAATGAAGTAAAGAACTGGATCTTTGGGATCGACCAAGAAAGACGGACGGTTGGGGAGAAAGATCCGCTCACGCCCTGCATTTCGATCCTGCCCTTTTGCAATGGCAACGATGGGAATGTCTGAGAGGCCCAGCTCTTCAAGAACTTCGATGCCAACCGTTAGCTGTCCCTGTCCACCATCCAGCACCAGAAGGTCAGGCCATTGGTCGCCCTGCCTGTCGGGATCTTCCTTCAGGCTGCGGGATAACCGACGGGTCAGGACCTCGCGCATCATGGCGTAGTCATCTCCACCTGTATAGTTTTCCTGTGCTGGAGCACTTTCGGAAACAACGGATGGTTTATCTCCTCGTATCTTGAATTTGCGATAGGCTTTTTTAAGAAAACCCTCGAGTCCTGCCACGATCATTCCACCGTAAGCCTCACTGCCCTGGGTGTGGCTGTTATCATAGACTTCCACTCGTTCCGGTGTGCTGTCGAGGGATAACATTTCTGCCAGACCTTCGAGCAGGCGACGCTGGCTGGCGCTTTCAGCCATGCGCCTTGCAAGAGCTTCGCGGGCATTGTTTGTAGCATTGTCCAGAAGTTTGCGTTTGGCTCCCCGCTGGGGATGATTGACCTCGACCCTTGAGCCTGCCTTGCTGCTGAGAGCTTCTGCCAATACAGTTTCTTCTGGTAGCTCATGGCTGGTGAGTACCAGCTTCGGAACCGGCTTGTTGGCGTAAAACTGTGCGATAAAAGAGGTCAGTACCGTTTCTGAATCAATTGTTCTGTCATGACTGGGAAAGTAGGAACGGTTACCGTAGTTACGTCCCGCCCGGAAAAAGAAGACCTGTATGCAGGATTGTCCGGATTTTTCAAAGAGAGCAAAGACATCGGCATCCCCAAGATCGGGAATGTTGATTTCCTGTTTCGACTGAATGTTGGTTAGAGCCCGGATACGATCGCGATAAACTGCAGCCTGTTCGTAGTCCTGATTTTCAGCAGCCTGTTGCATTTGTTCAGCCATCCGTTGCTGAAAGGCTGTCGAAGAACCCGATAGAAATTCTTCAGCTTCTTTGACATGCGTTGCATAGCTCTGCAGGGAGACCCGCCCGACACAGGGGGCAGAGCAGCGCTTTATCTGATACATGAGACAGGGGCGGGTGCGCAGGGAATAGACATTGTCACTGCAGGAGCGAAGGAGAAAAGCTTTCTCAAGGGCTGTAATTGTTTGGTTCACTGATTTTGCATCAGCAAAGGGACCAAAATAGCGCCCGTCCCGTTTTTGTGCTCCACGATGTTTTGTGACCTGCGGGGCTTCGTGATCCCCTGTGATGAGGATATAGGGAAAAGATTTGTCATCTCTCAGCAGGACATTGTAACGCGGTTTCAGCCGCTTGATCAGATTGCTTTCCAATAACAATGCTTCAGCTTCAGTATTGGTGCGAACGATTTCCATCATCCGGGTTTCTGACACCATACGTTTGAGGCGATAAGGAAGCTGGTCGGTCCGGGTGTAGGAGACCACACGCTTTTTCAGGCTTTTTGCCTTGCCGACATAGAGCGCATTACCTTTGCTATCGAGCATACGATAGACACCGGGTGAATTTGGAAGTGTTTTTACGACTTGCTGGATGACGAGAGTGCCTCGGGCAATATTACCCGATGGCTGGAGGGATGTACCCTCGCTATCGTCTTTCGTACTCTCGGGGTGTTCCCAGGTGATGGCTGCATCGGACAAACCTGAGAGGCGGGCGGATGCCTCTGCGGTAGGAGCGGTTATCGAATCAATCTCGGTTTCCTGTTTGGCCATCGCCGATCGCTTCCCTCCTTGCGAAGGGTCTTTCTTGTTCGGTTTGGATGATGGCGTTTTAGACATGGCTTTAATAGTTGAACCTGAACGAGGGGCTATTGTTTAACTGTCGGCAATCATAGCGCTGTCAGAATGTTTTCCGAAAGAAAAGCTGTTCTCCTGTTCTAAATGGCGATTTCCTGTGAACAGGTCAAGAACACTTTGTTAACAGAGAAAGGGGACTCTAGAGCTCTGCAAGGATTCGTGGAGCTCTGAGAAAAAGGGGCATTTTTTGTGAAAAAACATATCCACGATTCCTGTGGATAACTATGTGGCTATCTTGTGAGCCTGTCTCTATGGCCCTTGAAAACCTTGGGGTTCACACGGGCTGCTTAAAAAATAGGCAAAATACGTAAGATATTGATATTGTTGGTGATAATTAAAGTCAACGGCTCTCGAGATAAAAAAAGTAGTTTTTTTTGACTTGACGATGACAGAAGTGTTTCTCCTGTGCACAAGTGAAATTAAATTACAGTGAAAGCAGTTGTTTTCTATGGATTCACGCCAGGAGCTTTCAGGGAATCCGGGATAAGCCATTGAGCAAATCAGGAATAAACAGTTTAGCTTGCCTGTTAATTTTCGTGATCAGATCGACAAGTTTCAGAAACAGAAAAGGCCGAGGAGAGAACCTCGACCTTTTCTGCAACGAATACCTCTGGGGTATTCAGGAACGTGTTCGCGTGATTTCGATACCAACGCCAGCAACATCAGGATACCGATCAAGCTTTTCTATTCGCATGGCGACCGTTTTGATCCGCTCATCAAAGAAACAGGCCTCGGAAATCTGGGTGGCAAGCGTTTCAAGCAAACGGACATTGTTTTTCAGGCAAACATCCCGAACTTTTTTGACAAGTGTGCCATAATTAACGGTTTCATCAATCTGGTCATCGTTTACCGCTACGGGGTTAAGGGTCAGCTCCAGGCTCACGCGCAGTCTCTGGGGGCGCAGGCGCTCCTCGTCGGTCAGGCCAATATGACAACTGAGGGTTAAGTCCCGAACGACAAGCCTCTGTTCAGTCAGGTTGCTTTTTATCGCAGGTAATTTTTTTTCGGGAGCCATAAGTGACAATCCTTCCGTTTCTTTGAGCCATGCCTGTGGTGGTTTTATTCTTCAGGCTTTTTTCTGACGCCAATCTATGGACTCAGCTGCTGAAGGTCAAAACCCATTTCCGGGACAGAGTGCTCCCGGAAAGGAATGGGTTTACTTGAAAAGAATATTCTTAACTCAGGAAGAGCTTGTCTCTGAACTGGTACAGGATATAGGCCGCGTAGAGGGCCAGGAAAAAGACGCCCTTGGAGCGGCAAATTTTCCCGCCCATGGACATGACGGGAATAATCAGGAGGCTGACACCAGCCATTACCCAGATATCAAATTGCAAGATGGAAGGGGAAACAGTGAAAGGAGTCACAACGGCCAGAATGCCGATGATCAGCAAGAGATTGAATATATTTGAACCAAGAGCATTTCCGAGGGCAACTTCAGTGTGTTTACGTAAGCCGGCGACGATTCCTGTCGCCAGTTCTGGTAGAGAGGTTCCCAGGGCAACAAGAGTAACACCGATAACCGTTTCGGAAATTCCGGCTGCACGGGCAATGCTTTCTGCGCCATCAATCAATAGTTCTGATCCAAAAATCAGGAAGAGAACCCCAATGACAAGCAGAAAGGCAGCAAGGGGAATGGAACCAGGAGCTGCTGCGAGTTCTTCTGCAAGCTCAGGGTCAGCCTCTTCTTTCGGATTACACTTCTTTTCTCGGTAATAGCTTCTGCCGATGTAAAGGGCCAGGAGAGCAAGCATAAACAAACCATGCCAGAGAGTGAATTCCCCCAGGAATGCAAAGATCATGAAAACGGCAGTTGCCAGAATCATGGCAATAGTATCGCGCATTACATCACAAGGTTTGGTCTCAAGGGGGTAAATCAGGGCGCCAACTCCAAGTATCAGAAGAATATTGGCGATATTCGATCCGACAATGTTGCCGATACCGATGTCTGTAGATCCCTCTAGTCCGGCGGTTACAGTCACCATCAGTTCCGGCATGGACGTTGCGCAGGCGACAATGGTCAGTCCGATCAACATAGGCGACAACCCGAGGTGTCGGGCAATGCTGATGGCCCCTCGCAGCAGAATCTCTCCGCCGACTGCCAAGAGAACCAGGCCGCCGCCTACCATCAGAAATGCCATTGCCGTCATGAAATAAATGCCTTCGGTTAATCCATAGCTTATGTGCCGCGCAAAAGACCTGCGCAGCACATATCAGGCTTTTAAATGCCTCTGCGATGCTGGTTTTTCAATAGCTGATCACGATTATTGCCTGTTTCTTGTGATATTCATCATGTCAGGCCGATCTTTGCTGCTGTTGGCTAAGGGATAGCTTGACCCCAAATTCGTTTGTTCTGATTGCAATCCAGGTGTTCCATTTATCTAGGCTAGATGGTCGTGTTTTCAATGGAGACCCTGGAATCACATTGTTGTTATGACCGGATTGTTATGACGAGGTTGTTATGCCTGGAGATTCAGGGGCAGGAATTTAGTCGAGAATTTTTTCTCGTGGCACAATCACGGATACTTTTGTGCCTTTTCCTTCTTTGCTGGAAATTTTAAGCTCGCCGCCATGTGCCGCAACCAGCTGTGAAGTGATATAAAGCCCCAGTCCAACACCTTTGCCAGCTGCCCAGGATGAACTGGCGGCCTGGGTAAAGGCTTTGCAGACATCGTGAAGACGGTTTTCTGGAATGCCGATCCCGTTATCACTCACCGTGAAGACCAGCTTCAGGTGCTTGTCACGTGCAATAACAAGAGAAATGTCGCCACCTTCCGGGGTGTATTTAACGGCATTGGCCAGCAGGTTTGTAAGTATCTGTCTGAAACGACGGGCATCCCCAAGCATCGAGAGGCCGGAGACAGCATTGTTGAGCTTAAAGGTCTGGTCTTTTTTTATGGTCTCGATTTCAAAGGTGGCCCGGCAATAGTTAACCAGTTGATCAAGATCAAACTGTTCTTCGTAGAGTTTAAGCTCTCCCTGCTCAATTGTTGAGGCATCCAGAAGCTCGTTTATCAATTCGAGAAGGTGGCGGGCACTTTGGTCTATATCTTTGAGTGCATTGACTTGCCGATCATTGACCGGGCCATAAATCTGATGGCGGAGCATTTCGGTGAAGCCAATTATCGCATTGAGGGGAGTCCTGAGCTCGTGGCTCATGGTGGCCAGGAAATTTCCCTTGGATTCATTTGCTGTCTCTGCTTCCTGTTGGGCCAGGGAGAGTTTACGTGTTCGCTCCGTTACCCTTTTTTCCAGGTCAAGGTTGAGCCGGTGAAGGTCCTCCTCAGCCTGAACACGTTGTGTGATATCCTCTTCGGTGATCACCACGACTTTCCCGCCTGATACAGGGTCAAGCCCGATTTCTGCGGTAAGGGTGTGCCACCTTTCGCCAAGAGACGTCTGGACCATGAGATCTGTGCGAAAGCGTTTCCTGTTTTTATAACGTCCTAGAATTCGTTTGAGAATTTCCGGGTCGTTATAGCGCGTTTCCAGGGTTATCTGTGTGTTGTTACCTTGGTCGTGAACGTTGGCAGCAGCGGGATTTTGCGCCAGAAGCCGACCATCCATGGCAAATGTACTGATCATCAGGGGGGTGTATCTGACAGCTTCGAGAATCCGCTGTGCTCTGTGATCAAGAACGTCCGGGCTTTGAAGGGTTGCCTCAATAAGGACAGCTTTTTTATCGTCTTCTACCATAACCGGGGTGAAGGTCATGACAACCATTTTAGGGCTGCCATTGGGATAGAGTGTCCAGTGCTCTTCTACTCTTTCTCCCTGAGAGGTATGGGAGAAAATTTCCTGAAGGCGAGTCCGTACGATTATGGAGTCTGTAGAAAAATCGCGGGCAACAAGATCAGCTAAAGTTTCAGCTTCCCAGAAATGCAAGGCTGCTTCATTCCCCCACCAGATATTATGATCTGTCATGTTGAATACCCAGATTGGGGTGCTCAAACGATTAAAGGCAGAGAGATCCTGCCAGTTCTGAAAATGGGGTAGTAGTTCCTTAATCGTGGGTTGCATGCATAAATTCCCAAAGGAGACGAGAAGACTATCATCGCGTCGCAGGGGGGTCCAGTTTAAGAGGGCGACCAGTCGTTGTTACAAAAAAAAGTGAGTATGTTTTGTGGCTATCGCCGTTTTTTCCCTCGGGCGTATTTCCTGCTTTTGGACTGTGCATCAGCTTGGGCAATTCGGTCTGTCAAAGAACCAGTTGCCCCGCTGGAGAGTCCCAGTTCACTATCCTGAAGCTGCTTGATTTCGTCGCGGATCCGGGCGGCTTCCTCAAACTCGAGATCTGCGGCGGCTTCATGCATTCGTTTGGTCAGGTCTTCTATATAGCTCTTGAGGTTGTGGCCAACGCGGTGTGGTGAAGCTGTATCGTCAAGTGGTACTGTTACGTGGTCACTCTCATAGACTGACCCGAGAATGTCTCCGATCTGCTTGCGGATTGTCTCCGGCGTGATGCCGTGCTTTTCGTTATAGGCCTGTTGTTTTTCCCGGCGTCGGTTGGTTTCTTCCAGTGCACCAGTGAGAGAACGGGTCATCTTGTCTGCATAGAGAATTACACGGCCATCCACATTACGTGCTGCGCGACCAATGGTCTGGACCAGGGATGTTTTTGAACGAAGAAAACCTTCTTTATCAGCATCCAGGATACAAACAAGGCCGCATTCAGGGATGTCGAGACCTTCACGGAGAAGGTTGATACCTACAAGAACATCGAAGATACCTTTGCGAAGATCCCGGATGATTTCCATTCGTTCTATGGTGTCGATATCGGAATGGATATAGCGGACCTTGAGGTTGGCTTCGTGCAGATACTCAGTCAGGTCTTCAGCCATGCGTTTGGTCAGGGTTGTAACCAGAACCCGCATGTTTTTGGCAACGGTTTCCTTACATTCCTTGATCAGATCATCGACCTGGCTCTCTGTTGGCCGAATGACGCAGGGGGGATCAAGCAAACCGGTCGGGCGGATGACCTGTTCGGCAAAGACACCACCTGTCTCATTTAGTTCCCAGGGGCCAGGAGTCGCTGAAACGAACACAGTCTGGGGGCGCATTGCTTCCCATTCAATGAACTTCAGCGGACGGTTATCAATACAGGAAGGCAGCCGAAAACCATATTCTGACAAGGTGGATTTTCTGGCAAAGTCACCGTTGTACATGCCATTGAGCTGACCGATGGTGACGTGGCTTTCGTCGACAAACAGCAGGGCGTTATCCGGCAGGTATTCAAACAGGGTTGGCGGTGGTTCCCCCGGTGCGCGGCCAGTAAGGTAACGGGAATAGTTTTCGATCCCGGCACAGGCGCCTGTGGCATCAATCATTTCCAGATCGAACATGGTGCGTTGTTCCAGGCGCTGGGCTTCCAGCAGTTTGTTTTCCTGGTTGAAACGCTCGAGCTGAACCTTGAGATCTGCGCGGATACCTTTTGCCGCCTGTAACAGAGTAGGGCGCGGGGTAACATAGTGACTGTTGGCATAGATACGGATACCGTCAAGATCGGCTGTTTTCTCACCCGTTAGCGGGTCAAATTCCTGAATCGCCTCAATCTCGTCCCCAAACATGGAAACCCGCCAGGCCCGGTCCTCATAGTGGGCGGGGAAAACTTCGAGGGTATCTCCACGCACCCTGAAAGTACCGCGTCCAAAGGCGATGTCGTTGCGGGTGTATTGCAATTCAACAAGGGATTTGAGGATGTCGCGCATGTCGACTTCCTGTTCGACCTTGAGGCCCAGGGTCATCTGGGCATAGGTCTCTGGCGAACCAATGCCATAGATACAGGAAACTGATGCGACGATGATAACGTCTTCGCGTTCGAACAGGGCGCGGGTAGCCGAGTGGCGCATCCGGTCAATCTGTTCGTTGATCGAGCTGTCCTTCTCGATATAGGTATCTGTACGGGCGACGTAGGCTTCCGGCTGATAATAGTCGTAATAAGAGACAAAATACTCGACCGCATTATCGGGGAAGAATGCTTTCATTTCTGCATAAAGCTGAGCCGCGAGGGTTTTGTTGTGGGCCAAAATTAGAGCGGGGCGTTGCAAGGTCTGGATGGTCTGGGCCATGGTGAAGGTCTTGCCTGAACCTGTAACGCCAAGCAGGACCTGACTGCGTTCATTGTTTTTCAACCCTGCGCAGAGTTCGGCAATCGCCTGAGGCTGGTCGCCAGAAGGGGCAAATTCTGATTCAAGCCGGAAAGGGCGGGAATCATCCCTGGAAAAACTGTCCGTAATCCGTTCGATGAGTGAAGAAGTCATATGCAGTCCCGGTCTGATGAGCAGTTGCCTCTTTTATTTGGCAAGCTTCTGCAAGGTTTCAGATTATATCTTCATTGTTGCGTTGTTGTTCAAGCAATGTCTTGTACAGTTCTTGATCCATAGCCCCCTCACTGTTGATCAAAAGAACACGTGAATCTGCTGTCAGGTGGAGAATATCCCTGCAATCTTCGTGAGATGCGACCATCATCAGGGCAGCCAGACCGGCAATACTTGATTCGCCAGCCACCAGTGGCGGGTCTGTAAACGGCGGGTTGGCCAGTAACTTCATGGTCGGGCCAGTAACACTGTCCGGAATAGTCATGAAGGCATCGGCACCCCGAACGAGAATTTCCCAGGCGAGGGGAGAGACCTCGCCACAATCCAGCCCGGCCATAATGGTATGAACTTCGCCAGTTTCCTTGTCACCGCTTGCCCGGGTAGGGCCCCCGGCCGCGGCCGATGCATAAAGGCAGGCGGCATTTTCCGGTTCAACAATAATGATTCGAGGTCGCCGTGCGCCCAGAAGCTGCCAGAGATATCCCGTGATCGCCGCGGCCATTCCGCCAACCCCGGCCTGGATAAATATATGGCTCGGGGGAACGGCTTCACGAAAGGGACGTTTAAAATACTGGATGAATATTTCACGGGCGATAACGCTGTAGCCATGCATCACCTGGCCGGGAACCAATCGGTAGCCTTCCCAGGAAGTGTCAGAAATTACATGATAGTTCCTGGTTTTGGCGATATCAGCACAATAGCGAACTGTGTCGTCATAGTTCAATTTTGTCTGGATGGCGTCGGCACCGAGTTCGGAAATAGCAGCAATGCGTGCCTTGCTGCAGCTTCGGGGAACAAAGATGACCGCTTTGCAGCCGAAAAGCTGTGCGCCCCAGGCAACAGATCTGCCGTGGTTCCCATCTGTTGCGGTTGTGACCGTAATGTTTCTGATCAGTTCCTTGTGTTGCCCCCGGCGTAAGTCTTCCGAGCTGCTTTCGAAACCAAAGTTTTCATGAAGCAATCTCTGTAACAATTTCAGGACAGCATAGGCTCCTCCCAGGGCTTTGAAACTCCCCAGAGAGAATCTTTCACTTTCATCCTTGAAACTGATGTCGGCCAGATTAAGTGTTCTGGCGAGGCCAGGGAGCTTGACCAGATTGCTGGTCCGGTATTCTGGCCAGCCTTGAATTTCCGTCTGGGCTGCTTCGCAGTCTGCCTGTGAAAATATATCCTGTAGCTCTGCCGGGTAGGTGGCATCGTGTTCTGCATCCGGATTAGGCAGAAGGTTAAAAGGGGATTTTCTCCAAAGGGATAGAGCAGGGTCTAAGGACATGTCTGTTTGTATCTGACGAGTGGGTTGATCGGGCTTGTTTCGGATCTGTTCCTGTATTGATACCCTTTTTTACAGGGGGACGAAAAGCCCTCAGAAGCGAAGTTAGTTGTAAATTAGAATTAATCTAAAAAATAATTGACTTTGTTCAAGCCGGACGATTAAGTAGGCCCGTCGCGCAAGAGCCCTTGCGCGGAATTCATAACATCATCGCGCATTTCGACGGCGCGATCTGACTGACGACTTGCCCCCGACTATCGTGGGCTTAACGAGAAGGACTTGCGCAGCAATGCTGACTATTGGTGATAAGTTTCCAGAGTTCGCTCTGACAGGTGTTGTATCCAACAGCCCATCTGATGCTTTTATCGAAATCACAGACAAAAGCTATGAAGGCAAATGGAAAGTCGTTTTCTTCTGGCCAAAAGATTTCACTTTTGTCTGCCCAACTGAAATTGCTGCTTTTGGTGCGCTGAACGAAGAGTTTGCTGATCGTGATACCCAGATTCTTGGTGTTTCCACAGACAGTGACTTTGTTCACATGGCCTGGCGCAAGGACCACGCAGATCTGAATGACCTGCCATTCCCGATGGTTTCCGATATCAAGCGTGAGCTTAGCGAAGCTCTTGGTGTTCTCGATCGCGATGCAGGTGTTGCCTTGCGCGCGACTTTCGTTGTTGATCCTGACGGGATCATCCAGCACGTAGCGGTTAACGGTCTGAACGTTGGTCGTAACCCACAGGAAACCCTGCGTATTCTTGATGCGTTGCAGACGGATGAACTCTGCCCTTGTAACTGGAACAAGGGTGACGAGGTTCTCCGCGTCGCCTAACGGGTCAAGCTGACCAGTTTGGAAAAGGCGGACGCGGGCAACCGGGGCCGCCTTTTCTTTTGTCCATTTTCACTCCAGATTTTCTGCCAAATTCTCGGCCAAATTCTCTGGTTGTGAGAAAACCCTCGCTCTCGGAAGCATCAAGCTTCTGCCTGAAATAATGAAAAAGGGATAGTCATGTCTGTAAGTGACCTGAAGGCGATGTTGCCGGAATATGCCAAGGATCTGAAGTTGAACATCACCAATGTTCTGACTTCGACAGTTTTGAATGAGCAACAGATCTGGGGCGCGGCTCTGGCTTCTGCACTGGCCAGCCGTAATGCTGTTGTGATCCGGGCGATTGATGCCGAAGCCAAACAGAAACTTTCTCCTGATGCCTACACCGCAGCCAAGGCAGCCTCGGCGATTATGGGGATGAACAATATCTATTATCGTTTTGCCCATCTCAGTGGTAATGAAGACTATCTGAAACTGCCTGCACGCTTGCGAATGAACATCATTGGCCGCCCGGGAGTCGACAAGCTTGACTTTGAACTCTGGTCACTTGCTGTTTCTGCCATCAATGGCTGTGGCATGTGCATTGAATCTCATGAAAAACAGGTGGCTGCAGGGGGAATCAGCAAGGAAGGCATTCAGGATGCTGTGCGTATCGCCGCTGTGATGCACGGCGTTGCCGCCACCCTTGACGGCGAAGCTGCACTGACGGAGTAAGCCTTCGCCAGATATCAGGGAAACTAAAGGGGGCAGTATCCCCCTTTAGTTTGGTATTGGGGATGTTTTATTCTGGGTTTCTAAGGTGCGGTGGCCACATTGATTTTGCCACAGGTTGAAAAAACCAGTGTGGTGGTAAAGGTGTTATTTCTTTTGAACAACCGTAACGTCCCCGCTTTGGCTGATCGTGACACGTTCGGCAAGGAAGCTTTCCGGAGAAAGGATAGCGGCGAGGGAAACCGAAACGGTTGAGAGGAAGATGATCGACAGCAGGATCACCGTCAGGCCCAGCAAGCCGGTTCTGCGGCTGTTGAAAGAGGGCTTGTTGCGAACGAAGCCTGTTCTGATCATGTCGTTTTCTCCCCTGAGAGCTTTTCACCTGTGCGATTTTCGTACACTAGAGCTCAAGTGTGACCTCCATGTTGTGGGATTGCGGCATTTTGATGTTTTTTGCCGCGTGAACCGTCAGGGAAAGTGCGCTGGAGATAACCTCTCCAGAGTAAAAAAGTCTGTCATAAAGTGAGGCCAAAACAAGATTCCCGGTTGCGATGACTCTGCCGATTATATTACGGTGCCGCTGTGCATAACCCCGTCTTGAAACTCGAAAGCCCCTGCCGGCAACGATCGGCTGCGGGCAAAATAACAGGAGCATACGGTCATGCCGCAAATTGCGGACCGCCTCTCGCGTATCAAACCCTCACCGACAATCGCAGTTTCAACCAAGGCCCGCGAGCTCAAAGCTGCCGGGCGTGACGTAATCGGCCTCGGCGCTGGTGAACCGGATTTTGAAACTCCGGATAATATCAAAGCAGCCGCCATTACAGCCATCAATGGAGGGGATACCCGCTATACCGCCGTTGACGGTACTCCAGAGCTGAAAGCCGCGATTTGCGAAAAATTCAAACGTGACAACGGCCTGGAGTATACGCCGGACCAGATCACAGTTGGTACAGGTGGTAAGCAGATTCTTTATAATGCCTTTATGGCGACATTGAATCCTGGCGATGAAGTGATCATTCCTGCGCCGTTCTGGGTGTCCTATCCTGATATGGTACTTTTGGCGGATGGTGAGCCGGTTGCGGTTCCCTGTATGCAGAGCAACGGCTTTAAATTGCAGGCTGAAGATCTGGAAGAGGCAATCACCGACAAGACCCGCTGGGTGATACTCAACAGTCCTTCAAACCCGACTGGTGCGGCCTATTCCTATGACGAGATGAAGGCCCTGACTGATGTATTGAAAAAATACGAACACGTCATGGTCCTGACCGATGATATGTATGAAAAACTGGTTTATGACGGTTTTGAATATGTGACTCCAGCACAGGTCGAACCATCCCTCTATGACCGTACCCTGACCATGAACGGTGTTTCCAAAGCCTATTGCATGACAGGCTGGCGTATCGGCTATGCGGGTGGTCCGGTGGCTTTGATCAAGGCCATGGCCAAGATCCAGTCCCAGAGCACCTCGAACCCTTGCTCTATCAGCCAGGCGGCTTCTGTTGAAGCCCTGCGTGGGGATCAGGGTTTCATCGCCCGTCACAACGATGTGTTTAAAGCGCGTCGGGACATGGTTGTTGATATGCTCAATGACTGCCCGGGGATCAACTGTTCCAAACCCGAGGGGGCGTTTTATGTTTACCCTTCCTGTGAAGGAGCAATTGGAAAAAGCACCCCTGAAGGAAAACAGATTTCTTCGGATGAGGATTTTGTCACCTATCTGCTGGAAAGCGTTGGTGTGGCAGCCGTCCAGGGGAACGCCTTTGGCCTTTCTCCCTATTTCCGTATTTCCTATGCAACTTCGACGGAAACGTTGAAGGAAGCCTGCGAACGGATCAAGAAAGCCTGTGAAGCCTTGAAATAAGAGGCACCATTCCAGCGAAATTGTGAAAAGGGCGTACCACAGTGGTGCGCCCTTTCTGTATGAGGATAAATTCGGGACCTCGCGCAGTGGTGATTTGTCCGTGAGGGTCCCGGGGACTATCTCTGTTACAGTATATGGCAGAGGAAACAGGCAATGTTTATCAAAATTCGCAAACGCTGGGAGCTGAAGGAGCATCAGGCAACCTCGGAGACTGTTTATATAAACAGGCGCCAGTTCATGCAAAAAGCCGCACTTGGTAGTGCCCTTATTTCTACAGGGTTGATTGCAGGCTGTGAGGAACAGAGCGCCGAAGCGACCACTCCTTCAGGCGAAAAAACGCTAAGTCTTGATCCTTCTGCCCAATATTATCCGGCGGGGCGCAACGAACTCTATAAACTTGATCGCGCTCTGAGCGATGAGAGACTGGCGACGACCTATAACAATTTTTATGAATTTGGTTCGTCAAAAAATATCTATCAGAAGGCTCAGGCTCTGCCGATCCGCCCTTGGGATATTGTGCTGGATGGCATGGTTGAAAAGCCGCTTACTCTGGGGATTGATGATCTTTTGAGTAAGGTTGATCTGGAAGAGCGGTTGTACCGTCATCGCTGTGTCGAAGCCTGGTCGATGGCCGTGCCCTGGACCGGATTTCCTTTGCGCAAGCTTCTGAGCTTGGCACAACCGCTTTCATCAGCGCGTTATGTCCGGATGGAAACCTTTAATTTACCTGATATAGCTGTTGGTCAGAAGGCCAGCTGGTACCCCTGGCCCTATATCGAAGGCCTGACCATTGAAGAAGCCAGCAATGATCTGGCATTTCTGGCCACAGGTATCTATGGCAAACCTATGCCGAAACAGAATGGTGCACCGCTTCGGCTGGTAACGCCTTGGAAATATGGATTTAAATCAACAAAATCGATTGTGCGCTTTACCTTTACAGATGAGCGTCCGGTTTCGTTCTGGGAAGAAATCCAGGGATCTGAATATGGTTTCTGGGCCAATGTTAATCCGGAAGTTCCTCATGCCCGCTGGAGCCAGGCAAGCGAACAGCCTCTCGGCCAAAGTGACCGAGTCCCCACTCTGCTGTTTAATGGTTATGCGGAAGAGGTCGCAGATCTTTACAAGGGGGTGGAAAACGAGCGTCTTTATACGTGAGTGTTTAAACAGAATTCCAGAGAATTTTTTAAGCAGGACCTTCATCGGAAATCATGTTGACGTCACTGTTTGATGACTCGCTTTCAGCTTGTTTTCCCTGGTCGCTTTTCTTCGAGAGCCCGGGAGGTTTTTGAGGCTCGGTTATTTCTGGGGTGCGTGGGCCTTCTTTGAGGATATGCTCGATACGTTTGTAGAGGAGAAGTGGAGAGACAGGCTTGACCAGAAAGTCATTGATTCCTGCACCAACTGCTTCCTCGACATTTTCTCTCTCGGAATGGCCGGTTAACATGAGGATGGGGGCCTTGGCGATCTCAGGATTTTTCGAAGCGCGAATGGCTTTGACCAGATCTATCCCGCTCATGGGTTTCATGGCCCAGTCGATAATGATGATATCCGGAATTTTCAAAGAAAGACGCTGCAGTGCTTCTTTGCCACTCGAGGCTATGTGGATATCCTTGGCACCAAAGGTCGCCAGAATCGTTTTGACGATTTTTTGCATGTATTCATTATCTTCGACCACCAGAAACTGGATTGGTTCAAATTCTAATGTGTTATCCACTATCACCTCTTGGTTGATCCGCTCGAGCTTTGCAACGAGACAGGCAAGACATCTAAATAAGTAATATCCCCTTCTTTAAAAAAAGTAAATTTTCCTTCGCCTTATACGAGGTTTTCTGGCGTGATCTGTAGGTATGGGTTGTGACGGAGCAACAAAGCAGATCTGGAAAGTAGAAAGAGAAGAAAGGAAGGTTTATTGACTGCCAAAATAGGCGGCGGGAGGCTTGCCCAATGAACGCTTGAACATGGCGATGAAGGCGCTGGGGCTGTCATAACCAAGATCAATAGCCACGGTTGTAACCTGTTCACCGAGCGCGAGGCGCTCCATTGAGGCCATCAACCGGCATTGGCTGCGCCATTGACGGAAGGTCATGCCAAGTTCTCTGGAAAACAATCTTGCAAGAGTACGGCTGCTGGCACCGACCTGCACAGAGAGTTCTTCGAGTCCGCGGGGATCGGAAGGATCAGTGATCAGGCATTCGGTAACACGGCGTAATCTTGCGTCCACAGGCATAGGAAGATGGAGGGGCACTGTTCTGGCCGCCCGGATTTGATCCATCAATACCTGCATAAAGCGCCCGTCCGCGCCACCTTCGTCATATTCTACAGGCATGGTCGCGGCGTGGATCAGCATCTGCTTGAGCAAAGCAGAGACAGAAATCACACAGCAGCTACCGGGCATTCGGTGAGCAAAATCATTATCAATATGCACCGCCCGCCATTTCGACCCGTGTGGAGAATATACCTCGTGTACTGTGTCATGAGGGATCCAGACAGCACGTTCGGGCGGGACAACCCAACTGCCTTGATCTGTATAAACGGCAAGAACGCCTTCCGAAGCATAGGCAAGTTGACACCATTCATGACTGTGGGGCAGCACGCGGCGACCAGGGCGCATATTGGCCGCGCGTACCATTACTGGGCGGAGTAATCGATCCGGCATATCACTTGGCTTGGAGGCCAGAGGTTGTCCGGGTTCAGGCTCAATCCTCATAATGTTTTTGTGTTTGTCTGTTTGTCGATACCATGTGGCACAATAGCGCAAGACAGTCGCCTTCACTATGCCTAATGTGGAGAAAACTAAAACTTGGATGGAATTTTTCTTTATGAAACCGCTTGGTCACTATCTCAAGCCTGAAGTCTGGCGTACCCCCGAAGGTTGTCTGATTATTCTCTCGGCGGCCATGCCTTTGGCCTTTGCCACCTGGATGAGCCTTTTGAACAACTTTGTTGTGGAAAAAGCCGACTTTGGCCTGGCTGAGATCGGGGTATTGCAGTCAGTGCGTGAAATTCCGGGCTTGCTGGTGGTGAGTGCGCTTTTGTTCCTCCTTTTTATCAAGGAGCGTACCTTCGGTCTGATGGCCCTGATACTGCTCGGGATAGGCGTTGCGATCACCGGGTTTTTCCCAAGTGCTTTCGGGCTCTATGTTACCACGGTGATCATGTCAGTGGGGTTCCATTATTATGAAACCGTGCAGATGTCCCTGACCCTGCAGTGGGTTGATAAGTCACGCGCACCTCTTTCCATGGGGCGACAGCTCTCGGCGCGTTCGATTGCCTCAATCGTTGCCTATGGGATGATCTGGGTGATTTTCACCTTTTTTGGTCTGGATTATAAATGGGTTTATCTTGCTGGTGGCACGATGACCATTTTGCTGGTGCTGTTTGTCGTGGTTGCCTTTCCGTCCTATCAGGCCAAAGAAGTGCAGCACAAGAAGATGCTGCTCCGTAAACGCTATTGGCTGTTTTATGCGCTGACTTTCATGGGCGGAGCCCGGCGTCAGATTTTTGTCGCCTTTGCCGGTTTCATGATGGTGGTGAAATTTGATTTCTCTGTTGCAGAGATCACCATGCTCTATCTCGTCAACCAGGTGATCAATTTCTGGCTGGCACCCAAGATCGGTAAATTCATTGTCACCTGGGGAGAGCGCCGGGCGCTGATCTGTGAATATGTTGGTCTGATCGTTGTGTTCTCAGGTTATGCGCTGGTGGCGGAAGCCTGGATCGGAGCTGTGCTCTATATCCTTGACCACCTGTTTTTCTCCTTTGCTATGGCGCAAAAAAGTTATCTTCAGAAAATTGCTGATCCCAAGGATATTGCTTCTACATCCGGTGTCAGTTTTTCAATAAATCATATCCCGGCAGTCTTCATTCCAGTCGTATTTGGGTATGCTTTCCCGGATGAAGCGATGTGGATGGTTTTTGCAGCCGGGGCAGGTATGGCAGTGATATCTCTGATTCTGGCGTTGAATGTCCCTCGCCACCCTATGCCTGGTAACGAAGTCATCTTCGGGGCGTCACCACTGCCACAAGCCGCAGAATAGAGAGTATTCAATAAGGGATCACTGTTTTTTGTTAAGGGGCGCTGGACATCTAAAGCCTTTTGCTTTTAATCTGAGACATATCCAGCAGCCTTGAAGAAATTCCAGCATTCGGAAGGATCGTAGAGAT
>NZ_JAPWGY010000050.1 GCF_027214005.1 Kiloniella laminariae
GCTAGAAGCTCTTTGCGTTCTTAGCTTGGACTCAAGTTGTTGTAATGCTTGTTGGTAATCTTTGACTTGTTTTTTTTGCTCTGTAATTTGCTGCTGACGAGCATGAATGTTTTTACTTTCTTCTTTCGTTAAGTAAGTTCGTTCTAGCTCTGCGATGAGCGCCAAGCGATCTGGTAGGCTCATACTATTAGGAATCAGGGTGACCGCACGCTCATATTTTTCCTGGTCGCTTGTTAGCCCGATAGCACC
>NZ_JAPWGY010000051.1 GCF_027214005.1 Kiloniella laminariae
CCCATCAGGTGCCCATCGCCATCGCCACGGATAGCAACCCCGGTTCCTCGCCGCTCACCTCGCTGCTGCTCACCATGAATATGGCTGCAACCTTGTTCCGCATGACGCCGGACGAAGCATTGCGTGGGGTCACCATCAATGCGGCAAAAGCATTGGGGTTGGCAGATCAAACAGGATCAATAGCGGTTGGAAAACGCGCAGACTTAGCGGTTTGGGATGTCAAAAGCCCTGCCGAACTCACCTATAGA
>NZ_JAPWGY010000052.1 GCF_027214005.1 Kiloniella laminariae
GCGTAACACCCATACAAACATAATCAAAATGAGGCGTATCTCCTTTAATTACACAACCAATAATAATAACTGCATCTAATTCGCAATATTCCATCATCTGACTTGCGCCAAACGTAAGTTCAAAACTTCCGGGTACAGTCTTAATGAGAATATTTTCATCCTTTGCTCCATGTTTTTTTAGCGTAGTTACTGCGCCATCCAACAAAGCACCGGTTATTTTTTCATTCCACTCGGATACAACGATAC
>NZ_JAPWGY010000053.1 GCF_027214005.1 Kiloniella laminariae
GTCATTATTCGCGACGTTAAGACTCGACGAAGGTGACGAACTCGACGTTCAACTTTTACTGCATCCGGAACATTGGCACGTGTAGAACGACCATCGCGATCTAAACCAATATCCCTCAATAGATGAACATTCGTCCATGGAATATCATGAGCAGTTCGGCGTATGGTACGCTGCCATTGCTTTTCTTCGCGTTTAAGGTCTGCTTTCAATAGCAAAGTGGCCAATTGTAAGTAAATAGAG
>NZ_JAPWGY010000054.1 GCF_027214005.1 Kiloniella laminariae
CTCCAGCACCACCAGTTAGGCGATCGTCGCCGTCGCCGCCGATCACATAATCATTACCGCCACCGCCAACAAACGAGTCATTACCACCAAAACCGATAAACAAATCATCGCCGCCATCGAAATCAGCAAATTGGTTATTTACACCTGCATCGCCTAAATACGTGTCATTGTCACTTGCGCTCATTTTTATTCCCTCTTAGCTTATTAATTGAATAGACCTTCTGTTCCACGTCTGACTAG
>NZ_JAPWGY010000055.1 GCF_027214005.1 Kiloniella laminariae
GGAAGAAGAAGAGTAAACTGAACAGATTGAGGAAATAGCGCCGAAAGGCGCTATTTTTTTGCTTGACGCTCTCCCCAGCCTTGCTTATTGTGTTTAAACACTCATAAATTAAGCACTATTTATGCATTTAACCTCACTGTTTATTTTTGACTTCTTTTTCCTCCCATAGTTGGAGGGGCGAACTCGTTTGTGAAAGAAAAGTCAAAAACAAACAGAAAGCCTCCCAAATCGGGAGG
>NZ_JAPWGY010000056.1 GCF_027214005.1 Kiloniella laminariae
GTTCTGGATGATCAATCGCTCGCCGGCGCGGGTCGCCATGGTGTCGAGGCCGGGATGATCGAATTTCAGCGGCCTGGTCTCGTTGAGGCCCCGCATGAAGCTTTCCACGGCATCGCGGGCCACGGGCCTCAGCCCGAACACATGGGCGCCCGCGATCGTCGCCTCGGCGCAGCCGGCGGCAAGGCGGTTGAGCGCCTTGTGCAGGTCCATGACGAGGCGATGCAGCGTATCGGCAC
>NZ_JAPWGY010000057.1 GCF_027214005.1 Kiloniella laminariae
GTTTAAAAGATTTTGGTAAAAATCCAAAGATTTTTGAACATCTTTAACTCTTATCATTGCGTGTAAAAATTTCATAATTACTTTTCCTTTCTTAGCATAACTACAGCATTTGCTTCAATGGCTTTCTTTTCACCAACTGCGTCCATTTGCTCATTAGTTTTTGCTTTTATTGATAGTTGATTTTCTTCTATATTTAAAACTTCTGATAAAACCTTAACCATTTTAGGAATATATG
>NZ_JAPWGY010000058.1 GCF_027214005.1 Kiloniella laminariae
CCCTAGCACAAATGGAAAACACTCATGCGGTTCGCGGCCTAATTTGTACTGGCGATGCGTTTGTTTGTACTGCTGAGCGTCAAGAGTTTATTCGTAAACACTTCCCGTCAGTTATCGCTGTAGAAATGGAAGCATCTGCTATCGCTCAAACTTGTCACCAATTCAACACACCGTTTGTTGTTGTGCGTGCAATCTCTGATGTCGCTGATAAAGAATCACCAATGAGCTTTGATG
>NZ_JAPWGY010000005.1 GCF_027214005.1 Kiloniella laminariae
CGACTGGCTCGATGAGCTGCTGGCTGCCCGGGCCCGGGGAGACGCCGTATCCGGCAAGGACCTCGGTATCGAACACTAGGGCCAGACCTTGCCCTATCCTGAAGGCTGGTTCTGATAACCAAAAGCCCCGCATTCCAGACGGAAAGCGGGGCTTTTGTCGTTGAGAACTATCTCAGGTGAGAGCGGTGGCTCCTTCGTTGATACAGATTGTTTACCACAAATAAACTACAACTGAGATGTCGTGGTCCAGGGTATTGTCTTTGCAATGATTTACCATTGAGGCTTTAAAATGCGCCAGAGAGTTTCCCTTTTTCCAGTTGTAATTACGATCGCCCTTTTGCTGGGAGCGTGCAGTGATATGTCCAAGACCCAGCAACGAGTATTGAGTGGTGGTGCTATCGGAGCTGGGGTTGGTGTCGCCGGAACTGCTCTGACAGGGGGCTGTGTTACCTGTGGTGCTGTTATCGGTGGTGCTGTTGGGGCAGGGGCAGGATATCTGGTTGATCTTCATAAAAAGTAAGCAAGACAATTCTCTGCGCATTCCGGCAGGTAAGCCCGCCGGAATGCGACAGCACTGATTTCTATTTGATAAAGTTTATGGCTCCTTGATTAATTATGGAGCCATTTTTTATCTGCTGTTACTCACTTGCCGAAAAGGCGTTTCAGCTTTTAACTTCAGGTTGAGACGTTGAATTTCCTGCATGTATAACGCACAGCGATTTTCAAAATCATCTCCCCCTTTTTCACAGAGTTGAAAAAATTCTTCGACAAACTGGTCTCTTATTTTCATAACCTGAAAATAATTGAGTTTACGCATGGCTCATCTCCCAAATTTTAAATGAAGAAGAGACGAGGATTGCATTGCTGTTACAATTTGAGCTTGTGAAAATTTGCCCTTGGTCAAATGAATTTCTGTTAAAACAGCTGACGTAGGCAGAAGATGAACGTCAACAGGGAGTTGCACTTGGAGAATAAGTGTTCAGAAAAAATCGCTGACAAACGTGTTTGGGAAAAGAGTGGCGGAAGGTCAGGGATTCGAACCCTGGAAGGGCTTGCACCCTTGCCGGTTTTCAAGACCGGTGCATTCAACCGCTCTGCCAACCTTCCGCATATGAACGACAATTTGTCATTCGTCTGTCGAAACAGTTAGATCACGTCCGACAATTGAGTCAGGGGTAATCTTGTTTCGTCGGGCATTGAATTATCTTTATTCACTTCGCCTGTCAAATGCTTAGATGATAAAAAGCGATTATTTTTTTAGGAAAGACCAGGGCCGTTTTGTTTTACAAGCCTGAAGATTATTTGTTTGCAGATTTCTCGGCAGTTTTTTTCTGACGCTTGTTTCCGGTACGCTTGATCATTTCAGTGATCTCGACACAAAGACGATCGTCTTTGATCATGACTTCGCCGCGGGCAATCATTTGGTCGTTGATACTTATGTCAATGGTATCACCAATATATTTGTCCAGCTCGACGACGGCACCTCGACCCATTTTCAACAGCTGGCTGACCGGCATTTGTGCTGTGCCGAGTATGGCTGAAACTTCCAGCCCGACGCCGTGGATTGCGGGAGGCTCGGTGTCCGAGGGATTTTTGCGGACATCATCGACTGAATTTTTTGTGGTTTCTTCGCCGGGCATAAAGCGAGCTCTCTAACTATGTGATCTGAAACGTTTTACAGGATACGCTTGCTTCAAGCAGTTAGCTATCAAAATAATTAGCAAGTTTCACACGGGTTTCTTTGTCCATCTCGACAAATGCACCTGCAAGTATTTGTTTTTCCTCGTCAACACGAACGATGATGGCGCTGCATTGGAAGTCTATTGTGGTATCATCAAGTTGTAGGTGAAACTCAATATTCGGCCTGTCTCCGCGTAAAAGGGGACCTCGGTAACCTGTAACGGCAAAGCCACTTGAGCTCCAGTTTTCGAGGACGTAGGTATAACCATCCAGCGTAATATGGCCTATCAAGCCAAATTCACGCCCTTCACGCCTGACTTCCGGTTTTCCGAAGAGCTTATCCAGCAGGGTTTTGATCATGCTGAGGTTGATCCTTAAGAGTAAGCGATAGAGGCTTTGTTCAATTGTCAGTCCTAAAGTCTCACAAAAGAGAAAACAAGTTCTTAACCGTATGTTTGTTTTTCCCTGTTATCCTCGATGCTCGTTCGGGTTTATGGTTGCTGTGGTATTATGGTTGCAAAAATGACAAAAAAACGGGTGGCTGCTCTGCTCTGTGCTCTGGTTTTAGCTGTGCCGGCGGCTTCCTATGCCCAGTCAGCCTATATGACACCCAATAGCATTGTCAGAAAACCGCTCCTGAAGCCGGGACTCAGTTCATCTCTTCCTAAAAGGGAACCTTATCTGGGGAGCCGACTGCTTTATAAAACGACAGATACCCTGGATAATATTTTTATTAATGATGCCGGTCTCAGCCGGGCATGTCAGCGGGGACGTTTTCTGCAGGTCAAGGAGATGCAATATATCGCTGTTGTTGACGGGCGAAAATATGGCGCGGCACTTTATCGCCCGAACATGATTCATGACCCAAAAAACCTCGCGGACAAGGACCGGATTTACCTGTTCAAGTCCCAGGGGACATCAAACTGCCAGGTTTTTCACAAGCTGATATAATTTTGACACAATCTTTTGGGAATGCTTCGGGTAATTCATGATGGAATTTACCTGACACAATCGTCTATGGTTGGCCCGTCGAAGATCTATTGTCAGCAACTTTCTGCGATTCGGAGCCTGTTTTGTTTCCAACCTTGCGTCATGTTATCCGTCCTGTAATCTCAGGCGGGTTTTTTATATCTCTGGTCCTGTCGACGGCGGTTTGTGCTGAAGGAACTTCTCCTGCAGTTCCTGTGGCTGAATCTGTTCAGGCACAGTCATTCGAGCAATGGCTGACCGAATTCAAAAGTGAAGCCAGAACAAAAGGAATATCCGACAAGACGCTCGAGGAAAGTTTTCGAGGGGTCCAGCCAATCCCCCAAATTATCGAGTACGATCGTCGGCAGCCCGAATTCACGCGAACATTCTGGTCATACCTTGACCGGGCTGTGGACCCGACCCGAATAAAAAAAGCCCAGGAACTGGAACAAAAACACAGAGTATTGCTGGATCAGATCAGCCAGAAATACGGCGTTCAAAAACGTTTCTTGCTTGCCTTCTGGGGGCTTGAAAGTAATTTTGGAGAACATACCGGAGGGTTTTCTGTCATTGCGGCAAATGCGACCCTGGCCTATGACACCCGCAGAAGTGAGTTTTTCCGTACGCAGTTACTGGAAGCTTTGAAAATTGTTCAAGCAGGGCATATCTCGGCAGACAGGATGACGGGATCCTGGGCCGGAGCAATGGGACACCTGCAATTTATTCCTTCGACCTATACCAGATATGCCGTTGATGAGAACGGGGATGGACGTCAGGATATCTGGCAAAGTTTACCCGATGTTTTTGGATCTGCAGCGAATTATCTTGGACAAATTGGCTGGACGGATAAGTACACCTGGGGCAGGGAGGTACAATTACCCTCTGATTTTAACTGGGATCTTGCCGGACTTGAAACAAATTTACCTCTTGCGGAGTGGCAGATTCAGGGAGTGAGAAGTATTGATGGAACGAATTTGCCTGACGCCATGATTGAAGCCTCTTTGATCCTCCCTGCAGGGCATAAAGGGCCTGCATTCCTTGTGTACAGCAATTATAGAAAGATACTGAACTGGAACCGGTCAATACTTTACGCCATAGCTGTTGGGCACCTCTCTGACAGAATTGCAGGAGCAGGTCCCTTGCAAACGGTTCGGCAGCAGGATGAGCGGGCATTGCACCGGAGTGAAGTCGAGGAAATTCAAAGCTTATTGGCGAAACTGGGGTTCGATGTCGGCGAACCCGACGGTATTGTCGGACAAAAAACCCGCGAGGGGATTCGGGCATACCAGAAAAAGGTTGGTCTTCCCGGGGATGGCTATCCAGATGAAGAACTGTTAAACAAGCTTCGGGCTTCATGACAGTTGGACGGTTTAAAAAACAACTCAACTATGCCAGACTGATGAAGACGTCAGTCTGGGCTGAATGGAAGTGATGAAAACTGACAAAAGAATTGCAGTGTTACGGGGGGCTCAATGCGCTTTGCTAAATTACACATCATAAGTGCCTTTTTTGTTGCTCTGGCAATAGGCCTTGCAGGGTGTGCTGAGATTGAACTGGCATCACATGCAACAAAACAGATTGCTAAGCCTGATGAAGGTAAGCCAGCCGGACGTTATAAGGTTGGATCGCCGTATCAGGTAAAAAACCTCTGGTACTATCCGGCGGTGGACTATGATTACAGCGAAACAGGTATTGCTTCTTGGTATGGTCCCGGATTTGATGGCAAACTGACAGCAAATGGCGAGCAGTACGATCAGGAGGCCCTGACCGCGGCACATCGTACCCTGCCGATGCCATCATTGATCCGGGTTACGAATCTCGGTAACGGGCGATCGATCAAACTCAGGGTTAATGATCGGGGGCCTTTTTCCAACAGCCGTATTCTTGATGTCTCTCGCCGTGCAGCTCAGCTGTTAGGCTTTGAGCTGGCTGGGACAGCGAAGGTTCGGGTTGAAATCCTGGAAGAGGAAAGCCGTCAGCTTGCTGCTCTTTCCCAGGATAAAGATCTTACAGCTTATAAAGCAGAGATTGCTTCAAGTGAAACGTCGACACGCGGAGCGCCGACAGAAACGGTCATTGCCGAGCCACTTGATGCTCCTTCTTCAGGAGGAGCGGCTGTACAGCAACCTTTATCGCCCTCACCACCCCGGATACAAGCCGAGCCAGTTACTTATAATTCCGCCTATAACCCTGATGGAGTTGTTACACAAATTCCGGTCGCAGAGACCGGAATTTTTGTTCAGGCGGGATCTTTCTTGCAGCTACACAATGCGGACCGTCTCCGTGTGAAACTTTCTTCACTTGGAACTGCTCAGGTCGCCAATGCTGCGGTTAACCAACAGACATTTTACCGGGTGAGGCTGGGGCCACTGACAACGGTGGATGAAGCAGACAAGTTGCTTCAGGTTTTACACGATAACGGCTATACCGATGCGCGGGTTGTTGTCGAATAATAATAACCATTGATATCGGCCCTATTCACGGCATATTTTCTCATTATTGATGATCGAGAGATTGATTCTCTATTGGTCGGACTTTCAAAATATCAGGTGCTAACTGTGCTCATGAAAAACAGAACAAATTTCCACAAAATCAATTTCCGTCGTGCGATGAAGTCTCTGTTGCTGGGATCGGCCTGCTTGCTTGCTGCAATCCAGCCTGGGCAGGCAATCGACACCTTGGCACGAGAAGCCTATCTGGTCGATTATACAACCAAAACAGTGTTGCTTGATAAAAATGGTGACCAGTCGATGCCGCCGGCTTCTATGAGCAAGATCATGACGGCATATATGGTTTTCGAACGTCTGAAAGATGGTCGCTTATCCCTGGATAACAAGCTTGCTGTCAGTGAAAAAGCCTGGCGCAAGGGCGGATCGAAAATGTTTGTTGAAGTCGGTAATCAGGTTTCGATCCATGACCTTCTGCGCGGGATAATTGTTCAGTCCGGTAATGACGCCTGTATCGTTGTCGCTGAGGGGCTTGGAGGAACAGAAGAGAACTTTGCGGCGGAAATGACAACAAAGGGCAGAGAGATCGGTCTGGAAAACAGTACTTTTGTGAACGCCACAGGCTGGCCAGATCCGGATCAGCGTATGACTGCCAAGGATTTGGCGACACTTGCTGATCGGATTATTACGGATTTTCCTGAATATTATGACGTCTATTCGGAAAAATCCTTCACCTGGGCCGGAATAACCCAGGGAAATCGCAATCCGCTTCTTTATAAGAATATCGGTTCGGATGGGCTGAAAACAGGCCATACAGAAGAAGCCGGATACGGATTGACGGCATCTGCTGTGCAGGGGGATCGACGGATTATTCTTGTTGTGAATGGCCTGTCGAGCCTGAAAGAAAGAGCGGAGGAATCTGAGCGCCTGGTATCATGGGCATTTCGTGAGTTTGATAATTTTAATCTGTTTAGTGCTGGTGAAGTGGTTGAGACCGCAGATGTCTGGCTGGGCAAGGAAGAGAGTATTGATCTGGTTCCCCAGGAAGACCTTTTGCTTACATTGCCCCGGAATGCCAAAAACAGTATGAAGGCGACCGTAAGCTATCTCGGTCCTATCCAGACTCCGATCGAAAAAGGAGAACGTCTGGCGACACTTCGCATCGAGGCTGCAGATATTGAACCCGTTGAAATTCCTTTGGTTGCGGCAAACTCTGTCGACAGACAAGGTGGCTTTGGCCGAATTATGTCTGCTTTGAATTATTTGATCTTTGGCAAGTCTTAGGGATGCGACAGGGGATTTTTATCTCGCTTGAAGGCGGCGAAGGGGCAGGGAAAAGCACTCAGTTGCGCAGGCTGTCGGATCGTTTGTCGCAAACAGGAATCAAAAACATCTGCACACGTGAACCCGGCGGTACGGCCGGAGCAGAAGAAATCAGAAATCTTCTGGTTCGGGGCGATGCGGCCCGCTGGACCCCCAAAACCGAGGCTCTTTTGATGTATGCTGCCCGACAAGAGCATGTCGAGGAGGTTATTAAGCCTGCCCTGGCAAGGGGGCAGTGGGTACTTTGCGACAGATTTGCCGATTCCTCCATGGCGTATCAGGGTATTGGGCACGGTCTTGGAATTGACAGGATTGCGGCCTTAAATCAGTGGGTTCTGGAGGGTTTTCAACCTGACATGACGCTGATTTTGGATCTGCCTGTTTCAGTAGGCTTATCCAGAACTGAGGGTCACGCGGTTGGGGAAAACCGGTTTGAGGGGATGGACGTTGCGTTTCACGAAAGAATGCGTCAGGGATTTCTCTCTATTGCCAGGGCGAACCCTGAACGTTGTACAGTGATTGATGCGACAACATCAGCCGAGGTTGTTGCTGAAAATATCTGGAATGCAGTCGTCGCCAAAACAGCAAAAGCCAATCCTGAACTGGAGAGTTGATCTGTGGCCAAATCTGCCAAACCCCGCCCGGAAGATACAGGCCCGTCCCCCCTTCATCCCCGTAACAGCAATGAGCTTTTCGGCCACAGTGGCGCAGAAGAGGTGTTGTTACAGGCCTATAATTCGGGGCGTTTGCCCCATGCCTGGATGCTGACTGGCCCCCGGGGGATTGGCAAGGCAACCCTGGCATATCGTTTCGCCCGCTTTCTAATGAATGAGAATCCTGACGCGGGCGGCGGAGAGCTTTTTGGAGGAAGTGCTGCTCCAACATCTCTTGGTGTAAATGCAGAGAGCCCTGTATCGCGACGGGTTTCCACGGGATCTCATGGTGATCTTGTCACACTGGAGCTCAGTCCGGATGACAAAGGGAAAATGCGCTCAAATATTCCTGTTGAGGATGTGCGAAAGATTGTCAACTTTACCCATAAAACCTCAATAGAAGGGGGGTGGCGAGTTGTGATTGTCGATGCTGTTGAGGAAATGAATAACAGCGCGGCTAATGCATTGCTCAAGGTTCTTGAAGAGCCTCCTGAAAAAACTGTTTTGCTTTTGGTCAGTCATCTACCTGGGCAGATCTTGCAAACCATACACTCTCGCTGCTGCCATCTGCCTCTTACAGTTCTTGATGAAAAACAAGTTATTGTGTTGTTACAGGAGAAAGCATCCGAAATTTCTGACTCAGATGCTTTGCAGCTTGCGCGACTTTCGGAAGGAAGTGTCGGGAAGGCTCTGGATCTATGGCAGAGTGGGGGGCTGGATTTTTATCGCGAGATGATCGAGTTGTTGGGAACCCTGCCGCGGCTTGATATTGCACGCCTCTATGCTTTTGCAGATAAACTGTCCGTTGCGGATCCTCTTGCTTTCAAAACAGGTATGGAACTTTTTCTCTGGTGGCTGGCCCGATTGATCAAGCTTGCCGGAAAGGGCAAAGTTGCTGAAATGGTATTGCCTGGCGAAGAGAAACTGATCGCGTCATTAATTGAAAGGCATGGTCTTGCGCAATGGCTCGGCCTGTGGGAGAAGTGCTCGACGAATTATGCCCGTGCCACACGTGCTAATCTGGACAAGAAGCAAGTGGTTGTGACAACCTTTATGGAGCTCCAATCCCACCTGTCCTGATAAACTCCTGTGTGGCCGGCTGTGCTGGTATCAGGAGTTATTGATGAGCGGATCTGACAAAGGGGCCTTTTATATTACGACCCCCATCTATTATGTGAATGATAAACCACATATTGGTCACGCTTACACAACGCTTGCCTGTGATGTTTTGGCGCGTTTCAAGCGGTTGGACGGTTTTGACGTCAATTTTCTGACCGGAACAGACGAACATGGCCAGAAGGTTGAATCTTCTGCCGAGAAAGCAGGGATAGATCCACAGCTTTTCACTGACCGTGTTTCACAAAATTTCCGTGATCTGACCCAGATCTGTAATTACTCGAATGATGATTTCATTCGGACAACAGAAGAACGGCACAAGATTGCCTGTCAGAAGTTGTGGAAGGTCCTTGAAGATAAGGGCTATATTTATCTTGGCAGCTATGCGGGCTGGTATGCTGTCCGGGATGAGGCATTCTACACCGAGACAGAATTAACAAAATCTGCTGATGGCAAGTTTATCGCACCAACGGGTGCAGAAGTTGAATGGGTAGAGGAACCGTCTTATTTCTTCAAGCTGTCTGCTTTTGAAGAACCCTTGCTGAAGCTTTATGAGGAACAGCCAGATTTTATTGGCCCAGATAGCCGACGCAATGAAGTTATCAGCTTTGTAAAAGGTGGTCTCAGAGACCTGTCTGTCAGCCGAACGACATTCAAGTGGGGCGTTTCAGTTCCCGGAAACGACGAACACATTATGTATGTCTGGCTGGATGCCCTGACAAACTATCTGACAGCTGTCGGTTATCCAGACGAAGGTACTGCAGCCTATAAGAAGTTCTGGCCCGCCGATCTTCATATGGTCGGGAAGGATATTGTACGGTTCCATGCGGTTTACTGGCCCGCATTCCTGATGGCGGCTGATCTGCCTTTGCCGAAGAGGATTTTTGCCCATGGTTGGTGGACCAATGAAGGGCAGAAGATCTCCAAATCCCTTGGTAATACGATTGACCCCTTGGCACTGATCGAGCAGTTCGGTCTGGATCAGGTTCGTTACTTTATGCTGCGGGAAGTGCCTTTTGGTAAGGATGGCGACTACTCGACCAGAGCGATGATCTCCCGTGTGAACGGGGACCTTGCCAACGATATTGGTAACCTTGCCCAGCGTGTCCTTTCTATGGTTTTCAAAAACTGTGATGGTAAAATTCCAGATCATGGTGCTTTTACTGCTGAAGACCAGGAACTTCTCGCAAAAGCGGGTGGGTTGTTGGAAAAAATGCGGAACGATTTTGACAAACAGAGTTTCCATCGTGGACTTGAATCTGTTTGGGAAGTCATTTCTTTGGCGAATAAATACGTTGATGAACAGGCACCCTGGACACTACGTAAAACTGATCCTCCCCGTATGGGCACAGTCTTGTATGTTTTGTGTGAAGTCATTCGACAGATTGCTGTTTTGCTTCAACCGGTGATGCCCCAGTCTATGGAAAAGATGCTTGATCAGTTAAGCTTGTCTGTGGATCAAAGAGGGTTTCAAACACTGGGAATTCCTCTGGTTTCAGGTACAGAGATAAGCAAACCAGAGGGTATTTTCCCAAGGTATGTGGAAGAAGAGTGATGATTGTCGATTCTCATTGCCATCTTGATTATTTTCTTCGAGATGGAGATCTGGCAGAAACGCTGGATCGGGCCCGCGATGCTGGTATCGGATGTATGGTGACCATTGGCACCAAGATCTCGACTTTTGAGACAATCCAGTCGATTGCCGAGGCGCATGATGATATCTATTGCACTGTTGGGGTACATCCGCACGAAGCAGGTACCGAAGGACTTGATTCACCTGATATTCTGATTGAAAAAGCGCAACATGCCAAGGTAATCGGGCTGGGGGAGAGCGGTCTTGATTATTATTATGATCACGCTCCACGTGCGGAGCAGGCCAAAAGTTTCAGGGCCCATATTGTTGCCGCGAGAGAGACCGGATTACCACTGGTGGTGCACACCCGTGACGCTGATGATGATACTGTTTCAATCATGCGTGATGAATATGAAAAAGGGGCATATCCGGCTTTGATCCACTGCTTTACTGCAGGTCCGGATTTGGCCAAGGCGGCTCTGGAGATGGGGTTCTATATTTCCCTGTCGGGGGTTATTACCTTCAAATCGGCGGAGCAAATACGGCAGACAGTTGCGGAAGCCCCTCTTGACAGACTCTTGATAGAAACCGACAGTCCCTATTTGGCGCCGATCCCTTTTCGGGGGAAACGGAACGAACCCGCATACGTTCGCCATACAGCTGAAGCACTGGCGAATGTGAAAAACGTGAGCTTGTCACAAATACATTCTGCGACGACGGACAATTTTTATCGCCTGTTTACAAAGGCCAAACGACCAACGACTGACTGATCCTATGAAAATCACAATGCTCGGCTGTGGCGGTTCCGGAGGGGTTCCGATCTGTTCTGGAACACCTGGGGGGAACTGGGGCAACTGCAACCCGAATAATCCAAAGAACCGCCGTCGTCGTGTTTCAATCCTGGTTGAACACGAGGGAACGACTATTCTGGTTGATACAGGCCCTGACCTGAGAGTCCAGCTACTTGATTCCGGGGTGGAATGTATTGATGCTGTCCTCTATACGCATGACCACGCTGATCATACTCACGGTCTTGATGAGCTCCGGTATCTTGCCTACAAGGCAGGCGGGCCGATAGAGACCTATATGGACGAGGCAGACAGGAATACGATTATCAAACGTTTTCCTTATGCCTTTACCTCTTCCTGTGATCCGGAAAGCAGTTATGCGCCCATGATGAACGATCAATTGATCGAGGGACCGTTTTCGGTTGGGGCAATCGATATTATTCCGTTTTATCAAGATCACGGATCTGTACAGTCACTTGGTTTTCGTTTTGGTGATTTTGCCTATTCAACCGATGTTGTTGATCTGGATGAGCGGGCGTTTGAAACCCTGGCTGGCATCAAATACTGGATTGTCGGCTGCTTGCGGTATGAACCACATCCATCTCATGCGCACTTTGAGAAAACTCTGGGCTGGATCGAGAGGCTTAAACCTGAGCGGGCAGTGTTGACGCATCTAAATCAGCAGGTGGATTATGACGACCTGCTTTCAAAATGTCCCGAAGGTGTTGAGCCGGGGTATGATGGTTTGATCATCGAGTGTTAAACTGCGATGAACAAAAAAATAATAAAGGCGGTGCTACAAGGTACCGCCTTTATTATTAGATCTTACTCAAACCAGAAACCATCTGGTTTATAAACCCCGAAAAGCGATCCGGGTTCCCAGTTATAGAAACCTTCCAGGGGCAGGTTTTTGAGATTTGCTGACAATACCACGGGCTGAGGGATTTCTGCGACCAGACCGATGGAGAAGGTTTCTTCGGAGCTGATCTCCAGAATGCGGTTCCAGATAGCTCTTTTCTCCGCACTGCTATGAGATTTTAACCAAAGGACATAGAGGTTATTAAGTTCCAGGGCCTCCGGTATGTCGACTTCTTCTCCGGCATTGCCCTTGGTTTCAACAAACTGACCCCATTTTGGCCATTGGAATGACTGCTGCATGCGCGGTGTAAACTCTTCCGGGGAAGAATGAGGGGTGAGCAGGGCATTTTGATTGCCAAACCAGAGTGACAGGATCGTTTCTCCTGCAAAAATCCGGTTCCTCAGAACCTCGCGCTGTGAGGGTTTGGGATATATCTTTATCCCAATTTTGAGCCAGGAGTCATGGATAAGCTCAAGAGCATCGATTTCTTCACTGCTCTCGCCAGCAGTTTCAACGATGATCTGCATGGGGCGACCATCGGGAAGAAGGCGCAGGCCTTCGTCATTACGGGAGGTCAGGCCAATTTCATCAAGCAGAAGGTTGGCCTGTTTCAGATCAAAACTGGTCCAGCGTTTAAAATAATCTTCCTTGTAGAGAGTACTGTCTGGCAGAACATTGTTGTTGCCTTCAAGTCCAAGGCCGTAAAAGAGGACCTGGTTCAGTTCGCGCCGGTTTACCGCAAGAGAAAGAGCGTGCCGAAAACGTTTGTCGCGGTTAAGAGCTCGCCACCCCGGATCATTTACATTCAGATTGGGATAAAGAGCATAGTGAGAGCCGCGAACAGTCTTCCATAATCTGACGAGATAATTGTTCTGTTTTTCACCACGTTTGAGAAAAGTGTAGTCAGAAAAACTGAGCTCCCGGGCCTGAATATTGGCATCGCCTGAACCAACCTTGGCAGGTATCAACCCCCCCCCTGCGACAGAGAGAACCATTTCATCTGCATAGGGAAGCTGTTGCCCCAGTTCATCTATCCTGTGATAAAAAGGGTTACGTACACCAACAAAGCGGGTGGAGGGGGGCTTGACTGTGTTGATCCATGGCTGCAACGAAGGGAGTTTGGGGTTGGTATATTTGTATTGACGGGCTCTACGGTTGTGCAGTTGCACCCAGTTTCGTGCATCGGCCTTCTGGACCTTCTTTTCCAGCTCTTCTGGTGGATTATAGCGAGCGTGGAACTGCTTCATATAGTGGGCAGGCTGATAGATAAAGAGCGGGGCTGTCGAGGCCAGTTGAGGTAAAAAAAACGGATTGGGGACTGGCCAGCTGTACCGGACTGTAATTTCGTCAATGATCTCGACGGTCGGCAGATGGCCGTCAATGATAAGTTCTGCCGGAGGACCAAAGGGCTGTAGCTCTGCATTATTGGCTACATCTTCCCAGAAGTAACGGAAATCTTCCGAAGTAAAGGGGGCGCCATCAGACCATTTATGTCCTTTGCGAAGCGTCATCGTGAAAATACGACCGTCTTCTACCTCCATTTTTTCGAGGATATCAGGCGTGAATTCCAGCTCGGGGGTGTAGCCAACAAGACGAGCATAACCATAAACAACGAACAGCCGGACATCCTTGGCTTTTCCAATCAGGCTGTTGATTGTACCGCCATGTTTGCCCGGTTCCCAGGAATGACTTTGTTTCACGACAAAGGGGGTCAGGGGCAGACGTTCAGCCACTGGGGGAAGTTTTCCGCTGGCAACTTGGTCAAGCAGGCTAGGTGTTTCCTTGAAGGCAATAGAGGACAAATCTGCAACAGGAGAGTGGTAGCTATCAGCACGCGCTACGGCCTGGAAAAACAGAGCGGCTATACTGGTGGCGACAAGAAATAATTTTTGCAGCCCTGATCTTGATTTCATTCTGCCCTCATTGTTTCTGCTGGGTTCTCGGGCTAGCTCCACCTGTGGAGGAGAGTGCGCTTTCGTTATTCAAACCATCACCCAGAAATTGTCGTTATTCTATCAGAAAACCCCGGTGGCTATCTTAGATCATCTATCAAATGATAGAGCGGATCAAGGCTGCTTGCTCCGAGTTTGATCGACCGATCAGGAGACCAGCCTTCAAACTCGTTGGGATTGTCAGCTGTATCTTTGAAGGGCATTTCCAGTGTCATTGCCAGGCAGTCATGCGTTTCTGCTGTGTTGTTCCCGCACATGGTGAGATTACCCTGACCCGGGGCGTTTTGAGGGTAACCGTGGGTAATCTGAAAGTCAGGATTTGCCTCCCTGTAACAGGCCTTGAAACGATCGAGAAGATTCAAAAGCCGATCATCGAAAGACGGGATTCCATGGGTACCAGCAATGAAATTGTGCGGAATTGCTTCATCCCCATGGATATCAAAAAGAAAATCGACCCCGGTTTCCATCATCCGTTTGCGGACATAGTAAACTTCAGGGCTTTTTTCCGGGGAAGGAGCTTGCCATTCCCGGTTGAGATTGGCACCACTTGCATTGACACGAAGGTTGCCGCGGCGGCTGCCATCCGGGTTCATATTTGGAACGATATAAAAGGTTGCCTTTTTGAGCAACTCCCGGGCGACGGGATCATTTTCATCCAGCAAACGGTCCAGAAACCCTTCCATCCAGTATTCTGTCATGGTTTCGCCTGGATGCTGGCGAGCGATGATCCAGCATGATTTTTTATCCCCGTCACTCTCGCCGACGGTCAAAAGATCAATGTCCTGACCATCAATCGTTTTTCCCAGGATATCCAGAGAGGCAACGCCGGAATGCTGGGCATCAGCAATAAGATCGGCGTGCCGTTCCATAGAATAGGGAGCAAAATAGGCAAAATAGATCGAGTTATAGGCCGGAGTGATTTCGATGCTCAGGATTTGCCCATCAAAGCTTGTGTCGGGAACACGAAACCAGGTTTCCCGATCATAGGAGGCAACTGCCTGATACCCCTCCCAACCTGCAGGGTAGGCCGCGCCACCGGCATTGAGAATTTTCAAATGACAGCTCTGGTCTTGTGCACCGGTTAATCTGAAGTAGAACCATTGATAAAAATGGGAGTTGCTGTCCGCTTCTATTTCCAACTGGATATCTGTTGAAGTGTCACAGGCAAGGCAACGGATGTTACCAGCATCGAAATTACTGGAAATTCGGATCATGAAACGGGTCACTCATTGTTAAAATACGAAATGAGTTACAGCATACCCTAACAAGATCGGGCGGCAAGACCTCTTGTTTCAATGCGGTGTAAAGGAAAAAGGGGGGGGCGAACCGTTTGAGATAAATGAAAATAAATGCATTTAAATCAAATGGATGAGAATAAGTAGTTATACGAAGATGACCTTTCAAACAAGTGATGTATTATTGTTAACACTACGTTAATATAAGCTTACGTTTAGCTACCAAGGGTGGTTTTACGGGCGAACAGCAACTTTGATGTATCGACAGATGGTCATAGAGGAAGAAAAACAAGGATAGTTTTCTTCTTTTAAGTGTTTGTTTTAAAATCTTGATTGTTGTTTTTGAAGCTGTAATGGGAATGTGTTCTTTTTGTTTTCATCAAAGAAAACGGTAACAGAGCGATGTCAGGTTGTGCTACTATTTTCAACTAACCGTGGATGCGCTTGGAACACTATTGTTTTGGTCTGGTTGTCATTTGGCTCGTGTTCTACTGATGTCAAAACCTTCTATGGAGGATCTAATGCAGGGTTTAAAATTTATTCTGGTCGCTGGTGTAGCATCCGTTACTCTCTCGGCTTGTGCTGATTTATACAAAGATGCTTCGAATGCAGAACCTACTGGTTCTTCTTTTACCCGTGAACTCTACAAAGGGTATGTCGGCCTTGCTGGCGATGAACGTGCCGAGCAGGACTGGACTGATTCTGATCTTTTTGCCAACAAGGCTCTTGCTGCAGCTGACGGCAACGCCGTTGCGCCTGAAGAACTGGCAAACTGGGATCTGGATGCGGCCTTTATTGATGAACTGGGCTCCGCACGGGGACGTTTGATGAATGCGCTGAATAACGGCGCGGCGGATCAGGCTCCGACTTCTGCTGCGCATGCACAGGTGATGTTCGACTGCTGGATTCAGGAACAGGAAGAAAACATCCAGCCGGATCACATTGCAGGATGTCGTGATGGATTCCTGGCTGCAATGGAAAAAGTGGATGCCGCTTTGGCACCTAAAGCAGCGGCCCCTGCGCCAGCTCCGGCTCCGGTTGCCATGCCTGATCCATATTTCATTTACTTTGATTTCAATTCTGCCGATCTGACCGACGATGCACAGGTTGAGACCTCCGTGATTGCAGCGACAATCCAGAAGCTTTCTCCTTCCAAGGTTATTGTCGCGGGTCATGCTGACACATCTGGTGATGCGGATTACAACCAGACGCTTGCTGGAAAGCGTGCTGCTGCTGTTGCTGCTGCCTTGACAGGCCATGGTGTTTCTGCAGATCACATCCAGAGCCATGTTCTCGGCGAAAATGCGCCGGCAGTTAATACTGGCGACGGTGTTGCCGAGGTTAAAAACCGTCGTGTGGTTGTTACCCTCGTCAAATAACAAGAAGGTCAACTGATTCTGGATCAGTAACCATTTCAAGGCGGTATCGACAGGGTGTCGGCACCGCCTTGAATCTTTAAAATTGATTGTGAGGCTGCGTGGTGTGCTGATTCATGCTGCGTATGGGAGGTCGAAATGAAGAAAATTCTGATCATTGTTGGCGGGCTTGTTGTTCTTGTCATTGCGGCACTGTTAATTGTGCCGATGTTTATCTCGCTTGAAGATCAAAAGCCTCTTGTTGCTGAAAAGGTGAAAGAAGCAACTGGTCGGGACTTGGTAATTGGTGGAGAGATTTCTCTGAGCCTGTTCCCGAGTGTGGCAATTGAAATAAATGGTGTTTCCCTGTCCAACTATGCACAGGGGCAAAACAAGGAAATGGTCTCTCTGGATCAGATGGCTCTGGAACTCCAGGTGATGCCTCTGTTGTCACAAGAAATCGTGATTGACCGTTTTGTTCTGGTTAAGCCGGTGATCAATCTTGAGGTAGACAAAGACGGAAAACCCAATTGGGTTTTCGAACAAGCGGCAACTCCATCTGCGCCGGCAACGGATAGCGGAACGGCAGAAAGCGGTAGTGATGAGGGAATCTCTCTTGGAGGTCTCTCGCTTGGTGATGTCCGTATTGTTGACGGAGAGTTGCATTATGTAGATCTCGCTTCCGGTGCTTCTGAAGATCTGAGTGCGATCAATCTGGAAATTGCCCTTAAAGCCCTGGACCAGCCTCTGTCCCTCGACGGAAAACTTGACTGGAAAGCCCAAACCATTGCGCTCACAGCAGGAATTGCCAATCTGCAAAACCTGATTGATGGGGGCAATTCTGATCTTGAGGCCAGTATTGCCTCTGACCCGGTCAATTTTGATTTTAAAGGTGTTGTGGCTCAGGGTTCTGAATTTGCCCTTGCTGGAGCACTTAATCTGGATGTCCCATCTGTTGTTGGCTTGACCAGTTGGGTAGGAGTTCCTCTGGAACGTCAGAGCGAAAATACATTTGAGAAGTTATCGGTTAAAGGCGATCTGGATCTGAAGGGTGCTGTTATCGCTTTTGAAAATGTTGCAATTAATTTTGATGCCTTGTCTGCGGAAGGCGGTTTGCGGATTGATGCCTCTGGTGCAAAGCCTGATATTCGTGCATCCCTTTCCACCGGTGTGCTGGATGTAACACCTTATCTGCCGGCAGAGACTGAAAATAGCAGCGGTTCTTCTGATACAGCTTCGACCACGCCAAGTCAGACACCTGCCTCTTCAGGAAATCAGGGCTGGAGTAACGAGCCGATTGATTTTTCTGGGCTTCAGACTGTCAATGCAGATCTGTCGCTTAAATCCGCAGGTGTAATCGTCCGAAAAATCACCATTGGAGCCAGCGACCTGGCTATCCTGTTGAAGGATGGAAAGCTGACGGCTGATCTCAATGAATTGTCGCTTTACGACGGAATGGCAAAGGGCAAGGTTGTCCTCAACGCTGCATCAGCCACTCCTGCCAGCCAGGTGGACTTTGTTCTCTCGGGTGTACAGGCTGAACCTTTACTGCGGGACAGTGCTGATTTCGAAAAGCTTCTTGGCACCCTGAATGCGACAGCAAATCTGACCACACAAGGCGCCAGTGAAATGCAACTGGTATCCAACCTAAACGGTGCGGGGGATTTCCTGTTCAAAGACGGTGCGGTCAAGGGGATCAATATTGCCAGTCTGATCAGAAATATTTCCCTGGATGCTTTGAACAAATCCTTTGACGATGCAGAGCAGACCGATTTTGCCGAGTTGTCAGGCACCTATAAGATTACCAACGGCGTAGTTGATAATCAGGACCTGAGCATGATTGCGCCCCTGTTCCGTCTGACCGGAAAAGGAACAGTTCCGCTACCTCCGAAAACGGTTGATTACCGGGTTGAGCCAAAGCTAGTGGGCGATATTGAAGGGCAGGGGGGCGATGGTAATGCTGCAGGATTGGCGGTGCCGCTTCTTATTACAGGTTCCTGGAATGACCCTCAAATTGCACCGGACCTTGCGGGAGCCCTGACTGACCAGCTTTCTGATCCATCGAAACTGATTGAGAACGTAACAGGTGGAGAAGGTGGAGTAGAACTGCCGAAAATCCCCTTGGGCGATGGTGGTGAAACCATCGCACCAGAAGTGTTGGAAAAGCCAAAAGAAGTGCTGAAAGGTCTCTTTGGTAACTAGACAGGTCCTGTCTGGAATAAAGGCCGATATTCCTTTGGGGGTGTCGGTCTTTTTTTACGGGCACTGGCCGATTAGAAGAGCTGGGCAGTTATCAGGATGGAGCAGGCAATCTTTCCAAAATCGGTTTGATTGGGTACAAACAGCCTGAACAGATTCAGGTAACCCTATAATGACCGATCTTATATCAGCTGAGCTTGAATGGCGGGACAAGCACATACCCGTATCTAAAAAATTTAATGATATATATTTTTCGCTGGGGAATGGTCTGGAGGAAAGCCGTTTCGTTTTTCTGGGCGGCATTGGTGGGACAGATGCATGGAAAGATAAATCCAGTTTTGTTATTGCCGAAACCGGATTTGGTACAGGGTTAAATTTTCTTGCCACATGGCAGGCGTGGCGGAAAACCTCAACCCCGCACCAAAGGCTTCAGTTTATTTCCATTGAAGGGTATCCACTGCAACGGGCGCAGCTGGCGCAGGCTCATTCCAGTTGGCAAGAGCTGGATATATTCAGTAAGGCATTGCTGGATGTCTATCCGGAAGTCGCCCCGGGATTCCACCATCTGCAATTCGATGACGGGCGGGTTTCCCTCTTGCTTTTGTTTGGGGAGGCTAAAGAGATTCTTCCCCAATTCCATGGTAAGGTTGACGCGTGGTATCTGGATGGGTTTTCCCCCAAAAAGAACCCGGAACTTTGGAACGAAGAGCTGTATAAATTGGTGGCCAGTACTGCAAGACCAGGGACGCGTTTAGCGACCTTCACGGCAGCTGGGCATGTCCGGCGCGGGTTGGCAGAAACCGGGTTCGCGATGGAGAAGGTCAAGGGATTTGCTCATAAACGTGAGCGTCTGATCGGTATCTTTCCCGAGAGCGCGACGACAGCAGAAACAAAAAGTCCAACGCCCTGGTTCAGCCTGCCCAAGCATGATTCACTCTCGAAAACTGTTGCTGTGATTGGCGGGGGGATTGCCGGGAATACCCTTGCTTATCATATGGCCCAAGCTGGGATAGAGGTAACCCTCTTTGACAGACAAGCCGAGTTGGCTCAGGGAGCTTCTGGTAACCCAGCAGCAATTTTTGAACCGAAACTGATGCGGCCCGGGACTCTATTGGGGCAATACCTTTCCTCGGCTTATCTCTACGCCTCCCGGTTTTATCGGGCGCTGGAACAAGAAAGTGGCGAAAGGTTATGGCACCATCAATGTGGTGCACTCAATCTTGTTCCCGATGAGAAAGAGCTGCTGCGCAGGCAGTCCTTTGAGCCGCAGAATGAATTGCCCGAGAAGTATTTTTCTCTGGTCACTGCCGCCGAGGCTTCAAAACTTGCTGGAATAGAAATCACGAAGCCAGCTTTGTGGTACCCAGAAGCAGGCTGTCTGGACACGGTGACACTTGCGCGGGCTTTGACGGCGAATGTGACTGTCAGATTGGGAACAGAAGTTATCGGTCTGAAACAGGGGGGGAGTGGCCCGGAAGGCAAATGGTTCCTACAACTGGCAGGGCACAGCAGGGATCTGGAGTTTGATGTTGTTGTTCTGGCCAATGCTTTTGAGGTGCGAAAGTTTTCCTGTGCGCAGGAATTGCAGATCTACATGAACCGGGGGCAGGTGACAGTCACTCCTGCGGCGAAGTTCAGTCCTGATATCAGATGTATTGTCAGCGGGTCGGGCTATATAACGCCGCTGATCGAAGGAAAACATGTCCTTGGGGCGAGTTTTGAAAGGCTTGAAACCTTTGCCGAAGCTGAGGACCGACGGATCGTCCCGGAAAGACATGAACAGAATCTTGCGCTGATCAGCGAGATGATTCCTGGCTTTGCAGCAGAGGTGGCTGTTGGGGAACTTCAGGGCAGAACCTCGGTAAGGGCAACGACGATGGACCGCTTCCCCTTTGTTGGGCCATTGCCAGTCTACGAAGATTACCTGAAATTCTATGCTGGCTTGAAAAATGGGGCTGCTGGCAGAGACTGGCCAGAGCCTGTTTATTACCCGAACCTTTATGTCTCAGCTGGATATGGCTCCAGGGGGTTCGTCACAGCACCGATGATGGCGGATTACCTGACAGGCCTTATTTGTCGTGGTACTTCCCCGATCCCCGAAACTTTTATGACGGCTGTGCATCCGGGGCGTTTTACAATACGGGAACTTAAACGCGACCAGATAAAGGATCAGTGAAGAGAGTGATCAAGGCTACCCCTGAAAGGTTCCCCCCAGACTGTATCGATCCCCGGGGTGCAGGAGCCTTGCATAGGTGACGGTCTTGCCCCCGGACCAGGTTCTTCGGCGCAGTAAAAGGCAGGGACTTTGTACCGGGATACCCAGCAAGACGGCCTGATCTGCTTCTGGAGCGATTGCAGTAATGGTGTGTTCGGCGTTGCTCAAGGGTGCTGCTTTGATCAGGTAGTCATAGGGTGTAATATCCCGAAAATCCTGTTCAAGATAATCCGGGGCAACTGCCGGATTAACATAACGGTCTTCAAGCTGGATTGGTATCCCGTTTTCAAGGTGGAGAATAGTGGAATGAAATACTTTGCTTCCCAATTCGACTTCCAGCATACCGGCAATGTATGCCGTTGCTTTTTCTTCTGACATGAGGATTTGCTTGCTCGAATATTTGCCATTTCGAGAGCGTACTTCTTCGGCAATGCTGCGCAGGGACAGAACAGCGGATTGCGGTTTGGGCTCGGCAACAAAGGTTCCTGCCCCCTGTACCCGCATCAACCAGCCATCAGCCGTAAGTTCCCGAAGGGCACGGTGAATGGTCATGCGAGACATATCCAGACTGACTGTGAGTTCGTTTTCAGACGGAATCTGAAATCCGGGTTTCCAGTCACCGGACTGAATATGCTGGATAATGAGGTCCTTGACCTTCTGGTAAAGAGGGACCTTCTTTTCTTCGCTCCCAATGGACATACTGGTGTTCCCACGCTTTAAGTTGCGTTTATATTATTTATTTCTGGTATTTAATGCATAGGAATACAGTGTATTTCCAGCAATATTTCAAAAAGCTGCCAAAAATACACTGTATCTTTTCATTCTATACCAAAATCAAACCACACAAAGTTGTCCAGAGCGGCGCTCTGCGAAATTGTTACAGTCCCCTTTTACGAGCCTTTTACGGGCCTCAGCTTGTCAGGCTTGGCAGGTAATCTACCTTTGTCAGGCCGTTTAGTTCGCCATTCCAGATCAGGTCCGAAGCCAGTTCCAGGTCCCCCGAGAAATAACGATCTTTTTCGAAGAAGGGAACGTCTGCACGGATGCGGGCCATGACGCCTTCGAGAACCGCCGAGGTTTTCAACGGTTTGTGGAAATCAATTCCCTGAGCAGCTGAAAGCAGCTCAACCGCCAGTACGCCTGCTGTATTCAGAGCCATATCAGACAACCTGCGCGCAGCAAAGGTTGCCATGGAGACATGATCTTCCTGGTTGGCTGATGTTGGAAGGCTGTCAACACATGCAGGGTGTGCCAGGGATTTGTTTTCGGAAGCAAGGGCTGCTGCGGTTACCTGTGCGATCATGAAACCGGAATTCAGGCCGCTGCCAGCGACCAGGAAGGGGGGAAGGCCGGACATGGAACTGTCCATCAAGAGAGCAATTCGTCGTTCAGAGAGCGCCCCGATTTCAGCAATGGCCAAAGCCAGAACGTCAGATGCCATGGCGATAGGTTCAGCATGGAAATTTCCACCAGAGAGAATGTCGCCTTCCAGAGAAAACACGAGCGGGTTATCAGAGACAGCGTTGGCTTCGCGTTCAAAAATAGTAGCAGCAAAGCGCATATGGTCCAGACAGGCCCCCAGTACCTGTGGCTGGCAGCGCAGGGAGTAGGGGTCCTGAACCTTGTCACAATCGGCGTGGCTTTGTTTGATTGGGCTGTTTGAGAGAATATCTCTGAAGACAGCGGCTATATCGGTTTGGCCGACCTGCCCGCGGGCTTCTTGAATGCGGGGATCAAAAGGAACATGAGATCCTTTGGCTGCCTCAACACTCAAAGCACCAGCCAAGGTCGCTGCTGTCATCAGGTTTTCTGTACGGAAGAGACCCAGGAGCGCAAGGGCTGTCGAGACCTGTGTGCCGTTGAGAAGGGCGAGACCTTCCTTGGGACCCAGAACCATTGGCTTGAGACCGATTTTTGCCAGACCCTCGGTTGCTGGAAGGATTTCTCCTTTGTAACGCACTTTTCCCGAGCCGATGATCGGTGCGGACATGTGCGCAAGAGGAGCCAAATCCCCAGATGCCCCAACTGATCCTTTTGAGGGGATGCAAGGGTAGAGCCCTTCGTTATAGAAGGCGATCAGATAATCAAGAACTTCCTGGCGAATGCCAGAAAAACCCTGAGCGAGCGAGGTTACTTTTAGGGCGAGGATCAACCGTACGGCTTCGTCATTCAGCAGGGGGCCCATGCCCGTACAGTGGGAGAGAACCAGGTTGCTTTGCAGTTCTTCGAGCTGGGCATCGTCAATTCTGGTCTGGGCCAAACGGCCAAAACCGGTGTTGATGCCATAAACTGTTCGGCCATCACGCAAGACGGCACGGACGGTTTCTGTCGAGGCATCCATCTTATCCTTGCAGCTGGGATCAAGCTGGATCTGTACCTGATCAAAGGTCACGGCGCGCAAGAGAGAAAGAGTCAGATGACGGGGTTTCAGGACCAGTGTTTTCATTTACCTGACTCCATTGGCAGGTTGAGGTTATGTTCGCGGGCGCAGTCTTTGGCAATTTGATAACCGGCATCGGCATGACGCATCACGCCGGTAGCCGGGTCATTCCAGAGAACACGTCCAACCCGTTTGTCGGCTTCTTCGCTACCGTCACAGCAGACCACCATGCCGGAATGTTGGGAGAAGCCCATGCCGACACCGCCGCCGTGATGCAGAGAAACCCAAGTGGCACCACTCGCCGTATTGAGCATGGCGTTGAGCAGAGGCCAGTCGGAGACGGCATCGGAACCATCCATCATGCTTTCGGTTTCCCGGTTCGGGCTGGCAACAGACCCTGAATCAAGGTGGTCACGACCAATAACCACCGGGGCTGACAACTCACCATTGCGCACCATTTCGTTGAAGGCGAGGCCGAGCTTGTGTCGTTGGCCCAGACCAACCCAGCAAATGCGGGCAGGCAGACCCTGGAAGTGAATGCGTTCGCGCGCCATGTCGAGCCAGTTGTGTAGATGAGGATCATCGGGAATGAGCTCTTTTACCTTCTGGTCGGTTTTGTAGATATCCTCGGGATCGCCAGATAGAGCAGCCCAACGGAAAGGACCGACGCCCCGACAGAAGAGCGGGCGGATATAGGCCGGAACGAAGCCAGGGAAGTCAAAGGCGTCTTCCACTCCTTCTTCCAGTGCCATCTGACGGATATTATTTCCGTAATCGACAGTCGGGATACCTTGTGCATGGAAATCGAGCATGGCACGAACCTGAATGGCCATGGATTTTTTTGCAGCAGAGGTCGTGCCTTTGGGATCTTTAACCGAACGCTCACAGTATTCTGCCCAGCTCCAGCCAAGTGGCAGATATCCGTTCAGGGGATCATGAGCCGAAGTCTGGTCGGTAACAATATCAGGTTTGATACCGCGTTTCACCAGTTCCGGGAAGATTTCAGCTGCGTTGCCCAGAAGACCAACAGAAACGGCTTTTTTGTTGGCAACGGCATCGTCGATCATCTTAAGAGCTTCATCAAGGCTTGCTGTCTTCTTGTCGAGATAGCCAGTACGGAGCCGCATATCGATCCGGCTTTCCTGGCATTCAACGGCGAGCATGGAGGCTCCAGCCATCGTCGCAGCCAGAGGTTGGGCACCCCCCATGCCGCCAAGGCCGCCAGTCAGGATCCAGCGTCCAGACAAATCACCGCCAAAGTGCTGACGCCCAGCTTCGACAAATGTTTCATAAGTTCCCTGAACAATGCCCTGGCTGCCAATATAGATCCAGGAACCAGCGGTCATCTGGCCATACATCATCAAACCGGCTTTATCGAGTTTGTTGAAATGCTCCCAGTTTGCCCAGTTTGGTACCAGGTTGGAGTTGGCAATCAGAACGCGCGGGGCGTTTTCGTGGGTCTGAAAGACGCCGACAGGTTTACCGGATTGTACCAGAAGTGTCTGGTCATCCTGAAGGTTTTGCAGGCTTTCAACTATCTTGTCATAACATTCCCAGTTTCGCGCAGCACGTCCGATACCACCGTAGACAACCAGATCTTCCGGGCGTTCAGCGACGTCAGGGTCCAGATTGTTCATCAGCATGCGAAGCGGGGCTTCGCTCAACCAGCTCTGGCAAGAAAGTTCTGTGCCGTGAGGGGCGCGGATGGTGCGCGTATTTTTTTTCATGATTTCAGCTCCACATTATGTCTGTACAAATTAACTTGTATATACATCTTGTCAAGAGGGTGAAATTTGCTGGTGTTTTGGGGGATAGTATGAAAACTGTTAAGGTTGTTAAGTCGCTGTAATAATCACTATTTATCTAGACCGGGGTTGGCGTGATTCAGGAATCAAAAGAAAGAAAAAAACAGAGAATCGCATTTGTCGCTGACGCGGGTTGGGCAGATGCCCGGATTGTGCCCCTGCCAGTTGATGCCTCGGCCAGAGCCTATTACAGGCTGTCACGAGCAAAGGGGCCGGAACAGGCGCAGGAAACCACGATACTTATGGATGCACCGCCTGGAATAGCGGAACCCGTCGAGGTCTTTGCCCAGGTGGCTCGCCACTTGCTGATGTGCGGTATTTCCACGCCGGTTATTTATCGTGAAGATATTGCACAGGGTTTTTTGTTGCTGGAAGACTTTGGAGATCTGACCTATGCCAGGCTTCTGCAATCCGGTGCCGATGAGGTCCGGCTTTATGAGCTGGCGGTTGAGGTCCTTGCAACCATGCATTCTGCACCGGAAATAACAGAGATTAACATGCCGCCCTATGATCTGGACTTTCTGGTGCGAGAGGCATTGATCATGGCGGACTGGTATTTGCCGGCTGTTATGGGGGCGGGCTTGTCTTCAAAAGCTCGCCAGGCTTATGTGGATGCATGGAAAGAAGTTATCCTGGGACCTGCTGCATTGCCAGAGACACTCGTCCTTCGCGATTTTCATGTTGATAATCTCATGATCCTTGAGGGGCGTTCAGGTGTTAAGAGTTGCGGGCTTCTGGATTTTCAAACTGCGCGGATTGGCTCGCCCCCTTATGACCTGATGTCGCTGGTTGAGGATGCCCGTAGAGATATCAGTCTTGATCTGAGAGAGCAGATGATTGCCCGCTATTTCACCCTTATGGGGGATGAGTATTCCAGTGATGAAAGCCGTCAGAATTTTATGTGCTGGTATCGAATTCTGGCTGCGCAACGCCATGCCAAGGTCGCTGGTCTGTTTTCCAGGCTGTACGCCCGAGATTCCAAGCCAGGATATCTGAAGCATCTGCCAAGGGTTCTGCGTTTACTGTCCGAAGCATTGTCCTATGAGGCTCTCAAGCCGGTACAAGGCTGGTTTTCTGAATACTGCCCGGATTATCAAAAGGAATATGGTTATCCTGACAGCCGGATAATTATAGAGGCTGCTGCGCAAACAGAGAAGTTGGGATTGATGCTCAAGTAATGTTTTACAAGATCTGCCCGAAGTTGTTTTGTGGGTACTGAGTTTTTGGAGAAAATATGCCGTCACTTATATCTGTCCAGTCCCAGGTTTGTTTCGGTCATGTTGGAAATTCGGCAGCAACTTTTCCCCTGCAGCTTCTTGGAATTGATGTGCACGCTGTGCCGACAACATTGCTGTCCAACCATCCGGCGCATCCGAGTGTTTACGGACGTGAGATAGAGGCCGAATTACTGGAAGATCTATTGAAAGGTCTGTCCGAGCGCGGGGCGTTTGCCAGAAGTTCTGGACTATTAAGCGGTTATCTTACTTCAGTGGCAAACGGAGATGTTCTGGTCAGGGCGCTGAAGGATTACAAAAAACAAAATCCAAAGGGGGTCTATATTCTTGATCCTGTAATGGGGGATCAGGGGAGCGGGCTCTTTGTCCGGGAGGGCATTCCCGATTTGATTGCTGATCAACTCCTTCCGCTGGCGGATATCATTACCCCGAACAAATTTGAGTTTGAAATTCTGGTTGGTGCAAAGGCGGCGGGTTATCCTGAAATGATTTCTCTTGCCCGGTCCTTGATGATTGCCCAGTCCATTAACTGTGTCGTTATCACGTCAGCGAATGCCTCTGTTGAGGAGGGGCGAAATACAGAAAGTGGTCAGCAAGGTCGAACGGCGGTTCTTGTGATTAAAAAGAACAGCGCCTGGTTATTAGAGACCCCGCTTTTTGATCAGCATTTTTCCGGTACAGGTGACCTTTTTGCATCAATACTGGTTGGCTGGGTCTTGAAAGGTGACGCTGTCGAGGTTGCTGCTCAACGGGCAGTAACAGCAGTTTATGCTATCCTTAAGCAGACAACTGCGTCGGGTTCAGCGGAGTTGAATTTAATAACAAATTATAAGTGTATATTTAAAAGTGGCGATTTATTCACACTTAAAATTGTGTGATATGATTGTGTTTTAGCCACTGATTTCTGAGATGAAAGAGCAGAAAACACGTGTGCACAGAAAAATGTTTTAAAAAAATCTCTAAATTCAAATTACATATAATACAATTATATCAATTGTTTGTTCTGGTTTCTCGTTTTAATTCCTGTGAAGTTTTTGCAGTTTATTTTATTGAACCTCATATACAACAATATATATGTGTAAATAAATAATTTTTTATCACGCCCTCTTGTATTTTTCTGGAAACGTGTCATTTATTTACCAGTGACATGATGTGGTATAGAAAAAATAACACCATATTTTTGTGTTGAATGTGTGAGAGGGTACTATGGATCACTTTCCGATTTTCCTGTCCCTGAAGGGGCAGAGGGTCATTCTGGTTGGCGGGGGAGAACTCGCGACCAGAAAATTGCGCCTGCTGAGAAAAGCAGAAGCAGCTGTTACCGTGATTGCTCCCTCCGCTTGCACAGAAATTCTTGAACTGGTCGAGCAGGGCGTTGTCGGTTATCAGGAACGGAAGTTCAAGGACGAAGATCTGAACGGTGCGTCCCTGGTTTTTGCCGCGACGGATATTGAAGAAGTCGATACAGCTGTTAGCCAGGCTGCGCGTCAGCGTGGTGTCAAGGTGAATGCGGTGGATCGACCAGAGCTTTCAGATTTTATTATGCCGGCGATTGTTGACCGGTCCCCAATTGTAATTGGTATATCCAGTGGTGGATCCGCCCCGATCCTGGCGCGGAATCTCCGCGAAAAGATTGAGGGACTCTTGCCGCCTGCACTGGGGCGTCTTGCCTCTTTTGCTGATAGCTTTCGCGGAGCCGTAAAAGGCACGATCACCAGTGGCGGTGATCGCCGCAGGTTCTGGGAAAACTTTTTTGATGGCCCTGTTGCGGAATCCGTTCTTGCAGGCCGTGAGGTTTTTGCCCGGGAACGGATGCTTGGCCTGATAAACCTGAACTGGAAAGAAAAGAACGCTGCTGGCCATGTTGCAATTGTTGGGGCTGGTCCTGGAGATCCGGATCTTCTGACATTTCGGGCCATGCGCTTTATGCAGCAGGCTGATGTCGTGGTCTATGATCGCCTGATCAGTGATGAGATCCTGGATTATGTCCGCCGGGATGCCGACAGGATCTATGTTGGCAAAGGACCGGGGAACCACAGCAAGACCCAGGACGAAATCAACGACATTCTGGTGCAAGAGGCCAGTAAAGGTCTGCGTGTGGTCAGGTTGAAGGGCGGCGATCCCTTTGTCTTTGGCCGTGGTGGCGAGGAAATGGAAGTTTTGCAAGCTGCTGGGATCGAAGTCGATATCGTCCCTGGTATTACAGCTGCAATTGGCTGTGCCGCAGCTGCGGCTGTACCTCTGACACATCGGGACCATGCATCGATGGTGACATTTGTTGCCGGACAGAATGGCGATGGCATTGCCGAAGCAGACTGGAGCGGATTGGCCAATTCCCGGCAGACACTGGTTTTCTATATGGGTGTTTCCAAGGCAAACAATATTTCAGCCAAGCTGATGTTGAACGGCCTTTCGGGTGAAACGCCGGTTGCAATCATCGAAAACGGTACTCGACCAGATCAACGGGTGCTTCCTGGAAAACTCTCCGGTTTGGGAGAGCTGACAGAAAACAGCGCGATTACGGGGCCGGCCTTGATTGTTATCGGCTCGGTGGCCGCGTTTGCCCGTCAACAGGACCTGCGCCAGTTTGCGACTGAATATCTTGAAAATAACAAGGCTTCCTCCAGCGAGAGAGAAGTGGCTGTCGCCAGGCTTTGAGCCGCGACGTCGAGGAGAGAAAAACGATGGCACTACAGATTATAACAGCGAACCGCCTGCTGGATGGCGAAGTGGTCTATTTCGGCGAGAACGCCGAATGGATCGAGAATGTATCCGGGGCAATGACTGTTGAAGATGCTGACGGCGAGGCAAGCCTTCTGGCTGCTGCAAAAACAGCTGAAGCCAGCCAGAAGATTGTCGGGGCCTATCTGATGAAGGTCAAACGCGATGCTTCTGGCATTCACACACTGTCCGTCAAGGAAGAGATCAGGGCCAAAGGGCCTACAGTCCGTTATGACCTGGGCAAGCAGGCGCGGTAAGGAGTAGAAAACATGTATCGTTATGATGAATTTGATTCCGACTTCGTACAGCAGCGCGTCGAACAGTTTCGTGATCAGGTAGAGCGCCGTATTGCCGGAGACCTGACCGAAGACGAGTTCAAGCCTCTGCGTCTGATGAACGGCCTGTATCTGCAACTGCATGCCTATATGCTGCGTGTTGCCATCCCCTATGGTACCTTCAATTCTGCTCAGATGCGGAAGATGGCCCATATTGCCCGCAAATATGATAAGGGTTATGCCCATTTTACCACGCGGCAGAACGTGCAGTATAACTGGCCAGTACTGAAAGATATCCCGACCATTCTGGAGGAACTGGCTGACGTTGAGATGCACGCGATCCAGACCAGCGGTAACTGCATCAGAAACACGACTTCTGACCAGTATGCTGGCGCTGCCGCCGATGAAATCGAAGATCCTCGGGTCTATTGCGAAATCATTCGTCAGTGGTCCTCGTTGCACCCTGAATTCACTTTCCTGCCGCGTAAATTCAAGGTTGCGGTAACAGGTGCGACCACTGACCGGGCTGCGATCCGTGTTCACGATATTGGTCTTGCAATCAAGAAGAACGCTGAAGGTAAAGTTGGTTTCGAAGTTCATGTCGGTGGTGGACAAGGACGCACCCCGATGATCGCCAAAGCGGTGCGTGACTTCCTGCCGAAGGAACATCTGCTGAGTTACCTTGAAGCCATTTTGCGGGTTTATAACCAGCTTGGACGCCGGGATAACAAATACAAGGCGCGTATTAAAATTCTGGTTCATGAAACCGGCATTGAAGAACTGCGGGGCCTGATTGAAGCTGAGTGGGAACGGATCAAGGACAGTGCCCTGAAACTTCCACTGGAAGAGGTTGAGCGGATCAATGATTACTTCGCGGCTCCGGCCTGGGAAAAACTTGATGCAACGTCGCGCCTGTTTGAAGTAAAGCGCTTTGAGGATCGGGGTTTTGCCAACTGGGTCAAGGCCAATGTTGTGGCGCATCGCCAGGCGGGTTATGCCATTGCCAATATTTCGCTGAAGCCGGAAGGTGAAGCACCTGGCGATATCACCGATAGCCAGATGGAAGTCGTTGCAGATCTTGCCGAGAAATACAGTTTTGATGAAATCAGAGCGACACATGAGCAGAATCTGGTTCTGCCCCATGTAAAGCTTGATGATCTGTTCGAAGTGTACAGTACCTTGAGTGCAGCAGGACTTGCTACTGCCAACCTTGGCCTGATCTCGGATATGATTGCTTGCCCTGGCCTGGACTATTGTGCCCTGGCCAATGCCCGTTCCATTCCTGTGGCCCAGGCTATCAGCAAGCGGTTTTCCGACATTGAACGTCAGTTTGATATCGGCGAACTCAAACTGAAAATTTCAGGTTGCATCAACGCCTGTGGACATCACCACGTCGGTCATATCGGTATTCTCGGTGTGGATCGTAAGGGAGAAGAGTACTACCAGATCACTCTTGGCGGCAATGCGAACGAGAATGCCGCAATCGGCAAAATTGTTGGCCCTTCCTTCTCCTACGACAACATCGTCGATGCGGTGGAAACCGTGGTGAACACTTACCTCGAGATCCGGAATGGCAAAGAGGAAAGCTTCCTTGATGCCTATAACCGGGTTGGTCTGGCACCTTTCAAGGAGAGGTTATATGCCTAGTGCTTCTGCAGTGTTGCCTTTGGAGCCCAATGCGAAAGAACGGCTTGAGACAACCAGATCCCGCGCGACAGAGCTGCTTGAAGCAGTAAAAAACCTGTCGACACATGATGCTCTGGTTCGCCTCATCGAAGATGAATTCAAAGGGGAAGTTGCGCTGGTTTCCTCTTTTGGAACAGAGTCTGCCATTCTTCTGCATCTGGTGGCGCAGGTAAATCCGTCGACCCCGGTAATTTTTATGGATACGGGCAAGCTGTTTGGCGAAACACAAAGATATCGCCGGCAGTTGACAGAATTCTTGGGGCTAACAGATGTGCGACAGATCTTGCCCGATCCGGACAGGCTTGCCGGCAAAGACCCGGACGGGATTCTCTGGACCAAAGACACGGATATGTGCTGCTGGGTGCGTAAGGTCGAGCCGATGAACAGAGCCCTCGATGGACTTTCGGCCTGGATCTCCGGTCGCAAACGTTTTCAGGCTGTGACCCGGGCCCGACTGGAAATGGTTGAGGCAGAAGGAACAAGGATCAAGATTAATCCATTGGCCTATTGGGAGCGGGACGAGATTACATCCTATTTCGACCGCCATAATCTGCCACGTCACCCCCTGGAGGCTGATGGGTACCCATCAGTTGGCTGTATGCCTTGTACCGACAAGGTGGCCCCTGGCGATGACCCGCGCAGTGGTCGATGGAAGAATCAGGACAAGACAGAATGCGGTATTCACTTCATCGGTGATGCAGCTGCTCGGACTGTTCAGGAATAACATACAAGCCGTTGGGCTGAAATAGAAGGTGGCCGTCAAGTGGGCCACGAAATGAAAGAAGAGGGTGATATGGCACTCATTAAAGATGGACTTCAGGTAACAGATAGCTGGATTTTTCTTGCTGATGAAGATGCGCTGCCAGACACGGGTGATGTCGTGGTTTCTCTGGCCCGTTGGCAGTCGGAAAAAGACAAACTCTTCTCGGCCGGACGATTTGTCGGTCTTCGCCTGGAAAGTGATCAGTCACCAGAACTGATTGAACAGGATTTATTGCAACTGTCACTGATTGCCCTGAATTTTCCTTCCTTTGGCGATGGCCGGGCCTATTCCTATGCGCGGATATTGCGTGAACGTTATGGCTTTAAGGGTGAGCTTCGGGCTGTCGGGAATGTCTTGTTTGACCAGATCCAGTTGATGCGCCGCTGCGGGTTTGATGCTTTTGAAGTGACCAGTGAAACAGCATTAAAGTCCATGAGCCGCAATAAAACGGCTGATGTGAATGTGTATTACCAGCCGGCAGCTGACGGGGAGAAAACAGCTTCCTCCTTGCGCCGCAGATTACTCGATAGTCACAAGGAACTGGGCTACGACGAGGCATCCTGAAAGGGTGTTCAGGAAGATCAGGTGTCCGCTCCAGATCAATGCAGGTCTGGATTAATACGGGACATCAATAGGAGTGTGTTATGACCTATGTCGTGACGGATAACTGTATCAAATGCAAATATATGGACTGTGTTGAAGTCTGTCCGGTTGACTGCTTCTACGAAGGGGAAAATACCCTCGTCATTCATCCTGATGAATGTATCGATTGTGGTGTCTGCGAGCCGGAATGCCCGGCGGAGGCAATTTTACCGGATACGGACCCTGAAGCAGAAAAATGGCTGGAGATGAACACAAAGTTTGCCGAGATCTGGCCAAATATAACAGAAAAGGGCGAAGCGCCTTCTGATGCTGACGAATTTAACGGTGTAAGCGGGAAATACGAAAAATTCTTTAGTGAAAAACCTGGCGGGAAATAAACCGGGGCCGGGTAAATGAATTGATCTGTTTCATACTATCCAAAAGGCAGGCTGGTGATCTCCAGCCTGCCTTTTCTGTTTTAAAATAATCTCTTTTGATCAGAGTATATTAGAGTTTATTTTACTCTTTCAGGCTATTTCTGGAAAACAGGAATACAGGTGCATTTTATTGTGCTGTAAGGCAATCGCTGTAGCTTGAGATCAAAATATGACCAGAAAATCATTATCCACCCTCTTCTTTGTGACTTTAGCCGGAGGCATGTTTTTGTCTGCCCCAGCCATAGCTGATTGCAAGAAGCCAAGCTATACGCCCCCGGTGTGTACCAAACAATATATCGAGATCCAGTTTTCTGATTCCGAGGATTACGACAACTGCAAACGTGAAGTGAACTATTATCTGGAAAATCTGGATAACTGGTCAAAATGCATTGCGGAAGAAGTCCGCCTGAAGGGGGACGAGGCGATACAAAGGTTTCAATGCAAGGCGGACGGACGGGTTAACTGTAACGTGACTCGGGGCTAGGTGCCGTAGGGTGTAGGTATAGCGGGACCAGCGGGACCAGTTTTTAAGTGCTTTGTTCAACGGGAGCACTATTCATCTGGATGTTGTTTTTACTGTGATGATATAACGCACAGATGACAAGCTTGCCCATCGATCCTCTTCTGCCTGAAATTATTGCTTCTTTGCAGCAACAGCCTTCCCTTGTGTTACAGGCCCCGCCCGGAGCAGGGAAAACGACGGGTGTACCACTGGGGCTTCTGGATGTTGACTGGCTTGCTGGTCAAAAAATTATCGTTCTGGAACCAAGAAGACTTGCTGCGCGGTCTGCTGCGGCCCGGATGGCTGAAATTCTTGGTGAAAAACTTGGGGAAACGGTTGGCTATAGAATACGGCATGAAAGCAGGGTAGGTCCCCAAACCCGGATTGAGGTTGTTACGGAAGGGGTTTTAACGCGTCTGCTTCAAAAGGATCCTGAATTACCGGGTATCGGCCTTGTGGTCTTTGATGAATTTCACGAACGGAGCCTGCAGGCTGATCTGGGTCTGGCGCTCTGTCTGGAAGTACAATCGGCCTTGCGAGACGATTTGCGACTGCTGGTTATGTCGGCAACCCTGGACGGGAAAAAAGTATCCCGGATTATGGGAGAGGTACCGATCCTGACCAGCGAGGGGAAGAGCTTCCCGGTACAGCTGGTATACGGAGAGGAAACGCCACGTCGTTCAATTGCCTTTGCTGTTGCAGACAAAATTGTTGAAGTTCTCCCGCAAGAAAGTGGCAGTTTCCTGGTATTCCTGCCTGGAGTGGGTGAAATCAGTTCTGTGGTCGAACAGTTGAGGCAAGCGAACCTGCCTGCCGATGTTGATCTCTTTCCCTTGTTTGGAGATCTGTCGCTGGAGGATCAGCGTCGGGCTATTTCTCCCTCGATGGCGGGACGCAGGAAAATTGTACTCGCGACTGCAATTGCAGAAACCAGCCTGACGATTGACGGGGTAAGGGTTATCATTGACTGCGGTTATATGCGCAGTCCACGATTTGATCCTTCAAGTGCGATGACGCGCCTTGAAACCCTTCGGGTCTCGAAAGCTTCGGCAGACCAAAGGGCCGGACGGGCAGGGCGTATTGAACCTGGCGTCTGTTATCGTCTGTGGCCGGAATCCCAAAACGGTTCTCTTTCTCAACACAGTACACCGGAAATACTTGAAGCAGATCTCTGTTCCCTCGTCCTTGAGGTTCAGAATTGGGGGACTTCAGGGCCTGAAACGCTTAACTGGTGTGATGCGCCACCACGGGCAGCCTGGCAACAGGCTACAGAGTTGCTTCAGAAACTGGGGGCGTTAGATCAAGAAAGCCGGATCACATCCCAAGGCAGGGAAATGGCGCTTCTGCCTCTTCATCCCCGCTTCGCCCATATGCTCCTTCGGGCCAGAGCCTTGGGTCAGGGGTGGCTTGCCTGCCTTCTGGCGGCGTTACTGGATGAGCGAGATATCTTCAAAGCAGGCACTTCGGGAACAGCAGCAGACCTCGTTTTGCGTCTAGAGGTGCTGCTTGGTGTTGATCATGGCAAGGGGTATCACGTTGATCGCTCACGCCTGAAAAGAGTCAGAATGTCCGCAGGGCAATACGCCCGCCTAGTCAGGGTGAAGGAAAACAGTCCTGTAGAGTTAGGGATGGCTGGGGCTATTTTGTCACTTGCTTATCCAGATCGAATTGCCCAGCTGCGTCCTGCTTCATCTGGACGGTATAAACTTTCTGGAGGAAAGGGGGCGGAGCTTGATGAACTGGACCGTCTGGCGACGGAACTCTACCTTACCATCGCCCACCTCGGGGGGATGGGGGCTAATGCAAAAATCTATCTGGCTGCAGCCTTGAGTGAAGGGCAGATCCGGGATCTGCACCAGGAAAATATTGTCAGTGAACGAGTGGTACGGTGGAACGAACAGCAGACACAGCTGCAAGGAGAGTTGAGAGATAATCTGGGAGCCCTGGTCCTTTCCGCGCAGCGGATAAAACAGCTGGAACCAAATGTTGTCGTTGCGGAGCTGTTGGGCAGGATCACCAGGCAAGGGCTGGCTTTGCTTGAGCCGGGAGACTCCTTTGCCCAGCTTTGCCAGAGAATGGCCTGCCTTCGTCATTTTGAAGGAGAAGATCTTTGGCCTGACTGGGGAGAACCCGCTCTGCTTCGCGAACTGGAGCAGTGGCTGGCGCCATATCTTGAAAATATCACTTCGCTCTCTCAACTGGTAAAGCTCGACTTGAAACAGATTCTTCTGTCGCAATTGTCGTGGCAGGAAAACCAGTATCTGGAGCGGGAGGCTCCCGAGCGTTATCGAGTGCCGAGCGGACAGACCCATCGGATTAATTATGAAAATCCGGAAATGCCAGTGCTGGAGGTTCGTCTCCAGGAAATGTTCGGGCTGTCAGAAACACCCGCAATTATGGGGAAAAGGGTACCACTGGTTTTACATCTGCTTTCTCCGGCTCGACGTCCCCTTCAGGTAACAAGCGACCTGACAGGGTTTTGGCAGAATTCTTACCACGAAGTGAAAAAAGATATGAAAGGACGTTATCCCCGGCACTATTGGCCGGATGATCCGCTGGAGGCAGAACCGACAACCAGAATAAAAAAGCATATGAATAAACAGGAATAAGCGGCCCGTTCAGCCAGAGCAGTATTTGATTTCTTGTCGAAAGTATCTTATTCCTAGGTATTGAATTTGGAGATTTGTGGATTTCATGCATCCAACCACACGACAAAAAGAAATACTGAGAGCTGTGCGAAGCAGGGGGCTTTGTACCATTCTTGAATTGGCTGAACAGTTTTCTGTTTCGGATGAGACTATCCGTCGAGATGTAAAGCCGATGGTGTCATCTGGATTAATTGAAAAAGTCCACGGCGGCATTATCGTGCCAGACGAGGAGCATGAAGCACCTTTTCAACGGCGAATGGTTGAAAATCAGGAGGCCAAAAAAAGAATTGGTCAGGCTCTGTCCAAAATCATTCACGACGGGGATTCTCTGATCTTTGATACAGGGAGCACAACTGCTTTTGCTGCTCATGCCTTGAGAGAGCACTCCAATCTGCTTGTCGTTACCAATTCTGTAGAAACCGCGCGGGCTTTGGCTACCCGGAATGGCAATCGTGTCTATATTGCAGGGGGAGAGCTGCGCGCGGATGATGCTGCAGCTTTTGGCCCGTCAGCAATTTCATTCGTCGAGCAATTCGATGTGAAGTATGCCGTGTTGTCTCTTGGTGGAATTGATCCTGTTCGCGGTTTGATGGTTGATCATCTGGCCGAAGCTGAGTTTTCCCGTACGGTAATGGCGCAGGCGCAAAAAACGATTGTTGTGGCTGATAAAAGCAAGTTCAATCGCGCCAGATTGGTAAAGATCGGCCCGTTAGAGGGGATTGACTTGCTGATTACAGATGCTGAACCGGACGAAGCATTGTCTCGTTGTTTGCGAGAAGCAGAGGTCAAGGTTATTATAGCCCGCTAGCAAACAGTCCCGGCGATGATGGTTGAGCAAAGAGATTAGTTTTTTCGTACCGATAACCTCTCAGAAACATCCCAGGCTTCTGCTTTTCTTTTCCTTTTCATATATCTTGCACGACTAAATTGTCGTGTTGTTATGGCTTGCCTTCAGTGATTGCCACAATCTTTGCGGGTGCGGTCCTTGTTGCAATGATTTTGTTGGATATGTGTTGACTTTCGTGGGTATTTGTTGATATCGTTTCTGCCATGGAAATATGGTGCGATCAAATGCCAAAAACAAAATAATCCTCAAAATAATCCTCAGGGAGGAAATATCTATGAACAAGACATCTCGTTTTGCTGTTGCCTTGTTAGGTAGCCTTGCACTTTCTACGCTCAACGGAACCGCTTCTCAGGCTGATGTGGAATCCAATGATCCGATCAAATTGACGTTGCATGACTGGACTGGCCAGCTTTTGACGACAAAAATTATGGGCAGTGTTCTTCAGAGCACAGGATATAATGTCGAATACGTTCAGGCTGATTACATTGCCCAGTTCGCCGGATTGAAAAATGGTGATCTGCATGTCGCGATGGAAATCTGGGAGACAACCGGGCGTGAAGCGATGGATGAGGCCGTTGCCTCAGGCACTGTGGAGAATCTTGGTGAAACCGGTATGCAGGCAATCGAGGAATGGTGGTATCCCTCCTATATGAAGGACGTCTGTCCAGGGTTGCCGGATTGGCAGGCCCTGAACGATTGTGCCGAGACTTTCGCCACGCCGGAAACAGCTCCGAAAGGACGGTACCTTGGGGGGCCTGTTACCTGGGGTGGCTTTGATGACGAACGGGTTGAAGCTCTGGAACTGGATTTCGAGGTTGTGCACGCCGGGACAGATGCTGCTCTTTTCGCCGAGCTGGAATCAGCCTACCAACGTAAAGCGCCAGTTTTGCTGTGGGTTTATGCGCCACATTGGGCCCCGGCAAAATTTGAGGGCGAGTGGGTCGAATTCCCCAAATATACCAGTGAATGTTATACGGACCCATCCTGGGGTTCCAACCCTGATGCTGCCTATGACTGTGGCAAACCGACCGGTCCGATCTGGAAAGTGGCCTGGTCCGGTGTGAAGGACAAATGGCCAGGTGCCTATAAAGCCATTCAGGGGTTCACCATCTCGAATGACGAGATGTCTGATATGATTATTGAAGTTGATCTCAACGGCAAGGAAATCGACGCCGTGGTGGCCAGTTGGGTTGATGCCAATAAAGACCGCTGGCAGGGCTGGAGCGGGCAATAGGGTGATGCAGGGAACAGTTCAACAGAGTTCTGATTGATGCTGTTCCCTTTTAAATCATGAACAAGACACGTTTCGGTAATTAAATGGATCCTCTCGATGGCTTCTTCCGTCAAGTTGGCCTGCAAAGGCGTGTGGAAAATATTTGGTCATAATGCTGAATCATTCCTCAAAACACATAACAATGCACCGGGGTCGGAGGATCTGAAATCCGCTGGGCTTATTGGTGGTGTTCGCGATGCAAATATTGAAATCTACACGGGTGAAATCTTTGTCATCATGGGGCTGTCCGGTTCTGGCAAATCAACCCTGGTGCGTTGTCTCTCACGTCTGATTGAACCGACTGGTGGAGAGATTATTCTGGAAGGTCAGGATCTCCTGAAAGCAAGTGATAAGGAGATGATCGAGATCCGACGCCACAAGATGGGAATGGTTTTCCAGAATTTCGCTCTGCTCCCCCATCTTACTGTTTTGGGTAATGTGGCGTTTCCTCTTGAGGTTCAGGGCGTTCCTTTAAAAAAACGCGAAGCACAGGCCCGGAATGTTATTGAACTGGTTGGCTTGAAGGGAAGAGAAAACAATTTCCCCCGTGAGTTATCAGGGGGGCAGCAACAGCGCGTTGGTATTGCAAGATCCCTTGCCGTTGAACCGGAACTCTGGTTTCTGGATGAGCCTTTTTCTGCATTGGACCCTTTGATCAGGCGGGAGATGCAAGACGAGTTTATCCGTCTGCAGAATGTTCTCAACAAGACGATCGTTTTTATCACGCATGACTTTGACGAAGCCATTCGCCTGGCTGATCGCATTGCCATTATGAAAGATGGCAAGATTATCCAGATCGGGACTCCGGCAGAACTGGTGATGAATCCGGCAACCGAATATGTGGCTGAATTTACCCGTCATATTCCTCGAGCCAAGGTTTTGACAGCCGGGCTGGTTAAGGAAGCTTTTGATGAGAATGCTCAGACGGCAGGAAATATTCAGTTTAATGAGGTAATTGCCGATATTGCCGACAAAGTTGAGCAATCGAGCAAACCTTTTGCCGTTGTTGACACCGAGGGTAAATCAATCGGACTCATCAGCCGGAAGAGAGTGCTGGATGTTCTGGTTGGTCGCGAGGTAACAGCATGATCCTTGCTGTTCGGAATTTTAAACCCGAGATCCGGAATTTTATCGGTATCAAAGGGTTTTGGGTTAGTGCTTTTGTCATATCCGTCTTCTTTTATATAGAAGGCAAGGGGCTGTTGCCAAAATGGATGTTTTCCCTGCCACGAAAATGGCAGTGGCCTGTTAAAGATTATATTTCCGACTTCATGAATTGGCTGACAGTAGACGCCAGTTTCGGCCTTTTCACCTTCAAGGAAATGACCAGGGGGATTGCAGAACTTCTGGAGTGGCCGCTTTCGTTTGCAACGAGCCTGCTGTCGTCAGGATTTCTGGAGGGGCAGGGAAGTCAAGCCGTTCAGATCCTCCCTTCGCTTTCCTGGCTTTCGGTTGTCACTGTTGTTGTTGCCATGGGCTATTACGCCAGGAACTGGAAGCTGGCAGCACTGGTAGGGGGGTGCTTTCTTTATCTGGCAGTGTTCGGACAGTGGGACAGTGCAATGATAACGCTGGCTTCAATTGTGATTGCTGTGCCTTTTGGTGTTGCAGCAGGGCTGTTAATTGGTATTGCGGGTTATCGCTGGCCAGCTTTTGAAAGAAGCATTTCTCCCCTCCTTGACCTGATGCAGACCGTGCCGGTTTTTGCTTACCTTGTGCCGATCCTCTTTCTGTTTGGCTTTGGTCCTGTTGCTGCCATGATTGCAACAGTGATCTATGCCATGCCGCCGATGATCCGGATATCGATTATGTCTCTTAAGGGGGTTCCTGGCGAGATACTTGATTTTGGCTATATGGCAGGCTGCACCAGACGCCAGTTAATGTGGAAGGTCCTGGTTCCTTCGGCCATGCCTGGATTGATGGTCGGTGTAAATCAGGTGATTATGCTCTCTCTCAACATGGTCATCATTGCATCAATGATTGGTGCAGGCGGGCTGGGATATGATGTGCTTTCCTCTCTCCGGCGCCTTGATCTGGGGGGCGGTCTTGAAGCAGGAATTGCCATAGTGGTTTTGGCAATTGCCCTTGATCGTCTTAGTCAGGCTTTTTCACAGCGCGGGAGCCCGACCTACCGCGAAAGAACGGGTTCTTTTGTCCAGAACCACCCTTGGTTAACCACAGTCGTTGCCGTAACGATAGGGACATTCGTTTTGGGAATGTTTGTGCCATCTGTACAAAGCTATCCGGAAAGTCTCGAGATCGGGATCGGGGAATCCTTAGCCGAAGCCGTAAAATGGATCAATATTACATTCTTTGATGTTCTGGAAAGCTACAAGACGGTTGTTCTGATCTATTTCATGGTGCCGGTAAAACTGGTCCTGTTGAAGATGCCATGGGCCTGGAGCATATTTTTGCTGAGTGTTGTGTCATGGCAGCTTGGCGGTATTCGACTGGTTGCTCTGACCCTGTGCCTCAGTCTTTTCATTGTCATGACCGGGATGTGGGAAAAAGCCATGATAACGGTCTATCTTTGCGGTGTTTCAGTTGTAATCGCAACTCTGCTGGGTGTTCCCTTGGGAATTCTTGCTGCTGAGAATGAACGTCTTGGCCGGATTGTTCAGGTGATTATTGATACCCTGCAAACCCTTCCCAGCTTTGTTTATCTGATCCCGGTCGTCATGCTTTTCAGGGTTGGAGATTTCTCGGCCATGGTTGCAGTGGTTCTTTACGCCATAGCACCGGCAGTTCGTTACGCCGTTCATGGAATAAAGCAAATCCCTCCTGCGCTGATCGAGGCAGGTATCACCTCTGGTTGTACCAAACGTCAGTTGTTATGGAAAATCAAGCTACCTCTGGCACTCCCGGAAATTCTGCTTGGACTTAACCAAACCATTATGTTGGCGCTGTCGATGCTGGTTATTACAGCGCTGGTCGGGACACGTGATCTTGGTCAGGAAGTTTATATTGCTCTGACCAAGGCGGATACCGGACGCGGAATTGTTGCGGGTCTTGCGATTGCCTTCATCGCCATCATCGCTGACCGGATGATTGCTGCGGGATCTGCAAAAGCCAGAAAATGCCTGGGGCTGGGATAAAATACGATGACCAATAGTATGGATAAAATACGCCGTTTGCCCTGTTGGAAGGGGGCAGTGGATCCCCAACCACTCGGAGGAGGAATAACCAACCACAATTATGTGGTTGAGGATCAGAGCGGGAAGTACGTCGTTCGCTTTGGCGAGGATATCCCCGTCCACCATGTCATGCGTTTTAACGAATTGGCCGCCAGTCATGCTGCTTTTGAAGCAGGAATTTCTCCCGAGGTAGTTTTTAACTCGCAAGGAATTCTGGTGATGCGTTTTATCGAGGGCATCTGCTTCGATGAAGTCGCAGTCCGGCAGCAACATAATCTTGAACGGATCTTGCCTTTACTCAAACGGGTACATCGGGAGCTGCCCAATTACTTCCGGGGGCCAGCCCTGGTATTCTGGGTGTTTCATGTCATCCGGGATTACGTGGCAACTCTAAGAAGGGCAAAACACCAGCCTCATGGGGCAGGTGAATTGGGATGGCTGCTGGAGATGGCGGCAGAGTTGGAAACTGCTGTCGGACAGATAGATCTGGTTTTTGGCCATAATGACCTTCTTGCCGCTAATTTCATGGATGATGGAAAGCGTCTCTGGCTCATTGACTGGGACTATGCCGGATATAATTCACCCCTGTTTGATTTGGGAGGACTGGTATCCAATTCAGGTCTGGGGAGTGACAGTGAAAACTGGTTGCTTGAACAGTATTTTGAACAGCCCGTAACTGATGAGCTTTACCGGAAATATGCGGCAATGAAATGTGCATCGCTCTTAAGGGAAACCCTCTGGAGCATGGTTTCCGAGGTTCATTCAGATATCGATTTTGATTTTCGACAATACACCAGAGACAATCTGGTGAAATTCAAACAGCAGCTTCTTGCCTTCCAAAAAGTGAGTAAATAAAATGACCGAGCTTCTATCTGATGCCAAAATTGTCATTATCGGGGGAGGGATCGTCGGGGCATCGACGGCCTATCACCTTGGGAAAATGGGATATAGCGATACCGTTTTGATTGAACGGGGCAAGTTAACCTCTGGAACGACATTCCATGCCGCCGGACTTGTGGGCCAGTTGCGATCGAATGCCAATATCACCCAGTTGCTTGGTTATTCTGTCGATCTCTATAAAACCCTTGAAGCCGAAACGGGGCAGGCGACCGGTTGGAAAATGAATGGCGGATTGCGCCTGGCCTGTAATCAGGAACGTTGGACAGAAGTCAAACGTCAGGCAACCACAGCCCATTCCTTTGGACTGGACATGCAGCTTCTTACGCCAAAGGAGGCGCAAGATCTTTGGCCAATGATGAATGTTGATGATGTTGTCGGGGCAGCATTTCTACCGACAGACGGACAGGCAAACCCTTCAGATATCACCCTTTCTCTGGCCAAGGGAGCCAGAATGAAGGGGGTGACAATAATGGAAGACACCGAAGTCCTGGAAGTTCTGGTTGAAGATGGAAAGATAACAGGTGTCTTGACGAATAAGGGCCGTATTTCCTGCGAAAAAGTCGTGAACTGCTGCGGGCAATGGGCGCGGCAAGAGGCAAAAAAAGTCGGGGTTAACGTGCCACTTGTTTCTGTTGAGCACCAGTACATGATTACCGAGAAAATCGAAGGTATTACCCCGGATCTTCCAACCCTGAGAGACCCGGATCGTCTGACCTATTATAAAGAAGATGTGGGTGGGCTGGTCATGGGAGGCTATGAGCCGAATGGTATTCCCTGGGCAGTTAAAGGATTCCCCGAGAAGTTTCACTTCTCCTTGCTGGATTCAAACTGGGATCATTTCGAACAGTTGATGGAACTGGCGCTGGGGCGTGTTCCGGCTCTGGAAAGCGCGGGTGTCCGTGAATTGATCAACGGGCCTGAGAGTTTTACTCCGGATGGAAATTTCATTCTGGGTGAGGCTCCCGAATTGAAGAACTATTTTGTTGGTGCAGGTTTCAATGCTTTTGGTATTGCAGCAGGGGGCGGTGCAGGTATGGCACTGGCAGAATGGGTCGTGAATGGGGAGCCGCCCTACGATCTCTGGCCTGCGGATATTCGCAGGTTCGGACAAGCTCATTTTGATACGGATTGGGTCCGGAAACGGACGCTGGAAGCCTATGGCAAGCATTACACCATGGCTTGGCCGTTCGAAGAACATAAAACAGGTCGGCCGAACCGTCGTTCACCTCTCTATGATCGCTTGAAAGAACAGGGCGCCTGTTTCGGTGAAAAGCTGGGATGGGAAAGACCAAACTGGTTTGCTAAAAAAAGGCAGGAGCCTAAGGACATATATAGCTTCGAGCGGCAAAACTGGTTTGAAAATGTCGGGGAAGAACATAGAGCAACACGCGAAGCTGTGACGGTTTTTGACCAATCTTCTTTTGCGAAATTCAAAATCGTCGGACCTGATGCCGAGAAGGCCCTTTCCTGGATTTGTGCCAATGATGTCAGCAAAAAAACAGGCAGTCTGATTTATACCCAGATGCTCAATGACCGGGGAGGGGTCGAGTGTGATCTCACGGTTGTTCGACTGGCGAAAGACGCGTTTTATATTGTCACGGGAACCGGTTATGCGACCCATGATTTTGACTGGATAAAACGCAATATACCAGAAGGTCTGAATGCTCACCTGGTCGATGTCACTTCCGGCTTTGCTGTACTTTCAGTTATGGGGCCCAATGCCCGAAAGCTGTTGCAGAAAATCACTGAAGATAAACTGGATAATGACAATTTTCCTTTTGGATCCATGCGGACCATTGGTATTGCCGGAGCTCCGGTCATGGCACTCCGGGTGACATATGTCGGAGAACTGGGTTGGGAGTTACATATTCCAACTGAGTTTGCCGCTTCAGTCTTTGAGTCATTGAGCAAGGCTGGTGAGGAAGTTGGCTTGCGTAATGCAGGCTATCGCGCGATTGAAAGCTTGCGACTTGAAAAGGGCTATCGTGCCTGGGCGTCAGACATCGGGCCTGATCATACCCCGGTTGAAGCAGGTATGTCCTGGGCCTGCAAGTTGAAGGGTGACATGGCGTTCAAGGGGCGCAGTGCTTTGGAAGCGCAGATCAAAAACGGTGTTAAAAAGCGGTTGTGCTGTTTTACGGTGGATGACCCGAATGTGGTATTGCTTGGTCGGGAAACGATTTACCGCAACGGCCAACGTGTGGGGTGGCTGACCTCCGCCGGTTATGGCTTCACCGTTGAGAAGAACATTGGCTATGGGTATGTTCGCTGCAAGGATGGTGTCGACATGGCTTACTTGAAGTCTGGTTCCTATCAGCTGGAAGTTGGTACCGAACTGTTTGGCTGTTCTATTCAATTCAAACCGCTTTATGATCCGGAAATGCAGAAAATCAAACAATAACCCGTGGTGGCTTTTGCCACAGACACGATCTGGTGCTGAAAGACACAGTCACATCCTGATTTGATAAGTGTTTTTCGGCACCAGATGAGATTTCCCGGGTGATTATTTATTGGTGTTCTCGCAGATTTTGTCATACAAATCTGCGATCGGATATGTATGTCCGGTCTATGAACAATATGCGTACAAAACGTAACGCCTTCCAATTCAAACGGAGAATAACCGTGAGCAATAAAATCGAGAATATGAAAGGGAACTGGAATTATCCAACCACCGTCCGTTTTGGTGTTGGCCGGATCCAGGAGATTGCCTCTGTCTGTAAAGGCCTTGGCATGAAAAATCCGCTTCTGATTACTGACCCGGGACTTGCTGCTTTACCAATGGTCACTGATCTCGTTGCCCGTTGTAAAGCTGATGGTCTTGGCTGTGGTGTCTTCAGTGAAATCAAACCAAACCCGATTGGTAAAAACGTTGATGACGGTGTTGCCTTCTATAAGGCAGGCAAGCACGACGGCGTGATCGCCTTTGGTGGCGGTAGCGGTCTCGATGCAGCGAAAGCTGTTGCTCTCATGGTCGGTCAGGGCCGCCCGCTCTGGGACTTTGAGGATGTTGGTGACAACTGGGCACGGGCTGATGCTTCCAAGATTGCACCGATTATCGCTGTTCCGACAACATCAGGTACAGGTTCTGAAGTTGGCCGAGCCTCGGTTATCACGCAGGAAGAAACTCACCTTAAGAAAATTATCTTCCATCCCAAAATGATGCCATCCGTGGTGATCGATGATCCAGAACTGACTGTTGGCCTTCCTGCAAAGTTGACTGCTGCAACAGGTATGGATGCGTTGTCACATAATCTGGAGGCTTTCTGTGCGCCAGGGTATCACCCAATGGCAGACGGTATCGCAGTTGAGGGTATTCGGCTGATCCAGAAGTCATTGGTACAGGCTGTTCAGAACGGAAGCGACCTTGTTGCCCGTTCTGATATGATGATTGCCTCAAGCATGGGTGCAACGGCTTTCCAGAAAGGTCTTGGCGGTATGCATGCTCTCGCTCATCCTCTGGGCGGGATCTATGACGCCCACCACGGGATGCTTAATGCTGTGCTAATGCCTTACGTTCTGATTGCGAACCGCTCTGTTATTGAAGAGCGTGCAGGCTATCTGGCGCGTTGCCTGGATCTGGAGAGTGCAACTTTCGATGCTTTCCTGAATTGGGTTCTTGATCTGCGGTCAACCCTGCAGATTCCGAATACCCTGAAAGAAATCGGAATTGATCTTGACCGCGCAGATGAAATCGGAGTTCTTGCAACCCAGGATCCATCTGCTGGTGGAAATCCTATCCAGTTTACTGCTGCAGAATATGCTGCAATCCTGTGTAAAGCTGTACAGGGTGACCTGAGCTGATCTCTGGTTTTATACAATCAATGAGAGAAACCGGCTCCATCGATTTGGGGCCGGTTTTTTATGGTCATTTTTTTGTGGCCAGGTATGTATCTATGCCTGCTGCGACATGTACACCCATCGAAAAACAGCCCTGCAGCAGATAGCCACCTGTTGGAGCCTCCCAGTCCAGCATTTCACCGGCGAGGAAAACACCAGGAAGAGCTTTCAGCATAAGCTGCTCATCACACTCTGTGAAAGGAACGCCACCTGCTGTTGAAATGGCTCGGTCAAGGGGGCGAGGTCTTGCAAGTTTTATGGGAAGCCGTTTGATTTTCTGCGCCAGTAATGCGGGCGAGTTAAACTCTTCTTTTGTCGTAAAGGCCTTGAGGAGAGCAAGAGCGGGGGGAGGAATCTTTAAACTCTGTTTCAAAGCTGCAGCTACAGAACTGGAAATATTGCGCTCCAGAAGTTTCTGTGTGATTCCCTCCAGAGACAGCAAGGGTTTCAGATCGATTGTTATCTGGGCAACTTTTTCTTCTTCAATCCGGGTTCTTATCTCTTTGCTCAAGGCATAGATTGCCCCACCCTCAAGGCCATAAGACGCAATCATTATCTCCCCTTTTACGTGACAATCTCCGAGGCAGACTTCGATGTTTTTTAGAGGCTTACCAAAGTGATCAGGCGAAAAGGACGAGGGCCAGTTTGTCTCAAAACCACAGTTGGTTGCCTTGAGCGGATTAACTCTGATGTTGTGCGATTTGAGAATTTCCACCCAAGATCCATCTGATCCCATTCTTGGCCAACTGCCGCCGCCAAGAGCAAGGATTACAGCATCGTGGCTGAATTGCTCTACAGAGCCATCCGGAATGGCAACAGAGATACTTTGCCCGGGACCAAAACCCAACCACCGATGGCGCAACTTCAAGATAACACCGCGGGTTACAAGATCATTGATCCAGGCCCGGAGCAATTCAGTTGCCTTGAATTTGACAGGAAAAACACGACCACTGGTTCCGACAAATGTGTCCTGACCCAGATTTTTACAAAAATCCTGTAGCATTGCCGGGGAATGATTCTTGATAATCTGCTCAAAAAAAACAGCATGCTCGCCATATTTTTTCACAAAGTCTTCAAGAGGCTCGCTATGTGTCAGGTTAAGGCCCCCACGACCCGCCAGCTGAAATTTACGGGCGAGTGAAGGTTTGGCTTCGTATAATGTTACCTGATATCCCTGTGACAAAAGCTGGTCTGCTGCCATCAGTCCAGCCGGACCACCGCCAATAATCGCGACGTTTCGGGAATTTTTGGTCACTTTTCTCTCCTGCGAATAAGGCGTTATAGCCTTATGGCATATCAATGACCAGTTTCTAATATGATGTGAAGATCTTTTTACCGACAGGTTGCTGTCAGGCAGGTCCTGCTATTCAGGCTTGTCTTTCAGTGCCTTGAGAACTTTTTCGGCAAAAGCTCCCTGATCGTGGCGGTCTCTGAGGAAAAGCTCTACGGTTTTTCGGGCAGATTTCTTGTCATATGGAACCTGTCCGTTCATACGCAGCTCAACCTCCTTGAGCACCTCGGGATCAAGTTTACTACGAAGTTTTTTCAGGTCCTGAATAACCTTGTCCCTGATCTGTTCATCGGACATCTGTTTCTGCTTTCGGTGTGATTACAGAGATATAAAATTATGTATCTTTGCATTCTGCCACGGAATAGTCACAACTACCCCATATTTTTCTTTTTATCTGATAAGATAATCGAGTCAGTATCGTTCCATCTTGGTTATCATGATAAATCTGTGGTCCTTATCAACTTGTTTCAGCTCTCTGGATTTCTAGGATTTTACTTGAACAGAGAAGCCTGTAATTTAAAGTTGCCATCATGTTTTGTTAATGTATATCAAGCCCTGTGTCTGTTTACTGCCCAGTTAATAGACTTGAAGTAAAACGTTAAATAAATGGATAGAAATCTAGATGTCTCTTGGTCTGCGTGAAACCCGCCGTCGTCGTTCCCAAACTTTTCGCTGGACTTTGCTCAAGTGGCTTATTGCCCTGATAATGATCGGGGCTGCTGGATGGTATTCCTATTTGATCGGTAATGATCTTGCAAACAAGGAAGTCAGCAAGCTTCAGAACAAAAACAGAGAGCTTGATCAAACTGTTCAGGAGTTAATGGGGCTGCGTGATCAGCTTAATCTTGAGCTCGAAGAAACAAAGCAGGTTTCCGCGGAACTGGAAAGCCGTTATCAGAATGATGTCCCGACCGGGGAAATCAAAATTCTGGTAAATGAAATTAATAACAAGCTTGAAAATGGTGTTTCATTAGACCGGATTAAATTTCTGATCAGCACAGCGGCCAAAACTCAAAGCTGTGATAATGATCCGATTGAAAAGCGTTTCTTTGTCAATACACCCTTTTATACAGGAGCTCATGACAATATCGATTATGCGCGGGGCAGTGTGACAATAACCGCCCAGGGTGAATCTGCTTATAGTTCTGATGGTAAAGTTGAAGCCTGGTATGATCCGGCGAAGCCAATTGATGTTATCTTTACGCTTCTTGGCGGAGAACAGGTGAAGGTTTCCGGAGAATTACCCTTACATAAATCTGTCGTCGTCAATGGCTCGGAATATCGCTTTACACTCAAAGCCGGTGCACGTGGTTTTATGCAGGCTATCGGCGATCGTTGTGATTATCCGTAAATGCTTTGATGATATTTTCTTCGAGGAACAGCAATAATGCTGCGCGAGGCGTTTGAATATTTTTTTACGGAGTGTCGTAAAGATTTCAAACGTCTTGGTTACCTTCATGAAGCCATTGCCATCGATGCCCGTTACAGGAGATGTCAAAAAAGCTGGCATGAACATCTGTCCAAAACAAAGCTGGAGATTCAAAAAGCTGTTGAGGCAACCGAGGGACGTCAACGAATAGTCATTCTCGGAGCAGGGGCGGCGCATGATATTCCGCTGGACTATCTGCTTCGTGAATTCAGGCAGGTTGTTCTTGTCGATGTTGTCTTTCTTAAGCCCTTGAGGAAACTTGCACAAAAAACGTCTAATTTGAATCTGGTTGAAGAGGATGTTACGGGGCTTGCCAACAGAATTACTTCGTTAAAGCCAGGTGTGAAACGGGATCAGTTTCCTCTGCCCCGTCCTCCTGAAAAGCTTCTCGTTTCCACAGATCTGGTTATTTCCTGTAATCTTTTATCCCAGCTCCCCATTCAAATCAGAAACCATCTTGCCGGGGAGGCTGGAGAACAGGAAAATCCGGCACTGGACGACTATTGTCGGCAGGTCATTACCAGCCACCTCGATTGGCTTCCCTGTTTTAATGCGTCAGTGTTGCTCGTAACGGATCTGGAGCGCCTCCTTTTTCCTGTAAATAAACAAAAGAACCAGGTCGTTCGGGACAATGCTCTTTACGATATTGAACTTACCTCGCAAGGGGTGCAGTGGATCTGGGATATTGCACCCAGACCAGAAATAGATCCGGACTATGATTTAAAGCATTTGGTCGGTAGTTTCTTTTTTCCCCGAGGAGAAACTATAGGATTTACACAAGAAAAATAATGGTGGCCCCAAGCATAGATCCGTGTGTTGATAATATCCGATGCTTAACCAATACTTAACAGGATCCTCGTTAAGGTAGTACGAATTATCTTTTCTGGTACCAGTGGGGCTATGTTTATGGATCTCTGTTCTTTTAAACGGACAATATTTCTTGGCTCCGCGATGCTGGCATTAAGCGGCTGCTCGGTGATGAATGATATTTCCCTGGCTTTCAAGGAGATGACTCAAAAGGGGGCTTCTCCCGAGGAGGGCAGCACCGTAACTTCACATGAAGATGACGTCGATCCAGCAACAGCCGAAGTCTATAATATTGCAGAAGAAACCTATAAAAGAGGCGATATCAGAACGGCGATTGGTCTTTATCAACGCGCTTTTGAACTGGATCCCTCCAACCCGAGGCCGATGATCCGGATAGGAGAGATTCTGATCAGGCAGGGTGAACATCTTGCTGCTGGTCAGGCTTATCGACAGGCATTGGTTGTTGAACCGAAGAATACTGAGGCCAAGCGTGGCCTGGGTGTCTCTTTTCTCAGCCGGGGGCAGGTTGATCTTGCGATTGAGCAGTTCTCTGAGGGCTTGGCAATTGAAAAAGACAGCAAGCTCCTGAATGTTATGGGCGTGGCTTACGATAAAAAAGAAGAACGGCAAACAGCCCAGAAATATTACCGGGAAGGGCTTGAGATGGATCCGGATAATTTGACATTACGCAGCAATCTCGGGCTGTCCCTTGCACATGCCGGACAGCACAACGAGGCGATAACACTGCTCTATGCTGTTTCAAAAGAACCCAGAGCAACTATCGCACATCGTCAGATGCTGGCGATGGCTTATACTCTTGCCGGTGATCTGGAAGCAGCAGAACAAACTTCGCGTATTGATATGGATGATGCAGATGTTGCTCAGCGCATGCGATATTTTGGCAGCCTGAACCCTTCAGAAAGTACGAGTAAAAAGCACCCGACATTGGCCGTTACTGTCGAGGCGATTGAGTCAGAACCTCTACCAAATTAGCTTTGTATGTGTCTTGACAGTTTGTCGCGCCTGCTTCTTTTTTTATGATCAAGCCATAAAGTTACATTCCACCCAAGCCATCAATTGTCCGCATAACGGCTGGTCCTAGCAAGACGATCATCAGTGGTGGCAGGATAAATATGATCATTGGAACTGTCATAATTGCTGGCAGTCTTGCCGCTTTTTCTTCCGCTTTTAGCAATCTTTCCTGTCGAAGTTCAGAGCTCATCACCCGTAATGACTGGGCGAGAGGGGTTCCATATCTTTCTGCTTGAATCAATGCGTTTACCAGGCTTCGCATCATGGGGATTTCTATCCTAAGGGACAAATTCATCAAGGCTTTTTGCCTTTCTTGTAGAAAACCTAACTCCAGAGACGTCAGGCTGAGCTCGTCCGAAAGTTCTGGGGCAGCTGTAATCATTTCACGAGCTACACGATTAAATGCTGCATCAAGGCTGAGTCCTGCTTCGGTGCAGATTACCATTAAATCCAGTGCATCTGGCAGGGCTTTTTTTACCAATTCCCGGCGCTTGATTATTGCATTCTTCAACAGGATATCAGGTATTTTTGCCCCGATTAAGGTGACCGTTAGCAAGGCAAAATTGTTTCCTAGTGGAGGAAAATCTACTGCTTTAAGTACGTAGATATAAAAATAGGCCAGAGTCGCACTGGAAAGGGGGGCAATCAACTTAAAAAATAGGTGGCGATAAAGTGCCTCCGGGGTTCGCCTTCCTGCCTGGGAAAGCTGAAATGCGTATTTGCTGGCCTGTTCATTTTTTAACAGCTTAAAAAATTCGACGACCTTCTTCATGTAGGTAGCTGAATTTTCATTACCTCGTTTGCGTTGTGTGGGGGTCAGGTAATCTCCGCGCATTGCTTTGCGCAGATCAGATAGCTCTTTTGCTTTTTTGCTGCTTGGATCTTTCTCAATCAAAGAGAACCAGAGCGCTAAAAAGATTGTCAGGACGGAAAGAGACGCCCCGAGAACGATGAACTCGTCTTCGGTAAATCCGGCAGGTATGAAATCAGACAGATTCATATCTCAAATTTCACCATTTTATACATAATACCACTACCCAATGCGATCATGAAAAGACCAAAAGCGACTGCTGCCTGTCCTCTGGGATCTGTAAACAGTTCGATTGCATAGGATGGGGTCATCAGATAAATGATTACAAACATGATAAAGGGCAGGGAACCAATAATATATGCCGAGGCTCTTGCTTCTGAGGAAAGTGCCTTGATTTTCAGCTTCATCTGTTTTCTTTTACGGAGGATATCTGAAAGATTGGCAAGAGTTTCAGCTAGATTCCCCCCGGTTTCGGTCTGAATTGACAGGGCGACTGTAAAAAACTGAAACTCCTGTAAACCAATACGATATTGAGCTCGCTCCAGCTCTTGGGGGAGTTTGCCTCCTAATTTTACACCGTCGGTAACAGCTGCCAATTCCGATCCGACCGGTGCAGAAATTTCGTCTCCTGCATTTTTGATCGCTTCGGTTATGGGCAGACCTGCTCTCAGGCCGCGAACCATCAGATCTATTGCATCCGGGAATAGTTCCAGAAATTTGTTCTGCCGCCTGTTTTTCATGACATAGAGTACGAAATGGGGGAAACCAAAACCAATTGCAAACCCCATTAATATACTGAATATAAGAGGGCGAGATGAAAAAACGTTTATAACGGCAATTGCAGAAATCGTTAGCATAATTGAGATAAGTAACAGTCGGCCCAGATTTGGTTCCAGGCCAGCCTTTTGCATTTTTGCTCTCAATAATTCCGGACGTGGTGTCAGATTTTGAACGATTTTGTCCAGAGTTGGATTGCCGCTGCCGCCCATGTTCCTTCTTATACTGATATTGGCAGCCGCGGTTGAGCGTCCATCAGCTGCCTTGTGTATTACTCTTTCCAGCCTTGTCCTGGAAATATCACTTGATGGCTTCAGTATAAAAAAAAGAATGATTAACAGAACAAACATTACCCCGGACAGCAAGGTAAGGAGCGCGATATCAGATACCTGACCATTTAGGATCTGTGTCAGGAATTCATTCATCCCATAGCTTCCATCAGATGTTTGCCGAGGTTGTAATATTCTGCTTTAGGCATGAAGTAAGGCCGTAATCCGGTAGAGGTGAATTCCCCATAAAGATTACCATTCTCATCTTCGCCTTTAAATTCGAAGGTAAAGAGATCCTGGGTCGTAACAATATCGCCTTCCATACCAATGATTTCGGTAATGTGGGTAATGCGACGCATACCGTCCCGCATACGCGATACCTGGATAACCATATCCAGAGCATCAGAAATCTGGGTGCGTACTGCTTTGGCCGGAAGGTTGATACCAGCAAGGCCAATCATGTTTTCGAGACGGGTTAAAGCCTCACGGGGCCTGTTTGCATGGATGGTTCCCAAGGATCCATCGTGGCCTGTATTCATGGCCTGAAGCATGTCAACAGCTTCAGATCCACGGATCTCGCCAAGTATAATCCGGTCAGGCCGCATACGCAGTGAGTTTTTAACCAGATCCCTCATCGTTATTGCGCCTTCGCCTTCTAGATTGGGCGGTCGTGTTTCCAAGCGTACCACATGTGGCTGCTGAAGTTGCAGTTCAGCGGCATCCTCAATCGTGACAATGCGCTCACCATGGTCAATCAGTTGAGAAAGCGCATTGAGCAGGGTGGTTTTCCCAGAGCCAGTTCCGCCCGAAATCAAGATGTTCAGCCTGGATCGGGCAGCGATTTTCATCACCGTCGCCATGCTCGGAGATATATTGTTCTGCTTTCGCATGATATCGAGCGTGATGCTTTTTGCGGAAAATTTCCGGATGGAAATCGAAGAACCATCAATAGCCAGAGGCGGGATGATAATATTGACACGACTTCCATCTGCGAGTCGGGCATCGCAAAGCGGTGTGGTTTCATCAACTCTGCGGCCAACATGGGCAACAATACGGCGGGCAATATTCATGACGTGATCGTTGTCACGAAACTTCACGTCCGTAAGTTGGAGCTTTCCGCCCTTTTCAATGTAAACCTGATAAGGGCCATTGACCATAATATCGGTAATACCTTCATCGGCCAGAAGCGGTTCAAGGGGACCGAGACCAAGCATATCTGCCAGGATCAATTCTATTACTGCAGCCTTTTCGGGCGCGTTGAGGGTGATTTTATCCTCAAAAAGAATCTCACTGACGATCTCACCAAGTTGGCTTGTCAGTTCATCTCTGGGTAACCGTGACGCTGCGGAAATGTCCAGACGATCCATGACTTTGGGCTGGATAATTTTCTTTGCTTCTTCGACAGTATCAGAAGCTGAACTGGCCTTGGATTCGTTGCGTTTTCCGGATGGTTTCGGGCGCGTTGAGGGGTGAGGTCTTTGCTCGAAATTGGTAAGAGAAGGAACAGGAACTTGTTCGGCTTCTGCAGTGATTTCATTTTTTGTCTGAGAGTTTTTGAGATACCAGGAAATCAAGTCCGTTATCAAGGCGCGGCGTTGAAGAAGATTGAGATGACTTTTCTTGCTTTCCAGCTCTTCGGTCACTATCTGCCCAATCTTCAGGCTTAGCTCGGGGCGGGACATCTCTGTGGCTGATTGTTGTGGAAGTATTGATAACAACAGCTCTTTCAGTATTCCATCCTGGTCCTCGTCGCTGTGATTGACTGTAACGTTTTCCTGATTCATTTTTTTCGTCCCACCATTTTAAACCAGGATGTTTTTTTATTATTGGCCGACACGTCAGGGGCAATTTCTTTGGCAAGAGCAAAGAGTGCCTTGGACATCTTTGATTTTGTATCAATTGCAACGGCCGGTTTCCCGGTATTGGCTGCCTTGATTGACAGTTTTATATCATCGGGAATGTTGGCGATAATTTTTGTGCCAAGTGCCTTTTCGAATTCAGCTGGAGGCATCGCAGTTACAGGGCCCCCTGTTTTATTGGCGACAATTAACAGCTTACAGCTGGAATTGATTGTTTTGATTGCACTTTGTGTCCTGATACAGTCGCGGAGGCTGGGGAGACTGTAGTCTGTTACAAGAATAATTGTACCGACTTCAGATAATATGCTTTTCCTCAGCTTTACGGCTGTACGGGGGACGTCGATAATCAGTTGGCTGTGTTCTCTGGCGAGAGCCTCCATCAAAATGGCAATACCATCAGGAGAAAACGAGATGTCTTCTGTCAGGTTCTCTTCTGTAGCCATAACGGCAAGATTATCTGATAGCTTGGCTGTCGTGCTGGAAATGAAGAGGCTGTCAAGACGTTCAGGTTTTTCCAGTGCCTCACGTAAACCGCGTGTTGGCTCTACATCAAGTGCCAAAGCAATTGTGCCGAATTCTATATCCATATCAAGCAGGGCTGTTTTACAGTTTAATTGATCAGATAATACCCAGGCAAGATTAACGGCTATAGTACTGGCGCCGACGCCCCCACGGGCACCAATAACAACTGTTTTATTGTTATTTCCGGTTACTTGAAGGCTGTTTTCACGATCCCGATTGGCCTCTTCCGCTCTTTCGGCCTTGTGGAACGCCGCGAGCAGGGTTTTTTCTGTGAGAGGCTTAAGCAGGTAGTCCGTGAGACCAATTTCAATCATTTCGCGGTAAAAGCCGATATCATTGATCGCGCCTACTGCAATCGCCTTGGTTCCTTCGGGGAGAGCGGCCACCAGGGAGAAAATTGATGTTGCGGCAGAAAGTTCATCGTTGCCAATATCTATGACGAGGTATCTCGGCGCAGGGTTGTCTGCCAGATAGGACATCGCGTCATGACATTCCCCGTCTCTTACTTCGGCAGGGTAACCAAGCTGTCTTGAGATTGACAAGGTGACATCATGGGTCTGTCCATCGCCAACGAATGCAACCAGTTCAGGTGCCGAAACGGGCTCTGTATCCAGATCGTTAAAAATATCGTCAATTTTACTGGCTGGCATTGTTGTTGCTCTGCCCTCCAAGAGAAGTCCCACTGGTCGTCGCAAGATCAGAAGTCAAGGCTTTGACTTCACCTCGGCGGTAGCGATCTATTCCGAGTGTTACAGATGTTGAATCAGGAGAAGACAACGGCCTTGAACCGTCCAGGGCTTCAGGAGAAACGACCATGTTTGCCAAGTTGGCTTCCTGACTGCAGCCAAAAGTACCTCTGTGAGGCCGCGCCCCCTCGGGAGGAACCGGGACATGACAATCTGGGGCGACAATAATTTTTCGATGTATCAGAATCGCACTGTTATAACGAATGGGGTCAAGAATGGCTACTGGCCTGCTGGTCGTAGAGCTGTTGAGCCCCATTTCTGTTAAAGATCGAGAAATAATGGAAATCGCCTGTTGGGATTCAGGGGTTTTTTTGCCCTTGGTATTGTACAGCCCGTCAAGCACAAGTTCATCCGCACTGGTAATGTTATATCTTCTTACAACGTCCTGAAGTTCTTGTTGCAGTCGAGTAATATTGATTTGATCTTGCGCAGGAATAAAAAAACCTTCTGAGGCGATATAGCTATAGCTCTTGGCTCTTTGGGGGGAGGGTAGTGGGCGCCATCGCCCGGTATCCATGAAGTTTGTTCCAGCCTGGACGATTTGTTTCTCAGGAGAAATCGTTTGATAGCCCTGTTCAGAAGTGCAGGCGAACAGAAGGGTGACTGCTAACGCAGAAAAAGAGAGAGGAATAACGGGTAGGTGAGCTTTAATAAACATCGGTCACTCCACAATAAAAGTGGGTTCTGAGTGAAACAGGTTGGTTTCTTCTCTGTCTTCCCCTCCATTAGTGGGGGCATTAGTTGAAGGCCCCGCCAGCCGTGATGGAGCTTCGGTTAACACGTTTTCCTTTGTGTAGGGATCCGTTGGCAGGGCAATCGGTCTGTTCGAGGGGGTTACCAAATAAGGGGTAACCACGATAACAAGTTCACTTTCATTGTTCTGAAATCGCTCGCTTTTAAATAATCGACCGAGAATTGGGATATCTCCAAGCCCAGGAACTTTGCTGGTGACTTGAGTTTGATTGTTCAGAATCAGGCCTGCAATGGCAAAGCTTTGGCCAGAACCAAGGTCTACTGTCGTTTCTGCTCTTCGGGTTGAAAGGGCAGGGATCTCCAGATCGCCAAGAATGACAGCGCCATCCGATGATAGTTGACTGACTTCAGGTCTCACCCGAAGGGAGATCCTGTTCTCTCCAATAATGGTGGGGGTAAAGGCGAGGCTGACCCCAAATTCTTTGAATTCAATTGTGATTACCCGATTGCCTTCGTCAACTTCCTGACCGACAGGAACCGGAAACTCCCCTCCTGCAAGAAAGGTTGCGGTTTCTCCCGAAACGGCGGTTAGGTTTGGTTCGGCGAGAATGGTCACCAACTCATCCTGTGCCAAAGCATCAATTAGAACATCAAGGTTGAAATACTTTCCTACAGTGGAGGTGATCCCGAGAAAGTTTGGTGGGGTTGTAGCAAGAACGGTTGATGTTGTTGTCGTTAGGGGGATCGTGGTCGTGCCGTCGTTAAAGCTTGTAAGGGACCAGTTGAAACCGAACTGATCTATGACCTCATTTCTTACTTCAGCAATTCGTACTCTCAGATGGACTTGATCGGATGCTGCAATATTCATTTGCGAAATAATTCGTTCTGTTTCCGGGTCGATAAAACGTGCTGCTATGCGACCTGCATTATCGACATCGACCAGGTTTTTGACTTCACCGGTCAAAAGAATTCCGCTTGTGATTGATGTTGCCTCTATATTGTTGCCTGGAATAGCCTTTTCTAGCGCTTCATCAAGTGCTGCCAGATTGTGTGAGACTTTGATCGGAATGCTGGCGATGACCTGATCAGCACCATCAACAGCAAAAAGTGATGTTGTTCCTGATTTTATACCAAAGACATAGACTAACCGAGCTGACTTTACATTGAGATCAGCTACAGCGGGGTTAGCAATGAAAATATTGGATGCGGCCCGGGGGAGTTTGATTAATTTACCTTCACCGATCTCTATTTTGATAGCTTCAGAGTCAGCTTCGATTGTCTGGACGCTTTGTTGCGATAAAGCTGTGGTAGACAGAAATCCGAAAAAGATAAGTGAAATAATAAACAGGGATTTCTTGAGTGACTGGATCATTGTCCACCTACGATGACAGAACTGTTTCCGCGGGAGACAACCAGACCACCTCCACCAGCCGGAGTCTTCCCTTTGGAGAGGACCTTGCTTGCTTCATAATCCCAAGTGTAACTATCGCCTTTTACTGTTTCTTCTTCTATGACGGCAGATCCGGTCTCAATAATGATTTGCATTTCCTCTTCATTTTTTGCCAGAGGCCGAAGACTTAAAGAGATGCGACCAAGGTTGGTTGATACCGCGACAATCTCGACCTGAGCAGGGTTCATTTCCAAAGTAACCGTCTTGGCATTGGCATTTGTCTGGCCTTCTTCGGTCTGCAGATCAGTGCCGAGGGCCAGAACGCGGACGTTGGTAAGGATTGTTTCACTGACCTTACGCTGATCAGTTGCATCTTCAGAATTTTGCAAATTTTGAGTAAGGATGAGATCAACGCGATCTCCGGGGAACACAAGTCCGCTTACACCAGTATCACTTGATATTCCGATTGATACTGCGCGTTGTCCAGGCTTGAGAACCGCAGCAAGAAAACCTCTTTCTCCCGGACTGACAAATTTACTGAGAAGGATAGGCTCACCTGCATCAATGTTAGATCTGGATACTCTCCCATTAAGGGATTCCATTTTGAAGTCTTCTTTTGTCAGGTGCTGGTCTGTCGCAAATTTTCCAGGCCAGGGTTGCCAGGAAAAATCGGATTCGTTGACAAATTTCCCCAGAGGGATAGAGCTTTGGGCAACCAGTATATGAACATCAGCCTGTACTGTTTCTGCTGTGATCTGTGCCGTTTGCGCAGACATGCGGTTTGCCTTCAACCAGTTGTTGGCGATAAAGGCTGTTCCCGCACTTAACAGGAGCGCTATGAGGATAAGAAGTATTCTGCGTGCCATCATGAGGTCATCGTATTTGAATAGGGTAAATGCTTCGTAAATACAAAAAAATGAAATGGATTATTATCATAGACTTAAAGTAAAAAAACTGGCTCAGAAGAGCCAGTTTTTTTACTTTAAGTCTATGATAATTGTAGCAGAATATATTCTGATACTTAAGTTTATGTTCCAGCAGGAGGAGGGGTTGTTGTTGCGGATTTAAGTGTTGTGTCAACAGAAGTAAAGATACCTTCCAGAGACTCACCCATGCTAGTTAACGCAGTAATTGCTGCAACAGATACCAGAGCGGCAATAAGGCCATATTCGATCGCGGTTGCACCGCTTTCGTCGTTCAGAAATTTTTTCATCATATTAGTCATGTTCGGGGCTCCTGTTCCTCTCGAAAACCTGCGATCATATTGACACTTACTTATTAACAAATAGTAAATAAAGTTAAGTGCTGTGATTTTTTATAGAATACATTTTATCTATATTTAAGTAGTGTTTTTTATTGAAGTAAAGATAATTGCAAATACTTTTGTATTGTATGTATATAAAATTTTATATTAAACCGAAGTTATTGTGTGGAGTCTGATGTAAGCTTAGTCCGACTGGGGCTTAATACCTTGGTCGCTTTTGGTGCCTTTGATAAATATTCGAAACAATGTAGAAGCAAAGTTCTTAAATGATTTCTGGTCGTTAAGTGAGGTGTCAGATGGCGTGTGCAGTAATGTTTCAGGGAACAGGATCTGATGTTGGGAAATCTTTGCTGGTGGCGGGATTGGCCCGGGCATTGAGCAATCGAGGATTCAAAGTACGCCCTTTCAAGCCCCAGAACATGTCAAACAATGCGGCTGTTACGGCTGAAGGGGGAGAGATTGGTCGGGCCCAAGCACTCCAGGCCAGAGCTTGTCGGATCAGACCTTCGACAGATATGAACCCTATACTGTTAAAACCGCAAACAGATCTGGGATCACAGGTTATTGTACAGGGGAAGATTTGGGGCAACACAACCACGGGCAACTATTGGCAGAAGCGCTATGAATTGATGTCAACTGTTCTGGAGAGTTTTCAGCGTCTTTCATCTGATGCAGACATTGTACTGGTCGAAGGTGCTGGAAGCCCGGCGGAAGTGAACCTCCGATCTGGCGATATTGCTAATATGGGGTTTGCTGAAGCGGCAGATATTCCTGTTATTCTGATCGGCGACATTGATCGGGGGGGGGTCATTGCGTCAATTGTCGGGACAGCTCACTTGATTTCCCTGCAAGAACGTAGCCGGATACAGGGTGTCTTGATTAATAAATTCAGGGGGAACCTTGCTTTATTTGAGTCAGGTTTGAAAATCATAGAGGAGAAAAGTGGTTTTCCTTCTCTGGGAGTTGTTCCCTTTTTTCCAGCCGCACGCAAACTGCCGGATGAGGATGCCGTTGCAGTCCAGTCTTCTCGTTCACCGACAGGGCTTTCCCAAAGAAGTATCCGGATTGCTGTACTTCTGATTTCCCGGATATCAAATTTTGACGATATGGACCCCCTGATTGCCGAATCAGATGTGGAACTGAGCTTTATTCATCCCGGAGAGGTTCTGCCAGCAGATTGTGATCTGGTGATTTTGCCCGGGTCGAAAGCAACGATTTCGGATTTGGCTTTTCTGAGAGAACAGGGATGGGATGTTGATCTGGCTGCACATATTCGTCGAGGAGGCAATGTCGTTGGCATATGTGGAGGCTATCAGATGATGGGCATGACGATCTCTGATCCTGACGGGATCGAAGGAGAGCCCATGACCGTTTCTGGATTGAAACTTTTGCCGGTGGATACTGTATTGACGCCGGAGAAAAAACTGATGGAGGTTTCTGGTTGCGATGCAGCGGGCAATACTTTTCTGGAAGGGTACGAAATGCATGTGGGGGTCACGACGGTTCGTTCCGGGGGAGAGAATGTGATGCCGATGCTTTATCTGGGAGATGATAATCGACCAGAGGGATGTTTGATCAAGGGCGGGCAGGTTTCCGGTTGTTATCTGCATGGGTTGTTTTCTTCCGACGGTTTCAGAAACAGCTTTCTCAGCCGAATAAAAAGCCGGACAAATCATGATTTCTCTTATGAGGCCGAAATCGACGCGACACTTGATGCCCTGGCAAACCATCTGGAAGAGCATGTTGATATTGACAGAATACTGGAAATTGCAGGCTATAAACCTGAGGCGTGAATTTGGTTTACCCAGTGTCGTTTATGGATAAGGTTCAGGTGTTCTGGTGCAAGATAAGGGTCTGGGTTTTCGATTTTATAAAACAGGCTGAACTATCTCAACGATAGTATAAGGCAGGGGATTTTTCTGAATTAACAGGGCGTGGTAATGCTTGATTTCCGTTATGAAGGGCGACCTATCAATGTGAAGGTGCTCCTGATGCCGGAGTTTCCTCAAACCGATGCTTCTATGGTCATTGATGTTATGCGGGTGACTAACAGGGTCAGTGGACGAGAGATCTTTCGCTGGCAGCTTCTGAGTGAGCAGGGTGGGGCCGTTACGGCAAGCAATGGAACCTCTATCAATAATACCAGGATTATGTCGGAAGAGGACATGGCAGACACAGACATGATTATTGTCTGCGCCAGTTATCAGATTGACCTCTATACGACATCGGCGATCAAAGCCTGGTTACGCAAGGCGGACCGTAAAGGTATTGTTATCGGCGGTGTGGAGAGTGCGTCCTATGTGCTTATTCTCTCGGGGCTTATTCGGCACTCGCCAACAGCTATTCACTGGGAAATGCTGGCACATGTGAGGGAGCGGTATCCTGAAATAGACATATCCAATGATCCCTACGAAATTCATGGCAAGCGGTTCTCCTCAGCAGGAGGAACCGCCACACTTGAGATGATGCTCAAGCTTGTTGGTTATCTATACGATACCAGTCTGGCGACAGAAGTTGGTTACCAGTTTCATCACCCCCAGGTTCTTGCACTGCGAGATGGCGAGCGTGACAAGCGCACCGTGAGTCTGAGGTTACGGGTTCATGAACCGAGTCTGATCAAGGTCGTGGAAATCATGGAGCAGAATATAGAGTTTCCGTTGGAGATAGAGGAGCTGGCCAAAGATTTGCCGATATCACGACGGCAGCTTGAGCGGCTCTTTCGTAAACATCTTAATGATACCCTGACCGGTTATTATCTAAAATTGCGTTTGCGCTCTGCTCGCGAGTTGTTGCAGCAGACGTCAATGTCTGTTTTTGAGGTGGCTCTTGCCAGTGGTTTTGCGTCTGCACCCTATTTTTCAAGGGCCTACAAAAATCGCTTTGGGGTTTCTCCCCGGGCTGACCGGCAGAAATATCTTTCGTCTTATGGCCGGTCGGGTATTCCTGAGATCCAGGTCGCCAACCAGATACATTAACCAGATATATCAATCGGTATCTTTGAACTGGTTCTCTTCTTAACTCAGCTGATCCTGAAGACCAGCGGCTCGAGTCCTTCAACTGTTGCCGTGACAATCTCTCCCCTATGAAGGGGGCCAACTCCCGCAGGAGTGCCTGTCATAATGATATCGCCAGAGCGAAGCTCGAAGAGACGGGAAAGGTGGACGATAATATTTTCGACCGACCAGATCATGTCACCGAGTTGGGCCTTTTGTCTTGGCTCGTTATTCACAGTAAGGCAAATCTCGGCTGAATCTGGCAACCTGGTATGTTTTTCACAGGGCGTGATCTTTCCGCAGGGAGCGGACAGCTCAAAGGCTTTGGCAACATCCCAGGGATGACGGTTGTCTTTACAGATTTTCTGTAGATCCCGGCGGGTGAGATCGACACCGACGGCAAATCCAAAAACATGCTGCAGGCTCTCTGAGGCAGATATGTTTGTCCCCCCGCTTTTGAGTGCGACAACAAGTTCGACTTCATGATGAAAGTCTTCTGTCGCAGATGGGTAGGGAACATCTCTGCCTTCGGGAACAAGTGCTTCAGCGGGTTTCAAAAAGAAAACCGGGGTTTCTGTTTCCGGATTCCCGCCCATTTCACGGGTGTGTTCGGCATAATTCCTGCCGACACAAAAGATGCGTCGGACAGGAAACAGCTTTTCATTTCCTGCAATGGAGAGACTGGTTATAGCAGCAGGTTCGAAAATATAGGTCATGAGGTGCTCTTTTTCAGAAATAGTAACTGATAAAAGCACCTCTTATCGGAGAGGGGAAGGGAAAACAGCCCAGAGAAAACAGCCCAGAGAATTCAGCCGGGCGAAATCAACCGGAGCGAAATCAACCGGAGCGAAATCAAACAGGGAGTTCTGCAGTATTGCTCTCTGGTGCGACATGGAAGCTTTCACCACAGCCACAACGCCCTGCTTCATTTGGATTGCTAAATACAAAAGCGCTTTGGAATTTGTCTTCGACAAAATCCATCTCACTGCCGATCAGATACATGACGGCCGTTGGAGCGATAAAAATTTTCACCCCTTTGTCTTCAACCACGTCTTCAAATTTTTTCTGTTCGTGGGCGTATTCGACAACATAGCTCAGGCCCGAGCAGCCTTTTGTGCTGATACCAACGCGTAATCCCAGCACACCGTCCTCGGGGCTCTGGTCGATCAGTTTCTTCACACGCGCGGCTGCTGCATCTGTGAGGGTGATCAATTTTGGCATCATCTTCTTGGCGCCTCTTCGTCAATAGGTAACTGGAGTGTAGTCTACTATATGTAGGGGCTGTTCCCTACATGAAAAGCCCCAAGGCTAATTGAGCATCTTCGCTCATCATGTTTTGATTCCAGGGAGGGCTCCAGGTAAGAACCACTGTTACCTCTCCAATTCCCTCAACCGCTGCAACAGCTTCTGCCACCTGCCCAGGCAATTCTCCGGCAACAGGACAGGCTGGTGCGGTGAGTGTCATGCTGATATCCACGTCACCGTTTTCTGCAATGTCGTGCTTATAAATCAGGCCAAGATCATATATGTTCACCGGAATTTCCGGGTCGTGAACCGATTGAAGAGCATCTATAATTTGAGCTTGGGAGGCAATAGCTGTGCCTGCTGGTAACGGGCTTCCTGCTTTTGCCATAAAGCCTTCTTCGGCATTTGGCAGGAAGTCACTCAGGGTTTTTCCATCATTAAACATCAACTGAAAAGCTCCCGAACTTTTTCCAGGGCATCAGCAAGAGCATCAACTTCTGCGCGGGTGTTGTAAATTCCAAATGAAGCCCGGGCCGTTGCTGGCAGATCAAAACGCTGCATCAAAGGTTGGGCACAATGGTGTCCAGCGCGAACGGCAACTCCACGACGATCAAGGATTGTGCCTATATCATGAGCATGTGCTTCTTCCATGATAAAGGACAGGATGCTGGCTTTTTCTTTTGCCCGACCAATAATTGTCAGCCCGGGAATACGACTGAGACGTTCAGTGGCATAGGCCAGAATGCCGTGCTCATGGGCAGAGATATTCTCTTTCCCAAGGGCTTCGACATATTCAATTGCTGCTCCGAGGCCGATGGCTTCAACAATCGCCGGCGTTCCTGCTTCAAACCGGTGCGGGGTGTCCTTGTAGGTTGTTTTCTCAAAGGTAACGAGATCGATCATTTCACCGCCACCCTGATAGGGAGGCATACTGTTCAGCAGATCTCGTTTGCCGTAGAGAACACCGATACCACTTGGGCCATAGACCTTGTGCCCGGAGAAACAATAGAAATCGGCATCAAGATCCTGGACATCAATGATTGCATGCGGTGCGGCCTGACAGCCGTCGACCATGACCTTTGCCCCATGTTCGTGGGCGACACGGATAATGTCCCTGATGGGGGTTACAGTCCCAACAGCGTTGGAGATATGGGTGATGGAGACCAGTTTTGTTCTCGGGGTAAAAAGCTTCTCGTATTCATCGAACAGAAAGTTGGCATCCCCGTCAATCGGGACAACCTTGATAACAATACCGATCTGGTCTCTGAGCAATTGCCAGGGAACAATATTGGAATGGTGTTCCATATGCGAGATGATGATCTCGTCCCCTGCTTTGAGGAAATGCCTGCCGTAACTGTGAGCCACCAGATTGATTGCTTCGGTTGCGCCTTTGGTCAGAACACAAAGCTCAGGAGATTCCGCATTGATAAAGCGGGCGGCTGCGTTACGTCCGGACTCAAAGGCCTCAGTGCAGGTCTGGCTCAAACTATGAACACCACGGTGGACATTGGAATAGTAGGTTTCATAGGCTTCCTGCATGCGATCCAAGACCTGGCGCGGCTTCTGGGCGGAAGCAGCACTGTCTAGGTACACCAGGGGACGACCATAAATTTCCCGTTTAAGAATAGGGAAATCTTCCCGTACTTTTTCCACATCAAAGGCGAGGAGGGAATTGTCTCCTGCTCTGTTCGCCTTGGTCGGTTTGTCCATCGTGCTATCCATACTCATCTTACTTGATCCCCAGCCAACAAACAGAGCTATTGAGGGTTTTGTCCAAGCCAGGAGGCAATTCTTGTCAGGAAAAGATCTTTTAGATCTTCGTTCTGGAGTGCTTCCACGGCATCAGCGAGAAAGGCATTCACCAACAGAGACTGAGCCTGTTCTCTGCTCAAGCCCCGGGATCGCAGATAAAACAGGGCGTCTTCATCGATCTGGCCTGAGGTACAGCCATGACTGCAGATCACATCATCGGCGAAGATCTCGAGCTCTGGTTTAACGTCAACTTCTGCCGTATCAGACAGGAGCATTGCCCGGTGAGACTGGTTGCCAACGGTTTTCTGTGCCTGTTCATGAACAATGATCTTGCCTTGAAACACGCCGCGTGACTTACCAGCCAAAATGCCTTTGATAACTTCATCGCAGCTGGTGTGAGGTGTCTTGTGATCAACCCGGGTGGTGATATCACAGTGCTGGTCATCCTTGAGCATATACGCGCCGTTGATATGGCAGGACGAGTTGGGAGCAACCAGATTGACATTAATATCCGAGCGGGCCATCCGACCGCCAGTGTTCAGGATAAAGCTGTCATAGCTGGAACCATTGCCGACATCTGCTTGAACCGAGGAGACGTGAAAAGCGGATGCGTTGCTTTCCTGGATACGATAATGATGCAGTGTTGCATTCTCGGACAGGGTTACATCTGTCACAGAGTTTGAAAAATAAACGTGAGATTCCCTGTCTGCGACCTGCTCAAGGATTGTAGCCTTGCTGCCTGCTCCGACCGTAATTACATTCCGATTATGATAGGAACTCTGTGGGGTCCCACTACCGAAATGCAGAATTTCTATGGCCTTGTCCAGAGAAATATCCTTGGCGATTTCAATAATAAATCCATCTGTCATCAGCGCGGTATTGAGCGCGACCAGTGGCTGCTCTTGCGCAAGATCCCGTGGCTTCAGGTTTTGCTGAAGTTTATTGGCTACGGCGGGTTCTGACTGTAGCGCTGCAGCAAAGCTCTGTAATCGTACGCCTTTGGGCAGGCCCTTGTCCGAAAGTTCTTCTGAATAAAAACCATCAACAAAAACCAGACGATGTGATTTTGTTTCATCAAGTAACCGGGGCAAGTCGGTAACTGAAAGGCTTTTCTCTGCTTTGGTAACGGGTGCGAGAAACTGCTGTTTGCGCAGTGGATTCAGGCTTGTGAATTTCCACAGTTCTGTTTTGGCAGAGGGAAGCCCCACTTTCTTGAACAGGGACAGGCCATTGTTGCGCAAATTGGCAAGCCAATCTATATCGGCACCGGGCAGATGATTTTTTGCCTGATCAAAGTGGGCAATGAATAGGTCCTGATCGTTAGCAGATGTCATCATCAGGCTGCCTCACCGGAATAGTCAGCATAGCCTTTCTCTTCTAGTTCAAGAGCAAGCTCTTTACCGCCGGAGCGACGGATCTCGCCGTGGGCAAGTACATGTACCTGATCTGGAACAATGTAGTTGAGAAGGCGCTGATAGTGGGTAATCACCAGGATAGCATTATTCTCGGAACGGAGTTTGTTTACGCCGTCGGCAACGATGCGCAGCGCATCGATGTCAAGTCCGGAATCTGTTTCGTCCAGTACGGCTAGTTTGGGGTTAAGTACAGCCATCTGGAGAATGTCGTTACGTTTTTTTTCACCACCTGAAAAACCAACATTTACAGCACGTTTCAACATATCGTCCTTGATGCCGAGTTCTTTGGTTTTCCCACGGAGCATTTTAACAAACTCCATGCCATCAAGTTCTTCCTCACCGCGGTATTTACGTTGAGCGTTCAGGGCTTCTTTCAGAAAAGTTGTGTTGGTCACACCCGGAATTTCAACCGGGTACTGAAATGCCAGGAAGATACCTTCACCAGCCCGCTCTTCAGGCTCGAGTTCGGAAATATCCTTGCCGTCAAAAAAGATTGATCCTTCGGTGACTTCATAGTCATCGCGACCTGCCAAAACGTTGGCAAGCGTTGATTTCCCGGATCCGTTCGGGCCCATGATGGCATGAACCTCACCCTTGTTGATGGTCAGGTTAATACCTTTCAGGATGGATTTTCCTTCGACTTCGGCGTGAAGATTTTTGATTTCCAACATAGCGCTTAACTCTTCTCTTTAAATCTTTAAAATTCAGTCTGGTTTATGGTGAGGGCGCGTCTAGCCGACGCTGCCTTCCAGACTGATACTCACCAGTTTCTGTGCTTCAACAGCAAATTCCATTGGTAGCTCCTGAAGTACTTCCCGACAAAAGCCGTTCACAACCAGGCCAACCGCATCTTCTTCGGAAATTCCACGTTGACGGCAGTAGAACAGCTGGTCTTCGCTGATCTTTGATGTCGTGGCTTCGTGTTCTAGCCGGGCAGAACGGTTTTTGCTTTCGATATAGGGGACGGTATGGGCACCACAGGTATCACCAACCAGCAGAGAGTCACACTGGGTGAAGTTACGGGCTCCTTCTGCCTTGGCACTCACCCGGACCAAACCGCGATAGGTATTCTGGGATTTCCCGGCAGAGATCCCTTTCGAGATAATTCGAGATGTGGTGTTTTTCCCCAGATGGATCATCTTGGTGCCGGTATCGGCCTGCTGACGTCCATTGGTAATGGCAACAGAGTAAAATTCTCCGACGGAATTATCACCCTGAAGAATGCAGCTGGGGTATTTCCAGGTAATTGCCGAACCCGTTTCAACCTGGGTCCAGCTGATCTTTGAATTTTTCCCGCGGCAGATCCCGCGTTTGGTGACAAAGTTATAAATCCCGCCCTTGCCCTCTGCATCGCCGGGGTACCAGTTCTGGACAGTCGAGTATTTGATTTCAGCATCGTCCATGGTGACAAGTTCGACAACAGCAGCATGCAGTTGGTTCTCATCACGCATTGGGGCGGTACAGCCTTCCAGATAGCTCACGTATGAGCCTTCATCCGCAACGATCAGTGTCCGCTCAAACTGGCCGGTGTTGAGCTCATTTATCCGGAAGTAAGTCGACAGCTCCATGGGGCAGCGGACGCCTTTGGGAATGTAGACAAACGACCCGTCGGTAAAGACTGCCGAGTTCAAGCAGGCGTGTTTGTTGTCGCCGTAAGGGACCACCGATCCCATATATTTTTTAACCAGTTCAGGATATTCCTGAACTGCATCAGAGATGGAACAGAAAATAACGCCGACTTCCTTGAGTTGCTCGCGGAAAGTCGTAGCAACAGAGACAGAATCAAAAACATAGTCTACAGCAACCCCGGCCAGAACTTCCTGCTCGCGGATCGGAATACCCAGTTTTTCATAGGTTTTTAAAAGCTCGGGATCAACCTCATCCAGACTTTGAGGACGGTCTTCGTTGCTTTTGGGAGCCGCATAATAGTAGGAGTCCTGGTAGTCAATTGGGGCATGCTGCAGTTTGCCCCAGGTCGGTTCCGGCATTGTCAGCCAATGGCGATAGGCCTTTAATCGCCATTCCAGTAGCCATTCCGGTTCGTTTTTCTTTGCTGAGATAAAGCGGACAGTATCTTCGCTCAACCCTTTGGGAGCCTTATCGCTTTCAATATCAGTAACGAAACCGTATTTGTACTTCTCCATCTCAAGTGATTTGACTTGTTCGACGGTTTCCAATGTGGCTGCCATATCTAGTACTCTCCTACCGGAATGTGTTTCTTGCTTTCGGAACTGTTAGGCATCGACAGTGCCCTTGGATCTTGTTTCCGGTTTTTGTTTATCAATCATAAAACTGTTTTCGAAGTCGATCATATCCGCCAGCGTGACGGTTTTCAGAGCTTCTGCGACGACACTGTTAACCCGGTTCCAGTTGCCCCGCATCGGACAGAGGTTCTCGACCGTGCAGTTGTCTGCCGCACCATCAACGCATGCGGTCAGAGCAATAGGACCTTCTATCGCCTGAAGGATATCGGCTACGGTAATTGCTGTCGCATCCTGATGGCATATATATCCGCCTCCGGCACCGCGCAACGAAGTGATGAGCTCTTGTCTGGAGAGAAGGCCAAGGATCTTGGCAACAGTCGGCAGCGGCAGTCCTGTCTCTTCAGAGAGTTGAGGTGCAGTGACAACATGTTCTTTTTTCCGTGACATCTGTCCAAGAACAACAACGGCATAATCCGTCAGCCGGGTGAGGCGAAACATAGCTTTTCTCCATACTGGACTAATTTAGTCCGATTTTTTAAATAGCTCAAAAATGCCAAATTGCAACTGCTTTTTAACAATTTTTTCTGATTCAAGAAATCCCTCTAATGGGCGGTTATTGCTGGAGATTGTCAGAAAAACCAGCCTAGCCAAAAAGATAGCGGGATTTCATAATTTTATTCGCGACTATTTGTCGCCTATAAAATGCATCTTTAAATTTTGCCTGAAAGTTACGAAGGCTGCAGCCAAGGATAAGAGACCGGGAATAGGGCAATGTCATCGGAGACTCCTTTCCTCTGGAGCTACCCCGGATTTCTTCCGGATTTACTAGGGCTCGACAGGCGGAGTGTAAGAGGGTAAGTAACAATTAAATCATCAAGTTTCAGAAATTGTAGAAAAGGTAGGCCTCATGAACAAAAGCGTGCCCGCAAATGTTACCATTGTTGATCACCCGCTGGTGCAGGTCAAGCTGACCCAGATGCGCAGGAAGGAGACGATTTCCTCAGATTTTCGTCGCCTGCTCAAGGAAATCTCTCTTTTGCTGGCTTATGAGGTAACTCGCGATCTTGCCTTGACTGAACGTGAGATTGAAACACCGATTGAGCGGGCAATGTTTCCTGTACTTCGCGATCGGGAGCCTTGCTTTATTTCTATTCTGCGTGCTGGAAACGGTATTCTGGATGGCATGATGGATCTTTTGCCTTCTGCCCGTGTCGGACATGTGGGACTTTACCGGGATCACGAGACACTTGAGGCTGTCGAATACTATTACAAGGTGCCTTCGGATATTGCAGATCGCGAGGTTATTGTTGTCGATCCAATGTTGGCGACGGGCCATACTGCTGTGGCAGCCATTGAGAGATTGAAAAAGGACGGCGCCAAAAATCTGAAATTCCTTTGCCTGCTGGCCGCACCGGAAGGAATAGCGGAGTTCCATAAAGGGCATCCGGATGTGCCTGTTTTTACAGCATCAGTTGATAAAAAACTCAATGAACATGGCTATATTGTGCCTGGTCTTGGGGATGCGGGTGACCGTATTTATGGAACGAAATAACCAGTCTGGTGCAGGTGCTTTAGCCATCAGGTTTTTCAAAAGGGCTCCGCGATTTTCGGGGCCCTTTTTTATCTTTCCCGGTTCTGCAATAGTAACACTATTTATTGATAACTCTTCCAGATTTTCTGATAGGTACCGTTGTAGCGGATGACTCTTAACCCGCGATTGAAGTCTTCAAGCAGTTCATCGACATCTTCAAGTTCTTCTGAAAAGCAAAGGTAATAAGGCTGGCTGTTAAGTTCACGGTACTGAACATTACCAGAGCCTCCTTGGTGAGACATCGTATAGAGTACAATGTCACGATAGCTGTAGATCGCCTGTACCCGCTCATTTTGCAGCATCGAAAGAAGTTGTTGATCATCTGTGGCTTCCTGTACCTTGATGCCATGATCAAGTAGCTCCTGATGGGGAGCATATCCGCGTACTGCTGCCACTGTCAGTCCCCGAAGGTCCTCAAGAGAGTCAAAACGTTCCAGCTCTACTCCCTTGGCCAGGAAAACGCCTTGGCTATGGTTTCCCAGAAGGTCAGAGAAGCGAAATACTTCTTCTCGTTCAGGCAGATATGAACAGCCACAAAGGCCATCAGCCTGGCCGGTTTCAACCAGTTTTACCGAGCGTTTCCACGGGTAAAATGTCGTACTGATTTCATGGCCGCTTTGCGCAAAAGCAGCGCGCATAACCTCCACATCAATTCCCTCACGTCCTTGTTCAGCCGTTCCGATTTTGTATGGGGCAAAAGGACTGCAGGCCATGTTGATCAGGCGTTTGGACTCTTGTGCTATGCCTGTGTGTAGAGGCGGTAGGATATAAACAAGAGCAGCTAATGCTAAGGTCTGCCATTTCACGGGTGAGTAACTCGACATGTTGTTCATAATATATTGAGTAAACGTCAAGAAACCTTACAAAATCTTACTTTTTCGAACGGGAAATTTTTTATATAATTCAATGAAGGGTTGATTCGTATTTTTTGTTTAAATTCAATTGTTTATGTGGGGTTTCTGTGGTTGGTTTCAGGTGAAATCAAGGCTGCTCTTGCCCTGTGATATTCTCCGTTGTACGTTTGGAACTCATGGGGACCTTGCTTGCAAGATAGAGAGTGAGGATGCCGCCGATCGAGGCGAATCCAGCCATTGCAAAAAAAGCAAAGGTCGGGTGAATTTTGTAGAGCCAGCTGGAGAGAAGCATGGCCATCCCCATCATGAGGCCATTGGCAACACCGGAATAGAGGCTTTGTGCCGAAGCTGATAAACCTGTGGGGGCGTGCCGGGAAATAAAAGCCATTGCGCCGAGGTGTGTTGCGCCGAAAGTAAGAGCGTGCAGCAGTTGAAGGGCGATGATGATTACAAGGCTCTCGCTCAGCCCAAGGCCAAGCCAGCGTAGCACGGCTGCTGCCGCTCCAAGTGTGATGAGGTGAAGAGAGCGGGCGCTTTTGAACAGTTTGTCACTGAAGGCAAAAAGCAGGATTTCTGCAACGACCCCAATAGCCCAGAGTGTGCCGATCAGGCTTTCGCTATAACCAAGTGACTGCATGTAAAGGGATATAAAGGCGTAATAGGCCGCGTGGCTGCCGATAATCATGCCGGCGCCAAGGGTAAACAGTAAGAATTTAGGGTTTTTGAGCAGGAGTTTGATGTTTTTGTTCGTGGGTTCAGTTGGTAGACTTGGGAGCAGCCAACTCGCCCCAGCAACACAAACCAAGGCGATAAGAATAAACCAGAGGCGCCAGTCAACGTCCACCCGCTCAAGTACATAACCGACACCAAAGCTGGTCAGGATGAAGGCGAGGGAGCCCCAGAGTCTGATCCGGCCATAATCCAGATTGTGTATGCGGACAGCCCGGAGAGTTTGGCTGTCACCAAGAGGAATCAGAGAGAGGTAGGTCGAAGCTGCACAGGCCTGGAGTATCAGAAAAGCAATAAAGCTGTTGGAAAAATAAAATCCGAGAAAACAGGCAGCAGAAACCAGTGCTGTCGCCGAAAGAATGGTTCTCTGTAGCCCACTGCGGTCAGAGAGATAGGCAATGCTCGGGGAAGCGAGGATCTTGATCCAGGGGGCAATGGAAAGGATCAGGCCGATATCTGATTCCGAGATGCCCCGGCTTTTGAGCCAGAGCGGCCAGAAAGGCAGAACAATCCCCATCATCATAAAAACACAGATGTAAAAAATAGAGTAGGGGGTACCTAAATGGTGCTTCACTATGGCCTCGTGCTGATAGGGATCTGTCAGGAGCTCTGGCTATAGGTAATAATAACGATGCAGGAGAGGCTGATGACAGGCGTTAAGAAGATACAAACTACCACTCAGTAAAGAGCTTGCAACTTTTTGTTGAAACAAGCCTGTGGCAGATAGAGAAATGGTCAGGATGCAAAAAGGCGGCTAAAACAGCCGCCTTTGCAATTCTTTTATCTCACCTTAAATTCGAGGCGGATACAACAGTTTTTGAGATCAAGCCACTTTTGCTTCACGAAGAATAAAAGCAGGGGTGTGATCACCAAAAGAACTGGTCGGGTTGCTCGGCTCTGAAGAAGGTTCTCTTTCGCCGATCGCCGCTGAAGGTTTTGTTCTTCTGCGGGACGCTGCTGGTGTTCTTCGATCTCCTGCGGCAGAAGATTTCCGTTCTGGACGTTCTGTGCCTGTGGTTTCAACCAGGGCAATTTCTGCCTTCTCTGGCTCGGCAGCGGGTTTTTCCGAAGAGGCCCTTGCCGGGCGGCGTGCAGGTCTTTCCCGATTGGAAGGTTTGGCCGAATCAGAACGCGTTGGGCGCTTGCGCCGCCGTCCTTTGTTGGCTTCTGCTTCTTCGTCGGTCCAGCTTTCGAAGCCTTCAAGGCCTTCGACAGGAATGTCACTGCCAATCATGTTGAGCACGTTCCGAAGGGATTTATAATCTTCCATCATCGCCAGTGTGAAGGCTTTACCCGCCCGTCCGGCACGACCGGTACGACCGATACGATGGACATAGTCTTCGGCGTTGATCGGCACATCAAAATTAAAGACATGGGATACTGCCGGGATATCGAGACCTCGCGCGGCCACATCCGAACAGACCAGAAGCTTGACCTTGCCATCGCGGAAGAGTTCAAGAGTTTCGGTCCGGGAGGACTGCGCCATGTCACCATGCAGCGCGGAGGCCGAGAAACCATGGACGTTGAGCGATTTGTTCAGGATATCGACGTCTTTTTTGCGGTTGCAGAAAAGAATGCCGGACAAAATATCGCCTTCGTCGCGCATCAGCTTGCGCAGGGCGTCGCGTTTGTCCTTGGAATCACCGTTGATCTTGATGATTTTCTGCTCCACGGTTACGGCGGTTGAGGCCGGTTTGGAAACAGAAATTTCCTTGGGGTTACTCAAGAACTTGTCAGAAAGTTTCTTGATTTCCGGAGCCATGGTCGCCGAGAAGAACAGGGTTTGGCGCAGCGGTGGCAACAGGGAAACAATTTTTTCGACATCCGGGATAAAGCCCATGTCGAGCATACGATCTGCTTCGTCAATCACCAGAAGTTTGGTGTCGACCAGCATAATCTTGCCGCGTTCAAACAGATCAAGCAGACGGCCCGGCGTGGCGATGAGAACATCAACGCCGCGTTCCAGCAGTTTGATCTGGTCGGCAAAAGACGACCCGCCGATCAGCAAAGCTTTGGTCAGCTTGCTGTGCTTGCCATAGTTTTCGAAGTTTTCCGAAATCTGTGCGGCAAGTTCGCGGGTAGGTGTCAGGATCAGGGAGCGCGGCATTCTTGCCCGCGCCCGACCACTGGACAGCATTTCAATCATTGGCAGGGTGAAAGAAGCGGTTTTCCCGGTTCCGGTCTGGGCACAGCCCAAAACATCACGACCCATCAATACGTAGGGGATAGCTTGTTCCTGAATAGGCGTAGGTGTCGTGTAACCGACTTCCTCGATGGCCTGCAGGAGCTTTGGATTTAATCCAAGATCAGAAAAGCTCATGTATTCCTTAGCACGCAAGAGCGTTAGTCTATAAAAGCAGCGGGAAGGCAGGTGATCTGCACAACAATTCCCGAAGCGACGTGCGCATAATACGTAAAGCTTTGAAAAAGTCAATTTCTGCTTTGATTTTCGGGTAAAATCTATTGTTATTCTACTTGGGTAGGGTTTCTTTGCTGGAATTAAGTTTGTTTTCTTCGCAGGTAAGCTTTAAGGACAAATGGATAATCTAACAGCAGCAGGCGGGATAAAAGATGTTGATTGATGCACAAAAGGCCCTGGTGGTGGTGATCGATGTTCAGGAGAAACTGGCGCCTGCTATCCATGAACTGGAATCGCTGCTCAAGGCGAGCGAGCTGGTGTTGAAAAGTGCCTGTGAGCTGAACGTGCCTGTGCTGGTGACCGAACAGTACCCGCGCGGTCTGGGCCATACCATCGAGCGGCTGAAGACATACTATGCGCCGGGAGATGTGTTCGAGAAGCTGTCTTTCAGCTCGGTCGGCTGCAGCCCCTTTATGGCGCAGCTCAAACAAAGCGGGCGTCAGCAGGTGATCATCATCGGCATTGAAGCCCATGTCTGTGTCCAGCAAACGGTGCTGGAGCTGCTGGACGAGCGCTTTGATGTCTTTGTTGTGGCCGATGCGATCGGATCGCGCACGCCGGAAAACAAACAGCTGGCGCTTGAGCGGATGATCCGCTCCGGCGCTGATGTGGTTTCTGCCGAGATGGTGCTGTTCGAGCTGCTGCGCGAGGCGGGAACACCCGCGTTCAAAACGCTGTCGCAGTTGCTCAAGGCAGACTGAACCCTGAAGCCTGATCAAACCCGGACCGAACCCAAACCTGGCCTGAACCGGGATGAGTTTCTGATACCGGGACATGTTTCTGATCAGGAGCGGGGGACGCCGTTCTTGAAGGGATATTCTCTGTGTCTACAATCTTCTGAAAAATGACTGTTAAAAAACATGCCCGATAAAGAGCGCCTTGTTTTCCTGCCCGGCCTGCTGTGCAACCAGCGGCTTTGGCGACCCCAGATCAATTTCCTGGGGGAGGACTATGTCTGTAACGTGCCGGATCTGACGCGGCAGGACAGCATTCCCGAACTGGCGCTTTCGGTGTTGCAGCAGATCAGGGGCAAGTTCAATCTGGTCGGCCTGTCCATGGGCGGCTATGTCGCGCTGGAAATCATGCGACAGGCCCCGGAGCGGGTAAAGCGGCTGGCGCTGATCGATACCAAGGCCCGGGCCGACAGCGCTGAACAGCAACGCCGCCGTCGCGGCCTGCTGGCACTGGCGGACAAGGGGCGGTTCAAAGGGGTGACGCCGCACCTGATGCCACTGCTGATCCACCCGGACCGCATGACGGATGAAAGCCTGACCGGCCCGATATACCAGATGGCCGAGGAGGTGGGGCAGGAGGCCTTTGTCCGTCAGCAGACGGCGATCCTCAAACGCGAAAGCCATCTGGATGTGCTGGGCAACATCAAATGCCCGACCCAGATCATCTGTGGCCGTCAGGACCTGATTACCCCGCTGGACTGCGCCGAGGAAATACAGGCCGGGATTACCGGGTCAGAATTGCTGGTTGTCGAAAGTTGTGGTCATCTGGCCAATCTTGAAGCGCCTGATCTGGTGAACAAAACGCTGAAAAACTGGTTGAAATTATTCTGATATTTTACGTTAAGTATTTCGATCAATCCATTGAATATAAAAATATAACTGTGAAGAGCAGTTCGCAAGATTTTGGCAAAGGTCAGACGTCAAAAAAAGCTGCAAGATTCTCTGATCGTTCCAGAATTAAACAGTGAACAAACAGAAACCAAACAGCAAGATTAGACCAACAAAAACCCCCTGCCAAAAAAAACAGGGGGTTTTGCATCAATCTGATAGCTGTGAATCACAGTTCATTGACCAGATGTCCTTCGACGATATAGCGCAAGGGGCCGGGTTCCAGGGCGTCGAAGGGCCAGCAGGTGACCAGGGCAATCCGGCGCTCGTAGTCGTCGCTATAGAGTGCGGAGGCATCCCAGGGCGCGACGCGAAGTTGATCCACGGCATAGTCAAAGCGTTGGCCCCGGCTGTTGGTCACGGTGATGATGTCACCCTTGCTGACCTGTTCGAGATAGGCAAAGTGGGTATCGCGGTGCGCGGCAAAGATGGCGGTGCCAAACTCGCCGGGGCTGGCAGAGTTGCCCAGATGCCCCGGACCGAAGGCCAGTGCCTCGCCACTGCTGCCGTTCAGAACGATGGTTTTTCCGCTGGAGATCGCCGGAATTTCGATACTGGCCACCGGGAAGGTATCCGCCCAGGGCCAGGCTTTGGCCGGGTGACCACTGTGCAGGGTCTCGTTCCAGGCCTGCTGTAACAGCACCTGCGCCAACCCGGCCTTGGCCTTGATATAGAGGCCCTGCCCGAGCAGGATCGCCCCGGCGAGAAAAGCCCCCAACAGCAGAAGGTTCACAACCTGACGGCGGAGCCGTGCGGGAAGGGCTTTGCCCGCCCAGAGGCCTAGCCATTTTTTCCTGTTGTCAGGCGCCTGATTCAGGTTCTGGTTTTGGCGCTGATTTTGTCGGGAGGCTTTCATAAAGCTGCTGCCGCTCAAGAGAAGGGGCCTCCTGTTCCTGTCCCTGTCCCTGTCCCTGTCCCTGTCCGGGGCTGGGTCTGGGACCGGGTCTGGGTTTCACCTGTCTTTCTGATGCCAACCGCTTTTGTCATGGAAAAGGCCGGTTTGCGGCTGAGGAGGTCCAGCCGATGGCGGAGCAGCCAGAACACCAGGCTTGAGATCAGCAGCAGAAGACCGATCAGCATTCTGATTTCCGCATCGGTTGCTGTGGCGGGCAGAGGAATGGCTTTCTTGCCACCGCTCTGGCTGGTCACGCGTACCGGACTGCTGGCGATCAGGGAGAGGGCGGCCTGATCGTTTTCAAAGCCGTTGTTGTTATTGTCATTTGCCGGGGCGGGGCCTCCGGTTTCCCCGGAGCGGGCGGGTCTGTTGTCGAGCGGGCCAAAGACCTTGTCGAAATCCCAGCCTGCGGGCAGGTTCAGCGGAATTTCCTTGCTGGTGAGTTCTGCTCCTCCGGGACGGCTGGGGGTAACATCGACGGCGACCAGACTGGTCAGGCGGCTGATCAGGTGGAAGTCGAGCGCGGTGCGGGTGATCAGCTGATCCAGCGCTGCCGGATCGTTGCTGAGAAACATCTGCCCCTCGTAGTCGGCGATCTTGCGCCGTGCCCAGAGCTTGTCGATGCCTTTGGCCTCGGTTGCGCCGGAGAGGGGCAGGCGGACAGACCAGGGCTGGTCGTCAAAGCGACCGGAAAGGACCATAAAATCGTCTGGTCCATAATTTGAACCGTATTCTGGTGCAGCGCCGGACCCGTCTTCCTTCCCTGTTTTGTGTCGGGCGGCAATAACCAGAGGCTCGCCGCTATAGAGATCGGGCAGGACAGCGGGGCTCAATTCATAGTGACGGGCTGCGGCGGTCGGGCCTTCCCAGGTCAGCTTCAGGTCAGTCATGACCAGATTTTCCAGTTTGGTAAAAAGTGCAGCCATGCGCTCGCGCACCTGTTGTTCCGAGCCGATATGGGTGAAGCTGCCCTGACCCATTTCCGAGGCGCGGGACATGAAGTGGCTGTTAGGGGCCGAGCCAATGCCGACGGTAAAGATGCGCGAGCGACCGCGCTGTTTGACAATGGTATCGAACATCTGCTGTTCGTTACCGATGGCCCCGTCGGTCAGGAAGACCACCTGTCGTAGGATATCGCTGTTGGTCGCATCGCTGTCTTGCAAGGCGGCCTTGAGCGCGGGCAGCATTTCCGTCCCGCCCTCGGCCTGCAGAGCAGAAACAAAGCGCCGGGCCTGATCAAGGTTTTCGGCAGAGGCGGCGACGGCAGAGCCAAAGAGAACAGAATAGGTGTTATCAAAACGGATGATATTAAAGCGGTCCTGCGGGCTCAGGCGATCAAGGGCAAAGAGCAGGCTGTCTTTGGCCTGAACCATGGAAGGTCCGGCCATGGAGCCGGAGTTGTCGATGACAAAGATAATCTCGCGCGCCGGTTTGACAGGTGTCTCGCCCTGCAGGACCGATAGTTTTGCCAAATCAGGTGGTGTGATAAAGGCGAGCAGAAAATCGCCCTGATCGCCGTTCGGGGCCAGATGATCACTGCCTTGGGTAAAGAGTGCGGCGCGCGGGCTTGCGCCCTTGTCTGCCCGCCAGGTCAGCTCAAAATCCCGGTCAGCGGGCACCACCGCGTCGTTGAGCTTGATACGGGCTGTATCCCGGGTGTCATAATCTATGGTCACGCCATGAAAGGGGCTTTTGATTTCACCCAGGGGAAAACCTGCGGCGAGATGGATGTTCAGCAACACCGGGTTTGTTGGTGCAGACAGGCGCGGGTCGAGCACAGGGGCGGTGATCTTTGCCGCATCAGGGACGGGATCTGGATTTACGCTGCCCCACTGGTTATTTGGGTTATCTGTGTTGTTTGGGATATCGGGGGTATCCGGGTTTTTTTCCTGGCCAAAAGAAACGGTCTCGACCAGCGGGGCCTTGGGGATATAACGCGGGGCGACGACCATGGGATACCGCAGGGAAAATTCCCCGTCGGACTGTTTGATGGTTTCCTGATATTCGATCTGGACCACCACAATTTCCCCGGGGCCGATATTGGCAACCGCATTGGTGAAAAGATTGGGCCGCTGCTGTTCCACCAGCGCGGCTTTTTTGCCCTCGCGCTTGGCCTCTTCATAGATTTTTTGCGCTTCCGCGCGCGGTTTGATCTGGCCTTCGATAAAGCGATTGCCGATCTGCATTTTCAGGCTGTCCACCGCCGACTGTTCGGGCAGGGGAAAGACGTATTTGCCTTCGACCCAGCCGTTGGTCGGGTTGCGAAACCGCTGTGTGACCTTGGTCCGGGCGATCGGGCCGTTGATGTCGATTTCGACCGAGGTCGCCAGCTGCGGTGCCTCGACCATCATGCCTTCTTCTGTCCCTTGCAACAGCAACGAGCCCCGGGTGGCTTCGCCCGCCTTGACCTGTGCCGCCGCCACGGATTGGGCGGGGAGTTGGGGCGTTGAGGCCTGTACGGCAGTCGCGGGAAGGGTGAGAGCCGCTGTCAGCAACAGGCCTGAGAGCAAGCCTGTTAATCGGGGCGAAAGCACCCCGGAGTTGACACCTGATGCAGCAAAGACGGACGGAAAAACGCAGCGAGAGATACCCATGACACGGCCCTGTTGGTTGGATTTTTGATTGTTCAACAGGGAGAGGATGGAAGCGCTTTATGCCGAAAACGAGGTCATATGTGACCAAAAAGCGGCTATATCAGGGGGAGTTTGTGGGGGAGATGACTATTAACTGATTACAGACGCTATTCTGGTTCCTAATTGTCTCAGCGTTTTAAATTTTCAAAGTCTAATTTCACCTCTGGTGACGTAAAAACCAGTATGATATCCCGTCCACCAAGCATAGTAACAAACATTTCTACCCTATTACCTTGGACCTCTACATTTAAAATCATGTCAATGATTCCCAAATGAGCTTCTAAGGATTTATAAACTCCTATACCGTACTGCTTACTTCGGGCATCTTTCCAATTGCGGATTACCAGCTTGCAAGGCTTTTCTATAGTCTCATCTTCATAAATATAATCATAATACAATTCGATTACTTTAGCCGTTGAATCATAAAAAAACGCTTCAACCACATTATCTGCAAATTCGTATCGCACTAAATCATCAAACATGCCTATGGTCCTTGCTTCAAAAAAATAACTGGGGCTGGCATAGATAAGGGTTTCCTTTTTATTTGAACCACCATTTTAGAATTACTTTGTTCAAATGAGAAACTGGCCTGAAATTAAACCTCCATTCGCATTCTTTAAGGAAGAGGTGAAAATTAATGGATAGAGATTTTGTTCCCGCTCCAGAACTTTATGCTTCCTGTCCGGTGGGCGGAAAGGTTCTGGAATATTATAGAGGTCAATTTGAAGCGGTGTTTATTCTCCTACACCCTTTCATGCGCCCAAGAACCATCAGCCCCGATCTTTTTTATCCTGATACATGGCCAAAGAAGAAGGAAATCATTGCTGATTGTGAACCCTGTTCATGGAACGAGGTGCTTTGTGCCTGCGGTTTAAAAAGCCTGTCTGAAGTTGATACTGGGCTAAGAACCCTTATAGGGGCGTTAAATCCTGAGAGGTCTAACTCCGTTTATGCGGAAGTTATCGAGAATTATTGTGACCAGAATAACCTGATTCCACCAGAACCAGGAGATTTGTCGGTAATCATTGAAAATCTGGTATTTGAAACTCTTATGAAGAAGCTTGGCTATCGGTGGTTATGGGTAGGTGATGAATTCGGTTTGGAAAGAAAACTGCATAAAATAGAAGATGTTATCAAAGCTGATGAAATAATCGCCCCGCCACATGCCCGTTATTTCACCCATGATCACCAATTCTTAATTGCCACCCATTGGGATAGTCATTGTACTTTTCTTTGTTCATCAAGAGAACGGCTTGAAACGTTTTTACAAAACGAGAAATTTGAGGGGTTTTTCTGTACAGAAAATACAGAGGTATATTGGGGGCTGTATCCTTTGTAATAAGCTGTTGGTATTCAGGCTATAACAACCATTAAGTTCCTAGAAATTTATGTCGCTAAATCAATAAGTAACAAGAAGAAATAATAATGAAAGGAGAGTTTATAGAGGGCGGTTGACTGTCAGTAAATTACGGTCTCTATACAGACAAATTAATCATCTGGATAACAAGTTACGGCGGCTGACACTACACGGTTATCTCTTACCCAGAGCCTTAGGCCTAGATCTTCAAATTCATAGGGATATTGAATATCACCGTCATCATATTCTACTCCACTACCCACTTCATCCGCATTACAGCCAAGTAATCTCGGCACACTTTGGATACTTAAACCAATAATATTGGTACCTTTATAGAAGCAAGTTTCATAGCTATAAATCATATCAATGAGGCCATTTTCAGAGGATAGGAAAATTTCCGAATTTGGTACATTGTACTCTTCTTCCAGATCAGGATCTAAAAGAATACCCATCGTGCTTTCGTAATAAGAAATTTTTTCACCTAATTTGAACGGGCCAAGGCTGATGTTCGGAATCCAGATGCAATCTATCATTGATTATTTTATTCTTTCTATTTTACAGATTGGAATAATCTGGTTAAGTCATCCGAATAAATAATATAAAGACAGTTTATAATAAGTATCGTTTTCAAGTTTTCTTGGAAAAGTTTCGAATCTGCTATCAATCGATCGAGACCTGTTGTCGCCAACAAAAAAGAGTTCGTCTGAGGGGACTTTAGAGCAACTCATACTTTGTTCTGACGGAGGTCCGTATATCGTATAATAAAAAATGTTGGTCTGCTGATTCTTGATACATTTTGAAAGTAACGGACGAGTTTTCGAATTCACCGAGGTGTGTTTTTTCCGGGTTACCATTTCTTATGAAATCTACTATATTGAAGCATATTTCATCCCCATCCACAGCAACCAATCTTTTTGCATAGGTAAAACCTGGTTTTCCTTTAAATGCCAGTATATCACCCAATTCAGGGGTGGTTTTATATAGGAAGATCCTTTCACCGCTAAAAATATTTGGTGCCATCGAGCTGCTTGCGACGGTCACCCCGCCAAATAAATCAAAGGAGGAAAAATCTAAAAAAGCAGCTTAAATTACCCTACGCCAGAAGCGGCAACTGTCAGCCGATTACAAGCTCTCTACACATAAATTGGTCCCTTGCACGGAAGCTCGGATACTACCAGTTACATCTCTGTACACTAGAGTAAACTAGGAGATCTAACTCCTTAAATTGTTTTTCTTCTCTATCCAGTTTGTACGACTACCTAATCCCCGGAAGTTCCATCAAATATCTTACTTTGGTTTTGTAGATACATAGACCATTTCTCATAAAGATGATTAGTCGTTCTTTCTTTGTTTTCTATATCAGACTCATCTGAATACATATACGTTACAAATGCTTCGATACTTCGCGGATAATCAAAGTCTGCATATACTTCATCTACAATTTCTAAAGGATCATTATACCTATCCTTGTTTTCGTACACCCAAAGAAGTGTTAAGTATAACCACTTAGAACGAATAAAATCCAACCGCTGTTTTTCTTCAGAAGCAATCAAATCATCGACCAACGGATAAACCATACTTCCATTGTTAAGTAGTGATTCCTCTTCACTAAGAGAGGCTAATTCACATAGTGAACCAGAATACTCCTCATCAGCTAAAAGTAGCGAAACGCCATGCTCTACAGCAGAATAAGGTGTGAAAATATTGCATTGGATAGCAAAAATTATTTCCTGCCAGGTAAGTTTACATTTCTTGCTTACATACCGATAAGAAAGTTTTATTAGAAATTCATCCATGACTTCTTCCTAAGGCACCGACTGGTTAGGCGATCCTGTTATTACACCTCCAGGAATAAATCGTTGGTGGGTAACAGCCCCCTTGGAATTAACAATAAATTCAAAATAAAAATAAAATATTTCAGACATGCATCATTCCTGTTTTGTATAGTTTACTGAAATGACACATAATTTTTAGCACTCCTTTAAAGAACTATTTCTCCCTTATCAATTGCGATTTCATTCAACTTATAGGTCTTTACATAAAAGCCATCAGGTGTGTCTGAAAATCCCGGTTGATTTTTAACCAGACCCAAGCCTTTTTCAACTTCAGTCCGGGATTCATAAACACCAATAAGAGTTTTACTTTTGTAGCCCTTTTCTGGATACCATTCGTGTAAAAGCATATAAAGAGTTGTCATCAAAAAATCTCCAAAAAACCAAGTCATTGCCTTATAAAGCCGAGCTATACCCTTTCAGCCAATAAGTCGCATTAAGATCAGTATCCCCGATAGTAAATTCCTCCTCTCGACCGGCGAATTCCGGCATAATTTTCAATACTTGTATTGCTGCTTCAGCCTTTTCCTTACTATCAAACACTCCTAAAGTTTTAAGGTTTTCAGGATATTCATCTACCTCTTCAACGTGATAAACGATATATAACTCTTTCATCATTGATCTCACTTTTATAATGACAATTTCTTCTTCGTATTTATTGGAAAGACCTATCACCATATTTTTTAATTCGATTATGTTCTGAGGCTGGTCCTTTTGAATAATTCCCTTTCCCATATCTGTCATTCATAAGTTCATCAGCCCAATCTTTATCACTTTGGCCTTTTTTAGGTCTTTGTCCTTTAACTGAAGTGATACTAGAAACTCGGACAGTCTGTTAAGGTGTATCCCGTGATGAAATCAGGGATACAGAAAAGGCTAAACGTCGAAATTTCAGCGATCAATTCAAAGCCAAAGTTGCCTTCGCGTCTTTGATATGATTTTCTTTGATATTCTGGATATTTTATTTATCCGTATGAAAACCAACCCTGACCATGCTGCCCCAAATGAAGCTGAAGCTGTATAACGGTTGTGCTGGTGATCAATCAGCTGGTCGAAATCCGGATTGATAAAGACTATTGTTTTGGCAGGGAGATTATCACCTGAAAGCCGTTTTTGTTTTCCAGTTTGAGCTGGCCGTTGTGAAGGCGGACGACAGCTGCGACCAGTGACAGCCCGAGGCCGTTGCCCGGGAGGTTTCTGCTTGATTCAACGCGGTAAAAACGTTCAAGAACGTTGGATTGTTCGTCTTCGGGAATGCCTGAGCCTTCGTCGTGAACCACGATTTTTATATCAGTTTCACCGGAGAAAAGATCAATGGTGATTTTGCTGTTGGCCGGGCCGTATTTCAAGGCATTGTCGATCAGGTTGCTAAAGCACTGGGTTATTAGATCGCGATCCCCGAGTATGTTGCCATATCCCGCATTATCATTTGTGTGATCATTCAGGATTATGCTTTGTCCCCTGTCTTCGGCAATGGGTTCATAGATATCGATGGCATCCGCTATCAGCGTTCCCAGTGGCATTGGTGCAAAGTTTGTTTCCTGTTCTCCTGTTTCCAGCCGCGTAATGCCTAGAAGGGCAGAAAAGGTAACGAGCAGCTGGTCGACTTCGGCGATTGCGGCCTCGACAAGTCTTCGGTTCTTGCCCTCTTCGGTCAAGGAAACCAGCCGTTCGAGACGGCCATGCAGTCGGGTTAAAGGTGTGCGCAAATCGTGGGCGATGTTATCAGTGACATGGCGGATCCCGTCCATCAGGCTTTCCACGCGATCAAGCATGGAGTTGAGCGTATGGGCCATGACGTCGATTTCATCACTGGTCCGGGAGACAGGAATACGTTTGGAAAAGCGCCCGATCATGATCTCAGAACAGGTGACGTTGATCAGGGAGAGCCGTTTTTTCAGGCCGCGATGAAGGATAATTCCGGCAATGGTGCCGCCTGAAATACTCAGGAGCAGAGCACCCAGAAAAAACAGAAAGACCTGATCTTCGAGCTCTTCTTCCTTGCTGGTATCCAGGCCGAGCAGCAGGTGATACTGACCGCCGAGGGTCATGCTCAAAAAACGGAACTCAACAGGGTTCAGATGGTCGTCTTCAACCTCGGTAAAACCAGGTATTTTCGGTACTTTTTCTGGCCAGAAGGCGATATTTCCAGAGAGCTTGTTGTAGGTCTGATCGGTCAAGAGATAGATCCTTGAATCCGAAAGCTCCTGTTTTGCGCGGCGGTCAATCAGAGCCTGGAGCAGCTTTATGCCGCCCAGTTCATAAACTTCGTTCATATCATTTATTTTTGCTTGAAGCCGGCTGTCGATTTCCTTTTCCATAAAGTGTTCCGAGGTTTCAGAAATGACCCCCTCAAAAATAAAATTGATCAGGAAAAAGACGCCCCCGATACTCAGGGCGAATTTAAGCGAGAGGGAGAGATGCGGGAGCTTAATCTTCACGGATACAATACCCTGCGCCACGGATTGTATGAAGGAGTTCGATGGTGAAGCCCTTGTCTATTTTATTGCGTAATCTGCTGATATGAACATCAATGACATTTGTCTGCGGTGCAAAATTGTAATCCCAGACCTGTTCTAGCAAAATTGTCCGCGTTACGACCTGTCCTGCGTGTCGCATCATGAATTCCAGCAATTTATATTCTTTGGGTTTGAGGTCAATTATCCTGCCCGCGCGGGTGGCCCTGCGTGAAAGCAGGTCAATTTTCAGATCCCCGACAGTCAGTTCTGTTTCTCCGCCGGACGGCAAGGTTCTTTTGAGCAGCACATGAACCCGGGCGATCAGTTCGGCCACCGAAAAGGGCTTGACCATATAGTCGTCCCCACCGGAATGCAGGCCGTCAATTCTGTGGCGGACTTCTCCCAATGCCGAAAGTAACAGGACCGGGGTCGTGATTCCGGTGGCGCGAAGAGTCCGCAAGACAGACAGGCCGTCCTTACCGGGAAGCATTCGATCGAGAATGATAATGTCATAATTCTCGTTCGCAGCCATATAGAGGCCTTCGCGGCCATCGTGGACGCTGTCGGTGATAAAGCCGGATTCACTCAGGGCCTGGGATACAAAGTCGGCGACTTCGAGGTCATCTTCTATTATTAGCGCCCGCATTTCTGAACTTCATTTCATCAATATCTGGGGTGGTAACGGACGGATCTTCCTGAATGGAAGCGTTTCGTGACGGTTTGTGCTGCGCGGATAGTAACACGGGGAAATGATGAATAAACAACATGAACAAAAATTTAGATTTCAGCCACGTTGGTGATAACCGGAGTGGCTTAACGTCCCCCCCGAGACAAGGCGTCAGCACATCACGAGGGGAAGCCAAGTGGAGATGATTAAAAAACGGAAACTCAACAGACTCTTCGTTCTGTCCGGCTTTTCTGCCGTTCTTATATTTACCGCGATTGTTTCCAGAGGGTTTTCTGCCCCGGTTTCAGGGGCGACGATGCTTGAAGCCATACGGAACTATGGGATCTTGAGTTATCTAAAGATAATCAAACAGCCTTTGTGGGTCGGGAATCTATCAAACAGTTCTGGATATTTTGCCAATCTGAGTCCGGAGATTTTTAACGACAGGAACGGTGTGCTTGAGATTAAACCAGGTGTCCATTTGCTTGATTATCCTGTTAATCTTGGCGGGCCGCTGATGATCTCACCGGGAACCACGGTTCGGTTTTCTCCAGATAGCTATCTGCTGGTGAAGGGAGCCGTGACTGCTGTGGGCACCCCAGATGCGCCGATTGTTTTGCAAGGGCAAAAAGGACAGCTTTGGAAAGGAATATATGTCTATAACGCTGACAGCCTGTCCGAGCTGGACAATGTTGTCATTGCAGATACTACGGCTTTCGCAGACGGATACCTTACATTGACTGGGGCTGTGACGTTTTATCAATCAGCGCTGAAGGTTACAAACACCGCTTTTAAGAACTCTGAGGCCGAGGACGGGCTGAATATCATAAATTCCGGATTTTCCCTGACGAACACCCGATTTGAAAACATGCGTTCGGATGCTCTGGACAGTGATTTTTCTCACGGCAATATCATTGTAAGTGAATTTGATACAATCGGGGGGGATGCGATTGATCTTTCGGGAACCAAAAGCAGGATCGAGAACCCGCGAATCACTGGGGTCCGCGACAAGGCCATTTCCGCGGGAGAGAATTCGACAGTCAATGTGATTGGCGGCTTTGTAAAATCTGTGGGCGTTGCCGCGGCTTCCAAAGACGGCAGTGTTGTTAAAATCAGGGATACACGGATAGAAGATGTCACACTGTTTGGCCTGATGACCTATATCAAGAAATCATCCTATAATTTCCCAAGCCTGATTGCCTATAATCTTTTCTGGGGGGCAGGGACTTCCGGGCGGATCGAGGACAACTGGATCCGGCAGACAGGAACAGTTCTGACCATCGACGGGCAAAGTGCTTCTGAGCAGGATATTGATGTAAAGGCTCTCTATAAAGGGGCGGTGATGTCCAAGTAGAACACCGCTTTCACTCTGATCGAATGGGAGTGTGTGATCGCAATGGGAGTGTCGTCGTGATACAGAGGACCTGAGACCCCGGAAGACATGAGAACCAGAGGCCCGGAAAACCAGAGGCGCGGAAAACCAGAGACCCGGAGAAGTGTGGGCTTCTGGTCAGAACGTTGTCTGATTTTCCGGAGAACTGTTTCTTGCCCGGCGAGAAAGTTTCAGTCACAGTCCGGATAAACAAAAATGAACTCCAGGACAGGCTTATGAAAATCATCCACGACCATCCCGCCCCGAAAGATGCTGAAGCCCGCAAGGCGGTTGCGCCGGTGATCTGTTATCCCAATACGACCTTGCCTGCTTTTGACCCTGCGTTTTTTGACCGGGCGCGGGAGGGGATGGAACTGGTGGCGGAGACCTATATTCCACCGCGGGATGCCCGGTGTTTCGAGGTGCCTGCGGGGCACTTTGTCCGTATTGTCTCGATTGAAGGACCGCAGGTTGGTGATCTGAATTTCTGGAACCGTCACGATCTGACCGAGCGCTTTTTCAGTGGCAAGACCCGGGCGCTGCACGGCACCCATATCAGCACCGGAGATCGGCTCTGGAGTACGCTGCCGCATCTGCGTCCGCTGGCCACGGTAACCCGTGACACGCTGGACTGGTATGGTTTTGATGAATTTGGCGGTGCGGTACACGATGTGATCGGCACGCGCTGTGATCCCTATACCCATGCGGTGCTGCAGGGGAAGGATTATCACTATTGCTGTCATTCCAATCTGACCCGCGCCCTGGCGGCGCATTGTTCCCTGCCGATGGATGAGGCAGAGCTGCTGGTCCATGATGTGCTGAATGTCTTTATGTGCACCGGCTTTACCAAAGACACGCATCAGTACTTTATGAAAGCCAGCCCGGTGCGACCGGGGGATTATCTGGAATTTTTTGCCGAAACCGATCTGCTGGGCGGCATGTCGGCCTGTCCGGGCGGGGATTGTGGATCATCCCATTCGGGAGATGCCGCGACCTGTTACCCGATGAAGGTCGAGGTGTTCCGCCCTCTGGACGGGCGGCTGGAGGGCTGGACGCCGTCGAAGCCATCACCCTATAGCGGCGGACATGGTGCCGGTTAGGATGGCGGGGTGTAACCGGCCCAGCGTTCGCCAAAAAGACAGGCAGGGCGCAGGAACAGGGGGCTGTTGATCCCTGTGGTTCGTTAAGTAACCCGCTGTTGAAGCTTTTTGAAAGAATGGCGGCTCGATATCCGGGCCGCCATTTCCAGTTTCTGGAGATTTTTCGGTCGGGGAGAGGGGAGGCCTGTCCCTATCCCTATCGCTATTGGGGCCTCAGGGCGTCAAAAGATCCTTTGTCGCGACAACCTGACAGAATTCGTTGTGCAGATCTGACAAAGACATGGCATGGACCAGGGCGGCCTCATAGAGGGTGCCGTCTGGCCCGGTCCGGTCGAAGGTCGCACAGGCATCGCCGACCAGACGCACTTTATAATCCATGTTGCCTGCCATCCGGACCGTGGTTGAAACACAGTGATTGGTTGTCAGTCCGGCGATCACCAGTTGCGGGGCCTGTGCGCGGCGCAAAAATCCATCCAGATCGGTGCCGACAAAGGCGCTGTTCTGACGTTTGACAAAAACCGCTTCCTCGCCAAAAGGTGCCAGTTCCGGAATGATTGCTCCGCTGGGTTTTTCCTGTCGCAACAGGCTGTCCGGGCTGAGGCTGTGATGCAGGGCATGGGCGACGGGCCAGCCTTTGGCGCGCCAGTGATCCAACAGGGCGGCGGCGTGCTGTTCGGCGGCGGGATTGTTGCGGTTTCCACCCCAGTAGTCCCAGTCCCTGAAGCCCTTTTGCCAATCGATAAGCAGGAGGACTGGCGGGGGCGTGTCTGTTGTATCTGTCATAGCGGGGTTTCCCTGGTTGTTAACTGGTGACTATGATCCGGAAAATAAGGTCTTTCCTCAATATGGCGATCGCGCCATTGTTTTGCGCAAAGATGTCATATCCACCAGGGCAAGGTTCGATTCCGCATAATGGCCAAAAATCAGCTTGATGATCGCGATCAAAAAATACTGTCGATACTGGAAGCTGATTCCCGCACCGCGATCAGTGAACTGGCCCGAAACATCAGCCTGTCGCCAACAGCGGTTCGCCAGCGAATCGCCCGGCTGGAACGGGATGGGGTGATTGAGGGCTACACCATCCGTACCGGAGCCGTTGAACCCCAAAGCACAATCAAGGCCGTGGTCATGCTGACCCTGACGGGGGCCTTTTGCAGCAAGATCAAGGCGGCCTTTGGCCATATGCCGGAGATCCGGAAGTTCTGGTCAACCACGGGGGAGCTGGACGCCACGCTGATCGTGCAGGTGCCAACGATCGTACGCCTGCAGGAGGTGACCGAGAAATTCAGCGCCCATGACCTGGTCAGGCGGGTCCAGACCCATGTGATCATCGCAACCCATATCGATCGCTGAAGAGAGGGCTGATTCAGGACTGGTTCGGGGTGGTTGGAGTTCAGGCAGAAGGGGGAGGCTTCGGGTTGCTTGAACTTTGTCCGACAAAGGGATATAACAGGGGACTGAGGTCAGTCCGGTGCGTGCCGGATCGGTTTCTTCACTTCGTATAACCCCGATAATATGGTTCGGGGGTTTCTACCAGGATCCGATAAATTCTGATTACGAAGAGCAAAGCCCGTTAAGTGCTTTTCTCTTTGTATGCCTGAATGTTGTTAAGATAATGGTTTTATTCGGGTCGCGCAGACTGAAAAGCTCTTGATTTCGATCAACACAAGTTAAGAGCAAGTCCATGACAGATATTCCCACAAAAGAGTTTATTGAAAAGCTGCCCAAGGTCGAGCTGCATCTGCATCTTGAAGGCTCGCTGGAGCCGGAACTGATGTTCGCGCTGGCAAAGCGCAACGGGGTCGAGATCCCCTTTTCCTCGCCCGATGAAGTGCGCGCGGCCTATGATTTTCACAATCTGCAGTCTTTCCTCGACATCTATTATCAAGGCGCCAATGTGCTGATCCAGGAGCAGGATTTCTATGATCTGACCTGGGCCTATCTGCTGCGTTGTCAGGCCGATAACGTGCTGCATGTCGAGGTGTTTTTTGATCCTCAGACTCACACCGACCGGGGCATTGCCTTTGACACTGTTATCGGCGGGATCCACCGCGCGCTGGAACAGGGGCGGGCAGAGCTGGGCATTACCAGTCAGCTGATCCTGTGTTTCCTGCGCCATCTGGATGAGGCCGCCGCGCTGGAGACGCTGGAGCAGGCGCTGCCGCACCGGGACAAGATTATCGGCGTCGGGCTGGATTCATCCGAAGTTGGCCATCCGCCGGAAAAATTCCAGCGGGTTTTTGCCCGGGCGCTTGAGCTGGGCTTCCTGACCGTGGCCCATGCCGGCGAGGAAGGCCCCGCCAGTAACATCCACGGTGCGCTTGAGCTGTTGGGGGTGACTCGGATTGATCACGGGGTGCGCTGTGTTGATGATGCCGATCTGGTGCAAAAGCTGATTGCCGATCGCACGCCGCTGACGGTCTGTCCGCTGTCCAATACCCGGCTCAAGGTGTTCGCGCGGATGGAAGATCACAACATTGTCGAGCTGTTGCGCCAGGGGCTCTGTGTCACAATCAATTCCGACGACCCGGCCTATTTCGGCGGTTATATGAACGCCAATTTCCTGGCCGTCGCCAAGGCTCACCCGATGAGCCATGTCGAGATCGCCCAGTTTACCCTGAACGCGGTTGAGGCCAGTTTTATTTCCCCGGCGGAAAAGACCCGGCTGGTCAAGCTGACGCAGGATCATCTGGACAGCTTTGCTGCGTAGGAAGGCCTCAGAGCCGATACAAAAAAACGGACCAGAGAAGGATATCTCTGGTCCGTTTTCGGTTTGAAATCAGGGGCGTCTAGATATCGATGTTGGAGACGAACCTGGCGTTTTCCTGAATAAAGTTGAAACGCAGTTCCGGCTTTTTGCCCATCAGACAGTTGACCCGGTCGGCGGCGTCGCGCTGGCTTTCTGCCGGGTCAAAGTCATCCTTGTGATGGATGGTCACACGCAGCAGGGTGCGCTTGGCCGGGTCCATGGTGGTTTCCTTGAGCTGGCGCGGTGGCATCTCGCCCAGACCTTTAAAACGGCTGACATCGATCTTGCCCCGTCCGGCGAAATGGGTTTTTTCCAGCCGCTCGCGGTCCTGATCGTCCATGGCATAGACGGTTTTGCTGCCCTGGGTCAGGCGATAGAGCGGTGGCATGGCCAGATAGAGATGGCCGCTTTCAATCAGGCCGGGCATTTCCTGATAGAAGAAGGTCATCAGCAGCGAGGCAATATGCGCGCCGTCGACATCCGCATCGGTCATGATGATAACGCGCTCATAGCGCAGCTTGTCCTTGTCAAACTGGCCTTTGGTGCCACAGCCCAGCGCCTGGATGATGTCGGCGATTTCCTGGTTGGCCTTGATCTTGTCCGCCGTGGCTGAGGCCACGTTGAGGATCTTGCCGCGCAGGGGCAGAATTGCCTGGGTTTTCCGATCGCGGGCCTGTTTGGCTGAGCCACCCGCGGAATCACCCTCGACCAGAAAGATTTCGGTGTCAGTTGACTTGCCACTGCTGCAATCGGCCAGCTTGCCGGGCAGGCGAACCTTGCGCGTCGCGGTCTTGCGGCTGGTTTCCTTGTCCATGCGTCGGCGCAGGCGTTCTTCGGAGCGTTCGATAATCCGCTCCAGCAGGACGCGCGAGCTTTCCGGGTTGCTGGAGAGCCAGAGATCAAAGTGATCCTTGATCGAGGCCTCGACCAGCTTTGCCGCCAGCGGGGTGGCAAGACGGTCCTTGGTCTGTCCCTGGAACTGCGGGTCGCGGATAAAGGTCGAGAGCACGGCAATCGCGCCATTGATCAGGTCATCGGCGGTGATCTGGGCCGCTTTCTTGTTTCCGGTCAGTTCGCCATAAGACTTGAGGCCGCGTAACAACCCGCTGCGCATGCCGCTTTCGTGGCTGCCGCCGTCGTGGGTCGGGATGGTGTTGCAGTAGGAATTGACAAAGCCGTCTTCGTCGCGCGGCCAGCAGATCGCCCATTCGACCCGGCCTTCGTTATCGGGAAAGCTGGCTTCGCCGGCAAAGCTGTCGGCGGTGATCGCCGTACGGCTGCCCAGCTCACCCGTGATGAAGTCCTTCAGGCCGTTGGGAAAGTGTATGGTTTCGTTCGAGGGTGTCTTTGTGCCCTCGACCAGTGCCGGGTCACAGGTCCAGCGGATCTGGACACCGCGATAGAGATAGGCCTTGGATCGTGCCATTTTATACAGGCGGGCCGGGCGGAAATGACTGCCTTCCTCGAAGATCTCTTCATCCGGATGGAAGGTGATGCTGGTGCCGCGACGGTTGTTGGTATTGCCGATCAGCTCCAGCTTGGTCACGGGATGACCGCGGCTGTAGTCCTGTTTGAAGACCTTGCGGTCACGGGCAACCTCCACCGACATGGCATCGGACAGGGCATTGACCACTGAAATCCCGACGCCGTGCAGTCCCCCCGATGTCGCGTAGGCGTTCTGGGTGAACTTGGCCCCGGAATGCAGCGTGGTCAGGATGACTTCGAGCGCGGATTTGTCTTTGTACTTCGGGTGCGGATCAACCGGAATACCGCGGCCGTTGTCGCGGATGGTGATGACGTTATCCGCGGCAAGGTCGATATCGATTCGGGTCGCATGCCCGGCAACCGCTTCATCCATGGAGTTGTCGAGCACCTCGGCGGCAAGGTGATGCATGGCGCGTTCATCGTTGCCGCCGATATACATACCGGGGCGATGGCGAACGGGCTCTAGTCCTTCGAGGACCTCGATATCCTTGGCTGAGTATTCAACGGGGGAATCGGTCTGTGGGGCGGATTGAAATAGGTCTGACATAGGGCGCATTATGTGGTGGCGAGAAAAGGAAGGCAAGATGCTCTTGTGGGGGATAGATCATTTATTCTGCCAGAAGGGTGGCATCGATAACCAGGTCGCTATCCGGGAGGGGAGAGCCAGATTCCTGACCAGGTGCCCGCCTACATTTTGGCCCCGATTCCTGTTTCTGTACCCCTCTCTATCCCCCCCTTATATTCTGGTTATATTCTAGTTGTATTTTGGAGCCCAATCCAGGACAGATCCCGGCAGTTTGAGGTGGGGCCGCTGGTCTTTGCTACCTGTCTTCCTCCGTTTTTTTGAGCGGTTTGCGCAAAGGCATGATTATTACAAGATGATCCCGGTTTGACCTCTGGCATCAGGCAGGTAGTGTTGTCAGGTCATCAGAGCTGGATAAGCCAGCGGACTGAGGGGAAAAAGGAGAGTAGATTGAACCGCCGGAACCTGATTGTTTTTACTGCTTCTCTGTTGTCTTCTTTTATCTTTGCCCCGGTACTTCCCATAACCGCTATGGCAGGAGAAGCGGATGTGCTGTCTGTTGAAGCTGTAAAAGAGAAGGGAGGCAGCTGGCGATTCAATGTTTCTGTGCGACATGATGACACAGGCTGGGACCACTATGCAGACAAATGGGAAATAGTTTCACCAGAGGGCTTGGTTCTTGGCACACGTGTGCTACACCATCCTCATGAGAACGAGCAACCCTTTACCCGCTCTCTGTCTGGCGTGGTTTTACCCCAAGGGGTCACGCAGGTAATTGTTCGTGCGCATGACAAGGTCCATGGCCTTGGTGGCATTGAGAAAATTGTTGTTCTGGAATAAAATCCTGTGCCCGGATTGAAAAAGACATGGCAGATATAACAGGACTGCAGTTGATTTTTTTTCCAACATCCCTTATTTAATAGTTGTGCATTGCACAAAGCGCCTTTGGTGTGTCTCCGTTCCGTATTGATCTGCATGCTGTTTTTGTGGTCTACTGTCGGAATCGCTACAATCACTGACGCAGCCGGATATGTAACCGAAAAGGATTTCTAGTCACATCCTCTTCGGTTTTACACGTCGCTGCTCTGTCGGAGTTGTGTATCGTTTGTGTTGGCTCTTGATAGGGCCTGGAGGCTGTTTCTTCTTCGGAAGGAATGAGAATTGTGTCTGTATGACCCTGACGACAATTCGTAGAGGCGTAAGTTGCCGGATCCTACGGAGGGATGAATGAGCGATCAGTCCAATACAAAGCCGGTTTCTGACCGGGTGTATGAAAAAAAGAAGCGTAACTGCCTGAAGTGCCGGGAAAAATTCGTGAGCGAATGGCCTGGTGAGCGCATTTGCAAAACCTGCAAGTCCTCGACAGCTTGGCGCGAGGGTATTGCTGCTTAAGCTATAGCTGCCTGAGTCTTGATTGCAAGACAGCGGGCATACAACAAAGGCGCGGCTCTTTTAGACCGCGCTTTTGTTGTATCTAACATCTGGATCTTATATTCCCACCTTGTTCACCCCCTAATCTGGCTGGTGGTTTTCCTGATACCTTCACGGAGGCTGGAGGGATTTCATATAAGTCTTCTCAGGCAGAGGTGGTTGTACGGACGATTTTTTGCGGGATAATCGTATCGGATAAATAACCAGGCAGTCTTTCTCGCCCCCTGTTTTTTAAACCAGAATATCAACCCGACTGCCACGCCCATCTGAAGGTGGAGGCAGGAGTTTTTTTGTGCTGTTCGACGATTTGTCTGTGGCCTGTATTTCCAGTACCGTCTCTTTTGCAGCCTTGAAAGCCAGTCCCCTGTTCGGCGGGGGCTCTGGGGTAATCAATGTTCCCGTCCTAGTGTAAAGAGGGGGGATATACATCAGGTGATCCCGGCGCAAGTATGGTTAATAAAATATTAACTCTAAAGCCAATAACACTGATTTACACGTAAGTCTTTAAAATTATTTCAGTGAGTAGCGTTATAGGTGTTTTTTCTTGAGGCAACGGTTTCTTTGAACATGCCCAGGGTTATCTCCCAGGGTTATCTGTGGGGTGTCGACCCTGAAGCAGAGACCAGCCAAAGCCACTTTTCCCATATATTTCGGCTGCTATTTTGGTAATTTTTACACTTTTTGCCGCAAAGTGCAGGCAGGAGTATACGCCAAATCGATATATTTGGAAATATTCTGATAATCATTGCTAAAATCCCTTATTCTCCTGACGTCTGGATCAGGCAGGACGGATTTTTGCCAGTAAACCAGCCAATACACCAACCAGTAAACCTTGCAGGAAAATCTGTATTCTTCCCATCGAACTGGAACAGAATATCTCTTCAACAGGTAATCACTGGAGTTGTAGTTAAAAAAATAAACAATTGATCTAATTGATATAACCGAACAGAAAATCGATCTCTTCTGTTGTAAAGCCTTCTCCCTGTTTGGTATCACTATAATCCAGTTTGTTGTCGCGATCCTGTTGATGGTGCAATCAGAAGAAGAAATTTGACATATTTTAGACTATCGTAGACGACTGTACTCAAAACCCGAGGTTCTGATACTATGATCTTATCGTGTATGTTATCCAGGGTGTTGTCAGTGACATCCTCTGTAAAATCTTCCGCGATAGCTTCCCGGAAAATACAGATATCCTGTTCTTTTCTTTTCGCTTTGATTTTGGCAAACATGTTTTGCTTTTCAGTACGCGCGGAAGAGAGCCCGATCGCTTACGTCAAGGTGGTCAACGGTACCTGCATTGCAATACAGCAAGGTGAAGAACGGCCTCTTAACCTCGGAGATCCTCTGTTCAAAGCAGATATACTGAAAACCAGTAAAGAGTCCTCTTTGGGGGTTTCCTTCCGAGACAATACCCTGATTTCCCTTGGTAGCAGCAGTCAGCTGAGATTGGAAAATTTCGAGTTCGATCCGGATAATAATCAACTGGCTTTTGCTGTTGAGTTGTTTGAAGGAACCTTGCTCTACATTTCCGGGTTGATCGCCAAGTTGACCAAAAAACCCGAGGAAGAGTTGAGGATCACCACGCCAGCAGGAACAGTGACTGTCCGCGGGACAAGACTGTTCATCAACGCAGAGCAATAACGGACAAGGAAGAGGCTTACGATGTTAGATAAACCCCTTATCAGGTTCCTGTTTCCCCTGTCATTGTTATTGTTGGCAGCCTGTTCGGCCCCTCGTGGGAACTATGTTATCCTCTTGGCTGAAGAAGACGGGACTGTCGGGCAAGCCAGTGTCAGCAATGCCCAGGGAGAAGCCACACTTGTGGCGGCCAATTCTGTGGTCGAAGTTCCCCGTCAAAAAGCACCAAAGAAGGCGCGAGAGCTCAAAGCGGAGACCGTGGCAAAGCTGACTGCGGAAACCGAAGCGGCGCAGCCTCCCAAACCTCTGAACTTCATTTTCTTTTTTGGCTTTGATAGCACAGAACTTACCGGAGATTCTGATGTGATCTTTACCCGGGTTCTGGAAAACATCAAAACGCGTGAGACGGTGGATATAAGTCTGATCGGGCATACCGATTCAACCGGTTCAATTGAGTATAACCGTGAGCTTGGCTTGAAGCGGGCAGATACGTTGCGTCAGAAGCTGGTTGATAATGGGATTCCTTCTTCTTTGATCGATATCAAATCTCTTGGTGAAGACAGTCCGCTTGCGGCTGACGAAGGGCTTGACCAGCGGGCTTTGAACCGTCGGGTCGTAATGGTTCTGAGATAAAAACACATCGTGCCAAAATACAGTGGGGAAAAGTGATCAGCTTTTTTCCTGATCGAGGGGGAGGGTGAAGAGAAAGACGGCTCCCCTTTTATCTTTCTGATCCACTTCATTGTTCTTTTCCACCCAGAGTGACCCGCCAAGAGCCTCGATGATTGAGCGGCAAATCGAGAGTCCCAGACCCATCCCGTGCATCTTGGTGGTATAGAAGGGTTTGAAAAGGTTCTTTATTTCAGCCTTGCTCAGGCCAGGTCCTGTGTCTCTGATGGAAACCAGGATCATGTCGTTTTCTGTCAGACTTGTTCGAACGGTTATATTCCCCTGTTGACCACTTTCCATAATGGCCTGCATGGCATTACGGATCAGATTCATCACGACCTGGTGCAACTGGATTTCGTTTGCGCTGGCTGCAGGAAGTTCAGGGGTTCTTTCGAAATACAGTGTCACCAGATCACTGCTTCCGACATCACGAATGAGCTCAATCTCTTCCTGGATAATCTGGTTGATATCAACGGCCCTGACTGTCGTGCTGCCGGTTTCGGCGACTTCTCTGATGCTCTTGAGAATGTCGTTGCCCCGGTGGGCTTGAGCCAGAATTTTTTCGAGCACTGTTTTAAGCAATTCCGGTTTTAGTGTTTCTGGATCAGCTTGAGCATTTTCAAGAAGTCTTTTGGCAGTGTTTGTGTAATTGCAAATCGCTGCCATAGGCTGGTTCATCTCATGCGCAATTGAGGAGGAGAGTTTCTGGACGGAACTTTTACCAATGGTGTGCATGAGTTCATTTTGCAGCCGACGAATACGGGATTCCTTTTCGCGTTCGCGTTTGGCGGCTTCGAGAGCATCAAAGTGCCGTTGGCGCTGTTCCGTAATGAACCCTGACGTGGCTGATACGAGAAACATTACCAGGATAAGTAAAAAGGGCAGTGTCGGGTCAATGAGGAAGCCGTGAAAATAAAATCCGCCCCAGGAAAGCAATACCGTCGTCCAGCCAAGAACGGCGAAGGTGACTGTCAGTTCCAGTGCACTGTAACGCAGGGCAATAAAAATCAATGAAAGACCGATCACAAGGAACAATCCCAGTTCAATTGCCATAACGGCTGGCGTGCTGACGAGCAGGGAATTGGTCAGAATGCTGTCGAGAGCCTGAGCGTGAAAAGACAGGCCGGACAGATTTTCGCCGGTAGGAGAGAGTGTATAATCGGCAATGCCCACTGCCGTCACGCCAAGCAGAACAATCTTGTCCGAAAAGAGGTTGTCCGCTGTTTCTCCAGCGAGAACCTGCCAGGCTGAAACATGTTGGATGTTGCTGTTTGGCGTAAAATGGATCCAGGCATGGCCATGTTGATCTGTTGGAATGTTGTAGGGGCCAATCCTGACTTTTTTAACCTCGGATTCTGTCATAAGGGTTTCCCCGAATACAGTCCCGGAGGCAACGCGAAGTATTTCTGTTTCAAATGAGGGGATCAGGCTGTGATTGATGTTATAGAGCAGTGGAATTTTCCGGATCAGCCCATCCTGGTCTGGAGCTAGGTTGGAGATCCCCTGGCCCGTAGCGGCTTCGTCCAGAAGAGGGATATTGCGCAGGAGATTACTGACTGCCGGGAGTACTCTTCGACCATCTTTGCCAATCATGACCATTTTGTTCAGGTTGGGAGAGGGGATGTTACTTTCCGGACCAAATCCTGCAGCCAGGCTGAGAACAACCGGATGCCCTGTAATGCTGATTGCTAATTTCTGATCATTGGAAGGGACGAGAGCCAGTTGCTGTTTCAAATTATCTGGCAGGTGCTGATTTGAAAGGGCGATTTGTTCCGGTGAACTTCTGTCCGCTTCGGGAAAGAGGATGTCTATCCCCAAAGCTTTCGGTTTCTGCCTGATGATCTGCTCAATCAGTTCTGTCAGGAGATCTCTGGGCCAGGGCCACTGCCCGAGGGTCATCAGACTTTTTTCATCGATCTGTACCAGAACGATCTGATCAGAAGTTGTTTGTCTGGGGCTGATTTGCTGATAGCTGTCGAGGATATTCAGGCGCAAGAGTTGCAATGGCCAGGGATCATAAAAGCGGACAAAGACCGTCGTCATGACGATAAGAACCAGAAAGCGGCTCAATGTCAGATGTCGCATTAGGAACGCAAGAGCTGGGTTGTTCTTCCTCATGAGATTGAACTGAAATACCTTTTGATCTACCTTGTCATGTGCTTAGTACCATGCAACGTTTTCATGTGTTGTATAGCAGAGTAAATAGAAGCAACACATTCTTGTACACAGGTTTCGTTGGCTGCAGGAAGCCCTGTATGATCAAGCCCTTTGGCAGGTCGGGAGTATTTCCCGTCATCTGAATGGCCCGGTTATTTGATCCACCCGGTTGTTTGAGTTACCCGGTTGTTTGATTTACAGGGCAATGTGAAATGTAAAAGGTTGATAGATGTATATATACATTGTTGATGACGATGATGCTGTACGTGAATCTACGCAGATGCTTCTACAATCTTCGGGATTAGGGGCCGCGACCAGCACCTTTTCTTCCGGTGAGGAATTTCTTGCCGAAGATCTTTTGGCGACATCGGGATGTGTCTTGCTGGATATCCGTATGCCGGGGATGAACGGGGTCGAGGTGCTCAAAAAAATTCGCGAGGCCAACAGCAGTCTTTCTGTTGTAATGATTTCCGGACATGGTGATATCCCCAAAGCCGTCGAAACAATGAAGGCGGGGGCTTTCGGTTTTGTTGAAAAACCTTTCTCGGATACGGAAATCATTTCTGTGGTCTCTGAGGCTTTACAGGATAGCCTGAGCCATGAAAAAGAAGCTAACCAGCGTCAGAATGCCGAGGAAATTCTGGCAAAGCTGACACCGCGAGAAACCGAGGTGCTTAAAAAACTGGTTCAGGGACTGCAGAACAAGATCATTGCCTATGAACTGAGCATCAGTACCCGTACAGTTGAGGTTCACCGGGCCAGAATAATGGAAAAGCTTGAAGCGAGGAGCCTGCCTGATCTTGTGCGACTTTATTTTACTGCCGGTCTTGATACCGAGACCTTGTCACAGGGTTAAAATGTCTTGATCCTCTGTGGAACAAGAAGATTGCCTGATAAAATTTCAAGGTGAAGATCAAGACTTTCTGTCGCCTGCTAACAAGCTGAAAATAGAGCGACATCAAGTCTGGTCTTGCATTATTTGTTTGCAGATTGCTGATCTGAATAGCCCGGTTGCTCTGTCGTGGTTGTGGCCAAAATATGGGTGAAACACCCAGAACTGCGCCATTTTTAAGAGGGCTTGGTCGTATTTGCCACATTAGGCTGCGCTTTCAGCGACATCCGGCGTGCGACTGGGAAGTATATATATTCATTGAACAGCCTGGATAGAGGCATCGGGATTACCCAGGTTTTTCTGCAGCTGAAATGTTGTCGAAAAAGAACCTAGATCTCGATTGATTTCAATAGCGGATCAGGTGTTTTGTTTCTTGGATTAGGAACAGAACAAGGGGTCTTATATACCTACAGGCCACACCACAAAAGCCAATGAAAATACAGGGGAACTAAAGCCATGCCTACGATTGATGACCTTAAGGCCCAACGCGCAGCGTCAATGGTAATTACAGCGAACGGAGCACCCAAAAGGACATCGAACCAGTTCTTTGGTGTAGGGCCGATTACAGACATGACCTCTGATGAGGTAGATGGTCGCCGTCTGCGTTTTCAGTTCGACAGTTGGCTGGAAAGCAACTACGCCAAGGTTGATGATCGCGGCAATCGTATCGGCAGTTTCACCACTTCGGAAATTGGTCGCAGCATGCACCGGGGATACCCTGCCGACAAGGTGTTGCTGGACATGGCCCGTGAAATTCATCGCTATTTCGAATTCCCGAAGAAAAACAAGATGGCTATTGGCCTGGGGGGCGGCCACAGCGGTTTTACGGTTTCCATTCTGCATTTGATGAATGCCAATGACGAGAGCCAGCGGTTGTATGTTGATACGCCTCGTCCTGAATCCGAAGAAGCCAAAGCTGGTGGGTTTTTCCGTCAGTCCTGGGGATCCCAGATCCTCGAGTTGCAGCAGTTCGCAGCAAAAGGCGATGTAAATCGTATCAGCTTTAGCGATGGCGAGGGCTCTATTCCGACAGCTGACGAACTGGTGGCGCTGGGGACCAAGATTTTTGTCGGTGTTGGTCATGAGACCACGGGGGCGACGACTTACAAAGAATCCGAAATTAAAAACCTGCTCGAATGGATTGATCGCAATCCGGCAGAACATCATGCAATCATCGACAGTACTTCCATGCTGGGCGCCATGCCCTGGGCTGAAGAGGTTGTTTCCGCTGTTCTTGACAAGTGCTGTATGTTCATGCCGTTCCAGAAGGCAATCGGTGGGATTTCCGGCTATTTCATTGCATCCTATACCCCGCAAGCAATGGCATTGATCGATGCGAACCAGAAAGATCCTTCCTGGGCCATTCCACGTCAGTTGAAGATCGCTGTTCCCAAGGATGCCAGACATCCTTTGAGCAGTGAGAAAACCTTTGCTCTCGGACCCGTATATGATCCGGCCGAGCACAAGATGTTGGGAGGTATTATCAATACCTATTCCACGCTTGCTTTTGCCGAGACAACATTCGGGCTGCTCCGGGCCGAAAAATCAATTGGTTCTGTCCGGGAAATGAACAAACGCTCTATTGAAAACCGGAAAAAGATCAATGAGTGGATTGATAACAATCCAACATTGGAGCTCGGTGTCGCTGATCCGGATAACCGCGGGGCTGCGGTTACATTGCTCAAGGTCACTGAAGGCAATACGGCTGATCCGGAGCTGCACGCCCGAATCATTGCCCGTTCCAAGCAGATACTTGGATATGAAGGCCTGACACACCCTAATGGTGAGCATGAAAAAGGTCTTGATGTTGCGCGCTATGTGAATGCTTTTCCGGGAACACCGGGTGATTATCGTGCCTGGATTGGCGGAATTCGCCCTGCGGCTGATGTTGTGGCGCTGCTCGAGAACCTTGAGTATGCCTATCACCGGGCCAAGATCGTTGTTCTGGAAGAGATTCTTGCCGAGCAGGGCGTGACTTTCGAAGCCGCTGCCGCAACCAGTGCCAATGTCAAAGTGCGTCAGGATGATCCGGACAAGGCCTATAAAGTGCTCGTTGCGGATCTGGTCGGATTGAAATTCGATGCTCAAGGCAAGCCGGATCACTCTGAAGTGCGTCGGTATATCGAAGCCAAAGGCGGTGTGTTTCATGAGGGACCTATTGCCCCTGATGCCAAGCTTGAATCTGGCAAAATTCACTTCTCTTATCAGCCAGACCTGAGCAGGGAAGAAGAACTGCTGCCACAGACTGACAAGGGGCAGTATGATGCAACGATCGTTGCAGCGACTTTCCTGCCAAAAGCGTCTGTTTTCAAGCATGGTGGTGTGCGTATCGGCGCAGGTACAGGCAATATGGGATCTGATTCCTGGGGCGGTGGTAACGGTGTCGGCGGTGAGGCACCTTTGATGAACACACCGAGCTTTAACAGTCGGGCGACAGCCCAGATGGCGATGAAGGCCCTGTTGAAAGTGATGCCTGATCTGCCTGTGAACGAAATGCACAAGCTGGTTATTGCGGGTGATTTCGATACCGGTAAGGATCTTTGCAAGTTCCCGACAGAGAAGCTTGAAGGCAAGCGTCTGGCTGTGATTGGCTATGGTAATATCGGGCGTGAGCTTGCGCATCTGGGCAAGGCTTTTGGTATGGAAGTGGCAATTCATGCCCGTCCACACCACAAAGCCTGGATTGAATCAGAAGGCTTTATCTATGCGGAAACTGCAGAAGAAGCCGCCAAGGGAGCGGATGTTCTCAGCCCGCATACAGGGCTTGGCGCTTTAAATGCTGCAACTGGCAAATTTGCCAATGACAGTCTGGTCGGAGAATCTGTTCTCTCGATGCTCAATGACGGGGCTGTCATCGTGAACTATGACCGCGGTGAAGTGATTAATGTACCTGCACTTGATGCGGCCCTGACTTCCGGCAAGGTTCGTTACGCTGCGATTGATGCAGATCTGTTCAAAAATGCAGAAAATGGTAGCCTGAGCGGGCCAATGGTTCCATATCTTGATCTGGTTGAACGCCATGGGGACAAGCTTGAGCTCCTGCCGCATGCCGCAGCGGATACTGAACACATGTCCCGTGTCCAGGGAGCAAAACAGGCTGTTGATCAGATTTTTGATGTGATCCAGTTCAAGTCTGTAATGAACCTCAAGGGTGATCTGCCAGCAGGCTATAGTGATGCCGGGGCAACAACGGTGAACGGGGTTGGTAAAGTTACGCCAAATGCTCTTGTTGCTGTTGCCGCTGATGATGAGGCCGCCGCAGAACTTCGCAAGCTGACCGAAGACATGGTTGCAATCTGGGGTGCCTTGTCTGTAACCAAGGATGCTGATCGTCGTCAGGATCTGGTCGAGCGCTATGGTGCCCAGCTAACCCTGAGCAGCAACCGCTACATCACGCTGGTTGAAAAGCTCGGGCTCAAAGGACCGTATGGCTAATTACTTCTCAAGGAAGCCTGGCTCCCTTGTCTGCCTGAATAAAAAGGGGTTGGCCTTGATAGGGCCAACCCCTTGTTTTGTGGTTGGCAGAAGTCGCCTGTACAAGGGGAGTGCTCGACAACAGAAAAAAGCCCCCCGAACGCTTCGGGGGGCTTTATAGTTTCTTGATACTCTGGTTTCTGTGCCTTGCAGGGGTGTTACAGAAACCGAAAGTAATCAGTCAAACAGTCTTAAGCGCTGTAATACATATCGAATTCGATCGGGTGTGGCGCCATTTCAAAGCGCTGTACTTCGTGCCATTTCAGGTTGATGTAGGCATCAATCTGGTCTTTGGAGAAGACATCGCCGGCCAAAAGGAACTCGTGATCAGCTTCGAGAGCTTCGAGAGCTTCGCGCAGAGAACCGCAAACAGTTGGAATGTCCTTGAGTTCTTCTGCCGGGAGATCATAGAGATCTTTGTCCATGGCTTCGCCCGGGTGGATCTTGTTGCGGATACCGTCCAGGCCAGCCATCAGCAGGGAAGAGAAGGCCAGATACGGGTTGGCTACGGGATCAGGGAAACGCACTTCAACACGTTTGGTTTTTGGGTTCGAACCGTGTGGAATACGACAGGAAGCAGACCGGTTTCTTGCTGAATAGGCCAGCAGAACAGGAGCTTCAAACCCGGGAACCAGACGCTTGTAGCTGTTTGTTGAAGGGTTGGTGAAGGCGTTCAGGGCCTTGGCATGTTTGATAACGCCGCCAATGTAATAGAGGCAGGTTTCAGAAAGACCGGCATAGCCTTCGCCAGCAAACATTGCCTTGCCGTCTTTCCAGATCGATTGGTGACAGTGCATGCCTGAGCCGTTATCGCCGGAGATCGGCTTTGGCATAAAGGTTGCGGTCTTGCCATAGGCGTGGGCAACGTTGTGAACCACATATTTGTAGATCTGCATTTCGTCAGCGGCGCGCACAAGCGTATTGAACTTCACACCAAGTTCGTGCTGAGAAGGAGCAACTTCGTGGTGGTGTTTTTCAGCAGTAACGCCCATGGCTTTCAGGACAGTAACCATTTCTGCACGCAAGTCGATCCCTGTATCTACAGGGCCTACTGGAACATAGCCGCCTTTGACGCGCGGGCGGTGACCACAATTGCCACCATCCTGCTCTGCACGGTTCATGTGTGGTGACTCTTCGTCATCCAGCTTGAAGAAACTGTGATGGCTGTTGGTGTCGAACTGAACGTTATCGAAAACAAAGAATTCGGCTTCCGGGCCAAAATATACAGTATCACCAATGCCGGTTGACTGCAGATAGGCTTCTGCACGAACAGCAGTTGCGCGAGGATCACGGTTGTAAAGCTGGCCTGAATCGGGCTCGTACACAGTACAGGTAAGAATGATCTGTGCCTGTGCAGAGAAAGGATCCATCACGGCGGAGGTAAGGTCAGGCTTGATGATCATGTCTGATTCGTTGATCGCTCTCCAGCCTTCGATGGAGGAACCGTCGAACAGGATCCCTTCATCCAGTTCATCTTCGCCAACAGCGGATGCACACATGGTCATGTGGTGCCATTTACCGCGTGGGTCAGTAAACCGGTAATCAACAAACTCGACTTCGTTTTCCTTGATCATGTCAAGGACGCTCTGCACGTCAGACATAAACTCTTTCCTTTGTTTTGATAGGTATTTTTTTGATGATTCAGGAGGCAGGATCAGATGGCATCTCTGCCGCGTTCCCCTGTCCGGATACGGATGGCTTCGTCAATTGTGCTGACGAAAATCTTGCCGTCACCGATACGACCTGTCTGTGCAGCCTGTTGGATGGCTTCTGTGGCACGTTCTGCAAGTTCGTCTTCGATAACGATTTCAACTTTGACCTTTGGAAGAAAGTCGACAACATATTCGGCACCGCGATAGAGTTCTGTGTGGCCTTTCTGTCGTCCAAAACCTTTGGCTTCGGTTACGGTGATCCCTTTGATTCCGACTTCATGAAGAGCTTCCTTCACTTCATCGAGTTTAAAGGGTTTAATGATCGCTTCGATCTTTTTCATCTGTCCGAATGCTCCAGCAGCAAGAGGGGGTGGCTCTTTCGTCCATTTCTATTTTGTACATAGTACTGCAGGATGTATGCCAACTTTTCTTTTCCGGAAATTATCAGCTTTATAAGCCTGTTACGCGCCGGGTGCTTAAAAAATAGACATAATATGTAGAATAAATAGGCGGTATGATTATTTTTGTGCAGAAGACACGGGTTGGCTCGATCGTCATCAGCTGATCAAGGTTGGGTCGTTCTGTTAAAGACAGGTCAGGATTCGAATAGCAGCTCATTGACGTTATGTTTTGGGTCTTGAAGGGTTTTGTGGTTCATCATCAAGCGGGCCTGGGTTTTCGATTCTTTCTGGCTGATCTCTATTGGAAAAAGCCAGTAATCAAGAATTTTAAAACTGGAGCGCAGTTGTGCTTGACGCCTTTGTCTGTTGTGTATAAAACGCGCTCATCAGCCGAACTTGTTTCGGTGAGCAATGATCTTATGGTGGCTGTAGCTCAGTTGGTTAGAGCACCGGTTTGTGGTACCGGGGGTCGGGGGTTCAAGTCCCCTCAGCCACCCCATGATTTCTAAAAAACGCGGCAGCCTCAGGCGCCGCGTTTTTTTGTATCAGATATCCCGTTTCCCTGTTTTATTGCGGGGTTTTATGGTGGTCGTCAGAATTGGCAGATTGCCTGACGGTTCTGGTTAACGACTATTTAGTCAGTTTCGATTTATCCTGCTGGGGATCAATATCGTTTTGAAAAGGCTAAGGGTAATGGAAAACAACGGGCTTTCAGCCGAAGAACGTCGAATGGCTCCCCGGTTTCCTGCTTCTGATCCCATCTCTTTGAAAGTGGTCGACCGGGAAGGGAAGGTGGTCATTACGACGATCGCTGACCTTTCTTTTGGCGGGTTCTGCCTCAAGAGTAATGATGAATTTGCCGAAGTTGGTGAGCAGGTAACCCTGACCCATTCGATCGCTGGAGAATTCAAGGGAGAGGTTATGTGGCACAGAGGGGATCAGATCGGCGTGCGTGTGATCATGTCTTCCGGCGATCGAGAGAAGCTTCTGCAGTACACTTGCCTTGCGCTATATCCTGACAAGGATATTCCGGCACAGATTAAATAAGCCGATTGTAGATTAAAACCGGCTGTAGATTAAATAAGGCCTTGGTTGAGCCATATTGTTTCTGCATATAAACTCTGATGAAGCAGTTCGTTTTATCAGAGTATGAAGCAATGAAACAGGCCCTTTTAGGCATCGCATCAGCATGCGGTATTATTCTCTTTACCTTTTCTTCGGCCATGTCTGATGAATATTTGAAGGGGGTAGGTGCTTACGAAAGTGGTGACTTGTCTGCGGCGACCGCCTATTGGCTGCCCTTGGCTGAGGCGGGAGATGCCCGTGCGCAGTACAGCCTGGGGAAGCTTTTTGAAACTGAGGGAGCGGATGTGACGCCGCACTATCAGGAAGCGATCCACTGGTATCAAAAGGCAGCGGATCAGAATGTTGTGGCTGCCTTGAATAATCTGGGGCGGCTTTATGCCCAGGGGAAGGGGCTTGCTCCAAGTCAAGAAAAGGCGGTTGAATACTGGCAAAAAGCTGCGCAGGCTGATCATGCCATGGCGCAATATAATCTGGGGTTGGCCTATTTACGGGGCGAGGGAGTTCCGCGGAATTTAACCCAGGCAGTATTCTGGTTCCACCAGTCTGCGAACGGCAATGAATCTGGCGCCCAGTTTGCCCTCGGTGAGGTGTACAGACTGGGAATAACTGTTCCTCCTGATCAGAAACAGGCGGAGAAATGGTATCAGCTTGCTCTTGAATCCGGGGATTCCAGGGCAAAGCAGATGCTTGACCGTCTGGCGCTGGTAGACAAGATAAAACCCAAAGAAAAAAATCTGCCTGCTCTACAGGATGGCGGCGAAAAGCTTACTGTCTTGCAGCGAGAATCTGAAACAACTGTTTCAGTGGCTGGGGCTGATACCGCTTTGGATGATGCAGCCGCTAAGGTATTGTCAGGCAGTCCTGCTGTAAGCCCTGGCCACTCTACCGCATCGGATCAGCCTGCCATGACGATTACGGAGAAGATGGCCGGGGAGCAGGAGATTGCCTCTCTGGACGAGATGGCGCCTATTCCTTTGCGCAATCCTCGCCGATACGGGGGGAACGATCGTGATGTTGCAGCAAAACCAAAGCCAAATCCCCGTCGATAGAATATGATAGAGATCCAGGGCTTGTATTCCGTGGCGCATGATACACGCATTATAGTTTCCCGACCGTAATATAGTTCTCCTACCGTAATCAGGAACCTTGAAAATGAGCTGGAACAAAACACCGCTTCTTTCTGTGGAGGAAATGTATCTTGCGGATCGTTTTGCGATTCAGGGCGGAGTTTCTGGAAGGACGCTGATGGAACGGGCCGGGGCAGCAGTGGCAGAGGTTGTGCAGTCCTGCCGCTGCGAGGGGCAGGTTCTTGTATTATGTGGTCCTGGCAATAACGGTGGAGACGGTTTTGTCGCAGCCAGGCTTCTTAAAGAAAGTGGCCGGGAGGTGAAGCTATTTCTGTCGATTGAGCAGGAGAAGTTGAGCGGCGATGCATCTTTTATGGCTGAGCGTTGGTCTGGGAGCATTCTTTATTCTCTGAGCCAGCAGGATTTTAATGAAAGTGCGTTGGTTGTTGATGCCTTGTTCGGTGCAGGGTTGTCGCGACCTTTGGAAAAACGATTCCGTGATTTTGCTGCCTGGTCGGTTGGCAAAGAAGTCGTCTCGGTTGATATGCCAAGCGGCATTAGCGGAGATACAGGGCAAGTGATTGGTGCGGGTGCATTTGTGGCCTCCAGGACGGTGACATTCTTCAGAAAAAAAACCGGACATCTGCTTTTTCCAGCAAGAGCACATTGTGGTGAGATGATCCTGGCTGATATCGGGATAGATAAAAGCTGCCTTGATACCCTGGAGCCGAAAGTGGCCGAGAACTCTCCAGCTCTATGGCAGCGGGTATTGCCGGACGTCAGTTTTGATAAGCATAAATATCATTTCGGGCATGCGGTAATCTATGGGGGTGAGATGTCCGGTGCAGCACGCCTTGCTGCTTTGGCAGCGCTCCGTGTGGGAGCCGGGCTTGTCACGGTCTCCTGTCCTTTGGCAGACAGGCAGATTTATGCCCTGACCTCTCCAAGTCTGATTGTTGAGGGGAGGGAGCAAAGTGGCGCGCTGGAAACGCTTTTGATGGATAAGCGGAAAAATGCGGTTCTTGTCGGGCCAGGGGCCGGAAGTTCAGGAGAGGTTATTGCCGAAGTGCGTTCTTCTGCTGCCGATCCGGATCGGGCTGTCGTGCTGGACGCTGATGCCTTGAGCATTTTTTCAGAAGATCCTGACGAATTATTTGCGCTTTGCCACAGTAAAACAGTTCTTACTCCACATGATGGTGAGTTCAGAAAGCTTTTCCCGGATCTGAAGCAGAGTAGAATCGAAAACATTCGAACTGCAGCCCGGCGAGCAGGCTGTATTGTTGTGCTCAAGGGGGCGGACAGTCTGATTGCGGCACCAGACGGACGTCTGGTGATCAACACTAATGCCCCCTTCTGGCTGGCAAAAGGGGGAACCGGTGATGTTCTGGCGGGAATGGTTTGCGGATTACTGGCCCAGGGGGTGCCTGCATTCGAGGCTGCTGCTGCCGCTGTCTGGTTTCATGGTGAGGCCGCCAAATTTGCCGGCAGGGGGATGCTCGCAGAAGATCTGGTTTTTGCCATAAAAGAAGTATCTGCCGGATTTTTTAATAAATAATACTTCTTATTGTCTCGTGTTAGTTGTGGTTTGTATTAATAGAAAAATTCCCAAGTATTTGATCTTTCTATTTACTTTTAATTAATTGCTTTCTGTCATTCTTGGTGCAACGTTTTGATGAAGTGTGTTTGTTGCTACAGGTAAAGTCATGTCATTTATAGATAGCATCCGTAAGGTAAGGCGTAATTCTGACGAGGTAAAAGTCGGTGGAAGTTACCGTTATATTGGTCCTCATCGGGTCATCGAGACGGCAAAGGTCTTGAAGGTTCAAGTGGATACCTTTGGTATACCCCATGTGCATTTCTCCATTTCTGTGGACGGGGACCATCTGACCGGCTTTGAGGATTACCGGACACTTGGAATATCAAGTTTCTCCGAGCGCTATCGCCAGGCCGTTTAAGTCAGCCTTCAATCCTATCCTCTCTTGCTTGAATCGGTGCGAGAAAGCCACCCCATACCCGGGAAACCTCTGTTTTTAACAGATACCTTTCGCTTGTTGTGGAAAGTCGCTATCCCTCCTGAACAAAGAGGGGTGTCTGATCCTCTCATGTTGACTATCAGGAGGGGTTCATGCTGCGTGGATTTATACTTTTTCCGTTTTTCTCTTTACTGACATTTCAGATCGCCCTGGCGCAGGGAAATCTTCTTGATCAGGGGCTTAAGCTTTTCACTGGGGATACAGGGGCAGAACAGAGTGGGGCAAAACTTTCCTCTGAAAAAGTATCATCTGGTCTCAAAGAAGCATTGCGTATCGGTTCCGGGAAAGTTGTCGACCAGATCAGTCAGGTCGGTGGTTATACTGCAGACCCTGCTATTCACATTCCTCTTCCTCAAAATCTTCAGACCGTCAAAACGGCTTTGCAGGCTATTGGGCAAGGCGCAATGGCTGATGAACTTGAAGCCAAGCTCAATCAGGGGGCGGAAAAGGCAGCCCTTGAGGCTCAGTCTCTTTTTGTTGAAGCGATTTCAGCAATGACGATGGAAGATGTTCAGCGCATTTACGAAGGGGAAAAGGATGCAGCAACCCGGTATTTTCAGCAAAAAATGACACCGTTACTTACTGAGAAATTCAAGCCGGTTGTCAGTGAAAGTCTGGTCGACGTAGGGGCCCTAAAGACTTACAACGCAATGATTTCGGATTATAAAACTATTCCTTTTGTACCGGACATTACCGATGATTTGACTGACTATACAGTGGGAAAGGCTCTTGAAGGGTTGTTTTATTACCTGGCAAAAGAGGAAGAGCAGATTCGCCAGAATCCGGCGGCCAGAACAACGGAGCTGTTGCAGGAAGTCTTTGGTCAGAACTGACGGCTACATTTGATATTCCTGTTAACATACTGATAAATATAGATATCGAATTGAATTTCTTTTCTTGAGGCCAGTAATCAGAAAAAAATGTCTGAAAACTGAAAAGTCTTGGTTGCGCAGTCTGCGGGGATGTATTAAACCCCCAAAATCGAAAAGAGCGCGGGTGTGGCGGAATTGGTAGACGCACCAGATTTAGGTTCTGGCGCCGAGAGGCGTGGAGGTTCAAGTCCTCTCTCCCGCACCATTCGAAAATTATTGTTAAGACCCTGGAAGGCCAGCGCTGCCCGGGCAGCTTGCTTTTGCGCCTTTCAGGTTATTGCCATGAATATTATGAAAGGCGTCGCCGGCAAATGCAGGTAACTGAGACTAACGCGGACAATCTGAAACGCGAATTCACGGTGGTCGTACCCGCCACGGACATCGACGCAAAAATCGATAGCCGTCTGGTTGAGTTGAGCTCACAAGTTAAGCTCCCTGGGTTCCGTCCAGGTAAAGTACCCATGACAATGCTCAAACAGCGTTACGGGAAATCCGTAATGGGTGAAGTGCTTGAAGCACTGGTGAATGAAACTTCCCAGAATATTATTTCCGAGCGCAGCCTGCGTCCAGCAATGCAGCCAAAAATCGAAGTGACTTCCTTCGATGAAGGAAAAGATCTTGAGTACACAATCGCTTTCGAGATCATTCCTGATGTTGAGCCAATGGATTTCTCGACACTGAAGTTGGAAAAAATCTCTGTTGAGGTTCCTGCGTCTGAAGTTGATGAGGCGCTGGAGCGGATCGCAGCAAACCACAAGACTACCGTGGCCCTTAAGCGCAAACGCAAGGCGCGCGAAGGCGACATTGTTACCATTGATTTCAAGGGAACTGTCGGTGGTGAAGCACTTCCTGGCATGGCTGGGGATGATTTCAAGCTTGAGCTTGGTTCCGGCCAGTTCATTCCCGGTTTTGAAGACCAGGTTGTCGGTGCGAACGTCGATGATGACGTGACTGTTAATGTGACCTTCCCAGAGGGTTATGGTAACGAAAAACTGTCTGGTAAAGACGCGATTTTCGAAGTGAAGGTCAAGGATATCGAAGAAACAGCTGCTGCTGAAATCGATGATGCCCTTGCCGAAAAGCTTGGCGAAGAAAACCTTGAGAAGCTCAAAGCCCGTGTTGCCGAGCAGATTAAAGGTGAATATGACCGCGTAGCACATTCCCGTCTGAAGCGTGATTTGCTCGACAAGCTTGCTGAAAGCCATGATTTTGGCGTTCCTGAATCAATGGTTGAGTCTGAATTTGAAGGCATCTGGCGCCAGATTGAATCCGACAAGGATCAGGGCAAGCTTGATGAAGAAGATGCTGCCAAATCAGATGACGAGTTGAAGGCAGAATATCAGGCGATTGCCGTTCGTCGTGTGCGCCTTGGTCTGTTGTTGTCCGAAGTTGGCACAAAGAACCAGATTGAAGTGACGCAGGATGAGCTGAACTCTGCACTGCTGCAGGAAGCCCGTAACTATCCTGGTCAAGAGCAGGCTGTCTTTGAATTCTATCAGAAGAACCCACAGGCAATTGCCAATCTGCGTGCTCCTGTCTTTGAAGACAAGGTTGTCAATTACATTGTAGATCTCGCCAAGGTAACCGAGAAATCAATGTCTCCTGACGAGCTGCGCAAGGCCTTTGAAGCTGAAGGTGTTTCGACTTCAGAAGAAAAACCTGCAAAGAAAGCAGCGGCAAAAAAAGCTCCGGCTAAAAAGCCTGCTGCGAAGAAAGCCAAGGCTGACGCGGAAGCATAAGAATTCTGCTTTTGAAAGCTAACGTGTTTGTATGGGTTGTGCGAATCTATCGCGCAACCCATATTACTTTCTGAGACATAGAGTTAAGTTGTCCAAGACACGCGTATTTCTAAGAGGAAGCCATGAGTGATCCCCGCGATATATTTATGAATACACTTGTCCCCATGGTCGTTGAGCAAACGAGCAGAGGGGAACGTTCTTACGATATTTACTCCCGGCTTCTAAAAGAGCGTATTATTTTTCTGACTGGTCAGGTTCATGATCAGGTAGCGAGTCTGATTTGCGCTCAGTTGCTGTTTCTGGAGTCCGAGAACCCCAAAAAAGATATTTCCTTCTACATCAACTCTCCCGGTGGCGTTGTGACGGCTGGCTTGGCCATGTATGACACGATGCAGTACATCAAGCCGCAGGTGTCGACCGTTTGTGTCGGTCAGGCCGCTTCTGCTGGTTCTCTTCTGCTGATGGCCGGGGCCAAGGGCAAACGTTTTGCCCTGCCAAACGCCAAAGTGATGATCCATCAGCCATCTGGCGGCTTCCAGGGGCAGGCAACAGATATTGAGATCCATGCCAAGGAAATCATCAAGACGCGATCCCGTCTGAATGACCTGTACGCCAAACACACAGGACAGCCGATTGAGAAAATCGAGGCTGGTATGGAGCGTGATAACTTCATGTCTCCGGAAGAAGCTTTGGCATTCGGTCTGATTGATGAGGTGGTTTCACACCGGAAGGCTGATGTGGAGAGTGAAGGTTCTTCATCCTGATAAGTGCGGATCCGATACGCAGCATGGTGAATTCCCTCTTGGGAAGAGTTCATTAACGAAGGTTTGTTATCCTTTGGGAAAGAAGGCGAATGTGAAGGGTTTTAATCCGAAATTTGCTTTGATTATGGACAATTTACCATTGTGTGGGTCGGATCTGTCTGTCAACATACCCTTGTTGGGAATTGATTTCGAGGCTCAAACGTAATGTCAAAATCGAGCGGTAACGACTCGAAAAATACTCTCTACTGTTCCTTCTGTGGCAAGAGCCAGCATGAAGTTCGCAAGCTTATTGCGGGACCCACCGTCTTTATTTGTGACGAGTGTGTCGAACTTTGTATGGATATCATTCGTGAAGAACATAAATCATCACTGGTAAAATCAGGTGACGGCGTGCCGTCGCCTCAGGATATCTGTGATGTGTTAAATGATTATGTCATTGGTCAGACGCACGCCAAAAAAGTTCTCTCGGTCGCGGTGCATAACCACTACAAGCGACTGGCGCACGGGAATAAAACTGGCGATGTGGAACTGGCAAAGTCAAACATCATGCTGGTTGGTCCGACGGGTTGCGGTAAAACGCTTTTGGCCCAGACGCTTGCCCGTATTCTTGATGTGCCCTTTACCATGGCAGATGCAACGACCCTGACAGAAGCAGGTTATGTTGGAGAAGATGTTGAAAACATTATTCTCAAGCTGCTGCAGTCTGCGGATTATAATGTTGAACGTGCCCAAAGGGGTATTGTTTACATTGACGAGGTCGACAAGATCAGCAGGAAGTCTGATAACCCTTCGATTACCCGGGATGTTTCGGGGGAAGGTGTCCAGCAGGCGCTTCTGAAGATTATGGAAGGGACTGTTGCCTCTGTTCCTCCTCAGGGGGGGCGCAAGCATCCGCAACAGGAGTTTCTCCAGGTCGACACCACGAACATTCTCTTTATCTGTGGTGGAGCCTTTGCAGGTCTCGACAAGATTATCTCGACACGCGGCAAGGGATCGTCAATTGGATTTGGTGCTGATGTTCAGGGACCTGACGAGCGTCGTATGGGCGATATCCTGCGGGAAATCGAGCCGGAAGATCTGCTCAAGTTCGGGTTGATCCCCGAGTTTGTCGGAAGGTTGCCTGTTGTTGCTACTCTGGAAGATCTGGATGCTGATGCTCTGATCGAAATTCTCTCTCAGCCAAAGAACGCGCTGGTCAAGCAGTACAAGCGCCTCTTTGAAATGGAGAATGTAAATCTTAGCTTCTCGGATGGGGCTTTGCTCGAGATTGCAAAGAAGGCAATCGATCGGAAAACCGGAGCACGCGGACTGCGCTCGATCATGGAAAGTATCCTTCTCGATACGATGTATGAGCTCCCTGGTTTGAAGGGCGTCGAGGAAATCGTCATTAATAGTGAGGTTGTTGTGGGTAAAGCCAAGCCGCTTCACATCTATGGCGACAGCAAGGAAGATACCGGAACAGATTCCTGATTTGTCTTCATGGGTGCCGTTCGTCGGGACTTGAAGATAAAGGAAGGTTTCATATCTATCATTTGTTTTGTTTTATTGGGGGGTGATTGTTTCATCCCCCGAACCTGCTTTTAAGCCAGTGTGCTTGTGAGGATACATGTTAGAAATTTCTCACGGTGATGTTTATCCCGTTCTCCCCCTGCGCGACATTGTGGTTTTCCCACATATGATTGTGCCTCTTTTTGTTGGCCGCGATAAATCGGTCCGGGCACTGGAAGACGTGATGAAAGATGACAAGCAGATTCTGCTTGTTACACAGAAAAACGCATCACAGGATGATCCAAGCCCGTCTGATATCTATAGTGTTGGTACTATAGGAACTGTGCTTCAGCTTCTGAAGCTGCCGGACGGTACTGTAAAGGTTCTGGTGGAGGGGGCCAAACGGGCCCGCATTACCAAATTTTCGGAAAATGACGAGTTTTTCCAGGCAGAAGCTGTTCCGCTTGATGATAGCGAGGGCGATGAGAAGGAACTCGATGCGCTTTCTCGCAGTGTGGTTTCGCAGTTTGAGCAATACATCAAGCTCAACAAGAAAATTCCACCCGAGGTTCTTGTCTCGATCAATCAGATTGATGAATCTGGCAAGCTGGCAGACACAGTCGCTTCGCATCTGACACTGAAGATTGCCGAGAAGCAGGAACTGCTTGAGTGCGCGACGATTGCCGAGCGGCTGGAGAAGATCTACGGCTTCATGGAAGGCGAGATCGGGGTGTTGCAGGTTGAAAAGCGTATCCGTAACCGCGTGAAGCGCCAGATGGAGAAGACCCAGCGCGAGTATTACCTCAATGAACAGCTCAAGGCGATTCAGAAAGAGCTGGGCGAGGGGGAAGACGGGCGTGATGAGCTGGCGGAGATCGAGGAGAAGATCGCCAAAACCAAGCTGACCAAGGAAGCCAAGGAAAAGGCGACTGCCGAGTTGAAAAAACTCCGCAATATGAGTCCAATGTCAGCCGAGGCGACCGTTGTTCGGAACTATCTCGACTGGATGCTTTCGATTCCCTGGAAAAAGCGTACAAAGATCAAGAAAGATATTCCCAATGCCGGGCTGGTTCTGGATAAAGAACATTTCGGTCTGGAGAAGGTTAAAGAACGTATCCTTGAGTATCTTGCTGTGCAGCAGCGGATGCAGAAGGTCAAGGGCCCTATTCTTTGCCTGGTAGGACCTCCGGGTGTCGGTAAAACCTCTCTTGGAAAATCCATAGCCCAGGCGACCGGCCGGAACTTTGTTCGAATGAGCCTTGGTGGTGTACGGGATGAATCCGAAGTTCGCGGACATCGCCGGACCTATATTGGTTCGATGCCAGGCAAGGTGATTCAGGGGATGAAGAAGGCCAAGTCTTCAAACCCGCTTTTCTTGCTTGATGAGATTGACAAGCTTGGGAATGACTGGCGTGGCGATCCGTCTTCTGCCTTGCTTGAGGTGCTTGATCCAGAGCAGAACAACACGTTCAATGACCATTATCTGGAAGTTGATTACGATCTCTCGGATGTGATGTTTGTGACGACTGCGAACTCACTTCGAATGCCGCAGCCTTTGCTGGACCGGATGGAGATCATTCGTATTCCCGGATATACCGAAGATGAAAAGCTTCAGATTGCCATTCGTCACCTTATTCCCAAGCAGCTAAAAGACCACGGCGTCAAAGCTGGAGAGTGGAAAGTTGACGATGAGGCACTTCGCAAGCTGATCCAGCACTATACCCGGGAATCCGGCGTTCGTAATCTTGAGCGGGAGATTGCCAAACTGTTGCGCAAGGCGATCAAGGATATCGAGATGGGCGTGGCAGAGTCCGTTCATGTGACGGTGGATAATCTGGGAGATTTCGCTGGTATTCAGCGCTACCGCTATGGAGAGGCGGAGCAGGAAGATCTGGTTGGTGTTGTCACGGGCCTGGCCTGGACAGAAGTTGGTGGTGAATTGCTGACTATCGAATCTGTTACGGTTGCCGGAAAGGGGAAGGTTTCTTCGACCGGCAAGCTTGGTGATGTGATGAAAGAATCGATCCAGGCAGCTGAATATTTTGTCAAAAGCCGCAGCCTTGATTTTGGTATCAAGCCTTCGCTCTTTGATAAAAAAGATATTCACGTACACGTTCCAGAAGGAGCGACTCCCAAGGATGGTCCCTCAGCCGGGGTGGCGATGGTTACATCCATTGTTTCCGTGCTGACAGGAACGCCGATTCGACACGATGTGGCGATGACAGGAGAGGTCACACTTCGTGGTCGGGTTCTCCCGATCGGAGGATTGAAGGAGAAACTTCTGGCGGCTCTGCGTGGAAACATCAAGACAGTCGTGATTCCGAAGGAAAACGAAAAAGATCTTGCTGATATTCCCGAGAATGTCCTGCAGGGCCTGACCATAATACCTTGTTCTACGGTAGATCAGGTGTTGAAAGAGGCACTTACAGAGACTCTGGTGCCAATTGAGGACTGGGTTGAGGGAAGTGATGTTGAAAAGCGTCACGGAACAGACCTGGAGGGAGTTATTACGCACTAGTTTGTGCTTTTTGTGGGGCAAGTTTGGCGGAGATAGATAAAATGCCGCCAAAACCCTTGAGATTCGGTCGTTTCTTACATTGACGTCGAGATAGGAAGCGATCTACAATCACCGCACAATCAAGAAGTCGTGAGACATTTTTCAAACTTATCCCGTTTAAATAGAGGGGGGGTCAACATGAATAAAAATGATTTGGTCGCTGCAGTTGCAGAGAAAACTGGTCTGTCTAAAGCAGATGCTGGCAAAGCTGTAGATGGCGTTTTTGACGCTGTGACAGATGCACTGAAAGGTGGTGATGAGGTTCGCCTTGTTGGCTTCGGTACTTTCAGTGTTGCAGCTCGGGCAGCTTCACAGGGTCGTAACCCACGTACAGGTGAGGTTATCCAGATCCCTGCTTCCAAGCAGCCAAAGTTCAAAGCAGGCAAAGGCCTGAAAGACGCTGTAAACTAAGTTTAACTGTTTGTAGCAATTAGAAAAAACCGGTTGGCATTACGCCAGCCGGTTTTTTTTTGTTTTGTCATATTTTCCTCTTGCCATGCCCGGCGAATCACCTTAAAAGCTCCTTCATCAGACGGGACGTCTGGTGGGCGATTAGCTCAGTTGGTAGAGCATCTCGTTTACACCGAGAGGGTCGGCAGTTCGAGCCTGTCATCGCCCACCAGACGTCTTGATTAAAAAAGCGCCTCATTCGTGAGGCGCTTTTTTTTGTGTCTTACAACAGCATGTGTTGTGAAGAAGAAGGGGGCGTCCCTTTCGTGGATCTTTAACGTCAACTTTTTCTTTTGATGACGTAGAGGTTTTTAGCGTTAAAAAACTTTGTCTCTTCCTGAGGGTTATTAACAGAGACCGTTCTCGGTATCTCTTCTGGCAAATATCGGGAAAAAGGATTCTGTTTTTCATGGTTTCGAGTGTTGGATTGCTCCGTTTATTCCAGGTAAATCGATTCGTCATTCTATTGAAGTAAAAGGATTTTCTGCCTTTTTGTGACTTTATTCAGAAAAGCTGTAAAAAAACATTCGAAATTGGATTCAGTTGCTTGACAGGGGCAGGACACTACATTAAACAAACCCTCGTCCGCAGGGACGGTTTTGTGGGGGTGTAGCTCAGTTGGTTAGAGCGCTGGCCTGTCACGCCAGAGGTCGCGAGTTCAAGTCTCGTCATCCTCGCCATCACTTCAAAAATATATTTCCTTGAAAATAATACTTATTTAAAGAACTTGAAGCAACATGGTCTGCTTCGGGTTATACTTGATTCCGTTACTCGGAATACACGATTTTTTTAGGAATTGTGGCGATTCTATGTTTGCTTATGTCGCCTATGGGCGATATTAAGTACGTACCAAAAAAATAGGGCCGGTAAGGCATCTTGTCATTTTCGACATGAAAGGCGATTTGTACAATTCCCATTGTGCAGATTGTATTGGAGAGATGGGCTTAGATGGGATGTTGGCAGAGTATCTGCCAATTCTGATCTTCCTTGGAATTGCGGTAGGTCTTGCTATCGCTATGATGATGGCTTCCGTCATCATGGCAAAGCAGCACCCCGATTCAGAAAAGATCAGTTCTTATGAATGTGGCTTCGAGGCATTTGACGATGCGCGTGGCCGGTTTGATGTTCGCTTCTACTTGGTAGCAATCCTCTTCATTATCTTTGACCTTGAAGTTGCCTTCCTGTTTCCCTGGGCTGTCTCACTGAGTGATGTCGGCCTGTTCGGTTTCTGGTCGATGGTGATCTTTCTGGTTATCTTGACGATCGGGTTTGCTTACGAATGGAAGAAAGGGGCTTTGGAATGGGAGTGATCTCTAATCCGGCTCTCAAGGAAGGAGCGCCTCTGCCTCCGGGACCAGCGCAGGATCTGATCCTGAAAAGCGTTGGCGAGGAACTGGCAGAACGCGGTTTCGTGCTGGCACAGATGGACAAGCTGACGGGCTGGGCCCAGTCAGGGTCCTTGTGGCCGATGACCTTTGGTCTGGCCTGCTGTGCGGTTGAGATGATGCATGCGGCCTGTAGCCGGTATGATATGGACCGTTTCGGGATGGTTTTCCGACCTTCTCCGCGTCAGTCGGATGTCATGATCGTCGCCGGAACCCTGACCAACAAGATGGCGCCGGCATTGCGCAAGGTCTATGACCAGATGCCAGAGCCACGCTGGGTAATTTCCATGGGGTCCTGTGCCAACGGGGGAGGGTACTACCACTATTCCTATTCCGTGGTACGTGGGTGTGACCGGGTTGTTCCGGTGGATATCTATGTTCCTGGCTGTCCTCCAACTGCTGAAGCATTGATCTATGGTATCTTGCAGCTGCAGAAGAAAATCAAACGTACCGCGAAGTTCCGCAGGTAAGCCTAACGGCATCCCAAAAAACTGGTGAACTATATGAATCAGGCTTTATTGGACTTGGGCGAATATATCGCCTCCGCCTTGGGAGAAGCGATTACTGGCACAGAGCTTAAGAACGATGAACTCGTTCTCTGGGCAAAGCCAGACACACTTCTCAAGGTGTTGAAGTTCCTTCGAGACAATCAGAATTGTCAGTTCCGGCAATTGGCAGAAGTAACGGCTGTGGATTACCCCAGCCGTGAAATGCGTTTTGAACTTGTCTATTGTCTTCTTTCGCTGACGCATAATCAGCGGATCAAAGTAAAGATTGCTGCGACCGAAGAAGAGCCGGTTGAATCCGCTACTTCGCTTTTCAGTTCCGCGATCTGGTATGAGCGCGAAGTCTGGGATATGTACGGCATCTTCTTTGCCAATCACCCAGATCTGCGCCGTATTCTCACAGATTACGGTTTTGAGGGACATCCCTTGCGCAAGGATTTCCCGCTGACGGGCTATGTTGAAGTTCGGTATGACGAAACGCAAAAACGTGTTGTCTATGAACCTGTCAAGCTCAGCCAGGAGTTCCGTAACTTCGATTTCTCAAGCCCCTGGGAAGGGATTGTTCAGCTTCCCGGTGATGAGAAAGCCGAGAAGGAAAAAGAAGGGGGCGTTGCTTAAATGGCTGAAGCTACAATCAAGCCACTTACGCTCAACTTTGGTCCGCAGCATCCTGCAGCACACGGTGTGCTGCGCCTTGTTATGGAAATGGATGGCGAGATCATCGAGCGTGCAGATCCGCATATTGGACTCCTGCACCGTGGAACCGAGAAGCTGATCGAATACAAGACCTATCTGCAGGCCTTGCCTTATTTCGATCGCCTCGATTATGTCGCGCCAATGAACCAGGAGCACGTTTATGCTCTGGCCATTGAAAAGCTGCTGAAAATCGAAGTGCCAAAGCGCGGCCAGTATATCCGGGTCCTTTATTGCGAGATCGGTCGTATTCTGAACCACATTCTGAATATCACGACCTTTGCGATTGACGTTGGCGCGATGACCCCGATCCTCTGGGGATTCGAACAGCGTGAAAAGCTGATGGAATTTTATGAGAGAGCTTGCGGTGCAAGACTCCATGCAGCCTATTTCCGTCCCGGTGGAGTGCATCAGGATCTGCCAGCGGGTCTTCTTGCTGACATTTCGACATTCTGTGCCCAGTTCCCGGCCTTTCTGGATGACCTTGAGGGGCTGCTTACCGAGAACAGGATTTTCCGTCAGCGTACCGTTGATATCGGCACAATCAATTTTGATGAAGCGATGGACTGGGGCTTCTCCGGTCCAATGCTTCGGGGATCTGGCGTCGCCTGGGATCTGCGTAAGTCCCAGCCCTATGACTGTTATGACGAGATCGATTTTGATATTCCGGTTGGTAAAAATGGCGATTGTTTCGACCGTTATCTGGTTCGTATCGAGGAAATGCGTCAGTCACAGCGGATTATCGAGCAGTGCATCGAGAAAATGCCTGAAGGTCCGGTTCTTGCCCCAAATCATAAGGTCACCCCGCCACGACGCGATGATATGAAGCGTTCGATGGAGGCGTTGATCCACCATTTCAAACTCTATACCGAAGGATTCCACGTGCCAGAAGGGGAAACCTATACAGCCGTTGAAGCTCCCAAGGGAGAGTTCGGTGTCTATCTTGTGGCGGACGGGTCAAACAGACCGTATCGTTGCAAAATCAAAGCGCCGGGATTTGCCCATCTGGCGGCCATGGATTACATGTGCCGTGGCCATATGTTGGCTGACAGTGTCGCAATTCTCGGGTCCATGGATATCGTGTTCGGCGAGGTCGACCGATGAAAACCAGTAGTTTTCCAAAAGCAAAAACCGGCGATTTCAAGTTTACCGAAGAGAATCTTCGCGAAGCCGAAAAACTCGTCGCAAAGTACCCTGAAGGCCGTCAGGCCAGTGCAATCATCAGCATGTTCTATCTTGCTCAAAAGCAGAATGATGGCTGGTTGCCACCAGAAGCGATTGAGTATGTTGCCGAATATCTCGATATTGCGCCGATCCGTGCGCATGAAGTCGCGACGTTCTACACCATGTTCAATCTGAAGCCTGTCGGGACTTACTTTATTCAGGTCTGCCGCACCACACCTTGCTGGTTGCGCGGATCCGAATATATCCTGAAGGCAGCGCTTGAAAAAATCGGCGTAAGCAAAGTCGGTGATGTCAGCGAAGATGGTCTTTTCTCAGTTGTCGAAGTTGAATGCCTCGGAGCCTGCTGTAATGCACCGATGGTTCAGATCAATGACTGGTATTACGAAGATCTGACGGTTGAGAGCATCTCAAGGATCATTGATGAGCTGCGTGCTGGCAAGGAAGTGGCGATTGGTTCTCAGACTGGACGCCTGACCTCTGCCCCTGAAGGTGAGAGAACAACCCTGAAGGAGGGTGACGATGCAGATGCTTGAAGATAAGGATCGTATCTTTACCAACCTTTATGGCCAGCATGACTGGGGAATCAAGGGTGCCCAAAAACGCGGCATCTGGGACAATACCAAAGGCCTGGTTGCGCTGGGACGTGAGGAAATTGTCAACCGGATGAAAGATTCCGGATTGCGCGGTCGTGGTGGTGCCGGTTTCCCGGCTGGTATCAAATGGTCATTTATGCCCAAGGAAGATCCATCCCGCCCGAGTTATCTTGTGGTCAATGCGGATGAATCCGAACCGGGGTCCTGTAAAGACCGCGAAATCATGCGCAATGATCCGCATCGTTTGATCGAAGGCTGCCTGATTGCCGGATTTGCGATGGGGGCACATACGGCCTACATCTATATCCGTGGTGAGTACTATCTTGAATCAACCCGTCTTGAAGCGGCAGTTGAGGAAGCCCGGGCCGCCGGGTTGCTCGGCAAGGATGCCTGCGGTTCAGGTTGGGCTTTTGACGTGCATGTTCATCGTGGCGCCGGGGCTTATATCTGTGGTGAAGAAACCGCGCTTCTGGAAAGCCTTGAGGGGAAAAAAGGTCAGCCTCGTCTGAAACCTCCGTTCCCTGCAGCCTGTGGTCTCTATGGTTGCCCGACGACTGTAACCAACGTTGAAACCGTTGCTGTTTCCCCAACCATTCTGCGCCGTGGTGCCGACTGGTGGAAGCAGTTCGGACGGGAAAATAATACCGGAACCAAGATCTTCTCTATCTCTGGCCATGTAAATCGTCCCTGTAACGTAGAGGAAGCCATGAGCATTCCCCTGCGTGAACTGATTGAAAAGCATGCCGGCGGTGTTCGTGGCGGCTGGGATAACCTGCTGGCTGTAATTCCAGGTGGATCTTCTGTGCCGATGTTGCCAAAGCATGTCTGCGATACCATGACCATGGACTTTGACGCTTTGCGCGAAGCCGGATCCGGTCTTGGTACTGCAGCGGTTATCGTGATGGACAAGTCTACAGATGTAATCGAGGCCATCTGCCGACTGTCACACTTCTATCAGCATGAAAGCTGTGGCCAGTGTACACCATGTCGCGAGGGAACGGGCTGGATGTTCCGTCTGATGCAGCGCATGGTCCGCGGTGAAGCGGATGTTGATGAGATTGACATGCTCTGGGATGTAACCAAGCAGGTTGAAGGTCATACCATCTGTGCACTTGGTGATGCTGCTGCCTGGCCAATCCAGGGGCTGATCCGTAATTTCCGTCCCGAGATGGAAAAACGGATTGAGGCATACAAGCAAGCTCGCCGGGCCGCGGAATAGGAGATACCGATGCCAAAGTTGACGATTGACGGCAAGGAAATCGAAGTCGCTAACGGCCTGACAGTTCTTCAGGCCTGCGAACTTGCCGGTGCGGAAATTCCCCGCTTCTGTTACCACGAGCGTCTCTCCGTTGCAGGAAACTGCCGGATGTGTCTGGTGGAGATGGAACGGGCGCCAAAACCCATTGCATCCTGTGCGATGCCTGTGGGTGAAGGCATGGTTATTAAAACCGATACTGATCTTGTGAAGAAAGCCCGTAAGGGCGTGATGGAATTTCTGCTGATCAACCATCCTCTTGATTGCCCGATCTGTGATCAGGGCGGCGAGTGCGATCTGCAGGACCAGGCCATGGCCTTTGGCCTTGATCACGGGCGTTACAAGGAAAACAAACGCGCGGTTAAAGAGAAATACATGGGGCCATTGATCAAGACGATCATGACCCGTTGTATCCAGTGTACCCGCTGTGTGCGTTTCTCTACCGAAGTTGCCGGTATTGAAGAAGTCGGTTTGCTCCACCGCGGTGAAAAAGTGGAAATCACCACTTTGGAAAAAGCGGTTAATTCGGAACTTTCCGGAAATCTGGTTGATGTCTGCCCTGTGGGTGCCCTGACATCCAAGCCGTATGCTTTCAACGCGCGTCCATGGGAGTTGAAAAAAGTCAACTCTATTGATGTGATGGATGCGGTTGGATCCAACATCCGTATCGACGTTCGCGGGCGGGAGGTTCTTCGTGTTCTTCCCCGTATCCACGAAGATGTTAACGAAGAGTGGATCACCGATAAAACCCGTTACATTACAGATGGTCTGAAACGCCAGCGGCTTGATCGTCCTTATGTTCGCGTTGACGGCAAGTTGCGTGCCGCGAGCTGGGATGAAGCCTTTGCCATGATCAAAGACAAGCTTGCCGGTCTGAAGGGATCAGAGATCTCGGCTGTTGCCGGTGATCTTTGTGATGCGGAGTCTATGCTGGCGCTCAAGGATCTGATGGCGAACCTCGGTTCGGAGAACATCGATTGCCGCCAGGATGGTGCCAAACTGGATGCGTCAAGCCGGGCTGATTATCTTTTCAACAGCTCTATTGCCGGAATCGAAGAAGCCGATGCGGTTCTGCTGGTCGGCAGTAACCCGCGTTGGGAAGCTGCCTTGATCAATACCCGTCTTCGCAAGCGCTTCCTGACTGGCGCGCTGAAGGTTGGTGTCATCGGTGAAGCCGTCGACCTGACCTATGATTACGATTATCTCGGAGCTGGTCCTGATACACTCAAGGACGTTGCCGAAGGTAAAAATGCCTTTGCCAAAGTTCTTGAGGGGGCAAAGAAGCCGATGATCATTCTTGGAATGGGCGCCCTGGCACGCAAGGACGGCGCTGCTGTTTTTGCACTGGCCAAAAAGATCAGCAAGAAATTCGATCTGGTTCATGAAGGCTGGAACGGTTTCAACGTTCTGCATACGGCGGCTTCACGCGTTGCTGCTCTGGACCTGGGATTTGTTCCGGGCAAGAAGGGCCTTGATGTCGAGGCAACACTTGCTGCTGCCGAAAAGGGCAAGATCAAGGCCGTGTATCTGCTCGGAGCTGATGAACTTGATGTTGCCAAGCTGAAAGACACCTTTGTTGTTTACCAGGGGCATCACGGTGACAAGGGAGCTTCAGTTGCAGATGTGATTCTGCCAGGGGCTGCCTATACCGAAAAGAACGGCACCTATGTGAACACCGAAGGACGTGTACAGCTGGGACGTCTGGCTGCCTTTCCTCCAGGTGAGGCACGGGAAGACTGGACCATTATCCGGGCCCTTTCTGAACAGCTCGGTGAGGCATTGCCTTATGACAACCTTGGTCAGCTCCGGCAGCGCCTGATTGAAGTCAATCCGGTTTTTGCTGCGGTTGACCAGATTGGCCAGAGTGACTGGAATGATACTGCATCAGACAAAGAAGAGATCGGTTCGGACCCCTTTGTCCTGGCAATCGAGAACTTCTATATGACTGATCCAATCAGCCGTTCATCCGAAACGATGTCGGCCTGTACAGAACAGTTTGTATTGGGCAAAGAGCAGGGAGCTACTGGAACAAATGGTTGAACTCTGGGAAGGATACGCTCTGCCGACGATTATTATCGTTGCACAGATCATGGCAATCGTCGGACCATTGCTGATTGCGGTGGCATACCTGACGTTGGCCGAGCGTAAGGTGATTGGTGCGATGCAGCTGCGCAAGGGCCCCAATGTGGTTGGTCCTTTTGGTTTGTTGCAACCTTTTGCCGATGCTGTGAAGCTGATGATGAAGGAAACAATCATGCCTTCCGGGGCAAACCGGATTGTTTTCATCATGGCCCCCATGCTCACTTTCATTCTCAGCCTTGTTGCCTGGGCAGTAATTCCCTTTGGCGAAGGTCTGGTTGTCAGTGATATCAATGTCGGGATTCTTTATCTTTTTGCCATATCGTCCCTTGGTGTTTACGGGGTGATCATGGCGGGGTGGGCGTCGAACTCGAAATACCCCTTCATCGGTGCATTGCGTTCTGCGGCCCAGATGGTTTCCTATGAAGTCTCCATGGGGCTTGTGATTATCACGGTGTTGATGTGTGTCGGGTCTTTGAACCTGTCAGATATCGTGATGGCGCAAAAAGGTGATTATGGGCTCCTGAACTGGTACGCCTTTCCGCTCTTGCCGATGTTCGTGATTTTCTTCATCTCCATTTTGGCCGAAACCAACCGGTCTCCTTTTGACTTGCCGGAAGGCGAGTCCGAGATTGTTGCCGGGTTTATGGTTGAGTATTCCTCGATGAGCTTTGCGCTCTTCTTCCTCGGGGAATATGCGAACATGATTCTCATGAGCGCCATGACCGCGATCCTCTTTATGGGGGGGTGGTTACCGCCGTTTGATATTGCCCCGTTCAACTGGATCCCCGGACCCATCTGGTTTTCTTTGAAAATCGCTTTTGTTCTTTTCTGTTTTCTCTGGGTTCGTGCCACATTCCCGCGCTTCCGTTATGATCAGCTGATGCGTCTGGGATGGAAAGTATTCCTGCCATTCACCCTTTTCTGGGTGCTCTTGACCGCAGGTGTACTGGTTGGCTTCGACCTGTTACCTGCTGCACATTGAGGCCTGGTGATGGATAACAAACAAATAAAAAGAAATATGGAGAGATAGAGGACTATGGCATTTATGAGAAACCCCGCCCGCAGTCTTCTCCTTACCGAGCTGATTTCCGGGATGGCCCTGACCTTGAAGTATTTCTTCAAGCCAAAGGTAACCCTGAACTATCCTTACGAAAAAGGACCTATCAGTGCGCGCTTTCGCGGCGAGCATGCCTTGCGCCGCTATCCGAACGGAGAAGAGCGCTGTATTGCCTGTAAGCTGTGTGAAGCGATTTGTCCGGCCCAGGCGATTACGATTGAAGCAGAACCCCGTGATGACGGCAGTCGACGGACGACCCGTTACGACATTGATATGACGAAGTGTATCTATTGCGGTTTCTGTCAGGAAGCTTGCCCGGTTGATGCCATTGTGGAAGGTCCGAACTTCGAGTTTGCGACGGAAACACGCGAAGAGTTGTTCTATAACAAGGACAAACTGCTCGAGAATGGTGACCGCTGGGAAACTGAACTTGCCCAGAGCATCGCACTGGACGCTCCTTACCGCTAAGAGCTTGGGATTGAGATTGTGTCAAAATACAACACTGTTTGCCGAAACCAGGCTCGTAAAGAAAGGGTAGCCAAATGATTATACAGGCTCTCGTCTTTTATGTTTTTGCCGCTGTTACCATCGCCGCAGGTTTGATGGTTATCACGGCTCGTAACCCTGTACATTCTGTACTGTTCCTGATCCTTGCTTTTTTCAATGCTGCCGGACTTTTTGTTCTGATGGGCGCTGAGTTCCTGGCGATGATCCTGGTTGTGGTCTATGTCGGGGCTGTCGCTGTTCTTTTCCTTTTTGTCGTGATGATGCTTGATATCAATGTTGAGAAGGCACGGCAGGGGTTCAAAAAGTATCTCTTCATCGGAGGGGCTGTGGGCCTTGTTCTGCTGGTTGAGCTGGTCTTGATCCTCAGCAGTACTGTTGTTTCTACCGATGTAAGTGTGGTGGCTTCTGTGCCAATTCCTTCGCTTGACGAAGTGCATAACACGCGTGCTCTGGGGCAGGTACTCTACACCAAATACGTATATCTCTTTGAAGCTTCCGGAATGATCCTGCTGGTTGCCATGATCGGCGCCATCGTGCTGACCTTGCGTAAACGCGAAGGCGTTCGCCGCCAGGTGATCGCCGACCAGGTGAACCGGAGCCGTGAAGAGGCCGTTGAAATCAAAAAAGTATCCAGCGGGAGTGGCATCTAACCATGTTAGAAATTGGTCTGGCCCATTACCTGATCGTTGCGGCGGTTTTGTTTACAATGGGTATCTTTGGCATCTTTCTGAACAGAAAGAACGTCATCGTTATCATGATGTCCATTGAACTGATGTTGCTTGCCGTAAACATCAATTTTGTGGCGTTCTCAACTCACCTGGGTGACCTGGTTGGTCAGGTCTTCTCGATCTTCATCCTGACAGTTGCTGCTGCAGAGGCAGCGATCGGGCTGGCGATCCTGGTGATCTACTTCCGTAACCGCGGGTCGATCGCGGTTGAAGACATCAACGTGATGAAGGGCTAGTTCGACGATGGAAAACTATATTGTCTTTCTGCCCTTGCTCGGTGCGTTTATAGCCGGACTGTTCGGGCGTTTTATCGGGGATCGTGGGGCGCAGGTCGTCACAACAGGGCTGTTGCTTGTCTCTGCTTTCCTGTCCATTCTGGTTTTCAAGGATGTGGCCCTCGACGGTAACAGCCGTTCCACTGACCTCTTTACCTGGATCAACTCTGGCGATTTCATTCTCTCCTGGGCGTTGAATATCGATACACTGACGGCTGTGATGCTGATTGTTGTGACGGTGGTTTCCTCTATGGTTCACCTCTATTCAGTCGGCTACATGTCTGAAGACAAGTCGATCTCCCGGTTCTTCTCTTATCTGTCGCTCTTTACCTTCTTCATGCTGATGCTGGTGACCTCATCCAATCTGGTCCAGATGTTCTTTGGCTGGGAAGGTGTCGGACTGGCTTCTTATCTTCTGATCGGTTTCTGGTACGAAAAACAGTCGGCCTGTGCCGCAGCGATGAAAGCTTTCCTGGTCAACCGCGTCGCCGATATTGGTTTCGCGCTTGGCATCATGGGGGTTTACGTTCTCTTCGGGACGGTTGATTTTGCAGCGATTTTTCCACAAGCAGAAGCACTTTCTACGGCACAGATTACCTTCCTGAATTTCGAAGGTCATGCCCTGACAATCATCTGTCTGCTACTGTTTATCGGTGCCATGGGGAAATCAGCCCAGTTGGGACTGCATACCTGGCTGCCTGATGCGATGGAAGGACCGACACCGGTTTCTGCGCTTATTCATGCTGCCACGATGGTGACTGCGGGTGTCTTCATGCTCTGCCGTTTCTCGCCAGTGTTTGAATATGCTCCTTTTGCCCTCGAAGTCGTGACCTATGTTGGTGCTGCAACAGCCTTTTTTGCCGCAACAATCGGTCTGACCCAGTTTGATATCAAGCGCGTGATTGCCTATTCGACCTGTTCCCAGCTGGGCTATATGTTCTTTGCAATCGGTGTCTCGGCTTATGGCGGTGCGATCTTCCACCTGATGACACATGCTTTTTTCAAAGCCCTGTTGTTCCTTGGTGCTGGCTCGGTTATTCACGCAATGCACCACGAGCAGGACATGCGCAAGATGGGCGGTATCTGGAAGATGATTCCAGCAACCTATCTGTTGATGTGGGTTGGTTCAATCGCGCTGGCCGGACTTCCTCCCTTTGCTGGTTTCTTCTCCAAGGATCTTATCCTTGAAGCGGCATATGCCGCGCACTCAACACAGGGAACTTTCGCTTTCTGGGCGGGGACAGCTGCGGCCTTTATGACAGCGTTCTATTCCTGGCGTCTTCTGATCATGACCTTCCATGGCAATCCACGTGCTGATGAGCACACCATGAAGGGGGTTCATGAATCTCCGATGACCATGATGATCCCGCTGCTGGTACTGGCGTTTGGGGCTGTGTTTGCAGGTTGGCTTGGGTACAGTTACTTCGTCGGTGACATGAGAGCCGAATTCTGGGGAGAAGCAATCTTCGTTCTGGAGGCAAATGACACTGTTGAAGCGGCGCATCATGTACCGACCTGGGTCAAGCTTGTTCCTTTGATTGCTGCAATCAGCGGTATCGTTCTGGCTTACGTGTTCTATATGTTTGCCCCGGGACTACCCGCAGCTTTTGTCCGCCTGGTCAAACCGGTTCATACCTTTGTTTACAATAAGTGGATGTTTGACGAACTCTATGACTTCCTGTTCGTTCAGCCAGCCCGTAAACTTGGTCGGTTCCTGTGGAAATCCGGTGACGGAGCGGTAATTGATGCCTATGGTCCGGATGGGATCTCTGCTCTCACCCGCCGTCTTGCAGGCCGTGCAAGTCGCCTGCAGAGCGGGTATGTCTACCACTATGCCTTTGCCATGTTGATCGGGGTTGTTGCCCTGATCACCTGGTACATTGTTACCAACGCAGGTGTGTAAGAGTTATGCAAGATCATCTTCTTTCTATCGTGACCTTTGCACCGCTGTTTGGTGCGCTGGCTATCATTCTTCTGGTTCGCAGTGAGAATGAAGAGGCTGTAGCCAAGAATTCCCGCTGGGTAGCCCTCTGGGTTTCCGGTGTGACCTTCCTGGTATCACTGTTCCTCTGGACCGGATTTGAACAGGGGACGGCAGACTTCCAGTTTGTCGAACAGGTTGAATGGATGCCATCCCTTGGTCTGACCTACCATATGGGGGTCGACGGGATTTCCGTTCTTTTTGTTCTGCTGTCCACGCTGTTGACACCGATCTGTATCATTTCATCCTGGGGTGCCGTTAAAAAGCGCGTCAAGGAATACATGATCGCCTTCCTGATTCTGGAAACGATGATGATCGGCATGTTCTGTGCCCTTGATATCGTCGTCTTCTATGTTTTCTTTGAAGGGGTTCTGATCCCGATGTTCCTGATTATCGGGATCTGGGGTGGTGAACGCCGGGTCTATGCGGCATTTAAGCTTTTCCTCTACACTCTGGCCGGATCTGTTCTGATGCTGGTTGCCATTCTGGCAATGTATTTCGAATCAGGGACTGCCAATATCGTCGAATTGCTTGCCTACAGCTTCCCGGTTGAAATGCAGAAGTGGCTCTGGGTTGCTTTCTTTGCTTCCTTTGCTGTCAAGGTGCCGATGTGGCCGGTTCATACCTGGCTGCCTGATGCCCACGTTGAGGCTCCAACTGCCGGATCGGTTATTCTGGCGGGTGTTCTTCTGAAAATGGGCGCCTACGGGTTCCTCCGCTTCTCCATGCCGATGATGCCGGATGCATCGCTTTATTTCTCTCCGCTTGTCTACGCCCTGTCGATTGTTGCTGTGATCTACACATCTCTGGTGGCACTGGCGCAAGAGGATATGAAAAAGCTGATCGCCTATTCTTCGGTTGCTCATATGGGCTATGTGACCATCGGAATCTTCGCAGCAAACCAGCAGGGAGTGGAAGGCGCGATCTACCAGATGCTTTCGCACGGGGTGGTTTCCGCCGCCTTGTTCCTTTGCGTCGGAGTTGTTTACGATCGTTTGCACACACGTGAAATCAATCGCTACGGTGGTGTCGTCGAGAAGATGCCGAACTATGCGCTTGTCTTTATGGTCTTCATGCTGGCCTCGGTTGGTCTGCCTGGAACGGGTGGGTTTGTCGGTGAGTTCCTGGTTCTGGTTGGTGCTTTCAAAGCCAACACCTGGGTTGCTGCTCTTGCTGCAACAGGGATGGTTCTGGGGGCGGCCTACATGCTCTGGCTCTATCGTAAGGTTGTATTTGGCAAGCTTGAAAAGGACGATCTGAAATCCCTTCTCGATCTCGATCTGCGCGAAAAGGCAATCTTCCTGCCTTTGCTGCTGATCACGCTCTGGATGGGGATCTATCCACCAAGCTTCCTGAACATTATGTCTGCTTCTGTAAGCAATCTGGTCAATAACTACGAGGCAGCCATTACCGCCTCTAATGCCGCGCCGATGTTTGCGCAGGTATTTGGTCAATAGAGGGGCTATCAAGATGATCACAACAGATCTGACCATGGCATTGCCCGAGATTTTCCTGGCCTGTGCTGCGACTACTCTTCTCCTTTTCGGAGCTTTCCGGGGTGAGCAGGGGGCAAGTTTTATTTCTGCCCTGTCTGTTGCCGTGCTGGCGATTGCCTTTGGCCTGATTTTCCTTGGAAATCGCCCTGAAGGTGTGGCTTTCGGCGGGCTCTTCGTTGTCGATGCCTATGGCGATTATATGAAGCTGGTGGTCCTGGTCGCTGCTGGTTTCGGTATTCTCATGACCCAGCGGTTCATTGAACGTGAGGGGATGGATCGTTTCGAAATCCCTGTGCTGATGGTTCTTGCAACCCTTGGCATGCTCATGATGATCTCTGCCAATGACCTGATGTCACTCTATGTCGGGCTCGAGCTGCAAAGCCTCTCGCTTTATGTTATTGCCGCTATCCGTCGGGAAAACCTGAAGTCATCCGAAGCTGGCCTGAAATACTTTGTTCTTGGGGCTCTGTCTTCCGGGATGCTGCTCTATGGCTCATCCATGGTTTACGGCTTTACAGGTGCAACCGACTTTGCCGTAATCGGTGAAAACCTTTCTGTTGCCCTTTCAACAGGCGGCGTTCCCGAGATCGGCCTGATTGTCGGTCTGGTCTTTATCTGTGCAGCGATTGCCTTTAAAATTTCGGCAGTGCCATTCCACATGTGGACGCCGGATGTCTATGAAGGTGCGCCGACACCGGTAACGGCTTTCTTTGCCTCAGCACCAAAGGTTGCCGGGATTACCCTCTTTGCCCGTATCCTTAGCGATCCTTTTGGCTCTCTGGTCGGGGAATGGCAGCAGATTATCGTGTTTGTTGCCCTGGCATCCATGATCCTGGGATCTCTTGCTGCGATCAAGCAGACCAATATCAAGCGTCTGATGGCTTATAGCTCGATTGGCAATATCGGCTATGCCCTGGTTGGTCTGGCTGCGGGAACCCAGGCGGGTATTGAAGGTCTGCTTATCTATATGACCATCTATATCTTCATGAACATGGGAACCTTTGCCTGTATTCTCAGCATGCGCCAGAAAGGTACCATGGTCGAGAGTATTGAAGATCTCAAGGGATTGAGCAAAACCAGTCCTCTGATGGCTTTCGCCCTGACGGTTTTCATGTTCTCTATGGCGGGCATTCCTCCTCTTGCCGGCTTCTTTGGCAAGTATGTGGTCTTTGCCGCTGCGGTTGATGCAGGCCTGACTACACTGGCTGTTATCGGGGTTCTGACCTCGGTGATTGGTGCTTTCTATTATCTGCGGATTATCAAGGTGATGTACTTCGATGAACCAACGGCGTCCTTTGACAAGCCGATCGGGGGCGAAATGACGTTGGTACTGACTGTTTCGTCAGTTTTCATTGTGTTCTTCATTCTTTTCTCTTCTCCGATAATGGATGGGGCTGCACTCGCCGCTTCAGCCCTGTTTGCGGGGTAACCATATGAGTGAGGGCTCTTTGTCCCTGGATATTCCGGCTTCTTTCACCCTGCATGCCAGAGAAGAAGTCGGAAGTACCAATGACGAAGTTCGCCTCCTTGCCGAAACAGGGGCCCAGGATCGCACCGTCGTCTGGGCCCTTCGTCAATCTGCCGGGCGAGGAAGACAGGGGCGAACCTGGGTCAGTCCGGAGGGAAATCTCTATTTTTCGCTTCTGCTGCGGCCGGAAGTCGCCATTGCAGAAGCCGCCAACCTCAGTTTTGTCGCGGCACTGGCTTTGGCGGATGCCATAAAAAAAATCAATCCGGAAATCACCCCTAGCCTGAAATGGCCCAATGATGTGTTGGTGTCGAGCAAAAAAATTTCCGGCGTTTTGCTGGAAAGCAAGTCAACGGCGTCGGGCGCTCTGGATTTTCTGATTATGGGGATCGGCGTAAATATCCGGACTTATCCGGGTGATGCGCGTTACCCGGCGACATCGCTGCTTGAGCAGGGGGGATGCGATAATTTGTCCCCGGGTGATCTGCTGAGCGCATTCCTGAATAGCTTTGACCCCTGGTACAAAGTATGGAAGAAAGACGGTTTCATGGCTATCCGGTCCGCCTGGCTTGATCAGGCCCACGGGATTGGCAAAACCATTTATGTTCGCCTGCCGCACCAGACACTTTCGGGACGGTTTGTTACAATAGACAAAGACGGGGCTCTGGATCTGGAGCTTGACAGCGGTGAACAATGTCTGGTCACTGCGGGTGATGTCTTCTTTGCTTCTTAGGATCTAAACGCAAAATGCTGCTTGTGATTGATTCGGGTAATACCAATGTCGTTTTTGCCATTTATGAGGGGCAAGAACAAAAGGGTTGTTGGCGGGCGACAAGTGACAGCAAGAAAACAGCTGATGAATATGCTGTCTGGTTGACCCAGCTCATGGCGCTAAAAGGTCTGGTCCCTGGCGATATTACCGGCAGTATTCTGGCCAACGTGGTCCCGGCATCGACCTATAATCTGACACGCCTGTGTGAGATCTATTTCAATTCCACGCCCTTGATGGTCGAGCTGGGGAAAATCGATCTCGGGCTGACAGTCCGGATTGATCAGCCGGAACAGGCAGGTGCGGATCGCCTGGTGAATGCGGTCGCCGGGTATCAGCGCTATGGTGGTAATCTGATCCTGATTGATTTCGGTACAGCGACCACTTTTGATATTGTCGGTGATGATGGTGCCTATGAAGGCGGTGTCATTGCCCCGGGCGTCAATCTTTCCGTTGAGGCGCTTTACATGGCTTCGGCCAAGCTGCCACGGATTGATATCCGCCGTCCGAAAAACATCATTGGCAAGGCGACTATTCCTGCTATGGAATCCGGTATTTTCTGGGGCTATGTCAGCATGGTAGAGGGCATGGTTAAACGTATTCGTGAAGAATATGGCGCCCCGATGCAGGTTGTTGCGACCGGCGGTCTGGCCCAGTTATTTACAGCAGCTACAGAAGTTATTGATCATCTTGATAAGGATGTGACACTCCGCGGGCTTATTTCCATCTATGAACTGAATACCCGGGATAAAAAAGTTAGGTAAAGTATATGAGTAAACCAGTAGTCCCTAAAGGCGACGAACTGTTGTTTTTGCCGCTTGGCGGAACCGGTGAGATCGGTATGAATCTCAATCTCTATGGGCATGACGGCAAGTGGTTGATGGTCGATCTTGGAATTTCCTTTGCCGATGGGGCAAGGCTTCCCGGGGTTGATGTGATCATGCCAGATCCCTCCTTCATCGAAGACCAACGCGAAAATCTGGTCGGGCTGGTCCTGACCCATGCCCACGAAGATCACATCGGCGCTATTCCCCATCTCTGGGCTGAACTTCGCTGCCCGATCTTTGCCACCCCTTTCACCAAGACAATGGTCTATTCCAAACTGGTCGAAGCCGGGCTGGAGGATCAGGCTGAAATCACAGTGATCCCGGTTGGTGGTTCCTTTAAAGCCGGTCCGTTCGAGGTGGAGATGATCTCCATGACCCACTCGATCCCGGAACCCTCAGCGCTTTTGATCACGACACCGGCAGGTAAAGTATTCCATTCCGGTGACTGGAAGTTTGATCCAGATCCTTTGGTGGGGCCTGATTTCGATCAGAAGCGTCTGGAATCTCTGGCGGATGAAAACATCCTGGCGATGATCAGTGATTCGACCAATGTCATGTCGTCCAGTGAAGTTGGCTCGGAATCTTCTGTTCGCACCGGACTGGTAGATGTTATCTCCAAGCAGCGTAACCGGGTTCTGGTGACCTGTTTTGCCAGTAATGTGGCGCGGGTTGCCTCTGTTATGAAGGCTGCGCAGGAGTGTGGGCGGCGCGTTGTGCTTATGGGGCGTTCCATGCAGCGGATCTATGCTGCAGCGCGCGAAAATGGTTATCTGCTCAATATGCCACCTCTCTTGTCTGAAGAGGAATTCTCCTACACACCCCGTGACGAGGTTCTGATCCTCTGCACCGGGAGCCAGGGAGAGCCCCGGGCAGCCCTGACACGTCTGGCCAGAGATGAATTCAAGAACGTGCATGTGGACGCGGAAGATACAGTGATCTTTTCTTCTCGGATTATTCCGGGGAATGAGACGACGATCTTTAATATCCACAATACCCTGGCTTCAAAAGGTGTGAAAATCATCACAGACCGGGATGCCCATGTTCACGTTTCCGGACATCCCGGGCGGGATGAAGTGAAAAAGCTCTACCAGTGGGTCAAACCCCAGATTTCCATTCCGGTTCATGGCGAGGCGCGTCATTTGCACGAGCACGCCAAACTGGCTGGTGAATGTGGCGTGAAAACCCAGATTGTCGCCCAGAATGGTGATCTTATCCGTCTTGCTCCGGGACGTCCGGACAAGGTTGATGATGTACACAGCGGCCTGTTGGCAATCGAGGGGGACCGTCTGATATCTATCGATAGTCCTATTATCAAAAGCCGTCAGAAAATGATGTATAACGGCGCAGCCATGATAACCCTAGTGATTGATGAGGATGGCAAACTGGCAACGATGCCGGATGTCAGTATTCAGGGGGTTGTTGATAGCCTGGATGAACCCGATGATTACAAGGACATTGTTATTGCTGTGCGCAACGGTGTCCGGCTTTTGAAAAAAACAGAGATGAAGCGGGATGAACTGGTTCGTGAAGTCGCGATCCGGGCCTTGCGACGTCATTGTAACAAGGTCTTTTCCAAAAAACCGGTTACAGATGTTCATATTGTCCGCCTGACGGATTATTTTGAATAGCTGGGCCAGGGATATAGCTTAGATAGGGGAGGGTAATCAGTTATGATCGGACGGTTAAACCATGTCGCGATTGCGGTGCCGGATCTGGAGGCCGCAGTTGCCCAGTATCGCAATGGTCTGGGGGCCAAGGTCACTGAAGCAACCGATCAGCCGGATCACGGCGTAACGGTGGTGTTCATTGAGCTGCCGAATACCAAAATCGAATTGCTGTATCCTTTGGGTGAAAACTCACCTATTCGAAATTTTCTGGAAAAGAACCCTTCAGGAGGCATTCACCACATCTGTTATGAGGTTGATGACATTCTGGCTGCGCGTGACAAACTCAAGGCTGAAGGAGCCCGGGTTCTTGGGGATGGGGAACCGAAGATCGGTGCCCATAACAAGCCTGTTCTCTTTCTGCATCCCAAGGATTTCTTTGGTACCTTGATCGAACTCGAACAGTGTTGATCTCCCTGTTTTCCTGATATTTTTTTGCTAGGATGTGTGATGAACTGGGTAACCGGTATTCTTGTATATGTTATTATCTGGTGGCTGATTTTCTTCATGGCACTGCCTTTTGGGGTGAAGCCAACAGATAATCCCCATGTCGGTCATGAACCTTCTGCCCCGGCAAATCCGATGCTGCTGAAAAAGGCCCTGATTACCAGTCTAATTTCGGCGATTTTATGGGGTGTGGCCTTTTACATCATTACCAACAAGCTGATTACAATCGGGGAAGCTGATTTCGGATAATAATCTGAAAGAGAACCGTGCGTCTGGATCGCACGGGAGAAGATAATTTCTTTCTAAATGATCTGCCTGTGGTTATTCTTTAGCCACAGGCATTTTTTATGTCTTCGTCAAAAGTGATTGATAAGGTTCTTGATGAGAAAGAGCAGTAGATATTCTATCCGCAGAATGGTCCTGGCAGGCCCGGTCTTGCTGGGGACACTGTTGTTGCTTTCTCCGGGTTTTGCTGATGAGGGACAAGCTGGCCTTGTCCGGATCACCCGTCAGGATTGCCAACAGCTTGTCGCACATGTGCCTGCTGATGATGTGGCCTATACACCGGGGGTAACAGCCCGGGGGGAGAAAGTGGTTCCTGCCGATCTGAATGCCCAGACCATAACCTTGCCTGAGGTTATCCGTATTCCGATCACAGTGGATCTTTATAAGCGGTTTAATATTCCGGCCAATCCCAATAACTTCGAAGCTGAAGCCGAGATTGGCGTGGTTGAAGTCCATAAAGATGGCACGACGCTGTTCAACGGAACGCCGATACAAAGCGAAGAGCAACGAGAGCTGTCTTTGAAATGTCAGGAAATTCTGAATAAACAATGATGTTTCAGTTTATGTAGTCGTTATAGTTATTTGATAAATATCGATTTATTTTATTCATGAGGCGATCTGTCTGATCGTGTTGCCTCTGAGTTTTCCTGCTTCTATGGCATGGACAAGTGCGGTTTGATCTCATATACATGTCCTCCTATCAAACAGCTGACTAGCTGATATCACTGTGCAGCCCTTTGCTTCATTATAACGCTCCAGGAAACTGAAATGCGCCTTTCCGCTTATTTCCTTCCCACGCTGAAGGAAAATCCCACCGAGGCACAGATTGTCTCACATCGCTTTATGCTTCGCGCCGGGATGATCCGGCAGGCGACATCCGGAATCTATTCCTGGCTGCCGCTGGGCCTGAAAGTCCTGCGCAAGGTCGAGCAGATCATCCGGGAAGAGCAGAACCGGGCCGGGGCGCAGGAAGTGCTGATGCCGACGATCCAGCCTGCAGATCTTTGGCGGAAATCCGGCCGATATGATGATTATGGCAAAGAGATGCTGCGGATCAAAGATCGCCATGATCGTGATATGCTTTACGGGCCAACCAATGAAGAGATGATTACGGAGATTTTTGGCAACGCGGTCAAAAGCTATAAAGACCTGCCAAAGAACCTGTATCACATCCAGTGGAAGTTTCGCGATGAGGTTCGTCCTCGTTTCGGGGTGATGCGTGGACGTGAGTTCCTTATGAAGGATGCCTATTCTTTCGATATTGATTTCGAGAACTCCAAAGCGGCCTATAACCGGATGTTTGTATCCTATCTGCGGACCTTTGAACGCCTGGGATTGCGTGCAATTCCGATGGCTGCTGATACAGGACCGATCGGCGGCGAGCTGAGCCATGAGTTCATCATTCTGGCTGATACGGGTGAATCAGAAGTTTTCTGTCATGCGGACTTCCTGACCAAAGCCTCGCCATCTGCTGATGTGGACTACAACGGTGATCTGCAGTCGATTGTTGATGACTGGACCAGTATCTATGCAGCAACGGACGAGATCTATGTGCAGTCAGAGTTTGAAAACTCTGTGCCGGAAGACAAGCGTATGCAGTGCCGGGGTATTGAAGTCGGGCACATTTTCCATTTCGGGACAAAATATTCCGAACCGATGGGGGCTTACGTCCTGAACCAGGACGGTGAGAACGTGCCGGTCTTTATGGGATCATACGGTATTGGTGTTTCGCGTTTGCTTGGTGCGATCATCGAAGCCAGCCATGATGAAAACGGCATTATCTGGCCTGAATCCATTGCGCCTTACAAGGTTGGTCTGATCAATCTGAAAGCGGGCGATGCAGATTGTGCCAAGGCTTGTGATGATCTTTATGCCCGCTTCAATAATGCCGGGATCGAAGTGCTTTACGACGACCGGGATACCTCTGCGGGCGCAAAATTCAAGGACATGGATCTGATCGGTTTGCCCTGGCAGCTGGTAATTGGTCCTCGCGGCCTTAAAAATGGCACAGTTGAGTTGAAAAATCGGGCCAGCGGTGAAAAAGAAGAGCTTTCACTGGATGCGGCTTTGAACAAACTGGGCCTTTAGGTCACGACGAGACGGGAAGAGGGGGAAGTAATGGTTTTTGGTGCCTTTGAACGCATGGTGGCCTGGCGCTACCTCCGTTCCCGTCGCAAGGAAGGGTTTATTTCTGTCATCGCCGGGTTTTCTCTTGTCGGGATTGCCCTCGGGGTTGCGACCCTGATTATTGTTATGGCGGTGATGAACGGTTTCCGTCAGGAACTGCTGGGGCGTATTCTTGGGATTAATGGCCATCTGGCTGTTACGGCCATCGAAGGCGAACTGGTCGATTACAAGACGATTGCTGAACGCATAGCCAGAATTTCCGGTGTCGCCAGTGCCACCCCCCAGGTTCAGGGGCAGGTTATGGTTACGGCCAAGGGGACAGCCACCGGAGGACTTGTCCGGGGAATGGCAACCGAGGATCTGCAAGCCCGCAAGCTGATTTCCGAAAAGATCGTTGGCGGTACTTTGGACGATTTTGCTGGTGATGATGCCGTTGTTATCGGGGCGCGTCTGGCCCAAAGCCTGGGCTTGACGGTTGGCGACAGTGTGACTTTGGTTTCACCCAACAGCTCTATTACGGTATTTGGATCGATCCCGCGCCTGAAGGCCTATACTATTGTCGCCCTGTTTGATGTGGGGATGTACGAGTACGACAGCAGCTTTATCTACATGCCGCTGGAAGCCGCGCAGATCTTTTTTGAATTGCCGGATCAGGTCAATGCGATCGAGGTTTTTGTAAATGATGTCGAGCAGACAACAGCTGTGCGGCGGGAAATTCACAATGATATCGGTTATGGGATCATCACGCGGGACTGGCAGCAGAACAACGCCAGCTTCTTCAATGCGATTCAGGTTGAACGCAATGTGATGTTTCTGATTCTTTCCCTGATTATCCTGGTTGCGGTTTTCAATATTGTTTCTGGCCAGATCATGCTGGTCAAAGACAAGGGCCGGGACATCGCGATCCTGCGGACCATGGGCGCGACCAGTGGTATGGTCCTGAGAATTTTCTTTCTTAGTGGGGCTTCAATCGGGGTTTTTGGCACGCTGGTAGGTTTTATTCTCGGACTATCTTTTGCAGAGAATATTGAAACTATTCGCCAATGGCTTGAATCTCTTTCAGGAACCAATTTGTTTGTTCCTGAAGTGTATTTCCTTTCCAAATTACCTGCAGTTGTGGAGATGGATGAAGTTATTCAGATCGTTGGTATGGCTCTTTTCTTTTCTTTTCTCGCACCAATCTTTCCTGCCTGGCGTGCTGCGCGCCTTGATCCTGTAGAGGCCATTCGCTATGAGTAATTCCATGAAAGGTCTGTCTCTTGCTTCCGTGAGCAAGACCTATCGTCAGGGCAGCAATGAGCTTCATGTGCTCAACGATGTGAGTTTTGACATCAAGCCCGGCGAACTTGTTGCTCTTATTGGTCCTTCCGGGGCTGGTAAATCAACGATGTTGCATATTGCCGGATTGTTGGAAAAACCGGATAGCGGAGATATTCTGGTCAACGGAGAGTCTTCTGCGCATCTGAATGATAAAAGAAGAACAGCCCTGCGTCGGAATACCATCGGTTTCGTCTATCAGTATCACCATCTCCTGCCAGAGTTTTCTGCAGTAGAAAACGTGATATTGCCGCAGATGATCACCGGGCTATCCCGTAAAGAAGCGCAGGAACGGGCGGCGGATCTGCTTACAACGGTTGGCCTGGCTGATCGTATGCTACATCGCCCGGCAGAGCTTTCAGGTGGTGAACAACAGCGCGTGGCAATTGCCCGTGCACTGGCTAATGCGCCCTCGGTTCTGCTTGCTGATGAACCCACAGGAAACCTTGATCCCGAAACCGCGAACAAGGTCTTCGACTTGCTGCTTAATCTGGTGCGTTCGGTTGGTCTCACGGCTCTGATTGCCACGCACAACCACGAACTGGCAAAACGCATGGATCGGGTACTGCATTTTGAAGGTGGCAAGATCTGTTAAAATCTCTGAGATTGTTCTCTTAATCATTTGCTTTTAAACGGGTAAAGAAAAGTTCGTCAGAAAATCTGGCGAACTTTTTTCTTGAATTGATCCCTGATTTTATTGGTTCCTTCCTTGGCGTGGCTGGATGAAACAGGTATCAATGAAAAACAAAAGACGGAAATAAATATCGTTCTGTTCCTGGCTCTTTATATCAATGTCTGGGCAGGAGAGATGGGGTTGATTTGTTGAGGTTTGTTTATGGCTGTTGCTGATTTTGTCCATCTTCGGGTTCATACGGCCTATTCCCTTTCCGAAGGGGCGATCAAGGCCAAGGAGCTTGTCGATCTTTGTAAAAAGCATGACATGCCGGCTGCTGCAATAACCGACAGCAGCAACCTTTTCGGAGCGATGGAGTTCTCGCTTGCTGCCAAGGCTGCAGGTATCCAGCCCATCCTGGGTACCCAGATCATGATTGGCAGAGAGGATCGTGATCAACGTCCCGGGGCCTTGATCCCCGAACCCGACCAGCTGGTGTTGCTGGTTCAAAATCATACAGGTTATATGAACCTGATGCATCTGATCTCTCACGCCTTTATGGAGACAGAAACAGGCTTGACGCCTCAGATCTCGCTTGATGAGTTGCGGGGGTGCCATGAGGGGCTTATTGCGCTGACGGGTGGTCCAAAGGGCGCTGTGGGGCGCCTTTTACTGGAAAATCAGGATCAGGATGCGGAAACGCACCTCTGCGCATTGGCGGAAATTTTTCCTGACCGCCTCTACGTTGAATTATTACGTCATGGCATGCTGGAAGAGCGGGCAATCGAAGATCGCCTGATTGATCTGGCCTATAAACACGACGTGCCACTGGTGGCGACTAACGAAGCTTTTTTTGCCAGTGAAGATATGCATCAACCTCATGATGCACTGATCTGTATTGCTGAGGGTGCCTACGTTTCCCAAAGTGAGCGACGCCGTCTGACTGCAGAACACCGTTTTAAATCTGCTGATGAAATGAAACGGCTTTTTGCTGATATCCCCGAAGCAATCCAGAATACGCTGGTGATCGCCCAGCGCTGCTCCTGGTTTGTCGAGCCGATTGGACCGATTTTGCCCCCCTTTGATACCGGTGCCGGGCGGTCGGAAACAGACGAACTTCGTTATCAGTCAGAGCAGGGGCTGGAGGGGCGTCTGGTTCGTCATGTTTTTGCCGAGGGGATGACGGACGAAGAAAAAGAATCTCTGGCAAAACCTTATCGGGAACGTCTGGCCTATGAGCTTGATGTTATTATCCAGATGGGGTTTCCAGGTTACTTCCTGATTGTTGCTGACTTTATCAAGTGGGCCAAGGATCATTCAATCCCGGTCGGTCCCGGTCGTGGGTCTGGTGCGGGGTCTGTGGTTGCCTGGGCCTTGACCATTACCGATCTGGATCCCTTGCGTTGGGGCCTGCTGTTCGAACGTTTTCTGAACCCCGAACGTGTTTCCATGCCGGATTTTGACGTGGATTTCTGTCAGGACCATCGGGACAAGGTGATTACCTATGTTCAGGACAAATACGGCAGGGATAAAGTCGCTCAGATCATTACCTTTGGTAAGTTGCAGGCAAGGGCAGCTCTTCGCGATGTGGGCCGGGTATTGCAAATGCCTTACCCCCAGGTGGATCGGCTGTGCAAGCTGGTGCCTAACAATCCGGCCAAGCCGACGTCCCTGCCTGAAGCAATAGCACAAGAACCTCTTTTGCGGGAAATGGCGCGGGCGGACGAGAATGTAAGTAAGCTTCTTGAAGTCGCCCAGAAGCTAGAGGGGCTGTACCGCCACGCCTCTACCCATGCTGCGGGGGTGGTAATCGGAGACCGCCCGCTGGACCAGTTGGTGCCGCTGTATCGTGATCCGCGTTCGGATATGCCGGTTACCCAGTTTAACATGAAGTTTGTAGAGCAGGCCGGGCTGGTCAAATTCGACTTTCTGGGGCTGAAAACCCTGACAGTGCTTGAGCGGGCGTGCAATTTTATCCGGGCATCGGGGACGCCGATCGACCTTGCCGAGGTCCCGCTTGACGACGCTGCTTCCTTTGAGCTGTTGGGCAGAGGGGACAGTGTCGGGGTGTTCCAGCTGGAATCGACCGGTATGAGGGATGTGCTTAAACGGCTGAAACCTGACCGCTTTGAAGACATCATCGCTGTGGTGGCGCTCTATCGCCCCGGTCCGATGGAGAATATCCCCAGCTATATCCGCCGTAAAAAAGGTGAAGAGACACCTGATTACATGCATCCGCTGATTGAGGATATCCTCAAGGAAACCTACGGGATCATGATCTATCAGGAACAGGTCATGCAGATTGCCCAGCAGTTGTCGGGGTATTCTCTGGGGGGTGCGGATCTCTTGCGTCGGGCGATGGGTAAAAAAATCCAGGCCGAGATGGATGCGCAGCGGAAAATTTTTGTTGATGGGGCGGTCGAAAAAAAGGTGCCTGCGAAAAAGGCGGATGAGATCTTTGACCAGGTCAACAAGTTCGCTGGCTATGGCTTTAACAAAAGTCACGCAGCCGCCTATGCTCTGGTGGCCTATCACACGGCATATCTGAAGGCGAACTACCCAGAAGAGTTCATGGCCGCGACCATGACCTACGATATTTCCAATACAGACAAGCTCAATGTGTTCCGACAGGAGCTGTCGCGCCTGAATATTCCGTTGTTACCACCGGATATTAACAAGTCCTTTGCTGAATTTGTGGTTGAAACCCGCGAAGACGGCTCCAAGGCTGTACGCTATGCGATGGCCGCCGTGAAGAACGTCGGAGAGCAGGCAATCGAGACCATCACCAAAGAGCGGAGTGAAAATGGTCCCTTCAAGGATCTGACGGACTTTGTGGCCCGTGTCGATTCCAAGTCGATCAACAAACGGCTGGTGGAAAACCTTTCCAAGGCCGGTGCCTTTGACAGCCTGACTCCAAATCGTCAGCAGGTGTTTCTGGGGGCGGAAAATATCGTCAGGAATATTTCTGCCGCGGCACAGGAACGAGCCAGTGATCAGGTCAACCTCTTTGGGGGGGATGACAGTGGTCCCATGATTGATCTTTCTTTGCCCAAGGTTCCTGACTGGCCTGAACTGGAGCGTCTGAAGCATGAATACGATGCGATCGGCTTTTATCTTTCCGCGCACCCGATCGATACCTATGAGCAGATCCTGAAAAGACTGCGGGCCCAGACAACGCAGGAAGCCGTCTTTCTGACCAAGAAAACCAAGGGGCAGGGCGGGCCGTTGAAGGTTGGCGCCATTGTGATCGGCAAACAGGAGAGGACGTCAAAAAAGGGTTCAAAGTTTGCCTTTATCCAGATATCAGATGCCCATGGCACCATTGAGGCGATGGTGTTTTCCAATGTTCTGATGGCATCGCGTGAAGTTCTGGAAAGTGGTGTGCCGATGCTTTTCACCCTGACCGGGGAGGTGAAGCCTGATGACGATGAAGCCCGCTTCCTGCTGCAGGCTGTCAAACCGCTTGATGAAGCCGCGTCTCTTACCGATACAGGGTTGAAGCTTTATATCAGTAGCGAAAATCCGCTCGAGCCGTTAAAAACGGTACTGGAACAGCATGCTTCCCCCGGAAGAGGAAAGATTTCTCTGATGCTCGGTCTTGAGGATGGGCAGGAGCTGGAACTGGAGCTGCCCAGAGGCTATACGGTCTCGCCGTCGATCCGTCAGGCGATCAAAGCGATTGAAGGTATTGACCTGGAAGAAGTCTGATTGTTTTCGGGCGTGTTTCATGTCAAAATATGATGATTGGGTTACGAATGCAAAAAATACTTGCATCCTCTGTTGAGGGGGAGTATCACCCGCAACATCACTAAAAAACACGTGGGCTTAACGGGATCGGTTTTCCGTTCTTCGTTTCTGGTGTTTCCGTTTGAAAATAGCGGAGATTACAGCCTGCGGAAGTTTAACCGGAAGAGAAAAGGTTTATTCTATGGCGCTTCCTACTTTTACAATGCGTCAGCTGCTTGAAGCTGGTGTTCACTTTGGTCACACAACCCGTCGCTGGAACCCGAAGATGTCTTCTTTCATCTTTGGTGAGCGCAACGGCATCCACATTCTTGATCTTGAGCAGACTGTTCCTTTGCTGCACAAGGGTATTGCTTTTACACGTGAAGTTGTGGCCGGTGGCGGTCGCGTTCTTTTCGTTGGCACAAAGCGTCAGGCAAGCGAGAAAATGGCTGAAGCAGCCAAACGCTGTGGACAGTACTATGTGAACCATCGCTGGCTCGGCGGTATGCTGACCAACTGGAAAACAGTTTCCAACTCCATCCGTCGCCTGAAAGAGCTTGATGCCCGTCTTGAGAACGAACATATCGGTCTGACCAAGAAAGAGCTGCTCAACCTTACACGTCAGCGTGACAAACTTGAGCGCGCCCTTGGCGGGATCAAGGAAATGGGTGGTATTCCTGATGTGATCGTTGTTATCGACACCAACAAAGAGCACCTTGCCATTGCTGAAGCAGTCAAGCTTGGTATTCCTGTTGTCGGTATTCTCGACTCCAATTCTGATCCTGCTGACATTACTTTCCCAATCCCAGGGAACGATGATGCGATCCGCGCGATCAGCCTCTACTGTGATCTTTTCGCTGATGCTGTCATCGACGGTCTTCAGCAGGAGCTTACTGCATCCGGTACAGATATCGGCGCAGCAGAAGAAGCCCCTGTTGAGCAGCTGCCAGAAGCAGAAGCTGCTGAAGAAGCAGTCGCTGCCGAAGCCTAAGCTGTTCGCGAATGAACTCTGCGAAACGGCGGCTCCTATGCCGCCGTTCTCGTACCTGTATCAATCATGATATTTAATTTCTAAAAAGAGATCGAAAATGGCCCAGATTACTGCTGCCCTTGTTAAAGAGCTCCGGGAAAAGTCCGGCGCAGGCATGATGGATTGTAAAAAGGCGCTGTCAGAAAATGATGGCGACTTGGAATCTGCCGTTGACTGGCTTCGTAAAAATGGCCTTGCTGCCGCTGCGAAAAAAGCTGGTCGTGTTGCTGCGGAAGGTCTGGTTGCAGTTGCAACATCAGGCACCAAAGGCGCTGCTGTTGAAGTGAACGCAGAGACCGACTTTGTATCCCGTAACGAAAAGTTCCAGTCTTTTGTCAAAGCTGTTGCTGAGCTTTCGCTCAATGCCGGTGGCGATGTTGAAGCTCTGTCTTCTGCTGCCTTCCCAGGCGAGAGCGGAACTGTTGCCGATGCCCTGACCAACCGCATTGCGACAATCGGCGAGCACATGAGCCTGCGTCGTACCGCTTCGCTTGAAGTCAAGCAGGGTGTTGTTGCCTCCTACATTCACAACCAGACAACAGATGGTCTTGGTAAAATCGGTGTTCTGGTTGCTCTGGAATCTGCCGGTGATGCTGCCAAGCTTGAAGCTTTCGGCAAGCAGGTTGCCATGCACATTGCTGCGACCAACCCGCTTGCTTTGGATCGTTCCGCTGTTGATGCCAGCGCTCTTGAGCGTGAAAGAGACATTATTGCGGATCAGGCACGTGCTTCCGGCAAGCCAGAAGAGATCATTGGTAAAATGGTTGAAGGCCGTCTTCGCAAATATTACGAAGAAGTCTGTCTTCTTGAGCAGAACTACGTTATCGATGGCGAAAACACCGTCGGTAAAGCAGTTGAGCTTTTTGCCAAGGACCTGGGCGCTGCTGTTGCCCTGACCGGCTTTGTCCGCTTCCAGCTCGGTGAAGGCATCGAGAAAAAAGAAGAAGACTTTGCTGCTGAAGTAGCTGCTACACTCGGCAACTAAGATTTTTTGACGATGGCCGTGACCTTACTGAGAAGCTCAGTCAAGGCGCGGCCATTTTCATATCCAAAATCACCAACATCGACTACAGTAGCCATCATTTAGGCACATTGCCCGGATAGTTACTGAAAAGAGCAGAAAAGATCGGGAGATTTCCGTGAGTGATACACCACGATACAGACGTGTTTTATTGAAGCTCTCAGGCGAGGCGCTGATGGGGGCAGGTAAATTCGGTCTTGATCCTGAAACTGTTGACCAGATTGCCATCGATATCAAAGAAGTCGTTGATATGGGGGTTGAGGTTTGTGTTGTCGTCGGTGGTGGAAATATTTTCCGTGGCCTCTCTGGTGCGGCAGCGGGGATGGAACGTTCGACTGCTGACTACATGGGGATGCTGGCGACGATCATGAATTCCCTGGCCATGCAGAACGCGCTTGAAAAAATCAATGTCCCAACGCGAGTCCAGACGGCGATTCGCATGGATGCTGTGGCTGAGCCTTATATTCGTCGCCGCGCCGAGAGGCATATGGAGAAGGGCCGGGTCGTGATTTTCGGGGCCGGAACGGGTAATCCCTATTTTACTACGGATACTGCTGCTGCACTTCGGGCATCGGAAATGGACTGCGAAGTTCTGCTCAAAGGCACAAAAGTTGATGGCATTTACTCGGCAGATCCAGTAAAAGATCCAACCGCAACCAGATACGAGAGCCTTTCCTACAGGCAGGTCCTTACCGAGGATCTTGGCGTGATGGATCATTCGGCTATTGCACTGACGCGTGAAAATAATATACCGATTATGGTATTTTCTATTTATGAAAAAGGCTCTTTTGCCAAAGCTGTTTGTGGCCAGGGCCGTTTTACAATTGTTGAATAAAAGGGGATAGACGTTGTCTCAAGATACCCTCATGAAAGATTTGTCCCGACGCATGGACGGCGCAATTGATGCGCTGAAAAAAGACTTTGCGGGACTGCGTACGGGCCGGGCATCCACTGCTCTGCTTGAGCCGATCATGGTTGAGGCCTATGGCGCATCAATGCCCATTACCCAGGTTGGAACTATTACGGTTCCTGAATCACGGATGCTCGCCGTTCAGGTTTGGGACAGATCCATGGTAGGAGCTGTTGAAAAAGCCATTCGTGAATCCGGGCTGGGACTGAACCCGTCTCCTGATGGTCAGCTGGTCCGCGTGCCAATTCCTGCGCTTTCAGAAGAGCGTCGCAAGGAACTGGTCAAGATTGCAGGGAAATACTCCGAACAGGCAAAGGTTGCTGTCCGCAACGTACGTCGTGACGGAATGGAAGCCCTGAAAAAAATGGAAAAGGACGGTGACATTTCACAGGATGAAATGCACAGCGCTGGCGATGATATTCAGAAATTGACCGACAAGCATATCAAATCAATTGATGATGTATCCGCCCAAAAAGACGAGGAAATCATGCAGGTATAATCTTGCATGATGGATTGTACAGAAAGATGACCAAGGGAATACCAAATCATATTGCCGTCATTATGGATGGCAATGGCAGATGGGCCAAGGCTCGTCGTCTTCCGCGTGCTTTCGGGCACAGGAAGGGGGCGGAAGCTCTTCGCGAGTTGCTGAAGGCAGCCATCGATATTGGTATTCCCTACATGACCTTCTACAGTTTTTCATCGGAAAACTGGAGCCGCCCGCAAAGCGAAATTGAAGATATTATGGGCCTGCTGCGCCGTTATCTTCAAAGCGAGCTGGCAACCTTTCACCAGGCGGGGATTCGCTTGAAGGTCATTGGGGAAAGGTCCCGGCTGGCTAAAGATATCGTACAGCTTATCGATGATGCGGAAAAACAAACGGCAGAAAACGACAAGATGACGGTTGTCATGGCGCTCAGTTACGGAGGGCGTCAGGAGATTGTTGAAGCTTCTCGTCAGATGGCTATCCAGGTGCTAAACAATGAACTTTCGCCAGATGATATAACAGAAGAGCTTTTCGGAAAGTCGTTATATACCAAGGATATTCCTGACCCTGATCTGCTGATTCGCACCAGTGGCGAAATGAGGATCAGTAACTTTCTTTTATGGCAACTGGCCTATAGTGAAATGGTCTTTGTCGAAAAGAACTGGCCAGACTTTACCCGAGATGATCTGCTCTGGGCTATAGAGGAGTACCAAAAGCGTGACAGACGTTATGGAGCCGCAGCCGAAACCGGATAAAAAAAATAGCGATCTTGTTGTCAGGGCGCTGTCTGCAATCGTGCTCGGTCCACCGGTCCTGGCTGCTGTGTATCTTGGTTCTCCCTACAGCGATATTCTGATCTTTGTCTGTGCAGGAATTCTTTCTTGGGAATGGGCGATGCTGTGCGGCCGGAAGGTTGTCGGGGCTACCGGTGCAGTATTGATTGGCTCGGTTTTGGCTGTCACAGCTCTTGGTGTCTTTGGATACTATTCTGCGGCGACCTGGGCTATCCCTTTGGCTGCGACCTGCATGTTGTTACAGCCTCTCTCTGTTTCCCCTAATGCCGAGCCAAGACAGGGCAATAATACTCTCTGGCTCATTACAGGTCTGATATACATTTCTTTAAGCTGTCTGGCTTTGCTCTGGATCAGAAACGATCCGTCTGGAAACGGATTTTTTATGTTGCTTTGGGTTCTGCTGGTGGTGTGGGCAACTGATATTGGTGCCTATTTTACCGGGCGAAAATTTGGTGGGCCGAAAATCGCTCCCCGGATCAGCCCTAAAAAAACCTGGTCAGGTCTGGTGGGCGGAATGGTTTGTGCTGCGTTGGTCAGTCTTGTTTGCTCTTTCTGGCAAGAAGGCAGCAACGCCATTTTTCTTATGATGTCCGGAGCGGTTCTTGCTGTTGTGGCCCAGATTGGTGATTTCTTTGAATCCCACATCAAGCGCAAATATGATGCCAAGGATTCCAGCAATCTGATACCCGGGCATGGCGGCTTGTTTGACAGGGTAGACGGTCTTGTTTCCTGCGCCATTTTTGTTGTTTTTTTCCAGTACCTCTAGAGTGCGATAGGCTTTGAATGCATCCCAATAATATTTCTGCGGAACTTAAGGCTGTTTGTTCTCAAAGTCCGCGTTCAATAAGCGTTATGGGATCGACAGGGTCTATTGGTACCAACACGATTGATCTGATTGCACGAAATCCGGACCTTTTCAGGGTCGAGGCTCTCACCGCCAATCGAAATGTCGACCTTTTGGCAAAACAGGCCATTGCTTTAAACGCAAAAATGGCTGTCGTTGCTGATCCTGAGAGCTACGAAAGCCTCAAGAATACTTTGGCTGGTACGGGGATAGAGGTTGCTGCTGGGCCGGAGGGTTTACTTGAGGCAGCAGAGCGTCCTTCAGATCTGGTCATGGCAGCGATTGTTGGCTTTGCCGGGCTGGCACCAACCCTTGCTGCAATCAAAAGGGGGGCGACCTTGTTGCTGGCAAACAAGGAAGCTTTGGTCTGTGCCGGTGATCTGATGATGGCTGCAGCTCAACAAAGTAAAGCGAGAATTCTGCCCGTTGATTCTGAACATAATGCTATTTTTCAGGTATTCGATTTCGAGCGTAAATCCGGCATCGAACACATAACCCTGACAGCATCTGGTGGGCCATTTCGACTTTTCTCACAAGATCAGATGAAACATGTGACCAGAGAAGAGGCTCTTGCGCATCCAAACTGGGTCATGGGCGAAAAAATCTCGGTTGATTCTGCTTCTATGATGAACAAGGGGCTTGAGCTGATCGAAGCGGCATATTTGTTTGGATTGCCGGAAAATCAGATCAAGGTTCTGATCCACCCGCAATCAATCATTCATTCCATGGTCAGTTATGTGGATGGTTCTGTATTGGCGCAGTTGGGATCCCCTGATATGAGGACACCGATTGCCTATGCGTTAGCCTGGCCCGAGAGAATAAAGACACCTGTTGCACCACTGGATTTGGCCAGGATTGGTCAACTGACATTTGAGGAACCCGATCCGGAACGCTTCCCTGCGCTTGACCTGGCAAGAATTGCGCTGAACGAGCACAAGACGGTTATTTTCAATGCGGCAAACGAAGTTGCTGTCGAGGCCTTTTTGTCCGAGAAGATAAACTTCATCTCTATTGCCCGCTTTGTTGCCGAAGCGATGGGCTCTTTTCCCGGCCTTGAAGAAGCCTCTCTGGTCGAGATTATGGATCTGGATAAAGAGGTGAGATACTGGTGCTATGAGGCCCTGAAAACGTACCTTGTTAATTAATTTCTATTGGGGCTTTTGAAGAGACCCGCAAAAGGCTACTATGCCGTGCCTTTTATTATACCTTATTCTGTAACAGAAACCAGATTGCGACATGGACCTGATAACGACAACACTATCTTTTTTGGTTCTCTTAACCATTTTGGTTTTTTTCCATGAGCTTGGCCACTATTGGGTCGCCAGAAAAGCAGGCGTTAAGGTGAATGTCTTTTCTGTCGGTTTTGGTCCCGAGCTGTTCGGTTATACGGACAAGAACCAGACCCGTTGGAAATTTAGCCTCGTTCCTCTGGGTGGTTATGTCAAAATGTTCGGGGATAGTGATGTTTCCAGTTCAACCCATAAAACCGGAAATCTTAGCGAAGAAGAGTACCTGACAACCTTCAAGGCCAAATCGGTCGCCCAGCGGTCTGCAATTGTGGCAGCTGGACCGATAGCCAATTTTGTTCTCGCGATAGTTTTATTGGCGGGGCTCTTTATTTTTGTCGGGCAGCCCTATTCTGTTCCTCGTGTTGCAAAGGTGATGGAAGACAGTGCTGCCAAAAAAGCTGGCTTTTTGGTGGATGATCTTGTCATTGAGGCTGATGGACAAAGCGTTCTACGTTTTGAAGATCTCCAGCGTATCGTTCAGCTTGGGACCGGAGAGGCCATTACGGTTCTGGTGGAACGCGACCTGCAGGTTGTTGCTCTTTCTGTGACACCGAAGGTGGATGTCTCTTTCGATGACCGCGGCAATGAAGTTAAACGTCTGTTGCTGGGGATACAAAGCAAGGGATCCAGTTATAAAAAACACGATCCCTGGACTGCTGTGGTTCAGGCTGGCGTCGAAACATATGATCTGTCTATCGGCACGTTCAAGGCGATAGGTCAGATCTTTCAGGGGCAAAGATCGGTTGACGAGCTCGGCGGGCCCGTTCGTATTGCCCATATGTCCGGTCAGGCCGCTGAAGCTGGCTGGGCTACCTATGTCTGGTTGATGGCGGTTCTTTCAATAAATCTTGGTCTGCTTAATCTGATGCCGATTCCTATGCTGGATGGCGGACATCTGCTCTTTTATAGCCTTGAAGCGGCTCTGGGCCGGCCGATTAGTGATAGAACGCAAGAATACTGTTTCAGAATTGGCTTGGCTCTGGTATTGAGCTTAATGTTATTTGTGACCTGGAACGATGTCGGATATTTTCAATTGTTCTGAATCTGCTAGCGAGATCAAACTCATGCGGATTACCCGGGGGTAGACGTGTTACGTAAAGCGCTTTTTTCGTTGTTGGTTGGGGGATTGCTTCTGGCTCTTGAGCCGGTAAGTATTCAAAAACATGTACTGGCTCAGGCTTTGATGTCAGGTGGAACCATTGACAATATTGTTGTTGAAGGAACCCAGAGGATCGAACCAGAGTCCGTTCGTTCCTACATGTCTGTGAATCCTGGTGACACTTTTGATCCTGTTTTATTGAACAGATCATTGAAAAGCATTTTTGCAACAGGTCTGTTTGCGGATGTCTCGCTCAAGCGTCAGGGCAACGATCTGATCGTGGTTATTGTCGAAAACCCGATCATCAACCGCATCGCTTTTGAAGGAAACTTGCGGATAAAAGATGAAATTCTGCAGGCTGAATCCAGTCTTCGTGAGCGTGTTGTCTTTACCCGAACCAAAGCACAGGCAGATGCCCAACGGCTTCTTGAACTATACCGTCGGTCAGGTCGTTTTGCCGCGACTGTCGAGCCAAAGGTTATCCAGTTGCCACAAAACAGGGTTGATCTGGTTTTTGAAATCAGTGAAGGCGACCGGAGTTACGTCACAACGGTGAATTTTATCGGTAACCGTGAATTTTCCGATGGGGCGCTTCAGGATGTTGTTTCTACTACAGAAACCGTGTTCTGGAACTTCCTGACAGATAGTGACACCTATGATCCCGATCGTTTGACTTTTGATCGTGAGCTCCTTCGCCGGTTCTATCTTAAAGAAGGGTATGCTGATTTTGAAGTACAGTCTGTAATTGCAGAACTGACGCCAAACCGGGAAGCTTTTGTTGTTACCTTCACAGTTTCAGAGGGGGCAAGATACAAATTCGGCACGATTGACGTTGAAAGTGCCCTGAAAGATTTTGACCCGGCAACGGTTCAAGACCAGATACTTACCGAAGAAAATGAATGGTATGATGCCAGTCTGGTGGACAAGACAGTTGATAATTTGACTGACGCCGTTGGGAATCTTGGATATGCGTTTGTTGATATAAAGCCGTCTCCTGACAAGGATAGCGAAAACAAGATTATCCATCTCGTCTATAATATCTCTGAAGGTCCCAAGGTTTACGTTGAAAGAATTGATATCGAAGGTAATTCCCGTACGATCGACAAGGTAATTCGTCGTGAATTCCGTCTGGTAGAAGGCGATGCTTTTAACAGTTCCAAATTGCGTCGTTCAAGAAGCCGTATTCAACGGCTTGGTTTTTTCAAGTCGGTTAATGTTGATAACGAACCAGGGAGCACACCTGACCGTACGGTCATCAAGGTGGACGTCGAAGAACAGTCTACCGGGGAACTGACTTTTGGTGCGGGGTTCTCTTCATCTTCAGGGCCCCTTGGCAGTATCGGTATTCGTGAACGTAACCTTCTGGGACGCGGTCAGGACTTGCGCTTCAACATTGCTTTGGCGGGATCCGGTTCCGAAGCGGATGTCAGCTTCACAGAACCTTACTTCCTGGATAAGGAAATTGCGGCAGGTTTTGATATTTTCAGAACAACAAGAGACGAAGACAGTTTGTCTTTTGAGGAAAAGAAAACCGGGGGAGCCCTCCGTGTCGGGTTTGATCTGTCCGAGGAACTGCGGCAGGTTTTACGTTACAGATTTGAGTACATCGAGATCGAGAATGTCGACTCAGACGCTGCCGCTTTGGTCAAGGAACAGGAAGGTGAAACGATCAAGTCTTCGATTTCCTCGACACTTACATACGATAAACTCGATTCACGCACCTTGCCGACAGAAGGTTATATTCTGAAACTTGAAAACGAAGTCGCGGGTCTTGGTGGAGACGTCAAGCACCTCAAGGTTTCGGTCGGGGGAACCCACTATTATACCTTCGAAGAGAACTGGACACTCCGTTCCCGTGCCGAAGTCGGTAATATTATCGGGCTAGGTGAGGATACACGTATTGTTGACCGTTTCTTCCTTGGTGGGGATAAGTTGCGTGGATTTAAAACTGGTGGTGTCGGCCCAAGAGATCGGAAAAGTGATGACGCACTTGGGGGTAAACACTTCTATTCTGGCGGCCTGGAGTTGAGCTTCCCATTGGGCCTGCCCAAAGAGTTTGCTGTTAAAGGACGTGTCTTTACGGACTTCGGGGCGACCTGGAATATTGATGGCAATGATTCTGGTGTTGATGATGAATCAACGCCTCGGGTTTCCATTGGTGCTGGTCTGACCTGGTCCTCGCCTTTTGGTCCCCTGGCAACGGATCTTGGTTTTGCCACTCTTAAAGAAGATTTTGATGAAACTGAAATCTTTAGCTTTAGCTTTGGAACACAATTCTAAATTATGAATAACGGCATATACTTCAAATTTCGGTGGATTGTCTTTGTTGCTGTTGTTGCTTGCGCCCTCTCACTCTCGACCCAGGGATGGGCGCAAACAACACAGCTTAAAATTGCGGTTATCGATACGAAAAAGGTTCTGGATTCTTCTCAGGCAATGGCGCAGGTCAACCAGAGGGTTTTGTCCATGCGGACACAGTTTCAGCAGGAATTCAGCCAAAAAGAACAACAGCTTATTGCTCAAAACCAGGAGCTGTTTAAACAGAAAACCATTCTTTCATCTGAAGTTTTTGCCCAGAAAAAAGCCGATCTAGATAAACAGGCGGCGATCATTCGCAGCGAGGCAAAAGATCGAAAAAATAGCCTTAATCAGATACATAATACAGGTTTGGGTCAGGTGAAGGACCAGCTTGACATAATTATCAAAAGTATTGTTGAGGCAAAGAGTTATGATGTTATTCTTGCCAAGAATACGATTGTCTATTCAGCGAATAGTCTGGATATCACGGACGAGGTCGTTCAAAAACTCAATGCGGCACTACCTGCTGTGTCTATTCAATAATATATAGAAAAGTAATGTGCCATGGCTGACTCTCGGTTTTTTCAAAAGGCTGGCCCTTTCACTTTGGCAGAGCTTGCCAGTCTTGTTGATGGAGAGCTCGCGTCATATTCTGACGGATCGTTGCTCATCGATGACGTGTCACCACTTGAGACAGCCAGTGAGGGGCATATCAGTTTCCTTGATAATAAAAAATATCTTGATGCTTTTCGAAAAACCAAGGCAGCAGCCTGTATTGTCGACCCCAAATTTGCCGACATCGCACCGCAAAATACTGCACTGATCCTGACCTCCAAGCCCTATAAGGCTTATGCTCTGATCGCACAGAAAATTTATCCTGCTGTTGTGGGAGGGGCTTCCATTCACGCATCTGCTATTATTGATCCAAGCGCTAAAATTGCTGATGACTGCCATATTGGAGCAGGCGTTGTTGTCGGCAGAAATGCTGAAATTGGTGCAGGGTGTCATATTGGTGCGAACACGGTCATTGGTGATGGTGTGACAATCGGATCAGGCACCACAGTTGGATCGAATGCTTCGTTTGAGTTTTGTTTTATCGGTAACGATTGCCAAATCCATGCCGGGGTCCGTATTGGAAATCGTGGATTTGGGTTTGCCATGGAGGCGGAGGGGTATATTGATGTTCCTCAGCTGGGGCGGGTGCTTATCGGTAATGGTGTTGAGATAGGTGCAAATTCGACTGTTGACCGGGGGGCTGGACCTGACACCATTATTGGTGACGGTAGCAAAATTGATAACCTGGTACAGATCGGTCATAACGCCCAGATTGGCAAACAATGTGTGATTGTTGGTCAAGCCGGGATTGCCGGAAGCTCTGTTCTTGAAGATTACGTTGTTCTTGGTGCCCAGTGTGGGGTCAATGGTCACATTCGTCTCGGGACGGGTGTTCAGGTCGCAGGGCAATCAGGTGTAATGAGAAATGTTGAGCCAGGCCAGGCGGTTGCAGGCACGCCCGCCATGCCGATTAAAGATTTTTTTCGCCTTTGCACGCTATGGCAAAAGCAGTTGAAGACAAAGAAAGGTAACGAGAATGAGTGAAGAAGCCGTAACAGCGGAAGAGGGGCGCTCTGTCGGTATTCTGGAGATCAAGGAAATGATCCCGCATAGGTACCCGTTCCTGCTCATTGATCGCGTTGACAATATTCTAAAAGACCAGAGTGCTGTTGGCCTTAAGAATGTTACAATTAACGAACCTTTTTTTGAAGGTCACTTTCCGCGCCAGCCGATTATGCCGGGGGTTCTGATTGTTGAGGCCATGGCTCAGACTGCTGCGGTCCTTGTTGTTGAAACACTTGATGGCGCAGCTGCTGGCAAGCTTGTATACTTCATGACAGTAGATGAAGCCCGGTTCCGTAAACCAGTTGGCCCCGGGGACCAGATCCGGATACACGTGACCAAAACCCGGAGCAGGGGCAATGTCTGGAAATTTGAAGGCAAAGCACTGGTCGACGGCAAGTTGGTCGCCGAAGCAAAGTTTGCCGCAATGATAATGGACGATTGACAGTGAACATTCACCCTACAGCGATTATCGAAGATGGTGCAGAGGTTCACGAAACGGCGCAAATTGGACCATATTCCATCGTCGGTGCCAATGTTGTGCTTGGTGCCAATGTGGTTTTGCACAGCCACGTTGTCATTGCAGGCCGGACATCAATTGGAGAGGGGACGGTGGTCTTTCCTTTTGCTTCCATTGGCCACCAGCCACAGGACTTGAAGTTTGATGGTGAAAAGTCAGAGCTGATCATCGGCAAAAACAATAAAATTCGAGAACATGTCACAATCAACCCCGGAACGTCTGGTGGGGGATTGATTACGCGCATCGGAGATAATTGTCTTTTGATGATGTCGGCGCATGTCGCGCATGACTGCGTCATTGGCAACAATGTGATTCTGGTGAACAACGCTACACTCGGCGGACACGTCGAGGTTGACGACTTTGCTATTATCGGTGGGCTTTCCGCCGTGCACCAGTTTGTTCGTATTGGCCGGAATGCCATGATCGGCGGAATGTCCGGTGTTGAAAATGATGTTATTCCCTTTGGTTTGGTTATGGGGGACCGGGCAAGGCTGAGCGGCCTGAACCTGGTGGGCCTGAAACGGCATGGATTTGCACGAGAGGATATTTCCGGGCTACAGGCTGCATTCCGGATGCTTTTTGCCGATGAAGGCACGTTTGCAGAACGTCTGGCCCGGACCCAGTCAAGTTTTTCCGATAATAAAACAGCCATGGAAGTGATTGCCTTTATTACTGAAGACTCTTCCAGAGCTATCTGCCAACCCAAATAATCATGGCCGCAAAACTTGGCATATTGGCAGGAGGAGGCGCGCTCCCCCGACGTTTGATCAAGCTTTGTCATGAAACGGGGCGTGAAGTTTTTCTGGTTGCTTTCATGGGCCAAACAGACCCTGAGACAACTGTTGGAGTGGATCACCTCTGGACCCGTCTTGGGGCAGCAGGGCAAATAATCAAACGGCTTCAGGCAGAGCAGGTTCGTGAATTGGTGATGGTTGGCCCGATTAAACGGCCGTCTATGGCCGAGTTACGCCCTGATTGGAGAGCCGTTCAGTTTTTTGCCAAGATTGGTGCCAAAAGCCTTGGCGATGATAGTCTGCTGCGTTCGGTCATTACGGCGCTTGAAGAGGAAGGTTTTCTCTTTAGGGGGGTTGATGATCTGTTACAGGATCTCATCGCTCCCGAAGGGATCTATGGCAGTTCTGTTCCTGACGTCCAGGCATATAGTGATATCAGGCGTGGTGTCGAAGTCGCCAAGGCCATGGGCAAGGCCGATGTAGGACAGTCCGTGGTGGTTCAGCAAGGCCTGGTTTTGGGGGTTGAAGCTATTGAAGGCACAGATGCCCTGTTAACCCGCTGCGGTCTACTCAGACGTGAGGGAGCAGGAGGCGTTCTTGTCAAACTTAAGAAACCTGAGCAGGAACGACGGGCTGATCTACCAACAATTGGTATCGAGACTTTGCGTCGGGCGGCAGAATCCGGGTTGCGAGGCGTTGCTATAGAAGCGGGTGGTGCTTTGGTGGTTGATCGGGAGGCTCTGTGCCGCGAAGCAGATCAGCTTGGCCTTTTTGTCCTTGGGATCTCTCCTTCAGATTATGAATGACCAGACCAAAGATATTCCCCTGATCTATCTAATCGCGGGTGAGCCGTCCGGGGATCAGCTGGGTGCGCGGTTAATGGCAGCTCTTAAGCGGGCCACGAATGGGCGTGTCCGGTTTGCAGGAGTTGGTGGTGAGAGAATGCAAGCCGAGGGGCTGGTCAGTCTTTTCCCGATTAATGAAATTGCCGTTATGGGATTGGCTGAAATCCTGCCCCATATTCCGGTTATCTTGCGTCGGATCAGGGAAACGGTTGCCGATGTTGAAGTGAAAACTCCTGCAGCTCTTGTAACAATCGATGCGCCGGGGTTTTGTTCGAGAGTCAGCAAGGCTCTTAAGGGAAAAGGTATTCCCTTAATACACTATGTTGCGCCATCGGTTTGGGCCTGGAAAAAGAAACGGGCACAAAAGATTTCTGCTTATCTGGATCATCTTCTGACACTTTTGCCTTTTGAGCCGCCATATTTTGAGAAACATGGCCTGGCTGCGACATTTGTCGGGCACCCGGTTATCGAAGCCGTTGGCATGGTTGATAATAATTCTCGGGACTTTCTGTGCCAGGAGCTTGGTTTAGCACAGGATCGACCGATACTTGCCATTCTTCCGGGGAGCCGTCGAGGAGAGGTAGCACGGCTTGGCCCGATCTTTAAAGAAACTGTCACCCGGTTGGCACAATCCATTCCTGATTTGCAATGCATTATTCCAACAGTCTCCAATGTCCGGGAAGCTGTCAGTGAACTTGCAGAGGATTGGCCGGTTCCTGTTCGCGTGATCGAGGGCGTGGAAGGTAAACACAAGGCATTCTGTTGTGCTGATTCTGCCCTTGCTGCTTCGGGCACTGTTGCGCTGGAACTTGCTGTTGATGGCGTGCCTGCCGTAATCGCATACAAAGTTGCACCTTTGACGGCTTTTCTTGCCCGGTTTCTTATTTCCATAAAGTTTGTCAGTCTTCCCAACATTCTTGTGAACAAGGAAATCCAGCCAGAGAGAATACAGAAAAACTGTAAAGCTGAGATCCTTGCGGAAGATCTGCGGAAACTTCTGCTTGATCCTGAAGCCAGGAAACGCCAGATAGACGGATATAAGGTGGCGGTAGGGTTATTGAAATCAGGTGATGACCTGCCGAGTGACAAAGCAGCAGAAACCATTCTGGCCACTATTTCTAATCGCTAAAGTTCTTCATTGAATTTTTTTTGAGTTTATTATTTTGGAGGGACTGATATGTCTGACAATAAGTCGTTCAGATTTTTACATACGATGCTCAGGGTACGGGATCTGGAGAAATCTATTGATTTTTACAGTCGTCATCTGGGAATGAAACTGTTGAGAAAATCTGATTATCCCAGTGGTGAATTTACTCTGGCTTTTCTGGGTTATGGTGATGAAGACAACAACACGGTACTGGAGTTGACTCACAACTGGGGGCAGGACAAGGACTATGATCTGGGGACTGGCTTCGGTCATCTGGCCCTCGGCATCCCGGATATTTACACAACTTGTGCCGAGCTGGAAAAAGAGGGTGTGGTTATCAGCCGTGCCCCGGGGCCGATGAAGCATGGAACGACAGTTATTGCTTTCATCGAAGATCCGGATGGCTATAAAATTGAGCTGATCGAGCGTTCCTGATCAGAGTACTGTTTGGGTATTTCCAAGCAGAATTCTCAGGAACAGATACAAAAAAAGCGCTGTGTTTCCACAGCGCTTTTTTTGTTGGTTATAGGATCTTAGCGTTTGTCCATTGGTACAAACTCGCGGGCATCTGCACCAAGATACAGCTGGCGCGGACGGCTGATCTTGTGATTTGGATCTTCAATCATTTCTTTCCACTGAGCAACCCAGCCAACAGTTCTTGCCAGGGCAAAGAGAACAGTAAACATGGAGGTCGGGAAGTTCATGGCGCGGAGGATGATACCGGAATAGAAGTCCACGTTCGGGAAAAGTTTCTTTTCAGTGAAATAAGGATCTTCCAGAGCAACGCGTTCCAGCTCCATCGCCAGTTCAAGAAGCGGATCATTGATGCCAAGTTCTGTTAGAACCTCATGACAGGATTCCCGCATAACGGAAGCCCGTGGGTCATAGTTCTTGTATACGCGATGACCAAAGCCCATAAGACGGAAGGGGTCATTCTTGTCTTTTGCCCGTTCGATGAAGGCTGGAATGTTGTCCTTGTGTCCAATTTGCTGGAGCATACGGAGAACAGCTTCGTTGGCGCCACCATGTGCCGGTCCCCAGAGGGATGCGATCCCTGCTGCAATACAGGCAAAGGGGTTGGCTCCACTTGAACCGGCAATTCTGACAGTGGATGTCGAGGCATTCTGTTCATGATCGGCATGAAGAATGAAAATCCGGTCCATCGCCCGGACAAGTGCGGGACTTGCAACATACTCTTCACAGGGAACAGAGAAAGTCATGTGCAGGAAGTTTGCCGCGTAGCTGAGGTTGTTCTGTGGATATACAAAAGGCTGGCCAATTGAGTACTTATAGGCATAAGCAGCAATTGTAGGCATTTTTGCAATAAGACGGTGCGAGGCAATCAGGCGCTGATGCGGATCCCGGATATCGGTAGAGTCATGATAAAACGCTGACAGGGCACCGACGACACCAACCATGACGGCCATAGGATGGGAGTCACGACGGAAGCCACGATAGAAATACTGCATCTGTTCATGCAGCATGGTGTGATAGGTGATCTGGTTTTTGAATTCCGATTTTTCTGCCTGGTTGGGCAGCTCGCCGTTCAACAAGAGGTAACAGACTTCCATGAAGTCACTCTTTGCCGCCAGGTCCTCGATTGAGTAGCCCCGGTGGCGAAGGATGCCTTCGTCTCCATCAATATAGGTTATGGAGGAATCGCAACTTCCCGTAGAAGTGAAGCCGGGATCATAGGTGAAGCAGCCGGACTCGCTGTAGAGTTTTCGGATATCAATAACATTCGGGCCACAGGTTCCTTGAAGGATTGGCATATCCCAACTGTGTCCCGTTCGGTTATCGGTCACGGTAACGCTGTTTTTATTGTTGGTAGCTGTCATGTTCTGGAACCTCTGCTCTTTGTTATTTTTTTTTAGTCGTTTATCTGGGGACCAGCATATTACGTTTGTTGGTCAATATCAATTTGTGCGCTGCAATATTTTTGTTATTTTTTTTATGAAACCTGGTCTGAAATTCTTCCCAGTGTTTCTTCTTTTCCAAGGATTACCATTACTTCAAAAATTCCCGGTGACACATTGGAGCCACTTAGTGCAGCGCGAAGGGGCTGGGCAATGTTACCGAGTTTAAGTTCCTGTGACTGGGCAAAATCTTTAACGGTGGTTTCTATGTTTTCTTCCGTCCAGGACTCGAGGTTATCCAGTAGAGGCAATAGCCTTTCAAGATATGTCCTGGCATCTTCTGACAAAAGCTTATCAGCTTTTTCATTAAGAATCAGTGGACGAGAGCGAACATAAAAAGCTGCACTGTCAGCCAGTTCATGTACAGTTTTAGCGCGCTCTTTGAGACCGTTCATCCCTGCTGTCAGTCTTGCCAGTCCACTCGCATCAAGTGTGATTTCTTCTTTTGCACTGATATGTGGAGCAATAATGTCTGTCAGATACTTGTTGTCAGCATGTCTGATATAATGCCCGTTCAGATTCTCCAGCTTGGCAAAATCAAATCGGGAAGGGGACTTGCCTACAGCATCAATGTCGAACCACTCGATTGCCTGTTCGGTAGAAATGATTTCCTCATCACCGTGACCCCAGCCAAGGCGCAACAGATAATTTCTGAGAGCTTCTGGCAGATAGCCCATTTCGTCCCGATAGGCCTCAACACCCAGAGCGCCATGTCTTTTTGAAAGTTTAGCACCATCTGAGCCGTGGATGAGAGGAATATGCCCGAACTCTGGAACATCCCAGCCCATTGCGAGGAAAAGCTGGTTCTGTCTGAAGGCGTTTGTCAGGTGATCATCCCCCCTGATCACATGGGTAATGCCCATATCGTGATCATCAACCACGACAGAAAGCATGTAAGTCGGGGTTCCGTCGGCACGCAGGAGCACCATGTCATCAAGCTGGCTGTTTGCGACGGTTACATCACCCTGCACCAGATCGTGGATGAGGGTCTCACCTTCCTGGGGCATACGTAGACGAATCACCGGGTCAACCCCGGCAGGAGCTTCAGAGGCAGGACGGTCACGCCAGCGGCCATCGTATTTGATCGGGCGGCTTTCTGCACGGGCAAGGGCGCGCATTTCTTCCAGCTCTTCCGGGCTGCAGTAACATTTGTAGGCTTTACCTGAAGCGAGCAGTTCATGAGCGACTTCACGGTGGCGTTCGGCCCGGGCAAACTGGTAGGTGATCTCGCCGTCGTGATCCAGTCCAAGCCAGTTGAGACCATCAATGATTGCTTCGATCGCCTCAGGGGTCGAGCGCTTGCGATCTGTATCTTCAATTCTCAGAAGGTATTGTCCACCATGATGTTTCGCAAACAGCCAGTTAAATAAGGCTGTGCGAGCTCCACCAATATGTAGAAATCCGGTGGGTGAAGGTGCAAAACGGGTCACGACCTGTTTCGTGGACTGGCTCATTACAAATATTCCGATAACTATAAGTATTTAGGGTGTTTGTCTCACGGGGGACTGTTCGCTTTGAGACAGGATATTTTTTATCCGTTCAGCAAACAATTGAGACAGTTGTTTCGCGAAATGTTTAGCATACTGTCTTGCTTGTCGCAAATGCTGTTGCATTCCATGTGATCTGATATGGCAAAAATATCGGAATTTACTATTTTTTATCAGCTATTTGCTGTCTGTTGAAGAAGGTAAAATTCGGATCTGATCCAGGGTGCCGTTTAAGAAAGAGAGAAAGGTGTGAAGCTTTGGTACGGTCTCTCTTTTCTGGTAACAGAGGATATATCTTTTTTGAGTAAATGATTCTATCCCTGAAAGTATATAGTTCCTGCATCCGTAAGAAAGAGTAGTCAGGTTGTTCAACACTGAAAAAAACACCAGGATTTTTTTTCAAGTTAGGCCATTTCCTTGCTGATCAAGAAAGCCTTCAACTCCTTTTTTCTATTGTTGGGATTCTCCATATTGTCACAGATACTTGCATGGTATTGTCAAAGATCAGGGCTGAGAAAAAATCAGGCAAGAGAAGCAAGAATGCTGACTAATCCAGCGTTTCATAAAACATAATTTCGGACTGGTTATTCTGTATGTTTATGTTTCCCAATACATCAAATGTATTTAATAAGCATCTGTATTATCAGGGAACTTTTCGACTTGTAAACTGGATCCCTGTCCCTGTTGGAGCCGGAATCGCGCTCTATTTTCTACTGTCTTTTGAGCCTGCATTTAATCAACTGTTTTTTGTATGCCTGTTCGTCTGGACTGTTGTTATCCTGCTCTGGAGAAGGGGGCACAGCCCGTTTGTTTGGGGGCTTGCCCTGATTGCGAGTCTCGTTATTTCTGGGGTTACCTTGGCAGGTTACAGAACCTTGGTGATGAGTGCTCCCAAGCTCCTGTATGAAATCGGACCACGATTTTTTGAAGGCGAGGTGGTTGCTATAGAACCGGCATCACCGGGCCAGAGGTATTTACTGACGAGTCTGGATAACAAGGGCTTTGCAAAGCAACCTATCCCTACATTTATCAGGGTCAGATCGAATTTAATCCAGGAGGAAGTTGAGCTTGGTTCTCGTATCCGCTTCCTTGCAGTCCTCGCTCCTCCATCAGGACCTTCTTCACCCGAAGGGTTTGACTTTGGCAGGCTCGCCTTCTTTAAACAGATCGGTGCGGTTGGCTATATCTGGGGCAGGGTAGATGTGATCGCTGCACCGGTTGAGCGGGCTGAGCACCAGTACAGGGCTTTCTGGAATGTTGCCAGGCTTCAAGTTACCCGCCGCATAGAAGGAGAACTTGAGGGGGTTGGGGAGGACCTGGCAATTACCTTTATGACGGGGCAAAAAACAGGCATATCCAAGAAGGATCAGGAGAATATCAGAAAATCTGGTTTGGCACATTTGTTGGCAATTTCTGGCCTGCATATGGGGCTGGTTGCGGGGTTGGTTTTTTTCTCTGTCAGGTTTCTGCTGACGTGCTGGCCTTTTATTGCCCTGAGATATCCAATCAAGAAAATAGCTGCTCTGGTGACGCTGGTTGCCTGTTATGGATATCTTGAACTGGTGGGAAGCCCTTTATCGGCTCAGCGTGCTTTTGTGATGGTTGCTATTACCCTGCTGGCAGTTCTGCTGGACAGACAAGCAATTTCAATGCGCACGGTTTCTGTTGCCGCGCTTGTTTTGCTGATCATTACCCCCGAAGTATTGGTTTCAGTCAGTTTCCAGCTCTCATTTGCGGCGGTTATCGCTTTGGTGGCTGTATTTGAATACCGCAACAGGAATGGTTTTGAGAATAAAAGAGCAAGGAGACACAATGCCAGTGGCCGACTTTTGGATTATCTGGCAATGACAGTTCTCTGTTCTTTGACGGCAACCCTCGCGACGGCCCCTTTTATTGCCTATCATTTTCACAGTGTTCCTTTATTGGGGATCGTGGCCAATATGATCGCTGTACCCTTGACGGCAATGATTGTTATGCCACTGGTGTTGCTAAGTTATCTTTTGATGCCTTTGGGAATGGAACAGCTTGCGCTGGTTCCGCTCGGATGGGCGTTTGAATTTCTGATTATGGTCGGAGAAATGGTGGCTTCTATCCCGGATGGAGAGCTGATGGTTCCGGCATTTCCGGGCTGGTATCTTGCTTTTTTTATTTTTGGGGGATTATGGCTCTGCCTGTTCAAGGGGGCATTTAGATATTGGGGCGGAGGGTCGATTGTTGTTTTTATAGGACTTGTTCTTTTTACAGGAACAAAGCCGGATATCCTTGTTGACGGGGAAAGTGGATTGATCGCGATAAGGCAGGGAGAAAAACTTTATCTCAACCATCCTCGTCGTGCCCGTTTCGTATCTGGTGGCTGGCAGAAAGAAACAGCCAGTGTTCGAGTGCTGGACTGGAGAGAACTGTCACCAGATACATTTCTCTGTGATGCCTGGGCCTGTCGGCTGGATCTGGGAAATAAGAAAGTTGCCCTGATACATTCCAGCGAGGCATTTGAAGAGGATTGTTCAAATGCGGATTATATCATCACTCAGCTGCGCGTGCCAAAGTGGTGTGGGGGCAAAGACAGGATCGTGATTGGATATGATCAATTAAAAAAACAAGGGGCTCATAGCCTGTTTCTTGCCGGAGAAGATGTGCAGGTAAGGTACAGTAAAAAACAGGATGTTTTTCGTCCCTGGATGTAGAAGGGGAATGATTCATCTTGATTTTTAACGTTAAATATTCTTCGCAAAACCATGTAATATATTATTTTTTAGTGATATTTTCTTAGAAGACCAACAAGCTTTCCCTGTACCTGGACCCGGTCAGATTCGTAACTTTTGCTTTCATAAAGAGCATTGGCAGGGATCAGTTCTATCCGGCCTTTGTTGCGACGGACATGTTTGAGAGTTGCTTCTGCATTATCGACAAATGCAACGCCGATCTGACCATTCTCGATCACATCACAGCGCTGAATCAGGACGGTATCTCCATCAAGTATACCGGCTTCAATCATGGAATCCCCTTCTACTGTCAGCGCATAGTGATCGCCAGTCCCAATCAACCCAAAGGGAACATCAAGATAGGAAGAAAGATCACTTAAAGCTTCAATAGGCGTTCCCGCGGCAATCTTGCCATAGAGTGGGATTTGCAGGGTGTCATCATCCAGAGAAGATTGATTGGCAGCTTCGACAGTATTCCCGAGAAGCGGGTTTCTGGAAGCCGTCCGGGGCAGAGAGGGTGCAGAGGTGTTGGAAAGATCCTCAGGCAATTTCAGAATTTCAACTGCACGGGCACGGTGGGCAAGACGCCGAATGAAACCGCGTTCTTCCAAGGCTGTTACCAGGCGATGAATGCCTGATTTCGATTTGAGAGAGAGTGCGTCTTTCATCTCGTCAAAAGAAGGAGAAACGCCAGTTTTTGACAGATGATCCCGAATATAGATCAGCAGTTCTCGTTGCTTTTTGGTCAACATCACTATTCCCCCGGGAGTGTCTGCTTTTCGAAGCAGAACAAAACAAAAACACATAGCTTTGTTCTACTTTAGTTCTCATTTGTGGTCAAGCTGAAAGTATAGAAAACCGGGAACTAGAGCCTGATAATGTCGACTTCTTCAGCTTTTTCTGCCGCTGGCGCAAAGGGCGGGCGTATGACAAGGCAGTTTGCCTGCCTCAACAGATTAAGCATCGAGCTGTCCTGCCGTTGAAAAGGCGTGACAGATAATTGTCCATCCTTGTTTCTGGTCAGACTTGCCCGAAGGTAATCCTGCCGCTTGTCATTGGCCTCAAGGGATGTTTCGAGAACGGCTTTTTCTGTTTGCTGCTGGTAAGGATCCAGTCCCGTCATTTTCTTCAGGGCCGGGCGGGCAAAGATGTAGGCACAGACAAGTGTTGAAACGGGATTTCCCGGGAGGCCGATCATGGGGGTTTTTCCCAGTTTGCCAAAAATCAGCGGTTTGCCGGGACGCATGGCAATGCGCCAGAAGTCTAGTTCCAGCCCCTGCTCGCCGAGTACAGAACGGATCAGGTCGTGATCTCCGACCGAGGCACCGCCTGTTGTCAAAAGCAGATCTGCGCCTTCGGCACCACGCGCCAGTCTGGCCAGAGCGTCGCGGTCATCCGGAGCAATGCCAAGAGAAATGGGTTCGCCACCGCATTCCCGAACAAAAGCCATCAGGGCTGTGGTGTTTGAGCTGATAATCTGATTGGGGCCGACATTCTGTCCGGGCAAGACCACTTCGTCTCCCGTTGCCAGGATAGCCACCCGAGGTTTGCGGTAAACTTCAAGCCAGGGATGGTTCATCGCTGCAGCAAGGGCCAAATCGCGGGCCGTGAGCAAAGTGCCTTTCTCAAGCCCGGTTTCTCCTTCTTTGAAGTCAAGCCCGGCAGGGCGTATATAGCGACCGGGCTTTTCTCCTTCTTTGATCAGGACAAGTTTATCTGCCTGCTGAGTATTTTCCTGAATGATAATGGTATCAGCACCAGCAGGGACGGGACCGCCGGTGAAAATCCTTACGGCCTGTCCCGCAAGCAGCTCTTTGGGATAGCATCCGCCAGCCGGGGCTTCGCCGACGACCTGCAGTTCAGCCGGAAGTTTCTGAAGGTCCGAGGCGCGAACTGCGTAACCATCCATGGCGGAGACATCAGCAGGCGGCTGGGTTAATCTGGCTTTGAGATCACTTGCCAGAACTCTACCCAAGCCATCGTTGAGTGAGACAGTTTCTGGAGCCAGTGTGTCGAAGGCCTTGAGTATACGGCTGAGAGCCTCTTCAACTGATAACATCATTACGCCTCGTATGCGCCTGATTTTCCGCCTGTTTTTTTCTCCAGTTTAATGTCGGTGATCTGGATACCCTTATCAACAGCCTTGCACATGTCGTAAATGGTCAGAGCAGCAACAGACACTGCAGTCAGGGCTTCCATCTCGACGCCGGTTTGTCCTGTTAACTTGCAAGTGGCCATGACCTTTATCGTGTTCTGGTCGGGCAGAAGTTCAAAGTCAACTTTCACCGAGGAGAGCATCAGAGGATGGCAAAGCGGGATCAGATCCGGTGTTCGTTTGGCTCCCATGATCCCGGCCAGGCGGGCAACAGAAAGCACATCGCCTTTTTTTAGGCCGCCTTGCTGGATCAACGCCATTGTTTCCGGTTGCACAAGGACCCGTCCACTGGCCGTGGCGCTTCTGGATGTTTCCTGCTTGTCGGAAACATCGACCATTACGGCCTTGCCGTCCTTGTCAAAATGCGTGAACTCACCACCGGACATTTTTTGTGCCTTTCTCGGGCTTGTCTTATTGTTGCAACAGCGTGCGTGTTGCTTGTGCAACATCATCCTGGCGCATGAGGGATTCTCCAATGAGGAACGTTGTCGCACCCGTTGCTTTCATGCGTTTCAGGTCTTCTGGGGTGTGGAGCCCACTTTCGGCAACCAACAGTTTTTCTGCTGGTACCATCCGCGACAACTCTTCTGTTGTAGCGATATCGATTTTCATGGTCTTGAGGTTGCGGTTATTGATGCCAAGAAGAGGAGAGGAAAGGCGTGACAGTGCCCGGTTCATCTCCTGGGCGTCATGAACTTCGACCAGCACATCCATGCCCAGTTCAAAGGCGAGGGATTCCAGTTCCGAAGCCTGATTGTCAGACAATGCAGCCATGATTAACAGAATGCAGTCAGCCCCAAGAGCCCGGGATTCGACAATCTGATAGGGCTCCAGCATAAAATCTTTACGCAATACTGGTAAGGTCACTGCATCTCTTGCTGCGACGAGATAGCGGTCTGATCCCTGGAAATAAGGTTCATCTGTCAGGACAGAGAGGCAGGTTGCGCCGCCATCCTGATAGGCTTGGGCAAGCACAGGCGGATCAAAATCAGCCCGGATCAGGCCTTTGCTCGGGGAGGCTTTTTTGATTTCGGCAATAAGACCATATCTGCCAAGGTCAAAACGCTGTTGCAGGGCCTTGTAAAACCCGCGGGCAGGAGACTGTTCCTTTGCCCTCTTGTCCAGGTCACTGAGAGAGATCGTTTTCTTTCTGGAGGCAACAAAGGCAGCCTTGTCATCACAGATACGCTTTAGAACATCACTCACGACAATGCCTCTTCACTTGTCAGGGAAACCAGGGCGTCCAATTTTGCCAAGGCTGCGCCACTATCAATCGCTTTGGCTGCCAGTTCTGAACCTTCCTTGAGATCAGAGGCAATACCCGCAACGATCAGGGCTGCAGATGTATTCAGCAAAACCGCATCACGATAGGCGTTCTTCTGACCGGAAAGCATGGTACGCATGGCTTTTGCATTATATTCAGCATCAGCCCCAATGATTTCGGATATGGGCGAGCACTTTAATCCAGCCATTTCCGGGGTAACCTCGAAGTGACGTATCTGGCCGTGATCCAATTCGGATACATAACTCAGTCCGGAAATGGAAAGTTCGTCCAGACCCTCCGCCCCATGCACAACCCAGGCTTTTTCATGACCGAGAGCCTTAAGCACAAGAGCAACCGGTTCAACCCATTCGCGCGCAAAAACACCCGTCAACTGGCGTGTGACCTTCCCTGGATTGGAGAGAGGTCCCAGAAGATTGAAAATAGTTCGTGTGCCCAATTCTGCACGGGTTGGCCCGACATGACGCATGGCTGAATGATAGAGGGGGGCAGCTAAAAAACAGGTACCGATTTCACCCAGTGCCTTTTCAACAACCTCTACTGAAGCTTCTATGGCAATACCCAAAGCCCCCAGAACATCAGAGGCACCACTTTTGGACGAGGCTGCCCGGTTCCCGTGTTTGGCAACGATCGCTCCGGCCGCAGCCGAGACAAAAGCCGTGGCTGTTGAAACATTCAAGGTGCCTTTGGCATCTCCGCCTGTTCCGCAGACATCAATGGCACTGGCAGGGATTTTGACCGTGCGCATCTTGCGCCGCATCGCCCGGGCTGCGCCTGTGATTTCCTCAACAGTTTCTCCTCGAACCCGCAGGCTCATCAACAGGCCTGCAATCTGGGAAGGCGTTGCTTCTCCGGTCATCAAAAGAAGAAAGGCGTGTTCAGCCTGTTCGACAGATAAACTGTTGCCATCAGCTGTATAGGCAATGATGGATTTTATGTCATTCAGTTCCGATGTCATGGAACAGGCCTCCTGAAACAAAGATGCGTGTTTATACAGTAAGGAAGTTTTTCAGAAGGTCATGGCCTTTTTCTGACGCAATGCTTTCCGGGTGGAACTGAACACCGTGGACAGGTAGATCCTTGTGCTGCAGGCCCATTATAACCCCATCATCCGTCCAGGCCGTCACTTCCAGGCAATCGGGGATACTATCCGGGGCCAGGGTCAGGGAGTGATATCTGGTAACGTTGAGCGGATCAGGCAGATTCTTAAAAACGCTCTTTCCATTATGACGGATGGCGCTGATCTTGCCGTGCATGGGAACGGGGGCGCGAACAACTTCTGCTCCATAGACCTGTCCGATTGACTGATGACCGAGGCAGACACCGAGAACAGGGATAGTTCCTGCAATCCGTTCAATCAGCTCCAGACATATCCCGGCGGAAGATGGGTCGCAGGGGCCGGGGGATATAACAATCCGCTCCGGTTTCATTTCCAGAACCTGATCGACGGAAATCTGGTCATTCCGCTCTACAGATATCGTGGCTCCCAGCTCTCCCAGGTAGTGATAGAGGTTATAGGTAAAGCTGTCATAGTTATCGATCAGGAGTAACATTGCGGCACGCAGGCTTTCACAAAAAGTCTTTTATAATGAATCCCGGAAGTTATATCAGTTCAGACCATCGCAGGAAATAAGGAATGGCCGGTTTTTTTCTGTATTGAAAAAAAACTGATCAAGAAGGCTTGACCTTACCATTACTGGAAGCTCCATATCTGATGCAGATGTGATTTTTGAAAGATTACTGCGATGCAAAATACAATAGAATTATCGATTGAGGGAATGCGCTGTGCCGGATGTGTACGCTCTATCGAGAAAACGCTTCTCTCTGTAGAGGGAGTGCTGAGTGCATCTCCAGATTTACTGACAGGAAGTGCGACTGTTGTTTCTGCAGTTAATCTCGACAACAATCTTTTGTTACAGGCACTTTCAGGAAAGGGCTATCAGGCGCGTCTTGTCGAGCCCCCGGTTTCCGAAAGCGCAACGCAAGACGTAACGCTGGATTTCCTGATCGAAGGCATGACCTGTGCTGGTTGTGTCTCTTCAGTCGAAAAGGCGATTGCACAGGCTGAAGGTGTTCGATCTGTTGATGTTGACCTGATTTCGGGCACTGCGCGAGTAGTCGTGGAGCCGAGTAGCACCGAGACTGTACAAGAAGCAATTGTCGGACAGGTTTCCCGGGCGGGATATAAAGCCTCGACAGCAAGTGAAGAGCAAGATGCTCTTGTTGATATCGGTCTGGACAGCAGGAAATCACAAACCTCGATGCTGCTGGTTGTTTCTGCTTTGTTGACGGCACCGTTAGTGGGGCAGATGATCCTGATGCCTTTTGGCGTTACTGCAACGATTCCTCCTTTGTTTCAATTGCTTCTGGCTTTACCGGTTCAATTTGTGGCTGGAGCAAGATTCTATAAGGGTTTCTGGAGTGCTCTAAGGCATGGACGGAGTAATATGGATACCCTTGTTGCCGTCGGAACGACAGCAGCGTTTGGTTTATCTGTTGCTGTGATGCTGGGCGATTTTTCCGAGTGGACTTCCTGGTCTTCCCATATTGCCCACAGCCTTTATTTTGAAGCGTCAGCAGCTGTAATTACCCTGGTGTTACTGGGAAAAATTCTCGAAGAAAAAGCCAAGGGAAAAACCAACGAAGCCCTTATGGCGTTGATGAATCTGCAACCATCCAAAGCAATCGTTGAACGCGGAGGGGTACAGACTGAAATACTGGCGAAAAATGTTCGGGCCGATGATGTTGTTATTGTGAAGCCTGGAGATTCTGTTCCTGTGGACGGGGTTGTCATCTCTGGTGTTAGCCAGGTTGATGAAGCAATGGTGACCGGAGAGTCGATGCCGGTCGCCCGCAAAGCAGGTGATGCCCTTATCGGAGGAACCATCAACGGTGAGGGGGTCTTGCGGGTGAGCCCCTCAACACTGGGTAAAAATTCACGCCTTTCCCGAATTATCGAACAGGTGAAATCTGCCCGTACCAGCAAACCAAAAATCCAAAAGCTGGTTGATGAGGTCAGTGCTGTTTTTGTTCCTGCAGTATTATTGTTGGCAGCAGCAACATTCCTGGGCTGGTGGCTTTGGGCCGAAATCCCTGTCGATGTAGCGATTATCAATGCCGTTACGGTTCTGGTGATAGCTTGTCCCTGTGCATTGGGACTGGCAACGCCAACAGCAATCATGGTCGGGTCTGGTCAGACAGCCAGAATGGGGATTTTGGTCAAGGATGCAGATGCGATTGACGGCCTTGCCAAAGCAACGACCGTTGTATTCGATAAAACAGGTACCTTGACCGAAGGGCGCCCGGAGGTCGTGGATTACATGGTTGGTGAGCCAGCATCTTCAGATCGAGCGTTATCGCTGGCATTAAGTCTGGCTCGGGACAGTGCGCATCCTTTATCAAAGGCGATTGTCCTTAAAGTACAGCCCCTATCAGGAGGAATCCTGCCACTTGAAAACTCTCAAGCTCTTCCGGGACTTGGTGTCAAAGCCAACAATGAGGGGCGGGAAATTTATATGGGCAGCAGCAAGCTGATGCTCCAGGAGGCAATCAATCTTGGTAACTATAGCTCTTTCATAAGGCGCAATGAAGCTGAGGGTGCTACCCTGGTATGGCTGGCGGAAAAAGAGGGTGCTGCTGGAAAAGCTCTCGGTGTTTTTGCCCTGAGAGACAAGCTTCGCCCTGAATCCTATGCTGCCGTGACGGCCTTGAAAGAAGATGGCTTGAAAGTTGTTATGTTAAGCGGTGATCAAATGGCTTCTGCACAGGTAGTTGCCCATTCTCTTGGTATCGACCAGGTTGAAGCCAATCTCTTGCCAGAAGACAAGCTGGCTTATCTGCAGAAACTTCATGAAGAGGGAGATGTCGTGGTGATGGTCGGGGATGGCATTAATGATGCGCCAGCTCTTGCCGGTGCAGATATTGGCCTGGCCATGGGAGATGGTACTGATGTTGCCATCAGCTCTGCCGATGCCTCTTTGACAAAAAGTGATCCGGCTCTGGTTTACAGGGCCATCAGAGCGGGGCGGATTATTCGTCGAAAAATAGCCCAGAATCTTTTTGGTGCTTTTGTCTATAATGTGATTGGCTTGCCTTTGGCGGCCTCTGGGATGTTGAACCCTGTACTGGCGGGTCTGGCAATGGCCTTGAGTTCTGTAACTGTGATGGCGAGTTCACTTTCACTGTACTCTTCCCTGAAAAGGATAGATTAAGATTATGAAAATTGGACAAGTTTCTGAAAAATCGGGTCTTCCAACCAAAACAATCCGTTATTACGAGTCAATCGGATTGGTCGCGCCGGCTGGCCGGACTGCTGCAGGATATCGGGCGTACGACAAAAATGACCTTGAAACTCTCAAGTTTATTCAACGCGCCAGAAGCCTGGGGTTCAGTATCCAGGAGGTTTCCGCGCTGTTGATGCTCTGGAATGATCGTAATCGCGCCTCGGCGCAGGTCAAGGAATTGGCAAAACGTCATGTAGAAGAGATAGATCGGAAAGTCGCTGAATTACAGAGTATGAAAGAAACCCTGAGCACTCTGATTGATAAATGTCACGGCGATGATCGACCCAATTGCCCGATCCTTAACGACCTGGCGAATGTCCGTTGATTTCTTTTGCTGCGGGGAATGGGGGAGGGAAATAGAGGAGCAAAGGTTCAAGCGACAGGGGAGCGCAATTTTCGCACAGATCAGGTCGAGTTTCTGCTACCATCCTCTTGCGTGCTGATATACATATGAAGCCTCTCATCTGGGCGGATTCATGAAAAAGAGTACCAAAAGTAGCGCTAAGGGAAAAACTCCGGCAAGCAGAAAGAAAAAAACCGATAACGGCTTGTGGAGCCTGTTTATTGTCATCGGCTTTGTTTTTTTTATCTCGCTTTTTATTGCAGCTGTTCTGGTCTTGCAACGCACAGAAAACAACGTTCCTGAAGAAAAAACAGAACAGATTTTAACACCTTCCCAGGCGAAGCAACAGGCCCTTGAGGCGCCGCGCCCGAACAAGCCCCACCCGATCAATCTTGGTGATATTGCGGTTAATGATACGGTTATCGACGATGGTTCAGGCAATCATTCTGATAATCTGCCCAGCCGCAGGGATGAACCAGAAAAAGCAGACCGCAGACGAAGTGATATTCCTTCTCCAGCGCCTCAACAACTTTCCCGGCCGGACCCGGCACCTGGTTTGTCATCTTCGCCAGTCATAATTCCTGAGCCGGCTGAAAAAACAAAACCTGCCAATGGCAGCGGAGCTGAGGTGGCTGCGCTCCCCCCTCAAGATTACGATACGGGTGATATTCAGTCTGCTGCTCCGCGCTCGAAAACCTCATGGATCCGCCCCGAACGTCCAAGAGTGGCTGTTGTACTGGACGATGTCGGCGTAAACCGGAGGGGGGCTGAGCTGGCAATCGAATTACCGGCGTCAATCACCCTCTCTTTCATGACCTATGCTCCCGGAGTGAAGGCGATGGCTGCAGAGGCCCGCCACCGGGGGCATGAACTGATGTTGCATGTGCCGATGGAGCCGGTTGGTCGTGCTGATCCTGGCCCCAATGCTCTTCTGACGGGGCTTTCTGATCAGGAGATCCTGAGCCGGCTGGATTGGGGGATGAGCCAGTTTGACGGTTATATTGGTATCAATAATCATATGGGCAGCAAATTTACCGCCTGGGACAAGGGAATGACGCTGGTCCTCGCACAGATTGCCAAGACCGACTATTTCTTTCTGGATTCAAGGACGTCTTCTGACAGTGTTGTTGAAGCCAGTGCTGCTAAAACAGGCGTGTCGTTGCTGAGCAGGGATGTGTTTATTGATAATAACTACAGGGATACAGATAAAATTCTTGCACAGCTGGTTCAGGCCGAACGGATCGCCCGTCAACATGGACATGCGATTGCGATTGGCCATCCGCATGAAACGACAGTCAAGGTTCTTCACGAATGGATCAAGGCAGCGGAAGAACGAGGAATAGACGTTGTCCCCATTTCCAAAATCATGGCATTAAAAAAGCCGGTAAACTGAAATGGTCCAGTACCGGCTTTTCTGTGAAGACTGCGTTTAAAACAAGCCTTAAAGATTACGTTTCTGGGCAGCAAACCGGACAGCTTCTTCAGCTGCACGGATCAGGGCACGGGCCTTGTTATGACATTCCTGGTATTCAGATTCTGGTACCGAGTCCACCACGACACCAGCGCCTGCCTGAATGTACATGGTCTTGTCCTTGACGATAGCTGTGCGCAGCGCAATACAGGTGTCCATGCCACCACCAGCACCGAAGTAGCCTATGGCACCGCCATAGATACCCCGACGTTCAGGTTCCAGTTCATCAATGATTTCCATGGCCCGGACTTTTGGGGCTCCGGATACGGTGCCTGCCGGAAAACCTGCTGCAAGGGCGTCAATAAGATCTGCCCGTTTGGTATCCAGTGTACCCTCTACGTTGGAGACAATGTGCATGACATGACTGTAGTATTCGACAATCATCCGTTCAGTAACCGAGATCGTCCCGACTTCGGCAACCCGGCCCACGTCATTGCGTCCCAGATCAAGCAGCATCAGGTGTTCTGCCAGCTCTTTTGGATCTGACAGGAGGTCAGCAGCCAGCTCCTTGTCTTCTGGGGTATTTGCCCCGCGCTTCCGTGTTCCGGCAATCGGCCGGATGGTGACCTTGCCATCCCTGACGCGGACCAGAATTTCCGGGCTTGATCCGACGACTGAAAAGTCACCGAAATTGAGATAAAACAGGAATGGAGAAGGGTTCAGTCTGCGCAGTGCCCGGTAAAGAGCAAAAGGAGGCAGAGTGAAAGGTACGGAAAAGCGTTGCGAAAGCACGACCTGAAAAATATCCCCGGCCAGGATATATTCCTTGGCGCGCAAGACGATGTCGTGAAACTCTTTCTGGGAAAGGTTTGAATTTGCTTCGGGGAAAAGAGTATCGCCCTCAAGGATTTCTGGCTTTTGAATCAGGGGTGAATTGAAGTCCGAAGTTACCGCAGCGAGGCGGTCATTTGCCTGTTCAAAAGCAGTGCGCGCCGAAATATCTTCCTGAGGCCAGACAGGGGTTGTGACCAGTATCTGGTCTTCGACCCGATCAAAAATGGCTGTTACTGTCGGGCGAAGATACATGCCCTCAGGCAATCCAAGTGTATCTGGATTTGTCGAAGGAAGATGTTCCATCTGACGGACTGTATCATAGCCCATATAGCCGACAATACCTGCAGCCATGGGCGGGAGATGGTCAGGCAGATCAATCCGGCAGGAGGCAACAAGCTGGCGCAGGCTTTCAAGGGTTGTTAGAGGCTCTCTGATGAAGGCCTCAGGATCTTTTTTGTAATCCCGGTTGATTTCAGCAATTGCCCCATTACACCGCCACACCAGATCGGGATCAAAACCGATAAAGGAGTAGCGACCGATTGTGTTTCCGCCTTCGACTGATTCAAAGAGAAAACTGTTTGCCCGTTGTTCTGCCAGCTTGAGGAAGGCAGAGACAGGGGTTTCCAGATCGGCAATAAGGGTCGTCCAGACGACCTGAGGCTTTCCCTGTTGGTAGTTTTTGGAGAAAGCCTCAAATGTAAGGGGGTCAGTCATCAGTTTGCTGTTGTGCCATATGGGTTGATGATCTGGTTGATCGTGCCCTGATTAATCTGGACATTATAATCCGTTTCCAGCGCTTTGATGTACTGGGTATAGACATCGTTACGATAAGAATCTTCGAGCTGGTCCTGGAGCAGTTTTACCTGTTCTGTATCAACCGAGAGGTTTGGACGCAGAATGCCTGTGACTGTTGCTACCAGATAGCCGCTATCACCTTCACCGCTGAGTACATCACCTTGTTTTGCTTTGAAAATGTCCTGCACCAGGCCTGGGGCAAGAGCATTCCCTATATTGGAGGAAGAACGATTGACTTCAATTGCAAAGGTGATCAGTTCTGCAGCTTCGTCAGTAACGGCCTGTAACGCTGTGCCGTTCCGGGCTTCTTCTTCAAGTTTACGGGCTGTGGCTTCTGCTTCAGCTTTGCGGCGAGATTCAAGCCAGCGTTCAGTCAGTTCAGGGCGAATTTCCTCGAGTGCACGCGGAGCTGCCGGGGTAACATTTTCTACTTTGAGAATGAAGTAACCGCCGTCTCCCAATTCTGTGAGCAGGCTGTCATTTCCTGCAGCGGTCAGTCCAAGGATGTCCAGGAATTTTTCGTTGCTGGACAGTCCCTCTAGCGGAGTTCCGTCTTTGCCAAGACCTTGGGCATCAATTGCTTCGTAGTTTCTAATTTTCTGCCCCAGTTTACCTGCAGCTTCGGTAAGAGTAGCGCCACCTGCGAGTTCATCATCCAGCTGGTTGGCGAGGGAAATCAGCTCATCCGTGGCCGCACGCAAAGCGGCAGATTCTGTAATCTGTGACAGGACATCTTCCAGCTTAGCTTCGCTGGCTGGTGTAATTTCCTCGACAGAAACAATATGCCAGCCGAGTGGAGACTGAATTGGTTCGGTTACACCTGTTGCAGTCAGGGAGAAAATGCCCGAAGCCAGCTCTGGCAAAAGATCGTCCCGGGACATATTGCCCAGTTCAATTGCATCAGATCCGGTATATTCCTGTGCAACATCTGACAAGGTTGCTCCGGCCACCAGCTGATCATAGGCTGCCTTGGCCTGTTCTTGCTTGTCGATAACAATCTGGGAAAGTTTCCGGCGCTCCGGGGTGGAAAGGCTGTCTTTCTGGGTGGAGAACTCTTCTTCGATCTGATCCTGGGTTACAGAAACGGTTTTTGCCGCTTCCTTTGGATCAAGGTGAAGATAGCTGACTGATTTATACTCCGGGGCCAGAAAATTGTTTTTCTGCTCGTCGTAATAAGCCGCCATCTCTTCATCAGTTGGTCCGGCAAGGCCTTCGAAACGTGTGTAAGGGATTTCAATGAAATCAACAACACGTCTTTCGGCGTTATAGGTATAGAGCTGTTCTGCCAGTTGTTTTGACACTGAAACAGAACCGGTTACGGCATTGGAAATCTGTTCCCGCTCGATATCTTTGGCCAGATCAGAAAGGAACTGGCTTTCTGTCATTCCGGCTTGATACAGCGTGTTCTGGAAACGATTGGCGTCGAAGACACCGACTTCGTTCCGGAAAGCAGGGATGTCCAGGATTTCCTTTTTCAGGGTGTCCTCGGTTACCGTCAGGCCCATTTCCTGGGATTGAACCCGGAAAAGTGCCTGTCCGACCAGGCGTGAGATAACGCGACTTACAAGGCCAATTTGCTGAGCTTCCTGAAAGTCCAGCGCCCGCCCGACCTGTTGAGAGATCGCGTTGGTTTCTCTGGACAAACTGGAGCTGAACTCGGTTTGGGTCACTTCCACCTCGCCAACGGTGGCAACAGAATTGTTCGCCCCCAGATTCAGGAAGATGTCCTGAATTCCCCAAGCCGCAAAGCTGAGGATCAAGAGAGAGAACAGTGCCATGATGACAATGCGTTTAAGAATGCCTGGTTTTTTGCTCGCCATAACCTATCCGTAAGATGGTGTTCTTTTGATTAGTAATCGTGTCGGGCATATTAGGGACGAGGCCAAGCCGGAGCAACAGCGTTTTTCAAGAACGGATCGGGTGACCGCTTTTGCGGGGTAAAAACCTGAAAGAACAACAATTTCAATAACAATTCATCGTCCAGTCTTGGTTTGTCTGTGCAAAATCTGTATAGCTATGCCGAATATCAATGCAGGAGAATCGAAATATGGCTCGCAAACTCATTGCCGGTAACTGGAAAATGAACGGCTCTCTGGCCTTCGCTTCAGAGCTGGTTGGTGGACTTCTATCCCGTCTCGAGCAGAATTCCACAGCTGCCGACTTTGCTGTTTGTCCACCCGCGGCGCTTCTCGGGCAGGTAACCGGGCTGACCAAAGGCACAGCTCTTGCTGTTGGCGGGCAGGATTGTCATGCAAATACGTCTGGCGCCCACACAGGCGACACCTCTGCCGAGCTTTTGAAAGATCTTGGCTGCCAGTATGTTCTGACAGGGCATTCCGAACGACGAACTGATCACGGTGAAAGCAGTGCGGATGTAAAGGCAAAAAGCAGTGCGGCCATCAAAGCAGGGCTGATCCCGATAATTTGCATTGGTGAAACCGAAGGGCAGCGTGTATCCGGAGACACTCTTAAGGTTGTCGAGCAGCAGGTGCGCGAATCACTGCCTGATGAAGCAACTTCTGTAAATGTGGTTTTGGCCTATGAGCCTGTTTGGGCTATTGGTACTGGAAAAACGGCGACACCAGATGATGTCGCGGAAGTTCACAATTTTATCCGTGGTTTGCTGGATCGTCATTTTGATGAGGCGACAGACGGCAAATTAAAGATTTTATATGGTGGTTCTGTGAAGCCTTCCAATGCGGCTGAATTGCTTGGTGTGTCTAACGTTGACGGTGCTCTGGTCGGAGGTGCCAGCCTGAAGGTTGAAGATTTTTGGGCCATTGGTGTCAGATGACCCTAGCCATATCGATCTGAACAGGCTAAATAGCCTGTTAAAGATCTTCTATAGGCACACAGATTATCTCCTTACATCCGGGATGTCGGGAGTTTCTGTGTGATGACCTGGGTGGTTTCACCCGCAAAGTTTGAGAGACTGCTAAGATGAACGAAGTCCTTTTGGTCATTCATTTGCTGATTACACTGTCGTTGATCGGCATTATCCTTGTTCAAAAAAGTGAGGGTGGTGCCTTGGGGATCGGCGGAAGCGGTGGTGGCGGTGCTGGCGGTTTCGGTGGATTCCTGACAGGGCGCGGAACCGCGAACCTGTTGACACGGACAACAGCTGCGCTTGCGACAGCCTTTATTGTTTCCAGCCTGCTGTTGACCATTCTTGCTGATACAGGTCGCAGCACCCGTTCTATTACGGATGATATTATCGCTCCGGCGGTTGAAACTGAGGTCGAGCAGCCTGTTGCTCCACCGGTTTCAGAATAAGTTTCGGATTATATCCGTTACAGATTATCATTGACCGGGACCGAGAGGGTCCCGGTTTTGTTGAAACTGCTTAAGTGACAACGAGTTTCATGACGCGCTTTATTTTTATTACCGGTGGTGTGACTTCTTCTCTCGGGAAGGGTTTGACCTCCGCGGCTGTCGGTGCGCTGCTTCAAGCGCGCGGCTACAAGGTTCGCCTTCGCAAACTTGATCCTTATCTCAATGTAGATCCCGGTACCATGAGCCCTTACCAGCACGGTGAGGTTTTTGTTACGGATGATGGCGCGGAAACTGACCTAGATCTTGGTCATTACGAGCGTTACACAGGAGTGTCGGCTCGTAAAAGTGACAATGTCACGACCGGAAAGATCTATTCGGAGGTTCTGGCAAAGGAACGTCGCGGAGATTATCTCGGCGCAACGATTCAGGTCATTCCACACATCACAAATGCGATTAAAGAATTTGTGATGTCCGATCTCGGGGACGAAGATTTTATTCTTTGTGAAATCGGGGGCACGGTTGGAGATATCGAAGGCCTGCCTTTCCTTGAAGCGATACGCCAGCTCGGAAACGAACTGGGCCGTGAGCGCAGTCTTTTCATTCACCTGACGCTGGTGCCTTATCTGCGTGCTGCCGGTGAGTTGAAAACCAAACCGACACAACACTCGGTCAAAGAGCTTCAGTCGCTGGGTATCCAGCCGGATATGCTTCTTTGTCGCTGTGAACAGGAAATTCCCGAAGGCGCATTACGCAAGATTGCCCAGTTCTGTAATGTGCGTGAGACAGCCGTGATCCCGGCGCTGGATGTCGATACGATTTATGCAGTTCCTCGGGCCTATCATGAGCGCGGTCTTGATGAGGAAGTCTGTCGTCACTTCGGTCTGGAGATGGATGGAAAGCTTGATCTCGATCGTTGGGACAAGGTGACACAAACCATTCGGGAACCAGACGGCGAAGTCACAATCGGTGTGGTTGGCAAATACACATCTTTACTTGATGCCTATAAGTCACTGGCCGAAGCGCTGGTTCATGGCGGTATTGCCAATAACGTCAAGGTCAATATCAACTGGCTTGATTCCGAGATTTTTGAAGGTGAAGGTGCTGTTGAAGCGCTGGAGAATGTCCACGGCATTCTTGTGCCTGGCGGTTTTGGAGAGCGTGGTTCCGAAGGGAAAATCGCCGCTGCGGGGTTTGCCCGCAAAAGCAATGTTCCCTATTTCGGGATCTGTTTCGGTATGCAGATGGCGGTTATTGATGCAGCCAGAAACCTGGCAGGCATTAAGGACGCAAGCTCATCTGAGTTCGGTCCCTGTGAGCAGCCATTGGTTGGTATCATGACAGAATGGGCCCGTGGTAACGAACTTGAGCAGCGCAGTGATGGAAGTGATCTTGGCGGAACAATGCGCCTTGGAGCTTATCCTTGCACTTTGAGTGAAGGGTCCAGGGTTCGTGAAGCTTACGGTACTGAAACCATTCAGGAACGCCATCGCCATCGTTATGAAGTAAACATAAATTATCGTGAAAAGCTCGAAGCAGCTGGTATGAAGTTCTCTGGTCTTTCGCCTGATGGCAAATTGCCGGAAATTGTTGAGCTTGAGGATCATCCCTGGTTTATCGGTGTTCAGTTCCATCCTGAACTGAAATCCAGACCATTTGATCCCCACCCGCTGTTCACTTCTTTTGTAAAAGCGGCAATTGAACAGTCCCGATTGGTATAAGTTAACAGGATAGAAGAGAAAGTAAGATATATGACAGTACATGCAGGTCTCCAGTCTCGCCATGTGAAGGTCGGGAATGTTACCTTTGGGAACGACCTTCCGTTTGTACTGATTGCTGGCCCTTGCCAGATGGAAAGTCGGGAACATGCGCTGGAAACGGCGGAGGCCCTGCATGATGTCTGTAAAAAACTTTCTCTTCCCCTGATTTATAAAAGCTCGTTTGACAAGGCAAACCGGACCAGTCTCGGGAGCCAGCGGGGTATCGGCCTTGAAAATGCCTTGCCGATCTTTGACGAAATCAAAAACAAATTTGGCTGCCCGGTGATTACCGACGTGCATTCGCCCGAGCAGTGTACTGCGGTGGCCGAAGTTGTTGATGTGCTGCAAATCCCGGCGTTCCTTTGCCGGCAGACTGATCTATTGATTGCAGCGGCAAAAACCGGTCGGGCAATCAATGTTAAAAAAGGGCAGTTTCTGGCGCCTTGGGACATGCGTAACGTCTCCCAGAAGATCATTGATTCAGGTAATGACCAGGTCCTGGTTTGTGAGCGCGGTACCTCTTTCGGATATAATACCCTTGTATCTGACATGCGCGGCTTGCCAATCATGGGCTTGCAAACGGGGTGTCCGGTTATCTTTGATGCGACACATTCGGTTCAGCAGCCAGGCGGGCAGGGTGGTACAACGGGTGGTCAGCGCGAGTTTGTGCCTGTCCTGTCACGAGCAGCCCTTTCTGTCGGCGTAGCTGGTATCTTTATGGAAACCCATGAGGACCCGGACAATGCACCGTCTGATGGTCCGAATATGGTTCCTCTTCAGCAGCTGCCGGAACTGCTTCCAGTTCTGATGGCTTTTGATAAACTGGCGAAAGAACATCCTGTTTCTATCGCTTAATTTTTACTTCAGAGGCCCGCCCCCTCTCAGCGCCTCAACTTTCTTGACGGAGATTGACTAACATGACGGCGATCATTGATATCAAAGGTCGTGAAATCCTCGACTCACGTGGGAATCCCACCGTAGAAGTTGACGTTTTACTTGAGAGTGGCGCATTCGGACGGGCAGCTGTGCCCTCTGGTGCTTCGACAGGCATGTACGAAGCCGTTGAGCTGCGGGATGCAGATAAAGGCCGTTATCTTGGCAAGGGGGTTCTCAAGGCTGTGGAAGCCGTCAATGAGGAGATCCTTGAAGCCCTGATCGGTCTGGATGCAGAAGACCAGTTGCTGATTGATCAGGTAATGATTGATCTCGACGGCACGGAAAACAAATCTCGTCTTGGCGCGAACGCTATCCTGGGTGTCAGCCTGGCTGTTGCCAAGGCTTCTGCTGAAGATGCCGGTCTGCCGCTTTATCGTTATGTCGGTGGTACTTTTGCCCGCACGCTTCCGGTACCAATGATGAATATCATCAACGGTGGAGCGCATGCTGACAATCCGATCGACATCCAGGAATTCATGGTTATGCCCGTTGGTGCGGCTTCTGGTTCCGACGCGATCCGTATGGGTGCGGAAATTTTCCATTCCCTCAAGAAATCCCTCAGCGATGCCGGACACAACACCAACGTCGGTGACGAAGGCGGTTTTGCCCCTAGCCTGGCGTCGACGGATGAGGCTTTGAGCTTTATTGCCAAATCTGTTGAAAAAGCAGGTTACAAGCTCGGCGATGATATCATGCTTGCTCTGGATTGTGCTTCTTCCGAATACTTCAAAAATGGCAAGTATGAGATGACGGGCGAAGGCAAGTCTCTTGGGGCTGACGAGATGGTCCGCTATCTTGAAGACCTGAGCAATCGCTATCCGATCCTCTCGATCGAGGATGGCATGGCCGAAGATGACTGGGATGGCTGGAAATCTTTGACCCAGGCAATTGGCAACAAGGTTCAGTTGGTTGGGGATGATCTTTTCGTGACCAACCCGAAGCGTCTGATCCGTGGAATTGATACAGGAACAGCCAATTCTATCCTGATCAAGGTCAATCAGATCGGTACTTTGTCAGAGACACTCGAAGCCGTCGATATGGCCCACAAGGCAGGATACACCTCGGTCATGTCGCATCGTTCCGGGGAAACCGAAGACAGCACGATTGCTGATCTTGCTGTGGCGACCAACTGTGGCCAGATCAAAACAGGCTCTCTATCCCGTTCAGACCGGATTGCCAAATACAACCAGTTGATCCGGATCGAGGAAGAACTCGGCTCCATGGCTCACTATGCTGGCCGGAGTGTTCTGCGGAAATAATTTCAGGCATGCCTGAGGTCGATGAAAAAGGGTGCAGCACCAGCTGCACCCTTTTGCTTTTGAGATATTTATTTTTTAGTCGTGACTGTGATCAAGAGAAAAAGACAGGGTGCTGAAGTACCCTTCTTCTTCGATTTCCGGATTATCATTAACTGCGACAGTCTTGCTGACAGCAATGACATTCAGGCCCTGGTTTCGGACCTTGAGGGTAACTTTTCCTGTTGCGTCGGTGACAAGGGGAGGGGATTCGCCGTCGGTTGTGTATTCACCAATAACTTTCAATCCTTCTGCCGGGATGCCGTCATAAAAAACCTGAATTGATAATTCATCACCCTGGTGCAGTTTTAGGGGATTGGACAGGGGGACAATCTCGAGTTTCATTCCTGATGGGCTGAATAATGGCAGGGTCTTGTCAATAATTGCTGTCGTAAATTTTTGATACCGTCCGGTAAAGGTTGCACCTTCTGTTTCCTGTTTGGTCTTGTTGTGCCATTTCCCGTCATCGGTTTGGGACCAAAAGCCATTATCAAAAGTTGCAAAGATAACAGAGGTATCTCTGGGTGTTTTGAGGATCGCGTGTGCTTTGGTTTCCGTGATTTTTAGGGGGGATTTATTACCTGTCTGATCGAGAGCGTCGATACTTATGATCTTTTTAAAATCATAGGGATCATCAGATGCGCCATGCCCATAGACGATTGCATGGTTGCCAAAGCGTTCAGTTATCCATATCCCGTGTGCATAAGAGCTTGCCGGTAAGATGAGTAAAGTAAGGCAGGTGAAGAATATTTTTCTCATTCGAGAGACGTCCTTTGTCGAAAACTGTGGAACAGATATAATGTGGAAATAGAAAGTATTTGTGCCAGAAAGTGGGGAGTTTGGTTCTCCTGTCAGTTATCCCAGATTGGAAATGGGTCCGGATAATTCTGCCAGCTATGTGGGGAGAACTCTTCATCAGGTACCAGACAATCGTCGAGGGAAGCGACTATCCGGTCTTGATCCATGGCTGTGCCGATGAAAACAATTTCATTCCGACGGTCGCCAAATGTCTGGTTCCAGTTCTTACCGAGTTGTTCTGTGAAAGTCTGATCGTTTGGCCAACGTTGTTTTGGGATGGAGCTCCACCATTTGCCAATAACAGTTGTACTGGTTTGTCGTCCCGCTTGCGACAACTCCCCAACCCAATCAGGCCGCGTAGCCAGCCAGAAATGTCCCTTCGACCTCAATACCCCGGATTGCTTTGCGGTCAGGAACTGTTGAAATTTCTCAGGAACCATCGGGCGTCGTGCCCGATAGACAAAACTGGAAATGCCATATTCATCTGTTTCAGGAATGTGATCGGCATAACCGTAGAGTTCTTTTGCCCAGAGCGGATGTTCCTGTGCCTTGTCATAGTCAAAACGTCTGGTCCAGAGAAGCGTTTCTGCCGGGACTTTGGAATAGTTGGTCAGGCACAACTCTGCATCAGGATTGAGAGCTTTAAGTGTTGCGATAATCCGGATGAGGTCGTCACTGGAAACGAGGTCGGTTTTATTCAGAATGAGAGTGTTGGAGAACTCTATCTGGTCAACAAGAAGATCAACAATGTTCCGTTCGCTGTTTTGTTCTGCTTCTGAGAAAGTATCATTTACAGTCTTGCTGGAATCGTAGTGATCCAGGAAGCTTGAAGCATCAATGACGGTTACCATGTTATCCAGCTGGGCAAGATCAGACAGGCTAAATCCATTTTCATCCCTGAATTCGAATGTTGCTGCGACGGGCAGGGGTTCGGAAATTCCTGAGGATTCAATGATCAGATAATCACAGTTGTCCTGGGAGGCGATTCTGGAGACTTCCTTTAGCAGGTCATCGCGTAAGGTGCAGCAGATGCAGCCATTGGTCATTTCTACAAGAGTTTCGCTGGTTTGGGTAATTTGGCTATCGTGATTTCTTATGAACTGGGCATCAACATTGATCTCACCCATATCGTTAACGATTAAAGCGAATTTTTTCTGGTTTCTTCTGGCAAGTATGTCTTTCAAAAGAGTCGTTTTCCCGGCTCCAAGGAAACCAGATAAAACCATAACGGGGAGTTTTCGCATCTTGCTCTCGTTTAATGTGACTAAATGCATAATGTTATGTTATAACATATCAATATATAAAGAATGTCAAATGTTTCTTGTTTGATCATTCCAGAAGCAATTTGGAGAGGAGGTGGCACCTTGAGGGGTTAACAGTTTGTTTGTTTCCTAAGGATAACTTGTCTGTTAACTTGTTAGTTGCATCTTTAATTTAAATGTGATTCGATTCCAGAATGTCCTTGTTTCGAGAAATTCATAAGCGGTCCCGTCTGGTTATCCCCCAAGTTCTGGGCGCGTCTCTGGTTGCCTACTTTGCCTATCATACAATTGAGGGGGAGAGGGGGTTCTGGTCATGGATGCATCTCAAGCAAAATCTGGCCGTGAAAACGGTCGAGATGCAAAAAGTATCTGAGGACCTGAGCAGACTCGAATCGCGTGTCGCTTTATTGCGTCCGGATAACCTTGACCCGGACCTTTTGGAGGAACGTGCCAGGGAAGTACTCAATTTTGGGCGTGAGAATGATTATGTTATTTTACAAAATCCAGGTTCTCGGTAATTAACTGACTATTGTGCAACGCAGCATTTTTTCGCTAAGTTTACCTATTTCAGGTTAACATTGAATTTGCTGTTATTTTTCAATGCGATATATCTTGTTGTAATATTCTTTCAATTCGCCTATCCTTGCTGTGGAAATTCTTCATCCTAAGTGATTCACACTTGATCTAACGGGATACCACGCATGGCGATTCAAAAAGCGTCCGCAAAACGGGCACCCAGAAAACGCAGTGATTCTTCTGCACTTCCTACTGATGTAACCAACGAACTCCTTCTCGAATTCTACCGCGAAATGCTCCTGATCCGACGCTTCGAAGAAAAAGCCGGGCAGATGTATGGTATGGGATTGATCGGTGGTTTCTGTCACCTCTACATCGGCCAGGAAGCTGTTGTGGTTGGTATCCAGTCCGCATTGGAAGATCGGGATACAATTATTACCTCTTATCGTGATCACGGCCATATGCTGGTTTGCGGTATGGATCCGGATGGTGTCATGGCTGAACTTACCGGACGTAGCGGTGGCTACTCCAAGGGTAAGGGCGGGTCCATGCATATGTTCAGCGAAGAAAAAGGTTTCTATGGCGGCCATGGAATTGTTGGCGCCCAGGTTCCAATCGGAACAGGCATTGCCTTTGCCCATAAATACCTGGAAGAAAATGCGGTTAACGTTGCCTATCTTGGTGATGGTGCCCTGAACCAGGGACAGGTCTATGAATCCTTTAACATGGCTTCGCTCTGGGCACTGCCTGTTGTTTATGTGATCGAAAACAACCGTTATGGGATGGGGACCTCGACAGAGCGTTCTTCGGCCAATTCCACCGAACTGTATCATCGAGGTCATGCGTACGGTATTCCCGGCATGCAGGTTGATGGCATGGATGTGGTTGCGGTTCGTGAAGCAGCCAAGATTGCCGTTGAACACGCCCGCAGTGGCAAAGGGCCCTACATCATGGAAATGATGACCTACAGATACCGTGGTCATTCCATGTCTGATCCCGCCAAGTACCGTTCCAAAGAAGAAGTCCAGAAGGTTCGTGAAGAACGGGACCCGATTGAACGCCTTCGTGCGGTAATGCTCAAGCAGAAGGCCATAGACGAAGCTGGAATGAAAGAGATCGACAAGGAAGTGAAGGCGATCGTTTCAAAATCCGCGGAGTTTGCCCAGACAAGCCCTGAGCCAGATCCCTCTGAACTTTACACCGATGTGTACGCTGACGCGTAAGCTGTCCGAGAATTCCGGAGACCAAACACTATGCCAATAGAAATTCTTATGCCTGCGCTGTCCCCGACCATGACCGAGGGAAAACTGGCGCGCTGGATGAAAAATGAAGGCGACAAGGTATCATCGGGTGATATTTTGGCCGAAATCGAAACTGACAAGGCGACCATGGAAGTCGAGGCCGTTGATGAAGGCGTTCTCGGGAAGATCCTGATTGCCGGTGATACTGATAACGTGGCGGTCAATACGCCGATTGCTGTCTTGCTTGAAGAAGGTGAAACCGAGGCTGATATTGGCAAGGCGACTTCAACGGCACCTGCTGTTGAACCTGCGCCCGCGCCACAAACCAGTTCTGCGCCTGCGAGTGTTGCGGCACCTGTTGCCGTCGAAGTTGCGGCTGAAAGTGATTGGGACGGTCCAGTCATCAAAACCACGGTTCGTGATGCTTTGCGTGATGCAATGGCTGAAGAAATGCGCCGCAATAAAAAAGTTTTCCTGATGGGTGAAGAAGTGGCCCAGTATCAAGGGGCGTACAAGATCAGTCAGGGACTTCTGGACGAGTTCGGTGCCAAACGTGTTATTGATACCCCGATTACTGAGCATGGTTTTGCCGGTCTGGGTGTGGGAGCGGCTTTTTATGGCCTGAACCCGATTGTCGAGTTCATGACCTTCAACTTTGCCATGCAGGCGATTGACCACATCATCAACTCGGCTGCCAAGACGCGCTATATGTCTGGTGGCCAGGTCAGCAGCCCGATTGTGTTCCGTGGACCTAACGGTGTTGCGTCGCGCGTCGGGGCACAGCATTCCCAGTGTTATGCAAGCTGGTATGCTCACTGTCCGGGTCTGAAAGTTGTTTCGCCTTATTCTGCTGCCGATGCAAAAGGCCTGTTGAAATCAGCCATTCGTGATCCGAACCCGGTTATCTTCCTCGAAAACGAACTGATGTATGGTCAGAGTTTCGATGTGCCGGATACGGATGACTGGATTGTTCCCATCGGCAAGGCAAAGGTTGTTCGCCCGGGGACAGATGTCACGATCGTGACCTTCTCTCTGATGGTTGGTAAAGCACTGGCTGCGGCTGAGGAACTGGCAAAAGAAGGTATTTCTGCCGAGGTGATTGATCTTCGGACAATTCGTCCTCTGGATACAGAAACCATTCTCGCTTCGGTTCGCAAGACCAATCGTCTTGTAACTGTTGAAGAGGGTTGGGCTTTCTCTGGTGTCGGGTCTGAGATTTCCGCGATGGTGATGGAGCAGGCTTTTGATTACCTGGATGCACCTGTCAAACGTGTGGCCGGTGTAGATGTGCCGCTTCCTTATGCGGCCAATCTGGAACAGCTTGCCTTGCCACAGAGCTCACACATTGTTTCTGCAGCCAAAGAGGTCTGCTACCGCGTTTAAGCGGGGCAGGGGAGATATACGATGCCAATCAATATTCTTATGCCCGCCCTGTCACCAACCATGACAGAAGGTACACTGGCCCGCTGGCTGGTTAAAGAAGGCGATACCGTCAACTCCGGTGATGTTATGGCGGAGATCGAAACCGACAAGGCGACAATGGAAGTTGAAGCCGTGGATGAAGGCACAATCGCCAAAATTCTGATTTCTGACGGAACAGAAGGCGTAGCCGTAAACGCCGTCATTGCAATTCTTCTGGAAGAAGGCGAAGACGCTTCTGCTCTGGACAAGGCTCCTGCTCCTGCAGTTACTGCAGCTCCTGAAGCAACAGCTGCAGTAACTGAGCCGATTTCTGCCCCAGCGGCAGCAGCCCCTGCATCAGCTGCTGAAAAGGGAAATCGTGTGTTTGCAAGTCCTCTGGCAAGGCGGATGGCTGCACAGGAAAATATCGATCTGGCCGGCGTGCAGGGTTCAGGCCCGCATGGTCGTATCGTCAAAGCCGACATTGAGAATGCACAGGCCAAAGGTGCTGGAAAAGTAACTGCTGCAGCTAAACCTGAAGCAGCACCAGTTGCCAAAGCTCCTGCAGCAGCCTCATCAGGGCCGAATGCTCGTGAACTGGCTGATATGCTGGGGATGGAATACAAGCTTGAACCGCTGAGTTCCATGCGGAAGGTTATTGCCAGCCGCTTGAGCGAGTCCAAACAGACTGTTCCGCATTTCTATCTTTCTGTTGATTGTGAACTCGACAAACTTCTGTCCTTCCGCAAGGAACTTAACGCCAAAGACGGCGTGAAAATCTCGGTTAATGATTTTGTTATCCGGGCTGTTGCTTTGGCACTGAAGAAAGTTCCGGCGGCGAATGCCTCTTTCAGTTCAGAAGGTATTCTCACCTATAAGCATGCGGATATCTCTGTTGCGGTCGCTACGCCAAGTGGCCTGATTACCCCGATTATCAAAGCTGCAGAAGGCAAGGGACTTGCCACAATTTCTGGCGAGATGAAGGATCTGGCTGTTCGGGCCCGGGATGGAAAGCTGAAACCTGAAGAATATCAAGGTGGAACTTTCTCTGTCTCCAACCTCGGTATGTTCGGGATCAAGGATTTCTCTGCAATCATCAATCCGCCGCAAGGCTGTATCCTGGCTGTCGGCGCAGGAGAACAGCGTCCGGTTGTCAAGGATGGTGCCCTGGCCATTGCGACGGTGATGACCTGTACACTTTCTGTGGATCACCGCGTGGTCGATGGTGCTGTTGGGGCAGAATTCATGGCTGCGTTCAAAGCTTTGGTCGAAGATCCCCTGTCAATGCTGCTTTAGGAGGCAAAGAGTATGAGTGACACAAACTTTGATGTGATCATCCTCGGTGCCGGCCCTGGTGGTTATGTAACGGCTATCCGTTCGGCCCAGCTTGGTCTGAAGACTGCCATTATTGAAAAAGAACATCTTGGCGGGATTTGCCTGAATTGGGGCTGTATTCCAACCAAGGCGTTACTTCGGTCTGCCGAAATCTATCGCAATATGAAAAATGCGGCTGATTACGGCTTGTCGGCCCAGGGTGTAAACTTCGATCTGAAAAAGATTGTTGAACGTTCCCGTGGCGTATCAAAGCAGCTCAACGGTGGTGTTGGCCATCTGCTCAAGAAAAACAAGGTAACTGTTATTGATGGTACCGGGCAGATCACCGCTCCGGGGAAACTTTCAGTTGCTGGAAAAGACGGTAAGAAAACCGACCTGACGGCAAAGAATATCATCGTTGCTACGGGTGCCAGAGCAAGAACCCTGCCCGGACTGGAGCCGGACAGGAAACTGGTCTGGACCTATCGGGAAGCCTTGAATCCAGACAGCATGCCAAAATCTCTTCTGGTGGTTGGTTCCGGTGCAATCGGTATCGAGTTTGCCGATTTTTACGGCACACTTGGGGCTGATGTAACGGTGGTTGAGGTTGTCGACAAGATCTTGCCGGTTGAAGATGACGAGATCTCGAAGATGGCCCAGAAACTTCTGGGGAAACACGGTTTGAAGTTCCGCACCGGGACAATGGTGACCAAGCTCGACAAAAAGGGCAATCAGGTTACCGCGACACTGGAGAAAAATGGCAAGAGCGAACAGATCACTGTTGATCGTGTTATCTCCGCTGTTGGTGTGGTGGGCAACATTGAAAACATCGGCCTTGAAGCCGTCGGCGTTAAAACCGATCGTGGCTGTATTGTCACCGATGAATTCTCGCGCACGTCTGTTCCCGGAATTTATGCAATTGGTGATGTTGCCGGACCGCCTATGCTGGCGCACAAAGCCGAACATGAAGGGGTGATCTGCATTGAAAAAATCGCGGGTCTGTCAGCGCATCCCCTCGACAAGTCGAAAATACCGGGCTGTACCTATTGTCACCCCCAGATTGCTTCGGTTGGTTTGACCGAGCAGGCGGCCAAAAAAGCTGGCCGCGCCGTAAAAATCGGCCGCTTCCCCTTTATGGGGAATGGCAAGGCTATTGCGCTTGGTGAAGCTGAGGGCTTGATTAAAACGATCTTTGATGCGAAAACCGGGGAACTTTTGGGTGCTCATATGGTTGGAGCCGAAGTGACAGAACTTATTCAGGGGTTTGTTGTTGCCATGGGGCTGGAAACGACTGAAGAAGATCTGATGCATACGGTCTTCCCGCATCCGACATTATCTGAAATGATGCATGAGTCCGTTCTTGACGCTTATGGCCGGGCAATTCATTTCTAGAGTACTGGCCAAGATGGCATAGATTACGGGAAGGTCAGGTTTTACCTTCCCGTTAATAACCGAATGTAAACCTGAAGCGGATAGAGTGAATATCCCTGACAGGTCGGAGTGAGTTGATGACAGAAACGACAGTTTCGAACCAGACGCCATCCCAGCTCGAAGGAAAAGAGCGCGCAGAGCGCATTATTTCCGCTAAAGATGACCGTGCAAAGATGCGGCATCCAGAAAAAGCCAAACGTCCCGATACCCCTGTTCTGAGAAAACCTTCATGGATAAGGGTCAAGGCGCCGGTTTCACAAGGATATCAGGAAACCCGCAAACTGATGCGGGACAATAACCTTCATACGGTTTGCGAAGAGGCTGCCTGCCCGAACATTGGGGAGTGCTGGTCAAAGAAGCATGCGACCATGATGATTATGGGCGGAATTTGCACCCGTGCCTGTTCCTTTTGCAACATTGCCACGGGTAAGCCCCAAGCGCTTAGCCCTTTTGAACCCTACAGTGTCGCGACAGCTGTGGCTAAACTGAAGCTTCGCCATGTGGTGATCACTTCTGTCGACCGGGATGATCTTGATGATGGTGGTGCTGATCATTTTTCCAAGGTTATTGCTGCAACGCGCAAAGAAGCACCGGAAACGACCATTGAAATCCTGACACCTGACTTCAGGCACAAGGAAGGCGCATTGGAAGTTGTGGTCAAGGCCAAACCGGATGTGTTCAACCACAACCTGGAAACTGTGCCGCGTCTCTATATCGGAGTTCGCCCGGGCGCGCGTTATTATCACAGCCTGAAACTGCTTGATCGGGCAAAGCAACTCGATCCCTCACTCTTCACCAAATCCGGGCTTATGGTCGGTTTGGGGGAAACCAAAGAAGAGGTGCTTCAGGTAATGGATGATATGCGGGCCGCGGATATCGATTTTCTGACAATAGGTCAGTATCTGCAACCAACCCCGAAACATCACCCTGTTGATCGGTTCGTTGATCCAGAAGAATTCAAGTTTTACGAAAAGATGGCATACAACAAAGGCTTCCTGCACGTTGCGTCTTCTCCTCTAACCCGGTCTTCCTATCATGCAGATGAGGATTTCCAGAAACTGAGAGAAGCAAGAGAACAGAAACTTTCTGTTTCCTGAAGCCGGAAAGACCTTATGCCTGTACATGAAGAAAAAAAGGTCCTGACCTTTTTACCGGAACAGATTTTCGAGATGGTTGCCGATGTCGAGCGCTATCCCGATTTTCTGCCCTGGTGTGTGGCTTCGCGGATCAAGCGACGTCAGGAAAAAAGAATAATCGCCGACCTGGTCATCGGCTTCAAGATGATCCGGGAAAAGTTTACCAGTCAGGTAGATCTCAATCGGGAGGAACTCAGGATTGAAGTCACCTATCTGGATGGCCCCTTTAAGTATCTGACCAACACCTGGATATTCGAGACTCACCCGGAAGGGTGTCTGGTTGATTTTCACGTAGATTTCGAATTCAAGTCAAAGATGCTGCAGATCTTGATGGAACCGTTGTTTCATGAGGCTGTGCGTCGGATGGTCCATGCCTTTGAGACGCGAGCAGCGGTGTTGTTTACGCCCTGTGATAAAACGGCAACGCTGAAAATCTAGGATATCGTTCTCAAAAACCTGGCGGATTGCCAGCCTGGGCGCCTTCTTGAGCGAGTGCAAAGAACAGCAAGGAAGTCATGGTCATATTGAAGGCACCATGCAGAATTATCGCTGGCCAGAGGGAGCCGCTTTTCCGAGAGATCAGGGCAAAGGCGATCCCGGCAACCGTTAAAGCCGGGATCAGCATAGGTACTGTGTGGACTGTGGCAAAGAGCAGGGAACTTCCTGTTATGGCAATAACAGTTCCGAAGCGGGGCTCAAGCCACAGCAATATCAACCCCCGAAAGGTTATTTCCTCGACAAAAGGAGCGATGGTTCCCGTTACCAGAAGCATTATTAAAAATGCCTGGAAACTAAAACCATCCGGAGCCAGCAGGGACAGCTGTGGATTGGTGAAGTCACTATCCACGAGATAGATCATAGCCGCATTCACAGCCCCAACCACGACGACAAGTGGAAGAACCAGATAAAGCGTTTGCAGACATTTGCTTAATGGAATGGCTACAAAGCCAATATCGCGCCATTCCAGCTTGTTTTTCGCTAGAATAAAAAAGCGGATAGCACACAGAAGAAGCACATTTTGAAAGATAACGGTCAGGGCGACAACCCATACGGATTCAAGGTGGAGGCCATCCTTCAGATAGTCAAAGACGATTGGCCAGACAAAAAACATCACGATTAACAGAGCCACCAGTGTCAACAACAAGTCCCAAAAGGGAACTTTTCCCAGTTTGTTTTCCGGAAGGAGGTTTACAGGTTTGGTTGATCCGGTTTCGTACTCTGGCGGGATCACGTAATTCTGTCTTTCATAAATACCAGGGCGGTTGCCACGGTCTGGTACCGTATGGCGGCCCGATCGCCTTCAAAAAGCATTTTCCGGCATTGGGTTTCCTGATTTTCAAAAGCTGTTGCAATATAGACCAGTCCAACAGGTTTTGTTTTGCTGCCTCCGCCCGGCCCGGCAATGCCTGTAACAGCAACCGTCATGCCTGCCCTGGAGTGTGTCATTGCGCCTTCCGCCATTGCTTTGGCAACAGCTTCGCTGACGGCGCCATGTTGGTCCAGCAGATCTGTCCCAACACCCAGGGCTTCGTGTTTTGCCTCATTTGAATAAGTGACAAAACCCCGATCAACGACATCAGATGAACCGGCGATTTCTGTCAAAACTCCGGCAATAAGGCCGCCTGTACAGGATTCAGCTGTGGCAAGCATGATGCCTTTTGTCCGGCATAGCCTTAACAGCTCTTCTGATGCCTGTACAAGTTCGGTTGAATACATGGTAATTCCTTGAAAAGCCTATCGTTCAGCCTGGCGGTCAGATGAGAAACAGATCAAGCAGGTAAAAAACAATCAAGGCATAAGCTCCTGCAATCATATCATCAGACATGATGCCCAGCCCGCCTTCAACATTCCGGTCAATCCAGTTTGCCGGGAAGACCTTTACAATGTCGAAAAATCTGAAAAGTGCGAAGCTGATCAGGTAGAAAACAGGATCAAGCGGGACAAAAGCGAGTGCCAGCCATTGACCTGCTACCTCATCAATTACAACCTGGCCAGGATCTTCACGTCCAATGGCTTTGGAATAAGCTCCGCTGGCCCAAATTCCGACAAGATAGGCAAGCAACGACCCGATGATCAGCCCAAGATACCCGGTATAGTAGGAAATAACCCAGGCAAAGGGGAGGGCAGCAAGGGAGCCCCAGGTGCCTGGAGCAATCTTGACAAGTCCGGCCCCAAACCAAGTGGAAAGTAAACTGGCCGGATGTAGAAAAGGGATGGAACGTGTTTGCATAGACTGTGCTTTCCCTACTCTTCGTTAGCGGGCAGTTGAATTGTCGCAACGGCTTGGGCTGCAATTCCCTCTTCGCGCCCGGTAAAGCCAAGTCGTTCGGATGTCGTGGCTTTGATGCTCACTCTACTGGGGGGAATAGATAGAATTTCAGCCATTTTCTCGGTCATTGCCTCTCTATGCGGCCCGATTTTAGGGCGCTCGCAGACGAGCGTGACATCGACATGAATGATTTTTCCACCGCGAGCTTTGACCCGGTCGCGGGCAAAAATCAGAAACTGGTCAGACCTTGCGCCTTTCCACTGCTGGTCACTTGGCGGGAAGTGACTGCCGATGTCTCCTTCGCAGAGGGCACCGAGCAGGGCATCAGTGAGGGCGTGTAAGCCGACATCAGCATCTGAATGGCCTTTTAGTTTACGACTGTGAGGCACATCAACGCCGCAGAGCGTGACGTGATCTCCTTCTTCAAAGCTATGTACGTCGTAGCCCAGCCCGGTTCTGCTTTCCATAAGGTATCCGTTAGTGTCAGTTTGTTTTATCATGTTTTTTGCCAAAATCAGATCATCAGGGGTGGTGATTTTTATGTTTTCCCGGCCTGATTCGACCAGTGAGATCGGGTGACCAGCATATTCTGCGACCGCAGCATCATCGGTAAAATCATTTCTGTCCGAGGCTTGCCTGTGCGCGGAAAGTATCATCTCGTATGGAAATGCCTGGGGAGTCTGGGCTTGCCAGAGGCCATCCCTGTTAACATTTTTTTCTATTATCATACCGGTAGAAAATTTCAGACTATCGACAACGGGGGTTGCGGCAATTGAGGCTTCACCCGACGCTGCTTTCTCAATGAGTCTGGTAATGACATCCGCTTTGATGAAGGGGCGTGCTGCATCATGGATAAGAACCGATGAAGGGGGATCTTGTTCCAGAGCTTTCAGACCATTGAAAACTGATTCCTGCCTGGTGTCCCCACCGGTTGCAAGTCTTACACTTGCGCTGAAATCAGGACAGCTTTGATGAAACAGTTCTATATCTTCCGGGTGAACGACAACCAAAATCCCATCGATCAGGCGGTGTCGGGAAAATTTGTTCAGAGTCAGAGAAAGAATGCTTTCTTGCCCAAGGAGGGTATACTGTTTGGGGAAGGGGCTGCCAAAACGACGACCTCTTCCTGCCGCAACAATTACAGCCCAGATTCCTGGCATATATCTATTCTCCTGCTCATCTCGATTCTTGCCATCACAGGCCCAGTTACAGTAGTTAGTAGAGAGATTTGAGGCAAAGGCCAACAGTGATATCTGAAGAAAAGGTGACAAGATGACCATGTTCTGGAGTATTTTTGCTCTGGCTCTGATGCTGCCAGCTGTCTGGTTATCCTGGACACAGAAAGCTGATGAACATTCGTTATTCTTCCGAGGCGCACTGTTTCTGGCTCTGGCTGGTCCCAGTTTTGTCAGTATTATTCATCTTGGCGGACATTGGGACAGTGGCATCAGTATTTCTTTATGGCTTACGGTTTCCTTCAGTCTTCTGATGTTCTTTTGCCTGTCACTGATAGAGAAACAGTTCAGCAGGCTTGCTCCCCTGTTGCTGCCATATCTTTTTGTGCTCGCGATCTTTGCTGTTATCTGGCAAGGGCATATAACTCATCAGAATATCAAGTCGGCAGCGGATTTCTGGCTCATCGTTCATATCATTGCTTCGATTGTGACCTATGCTCTTTGTACCCTGGCAGCAATTGCTGCTTTTAGTGTCCTGCTGAAAGAGCGGGCGTTAAAAGCCAAGAAAATGGAAAGCCGATTTCTCGAGCTGTTGCCTTCAATATATGATTCAGACCGTTTTCAGGTCAGTCTTCTGACGATGGCGGAAGTTATTCTTGGTTTGGGCATTCTGACAGGCATGGCGCGGCAATATAGCGAAACATCTGTTTTCCTGCAGATTGATCACAAAACGTTATTGGCTTTTATCGCTTTTGTGGTGATTGCAGTCCTTCTTGCCTTGCACAGATATATCGGTATCAGAGGGCAAAATGCGGTTCGTTTTGTCCTTGCTGTATACCTGCTGCTGACGCTTGCCTATCCCGGGGTGAAATTTGTCACTGATTTTATACTGACGGAAACATCCTGAAATCAGTTGGGGATAGTGGAGGGGAAATGCATGGACACATACCAGATCGAGTTATAAAACCTTCGCAATTCCGATCAAAAGCTGTATAAGAACTTTGCCCTTGCCTAATTGTTAGGCGACAACTGCTGGTGCCCAAGAAATGAGCATTTCTATTGGTCCTCTCAAGATTGATGACCCTGTCTTCCTTGCCCCGATGTCTGGTGTAACCGACATGCCCTATCGCCGTCTGGTCAAAAGATACGGGGCAGGTCTGGTGATTTCGGAAATGATTGCCAGCCGTGCGATGCTGCAGGAGAGCCGGGAATCTCTCAAGTTAAGTACAAATTGTGCCGAAGAATTCCCCATGGCAGTTCAGCTGGCCGGCTGTGATCCCGAAATCATGGGGGAAGCGGCTAAAATGAACGTCGATAGAGGCGCAGCAATCATTGATATCAACTTTGGCTGTCCTGTTAAAAAAATTGTCACCAAATTCGCCGGTTCTGCTTTGATGAAGGATGAGCTGCTCGCCGAAAAAATTATGGCTCAGACCGTTCGCGCCGTCGATGTGCCTGTTACGGTCAAGATGCGGCTGGGCTGGGATGATGATCATAAAAATGCTCCTGAGCTGGCGAAGCGGGCAGAAAATGTCGGTATCCAGCTGATTACAGTGCATGGCCGTACCCGGAACCAGATGTACAAGGGAGAAGCAGATTGGGAAGCCGTTCGGGCCGTAAAAGAAGCCGTTAAGATTCCTGTCATCGTAAATGGTGATATCCTGACACCCGCCGATGCGGCGAATGCGCTCGAGAAATCAGGTGCTGATGGCGTGATGATCGGTCGCGGCTGTTATGGCAAGCCCTGGCTGCTGCGCGAAGTGATGTCATATCTTCGCGATGGAACAATTCCACCGCCGCCTTCTTTACAGGAAACTCTTGACCTTATCAGAGAGCATTACGACGAGATGCTCCACTATTACGGTGTGGGTAAAGGGGTTGCGATTGCTCGTAAACACCTTGCCTGGTATTGCAAGGGATTGCCGGATTCAGCTCTTTTCCGTGCTGAAATAAACAAGGTATCTGAGCCTGCCCAAGTCAAGGAAATGCTTGAGGCCTATTTTGCTCCCCATCTGGATAAAGTTGCCTGAAATGAACAAGTCGGCTGTCGTAAATGTTTCTTCCTTGCAAGGCTCCCAGCTGGATAGGCCGTCTGTAAGCCAGCCCAATGATCAGGCCTTTGCAATCCTGAATTCTTTGACAGACCCTGTTTTTGTAATTGATGGTGATAACAGGATTACCTTTGCCAATCAGGCGGCAGAACAGTTTTTACACAGCAGTGCTGTTGTTTTGATAGGCAGTAATCTGAGCAGCCATTTTGTTGGGGATTCCCCTTTGGTTCAGCTGGTCGAACAGACCCGTAGAGAGCAGAGCTCGGTCGCTGAATATGGTGTGCGCCTGGATACCCCGCGTATTGGAAATCACCTGGTTGCCTTGGTGATTTCGCCGGTTCAGGATCAGACTGATCACTGTGTGGTTACTGTGCAGCAGCAGAGTATTGCCCGTAAGATTGACCACCAGTTGGTTCACCGCAATGCAGCCCGTTCCATTACAGCCATGGGGGCCATGCTGGCACATGAAGTGAAAAACCCTTTGTCCGGTATTCGTGGCGCAGCCCAGCTTCTGGAACTGAATGCCGATGATGATGACCGCCAATTGACACGCCTGATCTGTGATGAAGCGGATCGAATTGTCAAGCTGGTTGATCGAATGGAAATGTTTTCAGATACGCGTCCGCTTGAGAAAACAGCGGTCAATATTCACGAGATCCTGTCTCATGTCAGGCTTCTGGCTGAGTCTGGATTTGGCCAGGGCATTCAGTTTACCGAGCGCTATGACCCTTCTTTGCCTGAGGTTTATGGCAATCGAGACCTTTTGATACAGGCCTTGCTCAATTTGGTGAAGAATTCGGCTGAGGCCATTGGTAAAAACAGTGGTGAAATCATTATCACGACTAGTTACCAACAAGGGGTACGTATGCGTTTGCCGGGTGGGGGAGAGCGTATGGAATTACCTCTGCTCGTCACGGTCGAAGATAACGGCCCGGGAATTCCTGAAGATCTACATCGTCACCTTTTTGATCCTTTTGTTTCAACCAAAGCGGGGGGGAAGGGGCTCGGTCTGGCATTGGTGTCCAAGGTGATAGAGGACCATGGCGGGGTAATTGAACTTGAAAGCAATTCGGGTCTTACGCGTTTCTCCATAAATCTTCCTTTGGCACCAAAAGAAATGAGAGAAGACTTCATTCCGCAAAAGAAGAGTGCTGTGGCAGGAAATAGCGTCCCGGTTTCTGGTAATCAGAGCAAGGATGTGAATTGATTATGAAGCAGGCGACAATTCTCATCGCTGATGATGATCAAGCAATCCGCACGGTTCTGACCCATGCCCTTGGCCGGGAAGGCTATCGGGTTCAGGCCGCAAGCAGTGCAGCTTCTTTGTGGCAGTGGGTTGCCCGGGGTGAGGGGGATCTTGTGATCACCGATGTGGTGATGCCTGACGAGAACGGGCTGGATCTCATTCCCAGAATAAAAAAGATCAGACCCGAGCTGCGCATCATTGTTATGTCCGCGCAAAACACTTTGCTCACTGCGGTCAAGGCGACCGAACGCGGGGCTTTTGAGTATCTGCCCAAGCCATTTGACTTGAGAGAGCTTTCCCAGACCGTTCGCCGGGCTCTTTCCGAGCCACAGGAAAGTATTCCCGCGGAAGCTCCTGCGCCGGAGCCGGAAGAACGCTTGCCACTGATTGGCAGATCGGTCGCAATGCAGGAAATCTATCGTGTAATGGCCCGGCTGATGGCAACTGATCTTACTGTGATGGTCACGGGTGAATCCGGTACGGGTAAGGAACTGATCTCTCGTGCATTACATGATTATGGCAAAAGAAAATCCGGGCCGTTTGTTGCAATCAATATGGCAGCCATCCCCAAAGAGCTGATTGAGAGTGAGCTGTTTGGCCATGAAAAAGGAGCTTTCACAGGGGCGACATCCCGCTACTCTGGAAAATTTGAACAGGCTGCTGGTGGCACATTGTTTCTGGATGAGATCGGGGATATGCCGCTTGAGGCCCAAACCAGACTCCTGCGGGTGTTGCAGGAAAATGAGTTCACGACAGTCGGGGGACGGACGGCAATAAAGGCCGATGTCAGAATTATCACCGCAACCCACCGGGATCTGATCCAGATGGTCAAGCAGGGACTGTTCCGTGAAGACCTTTATTATCGCTTGAGTGTTGTGCCTTTGCGATTACCTCCCTTGCGGGAACGATCAGAAGATGTACCTGAGCTGGTGTCGCACTTTCTCCGGCTCTGTGAGAAAGAAGGGCTTCCAAACAAGGTGATTGATCAAAGTGGAATGGCTGCCCTAAGAAGCCACTACTGGACAGGAAATGTTCGGGAGCTGGAAAATATCGTTCGTCGACTGACGGTACTCTATAGCCAGGATACCATTACCCGAGAAGTGGTGGAAACAGAACTGAACCTGATTTCAAAAACTGAAAACAGGGAAGGGACTACGGAGAGAATGGCACCTGCTTTCAATGAGTCTCTGGGCGAGGCTGTTGAGCGGCATCTCAGTGAGTATTTTGCGGCCCATTATCCTGATCTCCCCTCAAGCGGACTTTACGAAAGAATATTAAAAGAGATCGAAAAGCCATTGATATCATTGTCATTGTCTGCAACAAACAGCAATCAGATCCAGGCATCAAAACTGTTGGGCCTGAACAGGAATACCCTTCGTAAAAAGATCAAGGAGCTTGATGTTCCCTTGATAAAAGGAGGGCGATAATGGTTGCTGATAACCCTCTGGACCATGCACTCAAGCCAGAACAAGAATCTGGGACTGTTCAGGTCGTCCGATCTGGTTTCTGGGCACGTTTGCTTGTCTGGGCCAAACGTGTCGGGCTGGAACGTAAACTTGCTGTTGTACTGCTGATCAGTGCAAGTATCAGCGGGATAACCACCTTTTCTGCTCTTACAGGTGATTTATCGCAAGCCATTGATCCGAAATCCCTGCTGTTTCTTTTGACAATGGATTTCATTCTCCTGATGGGACTGATAGCGATTGTTGTGCGCCGTCTGGTTCTTTTATGGATTGAACGCAAGAGAGGGCTTGCTGGATCAAAGCTTCATTCCCGCCTTGTTGGCCTTTTCAGTATTGTTGCCGTCACGCCGACGATCATTGTTGCTGTGGTATCCGTGGGCTTTTTTGAATATGGCTTGCAAGGCTGGTTCAGTGATAGGGTAAGTACAGCCGTCAAAGAGTCCTATGCCGTCGCTGAAGCCTATTTACAGGAACATCGACAAGGAATAACCGCAGATGCTCTTTCCGTTTCTATTGATATCAGCCAATCGCTGAACTCCCTGACCCAGAATGAAGAGTTATTTGACGAATTTCTTACCGACCGGGCGAACCAGCTTAATTTGACAGAGCTGGTTGTTTTTGACCAATCAGGCCAGGTCCAAGGTAAGGCTGCTTTTAGTTTTATGTTGAATTTTTCTCCGGAAATACCTGAGTTTGCAATAAAAAATGCCATTAATGGCGAGGTGGTTATTCTTTCGGCTGACAATGATGATCGCGTTCGTGCCCTGGTTTATCTGGGCGGGTTTGATGGGTCATTTCTTTTGGTCGGACGCTTGATCGACCCCAATATCCTGAAACATATTGAAAGAGCAAAAAGAGCGGTTTCACTCTATACAGATCTTGAGGGACAACGCTCTGGCTTTGTTCTGACTTTTGCGCTGATTTTCGCGATTGTGGCTCTGATGATCCTTTTGGCATCCGTCTGGGTTGGTCTGGCTTTTTCCAATAATTTGTCTGTTCCAATTGGCAATCTTATCGCTGCAGCCGAAAAGGTCAGAGAAGGGGATCTGGAAACCCGTGTGACATCCAGCCAAACGGATGATGAAATCGGGAAGCTTTCCCGCACCTTTAATCTCATGACCGGGGAATTGCAGCGACAACAGCAGGAACTTTTAAGAGCGAATAACCAGCTTGATGAACGAACACGCTTTATTGAGGCGGTTTTGGGCGGGGTAACTGCAGGAGTTATCGGGTTGAATGTAGAGGGAATTATTACGCTGCCAAACCGCTCTGCCTCGGCTTTTTTCGCGGAACATATCGAGGAATTACGCGGGAAGCCGATCTCTGCTGTCATGCCTGAAGTATCCGAGCTTGTGAATGAAGCCCGGGATCGTCCTTTGCGCCCTGTGGAAAAACATCTTCCTTATACCCAGGAAAATGGCAATCAGCGCACACTTCTTGTCAGGACCGTCGCCGAATTGGGGGATGACTTTGAAATCATAGGGTTTGTGATTACTTTTGACGATATTACCGAACTTGTTTCAGCCCAAAGAAAAGCAGCCTGGTCCGATGTCGCACGGCGCATTGCGCACGAAATCAAAAATCCGCTGACCCCGATACAGCTTTCGGCTGAACGTTTAAAGCGCAAGTATCTGAAAGAAATTGAAAGTGACAAGGAGACCTTCATTCTTTGCACGGATACGATCGTACGTCATGTTACGGATATTGGCAGAATGGTCAGCGAGTTCTCTTCTTTTGCGAGAATGCCTGTACCGGTTATGACAGATACCAACCTGACGAAGATCATGAAAGAAGCGGTGTTCCTCCATGATACCTCTCAGAGTTCTATTCGTTATGAAACAAATCTTCCGGATCAGGAGATTATCCACTCGTGTGATCCAGAGCAGGTCAATCGGGCGCTGACGAACCTGTTGTTAAATGCAGCAGAATCTATCGAAGGAAAAATAGAGGAGAATCCTGCAGATGACTCGGCGGTGATTTCTTTGACCTTGCACCAAAGCGAAAACCGAACCACGATCACCATCGCCGATACCGGAAAAGGGCTTCCAGCAGGCAACAGGGAGCAATTGACCGAGCCTTATGTTACCAACAGATTGAAGGGAACAGGGTTGGGGCTGGCAATTGTAAAGAAAATTATGGAGGACCACGGTGGCTACCTTGTTCTTGATGATAATTTCGATCAAAATGGCAAGGTGATTGGTGCCCGGGTACAACTGATTTTCCCTGATAAAGCGTAATGCTCGTTCACTCTTGTTTTAACTTCTGAGCAGTAGACAATTCATGGCACGTGACATTCTGATCGTCGATGATGAAGCAGATATCAGGATGGCCCTTAGAGGCATCCTGGAGGACGAGGGCTATTCGGTTCGTGAGGCAGCCAACAGCCAGACCGCACTTGAGGCAATTCATTCTCGCAAGCCCAGCCTTGTTGTTCTTGATATCTGGCTTAACAACTCTGAGCTTGATGGTATCGGCATTCTTGAGGCGATCAAGCATGACTATCGAGATTTACCTGTAATCATGATGTCCGGTCATGGGACAATCGAGACTGCGGTGAGTGCGATCAAAATCGGGGCGTATGATTTTGTTGAAAAACCCTTCAAGTCTGATCGTTTGCTTTTGATCATCAATCGGGCTCTCGAAATTTCAGACCTTCGCCGAGAGAATGAACGGCTGAAGGTGCGGGCTGCAGTCCAGTCGTCTCTTATTGGTACCTCGGTTCCGGTCCAACACCTGCAGCAGGCTCTGGACAAGGTCGCCCCGACAGGGAGCCGCGTTCTGATCACAGGTCCTGCGGGGGCAGGAAAAGAAGTTGTTGCCCGCCAGTTGCATCAGCAGTCGAAGCGGGGAAGTGGCCCCTTCGTTGCCCTGAACTGCGCCACCATGCACCCTGATAGGCTGGAAAGCGAACTCTTTGGTACCGAGATCAAGGGGGAGAATGGTGAAGTGTCTATACACATTGGGACCTTTGAACAGGCCCATGGGGGGACGCTTTTGCTGGATGAGGTGGCAGATATGCCACTTGAAACCCAAGGAAAGATTGTTCGGGTTCTGCAGGAACAGGCTTTTTCCAGGGTAGGAGGAGATGTTCTGGTCGAAGTTGATGTCAGGGTCATTGCTGCGACGAACAAGGATCTTCAGGCCATGATTGCCGCGGGCCAATTCAGGGAAGACCTTTTTTACCGGCTGAACGTTGTTCCTTTGAATATTCCGGCCCTAAAGGAGCGGCGTGAGGATATCCCCTTGCTCGTGGAATATTTTATGGATCTTGCTGCCCAGACCAACGGTATGGCATCACGCCCCTTGGCCCAGGATGCAATGACGTCGCTGCAGGCCTATGACTGGCCGGGGAACGTGCGTCAACTGCGCAATGTCATTGACTGGTTGCTGATCATGGCACCAGGGGAAGGCGGCAGTACAATATCTGCTGATATGATGCCACCTGATATCGGATCAATCTCTCCTTCTGTGCGCTCGGGTGAAGCAGGTCAGGAAGACCTGATGTCTCTGTCTTTGAGAGATGCACGTGAGCTATTTGAAAAGCGTTATCTTGAAGCCCAGATACTCAGGTTTGGTGGAAATATCTCGAAAACATCCAGCTTTATTGGTATGGAACGATCCGCACTCCATCGTAAACTCCGGACTCTCGGTATTTCGACAGACCGCGGCTGATCTGGTCTAGGAAGTTAGGAACCCGTTATGAAAGTTGTGATTTGTGGCGCTGGCCAGGTCGGGTTTAACATTGCCCGCTATCTGGCCAGTGAGAACGCCGACATCACTGTTATTGATCGTGATCCGGCCCTGATCGACAAGATCACGGACTCTCTTGATGTTAAGGGAGTTATTGGTTTTGCCTCACATCCCAATATCCTTGAAAAAGCCGGTGCCTCTGATGCTGATATGATCATCGCTGTCACCCATGCTGACGAGGTAAATATGGTTGCCTGTCAGATATGCCATTCGCTTTTTGATGTCCCAACCAAGATTGCCCGTATTCGTGAACAGAATTATCTTGATCCGATGTGGTCTGATCTCTTTACCCGGGATCATATGCCGATAGATGTGATCATTTCACCCGAGATCGAAGTTGCTGAAGCGATTGAGCGCCGTCTGCAAATTCCGGGGGCTTTTGATGTTTATCCGCTTGCTGATGGCAAGGTGAGTCTGATCGGAGTTCACTGTACGGAAGAGACGCCGATTATCCACACGCCGCTACGGCAGCTGACCGAACTGTTCCCGACGCTCAACGTGGTTGTGGTTGGGATATCCCGGCAGGGCCGGGGCTTTGTGCCGACGCCTGATGATGAATTGCGTCCTGGAGATGATATTTATCTTGTGCTGGATCACGAACACCTGAACCGGACGATGGATGCTTTCGGGCACTCGGAAATAGAAGCCCGGCGCGTGGTTATCATTGGCGGGGGGAATATCGGGCTTTATCTTGCCAAGACCATGGAAGAAAAGCACCCGCAGGTTAAACTAAAGCTTATTGAACTTGATAAGAAACGTGCCGAATTTGTTGCGCGTTCCCTGAAGAAAACCGTAGTCATACATGGGGATTCTTTGGATGCGGAAATACTTAACGAAGTAAATATATCGACCACGGAAACCATTGTTGCTGTAACCAACGATGATGAAGTCAATATCCTGACCTCTCTGCTGGCAAAAAGACACGGGTGTCGTCGAGCGGTTACACTGATCAATACAACGTCCTATGCACCGTTAATCAGCACTCTGGGAATTGATACGGTTGTCAATCCCCGCAGCATTACCGTCTCAAATATTCTTCAACATGTTCGTCGGGGACGTATTCGCTCTGTTCATACTATCGCGGATGGTTTTGGCGAGGTGATTGAAGCGGAAGCACTTGAGACCTCAAGTCTGGTCGGGGTGCCTCTACGGGATGCCAAATTACCCTCAGGCGTGATTGTGGGTGCGATCGTCCGGGATGGTGAAGTCATTATCCCACGCGGAGAGACGGTTGTTCGATCCCAGGACCTGGTGGTGATCTTCTCTTCGGCTGAGGATGTGAAGAAAATCGAAAAACTCTTTGCTGTTAAGCTGGAGTTTTTCTAGGTCATTTAGGTGAAATTCCTGTTCTTGACCGTCCCCGGTCTGATTTTTGCCTGATTGTTCTGATCTAAGAGACATTCACTACCGCAGATCAGAAAAATATTTGAAAGATATATTGTTACGATGCCTGATATTTTACCAAAGGCCATGATTTTTGATTGGGATAACACCCTGATTGACAGCTGGGTTACTATTCATCACGCACTGTCTGTGACTTTTCAGGAAATGGGCATGGTTCCCTGGAGCCTTGATGAGGCAAAAGACCGGGTCCGGGCGTCGGCAAGAGACAGTTTTCCTGCTATCTTTGGCAAAAATACAGAAGCTGCGACCAGAATTTTCTATCATACCTATGAGGCAAGCCATCTGGACGTTCTGACGCCCCTAAACGGGGCTAAGGAGTTGCTGGATCTGGCGCGCTCACGTGGAATATATCTTGCTGTAGTCAGTAACAAACAGGGACGTATTTTAAGAAAAGAGGTCAAACATCTTGGCTGGGACAGTCTTTTTAGCCAGTTGATTGGTGCTACAGATGCTCCAAAAGACAAACCTGACCCCTACGTTGTTGAACTTGCCCTGAAAGAAAGCGGTCTCTCTGCAGGCAAGGATGTGTGGTTTGTTGGGGATACAGATATTGATCTGATCTGTGCCCATAATGCCCTGTGTTATCCGGTACTGCTGCGGCCTCACCCCCCGGCAGCAGGAGAGTTCCTGGGGCATGCTCCATCACAACATGTTTCTTCTTGTCATGAGCTCAAAGAGTTGCTCCTGTGAATTGGTTTGGCGCCTTTTCTTCAGTGATCGACGATGAGGGGTTGTAATTCCCTGCTAGAATGCTAAAGAATCTCACATGCCTGTCTTAACTGATGGACATGACCCCAAAAGCTAACAAGACAAACCAATAAAAACACCCAATAAAAAACAAAAGGGGATTACACGCGATGGCCGCGGAAAAATCACAGAACGTACAGGATGTTTTCCTGAATACGATTCGCAAAAACAAAGTCCCGGTAACGGTCTTTTTGGTCAATGGTGTCAAATTACAAGGTATCATATCCTGGTTTGACAACTTCTCGGTTTTGCTACGACGTGATGCGCATGCGCAACTCGTATACAAACACGCAATTTCCACAATCATGCCTGCGACACCAGTTCAGCTCTTTGACCCTGTTAAGGAAGAAGAAGCTGGAGCCGCATCTTGACCCATCAGGGGTTGGTTGAAATATAGATGGCTTCTCAGCAAAATGATGATGGCGTGGACCGTGATACAAGGGTCCGCGCCATTGTGCTTCACCCCGAGCTAAAAAAGGGGCGTAAATCCTCACGATCTGCGGAGGCGCGTCTTGAAGAGGCCTATGGCCTTGCCTTGGCAATTGACCTTGATATCCGGTTACAGGAAGTCGTACCTGTCGCCCGTCCCAAGCCTGCAACGCTCTTGGGCTCTGGTGTCATTGAAAAGTTTCACGACTTTATCAAGATAGAGGAAATCGAGGTTGTTATCGTTGATACCTCCCTCACACCTGCACAGCAAAGAAACCTGGAGCGTGCCTGGCATGCCAAGGTCATAGACAGAACCGGTCTTATTCTGGAAATTTTTGGCGAAAGAGCCAGAACCAAAGAGGGCAAGTTGCAGGTTGACCTTGCCCAATTGAGCTATCAGCGTTCAAGGCTTGTTCGTTCCTGGACCCACCTTGAAAGACAGCGTGGTGGTGCCGGGTTCATGGGGGGGCCTGGTGAGCGACAGATCGAGATTGATCGCCGTTTGATTGACGAGAAGATCATTCGCCTGAAGGCGGATCTTGAACTTGTCAAAAAAACCCGAGAGCTGCATCGTTCGGCCCGAAAAAAGGTTTCCTGTCCTGTGGTCTCTCTTGTTGGCTATACCAACGCAGGGAAATCCACGCTGTTTAACCGTTTGACGAACTCGGATGTTTTTGCGCAGGATTTGCTTTTTGCCACTCTGGACCCGACCATGCGACGGGTAACTTTGCCTTCAGGCAAGGAGATTATTCTCTCGGATACGGTCGGGTTTATTTCTGAACTTCCGACGACACTTATTGCTTCTTTCAGAGCAACACTTGAAGAGGTGCGTGAAGCGAACATCCTTATTCACGTCAGGGATATGTCGCATGAGGACACCGAGGCGCAAAAAGATGATGTCAAAGCTGTTCTGACCGGACTGGATCTGGATTCCGAAATCCAGGATTCCATGCTTGAAATCTGGAACAAATCTGACCTTCTTTCGGAAGAAGCCAGGATCGCTCTCGAAATTCAGGCAGAGCACAACGAGCTGACGATGCTCTGTTCCGCAGTAACCGGGCAGGGCTGTTCAGAGCTTTTACTCAAAATTGACGAAATTTTGCAGACGCAGGATCAGGTTGTCGAATTTGATATCTCTTATCAGAATGGTGCGGCTCTATCCTGGCTTCACGAACATGGTGAGGTTCTGGAGCAGGAACACCACGAAGAAGGGGTGAGAATATCTCTTTCTATTTCCCAGGCCGAGATGGACAAGTTTGAAAGTAAGTTCCGTATCCCGCATCTTGGCAAGGAATAAACCGGGTTTTCCATTTTTTGAGATATTTTTTTTACGTCCCGAGTTGACATCGGTCACCCCCCATCTTATATCGCTGTTAGCACTCATCAAGCGAGAGTGCTAACAATCAAAAAAACTCTCGCTGCTGTGTGTCCGAAATTCAATTTTAATCCCACTCTGGATGGAGCTAATCCATGAACTTTAAGCCTCTTCACGATCGTGTCGTAGTTGAGCCACTGGACCAGGAAGAAAAAACTTCCGGCGGCATCATCATTCCTGACACTGCAAAAGAAAAACCAATGCAGGGTAAAGTAACTGCCGTTGGTACTGGCTCTCGTGGCGAAGATGGTAAAGTTGTTCCACTCGACGTTAAAGAGGGCGACACCGTCCTTTATGGAAAATGGTCCGGCACCGAAGTCAAGCTTGGCGGCAAAACTCTGCTGATCATGCGTGAGTCCGACATTATGGGCATCCTTCAGTAAATCTGGATCCGAGTTTAAGGAATAGAATATTATGGCTGCTAAAGAAGTAAAATTTGGTACTGACGCACGCGACAAGATGCTGCGCGGCGTTGACATCCTTGCAAACGCTGTAAAAGTTACCCTCGGCCCCAAAGGCCGTAACGTTGTTCTCGACAAGTCTTTTGGTGCACCACGTATCACCAAAGATGGTGTTTCTGTTGCCAAAGAGATCGAACTTTCTGACAAGTTCGAGAACATGGGCGCACAGATGGTCCGCGAAGTTGCTTCCAAAACCAACGATGTTGCTGGTGACGGTACAACAACGGCGACTGTTCTGACACAGAGCCTGGTTCGTGAAGGTGCTAAAGCTGTTGCTGCTGGCATGAACCCAATGGACGTTAAACGTGGTATGGATCTGGCTGTTGAAACAGCTGTTGGCCACCTGAAAAGCAACGCCAAGCAGATTTCTACAACTGCTGAAGTTGCGCAGGTTGGTACCATTTCTGCTAACGGCGAAAAAGAAATCGGCGATATGATCGCTGAAGCTATGGAGCGCGTTGGTAAAGAAGGCGTTATCACTGTTGAAGAAGCAAAATCTCTGGCAACTGAACTTGACGTTGTTGAAGGTATGCAGTTTGACCGTGGTTACCTGTCTCCATACTTCGTGACCAATGCAGAGAAAATGGTTGCCGAACTGGAAAACCCTTACATTCTGCTGCACGAGAAAAAACTTTCCAACCTTCAGTCAATGCTGCCGCTTCTTGAAGCTGCTGTTCAGTCCAGCCGTCCGCTGCTGATCATCTCAGAAGACGTTGAAGGCGAAGCTCTTGCGACTCTGGTTGTTAACAAACTGCGTGGCGGCCTGAAAATTGCTGCTGTCAAGGCTCCTGGTTTTGGCGATCGTCGTAAAGCTATGCTTGAAGACATCGCGATCCTGACTGGTGGTACTGTGGTTTCTGAAGACCTCGGCATCAAACTGGAAAACGTTACCCTCGACATGCTCGGTACTGCCAAGCGTGTGAACATCACCAAAGAAGATACCATCATTGTTGATGGTGCTGGTGATCGTGACCAGATCGAAGGCCGTTGCAACCAGATCCGTGCTCAGGCTGAAGAAACTTCTTCTGATTACGACCGTGAGAAACTGCAGGAGCGTCTGGCTAAACTGGCTGGCGGTGTTGCAATCCTGCGCGTTGGCGGTGCGACCGAAATGGAAGTTAAAGAACGCAAAGATCGCGTTGAAGATGCCATGAACGCAACACGTGCTGCTGTTGAAGAAGGTATCGTTGCTGGTGGTGGTGTTGCTCTGCTCAACGCAGTCAAAGCTCTTGCCGAACTTAAAGGTGCTAACAACGATCAGAACGTTGGTATCAACGTTGTTCGTCGTGCGCTTGAAGCTCCAATTCGTCAGATCGCTGAAAACGCTGGATACGAAGGTTCCATCGTTGTTGGTAAAGTATCTGAAAGCACAGAAGCCGGTTTCGGTTTCGATGCCCAGACTGGTGAATACCTGAACCTCTTCAAAGCTGGTATCATTGATCCGGTTAAAGTTGTTCGTACAGCTCTTCAGGACGCTGGTTCTGTTTCCGGCCTGATGATCACAACCGAAGCAATGGTTGCTGACAAGCCAGAAGACAAAGGCGCTCCTGCAATGCCTGATATGGGCGGCATGGGTGGTATGGGCGGCATGGGTGGTATGGGCTTCTAAGCCAACCACACCAGACGTTCTTGTTATTGGAAAGGGAGGCTTTGGCTTCCCTTTCTTTATTTCGGTCTCTGTTATTGACCTGACCTGCATCTCCAGTATCTGGGATATGTTTTTCCGGGATATGTTTTCCTCATGCTTCTGCAGAGCTTTGGCGACAGGTTTGACCGGGGCACGCACGGAGGCCAGCTTTCAAGACAAATTCAATTGAGACCTGCCAATGTCATTTATATCTAGCCCTTAACCTGTAACAGATCTGACCATTGTGTTGTATAGCTCTGCGACCGTAGATTTTGATTCATCTTCCAGCAGGCGTAATGGTCCCGGGTACCATAGTGTATGGCGGCATTCCCGAAATCCCTGTCGATAAGGTCGAGCGCACAAGACAGGTTTTCCGATTTTGTATCCCGGGGAGAGAAGAGGCTGTTCTGTACTAATTTTTCATTTTGAAGATCGAGGAGAAAAAGCCCTGCTTTTTTATAGTGATAGCCTTCCTTGAATATCTCTTTGATACCCGCGAGCGCTGCTTTGGTAATCTCGCCGGTGCTTCTATTGGCCGTTGGCAAGCTTATGACGATATTTGGACGATATTGTTGATCACCCGGCTTATGTCGGTTGGTGCGTAGAAAAACGGAGACGGTACTGCAAACCATTTTTCCCCGATGAAGTTTTTGAGCGGCGAGTTTGGAAAAAACGCTTACTGCCTCGTCAAGCTCTTCACGTTTTGTGACGACAGAACCAAAAGACCGGGAAACTAGAACACTTTTTCGATCCTCTGGGTAGTCCTCCAGTTGCAGGCAGGGAAGACCATGTAACTCCTGATGTGTACGTAAGCCGGTTACTCCAAGGACTTTTCGCACCAAAGCCGGGGGGAGATTATAAAAATTCTGAGCGGTTCGTACCTCAAGCTTTTCCAGCTTCTGAACAGAACCAGAGCCAATTCCCCACAGATATTTTAGGTCGGTTTTCTCCAGAGCAGACTGTTTCTTGTTGCAGGTTGTCAGACACAGGGTACCGTCGGTCTCGGAGGTTTTCTTTGCCAGATAATTGGCCAGTTTCGCAAGGGTTTTACTCTCTCCAATGCCAATGGAGACAGGCATGCCTGTTGAGGTCAGAATTTTGACCCGGAGGTCTCTGGCAAAGGTTTCCAGGGCGGTTTCCGGAAAATCAGGTAAGGAGAGGAACCATTCATCAATTGAGTAGGCTTCTACCCGCGGACAGATTTCTTCGAGCAGATCCTGTACGCGCTCGGATATATTTCCATAAAGAGGATAATTTGATGAAAAAACCCGGACCCCGGATGCCTCTATCAGCGGCTTGATCTTGAAATAGGGTGCGCCCATGGGAATTCCCAAGGCTTTGGCTTCATCAGAGCGGGAGATAAGGCAACCGTCATTGTTGCTGAGGACAACAAGCGGTTTACCTATGAGCCAGGGTTTGAAGAGTCGCTCGCAGGAGGCGTAAAAATTATTGCAGTCAACCAGAGCAAAAATCGACCTGCTCATGGAAGCAGGCGCCGGATTACACCCACAGCTGTCCCCCAGATCTGACAATCCGTGCGATGAGTGAGCTTGATCGGTTCATAGTCTTTATGGGCAGGGACAAGTGCCCAGCAGTTGTTTTCTTCCATCAGGTATTTGACGGTAAAATCCCCTTCGATCACGGCAAGAACAATCTGTTTATGTGCAGGCTTGATACTGCGGTCCACGACCAGAATATCCCCGTCATAAATGCCGGCGTCTGTCATGGAATGCCCGCTTACCCGGACAAAGAAACTGGCTGCTGGACGTTCAATCAGATAGTCATTTAAATCCAGTGCACATTCCATATGATCTGCCGCCGGCGAGGGGAACCCCGCCGAAACAGATGCAAAGAGTGGACGTGTTTTTTTTGGGTCTGAAATGAATGAGAACATACAGTGAACATATTGGATGTTCTGGATCTGTTCAAACTGTATATTTTCCTAATATACTTTTCTTATCGTGAAGGGGGACATTGTTCGTGCAGTTTCATCAGGACACAGCTTCTGTCGCCAGTTTATTGATTACAACCGACCCAATGATCACTTGGGGATTTTGGGTATGTGTTTACCTGTGCCGTCACCGCTGGATATCCATTGACGGGAACGGTTGATTTTCATCTTTTTCTCGATCTCCTGGTTGAGATCAAGTTGGTATTGGTCCAGCAGGCGATGTAATAAAATCACAACATCAGCTGTTTCCTTACCAATTTCTTCCAGGTCCTCTTTGTCAATAGCCTCAGCCAATTCCTTCATTTCTTGCAAAGCTCTGGCCACCAGGCTCTGTGGATTTGTTACAGGGCCAAAGGTATCTTCTGCCCACAGGCATATTGTGTCTTGTGTTTCCATTCTGTTGCTTTCGAATAGATCGTACCGTTGTTATGTGAACTTGGTGTTATGTGAATTTGGGTGGACACTAACAGGTATATCAATCCCCGTTCTATTTTCTTTCTTGTGGTAAGAAGATAGAATTAGTCAGGAATTACAACTGAATTATTGGACAAGATGCATGAGCGACCTCGAGAAATTTATTACTGCCTTGCCAAAAGCGGAACTCCATTTACATCTTGAAGGCTCGCTTGAGCCTGAGTTGATGATGGAATTGGCGACAAAAAATAATATCGAGCTGCCTTATCAAACCATTGATGAAATTCGTAAAGCCTATGATTTTTCGAACCTTCAGGATTTCCTTGATATTTATTATCAAGGCATGAACGTCTTGCAAGGGGAGGAGGACTTCTATGCCCTCACCATGGCATATCTGGAAAAAGTATCCGGTGAGGGAGTGGTTCATGCTGAGGTATTCTACGATCCGCAAGGCCATACAAGCCGGGGCGTTCCCTTTGCCGAGGTAACAAACGGTATTCTGCGTGCCCTTGATGATGGTCGTGAAAAATATGGAGTCAGTTCAGAGCTGATCATGTCTTTCCTGCGCCACCTAAGCGAAGAGGAAGCTTTCGCGACCCTGCGCGAAGCAGAGCCCTGGTTTGATGGACGTATTATCGGTGTAGGGTTGGATTCCAGCGAACTTGGGCATCCGCCTTCAAAATTTCAGCGCGTTTTTGCTGCGGCGCGGGAAATGGATCTTTTACTGGTTGCGCATGCTGGTGAAGAAGGCCCGGCGGCTTATGTCCGCGAGGCTGTCGAACTGTTGAAAGTTGACCGGCTTGATCATGGAAACAGAACGCTCGAGGATACGGCGCTAACAGAAACGTTGGCCCAGTCAGGAATGACCTTTACCGTTTGTCCGCTTTCCAACCTGAAGCTCTGCGGGGTCCCGGATATGAAAGAACACCCCTTGCGCAGGATGATGGATGCGGGTTTGAAAGTCACAGTTAATTCTGATGATCCTGCTTATTTTGGAGGTTATATGACGGCTAATTTTTTATCTGTGGCTCAGCCACTGGATCTTTCAAAGGAAGATATCGCACAACTGTGTCGCAATTCAATTGCAGGCTCTTTCCTGACCGAGGAGGAAAAATCTGTGCATATAGCCGCAATTGACCAGGTTCTGCTTCACCCCTGGAATTGTTAGGAGGGTTGCGGGTTAATAAAAAATCAGGAAAATTACCTTATATCAAAAGGATATCGCCATCCTTTGACATGGCATTACATTTTCCATAGAAGAGGCAGATGTCCATAAAACTTGATCAGATCCCGTCTTTTCTAAGAAGTGTCGCCGAAACTGAAATCATGCCCCGCTTTCGCAATTTGGCGCAGGGGGAAGTATTACAGAAAAAAGGTGGCGAAACAGTGACCATTGCGGATCTGGAAACGGAAAAGCATCTGTCTCGCCTGTTGCTGGATCTCTTTCCCGGCAGCTATGTAATTGGCGAAGAAAAGGTTGCAGAGCGACCAGATCTTCTAAACGGCTTGCCTGATGAAAAACTGGTGTGGGTCATTGACCCGATCGATGGAACCAATAATTTTGCCAGAGGCAGCGAAACTTTTCGAACCATGCTGGCCTTGCTATACCAAGGAGAAACCATTGGCGCCTGGATTTACGATCCGGTAAGGCAAATTCTGCTGGAGGCGCAAAAAGGAGAGGGGGCTCGACTTGATGGACGGCCTCTGGTCTTGAGTAAACCTTTCCCCCTGAGTTCATCTGACTGTATCGGCACATTACATGGGTCCGAAAACAGTGATCCTCTTCTGGCCAAAACAGTGCAGAGAAATCGCGATCAGCTGAATGTGGTCAAAACATTGCGCTGTGCAGGGGCTGATTATGAGCGTTTATCCCGTAGCGAGACCCACTTTGCCCTTTTTACCCGCCTGATGCCCTGGGACCACCTGCCGGGAATTTTGATTCATCAGGAAGCAGGAGGGTATAGCGCCTGTCTTGATGGCGAAGAGTACCGGTCACATTCCTATGCCAAGGAAGGTTTGCTACTGGCACCAAACAAGCAGATCTGGAACGAGATCCGGGATGTTTTATTGCCTGCAATCCCTGGGAAGTGAGAGCAGGCACTTTCTGATCAAAAGAAAGCTGACAAAGATAATTAATCATAGATACTTCGTTCTGTGACGAAGCATATTGCAGAAAGGGTCTGCTATAAAAATGTCTCTACAATCTATGAGGCAATCCTATGATTACATGTTTTATTCGTTACGAAATCGACCCTTATAAAAAAGACCATTTTGATCAATATGCCAGGAACTGGGGTCAGGCTATTCCACAGTGCGGTGCTGATCTTATTGGTTATTATTCCCCGCACGAAGGATCTGCTACCACGGCTTATGGGGTGTATAGCATAAAGGATCTCTCTGAATATGAAGCCTATCGAGCGCGCTTAAGAGAGCATCCCCTTGGCAAGGAGAATTATGAATTTGCCAAACAGGAACAGTTCATTCGTAAAGAAGATCGACTGTTTTTAAGCCTGGCTTCAGCACCCCATGCCCCGTTGAGGACAAGATGATTGCGGTTATATTTGAAGTCTGGCCTGCAGCAGGGCAGCAGGAAGACTATCTTGGTCTGGCGGTAGCATTGAAATCAGATCTTGAAGAAATGGATGGCTTTATCTCTATCGAACGCTTTCAGAGTCTGGCGGCAGAAGGAAAGATTCTCTCCCTGTCATTCTGGCGTGATGAACTGGCTGTAAGTAACTGGCGTAATCATGAAAAACATCGCTGTACCCAGGCAAAAGGTCGTGCAGGGGTTTTTTCTGATTATCGGTTACGGGTTGCCGAGGTCAAACGGGATTACGGGATGTACGAGAGAGAGGAAACCCCAGAAGATTCACGGAAGGTGTTTCCTTAAGTCGATAAAGCAGGTGTTGTTGATTATTTCACTCATCTAAAAGAGCTCAAAAGCCGGAATGGATTTTTCTTTTCCGGCTTTTCTTTGACAGGTCAAAGGATTACTGGAATTGTTGTCAGCGCATTATCTTGTTTTTTTGCCATTTCAAACAGACTTGTGGATATCATGATCGCTGAAATTCTTGGAATTATTGCTCCGGTTCTTATCTGTATCGGTATCGGTTTTGTCTGGGCAAAAGCCGGCCGGAAATTCGATACGCCGATGGTTACTTTTCTGGTGACGTATTTTAGCACTCCGGCCCTTGTTTTTTATACACTTTCTACTGTAGATCTCTCACTTGAGGCTCTCTTCGCTATGGGAGGCGCTGCCGTTGCGGCCAATATTCTCTTCGCCGTCATTGGTGCAGTCTGTTTATGGCTAGCGGGGCTATCACAAAGAACATTTCTCCAGTCTCTCACCTGGCCCAATGTTGGTAATATTGGTCTTCCCCTTTGCCTGCTGGCTTTTGGAGAGGAAGGCCTGGCTCTGGCGATCGGTTTCTTTGCCGTTTATGTTGTGATCCAGCTGACGGTTGGTGTTGCTTTTGTTTCTGGGCAGTTCACGGCAAAATCTTTGATATCAATGCCTATTATTCCGGCAACAGTCATTGCAATGGTGATACTTGTCTGGGGTGTATCAGTCCCGCAATGGATTTTAAGTACAACCAGACTTATCGGAGATCTGACCATTCCCCTGATGCTGATTACCCTGGGGGTTTCTCTGGCCAGTCTCAAGGTTGTCAATATTACACGCAGTATCTGGTTAGCTCTTTTCAGGTTGGGGATTGGTTTTACCGTTGGCCTTATGGTCTCCTGGGGATTGGATCTTGAGGGGGTTGCAAGAGGCGTGGTTATTTTGCAGTGTGCTTTGCCCGTGGCAGTATTCTGTTATCTTTTTGCCCAACTTTATAACCGGCAACCCGAAGAAGTTGCCAGCCTCGTGGTTATATCAACGACTTTATCTATCGCAACGTTGCCAGTTCTGATGTGGTATGTCCTGCAGGCCTAGGGAGAAGAATAAAAGGTTGATAACAACAGGAGATTTATGAATAGTCTCCCGCTTTTGATATGAGTGTAGGGATTATCGTTATAATGTATAACGTTAAAGATATTCTGGACTGTTCTGAAACCGGGGATGTTACCCGTCACTGGCTGTATTTGACCCAAACAGGTGTGGTGCCCAGTTTGAGCGACATGGATCCTGTCCACTTTCCCAAAGCACTTCCCCATATATCTCTTTTTAAATACAATCCGGAAGACGACGATTATTACTGCCGGCTTGCTGGCGAAGATGTGTCAAATGCGCATAGCATACGAATGAAGGGGAAAAATCTTTCTGTCCTTTATCCTGATGAACAATTCAAGACAATCAGAATGCACTGGAATTCTGTGCGCTCAAGGAAAGAAGCCCTTGTTGTATCTTGCGAATTACATCATTCCGTCAAGATTATTCCTTCTTTACACGTCATTTTGCCTTTGAAAGAGGATGAGAGTGACGAACTGGTCATGAGCATATCTGTGTACCGGTATGATGTAGATTACTTTCATAATGACGATGTCAGCAGAAGCTATAAATATACCTATATAACCGACGAAATAAGACAGTCTCTCCTGAACAGCTAGATGCACCGGATAAAACCTTTGATACGGCGAAGGTTGGTAAAAAGCAGGCCCGGTTCATTGTCGACAGTTAAAGACACTGGCCGGAACATGGTGCTGGTCCCAGGTTAGAGCTGTTTTTGGTCGGACCAGATTTTCTCCATTTCATCGAGCGATGTCTGTTCAATTTTTTCACCTCGGTTTTTCAGGGTCTGCTCTACTGCCCGAAAACGTTTTTCAAACTTGGCATTGGTGCGTCGTAAAGCCTTTTCAGGGTCAAGGTCCAGATGCCGGGCCAGGTTGACCACAGAGAAAAGAACATCCCCAAGCTCGTCTTCGGCCCGGTCGATGGAGCCCTTGTTTTCCAGTTCGTATTTGAGTTCTTCAATTTCTTCATGGATTTTGGCAATTACCGGCGCGAGATCCGGCCAGTCAAATCCGACTTTGGCGGCTCTTCTTTGCAGTTTGATCGCCCGGGTTGCTGCAGGAAGTCCAACAGTGATGCCATCAAGGACAGATTCTTCAGGATTTCCTTTTTTTGCTTCGCGTTCTCTGGCCTTGATTTCTTCCCAGGCTATGACCTGTTCTTCTGCTGTTCTGTGATCGGCAGAGCCATAAACATGTGGGTGACGCCCAATCATTTTTTCCGTGATGGCCTGGGCCACGGCATCAAAATCAAACAGTTCCTGTTCCCCGGCAATCTGAGAGTGATAGACAACCTGAAGCAGGAGATCCCCGAGTTCATCTTGCAAATTGGCGTGATCCCCTCTTTCGATCGCATCCGCGACTTCATAGGCTTCTTCTATCGTATAGGGCGCGATCGTTTCGAACGTTTGTTCAATATCCCAGGGGCAACCACCATCCGGAGATCTGAGATCCTGCATTAATTGAATGAGGCGATCTATACCCCTTTGGGTCGGGTCCGGAATTACTTTGCTCATCAGGAAATCCTGTCGGTTACGGGGCTGTTACGGGGCTGTTTCTGTGATGTTAGCTCTAGCAGAGCCTTCAGGTAATTTAAAGAATCTCCTGTTTTATTCCGGTTGGAATTCATTTGGCAGGAATTCAGCGGAGTTATCTTTGCTTGTATATCCTTGGGACAAGCAGAAGTTTACATCTTTTTAATATCGGTCCTTTAAATTCCATAGCAGGCCTGAAACGTGAAAACTCAGGTTTAAAGAGATGAGTAATCAATCCAGTGCAGGCTTCTTTGCAGGAAAATGGAACAGACAATGTTAAATAAGCTTTCCCTTAGTGCCAAACTTACCCTTACAAGTGCTGTTATCGTTGTCATATGCTTGACAATAAGCATTGTTCTGATGGCCCGAACAACAGAAAATACCGTGCGGGATCTGACACTTGATCAGGCGCGTGCCATCGGAAAGGCCGAGGCAACAGAAGTTCAGCGTCAGCTTGATATAGGTATGACGGTTGCCCACTCTCTGACCCAGACCTTTGTGGGAATGCGGGCAAAAGGTGTCACTGACAGGGCGGCTTATGATGAAGTCCTGAAGCAGACACTGATCGAAAACCCGGTTCTGGCCGGAGCCTGGGCAGGGTATGAACCCAATGCACTGGATGGCCAAGATAGCGAATATGTTACAGAGAAAAATCAGAGCGGTCGTTATCTGACCTATTACTACAACTTTGGAAAAGGGGTTCTTCCTTCTACAATCGGAGCCTATGAGGAAGATCCAAACACGCCTGAGACAGACTGGTATTATTTGCCCGTGCGGACAAAAAAACCAGCAGTTGTGGACCCTATCGGGTATGATATTGAAGGAAATATTGTCACGCTGACATCGTTTGTTTACCCCATTCTAGATGAGAATGACAAGGTCCTGGGTGTTGTCGGCGTTGACATGAACCTTAACGATATGGCGAGTTCCTTTAACAAATTGGCACCTTTTGAATCCGGTACGGTCAATCTTGTCTCCAACAATGGGAAGTGGGTCGCGCATAGCGATCCAGACTTGCTGGGTACCCCGCTGAACACCGAGAAAAGTCTGTTCAACAAGGCTATTCCTTTGATCAAGGATGGTAAATCTCTCGAAGGAGAAGACGAGGATCTGTATCGCCTCTTCATTCCCGTAAATGTGCGGGACACCCACGCTCCCTGGTCTGTTCTGGTGAATGTTCCAGTCAGCAAACTGACTGAAAAAGCCATCGTTATGCAGCAGTTTACTGTAATTGGTGGTGTGATCTTGCTGATTATCCTGAATGTGGCCTTGCTTATTATCGTTCGCATTATGATCCGTAACCCTCTTCAGAACAGCATGCTTGTGATTGAGGCCTTGATGGCCGGAAATTACAAAGTGGAAGTGAGTGGTCAGGATCGAGGGGATGAAATCGGTGACATCAACCGGGCACTGGAACAGTTCAAAGGAAATGCTGAACAGGTTCATCGCATGGAAGAGGAAAAACTTCTTGCGGAACAGAAAGCTTCCGAGGATCGGCATACAGCCCGTATGAGCATGGCCAACGATTTTGAAACCTCGGTCGGAAAGATTATCTCTTCTGTCTCCAACTCTGCCAATGGTATGCGAACAACGGCCCAGAATATGGCTGGCGCAGCTAACCAGTCGTCAAACCAGGCGTCTGTCGTTACCGAAGCAGCTGAAGCGGCCTCGGTAAACGTACAGTCGGTAGCGGCTGCAACCGAAGAGCTTTCCGCATCGATTAACGAGATCAGCTCCCAGGTCCAGAGATCTGCGGATATTGCAAGCAATGCTGTGGAGGAAACTTCCCGGACCAATCAAAAGGTTGAAGGCCTGGCTGCTGCGGCTGATCGAATTGGTGAGGTCGTCAAGTTGATTAACGATATTGCCGAACAAACCAATCTTCTGGCACTGAACGCAACGATTGAAGCAGCACGTGCAGGAGAAGCCGGAAAAGGCTTTGCTGTGGTAGCTTCAGAAGTGAAGTCGCTGGCAAACCAGACAGCAAAAGCAACAGAGGAAATTTCAGGACAGATTACCTCTATCCAGAATGAAACGCGCGAAACCGTTGATGCAATTCACAGTATCTCCACAACCATTGATTCTATTCATGAGGTTGCTACAGCCATTGCCTCGGCCGTAGAAGAACAGGGGGCTGCGACGGCTGAAATCACCAAATCAGTACAGCAAGCTGCAAACGGAACTGATCAGGTGACGTCAAATATTGTACAGGTTCGCGAAGCCGCAAATACGACAGGAACAGCAGCGGAGGAGGTGCAAAATTCTGCAGCAAATCTGGCCCAGGAAGCCTTACAACTGGAAGAACAGGTTCATGAGTTCCTGCGACGACTGAGAACCGCTCAGTCATAAATTTTTTTCTGAACAAGCAATTATTGAAACCCCGAAGCGGTAGACTGCTTCGGGGTTTTTCGTGTTTTATTTACAAATTATCTTTGCCTCAAATATTAATGTAAAATTATTAACTCAAGCGATCTTTGAGGGCAAAGCTCTGTTGCCTGAATTTTCAAAGGGGCAGATATTTCCAGCACAACGGCAAGAACAAAAACAAGAATGCCGTCTGTGATATCGGGTTCGTTAATACAAGTAATGGGAACTTGTCTGCCAAATTCAAATCCTGACAAAATCATTGTTAAAAAATCAGGGATGCAGACAGGGCAGGGGGACTGAAAGAGAAACAGGTCATCCGCTGTCTCCCGCTAAATGAATGTCATAAGGATTGCTCTTGATCCTGGTGCATTGATAGCAACGAAACCGAACATAGAAAACAACAGGATGCCCAGGGGCATTTTATATTGAACAGAATGAGCGAATTCTTGGGAGACACACAAACATGACCGATAATTCAAATAAAAAATTTCATCTATCCCGTCGCCGGCTTCTTACTGGTGCGGCTGCGGTAAGTGCCGGGGCTGCAATGTTTGGTGGATCCCCGATGGGGTTTGTCAAAGGGGCTTGGGCAAAAAATTTCAGGAATGATCCTGGCAACAATTCTTTTGTCAAATTCGGCTTCAACGTTCCGCAAACCGGTGCTTATGCCGATGAAGGGGCCGATGAACTCCGGGCTTATTATCTTGCCGTAAAACACCTGAATGGCGAAGGTGATGGCGGTATGCTGACAACCATGCAACCTAGTTCTTTGAAGGGTAATGGTGTTCTTGGCAAGAAGGTCGAGTATGTCACGGGTGATACACAGACCAAATCTGATGCCGCGCGCGCTTCGGCCAAGCGGATGATTGAAAAAGAGGGCGTGACCATGTTCTCCGGCGGGTCTTCCTCCGGTGTTGCTGTGGCAACCCAGTCCCTGGCCCAGGAAATGGGTGTGATCTTTATGTGTGGACTGACACACTCGAATGACACAACAGGTAAGGACAAGCGTCGTTACGGCTTCCGCCACTTCTTCAACGCTTATATGTCCGGTGCGGCCCTTGGCCCGGTTCTGAAAGACGAAATGGGCACGGACCGTCGTGCCTATCACCTGACAGCGGATTATACCTGGGGCTGGACCCAGGAAGAGTCGATCAAGAACACGACTGAAGCCCTTGGTTGGGAAACGGTGAATGCCGTTCGTACCCCTGTTGGTGCGGGTGATTTCTCTCAGTATATCACACCGGTTTTGAATTCTGGCGCTGATGTGTTGATCCTGAACCACTATGGCAAGGATATGATCAACTCTCTGACCCAGGCGATCCAGTTCGGCCTGAAAGACAAGCAGGTCAATGGCAAGAACTTTGAAATTGTCGTGCCGCTGTTCTCCCGTCTGATGGCGCAGGGTGCTGGCGAAAACATCAAAGGAATTCTGGGAACCACCAACTGGAACTGGTCCTTGCAGGATGCCGGATCGCAGGCTTTTGTGAAGTCCTTTGGTCAGGAATATGGCTTCCCGCCATCACAGGCTGCTCATACCTGCTATGTCCAGACACTGCTTTATGCAAATGCCTGTGAAATGGCCGGAACTTTCTATCCTCCAGAAGTGATCAAGGCTCTGGAAGGCTTCAAGTTCGATGGTATGGGCAATGGTCCGACTGAATACCGTGCCGCTGATCACCAGTGTTTCAAGGATGTTCTGGTTGTGCGTGGTAACGAAAATCCGACTACCCAGTTTGATTTGCTGAATGTTGTCCAGCAGGTTCCACGGGCCCAGGTTGAATACGACCCTGCCATTTTTGGCGGTGAACTCGGCCCTTACGAGGTCTGATCCACAGGTATGGACCGGGTTACAATAAGAATCCGGTCCACCCTTGTTGATGATTTTAGAAACAAGACGATGTGCCCGGTAGTCAGTGAGCCGTCTCCTGTACTGGCAATATCTACTGGCAACATCAAAACCAGCAGCGAAATTAAAAATATGGATGCACTTGTACTGCAACTCCTGAACGGGCTCGACAAAGGGGGCGCCTATGCCCTGATTGCCCTGGGACTAACACTGATCTTCGGAACTTTGGGGGTCGTGAATTTTGCTCATGGGGCGCTTTTTATGCTTGGCGCTTTTTGTGCCGTGGCAATGAAGCAGCTTCTGACACTTTCCAAACTGGTCAAAGATGAAAGCATCACCTTTTTTGACGCTTTCAAGGAAGAACCCTATCTCAAGATATGGTTTGGCGATACCGGGGCCGTGATTATCGACTATGCTGTACCAATTTCGATCCTGCTCGCCATTCCGATCATGTTGTTGATTGGGCTGGCGCTTGAACGCGGTCTGATCAGGTTCTTTTACAAACGGACACATGCGGAACAGATCCTTGTTACCTTTGGTATGGCGATTGTCCTGCAGGAAATCGTCAAGGCAATGTTCGGCGCGAACCCTGTACCGATGCCGCCACCTGAAATTTTTGCAGGCTCAGCCGATATCGGATCTTTCCTGGGGCTCGGGAATTCTGTTGTGTATCCCTGGTGGCGTCTTGTCTATCTCGGGTTTGCCGGAATTGTAATTGCTGGTGTGTTTTCTTTCCTGCAGTTCACGACCTTTGGAATGGTGGTTCGGGCCGGGATGCAGGACAGGGAAACTGTCGGGCTGCTCGGGATTGATATCGAGCGTCGCTTTACGATCGTCTTTGGTCTGGCTGCTGTGGTTTCGGGACTGGCTGGTGTGATGTATACCCCGATCGTTCCGCCGGACTATCATATGGGAATGGACTTTCTGGTTCTTTCGTTTGTCGTGGTTGTCGTTGGTGGCATGGGGTCTCTGACGGGCGCTGTCGCAGCCGGTTTCCTGCTCGGAATTCTGCAATCTTTTGCGTCAATGAACGAAATCACTTCAATTCTCCCTGGTATTGACCAGATCATTATTTTCCTTGTTGCGGTTGTCATTCTGCTGGTTCGTCCCCGTGGTCTGATGGGCCGAAAAGGCGTAATGGAGTCCTAAATCATGATTACAGCTACGCCACGTAATGACTTGTTGTTAATGGTATTTTTTGCCATTGCCATTCTCACTATGCCAATCTGGTTGTCTCCGATAGGCGCAGCCTATCCCGATCTCCTGCAGCGCTTTGCTATTTACGGGATCTTTGCCATTGGCTTTAATCTTCTGTTCGGTCTGACCGGATATCTTTCTTTTGGGCATGCGGCCTTTCTCGGCGTTGGTTCCTATACAGCCGTCTGGTCATTCAAACTGCTCAGCATGAGTGTCATTCCCGCCGTTCTGTTTGGGGTGATTACCTCTGGACTGTTTGCAATTGTCATCGGCTATATCAGCCTCAGACGTTCCGGTATCTATTTTTCCATCCTCACACTGGCCTTTGCCCAGATGTCCTATAACCTCGCCTATTCGGTTCTGACACCGATTACCAACGGTGAAACCGGGTTGCAGCTGGCTCAGGAGGACCCCCGGGTTTTTGATAACCTGTTCGGCGGGGCAATGGAAAGCGGCACGGGTATTCCCCCGACCAATCTCTTTGGCATGGAAATGAGCGGCTATCCCGGTTTCTATTTCTGTGCAGTCCTGATGATTATCGGTTTCTATATCTCGATGCGGATTACCCGCTCACCTTTTGGCATGATGCTCAAGGCGGTGAAGTCCAACCAGAACCGTATGAGCTATACAGGCCTCAATACACGCCCTTATACACTGGCTGCATTTGTCATTTCCGGAATGTATGCCGGGCTTGCAGGCTCGCTTCTGGCTGTCACAGATCCTCTGGCAGGGGCCGAGAGAATGCAGTGGACTGCTTCAGGTGAAGTGGTGCTGATGACCATTCTTGGTGGTGTCGGAACCTTGATGGGACCTGTCATCGGGGCAGGGGTAATCAAGTACTTTGAAAATATTTTCTCGGCCTTTAACGATGATGCGCTGCACGAGATCTTCTCCTTCCTTCCGGATGTGCTCCAGGACGGTGTTGTTGCCGTTGTCGGACTCTTTGTCGGTGAGGGGTGGCATCTGACGCTTGGAGCCTTGTTCGTTATCGTCGTTGTTTTCCTGCCGGGGGGGATCATGGAAGGTATCAGTCGCCTGTCCCGTATCTTTTCCCAGAAGAAAGCAGAAGAACCCACCGTGAAAACCCGGACACAACCAGGTGAATAGCCAAAAGAGAAAATTTAAATAAAGAGAGAATGTCATGGGTATTCTTGAAGTTCGCGATGTTAACAAGAGCTTTGGTGGTCTGCAGGCCCTGAATAATGTTCAGCTGAATGTTGAAGAAGGTTCTGTTCACGCCATAATCGGCCCTAACGGGGCCGGGAAATCTACCTTCCTGAACTGTCTGGTCGGGAGACTTACCCCCGATACGGGGAGCGTTACCTTCAATGGAGGATCGCTGTTGGGAATCACGCCGCATGAAATCAACCAGGCCGGAGTGGCGAGGGTGTTCCAGACCCCGGAAATATTCGGAGATCTGAGCCTGTTGGATAATGTCATAATACCAACCTTTGCCACCAGAGACGGCGCCTTTACCCTGAATGCCTGGAAGCGGGCGGATCAGGACAAGGAAGTTCGGGAAAAAGCCGAACACATGCTTGAAGATGTGGGGCTGATCGAGAAAAAGGATTTTATCGCGGGCAGTCTGTCACGTGGGGACAAGCGGCGTCTGGAACTGGCCATGTGCCTGGTGCAGAACCCGAAACTGCTGCTGCTTGACGAACCAACTGCCGGCATGTCCCGCGCGGATACCAACAATACAATTGACCTGCTGAAGCGTATCGGCAAGCGCGGGATTACCAAGATCATTATTGAACATGATATGCATGTGGTCTTTTCGCTGGCCAACAAGGTCAGTGTTATGGCGCAGGGAACGGTGATTGCCGAAGGATTGCCGGAAGACATCAAGGGTGATCCCCGTGTGCAGGAAGCTTATCTGGGGGGAGCCCACCTATGAGTATGACCCGCGTAGAACCCGTTACCAACAAGGGGGGAGCACCGGCTTTTTTCTCGGCCTGGGATCTTCATGCCTATTACGGTGAAAGTTATATTGTTCAGGGTGTTAGCTTCGATATTCGCGAAGGCGAGATTATGGCACTTCTGGGCCGTAACGGTGCTGGCAAAACCTCAACCCTTCGGGCAATTGCCCGCACAGCAGATCCCGTGTTGACCCATGGGGAAATCTGGCTGGATCACAAGCCGTTGCATTCAATGAAATCATTCGAGGCTGCGAGGAATGGTGTCGGACTTGTACCGGAAGATCGCAGAATTATCCCTGGCCTGACGGTCGAGGAAAACCTGCAACTTGCCCAGATTTCAGCGCCTGTAGGCTGGACGATTGAAAGAATTTATGACCATTTCCCCCGTTTGGCAGAGCGACGTAACCAGGAGGGAATAACCATGTCCGGGGGGGAGCAACAGATGTTGGCTGTTGCCCGGGCATTGGCGAGGGATGTTAAACTGCTGTTGCTGGATGAGCCTTATGAAGGCCTCGCGCCAGTGATTGTACACGAAATTGAAAGCATCCTTCGTGAGATCAAATCACATGGCCTGACCACAATTATCGTGGAACAGAATGCCATCGCGGCCCTTAACCTTGCTGACCGTGCCATTATTCTTGATATGGGGCAGGTGGTGTTTGACGGTACTGCCCAGGAGGTACTGGACGATGCCGGATTGCGCCAGGAATATCTGGCCATATAATCCCAGCGCGCTCGCGACCAGAACTCGAAAAGGGAGCTAGGTGCTCCCTTTTTTTGTTTTGTGATCGCGTTCAGACTTTACCCGGATCTGTTTGTTGATCTGTTTTGAACACAAGCCGTGATGTTCTGTCTTGCCAGTTTCACGTCCAGTCTGCCATGATTTATGCAGAACAGGAGAGAAAACGGATGGCAGAAGCAATTGCAATAATCAGTATCTTGGGTGTTCTTGCCATTGGTGCAATTACACCTGGGCCGAGTTTTATTCTTGTCGCCCAGATTTCTCTGTCGCGTTCTCGTTCCCATGGAATTGCCGCAGCGGCAGGAATGGGGGCAGGGGCAATCTTTTTTGCGATCCTTGCTCTTCTGGGGTTGCAGCTGATCTTTATCGAAATTGACTGGCTTTATGCCGCTTTCAAAGTTTTTGGCGGCCTCTATCTGCTTTATCTCGGGATCCGGATATGGCGCGGAGCAAAAAACACTCTGATGCCTTCCGCAGACGATCCGGCATTTGCTGCAGCGGGTCTGACACATAAAGCCACTTGTCTGCGCGCTTTTTTCTATGCTTTTATGACCCAGATCAGCAATCCCAAGGCAGCGATTATCTATAGCGGTGTTTTTGCCGTTTTTCTTCCGGCCGAGATATCTTTCTGGTTTCCCATGGTGCTTTTACCGGCAATCCTGTTGCTTGAAACGGGCTGGTATCTTCTCGTCGCCTGTGCCTTATCCGCACCGGTTTCCCGCAATATCTACCTGCGGGCAAAATGCTCGATTGATCGCATTGCCGGGAGCCTGATGGGACTGCTTGGCATAAAGTTGATGACAAGCTGATTCTGTTCTTTTTCCACCAGCACCATTGTTACCCCAGGACCATATAAAACATGTCAGAACGCCCTGATGATCCCTTTGGAAACAACAATAAAGATGACCAGCAAGAATCTGATAAAAAAGGACTATCTCCTTTTGTTCTTTTTCTTGTTCTTCTTGGATTGACCGCGGGTGGAATCTTTTTTCTGATGGATAAATTCCCTTCGACCTTGATGGACGAGGATAACCAGATTGATCTGGTCAGGTTACTGGCCATTCTGCTGCTTGTCATGTCGTCAGCGGTTGGTTTGCGTCGTATCAGTGCTTCGACCCTGCCAAGGTATCTGCGCGATATCGCGATCTGGGTCTGTATCTTTGCTGTTCTGCTGTTGGGTTATAGTTACAGGGATCTGTTCAGCGATACCGGGCAACGCCTGTCCAGTGTGCTCTTGCCCGGCGAGGCCGTGGTGACTGAACAGGGCGATCTGGTTTTTACCCGGTCCCGGGACGGGCATTTCTATATTGATGCGTCTGTCGAAGGCATAAAGGTCCGTTTTCTGGTCGATACCGGGGCAAGCAGCCTGGTTTTGAGCCCGGCGGACGCGGCAAGATTGGGATTTGATTTTAACCAGTTGCTGTTCAACCAGACCTTCGAGACAGCAAACGGAACGGGCAGGGGCGCCAGAACCCGGCTGGACAGTATGACAATCGGATCTGTAACCTTTGACAATATCCCCGCATCGATCAATGAAGCATCCATGTCAACGTCTCTGTTGGGTATGTCTTTCCTCAAACGCCTGCACAGCTTTGAGTTTCAGGGTGATCAGCTGATTTTGCGTGTGGAAGGATGAATTACAAACGGTACGGTGTTTGAGGATAATCAGCGATTTTGGTACTCGGTTTCCTATTGTTTGTCCAGCCAGGGGATGTTATTTTGTTCGCATAATTTATATTATGGAAAATTAAGTGTAGGAAATTGAAACCAAAAGATAGAACTCAAAAAATCAAAAGAGCTGCCGAAGCTGCTCTTGAAAATAAATATTTAAACTGGCCTTTGGAACATTTGATTATTGTTGCGTAAGCCTAATCCTCAATTTTTCTATAACTTGAATCATAGCTACCAACGGAGCAATTTCACTCTGTGAATAAATACTGCACGAAGCCATATCTTCGGGATAATCAAAATTCGCATAGACCTCTTGTAGCCTATTAAGCTTGGTTTGTTCGTCATCATCTGACTCTGCAATATAGAGGAGATGAGCTAATCTCCATTTATCAAGATCAACAGATTTATCCGGCTGTTTAACTAGATTCGAAATCAGGTTAAACAGCTCTTCATCTCCCAAAGACTCTCCGCCAGCGATTATCGCCACTTCCACATCGTCATTGCCATTAACGATAAGGTCGACAGCACAATCAATAACATCCTTCTGACTGATCAAACCTCTTCTCAAACCAATAAGAATCGTAGACCAACAGAGTAGATTAAAATTTATCAATACCTTAAGCGGTGACATATTGGTCTACACTCTTTGTAACATTTCATCGCAAACCAGTTTTTTCTTAGTTGTGACCTACAATAATCCTAAATTTTTCCCAGAAATCACAATCAAATACACTATCTTCATTCAGTCCGAGGTCCTGACCCAATTTAAAATATGTTTCCATTTCACCTTCATTTAAATCAGCATTAGCTTTAATTAACTTGATAAATAATCCCTCGAATGCGACAGAGAAAATTCAAGTCAGAGGATAACAGTGTCATCCTCTGACTTGAAAAACGCCCAAAATAAATGAAGTTTATGTTTCTTTAGGGAGAAACTGTGTGATCTTGAAATTGATCACCATACTTGCGGTCGGCCCATTTGGCCAAAACGATCCCCCCTATAGCCACAACAGCAGCAATGACAGCTGATGTGAGGAGAGGCTCCAACAGGAGTTGAGTATTATTTCCCAGACTCGGCACAAGACTGGCAAATGCGCTGGCTGCAAAAATTGTTGCCAACAGAGTTCCAATTCGGCTTAAAACCCAGCCGGAAGACTTGAGTATCACTGGTAAATACGAGGTTTTCTTACTCATGATACAACCACCTTTCTCTGTAGCTGAAGAAGGTACCTTACTGGAGATCGAATCTCTTTTCAATCTCCTGCGCAAAAAAGTCACAGCTTTCATAAAAGTATCGGCAAGATTTTTCCTGGGATAAACTGTCAAAAATACGAGATATCTATTTGAATTATAGTGATAATATATATTTTAAAGAGAAAATTGTAAGTGTTCTTCTTTTTGAGGCTTTAATGATAAAATGCTCAAGGAACTCAACTGTTTGTAAAAAATAAATACACGGAATGGGAGAAAATCATGGAAAATCCTGTTGTTGCTGAGGCGGCACCAGCCATTGTCGAGTTGACTGAAGGAAAAACCTATTTCTGGTGTGCTTGCGGACGCTCCGGGAAACAGCCCTTTTGCGACGGCAGCCACAAGGGGACTCCTTTTGAGCCCTTGTCCTTTATTGCCGATAAAAGCAAAAAGTATTTTCTCTGCCAATGTAAACACAGTGCAAAGAAACCCTTCTGCGATGGCAGTCACAAGCACCTGCTGTAAAAATATAACAGCCTGCGGATGAGTTCAGCCTTTAGAGACGCGATTACCTGTCGGATAACGCTTGAGTTTTCCCCAGTCAGCCTTTGTGATCTGGTGCAGGATCTCATCTTTGCCAAGTAGGCCGGATTGGGTATCCATAACTGAAACAACAGAAGCTGCGTTGATGGCAGCGGCTTTTAGGGCTGTTTCGTCCCCCTGCCCCAAGGCAATAAAGGCGGAAAAGGTTGATGCAAAGGAATCTCCGGCACCTGCCGTCCCCATTACCTTGGCCTTTTGTGCCGGACAGAACACGATTTCCTGATCGGTTCCGAGATAGGCGCCTTCTTTTCCATTGGTGACCAGCACCTGTTTGGGGCCAAACTGGGTAATGGTTGAGACAAAACCTTCCAGAGACAAGCGGGCACCGGTTACGCCAACTCCTTTCTTGAGGAGCTCAGGCAGGCTTTTTTCACTGGAATAGGCACAGCAACCGGTAAAGTCCTTTTCCGATTTTGCTGATACGAAAGGCAAAAGACGCGCTGCCTCAACCTCGTTGAGAACCAGGACATCTATGTTGGCCAGAGAATCCCAGAAGGATTGGGTTCGCGAGGTTAGCTGACGTATTCCCGGGTTGGCCACGACCAGACTGCCCGCTTCCTTTGCCAGGCGGACAATTTTTGGAAAACAATCTGCAGATGCCCCACTGAGCCCCGTAACGTAAGTCAGACCCACGTCGGTAAACATCTCGGGCCTGATCTCATCTGGTGTAAGCAGGGTATTGGCACCACGGGCGACAAAGATTGTCGGATTCCGAACGTGGGAGGAAACCATCACGGCGCACCCCGTAGGCAGATCAGACCCCTTTATCACCCACTTGCTGCCAACACCTGTTTGTTCCAGACGCTTCAGGACCATCTGGCCTTCGATATCATCGCCAAGTTTGACGACGCAGGAGATATCCAGACCGAGTTTGGCCATGGAGACAGAGGCATTGATGGCACCACCACCGGTATGGGTTTCGATGGTTTCCGCCTCAACCTTCTTGCCTTCTTCCAGCAAGAGAAAGTTGGTAATGGCATTGTGCATCGTCATACGTTCGATTTCATCGTCTGAAACAGAGGCGATGATATCTACCGTTGCCCCTCCCAGTGCCAGTGCCTTCATTTTTTTACCCCGCCCTAAATAATTGTACCCGAACCCGGTCTGGTCCCTATCCTGCTTACCCGTCGTCTGGCCAGATTAACCAGCCCGATTAACCAGCCAGACTAACTGGCCAGTTTAACGCGTCAGATTAACGCGTCAGATTAACTGGCCAGGGTTTTGCCGTTAGAACCGAGCACAGCAAAGATTTCATCCAGTTTTTCTCCGAGGCCCTTTTCTGCCTGTCGCATCCACTTGCGCGGATCATAGGCACTTTTCAGTGGCTTGCCGGTTTCAGGATCAATCTGGGCCTTAAAAGCGTTCTGGTTGGCGTTAACATAGGCACCCACCGGTTCTGAATAGGCGTACTGGAGATCGGTATCCACGTTCATTTTGAAAACGCCATAGGAGACAGCTTCGCGAATTTCTTCTGCAGAAGAACCAGAGCCGCCATGGAAAACCAGATCCAGGGCATTTTCAGCCAGAGCAAAGCGCTGGGATGCAAGTGTCTGGGAATCCTTAAGGATTACAGGACGCAATTTGACATTACCGGGCTTGTACACGCCGTGAACATTACCGAAAGAAGCGGCGATGGAGAAATGTCCCAGAGGACTCAGGCGTTTGTAGGCCAAAGCAACGTCTTCTGGCTGGGTGTAGAGTTTGGGATTGTCTGCACCGGTATGTTCAGTGCCGACACCGTCTTCCTCGCCACCGGTAACGCCCAGTTCGATTTCGAGGCTCATGTCCAGTGGGGCCATCTTTTCCATATAGATGGCACAGGTCTCGATGTTTTCCTCGATCGGTTCTTCCGAGAGATCGATCATGTGGGAGGTGTATAGCGGCTTGCCGGTTTCCTTGCGGAATTTGGCACCTTCTTCAAGCAATCCGTCAATCCAGGGCAGCAGGCCGCGGTTGGCGTGATCGGTATGAAGAACAACGCAGACCCCATATCCTTCAGCCATCAGGTGCACGTGGCGGGCCAAGGAAACAGCACCCAGAACCTTGCCTTTCATGCCATCAGGGTAGGCAGGACCTCCAAAGAAAGCGGCCCCGCCGTTCGAGACCTGGATAATGACATCAGACTTGTTGCGCGCGGCGGCTTCAAGCACGGCGTTGACGGTGCTGCTGCTGGTAACGTTGACAGCGGGAAGTGCGTAATTTCCTGCTTTGCAAGCCTGAACCAGTTTCTCGTAATCCTTACCGGTGACCACACCGGGGCGAAGTTTTTCGGACACCGCCGTTCCTCCCTCTTGTCGTATTTCATCAGTGCCCAGAACAGGCATTGATCGTGTTACAGATAGACCACCTGCCCGCTTCGGATCGAACGATCCGCCGCCAGCACAATCTTCATGCTGTTGACAGCATCCTGAAGGTGATTATCCAAATTCAAATCTTCCGTGATTGCCTTTAGCAGAAAATCCTGTTCTCTCAAACAAAGAGCGTCATGATCAGGTTCATCTTGCATCTGAATCAAGCGATCTTTGTGAAAAAGTCCCGACTTTTTATCCAAATCGGCAGAATGACAGAGAATTGCCGAGGTTTTTGTATGGCTGTCGATGCTGTCCGATTCCATATCCGGGTTCTGTTCCGCTGCGACAATTGAAACCGAACCTTTGGGGCCAATGACATCTTTCACAAAATAGGCGGTTTCGCTCATCATCGGTCCCCAGCCCGCTTCATACCAGCCGATTGATCCGTCTTCGTAAGCAACCTGCAACTGGCCGTAGTTGTACATATCAGGTGCAATTTCATCGCTCAGACGGGCGCCAATCGCATGTACCTTTACCGGACGGGATTCCGTCATCAGGCACATCATATCCACATAGTGCACCCCGCAATCAACCAGGGGCGAGATGCTCTTCATCAGCTGTTTGTGGACTTGCCAGGTATCGCCTCTGCTCTGCTGGTTCAGGTTCATCCGCATCACCAGCGGTTTTCCCAAGGTTCTGGCCTGACGGACAAATTCCTGCCACGAAGGGTGATGCCTGAGAATATACCCAACCACCACCTTGCGACTTTTTCTCTTTGCTGCTGCAATAACCCGCTCAGCCCCCTCGACTGTTTCGGCAATCGGCTTTTCCATAAAAACATGAGCATCAGCCTCCAGGGCTTTGATTGCAAACGTTTCATGTGTATCCGGCCAGGTGTTTATCGAAACCACATCAGGCTTTAGCTGCTGTAATGCCAGGTCATAGTCATTGAAACGGGGATAGATGGAAAGCGCTTCAGGAAGAACAGTCTGTTGATCCAGACTTCGGCTGCACAGGCCGACGATCTCAAAACCACTTAGGACGTGATAAGCTTGGGCGTGGGAAATACCCATATTGCCCAGACCAACGATCAGTACCTTCTGCTTCTCGCTCATTATACTATTCCGTCTGCTGCCATATCCCTGCCGTTAATCCAGCTTTCCTGGACTTCAATGCGTTCGTTCAGTTGAACCAGTGACGCTTCGTAACCTTTTTCGATGCGGCCATAACGTTTGCCCAGGCCGAGGAACTCTGCCGGGTAAAGCGATGCCATGCGCAAGGATTCATCCAGCGTAAGATCAAGCAGGGAAACGCTGTTGCGCACGGCTGATGCCATATCGAGATCAGCCCCGGCGAGAACCCCTGTATCCGTAATGCAGCGCCCTTCCCTGCTCCATATCTTCTGGCCATAGAGTTCAAAAAAATCTTCACGGCTGCCGACGGTCGGCATGGCGTCGGTCACCAGCAGCATTTTACCGGGAGTTTTGGCTCTGATGGCCGCTCTCAGGCTGGCTGGATGAACATGATAACCATCGACAATCAGCCCACACCAGCTTTGTTTGTGATCCAGTGCTGCACCAACAGCGCCAGGCTCCCGACTGCCCAGAGGGGACATGGCGTTAAACAGATGAGTGAAGCAGGATAACCCTTCACTGAAAGCACGCTGGAAATCTTCATATTCCCCTGCTGTATGACCTGCTGCGACCAGAACACCTTTGCTGACGAGTTCCCGTATCACACCGGAGGCCGCCTTTTCTGGCGCCAGGGTGACAAGGGTCTTTCCCAACTCAAGGCTTGTGATGACAGAGAGCGCATCTTCTTCCATGAGCCGTATCTGGTTTTCCTGATGGACACCTTTTCTTAAAGGGTTGAGGTACGGGCCTTCCAGATGTATCCCCAACACCCCCGGTTCTCCGGCAAGTAGAGCCTGTCTCATGGCCGAGATCGCCCGGACCATTACCGAGCGTTCATCGGTGATCAGTGTGGGCAGCATGCCAGTGGTGCCGAAACGTCTGTGGGCTTGGGCAATGGCCCGGATACCCTCGATGTCAGGCTGGTCGTTGAACAGTACGCCTCCACCCCCATTTACCTGGATATCAATAAAACCTGGAACCAGCATGTCTCCTGCAAGATCCCGCTGATTATATCCTGATAGATCTGTTTCCCCAACAGCTTCAATGATGCCTTTATTAATGGTGACGGTTGCCTTGTCCAGCCACCTGTCGCCGGTAAATACGCGGGCATTGACCAGGGCTGTTTTCATTTACACGGTCTCCGTAACTTTTTTCAGGTTGCGCGGGCTGTCCGGGTTAAGGCCGCGTAACGCTGTAATTTTTTCGGCCATAATATAAAAACTCTGGATCATGACCGGCAGCTGGCAGAAGGGGTGAATATTTGTCTCGATCGGTAAAATGCCTTTTCCACCCTCACCTTCTTGAACGGTAAAGACAGCACCGCCCATTTCCCTGAAGTTTGTGGACAGCTGTCCGACAGAATCCCAGGACTGGTCCCGCTGGCGGAATATCAGGACGGGGTATCCGTCAGCAACGAGGGACATCGGTCCATGCTTGACCTCGGCAGCACTAAAGGCTTCCGCGTGAATATAAGCTGTTTCCTTGAATTTCAGGGCTGCCTCAAGAGCGATACCAAAACCCGGACCACGACCGACGGTAAAGAGGTTATCTGCAGAGGAAAAAAGCTCCTGAGGTTCTGACCAGTCATTGCGAAGTCCTCTGTCGAGTTGGTCGGGCAGGCGATCCAGAGCCGGAAGCAGGCCGCTGTCATAGCCCCAGACAGCACTCAGCTGTAACAGAGCGGTTAAAGAGGCGATGTAGCTTTTTGTTGCGGCAACGGACTTTTCCGGACCAGCATGGAGTGGCAGATAATAATCAGACAGTGCCACCAGCGGAGACGCCGCATCATTGCAGATGCAAACAACAAAGGCACCCTGGTCCTTGGCATTCTGGGTTGCCTGAACAAGGTCGGGACTGCGCCCAGACTGGGAAATGGCAAGAAACAGGCAGTCCTTCATTTTTAGAGATTGCCCATAGAGGGTCGCAATTGAAGGAGCATAGGATACAACAGGCAAGCCCAGATTGATTCCCAGCAGGTACTTGGCAAAGGCGCAGGCATGGTCTGAGCTGCCTCTGGCACAGGTTGCAATAAATCTGATGTTTCTTGAGCGCAGCTCCAGGGAAAGTTCTTCAATGATATTTCTGTTGGCCTTGAGCTGGCGAGATACCACTGCGGCAGTTTCTTCTGTTTCCTTTGACATCAGGCTTTGGGTTTGCGTGCTTCTTGTCATCAATCGTTTCTTTTCTGATTATCCAGATGCAGTTCGGCGATAAAGTCATAACTGTCGCCGCGATAGTGTGATCTGGTGAATTCTATGGGACGCATATCCGGCAGGAAGGAGCGTCGTTCGATATAAAGTGCCGCCCCCCCGGGGGGCATACCCAGAAGTTCAGAATGTTCGGGTTGCATCAGCTCGGCCCGCAAGCGCTGCAAGGCTCTTTGGGGGCGCAGGCCCGTCTTGTCGAGTATTCTGTAGAGGGAGTCTTCAACGGCCAGCGGGTCGGGGAGAAAAATTTGCGGAATTGATGCCTGCTCAATCGCGAGGGCTTTATTGTCAGCACAGCGAATACGATGCAGTCTTGAAACTCCCGCGCCGGGAGAGAGGTTCAGCGCCATGGCTTCTTCGGGCGTGGCCAGTCCAATGGTTCGTTCAATCCATATAACCGAAGACTGCATGCCCCGGGCCGAGATATCCTCGGTAAAACTGGTCAGTTTTGAGAGAGGCTGTTCAAGGCGCGCGGCAACAAAGGTTCCCGCACCGTGTTTCTGTACAAGCAGACCATCTTTCACCAGATCCTGTACGGCCTTTCGGACTGTAACACGGGACACTTCCAGTTCTGCTGCAATATCCCTCTCACTTGGCAAGGCGTCTTCAACTTTGAAAGCGCCTGTTTCTATGGCCTGGCGAATAAGGCTGCGAAGCTGTTTGTAAAGCGGGGTCGGGTTTGAGGTATCCAGACGAGATTTGACCTGCAATGCTCTGAAGGTACTAGCTTTCACACGCAGATACTCCTGTGTTGGGGGTTCTGGACTTCACCATGAGAATGCCGCCATCCATGGCATCACCTTGTGGCTCGGTCAGAACCTGCCTCAGATCATCTGGCAGTCTCGGACCTATACGTCTGGAAACGCTGCCCATCAGACTGACTCTCTGGACGCCCTGGTCCAGCAGAGACTGGATCATGGAGCTGGCTTCATAAACGGCTTTTGCAACAAGCCTCTTGGCCAGCGGGTCTTCCTGATCTGCACTATCAAAAATCAAAGGGGCAAAAGCACCATATTGATGCGGCTCAGCTTTTTCCGCCCATTTCACCATTTCTTCCGGATCATTGTTGAAATGTTTCATGATTGCCCGGGTCAGATCTGTTTCGGGCCGACAACCCTCATAGGCGAAAAGCGCGCTGCGAACGGCGCTTAACCCCAACTGGGCTCCCCCTGCATGATCGGATATTTCAAAGCCCCATCCTCCAACATTTATTGTCTTTCCTTCGACGATACCCAAGGCGCATGAACCTGTACCGAGAATAAGAATGCCGCCATCTCGTCCCGTATGTGCTCCGAGACAGGCAGTGTAGGCATCCGTTGCTCCGCAGACCGAAGCGAAAGAATGTTTGAAAGACAACATGTTGTGTAGTTCGCGCTCAAGACCTAGCCCGGCCAGGCCAAGACCTACGTGCAGGCGTGAAAAATCCTCACGTCCCCGCCCGGCCTGTTGCAAGGCAAGGACACAGGCTTTTTCGATTTCATAATAAACACGCGCCGCGCCAAGCCGTGAGTTGGAAGGGCCAGCCTCGCCTTCTCCGATCATCTGCCCATCGGCGGTTTCTATGCGAACACGACATCGCGTTCCCCCACCATCGACACCGACAAAGAGCTTTTCATCGTTCACGCGAATCTCCAAGACCACTAGAATACCACTACTAAAAACCATTCAAATACCAATTTAGCGTATTTTGTAGATCAGGTAAATTGGAAAGCCATGAAATATTTCTTAAATATTATTTTGTGTAGTTAGGACGCTGTTATTTATTAGATAAATGCGGAAAATTTTGTTTGTCAGGGCGATATTTTTCCCTGAAATAAAGAAGCGGATATAAAAAACAGATTTAAAAGTGGTTTCTTTTTGGTATTGTTGTATTGTGAAGTGAAAATATGGAAAGCGATACCTTGTCCAATTCTGAAAAACACACAGAGCAAAAGAGTTCTCGTTACAGGGGGCTTGATAGCTGGTCAGACACAGAAGTGCTTGAGAGTCTGTGGGCTTCCCAGGCCAAAGCTCTGGCTTCGGTTCAGTCTGCTATACCTTTCCTTGAGCAGGCTGCGCTCGAGATCGTTGCGCGCCTGAAGCAAAGCGGGCGACTCTTCTATATCGGTGCAGGGGCTTCCGGGCATCTGGCGATACAGGACGGTTTGGAATTACATCCCACCTATGGATGGCCGTTAGAAAAAACCGTGCTTATGGTTGCCGGCGGAGCTGAAGCGCTTCTCTATTCTATGGGGGGAGTCGAGGATGACAGGTCACTTCCGGTCAAGGAGCTAAAGGAAAAAAACCTCAGTTCCGGAGATGTTGTGATCGCAGTCGCCGCCAGTGGCTCGACACCCTACACATTAGCTGCAGTTGAATATGCACAGAGCATTGGGGCACTCGTTGTTTCCATTGCTAACAACCCTGAGGCGCCCCTTTTCAGATTCTCCAACTACAAGGTCTTTCTGGGAACCGGCGCAGAAGTGGTTGCCGGATCAACACGGATGGCTGCCGGGACTGCACAAAAAATTGCGTTGAATATGCTTTCTACGCTGGTGATGACAAAGCTGGGGCATGTTCACGACGGGCTGATGGTTTCCATGACAATCAGCAATGAAAAGCTGATCAAAAGGGCTGTGTCTATGGTTCAGGAAATCACGGGTGTGACGGCCTTCATGGCAACACAAGCACTGTCGGAGGCTGAAAACAATATCAAGCTGGCATGCCTTATTGCGTTAGGGCACAGCAAGCAAAAGGCAGAACAGGTTCTTGGCCAAAACGGCTGGATCCTGCGTCAAGCCATAGAGACACTTGAAACACTAAAAAAATAACCGGGCTACACCCGGAATTATTATCTTAACTCGGAGGATAACATGATCAATAGAAAACTTATTTTGTGTAGCGGTGCTGCCGCTGTTGCCTTGGCAATTGCCGGGCTTTCTCCTGTCGCTTCGGCCCAGGCAGAAGAGCTTGTCATTGAAAGCTGGCGTAATGATGACATTGATATCTGGAACAAACAGATTATTCCTGCTTTCAACAAGTCTCATCCTGATGTTCAGGTGCGTTTCGCCCCTACCCCGCCTGCAGATTACAATGCCAGCCTGAATGCTAAACTTGCAGCGGGAACTGCAGGAGATCTGATTACTTGCCGCCCCTTTGATGTATCGCTTGATCTATACAATCAGGGGCATCTGACCAAGATTGACGCCATTGAAGGGATGGAGAACTTCTCGGACGTGGCCAAAAGTGCCTGGCAGACGGATGACGGATCAACCACCTTCTGTCTCCCCATGGCCTCGGTCATTCACGGCTTTATGTACAACAAAGAAGCCTTTAAGGAACTGGGGCTAGAGATACCCAAAACCATTCCCGAGTTTATGAAAGTCCTGGCTGCGATCAAAGACGAAGGCTCCTATGCTCCGATGTCTATGGGAACAGCGGATCAGTGGGAAGCTGCAACAATGGGCTTCCAGAATGTTGGACCAAACTTCTGGAATGGTGAAGAAGGTCGTAAAGCCCTGATTGCAGGAGAAGAAAAGCTGACCGACGCCCAGTATATCAAGGTGTTCGAGCATCTTGCTGAATGGGGACCGTATCTTGGTAAGGGCTATAAAGCGCAGTCCTATCCAGACAGTCAGAATCTTTTCAGCCTCGGCCGTGCAGCGATCTATCCTGCTGGCTCCTGGGATATTGCCACCTTCAACTCCCAGGCGGACTTTGAATTTGGAGCTTTCCCGCCGCCTGTTCCTGAAGGGCAGTCGACCTGTTATATCTCTGATCACACAGATATCGGCCTTGGTATCAATGCTGCTTCCAAAAACGTCAAGGCTGCGGAGACTTTCGTCAGCTGGATGACAACTGCAGAAGCGGGTGAACTGATGTCGAATGCTCTTCCCGGCTTCTTTGCTCTATCTAATCACAAGATCAACCTTACAGATCCGGTTGCAAAGGAATTCGTTGGCTGGAGAGATACCTGTGAATCAACCATCCGTAATTCCTATCAGATCCTTTCTCGTGGCACACCAAGTCTCGAGAATGATCTCTGGAATGTGTCTGTCGGGGTGATTAACGGAACGATGACAGCAACAGAAGCTGCAGAGAAAGCTCAGGCAGGTTTGTCGAGCTGGTATAAGCCACAACAATAAAGATACCTGGAACAAACGCCGATGCCCCGGGCATCGGCGTTTGTCTGTATTTGCTGTAAGGTGTCGTGTGTGAAAAACGATTACCTGCAAGTGTTACCGGAGTATGCGTCCTGATGGCCTCGCAAAGTAACAAGGGTAGCCCCTTTAAAACGCATCTATTTGTGTTTCTCCTGCCAGCAGTTCTGATCTACAGCGCATTTATGATTGTGCCTTTGATCGATACCCTGCGGCTCAGTTTCTATTCAATCGAGACAGATGGTACTGCCAGTTTTACCGGTTGGTCGAACTATGTGACGATTTTTACCGATGAGCGCTGGTCTGCCGACTTTGTCAATGCACTGAAAAACAACTTTCTGTTCTTTCTAATCCATATGCTGGTGCAAAACCCGATTGGAATTTTCCTTGCTGCGCTGCTGAGCTTGCCGCGCTTGAAACTCAAGAACACCTATAGAACCCTGATCTTTATGCCGACAATGCTATCGGTCGTCATTATCGGCTTTATCTGGCAGCTTATCCTCAGTCCTATCTGGGGCGTGGGGGATACATTGGTCGGTTTTATTGGTATCAGTGATGGTCTCCCACCTTTACTGGGAGAAGAATCAACTACGTTGTTGACCTTGTCACTGATATCGGTCTGGCAGTTTGTCGGTATTCCCATGATGCTCATTTACGCCGCGCTTCTGAATGTACCTGATGATCTGGTCGATGCCGCGATTGTTGATGGAGCGAATCAGTGGACAGCTTTCTGGCGGATCAAGCTTCCCTTGATTTTGCCAACTGTTGCAATGGTTTCCGTATTGACCTTCGTGGCAAACTTTAACGCGTTTGACCTGATTTACGCTGTGAAGGGTGCTTTGGCCGGACCAAATTTCTCCAGTGATATCATGGGCACCCTGTTTTATCGTACCTTCTTTGGTTTTCAGCTGCAGCCAGGAAACCCTTCTATGGGGGCGACAGTTGCCAGCCTTATGTTCCTGGTCATCCTTTGTGGAGTGATGATCTATCTTTATGCCATTCAACGGCGATTGCGCCGTTATCAGCTTTAGGAGGCCAGCATGAGAACCTCTCGTCGGTTCGGCCCCCTGGCCGTGCACGCACTGCTGATCAGCTACACCATTATCGCACTTTTCCCGATCTTGCTGATCATCTTTAATTCCTTCAAAAGCAGAAAGGCGATTTTCAAATCACCGCTGTCGTTACCTGATGCCAATACTTTTGATCTGGTTGGCTTTGAGAAGGTTTTGGGCAGTTCTTCTTTTGATGTTTACTTTCTCAACTCAATCTCTGTCACTGTTATGAGTTTGGCTTTTGTTCTGGTTCTTGGAGCAATGGCTGCCTGGGCCTTGGCTGAGTATGACTTTCCCGGCAGTGATTTTGTCGCGCTTTTTCTTGCCATCGGGATCATGATTCCGATCCGTCTGGGGAGTGTCAGCCTGCTCAAGATTATTGTTTCTCTTGGTTTGATCAATACCCTGACGGCTCTCGTTCTGGTCTACACGGCGCAGGGGTTGCCCCTGGCGATCTTTATTTTGCGGGAATTTATCGCCCAAATTCCAAATGATCTGAAGGAGGCCGCACGCTGTGACGGGGTTTCCGAGTATCGGATCTTCTGGTCGATTATTCTGCCGCTGATCCGCCCTGCCCTTGCCACCGTTGCTGTCTTCACCATGATCCCGGTCTGGAATGATCTCTGGTTCCCGTTGATCTTGGCACCAGGAGAAGACACCGCAACCGTTACCCTCGGCATACAGCAGTTTATCGGCCAGTATGTTACGGACTGGAATGCCGTTCTGGCGTCACTGACACTGGCAATTGTGCCGATCCTGGTTCTTTATCTGATTTTCTCGCGGCAACTGATCCGTGGTCTGACAGCGGGAGCCGTGAAATGATCTGTACAACAATCGGATGCCCTTGTGATCTGACAAGACTATTACTAACTGGCGGCCCTGCGCAGCTGTGCATTGGAAGAGGTAAAAGACATGGCTGATATCAAGCTGACAGATATCCGTAAGGCTTATGGAAAAAATGAAGTTCTGCGGGATATAAATATAGACATAAAAGATGGTGAGTTTGTTGTGTTTGTCGGGCCGTCCGGTTGTGGCAAGTCCACGCTTCTCAGGATGATTGCCGGGCTGGAAGACATCTCGGGCGGATCACTGCAAATTGCCGGAGAAACCGTAAACGATCTGACGCCATCCCAGCGTAAAATCGCCATGGTATTTCAGTCCTACGCACTCTATCCCCATATGACTGTCTACCAAAATATGGCTTTTGGTCTGACACTTGGTAAAAAAGGCCCTCTTGGCGGGTTGCTGGGAGGGGGAGAAAATAAAAAGATCATCGAAGAGAAGGTCCAGAAAGCTGCTGTGAGCCTCAAGCTGGAGCAGTTGCTCAAGAGATACCCAAGAGAGTTGTCTGGCGGGCAGCGTCAACGGGTTGCCATCGGGCGTGCCATCGTTCGTGATCCCAACGTCTTCCTGTTTGATGAACCTCTGAGTAACCTTGATGCAGCCTTGCGGGTAAATACCCGTCTGGAAATCGCCAAGTTGCATCAGGATCTGCAGGCGACCATTATCTATGTAACCCACGATCAGGTTGAGGCGATGACCCTGGCGGACAAGATCGTCGTGCTGAACGACGGTCATGTTGCCCAATATGGTACCCCGCTTGAATTATATCACCATCCTGCCAACAAGTTTGTTGCGGGATTTATCGGTTCACCTGCCATGAACTTTGTTTCCGGTACGGTTGTCGGAAAGCAGGAAAAAGCTCTCGAGATAACACTGGATCAAAACAAAACAACGGTACAAGTTCCTGTCATGCCCGGAAAAACGGAAGCCGGAGACGTTGTTACGCTGGGTATCCGTCCCGAACATATGTCAGAAAACCAAAACGGAGATTTTACAATTTCCAGTCGGGTCTTGGCTGTGGAGAGGCTTGGAGATGCCAGTTATCTCTATCTGGAAAATAAAAACCACGCGCACATTTGCGTAAAGGTAGACGGGCATTCTGCCACCCGAACAGGTGATCAGGTATTGGCAACCGCCCCGCTTGAGGCTCTTCACGTTTTTGATGCTGGAGGACAGGCTTTGCAAAGATCAAAAATCAGCCAGAAGCACAGTGCTTCCGCCTGATTCCATACGATTAAATTACTTTTTATACCGCGTCCTGAAACCCCGGCATTCTTTTGCCGGGGTTTCTTGCTTTTTCCCGATTTTACGGCCGGAAACAGTCTGGAAACAACCGGGGAATCCCTAGGAAAAAACCGGGAAATAACTTCGTATCTTGATCCATATCAATGCCGAAGGTCCGGGTCAGGTTATAGTTCATCTATGAAGGTGGATTAAAACCACCAACAATAAACGAGAGATGAAATCATAAAGCCGGATTTGTTTTCCAACGGATAACGTTGAAAGAGCATCAGTCGGCAGGGGAATGCCTAGATAATGAACGATGAGACAGATCTTTTTATCTCCAGCCACATCGCACGGATATCACCGGATAATTTCGAGAAGGTGCTAGCGGACATACTAAAGCACCCTTTCGCCGATGTACCCCTTGTTGATGACAAGGGCAAAGTTGTCATTCTGATTGACGCTCCGACAAGTCGGGATGCCGTCTCGACGATTGACAGTATCAGGACGACAGAAGGGGTTTATTCGTTTTCACCCGTCTATCAGCACGAAGAAGCATGAACCGGAACGTCAGGTTCGATTTAACCGGTAAAACTCAAGGACATCATGTGATGAAGTTAACAAGACGTGATTATATCAAGGCCAATGCCATTGCCGTTGCTGCAGGCGTTGCTGGCATGACAAGCAAGGTATCTGCGACCAATCTGGTGACGGATAGCTCCAAAACAGAACTCAAGTGGTCCAAAGCTCCCTGTCGGTTCTGTGGAACAGGTTGTAGCGTCATGGTTGGAACCAAGGAAGGTCGCGTTGTTGCGACACATGGCGATGTCAAAGCTGAAGTCAACCGGGGCTTGAACTGCGTTAAAGGGTATTTCCTTTCCAAGATCATGTACGGCAAGGATCGCCTGACCACGCCGCTTCTTCGTATGAAAGATGGAAAGTATGCCAAGGATGGTGAATTCACGCCTGTGTCCTGGGATGTTGCCATGGATATTATGGCAGAAAAATTTAAAGCGGCGGTGAAAGAAAACGGCCCGACATCTATCGGGATGTTCGGATCCGGACAGTGGACTGTCTGGGAAGGTTACGCAGCTTCCAAATTGCTGAAAGCCGGTTTTGGCTCTAACAACATTGATCCCAATGCCCGACACTGTATGGCCTCTGCTGTTGGCGGCTTTATGCGGACTTTCGGCATTGATGAGCCGATGGGGTGTTATGATGATATTGAGGCCACTGATGCTTTTGTACTCTGGGGCTCAAATATGGCGGAAATGCACCCGATACTCTGGACCAGAGTGACGGATCGCCGCCTCAGCGCGCCCAACACAAAGGTTGCAGTTCTGTCGACATTTGAGCATCGCTGTTTTGATCTTGCCGACATTCCCATGGTTTTCACCCCACAAACTGATCTGGCGATCCTGAATTTCATTGCCAACTACATCATACAGAACGACAAGGTAAATCATGACTTTGTCTCTAAACATGTAAACTTCCGCCGGGGTAATGATGATATCGGGTACGGTCTGAGACCTGAACATGAACTGGAGAAAAAAGCCAAGAATGCCGGTGAAGCTGGCGGTTCCAGTGAAATGAATTTTGAAGAATTCAAGGCGTTTGTTGCCGATTATACCCTTGAGAAGGTTTCAAAACTCTCTGGCGTACCGGAAAACCGTCTGGTTGAATTGGCTGAACTCTACGCCGATCCTGATCGCAAGGTCGTGTCCTTCTGGACCATGGGCTTTAATCAGCATACACGTGGCGTATGGTGTAACAACCTGATCTATAATATCCACCTTCTGGTTGGAAAGATATCAACACCGGGCAATTCTCCCTTCTCCTTGACAGGCCAGCCTTCAGCCTGTGGTACCGCCCGTGAAGTCGGCACCTTCTCTCACAGACTGCCTGCGGATATGGTTGTTACCAATCCAGAGCATCGGGCCTATGCCGAGAAGATCTGGAAAATTCCGGCCGGGATTATCCCAGAGAAACCCGGTTATCACGCTGTGTTGCAAAACCGCATGCTCAAAGACGGAAAGCTCAATGCCTATTGGGTGATGTGTAACAACAACATGCAGGCTGCTCCTAACCTCAATGAAGAAGGCTATCCAGGCTATCGCAACCCGAAAAACTTTATCGTTGTGTCGGATCCTTACCCGACTGTAACCGCTGAAGCGGCTGATCTGATCCTTCCCACAGCCATGTGGGTGGAAAAGGAAGGGGCCTATGGCAACGCTGAGCGCCGCACCCAGTTCTGGCACCAGCTGGTTACGGCTCCTGGCGAAGCAAAATCAGATCTCTGGCAGTTGATGGAATTCTCCAAACGCATCACCACGGATGATGTCTGGCCGGCAGAGGTGTTGTCTGAGAACCCGGAATACAAGGGTAAAACTCTATTCGAAGTACTTTACGCCAACGGCAATGTGGAAAAATATCCACTGTCAGAGATCCATCCCGATTATGAAAATATAGAGTCCAAACATTTTGGCTTTTATGTTCAGAAAGGTCTGTTTGAAGAATATGCCGAGTTCGGTCGAGGCCATGGTCATGATCTGGCGCCATTCGAGGTTTATCACCAGGAACGTGGTCTGAGATGGCCTGTCGTCAACGGGCAGGAAACCCGCTGGCGTTTCAAAGAGGGATCAGACCCTTACGCAAAACCGGGAAGCGATTTTGATTTCTATGGCAAACCTGACGGACGGGCGGTGATTTTTGCCCTTCCCTATGAACCCCCAGCTGAGAGCCCTGACGAGGAATTCGATCTCTGGCTTTCAACCGGACGCGTGCTGGAGCACTGGCACTCTGGCTCCATGACCCAGCGTGTTCCTGAACTTTATAAAGCTTTCCCTGATTCTGTTGCCTTTATGCATCCTGATGATGCTGCTGCTCGTGGGCTGCGTCGCGGACAGGAAATCAAGGTCATCTCCCGCCGGGGTGAAATGGTTACCCGTGTCGAAACGCGGGGCAGGAACAAACCTCCGAAGGGGCTTATTTTTGTTCCCTGGTTTGATGCCAGCCAGTTGATCAACAAGGTTACACTGGATGCAACTGATCCGATTTCCAAACAAACCGACTTTAAGAAATGTGCTGTCAAAGTGATCGCCACGGGGAGAGCGTAAAATGAAACGCATTCTTATCAATATAACAACAGCACTTGGTCTTGTGTTCTATGCAACAAGTGCGCTTTCGGATGGCACAGCAACCTTGCGTCAGGGAACTCCTATTACATCTGAAGCCGAAGCACCTCCAATCACAAAGGAGGAAAATACAGATGTGAAGCGGGTAAGAAACTATCCGGAACAGCCGCCGACTATCCCGCATCAAGTCAGGGATTACCAGATCACGCTGAACGCAAACAAATGTCTTTCCTGTCACGCCCGGACCCGTACAGGGGAATCCCAGGCGCCAATGGTGAGTGTAACGCATTATATGGACCGGGATAATCAGGTGTTGGCAACGGTTTCACCACGTCGATATTTCTGTAACCAGTGTCACGTTACCCAGGTATCTGCACGCCCACTGGTCGAAAATGAGTTCATTGACGTGGAAGACCTGATCAAGGGTGAACAATAATGGCGCCTTTCAAAAAAATCTTCTGTCTGATCGCGGGGCTCTGGTCTCGGGCCAATCGTCCTGCGAAGCATCTTTCAATCGGGTTTCTGACGATTGGGGGATTTGTCGCCGGGGTGATGTTCTGGGGTGGTTTCAACACCGCGTTGGAAGTGACCAATACTGAAGAGTTTTGTGTCAGCTGTCATGAAATGGGGGATAACGTTTTTGCAGAGTTGAAAACGACGATCCATTACAGCAACCGTTCAGGGGTTCGGGCCAGTTGTCCTGACTGTCATGTTCCGCATAACTGGACCGACAAGATTGCCCGGAAAACCCAGGCATCCAAAGAAGTCTGGGGCAAGCTTTTTGGCACCATCGACACTCGGGAGAAGTTTCAGGCCGAGCGCCGCCGCTTGGCGGGGCATGAATGGGATCGTCTCAAAGCCAACAACTCGCTGGAGTGCCGCAACTGTCACTCTGTTGAATCCATGGATATTACCGTCCAGAGCCCTCGGGCCGCCACGGCACACCAGACATTCCTTTTTACAGGTGAGAAGACCTGTATTGATTGTCACAAGGGGATCGCGCATCACCTGCCAGACATGACTGGTGTTGAAGGCTGGGAATAGGACTTAACATCCAGATAAGGCGATAAAAAAGGGAGGTCATTGATTTGACCTCCCTTTTTGTTTGATACAGTGTTGAAAATCAGTTGGTAGGTGGACCGGCAATAAAGATCTGGTACATCCAGATACTGAAACCATAGGCCCCGACCAGTGCAATCGTCAGCACAGGGATTAGTACTGCTGCGAGAAACAGGAAAAGACTGACTTCCCGCCCTTTGCTTGGTTCTGTTGAAGTCACATCAAGATTTTGCACAAATTTGCCCTCAAGTCCTGGAGTGATGCTTTAGAAATACTTCTATACAAGTATCCATCATAAAGCAGTCCGGGCAAAACACATTGACATAAATCAATGTTCCCTAGGCATCATTGGATAATTTCCTGCGATCATCTTTGGATTGGGATCAACTCTGAAATTAAATCGGCTTCAGATAACCCTGCGCTTGAAACCATTCCGGGCCTGTTCTATAAACAGACTATCCAAGGGGTGTCCTCAGAAGAGGGCTGAGATTGTGCTGTTACTGCACGGGACTCTTTGAACCTGATCCGGGTCATGCCGGCGAAGGGATAGGAACCGCAGCAGATAGTAGTACAATAAGTACGACTACTTTCTGGTCACCTCCCCATAGCGCCCCGGATCTCCTGACTATTAAATGGGAGATCTTTTATCGTGTCTGAAACAAACAATATAAACATAAAACCAAGATCCCGCGTTACGACCGGGGCTCTTCCTGCATCTCAAAAAATCTATACATCCCCGGATGATGCGCCCCATCTTCGGGTTCCCTTTCGCGCGGTAAGAACAGCTGATCCACAGAACCAGCTAATCCGAATTTATGATACCTCTGGCCCCTATACAGATCCGGAGGTGCATATAGATATAGACCAGGGATTACCTGGATTGCGTAAGGACTGGATCACAGCACGGGCTGTTGAAGCCTATCAGGGACGACAGATAAAACCCGAGGATAACGGTACTGTTAATCCTGCCCAGTTGGCACAGGCATTCGCTCGAACTGTTGCTCCCTTGCGCGGAACGGGCAAAGCTCCCCTCACCCAGTATGAGATGGCCTGTGCAGGTATTATCAGCGAGGAAATGATCTATGTAGCTGAGCGGGAAAATCTTGGCCGTAAACAGCAGTTTGAACAGGCTCAGCAATCTCTGGAGGGGGGAGAAAATTTTGGAGCCTCGTTGCCAGCTTTTGTCACACCGGAATTTGTTCGCAGCGAGATTGCCCGTGGCCGGGCAATTATTCCGGCAAATATCAATCACCCTGAACTGGAGCCCATGATTATCGGGCGAAATTTTCTGGTCAAGATTAACGCCAATATCGGTAATTCTGCAGTTACCTCCTCAATTGAAGAGGAAATTGACAAGATGGTCTGGGCCATTCGCTGGGGGGCTGATACCGTTATGGACCTTTCAACCGGACGGAATATTCACCACACAAGAGAATGGATTATCCGCAACAGCCCTGTCCCGATTGGGACAGTGCCGATGTACCAGGCACTGGAAAAGGTTAATGGTATTGCCGAAAAACTGGATTGGGAAGTTTTCAGAGATACCCTGATCGAGCAATGTGAACAGGGCGTAGATTATTTCACGATCCACGCTGGCGTTCGCCTTGCCTATATTCATCTGACCGCAGATCGAGTGACCGGAATCGTGTCGCGGGGGGGATCGATCATGGCCAAATGGTGTCTCCATCATCACAAGGAAAGCTTTCTTTACGAACATTTCGGTGACATCTGCGATATTATGCGCCGTTATGATGTCTCCTTCTCGTTGGGGGATGGTCTGCGCCCGGGATCTATTGCAGATGCAAATGACAAGGCTCAATTTTCCGAACTGGAAACGATCGGAGAGTTAACCAGAGTTGCGTGGAGCAAGGGGTGTCAGGTAATCAACGAAGGTCCGGGGCATGTTCCTCTGCACAAGATCAAGGAGAACATGGACAAGCAGCTCAGGGAGTGTGGTGAGGCCCCCTTCTATACGCTTGGGCCGTTAACGACCGATATCGCACCCGGGTATGACCATATTACTTCCGGCATTGGGGCGGCGATGATCGGCTGGTACGGTACCGCAATGCTTTGTTATGTCACCCCTAAAGAGCATCTGGGGTTGCCGAACCGGGATGATGTAAAGACCGGGGTTATTACCTACAAAATAGCTGCCCATGCTGCTGATCTGGCCAAGGGGCATCCCATAGCCCAGATCCAGGATGATGCTATTTCCCGTGCCCGTTTCGATTTTCGCTGGGAAGACCAGTTCAATCTTTCCCTGGATCCGGAAACTGCCCGGTCTTTCCATGACGAAACACTTCCCAAGGAGGCCCATAAGCTTGCACATTTCTGTTCGATGTGCGGTCCCAAATTCTGTTCAATGAAAATCTCGCAAGAGGTCAGGGATTATGCAAGCAGGCTAAATGATAAAACCCAGGGAATGGCCCAGATGAGCGACAGGTTTCAGGAACTGGGCAATGAACTTTATGTTTCTTCGAATACACTGAAAAAAAACAAAGCAGAACTTCAGGTCGGGAGCCCAGACAATGCGGATTGAAATCATTGGCTCCGGCGTTGTTGGGTTGTCCTGTGCAGCCGTTTTTGCTGAACTCGGTCATGACGTAACTATTATTTCACAGAGTAAGGGACCGGATGACAGCTGTTGTTCCTGGTGGGCTGGAGGCATGCTGGCGCCCTGGTGTGAAATGGAAAGCGCCGAACCGTTGATTGGGGAGCTGGGAGTGGAAAGCATGGAGTTCTGGTCCCGCTTTTCTTCTGGGCACTATATCCAGCGGGGCACTCTGGTCGTTGCCCCTGCCCGGGATTTGCCGGATCTGAAGCGTTTTGGCAGAAGGACCGAGAATTGGAAAAAGGTCTCGGCAGAAGAGATTTCAGAACTTGAGCCTGCCCTGGCTGGCCGCTTCCAAAGTGGATTGTTCTATCCTTCGGAAGCCCACTTTGATCCACGCAAGATCTTACAAGCGCTTGAAGACTTTCTCAGGAATAAAGCCGTACATTTCCAATACAACAGATCGCTTGAAGACGCAGATCTTCAAACCCCGACAGAAGCTGATTTTAGAATTGACTGCCGGGGACTGGCTGCCCAAAAAGAATTGCCGGACCTAAGGGGGGTAAAGGGCGAAATGGTGCTGATTCAAAGTGATGAGATTCAGCTTAACAGACCAATACGTTTGCTCCATCCCCGTATACCGCTTTATGTGGTTCCCCGGGATAACGGGGTTTTTATGATCGGGGCAACAATGATAGAAAACGAAGAACGGTCGCGGGCTTCGGTTCGATCCATACTTGAACTTTTGTCCGCGGCCTATGCCTTGCATCCAGGATTTGGTGAAGCTGAAATTCTGGAAATAGGTGTGGATGCCAGACCTGCTTTTCCGGATAATCTTCCTGCAATTATTCAAGCTGGCAGCACCATTTACGTAAATGGCATGTATCGTCACGGCTATCTGGCAGCCCCGGCGGTAGCTGCTCTGACTGCAGATTTGATAATGCAGGGGTATCCTTCCGTCCGGGAAGACAGGAAATCCTTAATTTCTATTGGCCATAACTCGCGAGGACCGCAAAGATGCGCATCAGTTTGAACGGACAGGAATTGGAGACGGCAGCAGAAAACCTGGCTGATCTTTTGAACGAGCAAGGATATGGTTCTGCCCGTGTCGCCACAGCCTTGAATGGTGAGTTGGCGCCAGCAAGCTGTCGAAAAGAGATGTTGATAAGTCAGGGTGACGCCATTGAAATTGTTGCCCCGATGCAAGGGGGGTAACACAGATCATGACATTAGAGTTTTACGGCCAGAAGATAACATCACGATTTCTGATTGGCACAGCGCTTTACCCCTCCCCGGCGATCATGCTTGATGCCATACAGGCATCCGGTTCTGAGATTGTCACGGTGTCGTTGCGACGGGAATCAGGGAAAGATCTTGCGGGGCAAAAGTTTTGGGACATGATCCGAAGCTCAGATTTGCGAATACTGCCAAATACAGCGGGCTGTAAAACCGTTAAAGAAGCTGTTACCACAGCCCAGATGGCACGGGAGATCTTTGACACAGCTTGGGTAAAGCTCGAAGTCATCGGCGAAGATGACACCTTGCAGCCGGATGTTTTCGGGCTGGTTGAAGCCGCCCGAATTCTCTGTAACGAAGGTTTCCAGGTCTTCCCCTACACAACAGAGGATCTGGTCGTAGCAGAGAAACTGGTCGCGGCAGGCTGTGAGGTCCTGATGCCCTGGGGGGCACCGATAGGAAGCGGTCGTGGCCTGAATAATGTTTATGGCTTACGAAGCTTGCGCGCCCATTTTCCATCAATTCCGCTGGTGGTTGATGCCGGGTTGGGATTGCCTTCTCATGCAGCCGCTGCCATGGAGCTGGGGTATGATGCCGTTTTGCTAAACACCGCCGTGGCTAAAGCCGGAGATCCTGTGGCAATGGCCCGGGCTTTTGGACTGGCGATTGAAAGCGGGCGACTGGCTTATGAAGCTGATCCCATGGAACAGAGAGACATGGCCGCGCCATCAACACCGGTTATCGGACTCCCCTTCTGGAACCAGAAACATGATTGAGCCTTTTTATCAGATCGTTGATGATGTGAAGTGGTTACCCCGTTTTCTCCCGCTTGGCCTGAAACTGGTACAGTTGCGAATTAAGGATAAGGAACAGGATGACGTCCGGGCACAGATACGCCAGGCACGAGAGCTTTGTCGGGAGTACAAAACCCAGCTGGTTGTGAATGACTACTGGCAACTGGCTCTGGAGCTGGGGTGTGATTTTATCCATCTGGGCCAGGAAGACCTGGATCAGGCCGATCTGCCCAAGATACGTCAGGCGGGTCTCAAGCTGGGGATCAGTACTCATGACGAGGCCGAACTTGACCGGGCTCTCGCCCTGTCCCCAGATTATATTGCGCTGGGACCTGTCTATCCGACCATCCTCAAGCAGATGTCCTGGGCACCACAGGGTGCTGAAAATGTTCGCCGATGGAAAGCACGGGTTGGCAAGGTCCCGTTGGTCGCCATTGGTGGTCTGTCTGTGGAAAGAGCCCCGGACATTTATAAAGCCGGGGCCGATTGTCTCTGCGTTGTCACTGATGTGCTCTATCACCCAAATCCTGAAGAACGCCTTCAGCAATGGCTGGAAATAGTTATCTGAGGTACCAGCAGTCCAGGGAAGTAGAGATTGTCATTTATGACGACAATCTCTACTTCCCTTAGGGCCTGACCAGAAATTAGTTGAGTGATTACAGTCACTTTTGATTCTATTGGTTTACGCCAACAAATGGAGATCACAATGGTTTGGACTGCAACCACTCGGCGCGATTATGAGTGGCCTCCTTGCCGTTACGGCTGTTTCAGGGTCGCCCCCGGACAACGGATTTACGTGAGGTGATGAATGGCATTCTTTATATTGCAACAACGGGCTGCCAATGGCGGATGCTGCCGAAAGATTTCCCTCCGCGCTCGACGGTTCAACGCTATTTCTACCACTGGCGGGATTGTGAGCTCCTGAAAACGATCAACCATCACCTGGTCATGTGGAGCCGCGATCTTGAGGGCAGCGAGGTCAGCCCGACAGCAGGGATCATTGACAGCCAAAGCGTCAAAACCACAGAAAGCGGCGGACTTCGGGGCTATGATGCAGGAAAGAAAATCAAAGGCAGAAAACGTCATATTGTCACCGATACCCTGGGACTGCTGATCGGAAGTGTCGTTCACCCTGCTGATATCCAGGATCGGGACGGGGCACCAGATGTTTTGAGTTCCATTCGCCGAAGCCATCCGTGGCTGCGACATCTTTTTGCCGATGGCGGATATGCGGAGCCCAAACTCCGCAAAGCCCTGGCTAAAATCGGTGGCTGGACAATTGAAATCGTGAAGCGTTCTGACAAGGCGGAAGGATTTGAAGTCCTGCCCTGCCGATGGGTGGTCGAACGGACATTTGCATGGCTCAATCGCTGCCGCCGATTGGCAAAGGACTGGGAAAAATCCATCCCGTCCGCTGAAACATGGGTACTCGTATCATCCATAAGAATGATGACACGAAGGCTGGCAAGGTATTATTATGAAACATAAAGTTTCGAGTCAGGCTCTAAGACATGACCCCAGTCAAGTTAATAAAGGAACTGCTTTCAAACCAACCAGAGGTAAAGGGTATTTTGATGATCTTAAATAATGGGTATTACTGTGAAATTAGATAAGGTAGATAGTGGAAGAATAATCATAAATGTTTCTCTTGAAGAGTTAATAATTATCAACAACGCTTTGAATGAAACTTTTGAAGGACTAGATGATTTTGATTACCATCCACGTATGGGTGCGACTCAGGCCGAGGTGATGAATTTACTTAAAGAGGTTAAATCAATAATAGAAATCATTTAGCCTTTTTAAGCTGGACACTTCTAGAAACCTCTGTGCAAAGCAGGCGGATTTTGCTTCACTGGTTCGGGGATAGACAGGCTCGGTTTGCATGATGAAGCAGCGTAAATTATTCGGGATTGATGACCAGCTCCGTCGGTTAAGTGATCTGGGTGACCAGTTGGAGCTTCTGGGCTCGGTGGTGGATTTGAGGCCTTCCGCAGCGGCCTGGTCATTGCGTTGAGACGCAGCAACCGGGATCGGGGCGGCCGCCCGCCTTATGATCCGGTGATGATGTTCAAGATACTGGTGATCCAGTTGCTGAATGACCTGAGCGACGAACGGACGGAATTCCTGATCAACCATCGGCTGTCTTTCATGTCCTTTCTCGATCTTGAGCTTGGCGACCGGGTGCCGGATGCGCGCACGATCTGGCTGTACCGGGACTTGCTGAGCCGGGACAAGGCAATTGACCATTTGTTTCTCCCGGCTTGACACCCTAATCGTGGAGCAGGGTTTTCTGGCGATGGGAGGCCAGATTGTCGATGCCACGATTGTCTCGGCCCCGAAGCCGCGCATGAGCGAGATGGAAAAGGTTGACGTGAAGGTAGGCAAGTCGGCAGATGATTTCTGGCCGGACCGTCCTTTTAGATAAATTTTTCGGTCATTTCAAAGGCATCTTCTGTTAATAGCCACTGATTGTCGTGCTGGCGACACCATTTTTCTTTGGTAATCCTTCCCTGTCCGACATTCATTTTCCAATTTGATGTAAGCAATACAGTGTTTGTGTCAATAACGTCCATTTTTGTGTCAAAATATTCCACGTCTTTGGCCCCAGAGAGAATGAAATCCTGCCAGAATTTAAAGATGGCCGCTTTGCCGATGAATGATCCCATTCCCCCAACTTCCATCACGGCGTCTTCATGATAAGCCGCTGCGCAAATATTGGGGTTGGCACTGTTAAAGCCTGCTTTCCATTTCTCGCTGGCCAACGTGACAGCAGATTGAACTTCAACATGATCAATTTTATTCATTGTTTTTCCCTTCATCATTCAATGCTGCATCCAATATATTGGCGACAATAAATTTAATAAATGGCATTGATTTTGAAATTGTGTTCGATAAAATCGAACAATGAGACAAAATCTTGATCGTATGCTTGTGTTTGCCGCTGTTGTAGAAGCGGGTTCTTTTACCGAGGCTGCTCTGAACCTCGGGTTGTCAAAGTCCGTAGTCAGCCACCACATCAGCAAGCTTGAATCTGAGCTTGGTACAAAATTGCTTAACCGCACGACGCGAAATCTGTCTCTTACAGAAGCAGGAGAGCACTTTTATCTAAGATGTAGAGAGGTTTCAAAAATAGCTCGGGTTGCGGTTGAAGAGGTGCAAAACCTTTCGACAACAATTCATGGCCCGATCGTGATAACAATTCCACATGCTCTGTTAAGTCACTCAGTTGGAGTGAAGCTAATGGAATTTTTTGAACGTTACCCTTTGCTCGAACCAACAGTTATCAACGACGATCTCAGGCGAGAACTGATTGAGGAGCAGATTGATTTGGCAATTACTGTCGGGACGCTTCCAGATTCTTCTTTTAAGTCCCTCCGGGTGGGGACATTGACAGAAGCGCTTTTTGCGAGCCCCCAGTATCTTGAAAAGAACCCGGTTTTAGATAATCCACCCGAGTACATTGCCAATCAGTGGGAGGGAACAGTAATTTTGCAGTCGTATGAACGTGCAGATGGTACCAGAAGAGTTTTTCAAGCAATTGCGACAAGAAAAGCAAATAATATTGTGACTGTTCAAAATATGGCAAAGGCTGGTCTTGGTTTGGCCCGACTGCCTTTGCATATGGTGGAACAGGATGTTTCAGAAGGACAACTTGTCCGGCTGTTCCCTGACGACATTCCCATTACATCAGCGATTAGGATTCAACACGCCTATGGGCGTCAGATGCCTAAAAAAATCAGGGCCTGCATTGATTATCTTGGCAGGATACCCTTGACTGAAACTGCGGAATGACCCGGTGAAGGCAACAGATCTGCGGTCAAGCAGCTCTGTTGCCTGGTTCATTAAGTAATCTGGTTAATCCGTAATGATTGCGAGAAGATCCTTGGTTTCGACCTTTGAACCCGGCGTCACAAGGATCTGTTTTACCGTCCCGTCCCGTTCGGCCAGAACCGAGGTCTGCATCTTCATGGCTTCGATCGACATCAGGACATCTCCGCGCTCAACCACCTGACCTTCGATTGCGGAAACGCTGACGATCAAACCCGGCATCGGGGCACCGAGATGTTCGATGTTTCCCGGATCTGCTTTTGGATGGGCTGTTTTGGCCGGAGCCCGGCTACGGTCTGTTACCTTGACGGTCCGGGGCTGGCCATTGAGTTCAAAGAACACGGTGCAGCTGCCGTCATCATCAGCGTCGCTGATCGCCCGGAAACGGATAATCAGTGTTTTCCCCTGATCAATATGTACGGAAAGTTCTTCACCGACCTCCATGCCATAGAAAAAGACGTGTGTCGGCAGAACCGAGACATTTCCATAATCCCGCTGGTGCCTGGCGTAATCGATAAACACCTGTGGATACATAAGATAGGAGGCAAACTCGAAGTCAGTGATACTGCGTTCAACCTTCTTTTCCACTGCGGCTCGTTCTGCAGCAAGATCTGCAGCGGGCATCAACGCGCCGGGGCGGTCTGTGAAGGGAGTGACATCTTTCAGAATTTTTTTCTGCAAAACCGGAGGGAACCCGCCGGAAGGTTGCCCCAGATCTCCCTTGAAGAAAGAGACAACGGATTCAGGAAAGGCAATTTCCCGGTCCGGGTTTTCGATATCCGCCCGGGTCAAGTCACTGGTTACCATCATCAGGGCCATATCGCCGACGACTTTTGACGAAGGAGTGACCTTGACCACATCGCCGAACATATCGTTGACTTCGGCATAGGCCCTGGAGACTTCAGGCCAGCGCTCCTCGATACCGAGAGACCGGGCCTGTTGACGCAGATTGGTATATTGACCACCGGGCATCTCGTGATGGTAGACATCCGAAGTTCCGCTTTTGATGTCGCTTTCAAAGCCAATGTAATTGGCTCTCACCTGTTCCCAATAACCGGAGATATCCTGCAGAGCCTGGTCATCAAGCCCGGTATCCCGGTCTGTGTTTCGCACAGCTGCTGCAATAGATCCCAGATTTGGCTGGGATGTCAGGCCGCTCATGGAATCAATACAGGCATCAACCGCATCAACCCTGGCCTCAGACGCTGCGAGAATGGTGGCAGCAGAAATGCCGCTGGTATCGTGAGTGTGGAGGTGGATCGGCAGGCCGACTTCCTCTTTCAGGGCTTTGATCAAGACCTTGGCTGCGGCAGGTTTAAGCAATCCGGCCATATCCTTGATACCCAGAATATGAGCACCGGCCTTTTCCAGCTGCTTCGCCATCTCAACATAATATTTGAGGTCGTATTTGGGACGCTTGGGGTCAAGAATATCACCGGTATAGCAGATTGCAGCTTCACAGATCTTGCCGCTGTCCCCCACCGCATCCATGGCAACACGCATGTTTTCGACCCAGTTCAGACTGTCGAACACCCGGAAAAGATCCATTCCGGCATCAGCCGACTGTTTGACAAAATACTGCACCACATTATCGGGATAGTTGGTGTAGCCCACTCCATTCGAGGCGCGAAGCAACATCTGGGTCAAAAGGTTGGGCATGGCAGATCGCAGCTGCGACAAACGATCCCAGGGACATTCTTTGAGAAAGCGCATGGCTACGTCAAAAGTCGCTCCGCCCCAGCATTCCATCGAGAAAAGATTACTGAGGTTTTCTGAATAATAAGGGGCAATTCTTACCAGATCATCCGTGCGGACTCTTGTTGCCAATAGCGACTGGTGTGCATCGCGGAATGTGGTGTCGGTGATCAGAAGACGCTGTTGGTTTTTCATCCAGTTGGCAACCGCTGTTGCCCCTTCCCGATCCAGAAGCTGCTTGGTCCCCTCAGGAACAGCAAGGTTTTTGGGTTTGGGAACACGGGCGACATGGGGATGGACAGGATGAAGGCGGCCCGAGACCTCGTCGTTGCCATTGACCATGATATCGCCAACAAACCGTAACAACCGGGAGGCCCGGTCCCGGCGACGGGGCATATGAAAGAGTTCCGGTGTATCGTCGATAAATTTGGTGGTATAGTCGCCGCCCCTGAACTTTGGATGAGACAGCACGTTTTCCAAAAATGTCAGGTTGGTTGAAACACCCCGGATACGAAATTCCCGTAACGCTCTGTCCATACGGGCAATGGCTTCATCAGGTGTGCCACCCCAGGCCGTGACCTTTTCGAGGAGCGAGTCATAATGGCGGGTAACCACAGCCCCGGAAAAAGCCGTGCCGCCGTCCAGACGAATACCAAAACCTGTTGCCCCCCGATAGGCCAGGATCTTGCCATAGTCCGGAATGAATTTGTTTTCCGGGTCCTCGGTCGTCACTCGGCACTGAATGGCATTGCCGTGCAGCTGTATATCTTTCTGTGCAGGGACACCGCTTGTCGGTTTGCCGATGGTGCCCCCGGCTGCGATTTTGATCTGGGCCTGGACGATATCAATGCCTGTTACTGTTTCTGTGACGGTATGTTCGACCTGTACCCGAGGATTAACCTCGATAAAATAGAACCTGTCATCATCCATATCCATCAGAAACTCGACGGTTCCTGCATTCACATAATTGGCGGTTCGGGCGATCGCCAGAGCGGCCTGACAAAAAGCATTCCGCTGTGTTTCAGTAAGATAGGGTGCTGGTGCGCGCTCGACGACCTTCTGGTTGCGGCGCTGTACAGAGCAATCACGTTCGAACAGATGGACAACATTGCCATGACTGTCGCCAATAATCTGAACCTCGACATGGCGGGCCCGACGGACCAGTTTTTCCAGATAGATCTCGTCATTGCCAAAAGCGGCCATGGACTCACGACGGGCTGCATCTACCTGTTCAAGCAGCTCTTCTTCGTTTTCAATAACCCGCATACCGCGGCCACCACCACCCCAGCTGGCTTTGGTGATTACAGGATATCCGACCTTTGCCGCCAGATGTGTGATCTCAGCGTCATCATAAGGTAATGCTTCTGTTGCCGGCATCACCGGAGCCCCGGCCTGAATGGCCAGAGCTCTGGCTGAAACCTTGTTGCCCAGTCCGCGCATGATGTCGCCGGAAGGGCCAACAAAGATAATCCCTGCAGCTTTGCAGGCATCGGCAAAATCCGGATTTTCCGAGAGAAAGCCATATCCTGGATGAATAGCGTCTATATTGGCTTCTTTTGCAATGCGCAGAATATCCTGAATATCAAGATAGGCCTGGATTGGCCCCTTCCCTTCGCCAACAAGATAACTTTCATCAGCTTTGAAGCGGTGAAGGGCAAAACGGTCTTCATTCGAATAGATCGCAATTGTTTCTATGCCCAGTTCTGTTGCTGCTCGAAAGATACGGATTGCAATTTCGCTGCGGTTGGCAACGAGCAGACGTTTGATTTTTTTTTGTCCAAGATCGCTCACGCTTTTCTCCTCCAGTAGAACCGGATTTCTTATTATATGTTATCTCTGTGTGGTGAACGACTATGCCACTCACCTGTTGACATGCTGTTCCGAATGCGACGAGGAGTGACTTTCTCACCCACTTCTTTTCAATCTACAGGTACGGAAAGTAAATACTCAGCCCTGAAAAGAGAAATAAAATACTTGTCTATACATTCATGGGACCTGCGATTCCAATAAGCATGCATTTTGTCTACCACAATTAATTGGTAAATTGTTTCTGTGTTATCGAAAATATTTAAGGAATGCTTTTGTATCGAGACAATATGTCTTGTGCGGGCTTGCACCAACTGAACAGGAAGACCAATCAACAATTCCAATCACGTACAGATGATTTTCTATTTTGGCAGAGACGGTGCAGGATTCAGTCCATGAAGAATAAACTGTTTTATCTCGTACTGCTTTCCCTTTGTCTTGTCATCAGTCCGTTTAAGGTCCGGGCTGATCAGAAAGACAGTCGGTTACCTTCTCTTTTTGAAAAACTTCAACTGGCTTCGCCCGGAGTGGAGAGTTTTCTTATTGAAGGAAAGATCTGGTCAATCTGGTTGGAAACAGAAGACGGAATTATTGCGGAGCAGATGGATGGAGCAGGAAGAGCAACTGGCAAAGGTGACTATGAAGAAGCTCTTCTTGGCTATACGTCGATTATCAAACGAAACCCGAACTATGCCGAAGCCTGGAACAAACGGGCATTGACCCATTATCTTATGGGAAACCTGACAAAATCACTGACCGACATCAACAGAACGCTGTTACTCGAGCCCCGACATTTTGGAGCTCTTGCGGGACAGGGGTTGATTTATATCGCCCAGAAAAAATGGCGTTTGGCCAGGCAGGCTCTGGAAAAAGCTCTTGCTGTGCATCCGACCATGCCCGGGCCACTAGAAAATCTGCGGTATGTTAAAACACAGATAGAGGGTGAGGAGATATAAAAAGAAAACACTGGTTCAGGATAAAAACAAAGGAAGTTGATCCATTACAATAAACAAGGCGATGCCGATCGCTACGCCATAAGGGATTTCCCCGCCTCTGCGCAACCAGTTCGGCATTGCCGCTGTTACATTGTACTTTGCCAGAAGATATTCAAAAGCGTGGGTATAACGACGCAGTATCAGGATAATCAAAACCTGCCCTCCGCCAACAAGTGAGACAATGGTTATAAAAACAGGCAAGAGTTTCAATCCGGTCCAGAGGGCGAGTACAGTCAGCAACTTGACGTCACCCCCCCCGAGAATACGAAAGGAAAAAAGCACAATCCCGGCGACGAAAACAATTCCCATTGCCATAAGATGATCAAGAATGTCGATCGGGAATTTGTTAAAGACAAAGGTCATGGCAAAAAGCAGGGCCAAAGCCAGGCAGACGACGTTGGGAATGCGCATCTGGATCAGATCGTACAACATCGTAACAACAATAAAAAGTATCAGTACCAGCTTTGTTATCAGTAGCGCATCCATACCTGATCTCTGTTCGTGTTTTACGTTTTACGCATACCATAAGGATACACTGCACTGACATTGTGCTCAATTCTGGTTAATGCCGTATTAACCCATGGTATCCGGTGCACGAAAGAGTAAAATTTATTTTGGTTGATCGTCCAATAAAAATTGCTTACAGCTTATCTCATCAGGATAAATGGCTTTGCAGGGACTGAGAATGCCGAAAGTGGGAATGGAGCCCATCAGAAAGCAGCAATTGATTGATGCCACGATCGCTTCAATCCATGCGCGCGGGTTTTCCGAAACCAGCATTCGCCAGATCAGTCAGGCTGCCGGAGTTTCTCCGGGTATTGTTCATCACTACTTCCGGGACAAGGATGATCTTCTCCAGTCAACCATGCGCAAATTGTTACAGGACCTGAGATTGAGGGTTCTGTCACAGCTTGCTTTGGCCAAAACGCCGGAAGAGCGGGTTGTCTCCTTGATTTACACTTATCTGGATGACCACCTTTTCGAGCCGGAAACAGTGTCTGCCTGGCTCGCATTCTGGGCGCATATCCCCCATTCTGACAAACTCAGGCGATTGCAGAAGATTTACGAGCAACGGCAGATGAGCACCTTCAGGCATGCCCTGAAACAAATTCTGCCTTTTGAGCAAGCAGACAGGGCAGCTTGTGGTCTGGTTTCACTGATTGACGGTTTGTGGGTCAGAACCTCGCTTCAGGAAAAGCCAATGGAAAGGCAAAAAGCCCAGGAGCTTGTTCTGGACTATTTTGCCCTTTTGATCGGTAAGCCGGCAGCGTGCCAAACCAGATAATTATTATTCCCTATTGATTGGCCACAGGCCACGGCGCAGCAGGAGAAAGCAGATGTCGAACCAAACTTTTGATTTTATTATTGTCGGGGCCGGTTCGGCGGGCTGTGTCCTGGCAAATCGCCTGAGTGAAGACCCCAAGAATTCGGTTCTCCTGCTGGAAGCAGGTGGCAGTGACAGCAGCATCTTTATCCAGATGCCGACTGCACTTTCCATCCCGATGAATATGTCCCGTTATAACTGGGAATTTGAATCCGTTCCCGAACCCCACATGAATAATCGTCGGATGCACTGTCCTCGCGGCAAGGTTCTTGGGGGATCTTCCTCGATCAACGGGATGGTTTATGTACGTGGCCATGCCTGTGATTTCGATGAATGGGAGGAAAAGGGCGCAGAAGGATGGGGCTATCGCCACTGCCTGCCCTATTTCAAACGGGCAGAAACATGGAAAGGCAAAGCAGACGCTTATCGAGGCGATCGTGGCCCATTGGCAACCTGTAACGGCAATGAAATGCAGAACCCGTTGTACAAGGCTTTTATCCAGGCGGGTGTAGAGGCAGGTTATGGCGCGACTGAGGACTATAACGGTTACCGTCAGGAAGGCTTCGGCCCCATGCACATGACGGTCAAGGACGGAGTGCGCTGGTCTACGGCCAATGCCTATCTGAAACCGGTTCTTGATCGGCCCAATCTCAAGGTTGTTTCAGGGGCTTTGACCAAACGTATTGTCATGACGGGTAAAAAAGCCTCTGGCATTGAGTATCAGATTGGTGGCGTTAGCAAAACCGCACTGGCAAACCGGGAAGTCATTCTGTCGTCCGGGTCAGTTGGCTCCCCTCACCTGTTGCAGGTCTCCGGGATTGGTCCGGCAGAGGTTCTCAAAAAAGCGGGTGTTTCTGTCGTCCATGATCTGCCTGGCGTTGGCAGCAACCTGCAAGATCATCTCGAAGTCTACTTCCAGTTCCGCTGTAAAGAACCCATTACACTGAACGGTGAGTTGAGCCTGTGGCGCAAGTTCCTGATCGGTGCGCGCTGGATGTTGTTCAAGAGTGGTCTGGGGGCAACCAATCACTTTGAATCCTGCGCATTCATTCGCTCAAAAGCCGGGTTGAAGTGGCCGGATATCCAGTATCATTTCCTGCCCGCTGCAATGCGTTATGATGGACAGGCTGCCTTTGATGGTCATGGTATTCAGGTTCATGTCGGACCGAACAAGCCGAAAAGCCGGGGTCACATTCACATCACCAGTGGCGACGTGAAGGACAAACCCGAGATCCTTTTCAATTACAACGAACATGAAGATGATCGGGAAGCTTTCCGCGCCTGTATCCGTCTCAGCCGGGAAATCATGGAACAGTCTGCGATGGCCCCCTATTGTGCCGATGAAATTCAGCCTGGCGCAGCCTTGACTTCGGATGAGGATCTGGATGCCTGGATCAGGGAAAATGCGGAAAGTGCCTATCATCCGTCCTGTACCTGCAAAATCGGATCAGATGATGATCCTATGGCCGTACTCGATAACGAGTGCCGGGTCAGAGGTATTGAGAATTTACGTGTGGTTGACAGTTCGATCTTTCCGACCATCCCGAATGGCAACCTGAATGCCCCAACAATCATGGTTGGCGAAAAGGCTGCTGATCTTATTTTGGGGAAAGATCCTCTGGCCCCTTCCAATGCCGAGACCTGGATACATCCGGAGTGGGAAACCAAACAGAGGTGATAATTCCATAGGCGGAATTGGTTGTTTTCTCTTGAGAAAGAAGGCACTGAAAGGTTTCAGTGCCTTCTTTGTTATTATTAAGAGAGCCACCAGCGTTCAACAATTCTGGCACCGTCAAAGTCACGATCAGACCCCAAAGTTCCATGAGCGATTTTTTCACTGCTGGCCATAATTGCATTGGCAAAGAAAGGAACAATAACGCCGCCTTCATCGCGAATAATCAACTGCATTTCTGTATAAATTTCCCGGCGTTTGCTTTTGTCAAGCAAGGGGCGGGCTTCTTTTAAAAGCCTGTTGAAACGTTCGTGTTGCCAAAAGGTATCATTCCAGCTTGCCGTTTGCGCATAACCAGTAGAGAACATTGTGTCTTCGGTTGAATAGCCGCCCCAATAACAAGCGCAAAACGGTTTTTTCATCCAGACGTTTGACCAATATCCGTCGTTTGGCTCACGTACAACATTGATATTGATTCCAGCACGCGCGGCTTGTCCTTTGTAAAGCACCGCGGCATCGACGGCTCCGGCAAAGGCGGCATCAGCAGCGCTGAGATCAACTGTTAAACCTTCAGCACCGGCTTGTTTAAGATGGTATTTGGCCTTTTCAGGATCATAACTTCTCGGACTAATTTCAGAAGCAAAATTACGATAGGAAGGCCCAATCGGATTGTCATTACCAATAGTGCCGTGACCGCGTAAAACCTTGTCGAGGATTTCCTGTCTATCGATGGCATATTTCAGGGCGAGACGGACATTATTGTCCTTAAACAACCCCATATCAGTACGCATGGGAAAGGTATAATGGAGTGGTCCTGCTGTTTCCTCGACCTTCATCCCCGGTTTACGGGAAAGTAGGCGTGCCGTCTTGGGATCAACCTTGTCTATCGCCTGTACGGCTCCGGTGAGCAAGGCATTTGTCCGGGCGGATATATCGTGAATAACCAGAATATCGACACTGTCGGCATGGGCACGCCCAGGTTTCCAGTAGTTGGTATTTTTGACAAATGAGGCTTTCACACCAGGTTCAAACTCTTTGAGCTGATAACCGCCAACGCCAATCCCTGATTGCCAATCAAGAGATCCATCCTCTTTGGCTTGAAAAACAGCGAACTGCGGGAGAGCCAAATTGTAGGGAAAATCAGCATTACCTTCAGCCAGTTCAATAGTGACCGTTTGGTCATCAGGCGCTTCAATCTGCACAATTGACTGGGCAATTGGTCTGACTGCTGATTCAGAATTTTCTCCGCGGTGGTGATTTATGGAAGCAACAACATCATTTGCCTTCAGGTTTTTACCATTATGGAACGTAATATTTTTCCGGATCTGGAAGGTCCATATTCTTGCATCCGTGCCTCCATCCCAGCTGGATGCAATTGAGGGAATCAGATCTCCGGATGGGGCAATTTCAGTCAAGGTGTCTGTCATGGCCAATATGACCACGCCCTGAAAGTTATTTTCTGATCTGGCAGGGTTGTAACTATCTGTAGCGGCTCCATGCCCCATTGCCAGTATCATATGGCCACCGGATTTTGGTGTTTCCGTAGCAAGGGCTGTCGGAGACCAGCCCGATGCAGTGAGGATGCCTGCGCCTGTGGCACCTGCAATGAAACCTCTTCGGGTAATACTGCTGTTTGAGGCTGCTGATGTGTTCAGTATACTGGTCTTCATAGAGTTTCTCCCAATTATCTTGCTCCCAGTTCATGGATTTGGCCTGTCTTATTCGACCTGCCTCTTGTTATTATCTGACTGATTAGGGAACATTTTTTGGATCAAAACAATTTCGCTGAATAAAAATAACTGACGCTTTTTGAGTGATATCAGCTTCAGAGTGCGTCAGTTTGTTTTGGCCAGGTTAACTAGGAATGATTACTGGCATAAAGAACCTGTTCTTGGTTATTGATCTGATTTCTGATCATGGCTTCAACTTTATCAGGAACAGCGTCACTGTGTGCATTAAAACGACCACATTCACCTAAAGCTACCTTCAGGTTATATTGTGGGTCGAGTTTTTGGAAAATAATGCGGGCAGCGGCCGGTACTCTTCCCCGGGTGCTGGGAACACCTAGAGTAAGTCCGGATAACAGTCCTACTCTGCTATGGTGGGATGGCATCAGCGTCGTCTGGGAAATCGTTCCCTTGACCAGTGTTTCATGCTCCCGGATGTAGATTGTTTCTTCCAGATAGGCAACAGATCCAAGATATTTAAACAGGAAGGCATTGGATAATCTTTCACCTGATTCTCTAATAACCTCAATACCTTTACTGTAAATTCTCCCATCATCTTCAAACAGGTTGATCAGGGATTTGGTGATCATGCCAGGGGCTGCGAGAGAATAAAAATAGGTGTGATAATACCCCAGGTACTTTTGCAAGCGCCTGGTGGAGTTCTGGTATACCTCATCCAGATATCCCAGCCGCAGTTTTAACCGGGAATCTCCCATCGAACGCTGGTTGCGTTCATGCAGTAGAACCGAAAACTTGCTGTGTTCGATCAGGAGATCACTTGGATTAAGCCCGAGATATTCCGAAATTCTAGCCATGTTGTGTCTGGATGGCTGAACCGAACCACTGAGGTATTTGTTAAATTGTTGCCGATTGATGCCAATTCTACGGCAGATATGAGAAATAGACGGGTGCTGGCTACAGGCCAGTCTCAAGTTTAAAGAAAAATCATCCATCTTAATTTCCTTAAGCATACTGAAGCTATATTTAGACTATATAGCATAAAATATTATTAAGTAGCGAAATTGGTTTTAAGCCATAAGCTCGATAGTCTGTTTCCTGACCGAGAGTGAAAACCAGTCATATCTGACACGACCTCGGGCTCTGGTTTTTAATGGTTTGTTACAAGAAAATAGGTGCAGTTATGGGGAACAGTTTTATGAGGTTGCGTCAGGTCGAGACAGAAGAAAACCTCTGGATTATTCTTTCCGACGGCTGTCGACTTGCTGCACGTATGTGGTATCCGGCTGATTATCTTACCACCCCTGTTCCTGCAATCCTCGAATACATTCCTTATCGTAAACGTGACGGCTCTCGCCTGCGGGACGAAGGCATGTATTCTTATATGGCAAGCCATGGCTATGCCTGTATTCGTGTGGATATCAGAGGCAATGGAGACTCTGATGGTTTAATGGAAGATGAATACAGCCCTCAGGAACTCGACGATGGCATCGAGATTATCAACTGGTTGGCTACACAGCCGTGGTGTACGGGCAAGGTCGGAATAGTTGGAATTTCCTGGGGAGGATTTAATGGCCTGCAGATTGCAGCCATGCAGCCTGAAGCGCTCAAGGCGATTATAACCATTTGCTCTACCGATGACCGTTATGCGGATGATATTCATTACATGGGCGGCTGTTTGCTCAACGACAACATGAGCTGGTCATCCCAGATGCTTGCCTACTCATCACGCCCGCCAGATCCTGCCTTGGTTGGAGAAAGGTGGCGAGAAATGTGGCTTGAGCGACTGGAGAATATGCCCTTACTGGCTGCAAACTGGTTACGTCATCAGCGTCGGGATGAATTTTGGAAACATGGATCCGTATGTGAAAATTACGCTGATATCACAGCTGCCGTCTATGCCGTTGGGGGGTGGGCCGATGGGTACAGCAATGCCATCCCGCGCCTTGTTGAAGGTTTGCAGGCCCCTGTTTGCGGGTTGATCGGACCTTGGGAACATAAATATCCTCACATTGCCAGGCCCGGGCCTGATTTTGACTTTCTACCTGAGATGCGTCGTTGGTGGGACTACTGGCTCAAGGATATTGATAATGGTGTTGATCAACAGCCAAAACTCCGCGCCTATATCATGGATTCAGTCAAACCTGCTGTTGATTACAACCACCGTCCCGGCTTTTGGATTGAAGAGGTTAATTATCCAATTTCCTCGGTGACAGATAAGCTGCTCTATTTAGTTTCGGGAGGGCTTTGCGAAGACTGTCCTGAAGAACATCAGCAACTTGAACTTTGCTCTCCCCAACATACCGGACTTTCTGCTGGAAGATGGTGTGCCGGAATGCGCCTGGATATGGAGAACCCTCAGGATCAACGCGGCGATGATGCCTATAGTTTATGTTTTGACAGTGATTTACTCGAAAAAGAGATGCTGATTTTGGGAGCTCCTGTCGTGTCACTGACGGTCGCACTTGACAGACCTCAGGGGATGATTGCCGTACGCCTGTGCGATATACATCCGGATGGGGCTTCGACAAGAATAACCTATGGATTATTAAACCTGTGCCATCGCGACAGTCATGAATTTCCTGAACCTCTCGAACCAAACAAATGTTACAGCGTTCAGGTAAAATTGAATGATATCGGCTATCGACTACCGAAAGGACACAAGCTGCGCCTTGCTATTTCGACAGCTTACTGGCCGATTTCCTGGCCTTCACCTGAAGAGACAACAGCCACGATTACAACCGGAATAAGCTCCCTGCTTTTACCCGAATACAAGATTGACCATCCTGAGCTCATAAAAATGCAGCCCGCAATCCCGCGAGGTGAAGACGATGTGGTTATTCACCGAGAACCTGCTTCTTCACGGAAAACCGAGCAGGACTGTAATAACGGAACAGTCACAGTCACAACGATTGAAGATTTTGGTCAGAAGATATTTCCTGCAACAGGATTGGAAGTGAGTAGTCGGGTTGAGGAGCGCTTCACTATATCCCCTGATGATCCGTTGTCTGCCTTTGCAGAGGCACATTGGGTCATGGCTGTCGGAAGGAATGAATGGCAAACGCGTACTGTTGGCAAGACAACGATGAATGCCGACAAACAAAATTATTATCTCATTGCCACGCTGGATGCCTATGAAGCTGATGAGAAGATTTTCAGTAAGGAATGGAAAGAGACAATCCCGAGAGATTTATGATTCTTAAAAATTTTCAGAGATCAGAGGCTTTTGGCCTTTGATGGCAAGAGACAAGTTTTCACTTTCTTTTGTCAAGCTTTACTCGGACCAGTAAAGCGACCTGCCTCTCTTACGCCGTGAGTAAATAACTCACGGCGTTTTTTTATCTCTGTTGCTAGTTCACACACAACCGCAGTCGGGTGAACCACAGCCACGGGGTGCTGCGTCGTGATGTTCGACAACGGCCCCCTTCTGTTCTGTTGCCAGGCCAAGACGGGCAAACAGCGCCATGTCTTCATTCTCTTCTGGGTTGGCAGTGGTCAGGAGCTTGTCACCATAGAAAATGGAATTTGCACCCGCCATGAAACAAAGCGCCTGACCTTCGTCGCCAAGTGATCGCCGCCCGGCGGAAAGACGTACATAGGACTTTGGCATCATCAGGCGGGCAACAGCTACGGTGCGCACCATCTCAAAACTATCGATACGCTGCATGTCGCCAAAAGGCGTTCCCTTGACGGGTACCAGCATGTTGATCGGCACAGAGCCCGGATGCTTTGGAAGATTGGCAAGCGCCATCAGCAGTCCGACACGATCCTTGCGCTCTTCACCCATGCCGATAATGCCGCCAGAACAGACATTTAGGCCCGCTTCACGCACATGAGAAAGGGTTTCGATCCGGTCTTCAAAGGAACGGGTCGTGATCACTTCCGGATAATATTCCGGGGAGGTATCAATATTGTGATTGTAATAATCAAGACCGGCCTCTTTCAGGCTGTCGGCCTGATCGCGGTTCAACATACCCAGGGTCATGCAGGTTTCCATGCCCAGGTCTTTCACCGCGGTTACAATTTCAGCAATCTTGTCGATATCGCGGTCTTTGACATTGCGCCAGGCTGCCCCCATGCAAAAACGACCAGAACCATTGGCTTTGGCTTTTTTTGCATATTCAACAACGCTCTCCTTGTCCATCAGTTTGCTGGCCCCAACGTCAGTCTGATAACGCGAAGACTGTGAGCAGTACTTACAATCTTCGGCACAGCCACCCTGTTTGATGTTCAGCAGCGTTGAAAGCTGAACCTTGTTGGGATCAAAGTACTTGCGGTGCATGGTTTGGGCCTGAAACAGCAGGTCCATCAAAGGCAGGTCATAAAGGGCTTCGATTTCTTCGCGGGTCCAGTTGGTCCGCAAGTCGCCCGAGGCAGATGTCTCTGTATTCTCAGCCGCAACAGTATCCGTTATAGCCTGTGTGGCCACAGGTACATCAGTAAGACGGGTATCTGTAATTCGGGATTCATTTTCCATGGCGGCCTTTACTCCCATGTTTGTTTGCTGTGCTGTTTTAACGTTCCCGACCAGTAACGGCAAGCAACAAGCAGTTTTGTTCTCATTCTTTTATCGCATAAAACAGCCCGAAGAACCTTTGATTTCTGCTCAAGTGTTTTGCAAAAATACTTCAGGTCTGATGACAAGCCCTTTATGTAGAAATATTTCTTTCTATTACAATACCTTGGTCGCCGCTATTTCGGGTTCAATGCGACCATTGCTTCGGCCATTGCTTTCCATCCTGCATCAATCTGATCGTCTGTGATGCAATAGGGCGGCAGAAGATAGAGGACGTTGCCCAGCGGACGAATCAACATATTCCGATCCCAGAACCATTTTTTCAGCTCGCCCCCGAGTGATGAGGTGTACCCGCCATCACTCACAACGGCATCAAAAGCTGCAACAGTGCCTGTCACACGGTGGTGTCGGGTCTGAGGCAAATCTCTCAGATAGTCCAGTCCTTTGTGATGGGCCTGTTCAATACGTTTCAGACTGTCACGAGTTTCCTTGTGCTGCAGTAATTCCATGGATGCAAGCGCAGCAGCACAGCCCAAAGGATTGGCTGTGAAGGAATGCCCGTGGCAGAAAGCTTTGTCAAAGGTCTCGCCAAGGAATGTCTCGTACAGACGGTCGGTGACGACAGTGACCGAAAGAGGCAGAAAACCTGCTGTAAGTCCTTTTGACAGGCAAATCAGATCAGGAACAACGCCAATCTTTTCGCAGGCAAAATTCTCACCTGTACGACCAAAGCCGGTCATAACCTCATCAAAGATAACCAGAATACCCTGCGCCTGAAGCTTGTTCACCAGCTGCTTTAAAAATCCCGGGCGGACCATCCTGATTCCTCCCGCCCCCTGGATCAAGGGTTCCAGGATCATGGCGCAAATCTCTGATCCATGTTCGGCAAGGTGTTGATCAACGGCGACCAAAGCTGCTGTCTCTTTGGCCTCGACCTCGGCATCGTTTTCCCAGGTTTCCGGATAGGGCATGATATCAACTGAAAACAGCAGCCCTTCCCAGGCATCAAACATTTTCGAAGCTATACCGGCAGACATGGCACCGACAGTATCCCCATGATAAGCGCCATCGAAGGTCATAAAACGTTTGCGATTGGGTTGCCCGATATTGCGCCAATGCTGATAGGCAACTTTCATTGCCACTTCGACAGCGGTAGAGCCATTGTCTGAAAAGAATACCCGGTTCAATTGACCGGGAAGAAGGTCAGACAGGGTCCTGGCCAGTTTGACGGCAGGTTCATGAGTGAATCCGGCAAAGATCACCTGCTCAAGACGTGCCGCCTGCTCGGCAATTGCGTTGGCAACTGTCGGATGAGCATGACCAAAAAGATTGACCCACCAGGAAGAGATGTAATCGACGATTTCCCGTCCGTCCTTGGTGCGCAGGAATACGCCCTGCGCAGAATCAATGACGATAGGATCCGGGGCGGTTTGTGCCTGGGTAAAAGGATGCCAGACGTGGCGTTTATCCAGTTCAAGAAAGTTATCAGTCATCAATTATTCTCTTCCAAAATATTGAGCAACCCGATCGAGCCTGGGCATCAAGCTTCCAAGACTTTCCGGGGTGACATCTGTACAGAAGGGAAGTTCCGCCAGGACTTCCGTCTTGCCATACTGTTCGATCGCTTCAAGATTGGCCTTGTTTTCAGGACCGTTCAGGATCACGCCAGCCAGTTTAACGCCGCGATTGCGCAGGGCAGTTATGGTCAACAGCGTATGGTTTATTGTCCCGAGACCGGAGCGGGCTACGATTAAAGCAGGCAGTTCCAGTTGTGCCATAAGATCAAGCATCATGTGCCTGTCATCCAGAGGGACCATCACGCCCCCTGCCCCTTCCACAACAAGAAACTCTTTGCTTTTGATATCGGGGAGCTTGAAATGCCCAAACTCTATTTTCTGCTTCACACGTTTTGCGGCTTCGTGTGGTGACAGCGGGTCGGGAAAAGAATAGAGACAAGGGAGTATCTGGTCCGTTTCAATGCACGACAGACGTTGTATTTCCGGCGCGTCATGTTCTTCTTCAGGGCCTGTCTGTACAGGTTTCCAATAGTGTGCCTTTAACCGTTTGACCAGAGCAGCTGCAGCAAAGGTTTTGCCGACACCTGTGTCTGTTCCCGTAATAAAGACACCTTTCTCAAGCTGTTTACTCATACTGCTGCAAACCCCTGACCATTGATTATGTACTGGCTGTTCCTAAACCTGCTGCGGCAGTTTATTGCTGCATAGCACAAAAGCGATCTCATAATTGGCTTCGACTGTCCCGTCTGTAAAGCAGCTTTCGTATTTTTTCATCAGGGATCGCAATTGTCCCGGAGCAATCGGGGTCTGTCCCAGACCACTTGAGTGGGCCCCAATCTCTTTCAAGGACCTGAGGAAATCGAGTGCCGAGTTATGGAGTTGCAAAAATGTTTGCCTGTGGATATCAACCGAGTACTGATCTGTATTTGACCATAAGGTTGTGACATCCACAAAATGCGGTCCGCGCCGGTGAATAGCCATTTCCTGTTGGCATCGGTTCCAGCAATCGAAAGTTCCTGTATCCAGGGTGGTAAAAGCCAGAAGGCCTTCCGGTGCTAATAATGTGACTAGCTTTTCTACTGACCCCTTGAGATCATGAAACCATTGGAAAGCCATATTGGAGCAAATCAGATCAAAGGAACCAGACAGATCAGGGGTTTCTCCGTCCATGACTTTAAAATGGATTTCAGTAGCTTTTACATTGTTTTCCAGAGAAATATTATGCTGACATATCTTTATCATATCACTTGATATATCAGTTACAACCCATTCTGATTTAGAGAAAAATGGCAATAATCTCCTTGTCAGGTATCCGGTTCCACAACCGATTTCAAGTATCCGTAACGGTCTGTGGCTGGAAAGGTGTTTCTTGATGAGTTCTGCCAGTATCTTGGCAGAGTTTTGCTGTACTTCTGAATTCTGTTCGTACCGTTCTGCTGCCACGCCAAAACGGCGAGCCAATCCTTCTTTCCAGTGTTTTTCGATCATCTTTTGATACCAGCTTTCAGGATATGGTGACTACACAGATCGGGATTTTGCCAGGGAAGAAGATGTCCTGCCTCTTCGCACCAGTTTATCTCCAGATCAGGGAAGAGGTGCTGTGTCATGGCTTCTGAAACAACAAGATCAGATCTACTGGCAAGAACTGTCGTCGAGGCCGGATCGATCCTGGAACGCAAGTCCTGATCCCGTAAAAACTCCAGCCCCCACATAAGCCGTTCGACATCAGGAGCACCATCTGCTGTCGTCATAAATCTGCTTTCCTGTTTTTCCCCAAATTCACCACCAGTTTCAAAACTGGTTTCACAAAGAGCGTAAAAATCCTGTAAGACACTGTCACAGGCTTTGGGTAATTTCCTCATCATACGATCGACAAATCTGGGGGGGACGCCTTCAGGAAAACCTTCTCCTGCACAAAAACGGGTGAAACCATTGATAGAGACGAGTTCATCCCAGGAGATTTCCGCTTGAGACAACAGCCATGGGACACCGAGAGAGTGTCCGACAGCAACGTCAAAATGCCCCGTCGGAATATCAGTGTGTCCACGAAATCCGAGATCGGCACAGATGATGTCATGTGCTTTCCCCAGTCTGACGATAACTCTTTGCCATATTTCGGGACCATATCCCCAACCGTGCACCAGCAGTACCCGCATCAACGGCGTACCTCCTCAAGGATATCGCCAAGAGATTCAAGTAATCCTGATACTTGATCATGACTATGCGCGGCACTCAGGGTAATCCTCAGACGTCCGGATCCTTCCGGAACTGTTGGTGGTCTGATTGCCCCGACCAGATATCCCCTATCTTCGAGTTTTTTGGCAACCTGGATCACTGTTGCATCGTCACCGATGATCACTGGAATAATCTGGCTTGTCGATCCGCCGGTGGAAATCCCCCTTGCCTGCAGGCCTTCTCGTAAGAAAGAGCCCAGGTCTTGCAGATGCTGTCTTTCCGCCTCCATGCCAGGCACAAGATCCAGTGCGGCATCTATAGCTCCAAGAACCTGTGGCGGCAAGGCAGTGGCATAGATCAGGCCGGGACAGGAGTTGATCAGGTAGTCCCGCACGATACAAGAACAGGCTATATAGGCCCCGTATGAGCCAAGGCCCTTGCCAAAGGTGCCGAGGACCAGTTCATCCTTTGAAATGCCCCCGGCACAAAGCCCCATACCTTTTTCACCGAAAACGCCGGTTGCATGGGCTTCATCAATGTACAGGAAAGCGTCATGTTGACGAGCCAGTTGTCTGATCCTGCCAACATCCAGAATGTCACCATCCATAGAAAAAACGCTTTCCGTGACAATGATCCTGTTTCCGGGTTGTTTTTTTGACTTTTCAAGAAGTTCTTCCAGATGCACCAGATCATTGTGCCTGAAGCGTATCTGTTTAACCTGGGCGGCCTGGGCTCCAAAATGCAAACTGGCATGGTTGAGTTTATCGGTAAACAAGAGAACATCTGTTTGACGTAACCCTCCGTGCAAGTTCTTGTTTAACAAAGAAGCCAGCACCGTCGAATTGGCCTGAAAACCGGAATTGAGCAACAGTGCTGCCTCGGTTCCCTTTAGATCAGCCAACTTCTGTTCGATTTGTTCATAAGCGGGATGATTACCGGTAACCAACCGGGAGGCGCCGCTACCTGTACCAAAGTCACGGGCATAAGACGCCGCGCGTTCTGTTAATCGTGGATCCAGTGCCAAACCCATGTAATCGTTGGAAGCAAAGTTCACCAGACGGGTTTTGCCACGCTCGATTATCCCACCAGGCCGTGGAGTTGAGTTTTTCAAGGTTCTGTGGCGGTTCTCAGGAATAGCATCGAGGTATTCCTGAATAGAGCTTGAAAGGCCGACCACTTTGATGTCTCCGCTTTACCCGACTGGAATTTATCGAGGCCCAAAAACTGATGTTAGAAACTGGTTGCTTACACGAAGATGGTTTTAATCTTTTGGGATCGCAAGGGCAACAGCCAGTATAGTTATTGCGACAAAGCGAAGAAATAAAACAGGAAAAGGCGGCCGAAGCCGCCTTTTATAAAAATATGCAGAATATACTCAACCGCGACGACGGCGGCGTTCTCCGCGGGCTGATCCAGCACCGGCTTCGCCTTCAGGGGCTGGTTCGCGGTATTTTTTGATCCAGTTGAGGCA
>NZ_JAPWGY010000059.1 GCF_027214005.1 Kiloniella laminariae
CCCCCCCCCCCCCCCCCCCCCCCCCCCACCCCCCCCCCCCCCCCCCCCCGCGACACCCCCCCCCCCCCCCCCCCCCCCACCCCGCCCCCCCCCCCCCCCCCCCCCCCCACACCCCCCCCCCCCCGCCCCCCCCACCCCCCCCCCCCGCCCCCCCCCCCCCCCCACCCCCCCCCCCCCCCCCCCCCCCTTTTCACCTATCGCCCTGCCCACAAAACACTTTTCTACTCTATCG
>NZ_JAPWGY010000060.1 GCF_027214005.1 Kiloniella laminariae
GATAAGGACACCTCTTAACGCGATCATCGGGTTAACTCATATGTTTGCCGACGAATCACTGACAGAAGCACAGCGTCTACTGATAGATAAAATAAGCCTTTCGGGCAAGTCACTAATAGGAATAGTCAATGACGTGTTGGATCTGTCCAAAATTGAAGCGGATGAGATGTCTTTAGAGTTACTGCCGGTTAATCTTCGCGATTTTTCTGACGAAATCAGCGGCGTGTTTAC
>NZ_JAPWGY010000061.1 GCF_027214005.1 Kiloniella laminariae
TGGATTTTATCCCGGCCCGCACCGCCGTTATAACGGTCGGCCCCCTGTCCGTTACCTTCAACAAGAAAGGTATCATTACCATCACCACCACGCAGATTGTCATTTCCGGTACCGCCGACAATCGTGTCATCTCCGGCAGAACCCGTGATGGAATCATTTCCCGCACCGCCTTCAATGCGGGCAACATTGGTCAGGGTGGTGTTGCTCAAATCAATCGTGTTGTTCCC
>NZ_JAPWGY010000006.1 GCF_027214005.1 Kiloniella laminariae
GATGTCCCGCCAGAGCAGCGCCCCGTCGGTGAGCGGTGTTATAGGCCCCCCACCCAACACTGTCAAAGACCTTTTTGCATTTTTTTTACTTTTTTCCATCATCTTGCCATTATTCAGCTTCAGACATGCCGCTGATCCCGCAGAAATGGGGGATTCTTGGGGGATTTCTTCTCGAGAACAATATTGACAGGAATCGATAAATACAGCACCTTTGCGGGGCAGAGTTATTGAGGTTCCTATAAATACAACAAAAATGGCCCCCTTATATAGTAGGGGGGCTGTAATGGATTCCGGAGCAAGACGTGTGACGAGCAGATTCCGCACAGCCACATTTGTGGTCAAAGCAGCCGCGAGCTGCAGTGTATCGATTCTTGCCCTGGGGGGGCTTCTTTATTGGTTATCCGGTAGCGAACCGGTTGCGGAAGATCTCGCGACCGACATGCTGAAGGCCTCACCAGAAGTAATCGCAACACTTAAAACCGATTTAATGACCAGTGAGTACGAAGCTGTTGGTGCCGTACCCACCGAGATTTTATCAGAAGATCATATCGCGACAGATATCGAGAGACTCGTAACAGTATCTCCCGGGGATACTCTTATGAGTCTGTTGGTTGCTGCAGGTGCAACAAGGACAGAAGCGCACGGTGCGATCAACGCGCTTTCAAGTGTCTATTCCCCGCGCAAGATTCGCCCGGGCCTTGATATCGCTCTTACCTTTGCCCCGCCGTTGGAAAGTATTGCAGAGGAAGAAGAAAGCCGGGATGTCGGACCGCTGATGGCCATGCAGTTTCAGCCCAGTGTCGAGCGCATCGTCAAGGTCAGCAGTACCGAGGGTGAAAGCAATAACTATATTGCTGAAGAAATCGAACGCCCTTTGACCATGAAGACCGATTATAGCACAGGCATTATTGACAGCAGTCTTTATCTGGCGGCAACAGAATCGAACGTTCCGAACGACATTCTGATCTCGCTCATCAGAGCCTATAGTTACGATGTCGACTTCCAGCGCGAAATTCAGACCGGTGATCGTTTTGAAGTGGTCTATGAAGCCTACTACGATGAAGATGGCAATCTGGCAAAAACCGGAGAGATGATCTATGGAAGCCTGAACCTTTCCGGGACGGATATGAAGCTTTATCACTTCACCCCCGCAAGCGGCTTCACCGATTATTTCAACAGCAAGGGCCAAACAGCCAAAAAAGCCCTGATGCGTACACCGATTGATGGCGCCCGTCTGTCATCCGGTTTCGGCAAGCGTAAACACCCTGTACTTGGCTACACCAAGATGCATAAAGGCGTCGATTTTGCGGCTCCCCGGGGCACACCTATATATGCAGCAGGGGATGGCGTCATTCTCAGAGCCTCGCCCTACAGCAGCTATGGCAACTACGTCAAGATCCGCCATCACAGCGGATATGAGACAGCCTATGCGCACATGAACGGGTTTGCCAAAGGGATCAGCAAATCCAAACGAGTGCGCCAGGGGCAGGTCATCGGGTATGTTGGCACCACAGGTCGTTCAACAGGTCCACACCTGCACTATGAAGTGCTGCTGAACAACAAACAGGTCAACCCTCTGGGCGTAAAGCTGCCCGCAGGTGAAAAACTGGCCAAAGCGGATCTGAAGAATTTTGAGGCCGCAAAGAAAGACATCGACAAGATGATCAAGAAACTTTCGGAGCCTGCAGCTATTGCCAGTATCACCCCCTGATACGGCACACCTTGCTCGGGAAACCATGCCTCATAACGGAAAATGAAAAAAGGACCGCCTAAACCAGCGGTCCTTTTTTATTAGTATCCGGAACTTTTCAACAGGTCTCCGCTCAGAAACTTGCTGTTGATACCAGACTCTTCCCATCGAGTGTCAGTCCGGCATCGTCTGTGGAGACTTTCAGCAGGTCCCCGTCGACAACCTCCCCCTCAAGAATGAGAGATGCCAGCGGATTCTGCAGTTCTTTCTGTATCACCCGTTTCAGCGGGCGCGCACCGTAAACCGGATCATATCCCTTGTCGGCAAACCAGGCGATCGCTCCCTCGTCCAGCTCGATCCGGATATCCCGCTGGTCGAGAAGCTTGCGCAAACGATCCAGCTGGATCTCGACAATCCCGCTCATATGACGGCGTTCCAAACGGTGGAACAGCAACACCTCATCCAGACGGTTAAGGAATTCCGGACGGAAGGCAGACCGCACCACTGTCATCACCTGATCGCGCACAGCGACACTATCTTCCCCTTCAGGCTGATTCGCCAGGATTTCCGAGCCCAGATTCGATGTCATGATGATCAGGGTATTGCTGAAATCTACAGTGCGCCCCTGGCCATCCGTGAGCCGGCCATCATCAAGAACCTGAAGCAACACATTAAACACGTCAGGATGTGCTTTTTCGACTTCATCGAACAGGACAACCTGGTAGGGACGCCGCCGGACTGCTTCGGTTAAAGCCCCACCCTCTTCATACCCGACATATCCCGGAGGGGCCCCGATCATACGAGAGACAGCGTGCTTTTCCATATATTCAGACATATCAAGCCGGACCATGGCCGTATCATCATCAAAGAGGAATGATGCCAGAGCCTTGGTCAACTCCGTTTTCCCAACTCCGGTTGGTCCGAGGAAAAGGAAAGACCCAATCGGGCGATTCGGATCCTGTAACCCTGCGCGTGAACGGCGCACAGCATTGGAAATTGCCACAATGGCATCTTTTTGCCCGACAACCCGCTGATTGAGCAAAGTTTCCATCTGCAACAGTTTCTCGCGTTCACCTTCCAGCATTTTGTCTACGGGGATTCCCGTCCAGCGCGAAACAACCGCAGCAATCATCTCATCGCGCACTTCTTCGTTCAGCATATGGCTTTCGCCAGCCTCTTCTGCTTCAGCCAGAGCCCGCTCCAGGGTTGGCAAACGCCCGTATTTAAGCTCACCAGCCTTTTCCAGGTGCCCATCACGTTCCGCCCTTTCCAGCTGGATTCGGGCCTGTTCAAGCTCTTCCTTGATTTTCTGCGCCCCCGCCAGCTTGTCTTTCTCAGCCCGCCAACGGCTGGTCAGACTATTACTTTTCTCCTGCAGATCTCCAATCTCTGTTTGCAGTTTTTCAAGGCGATCCCGGGCACCCTTGTCATTTTCTTTCTGCAAGGCCGATTGCTCGATTTTCAGCTGTATAAGCTTGCGGTCCATTTCATCGAGTTCTTCAGGCTTTGAATCCACCTCCATCCGCAGGCGGCTTGCCGCCTCATCTACCAGATCAATCGCCTTGTCCGGTAGGAAGCGGTCCGTGATGTAGCGATTGGAAAGCGATGCTGCCGCCACAAGGGCAGAATCCGTAATCCTGACACCGTGATGCAGTTCGTATTTTTCTTTCAAGCCACGAAGAATCGAAACGGTATCTTCCACATTTGGTTCCGCGATAACCACGGACTGGAAACGACGGGCCAAAGCCGCATCCTTCTCAATGTATTTGCGATACTCATCAAGAGTGGTCGCTCCCACACAATGCAGATCGCCACGGGCCAGAGCAGGTTTGAGCATGTTGGAAGCATCCATTGCCCCATCGGTCTTCCCCGCCCCGACAAGGGTGTGCAATTCATCAATAAAGACAATGATCTCGCCGCTTGCTTCCGTGACTTCCTGCAAAACAGCTTTCAGGCGCTCCTCAAACTCGCCCCGGTATTTTGCACCGGCGACCATTGCCCCCAGATCGAGGGACATCAGCTTCTTGTTCCGCAGGCTCTCGGGCACATCCCCATTGATGATTCGCAGCGCGAGTCCTTCAACGATGGCGGTTTTTCCCACCCCCGGTTCTCCGATCAGCACCGGATTGTTTTTGGTACGTCGCGAGAGAACCTGAATCGTCCTTCTGATTTCCTCATCCCGCCCGATAACCGGGTCGAGCTTTCCGCTACTGGCCAAGGCTGTCAGGTCCGTAGCGTATTTTTTCAAGGCATCATAGTTATTTTCAGCTGTCGCTGTCTGTGCCGTTCTTCCTTTACGCAAATCATTAATTGCCGTGTTAAGCCCCTGGGCGGTAACACCTGCATCTTTCAAGATTTTGCTGGAAGCTGTCTCACTGGACAGAGCAAGCGCCATCAATAACCGCTCAACCGTCACAAAGCTGTCCCCAGCTTTCTTGGCGATGGTTTCTGCCTGTTCAAAAACCCGGGCTGTCTCTGGGGCCAGATAAATCTGTCCAACATCAGCCCCGCTAACCTTCGGGAGTTTGCCGAGTTCAAGCTCGACCCCGTCAAGCGCACGCCCGGCCTGCCCGCCGGAGGCTGCAATCAGATTTGCGGCCAGCCCTTCATTATCATCAAGCAAGACCTTGAGCAGGTGTTCTGGCGTCAGGCGCTGATGGTTTTGACGTTGCGCCAATCCCTGAGCAGCCTGAATAAAACCCTGGGTACGTTCGGTATAGTTATTCAAATTCATTTCTCTAAGCCCTCTCCGCCATACCTGTAAAACAGCGCACGGTCGTTGATGCCAAACCAATCCATCACCCACAATAGCAGCCTGATGGAACCCTGACGTTGATATTCATCACCCGTCAAAATTTATATGGGAAAACAATCCGCTGCTTACAAGATTTCCAACAAGAATTTCCGGGGTATTTTCGAGGATGTTTCCGGGGATGTTTCCGGGAGGAGTCTTGACCACAAACATCTCTTTTCATCAGACAGCGACGGTTCAGGCTGCTGAAAAAAGAAAACCCTGCCCGAAGGCAGGGTTGGGAAATCCCAAAGTTACGTCAGGAGAGATGAGTACATACCCAGAAGGAACAGAGATCATCAAAAGCCGTATTGGCCTGATGCATCTTCATGTCTTCCCCGGTAGGAACTACAAGAAGGACCTTAGTCGATGCAGAAAATTGATGCAACTGAAAATCATTCTCATTTTAGATTTTTTTTATTTCTCACTGTAATTTCTCAATGCAAACCATGACCTCCCCCTTTTCAACCCCGTCTGGGACAGGGGTTTTGCCAAGGCTCAACTTAAATCCTTGTTAAAACACTCTAACTACGCAGAATGGAAGAAAACATCCGGGGATTACCATGACCAGAGAACTACATTCCATCTATCGCTATCCTGTAAAGGGACTCAGTCCGGATTCTCTGGAAAAGGTCGCGGTCAAGGAAGGTCAGCTATTCCCGAATGATCGCCGTTTTGCCATTGCCCATGGCACAACGGATTTTCCCGAAGGTCCGAACTGGATGCGAAAAAGCCACTTCCTGATGCTGGCCCAAAACCCCAAGTTGGCACAATTGCTCTCCAGTTATGATGAAGAGACTGACATGCTCATTCTCCAGCGGGCAGGTAAAAAAATATCCCAGGGCAAGCTTACCGATATGACAGGCCGGATGTTGTTGGAGCAATTTTTGGCCAGCTTTCTGGGATCTGATTCCAGAGGAACGCCAAAAATTGTTGAAACACAGGGCGCTGCTTTTACCGATATTCCTGACCCGCATATCTCTTTGATCAATCTTGCCAGTGTCAAAGACCTTGAACGGGTTGTCCGCTCCCCGATTGACCCCATGCGCTTTAGAGGGAACCTCTATCTCGAAGGGATAAATGCCTGGGAAGAAAACAACTGGATAGGGAAAAGAATTGCGATTGGAAAGGTAGAGCTGGAAATACACTCCGCAATCGGGCGCTGCTCGGCAACCAATGTGAATCTGGAAACGGCAGAGACAGACCTGAATATTCCCAAAAGCCTTCAGTCCGGTTTCGGGCACAGAAATATGGGAGTGTATGCCAGAGTTATCAAAGCAGGTACTCTGGAAAGAAAAATGCCAGTAACCCTTTTATAGTTACTGGCATCCGTTTCTCTAGCGATTCCGGGTGAGACGTTTTATCTCACTATCCGTCCAAGCTTAGCGCCTAGGCATCTTCCTTCACATTATCTTTCCCTGCGTCTTTAGCTTCGACAGCAGTCTTTCGGGGGCGGCCGCGCCCACGCGGCTTAGGAGCCTCTTCCTCACCGACAACGGCAACCTTACTTGCCGGTGTTGCGCGGGGACGACGTTGTTTTGGCTTTGCAGCAGGAGCTTCTTCTCCACCTGATGCCAGCGGCAATTCCACAGCAACTGCCGGCTGTTTGTCCTGAACAGGAACTGTAGGGGCAACTGGCTCTGGTTTTACAGCCTCAGCAGCAGGCCGGGCGTCCACCTGGCGATTCTCTGGCTGACGATTATCAGACTGACGACTTTCTGGCTGACGATTATCAGGCTGGCGGTTACGCTCGTTATTATCGGAGCGTTCATATCCCGAAGATCCATCTTGTTCATTATAACGCTGACGACGTGAGCGAACACGGTTGTGTTGCTGCGGCCTTCTGTTGTTATCTGATCCCGAAACAGAGTCAGCCTCAGATCCAGTAGAAGCTTTAACTTCTTGTCCGGTCTCGGTGCTGTCACTGTTCTCAAAATCGCCGTCATCCCGCGCACGATTGTTGCGGTTTTGCTCTGCCTGCGGATTCCGCTGTCCCGTATTCGGATCTGTGGAATCATTCATGATGCGATGATAATGCTCGGCATACTGAAAATATGATTCAGCCGCAACCCGATCGCCACCAACCGTCGCATCCCGCGCCAACTGAAGATACTTTTCTTCAATCTGCGTGGCGTTTCCACGAATGCGTCCGCCGGGGCCGTTGCTGTCAAACACGCCATTGCGCGACTGCTGCGGCTTACGGCCATTGTTATTGTTAGACCGACCACGAGGGCGGCGATTCGAATTATTAGAATTGTTGGAGTTCTGCTGTCTCATCATTCGCTAGCTAAATGTAAATGCTAAATCACGGGTAGCCGAAAACGTCACGGTTTAAACAAGCCCTGACGACGTTTAAGTCAAATTGTCGGCGATTACCCCCGGGGCTCCCCGCGCCCCTTCCATAAAAAACACCGTAAAGCTATATTCCCGGCTTTCCAACCCCTAAAAATCTTTTTTGTGCTTTTCTTTTCAAGTCAGGCTATCCAGTGCCCCAAAGATCAGGCTGTAGCTTTTCGCGCGATACAGGCCCGTGCGATACCACCAAGATCTCTTCCCGCTGCTTCACAGATCAATCCGTAATCAGACATGATCTGGTTGATCTGATCGGCTTGCCCGATTCCGGCCTCGATCACCAGAAAGCCCCCAGGAGACAAACGCTCGACAGCCTGGGGAATAAGCGCCCGGTAATCCAGCATTCCATCCTCACCAGCGAACAGGGCCATAGGGGGATCATAATTCAAGACCTCAGGTTCCAAATCAGCCTTTTCCCCTTCGCCGATATAGGGAGGATTCGAGATGATCACATCCCAATCCCCGCCGAGCCCATTACACCAGTCCCCGACACGGAAGCTGGCTCGATCAGACAAGCCTAGATCCGTCGCATTCAAAGATGCAATTTCAACCGCCCCAGGTGAAAGATCCACACCAACTCCGATAGCTTCAGGTAATTCATGTAACAGGGTCAGAAGCAAACAGCCCGTTCCGGTTCCCAGATCAAGTATTCTCACAGGTTTTCCTGCCTGGGACACCCGCTCCAGTACAGTAGAGATCAGAGTTTCACTATCCGGGCGCGGATCCAGTGTATCAGCGGAGATGCGAAAAGAGAGGCTCCAGAATTCTCGTCGCCCGAGAATCCGGGAGACCGGTTCCCGAGAGACCCGCCGAGAAATCATGGCATCAAAGCGGGCACAATCAGCCTCGTTCACGGGATGTTCAGGATACCCCAATATAAACGAAGGCTCTTTTCCAAGGGCCGTGGCCAACAGTATTCTGACATCCAGCCGTGCGCCCTCGATCCCGGCAGCCTGCAAGCGGGTCAAGGCATTCTGTAAACATGAAGCGACTGTCATTGTTGCCATGAGCTTGATAACTTTTGCAGCTATGCGATTTCGGCCAACCTTGCCGCCTGATCTTCAGAAATCAGGGCAGAAAGAACCTCGCCCAATGCCTCGCCAGCAATAATCCGGTCCAGCTTATAAAGCGTCAGATTGATCCTGTGATCAGTCACCCGCCCCTGTGGGAAGTTGTAAGTTCTGATCCGCTCAGAGCGGTCTCCGCTTCCAACCTGCGATTTCCTGTTAGCAGCATGTTCGGCTTCCTGGGTACGACGTTGGTGGTCATAGAGCTGGGTCAGCAACATCTTCATCGCCTGCTCCTTGTTCTTGTGCTGGGAACGACCGTCCTGGCACTGGACAACAACGCCACTGGGAATGTGCGTGATCCGAACAGCAGAATCTGTCGTGTTCACGTGCTGTCCACCCGCACCCTGTGACCGGTAGGTATCGATCCGCAGATCAGCCGGATTGATATGTACGTCAACCTCCTGGGCTTCCGGCATCACCGCAACGGTAGCAGCAGAGGTATGAATACGTCCTCCGGATTCTGTTACGGGAACACGCTGCACCCGATGGACACCGGATTCAAACTTGAGATTGGAAAACACTCCCGCGCCGGAAATAAGGGCCGTGGCTTCCTTGACACCGCCAATCCCGTTCTCTGAATAATCCAAGGCCTCGAAGCGCCAGCCAACAGCTTCTGCATAGCGCTGATACATACGAAAAAGCTCGGCGGCAAAAAGACCGGCTTCATCGCCACCGGTTCCCGCCCGGACTTCAAGAATCGCGTTACGCTCATCGTCCATATCTTTGGGCAAGAGCATTATCTGGACTTTCTTTTCCAGCTCGGGAAGCTGCTCCTTCAGATCATGGTATTCCTCCTGAGCCATCGCCTTCATTTCCGCATCGGCATCAGGTTCGTTCAACATTTCCTTGAGATCTAGCATATCAGCCTGAAGACGCCGTAATTCCTGAACCGCCTCGACCACATCCCCAAGATCAGAAAGCTCGCGCAGCATCTTGGTATAATTGCTTGAACCCGGATCAGAATGCGTCGATACGACAGCATTCAATTCATCATACCGCGCAACTACTGCGTCTAGTTTGTCATCGAACTTCACGTTCAGTCCTCTTTTGCATCATCATGCCCGGCAGATTCTCCACCGGGGCTCTCAAGGCGGAACAGACGGCACAACGCCTGGTCCAGTATTTTCTGCGCGTCAGGATTCTCTGAGGCAGTCTCTTTTAGAACGGCCAGCGGATTATGCAACAAACGATTAATCAACAAGCGTGTTGCAATCTCGGCATCATCACCGCACTCAGCCAGAACCTGTGTTCGAAGACTTTCAAAATGTTGTCTGACCAGTGAAATACCCGGCACGGCCTGCCGTTCTGCTTTCTTGCGCAGAAAGAATTGCATTTCCTGGCCAAGAACTTTCCACGCCGCCATCATAGCAGCCTCACGGTGCGCCTTGCCCTGACGGGCGACATTTTCCAAATCAAGCAGATCATAGGAAAAAGCACCATCAAGGTTATTCACTTCCTTCTCAACCTCGCTCGAGGGCGTTGTATCGATCAGGAAAAGAGGTTTTCTTTTGCGTTTCTTCAGCGCCCTTTCAACCAGATCCCGGGTGAAGAGCGAATCTCCGCCACCGACTGCAGAAATGATTATATCACTCTGCTCCAGCGCCTCTTCAAGTTCCCCCCATGCTCTGGCTTCTCCCCCGAGCCGGAAAACCGCGGTTTCGCTTCTCCCCGCTCTTGGATGAGCAATAAGCAGCTTTTTTATACCCGCTGAAAGAAACTCACTGCAAAGCAGTTCCCCCACTTCGCCACTGCCGGTTAACAACAAGCTGCAGCGGCCCAGATCCCCATGGACACCTCGCGCAACCTGCAAGGCGGAAGAGGCAAGACTGATTGGCTGCTGGGCAATTGTCGTTTCGGAACGTACCCGTTTTGCCGCTGCAAGACTGGCTTGAATAATACCATCAAGAAGCGGGTCCAGAAGTTCAAGTGTCTGCGCCCGTCTGACACAATCCTTGACCTGACCGAGAATCTGGGGTTCACCAACAACCAGGCTATCAAGGGACGCAGCAACAGCAAAGATATGACGAAGCGCATCAAGTCCACGATGGCAATAACATTGCTTGCGTAGAAACTCTTGTTCAAGTCCGGCCTCACCTGCGATCAGCGCTGTATAATAATCCTGATCGGCGTCTGCCCCTTTGCTCAATAAAAAATCGAACCTTTCACAGGTCGCAATCAGAACAACACCGTTCCTGCCGTCGGCCTTCAGCTCTTTAAGCACACTTTCATAATCGGGTTCCTCGACAAAAAGCCGATCCCTCAGACGGCGACCTGCAGTTCGCGCGTTCACACCAATAACCGTCAGACCTTCCAGAGGTGCTGATTGCTCGATCAGGGGATGTTCAGGAATGAAGGGTGGAATTGAAATCATCTGCGATCGCTGAAAAAAAGAACAGGGGCCATTCTAGGCCCCTTTTCCCCTGGCTGTACAGAACCGTGATCCTGTTGATCAGCGATAAATCGACAGTTTCTCAACCATCTCGTCCAGCTTGACCAGCGACTGCTCTCCAGAGACAAGATCTCGAAGGGTTGCAGAGTTCTCAGCCAATTCATCGTCACCCATGATAATCGCAGCACAGGCATTCAGTTTATTCGCCCGGATCAGACGTTTTTTCAGATTACCACTGTACCCATGCTCAATCCGGAACCCGGCAAGACGCAGATTATTGGCCAGTACCAGAGCCCGTTTTTCTGCTTCTTCTCCCATAGGAATAATCGCCACAGGCCGCGGTTCGGCAATTTCCCGCGTCATCAACATAGACAGCCGTTCCACACCGGATGCCCAGCCAACGCCAGGAGTTGCCGGCCCACCCATTGTCTTGATCAGGTCGTCATAGCGGCCACCCGCCAGCACAGTCCCCTGCGCCCCCAACGCGGTAGTCGTAAATTCAAAGGCGGTGTGACAGTAATAATCCAGACCACGAACCAGCCTTGGATTGATCGTATAGGGGATATCCAACGCGTCCAGACCGGCCCGGACCTCGGTAAAAAACGCCCGGCTATGGTCATTCAGATAGTCAGAAAACACTGGCGCATCGGCAACCAGTTTCCGGTCGCCCTCATCCTTTGAATCGAGGATCCGCAAAGGGTTTTTTTCCAACCGATTGAGGCTGTCTTCCGAAAGCTGATCACGATAGGCCGAAAAATACTCTATCAAGGCCGAACGATAGGCAGCCCGGCTTTCACTGTCGCCCAAAGTATTTAGTTCCAGCACGGTATTTTCATAGACACCAAGCTCCTTAAGGAACTGAACTCCCAGAGAAATAACCTCGATATCGCCTTGTGGCTTATCCACACCAAGCAGTTCGACACCAGCCTGGTGAAACTGTCTCTGACGGCCTTTCTGTGGACGCTCGTGACGGAACATCGGGCCACAATAAAGGAATTTGACCGGCAATTGCTGGCTCAGGCCATTCGACATGAAAGCGCGCGCAACACCAGCTGTGTTTTCCGGACGCAGGGTAATCTCTTCACCTTCCTTCATTTCGAAGGTGTACATTTCCTTGGTCACAACATCCGAGGTATCACCCAGAGTTCTTTTAAAGACCTCTGTTTTCTCGAAAATCGGGGTGGCAATTTCATCAAACCCAAAACGGTCTGCGACAGCCCGTGCAGTTTCCAGTACCTCGCGATGCCGACGCATTTCTGCTGGCAGAAGGTCATGCGTACCACGAACTGGTTGCAGAGAAGACATGGCTTGGGTTCTCCTGAAATAGCCTGAAGTTTATAGGAATAATTCAATCGGGATGGTTATAGGGAAAAGCACCGATAAAGTACAGCGGCCTTAGACATCACCCGGAACAACGCCTGAGCAGTCTAATGCCCCATCTGAACCGGCATCTCACCCCGGGCGATTGCAGCTTCGATCTCTTCAGCCTTTTTTTCAATCATGCCAACAAGATGATCCACAATACTCTTGTCCTTGAGGCGGTGATCCTGCAAGCCACCAACATAGATCTGATGGGTGTTGTTGCCACCACCAGTCAGGCCGATATCAGTCATGGTCGCTTCACCAGGACCATTGACCACACAGCCAATCACGGAAACCGTCATTGGTGTGGTGATATGGCTCAAACGTTCTTCGAGTGTCGCAACCGTATTAATCACGTCAAACTGCTGCCGGGCACAGGATGGACAGGAAATCACATTCACCCCCCGATGGCGTAGCCCCAGAGATTTCAGGATATCAAAACCAACCTTGATTTCCTCAACCGGGTCTGCCGAAAGAGATACACGCAAGGTGTCCCCGATTCCGGCCCAGAGCAGGTTTCCAAGACCGATTGACGATTTAACGGTTCCCGTGCGCAATCCACCTGCTTCGGTCACACCGATATGCAGCGGATAGTCACATACCTCTGCCAACTGCATATAGGCAGCGACCGCCATAAAGACATCCGAGGCCTTGCAGGAAATTTTAAAATCACGGAAATCGAGATCTTCCAGAATCCGGATATGCCCCAGTGCTGATTCAACCATGGCCTCTGGGCAAGGTTCCCCAAAGCGTTCCAGCAGGTGTTTTTCCAACGACCCGGCATTGACACCAATACGCATCGAGCAACCATGGTCCCGCGCCGCCTTGACGACCTCGAGGACCTTTTCGCGCTTGCCAATGTTTCCCGGGTTGATGCGTAGACAGGCCGCGCCTGATTCTGCAGCTTCAATTGCTCTCTTGTAATGAAAATGAATGTCCGCAACAATCGGCACAGAAACTTCGCGAACAATTTCCTTAAGCGCCCGCGAAGACTCTTCATCCGGGCAGGAAACCCGCACGATATCCGCTCCGGCTTCTTCCATCGCATGTATCTGGGCAACCGTTGCTTTCACATCGGTCGTCAAGGTATTGGTCATCGACTGCACCGAAATAGGCGCGTCTCCCCCCACAGGCACCTTGCCTACCATCACCTGTCTGGATTTGCGGCGTTCAATGTCACGCCAGGGCCGTATACTCATCACACTCTCTTTTCATGCCTTGCAAAGCAGGTGAAACATGCGCTTTCCCTGATGAAAATTCAAGTCGCGTACAAAGAATTAACATCCCGGAAACGAACCACACCATTCATGGCGGTCCCGGATCGATAAAAAGATATCGCCAGAAACAAGATCCTAAACAAGACCCTAAACAAGAATGGTGCCGAAAATTCGGCACCATTCAAAATTCATAAGTATATCCGGAAAAGTTGCGCGTTACTCGCCGCGGAGAACTTTCTGCAGTCCATCGACGGAAAGCGGGACATCCCGACGCACTGCACCCGGGGCACCCAATAAAGGAAGGTCTTTGCCATTGAGGCTAAAAATAATACCTCCGGCATTACCTGTTGCCATCACAAGGCCATCCCGTTGAGGAACTTTGTATTCATCTCCGGCTCTGAGAACCTGACTAAAGACGACTTCCCCCTTGCCATCGACAATATGCATCCAGGTGTCACGTTCGGCCCGGATCGCGATCGGAGAAAGAACACCTTCATCCCCAAAAACCTGTGGCTCAGGTGGCGAAGGCGGGCTAACCGCCGGGGTTGTTGTCACCGCGCCAACCGCGTTTTCACTGGGCACAGCTCCCGCAGGTGTTGCCGCCTCTTCAGCAGCAGTTGCCGAGGATGCTGAACTGCCAGAGATTGTCGCACCCGCATTATTTTCAGGTGACACGGCAGGCGGGATTATCGGCTCAACCTCCGTGGCAGGGGCAACATCAGCTGCACTCCCTGTCGTATCATCAGGCAGACTCTCCGGGCTCTCTTCTTCATCCTGTCGTGTCGCAGATTCGTCTGCTCCGGATGGCACCACCGCAATCTCCGGACTTTCAGGAGAAATCGTTGCTTCTGCACCGTCTGCGTTCGAAACAGGCTCTGGCTCAGCCGTGGCTGGAGTATTCGCAGAACTGGTCGTGACCTCTGCCCCGGTTTCGATGTCTCCTTCAACGAGCGGACTGTCTGATGGACTGGAAACAAAGGGCACCCATTCCGGCAAACCCGCTTCATAACGGGAAAGCGCAACCCAACCACCATAGGCTGCAGCAAGTAAGACTGCAGAGGTAAGGATCAGGGCAAAACCAGGGATTTTACTCTCGGGAACAGGGGTTGGGAAAACCAGCTTCTGACGGTTCCCATAGTGTTCCACTTCCTGTTTGAACTGGCGAACAATCTCGTCTTCATTCAGGTTCAAATAGCCTGCATAGGTTCGGACAAAACCATAGGCATAGGTATCCCCCGGCAAGCTGGCAAAATCACCGCGTTCAATCGCTTCAAGAAAGACATATCGGATACGGAGGACGTTAGCGACGCCTCGCAAATCCTGGCCGCGCTTCTCCCGTCCGGTTCGCAGAATTTCTGCGACCGTCACTCGCGACTGACCAAGTCCGGAACCATCTGTTTCCGGAGCATTTTCCCGTAGATCTTCCATTGCTTCCACAATCCCCCTCCGTACAGCAACTGGCCATGGTCAACACAAAGCGAACCCACCCATGGAGTGCTATCGGAAAGTTGTAGCAAATTCAGTGGGAAACGACAAACAGTTCCGCTTTATATCACAACGCCGGATTTTTTCGCGTATTCTTCCAGTTTTTCCCGCAGACTGTGATCTGCTTCATCAAGCAAACCGGACATAAAGTCGGTCACCTGTGCCACGTCAAGCGAACAGACCATTTTCTTGACAGCTGACACCTGAAGCGCCGGCATGGAAAGGGACCTGAAACCACAGCCAATCAGGGCCATGGCCTCCAACGGCTGAGCTGCCATATCACCACAAAGGGAAAGATCGACACCCGCCGCTGCCGTGCTGTCTGCAATAGTCCGCAACAACTTAAGAACACCAGGATTAAGTGCATCATAACGCCGCGCAAGTCGCGTATTTCCCCGATCCGTCGCAAAGACAAACTGCAACAGGTCGTTACTGCCAACAGACAGAAAATCCACTTCGCGACAGAGCGACGGCAGCTGCCAGACAAGGGCTGGCACCTCAAGCATCGCACCAACCCGGATTTTTTTAGGCAAAATACCACCAATAGAGGTTTCGCGCTCGAGTTCACGATCAAGAAGGGCTTTGGCCGCAAGAAACTCTGCTGTTTCTGCAATCATCGGAAACATGACATTAAGGTCACGGCCTTCGCAGGCACGGATCAATGCCCGCAGCTGTTGCCTTAACAACGCTGGCCGATCCAGCCCTATGCGAATCGCCCGCCATCCCATGGCAGGGTTCTCCTCGGCAACCGTGGACCAATAGGGAAGAACCTTGTCTCCCCCGACATCCAGTGTCCGGAAAACAACCGGTTTTCCCTCTGATCGGTCGATAACCTTGCGGTATAAATCCGCCTGATCTGCCACACCGGGAAACGACTGCCGCACCATAAAAGGAACTTCTGTGCGGTAAAGGCCGACACCATCAGCCCCTGCAGCATGCATATGAGGCAGGTCGATGAGCAAACCGACATTGACGTTCAGGGAAATCCGGTGACCGTCCAGACTGACAGAAGCAACATCCCGCGCTGCGGTAATCTCTTCCCAGCGGACTTTCTTGTCTTTCACATTCAGACGCAGTGTCTTCAGAACGTCTTCTTTGGGGCGGACAAAAACCTGATCATTTGTTGCATCCAGGACAAGGGTATCCCCTTCGCGTATGCGCGAAAGAACGTCCCGGCATCGGCCAAGAATCGGCAGTTCCAGCGCCTGAGCAACCAATGCAACGTGGGCTGTCGGGGATCCTTCTTCAAGAATAACGCCCTTGAGGCGATCCCAGTCGTAATCAAGTAGTTCCGCAGGCCCCAGCGTCCTGGCCAACAGGATAAATTCATCTGGCAGTTCGGGCTTTTCGTCACCCAGACCAAGAAGATGGTGCAACAGGCGATTCGCAAGATCATCCAGATCTGCCAACCGTTCCCTCAGATAGGGATCGCTGATCTTGCCCATACGCGAACGGGTCTCGTTCTGGATTTTCTGAACCGCGGCCTCGGCGGTCATGCCGCCAACCCGGATCGCTTCAGTGATTTTACCAACCCATCCGCGATCTTCTGCAAACATCCGGTATGTTTCCAAGACCTCGCGCTGCTCGCCCAGCGCTGCAATTTCGGTTCTTGTCAGCATCTCATCAATAGATGAACGCATCTCGGCAACTGTCACTTCAAGCCGGCGAACTTCGTCTTCAGGATCATCCGCAATAATACGGCTGATCACGATGCCACGATTATGGAATACCGCCTGACCAATGCCCAGTCCCTCGTTCAGACACAGGCCTTTCAGGCGATCAGGTTTTTCCCGTTCCTCCAGGCTGCCCTGGGTTTCAATTGCCGAAACCGTAAGCGCGCCTCCGGATATCAGTTCCGCCAGAACCATGGCAATGGTTTCCAGGGCTTCGACTTCTTCCTCGTGGTAATGACGGTGGGTGACATTCTGGACCGCAATAACCCCCAGAACCCGGCCACTGCGCAGGATCGGCACCCCGAGCATGGACTGATAGGGTTCCTCGCCGGTTTCTGGTCGGTAGGCAAAGTTAGGATGTCGGGGAGCGTCAGAAACCGCCATGGGCAAAGCCAATGCGGCAACTTGCCCGACAATCCCTTCACCTTTATGGAGGCGGGTTTTATAGACGGCCTCCGGTTTCAGGCCTTCGGTCGCGGCAAGCTCGAGAAAGTCACCTGGTCGCATGACATAAATCGAACAGACTTCAGCATCCATATCCCGGGCAATAAGCTCGACTGTCTGACGCAGACGGTCCTGATCAGTTGACTTGCCCTTCATCTGATCACGTAAAAGCTTCAGCAGACGACGTGAACCGCTCCACGCTGAAGTTTTTACGTCTTTACCACTCATAAGACCCGCTTTCCTTGATGCCCTGTTTCTGACCTGACAATACGACGCTTTCGGTGCTTCTTAGTGATTAGGCAACCTCAGATCCCTTCCCCGGCCAGTCCGGAAATATTCCGGTCAAGTCTTATGGTAGAGCTCTGAGGTTCGCGGTATCAGTCTTCAGCATCCAGTCCATAGGCTGTATGCAGGCTGCGAACTGCCAGTTCTGTATATTCTTCAGCGACAAGGACCGAGATCTTGATCTCTGATGTCGAGATAACCTCGATGTTAATCCCCTTCTCAGCCAGGGCCGAAAACATTTTCTGCGCAACACCTGCATGTGAACGCATACCAACACCGATAACTGAAATCTTGGCAACGGACGGGTCAGAATCAAGACTTTCGTATTTCAGACCAGCATTGTTTTCCAAAACCTGGATCGCGCGCTTCAGTTCTGCCTTGGAGACAGTGAAAGTCATATCCGTGGTTTTTTTATCAGCTGAAATATTCTGCACGATCATATCAACATTGATCGCGGCCTCGGTAAGGGGGCCAAAGATACTGGCCGCAACACCGGGAGTGTCCGTTACTTTACGCAGAGTGACCTTAGCTTCATCACGGTTATAGGCGATACCGCTTACAATTGCCTGTTCCACAATCTCATCCTCATCAACAACTAGAGTTCCCGGCTTATCTTCGAAGCTGGAAAGAACCTGTACCCGAACGCCGTGTTTCATGGCCATTTCGACAGACCGGGTCTGTAAAACCTTCGCCCCCTGAGAAGCCAGCTCAAGCATCTCCTCGTAAGTGATCTTGTCCATCTTACGTGCTTTGGCGACAATTCTGGGATCTGTCGTATAAATTCCATCCACATCGGTATAGATATCGCAGCGATCAGCCTTCAGGGCCGCGGCGATGGCAACAGCAGAAGTATCGGACCCCCCGCGCCCCAGCGTGGAAATCCGGCCATCTGGACCAACCCCCTGGAAACCGGCAAAGACCGCGACCTGACCTTCACCAAAGCGACGAATAATTTCATCAACTTCAATGCGTTCGATCCGGGCACTACCATGCGCACCGTTTGTGATGATACGTGCCTGCCATCCCAACCAGGAACGAGCGTTAATCCCCATCTCCTGCAAGACAATCGCCAATAGACCGGAGGTTACCTGCTCCCCCGAAGCGACAACAGAATCATATTCACGCAGATCATAAAGCGATCCCGCTTTCTGGACATAGTCAACCAGCTGGTTGGTAACACCTGCCATGGCAGATACAACAACGGCGACTTCGTTGCCGGCATCAACCTCTTTCTTCACGCGTTGAGCTGCGTTACGGATTCGATCAAGATCCGCGACCGAGGTTCCACCGAATTTCATTACGACTCGGGACATCAGGACCCATCCTGTATGGAAATACTAAAATCAGTTTCCCGTGCGAGAAAAACCCTCTGCAGACGGTTGCTCTCTCGGGTGGACATATCCATACTCTGCACGGCGCGACGAGGCAAGAGTAGGCAAAGGAAAAACCACGACATTTACAGCAAGAATGCTGTAGATTTTAACTTTAGTCACCTACCTGTCACGACTGCATAATGTACCAAGAAACCCACACGACAGAACGAAGTCCCGAGCAAAAGCATGACCATGGCAAAAAAGATCGAAACCACTCAGGAGTCACCACTGCAGGATGATGCCGCAGGCATTACGGTAGATCCGCAGGAAATCTCCAAATTTGCCGCCATGGCCGAGGAGTGGTGGGATCCCTTGGGCAAGTTCAAGCCACTTCACCAGTTGAACCCGGTACGCATCTGTTACATCCGCGATCATCTCGCCAAACGGCACAATAGAGATATTACCCGGCGTTTTCCGCTGGAAGGCCTCACCATCCTCGACATCGGCTGCGGAGGGGGGTTGCTCTCGGAACCGCTCACGCGTTTAGGAGCAAAGGTAACCAGCATTGATGCCTCCCACCGGAATATAGAAATTGCCCGGCTTCATGCCGAAGAGACCGGACTTGTCATGGACTATCGCCATATGACAGCCGAGGATCTGGTGGAGACCGGCGCCCAATTTGATGCCGTCATCAATATGGAAGTTATTGAGCATGTCGCTGATGTCGAAGCCTACTCCAACTCCTGCGCCACGCTGGTCAAGCCTGGCGGGGTCATGTTCGGTTCGACCCTGAACCGGACAACCAAATCTTATCTGCTTGCAATTGTTGGTGCAGAATACCTCTTGCGCTGGGTTCCCCGGGGCACCCACGAATGGAACAAATTCCTGCGACCATCCGAGTTTGTAGACCTATTGCGGCGAAACGGCCTTGCAACCCAGGACATTATGGGTGTGGTTTATAACCCGCTTCAGGACAAATGGTTCCAGGACGCAAAAGATCTTGATGTCAATTACATGCTGGTTGCTGAAAAACCGCTATAAAGCCGATCTTCGTCTCGTACCGGCGGGGTGCAACAGGTTGGAAACATCTGAATCTCAGGCGTCGGCTTTGGGTTTCCAGGGAATCTGTGCAAAGGCCACACCTTCTTCCTTTAATTCCTTGGCATCCACCTCACTGGCTTCGCCATAGATGTTCGTTTTATCTGATTCCCCATAGTGAATTTTCCGGGCTTCTTTGGCAAAGTCCTTGCCCACATAGTCAAAATTGTCCTCGACGACCTTCTGGGCCTGAGCCAAAAATTTTTGGACTTTGGCAAGATCATCATAGGATTTTGTCTTTTTCTCACTCTTCGCCAGGCTGACATTCGGCGCCATCAAGGCCTTTGAAACGGCCGTGGAAGCACAGTTTGGGCAAGAGATAACGCCGAGATCCGACTGGCTGCGAAAGGCCGCGCTATCCTTAAACCAGGCTTCAAAAACGTGATTGTTCTCACATTTCAGATCAAAAAGAATCATGTCCGTCCCGCTTTAAACACACCAACACACACACTCCATAGATGGTTATTGCCGCAGTGCTTCTCAATGGTCAAGCTATCTCGGATCAGGCGAGCGACGTCCCCCCATCCGGTTGTTTATTTCTATCTTGGCAAAGTTGCCTTATCCTGCCCCGCAGGATACCCCGCTTCATAACTTCCACGAGCACGGCTACTGGCGACAATCTATGACTGATCCCTCCCCCTGGGTGCTCCGCTTTGCACCCTGTATCAAGAAAGACTCAACCGTACTTGATCTGGCTTGTGGCTCTGGTCGACATGCCCGTCTCTTCTTAATGAACGGACATTATATCACGGCTCTGGACAAGAACACAGAAAACCTCGCAGATATCAGGGATTTCCCCGGAGTCGAAGTCATCCAGTCCGATCTGGAAGACGGCTCGCCTTTTCCCCTCTCCGGAAGAAAATTTGGTGGTGTAATCGTCACCAATTACCTGCACCGCCCCCTGCTCCCCCTTCTTGCAGGTCTACTTGAGCCCGGGGGCGTCCTCATCTATGAAACCTTCATGCTCGGTAATGAAAAATTCGGACGTCCGAACAATCCCGACTTTCTTTTGCGCTCACAAGAGCTCCTCGAAAGCTTCCGGGACAGCCTGACGATCAAGGCATATGAAGAAGAAATCCTCGGCAGTCCCACCCCGGCAGTTGTCCAGAGAATCTGTGCTGTAAAACCCGGAGCATAAAAAAAAGCCGCAAAGCTCTGGAGATTTCCCCCGTCGCTCCCGGCTTTTTCAAAATGCATCCAATACATCTGCCAAATGGTCAGATAGAAAACTCTCGGTCATGCTCGATCGAGGGAACCATGGTACGCGCTTGGGCAACCCGCGCAAGATCAATATCGGCGACGATCACCCCCGGAGCACTTCCCGCATCCGCCAGAACTTCTCCCCAAGGAGCAATGATCAGCGAGTGACCATAGGTCTCGCGTCCCTCGGCATGAACACCACACTGTGCTGCTGCGATCACAAAACAGCCGTTCTCGATTGCGCGTGCCTTTAAAAGCGTATGCCAGTGAGCAGCCCCGGTAAATTTGGTAAAGGCAGCCGGCGCTGTCAGGATAGAAGCCCCCGCCTTGGCCTGCGCCCGAAACAGATAGGGAAAGCGCAAATCATAACAGATTGCCATGCCCAGTTTTCCCCAGGGCAAATCAGCCATTCCTGCCTTTTCTCCAGGCCTGAAGGTTGCAGATTCCCGATAGGTCTGCCCATCGGGGATATCCACATCAAACATATGAATTTTTTCATATCGCGCTTTTATTGCCCCTGTCGGGTCAAATAAATACGCCCGGTTTGCCGCACGCTTTTCTTCTGTTCCAACGATCAGGGAACCAATATGCAACCAGATACCCAATTCCTTCGCCAGCGCCGAAAAAGCCTTGACGGAAGGATGTTTTTCTTCTGGCAGAGCCTTGGCGAGCAGACGTTTTTTGTCTGGTTCCATCATCGTGGTGCATTCAGGTGTCTGGACATATTCAGCACCCTGGGCATGTGCCTCGCGAATCAACGCGCTTGCCTGCACCAGAGAAACCTCATCCTCACGATCCGCTGTCAACTGAACACAGGCTGCTCGAAAATGACTCATGATGCTTTCCGCGTTTCCAGTTTGGCATCAAGACCGCCCGTAGCTTCAAGTGCCATAAGATCATCACAGCCGCCGATGTGCTCTTCGTTGATAAAGATCTGAGGAACAGAAGTGCGTCCACCGGCTCTCTCTACCATTTCCGGCTTGCGCCGGGGTTCCATCATGACATCAATTTCTTCAAAGCTGATGCCCTTGCTTTGAAGCAGCTTCTTGGCCCGTACACAATAGGGGCACAACATGCTTGTATAGATCACAACCTCAGCCATCAGGGCAGTCCTCTTTCAATATCACCTGGTTCCCTTGTCGAACGGAACCTCTTTCCTTGAGAATATGTAGAGCCTGCTCCGCAAAAGTACAGAGCTAATCACGGTTTTTTTATAGCTGTGATATTTCAGCCTTCTCGCAAAACACGGGCAAGGACAAGCGCCCGAACAGAACCGGCCCCCGCTTTCCGAAGGACTTTGCTACAGGCATCCAGTGTCGCACCTGTTGTGTAGACATCATCAATCAGAAGAATATTTTGCCCTTCAAGACCAACCTTTCGAGCTGGATTTGCATCGAAAGCCCCGGCAACGTTTCTCCAGCGCCCGTTACTCGACAGCTGTCCCTGTGAGACGGTATTTTTCCGGCGCAACAACAAATCAGGGGCAAAGGCCTTGCCATGCTGCCGGGCAAGAGCTTTGGCCAGCAAAGCCGACTGATTATATCGGCGGGCCAAAAGACGCCGGGGATGCAACGGCACCGGAACCAGAACATCAACACTGCTCCAGAGTTCTCGCCCCGCGCCGGACATCCATTGCGCAAAAACCGCTGTCAGATGCGTCCTGTCCGCATGTTTGTAGCCGATAATCATATCTTTGCTGTACGCATCATAGGAAAGTGCGGCACGGCAACAGTCAAAGGCCTTGGGACGACCCTGACAATCTCCACATAAGGCATCCTTGCCAGGCGACAGTTCAAAAGGATAGCCACAACACTGGCAACAAGGATCGCCCAGGAACGTCAACTGCCCCCAGCAATCAGCACAGACCCCCTGATTACCCTGCACAGCTTCTCCACAGCTGCCACAGACTGGTGGCAGCAGATAGTCAACAAGGTTGTGCCAAATTCCCGCGAGCATTCAAATCGCCCTAAGCCCAATTATCCCCTAGACGCTAGCGGAACTTTCCTTTTTCTGAAAGCCTCCTTCCTTTCTGTTCCTCGCACAGGCCCATCATGCTGGGAAAAGAGACGTTGATGACGACAGGATACTTCCCTGTTCGGTGAATGGTCAGGGATCTGATAACAGGGGATGGTCATCGAAAGGCAATCTGTTATAACCAGCTAAAGAACCGGCGCCACAGCTGTTCTGCTTGTGAATCACATAAAATGGGACCACCCTGTGACGGCTGATATCTATATTTTTGATCGAAAATCCGTTGACCTCCATCGTAATCGGGCATCTGGAAACCTGGATAATCATGACTTTCTCCTGCAGGAAGTCGCTGATCGCCTCGGTGACCGGCTTCTGGATATCACTCGCACATTCCCCAAAGCTCTCGATCTTGGTTCACAGCATGAACTGCTGGTACGGACTCTTGGTTCTCGCGGAGACATCAAAGATTTTTCTGCTCTGGAATACAGTGCGAACAAAGAAACTGCGGGCGAAACAAACCTGATCCATGAGGAACTCCTCCCCGTAGAGGCAAACAGTTTTGATCTTGTGATCAGCAATCTCTGCCTGCATTGGGTGAATGACCTGCCTGGGACTTTTGTCCAGATTAACAGATGCCTTAAGCCCGACGGGCTTTTTCTCGCGGCCATGATCGGCGGGGAAAGTCTGAAGGAATTGCGCAGTGCCCTGATGGAAGCAGAAATGGAAGTTGAGGGAGGGGTGAGCCCACGCGTTTCTCCTCTTATCGATGTCCGGGATGCAGGCGCCCTGTTACAGCGGGCAGGTTTCGCCCTGCCTGTTGCGGATTTTGATCGTATAGAAGTCAGTTATGCTTCAGCTTTTGATCTGATGAAAGAACTGCGCGGAATGGGCGAGACCAATGCTGTCCACAACCGCCGTAAAAATTTCACCCGCAGAGAAACTCTCCTGAGAGCTGCCGAAATATATCAGGATAAATTTCTGGATGATGAGGGGCGGATCATGGTCACCTTTGATATTATCTATCTGGCGGGCTGGGCACCTCACGACTCGCAACAAAAACCATTACGCCCCGGAAGTGCAACAGCCAGTCTCGCTGATTTCCTCACACCCGGTGAGAAAAGCTAAAGCTGTTTCAGACTGTCTCGCTGGTCAGGGTAAAGAAGTCACCAAGCGAATCACCGGGATAGGTCGAGGCATTCTTGAAATATATCAGGATAAAAACCCGGATCGCTGTCGTGAACGACGCACCGTCTCTTGCTTCATCGACCAGCGTACAGATCTCACCCAAAGGACGATTTTCACGCACACAGATTTCGAACAGCGCCTCCCACATTTCCGGCTCCATCCGAACAGAAGTCCGGCGTCCTTCAAGAGACACGTTTTTGTTCACCAGTGTAGACATCTATTCTCCGCTTTCCAGATCATCATATCGGAAAGCACCCCCTTGTATAAGCACCCCCATAAGTTTGGAGTCATCTAGCCTGTAAGTCATTCTTCGTGGATTTTACAGTAAATCACGTAACAATGCTACAAGGGGTTCATCAGCAGCAGGCATCGGATAATCCCGGAGACGAACCGGGCGTACCCAGGTCACCTGTTGCCCTTCCTGCGGCACCACCTGCCCCTGCCAGATACGGCAGACAAACAGGGGCATAAGAAGATGAAAATCATCATAGCTATGAGAAGCAAAGGCAATCGGAGCAAGACAACTGGATCTTGTATCAATACCCAGTTCCTCTTTTAGCTCGCGCACCAGCGCCTGTTCCGGCGTTTCACCTGGATCAACCTTGCCCCCGGGAAATTCCCACAGCCCCGCCATGGATTTTCCTTCCGGACGTTGAGCAAGCAAAACCCGTCCATCAGCATCAATCAAAGCCGCCGCAGCCACCAGAACAATCGGCTTGGCACTGGCCTGCCGGGCTTCGGCAGCCCAGCACCCCATTTCATCCTGTTGAATGGTCATCTGACCATCCCTAGCTACGATAGTCTGCATTGATATCGATATAACCGTGGGTCAGATCACAGGTCCAGACCGTCGCACGCCCCTGCCCAACTCCAACATCAACCGTAATATCGATCTCCTGCCCCTTCATATGCGCGGCAACAGGTGTCTCGTCAAACCCTTCAACTCTCTGGCCATCCCGGGCAATGGTCACACCGCCCATAGCAATGGAAAGCTTGTCCCGGTCGGCCCGCTCGCCTGATTTACCAACCGCCGCAACAACACGTCCCCAGTTTGCGTCTTCACCAGCAATCGCCGTTTTCACCAAAGGAGAGTTTGCAATGGTCAACCCAATCCGACGGGCGGCCAGATCACTCTCGGCACCGGTGACAGCAACAGTTACAAATTTGGTTGCCCCCTCCCCATCCCGTACAATCTGATGAGCCAGATCCTGTAACAGATCATTCAGGGCAGAAACAAAATCAGCCAGTTCTGGTGCATCTGCATTCAGATAAAGCTCGTTATCAACTTTACCCGTTGCGCAAAACAGCAAGGTGTCGCTGGTAGAGGTATCACTATCCACTGTTATAGCGTTAAACGACTGATCGGCTCCCCGTGAGATAAGAGTCTGCAACACAGCCGCAGGAATAGCAGCATCCGTTGCAACAAAACTCAACATCGTCGCCATATCAGGCGCAATCATTCCGGACCCTTTGGCTATACCGTTAATGGTAACAGTCTTTCCATCAATCTTGGCTGAACGCACCGCGCCCTTGGCAAAGGTATCCGTCGTCATAATGGCCCGAGCAGCCGCTTCCCAGGCATCTCCATCCAGATCAGCCTTGAGGGCACCAAGGGCAGAAGTAATGCGCTGGTCGGGTAAAGGTTCTCCGATTACCCCCGTAGAGGCGACAAAAATTTCCTCGGGACGGCATCCCAACTCCGCTGCCGTTGCCTCAACAGTCCGGGCCACGGACTCCTCGCCAACACGCCCGGTAAAGGCATTTGAATTGCCAGAATTTACGATCACGGCTCTGGCCTGCCCGGATCGCAAGTGCTTTTTGCAACAGTCGATTGCTGCTGAACAAGTGAGAGAACGGGTAAGGACACCACCAATCGTGGTACCTTCGTCAAAGACCATCATCAGGACATCTGTCCGACCAGGATACTTGATGCCACAGGCACGCGTGGCAAGACGAACCCCATCGACAACAGGCATAACCGGAAAAGCTGCGGGTGCGAGCGGTGATAATTTAAGTCCCATGAAACCATCCTCACATTGAACAAAAGGTTTGGCAAAAAAAAGCCCGGGAACAACCCGGGCTCTCTCTTTATTCGCTTACAGGAGCTTCGGCGTCTGCCGGGGCTTCCTCATTAACGGGCGCTTCTTCGGCATCAACCGGTGCGCTCTCTTCAGCTTCAGCTCCGATAATCTCGATCTCTACCCCACTTTTGAGGTTGGAGACAATAGTCTCGTAAGCTTTTTGCGAAAGTTCCGAACGCAGTTGTCCGTCGAGCTGTTCAGCTGTCGGTTGTTCAGAATCACGCTCGGCCTCAACTTTGATCACATGCCAGCCAAACTGGGTCTGAACCGGTGTTGAACTGTGCTCGCCCGGTTTCATCGTAAACGCGGCTTCAGCAAAAGGGCCAACCATCTGTTCTTTACGGAAGAAGCCCAGATCTCCACCGGTCGGACCGCTTGGTCCAGTGGATTTTTGCGTTGCAAGCTCGGCAAAATCAGCACCTTCGTCCAGTTCCTTGATCAGGCCTTTTGCTGTTTCCTCGTCTTCAACCAGAATATGCCTGGCGGAAACTTCCTTTACTGGCGGGTTGGCCACAAGATAATCCTGATAGGCCTGTTCGACGGCTTCATCAGAAACCTCGGCCTTGAGGGCACGATCCAGATAGGTCTGGACCAGAACCCGTTCCTTGACTTCGGAGAGGCGTTTCAGAACCTCTGGATCTCGGGCAAGATTGGAAGCCTCTGCTTCTTTTGTAATCAGCTTCAGATCAATCACCTGATCCAGAAGCTCAGGCAGAATCATCTCGATCTGTGCCTGTGGAATATTTGGAATGCTTTCGGCAAACTTCAGAACTTCAGAACGACGGATTTCCATCTCGCCAACCCGCGCCATCAAGGGATCATCTGCCGAGACAGTTTCCGCAGGAGTTCCTGAGAACATTGAGGACCAGCTGTCGCCGTGAGCGCCGTATGAATAACCGGCATAAGCCGCACCGAGCAATGCTACGCCACCAATGATTGGGAACAATATCTGTTTCGCAGACATCTTAGAAAGAACTCCTTGTGATTGATACAGGTGCTGGCCAGCCTGTGGGCCAGTCCCAAATTTCGGTCAGCAGCTAATATCAGCACTGTGACCAGATAAAGGCAAATTACACTAATTTATCTACTGCGAAGGGAAAACAGAAATATCTGCATCCTTTCGAAGATCCCGCACCATCTTCTTGATCAGGTCCCGGCTGACTTCTCCGCGAATCTCTTCCTTCATATCTTCAAACGCCGGTTGCTGAACTTCCCGCTTTTCCTCGAGCCGGATAACATGCCAGCCAAATTCGGTGGCAACAGGGGAGCGGGTAAACTCGCCCGTACTCAGTCCAAAAGCAGCGGTCGCGAATTCCGGATCCATGTCCTTTTGGCGGAACCAGCCAAGGTCCCCCCCTTTTTCAGCGGACGGCCCCTGGGAGAATTTTTTCGCCAGAAGAGGAAAATCTGCTCCGTTATCCAGCGCAATAATCAAGGCAAGCGCCTCATTCCGGGTTTCCACCAGGATATGGCTCGCCCTGATTTCAGCATTGGTGACATTCTCCAGCAACAATTCTGAATAGCGCTGTTTCAGCATGTCCTCGGTGATAAGTTCTTCGAGTTTACGATCAAGAAAAGCATCGCGGATAATCCGGTCCTCTGCCTGCTTTAAGCGGCGCTGTACCAGATCCTCCTCATCCACATCCGCATCCCGCCCAGCTTGTGAGAGAAGCTTCAGATCGATGGCACGGTCGATCAGAATGGGCAACATCGCTTCCAGTTGTCCTTGATATTGCTCCGGCAGCTTGCGCGCATCCTGGATAATATCCTCCCAATAGATCTCATCCCCCTCGACAACAGCAACAACAGGGCTTTCTTCTGACAGACGTGCCAGTTCGGCTTCAATATCGTTTTTTTGTTGTGTCACCGGAGGTTTTGGCTGGGCTTTTGGCTGGGGTGAATTTTGTGTTTCAACTGCACCACTTGTCTCAGGTTTCACATCTGGCCCGGTGGATTTGTTAAATCCCGGCGGCGGTACCAACCCTTCACGGGCCTTTCCGGTCGCTGCATTCGGGGATTCCAGTTTTTCTTGCACAATCGGCGCTGAAGGCACGATTGTTGACGGGGCAAGCGTTGGTTTCCCTAGGGTGCCCGGAGCAGCCTTAGGCACAGGCTGGGAAGTCACAGGAGTAGAATTATTCTCTGGTACAGGCAGCTGTTCGCTCTTGTCTTCAACAGGGATTTCGGTGGAAGTATCAGCTGGCAGGGCCGCTGGGTCCTCCTCTTTTTCTTCCGCGTCCTCATCATCTCCAAAAAGAAATTTCAACAAATTCTCTCCGGATTTTTGCTGATCTATTTGCCATTGTTCTTTTTTTTCAAGCTCGGCAAAGGCGGGGTGCAGAACTGACATGAAAGAAACCATGGCCGTGGCCATAAACAGCTTGTGACGACGAGGCAAAGCAACAGCTCCGAATGAGGCATGAACGATTAAGTTTTCTCTTACTACACCAAAGTACCTGCAACCAAAAGCAACTATCTCAACCAGATTTCCACTTCAAGATCCTTCAACCGCCTTGCCCCTGTGCTTCAACCCCAAGCGTCTTCACCCTGGTCACCTTTTAACCCCGGTCGCCTTTAGAGGGAGAAGGCGATGAGTAAAACCAGCTTCACATTGACATCAAGCAACGTGAAGCCTATGTCTCATTCTGACTTTTACTATCCAATTCTCGAACTGCGTTATCTCGCAAGGGGTTCTCTATGCTCGGCGCGCTTGTGAAGCGGCTGTTTGGCACCGCCAACGACCGTTATCTAAAAGGCCTTAACACAATTGTTCAGTCCATCAATGAATTCGAGCCCACTCTCGAAGCTCTCTCTGACGATGACCTGAAAGCCCAGACGGGCAAACTGCGCGACAGACTGCAGCAGGGAGAAAGCCTGGATAGCGTTCTGCCAGAAGCCTTTGCAACTGTCCGGGAAGCTTCCCGACGTACTCTGGGCCTGCGGCATTTTGACGTACAGATGATGGGCGGCATTGTCCTTCACAGGGGGATGATCAGCGAGATGGCAACAGGGGAAGGTAAAACCCTTGTTGCGACTCTGCCGGTCTATCTCAATGCCATTGAGGGCAAGGGTGTTCACGTTGTTACCGTGAACGATTATCTGGCCAAACGTGACGCAGAGTGGATGGGCGAGATCTATCGCTATCTTGGTATGACTGTGGGCTGTGTTCATCCAGGGCTGGACGAAGACCAGCGCAGGGCGGCTTATGCCTGTGACATTACCTATGCGACCAACAATGAACTGGGTTTTGATTATCTGCGCGATAACATGAAGTTCCAGATAGAACAGATGGTTCAGCGCAACTTCAACTATGCGATTGTCGACGAGGTTGACTCGATCCTGATTGATGAAGCCAGAACCCCGCTGATTATTTCTGGACCTGCAGAAGATTCGTCCGAAAGCTATCTCACAATTGACAAGTTCATCCCGCTGCTCAGCGAAGAGCATTATGAAGTGGATGAAAAATCCCGCTCGGTCACGCTCACAGATGAGGGTGTCGAATTCGTTGAAGAAAAGCTGAATGAAGCTGGCGTCATGAAAGGCGCGCTCTACGAAATCGAGAACGTCAGTTCCCTGCACCATATCAACCAGGCTTTACGTGCCCACAAACTGTTCCAGCGCGACAAGGATTACATCGTCAAGGACAACAAGGTTGTCATCATTGACGAATTCACCGGTCGTATGATGGAAGGCCGCCGTTTCTCCGAAGGCCTGCATCAGGCTCTTGAAGCCAAGGAAGGTGCACACGTACAGCAGGAAAACCAGACGCTCGCGTCCATTACTTTCCAGAACTATTTCCGCCTTTATCCAAAACTAGCCGGGATGACGGGAACGGCAATGACAGAAGCCGAGGAATTTTCCTCGATCTATAACCTTGATGTCATTTCCATGACAACCAACCTGCCCTGTATCCGTATCGACCACGACGACGAGGTCTACCGGACAGAACGCGAGCGGGATAATGCGATCATCCAACAGATCAAAGAATGCTACGCAAGAAAGCAGCCGACACTGGTTGGAACAGTCTCGATTGAAAAATCCGAGTATCTTGCCGAGTTGCTGAAAAAAGAAAAAATCCCGCACAAGGTTCTGAACGCCAGATACCACGAGCAGGAAGCGATGATCATCGCCCAGGCGGGTTCTCCCGGTGCGGTAACAATTGCGACCAACATGGCCGGGCGTGGAACCGATATCAAACTTGGCGGTAACGAGGAAATGCGTATCGAGCAGGAAACTGCCGGCATTGAAGACGAAGCCAAACGCCAGGCAAAGATTGAAGCAATCATTGCCGAAGTTGCCGAGAATAAAAAACTGGTCAAAGAAGCTGGCGGTCTTTTCATGATCGGGAGCGAACGCCATGAAAGTCGCCGGATTGATAACCAGCTCCGCGGACGCTCAGGTCGCCAGTCAGATCCTGGTGCTTCCAAATTTTTCCTGAGCCTTCAAGATGACCTGATGCGCATTTTCGGTTCTGATCGTATGGACTCCATGCTGCAGAAGCTCGGACTGGAAGACGGTGAAGCGATTATCCATCCCTGGGTGAACAAAGCGCTGGAAAAAGCCCAGAAGAAAGTTGAAGCCCGGAACTTCGAAATACGTAAAAACCTGCTCAAGTTCGACGATGTGATGAACGACCAGCGCAAGGTTATCTACGAACAGCGCAAGGAAGTGATGTCTGCTGCAGATGTAAAAGACACTGTCAGTGCCATGCGCCACGAGGTTCTTGAAGACCTTGTTACCCGCTGTATTCCGGCCAACGCCTATGCCGAACAGTGGGAAATCAAGAGCTTGCACGAGGAATGCATGCGTCTTGTTGCCATGAACCTGCCTATAAAAGACTGGGCAGCAGAAGACGGCATTGCCGATCAGGAAATCCTGCAGCGGATTTTACAGGCCAGTGATCAGAAGATGGCTGCAAAAACAGCCAACTATGGTCCGGAAGTCATGAGGTCTCTGGAAAAGCAGATCCTGTTGATGGTTCTCGATAAACAGTGGAAAGACCACCTTCTCTCGCTTGACCATCTCAAGCAGGCCGTTGGCTTGCGGGCTTATGGTCAGCGCAATCCCCTAGATGAATACAAACGTGAAGCATTCGAGATGTTTGAAGCCATGCTCGATGCCGTCAGAGATGAACTGACGATGCTTATTCATCGTTTCGAACTGCAGCAGCCAAATCAGGCTGAGGTCCCGCGCAAGGCGCAGGAAATGCACGAATCCCGGCCAGCACCGGACAGTATTTCCAAGACCCAGCCCCAGACGGCCAAAGAAGTTGACCCTGCAGATCCTTCAACCTGGGGGAAAGTCAGCAGGAACTCACTCTGCCCTTGCGGTTCCGGTTCAAAGTACAAACACTGCCATGGAAAATTGAGCTAGAAAACTTAGCGAACGCAGCTTAATTTTTTGAGGATTAGGGACAGGACGGCATTTGCCGTCCTTTTCTTTTTATGACAATTCGATGTATTCCAATAATCTCATACGCAAAAAACGGGCTCTTGTTTTAGAGGAACCGGGAGCCGGGCCTTTACCGGCACAACTGACGGAGAGTGATCTTGTGTACAATCGGCGCGGTCAGATTTTCGACAACTGAATATCTTCTGTTCAAGAACAAGGATTTCAGTCGAAGTCACTATGACGACAAGATCCTTCATACTCAGCATCTCTGGGGCGCTGCCGGTCTCGAGACCTTCTCGGAAGATCCAGGCGTCAAGGATGTTCATTCCGGCCTGTCCATCGGTGCAAACCACTTTGGCCTTCTGGTTACTGATGCACACGTCCAGAACACAGGCCCGGAAAACAGTAACTATGACATTCTGGTTGAAATCGCCCTCAATGAGGGGCGCGACATCCCCTCGGCCTTAACCGCAATGGAACGCCACATCGCAAAGCACCCGAGCTGGTGGGGCAACCTTGTTTTGGCCGATGCAAACGGATTGGCCGTTGCCGAGATACGTCACGACCAGCTCAGAACCCTTTCCGGACACACACCTATCATCAGGACAAATCACCAGCATCTCCACGGACCTCAAAACGGCCTTGAAAATAATTCCAGCAACAGCCTTGGCCGTTACATATGGGCTGGACAGCACCTGTCAGGGGCCACAAACCTTGAAGACATAAAATCTATGCTGGCTTCCCATGACGGAACAACTTTGGCAGGAGAGAAAAGCGGTATCTGTAATCACAGCTACAGCCAGACGGTCTCTTCTTACATTTTGCATGTAAAAGCCGGGGAAATAACACTTCACAGCCTGAGCGGTACACCTTGCCTTGCAAAGGACCAATACAGCACAACAGCGTTATTTCAACCGCACGAGGTCAGCCCCTAGAACCTGCCATCGTATGCTTCTCTTTCGATATGCGCTGCAATCAAGGTGAATTGATCACCCGCAAAAGCACCGTCCAGTGCACTTGCCATCTCGGTCCGGTTACGCACATCGATGCCTTGTCCCCCCATCGCACGAGCCAAGGCAGCAAAATCTGTCCCGCCAAAATCAACGGCAAGATTACCTCGTCCACTCCCCCGTTGTTTGAGCTCGATCAGGGCAAGCGATGCGTCAACAAACACCACGACAACCACAGGCAACTTCAGATCACGGAGTGTCGAAAGCTCTCCCAGGATCATTTCCAGTCCTGCATCACCGGTAAAGGCCACGACAGGTAACTCAGGCGAAGCTACCTTGGCTCCCATAGCCAGAGGCAGAGCACAGCCCATGGTACAAAGTCCACTGGACTGGATCAGGGTATGGGGTTCCCGGCAAACCCATTGCTGGCTTTGCAAAATACGGTGCGCACCCGAATCAACAGACGCAATACCGTGCGCTGGCAGGGCCTTGCGCACCTCATCAACAATCGCCGCAGGTCCCCAATCTTCCGTGGATGGGAAAGCCTTGGCAAGGGCTTCTTTTGCCCGTGCAAACTCACCAGCAGGCCAGCACTCTCCGCTGCGGGACAGACCCTGATCAAGTACCGCCAAAGCCGGGGCCAGTGAGCCAACAAAAGTATGGTTGGCCCGATGCATCCCGTGCAGGTTTGGCTCGAGGGTAAATTCAGCAACAAACTGTTCTCCCGGTTGCCAGACGTCCTGCCAGCCATGTCGCATTTCGATTGGATCATATCCGATCAGCAGCAGGCAATCGCTCTGGGACAGAAGAGGAAGAACCTCTTTGTCTGCTTTGGGTGACAAGCCCGCACCGCCAAGACTGAGAGGATGGTCATCCGGAACCACACCTTTGGCTTTATAGGTCGCGACTGAGGGAATTCCATGTTTTAACAAGAAGGTACGAACTTCAGCGGCACAGCCTTCGCTGAGAATCTCCAGCCCCAGCACCGCAAGTGGGCGTTCGGCTGTGGCGAGCCGATCCCGGATTTCAACCAAGCCTGAACTTTCCGCAGGAGCGGAAGGCAGATAGGCAGGCTGCCAGATTTTCCCGACTGTATCCTGCGCCTTTGCTGCCAGAGAGATCGGCACATCAATATGGACCGGTCCCGGACGCCCCGACAGCGCGAGGGACAGGGCCTTGTCAACAACCCGGTCCACCGCTCCATCGATCAGGGTAAAGCTTCCTTTCACAACGGGTTCAAGCGCCTTCACATGATCAAAAACCTGATGTGTGTATCCGGCAATATCAATGTCATCGACCCGTCCCGTCAGAAAGACCAGTGGCACCCGATCCTGATAGGCATTGGCGATAACGTTAAAGGCATTGGCCATACCCGGGCCCAGTGTCGCAAACAACACGCCCGGAGCCCCCGTACGGTGATAGCAGCCTTCAGCCATAAAGCCCGCCCCGTTTTCATGCTTGGTCAGGACGACCTTGACCCCTGCGTGATCCAGCGCATGCATGACACTCAGGACTTCCCCGCCAGGAATACCAAAAGCATGACGGCAGCCCGCGTCATAGAGACGACGGGCAAGAATATCAGCAGAAGTAAGGTTCATGATGCAACTTCCAAAACGAATAAAAGACAAAGCAAACGGCACAAAATACTGCGCTCAGAAATTGCAGTACCAGAGAGCAGGATCAGTGGCGAGATGAAAATATCACGGCACCACATGACTTTAAAAAAACAGGTTACAATCAGTCAGTAGAATAGGATAGATAACCGTCTCTTGTCTGGGGAAATTTGCGCCCGAGCAGCTCCGAAGCAATCACATTTCTGAGAACCTGTGCCGTTCCTCCCCCGATGGTAAACATCCGGGCGTCACGGACCATACGTTCCACCGGGTTACGTCGGGAATACCCAGCCGCACCATGCATCTGCAATGCATTATTGGTAACATTTACGGCCATTTCAGAGGTAAACAGCTTGGCTTGGGCCGCCTTGACCTTATCCGGGAAACCATCACCCGCCACGGCTTCATTGATCAAAGCCCGCGCAGCAGAAATCTGAACCGACATATCCGCCAGCATCCATTGCAACCCCTGGAACTCACAAATCGGACGCCCAAACTGCTCGCGCTGCTGTGAAAAAGTCAACGCCTGCTCATAGGCGCCTGCTGCCAGACCCAGTGCAACCGCTGCCGCACCAACCCGCTGTCCATTATAGGCCATCATCAAGTCGGCAAAACCTTTGTGCAACCCTGAAGGCGGCTGCAACATCATCTCTGCTGGAACAACCAGATCCTTAAAATGGATTTCAGTTTCGGGAATTCCGCGCAAGCCCATTGTCGGCTCGCGGCGACCAACAGAGAGACCTTCAGCACCCGGTTCACCACGTACCACCAGAAACCCTGCGATCCCCTGGGGTTCATCATTTTCATAAACCCGGGCAAAGATCAGATGCAGGCGGGACACCCCGCCCCCGGTTATCCAGTGTTTTTTGCCATTGATAACATAGCTGTTTCCGACCCTGTCAGCCCGGGTTGTCATCTCAGTCGCTGCTGAGCCACTCTCGGGCTCTGTAATGCAGATCGCCGGCTTGTCGCCTGACAACACCAGCTCCGCAGCCAATCTCTTCTGCTTCTCGCTGCCATAAGCCATGACAGCGCCGACAGCGCCCATATTGGCTTCGACAACAATGCGACCACTCACACCACAAGCCTTGGCTATCTCCTCGATCACCACAACGGCTTCTTTATATCCATAACCACCACCGCCATAAACTTCTGGGATGGTCACTCCCATGAAACCATTATCCCGGAGGGCAAAACAGTTTTCCCAGGGATAGATCTCGGTCGTATCTATGGATGCCGCACGCGGGGCTAGAACCTCTTCTGCCAGCGATCGTGCCCGGTGGCGAAGTTTTTCCAGACCACTGGCAGCTGAAACCGCGGCCTTCTGACTTGCCCTGACGTTCTTATTGCTGTCCGGAGTAACTGCAACTTTCTCCTGAAAGGCTTTCGTCGCTTTAGCCGAGAGCAAAGGCTTAGATATCGAGTCAGAATCAGCAAGCATAAGAGAAACTCCTACAGGTCTGGAGCGGTCGTCTTACCCTTTGTAAAATGCCCGCTTAATCTTCTTTTTCTGTATTCCAGTATCCTTCACTTGCTTTCTTCAAATCAAACGAATTAATATTACATATTGCTTCAATTTTTTTGATGTAGTTGAGATAATCATGGGCATTCGGCACCTGCGGACTTTGCTGGCAATTGCAGAAGCGGGCAGCTTTCAAGCCGCTGCCGAACGCCTGGGACTCACACATTCTGCAATCAGTATGCAGATGAAAGCCTTTGAAGAAGAACTGCAATCTCAACTTTTTGATCGCAGTCGCCGCCCCCCGGACCTCAGCCCGGCAGGGAAACGCCTTCTGCCAAAAGCACGGGAAATTCTGGCGCTTTATGAAAGTTTGTCAGAGGCAGGCTCTCGAGAAGAAGACCTTTCCGGTCTACTCAGGCTCGGTGCCATTCCCAGTGCAACAGCTTCTTTTTTGCCTGAAGCCCTCGCACAGTTGGGACAGCATCATCCCCGGCTGCAGATCCGTCTGGAAAGTGGCCTGAGCACTGAGTTGACCCGAGAATTGCTCAACGGCAAGCTGGACTGCATTATCATCACCCAGGCCCAGCGACTGGATGAAACCCTGAAAGCCACTGTCCTTCGACGGGAGAGACTCGTTGTTGTGGCCTGCAACACAGAAGAAAACCAAAAGGTTTCTCAAGGGGAAGATGGTGATATTGATCTGCTCAATCACCTCCCCTTTGTCCGCTTCAATCATCTGACCGGGGTCGGAAAGGTGATTGAACAAAACCTGCGCAGTCGCGGGGCCAGTCTGAGAGAAGTTATGGAACTTGATTCTCTCGAGGCGATCCAGCGAATGGTGGCCAAGGGGCTTGGAGCAGCAATTATCCCCGAGAGTGGAATTGGATCAGAAAGTAACCTTCTGGCAATCCCCTTTGGCAAACCAGTGGCAACCCGGACGGTTTCTCTGGTTGAAAAGTATCGCGGTCAACGGCCTGACTTGACCCAGGCTTTGGCGCAAACCCTCTTTGCCGTTTTGGATACCCCTGAACTCACAACAAATGGCTCCATCCGATATCCGTAACCGGACCTAGGAGCAGGTCCAATTGGCTCTATGCTATACTTGTTGTGAAACATCACAATTCGATCATTCAAAACAAGAATGTTGCAAAAAAATTGCCCGCGCAGGAGCTCTCGATGTCCATCCACCAGAACCTTCAGACCAAACCCAGTGTTTGCCCTCTTGATTGCCCTGACACCTGTAGCCTGTCAGTGGTTACTGATGGTGTCACAATCAAGGAAGTGCGCGGGTCACATGCCAATCCCTACACGGCAGGGGCAATCTGCAAGAAAGTTTCAAGCTATTACCCTGATTTTATCCACGGACCTCGTCGCCTGCGCACTCCTTTATTGCGTACGGGACCCCGTGGCTCTTTCCAGTACCAGCAGATCAGCTGGGCGGAAGCGCTTGACCGGGTTCACTCAGGCCTGAAACAGGCAATTGACCACCATGGCCCGGAATCGGTTTTACCCTTCAACTATGCCGGCCCCCACGGACAGCTGGCCGGTGGCTCCATGGATTTTCGATTTTTCCATAAGCTCGGGGCAACCCAACTTGATCGCGGCCCTCTTTGCGGGGCAGTTCGGGGCATGGCCTATACCAGCCTTTTTGGCAATGCCCCCGGGATGGAACCAGAACAGGCCGCCAAGTCCGACCTCGTGATTGTTGCCAGCAACAATGTGACCGTTTCGAATCTGCATCTCGCCCGGGTGATCAAGTCTGCCCGACGCAATGGGGCCAGGCTTATCGTTATTGACCCCAAAAAAGTAAAGATTGCCGACCAGGCAGATCTCTATATGCAGATCAAACCCGGTACCGATGTCGTACTTTTCCTGGCGCTTGCTGCCGAACTGGAACGCAGAAATGCGCTCGCACTCGATTTTATCCAGCAATGGACCACGGGTGCTGAACAGTACCTGAAATCTGCCCGGCAATACTCGCTGGAAGACGCGGCAAGAATCTGCGCGATACCTCTGGAAGAGATCGAGCTATTCCTCGGCTACTATACCAAAGCAAAAAATGTAGCACTGTCCTTTGGCAACGGGGCAGAGCGCGGCCATAGTGGCGGCTCTTCAATCCGTGCTGCCATGGCACTGCAGGTGCTCAGCGGCAACATCGGTCGGCCGGGGGCCGGGGTCATTGCCAAGCAGGGCCTTTCTTTTCCCGGCACAGGAAACAAACTTCGTCGGCCAGATCTTGCCCCCGAAGGAACAAGGATGCTGAACATCGTTGATGTCGCAAAACACATCCTAGACGACAGTCTTGCCCCGCCAATCAAGGCAGTGTTTATCTATAACCACAATCCGGTTTGTACCCACCCGGATCAGAACCGCATGCGTCGGGCACTGGAACGCGACGATCTCTTTATCGTCGGCTGTGATCTGGAAATGAACGACAGTATGGCCTATGCCGACATCATCCTGCCCGCCGCCAGCCATTTTGAATGCCCTGATATCTACGCGGCCTACGGACAAACCCATTTGCAGAGAGCCGAGGCCGTTATCCCCCCCGTCGGGGAAGCTTTGCCAAACACGGAAATTTTCCGAAGGCTCGCGGCAAGGTTTGGTTTTGATGATGCTTTGTTCAAGACAGATGATCTCAGCCTCATGGATGAGGCCTATGATCCTGAAGACCCCCGAATGCAGGGCATACACCCCAGTAATATTTCCCTTGATCGCTCCTTACCGATGACCTCGGCAAACGATCAGGAGCTGGTCATGTGCAAGAATGTGTTTCCAGCAACGACCTCGGGAAAGATAGAATTTTTCTCTGCTGAGCTTGAGCACAAATTCGGTTACGGGCTGCCACGTTACGAAGCCGTCCCGACCCGCCATCCTTATAACCTGATCACACCTTCATCCAGCAAGCGGACCAACAGCACCTTTGGAGGCCATCCAGAATCGTCCGGTCCAGAAGAGCTTGAAATACACTCCCTTGATGCCCTGGAACATAAAATCAGTAGTGGTGACACTGTCCGGATTTCAAACGATCTGGGAGAAGTCATTCTGGTGGCAAAGGTCAGCGACAAGGTCAAACCCGGTGTTTTCTATTCTCCCAAAGGAACCTGGCTCACCACAAGCTCAACAGGCCAGACGGTCAATGCGCTGATCACCTCCGAGCTCAAAGCAGATATTATGGAGGGTGCCTGCTATAATGACACTTTCGTTGAGATCGCCCGGGTTTAACCAGACCTCTGAGCCACCAAAGACAAAGGGCAGCGTCCTGCTGCCCTTTGTTAAATAGCTTCATCCGGTAGAAACGCCCTACAGGCCTTTCTGCCCCATCTCAAGGAATTTCTCACGACGCTTCTGGCGCAGCTCGGCGCCATTCAGCTTCAACAGTTCCTTGAGGTGACGCTCGATGCTATCACCCAGGGCCTTGATACAGGTGTGCTTGGCACGATGTGCCCCCCCGAGCGGCTCGGGAATAATTTCGTCAATGACTTCCAGCTTTTCGAGATCCTGCGCTGTAAGCTTCAGAGCCTCGGCTGCTTCCTTGGCCTGATCGCCAGAGCGCCAGAGAATAGATGCACAGCCTTCCGGAGAAATCACCGAATAGATCGAATGTTCCAGCATCAACACAGAGTTGGCTGTTGCCAGTGCGATAGCGCCCCCTGACCCACCTTCACCAATCACGGCAGAAATCAACGGCACCTTGATACCGAGGCACTTCTCGATACTCCGGGCAATGGCTTCTGACTGGCCACGTTCCTCAGCACCGACACCAGGATAGGCACCCGCGGTATCAACAAGCGTGATAACCGGCAGATTAAAACGATCTGCCATGTCCATCAAACGCTGGGCCTTACGATAGCCTTCTGGTCGGGCCATACCAAAGTTGTGTTTGACCCGACTGTGCATGTCTGCACCTTTTTCCTGGCCGATCACAACAACGGAATGACCGCGAAAACGTCCCAGTCCACCAATAATTGCATAATCTTCAGCAAAATTCCGATCACCCGCCAAAGGCGTAAAATCTTCTATCAACTGGCTGATATAGTCTTTGCAATGGGGACGATCCGGATGCCGGGCAACCTGTGTTTTCTGCCAGGAACTCAGTTTCGCATAAGTCTGGCGCAGCAGCTTGTCAGCCTTTGCCTCCAGCTTGGAAACTTCATCCGCAATATTAACATCGCTACTCTGGTCATCGAGATGCCTGAGGCCTTCGATTTTACCTGCGAGTTCGGCGATAGGTTTTTCAAAGTCTAGAAAGTTCTGCATGAAGCGTTGTCTATCACAAAGTGAAATTCAGTCAATATATATAGTGTGACAGCTCTACCTGTGAAAGGCCAGATTCACGTCAGACTGCAGTTTGGGTCGAAATAGAAAAGGCAGTGGCTCTTGCAAAAGCCACTGCCTTCATTTTCAACAATATCTGACCGCCACTTATCCCGCTGCAGCGGCGATAGCTGCTGCCTTGTCGACCATAACAGTCGCCTGGCGGATCGAGGCAATATCAATCAGACGACCATCAAGTGAAACGGCCCCTTTACCTTCGCGCTGGGCCTGCTCCATCGCCGCCAGAATACGTTTGGCCCGGGTAATTTCCGCTTCGGAAGGCCCGTTTACCTCGTTTGCCATATCAATCTGGCTTGGATGGATCGCCCATTTCCCTTCACAACCCAGAATAGCCGAACGATAGGCCTGAGCCTTGAAACCTTCGGGGTCGGAGAAATCACCAAAAGGCCCGTCAATCGGGCGTAATCCATTTGCACGAGCTGCAACGACCATCCGGGCAACAGCATAGTGCCACATATCACCCCAATGGAAGTCTCGCGGATTGTCTCCATCAACATCGGTCAACACGCCATACATCGGGTTCGGTCCGCCGATACCGGTGGTCCGGGCCTTGGTATAGGCGGCGTAGTCTGCCACACCAAAATGCAGGCTCTCGTTTCGTTTGGAAGCAGCTGCGATTTCGTGGATATTCTGCATCCCCAGTGCGGTCTCGATAATCATTTCAAAACCGATCCGCTTTTTGCGCCCCTTTGCCGCTTCGATCTGGGTGCAAAGCATATCAATGGCATAGATATCCGAAGCCGTGCCTACTTTTGGTATCATAATCAGGTCGAGGCGCTCACCTGCCTGCTCAAGTACATCCACGACATCACGATACATATAGTGAGTGTCCAAGCCGTTAATCCGGACAGAAAGAGTTTTACGGCCCCAGTCAATGTCATTAATGGCCTCGATCACATTCTTGCGGGCCTGTTCTTTGTCATCGGGCGCAACCGCGTCCTCAAGATCCAGAAAAACCACATCTGCATTGGACGCCGCGGCTTTCTCAAAAAGAGCCGGGTTGCTGCCAGGAACAGCCAGTTCACTACGATTGAGGCGCGGTGTTGCTTCTTCAGGAATGGTAAAACTCATGGGACGCTCCTTGTTTTTTGTTTTTCTGGCGCCAGATCCAGGCCTGAATTATGGTCGAACGCCATTTTATTTACAGGAATATCCTGATGCTCTGACCGCAATAACAAGGACAGCAGGAGGAAATTCCCTTTATTGTGCTATGCAGCATAAACTTTGTCCCGAGTCCGTCGATCTGTCAACTATCCTCTCCCGCAAGATCCGTTCAAGGTATCGTGACGCTGTTTCACATATTCCAGACAAGACCCCGGCCATTCCAGAAGCGACCTGAATGGAAAAGGTTCAGGAAGGCTTGCTCAGCTTGGATGACAGCGGGTGATGATCCTGAACAAGACGCTGTAAACGCTCTTGTAATACGTGGGTATAGATCTGGGTTGTCGAGATATCGGAATGACCAAGCATCTTCTGGACCGATCGCAGGTCTGCGCCATTATCCAGTAGGTGCGTTGCAAAAGCATGGCGCAAAACATGCGGAGATATTTTGGCAGGATCCACGCCACTACTCACCGCCAAATCTTTCAATAGCTGCCCCACACGGTGACGGGTCAAATACCCGCTGGCTCCACGAGAAGGGAAAAGCCACCCCGGATCATTTCCAGGTTGCGCCTCTTTTGTTGAAAGAAAGGTATGCCGGAGTAACAGATATTCTTCCAAAGCCTCCCGGGCAGCAGGACTGAGTGGAACCAGCCGCTCCTTATTACCCTTTCCCCGAACCGTCAGAATACGGGGATCGCGTTGGGTCTGGGAAACTTTCAGCGAAACCAGTTCACTAACCCGCATCCCTGTTGCATAGAGCAACTCGACCAGCACAAGCAAACGTTGCGCTTCTTTTCCTTGCCCGGCCCGTGCCTTGACCAGAAGGGCGTCCACATCTGCAATCGAAAGGATCTTGGGAAGAGCCTTCCCTGTCTTGGGGGCATCGATTCCCGCAACAGGGTTATCCTCACGAAGGCCTTCCCCCATCAAAAACAGGAAATACTGTTTAAGACAGGATAGGTGCCTGGCCTGGGTCCTGGCGGACAGGCCTTCCAGAAGCAGATCTTCAAGATAGTCCCGAATCAGATCGGGCTGACAAGAGTCTGCTGCATCACCCTTTCTGTGCAGGAAATCACCAAAGCGTTCCAGATCCCGGCCATAGGCCTGCAGCGTGTTGAGACTGGCACCGCGCTCCGCAGCCATCATTTCCAGAAAAGCATCAGTCGCGGCAGAAGCGCCCATTACACGACAGTCCCTGCTGTCACCGTGCTAGATACCACTCAGGGCTGCAGCTTCGATTGCCAGAGCCCGGGCATCATCGGGTAGACCGACCGAATAAAGCGCCTCAACAACACTCCCCAACGCCAGACTATGGGTATCTCCGGGGCCTTCCTCGCCGATTATCATCAAACTCAACAAAACGACTTCCGCCAAGCGGTTACCATTCTGCGCGTCTTTGAGGGCATAGAGCAAAGCAGCAGAAGGTGCCAGTCCCGGAGAAGAGAGTTCCAGTGAGGCCAACTCGCTCCAACTCAGCCGTGTGTCCTCGCCCAGTCCCTGCATACAGCTGCGCAAAAGCACCAGTTGCTGGTTCAGAACCTCCGGTCCCGTCCCGCCCTGGGCAGATGCCCAGCCTTTCAGCGTTCCATAGCGATCCCCGCCTTCCAGGCCCGAAAGCCGGGCATAAGGCCAAAGACCGGTCAGGCTTGCAGCAGCTGTCGGTTCACTCAACATATATTGACGAGCCAGAAGCAACCACTCGTCGCCCCTGGTGCGATTTCCGGCGACATAAAGTGTCTTTCCTGCCGGAAGGGCAAACCATGCCAGATCCGCAGATGGTGGAATTTCCTCAACCAGATGAGAAATAACCCGTGACATCAACAAACCCAAACCATCTTTTTCCGCATGATCAAGGGCTGCCTTGATAATTTCGGCCCGTGCAGCAGGAACAGTTTGCAACTGTGCAGCCTGAAGGAAGAGCGCACGCGCCTGGGTACCTTCGCGTGTCAGTTCGGTCGAAACAACACTATCCAACTCAGTGACAGGAAACTCATAGGCACTGTATAAATTGACAAGCTGGTCAGCCGTCATCTCACCGTTCAAGGTTGCAGCCTCCGCTGCAGCAACGCGACGATCAGCAGGATAGCGTTGGGAAGAAGCAAGAGCGATGCGGACACCAGGATCGAGAAAAGCGTCAAGTTCGGCTGGGAGAAGAGATTTTGACAACTCCGACATCGCCCAGTGAAGCGACTGCACTATTCCTGCACTTTTGCCGCTGAATTTGGTTTCCACACCCGCACCAGCCAACGCAAGCTCACGAAACAATGGATCTTCAGCAGTGCCTGTTTCTCTCAGCAGGTCAATCCCGAGCAAGGCCTGATCCGTTGCCCCGCGCAACAGATGACAGAACACCATCGCCCGGGTCCAGTAACTGTCCTGACCACTCCCGGCCATTCCCTGAATCACCTGACAGGCTTCGTCATGTTTTCCGACCATCAACAGGCTGTCTGTACGGATTTTAGCCTGGGCTTCAGTATCGGAACGTGCAGGAACTCTCTGCAGAAGATTGTCCAGATCAGCATACGCCCCCATTGCAGCCAGTTTCTCCAGCCTGAGCGCAAGCAGTCCTTCTTCGCTTTTCAGCGGCCTGTCATCCAGAGGACGTCCGGCACTTGAAAGCAGTAATCTTCTCGCAAGGGAATGTCCTGTTCGTGAGGAATACTGTGCTGGCATATTGGAAATAAGTGCATAGACATCCTGAAGCGAGCTTTGCCGCCACATGTCGTAGCCAAACCCACCCTGTCCAAGATCAAGCGTCCCGATTGTATCGAGGTCAAGCCCGCCCAAGCTGTCAATCTGCACCCCGCCAGAGGTAATTGCCTGGCTGGGGATTAACTCTTCCAGAGTTGGCTGTGGCGCTGTCGGTTGCGTTAAAGGCACCAGCGTCGTCGGCTGTTCGCCAAGAAGCTGGGTTTGAGCAAAAGCAGCGGTTCCCACCCCAAGACCGGAAAGCAGGACAGAACCTAGAAGCAACGACTTCGTGGGGCTATTACACATCTTATTTTACAAGCTGTTCATTGGGAATGACCTTTTCCACCGGGGCTGACGGTGCTGGGATATCCCAGGTCAAAAGAAAAATTCCTCCTGCGAGCAAAGCTCCGAGCAGAAGGATTAACAAAAACAGGCCAATTTTATTCATGGAGCGTTAAAATCACTCTATCTGTGTGGATACGATAACTGTTTATACTCTCCAGACCTAACACGAGAGTATGGCGAGATTGGGACAGTCTAGAGCCATCCCCCCTGATCTGTAAACAGTCAGATATCCCTATTGGCCTCCAAGATGAAAAATAAGGCCGTCAAACGATATTTTGCTGTTTTGACAACAGGATATCGTACTAGCTCGACAGATTTTCTGTATGTCCATCCACGGCCAGAACCTGACCGCTGATTCTGGCACCTGCTTCGGAACAGGCAAAGCTGATCATATTTGCAATATCGCTGGCTGTGACAAAGGTTCGGAGAGAAACCTGACTTTCAAAGTTTCGTCGCACCTCTTCTGGCAAGACCCCCTGTGCCTTTGCCGTTGCGTCAATCACCCGATCCATCCGTGGTCCAGCCACCGACCCTGGTGCAATGGCATTGACACGAATACCGAAAGGGCCGAGCTCCATTGCCATTGTCTTGGTCAAGCCGATAACAGCCCACTTGGCAGCAGCATAGGGAGAGCGCATGGGAAAGCCGAACAAACCAGCGGTCGAGGAAAGATTGATAATTGCGCCGCTTTCTTGTTGCTTCATCAACGGAATGGCAGCACGGGAAAACAGGAACTGAGAATCTATATTCACTGAAACACAGCGCTGCCATTCCCTATAATCCAGGGTCTCGAGTGCACCAGCCGGTCCGGCAATTCCCGCATTATTCACAAGAACATCGAGCCCGCCAAGCTCTGCGATTTCCTTTTCAAACAATGCAGACACCGCTGCCTCATCTGTTACATCCAGCAAACTCTTGCTCAAACGGGTACCACCCTCAAAAGCATTCAACGCTGCCTGATCAATATCGCAGATATGAACCCGGGCACCCTCACGCAAAAAAACCTCCGCTGCTGCCTTGCCTATTCCTGCTGCGCCAGCTGTTACCAGCACTCGCCGGCCTTCATGTTGCCCTCTCGCCATTATCACTCTCCCCAGGTTCCGAGTTCAATTCTCTCTGCCTTGTATGCTTATTGATTTTCAGGCGAATCACTGTGCAATTTTTCCGATTTCCGAAACAAAATCCCCGATCCAGATTTATTGATGATGGCGTCATTGATCCTCGCGACATCGTCCCTCATGACAAAAGACCGGAGAAAAGTTCTGTTCCTGTACAATCCGGTGTTTTTCCTTTTGTTTCACCGCTATGAATTCGATAGGCTAGGCCAAGGTTTATTATGTCATTCGGTAATTAAGTACTATGTCCACAAACGGGAGCTTTTCCATCCCTAAAACTGTTGTTCTCGTTGGCTTGATGGGGGCAGGGAAAACCTGCATCGGTAAAAAACTGGCACAGGAACTGGATCTTCCATTCGTCGACGCAGACGTCGAAATTGAAAAAGCTGCGGGCTGCAGTATAGCTGAAATTTTTGAAGAGCACGGGGAAGCGTACTTCCGGGATGGAGAGCGAAGAGTCATTCAACGCCTTTTGGCTGGTCCAGTTCAGATCCTCTCAACCGGTGGCGGCGCCTTTATGGATGCCATCACCCGGGAAACGATAAAAGAGCAAGGCATCTCCCTTTGGCTCCGCGCTGATCTGGACGTACTGGTCGAACGGACCTCAAGACGGAATCATCGACCGCTCTTGCAAAATGGTAATCACAAGGAAATTTTAGCCCGCCTGATTGATGAGCGTTATCCGGTTTATGCCGAAGCCGAAATCACAACGGATTCAGCTGAAGGATCTGCCGAGATTACCCTGCAGCGGGTCCTTGCTGCTCTTAAGGATTACTGCGCCCTCTTACCTGAGCAAAAAAACTGCTCTTCCCTGGCTCAGGCTGACTGAATGCCGCCTAAATCGAGTAATCTGATATATGACTGATAAAAACACCATTGCCCGGCTAACTGTTGATCTTGGGGAACGCAGCTATGACATTCTGGTCGGCGAAAGACTGATCGGCTCTGCCGGGCAGCTGATCCGCCCTTTCCTGAGGCAAAACCGGACTTTTATCATTACCGATGAAAATGTAGCCAAGCACCACCTCGCGGAACTTGAAGCCGCTTTTTCTGCTGAGGCGATAACCTGCAAGTCTCTGATTCTCGAATCAGGAGAGCAGACAAAAAGTTTTGCCCAACTGGAACGTGTCATTGATTTCCTGCTCGAGAACAAGATTGACAGAAAATCGACCCTGATCGCCTTTGGCGGGGGCGTAATCGGAGACCTTGCCGGGTTTGCTGCTGCTGTCGTCATGCGGGGTATTGATTTCATTCAGATCCCGACTACACTCCTGTCTCAGGTCGACAGTTCTGTGGGTGGAAAGACAGGGATAAATACACCTCGCGGCAAAAATCTGGTTGGTAGCTTTCACCAGCCCAGACTGGTCATTGCGGACACAAGTACACTGCAGACTCTCCCCCACCGAGAGCTGCTCGCCGGGTATGCAGAGGTCGTCAAATACGGGCTGATCAATGATCCTGGCTTTTTCAATTGGCTGGAAGAGAATGGCCAAAAGGTCGTAGCAGGAGACATTCAGGCACAAAACCGGGCCGTTATCACCAGCTGTCAGGCCAAAGCATCAATTGTCGCTATGGATGAAAGAGAATCCGGGGCGCGCGGACTGCTCAATCTCGGGCATACTTTTGGGCACGCCCTGGAAGCCGAAGCAGGGTACAATGGCTCCCTGCTCCACGGCGAAGCCATCTCCATTGGTATGGTGATGGCACACGACCTTTCTGCGCAGCTTGGGCTTTGTTCTCCAGAGGACGCCCTGACAGTAAGATCCCATTTTGATAAGATTGGCTTGCCTACAGAAGCTTCCTATGTTTCTTCCAACGCATTAAAAGGGAAACCCCTTGAAAGCTCCCGACTGCTCGAGCATATGAGTCGGGATAAAAAAGCTAGTGACGGACACCTGACTTTTGTCATGACAAAAGGCATCGGTCAGGCCTATCTGGACAGCACGGTAGATATGATTGCGGTTACCCGCTTCCTCGAGGAACGCGTAACCCGATAGTAGCTCCGACTGTTCGCAACCCCTGAAAGGGCCATGGAAACAGAGTTAATCCTCTCAATCGGCATCATTATTGTATTATTGATCCTGTCTGCCTTCTTCTCTGGTGCAGAAACCTCCATGACAGCTTCATCGAAGCCGCGCATGCATACACTGGAACAAGGCGGTGACAAAAATGCCCGCATTGTCAACAATCTCTGGAGCGCTAAAGAACGCCTGATCGGCTCTATTCTGCTCGGGAATAATCTTGTAAACATTCTTGCATCATCAATCGCCACCTCAACGCTGATAGGTCTTTTTGGCGAAACCGGTGTGGTCTATGCCACCCTGGTCATGACCGCGATGGTTCTGATTTTTGCCGAGGTTCTTCCCAAGACTTATGCCCTGCGCTATGCCGACAAGGCTGCTCTTGCCTCTGCCCCGATTTTACGTCCGATTGTCTATCTCTTTGGCCCCATTGCCCTGTCTGTCGAAGCCATCGTTCACGCGACGCTGTCACTTTTCACCGGCAAGGACATCAATGTAGATGTTAGCGAGGTCGCCGAAGAAGAGTTACGTGGTGCCATTGATCTGCACGAAGGACAGGGAGAAGAGATCCGCCATGAACGGGCCATGCTCCGCTCTATCCTTGATCTTGACGATGTCACTGTCGAAGAAATCATGACCCATCGCCAGCATATCAATGCCTGCGACGCCAATGACAATCCTTCCAAGATCATCGAAGACGTTCTTTCAAGCCCCTACACCCGTATTCCTCTCTGGAAAGATCGCCAGGACAATATTGTCGGTGTGCTCCATGCCAAGGCTCTTTTGCGGGCTGTTCGCTCGCATGAGGGAGAACTGGATCAGGAAACAATCCTCTCGATTACAAATGAACCTTGGTTCATTCCGGCATCCACCAGCCTGCTGTCTCAGCTCCATGCTTTCCGTGACCGCCATGCCCATTTTGCTATCGTTGTCGATGAATATGGAGAAATGCAGGGAATTGTTACGCTAGAGGACATTCTTGAAGAGATTGTCGGTGACATTTCCGATGAACATGACGTCGAGATTGAAGGCGTGCAGTCTGTTGGCGATGACCAGTACATCGTTAACGGCACCGTCACCATCAGAGACCTTAACCGTCAGTTTGAATGGCGGCTCCCCGACGATGAGGCCTCGACAATTGCGGGACTTATTCTCTATGAGGCCCGACAAATTCCCCAAGTGGGACAGGCATTTGTTTTTCATAACATGCGCTTCGAAATTCTCGAACGCAAACGGCATCAGATTATTTCCATCCGCGTCTCGCCCTTGCCCGAATAACCCACAAGACCTGACAAGGAGATCTGCTGTGCCTCTCTCACCCCCTGTTGCCCGCAAACAGCAACATCAACGCCTGTACGATTTTCAGGGATATGAACGCGATGATGGTCTCTGGGATATTGAAGGGCGGATTACAGACGTCAAACCCTATGCCTTTCCCAACAAGTTTCGCGTAGAGATCCAGGCAGGAGAGGCCTTGCATGACATGTCGATCAGGCTGACCGTGGGTCTGGATTTCGTCGTCAAAGACATCGAGGCAATTATTGACGAAAGCCCCTACGCCATCTGTCCGGCGATTACACCAAACTTTCGCAAGATCATTGGCTTGAGCGTTGGCCCCGGCTGGCGAGCTGCAATCCGTCGGGCTGTTGGGGGAACCGAAGGCTGCACCCACCTGGTTGAGATGCTCGGGGCCATGGCTACCGTCACATTCCAGACTCTTTACCCGGCATTGTTAAAACAAAAAGAAGCTCAAGAGAACGCCGCTCCCCGGGAAAAACCTTCTTCTCCAGGTGAGAAAAAACGGCCGGGAATCATTGATAGCTGCCACGCCTACAGTGCAGAAGGGGATGTAGTTCGCGAAGAATGGCCTGATTTTTACGTCGGCAAAAACCCGGTATAGGCCCTCACCAGCATAGCCACTCAGGGGGATGTTTTGGGCTTCACATTCAAAGGGAATTCGGACAAGGAAAAAGGTGCCCATCCCTGCTTTTCCTGTGCAGCAGTCCTGAAATAGGAAAGTGTAAAAACCCGAATAGCCGCCGTCAGGCTGGACTGAACACGGCGTCCTTCAACCAGGGAACAGATCTCGTTAAGCGTCAAACCCTCGCGCACACCAATCTCAAGCAAAGCATCCCACATCATCGGCTCAAGCCGTAATGAGGTTCTTCGCCCCGAAACGACGACATTTTTGAGCGTCAAACCGCTTTTCCCGGCCAGTTGACCCATTTCTTCCCGCAAGCCCTGTCTGCTTTGCGACAAAAAAGATATATTATCTTTCTTCCGCGTCATGCAGCATTCGCCTCGCTCGGAGACCGGGCCTTGATCTGCAGGGCGTGAATCGTGGTTTCCATCTCCTGTTTGAGGAGATCGAACACCAGCCGTTGACGGCTCACCCTGTTCAGGCCTTCAAATTTTTCGGATACGATCTCAACCGAGAAATGGCTTTCACCCCCTTCCCGATATCCTGCATGACCAACGTGATGATGGGACTCATCAACAACTGTCAATTCCGCAGGTTTCAAGCCGGCCCGCAGCTTCATTTCTATTGTATCCGCCATCCCCATAGTGCTTACCTATACTATCCCCGGTAATGTTAACTCAGGCCTGCTTCAGCTTTCTCGCTGAATTTCCCTCTGCCTGATCATTTGCCCCTATTGTACATAAAGACTTCAATTTTACCAGCTAACTGCTTGTAAGAGGAACATCTTTAAAGAAAATTATCAAAAATCAGTGAAAAATTCCAGCGAGCGTATCAGCACATTCTTAAGAAAATGCTTACATTTCCAACGCCCCCCGCCGAACAGAATTCACGAAAAGAAATTGACGCAAAAGTTGTCTCTTCTTTCGACAACAGGGGGATACGCGATACAGTTCCCCCGAAACCTTCCGCCTGGCTAATCCTTTCAATAATCTCACATCATGATTGCATCCCCGCGACAAGTCGATAATTTCGGCGCTTACAGCCGTGCAATATCTTGTAAGGTCGCCCTATCAGCCCCATAATTTACAAATGAACAAACCTTTTCATGACTATCGTTTCGCAACCCCATGGGACTCGGCGAAAAGACAACGCTGTTGCGATGCGCCCGATTGTCATGAATCCGGAGATTACCGGGCGCCAAGATCCCGACTGGAACTAAACAGCTATTACTGGTTTTGCCTGGATCATGTCCGCGCCTATAACGCGGGATGGGACTACTGCAAGGACATGGACATCGCCGATGTTGATAACATCCGCAAAGCTGATGCGGTATGGGGCAAACCCAGTTGGCCAATGAATGGAAAGAAGTTCCAGGGCTATGCCCAGAAACTTGATGATCTAGGCAAAGCCTGGCAAAAATTTTATGGCGAGCAAGCTGCAGAAAACAGCTGTGCAGCTCGCCCGGTCCCCGAACCTGAACGGAAAGCCCTTCTTGAACTCGGCCTCACCAGCCTGCTGCCCTGGGCCATGATCAAAAAACGCTACCTCGAACTGGCAAAACAGCTCCACCCTGACATAAACGGGGGGAAAAAGGGCGCAGAAGAACGACTGAAAAAAGTGAACCAGGCGTATGGTTTTCTGAAAAACAGTCATTTTGTGAAAGAAACGCTTCAAGAAACGGACCTGACGTCATAGTGTAGCGTCCAAGAAACCCTCATGATGATCACAGCAGTATGGATGAGACGATGTCTTCTAAAGTAATTGGCCATGGCGAAATGAATATGAACGGCCCGGATACAACGGTCTCAGCACGGGAAGTTTTTGGTATCGACACGGATATGCAGGTTCCTGCTTTCAGTGTTGCCAATGAGTATGTGCCAACCCAGGACCCCACTTATCAGTTCGATCACGACACGACCCTGGCTTTGCTTGCAGGCTTTGCCTTTAACCGCCGCGTTATGATCCAGGGTTATCACGGAACCGGAAAGTCGACTCATATTGAACAGGTTGCTTCCCGCCTCAACTGGCCCTGTATCCGTATCAATCTCGACAGCCACATCAGCCGTATTGATTTGGTCGGTAAAGACGCTATCGTCCTCAAGGAAGGGAAACAGGTCACCGAGTTCCGCGAAGGACTGATGCCCTGGGCTCTCCAGCGCCCGGTTGCTCTTGTTTTTGACGAATATGACGCTGGTCGCCCAGATGTCATGTTTGTGATCCAGCGGATTCTGGAACTGGAAGGGCGCCTGACCCTGCTTGATCAGAACCGGGTGATCACCCCTCACTCGGCTTTCCGCCTGTTCTCGACAGCCAATACCGTTGGTCTGGGCGATACCACTGGCCTCTATCACGGAACCCAGCAACTCAACCAGGGTCAGATGGACCGCTGGAATATTGTCTCCACACTCAATTATCTGCCGCATCAGGACGAAATGAACATCGTCCTGGCCAAGCACCCGGAATACAACAAGCCCGAAGATCAGGATCTGATCTCCAACATGGTTTCCCTTGCTGATTTGACACGTAGCGGCTTTATCAACGGCGATATTTCTACATTGATGAGCCCGAGGACGGTGCTGTCTTGGGCTGAAAATGCGAAGATATTCAACAATATAGACTTTGCCTTCCGCCTGACCTTCCTCAACAAGTGCGATGAAATGGAACGACCACTGGTTGCTGAATATTTCCAGCGTTGTTTTGGTCGTGAGCTGAACGATGGCGCGGTAAAACCGGCGGCTTGAGCCTCTTTGAAGAATAATTGGTAAGTAATTGGCATGAGCAAGGCTGAAACACCTCTGGAACAGTTCAAACGCGCGACCTCCTCCACGGTCCGGGCCATGGCAAAAAACAGCGAACTTTCGGTTGTTTTTTCCACAAACGGACGCGGGATCAGTGGGGATGAGCTGCGTCTGCCAACGCCTGCCAAGAACCTGCCGAAAGAAGATGTCCAGCGTATCAGGGGACGGGCGGATGCGACCGCTCTGAACCTGCGCTATCACGATGCCAAGGCCCACCAGAAACATAAACCTTCCGATAGCCAGGCTGCAGCCATCTTTGATGCTGTTGAACAGGCACGATGTGAGGCACTCGGCATCAACCGGATGGAAGGTGTTGCACAAAACCTTGCCTTTCTTCAGGAAGATACCTTCACGCAACAGGGATATGGGAATGCTGTCACTTCCGAAGATATTCCCCTGCATGACGCCATGTCGGTTTTTGCCCGCCAGGCTCTGACCAACCGGACAGCAACAGGAGTTGCCGGAAAAATTGCCGAGATCTGGCGCCCGAACCTGCCGCCGGAAATTTTCCAGACACTTGATAAACTCGGACAACATCTTTCCGATCAGGCTGGATTTGCCCGGACCTTGCAAGATCTGCTCGGTCAGCTGGATTTTTCCCTTGAGGAAGACGAAGAATCAGAAAGCGACCGGGAAGACGATCAGGATCAACAGGATGAAAATTCTGATGATCAGGATAGCAAACAGCAAACATCAGAAAAATCAGCCCCGATGGAGGCTGAAAGCGGTGAACAGGGTGACTCTGAAGGTTCTCCTGATGACAGCGGAGAAAATGAGGGCCAACAGATGGAAGGCCAGGGTCAGGAAACCGCTGGCTCTCCTGACCGTTCGGCAGAATTCAATCCGGACCATAACTATTCCCAGATATCAGGCTACAAGACCTTTACCACCCGTTTTGATGAAACCATCGAAGCCCAGGACCTCTGCGACGATGAAGAGCTAACGCGCCTGCGTGAACTGCTCGACAAACAACTTTCGCACTTGCAGGGCGTCATTTCCAAACTGGCCAACCGGCTGCAGCGTCGCCTGATGGCTCAACAAACCCGGAACTGGGAGTTTAACCTCGAAGAAGGTCTGCTTGATACGGCGCGCCTGACCCGGGTTGTTACGAACCCTTTACATTCCCTGAGCTTCAAACAGGAAAGCGACACCGAATTCAAAGACACGGCAGTTACTCTGCTGATCGATAATTCCGGCTCTATGCGCGGACGCCCGATTACCATTGCCGCCATGAGCGCTGACATCCTGGCTCGCACTCTCGAGCGCTGTGGTGTGAAAGTTGAAATCCTTGGCTTTACGACAAAAATGTGGAAGGGCGGCCAGTCACGCGAACAATGGATTGAGCAGGGAAAACCGGCAAACCCCGGGCGGCTGAACGATCTGCGGCATATCATCTACAAAAAAGCTGATGCCCCCATGCGCCGGGCGAGGAAAAATCTTGGCTTGATGCTTCGAGAGGGCATCCTGAAAGAAAACATTGACGGGGAAGCCCTGCTCTGGGCCCACAGTCGCCTTCAGGCCCGGACAGAACATCGCCGTATCCTCATGGTGATCTCCGACGGCGCGCCTGTTGATGACTCTACTCTCTCGGTCAACTCGGGCAGCTATCTGGAAGATCATCTGCGCGAAGCAATTGACCTGATTGAAAAACGCTCACCTGTCGAACTCCTTGCCATTGGTATTGGCCATGACGTTACCCGCTATTACAAACGTGCGGTAACAATCAGCGATGCTGAACAACTCGGCGGGATAATGATGGAAAAGCTGGCCGAGCTGTTTGCTGAAAATCCGCGCGACAAAAACCCGTCCCCTGACAGCGGTACACGTCGAAAGCGCCAATAAGGCCATCCGCTTACATTTATCATTTTGTCACCTGAGATCTGCGCCCCGGTCAGTTATCCAATGTTCCGCAGATTAACTGCGAATCATTCTTATAGTGACTTGACAGAGATCAAGTCATCCACTACTCGTATTGCGAATGATTTGCAATATCGGTAAATAACATGACATCAAACACAAATTCACATCCTGGGGACAGGGCAATCTCAGCCTCTCCTCCGCGTATTTCTGCAGAAACTCTCATGCAAAATGCTCGTGAAATTGTGATTGAGTACCATGGGTTTGACTACCGGTTGCGCATAACCTCAAACGACAAACTGATTCTGACCAAATAACGATCTCCTGCGTTAGGCAAGATTCGCGGATCTTTCAAAAGCGCTGAACTGCAAGCCAGCTCGCCATTGTACTTTCTTGTACCAAGCCAGCCAGCCAGCAATGTGATTTTTACATTTACTGGCTCGGTACAAGAACAAGGTGCACAGGCACATGAAATACACTGGTTTTAGATACCTATTACTCGCTGGCGTCGCTTTTTCCATTACTCCTGCTGCCCTTCAGGCCCAGGAAGTTCCCGCTCCCCAACCCTCTGTTACAACCAGCGGGGATGAAGAAGAAATAGCGGAAAAAGCAACACCCGTCTTCAAGTTTGATACAATCTCTGTGACGGCCTCCCGCGAGGAAAAACTCGCCATTGAGACCCCTGCCTCCATTTCCATTGTCACAGAAGAAGAGATCGAACGTCGACAGCCTGAAACCGTCAACGATATGTTGAAGGATATTCCCGGCGTAGAACTGACGGGCGGGAGTCGAAACACCGTCATGACCCCTTCAATCCGCGGATTGGGTGATGACAGGGTCGTCACCCGCATTGACGGCGCCAGGCATAACTTCAATGTCGGGCACAAGGGGGGACTCTTTATTGACCCGGCAATTCTCAAGCAGGTCGAAGTTCTCCGTGGCCCGGCCTCGACAATACACGGCACGGGTGCACTCGGAGGCGTTGTCGCCTTCGAGACCAAAAGTGCAGATGATTTCCTTGAAGACGGCGAAACCTTTGGTGGTCAGGTAACATCCGGCTTTGGTACTGTTGACAACGCTGTCCACGGAAACCTGACCGCCTTTGCCCGCCCGCTCGAGAACATTGATTTCCTTGCCAGCCTCAGCCGCCGTAAAACAGATGATTACGAAGCCGGCGACGGGGAAAAGCGCCCCTATACAGATGATGATCTTATATCCGGCTTGATAAAAACCGGAATTGATATCGGAGAATCACATCGTGTCGGGTTGACCTATCGGGTCTACACAGACGACCATAGCCTGCCTGCAACCGCAGACGGCACCAGCGTTTCTTCTATCGTCAATCGGGAAAGCCGCGAGACCGGGATTGTTCTTGATTATGATTATGAGAACCCCGAAAACAAGTGGTTCGATGCTTCCGTAAAGGGATACTACAACAACTCGGACATCGACGAAGTCAGGTTCTCTGATGGCCGGCATGATGAACGTAACCTCGAGACCCTCGGGATCGAAGCTTACAACACAAGCCGTTTCGAACTTGATGAAAACGCCAAACTCGCCGTAACCCTTGGGGGAGAATACTTCAACGACGACCAGACAGGACGGCGTAACGGGGCCCCAACAACCCAGTTCTACCCCGATGCGGACATGGATATCTATGGTGTCTATATCGATAACACCCTGACGTTATTTGAAGATCTCGAAGTTACTGCTGGATTGCGTTTTGACTCATACGATCTGCAGGCTGACACCCAGAAGGGCGTAAACGAAACAGCGCTATCACCACGCGTTATGGTCAGTTATCAAGTCCTGCCCTTCCTACAGCCCTATGCCAGCTACTCTGAAGCTTTCCGCGCTCCTTCGCTCTCAGAAATTTACAACAGTGGTTTGCATTTTCCCGGTGGTGGCCCGACCCCGAACAACTTCTTTGTTCCAAATCCCGATTTAAAACCAGAAACAGCCCAAAATTGGGAAGTAGGTTTCAACGTCAAACACGATGGCCTCTTTACATCCAATGATGCTGTACGGGCGAAAGCTGCCTATTTCCATAACAGTGTCGATGATTTCATTGAACAAAACGTCAATGTCTCTGCCGGTACAACGACCAGTTTTAATGTTCCCAAAGCAGAGATCAAAGGATTTGAAGCCGAAATCAGCTACGATTCCAGTGGTGTATTCGGATCTATTGGTGCTGCACGTATCCGGGGTAAAAACACCGACACGGCTGCTGCTTTGTCCGGAATTCCGGCGGACAAGGCCGCTGTCACCATTGGATACCATATCTCGTCTATCGATCTGGATGTTGGCGGGCGTGGGCTGTTTGTGCGGGATCAGGAACGCGTGCCAAGCGGCAGTTCTGAAATTGATGGTTATGCCACCTTCGATGTCTTTGCCGGATGGGATGCAGACGATTACGTCCCTGGTCTGAAACTCAACTTTGCCGTTGATAACCTGCTCGACAAGACCTATCGCCGCGGCGCTGCTGTTCTGGACGAACCAGGACGTAACGTCAAAGTAACTGCAAGCCTGAGGTTCTAGGGGGAAACCATGTTTGGGAAGCCAAAAACCAGATGGACGGTGAGCATCCTGTTCACCCTAGCTCTCCATATCGGTGCCTGGATTTATTCTGGTGACGTGCTTCCCCCGGCAATGGCTACCGCTACGGCCAGACAACAATTATCTGTCACTTTTGTACAGTCCTCTGCAGCCGCAGAGGACCGTACTTCTTCTGAGGCAAAGGCAGTTTCTCCAACTCCCTCGAAAGCCGTTGAAGTCCAAGTGGCACCAACGCCTGCAACAAAAGAAACAGACAATAAAACAACCAGCTTGTTGCCAGATACTACCCCCAGCCTGGAAGCTGATCCCCCCATAGATTCGATCGTAGTGTCACACACTGAACTTATACCTCAGCCTCCGGCCAAAAAGCCAACTCCTCCGACAAGAACGGTTGAAAACAATACAGCAGCAAAACCCTCAGAAACTCCTGTACAAAAAACAGATACCGCAACTGCAACTGAGACAGAAAAGCAACCACAAAAAGAAGCTCAACTCGCTTCTCTTGAGGCGACACCAGAGCCAGTAAAAAATGAAACCACTGGGTCAAACCAGGGAACGGCAGACACTTCGGCAATTTCCTCCTCAAGTGTCACCTCTCCGACCTATGAAGATCTGCCTCTTTTGACAGAGCCTTCTTTCTCTCAGCCTCCCTCGCCACCGGAATATCCCAAACGGGCTCAGAGAAAACGGATTGAAGGTGAAGTTGTGCTCCGAGCCAGGGTCGATGAACAAGGTTTGGTCCGGCGGATCATCGTCTGGCAATCCTCAGGTCATAATCTGCTCGATAAAGCCGCAGAGAAAGCTATGTGGGGCTGGCAGTTCACGCCTGCCCGACAAGGGAATCTCAGAACAGCGGCCTGGGTCGAATTCCCGATCCGCTTTGCCATTCACTAATTTTTATTTCGATAGCGATCATCAGGATTTAATACTATGTCTCAAATTTCTGCCACAGAGAACACCCCTCACTACGATAGCTTAACCGCAGCTTGGGTTGCCCTGAGCGAAGGGAGCGAACGACGTTACGCCCGCGATCTTGCACGCGATCTAGACAGCAGTGAAGCACAACTGATTTCGGCGGGCTGTGGCAAGAATGCCCAGAAGCTGGAAGGAGACTGGGGTAACCTGATCCAAGAGCTGGGCAGTCTGGGTGAAGTCAAGATTCTCACCCGGAATGACCATGTGGTACATGAAAAGGTTGGATCCTTCGACAAAATTTCAGTTCGCGGACCAATGGGCATTGTTCTCAATCATGACATTGATCTGCGCCTGTTCATGAGCCACTGGACTTTTGGCTTTGCTGTGAAAACCGAAAACGGCAAAGGACTGCGGCACAGCCTTCAATTCTTTGATGCCGCAGGTACCGCTATTCACAAGGTATTTCTAACCGAAAAATCTGACCACACAGCCTATAAAGCTCTTGTTGCCAAATACAGAGCAAAGGATCAGACAACGGATCTTTCGATAACACCCTATGAAAAAAAAGCCGCTGCAAAACCGGATGCAACGATCGACATCAAGGGGTTGAGAGAAGCCTGGGCCGGAATGAAAGACGTCCATCAGTTCCATGCCATGCTGCGTCAATTTGAGTGTGAACGTCATCAATCTTTCCGTTTAATCGGAACCACTTATGCAGAAAAACTGATGCCCACAGCCCTGCGAGAGGTTCTTGAGCAGGCGGCATCCGAAAAGATTTCCATCATGGTTTTTGTTGGCAACAAGGGCTGCATCCAGATTCATACCGGCCCAGTAGAAAAGATCAGGGATATGGGGCCCTGGATTAATGTTCTCGACCCCGGCTTTAATCTGCACCTGCGCGAAGACCATATTGCCGAAGCCTGGCTAGTCCGCAAACCGACCAAAGATGGCAACATTACCACCCTAGAGCTTTTTGACGATCAAGGTGAATCCTTTGCTTTGCTTTGCGGGGAAAGAGAAGCACACAATCCGGAGAACCGGAAATGGCAGGAACTTGTTGAGAACCTGCCGCGCTATCACCCCCTTACCGAGGCCGCGGAATGATTCTCCCGGACCTTTTTGCCAGGCTGGGGCCCGTTGGCTGGCCCCTTGCCGTCTTTTCTTTTCTCGCTGCTCTCCTGTTACTGGAACGAACATTCTTTTTTCTTCGTTTGCGCTCCGGTATTGCTGCGGGATCAATATCTCCCGACCAAATGAGCCTGGAGCAAGAAGCAGGTAAACCGGGCCCGATGGCTGAAGCAATAGCCATCACCCTGCAACACAGCACAACGCCCGTGGAACTTCGTGAAGAAGCCCTGAAAATCTGGCTCAGAAGCTATTCCGGGAAAATCCGCTTTGGCTTGCGTTTTCTGATGCTGATTGCTGTGATCTGCCCGCTTCTTGGTCTGTTTGGCACGGTTTTGGGGATGATTGAGGCCTTCAAGGTTATTGCTGTTCAGGAAGGACCATTACATCCCGCCTTGCTCGCAGACGGTATCTGGCAAGCCATGCTGACAACAGCCGCAGGTCTGGTGATTGCCTTGCCTTCCTTGCTGGGGGCTCACGGCTTTCGAATTCTTGCCGACCGTCACATTGAAAAACTTGGTCTGGGTCTCAGTCATTTGTCTCTTTCCCTGTCTCTTCAACAGCACGGGCCTGCGACAGGCCTGCCAGAAAAAGGACGACAGTCTTGATTGATATCCTGTCGGAACAAGATCAGGAGATGGACAGTCTGGTTCCCGATCTGACTCCCATGCTTGATGTCCTTTTTATTCTGCTGGTGTTTTTGATCCTGACCGCAAACAGCGTCAATTTCTCTCTGGAAATTTCCCTGCCGACCCCGCAGGAAAGTGTGGTTCAGCAGGCTTCACAACAGGCCATAACCATTACACTTCACGCTCCTTCCCGACCGGAGGATGCGGTCTGGGAGGTTGCCGGCACGCCCTATCACGATTGGGCAGATGCCCGTTCCTCTCTGCAGATTCTCTTGAGATCTTCCCCGGAGCAGCAGGTTGTGATTGCTGGCGACAAAGCTGCCCCTATCGAAAATCTGGTTCAGGTACTCTCTTTCCTCGAAAAACAGGGCCGATCTGCTGCCGAAATACTTCTGGAACCCTGAAATGACATATCCCATCAGACACTTGTTCTTATCTCTCATGATCTTCCCTGCCCTGCTTGTATCAGCGGTCGCCCATTCTGCCCCCAACAGGATCATTACCGTTGGCGGTCCTGTGACCGAGATCGTTTATGCTCTGGGTGCCGGAGATCGAATCATTGCTACAGATACCACCAGCAAGTATCCGGAACAGCAGGAAAATTTGCCCAAAGTCGGTTATATGCGGCAACTTTCGGCAGAAGGCCTTCTGGCTCTGCAACCAGATCAGATCATTGCCCTGGAAGGATCTGGACCTGCTCCCGTGCTCGACACATTGAAGGATGCCGGTATTGCCGTCACCTTCATCCCCGAACTGAACAGCCCTGAAGCTATCCACACCGGTGTCCTTGCTATTGCGGGTATTCTCGGTACAGAAGAAAACGGGCAAGTTCTTGGGCACAGCGTAAAAGAGAAACTGGAGGTCCTGCAACAGCAGGCGCAAAAACGCGAAAATCCCCCTCTGGTCCTTTTTCTTCTCAGTACCGGTCAAGGCAGCCCGATGACAGCTGGCCGAGGCACCGCAATAGACACCATCATTCAATACAGCGGGGCCCGTAACGCCGCGACAGATCTTCAGGGCTTCAAACCTATGGCCAGTGAATACATCCTGGCACATGCTCCTGATTATCTGCTGCTCCCCAGCCGGACACTTGAACAGGCCGGGGGCCTTGAGGCCCTCAAAAAAGATCCTCTGCTAGGTAAACTCAAGGCCGTGCAGGAAAACCGTGTCCTGAGCCTTGATGGAACACTACTGCTTGGTCTTGGGCCAAGAACGCCAGAGGCCATCGCCACTATCTCGGACCAGATCTTCCCCAACAATCGTTAAACAGGACAAGATGGCCTATCTTTCTTTGGCAAAAATCCGACGACGTAAAAAACGGGACGGCGCCAGTTACTGGTTACTTCCCCTTTTACTTGTTGTTCTGTTCATCGCCATTCTTCTCTCCCTCGGTATTGGTGGCGTATCCATCCCCCCGTTGGCAAGCGCGGGGCATTTTCTCAGCTACCTCGGGCTGACTCATTCCGATCTTCAACCGCAGGAGATTTTGATTCTTGAGGCAGTACGTCTGCCCCGGACAGCCCTGGGTCTTGCGATCGGAATGGCCTTGGGCTTATCTGGTGCCGTCATGCAAAGCCTGTTCAGAAATCCTTTGGCTGATCCGGGTTTGATCGGGGTGTCCTCTGGCGCCGCTCTCGCCGTCGTCTGTGTGATTGTTCTCGGGGACAGTCTGTTTGCTTCTTTTCTTGAAGCCACCAGCAGCTATAGCCTGCCTCTGGCTGCCTTTGCCGGAAGTCTGGCAACGACGGCTTTGGTCTACAATCTTGCCCGACGGCAAGGGGCAACCGATGTGGCTGTCATGCTGTTGATGGGCATTGCAGTCAATGCAATTGTCGGCTCGTTTATCGGTCTTCTGACCTATATTGCAGATGACAGTGAACTCCGTTCTCTTACGTTCTGGAGCATGGGCAGCCTTTCTGGCGCCGGCGAAGCAACATGGCCGTCGATCGGCATTATGCTGTTTGCCTCTTTATTACTCCTGCGCCTCTCCGGACCACTGAATCTCTTTTTACTCGGCGAGACAGAGGCAAAGCATCTCGGTGTCGCAACCGAAGGCATCAAGCGACAGGCTGCACTTGCGGCGGCCTGTGCGACGGGTGCCGCAGTTGCTGCCGCGGGAATGATCGGCTTTATCGGTTTGATAGCCCCGCATCTCGCACGTTTGATCGGCGGAGCGGACAATCGCTTTGTTCTGCCTGCTGCAGCTCTTATCGGTGCCTTGCTGATCATCCTTGCCGATACCATTGCCCGTATCGTTGTTTTACCCGCCGAACTGCCCATCGGCCTTGTAACCAGCTTTATCGGTGGTCCCTTTTTCTTTGCCTTGCTGTTTCGCGAATTCAGGAAGAGACGCGCATGACACTCAGTGTAAAAGACGTTTCGGTTGTTATCGGTGCCACGACCTTGCTCCAGAATGTGACCTTGGATCTGATACCTGGACAATTTCTCGGAATTCTGGGTCCCAACGGCGCAGGAAAATCAACCTTCCTGAAAGTACTGTCAGGCGAACTTTCTCCTTCGCATGGGACGGTCACCCTTGATGGTATCCCCCTGAAAGTCTGGAAGGACGAAGCTCTCGCCCGCCGACGTGCTGTTATGCCCCAGGCATCACAGCTGGCTTTTCCCTTTTCAGCACGGGCAGTTGTTGCCATGGGAAGATGGCCCTATGAAACGTTGAGCAGTTCTTTTCAAAATCACCGGGTTATCGAACGTGCCATGGCGATTGCAGATATCAGACACCTGGGCAAAAGATCCTACCCTGTTCTTTCCGGCGGAGAAAAACAGCGGGTACAACTGGCCCGTGCCCTGGCCCAGTCATTTGGGACAGAAGACGAAACCGACAGTAAATACCTGTTACTGGACGAACCAACCGCCGGACTGGATATTGCACATCAGCATGCGGTTCTCAAAGCCGCAAGAGACCAGAGCAAAAACTATGGCACAGCATCAATGGCTGTCCTTCATGATCTCAACCAGGCCGCCCTCTATTGTGATCAGGTCGCCCTGATTTCCAACGGCAGGCTCGTTGCATCTGGAGCCACAGCAGAGGTGATGGAACCAGCACGACTTTCCAGGATTTTCGGGTGCACCATCAAAAGGCAGGCTCAACAGGTCAAGGAAGCACTCAGCTTCACATCCTCGCTCTGACTCCTGGAATAAACCGCTCATAAACTCGCCCAATCGTTCAAGGCTGCCCAAGAATGGTCACAGGGTTTTCACTCTCTCTTCACAAACTGCGGCTAAGATATAAAGGATCAGAACAGGACTAGGAAAACAGGCACCGACATGATCCAGAGAGCTCTTTATGTAGCAGCCTTCCTCGCTGGAATCATCACGGTCTATATTGCTTACCAGGACCGAAATCTCGAGACCCTCCAATCCGTTCGCATTCCTTTAAAAACTGAGGCTGTCGCTCCCCCCCTGACGCATAAAAGTGCGCCACAACATGAGCAGCTTATCTGGCGGGGCGGTATCACTCTGTCTTCTCCCCATCCGCGCTTTGGTGGATTGTCCGGGCTCGAGATATCTCCAGACGGTCGGGGAATACTGGCTATTACGGATAAAGGCCTCTGGTTTAAGGGCCGCCTTGGTTATAGCAAAGAGGGCAATCTGCTGAGCCTTTCCCAGGGGCTGCTCTCTTCGCTTCACGACACAAATGGCCTCGCCCTGACCCACAAGAAAGATCGGGATAGCGAATCTCTGGCGATGGCAGAAAACGGTGCCGTTTATGTCAGCTTTGAACGCAAGCACCGTATCTTGCGATATGAAAGTCCCCTTGCCCCGAAAGCCGAGGCTATCCCCTTTCCCGAAGCACTCGAGGATGCCCGCAAAAACCGGGGGATCGAAGCCATGACCGAGTTGCCCGGCGGGTGTCTCCTTGTCCTCCCCGAACGTCAGCAACCTGATGATCTTCTTGAAGCCTATCTCTGGGATCATAAGAGCTGGCAAAGCCTTACTCTGCAGGCAAACCGTGCAGGATTGCTCCCGACGGGCCTGGCAATCACACCCGATGGCGATCTCCTGCTGCTAGAGCGAGGTTTCAGCTTCTTTGGCGGTTTTACAAGCAGTCTGAGAATTTTTCCCGCAGAGGAAATACGTCCAGGACACATTATGAAAGGTCGGGTACTCGCCTATTTTGACAGCGAGCATGCCATGGATAACCTGGAAGGCGTCAGCAGCAGGCGTGGAGAAAATGGCGAAACACTGGTTTATCTGCTCTCGGACGATAACCTGAGCATGGCACAACAAACGCTGCTGGTGATGTTTGAACTGCGCAAACAAGAAAAGCCCGCTGGCTTACGCTCAGCGGGCTGTCTCAAGAACGGATCGGCTTATTCAGCTGCTTTGGAAACCAGAGCTTTCTGAACGCGCTTCTTCATTTCACGGGCTTTTTTGCCCAATTTTTCAGATGCTGTTGACAGCAAGAACGCGTCAATACCACCACGCTTTTCGATGGTGCGGATAGCGCTGGTGCTCAGACGGAACTGAACAACCTGACCAAGCGCATCGCTCAACATCGAGGTTTCCTGAAGATTTGGCAGGAACCGACGGCGTGTTCTGTTTTTGGCGTGGCTCACATTGTTACCAGTCTGAACCCCTTTGCCTGTAAAGTCGCAACGGCGTGCCATGGTTTTAATCCTGTATTCTCGATGAATAATAAAAAACTACTGCCGATAATCGGCTCGGCGCGAGTTTTAGGCCACAGGACCATAAGGGTCAAGGCAAAAGCTCGATTCTGGAGAAGATTCCTCAAAATTATTTGGAAATCTTCGATTTTTCAAAGCTATGAGGGCTTTAAAAACAGATTGAGCAACCTATTTGCGGCCGACGCTGGCGCCAGTTGCCCCTCTATAACACCGGATTCCATCTGATGCAATGCAGCGGCCACCTGTGGATCCTCTCGAAAGGCAATAACCAGTGTCTCCCGGATTTCATTCCACATCCAGGCCTTGGCTTGCTGGGCACGCTTTTGCGGGATCTCTCCACTTTCCCATAGTTTTTCGCGAAACCTGCCTATAGCCTCCCAGATCTCCGCTATGCCCTCTTCCTGCAGTGCCGAGCACTTCTTGACCGCAGGCTTCCAATTCGGACTGGAAGGGCGCATCAACCCCAGAGCCGCATGATATTCCGCCGCGGCCCTGTTGGCAGCCGGAATCAGATCACCATCTGCCTTATTGACCACCACCATGTCAGCCAGTTCCATGATGCCTTTTTTGATGCCTTGCAATTCATCTCCCCCGCCGGGCAGGAGTAACAGCAAAAACATATCCACCATTTCCGACACTGCGGTTTCTGACTGCCCAACGCCGACAGTCTCGACCAGAATGACATCGAAGCCTGCCGCCTCACACAACAGCATCGCTTCACGTGTTCGGCGGGCCACTCCCCCAAGCGTCTTCCCCGCTGGTGAAGGCCGGATAAAGGCGGATTGTTGCCGGGAAAGTAGCTCCATCCGCGTCTTGTCCCCCAGAATGGAACCGCCTGTACGCTGGGAAGAAGGGTCGATAGCCAGGACAGCGACTCGATGCCCTGCTTTAATCAGATGCATTCCGAAAGCTTCAATGAAGGTGGACTTTCCCACGCCCGGCACACCGGAGATTCCGATACGAATGGATTTTCCGCTATGAGGTAAAATCTGTTCCAGCAATACATCCGCTTCGCTCCGATGATCTCGCCGGGTCGATTCGATCAGTGTGATTGCCCGCGCCAGAGCTCGCCGCTCTCCGGCAAGGACCCCTTCAGCCATTCGACCAGATGTTGTTTTCGAATTCACCTTTTTCATCACCAGATCTTCTTTTGCTCCCGACATCTCAGCGCGCTATCTCTTGATCACGTCAGCTTAAACAGACAGGTCATTCTTCAGTGTCGGCACAGCGACATCTTCGCTCTTTTCTGCCACTTCAAGCTGACGTTGCCACATTTCCGCATAGTGTCCTTTTTGCCCCAGGAGTCCCCGGTGCGTCCCCCGTTCGACTACCTGCCCCTGTTCGAGGACAATAATCTCGTCAGCATCGACCACTGTCGAGAGACGGTGGGCAATGACCAGCGTTGTCCGGTCTTTGGAAACATCATTCAAGCTGGCCTGAATTTCCCGTTCGGTCTTGCTGTCCAGTGCCGAAGTCGCTTCATCGAACAGCAAGATTGACGGATCTTTCAGAACCGTCCGTGCAATCGCCACCCGTTGCTTTTCGCCGCCGGAAAGTTTCAACCCTCGTTCACCAACAACAGACTCGTAACCATCAGGAAGCGAGAGAATAAAATCATGGATCTTTGCCAGCTTTGCCGCGGCCTCAACCTCTTCCCTGCTCGCAGAGGGACGTCCATAGGCAATATTGTAATAGATGCTGTCGTTAAAAAGCACCGTATCCTGTGGCACGATACCAATCGACTGGCGCAGGGATGCCTGGGTCACCGCCGCAATGTCCTGTCCATCAATCGTGATCTTGCCGCCATCCAGATCATAGAAACGGAACAACAAACGACTGATGGTGGATTTCCCCGCCCCGCTTGATCCGACAATAGCCAGCTTCTTTCCGGCAGGAACGGTGAAGCTGATCCCCTTGAGGATTGGGCGGCGCGCATCATAGCCAAAGAGACAGTCTTCAAAGCGGACTTCCGCCCCTTTGACCGCCAACTCGCTAGCACCATCCGCATCCTTGATCTCAAGGTCCTGGCGAATCAGTTCGAACATCGTATGCATATCAATCAGTGCCTGGCGAATTTCACGATATACAAACCCAAGAAAATTCAAAGGCATCGCCAGCTGCAGGAGATAGGCATTGACCATCACAAAGTCACCGACAGTCATGGCCCCTGACGAAACACCATAGGCTGACATAACCATCATGAGGCTGGCACCAAGCGAGATCACACCGGACTGGACGATGTTCAGGCTGGATAGGCTTGTCCTGCTGCGGATCGCTGCATTTTCATAGGCTGCGAGACCGCGGTCATACCTTGCGGCCTCATGCTCTTCATTGCCGAAGTACTTTACTGTTTCAAAATTCAGGAGGCTATCAACGGCTTTGGTATTGGCATCGTTATCCGCCGCGTTCATATCCCGGCGCAGGGTGATCCGCCACTCGGTAATCCGCAAGGTCAGATAAATATAGGCCAGTATGGTCACAAGAGGTACGACGGCAAAGCGCCAGTCAAAGAGATACCAGAGCAAACTGCAGACAACCGCGATTTCGAGCAGTGTCGGGATGACATTGAACATCAGGAAGGTGAGCATAAACTCGATGCCCTTGGTTCCCCGGTCAATGGCCCGGGTGACACCGCCGGTACGGCGTTCGATATGGAACCGCAACGAGAGAGCATGCAGATGACGGAAAGTCACCAGCGCCACACGGCGGATGGCATTCTGGACCACCTTGGCAAAGACACCCTCGCGAATATTGTCAAAGGCAATCGCACTGACCCGGGCAAGGCCATAGGCAATCAGCAAGCCCAGAGGCACAACAAGCAATCCCGGCTCTGTAATGCTGAGCGCATCAACCGCCCCTCGCAGGATGTAAGGCACTGACACATTGGTCAGCTTGGCCAGGATCAGAAGACCAAAACAGATAATGATCCGGACCTTCAGATCAACACGATCCGCAGGCCAGAAATAGGGCAGCAGCGTTTTCAGGGTATCCAGCTGACTGGTTTCGCCCGGCACTTCCGGGCTGTTCTCACGCATCCGTCGCATCTCGTGTTACTCCATCCGGCCAAGCGACCGTGCCAGAAGCACATAAAGCTTGCCAACGTCTGCGGTCATAAAGGTGGCTGCCAGGATATCTTCGCTATCGCACTCTCGTGCCTGGGCCATAAGATTATCAAACTGGTCCATGTAGCGGTTCACCTGATTGCGAAAGGTCTGATTGGTTTCGAAGTAGCGTTTTACTTCGCGCGTGCCATAAATATCCTTTTTCTTCAGGATATGTCGGGCAAAAATCGAACGATCCCCCTTGTGGTATCGTCTCCAGTATTCTTCCGGCAGGTCTTCGTCGAGTATCTTGTTCAGATCTATAGCGGTAGAGTTCAGATCATCAATCAGTAATGTCGCCCCCCGCAGGAAGGCCTCCCGCTTGTTCACTGACCGGTCTTCGCGCAGCTTCAACGCCTGACGTGTTGCTTCTTCCGAGGCATGTGTCAGATCCCGTGTCTGCTGGCCAAAGGTCTCTGCCAGCTTTGATACCTTGTTGTGAATGTCGGAAACATCCGTGCTGTTTTTATGCAGACTTTTATTAAGGGTCTCTGCCTTTTCCAGAGCAGCTTTGACAACCTTGTCCAATCCATTGGTAGTTGCTTCTGTTCGCTGACTGATTTCCTCAACCCGCTGCCGGGCCTCTTCCGCCAGTTTCGTCAGTTTGTTTTTCTGGTTTTCAGTTTCCTGCTGCAGTGCCTGTGCGGTCTGACGGGATTCCTCAGACGCTTCGGTCAGGGCTGTTGTCCTGTCATCAAGGGATGAACGGACCTCTTCCAACAGTTTTGCGAAATCTGCGGAAAGCTGTCTGAAAGCATCAAGTTCTTCATGGACACCCTGACGCAAATCCTGAACTGCCTGGTTTGCCGCGCTGGCTCCCTCAGCAAGTGCCGAGGTTTGCAGCTTGAAGACCTTGGCGACTTCGGTCGTATGGCGTACAGCCTTGTCAGCTGCCAGTTCCATCAAACGGGACTGGTCTTTCAGGCTCTTTGAGGCTTTCTCCACATTATCATGGGCTACCTGGCTAACCTGCCCGATTTCGCGGGTATGTTCACTCAAGCCTCCCATAATCACATCGGCAAGATCACTGAGTTTCTCGGAAGATTCCTGAAGGCTTTCAATACCGGGACGTATTTTCTCTGCTGCAGAAACCAGCATATCCTGTGCCTGCCCTGTCGCTTCGGTCAGACGGGATGCTTCCTGTCGTCCAGCCACCGCAACCGCCTCACTCAGATCACGGGTAACCTGAGTCAGATTTTCGGCAACATCTTCTCCGCTCTTGCCAAGCTCTTTTGCCTGTATCCGGAAACGGTCCGTCATTTCCCCCGCCTTAAGAGAAACATCGGCAAAAAGTTCACGCACCTCTTCGGCATCCTTGCGCATGGCATCGGAAAGCGAGACCGCTTTATAGCCAATCTCGGCAACCAGCTGTTCCATCGCCTGATTTTCGCTGGAGAGCTGTTCCCTAAGCTCTGATACCTTGTCGCCCGCGCCTGCCAGAAGTTCTTCCACATCTCCGATACGATCTTTGATCAACCCCTTGAAACGATCCCCCTCAGATTCAATCGTATCTTGAACCAGCCTGAGCGCCTCGAGGTCCTGCTTCAGGCTCTCGCGCATGGTTTCACTGCTGACTTCGGCAGTCGTTCCTGCCGCAGCCATATCTTCCGCCTGTTGGCGCAGCATCTCGCCAGCATCTTCTGTTCGATTGATGGTTCGTTCGACAGCGTCATCCAGAACATCCACGGCTCCCCCCAGAGTCTTGCTGATTGTCTCGGCCATCACCTCACTGCGAATACCTGCACTTTCCAGTGAAGAGACCTGTTCCTTCACAGCTTCACGCGCGGCTTCAAGACTGCTGTGGATCGAGCGGTGAATTTCATCAAGTGACGTTTGCTGGGTTCCAAGAGTCTCCTGGATCTGTTCCGTCTGGGATGATGCCCTGATCGCTGCGCCCGTGAGATGTTTTGTCTGCTCCTTAAAGGTGGAAATCAGGCCATTCAGGCGGTGTTCTACATCACTGGAGGCGCTGTTGAGGCTCTCGGTCTGTTCAAGAAGCTGACGCGTGATATCCTTGACCCGCGTCTGTTCTTCATCATCAGGATAGGTCAGACGCTCCATCTGCTGCAACAGGCGCCGGGATGTCACAGACATTGCCGCGCCCCGCACCATAAACAGCAACACCACCCATAACAGAAACAGCGGCAGGGTAATTCCGGCCAGCATCTGTCCCTGCTCCTGGGGTAACATGGTTGTCACCACACTCCATCCGACCAGCCTGGTGATATAGTCATAGCAGAGCCATAACCACCCCCCTGTTGCAGCCAGCCCCACCAGCGTTAAAACTCTGGTGATCCAGGTATGACCTGACATCCCTCACTCCCTGATTTCGCTCACGATCTTTTATAACCTTGAACAGATGATAGGCTAGGAGGCGCCCACAGTCCAAGAAAGACCAGCAAGATCAGCAACTTTTTAAAAAATCAGCTGTCCACACTTCAGGAAGAGGATTTCAGGATGGAAATGATTTCCCGGGCCGCCAGTGGAATATTGCTCCCCGGACCATACACGGCGGAGACCCCGGCTTCTTTCAAAGCCGGATAATCCTGTGCCGGGATAACACCGCCACAGACAACAACAATGTCATCGGCTCCCTGCTTGCGAAGCTCGGCAATCAGCTGCGGGACAAGTGTCTTGTGACCTGCCGCCTGGGTTGAGACACCAATCACATGGGCATCGTTCTCGATTGCCTGCATTGCGGCTTCTTCCGGCGTCTGGAACAAGGGGCCAACATCAACATCAAAACCGATATCAGCAAAGGCGGTTGCGATAACCTTGGCACCCCGGTCATGCCCATCCTGCCCCAGCTTGACAACCAGCATCCGCGGACGGCGCCCTTCTTCTGTGGCAAAGTCCTCAATTTCCTTCTGTATCTGGGCGAAGGTTTCATCCCCTTCGTAGGCTGAACCATACACGCCTGAAATACTCCTGTTCACTGCACGATGACGCCCAAAAACCTTTTCAAGCGCATCGGAAATCTCTCCAACAGTCGCCCGCTGACGGGTCGCCTTGACGGCCAGATCCAGCAAGTTGCCCGTTCCGGCTTCGGCTGCTGCAGTCAGCTCTGTCAGAGCAGCCTGACAGGCTGCATTATCCCGTCTGGCTTTGATCGAAGCCAGACGTTCCAGCTGTTTTTCCCGGACCACCGTATTGTCGATATTCAGAATATCCATATCGTCTTCCCTGGCCAGACGATATTTGTTAACACCAACAACAGTTTCTTGCCCGCGATCCACCCGTGCCTGTTTTCGCGCCGCGGCTTCCTCGATACGAAGCTTGGGCATACCAGTTTCAACCGCCTTGGTCATTCCGCCCATAGCCTCGACTTCGTCAATCAGCTTGCGGGCTTCTTCGATCATGCTCGCTGTCAGGCTTTCAACATAATAGCTGCCGGCCAAGGGATCGACGACCTTTGTTATTCCGGTTTCTTCCTGCAAAACCAGCTGGGTATTCCGGGCAATCCTTGCCGAAAAATCTGTTGGCAAGGCTACCGCTTCGTCCAGTGCATTGGTATGCAGGGATTGCGTCCCCCCCAGAATAGCCGCCATGGCTTCAACGGTGGTCCGGATCACATTGTTATAAGGGTCCTGTTCCGTCAGAGAGACCCCGGATGTCTGGCAGTGGGTGCGCAGCATCAAAGACTTGGTGTCCTTGGGATCAAACAGCTCTTTCATATAGTGGGCCCAGAGGAATCGCGCCGCCCGCAGCTTGGAGGCCTCCATGAAAAAGTTCATGCCGATGGCAAAGAAAAAGCTCAAACGCGGGGCAAAGGCGTCAACATCAAGGCCCCTGGCAATGGCAGTACGCACATACTCGATACCATCCGCGATGGTAAAGGCCAGTTCCTGAACCAGGGTCGAACCAGCCTCTTGCATATGATAGCCGGAAATCGAGATCGAATTGAAACGCGGCATGTTTTCCGCGGTATAGGCGATAATGTCGGAAACAATCCGCATCGAGGGTGCCGGCGGGAAAATATAGGTATTCCGCACCATGAATTCTTTCAATATATCATTCTGGATTGTCCCGGAGAGCTTGTCTGGACTAACGCCCTGCTCTTCCGCGGCGACAATATACCCGGCCAGAACCGGCAAGACCGCCCCGTTCATGGTCATGGATACAGACATCTGGTCCAATGGAATACCATCAAACAGGATTTTCATATCCTCGACAGAATCAATTGCGACGCCTGCTTTCCCCACATCTCCGACCACACGGGGATGATCAGAATCATACCCTCTGTGAGTTGCCAGATCAAAAGCAACGGAAAGCCCTTTCTGTCCGGCAGCAAGATTCCGGCGATAAAAAGCGTTGGACTCTTCAGCTGTCGAGAAGCCTGCATATTGGCGGATCGTCCAGGGGTGCGCCGCATACATACTGCCGCGAGGTCCCCGCAGAAAAGGTGCAAAGCCTGGAAGACTATCAAGTGTGTCCAGCCCCTCAAGATCTTCTGCGGTGTAAAGCGGCTTGACCACAATCCCTTCTGGCGTTTCCCAGTTCAGACTTTCGCTAGGCTTCCCCTTGAGCTCTTTTTCGACAAGGTTTTGCCAGTCACTGGTCGCTTTCTTAGGAAAATCGGACATTTTTGCCTCTCCCGCCTTCAGAGTTCTACTCTGGTTTTGTCGCATTTGTTCATTTTTAAACAGGACATCCTGCTTGGGTTTTTATTGCAGTGCAATATTAAACAGTTTTGCTGTCAAGTCCATGCCTCGCAAGGAAGGGATATTGGCAGACCCACCCTCACATTCTTGCAGAACAGACCTGGCCGTATTTTTTTTCGACAGAATGTTGCATCTCTTGCGTTAAAATCGAAGTCAGAAAAAGAAGGAGAAGCCAATTGACCATGGCCGACAAGACGTCAATGCAACGCCGACAATTCATGATTTTGATGGGGGTTCTGCCTGCCGCAGGTTTTGTTGCCATGGCAAATCGGAATGCCTGGGCTCTGGAAAGTAAAGTCGAGGTTACCCAAGACAGCAGGTATCGTTATATTCGCGCCAACGGCATCCCTGATCATACGACGGGCAGTTTTCCAAACCGGAACAACCCAAACCGGATCGAAACCCAGAATCACCACTTCCGGGTTCCCCTCATTCCAGAAATCCGCCCTACAGCGCAAGACGCTGGCCTCATGACAATAGGCATCGCCCTGAACGGCATTCCCTTTGATCCTGCAGCTAACGAGTTCTGGAAAAGAGATCGAAACTCGGGTTGGCGTTATGAAGCTCTCTCGGGAAAAATCAATCTCGGACTTGATCAAAACAACGCTCATGTCCAGCCCAACGGGGCTTACCATTACCATGGCCTGCCCACCGGGTTGATCAAGAGTTGGTCTGATCGTCAGCACTCCCCTCTCATTGGTTATGCCGCAGATGGGTTTCCGATTTATGTTCTCTATGGTCTGGACAAACCAGAGAAGCCAGACACAGAAATCAGGCCTCTGACCTCCAGTTATCGACTGAAATCCGGAACAAGAAACAGTGGTCCCGGAGGGCCACACGACGGGACTTTTGTTCAGGATTATCATTATCTGCCCCAGGCAGGTGATCTTGATGAATGCAATGGCCGCTTCTGCATCACCCCTGATTACCCGCAGGGTATCTATGCCTATTTTCTGACTGCAGATTATCCCTTCATTCCCCGTCTGTTCCGGGGCGCACCAGACCCCTCTTTCCATAAACGCAACGGAGGCGGCCAACAGGGCCATCCTCCCCCACCTGGTGGAAGGCCTCCAAAAAGAAAAAACCGCCCTTAAAGGAAAAGTACGACAAGACTACCAGCGGAAAATCGACATCGCCGCGACAGGATACTCTTTATACTTATCGCACAGGGTCACCAAACGCATCATATCACCAAGCGACTTCAGCCCGTGGAGATCCTCACAATGGATGCCCCCCGCGATGAAGAGGCCATGAATTCCCGCGGCATTGGCCCCGGCAATATCCGTGCGGAGGGAATCGCCAACAGCCAGGACCCTGGACGCATCATGAACACCAAGCAATTCCATACATTCACGATAAATATCTTGGTGAGGTTTGCCGTGATACTGCACTACCCCCCCCATCTTTTCATAATGTTGGGCAACAGCCCCCGCACAAAGTTCTCTATTCCCACCCCGGATCACTTCAAGATCGGGATTGGCACAAACCATTGGCAAACCTTTGGCCAAGGCGGGCTTGAGCAAAAAGTCATAACGCTCGACAGCATCAGCCGGATCCCAGATACCCGTCAAAAGAATAAAGTCAGCATCCTCGATTTCCTCGACAAACTCATAGGGAAGCCCCTCTTTCATTCCCAGATCACGGGCAGGACCGATCAACAAGGTTTTTGCCCCGAGTTTCTGATAGAAAGGAAGCGTGCGTTCTTTGAGATTGCGCCAGGTGACCTCACCAGAAGAGAGAACAGCATCTGCCAGATCCCGGGCGATACCCAACTCCTCATTACGTTCCGCAACAGAATCTGATCGGCGGGGGGCATTCGAGAGAATAACAATTCTCTTGCCCGCAGCGCGGAGCTTCTGCAGAGCTTCCACTGCTTCGGGGAAAGCTTCCTCACCATCATGCATTACCCCCCAAAGATCGATGACAAACCCGTCGTAATCATCAAGGATCTCGGAAACACCGGACAAGAGAGGAATGGTTCGGGGCGTGGTGGTGGACATAAAGGGCTCCAGAAAAGGCATAAAAAAAGACAAGAAAACCAGCAGGCAGAACAGTCGACAATGATATTCAGAAAACAGACTGCTTTTGTGCCATAGCTCGACCGACTTGCAAACCTCTGCATAAGACTATGCTGTCTGAATAAGATAAGCTGCCTGACGACCGTGCCCCTGATCCTGTCGCGAAGATTTCAAGTCAGGTAAAATCTGAAAAGCGGAATCAGGGCCGGGCCGGGCGTGGTTCGCCAAAAAGAAACCCCTGGCCATAAGAAACATCCTGCCCAAGAACCTGCACCAGGGCATCTTCAGTTTCCACCTTTTCGATGACCAGCTCAATGGGCAAGCCTCGCAACTGCTCCAGAAACCGTTTGGTCTCAATCTGGTTCTCGGCAAAAAGCCAGCCTTCAAGCTTGAGAAACCGGACCCGGCCGTTTGCCAAGGCCTCAAGGTCCATATCCAGACTCTGTACCTGGTCCAAGGACAGGCGACAGCCCAACCCCATCAGCCGCTCAAGGCTTAACAGCTCGCTGGCTTTCAAGCCCAGAAACTCTTTCTGGGCCACTTCGATAATCAGATGTGGGGCAAGTTCGATATTGCCCCGGACAAATTCTACAAAATCATCAAAAAAGTCGTGATCCTTCAGCGTGTGGGACGACAGATTGACGAAAAAGGCAATATCATCACCTGATTTCAATATCTTCCTGATGATCTGCACACAGCGAAACAACAGCATATTATCGATCGCTGTAATCAGACCTGCACGGGTAGCGATCGCTACATACTGACCCGGCTCGATAACCTGCCCCTTTGAGGTCCTCAAACGTGAAAGGCATTCGTAAAACTTGCGTTTGCGCTGTGGCAGGGCAACAACGGGTTGCAGAAACATCTCAATCCGGTCGTCACGAAGCGACTGCCTCACTATGGACAGCACTTCAGTTTCACCCAGACCCGTCAGAACAGAAACGGCCTCTGGCTCGGCAGGCTCCCTTACTGTTTTCCCTATATAATTTTCCGGCCGGAAATCATCAAGAAAATCAGGGTGCTTTGCCCGACGCGCCTCCCCTTCCTCACGTACTCTCTGATCTTTTTTGATCACATTGGTTTCGTCCTCAAATAACCCCAGAAAAGGATCAGTAAGACGCGGCATAAGGGTTTTGAGAAGGTTCACTTCCGAAAGAGCATCATTGATAATACTCTGTTCGGCGCTCAGCTTGCTTGATTTTGCAGCTCCCTCCAACGCTTCGGCCATCCCGAGCATCTCACGCCGTGTCCAGGATATCCGGTCTCTGAGCACAGCCTGATTGTGATGCAGCGTTTCCAGCGTGCTCGTTGTCTCTTCTTCCCGAGAGCGACGCGTCATGATCTCATGCAGAACCACTCCGGCCAAAAAGACCCAGAGGCCAAGCAACATGGCACCGCCTGTTTGTAGCTCTGGAATATAGGTTGGTCCAAACAAGACCGCTAGAAGAGCAAGCCCGCAATAGAGAGTTATGAAAAAAAGATGCTGAAGCAAAGGCATAATCTTGAGTTAATTTTCATCCAGTGAATTGAGACGACGACACATCCAGGAAACCAAGCTTGTCAGAACCGCCTTGAGAGACCCTTAACAAAATCCATAAAATCTGTCACACACTGTCCTTTAATTCACTTATCACAGAATGCTGGATCTCATGAGCGTAAAAATACTCCACAACCCGCGTTGCAGCAAATCCCGCCAAACCCTGGAGCTTCTCAAAGACCGGGGCTGTGTTCCGGAGGTCATTGAGTATCTCAAAAACCCGCTGGACCGGACAACCTTGGAAAGCATCCTTGCCAAACTGGGGCTTTCTCCACGCGACATTCTCCGCAAGGGAGAGAAGATCTATCAGGAAATGGAACTCGCCAACCCTGATCTGCCTGACGAAGCCTTGATTACAGCCATGCTGGAAAATCCGATTCTGATTGAGCGGCCAATCGTAATAACCGACAAAGCAGCCAGAATCGGACGTCCACCTGAATCAGTCCTCGAGATCCTCTAGACCCCCTCAGCGGTGATCAGCACCAACAGCTTCAGTTACAGAAGAAAACCCGTCCCGCGTCAAAAGCTGAACCAATTCGGTCAAGACAAGAGGTATCAGGGCCGGGCCACCGTAAACCAGTGCTGAGTAGAGCTGAACCAAAGAAGCGCCCGCCCGGATTTTTGCGTATGCCTGAACTCCAGAGGAAATTCCTCCCACACCAATCAGGGGAATTTTTCCTTCGGTAAGGCGGTAGATATCGCCGAGAACCTTTGTAGAGGCTTCAAACAATGGTGCACCGCTGAGACCGCCCGCCTCATTTCGATGCACACTTTGAAGACTGTCAGGTCGATCAATCGTTGTGTTGGTTACAGTCAAACCATCAAGCTTGAGCTCCAGTGCCACGGATGCGATATCTTCCTTGTCCGCCTCGGTCAGATCGGGCGCAATTTTCAAAACCAGTGGAGGGGCCTTGTCCCCCAGATTCTGTCTGAGTGTTTCCTGAACTCCACCGATCAGCACCTGCAACTCTGCACGTCCCTGTAAGGCGCGCAGTCCCGGCGTGTTCGGTGATGAAACATTGATGACCATATAGTCGGCATAAGGGGCAAGCAGTTGCGCCCCTTTTTTATAGTCGTCCACAGCAACCGCCGTGTCCTTGTTCTTGCCCAGATTGACACCAAGCAGCCCTTTATATCCCTCCGACTTGAGTTTCTGCAGCCTCTCACAGGCGGCCTCCGCTCCGCCATTATTGAAGCCCATGCGATTGATCACAGCCTGATCTTCCGCCAGACGGAAAATCCGGGGTCGCGGGTTCCCCGGCTGGGCCCGTGGGGTAATGGACCCAACTTCAACAAACCCAAAGCCTTGATCCAACATGGGCTGAACAACTTCTGCATTCTTGTCGAACCCAGCTGCAAGCCCAAGCGGATTACTGAATTCCCGCCCCCAGAGAGACGTTTTCAAGAGAGGCGATATGACCGGTTTCTGTGACGGAACCACCCCCGTCTTCAAACACCAAAGAGTAAGGTTATGAGCCCTTTCTGGCTCCAACAACCGGATCAGGGGACCAGCAAAACGAAAAGTATCCACAAACGGCTCCAGCTTTAATAGAGAGAACTGATGTCCGGAAGTACCACAGCGCGACAGCAAGAACCAGTATCCCCCAAAAGTATATACCCTTCCACAAAGGGATCAGCCGCTATTCAACAGAGGTCAAACCAGTCAGGCAAAAGGTGTTTACCATCTTCCCCCAATCGGACAGCCCCATTCCGGCGGACAGCCGTAAGAGGCAACTCCCCATAGAGATGCGGGAACAGCTGACCACCTCGAGATTTTTCCCAGATCAGCTTCTGTCCCAACAAGGCACCATCGACCTCAAGAAGAACAAGGTCATCTTGTCCTGCACGATGTTTCGCAACAGAAACCTGCAGTTGCTTTCCTGAAGAGAAATGAATAAACCCGTCGGCCTGGTCCTGAGAGGACCCAGGATAAACACCGGCCTTATTGGCCTCTTTCCATTCTGTTGCCTTACAAACGTGATAAATCCACCGTTCAGCCATAGGATACACCTTGTATTATTTCTAATTATGCGTTGCATATTGCAAAAACCACAGCCACGCATTTGCAATATGCAACAAAACTCAACACTTCAAACTTGATATTCACCCAAGGGTTTCCCTTAAAGTCCGCAGAAATCCTATAGTTTTGAACACCACAAAAGAGTAACGGACAGCAGAAACACTACTGAAAAACGCCAAATACCGCAGAAAACCTGACCTCCCCCTAAGATACAACTTCACAGAAACGCCAGAAAGAAAAATTGAATTCATATTTTTTCATTTAAATACATACAGTTAAATAAAAACATTTAAAAAAACAAAACACTCTCCCAGAACTGGCACAGTCCATGCAATTACTACTTTCAGGAAGTCTATTGCGAGCTAGACTTCCATCACGAAAGGAGAGACCCATGGCACATCAAAACATGACAGCGAGCACCATCGGCAGCAGGGCATTGGCAACTGCCCTAGACGCCGTTTCCGCCATGGGACAAACCGGTCATCTAATAATACCGGAAACTCCGACCCCGGCGATGCTCAAAGCAGGATCGCTAATCGGTGGCTTGAGCGAAGAGACAGTAAGAAAAATCTTCGTTTCTATGATTGAGGCAGAACAATAACCCCCTCACTGCATCAATCATAGATGTCATCACAGACTGCCTTTAGCCTGTGAAAGGCGGTCTACCAAAGCGGGAAGCTTGCTTCCCGCTTTTTTTTACTCCCGATCTCTACCTGACAGCAGACAGGCTGGGCTGGGATTAGTCAGGGCTGAGTTAATAAAGTTGTCACCAGCCTCTAGATAATATCCTCGGGTAATACGCTCTTCCACTGTCCAGGCAACAGCTCACCAAGCATCAACTTTCCAATTGATTCTCGCACCAAACGAAGGGTTGGATATCCTGCTGCAGCCGTCATTCGCCTGACTTGACGGTTTTTCCCCTCCGTCAGGGTCATTCTAAGCCAGGCTGTTGGAATATTTTTTCTTTCGCGGATCGGCGGATCCCGAAGAGGAAGACAGGGAGCTTCCGGCAATAGCTCGACTTTGCACGGTCGGGTCTGATACCCCTTAATCAGTATGCCATCGCGCAATTTTTGCAACGCAGCAGCATCAGGCACTCTTTCAACCTGAACCAGATAGCTTCGGCTGTGACCATTCCTGGGATGGATCAAACGATCAATAAAAGGCCCGTCATTACTCAAAAGCAACAGGCCCTCGCTATCCTGATCCAGCCGACCTGCTGCATAGACACCTGCCGGTAGATCAAGTTCACGTAGTGTGCGCTGATTTTCCTCTCCGGTATACTGGCTCAACATGCCGTAAGGTTTAAAAAGGGCAATATACAGTGGATTCTTTTGTGGATTTTTGTATGGATTTTTTTGCTGTGACGGCGTTCGAGCTAACGGACCCTGCTTTCGGTCCAAGTGCTTTGGCTGGTCAGCAGTCCTCCTGCCAGGACGGTTACCTCTTTTATACACTTGCTGTACTTTCCCGGTTTTCATTCCATCTTATTACCCCAGGCCCTTGATACGGTCTACGTATAAAGCCATCAGTTCGAACACCATTTTATGTGTCATCTGAAAGGCGAAAGGGGAAATACTAAGTTTTTGGTCCTATTATCATTAAAAATACTATATAATCGACAGTACATAGCGCGGATCACATTTCGTTTCCCCCATCTGTGGTGACTGTAAAATGCTGAAGCACGCAGACATCTGGCGAGCCATCGACAGTCTCGCCACCCGAAATTCTCTTTCCCCCTCGGGCCTTGCCCGCAAGGCAGGGCTGGATCCAACAACCTTTAATAAAAGCAAGCGGATTACCCCTCAAAACAAACAGCGCTGGCCCAGCACGGAATCCATAGCCAAGATTCTCGCTGCAACAAACTCCACTCTGGCAGAATTTGTCGAACTCGTCGGCGGAGAAAGTGGCGGCCTGCTCGCCCAACGCATCCCTGTACTAGATCTCACTCATGCTGCATCTGGCAAAAACTTTGATCCGCAAGGCAGGCCAACAGGCAACAGTTGGGATGAAACACTCTTTGCCCATGTCGACGATCCCGCAGCCTATGGACTGGAAATTATTGGAAGCCTCTATGCTCCGATCTACAACGACGGCAATGTCCTGATTGTCTCACCTGCCGCAGATCTCAGGCGGGGTGACAGAGTGGCCGTCATGACCAAAAATTTCCAAATTCTGATCAAAGAACTTATACGTAACAGTCCCTTAAAGGTGGAACTGAAAGGATTGGGATCACAGGAAGATAAATCTTATCTTGCCCAGGACATCATCTGGATCGCCCGCATTCTCTGGGTCAGCCAGTAAATTGGCCGCAATTTTAAGAGAAAATACAAGAAAGAAAAACGACAATAGATTGCAAATTAAGCATTTTTACCTTTCTTAAAGCCTTTATAAGTCAAACTGTAACATAGAAATATCGTAATTTGTCGTCTCAGTACTGACGACCTGTGTTTGAAAGGCAGAACCAAATGGCCAAACTGGATATGGATGGCCCCTTCCCGCTGGAAGAGGAGGCAATCCTGAGAGAAACTGGCCAGCCGATGCCAGGCAGCATAGCGCTTGGATATCTGGCAGCCAACCGTAGCTTCGAAGTTCTCTATGTCGACTTTGCCGACTCAACAGTTCAAGAGACGCTTTTGAAGTGCTTGAAAAAGGGAATTGGCAAAGGTGGGCTGTTTGACAAACTGAAGGGCAAAAACCCTATCAATGCTTTCAAATTCAGCTACGCCATGTCTGTGGAAGCAAGTTACCAAAAATCGTGCAAGAATTTCCATGAATTTGGTGGCTCGAAAAAACTCAATAATAAAGAGCACCCTCGCCCTCCAAGAGGCAAAGACTGGGCCTGCGATCGCTGCACAGCCGAACTGAGCGCCAACTTCAAGATCAAAACCGGATAGCTCGGATCAGATAGAACATTCCAAGTAATAAAAAAGCCCGGAAATCCGGGCTTTTTTATTTATGCATCAAAGTGACAGTGCCTTGCGGCTTCAGGAGGAGAGGTCTTCCCCAGCCAGAGCCCGCTCAATTAGAGAGATACTCTCTTCCAGACCATAAAGTGCAAAGAAGGTTCCCATTCTTGGCCCCTGAGATTGCCCGAGCAGAACTTCATAAAGGCATTTGAACCAGTCGCGCAGATTTTCGAAACCGTGGTTCTTGCCCACTGTGTAAACCTCGGTCTGAATATCTTCTGCAGAAATATCGGCAGGAAGCTTTTTAAGCACAGACAGCAGCTCTTCCAATGCAGCCCGCTCTTTGTCGTCAGCGGCACGATACTCAAGCGTTGGTTTGACAAAATCCTGATAATACCGAACGGCAAAACCAACCAGTTGATCAAGAAATGGCGTGGCTTCCGGTGAGGCATCGGGCGCATAACGCTTGATAAATGCCCAGAGACGATCGCTCTCACTCGCATTACAGACACTTGCCAAATTCAACAGAATGCCAAAGGAAAGTGATGCAGGTTCAGTAGGAATGTCGCCAGAATGAATATGCCAGGCAGGATTTTCGAACAGCTTCTCCTGCTCTTGTCCACCAGCATTGTCCCGGAAGGTTACATAGTCATCGACCATACGCGGAATAACATCAAAGTAGAGTTTTTTCGCCGTTTTGGGTTTGTTATACATGAACAGCGCCAGGCTTTCTGGCGGCGCATAGGTCAACCACTCTTCCATCGACAGGCCATTGCCTTTCGATTTGGAGATCTTCTGGCCTTTTTCATCCAGGAAAAGTTCGTAAGTGAAAGTCTCCGGGCCTTTAATTCCAAGAACACGATGGATTTTTTTGCCCAAAGCCACAGAATCGATCAGATCCTTCCCGGACATTTCATAATCAACATCCAGAGCATACTGACGCATGGCCCAGTCAGGCTTCCACTGAAGCTTGCAATGTCCCCCCGTCACAGGCACCTCGACCAGTTCTCCGGCATCATCACGATAGACAACTGTCCCGCTGTCCTGGCGAACTTCTTCAATAGCAACCTGCAGAACTTTGCCGGTTTTGGGGCAAATCGGCATAAAGGGGCTATAGGTGGCCCGACGTTCCTGACCGAGAGTCGGCAGCATTACGTCCATGATCCCGTCATAGCAGGAAAGAACCTTTAGCAAGGCTTCATCCAGCTGTCCGGACCGATAGACATCCGTAGCCGATTTGAATTCATACTCAAAACCGAAGTTGTCAAGAAACTGGCGAAGACGGGCGTTGTTATGATGCCCAAGACTTTCGTACTCGCCAAAAGGATCCGGAACAGCAGTCAGCGGCAAGCCAATATTCTGCGCCAGCATTTCCTTTTGCGGCAGGTTATCGGGAACCTTGCGAAAACCGTCCAGATCATCAGAGAAACAAAACAGTCTGGTCGGGATATCGCTGATCTGCTCAAAGGCCTTACGCACCATCGTCGTGCGGGCAACTTCGCCAAAAGTCCCGATATGGGGCAAGCCAGAAGGACCATAACCCGTCTGAAATAAAACATAGCCCTTCTTCGGCGTCTTTCCACCGACACGAGCCAATACTCTTCGCGCTTCTTCAAACGGCCATGCTTTCGCCTGCATGGCAAGTTCCTGGTGGTTGGACATCTTAAAAATCCCTCAAGGGCTAGGTGGTCTAATGAAAAATCGGCTGGCGTGTCCCGCACGCCTTTCCAGACCCGGGAAATTAGGCTGAGACGGCCCTCACGTCAACAATCACGCGACAAGAAGCCAAAGTAATGCTAGCAAAGAGACAATGTTCGCCAATTGTTCTTTTGCATAGCCAATCATCATTCTCCCTTTTATAAGAAAGAACACGGCGTTTAATCTTCGGGTTTTTATAACTGTCCAGGTCAGCCCCGCCCTGATATAGAAACCTGCAGGAAGAAACCCGGCCTAAAAACCTGATCTGGCAACCATGACTGCAGACCACGACACTCCAGCACCGCAGGCAACAGGCACAGCAGCCGGCCTGATGATGCCCAAAGCACCGCTGCTGCTTTCGGGTATGCGCTTTTCAGTCTGGATCAGTCCGGATGGAGAAATCGAACGCCTGGCGAACAGCGACGTCGCCAAGAGGATCACACTAGAGCCTCCGTTTGTCTGCCACGCCAGAGCCACGGCACAGCGGCTGGGAGTAGAGCCTTTTCTGGCCTATGACGTACTTGAACTGATTGCCTTCGTCAGGCCGACAGCAGCCTGCACCCCGACCCCCCGTGGCCTTGCCGCCTTTATTGGTGCTCCGGAACCAGCATCCATCGAAGCGGCAACACTTCTCCTGTACCAGACAGCTGAGTTGCTGCTGCGTGAGCAGGCTTCGCGTGGCAGAAGCTTCGACCCCTACGCTGCGGATGTTGCCCGAACCATGATGATGGGCGGCTGGCTCTGGGGGCCTGCCGTTCTCGCGGCCATGGGGGAACAGGACCTTCATTCCCCGGCATCTCGTCCTGGTCGGGGCCTCAACGTATGGGAACGCCTTGAGGAATGGAGTGATCACGCTCCGGAAGATCCGCCACGCCAGCTATCGGTAAGCGCAGAGGAATCGCGGAATCGACTGGCAGAACTTCTGGGAGAGGAAGCAGAGTCCCGCCCCCAGCAAGCTGACTATGCTTCTGCTGTCGCCAGTGCCTTCGCACCAAGAAATGTCGCCGGGGAACCCAATATCTTGCTTGCCGAAGCCGGAACAGGTGTCGGAAAAACCCTGGGCTATATTGCCCCGGCCAGTGTTTGGGCAGAGAAAAACGGTGCACCTGTCTGGATTTCGACTTACACCAGAAACCTTCAAACCCAGATCGACAGCGAGCTGGACCGCCTTTTCCCCGAACGCTACGACAAGGCCAAACGGGTTGTCATTCGCAAGGGACGCGAAAACTATCTTTGTTTGCTCAACCTTGCAGAGGCAACCCAGGCTCTGACCGCCCGTCCCAATGATGCCATTGCCATCGGGTTGATGACACGCTGGGCTGGTCGCTCCCGCAATGGCGACATGGTCGGAGGCGATTTCCCCGGCTGGCTATCCGATCTCGTCGGCCGGAGCCGGACCACAGGCCTGACTGACCGCCGGGGCGAATGCATCTATTCAGCTTGCCCCCATTACAGTCGCTGTTACATCGAACGCAATATCCGCAAAGCCAAGCGAGCCAATATCGTTGTCGCCAACCATGCCCTTGTTATGGTTCAGGCCGCCATGGGCGGCGGTCGGGATGAAGGCAACTTACCCAGCCACTATGTCTTTGATGAGGGGCACCATCTGTTTGATGCCGCTGATGCCGCTTTTTCGGCTCATCTGACTGCTCAGGAAAGCCAGGAACTGCGCCGTTGGCTTACGGGTGTCGAGAGCAGCACAGCCCGTTCTGCCAGCCGTGCCCGCGGCCTGAAAAAACGTCTCGAAGACCTGATTGCCACTGATCCCCGCACGGGTGAGCTTGTCACAGAAACCATTCATGCCGCACGTCACCTTACAGGCGATGGCTGGGTAAATCGCCTGGAAGACAATCTGCCCGTCGGCCCAATGGAAAGCTTTCTCGCACACGTTCGTACCCAGGTTTATGCGCGAACCGATCCCGAGAACTCTCCCTACAGCCTGGAAACAGAGACAAAGCCGACGGTCCCGGGCTTGATTGAATCGGCTCTTGAACTGAAAACCGCCTTGAAGGAACTGCTTGAGCCGATCAAAAATCTGCGTCGCAGGCTGGAGCAACGCCTTGATACTGAAGCGGATGAACTCGACAGCGACACCCGGCGCAGAATTGAAGCAGCCTGTAAAAGCCTTGAGCAACGTGGCAGTAACCAGGTTCAGGCATGGGTTTCCATGCTTGACGCCCTTGAGGATGAAATTCCAGAGGAATTTACCGACTGGTTCTCGGTTGAAAGAGCGGGTGGAAAAGATCTTGATGTCGGCTTGCACCGCCACTGGATTGATCCGACAAAACCCTTGGCAAATACGCTTCTGACGCAAGCACACGGCACGGTTATCACCTCCGCTACTCTGACAGAAGGCAGCGGAAGTGAAGAAGGGGACTGGATCGGGGCAGAACGACGCACTGGGGCGTCTTTTGTGCCAGGCAATCCGATCCGGGTGAAGTTCAAATCACCCTACGATTATGCGGATCAGACTCGCGTCTTTATCATCAACGATGTACGCAAGGATGATATGGAACAAGTCGCGGCAGCCTATCGTGAGCTGTTTCTGGCTTCGCAAGGCGGGGCACTCGGCCTTTTTACAGCAATCTCCAGACTCCGCAGTGTACACCAGAAAATCGGCCCCGAACTTGATCGTGCCGGGTTGACCCTCTACAGCCAGCATATGGATAATCTTGACACTTCCACACTGATCGATATTTTCCGGGCCGAAAGAAATTCCTCCCTGCTTGGGACCGATGCAGTCCGGGATGGCGTTGACGTCCCCGGAGACTCCCTGCGCCTGATTGTTTTTGACCGTGTGCCCTGGCCACGTCCCACTATCCAGCACCGGGCCCGCAAGGAACACTTTGGCGGCAACAGATACAATGACAGCCAGACACGTCTAAAGCTGAAACAGGCCTATGGCAGGCTGGTTCGTCGCGCCAATGACCGGGGTGTTTTTGTTCTGCTTGATCCGATGATGCCCAGCAGACTCCAGAACGCCTTTCCCGAAGGAGTCTCCATTCAGAAAATCGGACTCGCGGAAACAGTGCAACAGATCAAATCTTTCTTTGCACCACCCGCTGTGAAATAACAGATTCATAGCGGATAATCCCCCTGACCCGGCAAAGCAGCTCCTTTCCTGTAGATAAAATGCCTGTCCTGACAGCATTATTATATTCAAGAGAATTTTCCTTTATTTTTTTCTTGCAAAAAGAAAAGAGGAAGCATAAACCTCACTCCGGATCGGGGAGTAGCGCAGCCTGGTAGCGCATCTGGTTTGGGACCAGAGGGTCGGAGGTTCGAATCCTCTCTCCCCGACCAATCTTCTAGCGAAGATTGACATTCAAAGGTCGCCTTGGGCGGCCTTTTGTCATAAGGGGCCTGATCTCTCTGCTGAGCAGTGTCTCATGACAATTCCTGAAGCTCTCAATCAAGCTATACAAGCCCGGTTTTTGGCGATACGCTCACTTCCTGAATGTCCTACAGGATACTGACAATGTCTCTCGAACTCTGGTTGCTTTTTGTCCCAGCCGCCTTTGCCCTGAATGTACTGCCTGGCCCCAACAATATGCTCGCCATGAACAATGGCCTGCGTTATGGACTTCTCTATGCCCTTAAGGGCGGTGTGGGGCGTCTCCTCGCATTCAGTATTCTGATCTTGTTAACCGCAACGGGCCTGGGAGCAATTCTCTCAACTTCCGTAACCGCTTTCTATCTGCTGAAAATTGCCGGTGCACTCTATCTGGTTTACCTCGGTTATCGCCTCTGGCGTAGCCAACCCGAAGAAACAAGCAAAGACTCCCATACAAAAGAACAGAAAGTCTCGACCCGGAACATCATTCGCCAGGAATTTTTTGTTGCCATCACGAACCCGAAGGCAATCCTGATTTTTACTGCGTTTTTCCCCCAGTTTCTGGTCGCTGACACCCCGATGCTGCCTCAGTTCAGCATCATGGGCAGTACATTCATAGTACTCGAAATCATTGCCCTGATCCTTTACGCTGTTTCCGGGAAACAGCTGGCATTTCTGACCCGAACAGTCCGGGGACAGAAAATCATGAACCGGACAAGTGGCAGCTTGCTTATCGGAGCGGGGGGTCTCTTGGCTCTGTCCAAATAACCTTTCAGAGAATATTTTTTACCGTTACGGGAATAAATCTGCTTCTGAGGTGTCTAATCTATACCTGCCTCTAGCTGGGGCCTCCACCAGAAGGATGTTACTCTCATGAAACGGACACTGAGCACTCTTGCACTCTCGGCATCATTACTTGTTGTCAGCGCCAGTTTTCTTGGCAATGCCTATGCCCAGGAACTACAGAACGTTGTGACAACCGGGGAAACATCCCTTGGCTCTGTTCTGACAGACAGCAAGGGAATGACGCTTTATACCTTTGCCAATGATTCTGACGGAAAATCAACCTGTAACGGGGGCTGTGCCCAAGCCTGGCCTCCCCTTCTCGTTCAGGGTGAAACGGAAGAAACTGACGAGTTCACAAAAATTACACGGGATGATGGCACCCAACAATGGGCATATAAAGGCAAGGCACTTTATGGCTGGGTCCAGGACAAAAATCCGGGCGATGTGACAGGCGACAACTTCAAGAATGTCTGGCATGTTGCCAAGCCCTGATCTCTGCCGGATCAAGGGCAAATAAGGATTTCGCCCTGTGCTCTATTGACAGCAGAGGCAGGCAAAACCGCTTTTGCCAATCGGCATCGGATCAGGAACAAGGTATGGACGAGTTTCTAGAGCAGCTGACCAAAGCAATCCCGACGTTACGTCGATATGCTTATGCACTGGTCAGGGACTCGTCTCTGGCTGATGACCTCGTACAGGACTGTCTTGAAAAAGGATTGGCGCATCGCGCCCAATGGCGAGGAGAGGGAAACCTTAAAACCTGGTTATACAGGATTTTGAGCAATATCCATCTTAATCAGATAAGGGCAGACAAGGGAAATTTCTTGAAGACTTCAGATACCACAAGCGAAGCCGTACTTACTGCTGCAGAAGCACAAAGTCCAGCCAACCAGATTGATCATCTGTATTTGCAGGATCTCGAAGCCGCCATTGCCCAGCTGCCAGAAGAACAAAAACAGATCCTTCTCCTGATCTGCCTCGAAGGCTTTTCCTATCAAGAAGCCGCAAAAACGCTTGAACTGCCCTTGGGCACTGTTATGTCACGACTTTCGCGCGCCCGGGAAACGCTGCGCCACAAAACTTCCGGAACTGGAACTGATGAAGCAGCCGCAAACATAAGGCGGATCAAATGAACAAACATAAATTCGAGGGAGCCGACCTTCTCCACGCTTATGTTGATGGTGAATTGACTGCTGCCGAGAGAAACCGTGTAGAGCAATGGCTATCCACACACCCTGAAGATGCAGAACGGGTGGCTTCCTGGCAAAAGCAGACTCGTGGGCTCCGGGTTCTGTTTGATCACAAAGCAGAAGAAATAGCCCCTCCTCAGTTGTTTCCCGGCGAACCCCTGGCAACAAACATTACCTCCTCATCCCCTGCCCCCAGGAAAACCTCACGCGTCTGGTCCAGGCTTGCAGCCGCGGTTCTGTGGCTTACCATCGGAGGCAGTGGGGGATGGTTTGGCCATGAGTATATCTCGAACAATTCTGGAATTTTTCAGGTACCCGGCTTTCAAACCGCCCGGACTGTCAACTTCACCCAACCTGCACTGGAAGCACACTGGGTCTATACGCCCGAAGCGAGACATCCGGTCGAGGTCTTGGCAAATGAAGAGGCCCACCTGGCCAAGTGGCTCTCCAATCGCCTGGAGGTCCCTCTTACCATTCCCGATCTTGCCTCGGCAGGGTTCAGCCTCGTTGGGGGGCGTCTTCTTCCTTCCACCAATGGACCCGCAGCACAGTTTATGTATCAAAACACGGATGAAAACCGGGTTACACTGTACCTGTCCAGACAATCTGGCAGTAAAGAAACAGCATTCCGCTATCATGAGGAAGGCACAACCAGAGCCTTTTACTGGTATGACGGCCCTCTGGGATATGCCCTGGTTGGCGAGATGAATCGCCAGGAGCTCTCACAACTTGCTGATCTTGTCTATCAACAGCTCTGATCAACGCCCGACAGCCACATTTGAAAAGACTTCTCTAGGCCTTTCCGGCAAGGGGCTGGTATAGTATCACCAAAGGGATTGCTTTTGGGCTTGCTTCATCATGTGGAGTTTGGATTTCCAGGCCAGTCAGTACATAAACACATAAAGGTAAAAGGACGTTCCTTAATGACCGACTATAGAACCGCACTTGTCTACATTATGGTTCTCGCATCAGCTGCTGATAGCGACATGACGGATTCCGAATTGCAGACCATTGGCGAAATCGTGAAATTCCTTCCGGTTTTCAAAGGGTATAATCCGGATGACCTGCCCAAGGATGCCAATGCCTGCGCCGAGCTTCTGGGTGGCGAAGACGGCTTTGAAGAAGTTATCTCTCAGGCCGCTAAAGCCCTGCCGGAAAAACTTCATGAAACAGCTTATGCTCTTGCACTGGAAGTTGTCGCGGCTGATGGCTTTGCCAGTCAGGAAGAGCTCCGGTTACTTGAAATTCTCCGCCATACACTGAATGTTGAACGTCTTGTTGCAGCTGCGATTGAACGCGGCACCCGTGCACGCTACACTTCTGTCTAACGGAATAAGCCAGACGAAAAGAAGAGGGAACTCACAGCACTTTCCTCTTCTTTTTCAACTTACGACGAGATTACCTCCCCTATGCCCGTCATCACAGACGAACCACCCGCCCTCCCACCTGCACAGCTAGAACTTGACCATATCTTTGTTTTTGTCACACTTCAGGACAGTGAGACAAAACCGAAAGAGGCAACTCTTCTGGAACAGGCCGGGCTGCAGGAAAGCTATCGACGGGCGCACCCCGGGCAGGGAACAACAAATATCTGTTACTGTTTTGATAACTGCTATCTGGAACTCTTGTGGCTCACGAACGAGCAAGAAGCCCGCAGCCCCCTGATCGCCAGAACCGCTTTGGCTGAACGCGCCCACTGGAAAACAAATGGTGCTTCCCCTTTTGGTCTGGCCTTGCGACGGACGGTCCAGCATCCGTTCCCTCTGGCTACGTGGGATTACCTCCCACCCTACCTGCCGCCTGGCATGACAATTCCCGTCAGCCTTTCCAGTCAGGATCCACTGCATCCCTTCATCTTCCAGTCACCTGGTGGAAAACGACCGGATCAATGGGAAAACAGCAACCGACAGAACTTTAGTGACCTGGACCTGATAGAGTTACAATTACCGCAGGATGAAGGTTTTTCTGAAGATCTGGAGAAACTGCGACAGATATCTCTGATACCTGCCATAACCTACAGGAACACCTCCCCAGGAATGCAGCTGTCCATCAAAGATCTAACCGGCAGGATAACACACCACCTCCAGCTTCCTTCCTGCAGGATCACCCCGGCACCAGCATCTTAAGAGTCCTTCTTTGGTATCATCCAAGAACAATAGTCTTATCTGCCTTGAAACACCCCGGATTCTCTCTATAAACCCAGTGTGACTCTATTTTCTATTTGGATTGAGAATGAAGAACGACACCCGCCAACAGGATCGCCCAATCGCGATTTGGCTTCTGGTTTGCTGTGCGATGATTTTGATTATGGCTGTGATCGGGGCCATTACCCGCCTCACCGAATCAGGCTTGTCGATTATGGAGTGGAATCCAATCGGCGGGGCCCTTCCGCCACTGTCCGAAACAGAATGGCAGCGGCTCTTTACCATCTATCAGCAAATTCCCGAATACCAGCAGGAAAATGCCGGAATGAGTCTGGAAGAATTCAAGGGAATTTTCTGGTGGGAATTTATCCACCGCCTTTGGGGGCGGGCGATCGGTGTTGTCTTTCTTGTTCCCTTTCTCTGGTTCTGGCTCCGTGGTCAGATCAGAAGAGCACTGGTTCCCCACCTGCTCTGCATGTTCCTGCTCGGCGGGTTACAGGGCGCTCTTGGCTGGTACATGGTTGCCAGTGGTTTTGCCGACAGAACCGATGTCAGTCAATATCGACTGACAGCACATCTTCTGGCCGCTTTTGCGATTTACGCTTATCTCTTCTGGGTTGCGTTAGGCCTGCTTTTCCCCCAACCCGGTCACAAAGCCGCCGAAGCCAGCACCCGCCTGTACCGTCCTCTGGCACTCCTGCCCTGGTTGATTGTAACAACCATCGCCTCTGGCGGGCTTGTGGCGGGGCTCAATGCCGGAATGATTTATAACACCTTCCCACTGATGGAAGGACAGATCATTCCCCCGGCCTATAACGACATTACCCCCTGGTACATCAATCTCTTCGAGAACGTTGCCGCTGTACAGTTCAACCATCGTCTCCTCGCCGTTACAACTGTTGCCATGACCCTGGGCATATGGCTCTACGCGTGGCGACTTCCCCGCTCAAGGCCCTTGAACAAAGCGCTCCATCTTCTGGTTCTGGCAGCACTCGTTCAGCTCAGCCTTGGAATATCTACCCTGCTTCTGGTTGTTCCCATTACACTGGGCGCCCTGCATCAAGCAGGAGGGCTTCTGTTTCTCACCGCCAGCCTTTATAGTTTGTTTCTGGCTCGCCGGGACAAAAATCCTTCGCTCATCTGAAAGATCTGATCATGTCCGATATAAAATTTCAGGTCCATGATATGGACATTCCCGAAGAGCCTCTCGCTCTGTCTGTCCTGACCGGCTTTCTCGGCAGTGGCAAAACCACCTTGCTTAAACAGCTTCTCCAGCATCCGGAAATGGATGAAACGGCAGTTATTGTAAACGAGTTTGGTGAAATCGGGCTGGATCATCTGCTGGTCGAGAGCTCGCAGGAAGACATCGTGCTGATGAACAGTGGTTGCCTCTGCTGTACCGTGCGAGGGGATCTGGTTGAAACCATCCGCAAGCTCTATAAAAAGCGCCTTATCAAAGAGGTCCCTGCCTTTAAGCGCCTTGTTATCGAAACAACGGGTCTGGCAGATCCTGCACCCATTCTTCAGACATTGATGACGGACCCTTTTTTGAGTGAACGCTTCCGGCTGGATGGTGTTATCACCACCGTCGATGCCGTCAATGGCAACAGTACACTGGACAACCACCCAGAGTCCGTCAAACAGGTTGCCGTTGCAGATCGTTTGCTCATCACCAAAACCGATATGACAGAAGGGAAAAGAGATCCGGATCTTCTTCACCGGATCAAAACCCTGAATCCTGCTGCAATGATTCAGGAGGTCAGTTTTGGCAATGTTGAGCCAGCGGTCCTGTTTAATGCCGGGCTATACAACCCCGAAACCAAGTCTCTTGACGTGCAAAAGTGGTTAAAGGCCGAAGCTTTCGAGGAAACTTCTCACGGACATGACCATAGCCATAGCCATAGCCATAGCCATAGCCATAGCCATGGTCATGGTCATGACACGAATCATCATCACGATGTCAATCGCCATGATGACAAGATCCATGCTTTTTGCCTGATCCACGACAGACCGATCGACTGGGACCAGATGAATTCCTGGGTCGATATGCTGATCACGCTCTATGGCAATAATATTCTGCGGATAAAGGGGATTTTAAATATCGAAGGCGACCAGAATCCCGTCGTCATCCACGGGGTCCAGCACGTCTTTCACCCACCTGTCATGCTCGAAGGCTGGCCAGATGAGGACCATCGCTCCAAACTGGTCTTTATTGTCCGAGACCTGAAAAGGGATATGTTTGACGAAACCTTCCGGGCCTTCATCAAGGAAAGCGCGGATTTACATTGAGAACTCCAGGAGGGGATTACAGCCAGAATTTGCTGGCTTGACCAGAGGATGTTCAGGTTAATTCAAGCTCCCCAGCCCCGGCACGGGCGGCGCAGTTCCAGTCCCCCCCTGTGAGCACCATTTGACAAATTCCTCTGCCGGCATGGGGCGCGCGAAGTAAAACCCTTGAGCCTCTTCACAGCCCCGCTCTTTCAGGAACAGCATATGGGCTTTTTCCTCGACGCCCTCGGCAAGAACCCGGGTTCCCATTGCATGGGCCATGGAAATAATCGCCGCCGTAATTGCCGCATCATCCGGATTTTGATCCAGCTTCATGACAAACGATTTGTCAATCTTGAGCTTGTCCACGGGAAACCGTTTGAGGTAGGACAGCGATGAATAACCCATTCCAAAATCATCAATCGCCAGGTTTACTCCCAATTCATCCAAACGGTTAAGGATGCGATCTGCTTCCTTAAAATCGGCCATAATAGCTGTCTCGGTGATTTCCAGCTCAAGACATTCCGGGCTCACCTGGGTAAATTCGAGCACTTCACTGACCTTGTTGACAAAATCTGCCTGCCGGAAAGAAACTGCCGACAAATTCACGGCAATCCTGATTCCGGGAATAATGCTTTGCCATTCCTTCGCCTGTGTACAGGCGGTCGTCATAACCCAGTCGGTGATGGGATCAATCAAGCCCGTTTTTTCCGCGATGGGAATAAAACGATCAGGGCTGACCATCCCTTCACTGCTGTGCCAACGAATAAGCGCTTCGGCGCCGACCAGATTTCCTGTCTTCAGGTCAATCTGGGGTTGATAGTACAATTCAAACTCATTCCGAACCAGTGCAGCGCGTAACAGGTGCTCAATCCGGCTGCTTTCCTCAGCATTTTGCTTGAGGGTGTTATTGAAAAACGAATAGGTTGCCCGGCCCTTGTTCTTGGCGTGATAGAGCGCCATCTCTGCACAGCCAAGCAAAGAAGCCGCTTTGTCCCCGTGCACCGGGAAGAGCGAAATCCCGATACTGCAACCAGAATAGATTTCCTGATCATTCAACACGAATGCGCGGCTCATTTTTCGGAGGATTTTCTGGGCGAACAGCTCGGGCTCCTGATCATCATCATAGGGGATCATCAGGGCGAACTCATCGCCTCCCAACCGGGCCATATAACCATCGCCCGTTATTCTCTTGCTGAGAATTCTGGCCACATTCCGCAAAAGCTGATCACCGGTCTCGTGCCCGAAAATATCATTCAGATCTTTAAAGTGATCCAGATCGAGAACAAAGACAGCCCATTTATCTTCTTCCCCGCAGCTCTTTGTTTCGGCATCCATATGCCGTACAAACTGGGTGCGGTTTCCAAGCCCGGTCAATCCGTCATGCAAGATCATATGCTCGACAGTTTCCTCGGCTTTTATCCGGGCGTGAATTTCCTGACTGAGTTCCTGGGTTTGTTCCTCGACTTTTCGTTTGAGAACGCCCTGTATGCGCAACAGCTCTTCCTGCCGTAACAACAGATCTGTAATATCCCGGGCTTCCAGAAGGAAGCCATCACGCCTGCCATGGCGAAACCGCGAAACCTTCATCTCCACGCGCAGTTCAGTGCCCCGCAATCCGATAAGTTTCAAGGGCAGAGGTTCAACCTCTTGAGCAAGAACATCCAGTTCGCTTCTGAAGATTGATTTATAATCAGGATGGACAAGCTGCGCGAACTTCAATCCCAGAATTTCATCTTCTTGTTCGGCTTCAAGCAGCCTTACCCCAGTCGGATTGATATAACTGATACCTTCCGGATCACAAATACAAAGCAGGGAAAGAGACACGTCATTAAGCACCCGTTGGGAAAGCGCATTTCCCATCTGGACTGTTGCATCCATTTCGATAGTGGAGAAGTCTTTCCCATAGAGAATAACCACATCCTTACCGACCTCCAGTGAACAGTCGGCATGAAACAGGATTTCATGGAATGCTCCATCATTACTCTTGATTTTCAGAGGAAACCGCGTTGCCCCTTTTTTCAGGAGATCTTGCCATACCTCGAGAAAAACATCCTGGTACTGCTCGTGCACCAACTCTATCAAGGGGCCGTTGACAATCTCGGAATCAGTCTCTGCCTTAAGCATGGAAAGACCAGCTTTATTGCAAAAAGTAATGTTCCCGTCCCGAATCAGCATCGCAAGATCGGGGAGAGTATCCAGTATATGTCGTATGTTCGTGTTCAATTTGTCCCCGAGACCAGATCTAGGACAAATCCCGGGGATTGCCATCCATAAGGTCGACTCATTTCATATCCTAAAGATCTGCAGCACTGTTCTTTGAACGGGTGTTATCACCCGCCGTCTCCTAACCTAACAAAACGACGGTTACTGGAGTGTAAACACCGGACAGGATTTATCTGTTTTGCCTAAACAAATTTGTTTTTCCTATTCTTCGCCCGAACGGCGTCTTTTGAGAAAATGAACCAGAATATTAATTGCAACAATCGGCAACACCACACCCGCCCCTAGCAGGATATAGCGGCCACCCCAATCGAGAAACTCAAGAATGTAATCGATCACTTCCTTGAAATTACTGGTAACCCATCTCATCAGGCCCAGTGCATCAGTATTGAAAGCGGCCAAAATTACGCCAACAACAAAACAAAGAAGAACAACCTGAACAATACGACCAACCATTATCTTTGAATGTCCGCAATATATGCGGCCCCTTATGTGATGAGACGAGATCATATTTTTTTAGTTCTCGCTGAAAATAGGGGCAAGTTAAAAATAATAATATATTATCAATATTGACAATTTACCCATCACTCCATAAATCATCTATATTGACAATTTATGGAGTGGGTCATGGGACGTCCCAGTAAAAAAGCAGAACGGACAGAACAAATCCTTGCCGCCTTCCAACGATGCGTTGCTCGGTCAGGCCTGGAAGGAAGCACACTTGACCAGATCGCCGAAGAAGCAGGTATGCAAAGAAGTCTCGTCCGGCACTTCGCCGGTAATCGAGAAGAACTTGTACGTACTCTGGCACACTGGGTGATCGGAAACAGCGTTCCCGTCTGGGAAGAGTTCAAAGCTGGAATTCCAGAGGACAATCCACTTGATTATCTTCTCGATGGTCTCTTCGAAGAAAAAAATACAAACCCAGAGACTGTCCTGGTTATTTCTGCACTGACCTTTTCCGCCGGGAACGATCCGGATCTCGCCAAAATGCTCAGAAACTGGATAAACAGCTTCACCCAAGATATCCAGACGATACTCGGTAGTATATTTCCACAGGCGAAACGAGAACAGGTTGACGCAGTCGCTTTTGGACTCGTGTCTCTCAACTTTAATCTTGATGCTCTTTCTCCACTTAACATCGGTCCAGAATATCGCCGGGCGGCACGGACCTGTGCAGAAAGCCTCATCTCAACCCTACGTAACGCTTCGGAATAAACAACGTCATGCCCTGGCCTTCGGTTATTGGTGTCATACTTCTCCTCTGGTTAGGACTAAACCTTCTCAATGGGACTACTTGGTTTCATCGTAAATATTATCGAAAAAAATCCCCTATACACTATTGGGGATTACTCACCTTATGGTTCTTAGTCGCAATTTCTTGCTTCTACTGGTAAAGGGTTCAAGCCTTGACTATACCTAAACACAATATTTTCCTGCAGATTTCTTATGTGATCAGCCTCTTGTGCATGGTTATATTTATCAGTTGGATCGCTTTTTCAGATAGCTCGTATCAGATCTCGCTCGCCAACACGCCTGCACCCCATGGAGCAGAAGAAAGTTCAGGAGAAATTGGACTAATAGTTCCGGTTAAATATCAGCAACAACAGCTGATATCAGGGAAAACCGTTTCGATAGATCTTTCCAAAAATGTGGAAAAGCAACTCGATACTCTATGGATCGATTTTCTCACCGATGACCTCGCTCATTCTCAGATTACAGAGACACCCAACAGTCTGTATCTGGTTTATCACGACTACGACACCAACCAGGAAACGGTGCTGGTGACTCTGGGGTACCGGATCAATTCCGATAACTCTACCTCAGCTTTTCTCGACAGCTTCATTATTCCTGCCGGAGATTACATTCAGCAGAGCGGAGCAAACGTGCTTGAAGCTTGGAGCAGCCCTCAGAATAACGAATTCAATTTCACCTATGCCGCTGATTACGAACTCTATCAGTTCGGCGCCGGAGACACCGTTGTATCTCAAACAACATTTCTAGGAGTAATCACTCCCATGTCAAAAACCAATAAAGCAGGTAAATAGATATGAACACCGCTGACTGGGTGACCTATATTGAATACATCTCTTTCGATATATATGACTGGACTTTGCTGTTCGCACTTCTGTTTCTGACCATCGAACTGCTTGACGAAATAGTCACCAAACGCCTCAACGGCGAGCGCATACTTGAAACCATCTCAAGCTGCTTTACCCAGATTCCCTATTATTTCTCTGAAGCTGTTATTTTTGGAATCGCAGTCTATGGCTACTTCACGATTTACGAATACATTCCCTGGCAAATTCCCACAACAGGCTATGTCTTCTTGCTAGTCCTCCTCTTGGCCGATTTTACCTATTATGTGGAGCATTACTTTGCTCACAAGATACGTCTTTTATGGCTGGCTCACTCAGTCCATCACAGTTCGACAATGATGAACACTGCGACAGCTTTCAGGTTTAGTATATTCGATCCCGTTATGTCTGCCGTTTTCCACCTGCCGTTATTACTGCTTGGTTTCAACCCTATCTTTATCTTTGGCGCAGAGGTTCTTGTTCAGGCCTACCAGTTTTGGATTCACAATGAAATGGTCGGCAAGCTGGGGCCTCTCGAATGGATTTTCAACACACCTTCCCATCATCGGGTTCACCATGGTTCAGACCGGAAATATCTTGATAAAAATTTTGGGGGCATCCTGATTATCTGGGACCGTTTGTTCCAAACTTATCAGAAAGAAGAGGAATTACCCACTTATGGCTTGACGATTCCTATGACGAGTAAAAACCCTATTACGGTTCAGTTCCACGAATTCATAAATCTTTACAAAGACTTGAATAGCGCCAAGACTGGTGGGGAGTTTTTAGGCTTCCTGTTACGCGGCCCCGGGTGGAAACCTTTACGCCTGCGCAAAAAACGCGCTACCGGAACTACTCAGGAATCTTTTCAATCAGGGAATTCGATTGTTTCTGACGATGTATATTCAAAATAATCAAAGACGAACCCGCCGTAAACGCAAACAGTCATAAAGGAAAAAATATGCCGGGCTTTGGAGCGGGTGAGGAGAATCGAACTCCCGTATTTAGCTTGGGAAGCTAATGTTCTACCATTGAACTACACCCGCATCACTGCCGCACGATCATTGATCGGCTTTGATTCTTCTAGCTCTCAGGACAAACCTGCGCAAGCCTTCTTTTAACCTGCCTCTGTCTGTCTCGATAAAAACAGACGATTTCAGTAAAACCCTCGTGATGAGAGTGCCTTAAGGCTGACAGCTCTCCGGTGACCCTGTAGGCTGTCTCGATTGAAGTTACCAATCAGTCCCGGGTGAAACGGGATTATTGGCCCAAGCACTTGCAGGTTGAAAAGAGGAATGAACGTGGTCAGTAAAACATTCGGAGCTCTCGCGCTGGTATCAAGTTTGTTCTGGGGGGGAGCAACATCGGTTTCCCAGGCTGAAGAACTGAACTGGCAAGAGATCGCAGCAAAGGCAGAAGGCCAAACCCTCTATTGGAACGCCTGGGGGGGCAGCGAGAAGATCAATGACTATATTGCCTGGGTGGGACAGCGATTGGATCAGCAGTATTCCATTCGCCTGACGCACGTCAAAGTCACAGATACAGCCGATGTTGTCAGCCGCGTCCTTGCCGAAAAGACAGCTGGCAAAAATGAGGGCGGCAGTGTTGATCTGGTCTGGATCAATGGTGAAAATTTTGCTTCGATGAAACAACACCAACTGCTGTTTGGTCCCTTCACACAAAGCCTGCCCAACTATCGTTTTGTTGATATTGAGAACAAAGCCACCACAACCGTTGACTTCACTATCCAGGTTGAAGGGTTAGAAGCCCCCTGGGGTATGGCAAAGTTCAATTTTATGTATGATTCTGCCCATATCAATACCCCCCCAACCTCCTTGCAGGAACTGTCTGACTGGGCCGAGAAACACCCCGGACGTTTCACCTATCCAGCTCCTCCTGATTATCTTGGTTCGACTTTCTTAAAACAGGCCCTGATTGATCTTACTGACAAAGAGGATACCCTGCGCTCACCTGTCGCCAACCAGGCAGAGTTCGATGAAAAAACAAAACCCCTCTGGCAATTTCTCGATCGGCTTCATCCAGAACTATGGCGCAGTGGCAAACAGTTCCCTGTCAGCAGTTCGGCCCAGCAACAACTTCTTGATGATGGCGAGGTCGATATTCACCTTTCTTTCAATCCTGGCGCAGCATCTGCCCTGATCGAAAGCGGTGAACTCCCTGCCAGCGTTCGGACCTTCACCTTCAAGGACGGGACAATCGGCAACACCCACTTTGTCGCGATCCCCTACAATTCGTCCCACAAGGAAGCTGCCATGGTTGTTGCCAATTTCCTGATGAGTCCGGAAGCCCAGGCCCGAAAGCAGGATCCTCGCTACTGGGGCGACGACACAGTTTTGGCTATAGACAAGCTCTCCGCAGAAGATCGCAGTACATTTGATGCTATTGAGCTGGGCATCGCAACCCTGCCCCCGCAGGATCTCGGACCAACCTTGCTTGAACCTCACCCCTCCTGGATGGAGAAAATCGAACGGGAATGGCTGAAACGCTATGGCCAATAGCTTTCTCTGCGGCATCAAGACAGAACATGGTAAAAATCTCGATCATCACTGATTGTCTAAGCCTGAAATATGTCCCGGCATTTACCCTTCTGGTTTTTCTTGGTCCCTTGGGCGCCGGGTTGATTGGTACGATTTTGCCTGCTTTCGGGTATTTTCCTGCTCTGGGTGCAGAGGATTTTTCTCTCCTGAGCTGGCGGTATCTGCTGGACTATCCGGCTTTGCCTGAGGCATTACACCTCACACTCTTATCTGGCTTTGTCGCAACAGCACTCTCCCTTAGCCTGGCAATTGCCTTTACTGCTGCCTGGCAAGGCCGCCCCAGCTTTAATCGCGTTCGAAAACTGCTTGCGCCTATTTTGGCAATTCCTCACTCGGCTTTGGCGATCGGCTTTGCTTTTCTGCTTGCCCCCAGTGGCTGGATCGCGCGTCTTTTCTCTCCGGGGGTGACGGGATGGGATACCCCTCCAGATATAGCCATTATCCACGATCCCTTTGCGGTTTCCCTGATTCTGGGACTTGTGATTAAAGAAACCCCCTACCTGCTTCTGATGATCATTGCGGCATGTGACCAGGGACAGGCAAGACAGCGGCTTGTTTTGGCACAAACCCTCGGATACAGCCCGGTTGCGGCCTGGATCAAGGCTGTTCTCCCTCTGATATATCGCCAGATCCGTCTGCCCATCTATGCCGTTCTCGCCTTCTCCCTCTCTGTTGTCGATGTGGCTCTTGTTCTCGGCCCGACAGCTCCCCCGACCTTGCCGGTCCTTATCGTGCGATGGTTCAATGACCCCGACCTGAGCTACCGGGCCCTCGCATCAACGGCAGCTGCTTTTCAACTCGTCATCGTCGTTCTGTCCATTCTGGTCTGGTATCTTCTGGAACAGTTAATGGCACAGATCTTTCGCCACTGGCTTAGCAATGGGCAGAGGTCATGTGCTGAACGAACCATCAGCTTTCTCTCCCGGTCATTTTTCCAAATTCTTGGCGGTGTTTTCTGTGGGTCTCTGCTGGTCATCGCCATCTGGTCCTTTACCCGAAGATGGCGCTATCCCGATGCTTTTCCTTCTGAATGGAGTATTCAAAGCTGGCAAAACAACCTCGACACACTATTACTGAGCAGCAGTACAACATTGATTGTCGGTAGTATCAGTGCCCTGATTGCCGTCATCCTGAGCGTAGCCTGTCTCGAGAATGAAAAGCGGCGTGGCAAAACTGCTGGATCCGGTGCACTCTGGCTGCTGTATCTTCCTCTGATGATTCCTCAGGTTTCATTCCTTTTCGGTACCCAGGTGATTGCAATAAAACTTGATATAGACGGCAGCTGGCTGGCGTTGATCTGGAGCCACCTTCTTTTTGTACTCCCCTATGTTTTCCTTTCACTGGCTGAGCCCTATCGCTTTCAGGATAACCGTTTTGTCAACATTGCCCACTGCCTTGGCGCCAGCCCCTGGCGTGCTTTTTGGAAAGTGCGCCTGCCCATGCTTTTACGCCCCTTGCTTTTTGCCCTGGCTATCGGTTTTGCCGTCTCGGTGGCCCAGTATCTCCCGACACTTTTTGCTGGCGGCGGGCGTTTTATGACTTTGACCACCGAGGCTGTGAACCTGTCAGCCAGTGGTAACCGCCGGATCATCTCTGTTTATGCCTTGCTCCAAGGCCTGTTCCCGCTCCTGGCTTTCAGTGCGGCCATCGGGTTTTCCAACTTCACTTTCCGCCACAGAAAAGCTTTGTCCCAGTCATGAATACACACCAGCGACCCGGCGCTGCTCAGGCACCCGAACCCCTTATACTCAAGGATCTCACACTTTCGCTCTTCAGAGCCGGGGTAAACAGAACCCTTTTCAACAAATTTGATCTGGAAATACAGCCCGGTGAAATTACGACAATCATGGGTCCTAGCGGCTGTGGGAAATCCAGCCTTCTCTCCTTCATCAGTGGGACGCTTGCCAAAGATTTCACCGTGGACGGTCGGGTTTGCCTCGGACAACGCGATATTACCGACTCCCCGCCAGAACAGCGACATATTGGCATGTTATTCCAGGAAGATCTGCTCTTCCCGCATCTCTCGGTCGGGGAAAACCTCGGCTTTGGCATTCCTGCCGTTGTGCGCCAGAAAACAGACCGGAAAATGCTGATCGAACAGGCTCTGGAAGAAGCCGGCTTATCCGGTTTTGCCGATCAGGACCCCGCCACCCTGTCCGGAGGACAACGGGCGCGGGTCGCTGTGATGCGAACCCTGCTGTCTCGTCCTTCTGCCCTGTTGCTTGACGAGCCATTCTCCAAACTCGACAGCGCTTTGCGCGAACGTTTTCGAACTTTTGTATTTGATCATGCCCGCGCTCATAATCTTCCAACCCTGCTTGTCACACATGACCCGGAAGATGCGCGTTCGGCTGAAGGTGTCATTCTGAACATGCCTTTTGTATGACCCCCGGTTATATGATCCCCTGGCACAGATCTTTGTTCTGGTCAGGGCCCAAATTGTTTTGTACTCAGTGTTTTCAGATGGTCGATATGTTGAAGAAAGTGCCCTGATCGGGGAATTTTCAATAAATACCGTCGTGTTAGAGTGAAAACCGCAGTTTTTTTTACTGCAGTATGCCATCTTGATTTTGCCCCAACGGCAAATTCAGGATAAAAGCTGTCACGATTTAAGACAGCCCCGGAGCCAGTGCCCATGTATAGCCAGACCACCAGGTCTATAACGGTGACAGTAAAACCGACTTTTCTCGAAGATCAGTCGTCTCCCACTGACGACCACTATGTATGGGCTTATCAGGTCCAGATTGAAAATAAAGGTGACGACGCCGTCACACTGAGAAACCGTTACTGGTGTATTACAGACTCCATGGGCAGGGTACAGGAAGTCCGCGGTGCAGGTGTTGTTGGTGAACAACCTTGCCTCAAGCCGGGTGAAAGTTTTGAGTATACCAGTGGCACACCTTTACCGACGCCTTCAGGTATCATGTCAGGCAGTTACGAGATGGAAGGCCCGAATGGTGAACTTTTCAGCGTCATCGTTCCGGCCTTTTCACTGGATAGTCCACACGAAGTGGCACGCCCGAACTAGCACAACACTTCCAGCAGGAAGATAAAAGGAAAGAGCCCGTGAGCAACACCGAAAACACCGTCATCCGTCCGACACGCGAAGAAGCTCTGTCGGCCGTGGAAACCTTGCTTCGCTGGGCGGGTGATGATCCCAGCCGCGAAGGTCTCTTGGGCACGCCCGACCGTGTTGTCCGCAGTTATCAGGAATTCTTTGCTGGTTACGATGTTGACCCCAATGAACTTCTCGAAAGAACCTTCGAAGAAGTTGAAGGGTATGACGAGATCGTATTGCTGCGCGATATCCGCTTTGAATCCCACTGCGAACACCATATGGCACCGATTATAGGCAAGGCCCATGTCGCCTACCTTCCCAACAACCGTGTTGTTGGTATCAGCAAACTCGCAAGAGTGGTCGAAGCCTATGCAAAACGTTTGCAGATCCAGGAAAAGATGACGGCACAGATCGCCAACGCGATCAATGATGTACTGCAACCCAAAGGCGTTGCCGTCGTGATTGAGGCCGCACATCAGTGCATGACCACCCGCGGCGTCCATAAATCCGGCGTGACAATGGTAACCAGCCGGATGCTTGGCTTGTTCAGAACCAACCCTTCGACCAGGCGAGAATTCCTTTCCCTGATCGGGAATCCTTCTTCTTCGGCCTCCTGAATAAAAAGATCTTTTCAAGGCCCCCGTTCCCTGCAATCGGGACCGGGGGCTTTTGCATACCAAACTTGTTTTTTTTCTGCTAATCTCTGCTGCTGTAAACAGGCAGATCAATTGCTCCGGCCAGAACTGGACTTTGGCATGTCACATTTTACCGTCCCCGACGCATCACCGTTCAACTGTTTGATGCACTCAGTCCTATTGATGAAAAGGCCCTGTGGATGATCCAGTTTCGTCCCGTCGTCTTCGTAACCGGAATTTTGCTCTCTATCATGGCTATTGCCATGATTATTCCGGCTGTGGTTGATGCCGCTGCCGGTCACCCGGACTGGCGTGTCTTTGCGACATCTTCCGCCTTGAGCCTCTCTATCGGCATTGCCATGGTTCTGGCGACCAACGCCTCCTGGCACCGTTTTTCTTTGCGAGAAGCCTTTGTCATTACCAATGTCGCCTGGCTGACCATTGCCGTTGCCGGCGCCATTCCCCTGGCTTTTTCCGAGCTGGAACTCAGTGTCACTGATGCATTTTTTGAATCAATGTCCGGCATCACGACAACCGGCTCGACCATTATCGTCGGACTAGACAGTTCTCCGCCAGGGATTCTTCTCTGGCGCGGCATCCTGCAGTGGCTGGGCGGCATTGGTATTATCGTCATGGCCGTTGCCATCTTGCCGATGCTGCAAGTCGGGGGCATGCAGATGTTCCGGGTTGAAGCTTTTGAAGCAGACAAGGTCCTGCCCAAAGCCGCCCAGATTGCCGCCGCCATTTCTATCTTCTACGTTTTCATCACCATCGCCGCTGCAGTCATCCTCTCTCTGCTCGGGATGTCTGGATTTGATGCCGTTGTGCACGCGATGACCTCTATTGCAACAGGCGGTTTCTCAAACTACGACTCTTCTATTGCCCACTTCAAAAACCCGATGATTCACTGGGCGATCTGCCTTTTCATGGTTCTTGGCAGTATTCCCTTTATCCTCTACCTCCGGGTTATCCGGGGTGATCTAACCAGCCTGCTTCAGGATAGCCAGGTCAAAACCTTTCTGATCATTCTCGCTGTATCGGTCCTGACCATCACCCTCTGGCTCTGGTACATAGACGAAATGAGCCTGGGGACATCCCTTCGCCTGTCGGCTTTCAATGTGATCTCTGTTATGACAGGGACAGGCTACAGCTCTGCTGACTATGGTCAATGGGGCGGGTTTGCCCTCGCCTTGATGTTCATTTTGATGTTTGTCGGTGGCTGTGCCGGATCGACCACATGCGGCATCAAAATTTTCCGTCTACAGGTACTCTACGCGACGACACAGGCACAGCTTAATCGCCTCATCCAGCCAAACGGAATTTTCTTTCCCAACTACAACAATAACCCCATTCCAGAGAGCGTTTCCAACTCTGTGATGAGCTTCTTTTTCCTCTTTGCCGTCAGTTTCGTATTTCTTGCCGTTGGGCTGGGTGCGTTCGGACTTGATTTTATTACCGCGGTTTCCGGTGCGGCCACTGCGATCGCCAACGTCGGTCCCGGGCTTGGGGATGTCATTGGTCCCGTCGGTAATTTCAAGACCCTGCCTGATGGGGCAAAGTGGCTCATGGCCGCGGGGATGCTGCTCGGACGTCTGGAGCTTTTCACCATTCTTGTCATGGTCTTGCCCCGTTTCTGGCGCGGTTGATCTGCCAAAGAAAAACAGCAGACCTGTTTCCAGGCCTGCTGTTTTTTTATCGGTTAGAGCTTGCCTTCAGTAAGGTAAGCTCTGGGCTACATCACAAAACTGCTCAGATGTTTGGCAATTCCCTGCTGGAGCTGACGATCAATCTCAATCATCAGATCTTCCGTCATCTTGAACCAGATTTTTTCCCGTTCGCGCAGCGTTAGATTTTCAGGAACAGTTCTGCTCCGTTCAGCGCGGGCAAAGACCTGGGCATCTTTGTATCCCCGGCCATCACGCACCTGCATTTCAATTTCAATCACACCATCATAGCGTTCGGACTGGTCATAAGTAACAAGACCTGTGATCCCACTTTGCCGCTCCAGCTTGGTTTCCGTGACGGACGCATTCTTGATGATAAAGTTCAGCACCCCGTCATTGCCCATTGCCTGCAGGCGATCCTGAGCCCAGCGTTCAGCTGCTTCAGACGGCGTCGTATTGAAAAGATGCTCGACATTCGGACTCTGCGCTGGGCTGACGTATGCCTGCTCAACCACTATCTCACTGACCAGCAGCTGATAAGGAGGAAGATGTGAATAGGTCAATTCCGGCTGACGCCCGGAAGAGGGCGCCGTTTGACAACCCGCCAATAAAGCACCTGAAAGGGAAACTCCCCCAAGCACAAAATTTCTTCTGCTAAGTTCCATGATCTAATCTGCCTCTTCTATAAGCGCTCTCCCCGGATCATCTCCCACGCTATTCCAAGGGGGATACAAACAGGGGGGCCAAGTCTAATTATGATTAGGGAAATACCCAGAAATTATGGCACAAAGAAGACCTGTCAGGACTCGACCTCTTCCTCAGAATTAAGCCGGGCAATATCCGCATCATTAAAGTGGTAACTGCGGCTGCAAAACTCGCAGGAGGCAACAATCTTGCCCTCAACCTTGTAGGTTTCAATCTCTTCAAGGGGAATGGTTTTGATGACAGTTTCCAACTTCTCCCGGGAACAGCGGCACCCTTCCAGTATGGCCTTCTGATCAAAAACCCTGACCTGCTCCTCATGGAACAACCGGTAGAGCAGATCTGTTACAGGCAAATCAAGATCAAGAAGCTCGCCAGCGGTACAGCTGGCCATCAGGACCATGGAGCGTTGCCAGTCTTCTGTCAGCGTCTCTTCATCTTGATCTTTTCTTCCCTGGATGCCTCCCTCACCGGGCATGTATTGAAGAATCATGCCGCCACTGCGCCAGCTTTCTCCTTCGTTTTCTGTCTTGACCAGAACGCCTGTTTTGATTTGATCAGACTGCTTGAAATATCCCTGGATACATTCGGACAGAGTAGCTCCTTCAAGCTCGACAATCCCCTGATACCGCTCCATATGTTCACCCTGATCAACCGTGAAAGCTAGATAGCCCTTTCCGGTCAAATCCTTGAGTGTAAGCGTGGCAGGATCATCTGTCCGCTCAAGCAGTTGAGCAAGTGCCTCTTCGTTGATTCCGGCATACCCGCGTAAAACGCCTTCCGACGTCATGTCGCTGACCAACATTTTTACAGGTCCGTCACTCTTGCTCTGAAGGGTAAAGCACCCATCAAACTTCATCAGCGAAGAAAGAACAGCTGTCAGGGTCAGCACTTCGGCCAGCAGTTCATTGACCACCTGTGGATAGTCATGGCGTGCCAGAATCGTGCTGATGGCTGGCCCGGTCCGGACCAGCCGACCTCGAATGCCGGTCGCCTCTAACAGAAATGGCTGAACCAGATCATCTCTTATGCCGGTCCCGACAGTGTTACTCATTACAACATTACTCCAGCTTCTTACTTGCTCATACACCAGTACATGATGCCCTTCTGGGCATGTAATCTGTTACCGGCTTCATCAAAAACAACAGACTGAGGACCATCAATGACCTCTTCTGTCACCTCTTCCCCGCGATGGGCAGGAAGGCAGTGCATAAAAAGAGCATCCGGTTTAGCCAACCCCATCACCCGTTGATCCACCTGATAAGGTTTCAAAAGATTGTGACGGTTTGCTGCATCCGTATCCCCCATGGAAACCCAGGTATCTGTCACGATGCAGTCACTGTCTGTAGCCGCTTCCTCAACAGATCGGGTCACCGTGATTTTGCCGCCTTCTGCTTTGGCCCAGTCAAGAACAGCCTGATTGGGGGGCAGCTCGGCCGGTGTTGCCAGTTTCAGATGAAACCCAAACCGCACGGCCGCATGTATCCAGGAAGTGGCAACATTGTTGCCATCGCCGCACCACGTCACCGTTTTCCCGGCAATCGAGCCGCGATGTTCTTCATAGGTCATGATATCAGCCATCAGCTGGCAAGGGTGCGACTCATCTGTCAGGCCATTGATTACCGGAACGCTCGCATATTCAGCCAGCTCGTGCAGAATACTTTCAGAAGAGGTCCGGATCATGATGGCATCAACAAAACGGGAAAGAACCCGGGCTGTGTCTGCAATACTTTCCCCCTGCTCCATCTGTGTACTGCTGGAATCAAGCAGTACGGCATCGCCGCCCAGCTGAGAAATACCGACCTCGAATGAAACCCTGGTCCGTGTCGAAGGTTTCTCGAAAATCATCGCCAGGGATTTACCTTCCAGCGGGCGGCCCGGAATTTCTCCTGATTTCAGCTTCGTACCGTAATCAAGAATCGCGCGCAGCTGCTGCGTATCAAACCGGTTCAGATCCAGGAAGTGTTTTACGCTCGTCATTTTATTTACCTCGGGTATCCGGCGGCCCTCAGGCTGCCTGCGCCAGTTTTTGGCTCACATCTTCAAGAATGGCGATTGCCTCATCTACATGCGCACGCTCGATTGTCAGTGGTGGCAACAGGCGGATGACATTGTCAGCTGCCCCGACAGAAAGCAGGCCTCCTGCACGCATTGCCACAATCACATCAGAATTGAGGATCTTGCATTTCAAACCAAGCATCAGCCCGGAGCCCCGCACTTCCTCAAAAAGCATTGGATAGCGGGCAACCAGTCCTTCAAACCGTTCGCGAGCATAACCGGAAATCTCCAGAACACCTTCCAGAAACCCTTCCTCAAGCAAAACATCAAGCACTGCGTTACCTATGGCCATTGCCAAAGGATTACCGCCATAAGTACTGCCATGCGTTCCCGGCTTCATCCCAGCCGCTGCCTTGTCAGTCGCCATGAATGCCCCGAGAGGGAAGCCCCCGCCAATACCTTTGGCCGTAGCCAGTACGTCCGGAGTTATGCCAGCCCATTCATAGGCAAAAAACTTGCCCGTACGGCCGTTACCACATTGCACTTCATCAAGGATCAGCAGCAAGCCGAACTCATCACAAACCGTTCGCAAGCCTTTGAGGAAATCCAACGAAGCGGCACGAATCCCGCCTTCACCCTGAATTGGCTCAACCAGTATCGCGGCAGTTTCTTCCGTGATGGCGGCGCGCAGTTCATTCAGATTGCCAAAGGCGACATGGTCAAACCCGGGAGTCTGGGGGCCAAAGCCTTCCAGATGTTTCGCATTTCCCGCCGCAGACAAAGCCGTCATGGTTCGGCCATGAAACGCACTGTCGCAGGTTATGATCCGGTATTTTTGTGGCTGTCCATTATGACTGTGATATTTCCGCGCCAGCTTGATGGCACCTTCAAGCGCTTCAGTACCCGAATTGGTAAAGAAGACCTTGTCGGCAAAAGTATGTTCCACCAGGCGTTCGGCAAGCCGTTCTCCACCAGAAATCCGGTAGAGGTTGGAAACATGCCAGAGCTTGCGTCCCTGTTCTTCCAGTGCCGCCACCAGCCGGGGATGGCTATGTCCAAGAGAATTGACGGCAATACCACCGGCAAAATCGAGATATCGTCGGTTCTCAGCAGTATAGAGATAAGGTCCTTCGCCGCGCTCAAATGCGAGGTCGATACGTGCATAGGTCGGCATTACTGCGTCACTCATTGGGATCTCTCTTGATATCTGCTGAAAAAACAAAACCCGGGGCGACAATACTGCCACCCCGGAGCAAGGTATTAACCCAAGATCATCTGGAACTGTCAATAAGGAGAAAGCTGATTTTCTGCCTTTTCCGCAGGAAAATTCACTTAACAGGCTCAATCCTGTACCCCTGGGCCTGCAAAAGGCTGAGAATGCCTTCATGCCCGGGAAGATGCAGAGCATCAACAGCCACAAAAACATTTCCCTTGTTCAACATGCCGCGCATCCGTTCCACCATGCTATAGTTCCGGGATGTTACTAGCCGATGGATATAGGCATCAGCTTTTTCAGGCGGCAAGACCGCCAGGCTCTGGCGCTTGCGGGCATAAAGACCCGCAACATTTTGAGACAGATAATCTCCAACCAGATCTTCAAAATCGTCTTCAACTTCCTGTATTGTCTCTGGCAGACTGGTCAGCAACAGGATCTGCTCTTCCTCGCCTTCGCCCTGCAAAGCCAACAACTGTTCCTGAATCGTTTCCAGCGCGATGATCTCTATTTCCTGCTTTCTCGCCAGATCCTGAAGCGATTGATCAAGAGTTCTGATCCCCAGTGAAATTCTTGAAGCTTCTGAAGGCGGGAAGGAAAACATGACCCCGGCGGCCCAGGGGCGCAGGACATTCATCTGGCGTGCCAGAAAACCGTATTCGTACCCCAGAACCTTGATCTTCTCGAAGGTTTCGGGCGAGACAAGCTGGTCCAGTCGCCGCCCGTCATCATAAACCATGGTCTCAAACAGGCGTTGCTGAATGGCGTCATCATCCTCGACTTCAATGACCAGACTTTTCGCTGTCAGGAGCTTTCGATGTGCCGAAGCACTGGAATCAACGACACGGCGTTCGCTACTGTGGAAAGTTCCATAGATAATACTTGGCTCAACGCCCTCCTTGCTCACCTGCCACATCAATCCTCGCCCAAAAGGCAACTCCTGCGCCTGGGCAAGCTGTGTGATGACCAGAAAAACCGGCATCAGGCTGAGCAACAGGATCCTGTTCCAAACAAGTTTCAGGCTCCTCGGGGCATATGACAAAGAAGCAGAATGAATACGAGAAGGTTTTTTCAGCATGGAACATCCCAGATACAAAGGCGACAGACCTGCGAAGGTAGCAAATCTGTGCAGCTTTTACAGAGGATTATCTCAAACCCGGGTCTTATGATTGTGTTGAGCCAAGTGAAAGAAACCTGAAACTGATACCCTCAATCCATAGGGCTAACCTGATAGCCCCGTTCCACCAGGATATTCAGAATGCCCTTCTCTCCCGGCAGGTGCAGCGCTCCGACAGCCGTAAAAGAATTCCCCCTTACCAGACCGCGCGCCATCCGGTTGGCCATATTCAGGTTACGCTTGTCAATCAGTCTGGTTTTCATGATGTCATAGATCTCTGGAGGTTCTGTTTTGAGTTCCTCAAGCATGGATCGGTAAAATGCCGACGTATTTTCCGCCAGATACCATTGTTTGTATTGCTCCATCAGCTCCAGAGAGTTTTGAACAGCAAGGGGGCTTTCTAGTGCACGAATGATGGCATCATAAAAGATATTGTCATCCCGCTCATGGAAAACACCCAGCTGTTCTCTTGCTGTCTCAAGCGATTTAACCGGAACGTCGTTTTCCTCAGCCATTTGTCCCAGCTGAAAATCCAGAGCAAGCCCTTCTTCCTCGACCTTCTGGCTCTCCTCTCCCAAAAGGGACTGGATCATCGAATAGACGGCCCAGAGCTCCAGTTGTTTGAGATCCTCTTCAGGAATTTCCTGCTTCAGGGCGATATCCCGTATCTTGCTATACACCTCTTCCGGCAAAACCTCGTCCAGCGTTTTGCCATCATCACGGATCCTTACGTTGTAAGCTTCCCGAGCCTCTCGCAACGTCGGATCTATCTCAAGATAGAGAACATCCGCCTTGTTCAGATAAGGTTTCACCCTGTCTTTCTGTTTCAGAATCCGGGGGTCTGAAACGTGCATGGTCCCAAACAGATAACTCGGCGACCGTCCTTCGCGTTCAATCTTCCAGAACAGCCCCTGCCCATAGAGGATCTCTTCCTTCTCACTTGCCTGTGTCAGGGAAGACAAAGGCAACAGAGACCAGAGCCCAAGCATCAGCATGATTACAAAGCGCTGGGGAGAACGGAATAACAAGCTGCGAAGAGGCAGGTCAGAAACTGCCTGGACTACAGTACTCAGGATCTCGAAACCAAAAACCTTCATCCACTATCTTCCTGTAAAGATCCAAGGATTGAATATTTGAATGGTCAGGCCTTTATCTTGTAACCCCGTGCCATCAATGTCCAGCCGGCGAGAAAAGCAACCACAGTTATAACCAGTAACGCTGTCCCCTGCCAAAGAACCATCGAAGGATCGCCATAGCCTGTAATGCCATAGCGAAAACCATTGATGATCCAGAACATGGGGTTTGCTTCGAACAACCACTGCAGGTTCGATGGAATGCGATCAAGGGTAAAAAAGGTGCCTGACAACAGTCCTAGGGGAAGCACGAGAAAGTTATCAATCATGGAAAACTGGTCCCACTTTTCTGACCAGAGACCAACCAGGACACCAATCATGGCAAAAAGGAAGGCAGCGACTATGCCGAAAAACAACGTGTAACCCACGGCATAAAGCATCGGACCCGTAAAAACAGTCATCGCCAGCATGATCAATACCGAAACAATCAAGCCGTTCATGACGCCAGCCAGTCCGTATCCAAGCAAGAGCTCAAGCGGCGTCAGGGGTGCCATCAGCACGTCGGCGATCACACCTTCCTGTTTATCGATGATCAACATAAAGCAGACATTCTGGAAAGAAATCTGCACCAGAACAAAAGCAGCCAGCCCCGGAGCAACAAACTGTAAGGCCGTAAGTCCCGGGGCGATCTGCTGACCACTATCAAGGGCCAGGGTAAAGACCGTCATAAACAGCATGGTTGAAATCATCGGCCCCAACAGGCTTTCGGTCCAGAACCGCATGAAACGGACCACACCACGCCGATAGAACAAGGTCCAGACCCGCAGAAGCGCAATCACCCGGATCGGTTGATCGATCCCTGAAACAGCTGGAACTTTGGGACCCGGGTCTGTCATCACATCAGGCCTTCAGCCTGTAACCAGTGGAAATCAGACGGTGCGTCAGAAGCCAGAGCAACAGATTGACAGAAGGCAACAGCAGATACCCGATGATTACATTGCCATCAGCATGACCGATAAAGCCGTAACGAAAACCGTCAATCATATAGAAGAAGGGATTAAAGTGAGCCACAGCCACCCAGGCTTCGGGCAGGCGATCTATGGAATAGAACGTCCCGGAAAGAAAGGACAAGGGCGTGATCACAAAATTGGTAACCGCCGCGATATGATCGTATTTCTGGGCCCAGATCCCGCCAAGCATCCCCAAAAGCGAGAGCATCAGGCAAGCATTCACGGCAAACCATAGCGCCGATAAAGGATGAGCAACACCACTGGGTACAAAAAACAACATCGCAACAAAAACTGTCAGACCGACAAGAAGCCCGCGGGTAACACCACCCGCCGCGATTGCGAGGGTCATCTCCCAGGGGGCCAAGGGCGGCATGAGAATATCGACAATGTTTCCCTGAACCTTGGCGATCAGGATCGAAGACGAGGTATTGGCAAAAGAATTCTGCGTCATGGTCATCATCATCAGACCCGGCGCCAGAAAGGTAATATAGTCAACGCCACCGACCGTACGCCCCAGGCCACCCAACGCCAGCGCAAAGACTGCCAGGAACAACAAGGTGGTAATCACCGGTGCCATCAAGGTCTGGGTGAAGACGTTCAGAAAACGTTTTACTTCACGGCTGTAGAGCGTCCAGAGGCCCAGAAAATTCATGGCACCAATCTGACGGGGAGCAATTTTACTCAAAGGCGGGTCGATCAAAGTCATGTTGCACATTTACGCAACCTGGGGGAAATCTTCAAGGGCAAGAAAAGGATAAGCCTATCAATCATTGATTATTTTCAATAATACCAGGCCACAAAATTAAACTTTGCTATCTTTTTTTCCTTGTTTTAGTCCGTTGAAATATTCTTTCAGCTCCTGCTTTCGCTCCACCGGAAGCCAGCGCCAGTCGCAATCAAGATTTGCTCCCTCAAGTGCATAGAGATAATTCAGCGAGAATTTATGCTCGTCACAAAAGCGAAAATAAAGGCGGCGAAAGGTCTCTTCAGCACCATAATTTCGCAGGTCATCCGGGCTGGTTATCCCGACTTCCAACAGCTGGGGTACAGACTTGGGACCAATGTTGCGCATTGCCAACAGTGCCTGCATCCCCTGGATTTTTGCAGACATACCTAACTTATCCTATTTCTGTTTTTGCTGACTATTCTGAAAGTATAACCTGATCTCATCAGACAATACTGCTGAAGGGAAAAATTTATAAACCTGTTGCAGAAAAAAATTGGTTCACGCTCTGGGACATGGCATTTTTAGTACATGAAAAAGTTCACCCGACAACCGGAAGACGGCCCTCCGAAAAGGAAAGTGCCCCGCAAAGCGACGCCCAGGTATCTTGGAAATGTCGCCCGGTTTTATCTTGAGCGTTATGCCACGACAGAAGCCGGCTTGAGGCGTTATCTGATGCGCAAGGTCACTCTCTCGGCCAAGGAGCATGATACAGATCCACAAGAAGGGATCGAGGCGATTGAAGCCTTGATTATAAAGTTCCGCAATCTCAATTTTCTCAACGACGAACGCTATGCCGAAGGACGCAGCGGCAGTCTTCATCGGCGAGGCAACTCCTTACGGGCAATCCGCCAGGATCTTTCTCTCAAAGGTGTACCCGAAGAGGAAATCGGCAAGGCGATAAATGTCATCAAGGAAGAAAGCATCAACCCTGATCTGGAAGCAGCAGTGTCTTACGCCCGCCGCCGCCGCATGGGCCCCTATCGCCCCGAAGAAGAACGCGAAGAACGGCGAGAGCGTGATATGGCAGCACTCGGCAGGAAAGGCTTTTCCTATGCGATTGCTGAAAAGGTCATTCAGGCTGAAGATCTTGAACTGCTTGAGGAAGAAGCAGGACTCTTTTAAAATCCATCCAAGCAGAGCCGGTTTTCGTTTTATTGTTGCAAAGAAACATTGAATTCGGAGGAGAGACACCCAATCCTTTTATAAAAGGACGTATGATCATCTGCCTTCACAACAGGGAAACAGAACAATGCGATTTCGTCACACTGCCCTTGGCCTGCTTTTCGCTGCGGGCCTTTCTGCATACAGTCTTCCCGTCTCCGCAGCAGGCAGCGGCTGGGATAACCAGAGCTCCCCTGAACTCAAGGAAGCCGTCAAGCTTATCAAGGGTGAAAAGTATACAGAAGCTTTACCCCTGCTGACAAAAGTTACCGCAGAAGACCCGAAAAATGCAGATGCCTTCAACATGCTCGGATACAGTCTACGCAAGTTGGGGAACAAAGATGATGCCTTGAGCAACTACACCAAGGCCCTGGAAATAAACCCACGCCATCGCGGGGCCAATGCTTATCTCGGCGAGCTTTATCTGGAAATGAACCAGCCGAACAAAGCGCTGGAGCGTCTGGAAATTCTCGACGAGAGCTGTTTTTTTGGCTGTGACGAATATTCAGAGCTGAAAACCGCCATCGAAAAATACAAAAGCAACCAATAAACGCGGGGCCGTTTAGGCTAATCCAGAAAAATTGCAGCACCTCTAGTGCGGAAGATCCTTTGCACTGGTTAATGACCAGACATCCATACCCCCGGTTCGGCCGCGCACCTGAATATGCTGTTTTGGGAAAGCACTGAAGTCCCCGCCTGCAATCTCGGCAACTGGCTGGGAAATCACCAGTTGAGCCCCCAGCTCCTTGCTCATACTCTCCAGCCGGCTAGCCGTATTTACGGCATCTCCGATTGCTGTGATCGAGGTTGCCTGCCCCCACCCCAGTTCGCCAACGATCACCGGTCCGGTATGAATCCCGATACCGATTCGCAGGGGTTGGGGCAGTTCGTGGGCAAGATGCGCATTAAGTTCGTCCAGTTTTTCAGCCATCCGCTTGGCCGCTTTCAAGGCGTTGCGACAGCCAGCTTCCACGCCTCGATCAATACCGAAAAGCGCCATCACACCATCACCGATAAACTTGTCCAGCCGCCCCCCAGATTCTTCGACTGCAGTACCCATTGCCTCGAAGTAACGGTTGAGGATAAAGACCACGTCATAAGGAAGTTTTTTTTCCGAAAGGCTGGTGAATCCCCTGATATCAGCAAAGAGGATCGCAATTTCACGCTCCTGCCCTTGCGCAATAGAACTGACCTGCCGACCGATCATATTCATTCCGCTTTCTGCAGGGAGAAGCGGTGTAATCTCCAGATCCAATATCGGATAGGTCTGACAGGCGAGACGCATGTTCTCTGCAGCACCGATCCTTTGAAGTACCCTCAGTTCATCTTGTTCTATGCTTGGCAAAGTATCCAGACCGCGCCCGACCCTGACTCTGCAGGTAGAACAGCGTCCACGCCCCCCGCAAACCGATGCGTGGGGAACACCGTTCATCAGGCTGACGTCCAGCAGATTTGTGCCCTTTATCGCCCTTAGCGCACGTCCATCCGGATAACTTACCTTGAAAGTCCCCTGCCACCGCTGATAGGCGTACCGCAACCAACGTGCGGAAAATGCCAGAAGCAACAAAAAGATAAATGCAACCTGCAACAAGGTCTCAAATCTGTAGATATCCCCGACCTCTTCCGCAGAAGGCAGGTTTGCCGAAACCAGAAAATTTTCCAGCCAAAGAGGATTTGCTGCCAGCTCCGTAATTTTCAAGCTGGATACATAGAACCCCGCCAGAGAAATCACAGGCAGAATCACTACCAACGACAGGGCATAAGGTTTGAATGCCTGATAGCCCGAACGATATCTCAGCCAGTAATGCAGCCCGACACAGCCATGCCCCCAGGCAAGGAAAAACAGGATAACTTGCCGAACCCCGGCATCGGGGCGCCAAACCACCAGGGCATAGAGTTCATAGTAATAATTGTCCTCTATTCCATAAATCTCATGCGCGAAACGGGTTCCCAGCACATGCAAAACCAGTAAAAGAGGAATTATGGCCCCAGACACCAACTGCGCCATCTCCCAGAATCGCATATGCAGATGTTGACGACGATATACCCCCCACAGAGACAGACACATATGAGAGATCAACGCACCATAGAGCAAGAACGTACCAAGCGGGTTACGCCACAGTGCCAAAAAAACCTCACGTCCCTCGTCCATCATGGCAATGGAATGGAGCCCCAGAGCATGATTCAACAGGTGGGTAAAGAGATAGAAAAACAGTACAAGCCCGCCGTATAACCGGATCTTTCTGACCATCCTGATGACACCTGTTTTTTGATCTGCTAAAGAAAACCGGATCGGGTAACGCTATTTTTCAGCAAAATAGCCCTATAACTTCTTGTTTTTGTCGCTTGCACGCAGCCTAAAGGTCGCGAAATAGACGAGTGATTAACAAATAGATGAGTAGGATAGTTGGGATTATCGAGGATAGCCAGCGTTAGGAAACAGGAATTTGGTATCAGGACTTTCCAGAGAAGAACGTTCCGCCAGAAGGCAACAGCGGAAAGAGAAACTACTGCAGGAGCTGGATTCAACGATTCCGTCTCCCTGTACTTCTGTTTGCCAAATGGACGACCTGACCCAGCTCTGTATCGGGTGCCAGCGCAACATCGATGAAATCCGGGACTGGGTCATCATGACTGGCGAAGAAAAAAAAGCCCTGCTGAATATCATCGAACAGCGCCGGACCAGTATGGTTGCCTGATTTGTACCGGGCCGGACAGCATGCAACTGCTGTTCCCGCAATGACAGACTGTCTTTTCTCACAAGACTTGCTTCAGGATATTGCTCTCCACGGGCCAGAGCTTTTGTCCTAGATCAATTGCACGCGCCGTTGAATACAGCATAACAGCGAAAACTCCTGTTAACGCTGGTTCAAAAATATGGTCAAGATCGTGCCCCGCCCCCATCGCGCAGAACTTCTAATGCCTGCTGGTTCTCTTGAGAAACTGCAAATCGCCATACTGTATGGCGCCGATGCCGTTTATCTCGGCACACCAGACATGTCTTTACGCACCAAATCGGATTTCAGCCTGGAAGAGGTGATTGAAGGTGTCCGCTTTGCCCATGACCACGGCAAACGCGCGTATCTCACACTGAACCTCTTCTCTCATAACAAGGACATTGCCAAGCTGCCCCTGTTTATCGAAACCATACGGGCCGTTCGACCCGATGGTGTCATCATTGCGGATCCAGGTATTTTCAATTATGTCCGCGAACAGGCCCCCGAACTGGAATTACATATTTCAACCCAGGCCAATGTCTGCTCGTGGTTGTCTGTTGATTTCTGGCAAAAACAGGGCGCCAGCCTCTGCGTTCTTGCCCGCGAGGTAACTTACGACGAGCTTTGTGAAATCAGGGAAAGGTGTCCGGATATCAAACTTGAAGCCTTTGTTCACGGTGCCATGTGCATGACCTATTCCGGACGCTGCCTCCTGTCCAATTTCATGGCCGAACGGGGGGCAAACCAGGGCAGCTGCGCCAACTCCTGCCGCTGGCACTACAAAGTACATATGAAGCTCAAGGATGGTACTGTGAAAGAGCTTGAGCTTACCGAAGAAAATCTTGGACTGTTTGAATTTCTACTTGAGGAAGAATGTCGTCAGGGCGAGCTTATGCCCATAGAAGAAGACGAGCGCGGCTCCTATATTCTCAACTCCAAAGACCTTTGTCTGATGCCCCGGCTTGATGACTATCTGAAAATCGGCGTCGATTCCCTGAAAGTGGAAGGCAGAAACAAAAGCGCCTATTACGCTGCGGTAACCGCTCGGGCCTATCGTCAGGCAATAGACGACTGGTATAAGGCCCCTGAGGACTGGTCCCCCGAGCCCTACATGGAAGAGCTTTCCACGATCCCCAGTCGAGGCTACACCCTGGCTTTCCATGATGGACGCCTGCGTAACCATGCGCACAATTATGACCACACCAAAACCTTTGCCGATTATGAATTTGCAGGTCTCGTCACCGAGCTGGATCAAAACGGCATTCATGTTGCCGTAAAAAATCGCCTTGAAGCGGGAGATGTTCTTGAGCTTCTTCCTCCAGGAGGGCTTCAGGCTATTCTGATCCGGCTCTATAGCTTCGAAGATGCCAGAACGGGTCAAAAAAATGAGGTCGTCAATGCCGGGCAAAAGCCGGTCATCCTCCTCCGCTGGTCCCTGTTTGATCAGGAAAACATCAAGCGGTTGCAACAGGCTCTCTGCCCCCTGACGGTGATCAGAAAAGAAAAATCCCTGTCACAGGCAGAATGGGACCGGCTCCGGTTAGACCAGACTGCCCGGAAGATTGAACTCGGACATGGGAGTGAGTCTCTTTATGAAAAACAAAAAGACCGCCTTCAGAGCAGTCTTCTTGTTGAAAATGGCGAGCGGATACCCAAAACACCACGGATTGGGACCAGTGGGTGTTGTGGAAGAGGCTGTAATGGTTGCATGATTTTCTGGCATGACCCGCTCTATGACAAAGCCCGGAAACTTCTTGCCCGGAAAAAACAGGGCGAGTTGTTTGATCGCGATATGCGCGATGATCTTTTTCTTTCGGAACAGGATATTCCCGGCACCTCGCTTCCAGCATCCACACCGTGACCCGTTACAATTTTTCTTCTGTGAGTCAGTTTTATAAATTGGATAATCCTCACAACTTTCCATTGAACTAAAGGCTTTGTTAGCTTTTTTGACCGACACTGATGCGTCTTAAGTTAATCCACAAACGAGACAAGAATAAAAACACCTAAAATCAAAGGCTTGTCTTTGTTCATCGCAACATCGGGAAAAGAAAATGCGTCTTGCCTTCCACAGCCTGAGCTTCAGGCTTGTTGGCCTCACGGCCATCATGGTTATCCTCGGCTTTGCCGTACTGGTCTCCTACTCAACCTACAGTCAGGTGAAGAATTCACAGGAAGATGCCCAGCGGTATCTTTCCAGTCTGGCAGAACAGTACGCACTGGATGTCCGTATTGATATTGAGGAAGCTCTGGTTGCTGCCCGGGGCATGGCCCACGCGATTGAAGGCCCCTTGAGAAGCGGATCCACAGATCGTTCCGCTTTTGCCCGGATTGTCGAAAATACCATCCGTCGCTACCCAGGTATCGTTGGCGGTGCTGTTGGTCTTGATTCTAACATTGCAGGACAGGACAGTGACGTTGCAGGGCAAGGGTATAATGATGATGCTGGCCGGCTCCTTCCCTATTTCTACCAGGATGGAAAAGGGGGAGTCGCCTGGGAACCTCTGGCTCTTGGCGGAGACAGTGGGTCGGAACTTTGGTACGACCTGCCCAAAACCACCAAACAGGAAGTGGTGACAGAACCCTATGTCTATCCCGTGAATGGGGAAGACGTGGTCATGACCACAGCAACAGTACCGATTTTTGATGCACAGGATCGTGCTGTCGGTGTTGCCACAACAGACATGGCCCTGAAGGATATCCAGATCCGTCTCTCCGAACTAAAGCTCTTTGAAACCGGAACAGTTTCCCTGATCACCGCAGAGGGGATGTGGGTTTCTCACCCGGATGATACAAAGCTGGCACAGCTGGAAAAAAGCCCTGCACTTACACCGGTTTTAGCTGCTCTTAAGGCCGGGAAAGACTTCTTTGGGGTTGTTGATGATCCGGCTGTTGGGGGCGAACGTTTTGTGTCTGTCCAGTCCATGCGCTTTGGCATGGCAGAAACAACCTGGGGAATTGTGGTCTCGGTTCCTGAAAGTGAAATCATGGCCCAGGCCAATCAGGCAAGAAACCTGATGATTATCATTTCCCTTCTCGTTGTAATTGCTGTCATTGCCATCAACGCCTTGATCGGAACTCAGGCTATGGCAATGCTCGGCAAGGTAACCAACACCATGCGTAACCTTGCAGACGGACAAACCGATCTTGAAATTCCAGGTCGGAACCGTCGGGATGAAATCGGGGCCATGGCACAAACTGTTGCGGTTTTCCGTGAGAATGCCCTTGAGAAACAAAAACTCGAGGCAGAACAGAAGCATCAACAAGAAACTGCTGTCATTGAGCGCAAATCGACCCTCGACAAGATTGCCACCCGTTTCCATGAGGGTGTCAGCGGTTTGATCCAGGACATCGAAGGCTCTGTAAGGGACATGAAGACTTTTGCCGATACCATGACAGGTATGGCACAGGAAACCCGTTCGAGAGCCTCCGAGGCCTCCCAGTCTTCCGAAAATGCCAATGACAACGCCCAGGCCGTTGCCAGCGCTTCTGAACAGCTGGCCGCATCCGTCGGTGAAATTGGTCAACAGGTTGGACAGGCAACCACCATCACCAACAAAGCTGTCGGCGAAGCTGGCCGATCCAATGAAAACGTCCAGTCTCTGGCGCAGGCTGCCCAGCGTATTGGCGAGGTGGTGAAACTGATCTCGGATATTGCTGAACAGACCAACCTTCTGGCATTGAACGCGACCATCGAAGCTGCCCGGGCCGGAGAAGCCGGTAAAGGTTTTGCCGTTGTTGCTTCCGAAGTGAAGTCACTTGCGACCCAGACATCCAATGCCACGGGCGAAATCGAACAGCAGGTTTTTGCCATCCAGACCCAGACCAATAATGCTGTGGAATCCATCGGTGAAATCAGCCGCGTGATCGGGCAGATAGATGAAATCAGCACGGTTATCGCAGGGGCCGTTGAAGAACAAGGCGCAGCCACCCAGGATATTTCCGAAAAGATCCAGATGGTGGCAACAGGTGTCAGCTCTATCCGCGAAAGTATTGCCGGGGTTGATCAGGTCTCGGAACAGACCGATTCAGCAGCACGCTCTGTTGTTGACACCATAACCAACCTTGACCAGAAAGTCCGTGCTCTGAATGAAGAAGCCAATCGTCTGGTAGCCGAAGTCCGCGGTGCCTGATTAAGCGCGTTGCGAATAAAAAAAGCCCTGTACCGGTTGGTGCAGGGCTTTTTTACTTCAGAGCTTTCCCTACCCGTTCTTCAGCAATCTGGAACCAACTTCTTTCACCAGCTTTGCCCCAACCATGGCTGTCATTCCAACCAGATCCCGATGTGGATTTAGTTCAACAATATCCGCCCCGACAAGATCCGCATCCAGCTTGTGTAGGCTATTGATCAGTTCACGGACCGACATCCCGCCGGGCTCATGATGGGAAACGCCCGGCGCAAAGGCGGGATCAAGAACATCCAGATCGATCGAAAGATAAAGCGGCCCGTCAAAGCTCAGGTCCAGATTCGCTTTCCAGTCTTTCATCTGGATAATCTCCACCCCAAAACGCTCGGCCTGTTCTTTCTGATGCTGATTCAATGTCCGGATCCCAACCTGGACCAGTCGCTTGACCAGCCCGGTTTCCATAATCCGGGCAAAGGGACAGGCATGACTGTCCCGATTGCCATCCAGCTCGTCATAGAGATCGGAATGGGCATCAAAATGAAGAATGTTAAGCCCCGGATAAGCTTTGGCATGCGCTGTAATCAGTGGTGCAGATACAGAGTGATCTCCCCCAAGGCTGAGGACCTTTGCCCCCAGAGCAATTATCGCCGCAACCCGGTCTGAAATTTCTGATAATGCCGTTTCTCTGCCGGAAAATTTCAGATCCCCAAAATCCTTAAAACGGGAGTCAGCGCCAAGATCATACCCGGTCTCGCTGGTCATATTGGCTGAGCCGCAATGCAAGGCCTCTCTGATACGCTGGGGGGCCAAGGCTGGCCCTGTCATATACGATGAATTATGATCCAACGGGATTCCGAGCAAAGCGACATCACCCCTGTTTAAATTTTGATTCGCCACCAATTTTCTCCCTACAGCCAGGTACTGATTTTTCACAAATGGATCCGAACAACAAAATCAGGTCTTTACATTCGCAGTTCTCGCGTAAAAAATGCAATAACGTACACATTACAGCGCTGTAAATTGATCTTGTTTGGTATCTAATTTAAGAACGGAAAGATATCTAAGAAAACTCTTTAATTGAAGTATTTCATTTGGCTGCACCCCCTCCCCCACATACGCTAAAGGAAATGCGTAATGCTGCTATCGGTTATTTCAGTCTTGCACAAAGGGATTGGGCCATAGCCGAAAGAATGTAATGACCTCCTGCCCCCGTTATCCTTAAAAGTAGCTCGACAATGTCCTCTAAAAGATTATCAAGTCCATCGCCAATGATCAAAAAGGTCGTCAATAGCCGATACATTAAATTCTGGATCTTTCTCCTGTTTAGTATCGTTTTTTATTCGGGCTTGATCTACGTAGATGCGCTCGAAACCATCTATGATTTCACGCGAGAGTATGAGGAATGGGAACTGGACGAACTGCTTCTGCTGCTTTTGGGAATGGCGTTCAACTACCTGCTCTTTCTTCTCTTTTCTCTTAAAAGTGCCTCGGCAAAGGCCCTTTCCTCAGAAAGAGAAATCACGCAACTAACGATGGAAAACGGCGCAAAATATGAGTTCCTGACATCTATGAGCCACGAACTCCGCACTCCTTTGAATGCGGTTATCGGCTTCAGTGAAATGATGCGTAACGAGATTTTTGGACCAATTTCACCTGAAAAATACAAGGCCTACATTGATGATATTCATGAATCCTCCGGACAGCTTCTGACCATCATCGACAAATTACTCGCTCTGTCTTATCTCGATACGTACAAGATCACACTGCTGGAAGCTGAGCAGAGTGTCCTCTCTCTCCTGAAGGAGAGTATTGAAGCATCGAAGATACAGGCAAGTTCAAAAGGTATCGAAATCACTCTTAAGTGCTCCTGCGAGGACACGGTGTTAACTCTTGATCCGGCAATGATCAAAAAATCCTTCGTTGAAATTCTGAATAATGCAGTTCTCAACAGCCCAGAAAATACTGAGATTTTTATAAAAATTGACAGAGATCTTCACAAGAGACTTCGCATAACGATCCAAGATCAAGGTCCAGGTATCTCTAAGGATGCGCTCAGAGGAATCTTTGAACCCTTTAATCAGATCGACCGAAATGCCCTCACATCATCAACTGGGCTTGGATTGGGACTGACAATTTCAAAGAGATATATAGAACTACACGGCGGATCTCTACGCCTGAAAAGTAAAATCAGGGAAGGCACAACCGTAACAATAACCTTTCCTACAATCCGGGATAAGCCAGCCCAAGGTTAGGCTACAGCACCCTTTACCTGTTTCAGTACAGATCACGACACCGCTTCCGAAAAGCTTTGGGTCCTTGTCACGCAAACTGCCCGGCTGAACAACCAGCTTACTCAGCATTGTTTGTGACGGATTACCCACGAATATTCCACGGGGATCAATAGCGGTATAGCTGTTGATCCCCGTGGACTTTTTATTCGTCAAAGGGATCTTCGACCAAAGATTGCCTGTGCTTGACATAACACCAGACCACCACGGCAAAGCCTCCCCCCAGCAGCCAGGGGTTTTCACGTAACAAACCTGTGAGAAGCAAAACCCCGGCAACAACAGCCAGCACGGCGGGAGGTCCATGTTTTTCGTCCCGGCAGATCCCATTCCAGAATTTTTCGTGCTTGAGCAAGACCTGGTTAAACTGGCCGGTTATCACCAGAAATCCGAGATAAACCAGAACAACAAGCCCCATCAGGGCAGCAATTGTAAGCGACTGTTTGAACAGGTCTGACATGAAGGACCTTCGAGCTGTTTTCAACAATCTACAGGAAAGCTCTCCCGTAACCAAATGCTCCCATCATAATACCTGTTTGATACAATCAGGGCGGTCAGGTTCCCGCTCATCACTCTCACATGAAAGGGTGATCCGGGGTCATAAGAACCTCAAGCAGAAGCGTCCCGCCAATAAGGATAATCAACAGGCCCCCGCCGATAGAAACCACCCGCGCAATAATGGCTGTTTGCACCCCCAGCTCATCAAGAATTTTAAGCAGGGGAAACCGGACGCCCTTGGCAGCCAGAGCCAACAGGGACACTGTCAGACCCGTGCCAAGCGACATTGCCAAAACAGCTGCCAGCCCCCCAGCCCAGTGTCCAAGCACAAAGGCCAAAATCAGAACCAGAAGAGCCCCGGTACAGGGACGAATCCCGATTGCCAGAACAATTGCAACAATATCCCGATACGGCTTCAGCCCGGAAAGGCGGCTCCGTGGCACAGAAGAAGCACAGCAATCATGCCCCTTGGCATTGCCCGCTGAGAGGCCGTCATGACGGTGGACATGAGAATGGCTATGCGTAATCTCTGAATTTGGCTTTTGCGGAACAGAGACATGGCTGTGGCCAGGCTCATCGCTATGGTCATGGGCGCAGCACTGTGATGCAGGAAGGCGCAGTCCGCGCCATAACAAAACGCCCCCAACTACAACAACGGCACCATAGCTGAGCGGTTCCATCACGGATTCTGCCGCTAAAGAGGCAGAACGAACGCCGCTATCAATCAACAGATAACACAACCCGACGATCGTGATAGCTGTCAGCCCCTGCATAAAAGATGCGGCCATGGACAGCCCGACGACAGATCTTATTTTGGTATCTGTACTCAGTGTATAGGTTGCAATTACGGCCTTGCCATGACCAGGTCCCAGGGCATGGAAAACACCATAGAGAAAACAGATCCAAACCAGATGAATCAGGGAATCAAAACCAAGCCCATCTCCCAGCGCTCGGACCCCATCGCCCAGAATGGAAGAAAACGCACGTTGCTGGCTTCGCAGGGTCTCGAGAAAGCTGGCCCAGATGCCTGCTTCTTCAGAGGGAAAGATACCAACAACGCCAAACAGTGCATCGGCCAGTAGAATTGTTCCCGCCAACAAGAAGAGAAAAAACAATACCTGTAACCAGGTTTGGCCCCGCGCGATCCTGATCATGAACAGCTCACCCGCAAGGTTGAGGCAAAAATTGATCCCAGCTCGGGGTTGGCGGCAACTTCCTCATCGCTGAAAAAAAGATCTGAAAGTGGTTTTTCCGTACCCGTTACATCATCCGGTTTAATTACCTGATGAGTACAGCCTTCTGCATCACTGGGAACAAAATTTGCCGTGTTTTCTGAAACCAGATCAATCGAGATAAAATAGGAAGGGTCGTACATTTTGAGCTCTATTGCCTGAGAGAAAGCAATCGGCTGATCAAGTGTCAGCTTGAAACGCAACACAAGGCGATTATTCAACAGGTCACCATCCGCGGTGATTTCTTTTGTAAAAACCAGCTTTTCGGCCCCAGCTTTTCGGGCAGAAAGAAAATAATCCCACTCATGGAGGTTGCGCACGGCATCCCCGGCAAAGCTGTTCAATTCTGCTTTTTCAACTACCCCGCTGAGGTCCTGATCAAGATCTTGCAACAGCGTTTCAGTATAAAGATCATCAAATATCCAGACGGGTTCAAGCGCAACAATTCGACCACTGTCATTCAGGTGAACAATCACCGCAGCGTCAACCCAGACATGGGGATGCGCCTGAGCCGCAGATCCCCACAAAATCGCGACAACCGTTCCGGTTAGAAATTTCCTGAAACAGACTTTCAGAAGGGAGAGAGACGGCTGAATCACGGTAATCAACTCACAAGAAGAACGAGGCTGTGACAAAATCATTGATACAGCCTCATCACAATCGCCCGAACCCAAAAGTCGAGCCTCAGAGCTTTAGTTATAATATAACATTATTATAATTCAATCCCGCTTATAACTTTAATCGGGAAATCACCCCTCCCCCATAACCATGGCCCGCATGTTCAGGGCAGCAAGATCCGCATGACGGGCGTATCCGTCTGCCTCCTGCCTGTAGGTCATAAAGCTCTTGTATATTTCTTCTGCCAAAGCGCTCGTCTGGCTGATCTCCAGCAACGTTTCCTCTGACGCCTTGTACAGCGCCTGCATTACCTCGTTCGGGAAAGTTCGGAGCTCCACCCCTTCTTTCGCAAGAAGCGGGGCAAAGGATTTCACGTTTCCATAGGTAAAGTCTGCGTAACTTTCTGTTGCTGAAGCCATCACGGCCCGCTTTACCAGCTCCTGTAAATCTTCCGGCAAAGCCGCATAGGCCTCCTTGTTTACAATCGCCTCCAGCGCCGGGCCAATCTCATGGAAAGCAGGCATGTAATAGTATTTGGCAACCTTGTAGAGACCAAAAGCCAGATCATTCCAGGGGCCAACCCACTCAGCCGCATCCACAGTTCCCGCCTGCATGGCGGGGAAAATTTCGCCTGGAGGCAGCAATACCACATTTACGCCAAGCCGCCGCATGGCTTCCCCGCCCAGTCCGGCAATGCGCATTTTGATCCCCTGGAGATCTGCAAGGCTGTTAATCTCCTTGCGGAACCAGCCACCAGCCTGTGGCCCGGAAGATCCCGCATAGAAAGGAAGCACCCCAAAGGGTTCATAGGCGCGTTGCCAGAGTTCCTGGCCACCACCAAAATACAGCCATCCACTATGTTCCGCAGCTGTCAGGCCGAAAGGGACCCCGGTAAAAAAGTGGAAAGCCTGATTTTTTCCCTGCCAGTAATAGGGGGTCGCATGCCCCATCTGGGCAACATTGTTTGAAACCGCATCGAATACTTCAAAGGGCGGCACCAATTCTCCAGCAGCAAAGAGCTCGATCGTCAAACGTCCTCCGGACATTGTCGTAATCATCTCGGCCAGCCGCTGGGCATTTACCCCGACCCCCGGCACATTGCGCGGCCAGCTCATGGCCATTTTCCAGACAATTTTTTCATCCGCCCGCACAACAGCAGGGGCCGCAAGACTGGCTGCTCCGCCAACGGCAAACGCACCCAGCAGTTCTCGCCGGCTGATTCCTTTAACCCTGGAATTATTCTGTTTTTCTAACGTTCTTTGATTTTTCCGTGTATCAGACATATCAGCCCCCATGGATATTTTAATCCACTTTAGCTCTTCACGCATAAGACGCAATATCTCCTGCACTTCCCGGAACATTATTCCCGGATTGCCACAAGCTCCCCAGCATTGAGAAGGCCGGAATTTAGCTGTCTTCAGCAGATTTTTCCCCATATTGGGAAAGAAGAAACAGAGGAACAGTTGCAATCAGGACCATTACCGCCGAGACGACAAGGCAGGCTGTTAACCCGGCAAGCTGAAAGACAACACCGGACAAAAGAGTCCCGCCCAAGCGCCCCACTGCGTTGGCCATGTAGTAAAATCCGACATTTAACGCCACCTTGTCTGCATCCGAGAAGCCGACAATAAGATAGGAATGCAAGGAAGAATTCACTGCAAAAACAAAACCGAAAACCAGCAACCCGATGATCAGAATATAAAGGCTCGCCGCTGTATCCATCCAGATCCCCATGGCAATGAGCAATGGAACAGTCGCCAGCGTACCTCCCCAAAACCCGGCAGCCTTCACCCCCAGCTCTGGTGTTACCACTCCACGGGTAAATCTGGGAACCACGGCCTGTACCAGACCGTACCCTATAACCCAGACAGCCATAAAGGCGCCGACTTCTTCAAAGCTCCATCCAAAAGCAGAGTAGAGGAAAACCGGAAGCGCGACCACAAACCAGACATCCCGGGCGGCAAAGAGAAAAACTCTGGAAAACGATAGAAGATTGATTTCCCGGGTTTTAGAGAAGAGATCCCGAACCCCGACAGAGCTCTTCACCCGCCCCAATTCGCGTTCGGCCAGAGAAAAACTCCCGAGCAAAACCAGAACAAGGCCAAAGGCCAGCACCCAAAGCGAAAGCTGGAAACCGAACCCTTCCAGCAACAGCCCACCCAGGAGAAAACCCAGCCCCTTGAGGGCATTTTTTGATCCTGTCAGCAAGGCTACCCAGCGAAAGAGCAAGCCAGGCTTGGTGTTCAAGATTTCTCCGCTGTCTTCTTTTACCACCAGTTTGACTGCAGATTTTGAACTCATTTTAGTCAGGTCTTTGGCAACACCTGACAGAGCCTGAGCCACCATGACATAAAACACGGAAAAGCCGATGGACCATCCTGTATCCAGTGCAGAAAGCAGCAGCAGGGCAAAGACCTGTATTGCCAGCCCCATTAACAGGGTCAACCGCAAACCAAAGCGGGCTGCAATCCAGCCCCCGGCAAGGTTTGTGACAATCCCCATGGCTTCATACAGCAAGAACAGACTTGCCAGATCCAGAGGTGAAAAGCCGAGCAGGTGAAAATGCAGCAGGACCAGCATTCGCAAGGCCCCATCAGTGAGAGTGAAGCCCCAATAGGCTGCTGTTACAACCGCATAACCACGTAAATCAGTCATCTAGAGATCCTGCCCGATCAAACGCAACAGGTCGACCATCCGGTTAACATATCCCCATTCATTATCGTACCAGGCGTAAACTTTGAGGTGCTGTCCATCAACCACCATGGTGCTGGGGCCATCGATGATTGAAGAGCGGGGATCATTAACAAAATCGGCCGAGACCAGTGGACGTTCTTCAAAACCCAGTACACCTTTCAAGGATCCCTTTGCTGCTGCCCTGAACAGCTGATTGACCTCTTCAACTGTCGTCTTGCGCTGCAGTTCGAAGACACAATCCGTCAATGATGCATTAAGTAACGGAACCCGTACTGCGTGGCCGTTCAGTTTTCCCTTCAGTTCAGGATAGATCATTGTAATCGCGGTTGCAGACCCTGTTGTCGTCGGAATCAACGAGTTCAAGGCAGAACGGGCACGCCGCAGATCCTTGTGCGGGGCATCTACCATGACCTGGGTATTTGTGACGTCATGGATCGTCGTGATAGACCCCCTCTCGATACCCAGAGCCTCGTGGATCACCTTGACCACCGGAGCCAGACAGTTGGTCGTACAGGAGGCCGCAGTCAAAATGTGGTGCTGGTCTGGTCGGTACAGATCATGATTGACGCCATAAACGAGGTTCAGCACTCCCTCGGATTTCACAGGGGCCGCAACCATAATCTTCTTTACGCCAGCTTCAAGAACCGGCGCCAGTGTTTCTAGCGTCTTGAACTTTCCGGAACACTCGAGAACAACATCCACACCACGGCTTTTCCAGTCGACCTTTACCGGATCCCGCTCTTCGGAAAAGCTGATCTCGCTGTCGCCAATCGAGAAGCCTGTTGCAGAGGCAACAACCTCCCTGTTCCACCGCCCATGGACAGTATCAAATTCCAGCAGATGTGCTGCACATTCAACCCCGCCCTGAATTTCGTTCACATGGACAAACTCAATCCCCGGAACACCCCATCCTGCCCGAAGCACCAAGCGTCCCATCCGTCCAAAACCATTGATTCCAACGCGTATTGCCATTGGTGCCATCCTCTATATGCACATCCATAATTCTATATTTCCGGAAATATAAAGATTATATGTGAATCTTTTATGACGTAATCGACATATTCCACGATATTTTCCACTATTCTTGGATGTCGTTATCCTGAAAGGTATTTTTCAGACCAGTCAATTTTTCAGGCCGGTCATAAGCAGAGCAAAAGATTGATAAGTAATTCTGGTTGGTTGCCCTGCTCAAGATCTGACATCATCCACCAAAATTTCCCGGAAACCTATTATTAATCCGGGCAGGAACTGTCAGCCAGAGACTAAAGAGAGTACAAAATGCCTCGCGACCCCAGATACGATATTCTTTTTGAACCGCTGCAAATCGGCCCTGTTACAATCAAAAACCGTTTCTATCAGGTTCCACATTGCAATGGGCTGGGCTACGCCCGCCCCAGGAGCCTCGCTGCCATGCGTGGCATGAAAGCGGAAGGCGGATGGGGCGCAGTCTGCACCGAAGAGGTAGAGATTCATCCTTCATCGGAAATCTCTCCCTACATTGAAGGTCGCCTCTGGGATCAACGGGACATCCCTGCCCATCGCCTCATGACCGAGGCCGTACACCAACACGGCTCTCTTGCCGGGGTTGAGCTTGTTCACAATGGCTTTCACGCACCCAACCGTACATCTCGCCTTCCGCCGATGGCGCCCTCGGCCATGCCGGTAAGTGCCTATGACCCTGTGCACGCCCGTGCCATGGATCTGACCGACATCAAAAATCTGCGCAAGTGGTACCGCCAGGCCGCCCTGAATGCCCGTGAAGCTGGTTACGATATCGTCTACGTCTATGCCGGACACTGCATGACCACGCTGATGCACTTCATGCTCCCCCGCTATAACCAGCGCAGTGATGCCTATGGCGGATCTTTGGAAAACCGGGTCCGTCTGACCCGGGAAATTCTCGAAGAGACAAAAGAAGCCGTAGGTGATCAGTGCGCCATCGCCTTCCGTTTTGCCGTGGATGAGTTGCTGGGTAAAGACGGTATGACCTCAGAAGGCGAAGCAAGAGATGTTGTCGGTATGCTGGCAGAGCATCCGGATCTCTGGGACGTCAACATCAGCGGCTGGACCAATGATTCCTCTACCGCCCGTTTTGAGCCTATCGAAGGGTATCAGGAAAAATACACCACTTTTGTCAAATCCCTGACCAGCAAACCTGTGGTCGGGGTTGGGCGCTTCACCTCTCCCGATGCGATGGTTTCGCAAATAAAACGCGGCGTCCTGGATCTGATCGGGGCGGCCCGTCCCTCTATTGCCGATCCCTTCCTGCCCAACAAGATTGCCGAGGGACGCCATGATGAAATCCGCGAATGTATCGGCTGCAACATCTGTGTCACTGGCGACAATCTCTGTGTCCCGATCCGCTGTACCCAGAATCCGACAATGGGGGAAGAGTGGCGCAGAAAATGGCACCCGGAAAAAATCGCGCCAAAACAGTCTGACGATGCCGTCCTTGTCGTCGGAAGTGGTCCTTCTGGTCTGGAATGTGCCCTGCAACTGGCAAATCGGGGATATCAGGTTACCCTGGCCGAAGCAGGAACAGAACTGGGCGGGCGTTCGACCAGAGAAAGCAGGCTTCCCGGCCTTTCCAGCTATGCCCGTGTCAGGGACTACCGCAGCAACCTGCTGCAGCAAAAGAGCAACGTGGAGATCTACCTCGACAGCAAACTGGATGAAGCAGCTCTGCTGGAGTTTGGTTTTAAACATATCCTGCTCGCCACAGGATCCCGTTGGCGCAGGGATGGCACCGGAAGACAACACCACGCTCCCTTACCCGGTCTGGAACTGCTTCCCGTCTTTACCCCCGACGACCTGCTTGATGGCAACAGTCCGGCAGGAGAAGTCGTGATCTTTGATGATGACCATTACTATATGGGCGGGGTTCTGGCAGAAAAGCTGATCACAGAAGGCCAGAAGGTGACGCTGGTCACACCGGATGTAAAGGTTTCTGCCTGGACGGAATTCACGCTGGAACAGGAAAAAATCCAGTCCCGCCTGATGAAGCTTGGCGTAAGGATTATTACCAGTCACAGCGTCAACGCTGTCACCTCAGACGCTGTGGAACTGGCTTGCTGCTATACAGGACGAACCAGCACGCTTCCTGCAGATGCCCTGCTCCTGGTCACGGCCCGCGATGCCAATGACGCACTTTATCACAGTCTGAAAAGCAACCCTGCCGCGCTTGCTGCAGCGGGCATCAAAACGGTGGAAGTAATCGGTGATGCCTATGCACCGGGATCTCTGGCTTCAGCTGTGTATTATGGTCATCTGGCGGCCCGTTGCTTTGAAGGAGAAAGCTGGGACGCGGCTCTTTTTGAGGGCGAACGTCCCGGTCTTGTCAACTGACAGTCACGCCGTAAGTGCCATCCTGTCCTGACCAACTGCAGCTTTGCTATCATGAAAAGCTTCCACCAGATGTTGGCTTTTGTGAGGAACAAAGCTGCAGCTGACTGCATACACGGTAAAGACAGCCTTGAGTTTCGCTTCAATGATCCGAGCCCGCTGTTCTGTCAGATCGTCCGTTTCGATAACAACTCTCTGGGTTTCCTCTCCAGCCCGCATTGCCACGACAGAAAAGGGGACAGAACTGTTCAAGGCAAAAAGTTCGAGAATACGGGGCAAAGTTCCCGGCTCACTCTCGGCAAGGATCTGATAGGTCGCAACCGGCTTTTTACTCACAGCCATTCTCCACAAAAACATTCACTAATCAGCTGCTCAAGAACACAGCCCGGGCCTTCCCCTGATATGCAGTATCTCCTATTGCAGGCGGTAAATCTTCCCTAAGCCAAGAGAAAAGTGATACAAAGAGGATCAGAATTTCACATTATCAAAAAAATACGGGAAATATGACCGAAACCCTTGATGATCTCGACATACGTATCCTCGAAGTCCTGCAGCAGGATGTCACAATCCCTGTGACAGAACTTGCAGAACAACTTGGCTCATCCAAATCTGTTTGCTGGCGGCGTATCCAGCGTCTGCTCGATAATGGTGTGATCAAGGAACGTGTTGCCATCCTTGACCAGAAAAAAATCGGTCTGGGCGTCACCGTTTTCGCCCAGGTAAAAATGCATCACCACGTCAAAGGTGCTCTGCCCGATTTTGTCGAAGCAGTCAGGAAGTGTCCTCAAGTTATTGAGTGTCACACTCTCATGGGCAGCGTCGATTTTCTGCTAAAGATCGTAGTCGGAGATATAGAAGAATACGAACGTTTCTTCTGGCAGGAACTTTCCCAGATCGAAGGTGTACAGGAGATCAGTTCCTCTACGGCCCTAACCCGCTTTGTCGACACAACCCGGCTTCCTCTTGAACAGCTGTACCAGAATAACAACCAGAGTAACAAAAAGACGTCATGATCCTGACGAACCGGAAAATACTTAAATAATACAGATCTTGCTGGTCATCAGCCTGAAAAACCTGTCGTATAGGCTCCCTGAGGCGTCCGGTATGTTCCGGCGCCCTTCACAACATAGAAAAAATTCAATGACCCAGAACCTGGACCATCCGGTTAGCCTCCGGGACTATAGCATCCTTGCGCTGATTTTCCTGCTCTGGGGTCTGAACTATATCGCGATCAAGATAGGGGTCAGCGAGTTCCCTGTCTGGACGGCCTTGGCGATTCGTTTTACGATCATCTTCCTGCTGCTTGCCCCTTTTGTAAGATATCCCAAAGGTCAATTCCGTTCATTGCTCACCATCAGCCTGGTGTTGATCCCGGGACATTTTGGCCTGCTGTTCTGGTCTATCCAGCACACGGCCAGTGTTGGTGCCATTTCGGTGATCATCCAGCTTGGCCCGGCCTTTTCGGTACTTTTGGCCTGGATATTCTTCAAGGACGTTCCCGGCATCAAAAGAATTTCCGGTCTGACTCTTGGCTTTATCGGGGTCGTGATACTTTTTTATGAACCCACTTTTTTCGACAGTATGGATGCCCTGCTCGCCGGATTGGCGTCTGCTTTTTTTATGGGCTTTTATACCATTCTGATCCGGGGCAAGAGCCAGATCTCTCCACTGGCAATCATCTGCTGGAGCTCGGCTCTTGGAATTCCCTTCTCGCTGACACTGGCCTTGCTGCTTGAACCCAGCATCATTGTTTCGATGGAAGCAGCCAGTCTGAACGGATGGCTTGGTGTTACCTATGCCGCGATTGCCTCCAGCATCATCGGTCACGGCTCCTGGGCATGGATGCTGCGCCAACATTCGATCTCTTTCCTTGCGCCCTTGACATTGAGTGTCCCCGTCATTGCCGTATTCGCCACTGTTATGGTATTTGATGAACCATTCACACTGCATATGGCTTTTGCAGGGCTGATTGTATTAGCAGGCATAGGACTGATTACCGTCTCGAAGGCTTATAAATAGGTTATCGCGATCAGCTACGCGCTCTCAGGTAAACGCTCTTTGGCAAAAAATCCCAAAAGGCAGAAGCGAGATCCCGATGTTCAGGAATTTGATTATTGTGATAAATTTGATCATGGGGTTATTCGCGGCGAGTTCTGCGGCGTCCCAGCCCTCATCAGCCCACGACTTCTCTTTTGAGGCGATCGAGGGTGGCAGCATCAGCCTTGCAGATTACAAAGGAAAAGCGGTCCTGCTGGTCAACACCGCCTCTTTTTGTGGCTTCACCAAACAGTACGCCGATCTTCAGAAGCTCTGGGAGAAATATGGTGAAAAAGAGTTGATCGTCCTTGCGGTCCCTTCCAACGATTTCGGAGCACAGGAACCCGGCAGCAAGGAAGATATAAAACAATTCTGTCAGATGCAGTACGGCATTGATTTCCCCATCACGGAAAAAGAGCGTGTCAAAGGCCCGGACGCGCACCCCTTCTACAAATGGGCCCGACAGGAACTGGGGATGGTTGCTGCGCCAAAATGGAATTTCCACAAATACCTTGTTGGACCGGATGGCAAACTGGTTGACTGGTTCAGTACAGTTACCCCCCCAAACTCCCCCAAAGTTATCCAGGCAATCGAAAAACTGCTTAAACCCGGAACCCGCTAGGTCAAAACTGCGAACCAGTCTCGCTATCGTTTTCTTATTTAAAGTACGCCTTGGCTTCGGCCCAGAGCCAGTCACGAAACCAGATAACTTCCGGTTTGGGACGGGACTGACTTTCAGGCATCAACAGATAGTGGGACTGTAAAGCAGGGAGTTCATGTTTGCTGGGGCGGATCAAACGCCCGTTTTCAAGATAAGGCTCTGCAAAACATTTCTGCACAGCCGTAAAACCAGATCCGGTCGCCGCCATTTCCAGAGCGGTGAGGGAATTATCAACCCGAACGCCTTTCACAAAGTCATATTCTTCCGGACCATGGGATTCAAACCAGCGTTTCCAAACATCCTCACTCCCCATAATGTGCAGAAGATTGTCAGACCCTGGCTCCAGCTTTTCCTCAAGCAAGGGCGAACAGACCGGAATTATCTTGTCATGACAAAGCAATTCCACATTGAAGCCACTCCAGTGCCCGTCGCCGAAACGTATCTCCAGATCCATCTCATCTTCACTAGATCCTTCAGCCCAGATTGAGGTGCAAAGCCGGATGTTCACCTCGGGGTATTTCTGGCGAAAATTTTTCAACCGTGGCCCAAGCCACAGTACTGCAAAAGATATGGTTGCCCGAACTGTTACCGACTTGTCGCGTTTGGGGCCAAACAAACCAACTGTGGTTGCCGACAGTTCGTCAAATGCCTTGCGTACAGCTGGTAAGTAAGCTTTCCCCATATCTGTCAGACGCAAACTGCGCGGCAGGCGTTCGAACAACGGAAAGCCAAGATGCTTCTCCAGTGACCGTACCTGATAACTGATTGCCGCCTGGGTTAACTGCAGTTCCTCCGCCGCAGCAGTAAAACTGGTACGACGGGCAGCAGCTTCAAAAGCCCGAAGCCAGATCAGGGGAGGCAGTTGGTACGACATCAAACTTTATCCAAAAATTAATTTAGGCCTTAGCAGAATAATACTTCATTTGTTTTTTGGTCAAGATTGATAAATCATGCCCTCATGAACAGTCGGTGATTCAAGGAATTTACAACTGAGGGCCCGACATTTCCGAAACCGATCCATCCCGTTGCAGGCAAGGCGCGATACAAGATGAAAATTGAAAGCATCGAAACTTTCACCAATGAATTTGTCTCCGTCGTTCGCGTCAGAACCGACGAAGGCCACGAAGGTTGGGGCCAGGTTGCCCCCTATCTCGCCGACATTACTGCACAGGTTGTTCACCGACAGGTCGCCCCCTGGCTGCTTGGCAGGGATCTAGGAACATTATCGCTCGCTGATCTTGACGCTGCCACGGACGAGGTTCTTGAGCGCGAGCACAAATTCCCTTGTTCCTACCTCTACCGCGCGCTTTGTGGTGTTGATACCGCCCTGTGGGATATCCGGGGAAAGATCCAGAATAAAAGTGTTTGCAAACTTCTGGGCGGAAGCGCGAGCTCCTTTCCTGCCTATGCCTCCAGCATGCAACGGAACATCACTCCAGAACAGGAACTGGCCCGGTTCCAGAAACTAAAAGATCTCCACGGCTATCGCTCCTTTAAATTCCGCATCGGGAAAGAGTGCGGGCACGATCAGGATCAATGGCCCGGCAGAACCGAAGCAATCATCCCGACCATCCGCAAAGGTTTGGGCGATGACGTTGCCCTGCTGGTTGACGCCAACAGCAGCTACAGTCCTCCCCGTGCCATCGAAGTTGGCAAACTGCTCCAGGAACACGGAATCAACCATTTCGAAGAACCCTGCCCCTATTGGGAGCTGGAATGGACCAAACAGGTAACCGATAGCCTGGATATTGATGTCAGCGGGGGCGAGCAGGACAACTATCTGCCTATCTGGCAAAAAATCACCCGCGAAAAAATTGTCGACATTGCCCAGCCGGACATCTGTTATATGGGCGGCATCACCCGCACGCTCCGGGTTGTCGAGTTGGCAAAGCAGGCTGGAATGCCGATTACGCTTCATGCTGCCAACCTCTCTCTTGTGACGCTTTTCTCCCTCCATATGATGGGCGGGATTAGCAATCCCGGAAAATACCTCGAGTTTTCGATTGAAGGCCTCGACTATTATCCTTGGCAGAATGATATTTTCACCCCCGGCTTCATGATCACAGACGGCAATCTGGCAATTCCCGACACCCCCGGCTGGGGCATTGAGCTCAACCCTGACTGGCTGGCACGACAGCAACATCAAATCAGTCGGATTGGGCAGGACTTCCCTGATCTGAAGCTGCGTGCAGGTCTTTAGGTTTCACGTAAAACCCAGAAAAAATTTCAGACAACAAACATACTAACGCCCCCTCGGGCGACAAGGAATCTGCGTCATGACCGGCAACTTGCAGCAACTCATCCAGGATTATTACAAACACGGCAGGATTTCTGATTTGCCGACGGACCTGTTCATCGATGGGAAATACTGTGCAGGCAGCAACAATGAACAGATGGAATCCTTCGATCCCGGTCTGGCCCAGGCTTTCGCCAGCTTTGCCTGTGCAACAGAAGAAGATGTTGAACGGGCGGTCGTAAGTTCTGAAAAAGCATATCGTAATGTCTGGCGCAAAACACTTCCTGCAGAGCGAAGCCGACTGCTTAACCGGGCTGCCGCTCTGCTGCGTAAAAACAGCGATCTGCTTTCGGTTACAGAAACAATCGATTCAGGAAAAACGCTGGCTGAGGCTCAAGGAGATATAAACAGCTCGGCACGTCTGCTTGAATACTACGCAGGTGCCGCTGATAAACTCGAGGGTGAAACCTTCCCCCTCGGGCCAGATTATCTTTCTTTCTCTCTCCACGAACCTGTCGGGGTAACGGCCCACATCATTCCCTGGAACTATCCAACATCAACGATGATCAGGGGCATAGCTCCTGCCCTTGCCGCAGGCTGTACAGCCATCGTCAAACCTGCAGAAACCACGCCTTTTACCGCTCTGTTGATAGCCGGAATTTTCAAACAGGCCGGTTTTCCCGATGGTGTCCTCAATGTCATCAATGGCACCGGCGCCAACGCAGGCGCACCACTTGTCTCGCATCCGAAAGTGCGCCATGTCACCTTTACCGGGTCGGTTGATACCGGGATCAATGTCATGAAAGCAGCCGCCAGCAATGTTGCCAGTGTCACGCTGGAACTTGGCGGAAAATCACCGATCATTGCCCTTTCTGACTGCGACATGGACGCCGCCGCCGAAGGAACACTCTGGGCCATCTTTTCCAATGCCGGACAAATCTGTTCCGCAGGCTCCCGCCTGATTGTCGAACGCTCCATTCACCAGCAGCTTCTCGAAAAAATTGTCGAGAAAGCAAAAGGCCTCAGCCTTGGACACGGTCTGCGCAATCCTTCTGTCGGAGCCATCAGCTCAGAATTACAGCTTGGGAAAATTGATGAATTTCTAGTTGATGCCAAAAAACGCGGCATCACTATTGCCCATGGCGGCAATAAAACCCATGACCCTGAAACGGGGAAGGGCTGGTTCTTCGAGCCAACCATTCTCGACCAGATTTCTCCGGATGACAGGCTGATTCAGCAGGAAATTTTCGGCCCTGTGCTTTCGGTACAGGTGGTTGATACAACAGACGAAGCGCTGGATTTGGCCAATGGCACTGATTTTGGCCTCGCAGCCGGGATCTACACCCGAGACATCAGCAAAGCCCTGCGCCTCGCCCGGGACATTGATGCAGGCCAGCTCTACATCAACGAATATTTTGCTGGTGGGGTAGAAGTTCCCTTCGGTGGCAACAAGCTTTCAGGCTTCGGGCGGGAAAAAGGTCTGGAGGCCCTGCGGAGCTATTGTCGGGTCAAGGCAGTAACTGCAAAAATCTAGAACGCTTCCGGAACAGCAAATGACAGGTCTGCCATGGACAAATCAGTTGCTTGAATAGCGGGCTACTTCATCCTTCATCCAGTTGATGAAAACCTGTATCCGAGGATCGTCCTTAAGATCATTTCGACAGGCCAGTCCCCAACCTCCCGGAGCGAGGGCAACATGGTCAACCGGCTGCACCAGACGTCCCGCCTTGATGTCCCCTTCAGCAAAAGGTCCATTGACCATGGCTACACCCTCCCCATCCATCGCCATTTCCAGCGCGATCGCAACAGTATCGACCCCGATAGATGAGCGCGCAGACGGTGCTGTAACCCCTGCGGATTGGAACCATTCATTCCAGTGATCGTCCGCAGTATAGACCTTGAGCAACGGCAGATGCAGTAAATCGGCAGCAACCATTTTACCTCCCTGCGCTGCCAAAAAATCGGGACTGCACACAGTTGTCAGCCGCGCCTCAAAAAGCGGAACCCAGTGCAGGTGTTCAGCTAAAGGTTTTGCCGTATAAATCATCCCGATGTCGGCAAGGGATTCATCAAAGGATCCATCAAGTATGCTCGAGATAATCTGAAGATCAAACCCGGTTTCCAAGGCGCGGAAGCGGTGTAGGCGTCGGGCCAACCACCGGATAGAGAGTGTCACATAGGCCTGGACTCTCAGATTCCGGGATTGCCCTGATCGCCGCAGGATCTCGGCACAGTTCAATAACTGCCCCAGGGCTTCGCGAACAACCGGATAAAAAATTTCACCTTCTCGTGTCAGCTTGACCGAACGCCCCGCGCGAACAAACAGGGCAACCGCCAGACTTTCTTCCAGCAATCTCACCTGATGGCTGATGGCTGTATGGGTAAGATTCAGTTCATCCGCAGCCCCACGAAAACTCTCTAGTCGTGCGGCAGATTCAAAACCCTTGAGTGCCTTAAGGGGCGGAAGCTTGGTCGCATCCAATCGTCCGGCCATGTTTCCAGACTCCTTGTTAAAATATCCGGTATTCTTTCCACCAACTGACGCTGATTGGAACAAAAAATATTCCAATCAGCAAAAAAACATCATTTGTCGAAATAAAGGTTCAGGCGCAGAGTCACTGCGTCAGTCTAGCGGCTTAACCAAAACCATGCCCGGCAGATCATCTGTTAATATACAGATCCCCTGCAGCATGATCACGAGGACAGAATGAAGATCACAGAACTCAAAACCTTCGTTGTTGGCAATCCACCACCCCATTTTGGTGGCCGCTACTGGATCTTCACAAAGCTGACCACAGACAACGGCATTGAAGGCATTGGAGAGGTCTATTCTGTTCCTTTTCATCCACATGTGGTGGAAAGTATGATCCGCGATGTTTTTGAACGTTACGTCGAGGGCATGAACCCTTTCCGGATCGAAACGCTTTGGCGCCGGGTTTATTCCAGCGGCTTCACCCAACGTACCGACATCTCGATCATGGGCGTCCTAAGCGGCCTGGAGATGGCCCTTTGGGATATTGTTGGCAAGTCACTCGACAAACCCGTCTATGAACTCCTTGGCGGAAAGGTACATGAAAAACTCCGCTCCTATACCTATCTTTATCCGCAGGACGGCGACAAGACCGATGTTTATATGGATCCGGATCTTGCCGCCGAACGTGCTGCGGACTACGCGTCCCAAGGCTTCACCGCTGTAAAGTTTGATCCCGCCGGGCCTTACACCGCGTTTGATCCCCGCCAGCTTTCACTTGAAGAACTGGATCGCTCCGAAGCTTTTGCCCGAAAAATTCGCGAAGCCGTAGGCAGCCGTTGTGACCTGCTTTTCGGCACTCATGGGCAAATGACAGCAGCAGGCGCCATCCGCCTGGCGAAACGCCTCGAGCCCTATGACCCACTCTGGCTTGAAGAACCCACCCCGCCTGATAATCAGGAAGAGATGGCCAAAGTCGCCCGCGGCACCTCCATTCCGATCGCGACGGGCGAACGCCTGGCAACCAAATATGAATTCCAGCGTGTCCTGCAAAGTGGCGCTGCCTCTATTCTCCAGTTTGCACTGGGCCGGGTTGGCGGCATTCTCGAAGCAAAAAAAATCGCTGCCATGGCCGAAGCCAGCTATGCCCAGATCGCTCCACACCTCTATTGTGGCCCTATTGAAGGTGCTGCGAATATCCAGATTGGCGCCTGTAGCCCCAACTTCCTGATTCAGGAAAGCATCCAACAGTGGCAAGGCTTCCACACTGAAATCCTCAAAAAGCCAATTCGCTGGGAAAATGGCTACATCATTCCGTCGGATGAACCCGGACTTGGGGTCGAACTGAACGAGGTTGTTGCAGAGGCTCACCCCTATAACGGGGACATGCTGCACCTGGAAATGCACCAGCATCCGGTGTGAGCGGACAACTGAAGCAAATCAATAATTCCCAAAACATCAGATCGCCCTGCATCAGCGGCGCATTCAGGAGAGAAAAATGAAAATTGGCTTTGTAGGACTTGGAAGTCTGGGCGAACCTCTGGCAATGAATCTCGTGCTGGCCGGACACGAAGTAACGGTTACAGATCTCAACCGGAAAAATGCCGAACGCTTACTGTCTGCAGGTGCGATCTGGTCTGACGACATCGCCGGAATTTGCCGTTCTGCGGAAACGGTCATCACCGTGCTGCCTTCTCCCGAAGCCTCCCGGAAAGTCGCCGAAGGTGAAGGGGGAATATTCGACAGCCTCCCGGCAGGCAGCACCTGGATTGAAATGAGCACGACCGATTTCGAAGACCTGAAACGCCTGAGTGAAAAGGCCAAAACCAGAGGGATCGACGTACTGGAGTGCCCCGTCACAGGCGGTGTTCACCGTGCGCACTCCGGCCAGATCACCATCCTTGTCGGCGGCGAGGAATCTGTGTTCAACAGGGTCAGGCCAGTGTTACAGATCATCGGGGGCGAAATCATCTATATGGGGCCGATTGGTCACGCGACCGTGGTCAAGGTTGTCACCAATATGCTCGCCTTTATCCATCTCGTCGCCGCCAGTGAAGGTATGATGCTCGCCCGAAAATTTGGTGTCGATATGGATGCAATCTGGAAAGCCATTCGCCACAGTTCCGGCAACAGCTTTGTCCATGAAACCGAATCAAAGCTGATTCTCAGTGGCAGCTATAATGTCAACTTCCCCATCGACCTAGTGCTCAAAGACCTTGGCCTCGCGCAAGGTATTGCAGAAAAAACCGGTGTGCCCCTCGAACTGGGCAGCGCCACTCAACAGATCTACCGCCGCGCCAAAGGACTTTTTGGCGGGCAGGCGCAATCCCCGGAAGTTGCCAGAATGATTGAACAGGCCTGTGGAATTGATCTCAGAGCAGAAGGCTACCCGGTTGAGTTGACCGAAGAGAATGTCGGATAGCTAACGCCCTATCTCTGGCAAGCCTCCATAATGAACAAGTTGAAGTGATTTTCAAAAAGGTACTGACATGGGACTAAATGCATTATCTTCCTTAACCAAGGCTGACTGGCAGGTAAAAGCACAGGCCCTGGAGATCAAAACAGGCTTGTTTATTGATGGGTGCTTTGTCCCTTCTGTCGATGGCAACCGCTTTTCGACCACAAACCCGGTCAATGGCGAAGTCCTGGCCGAAATGTCAAAGGGCAGTACAAGGGATATAGATCTGGCGGTTACCTCAGCCCAGAACGCCTGGCGCGATGGTCGCTGGCGTCATATGCCCCCGCGGAAACGAATGGCTGTGCTCTCGCGCATGGCTGATCTGGTCGAAGCCAATGCGGCTGAACTTGCCGTTCTTGAAACGCTGGATATGGGCAAGCCCATCAGTGATGTTTTGAACATCGACCTGCCAGAGGTCATCGTCACTCTCCGGTATTTTGCCGAATGCATCGACAAGATTGAAGGGACGGTCACCAACACGGTCAAAGATGCCTTGCACTTTGTTCTACAGGAACCGCTCGGTGTGGTTGGTGCCATCTCGCCCTGGAATTACCCCATGCTGATGGCGACGTGGAAGTTTGCCCCCGCCCTCGCAGCCGGAAACTGTGTGGTGCTGAAACCTGCCGAACAGGCCCCCATGAGCTGCCTGCGTCTGGCTGAACTCTTCGTTGAAGCAGGTGGCCCGACCGGGGTTTTTAACGTGGTCAACGGCTTTGGTCCGGAAGCTGGCAAAGCTCTGGCCCTGCACAATGATATCGCCAAGATCACCTTCACCGGCTCGACCGCGGTGGGTAAACTGATGCAGATTTATTCCGGACAATCCAATCTGAAACGCGTTTCCTTGGAATGCGGTGGAAAAAGTCCGCAGATCTTTATGCCCGACCTCAAAGATCTTGACCGGGCAGTCGACTATGCCTTTGCAGGTATCTATGACAATGCCGGGCAGGTCTGCAATGCTGGGTCGCGCCTGCTGGTCCACAAATCCTTGCAGGAAGAATTCTCTGCCCGTTTCGAACAGCGCGCACTGGCGGCCTATCAACCCGGAGAGCCACTTGACCCTGTCACATCTATGGGGCCCATGGTCAGCAGCTCTCAACAGCAGGCCGTACTGGAAAAAATCGGGCGCGGCATAAGTGAAGGTGCCAGACTTTCTTTTGGCGGCAAGGCTCCCGAAGGGCTGGAAAGCGGTGCTTATGTCGCCCCAACACTTCTCAACAGCGTGACCAGAGACATGAGCCCGGCCCGCGAAGAGATTTTTGGTCCGGTTGCATCGCTCATCACATTCGATACTGAAGAAGAAGCCCTGGAAATCGCCAACGACAGCATCTACGGTCTGGCCGCAAGTGTCTGGACCCAGGACGTGACCACGGCACACCGCATGGTCAAGGAAATTGAAGCAGGAGTCGTCTGGGTCAACTGTTTTGGGGATGGTGACATGACCCAGCCTTTTGGCGGTTACAAACAGTCAGGCAACGCCCGAGATAAATGTTTTGCCAGTCTCATGAGCTACACCCAGAGCAAGTCTGCCTGGTTTAGTCTGGAATAAAACAAAGCTGAGCCGAAGGCGGTCACCTCAAAAAACACCCGCCTCAAGCCCTGCTGCCATCAACAACCCCAGCTCCTCACACTGGTTGAGGAATGCTTCGTCATAGGCCCCGCGACAGATCAGCGGCTCTTCCTGCACAGCCTTCCAGCGTAAACCGGTGATAATCGTCTCGACCGCCCGACGCGTGCCAGTACCATCATGCCCCGCGCGGATATAAAGCCCGTAGGGCAATCCTTGTTTTTTCTCAAGACAGGGATAATAGATCCGGTCAAAAAAATCCTTCAGCGCACCGCTCATATATCCCAGATTTTCTGTTGTACCCAGGATGATAGCATCGGCAGCAAGTACGTCTTCTGGTCCCGCCTCAAAAGGCGTTCGAACCACCAGATCAATCCCAGAAATATCCTCATGCCTTGCCCCTTGAGCCACCGCATTACACAGTTGCTGTGTATTCGGCGAAGGCACATGGGCAACGATCAACAGGCATTTATTCGACATATCCAATTACGACCTTCGCAAGTGGGGGATAAAATGATAACAAAACGATACCCTTAGCAGTTATTACTGACTAGGATAGCTCGGCTATTTTGTTACAAGAGTCTATTCGAAAGCAGAGGGTTATGGGAAATAAAAATCGCACTGTGCTGGTAACGGGGGCGACCAGCGGTGTCGGACTGGCAACTGTCCAGACTTTAAAATCATCTGGATACAATGTGGTTCTCACAGGTCGAAACCCTGACAAGGTCGCCGAGTGCGCACAAAAAACGGGGACTTCAGGTTATGTTTTGGACGTATCCTCGGAAACCAGTTGCAGCAAGGTTGTTGCCCAGGTTGAACAAGAAGTCGGGCCTCTATGGGGGCTGGTCAACAACGCCGGTATCTGGCTTGAGGGGAATTTTGAAACCCACACTCCCGCTGATATACGCAGTGTCATGGAAACCAATACACTGGGCACCATGCTCATGACCCATGCCGTCTTGCCCGGCCTGCTCGAACGGAAAAGCGGAGCCGTTGTGAATGTGGTCTCGACTGCCGCACTTTATTGCCGGAAATCAATAGCTGTCTACAGTGGCAGCAAATGGGCAATCCGTGGGTTTACCGGCTGCCTGGAAGTTGAGTGCGCCCCCAAGGGGGTTCGGGTCATGGGTTTTTACCCTGGAAAAGTTGACAGCCAGATGTACGCCTCTGCCGGGATCGACCGTGATTTGCAAATCGCCATGTCCCCAGCCGATGCCGCCGGGATGATCGAGCACATGCTCTCTGACGAAAAGATGCTCTGGGGTCACGTCTCCGGCAGAAGCGCGCACGACTACGCCTGACCCGGTCTTGCACATCGCGATTCTAGCCTGAAACCAAAAAGCCCTTCGAATTTCTTCGAAGGGCTTTTCCAAAAACATACCTGAACCAGGATCAGATAATCGCAGCGCGTACCTTGGCTGAAACCATTTCGCTGATAATGACCGCAATAAAGACAATCAACAGGATCAGGGTGACCTGGGGCCAGGCCAATACGTTTAGCGAGGATTGCATTTGCAAACCGATCCCGCCTGCCCCCACCAGACCCAGCACCGTTGATTCACGGATATTGATGTCCCAGCGAAATACCGTGATCCCGGCAAAGGACGGCATGATCTGGGGAACAATGGCATAGGCCATCACCTGCCAGCGGCTGGCCCCGGTCGCCGTTATTGCCTCAACCTGCTTCTCGTCAATCTCTTCGATCGCCTCGTAAAGCAGCTTGGCACAGAAGCCAATGGATCGCAGGGCAATGGCAATGGTCCCGGCAAAGATCCCCGGACCAATGATGGCCACCAGTAATAAAGCCCAGATCAGAGAGTTGATCGACCGTGAGGAAACGATAATCAGAAGCGCCGGCCAGCGACAGAAAACCGGATGTGGCGTCGTGTTACGCGCCGCCAAAAAAGCGACAGGAACCGCAAAGAACAGAGACAACAGAGTTCCCAGTGTCGCTATGTTGATTGTATCCCACAGCGGTTCCCAAAGCTGGTCGATATAGGACCAGCGGGGCGGCAAAGCACGGGACCCGATATCACCCGCAATCCGTGGCGCATCCCAGACAAAAAACCACTCGGTCTGGCTGGAAATTTTCTGCCAGCAATACATAATGATGGCAACAGCAATAAAGAGAAAAAACCAGCGCAGGATCTGGTTATTCCTGTCCCGGAGTTGCCAGATCTTCTGGCCATTATTCTTGATAGAAACAGCCATTACTGTAACCTCGCTCTGATCATCCCGGACAGGTATTCAAGCGCCATGACCACCACAATAATGATCACAATAATGGCGGCAGCGGTATCGAACTCATAACGGTCAAAGGCCGTATTAAGCGTGGCACCGATCCCCCCCGCGCCAACAAGGCCAAGGATGGCTGATTCTCGGAAATTGATATCCAGCCGGTACATGGAAAGTCCGATCAGTCGCGGCATGACCTGTGGCTGAATACCGTAATTGATCCACTGCAACCAGGAAGCTCCTGTTGCCTTTACCGCTTCAGATTGGGATCGGTCAGTTGATTCAATATCTTCAGCCAGCAGCTTTGCAAGAAAACCAATGGTCGCGAAAGAAAGCGTCAAAAACCCGGCCAAGGGCCCGAAACCAAAAATTGCCACCAGCAAAATTGCAACAATGATTTCATGCAAGGCTCGGGAAACAGCAATAATCCCCCGGCAGAGATAATACACTGGCAAAGGTGCAATATTGCGCGCCGCTCCGAGCCCGATAGGAATAGATATGATGATCCCAGCTGCCGTCGAGGTAATCGTCATGATGATCGATTCAATCATTCCAGCAGAAATATCAGACCAACGGCTGGCGAAATCGGGATGAGAAAAGGCAAGAATAAACTGTTTTCCTCGCTCTAACCCTTCATAGACCCTCGCCCAGTTCACCTCCATCGTCCCGATTGCCAGAACAAGATAGACCAGGGCAAAAACAATCAAGCCCCAGCGGGCTAGGGGATTTCGAATAAAAGGCGGCTTCCGCCACTTCCTCCGCTCTGACGCAAGAACTGCGCTCATGCAACAGCCCCCTCTGCCAGATCATCATCGTCATCTTCAACCTTGGCTATGGTTGCTTCCCAGTCTTCCTCGCCATAAATCTGGGTCAGGATATCTGGCGACAGACCATCAGGCGGACCATCGTAGACCACCTCACCCAACTGCAGACCGACCACCCGCTGAACAAACATTTGTGCCAAAGCCACATCGTGAATATTGATGATTGCCGCCAGCCCGCGTTCGGCACAAAGTTCACAAATCAGACGCATGATCTGTCGTGAGGTCTTTGGATCAAGTGATGCTGTCGGCTCATCAACCAGAAGCAACTCCGGATCCTGTATCAGGGCGCGGGCGATCCCCACGCGCTGTCGCTGACCACCGGACAGCTCATCTGCCCGCTTGTCCGCCATATGATCCAGTCCGACACGTTCGAGCAGGCGAAAGGCCTCATCCACATCACTCTGCGGATACCAGCGGAAAAAGGACCGCCAGAATCCAACGTACCCCAAACGCCCCGACAGAACATTTTCCATCACTGTCAAGCGCTCGACCAGGGCGTACTCCTGAAAGATCATCCCCATCCGGCGACGTGCCTTGCGCAGGGCACCAGCACCCAAACGAGTCAATTCTGTTCCGTTCAGCACAACCGCACCCGATGTCGGCTCTACCAGACGGTTAATACAGCGGATCAGGGTACTCTTGCCCGCGCCGGAAGGGCCGATCAGGGCAACAACCTGCCCCTTGGGGATTTGCAACTCCACATCAGTCAACGCTTTATCGCCCGTGGCGTACTGTTTGGTCAGTTTATTCAGGTGTAACATCTACTCTACCTGTACCTGTGGCAATAAAATGCCTGTGCCCGAAAACCCTGGCACCATAAGGCGCCAGGGAACTATCAGGAGTTAACTGGAAAAGACGACCTGCTTCCTGCCACGTTACTGGCAGGAATAGGACACGTCATTTGCTGCATCGATTTTACGGATGACGTCCCAGAATTCTTTGTAATTCATAGGCAGAAACTGGGCTTCATTAGACTTGGAGAACTCTGTTTCCAGAGACGTCCCGGCCCACTCAAAGCTGAAGAAAGCATCCTTGATCTGAGCCTGAAGCTCCGGCTTCAGATTATAAGCCACGCCAAAGCCGGTTGTCGGGAAGGTCTGTGACTTGTAAATGGTCACAAGCTGATCCTCTTTGATCACATCCCGTGAAATCATCCGGAATTTCACAGAGTTGGCGATGGAGGCCGCCACATAATCCTTATTGGCGACACCGAGAATAGAGTTATCGTGTTTGCCTGAGAAAGTCGGTTCAAAGTCCCGCTCCGGGATCATATCAAAATCGGCCTTGAGGATGGCGGAGGGTGCCTTGAAACCTGAATTTGATGTCGGAGACGTAAAAGCAAGGCTTTTACCCCGCAGGTCTTCGACCTTTTCTACACCACTGCCAGGGTAGGTGATGATTTCCATCTCGTACCCGTAACTGCCATCGGCACTGGCCATAATGGTAAAGGGGTTGAAACCGGCACAGTTCACGGCAAGCGGGTTTGATCCTGTGTTAAAGCCCGCGATATGAAGTCGGCCAGATCGCATGGCTTCAATTTCAGCTGCATTGGACTGAACCGGGAAGAACACAACTTCCTTGCCGGTCTTTTCCTCAAGATAATCAATAAAATCTGACCAGGCTTCTTTATACACCGCAGGATCTTCAACGGGTGTATAGGCAAAAATCAATGTATCCGGATCCAGCCATTCTGACGGATCCGTTGGGGTATCCGCAATCAGATCGCCATCAACATCACAAAAACGGGTGTCGAGAGCTCCGCGAGGACAATCCTGCGCGGCGGCTGTTGTCAGGTTAAGAGAAAAACAGGCCAGCGCACTTGCACAACCCAAGAGAATGTCCCGAAGTTTCATTAATACCTCCCAGTATCAAAACCAGAATTGAATCTGATTATTGTTTTTGATCATTACCAGTTCGAATAGAAACCAGATCAGGACGAAGACCTGACGAAAACCAGTAATTTATTGCGTGTTATTATCAACCTTACCTTCAATTGAAACACAACTTGGCTTCATTTGAAATAAAATTTCACAAATCAGTATTTGCTGTTCTCCTGACCTCTGTAGCAGAGGAGCAACAAGCTCGAAATACTCATGCTCACCCCTCATCTGAATATAATTTTAATTAAATTTATCAAGAACTCTTGCTTAATTGCTTCTTAAGAACTTCAACCTACACTCATAAGCTGTATGATGCTATTGTGATGTAATTATAAAGACCCAATACACTGAATCGTTCCTTATTCCAGAGAGGTGATTCAAACAGATGAAATTGGAAGTATCTGAGCAAACTGCCACAATAAGCTTAAATCCCTGCCTGGACATGGCTTCAGCAGAGAGTTTGCTAGAAATTTTCCTTGATTGCGACAACAGGGCATTAAATCTGAAGATAGATGCCAGCGCAGTTGAAAAGGCCTCAACAGCCTGTATCCAGGTCATTCATTCTGCAGCCGTGAGCTGTATTGATGCAGGAAGAGCGTTTCAAATAAGCCAAGCATCAGAAACGCTTGTTACCGCTTTTAAAGACTTGGGGCTCTATTCAAACATTACGATGATGGATGAAGGATGATGGCATTAAAAGTTCTCGCTGTAGACGATTCAAAAACCATGAGGGATATGGTTTCCTTTACCCTCAAAAGCGCCGGACACGACGTTATAGAGGCCTCTGACGGGCGCGACGCCCTTACAAAACTTGCCGGCAGCGGCCGGGTCGATTTGGTCATCACGGATGTCAACATGCCCAATATGGACGGTTTGACACTGGTGAAGGAAATCAGAGCAAACCCGACCCACCGCCTGACGCCGATCCTGGTTCTGACCACAGAAGCCGACGGCGCCAAGAAAGATGAAGGTCGCGCCGTTGGGGCAACAGGCTGGATCGTGAAACCTTTCAATCCGGAAAAGCTGCTTCAGGTGGTCCAGAAAGTTTGTCCGTAATCCCGGGCAGAAGCAACCGGGACCAACTTGTCCCAAGCATACGTAAGTCGGTTCAGAGGAGTTTATCAATAGCACTGCACAGGTAATTCACCATCTTGCGCAAACTTGTGAAGGGGGAGTTGTGAGTAACAACGAATTCAATCTTGATCAGTTTAAAGCCACTTATTTTGAAGAGTGTGCCGAACTGCTGATAGATGCAGAAACAAGATTGGCTCTGCTGCAACAACATCCTGATGCAGTCGATGTTGAAGATCTTCACGCAATTTTCCGTGTTGTTCATTCTGTAAAAGGTGGGGCCGGAGCCTTTAGCTTTGATCAGCTCGTCGGCTTTGCTCATATATACGAGACCCTGTTAGACAAGATGCGTCAGGGCACAATCCCGGTTACCGAAGAACTGATAACCCTTTTGCTGGCCGCAAATGATATTCTCACCCGCCTTATTCAAGCAGCTCAGGATGGTGTCACTCTTACAGATACGAGCCTCCAGGACATAACCAGCCAGCTCAAACTCTTCGCAGAAGGTGGCCCCGGAGAACAGCAAACAGAGTCTGCCCGGCCTCTTGCTCAGGAACCAGCAGAACAGGAAGAAAAAAACTCCACTGCCAAATCGAAGTATATCATCAGCTTCTCACCAAAACCGCATCTGTTTCAACATGCAAACGAGCCCCTCTTGCTCGTCAGGGAAATGAAGCAACTGGGTGAACTGAGCACAACAGTCAACACCGAACGCTTGCCCAATATTCGAAAAATAGAGCCTGATATTGCCTATTTCTCTTGGGTTTTTGAGCTTGTTACTGATCGTCCTCTCGAAGATATCGAAGAAGTATTTGAATTTGTAACAGATGATTGTGACCTCGAAATCAAGGTAGAGACTCTCGACACAGAACCCGGGACAGCCAAACAGCCCTCTCCTGAGGATCCAGACCCGGCTGAGCAAACTTCTGCTCTCCCAGGCACTTTTGAAAACACAGGCGCTCCAGTACAGGCCGCCCCCCCTCTGACCACGACCCCGGGCCCGGTCCCCCCTGCAGGAGCAGCGCCCACCACGGCAAAGGTTTCCTCAATCCGCGTTGATCTCGATCGGGTTGATCGCCTGGTGAACATGGTTGGCGAACTGGTCATCACCCAGGCCATGCTCAAACAACAGGTCGAAAATCTTCCCCCGGAATTTGCCCAGTACATGTCCAAAGGCTTTGAGGATCTGGGTATGCATACCCGGGAAATCCAAGAATCTGTTATGGCGGTTCGCATGCAACCGGTCAAATCCGTCTTTTCCCGGATTCCGCGACTGGTTCGGGAACTGGCGTCCAAGCTGAACAAGCAGGTAGAGCTAATCACCCTCGGCGAACATACCGAAGTTGATAAAACCGTGATCGAACAGCTGGCGGATCCTCTGATACATATGATCCGGAACTCTCTGGATCATGGTATCGAAGAAACAGCTAACGATCGCATTGCAGCAGGAAAACCCGCAAAAGCAACCGTTACCCTGTCTGCTGAGCACCGCAGTGGCCGTATCCACATTATCGTAATTGATGACGGTCGCGGGATAAACCGGGAGCGTGTCCGCATCAAGGCGATAGAAAAAGGCATTATCAGTTCAGATGCCTCTTTGAGTGACGAGGCGATCGACGAACTGATTTTCAGCCCCGGTTTTTCCACTGCAGATGAAGTAACAGACGTCTCCGGGCGCGGTGTCGGGATGGATGTTGTGCGCCGGAACATCATAAATCTTGGTGGCCGCATTGCGGTTCAATCAACACCAGGGCAAGGCACAAAATTTATTATGTCGCTCCCCCTGACACTGGCTGTACTTGACGGCATGATCGTTTCTGTTGGCCAGGAAAAGTTCATCATCTCTCTCACCTCGATCATCGAGAGTCTGCGGCCAGCAAAAAAAGACATCCACCCTCTTTCAAATGGTTCCACTGTCGTCGCCATTCGCGGGGAATACCTGCGCCTGGTTCTTTTGCACAATCTCTTCAACATACCCGGTGCGCAACACGATCCCAGCAAGGCCATCGTTGTTGTTGTCGAAATAGAAGGCGGTCGGCGTGTCGGTGTACTGGTTGACGAACTGCTTGGTCAACAGCAGGTCGTGATCAAAAGCCTCGAAGAAAATTATGATCCGGTAGAAGGCATTTCAGCCGCAACCATTCTTGGAAACGGGAAAGTTGCCCTGATCCTTGATGTTGATGGTCTTGACGCCATGGCCAAAGCAGAAATCAAAACATCGGCACCAGAAACATCCGGGCAAGGGTTTTCCGAAATCCCCCAGGGAACAGCCCTGCCTCTGGACAAGCCGGCGACGATAGATCCCCGTGAACTCGCTGTCATGGAGCAGAATTAATGGAAGGCAACAGACAGATGATGGAGGAAAAGATGCCTGCAGTCCTGACAACAGATGACAGTGCAGGAACTGCTATCTCCAAAACAGCTATTCAGGAACAGGCACAGTTCATTACATTCACGATTGATGACCAGGAATACGGCGTCGACATCATGTCCGTAAGGGAAATCAAAGGCTGGGTAGAAACAACAGTCCTGCCGAACACGCCACAACACATGCGAGGCGTCCTGAATCTTCGTGGGGTTATTGTCCCAATATTCGATTTGCGATGTCGCTTCGGGCTAGGAAAAACCTCTGCGACCAAAATGCATGTGATCGTCATTATCGAAGTAAAAAACCGGATGATCGGCATACTCGTCGATACGGTTTCAGACATTCTGACCGTTTCTATCAACGACATTCGGCCCGTCCCACGGATGGAGCGGATTGTCGATGATGAATACCTCACAGGCCTCGTTACCATCAAAGAACGAATGGTCGCCCTGCTAAACCAAGAGCGTCTCTTCAATAGCCAGCTGATTGAAGAAGGTGTAGCCACCGGCAGAGCATGGAAATCAGATTCAGCGTAAGCGATGAATACAAAGATGCAGAATGGAGAGAAAGATGCGTGGTTTGTTCAATATTTTTTCGATGAAAATTTCACGAAAATTACCCATCTTGTTTATACTTATATCGACCATATCCGTCATATCCGTAGGCATTTTCAGTATTTTCAACACGACAGAGAACCTCGTTTCGCTGCAACAACAAAAACTTCAAGTTTTGTCGGAATCCAGGGAGTCCAGCTTGCGGCAATACCTTCTCTCTATTGAGGAGGACCTCATTGTAACAGCAGCCAGTGACAGTATCGAACAGGCTTTGTCAGGTTTCAGCCTGGGGTTTCGCGAGGAACGACGCTTCGATAGCGACCCCCAGAAATCGCTTCAGAGCATCTATATAAACGAACGTGACAGTACAGCCACAAGCCCTATAGGAAATAACGAACGAATCGGCCAAAAACATCTTTTCGATGGTCCGGCTATTGAGGGAACCTATCATCAGGAACATCGAAAGTTTCATCCCTGGTTCCGGCTCACGGCTGAAAAGCGGGGGTATTATGACATTTTTCTTGTCGATCTTGAAGGCAATGTCATCTACAGCTTGTACAAAGAACTGGATTTCGCAACCAATCTGGTTAATGGAAAATACCGCGATAGCGGCCTGGCACGGACATTCAAGGCAGCCGTGAACAATCCTCTTCCAGGTTTCACAAATTTCACAGATTTCGAAGCCTACGCCCCCAGCAATGGAGCCCCTGCCAGTTTCATCGGAACTCCTATTATAAAAAACAACGCAGTTCAGGGCGTTTTGATTTTTCAGATGCCAATCGAGCGTCTCAACCAGATTTTAACCTCACCTGTCGGACTCGGGGAAAGTGGCGAAACATATATTGTCGGCTCCGATTATCTCATGCGAAGTGACTCACGCTTTGCTTCGGAATCCACAATTCTAAAAACCGAAATCAAGGCAGGCCCAACTTTAAATGCTTTGGAAGGAGAAACCGGGATCGAGGTCCTAAATGACTTTCGTGGTATTTCTGTGGTCGCCGCCTACAGACCTTTTGATTTTGGAGGGGTCAGATGGGCCCTCGTCGCAAAAATCAATGAAGAAGAAGTTCTCGTACCTGCTTACCAGGCCGGGCTTGCCATTCTCGTAATCGGGTCAATCATCCTGCTCGTCGTCGCCTTACTCGGCTGGCTATTCGCCCGCTCAATCGTGCGTCCTCTGCAGAAGTCGACCGCAGAAATGTTGCTCTTGGCAAATGGCGATAAATCTTTCGAGATCACAGGCCTGCAGCGCAGTGACGAGATCGGCGAAATGGCCTCTGCACTTCAGACTTTCAAGGAGAATGCGATTAAGCAGGATGAGATGGTTACCGAAAACATGCGCATTGCCTCGGAAAACATGCGCGTGAGAGTCGCCCTCGACAGCTGCTCTGCCAATGTCATGGTCGCAGATAACGATCTCAACATTATCTATATGAACGAAGCTGTTACCGCGATGATGAAAGACTGCGAAGCTGATCTTCGTAAAGATCTGCGCGAATTTAACACAGCGACACTCCTTGGCGGCAGTATCGATCGCTTTCACAAGAACCCCGCCCATCAACGGGCCATTTTACAGGCTCTGAACTCTACTTACAGAAGTCAGATTTCTGTCGGTGGACGTAGTTTCAACCTGGTCGCCAACCCTATTGTCAATAGTCAGGGAGAGCGGCTTGGATCAGTGGTCGAGTGGAGTGACATCACCCAGGAACTGGCAATCCAACAGGAAGTTGATTCCATGGTCAATGCCATATCAGAAGGCGATTTCACAAAATCTCTCTCCACAGAAGGCAAAGCAGGTTTCATGCTTGCCCTGGCTAATGCCCTCAATGCGCTAAACAACAATGTTAACAATGTCGTCAACGACGTTGCCTCGGCCTTGGCTGCGCTATCGAGTGGCGACCTGACTCACCAGGTCAAAACCGATTACAAGGGCATGTATGAAACCCTGAAACAGGATGTAAATCAAACCGCACAGCGTCTTTCCAGAACCGTTGGAGAGATCATTGCCTCTGCTGACGAGATAGGTAGTGCCTCAACCGAAATTTCAGCAGGTTCCATAGATTTGTCTCAAAGAACCGAGGCCCAGGCTTCCAGCCTGCAGCAGACCGCTGCGTCAATGGAAGAGATGTCCACCACGGTCAAACAGAATGCTGACAACGCCCAACAGGCCAATCAACTGGCTATCAATGCCTGCGAAACAGCCGGGAAAGGTGGCGAAGTTGTCAAGCAAGCCGTAATTGCTGTCACCGGCATTGAGCAGGCTTCGCAAAAAGTTTCCGATATTATTGGCGTCATCGACGAGATTGCCTTCCAGACCAATCTGCTTGCCCTCAATGCAGCCGTCGAAGCAGCAAGAGCAGGAGAAGCAGGTAAAGGATTTGCCGTCGTCGCGGCAGAGGTTCGTACACTGGCACAACGCTCCAGTGAAGCAGCCAAGGACATCAAAACTCTGATTGTTGAAGCGAATGATCAGGTCAAGCAGGGAGTAAGCCTTGTAAATAACACCGGTACTACTCTTGCGGAAATCGTCGACTCTTCCAAGCGTGTCGCAGACATTATTGCAGAGATTGCCGCTTCAAGCAGAGAACAGGCATCTGGTGTAGAAGAAATCAATACGGCAGTGACTTCAATGGATGAAATGACTCAGCAGAATGCTGCGCTTGTTGAAGAAAGCTCTGCATCTGCAAGATCCCTCGAAGAGCAGGCAGAAGCCCTGACCAAGCTGATTTCTTTCTTCAAAACTGACCATGTAAGGGCTGCTCCTGCAAGAGCACTGAAAGAAGTAAAAGCCACTCACAGATCAGGTTCAGCCCCTGGAAAAGTTGCCGTCCTCAAGTCAGCAGCCCGTTCATCAGCGGTCGGAGTTGAGGATGATGACGATTGGTCAGAGTTTTAAACCGCAGATTGGATCAAGCAGTGGAAAAATGAGGAAAGCCCCCCTGAATGACTGCGCCAGAATCACTGAGAAAGCGGGAGTTCCCCTTTACTGATAAGGACTTCAAAACCTTGACAAGCATGGTTTACCAACAAACAGGCATCGTCCTGAAAGAGAGCAAAAAAGATATGGTCTATGCACGTCTTGCCCGGCGGTTACGGAGCTTGGGACTCAGCTCGTTCAGGGAATATCTCGACCTGCTGGAAGGAAATCAGGGGAATACCGAAATCGGGATGCTGATTAATGCCATCACGACAAATCTAACCAAATTTTTCCGTGAAGCCCATCATTTCAGGCACCTATACCAGGCCTGCCTTGCCATAACATCCGACCAACTCGCCAGAGGTCTTCCGAAACGATTGAGGATCTGGTCAGCAGGATGTTCATCCGGGGAAGAACCTTATTCTATTGCCATCATCATGAATGAATTGATGAAGAAGACTGGTCCCGTCGATGTCAGGATTTTGGCAACAGATCTGGATACCAGAATGCTGCAAACCGGTATGGAGGGAGAATACAGCCACAAAGCAATCGAAGACATGCCGCGTCCGTTCCGCAGTCGTTATACAAGAGAACACGCACCAGGCTATTGCACGATGAATCAGGAGTTACGAAAACTGATCACCTTCAAGCAGCTAAATCTTATGGCTCCCTGGCCGATGAAGGGTCCCTTTGATGCAATCTTTTGCCGTAACGTAATGATTTATTTTGATCATGACACCAAGCTCAGCTTAACCGGACGTTTCTCCGAGAAACTCGGGCCCGGCAAATGGTTGTACATCGGTCATTCAGAAAGTCTCTCGGATAACCGCACTGATCTAGTTTTGATCGGGCAAACCATACATCAACGGGTATAGAGATGGCCGTACTTCCATCATCAAAAAACCAGCAGGGCAAGGTCGATCACTACTTCTCCGATGACACCGACCTGCAACACCCGCATGTCGGCGAACCGAAACGTTTTTTTGATCCAAAATTCAAGCACTTCGCTGTCAAGATCATGCCAGGGACCCATTACGTCACAGCCCGCAGAGATGAAATGTTAATCACAACCCTTGGCTCCTGTGTCAGTGCCTGCATCCGTGACACAGCTTTGGGAGTAGGAGGCATGAACCACTTCATGTTGCCAGAAAGCGAGACAGGTCAATGGAGCGGCGCAAATGCCGCCATGCGTTACGGTAACCACGCCATGGAAACACTCCTGAACGACGTATTGTCGATGGGTGGAGCTAAAAACCGGCTGGAAATAAAGCTTTTTGGCGGTGGTCATGTACTCGACACCACGAACGAGGTTGGGCAAAAAAACATCAAGTTTGTCTTGAAATATCTTAAGAACGAGCATCTCGCCACTCTTGCCGAGCATCTGGGCGGTGAACAGGCACGGAAGATCGTCTATTTCCCCCGGACCGGCATTGTGAAGATGAAACTCCTTGATCGCACTTCAAATGCACAGGTGCAAACTGAAGAAAAAGAATTGCTGACCACCCTGAACAGGCAATCGATCGAAGGCAGCATAGAACTCTTTTAACAGGATGATGACTTGAAACAGACCAAAGTATTGATTGTCGATGATTCAGCACTGATGCGCGAACTGTTACAGGCACTCCTGTCACGGGATCCTGGAATAGAGGTTGTCGGCACTGCCGCAGATCCTTTTCAGGCGCGCCAGATGATTAAAAAACTGCTCCCCGATGTCATCACACTCGACATTGAGATGCCGAAAATGGATGGCCTGTCTTTTCTCGAAAAAATCATGACGTTACGCCCTATGCCGGTCGTCATGGTTTCTTCGCTTACCCAAAAAGGGGCAGAAGCGACCATCAGGGCCCTTGAACTCGGGGCGGTTGATTTTTTCTCCAAACCCAAACTCGGAATGCAAAAAGGAATAGAGGAACGCGCAGACGAACTGATCACAAAAGTAAAATCAGCCGCGGGGGCACGCGTAAAAGCCCTTCAAAAAAATGATCATGAATTGAACAGGCCCAACCTTCTTGCCTCTGTAAACTTCTCTACAACAGAAAAAATTATTGCGATCGGGGCTTCTACCGGCGGCGTTGAAGCCTTGCGAGAGGTTATATGCCGACTTCCGGCCAACAGCCCGGCTGTACTGATTACCCAGCACATGCCAGAAAAATTTACCCAGACCTTTGCCGAGCGGCTGGATAAAGTCAGCGCTGTTTCTGTTAGTGAGGCACGACATGATGAAAGAGTTCTGCCTGGACATGTCTATATCGCTCCCGGCAACAAACACCTCAAGTTAAAGCGTTCTGGTGCAAACTATATCTGCCAGTTGTCCGACACACCACCCGTGTCAGGACACCGCCCTTCAGTAGATGTACTTTTCAGCTCGACCTGCGAGGCCGCAGGCAAAAATGCTGTCGGGGTCATATTGACTGGTATGGGAAAAGACGGCGCAGCGGGCCTTTTGGAATTGCGCCAGGCCGGAGCAATAACCCTGGGCCAGGATGAAACATCCTGCGTTGTTTATGGCATGCCGCGGGCAGCTTTCGAAATTGGGGCAGTTGAACAGCAACTTCCTCTTCGGCTCATTACAGAGGCCATGCTGAATGCCTGCGGCAGTATCCAGGACAGGCATATTCGAGTTTAACCGGCACGGGAAAGCAGACGAAACCAGATACAGAGCAGCTAGGGCCCCGCGGAGAAAAAACAATGGCAATGACGGCAGAAGCACAATTCAATGACACCTCCGGACAGGAGGCTGAAGACATGCACCAGCTTATAACACTCTGGGTCGGCCTGTCCGATGTGCAAAAAAGAACATTCCGCGCCCTGACAAAAGAGGTCGAAATTGCCTCGTCATTGGTGGAAACAAGTACAGATGATCTCTCGCAGAACTTTCAAGAGCTGGCAACATATTCCAGACAACAGGCAAAAGAGCTGAAAAACATCGTTGATACTGCCGGCAACGTCCTTGTCGACGGGGTCAATGTACCACTGCCAGAAGTATTAACCACACTGGAGAACAGTCTATCGGGCGTTGTCGAGCAGATTTTACGGATCTCCAAGCACGGTATGAGTATGACCTACGCCCTTGAGGATCTCCTTCTCTATGTCGAGAAAGTACAGACCCGAGTGGATGACATCGAAAAGGTCAACAAGCAGACCAATCTTCTTGCCCTCAACGCCAAAATCGAGGCTATGCGAGCCGGTTCCGCCGGTGCAGGCTTTTCAGTTGTTGCAGACGGCGTGCGCGAATTGTCCCAATCCGTCAAAGACCTTTCAAAAAAAATCCGGGAAGAGATTTCAAACGTTTCCAAGAGTCTCGCAGAAACCAGGATAACTCTTGAAAACGTGACATCGATCGACATGTCGGAAAACATTCTGGCCAAAGATAAGATCGACAAAATCATGAACAGCATGCTTGAACGGAACAAAGAGTTCAGTGCCACAATATCCCAATCCGCCGGAAGCTCTGATGCCATCACTAAAAAAATCTCTGAGATGATCAAAGGGATGCAGTTTCAAGACCGTACCAGCCAAAGATTGGCCCATATTCTTGATGCCTTTCAGGTCATGATACAGGCCAATGACGATATGATCAGACGAACAGAAGAAGCCTTGGGCGAGGATATCACGCCGGAGCTTGACCGTGAATGGCTGGACACCCTGATCAATGGCTTCAACCTCAGCGAGATGCGTGAGAGATTTATCATGCACGCACTGTATGATGAAGATACCGAAAGCACAAAAGACAGCCCAGAAAGTGATGAAGTATCTGCTGACGATGACGATATAGAACTATTTTAAAACCGGAGATCAAAACATCATGGATTATTCTCTTCTACCCGACAAAAAGAATGTCAAGTGCATCATGAAAGGGGAATTTACCTTCAGCGATCATCCGACCTTCAGAAGCATGATCGACGAAGCCGTCAAAACAGGTGCCCACACCATTCAGGTTGACCTCGCCAACGTAGACTATGTTGATTCTGCGGGTCTGGGTATGTTTTTGGTCGCCCAGGAGAGGGCCCAGAGTGAAGACTGGACTCTCCGGATCAGCAATCCCAAAGAACGGGTAAAAACCATGTTCAAACTGGTAAAACTGGAGACACTTATTCAGGTAATTAATGAGTAAAACTGCCCAGGTCTGCCCGCAAAAAACCATTCGAGACATCCTCCAGATTTTTACCTAAGGACATAATCCTTGCATGTGAGTAGCGAAAAAGTTCCGCTAGAAGACATTCTCAACCGAAGAATTCTGGTTGTGGACGACGCAAAATCTCTTTGCGTTCTAATCTACTCAATTTTAAAAAAAGCGGGATTCACCAATATAATCATGGCCGAAAATGGCATGGAAGCGATGTCAACAATCGCGGCCACTCCCCCAGATCTGATCATTCTCGATCTGATGATGCCCATTATGGATGGCATGGAAGTCTGCAGACTGGCACGCCAGATTGAAGATACGGCCTCAATACCCATTATTATTCAGACCGCAATGGATAATCAGGGAGAACGCCTCAAGGCCTTTGCTGTCGGGGCAAGCGACCTGATTACCAAGCCCGTCTATCCCCAGGAGCTCGTTGCCCGGACAAAGTTACATCTCCAGAACCTTGTCCTCGCCGAAAAACAGGAACGATATCTCAACCGTGTCGCCGATGAACTGGCCATGGCAAAAGATGTTCAGCAAAACTTGCTGCCCTCGTCCCAGTTTCTGGCAGACATCAAATCCCGTTTTCAAGTCAACATAGCCTCTGTTTGCGAACCTTCCTCCGAACTCGGTGGGGACTTCTGGCGGGCAGAACCTCTAAAAAACGGTTCTTTGGGATTTTATATCGCCGATTTCTCCGGCCACGGTGTTGTCTCTGCCCTCAATACTGTCCGTTTGCATACTCTCATGTATAACATTGATCATGATTGGGATAATCCCTGTGCCATCCTCGAACAGATCAATCTGGATCTATGCAGAATTCTTCCCACTGGCCAGTTTGCCACAATGATGATCGGCATCATTTCACGCGAAGAAAATACCCTTTATTATGCAGCAGCCGCATCTCCACAGCCGATTTATGGAAAATGGGCCGACCCGGATAGCATCGAATACCTCGACACCTCTGGCCTCCCTCTCGGGATAAGCGAGAAAGCAAGCTATGAAACAAGAAAAATCGCTTTTTCTAAAGACAATTTCCTCTTTTGCTATAGCGATGCCTTAACCGAAACCCAGATGAAAGATGGCAAATACCTTGAAGGTGATCTCCTGCTGGAAAAGGTCAGAAGTTTGTCGTCCGCTTCAGAAAACAAACACCTTCTGGATCAGGTCATGAAAGATTTTTATGAAAATAAAGGACACCTTCTCAAGGATGACCTTACCGCTGTTAGTTTTGACTATCTCGACTAAAAATGTCTTTTCGATTTTGCGTCTCTGACCAGAAGAAAGAGCAAACGAAAACCCACGGCTTTCACCAAAACATTCTCTAAAACATTCAAGCGCATCAGATCTCCATTCTGGCTGTGACCTGGTTACCCTTTTCATTATAATCAAGTTCTGAAAAAGCCATCATTGAGGCAAAAGCTATGCCCCGCCCATGTGACTCTGCAAGTCGTTCGTCATCAAGGGACAGGTACTTGCGCCAATCGAAACCTGCTCCTTCATCCGTAACGATGAATATAACTTCTTTTTCACGACGCTCGAATGACAATGTAACCAGTCTGTCTTTGTAAGGTGCGGTTGCCAGACGCTTTTCAATTTCCTCGGGTAAATTACCCTTTCTGAGAAGCTCGGTTTTTAAAGCATACCCGATCTCGAGATTGCCATGTTCAATGGCATTTTGCAGAAGTTCGCTTAACCCAATAACCACCCTTTCGGCCGAAGGACTGGCAATCGCCAGCATGGTCGTTAAATTTCTGGCCTGTTCTGGGCTGCGAAACTCAAAGGTACCAGATGTGATCAGTCCGATAGCTGAAGAGCGCCGCTCCAGTTGCAACAGCAAGTCCCTTACATTGCTGTATTGTTCAAGCCCCGCCATAACAGCAGAACAGAGATTCTGGGGAACCAGAGGCTTATAAATAATATGGAAGCAGCTTCCTAGAAGCCGTTCAAAGGCTGGTTTTCGTTTCCCCTGCCGGGACATCACGATTATTGGAATTTTTTGTTTGAGCTTTTCATTACCACCACCTGACAGGGATGAGGCCATCAGGGTTTCTCGATCAAAATCATCAGAGACGAGGATCAGACTGACAGGAGATGTCTCGGCCAGGGAATCAAAAATAACTTCATCAGGACATTCAGCTGTGACCACCTGCAGATTTTTTTCACCGAGTATTTGTGAAACATCACAATGCGTCTTTTCATCATGATCCAGAAGCAATATTCGCTGTGATCCCACGTTCCCATATTCTCCATATGTTCAACTTAAGCAGCCTGCCGATGATCTTTGGTACGAAACAATAAGCCTTCGGAAATTCTAGATTTATTTTCTAAAGAAATTCTGAATGAATACCACTCAAAATTGTTATCGTTGTCACACATTCCTTTACTAAAAACCTTATCACATTCTTGATAAAACAGTTACAGGCATCTCACCTGAGACGCCTGTAACTGTTTTCACTATCGCACTTAACCCTGTATTTTACTCGCCTCTTGGATATCTGGCATTCTCTTCAAGCGTATTGAGATCCATATGGTTACGCATATACTTTTCTGAAGCCTTTTGCAGAGGCTGAAAATCCCAGGGGAAATAGCCTCCATTTCGCAAAGCCTCATACACAACCCATCGTCGTGCCTGACTTTCCCGGACCTGAGAATCAAACAACGCCATATCCCAACGGGACTTAACCTTCAGCATAAAGCTGTCAACCAGCTCTTTCCATTGCGGAAGACCGGCAAGATTACTCTGTTCTCCAGGGTCACTTTCCAAATCAAACAGCTGGGGAGGATCAAGTTCACAATGATTAAACTTATACCTTCCTTCTCGAATAGAGACCATTGGCGCATAAGACCCTTCAGCCGCATATTCCATATAAACCGGACTGGCTCGCTCTTCCCCCCTGCCCAAAGGCAGCAGAGATTCACCATCTGTCCAGGGCAGAACTTCTGAAAGATCCACGCCTGCAAGCGCCGCAAGTGTCGGGGTGATGTCCAGATTGGAAACGGGCGTATCAACCAGTCTTGGTGTAATCCCCGGGCCTGAAATCATCAGGGGCACCCGGCTGGATCCTTCATAGAAGTTCATTTTGAACCACAGGCCACGTTCACCAAGCATGTCGCCATGGTCCGAGCAGAAAACAACAATCGTGTTGTCGCGCATTCTGCATCGTTCCAGCACATCAAGCAACTGTCCTACCTTTTCGTCCAGATAGGAGATATTGGCAAAATAGGCCTGACGGGATCGCCTGATATTTTCATCTGCAATATCAAATTTTCTGTAATCATTGGCGTTGTATAGCCGCTGCGAATGCGGATCCTGATCCTCATAGGCAATATGAGGGATCACAGGAGAGAGATATTCACAATCTTCATAAAGATCCCAGAATTTACGTCTGGCGACGTAAGGATCATGGGGATGGGTAAAACTGGCCGTCAGACACCAGGGGCGATCATCCTGATTTCGGGCCAGTTGATAGAGCTTCTGCTGAGCGTGATAAGCCACCTCATCATCATATTCCATCTGATTGGAGATCTCGGCAACGCCAGCTCCGGTTACAGAACCCAGATTGTGATACCACCAGTCGATACGTTCGCCCGGTTTGCGATAATCTGGCGTCCAGCCAAAATCTGCCGGATAAATGTCTGTTGTCAGACGATCTTCAAATCCGTGCAATTGATCCGGCCCGACAAAATGCATCTTGCCACTCAGACAGGTGTAATACCCCGCTCGCCGGAGGTGGTGCGCATAGGTCGGGATATCAGACGCATATTCGGCTGCGTTGTCATATACGCGGGTCCGGGAAGGCAACTGTCCGGACATAAAGGATGCGCGACCTGGGGCACAGAGAGGACTGGCCGTATAATTGTTTTTAAAACGCAGTGATTGTTCTGCCAGAGCACGCAAATGCGGCGTATGCAGGAAATCAGCCGGACCATCTGGAAAGAAAGTACCATTCAGCTGGTCAACCATGATAATCAGAATATTGGGTTTGCTACTCATACAATTTCCTCTCAGCCAGATCGGCCCCGGTAGACATCTTCAGCGTATCATGTGGCGACATTCTGGATAGCCAGAAACGACATAACTTCACGCTTCGATTGCCTTGCTTCATAAAATATTTTATCTTCAAAAAACTTACACCAAAGAGAAAACAGGCAACAGATCGATAATTTTCATGTCTGACATAAATAATATGTACAACAAACTACACCATCACCTTTCAGATCTGCACGCCTTTGACACCGCCGCCCGACAGGGGAGCCTGACTAAAGCAGCAAAACTGTTACGCCTGACACAGCCAGCCCTCAGCCAAAAAATCAAACGTCTTGAAACCTATATGGGCGAACCTCTCTTTCACCGCCAGAACCGCGGGATAACCCTCACCCGCGCGGGACAGCTACTCCACGCAACATCCCGGGAAAATTTTAACGACCTGCTTCAGGTTTTTCACTCGATTGAAAACGAAAAAACCACCACTCGCGTTCGCATCAGCACTGACTTTGCCTTTGCCTCCCATTGGTTACTCCCCAGATTGCCACTGCTTCGCGACCAGTTTCGGGATCTTGATATCCAGGTCTTCACCTCCCAAACCCCTTCTGACGCCCTGGCAAAAGATCCGGCACAGGTAACGATCCTTTCATCGGACATAGAAAGCGATTTGGTCATTGCCCTGACAACGCCACCAGAAAGCACACCAACAAACCAGATCCTCTTTGCCGAAGAGGTCCTCGCTGTTTGCAGTCCTGTATTTCTGGAAAAATATGGGCCGATTACAAGCCCTCATGATTTGTTGAAACTTCCCCTTCTCAACCTCTCTGCTGCCCCCGAAGCTCCCTGGTACAACTGGGACAGCTGGTTTCAAAGCCAGGATATTCTCGGGCCCAAAACGCATGCACCCACGAGCCTCAGCAACTACGCATTGGTCCTACAGGCAGCTCTGGATCACCAGGGTGTCGCCCTGGGATGGTATGGGCTGATCGACAAGTTTCTTGAAAGCGGTCAGCTTGTCCCCGCTTGCCCCGGCACGGTTAAAAGCAACCGGGCCTATATTCTCTATCGCCGCAAAGCGACAAGTTCCAATGTCGAAGCGGTTTTCAACTGGATTACCAAACAGTAATCCCCTTTTAGCGGCAAAAGGGGTGATCAGAATGGATGAGCATCCAAATCTGACTTGTTGAACAGCTTTTGGACGCGTATGACACAAGCTACATTTCCTCTAAGCAAGTGATCCGTTATGAAACAAGCTCACGAGGCCCAACCGATGAAAGCCGGGGAATTCATTCCCCTAATGGCTTTGCTGATGTCTCTGGTCGCCTTATCAATTGATGCCATTTTACCCGCACTCCCCCTTATAGGAGAAGATCTCGGGCTGGCAAATTCCAATGATGCCCAGTTGATGGTCGGTGTTCTTTTCCTTGGGCTGGCTATCGGGCAAATCTTTTTTGGCCCAATGTCTGACAGCTATGGTCGCAAGCCCGCAATCTACCTTGGCCTCGTCATTTTTCTGGCTGGCTCTGTTATCTCTGCGCTGGCCACCGATTACACACTGATGCTGGTCGGACGGTTCTTGCAAGGCATTGGGGCCTCTGGTCCGAGAACCATCAGCATCGCCCTGATCCGCGATCAATATGAAGGACGGGCTATGGCCCGGATCATGTCCTTTATCATGGCTGTGTTTATCCTGGTTCCGACAATCGCCCCGGCACTCGGACAGATGATCCTGCAACTGGCCCAATGGCACAGTATTTTCTACAGCTTCTGCCTTCTCGGCACCATTGCCCTTATCTGGTTCGCCCTGCGTCAGCCGGAAACACTTTCACTGGAAAACCGCAGCCCCTTTTCCCGCACTCATATCTGGGGCAGCATCAAAATCATTCTGGCCAATCGCCAATCGCGTTCCTATATGATTGCAGCCGGCGTTGTTTTTGGTGCTTTTGTCGGCTATCTCAATAGCGCCCAGCAGATTTTCCAGGACATTTACTTTATCACTGATCTCTTCCCGCTGTATTTTGCTGTCCTCGCCCTTTCAATCGGGATTGCCTCTTTCGTCAACGCGAAACTTGTTATCAAACACGGTATGCGCAAGCTCTCACAAACAGCGTTGGTGGCCATGACAATACTGGCCCTGGGCTTCTCTCTTATGGTTGCCCTGACAAACAGTGCTCCCCCGCTCTGGGGCTTCATGGCCTACATGATCACAAGCTTTTTCTGTATTGGCCTGCTTTTCAGCAACTTTAACGCCCTTGCAATGGAGCCCTTGGGCAAGATTGCCGGAATAGCCTCTGCTGTTATTGGGTCTGTCACAACTTTCATCTGTATGGCTATCGGTGTCACCATTGGCCAGATCTATAACGGCACAGTTCTGCCACTGGTTTCTTCTTTTGCAATACTCGGTCTGATTTCGCTCTTGATCGTATTCTGGGTAGAACGCAAAAGCACCACTGCCATCGGCTCACAGCCAACTTCTCGCTGAGGCAGCGCGCTAAATCCACAAGGGCCTCCGTCATATATCCGGAGACCCTTGTGAGTTTCATCACTTAAGCATCATAAGATCAATCGGGCTTGATTGCGTAACGCCCGCTACCAGTAAAGAGCAGCACCACAGCTGTCATCAGGAAAAAGCCCTGCAATTCGAGTTCCCAACCACCGCTTTTGGTGAAGTTGGCAAACTGGTCCGAGTGCACCAGGATAAGTGCAAAGATCATATTTCCCGCGACAAGAAGTGCACCCAACCGCGAGAATACACCGAAGATTATAAGGATAGGCCCAAGAACCTCTCCAAGGAATACACCATAGGCAATAAAGCCAGGGAGCCCTATTTCAAGGAGCTTCCCGCCAATGAAATCAAGGCTACCCGGATTACCGACCTTGGCAAACCCATGAAAAATCATCAGCCCCCCAAGCGTAAGACGCAGCAATAAAAGACCAAAAGCAGGATTGTTGAAAATGCTAAGCATTGTTGCCCCCATGTTGTTTCATCGTGAGCATGACAGAAATCCGGAATAAATTCCAGATCTGCTGTTTTATCGGACGACGAAGGACAAGAACGGCATAACTGGCCATATCCGCGATCTGATTGCACACACAAAAAAGAGCCACTCCAGAGGAATGGCTCTCTTCTTTAAATCAGGTGAAGGCTGTCAAAATATCAGACACCTTGCTGCGGCTGCATATCAGCGGGATCAATTCCTGCCACCTGCACCGGCTTGGTCATCGCATCACGACGGAAAGGCTCACCCAGTTCCTGATTGAGGATCACCTCGATAAACGTCGTCACACCACTGCTCTGCGCAGCACAGGCTTCCTTCAGGGCAGACGTCAGTTCTGCCTGGGTTTTGACCGTTACGCCTTTCAGGCCACAGCCCTCGGCGACCTTGGCATAACTCAGGTGCGGATCAAGCTCTGTCCCGACAAAGTTATTATCGTACCACAGGGTTGTATTGCGCTTTTCTGCACCCCATTGATAGTTACGGAAAATCACCATAGTTATGGCAGGCCACTCTTTTCTGCCAACAGAAGTCATTTCGTTCATGCTGATTCCGAAGGCACCATCACCGGCAAAGCCAACAACGGGAGTATCAGGACAGCCGATTTTTGCTCCGATGATAGAAGGAAAACCATACCCACAGGGTCCAAAAAGCCCCGGCGCCAGATACTTGCGCCCCTGCTCAAAGGTTGGATAGGCATTCCCGATCGCACAGTTGTTCCCGATATCGCTTGAGATGATTGCTTCTTTTGGCAAACCATCCTGAATTGCCCGCCAGGCCATGCGCGGGGACATGCGATCTGCATCTCGTTTGCGAGAGTCTGCATTCCAGCTGGTTCCGGGATCATCTTCTTCATGATCCATACTGCTAAGCGTCTGCAACCAGGAAGACTTGGTATGGTGGATCAGCGCTTTACGCTCTTCGCGCCCCTTATCACCCGCTGTTGGGCTCAACTGGGCCAGGATCTGCTGTGCAACCAGCTTGGCATCACCGCAGATACCTACCGTTACCTTTTTTGTCAGGCCAATACGGTCTGCATTGATATCCACCTGGATGATATTCGCCTGCTTCGGCCAATAATCGATACCATAACCGGGGAGTGTCGAGAATGGATTGAGACGTGTGCCGAGCGCTAGGACAACATCAGCCCTGGAAATCAGCTCCATCGCCGCTTTGGATCCATTATACCCCAACGGACCACAGGCCAGTGGGTGGCTGCCCGGGAAGCTGTCATTATGTTGATAGCCACTGGCAACCGGCGCATCCAGTCGCTCGGCCAAAGCCTGGCAATCAGGGATCGCGTTACCAATCACCACTCCCGCCCCGGAAAGAATAACCGGAAACTTTGCTTCGGAAAGCAGCCTTGCAGCCTCGGCAATTGCTGTTGCGCCTCCTGCAGGACGTTCAATCTTGACCCGTTGTGGCAGTTCGATGTCGATGACCTTGGTCCAGAGATCGCGCGGCACGTTGACCTGGGCAGGGGCAGATCCTCTGATGGCCTTTTCAATCACACGGTTAAGAACTTCAGCCATCCGGGAAGGATCTCGTACTTCTTCCTGATAGCAGACCATATCCCTGAAAAGAGCCATCTGCTCAACTTCCTGAAACCCACCCTGACCAATTGTCTTGTTTGCGGCCTGGGGGGTGACCAGCAACATGGGGGTATGGTTCCAATAGGCCGTCTTGATCGGGGTGACAAAACCGGTAATTCCAGGCCCATTTTGCGCAATGCACATGGCAATTTTGCCGGTTGTACGGGTGTAGCCGTCACAGATCATGCCGCCATTCGTTTCATGAGCCACATCCCAAAACTTGATACCTGCCTTGGGGAAGAGATCCGAAATCGGCATAAAAGCCGAACCGATAATTCCGAACCCGTGCTCGATGCCGTGCATCTGCAGGACTTTTACAAAAGCCTCTTCTGTCGTCATTTTCATCTTACGTAATCCCTTGCCTAAAAATTCTTCTCTTCGAACCAAGAAAATTCTCACCCGTTTCGGCCGTTTGAGCCGTTATTTTTATTCTGTCGCCTTGAGGCTGCATTATCAGAACAGCCGGTTTCAATAATCGGTAACCTTTGCACTGCCGCGTCTGGTTAGCACCGGCTCATCCGAGCCGCTCTTCACCCTGTACTGCGACCACCTGCAACTCATCACCTCTTCACAAAAGCAACAAAATTGTCAGGCGCATAGGTCCAGATCGTTGGATCAATGAGACCAGATATTTCACTCAAGAAAATCGTTCCGAAAATGGTTGTTTTTGATCAGAAAAAAGAACGCTTTTCTATTACTTCAGACATGTTTCAGACGAGACGGCCCAACAAAAAAAGGGAGGCCGTCTCAGTTGAGACAGCCCCCCTATTATAATCCATACAACATCTTCAGCGGATTTTTTTGTATCACCCCGCCAAGATCAGAACAGAAGCATCTAGTTTCGCACCACCAGAACCGAACACTTTGCATGGCGCATCACCCGCGCAGCGTTCGGACCCAGCAGATAGTCCTCCATTCTTGGACGATGAGCCCCCATGATAATCACATCACAGTTGATCTCATCGGCCACTCTGAGAATTTCTTCATAGGCATTCCCGTGGCCAACAATATGCTGCACCTTGATCTTGCTCGGGATATGCTCCATGACAAAAGCCTTCAGGGCATTTGTTGCACTTTGCATCACCTTTTCCTCATGATCTTTAGGAAAGAATGAGCTGACAATGCTGCTGCCAAAATTCGGCACCACCGTCATCACATGCAAGGTCGAGCCAAATGCATTGGCATATTCAACCCCGGCAGGCAAAGCTTTGTCCCAGCTATCCGCCTGCTGAAGATCGACAGCCAATAGGATATGTTTAAACATCTGTTTCTCTCCTTCAGGCCGAGACCAGTTTTCCATCAGCTGTCCGCTCACGCCGACGCTGTAACATCACAACCAGCCCCAAAAACAACAGGGCAGGAATATAAAAAAGCTCCTTTGCGGGGCGTTCCACCGGCATCCCGATGGATAGAATTGTCTGATCAAAATCAAACCCGGCTTTTTCCGCTGGGGAATCGAAAGTGACCGCATCAATGATATGTTTGCCATCCTGTTCGATCACTTCCAGCCCGTAGGCCTCCAAACGCTCCTCGCCTGTCGGCTCATCTCCGACAACCAAAAGCATGGTCAGACTGATCGGTTGCCCCACTTCATCAAAACCATCCACCCGCAGCCGTAGCTCATCTTTCGGAGAAGCATCCATCAGGGATTGCACCAACTGGTCACCCCCACGTTCCTCATAAGGAGGAATAACGTAATCCAGCCAAAACCCCGGACGGAAAAGGGTGAAGGCAATCAGCACCAAAGCGATAGATTCCCATATTTTTGACTTGGTCAGGAAATACCCCTGCATCCCCGCAGTAAAAATCAACATCGCCGCCGTCGCGACAATAAAGACAAAAATGCCTTCCATAATCGTAACGTCGATCAAGAGAAGATCTGTGTTGAAGATAAAGAGGAACGGCAGAAGCGCGGTACGCATGGAATAGAAGAAGGCAACAAAGCCTGTCCGGATAGGATCACCCCCAGATACCGCTGCAGCGGCGAAGGAAGCCAGCCCGACCGGAGGCGTTACATCTGCCATAATCCCGAAATAGAAGACAAACAGATGGACCGCAATCAATGGAACAATCAATCCGTTCTGCTGTCCAAGAGCAACAATCACCGGGGCCAGCAAGGCTGAAACCACAATATAATTGGCGGTCGTCGGCAGGCCCATTCCAAGGATCAGACTTAATATTGCCGTCCAGATCAGGATCAACATGATCTGCCCCATGGAAAGCAACTCAACCAATGCCGCCAGTTTGCCGCCGACACCCGTCTGATCAACCGCACCAACAATAATCCCGGCTGCAGCCGTTGCAATCCCGATGCCGATCATGTTCCGGGCACCACCGATCATACCTTCAACCAGTTCATTGAACCCCCGGGCAAGAGTCCCGGTTTTGTCTTCGTGACGGAAGAAAGCGAAAACATAACGCTGTGTCAGCAGGATAAACAGCATCAAGGAAGTTGCCCAGAAGGCTGAAAGACTTGGCGACTTGCGCTCGACCATCAGCAACCAGATCAGCACCACGACGGGAAGCAGAAAATGCAGTCCCGATTTAAGTGTCGCACCGATCTCAGGCAAGGTCATCACAGGTTCGTTCGGATCATCCAAAACAAGGTCAGGATAGGATGAGCTGAAACGGACCAGAAGCAGATAGACAAACAGCACCAGGCCGCCCATGACCCAAGGCGTCCAAACAGCCCCGGCATAATTTTGAATCAGTGCCGTCAGGAAAAACAGACCAAAGGAGCCGATCACCAGATTGCCTAGAACAATCGCTCCGGTAGAAATCGTCCGGGCGAAGGTTTCATCGCTGGCCAAGCGTTTTGTTAACTTGATCAGGAAAAATTGAACCACCAGGATAAACAGCACCGCCCCCAGCCGCATTGCTGTAGTTTCGAGCACCGCATAGACCTCGGAAAGATAATACAGCCCCCCCATTAAAGTCAAAATGACGGACATCGTGATGGCCCAGGACAGACAAATATCCTTGCCGGATTTCGATACACCTGGTTTTTGCAAACCCTGCATACCAAGCTTCTTGGCTTCAAGATGAACAATGTACACCAGTGCAATATAGGAAATAATTGCGGGCAAAAAGGCGTGTTTGACGACTTCAAAATAAGGAATATTTACATATTCCACCATCAGGAAAGCCGCTGCCCCCATCACCGGTGGCATGATCTGACCGTTCACAGAAGAGGCAACCTCGACGGCTCCGGCTTTTTCAGCGCTGAAGCCGACACGCTTCATCATCGGGATTGTAAAGGTCCCCGTCGTCACAACGTTAGCGATGGATGACCCGGAGATAAGACCGGTCATACCCGAGGCAACAACCGCAGCTTTCGCCGGGCCGCCACTGAAATGTCCCATCAGGGAGAAGGCAACTTTAATGAAGTAGTTCCCGGCACCAGCCCGATCAAGCAATGCTCCAAAGAGGACAAACAGGAAAACCAGATCCGTCGAGACCCCCAAAGCAATGCCAAAGACGCCATTGGAAGACAGCCACTGTTGATCAACGACCCCGCCAAACGACGAGCCTTTCCAGGCGATCAGATCAGGGGCAAAGGGCCCAAAGAAGGTGTAGCCGAGAAAAACCATAGCCACCACCATCAGCGGAGGGCCAAGTGCCCGACGGGTTGCCTCCAACAAAAGTACCATTCCGATAATGGAGACAACAATGTCAATCTGGTTTGGACTTGCCGGGCGACTGGACAGTCTTGACCCTGTCAATGTATTGACCAGGGCTGTATCAGCAATAAAAATGTAAAAAGCACAAAACGCACTTAATAACGCCAAAGCCCAGTCAAACATCGGAATGCTGCGACGGGGGGAATTTTTGAATGCGGGATAAGCCAGAAAAGCCAGAAAGATGGCAAACGCCAGGTGAATGGGACGAGCTTCTTTGGCTGAGAACGATCCCCAGGAAATAGCCGACGGGACAGGAGATGAGATCCAGATCTGAAATATTGACCAGATCAGCGCCGTCGCGGCCATAAGCAACACAATTTTCCGGTTGGTCGGGATACGCCCTCCCGTATCGGTCGATGCGACGAGGTCCTGGAGCTCTTCTTCGCTCAGCGTCGCATTGTCAGAATTATCTCTAGCCATCCCCAATTCCCTGTTTTCTCACCTGAGCGTCGGCTTCTACGAGCTTTCATGATCAGGATTTTGTGCAGATTGAGATCAACGCAAATACGGGCGGAAGACTCGAGGTCCTCTCGCCCGCATCACTGGACCGGATTACATCCAGCCGCGTTCTTTGTAATAACGGATCGCACCCTCGTGCAAAGGAGCAGACAGATTTTTCACAATCATGTCTTTTTCTTCAAGGTGCTCAAATGCAGGATGCATTTTCTTGAAACGACCAAAGTCATCAAAAACTGCTTTCACCATCTGATAGACGACTTCTTCATCAACAGCGGTTGAGCTGATGAAAGTTGCGCCAACACCAAAGGTCGTGATGTCTTCATCAGTACCTGTATAGGTTCCGCCCTTGATGGATGTCATGTCATAATAGGCATTATCAGCAGCAAGTTTCTGGATCACATCGTTATCGACATTGATCAATTTTGATTCGCAAGAAGTCGTTGCTTCCTTGATGGTTCCACTTGGGTGACCAACTGTGAAAACAATCGCATCTACCTTGCCATCACAAAGTGCAGCAGCCTGCTCGGAAGATTTCAATTCACCGGCAAAGGAGAAATCATCCATGGCCCAGCCCATTTTCTCCATCACGACTTCCATGGTCGCCCGCGCACCGGAACCCGGATCCCCGACGTTTACTTTTTTACCTTTCAGATCTTCAAAGGTCTTGATGCCGGAATCAGATCTGGCAACAACAGTAAAGGGCTCTGGGTGAACAGAGAAAACAGCCCGGAGTTCCTGATAAGCCCCATCCGGGAAGGTATCGGGAGCAGTTCCGTTATACCCATGATACTGCCAGTCTGACTGGGCCACGCCCATGTCCAGATCACCCGAGCGCATACCATTGATATTAGCAACGGATCCGCCGGTTTTGTGGGTACAGTTGATATCGTGATCACTGGAGCCCTTGTTTACCAGACGGCAGATTGCACCACCTACCTGATAATAAACTCCTGTCTGCCCACCTGTACCAATCACAACGTGTTTGGTATCGGCAGCAAAAGCAGCGGATGACAGCAGGGCCGCACCTGCAACCGCAGTGAGTGCCAGTTTACGTACAAACATGCCTAACTCCTTGTTTGAATACTATTTTGTTACGAACGTTTTACAGATACCGAGTTCAGGGTCAAGATTAAGTCACCCCGGCATTCCAGGTTTTTTTGGACAAGATTGTCAGCCGACTGATATCCACGGGGAAACATCTCACCCGCAACTAAAATCGGTAACAAAACATCCCTGGAAAATGATGCTTTTCTCATGTTTTATGAGCTTAAACTGCAGGAAACCCGCCTCTACCGAACATTTATGATGCAGGCATTGTTACTGCGGAATTCTTTTTGATCCGCTTGATACTCAGCAACATGTTTCTCCCTAAGAATAAGTTTGAAACTATAAGGTTTGTTCTGTGCTATATGGTCGCGGATGTATTATTTCAGGTCAACAGATAACATTTGTTATTTTTTGATATAACAGCGTTCCAGCATCATTGATCAACAAGATGGCGTCTGTTTTTTTCACTTTAACGTTATGGCTGCCAATAAACCTTGGCACTTTTCCTAAGATAATTAACTGATTGAATTCTTTTAGTTATCTTGTCTCCTCCCTTTTCTACCAAGGCGGTAATCAACCACTCGGAAAGAGCAAAAAATCCGACAAAACTGTCAAAGCCGTAAAAATTTTCAAAATGCCGGGGCGTCCCTACCGGCGAAATAAGTGTTATATCCGGCTTCAGCGGCAGGGAGTTAGCGGTACTGTCAGAAAGAAGTAACAGCTTTGCCCCCCTCGATTTGGCGTATCTGCAGGCCTCAATTGTCTCTTTGGCGAAGGGGGTGATAGAGATTGCGATCACCATATCCTTGGACGACACTCCAAGAATTTCATCTAAGGGAGAATTTGCATGGCGGGGAGCTACAATCAGGTTTGGCAGAGCCATACGTCCGATATAATACAGGTAATGTACCAAGGTATATGAAGCCCGCGTCCCCATTAGGTAAACATTTTCGGCAGCAAGAATTAACTCAGCGGCCAGTTCGATCGCGTCAGTATCATTCTGGCGAAGAGCTTCTGTCACATTGCCAACAACACTGGTTACTGTATCGGCCCTGATACGTTCTTTGTCACCACGTTCATAGAGCTCATTAACCCACTGGCTTGTGTTTGCCGTCGCAACATTGGATGTCAGGGCGAGACGAAAAGGTTCTCTTAACTGTTGATAACTCTCAAAGCCTAATTTTTGTGCCAAACGCACCAAAGTATTTGTACTGACACCTGTGGCTTCAGCGCTGTCCCGAATGGAATTCATTCCAAATTCCGCAGGATTATCAATGATAAAGATCGCAGCACGACGCAATGACTTTGGATAGCTTGGTAGTGCGCTCGTCAACTGCTCAACAACCAGAGACTTGGTTTTCAACCCCATCAAGTTTCCTTCACAGATCACTAATGGCAATATAATAACAAATGTTATTATATTGCCATTAGTGATACAAATGATATTTTAAGACAAGAATAATGCTTCTGTTTTGTACGACTCCAACAAGACAAACTCGACAAAGCAGTACTAATTTTCAGTTTTCAACCACCCGAACCTGACCGCTCACTTTAGAAAGTGCATCCGATGTCTCATGTGTTCCCCCGTCACACCAAAGCAAACTTACCAACCGCTGTATCCGGTGAGGGCTGTTATATCATCGACAGCAACGGCAAGCGTTATTTTGATGGCTCGGGTGGCGCTGCGGTTTCCTGTTTGGGGCATTCTGACCAAACCGTACGGCAGGCGATTAAAGATCAGGTGGATGAACTCGCCTTTGCCCACTCCGGGTTTTTCACCTCTGATCCTGCCGAAAAGCTTGCTGATTTGCTGATCGCCCATGCACCAGAAGGGATCGAAAGGGTTTATTTTGTCTCCGGAGGGTCCGAAGCGGTCGAGGCCGCCTTGAAGCTGGCCCGGCAATACCACCTTGAACGCGGCGATGACAAACGCAGCCATATCATCGCACGTTGGCAGAGTTATCATGGCAATACACTCGGAGCCCTCTCCGCTGGCGGTAACAGGTGGCGGCGCAAACCCTTTGAACCCTTGCTGGTTCCCATGACTCATATTGATCCCTGCTATGCCTACCGCTATCAGGCGCAAGGGGAAAGCCTGGAAGACTATGCAATCAGGGCGGCAGACTTGCTCGAAGCCGAAATTCTGCGTGTCGGCCCCGAGAAGGTTGCCGCCTTTATCTGCGAACCTGTTGTCGGCGCCACCATGGGCGCGGTTACTGCTGAGCCCGGCTACCTGAAACGCATCCGCAAGATCTGTGACCAATACGGTGTATTGCTCATTCTGGATGAAGTCATGTGTGGCATGGGACGGACAGGTTCACTCTTTGCCTGTGATCAGGATGGCGTCTCTCCGGATATTCTCTGCATCGCAAAAGGGCTTGGCGCAGGTTACCAACCGATCGGGGCCATGCTCTGCAGCGGAAAAGTCTACAAGGCCATTGAAGACGGATCCGGTTTCTTCCAGCACGGTCACACCTATATGGGACATCCTGTCGCCTGTGCAGCAGGCCTTGCTGTTATAACCGCCATGTTCGAGCGTAACCTGCTGGGCAAGGTACAAAAGCGTTCACTCCAGTTGATGACGGCCTTGACCAGTGCCTTTGGACAACATCCCTACATCGGCGATATTCGTGGCCGGGGCCTGTTCATCGGCCTGGAACTGGTCCGGGATCGGGAAAGTAAACACCCCTTCCCTTCCGACCTTGCCCTTCATGCCAAGGTCAAGAAAATTGCCTTTGCCAATGGTTTGATCTGTTACCCCATGTCAGGCACCATCGACGGGCAATCTGGCGATCACATCCTGCTTGCGCCCCCCTTTATCATCGAAGAAGAGCACATCGGCGAAATCGTCGACAAGCTGGCCAAAACCTTCGCCATGATTCCAGAACTGGAACACTAGACATGTCCCCGACAATCATTATGGCTGCCCCGAACGGGGCTCGGAAAACCCAGGCAGATCATCCGCATCTGCCTGTAACAGTCGAGCAGATTATTACCGAAGCGCTGGCCTGCCAGAAAGCAGGAGCAGCCATGGCTCACTTGCATGTGCGGGATGCCCAACAACAGCATGTTCTGGACGCCGGGCTTTATCGGGAAGTCATTGCAGGCATAAACTACGAGGCTGGGTCCGATCTTCTGGTTCAGATCACCACAGAAGCAGTCGGGCGTTATGGACAACAGGCCCAGATCGACTGCGTCAAAGCCACCGAACCCGAAGCCGTCAGTGTTGCCCTCCGTGAAATGATGCCGGATGATGGCGAAAGAAGCGGGTCAGGCTTTTATCACTGGGCCAATGAAGCCGGAATACATCTGCAGCATATCCTTTATGATCTCAGGGATTTGGAACGGTTTATCGAATTTGTCAGGCTCGGCCTGATCCCGGTGCAGACGCCTTCCCTGCTCTTTGTTCTGGGGCGTTACGCCAGCAACAATCTGGGAGAGCCGGAAGAACTCGACCCTTTTACTGCTGCATTACAAAAACAAAAATCCTTTGCCCCTGGCCCTTGGTTTACCTGCGCCTTTGGCCACCTGGAAGCGGCCTGTATGACCAGAACCTTTCAACAGGGCGGGCACGCCCGCGTCGGTTTTGAAAACAACAGCAAGCTGCGCAATGGACAGGAAGCGGAAGCGACATCTGAAATCGTCGCTCAAACCCGCGATGAAATCCTCGCTCTGGGCAAAAAACCAGCTTCCGCCAAAGAAGCCCGGCAGTTGCTCGGCATTAGTTCTGGAAAGAGCTGAGCGCGACTACGTTTCTTTGATAATATTGCTGGCCCTCGGACGTATTCCCGGACTGCGTATCGACCGCACCTGGATCCCCATGACATTGATCTCCATGAGCCTTGCAGTAACCTGGCTCTGGCTCGGTGGCTGGATGGCGTTTTAGCTCCACATCCAAACTGGAAACGCTCCAGTTGAAGCATTCTGATTTCGGATAAACAGCAAGAAACGAGGTGTGTTCCTCTGCGTGATGCGCAAGTATGGAACCTTGACCCAATAGAACAGGACACCAGCCCCGCATGTCAGGCTCATCCACTCCCCATCACAACATGTCTGCTCTCGAGTGGGGCATGCTCATCGCCCTATCTCTGTTGTGGGGAGGTTCCTTCTTTTTTAACGGCATTGCTGTTCGGGAACTGCCTCCCCTGACCATTGTCGTCAGCAGGATTGCCCTCGCGGCTATGGCATTGTTTATTGTGATGCGGGTTCTGCGCCTTGAAATGCCAAAAAATCCCGAGGTTTGGCTGGCATTTTTTATCATGGGGCTGTTGAACAACGCCCTGCCCTTTACCCTGATCGTCTGGGGACAGATTCACATTGCATCCGGTGTGGCCTCAATCCTGAATGCCACCACACCGCTTTTTACTGTCCTTGTTGCCCATATGCTGACAACAGATGAAAAGCTGACCCTGCCGCGCCTTTGTGGCGTGGTCCTGGGGTTACTGGGTGTTGTGATCTTGATCGGCGGGGACGTCATTCAGACTATCGGCAACAACCTTCTGGCCCAACTGGCTGTACTTGCCGGTGCCATATCCTATGCTTTTGCCGGGGTATATGGTCGGCGCTTCAAGTCAATGGGTGTCCCGCCGATCGCAACCGCAACCGGCCAGGTAACTGCTTCCAGTATTCTTTTACTGCCCCTGATGCTCTATATCGACCAACCCTGGACCTTGCCTTTACCAAGTCCTGAAGCCCTGGCGGCGCTGGTCGGCATTGCCCTGCTTTCGACCGCCCTCGCCTATATTCTCTACTTCCAGATCCTCGCCCGCGCAGGGGCGACCAATCTGTTGCTGGTTACCTTCCTGATTCCCGTCAGCGCCATCCTGCTCGGCGTTCTGTTTCTGGGAGAAGTCATTCTCGCCAAACACCTCATCGGCATGACCTTTATCGGCGGCGGACTCGCGGCAATCGATGGGCGGATAACACACCGCCTCAGACGAGGGCTGACGACCGGCCCAGGACCTCAGGATTCTTGAAACTCCAGAAACACCAAACTGTCTTTCGACACAATAGTATCGCCCAGCACCATACAGTCCCACCCCCCCCGTTACAGCATTAATTCTCTGACAACAGAGCCCGTAACAAGAGGGGTCGGCAACTTTATACTGGGTTATTCAGCCTATTCAGGAAAGAGCGCTTAGAGATCAAAAGGCCACTGGATAGTCTTGGTAAACCTTGTGAATATCGGCGAGACACTCTGCGGACAACTCAACATTAACCGCGTCGATATTACTTTTGAGCTGGTCCATCTTGGTCGCTCCGATGATTGAGCTGGTAACCCAGGATTTGCTCAGCGTGAAAGCAATCGCCATCTGGCAACTGTCGAGCTGATATTTTTCTGCCACAGCAAGATAGGCCTTCACTGCCTCTTCCACATGCAAGGAGACACGGGTGTTAAAGCGATCCCACTGGTCGCCCATGATCTCTTTTGAAAAACGTGTTCCGGCCGGGAATTTGCCTTCCAGATACTTGCCGCTCATCACACCCATAGCCAGTGGTGACCAGGGCAGATAGGCAACCTGTTCCAGCGCACAGGTCTCGGCAACATCATGATCGTCGCGTCGGCGCAGCAGGTTATATTCGTTCTGGATGCTCACCATCCGGGGCAGGTTGTGTTTTTCAGCCAGATCAACAAACTGTTTGATGCCCCAGGCGGAATCATCCGAAAGGCCGATGTGACGGATTTTCCCCTGCTTGATACAATCCTGAAGCGTGTTCAGGGTCTCCAGCTTGTTTTCGATAATCTGTTGCTTGGCTTCGGCCCCGGATGCAGGCTCAAAGGTCCACCAGTTGGCAAAATGATAGTTCGGACGGTTGGTCGGCCAATGAAGCTGGTACAGATCGATATAGTCAGTCTGCAGGCGCTTGAGACTTTCCTCAACCGCGGTCATTAGACTTTTCCTGTTCGTGGTCGGGTTGGCTTCACCACGCGCCCAGGACACGGGTGAAAACTTGGTCGCCATAACAACTTCATCACGTTTGCCCCGGGCCTTGAACCAGTTCCCGATGATGCTTTCTGTTGTTCCATAGGTCGCAGGTGTCGGTGGAATGCTGTACATTTCTGCCGTGTCCCAGAAGTTCACCCCCTGGGCCAGCGCATAGTCCATCTGCTCAAACGCCTGTTCCTGCGTGTTTTGCACACCCCAGGTCATGCTGCCCAGACAAATACGGCTTACCTTGAGATCGGATGCTCCCAGCTTTGTATACTTCATTGCTTTCCCTTTTTATGGTCAAAGGGTTAGATGGTATGCGTCTGGAGAGATTCAAGGCTGGCTGTTCGTTTAGACATCAACTGCGAACCCAACATTCCTTTCTCGACATCTTTTTATCCCAGTGACTATCCTCTTGTCTTGAGGCCTAGAGGCAGGACCACAAAGCCGCAGGAGCAACCCGAATTTGTCCGGAAATCTGGTTGGCCCGGCTCTGGACATTGTGGCTCGGCCGCCCCGCATTACGTTCCAGCGGGTTGGGCAGGACAGCGGCAAGACGCGCAGCCTGACCGCGCGTCAGCCCTTTGGCATCGCGGTTGAAGTGAGCTTGCGCCGCAGCCTCAGCCCCATAAATCCCCTCACCAAACTCGGCGATATTGAGATAGAGCTCCAAAATACGGCGTTTGGGCAAAAGGGTTTCCAGCATCAGGGTCAGGGGAATTTCCAGCGCCTTGCGGATCTTGCTGCGCGTGGGCCAGAGGAACAGGTTCTTGGCCGTCTGCATTGAAATGGTACTGGCGCCACGGGATGCAGATCCGGTATTGAGCAGTTCATCCCAGACGATCCCCATCTGCTTCCAGTCAAAGCCGCTGTGTTCACAAAAACGCTGGTCTTCCGAAACCAGAACAGCCTGGACAAGACTTGGAGAAATTTGTTCCAGATCGACAAAGTCATAGCGCATCGGCGCATCCCGAACCAACATCAGCGGCGTGACCAAAGGTGGCAACAGACGATAGAGCAGAATGGTCGTTATCGGAAAAACCAGCCCGATCAATACGCCTGCCCAGATCAACCGTCGCAGCACTGTCTTCATGGATTTGCGCTTAGCGATGAGTTTGCCCCCGCCCCTGCCATTACCCGCCCCAGAGCGGTCCGTCTCACGGTGAGTTTATCGATCCCTGAAGACTGCACAAGGGCCTAGGGAAAGCAGATCTACGAAACAGGAAATTTTGCCAGTGAACCACTGGCGGAGAGGGAGGGATTCGAACCCTCGGTACTCTTGCAAGCACAACGGTTTTCGAGACCGCCCCGTTCAGCCACTCCGGCACCTCTCCGCGATGCCCTAGTGCTAATCCAGAGAAGCGCCGCTGTCCAGAGCCCAAACGCAACAAACCCGGCTCTGGATGAAAAAAAAATCCGGACCCGAGTTTGTTATCTAAACGATCCGATTGGATCCTAGCCGAGTTTGCTTGCCACTGACTGGATGGCATCGCGGGCGGCTTCGATGATCATATCAGCCTCGGCGCGTGTCATACAAAGTGGCGGGGCAAACCCGAGGATATCGCCCTGAGGCATGGCCCGGCCAATCACCTTGCTCCGTTCCAGCAGCGCGGCTGCAACCTGGGGACCAACCTTGAGCGCCGGGTCAAAGAACTCCCGGGTGTCGCGGTCTTTGACAAATTCAATCGCCGCCAGAATGCCTTCTCCTCGTACATCGCCAACGATGGAAATATCATCCAGCGCCGCTTTGAGGCCCTGATTGAAATAGGTCCCGGTATCGCGAGCATTGTCTACCAGTTTCAGATCATCAATCAGCTTGAGGTTGGCAACACCAGCCGCAGCTCCGATCGGGTGGGCGGAATAGGTCCAGCCATGGCCGATCGGGCCAAGTTTATCCGTGCCTTCTTCCAGCACCTTCCAGACTTTATTCGAAACAATCGATCCGGACAACGGCGCATAGGCCGAGGTCAGACCCTTGGCAATGGTGATGATATCCGGCTCGATATCATAGTGGTCAGAACCGAACATGCTGCCCAGACGACCAAACCCGGTCACGACCTCATCGGCGATCAACAGGATATCGTGTTTTTTCAGCACTGCCTGAATTGCTTTCCAGTACCCGGCGGGTGGCGGCACGATCCCGCCAGTCCCCAGAACCGGTTCGCCGATAAAGGCGGCGATGCTATCCGCGCCTTCACGGGCGATCAGCGCTTCGAGACTGTCAGCACACTGTTTGACAAAGTCGGCTTCGCTCTGACCTGTGTCGGCACGGCGGAAGTAATAGGGCGCATCAGTATGCACCACCTGTGACAGCGGCAGATCGAACTTGTTGTGGAACAGCTCCAGCCCGGTCAGAGATCCCGTCATCAGGCCCGAGCCGTGATAACCACGCCAGCGCGAAATGATCTTTTTCTTTTTCGGACGATCCAGCACGTTGTTGTAATACCAGACCAGCTTGATGTTGGTTTCATTGGCATCCGAACCGGACAGACCGAAGTAGACCTTCGACATGTTGGCTGGTGCCCGGTCGATTATCATCTTCGCCAGGGTGATCGATGCTTCGGTGCCGTGGCCGACATAGGAATGGTAATAGGCCAGTTCTTTTGCCTGCTTGGCGATGGCCTCTGCCACTTCCTGCCGACCATAGCCGATATTGACACAATAGAGCCCGGCAAAGGCATCCATCAGACGTGTGCCATCACGGTCCTCAATATAAAGCCCATCGCCGCCAGAAATAATCCGGTTCCCCAGATCCCCCCGGGCAAACTGGGCCAGATGAGTGGAAGGGTGAAAGAAGTTCTCGCGATCCCATTCGGCGAGTTGATCATTTTTCAGCATGGTTTTGTTCCTCGATTTCCGGGCCGCTGCCGGACCGTTAAATTTGTAGAAAGCTTAAGGTCTGCTTTTCAGATCTGTCACAGAAAATTGCGACAGACATATTTGATTTCGGTAAAGGCCTCCATACCCTGACGTGCACCTTCGCGGCCAAGCCCTGACTGTTTCATCCCGCCAAAGGGGATGGGTGCGCCTGTCAACTTGGTTCGGTTGATCGCCACCATACCGTATTGCAACGCCCTGCTGGCCGTATAAACCCGTTTGGCATCCCGTGTGTGGACATAGGCCACCAATCCGTATTCGCTGTCATTGGCCCGGGCAATAATATCCTCCCCGGTTTCAAAAGGGGTCAGACAAGCCACCGGACCAAAGGTTTCCTCAAAGAAAACCAGCGCCGAAGCAGGCACATCACCAAGAACCGTGGGCTGGAAAAACAACGGCCCGAGAGGATGACGGGAACCACCGGTGAGCAGAACCGCTCCGCGTTTGAGGGCATCGGCCACATGGGCTTCCTGTTTTTTTACCGCAGCCTCATTCATTAAGGGTCCGATATCAGGATCCTCCAGCCCCGGACCAACGCTCAGGGCTTTGGTCGCAGCTGTGAATTTTTGCACAAATTCATCGTATAGAGGGCGCTCGATAAAAATCCGGTTTGCCGCCAGGCAATCTTGACCAGAGGTGGCAAACTTCGCCGCGATGGCGCAAGTCACGGCGTGATCGATATCTGCATCACCGTAGACAATAAAGGGTGCATGCCCGCCGAGTTCCATCACCAGTCGTTTGATCGTTGGGGCAGACTGGGCATAGAGCAACCGCCCGATCTCGGTTGATCCGGTAAAGGATACCACCCGCACCCGGCTATCTGTCGTCCAGGGCTCAACGATTTCTGCTGGCTCGCCCGTCACCACGTTGAAAACTCCCGGCGGGAAGCCGGCGCGTTCGGCCAGTTCCGCCAACGCGGTGGCAGAAAAGGGGGTTTCCTTCGAAGGATGCACCACACAGCTGCACCCTGCAGCAAGAGCAGCTGCCGCCTTGCGGGTGATCATCGCGTTGGGAAAGTTCCAGGGGGTAACCAGTGCAGCCACACCACAGGGCTCACGCCAGACCTCGACCTCGCCACCCGGCATATGTGACGTCACGCTTTCAATATTCGGGCGTTTGGCTTCTTCAGCATAGAATTCAATAAAATCGGCAGAATAGTCGATCTCACCCCGGGCTTCTGACAGAGGTTTTCCCTGTTCCAGCGTCATAATCAGCGCCAGATCATCCCGATGCTGTTTCAGTAACTCGAACCAGCGCCGCAAAATCGCCGAGCGTTCCTGCGGCAGACGTGCTGCCCAGTCAGGGAAAGCGGCCTGAGCGGCATCCACCGCCCGTTTGCTTTCTTCACCGGACATCTTTGGGACAGCCCCAAGCATTTCCTGTGTTGCAGGATCTGTCACCAGAACAGTGCTGCCGGAACCAGCAGCACACCATTCACCGTTTATATAGCTGAATTCCCTGAAAAGCCGGGGATCATTCAAATCCCCAAAGGCCGATGACCGGCTTTTCTCTTTAACTGTCTGCTGCATGGCTCTTGCTCCTGTTTGATGAGGACCATCATGAGCGACTTCCCGGCGAAGGTGCATCTAAAGACAGGAGGGAATTAAGAGAAGACCACTGCTATTCTGCAATGAAGAGGAAACTTCCTCTTTAGCAAGAGCCGCTGTCCAGAAAGGACACAACTCTAGTCTGCAAGGTCGGCTGTAAGCAGGTCCAGCGGCAGGGCTGTCTGGTGCTTGACGGGTTTTGTCACCACATAGGAAAAATACCGCCGCAGTCCGATCTTGGCCTCAAGCAAACGATCGACCAGACGCTGATAACTGTCGATATCCCGGGTCAGAATGCGCAAGACATAATCAATGCCACCACCGACAGCCCAGCATTCCACGATCTCCGGGTAATCAGCCATCGCCGCCTCGAAACGATCAAAATCCTCTGCCTTGTGGCTGTCGAGTTCCGCTTCCATAAAGACGATTGTAACGGGTGAGAATGCCTTGAGCGACAGCCGGGCTTCATAGCTTTCGATCAACCCTGCCTGTTCCAGACGTTTCAACCTTTCCCAGCAGGGCGTAGGAGAAAGATTAACCCGCTCGGCCAGTGCGGCTTTGGTGATCCGGCCCTCGGTCTGGAGGATATTGAGAATCGCGAGATCGCGATCATCCAGTCGAAGTCCTGCTATCTGCATGATTTTACCAGACTGTTTCTTGGAAGTGGTCCCTTACTTAACGGGGTTCTCCCAATAATGACAAGCCCCCAAACAGCCCCAGACATCATCAATTTGATTGATGTACGGCGAGATCTGCCAGAAATGCCAGGCAGCGCTTGAGCTCAGAAATCTCGATATACTCATCCGGCTTGTGTGCCTGATCAATCGAACCCGGTCCAAAAACCACCGTAGAGATACCGACACGCTCGAAGTGTCCGGCATCCGTTCCGAAGGAAACAACCTCGCTTGTATTGCTCCCGGTGATTTTTCGGATCAGATTGACAGCAGGAGAATCCTCGCTGGCCAGTAATGGCGGTACATCCGCAAGCAGCTTGGTCCGGATCTCTGCCTCGGGGTAGACTTCTCGCATTTTCGGAACCAGTACCGTTTCTGCATAGTCTTTGATCCGATCAAGAATCGCATAGCCGTCGTCTCCGGGGATCGGACGGATTTCCCAGTTGATCACACAGCTGCCCGCCGTAATATTTGTCGCAATCCCGCCCTCGATCCGGCCGATATTACAGGTCGAATAGGGCGGTTCAAAAGGTGAATCCTGAACGGGTTTTGCCGCCAATTCAGCCTTGATATCCAGAATTTTGTCGATATAGAGAGTGGCGTATTCTATCGCGTTCACCCCCTTGCCCGGATCCGAGGCATGAACCTCGAAACCATCAAATTCGGTCTGGATCTCGAAACCTGCCTTGTGCCCGGTAACCAGTCGCATCCCGGTCGGCTCTCCCACAATGGCAATGGCAGGTGTCATTGACTTGGACATTATGTCTTCGGCAAGAACAGGGGCCCCGAAACCACCGGTTTCCTCGTCATAACAAAATGATACATGGATCGGACGTTTTAGATCCTGTTTTTTGAACTCTGGCACCATTGCCAGACTGCAGGCGAGGAAGCCTTTCATATCCACCGCACCACGTCCATAAAGCCTCCCCTGCTTTTCCAGCAAGGTGAAAGGATCGGCACTCCATTCCTGACCTCTGGTTGGCACCACATCCGTATGACCATTGAGCACCACCCCCCCATCGACTTCCGGGCCTATGGTGGCATAGAGATTAGCCCGTAACCCGGTTTCGTCATAACTGAGAGACGAGGCTACTCCCTGCTGCTCCAGGTACTCCCTGATATAGCTGACCATAGCCAGATTTGACAAACCTGACAGGCTTTCAAAAGCGACCAGTTTGCCCAAGATTTCCTTGGTGAGGTTCAGTGTATCCGACATAAAAACCCGTCTTGTATCTTAGGAAATAACAAACAGTTCACGCGGGACAGAAGACAGGCATTCCGGCCCCTTGTCACCAATCACAATACTTTCAGTGATCTCCAGTCCCCAGTCTTCAAGCCACAGACCTGTCATGAAGTGAAAGGTCATTCCCGGCTCCAAAACCGTGCGATCCCCCTTGCGCAGACTCATGGTGTGTTCACCCCAGTCCGGGGGATAGGACAAACCGATGGAATAACCGGTGCGACTGTCCTTGATGATGCCATGCTTTTTCAGAACCGCGAAGAAGCTATTGGCAATATCCTCACAAAAATTTCCCACCCGGGCCTGTTCAAGTCCGGCTTCCATCCCCTCCAGCACCGCCTTTTCTGCATCGAGGAATTTCTGCTCCGGCTTGCCGAGAAACACTGTGCGCGACAGCGGACAGTGATAGCGTTTGTAACAGCCCGCGATTTCAAAAAAAGTCCCCTCCCCAGACCGCATGGGACGATCATCCCAGGTCAGATGGGACGCCGAGGCATCCGCGCCAGAAGGCAGCAACGGTACAATGGCGGGATAATCCCCGCCCGCGCCTTCGACACCGCGCAAGCCTGCATCATAGATGGCAGCGACCAGTTCATTTTTGCGCAGGCCGGGTTTGACAGTTTCGCGGATACGCTGGTGCATCACCTCAACAATCTTGCCCGCCTTGCGCATATAGTCCAGCTCTTGCGGGGACTTTACCACCCGCTGCCAGTTCACCAGATTGGTCGTGTCCTTGAAAGTAACGTTTGGTAAATGACGCACCAGAGACGCATAGGCCGCAGCAGAGAAATAATAGTTGTCCATCTCCACCCCGATAGAGGCTTTTCCAAATCCCTTGGCATCAAGGATTGACGCCAACAGATCCATCGGGTGGCGTTCGGTGGACTGAACATAGTGATCCGCATAGCCGATGATATTGTCATGGGACAGATAACAGGTGCGCTTGGCCCCGTTAGCGTCCATCGAACGCCCAAACCAGATCGGCTGCCCCTCTCCGGTGACAATCACACACTGGTGCACATAAAAGGACCAGCCGTCATAACCCGTCAGCCAGGCCATGTTTGAAGGATCTGTCACAACCAGACAGTCCACCCCTGCGGATTGCATTGCCCGTCGTGTCTTCGCCAGACGCACATCATATTCTGAAAGATCGAAACACAACTCTATTCCTGCGGGATTCAACGCCATGAGATTTCCTTTGCCCAGCGCCACTTTATGTCAACGAGTTCATTATCACCTTGCCGACTGGCTTTATGACTGTTCTGCGATACCAGTTTGAAGACATTCTGCCCTAACTTTGACCGGAGATCCTTCTCTTGTCTGCCAGCAAATCAGAATAGCTATCGGAAAATACCGCGGTCACACCTGATTTTTATCGCCAGATGCTGCACTCCAGAAGGCATCCAGCATACCATTAGTAATTAGGCATCAGGATATCATCGCTCTACTTCAAGGATTCCCTGAAGGCACAGAGATCCCTGATCGCGACAACATCTCCCATCAAGAATCAGTAAAAAAATGAGGAGATAGCCAAATCCTACCCCCTCATCCCAGGAAACTGTTTCCTGTAGACCCTACAAGGAATTACAGAATTATTCCGGCAAATCACGCGGACTGAATAGATGGAGTGCATCAGGCTGTTTCTCATAGGCGATACCCTCAGGTTCGCTCATCAGAAAAATCAACATCCCCCATGGGGCCTTGGCATAAACCCAGCTTCTCCCTGCTATCGGCCCTTGATCAACCAGCTTTATATCGCCCAACACCTCAACATTTTTTGATTTGAGTTCATCAACAAAACTCTTGAGGTCATCGACGTAGAATCCCAGTGATGTCGCCCCGTAATCTTCCCGTTTCGGCCAGTTTGCCACCTGGTCAGGCGATGCAAACTCAAACAGCTCTACATTGGTTGCATTTCCACACTTCAGAGCTGAAATTTTCAATGTCGCCTTGTCATGCGTTCCGACATTCTGGCTCATCCAGCTTCCCTCAGGATCGGCAAATGGTCCCAGTTGAAATGCTTCCTGGCATCCCAGCTTTTCGGTAAAAAACTCCTTGGCTTCTTGAAGGTCTGGCACGGTAATCCCGACATGTTCCATCCCCCTTACACCCCCTGCATGAGCTGAGAATACGGGCTGGAACATCACCACAACCATAAGAAGAAATAATCTTATAACCCCAGACATGATAAATATTATTCCCCTGTTTATTATGTTAAATACTTCCCCAAAGTAAAACGGATCACCTTCAGGATATTCTGTTGTACATAAAAACCCATCGTACTAAATTAATACTTAATTTTGGAAAACTTTGTCATTCTTGAATGGTTATTCAGTGGGGTTTCAATGCAAAAATCAGGGAGATTCTTCGGCGCTGTCTTTGCATTGTTGGTCATGGGATATCTTTCCAAAGCTGATGCCCGGGAACTTAAATTTATTACTCTGGAAACGGCCCCCTGGGCTTCCTTTGAACCCGGATCGGACAGACCCGTTGGCGCCTTCCCCGAAATAGTACGGGAACTGGAAAGACGCAGTGGACATCAAATACAGATTTCCCTGAGACCTTTTGCCCGGATCAATCAGGACCTCGAATCTGGTGATCAGGATTGCACCATTATTCTCTGGAGTGAAAGCAGGGCTTCTATTGTAGAAAAAGGTGCAGAAGTCTACCAGATGCCTTTTGGGGTCATTGCACGCAAGGGAGTATCTCTTTCAAGCTATGAAGATCTCAAACCCTTGACCATTTCCTTGCTTCGCGGCCTCAAGATTACACCCGAATTTGATAACGATACGAGCCTGCAGAAAGAATATGACAAGGATTACCAGATCGGGCTGCTAAAAATTGCACATCAGCGCCTGGATGCCATCGCTGGTGCTATCCCGACTATTTTCTATATGGCAAAACAGGAAAACTACCCAGATCTGCTTGATAATTACCTTGTTATGAAAAGGATTCCTATCGCCTTGCAGTGCTCCAGGAAGTCACCCAACCTTGATGTCATGCAAGAACTTAATACAGTGATACAAACGATGGGCGAAGATGGAACGCTGACTCGCCTGCTGAACGATAATTCATATTTTTAACCAAAGAAAAAAATAACAAGCGGTTATATTCAGGGAATTTAAGGGAGCTGAATTGTCGAAGAAGAAAGACATCGTTCGAATGTCTGGTGACGACTTTGTTTCGACCAGGAACGGAAGCGTAGCTTACGAATCTCAAACAAAGGCCCCACAAGAGACTGTTAATACAAGCCCTCACCGCCCGGACGATTTCGCGCTGCCTTCGAAAGGCGATTCCCCCTTGCCCTTCAGTCGTGGAATTGGTCGACGCCTGCTTCTGGCAATTCTGCTGTTTAGCTCTCTCATTACCCTAATCCTGACGGCTGCCCAGCTTTATCTCGATTACCGCCGGGACGTGAATTCCATATCTGATCGTTTGCTGGAGATAGAGCGCAGCTATCTTAACAGTATCGCGGGTAGCCTGTGGAACGTTGATACAGAACAGCTGAAAATTCAGCTAAGCGGCATTGTTCGCCTTCCTGACATACAGGCTGTTGAAGTGCACGAAACAGTCTCTGAAGTCAAAAAACCACTTCTGGTTACAGTCGGTGAACGCCTTGAACACAACACAATTTCCTGGTCTCTGCCCATTGTCTACAATGATCGCGACACAGCCCGAACAATAGGCACCCTCTATATCGAGGCGACACTTGAAGGCGTCTACAACCGTTTATGGGAAAAGACACTTGTGATTCTGGGAACCCAGGCAATAAAGACTTTTCTTGTCTCGTTTTTTATCCTCTACGTTGTACACTACCTGATCACACGACACCTGGTTTCTCTAGCAAACTTTGCCAGTAGCTACAGTCTCATTGGTCAATCTCCGGTCTTCCGGCTCAAGCGTCGAGCTTACCGTACCCCCGATGAATTGGACCGGGTTGTATCAGCCTTTAACGCCATGTGTCAGAACCTTGGCATTGCCTATAAAAACCTCAACACAGCCAACATTGATCTGGAAGCGAGAGTCGAAGAACGTACGCGCAATCTCCAACAGGAAATCTCAGAGCGTATCGCGGCTGAACAAGCCCTCAAGTTCAGCGAAAAACGTTTCAGGGACATTGCCGAAACAGTCACAGATCTTTTCTGGGAAACAGACGAGAACTTGTCGATCACCTTTATTTCCGGTCACTTTCACCTGATTGGCATTGATGCGGCAGAAAACCTCATCGGACAGCCTCTGGCCAACCTGATCACCACCGAAAGCCGGAACAATAAAGAAGGGGACTGGAAACAAGATATCGAGCAGTATCGGCAAAAACATAGTCCTTTCCGAAACCTCGAATATCATTGCAACAGAAACAACGGCAACATTATCGCCGTATCCATCAGCGGCATCCCCATCTTTGATCAGGACAAGACTTTCACCGGCTATCGCGGATCTGTTCGCGATATCTCTGATCGTCGCAAGGCAGAAATCCTCATCCAGGAAGCCAAGGAAACGCTCGAACGCCGTGTGCAGGAAAGAACTCAAGAACTTTCAACCGCCAAAGAAGAGGCCGAACTGGCCAATCGAAGCAAAACAGATTTCCTGAACAACATGAGCCACGAGCTAAGGACGCCTCTAAACGCCGTCATCGGCTTTGCCCAGATGATGCAACACGAGATCATGGGCCCTCTCGACAACCCTCACTATAAATCCTATGCCAGCGACATCAATTCTTCGGGGCTGTACCTTCTGGGGATCATCAGCGACATCCTAGATGTTTCAAAGATTGAATCCGGTCACATGGCGCTTGAGATTGAAACCGTACACCTTGGTACTGTGGTCGAAAAATGCATCTCGATGATGCAAGATCGTGCCGACAAGGCAGAGGTGACCCTGAACGTTACCCCGGATGTCAGCCTGTATCACATCAAGGCTGATGAACGGCGTTTCATGCAGATCATCATCAACCTTGTCTCCAATGCCATCAAGTTTACCAATAAAACCGGGGAAATCACCATTTCAGCAACCCGGGAAGGAACAGGTGATCTTCTCCTTGCCATAGCAGACAACGGAATAGGTATCCCGAAAAATCAGCAAGAAGGTATCTTCAAGCCCTTCACCAGAGTAGAAAGCAGCATGATCTGTGAACATGAAGGCGTGGGACTTGGCCTTTCCATTGTAAAAGCTCTTGTCGAACAACATAACGGGCACATCACATTGCAAAGTCAGGAAGGAGAAGGAACAACCATCTTTATTCTCCTACCTGCTTCAGCCGTCGTGGAACAATAACATTCCTTGTTCTATTCCGCCTTCTTATCGAGGAGACAAAACCGGCCACCCCACCTTCTTCGCATGATCTTCCAGTCCTCGTCCTCCACTGACAACAAAGGGATAACCTACCGCTTCGAGCATAGGCAGGTCTGAAATGTCATCCCCGTAAGCATAACAGGCAGTGGCTGGAACTTGTGTCTTCTCCAGAAATCCGGCCACAGCCTCGGCTTTTCCTGCCCCGATTGTCTGGGGAGGCAGTATTTCACCAGTATAACACCCCTCAACAACTTCCATTGTTGTTGCCAGGATATGCTCAACCCCGAACCGCCGGGCACTGGGGGCCAGAGCAGCGGGAAAAGAGCCAGAAACAAACACTGGAATTTCACCTTTGCCCTGGTGTTCCTCCAGTTTTTTTATGATCGCTGTATGGAACAGGTCATCAACGGTTCGTTCGAGATGCAAAAACCATTGTTCTGCACAGTCCGCAACTTGTGAGACTGAACGGCCCGCAAAATAAGAATAGTAGCGACGGTTCAGAATTTCCCAGGGCGCATTCTCGGCCCGCAGGTGCCCCATTTCAGCGGCGAATGCTTCCTGTTCTTCCGGATTTGGCACAACAGAGTACCAGTAGTCCTGAAAACTGAACATGCTTTTGATGTTTATTAATGTGTCATCCACATCAAAAAAAGCATAGCTTACAACGCCTGTATCGGACATATCACTCATGGTTCGTATCTTTCTGTATTTGCAAGCCAGGCCTGTTATGCCGCGGTAAGGAACTCAACTCTCTGCTGTCGTTCCTTGGCAATTTCCGAGATAAAGCCGGAAAGGGACTGTGAAGCAAGCTTGCCTTCCATACTGCTGATCCGGCTGTTCTCAAAGACAGTAAAATCCGTGTGGAATGTCGCCGCGACCTGATTGCATTGTTCAACAGTAATATCAGCCGAAAAACTCATGCGGTTTGCCTTGGCGATATCTTTTGTACAGATCCGGTAGGTAATACGCGCTTCAATTGGAAAGGCGAAACGATTGTAATTCGCCGACATCTGGTTGATCACAAAATAATAGCCGGTTTCGTTTTGTGGCAGGTAAAAGGTCTCTGTCACGGCAAGAAAGGTCTGTCTGGCTGCTTCAAACAAAATCATTCCCTGTACATGTTGCCCGGTTTGATGATCGCTCATCAATTCACAGTTCTCATCGATAAGCAAAGACAGCTCATAACAGTCATCCCCGCACTGGACAGGTTCCGAGATCAGAGTGTTTTGTGGCAAATGCTTGTGGGAATATTTTTGTGACGCACGCCGGCCAGAGCGATACCAGAGTGAAAAATCAAACATTGCCCTGCATTCAGACAAGGACGCCTGTTTTTCTACGGCCTCTATGTCCTTGTCCCCCAATCCTTGCCCCGGGACGATTACTATTTGTCCCTGAACAGCAAGTAGTCGGCTGGGAAGACACAGCATCCCTTTTAGTTGAGACAGAGTAATAACGTCCTTGCCGACAGCAAAATCCGCAAACTTGTCACCGACAACAACCACAATACGTTCACACACAACAAATCTCCATAATGGCATAGACAAATCCCTCCAAAATCAGGAGAGACACATCAGGATCTGAAAGAAGACACAGTATTTTTTACTGGAATTACGAGATGCTCAGAAACCGTTACTTTGAGCTGGCGGCTTTCTATCCTCACACAAACTAAATAGTCAACAATTAATATAAAATTTTATGCAATTTTTAATAAATTATAAATAAACATCAATGTAAAATAGCTTAATTACAAGAAAAACAATTCATAGTTGCTAGATTTAATAAATTTTTATACTTAATAAATTAAAATTTTACTTACCTTACTTTATTTATAACGTGTTTTTCTTTAAATCACCTACAACCCGACTCCGGATAAGGCCACAACACAGCATTCCCTCTATTTCTTCTGTGACGTTTATTCAGTAACGTTCCACCGACAATACGAGAAAGCCGTTGACTCCCGACAAAGCACCGCTATATTCCACCCTCACTGGCTGCCCGGATTCCGAGCGGCCATATGTGCATGAATAAAGATTCATGTTTGCAATGCCTAATTAACAGCTAAGTGACCGATAAACATGTTCGCAGTAATCAAAACCGGCGGTAAACAGTACAAAGTCCGTAAGGATGACGTTCTGGTCGTCGAAAAGATCAATGCCGAAGCAGGCGCTTCGATTGATTTCGATTCCGTTCTCATGATCGGTGACGATGAGAAGGCAACCATTGGCGCGCCACTTCTGGACGGTGCCGTGGTCAAGGCTGATGTGGTTGAACAGACACGTGGTGACAAAGTCATCATCTTCAAAAAGAAGCGTCGTAAGAACCATCGCCGTAAAAACGGTCATCGCCAGGATCTCACAGTCATCAAGATCACAGACATTCTCGGCGATGGCGCCAAGAAGCCTGCTAAGAAAAAAGCAGCTTCTGCCAAGAAAGATTCAGAGGAGTAAGACCTCATGGCACATAAGAAGGCAGGCGGTTCATCCCGCAACGGTCGCGACTCAGCAGGTCGCCGCCTAGGTGTAAAGAAATTTGGTGGTGAGCACGTCGTATCCGGAAACATTCTGGTTCGTCAGCGCGGTACCAAGTTCCACCCCGGTGATAACGTTGGCATTGGTAAAGATCACACAATCTTCGCCACTGTAGAAGGCCAGGTTGTCTTCCGTCAGAAAGCTGGCGGACGCACATACATTTCAGTACAGCCGGCGGCCTAACGGCCCCGCCTACCAGACCTTAGCGTCTGGACTGTAAAGGTTTAGGGGGGAATGGAAAACCATTCTCCCCTTTTCTCATTCCGGTTCTTTCCATCAGATTTCACCTGATCAGATACCGGAACATTCGTTGTATTACCGCCGCGATCCCCAACAATCATCGGCGAGAGAAACAATACGGTGACACCGCTCAGAGCATTTTCCGGGTGGTGATACCAACATATTTTTCCGGGAACATCTTCTCCGGACAGACCAGAAGACAGGCAAAGCGATGAAGTTCCTTGATGAAGCCAAGATTTTTGTAAAAAGCGGCGATGGCGGCGGTGGGTGCACCAGTTTCCGCAGAGAAAAATACATCGAATTTGGCGGACCAAACGGCGGCGACGGCGGCCGGGGCGGGGATGTCATCGTTCGGGGTGCACACGGCCTCAACACGCTCATCGATTTCCGCTATGCCCAGCATTTCAAAGCCAAACGTGGCGACCATGGCCGAGGCAGCGATATGACCGGAGCGGCTTCAAAGCCCTTGATTATAAAAGTCCCCGTCGGGACTGTTGTCCTCGCCGAAGACAAGGAAACAGTTCTTGCCGACATCACCGAAGAAGGACAGGAAGTCGTCCTCTGTAAAGGTGGCGACGGTGGTTATGGTAACGCCCGCTACAAAACCCCGACCAACCGCGCGCCTCGTCGATCAGATCCCGGCTGGCCCGGAGAGGAAATGTGGGTATGGCTCCGGCTCAAGCTTATCGCCGATGCCGGACTTGTGGGTCTTCCTAATGCCGGGAAATCAACATTCCTGTCAGCGGTTTCGCGAGCAAAACCCAAGATTGCCGACTATCCTTTCACGACACTACATCCCAACCTCGGGGTGGTTTACAGCCGGGGAGAAGAGTTCGTCATTGCCGATGTCCCAGGTCTGATTGAAGGCGCCAGCGAAGGCCATGGCCTTGGCACCCGTTTCCTGGGTCACGTAGAACGTTGCGGCGTTCTCCTCCACCTGGTTGATGGCACTTCCGATGAGTACCTTGAGGATTACAAAACCATTCGTGCCGAGTTGGCCGCCTATGGCGAAGGACTTGACGAGAAGCCTGTTGTACTCGCCCTGAACAAGGTAGATGCACTGGTAGAGGAAGAAGCCGAAGAACGCCGTCAGGCACTTGCGAAGCTTTCCGGCCAGGAAACCTTTCTGCTTTCCGGCGTCAGCAAGCAAGGTGTTGAACCGGTACTGGCACGTATGCTCGACTATATTCTTGAGGATCGTGCAGCAAATGCCAACCTCTCCGAAGATGGCGATATCATCGAGGAAGAGCCCTCACCACAGGGATACTCTCCAATCTAAGGCACTTCTTATCAGCGTCCCGATAATATAGTTATACGGCAAAAAAGATGGTTACAGAGACAAAGGATATCGGCCTGTCTGCTGCCGAGCACCTGAGAAGCGCAAAACGTATTGTGGTTAAAATCGGCTCGGCCCTGCTCGTCGATGACGAAACAGGGCGCTTGCGGGCTGAGTGGCTCAATGCCCTGACGGATGATGTCGCGGCCCTGATTGATCACGGGGCTGAAGTGGTACTGGTGTCTTCGGGCGCGATCGCTGTAGGCCGCAATCATCTGGGGCTCGCCCGGGGCAAACTGCGACTGGAAGAAAAGCAGGCTTCAGCGGCTACAGGGCAGATTATTCTTGCCCATGCCTATCAGGAAGCTCTGGCACGCCACAAAATCACCGTATCGCAGATTTTGCTTACCCTTGGAGATACCGAGGAACGGCGCAGACATCTGAATGCCCGAAACACCCTGACCACGTTACTTAAACTTGGCGCCGTGCCGGTCATCAACGAAAACGACACAGTTGCCACCAGCGAAATCAGGTTTGGCGACAATGACAGGCTCGCCGCAAGAGTTGGGGCAATGATTGACGCCGACCTCTTGGTATTGTTGTCCGACATCGATGGTCTCTATACGGCAGACCCCAAACGGGACCCTTCTGCCCGGTTTCTGCCCGTCATCAAGGAAATCACGCCAGAAATAGATTCCATGGCCGGAGAAGCCCTGCCCGGGTACAGTTCCGGCGGCATGATCACCAAGATCGCAGCGGCTAAAATTGCTGTTGGCGCGGGTTGCAATATGATCATTGCCAATGGACACCAGCTCAATCCCCTGAGCAATGTCATGGAAGGGAAAAGAGCTTCGGTATTTGAAGCCTCTATTGAACCAAAGACAGCACGAAAACGTTATATTGCGGGCAGCCTTCAGCCTTTGGGAACAGTCATCGTTGACAATGGGGCTCTCAAGGCACTCCAGAGTGGAAAGTCCCTATTGCCAGCGGGTGTCACAGCCATAGAAGGCAAGTTTCAACGTGGAGATGCCGTTGTGATCAAATCTCTGGATGGCCGAGAGATCGCCCGTGGTCTGGCCGCCTATTCCAACGGCGATGCCCACAAGATCATTGGTCTGAAAAGTTCAGAGATTGAACAACGTCTCGGATATCTCGGGCGCGAGGAACTGATCCACCGGGATGATCTGGTTTTGATCTAACAAAACTGGACGCCGCAACAGGAATAAGCCAGATTTACGGGCCAGATATACTAAACAGGTATACTAAACGGCAAAACAACAGAGCCCGGCATAAGGGCCAGGATGATACAGGAAGTCGGTACAATGAGTGAATTGAAGACCCGCATGGACCAACTGGGACAAGCAGCAAAAGAAGCTGCCGGGACACTGGCACTTGCCTCGCCTGAGATCAAAAACCAGGCCTTGTATGCTTCAGCCTCGGCCCTTCGCGACCAGACAGAAACAATTCTTCTGGCCAATGCCAAAGACATGGCAGCGGCACAGGAAAAAGGCCTCAGCTCTGCTTTGCTTGACAGGCTGGCTCTCACCCCGGAGCGGGTTGAAGCGATGGCTGCTGGTCTGGAAGCTATTGCTGCTTTTCCTGACCCTGTGGGGGCATCACTCGCCAGCTGGGAACAACCAAACGGACTTAAATTTGAACGGGTTTCTGTTCCGCTTGGGGTGATCGGCATTATCTATGAAAGCCGTCCCAATGTTACCGCAGATGCGGGGGCGCTTTGCCTCAAGGCAGGTAATGCAGCGATTTTACGAGGTGGCTCGGAAAGCTACCATTCATCCGGTGCAATTCTTAAATGCCTGCAAGCCGGCCTGGAAACGGCTGGCCTGCCTGTTGCCGCTATCCAGTGTGTTCCGACGACTGACCGGGCTGCTGTAGGGCATCTCTTGACTATGAATGGTATTGTCGACCTGATTATTCCCCGGGGTGGGCGGGGGCTGATCGAAAGGATACAGAACGAGAGCCGCGTGCCGGTCCTCGCGCACCTTGATGGCTTGTGCCACACCTACCTGCACGCTTCGGCTTCTCCATCCATGGCCCTTGAAATTGTTCTCAATGCCAAGATGCGGCGGACCGGGGTTTGCGGGGCAACAGAAACGCTTCTGGTCGATCAGGATTTTTCTGATAATGATCTGAAACCCATTCTCGAAGCTCTTATGGCCAAGGGCTGTGAAATCAGGGGAGATGAAAACATCTGCGCACTGGATCACAGGGTAGTCCCAGCCACAGCTGCGGACTGGGATACAGAATACCTCGACGCCATCCTCTCGGTTCGCAAGGTACCGGATCTGGCCGCTGCCATCGCCCATATTGCCCGACACGGCTCCAGCCACACGGAAGCAATCATTGCTGAGGATCTGGATGCTGTGACCACTTTCCAGAAACAGGTTGATGCTGGCATTGTCATTCATAACGCATCGACGCAATACGCGGATGGTGGAGAATTCGGCATGGGGGCTGAAATCGGCATTTCGACAGGAAAACTGCACGCCCGCGGTCCTGTAGGAGCCAGCCAGCTGACCAGTTACAAGTATCTGGTTCGTGGATCGGGTCAGGTCAGACCTTAAGCCCATGTCATAATGCTACGTTTTCCTCCCAGCCTCCAGTTTGACAAGTTGACCTGTCGGCGAAGCCTTGCCCGAGCTCTGGGGGGACGGCTCCCGCACAAGGGGAGCACTGTTGGTTTGCTGGGTGGATCGTTCAATCCCGCACATTCTGCGCATGATCTAATCACACGACAAGCTCTCACCCGCCTGGACCTGGATGAAGTCTGGTGGATGGTTTCTCCGCAAAACCCCTTGAAATCTCCAGCGGAGATGGCTCCCCTGGCTGCAAGGGTCGACAGCGCTCTCGTACTGCAACAACATCCTCGTATCAGGATCACCACCATTGAAAGCCAGCTTGGCTCTGTCTATACCGCAGACACCTTGCGAAAATTGGCCAAAATTTTCCCTGGTGTTCGTTTTGTCTGGCTGATGGGCGCAGATAATCTGTTGCAGATTTCCCACTGGCGCGACTGGAAAGATATTTTCCAGCTGGTGAGTATCGCCGTCTTTGCCCGGCCTGGTTACTCTCTGCCTGCAGCTTCGGCAAAAGCAGCACAATACTTTGCCCATACACAGCTCCCGGAACGCAAATTCCGTCAGTTAAGCAAAGTACCAACTCCCGTCTGGACATTGATACACGGGCGTCAATCCCGCCTTTCTTCAACCCAGATTAGGCAAAAGGCAAAGGTTTCCGGAAAAACTTGTTGATCCCTTTGTTGCAGCCACACGTATTAACATATAGATAGAGCTACACACATTTGATGTGTTAGACTCTATAAGCAAGACCAGCCGCTCTGTATGGCGAAAAGTACAGGGCACATGACAACAGCCTGCAGTGAGAAGTCGTGACCTTGCCAGCAGGTTCCCTTTACGGAGGACCGACCATACCACGAGAAACTACTGCCTCTAAGGCCATTACGCAGGATTCCACGGGCAATAACCGGGACCTGCTCGATCTGGTTCGAAACTCGCTAGAGAACGACAAAGCAGAAGATATCGTCGTCATCGAACTCGCCGGAAAATCCAGTATTGCAGACTATATGGTTATAGCCACCGGTAACTCCAACCGACAGGTTTCCGCTATGTCTGACCATCTGTTGCGCGGTCTCAAGAGCACCGGCATGAAAAGCATTATTGCCGAAGGCAAGGATCGCGGTGACTGGGTACTGGTTGATGCCGGAGACGTCGTTGTTCATCTCTTCCGTCCAGAAGTACGCGCGTTTTATAACCTGGAAAAAATGTGGGGTCTGGAACTGCCTGAATCAGTACAGCCTTACGCGACACAAGACGCCTGATCCGGTGATATAACGGCGGATACCGGATGCGTATAACACTGATTGCTGTCGGAAAGGCAAAAGCCAGTCCGGCTAAGGATCTGTTCGAGCTTTATTGCAAACGTCTGAAAGGCAATCGCCTGAACTGGAGTCTTGAGCTCCGTGAAGTTGAAGAAAAGAAAAATCTGCCCCCAGCGCAGATGACACAGCGTGAAGGCGAACTGCTCCTCGCCGCGCTTCCCCGCAATGCGCGGGTTATTATCCTCGACGAAAAGGGGAAAGACTTTTCCAGTCAACAGTTCTCCCATCTGCTTCGGGATTATGCCGATAGTGGTGAACAGGATATCGCCTTTCTAATCGGCGGTGCCGACGGTCATTCCGATGAGGTAAAAGTAGTCGCACACCAGGCCCTTTGTCTGGGGCGCTTTACCTGGCCGCATATGCTGGTCAGAGGCCTGTTCGCTGAACAGATCTACCGGGCATCCTGTATTCTCTCCGGGCACCCCTATCACCGGGAATGATTGCCTCGAATGTCAGGTGATGTTTTACCTGTTTTCAAAACAGACAAGCCAGAAGAAACCTGCCTGCCCCTTATTGATCGTCGCTTCCCTGACAGTCAGATTATGAAACATTAAAGCCTTTTGCTTTTAATCTGAGACATATCCAGCAGCCTTGAAGAAATTCCAGCATTCGGAAGGATCGTAGAGAT
>NZ_JAPWGY010000007.1 GCF_027214005.1 Kiloniella laminariae
GCGGGGTGGAGCAGCCCGGTAGCTCGTCAGGCTCATAACCTGAAGGTCGCAGGTTCAAATCCTGCCCCCGCAACCAATTAAAAAACCCCCTTAGTCAGGAATGACTAAGGGGGTTTTTTGTTCCACGGAAAAACACAGGAAATGGGGCGAGACCTACTTGAGACGCTTGCCAATAGATCGGACAAGTCGCGCCATGAGTGATCGGTAATGAGCTTTTTTACGGAAATACTCATGTTTTAACTGTTGCGTCATCAAGGTGGGCTGAACGTTGTTTTTCCAGCATACGTAAGGCAAACAAAGCTGGTCACGTTTACTGTGACAGAGCAACTCTTGCCACCACTGCTCATGAATGTTCTGAATGTCAGGAAGGTTATGGCGCCTGATCAAGAAGTTGTTCTCGATAAGCTGCGAGGGATCTGGGAGACCGTTTTGAAAATATTTCTCACGTTGTTTTTGAAAAATATCAGGGTCGTCCATTTTTAAAATAGAACACTCTGTAAACTCATCGTAAACATTATCTCTAAAAGGATGATACGCGGCACCAAAATCGGGCCAGGAGAGTTCATCTAGTAAATGTTCGGGGTTTGCGATCAGACGCGCATTCCCATCGATATAAACTGAGTATTCATAATCGGGAAGGAAGCGATGTGGGAGAAGCTTCGGCATTCGCGAATATCTGGTATTGTCCACACCAGGGTTGTCATAGATAATCTGTTTCCAATTAGAAAAGCCTGTTAGGGAGCGTAAATTTTTAGATTTGCAATCAGTAAAGCAAATATAATCCCACCCGGGGTAACAAGGCTGTTCCAAGAGTGCGTCATATCCTCCGACAATGGTCGTATAGATTACTTTCTTGATTGCCAAAGATAATCTCCAGAACGTCAAATATGTAGTTTAATTAAAGCTTTAGTCAAAGGGTAGCGTTTAATACGATGCTGAACAAGCTGAGATTACCTATCATGTATCAAGTGTAAAAATAACTATAGGGCATAAAATATGTGCGGGTTTGTGGGTGTCGCTCATCTGATGAATTGTGAGAATAGAGAGGGGTTAGTGCGACGCCTGAAACGTAGCTCAGAAATGATTTCCCACAGAGGTCCTGACGATTCCGATGAGTGGGTCTGTGAGGAAGGCAGAGCTGGCCTTGGTTTTCGTCGGCTGTCTATCCGAGATCTGTCGGTCGCAGGACGTCAGCCTATGACGTCGAAATGTGGCCGATATGTTATCGCCTTCAATGGTGAAATATACAATCATGAGGAATTGAGAAGTGCCCTTGAGGCTGAAGATGCTGTTGACTGGCTAGGACATTCCGATACAGAGACGCTCTTGGTGGGGATATCACGCTGGGGATTAAGGCGTGTTCTTGAGTTTCTGGATGGAATGTTCGCAATTGCGTTATGGGATAAAAAACTCAAGAAAATGAGTTTGTTACGTGACCGGTTTGGTGAGAAACCACTATATTATGTTTATCAGAACCAGGTGCTGTACTTTGCGTCGGAGATCAAGGCACTTCCAGAGCTGGGAGTATCGCTGGGACAAATTGATCGTGAGGCGCTTATTACCTTTTTCAGATTGCGGTATATTCCTGCTCCAGGGTCAATCTATACGAACGTAAAAAAATTAAAAGCTGGTGAGATATTAGAATTAACAGATGATCTACATTCAGATATTTATTGGGATGGATTTTCTCAGGCACAGTTATCCAATAGTGTTGACTATAAGGGTACTAGAAATAATGCTCTGAACGAGATTGATGAACTGCTTAATTCTCTTGTTCAGAGGCGGTTGGCTTCAGACGCCCCTTTGGGAACTTTCCTTTCGGGTGGTATTGATTCGTCTCTGGTAACAGCCTTGGCCCAATCACAAAAGAACGCCTCTATATCGTCGTATACTATTCGTTTTGAAGACGAGCGTTTTAACGAGGCGGATGAGGCACAGGCTATCGCCCGCTATCTGGGGACGGATCACACAGAGATGACTGTCACTGAACAGGATGCTCTGAATTTGGTGGACAGGATACCACAGGTTTATGACGAGCCCTTCGCCGATCCGTCTCAGTTGCCGACGATGCTTCTTTGCCAATTGGCCAAGAAACACGTGACAGTTGCTCTTTCCGGTGATGGTGGAGATGAGATGTTTGCGGGCTATTCACGCTACCTGAAAATTTTACAAAATTTTCAGGGGAAGAAGAGTTTTGGCGGAAGCCGCGTTCTGTCAAAGGCTTTGGCGGAATTGCCTTGGGGGGAGCTGGATCTTGCTATGGGGGTATTTCGAAAGCGCCCAAGCAGATACGGCGCCAAAATTCGTAAAGGTCTGATGAAGAGTTGCGCGCGGTCTCTCGGTGAAATCTCGCAGCACCATACCAGCTTTTGGCGTGATGCCATTCCTGTCAAAGGTGTTTCAAATACTGAAAACTGGGACTATGAACGAGCATGGCCACTTGATTCTCTAAAAATGTCTGAGCTTGGTGATCTTAAGTCACTAATGGTTTCTGATAGTTTAGTCTATTTACCAGAAGATTTGATGGTAAAGGTGGATCGGGCGAGTATGGCGACCTCTTTAGAGGTACGTACGCCATTTCTCAACCAGGATCTCGCCAAGCTTTGCTGGTCATTTCCAGCAGAATGGCACGCCAATTCACAGGACGGATTGAAATGCTTGTTGCGTGAAATTCTATATAAATACGTGCCGCGACAACTGGTTGATCGTCCGAAGAAAGGCTTTGATGTACCTTTGCGAGACTGGCTTAGAAACGACTTGAAAGAGTGGGGACAAGCCTTGGTTTACTCACCGTCAGATGGAGTGGAGCCGTTGCTGGATATGAAGATGATACAGAGAGCTTGGAGCGAACATCAAAAGGGGGCTAATCGGGAAGGAGATCTCTGGCCCGCCCTTATGCTGTTGTCATGGTCTTCATATCATTGCTCGTGAAGTTAGCAACGTGTGGTACTGGAATAAGGAGGCTCAGGCGTTACTGCTTGACATGTACCTCGTCTGAAAGAACTTTGCACAAAATCAGATGTGTTTTGCTTGCTAGCTTTTCCCAGGAATAATATTCTTCCGTAATCTTGCGGCCGTTTTGCCCGTATTTTTCTCTCATGAGATCATCGTTGTAGAGAAGCTTGACTGCATGACAAAGGGATTCTGGAGAGGGATTGTCTAAAACAAGCCCGCATTCATGATTGATAATGATGTCGGCTTGCTCGGGCATTTGAGTTGTAATCACTGGGATGCCTGCGGCGAGAGCTTCAAACATTTTTAACGGGTATAAACCGTACTGACCTCTTCCTGATATATCCTGGGTCAGGACGAATGATAATTTTGAGCTGGCCACGAAATAAGGCATGTCCTGGTAGTTTATGCGCCCTAGATAGTGGATGTGTGAATGGTCTTCTGCCGCTTTTTCTACTTTTTGTCTTAACGCGCCGTCACCAGCCAGCCTTAGGTCGAGTTCTGGTGGCCACTCAGAGGAAGTTGCCGCATCTAGAAGTTTATCTAATCCCTGCCAATGAGCGAAGGTTCCGTAGAAAGAAGCATAGTCCCTAAGGTCTGGTGTGATGGCAACATCCTTGCGCTTTGGAAGCTGTTTAATTGGTTTAAATATTGAGGTATTGGCCCCATTGGGCACCACTTCAAATAATGACCTTTTTTTTGACCTCTCCAGTTTTGTTTCGGAATATTTTTTCAATCCTTCTGTAACAGTGATAATTGCTGAAGCCATTTCCATTTGCCCCAGCATTAGCTTGTCAAAGAAAAAAGCAAATCTCTTGACGGATGGCCAGGCAATATAAAGATCATCGAAAGGGCCGTTTACTTCGACAACTGTAGGGATTTTTCTCAACTTTCCTATCAGGGAAACGAAAAATCCTGCAAAATGCATTCTGGTGTAATAGATATCTGTTCTGGGAGAAAGCAGGGTTCTGAACCACAATTTTGCAAACGCGAGAAGCCGTGAGATTATTCCTGGCAGATTTGTGGAATTATACGCCGGAGCTATGAGGTTGATATCCCAGCCTTGTTTCTTTAGTCCTTCGATTATTTCAATCACATGCGTGTAGGATGCATGGCCTTGACGCAGTGGTTCAAATGATACGTAGGTGAGGGAACGGGAATTTTTGTTATTCATTAAAGTGAAGCCCGTTCATTTCAGCCCATTTGGCAAGATTAACCCAACGCCATATTGATCTGGGAAATTCTATATGTCCTTCTTCAAAAGATTGCCAACATTGTTTGACATCTTTCGTTTTGAAAAATGGAAGATCTTGAAAATAATCACTTTTTAGAGTCTGTCTTATCCAAGGAGTAATTTCACGAAACCAATCTGTTTCTGGGGTTTGGAAACCTATTTTATCTGTACGATCAAGTATTTCGTCTGGGACGAGAGAGCGCATTGCTGCACGAAATACGGCTTTATCTTGCCCATTCTTGTCAATGAGATATTCATCCGGCAAAGAAGATACAAAGTCGACAATTGTAGGCGTTACAAAGGGTACCCTACTTTCCAAAGAATGAGCCATACTGTTTCGATCTTCGTAACGGAGGAGGCCTGGCAGATTGAAATAGGAAAGATCTCCTTCTAATGCCTGGTGGAGGCTCTTTGCAGTGCCTGGTAGATCGGTGTATTCACCGATAACTCCGTTATCTTCGAACCATTTCCAGCTTATTGTTGAATTTATTCCAGTTTCGGCATAGATCCGGTGTATTTCTTTACTAATCACTGGGGGGCAAAGACGTGTAATAACACGAAATAAAAAATTTGAGAGGGATACCTTGCCCTGTTTAGAAAGTGAATGAGTTAAGTTAAGAGCTTTGACGATTTGGCCGGATTTAATTAGGCCCGCTACAGCTGCTGTATAATAGGATCTATAACCAGCAAGAATTTCATCAGCTCCTTGCCCACCTAGAATTACTTTTATCCCAGCGTTGTTTGCTTCCTCAAAAACCTTGTACTGTGCATAAATACTTGTACTGCCAAATGGTTCATCTTGTGTGTGTAAAATTTTGTCTAAATCGGCGAGTAAGTTTTGCGGCTTTAATGTGATTTTGTGAGAGGTTGTTTTCGCACGTTGTATCATAATGTCAGCATAAGATTCTTCATCAAATGTCGTATTTTTCGTGCTGTAGGTAAACGTTTGTAAGTTCGCTTTACTTCCACCTATTATCCTCATAGCTGCAGTAATGGCACTTGAATCAACTCCGCCTGATAAAGCAGCTCCGTAAGGAACATCGCTACGCATATGAAGCTGTACACTTTCTAAGAACAACTTTCTCAAGTGTTGAGCGGCGTCCTGAAAAGAAATTTCTTTTGTTGTGAGTTTGGCTGTTTGCCTGTTGTAATATTTATAAATCTGAACGTTCTGAGGAGTATTTAGATTTATTTTTAAGTAATGTCCCGGATTGATGGATTTAATTGAAGCATAAAAGCTATCTTGATTATGATTTACCAAGCCAAGGGAGAGATAGTCTCTAACAGAAGAAAGGTTTGGTTTATTGCGAACACCTGGGAATTTTAATAATGATTTTATCTCTGATCCAAAAAAGAAATTGTTATTCGTTTGAGTATAGAAGAGTGGTTTAATTCCAAAAAAATCTCGTGCGAGTATGATTTCGTTACTTTCAGTGTCGAGAATCGCTACGGCAAACATACCTATAAAGCGTTCAAATGCATTACAATTCCATTGTATATAGCTTTTTAAGAGAACTTCTGTATCTGATTCTGTATGAAAAACATGCCCAAGTTTTTTGAGTTCTTCTCTTAGCTCAATATAATTATAAATTTCTCCGTTTTGGATCAGTAGATATCTGTTGTCTTGACTCTTGATCGGCTGGTCACCATTCGTGGAGGTATCAATAATAGCCAAACGCTTATGAATAAATGCTACATCAGGAGATTTTGTGGCGAAATCGGCAGAGGTATGATTGTTAATTTCTATTCCCTGCCCCTTAGCCCAGATACCAAAACCTGTAGCATCAGGGCCTCGATGCTGAATGCTTTTGGATGCATCGTTAAGAACTTTTACAGTATCCAGTTCTGCTGAAGATATCTTTATATAGCCTGCAATACCGCACATATTAACGTGTTCCTATATATTTGTTTTGCTGAATTGATTAATTTTTTGCGGTTAAATGTATATATAGTTTTTCTAGGTATTTGGCACAGTGGTGTGCATCATGGTTTTTAATTATGTAAGAAGCTAAGTTATTTGCGATTTTTCTTGCGTATTGAGGTGTTCCTTTTAAGAGTTCTAATGCTTGAGTTATTTCTGCCGTGTTTCCAGGGGTGACTAATATACCGCGCTGGTCTTTTAACAAACCAGCCAAACCTCCAACATTGCCACCGATTACCGGAAGATTCACGGCCCCTGCTTCAACAGCAGCTTGTCCCAATCCTTCGTGGTAGGAAGGCAATAAAAAATAATCAGCAGCTTTTAGCCATACGGGGATGTTCAGGCGAGGAATAGCTCCGAGACAAACGTTTCTTGGATCTGATTGTAGATTACTTAGTTCTGGCCCATCTCCAATAAATATAGAGACCCGCTTATCCCATTTCAGAGACATTAATGATTGTTTTAAATCCAAAATTCCTTTTTCTTCAGTTAAATTTCCTACATAAATAGTTATATCGGCATCGAGAGGTAAGCCTAATGAGTTTCTTGCTTCTTCTTTTGTTTTTTTTGTAAAAAATTTCGTCGTGTCTATTCCATTTGGGAGCACGTCGATATCTACACTAACTAATGATTTAGCTTCTTCTGCCAAGGCATGGCTAACGGCAAGTACTTTTGAAGCGCCAAGTACTGTCTTTTTAAATAATTTATATGCTCGTTTATTTCTATATGGATAAACAGTTACGTCATCTCCATGAAGCGTAAGTACATAAGGTATTCCCCTTTTTCTCTTGATCCATAAGGCAGTTGCTCCACTTGAATAAGCAAAATGAGCATGTATCAGGCTAGGAGATACTTTATTTATTATTTTTGATAAGCTGTAGTGTTGGAACAAATGCGCTAGGAAAAGATGATTTTCCTTTGGAGTGGTCAAATACCTGGGGCGATAAATTTCAGTATTTCCGTCTTTTTGATATTTTGGTATGGCACTTAAGTTTTTCCAATGTGTAGAGAATTTTTCTAAAGGGTAAGGTACCCATGGGATAGGATTTGCAATTGTTAATGAAGTGAATTCTTGCTTTAAAATTGATACTGTTTCACAGTGAAAAGCTCCGGCGGAAGGAGCAACATCAGAAGGCCAACCCTGTGTTATCCAAAGAATATTCGGAACGGTATTTACTCTTTCCATGAGCCATCGAACCCTTCCTGACGCTTTCTAAATACAGATAGCAAGCCTGAAAGCATCCCAAACAGATGATTTTTCCTTGGAGCGTCCATATGTCGGAGAAAACCCAAAAAGGCGATTAAAAAAAGGCCAAAAATTGCCCAAGCAATTGCTGGTTTTGAAAAGGTTGCCATTTTTCTTGTGAAATAGAGGCGGTTGAAAATTTGCTGCCGACCAAATACAAAACGTTTGCTATCAGGAATCTCGCTGGGGTAGTGCCAACATTTACTATCTGCTACAACATAAAGTCGATGTGATCTGGAAACGCGGTAGCTATAATCGAGATCTTCCAAATAACCGTGTCCTATATACCACTCATCATATTGTATTTTTTCAAATATCTCCCTTTTCCATAGAGTAGCACCGCCATAAAGCCATTGTGTTTCAATTGTTTGAGCAGGGTATGGAATCGATGTGGCGAAGCCAGAGGTTAGTACTTTTCCTGGGTCAGAGCCGTCGATGCCGAAAAAACTATACAATTTTTTTCTGACAGGTATCGGTTGATTGACCACCCCTAGAGATGCGCCACCAGTATCCTTAGACGTGGTCTGCCAGAAGGAGAGCATTCTTTCATTAGCATCTGGTGCTAACTCAATGTCATCATCCAGATAGCCAGCAATAGTAATATTTGGTTTGACCGCGGCCATTCCAGCATTGCGTTGTTTGGATAATGAAGGAGGGAAACAGCGAACATATGTGATTGGGAGCTTAGGGTGCTTCTTGCAAAGGCCCTCTATTGAGGGTGATGATCCGTCACATATAACAATTTGCTCTGGCGGGACACTCTGTTTTTCAAAGCTATTGAGTAATACTTGTAGATCATTAGGACGGTCTTTTGTCGGAATGACGTAAGCGATTTTAAGAAAATCAGTCTTCAAAAAGAGAAACCTTCCTTTTTGCTATTCCTCTAAGCCATGTCCCTTGAGGGTGTTGTAGTTCGGGAGCTAGTAACCAATTGTAAAATATTAGATTTAATGAATTAGGAAAATATCTCCCTACGCGTTGCCAAATTTTCGGAAGATAATGTCGGAGGCCTTTCCCGTATTGAGATAGGACCGAAGAAGAAGCATCAACCCCTCTGATTTCTATTGAAATTGGTAAAAGATCACAGGAAATTAGCAATTCATTTAAAGCATCTTTTGTAAAGAAAAGAAGGTGTGGGAATACATTTTTTTTAAAACGATCATCTCTATGTGGAATTTCGATAAAAAGTATCCCATCTGGTTTTAAATAAGTTGTAATATTCTTTATAAAATCAATAGGGTCTGTTACGTGTTCAAGTACGTGTGAGATTGTTATTAAATCAAATTGATCACAGACTTCATCCAAGGAATTATAAAAAAAAGAACTGCAGTCAGTACTTTTCCAATTTTTTTTGGCGATTTCTCGATAGTTATTATCAGGCTCAACGGCATAATAACCGCCGCCCATCATGATCGATGATTCTGAGGCGATAGTACCAAAAAAAGAATGTCCAGATCCAATATCTAATATCTTTAAACCATGAGCACTTTCAGGTGATTTTTCAATAAGGGGGGTGAGTTGTTTCCAGCGAGACAGGGCTAAGGTATAGGTTGTGGGGTAGTAGCTAGGAGTGAATGGGAGGCCTGGATCTGTCCAATATTGACCAGCGTAGTACATATTTAACTCTAAAGAGCTTGGCATTGGACTAGCAATACCTAACCCGCAATGAGTGCAATTCAGAATAGTGTCCGGCAAGAAAAAATCACTTTTCCCCATATACTTTTGCTGATTATTTAATGAGGGATTTCCACAGGCAGGGCAGAAGTCAATCATACTGGGTAAACCCCAATTTCGGGTACTCTATTATTCTCTAATCCATCAATCGCACCACGGCCCATTGCCAATATAGCATCAGCGGCACTACCACCGATATGTGGCGTTACAAGGAAATTACTCAATTGTAGTAGTTCTATATCTTCTGGTGGCTCACTGGCGAAAACATCGAAAGCCGCTCCAGCTATCTGGTTTCTCTGAAGAGAAATTTTGAGGGCATCTTCATCGACAAGCCCGCCCCGAGCTGTATTTATTAATATAGAGCTTTCTTTCATTAATTTGAGCTTCTCGGCAGAAATTAGGTTCCGTGTATTCTCATTTAACGGTGTGTGCAGGCTAATGATGTCTGCTGATTTTACAAGAGTATCGAGGTCAACGTGAGTAATTTTATGGTGTGTGTAAAAATCATGATCAGGATTTATATCAGTCACCAATATCCGACAGCCAAAAGCCTTTAGAAGGTAAACGAGATCTTTTCCAACATGTCCACACCCAATAATACCAACAGTTTGAGAACTCAATTCACGACCTGGTCGTAATTTCCAGTCTCCAGAACGAATTTCTCGTCCTGAAATATCAACATGTCGCAAAAGTGAAATCATCATGCATAGTGCAAGTTCTGATACTGCTCGTTTGTTGACACCACCAGTCCATCCAAGATGAACTTTGTGATTAATAAGGGCTTGGAGATCAATTTTATCAAAGCCGACGCCAAACTTTCCAATCACCTTTAAATTAGGTAAGGCTGATAATATATCATTATCAATTGGTTCAAGCGCAAGAATTGCACCATCAGCATCTTCTAAGTAATCGATTAAACCCTTACCCTTAAGACTGATCCCGGCATCATTGAATTTAGCCTGGGGATATTTTTCTAGAAGCTCTTTTCTCAGGGTTGGGTGTTGCGAGAAAGTCCTAGACGCGACAGCTATTTTTTTAAGAGATGGTCGTGCGTTCATTTGTTATAGAACCATGATTCGGTTATAAATTTCGGATTGTTCCGGGTTATCTCGAATCTCATTCTCAACAGTAAGAACGTCGTCTGGACGGTCAACTCCGATTGTGCGATTGCCATAGATACTTGCGCGTATCTTGTAACCATGCCCTAAAATCCTCAGGAAATCGACGGATTCAATAATTTCCAATTGGGTAGGAGTTAGCGCTGTAAATTCTGTTAAAAATGAGTGGCTAAATGCGGATAACCCTGTTTGCCGAAACATGGGGCGTTGACCTTCAACACGCTGATATGGTGCAGCTGCTCTTGTGAAGTACATAACATCTCCTGTTTCTGCAAGTATTGCTTTGACAATATCAACATCTGCCAAATCTTCCGGTGTTGTAATTTTTGAAATCAGATTTACGCAGTTAATCGTTGGATCTTGTGTGAATGGATTTACCAGATGATTTAGTGCTATTGGCATTAACAAAGGCTCATCACCTTGCACGATAACCACGATATCCCCATTAAGCTCCTGCATGGCTTCTGCAACACGGTCAGTACAACGTTCATGACTATCGGCAGTCATTACTGCTTTCCCACCTGCTTCCCGGACCGTATCAACAATTTCTTGGTCGCATGTCGCAACGACGACCTCATCGATGGCTTTACACAGCATTACTCTACGGCGTACATGCTCTATCATCGGTAAGTCAAGAATTTGGGCGAGGGGTTTCCCTGGGAAACGTGATGAGCCCATCCGAGCCGGTATTACAGCTATCACTTTACGTTGTGACATAATCAGGAAATCCTTATTGGCATAAGAGTCCGAATTTTATTGGGGGAGGACACCGCAATCGACATTGATGCATTGACCGGTAATCGCAGACGCCTCGCTTGAAGCAAGGAATACACAAGTCGATCCAACCTCTTCTCCTGTAGGTAATCGCTTCAATGCGGTTTGTTGATGAGTGAATTCTTCAAGGTAACAATCGACATTTTTTCCCTGTGCGGGAGAGATATCATCTTCTAGAGCTTCGAGAACACTAGGTGTTTTAACGTACACGGGACACACAGCATTTACGCGAATATTTTTTGGCCCGAGTTCTTTTGCTAAAGATTGAGTGATGCCATTTACGGCAAACTTTGATGCACAATAAGCGCCGTTTTGAGCACTACCTCGTTTGCCAGCTAAGCTGGAGATGTTGATGATCGTGCCTTCATTCGATAAATGAACAGCAGCCGCCTGGCAACCCCATATTACACCTTTTATATTGGTGTCGAAAATACGATTGAGAAATAAATCATCATAATCTTCAAGTTTTTTCCATTGTGAAAAACCTGCACAATTTATATATGTATTGAACGATCCTGACCAAGTTAAGGCTTCTTCGATTGCCTTAGTGTGATCATCTCTTTTTTGCACATCCATAGTATGGAACTTGATGCTTGGATTTTCTGCTTGAAGACTCTTTAGTTCATCGCTTGCAGTTCTTGCACAACTAAGGACACGCCACCCAGCTTGTAAAAATTTTTTGGAAATAGAAAAACCAATTCCTTTTGATCCGCCTGTGACAATCGCTGTTCTTAAAGTCATTTTTTTTCCAAGTGTTGGGAATAGTAAGTGATTATATTGTCATACATGAGAAACCACCATCAACGGCAATCTCTGCGCCTGTAACAAAACCGGCAGCATCAGAAGCCAGCCAAAGTACCGCGCCGACGAGTTCATTTGGTTGTCCATAACGCGCCATCGGCGTGTGTCCATGGATAGCTTTCTCTCTTGCCTCATCGATGAAATGCTCTTGGCTCCATTCAGTAGGGAAAAAACCTGGACGAAGCGCATTTACCCTAACTCCTTTTTGCCCCCACTCGCGTGCAAGGTTTTTTGTTATGTTTAACACTGCAGCTTTGGCGGCTGAATAGCTAAAGGCTTTCGAAAGAGGAGGGTTTGCAGAGGCAGAAGAAAGGTTGATTATCGACCCCTTCCCATTATCCAGCATATGGGTACCAAAAATTTGCGAACCAATGAGAGTAGACCCAAAATGTGAGTCAATAATATCAAGATATTCTTGTTTCGGAATATCTAATACAGGTGTCGGCGCATTAATTCCCGCACCATTGATAAGAATGTCAACTTGGCCGAATTGTTCAATAATTTTTGCGAGGTTAACTTTGTGAGATTCTCCGTCAGTGGCATCAATTTCCAAAGCAAGTGCTTTGCCGCCTTCCGCTTTTATTTGTTCAGCAACATCTTCCGCCTTTGAAAGGCGGAGATCCAGAACAGCGACGGATACCCCTGCGCGACCAAATGCTCGAGCCATTTCTCCACAGAGATGCCCTCCCCCCCCAATCACGGCAGCGGTTTTCCCCTTGAGATTAAAGAGGCCTTCAAGATAATTACTCATTTTTCTGCTTGTCTCGCTTCTAGATCGTATTTTTTCTGAAGAAGAATCGTAATATCATTCATATCTTTGTATAAATGATCCGGTTTCTGGGGGAAAGTTTTCCCGCTATCACGCCCCACAAATTGGATAGAGACCTTTTGTGCATAGGAATAATCTTCGGCGGTATCACCTACGAAGGCACAACTTTCAGATTTAACGTTGTTTAATTCCATAAAATGACGCATTGCATCATCTTTTTTCCAGCTTGCTCCATAAACTGTATGGAAGTAATTGGAAAGACCTCTGCCTTGTACTATTTTTTCAAGCTCTTGGTCTGGGGTGACGGATATAAGAACGAGTTGAACACGATCTACAAAGTAATTTAAAAAGGCATCCGCACCGGGTGTGTTTTCCGTAGCGAGTATTTTATTTACAACAATTTTACTGAAACGTGTCGCTAAATTTTCTTCAGCTTCTGGTGATAAATTTGTTTTAAGTATGTTCTTGTAGATGTACTTAAACTTATCAAACCGTACTGTCGCATTATGAGATAGATGATAGTCCATAATGGCGGGTAAAAATTCCGGCATGTCGGAAAAAAGCTCATGAAAAGCACGATCCTTTATCCCTACGGATTCAATTAGTGTACCATCAAGGTCCAGAAAAATTGTTGTTAGGATTTGTTGCATGAGATTTAATTAGCGCGAACTTGCTTGACTAAGGCTTGTTGTTGTTCGGCCCATTTCCAAAGCAAAAAGACGTCAGAAGAAAGCACAATAAAAGTAAATCCTGCCTCGAAAGCTTCGGTTACGTTTTCAACTGTTGGGCTTACAATTTGTGTCCCACACGCCTTTCCAGCTGCTTTGCATGCATCAATTACCTTCTGACAGGCGGCCTTAACTTCAGGGCTATCTATTTGCCCAGGAACGCCGAGGGAACCCGAAAGATCATATGGTCCTGCCATACAACCATCAACTTCGTTTAATCGGGCAATTTCATCGATGTTATTGATGCCTTCGACATTTTCAATTTGAACGATAAAAGATGAAACATCATTCCAACTTGAAGTGTATTCTTGAAAATCGAATCCATAGCCGTGTGCACGAGCGACACCAAAACTCCGCTTTCCACGAGGGGAAAACTTAATCCAATCGATGAGTTGTTGTGCTTCTTCTACGTTTGAAACCATCGGGGCTATAATCCCGTCAGCACCAGAATCCAGTAATCGTTTTATTGACTCCATGTCGTGAGATGCAATCCGGGGTAAGCATAAACTCCCCCCAGCCTGGCTGGTTGCAATAATATCTCGAGATTGCTCTAGAGAAATGGTGCTATGTTCAATGTCGATGCCTACGAAATCGACATCAGCTCGCGTGAAGATCTCTGTAATTGAGGGGTGAGAAAGCGAAGTCCAAGCAGCTAGTACTCGTTTTCGAGTGCGTAAAGCATGCTTCAATTCTTTACGGCGGTTCGTCAGGCACATAGCTGATTATTTCCTTAGTTTTGCGCCGTCTCTTAAGAACATTTGGACGGTTTCTTTTGTGTATGGGTGAACAATCATGCCTTTGATCAAGGAAGGTGTTGCCGTAACAATATGAGCTCCGGAATCAAGCCATTCTATAATGTTGAGAACTTCGCGAGTTGAGCCGACAATAATCTCTGATTTTAATTCAAATTTATCTAGAAGACGACGGAGGCGTGCAATCTCGTCACAGGAATCATATCCCATGTTGTTGACGCGCCCCCCAAATATTGAAACATAACTGGCCCCCGCCATGGCTGCGAGGAAACACTGCTGCGCACTCATCATAGCAGTTACATTAACACGAATATCATGAACGTTTTCTAATTCATGAATAACTTGCAGGTTTTCAATTTCACCTTCAGGTCCATGTATAGTAATTTTGATATTAATATTATCAGCCAAGGCTGATAACTCTTTTGCTTCTGCGATCATCCCATCTGGGTCATTTGTTGTGACTTCAACAGATAGAGGCAAAGGATTGATAATAGCTGCAATCTCAGTCATGCGCTCCTTTATACCGTCCCAACCCCCGGTTACCCCCTCTTTCAAGAGGATTGTTGGGTTAGTCGTCACCCCCCGAATGATACCCATTCGGTGGAATTCTTTAATGTCTTCGATCTTGCCAGTATCAATGAAAATGGCCATGAGTGTTATTCCTAATATTAGCGCGCTTATTAAACTGCGAGAGATTCCCATTTGTTCTTAATCTGCATCAAGCGCGGATCCGCAACTATAAGATGCCAGATGACGCCTTGGAATGCTTCTGCGTGTGGAGTGATCGTGTCCGGGTTTACTGTTGGAACAATGACACAAGCATCAGCTACCCTTGCTGTGTGGCCGCCGTCTCTACCCACTATGCCCATTACTCTTGCGTTCACTTCTTTGGCTTTGTCTAAGGCATGAACGATATTTGCGCTGACATTCTTTTCTTTACTGCCACCACCAACTGAGAAGACCATTACAACGTCTTTACTATTGATGTGGCTGGTTTCTAACCAAGATGAGAAAACTGTTTCCCAGCCTTCATCATTGGTACGGGCTGTAAGTTCAGCAACATTATCGACAGGGCTATAGGTCTCGATGCCTGCAAGTTTACGGAAATCATTAACCGCATGAGAACAATTTGCCGCACTCCCACCAACACCAATAAGGAATAGGCGTCCTTTATTTTCTCTAGTGTCGAGAAGAATTTGGATCATCTTTTCCACTTGTGACTGGTCTATTTTTTTTAAAATGTCGATTGCATCTTCGATGTAACGGTTGACAAATTGCATATGCTAACCCTTTCTTTTATTAAGTTTAGACTTTTCGCGCTAGAATTCGTCCGTAGGAGCTTAATAAGGCTTCCTGTAAGAAGTTCTGAAATGCGTCGAGGTCTTTTTGTTCTCTATTACTAAAAAGATAGCTTACAAATTTGTCCTGTAAGAACTCTTTATTGGTGTTGATTTCACTTTTAACATTGTTGGTGTCGAACGAGCCAGGAGTACTGAATTCTAATACTTCAAAACCTGAATCTTGAAGAAGGATTTTCCAACCCTCGACCGTAAATAGGTTCATCCTGTCCGGAGGAAGGATGCTTTCACATCTCTCTCTCAGGACCCGGATATCAAATCCAGAGCCTAGTATTGACGTTATGAACAAGAGGCCTCCTTTATTAAGAGCTTTAGCTACTTTTCCTAAATCATCGCGAGGATGTAAACTGGCATCAAAACTTTCAAAAGCAAGGCAGGCATCAAGACAATTTCCTTTTAGGGATGAAATTGATATGGAGTTTTTATCAGGGGAATGAAGGGAGTGAATGTTTTGAGGAGAGAATAGGTTTGGAAGTGCTTTTAGTGCTTCAGTGTAATCAGGCTGCGCATCAATAATTCCTATTTTGGATGAAGCATTTTTGTACTCACTGATGCCTTGAGCAATCCAATCTAAACGAGGCTGAATAATGTGTTTGAAGCGCTCAGGTGCCGTCGAAGTAGCTAATTTTTCATTCCAATAAGGTATAGCTTTTGAATACTTTATGAATGCTGATAGCTGCTCTGTTGTTGGTCTATCATCGACTTGAAGCGATCCGCAACTTAAGCACTCATTATATTGTAGTTTTAGCCGTGAAAATGCTGGTTCTGTTGTTGGTGCATTACAGGCGTTACAAGCTTGATTTTTGCGTGTAGGTTTTTTAAAGAAATCTTGAATATCTTGTGTGAGAAGCTTTTGATATTCCTGTATAAGTATAGTGGGTTTTATATCAGATTTATCGTAACTATTGGTTAGTAAAATACTTCTCATTATACTTCAGCCTTTTCTGTCCCGGCATCTTTATAAGCTGTATCAATGATTTCCATAACTTTTAATGCATCATAAGCTGAGCTTATTGTAACTTCTTTATTTTCGCTAATGCAGGAAATAAATTCCTTCATTTCAAGCTCCCAAGAAAGGTCTTTATCAAAGTAAGTTAGTTCTTCGGCTGGATTACCAACTGCTTCTGTTTCGTTTTCAAACTGCCTTCTTGCGATGATAATCTGTTCACGTCCATAGCTACCACTTTTTGAAAGTAAGCCTTGTACAGAAAGGTATCCCTCTTCAAGGGTCACATCAAATCTAAAGGTATGCTTCCAGAGAGTTGCGGAGGAATGGAGCGAAGCCAGTTTCCCTTGTTCATTCATAAGTATTACGCAAGCATTATCCTCTACTGGAAAGTTCCAATATGATTTGCTTGTTATGCATTTTACGACAGGGAAATCACCGCCAAGAAATCTGAAGATATCAAGCATGTGGATGCCTTGGTCTAAAAGTATTCCACCTCCAGATATATCTTTTTCGTTTCTCCATGATGATTTGAAATCCTGTCCGCCTGATTTACCGTAAATGCCTCTTAGAGATATTACATTACCCAGGCGCCCAGCATCAATCACGGCCTTGGCTTTTAGGACAGCAGGGTGGAATCTATGATTGAACCCAAACATTAACTTAGTGCCTGGAAGCTGAGCATTAACTATGTTTTGAATGTCTTGTAGATTTCGCCCCGGAGGCTTCTCACAGAAAACATGCTTACCTGCCTGCATGCTGCGAATACATAATTCTGGTGAGTACACGTTTGGTGTGCAGACAAAAAGAATATCTGGATCAAGTTCCATTAGTTCTTCGTAAGTTTCGAATGCAGGGCAACCCTTTATCCGTGCTCTTTTTTCAGCTGATACTTCGCTAACTCCAATCACGTTTAGTTCGTCAAATTGATCTGCGACCCTTTTTCTGATTTCACCCATGTAGCCAAAACCAATGATGCCACAGGTATAGATTTGGCTTTTCATATTGTAGTTAGCCCTTTTAAATTATGTGCCAATTATAAAAGTTGGTGTTTTTTGAGGATATGGATTGAAGAACCGACTAACATAAGTGATCGTTGTTTGGAGCGGGAAGTGATTTATTTTACGGTCGGAAAGATACTTATTCATCAGGGTTAAGATAGCTTCATCTTTGGCGTCCATATTACCCGCCGATCCTAGTTAAATAACTGTAAGCTGTCAAAAAATATTAAGCGTAAATATCGTATTGAAATTTGAGCAACTTAAGGGCTATTTTGCGGGAAAATTCCAAATATTATTTTTTTAACAATAGTTTATTCGATAAAATATTTCCTGTAATAGTTTAAGTTTTGGAAATAGTTTTAGTAAAGTCTCTAATGGAATCTACGACCTAGCAATAGACCATAACATCAATCAGTTTTAGCTGTAATTTCGTTGCTATTTCTTAGAATGCTCCAGCCCAACTCTTTGAAGAAGATCATTTTTTCGAAGAGTCGGTTTTTGATTGGGCTGAGATCGGGACTATAGGGTGGTAAGAAGAGGAGCCATGCCCTAGGGATTTCAGCAGTATTTTCACTTTTGTGAGGCTTAAGTTGTCAATGATCACGGCACCTCCTCGTTGCAGGGTTGGTGCCAACTGGGTTTCGATATAAGTATCAAAGGTCTTTCTGTTCATCGGGCATTTGAGAACCCAAGAGGCGATCAGGCGATTACAACGAAGCACGGTGATGAGGGGTTGCGTCTTCCAATGCCCAAAAGGGCTGTTGAATACAAGCGTGTCCCCCGCAGTGACCGCCCCCGTAACCGTATCATCTTGGTGTTGATCGAGGTCTCATTAATAAAAATCAATCGATGCGGTTTAAGTCGCATGCGCAGCTGTCGTTGTGCAACCCTGATATGTCGCTGTTTATGGGCTTCTGCGCGTTCTTGTTCCTTGGCCATCAGTGTTTTTTTATAGCTGAAGCCCAGTATGCGTAAAAGCCGGGACAAAGAGGCTGGCCAAGCCCGAATTCTATGGGGTTCCTTCAGACAGGCGACCAGCTCAGGCATGGTGATCTCTGGGCGTTCCTCAACAACAGTTGTCAAAAAAAATCATCGTAGGGAGAGCTTACCACTGCCCGAGGGGTTACGACAAGGTTGTGAGCCATGAGAGTCCCCCTGACTGCTCAACCGGCTGTAAAGCCTTGATGGCATAACTCTCGCTCACCCCAAATAAGCGGGCCGCGGGACGGCGAGAATGCCTCGAGAGCGCATACCCAATAATCCGACTGCGAAGATCCCCCCTGAATAACTCTTGCCAAAAAAGGGAATCCCATAAGAGTCTATTTAAAGGCCCGATGCTCTAGCTTTAGAAATTACTCCTCTGAGTTAATTTAAAAATGGCTATATCCAGAATTTTTATTGCGATAAGCTCTTCATGTTCTGATTCAAGAAAATTCAAACGCTTTACTTTAGGGGACCTCAGGAGGATATACATTTGAATATTTGCGATGCGCTTGGGTGTTAATGCATGAAAAGAGACATCGTTTCTGTGTTGACGGGGTGAAAGTAGTCATAAACATATTTTTGAGCAGCAGACTTCTCTCGTTCAAAGATTTTTTGAGACCAAGAATCTAGTGTTGTAATAGACTCTTTAAGGGGTTTGTGTGAGTCCGTGCAAAGCTTGAAATTTTTCAACTCAACAAGTGGGTCGTAGTTAAATATTCCGCCTTTACTGAAGTGAATTATTGGTTTTCCATATAGTATAGATTCAAGTGAGACAGTTGTTCCCCAATAAAGAACCGCATCGCAATTTTGTAAATCTTCTTCTACTGAAATATAATTACTTATCATAATATTATCAGGAATTTGGTTGGAAAACTGTAAATGGGTAAGAATTTGTTTTAGTGGAAGTACGGGATGACTTCTGATAATAAAATTAACCGTTGGGTTCTTTGGCGCTTCCTTAAAGAGGTATGTTACTAAGTCTGCCACTTCTATCAGACCTTCTAGGGCGACAAGTATTTTTTTGATTGGCTGTTGTCTGTGCTTTTTAGGAGGGGATTTAAAGAGGTACTCATATCTCAAAGCGCAAGCCGGGCGAGTTCTTCCGCGGTTCCCGTTGCCATAGCGTTCAAGCATACGCATTGGGGCTATTCCTGTGGTGAAAATTATATCTGGTGATGGCCTGAGTGTTTGTTCTTCTTTAGTCGTAAACATTCCGAGTGCTGCTGGCGGGACGACTGAATGTTGATATCCTTTTATGGATAAATTAGCGGTAACACTTCTCAATCCTTTGATGAACATGAACTCCCAAGGGTTTGCTTCACAGGTCATTAATAAGCTCTCTATGTTATATCTAGACGCAATTCGTCGACCCGCCACTTCGGCCATAAGTTGGGGTAATTGTATGGTCCAGATTGCATCCTCAAGGGCGACTTGGGCCAATGGTGCCCAGTTGATTTTGGTTAAAGACGTGTTGGGGCTGGGTAAGAGTTCTTGTTGTAGGTAGAGTTTTCTCGGAAACTTTAGCGGGTTAAAAATTCCCGTAAAAACAACAGAAAATAAATGTGTTATAGGGTCTAGTATACTTTGAAATATTTCAAAAGGAATAATTTTTCCTCTTTGATTAGGGGAAATGAGGGCATAACAATCTAGTCTATCAGAAAAGCCTTGAATAATAGTTATAGAATTTTTATTCATATTTTCAATGTGATATGACAGGGTTCCAAAAAACGGATCATTGTATTTTTCTTTTTTTTGGAATGCGGATTTATAAGTGAAACTTTTTATTATGTGTACAGGTTTTTTTGAAGGAGTATAGTGACCGTAAAGTAGCTTAGTCATCAAAATCCACTTAGTAGAGCGTAGGGATTCTTTAAGTAATTTTTGTATTTGCCCTAAGCGTTTTATACTCATGTTTATAGATTTATATTCCGTCGATATGCCCTTTTCCTTGGCATAAATATATGTGGCTCTCGCTAGTAAAGGGGGGGCGTTTGATGAAATCCTTATACCGAATTGTTGTTTTTCTGCAAAAGATAATATTTTGGAAATAGTGATCCAGTTATCTGCTTCAGTTATTGTTAGTGCATTAATTCGGTTACGAGAAGCTATATCTGTTGCCCACCATAATGGGTGGGCATGGTTTATGACAGAAAGAGTCCCTAATAAGTTAATGAAGGCTGTTATTGGGCTTTCTGTATGATGGGTATATGCCTCAAATAAGTCTTGGACATCACTCTCGCGGATGCGCGAAGTATTTGAGCTGACGAGAAATAACCAGTCAAAATTGGTTTTGTGATGGGCTTTGGTTTGATTAAGAGAGTTCATTTTAGGAGGTACTTAAATTGAGTCTTAACGATATTTCTTAACTACCGCGGGGATGCCCGCGGCTATTGCGAAGGGAGGTATTCTTCCGCGAACAAGAGAACCAGCTGCAATAACGGCTCCTTCACCTATTTTTGCTCCAGAAAGAATTGTTACATTTGCTCCTATCCAAGTTTCAGTTCCTATTCGTACGTTACCTTTCTTGTGCCCTTGTTCTCTAATTTCCCTTCTCCCTTTAATAATGTGGTTTGAGGAGCTGATAAATGTATTCGGGCCGATAAGCGCCCCACTATCAATTATAATCTCCCCAAAGTCAGAAGATAATGTGACGTTGTGGTTTAGTGCGCAGTTGTTTCCAATTTTAATGACGCCCTTGGAGGATTCTAAGCAGCAGTTTCGACCAAAAGAAACGTTGTTTCCTAACGTGATGTTTGGGATACCCGAAATGAAAAAACCAACATTAATTCCCGTATTATCACCAAACTTTAAGCCAGAATATTGGAGTAATTTTTTTCTGATCCAGAATCCAGATTGGCCTGGTATTGAACGGCTGATGGAATAAATCCAATCTTTTATTTCGGAAATCAATAAGTTACACATAAATTAGGGCCCTTCAAAGTATAAGCGTAATTTATAATATTCTTTTTGAGATGTGGGTTATTAACTATGAGAAAAGAAAGTTGGGCTTTCGATGTGTTCTCTTATAGCTGTCTCAAGCTCAATGTCAGTGGTGTCAAGTGGTTCACTATAATCTGTAGCTCCTGCGCGGAATGTGTTGGAATAAATTTCTGAGCCTGCAATTTTAAGTTTGGCATCGTCAAATGAAAATTGTTTTATAAGGCAGTGGTTAGTATTTCGGGCAGAAATTTCATAAATTCCATTGTATACACTTTCAGAGATTACACACTTCCTCGGCGTATGGTTCGATAGTATATCAATCCCATCGAATGATTCTTCGTTAGAAAAACCCATTAGATTATGTAACGTTGGTCGCAAATCAATATTGGGCGAGCACAGTTCGGTATAATCTATATTAGGTATGCCAGGCCCTTTAATGAAAAAGTCGATCTTAACTCGATCATCTACCAGCGTGGGCTCTGAAACCATTTTGTGACTTGGTCTAAACGCTTCCCAAGCACTTCCATGGTCGGCGGTTAGCACTACCAGAGTGTTGTCAGGAATGTTCTTTTCAATAAACGAGAAAAGTGAACCAAGTTCACGGTCTAAGTCATGTACACGGAGTTGTTCAAGCTGTTTACTCTGAGAAAAGATATTGGGATGGTTTTTTATTTCAAAAAAATCTAACCCAGTTGATGATCCTTCTCTGCTTAAATTATAGCTTCGTGATAGTGGCGGAATGTTCCATGGTGGATGGGGGTCTGGCAGTTGTAAATAAGTGAACGTTCTATCATGGCGATGTGTTGAGAGTTGTCCAATAACATCGGAAATCCATTTACTGGTATCGTAGTTATTTTCAGTTCTACCCTCTAAAGCCCAATTATATACAAAACGATCAAATCCCCTATTGAATCCGTAGCTTGGTGTGACACGGTTCGCTGCGGAATAACATGTGGTATGAAATCCATTGCTTTGAAATGTTTCTGCCAAAAGGAGATTGTTTAAAGGTAGTTTATAATTTCTAGTGGGGTGAAATGCATGGTGACGGGATGTTCGTAATCCTGTAAAAAAACTGGTTACAGACGGGAAGGTCCATTCGCTAGACGAAAAACAATTATTTGCTTTAAAGCCATTTTTAAAAAAATGATTAATGTTTGGCGTTAACTCTACTCCATGTAAAGTAGGGTGAGCTTTGCCTAGTATTCGTTTACATCCTCCGTCTAATACTAGAATGAGAATGTGCTTGATCTCTTTAGCCTGAGGGGGGGGGGTACGACCTTTGATATTTACCCATCTCGGCATTGTTATATGGATGACCTCATTGCATTGAATAATAATTTTTGTGGCTTTTGGGGGTACTGGGAGGCGTAAATCTAGCCACCTTCCTTTTTGTGATTGCCAGTGTATCGATTTAAGGTGCGTTTGTTCAACAGTATAATCGCCGATTGTTATTTTCAATACACTGTTTGGCTGCCAATTGTCAGCAGTTACACCAATTTGTAAATGTGTGGCTCTGTTGCCCAATGGTAATGAGAGAAGGGTTTCACCTGAAGTGGTTAAGCAACTACGTGTATCGTCGCCTCTTGTTATGGTTTGTTGATGGCCACCCAAGTCTTTGAAATATTGTTTTTCGAAATGAGGGATTTCAAATGATTCATTCGTCCAAAATTTTTGAGTGGAAATGCGTTGACCGGATGGGCTTATAAGCCGTTTTATCCCAGGTGGGAGTAGCCAATCTGTTGCAAAATTTTTAAATTTCGATTTCATTTTTTAGAGAACTTTATAAAGTTGCATTTACTTGTTCTGGGTGATGTAGGATTGTTCTTCTCCTTTAGCTCTTATGGGCAGTTAGTCTAATGATGACAGGATTTTCATCTTTGTACTTTGCCAGTCCGTCACTCTCAATTGATTGAGTGATTTGTAATCCAGTATTTTTAACTCTTTGTGTTAGCTCATCTAAAACGATGAAGCGACGGTAATGCCCCGCTATTCGTTCTGTAGGACTTAATACCTCGCCTTCTCGGGCAAGGGGGTCATTTATTGATCTGCACTCAATAAATACACTTCCATTCTTTGACAGTAATTTAGCCGCAATATCCCAAAACTCTATTTCTTCAGAAAGGGTCATTGCATGAAGACAGAATCTACTGAAAATTACATCAAACTGAGTGTTTTTATCTTTTGATAACAGGTTTATTGTGCCAGTAGAAAAATTGATATTCTGCCCTGAATAATTATGAAGACAATAATCAATAGCTGCTTCAGATGCATCCAAAGCAAAAACGTTATGCCCACTATCTGCAAAAAAAGACGCATCTCGACCATTCCCACAGCCAATTTCAAGGATCTTACTCCTTGAAGTAAGTTGTGAATTTACATGCAGGGCGAATGCCGATGGAGTATTAGGAGCATCTTTTTGCGAATAATAACTATTCCAATGCTTTTTCCGTCCTCGGTCTGATGTAATTTGTTCATCTAGGGATAGAAAATGATCTACAATCTGGGAAGCAGCTAACTCGGGATTAATATCCCCGTGATTTTCTATGGTTAAATCTGGACTCTGTGGAAAATCATAGAGGCTTTCAAAATCAGTGTTATCCGTATAAATACCCTTAGTAAGGCCATCTCTACGCCGTCGTTCTTTATCAGGGACATCTAGAAAGACTTCAATTGAATGAGATACATTCTCTTTCAGCCAGATCCTTACTTCATCATACATTGCTACCGCTGAAATTATAACTATAAAGCCTTGTGCGGCTAGGTGACTTGACAGGTGAAAATATACTTTCGCTAATTCGACTCTGTCACTTTTATTATACCCCCATTTATTTGCAAGAATTGCGCGCAAATCGTCTCCGTCTAGGAAAATACAGGAATATCCATGCTCTTTGAGCTTATTCTCAACTTTCCTGCCGATTGTAGTTTTTCCAGAAGCTGAATATCCAGAAACCCAAATAATTCCATTTTCAATTTTCATAGAAAGTAACGTACCTTAATGTGTGATGGAGAAGTTGGTGATAAATAGGAAAATATAAATAGCTGTTATTTCACGGTATGTCATAACTCATAAAACAAGAGGTTTAATTTTTGGTAGTACTGGTGCAACGATATAGTTCCATATTTGGGTGCAGTTAGTGACGCGTGATAGGAGCCTTAAAAAGATATGAAAGCTAGTAATTTACTCTTGGGCTCTTGGAAACACAGAAGAGGAAGGATCCTATACTTGTGAAAACCAGATCATATTTTTCGTGAAATCTTCCCACCCTTAAGTAGATAAACACCTTTGCAACAAATTAACAGGCCCATAACAGCTAGAGGTTAACCGCCGTAAATCTACCATATTAGGGCGATAGCGATACAGCGAATTATCATAACGCCAATTTTGACGCCCTTATGAAACTAGTAGACGTAACCCATTTTGATCTGGTTCTATTTTTGCGTCTTTCATTTCGCCTAGTGCCAGAAATTATCAATGCCATTGATATGATTTTTCTTGTCCGCAAAGAGCTTCGGGTTATTTATTCCGGACTGTTTAGTGGTGTTTGTAAGGTCTATCCGGTTTAGGTTTTATACCGCCAGTTTTGTTTGCTCTGCTTACCAATATGCTTCGCCGAGTGTCTGATGTTCAGGTGCTGAATGGGGTCGGAAGTTTATCCAGTTTTTGATCACGCGTCTGGCCCTGAAGCCGTCGGTGAGTTCTTCCAGATAGGCTGCCTCTTGCAAAGCTTCGACGCAAAATTCGGCATGCATGGTGTTTGATAAGCCAACTCAGAATCATGCGACTGTGCCAGTCAATGATCGCCACCAGATACAAGAAGCCATGTTTGACCGGTATAAACGTGATATCCTACACCCGGACTTGGTAGAGCTGGTCGATCTCCAGTTTCCTGAATAGATAGGGTTAAATACGGTGCTGCGGGTGCTGCTGGCTGGTTCTTGGCCGTTAGTAGATCCGCTCTTGCAGTCCCATCAGACGCATCAAGCGCTGGGACGCGGGGTGATATCGACACCCCCTTCGGCGCAAACTGGTCGCGATCTGACGACTGCCGAAGAACAGATATCCGGTGAAGACCTGGTCGCCGGCCTTCATCACCGTCAGCGTGTCTGCATCAATCCCTACGGGGTTGTAATAAATGGCGGAGCGGCTCAAACGCACGAGTTTGTATTGCCGACGGGTGCTCAAATCCGGATGATCGCGGCAGATCATTCCTCTCTTCTTAGCCAGGCTCATTTCTTGTGCCCTTGCGCTAAAAAATCATTCTCGATGGTCAGCCTCTGGATCCTGGCATGTAGCTTCTTTGATCTCGGCTTCGCTCAGCCCTACCGGTTTGTTTCCCTATAAAAACAGATTTGTCATCCCGCCTATCGCCTAGCGTTTCCAGGTGCTCACTTGGTTTAGATGCACCTGATACCTGACTGCGATTTCCTAGATTGTCTTATCGCCACGCAGTGTCTCAAGAGCGCTTTGGCTTCGAATTGATCGCTGAAGTTCCGGCGCCTAGCCATTTCTCTATCCCTTATGTCATCGTGGGATACACCTTAACAGACTGTCCGTTTTTCTAGGACCAGTTCACACTTCGGATGACCTGAAGGACCTTTACGCTTACACCCAAAGTTACATTTATCGACATCAATTTCGTCGCCAAGGTTTCATTGTCCAATTCAGGGGCAATTAATTCACATAAGCGTTGATAATAATATACTAATTTTTTCAATAAAGCCGCACACCTAGTCGTCGTTCTTACTACCAAATAATTGATTCCTCGGTCTAGTTTCGCCTAGCTTAAATGACTTTTTCTCTTTGGCATTATCTGGTAGAGCCCAATAATGTATACCCTTAATAAGTTTCTTCCTTGATGGTGCGTCTGAGTTTATTAAGGCTGCCGGGGTTAATACGTGGTGATATGAAGTTTTTAAAATAAATATTATTTCTTAATTCGGTTTTATATTCTTCGTGTGGTTGGTTTAATAAGTCCTGAATTTTATTTTTTAATTCATTTCTTCCATGAGCAACGAAACCTGCTTGGTCAAAAGGATATCCATGATGAGAATGTGTTGGGTCGTACCAGAAAGCTTTCTTCCCAACGGAAAGGGCGTCGGCTGTAGGGGAGGACAGTCCATCAGTAATTATGACATCAGATTCAGCTATTAACTCTATTGGATCTTTATTATCCGAAAAAAGATAAACATTATGTAATGTAGATAGTTTTTTTCGGTTTCCTACAATTTTTTTTCCTAATTTAGGGGAGGCCCAGAGACTTGTATCCGATAAGAAATAACTATCTGGTTTTGAAGGTTTAATATTGAATCCATACATTGGAAATGTTTGGGCCAAGTCATAGATATCTTCAAGGAATGTTATTGCGTGTTGGTAGTTGGTGGGGCAAATTTGAGAGTTAATATAGGTAGTGTCAAATACTGATATTTTAAGGCTGTGTTCTTTACTTTCTGGTGTGTCGTTAGTCGTGTGCGAAAGAATTTTATTTATTATTAATTCAGCGAATATCGGTCCGTGATAATGGTAATGTTGAGTTCCTTGATTGTGAGTTATGTGTGAATCTGCAGCTGCTTTTGAATAGAGGAACATATGGGTGGGATTTTGACCGTACCATAGTATTTCTTTTTTATCATGAGGGGAGTCAGTCTTATCAAAAATAGCAGGTGATCCTATAAACAAGGGGTACCAAATTGAGGAAATGCCTACATAACGGAGTGCTAAATTTTTTGCGAATTGGTTTGCATAATCCTTATTGGTATATACGTACACTTTCGTGTGTGTAGATTGTTTAAGATAAATAGCAGAAATGAATTCATCGCCTAAAATTATTAAACTAAGAGATATTTCATCAAGTGAGGCAAAAGCGGATTTAATCCATAAATTAAAAATTATTTTTAGTTCTGAATTTAATAGGAGGACTTGTTTTTTTGATAATATTGATGTGCTATTTTGGTAGTATTCGTGAAAATTCCAGCCGTGGCTCCTATGTTCATTTAATGTATTTTTGCTAATGTTTATTTCGTCACAAAATAAAACATCTTCTTTTTTTAAAACTTGATCATCAACAAGAAAATGAAAAGCTCTGGGCCCGTTAAATTTTAATTGCCAGGGAAAGCCTAGGGATATAGCAATTTTTTGAGGTGCTCGTGGTGTTGTTTTCTTCGATGTAAATAAAATATTATAACATAGATATATTAATCGATTTATGGTTTGTATTATTTTCTTGCTTAATGATATTAAGCGTAATGTAGCGAGCAGAGTTGATGAATCTGCGCCAATTATCGCGTCTTTCTCGATTGATATTTTTTCTGCTGTGCCCCACTTCTGACATAGCTGGTTTAAACGGATGGCTTCAAAAGATACGACGTACGATTGATGTGATAATTTTTTAGCAGTACTTAAAGCGTAGAACAGTATTAGAAATTTCTCAGCTAATAACCGCTTGGGTATTACGTCTGCTTTTTTATCATCTGTTGCCTTTTTTAGGAATCTTATCTCGCGCGTATTAGAGAGTTGTGTAATGATATGTTCGGCTTGTGCTATTCCCATGCTATGGAATGGCTTCATGGGTTGTTGAGTGATTTGGATCAATATTTTTTTTTCAATTGCATTTTTCCATTGCGGGTGGCGCCGCATGCCCTTGCGATCTAAAAATGCTACAGTAAACCCAATTTTTGTTAGTGCGATTAAAATCGTAAAAGCCCATTTAGGAGGGAAGATAAATAGTAGAGTGTATTTTTTCAGGGGCATAAAGTAATTAACCAAATAAAAATAAGTTTACTCACATCAGAAGATTGCAATGCATGGAAACCCTGACGTTAACTATACCAGCCTGTTTGGCAAATAAGGTACAGGGAAACAATATCACTTAGCTCTGATCCTTCAAGTTTTTCACCGACAATATATCGGTCTACTAATTCAGAAGCATAACCCAAATTAAATGTGTCTGGGTGGAGAATTTCTTCATAGGGTTTGGCTTTTAGAGTGTCAATGGCGAGGTTTCTCATTGATGAGTGATAAAGTAACTCAAAGTTATGGTTAAAGTTATGGTCAGTGTCATAAGTGTAGGAATGTGGCCCTGTTTGTAGGTCCTTGGGGTAAGGAATACGGGTTCCTAGCATAGATTTTAAAAGGTATTTAGTCGATTTGAAGTCCAAGCCTCTGCCGTAACTTTCAGGCATGACTTTGAGTAAATTTTGTATTTGACCATCCCAATAAGGCATATCAGATTTTGCACCAAAATGGTCGGACATAATGTGGGCTGTTAAAACTGTTGATCCTTGCCAGTGAAAGCTATTGTAAAGATCAAGGTACCAAGAATAAATTTCCTCTTCCACTGAGTTTTCTATGCCTTGAAAATAGCATTCTTGCATGTTCCTGGTGTATTTTTCTGCTCCTGATGGCTTTAACAGCTTTGAGTTCGTTATTGACCAAAAAGGCATCCGCCCATTGCGAAGGAAAAAACTCGTGAGCATTTGGCGCATCTGACCGCCATAGGTGCTGTCGGGATCATCAAAATTGGTTGCGCCGGCCTTTGACTTGAATAGTTGAAAGATAGGGTCTTGGTTATAGGATTTATTTTTTATTTGTTTTATGAAAGTTGGCCCAAATAAATAAGAGGCCATCTTATCTGCATATTCGCGAAAATCGTATGAGGGGTGGAAAATTGTAGCGTATTGACTGAAGCCTAGATTGTGAGCACCATCACTAATCTCTCCAATATAACTTGTCTCTTCCCCACATGCAGTGTCTTTAATTTTTTGTGCTAATAAATAGTGGTTTAGACCGGTAATACTTTGAAAGTTGTGTTTTTTAAATATAGGTTTAGCGTCACTAATAGTCTGTGGGGCATTATTTAAATGATCGAGATCGACGATGTCGATTTTAACCCCATAATGTTCAGAAAATTTCTTTGCTCGTTCGATCTCATATCTGTTGCAAATACCACTACGTTCCGAATATTTCATTTGCCCGATTACGCCACGTACCTTTTGGGGACCTCGTAAATGGACCAAGCCAGCTAATATCGAAGTGGAATCCCATCCCGAGGAGAGGAATATCGCATTGCCATCTGAAGAAGAACTCGCTTCGAGATGGTCCAGAAAAGAATCAACATAATTTTTCTCTTCATGTATACCAAAGTCTTCTTGTTGTTTTTTGGCATACATAGGCCTGTGGTGTATTTTGAAATTGTTATGATTGATAGAAATAGTTTCCCCAACACCTAAACGGGTTACTGATTTATATATGGTATGCTTTTTGGGCGGTCGATGTCCGTAATAAGTTAGTGTGTGCGCTAATGCGCATTGGTCGTACCCGTCTCTAGCTGGATTTTCAGGTAAAAGCGACAAATCACTTGCTGCAGTTACGATTTCGTTTGATCGCTGAAGATAGACGTCTATTTTTCCAAATTGATCTCGGTAAATATTAGTTTTGCCATTCGCTTGAACCCAAACCAGTAAAAACCGCCCTTCAAGGTGCTCCTGAATATTAATCTCAGTTTTCCCACTTATATCCTGAAGAGCAGACATAGTTGTAGGGTACGGGTGTAGCTTGTGTGTTTTGTCTCGCCATCCAAGAATGTTACCAAAGCAAAATAACTTATCACCGGCTAAGGTAGAGATTGAGGTTGCGCCATTTCCTTCGGCGCTGAAGTATGGAGACGAATACAGGCTCGTTAAGGTATTACTGCTGATTGCGCACCCTTGAGCTATTTGCCCAATATTTAATTTGAATTCCATAAGTACCCCGGATCCCCTCTTCGTTGCCAAATATCAGTAAGAACTCCGTCCTCTCTTTCCAATTTTTCGTCAGGGAGAATATGGAATCCTGATTTTGTAAAAGCACTTTTTGATCCAATATTTAGAGGATCTATTGCGGCTCTGATTTGTTCTATATTGAGTTGGAGTAGCGCATAATTACTAACAGTAGTAATAATTTTGTTCCCCCACCCTTGCCCCCAAAGTGATATGTCAAAAATAGCCAAACCTAGCCATGCACAGTTTTGTGTAATGTCATGTAATCGACAGGTGCCAGAGTGCTTTCCTCGGACAAAAAATCCAAACAGTATAGCGCTACGATCCTCATCGTTCTCTAGTACAAATTGAGTGACATTTTTACGGGTATATTGACTCCCCGTATGAGCTGCTAGGTATTTTCTAACGTGAGGATGGTTTAAACTATCTATATAATTCTGATGAATATCTTCGATTTTTAGAGGCCGTAGTAATACATCCTCATTAATATATAAGATCGGAACGCTGGTTTTATGGAAATTTTGTGATGATATTGTCATCGTTAGATAATCGCTCTAAATACAGGCTTAATTTCTGGACCTACTAATAAATTTTTTGCATTCCGATTATCCAAAGCCATTAAATATATATCGCATGCATTTTCAAAGGCCTGGCATGTCAACCTTATATCCCGCTCTGAGTGGCTAGGTGTAACTATAAAGACACCTTGGAATAATATTCCGTAAGAAGCCATTTCTTGCATGAATAAGGTCCTGAAAGTCCAGTCGAGTTTCTTGTCTGGCCCTAAAATATTGAGCAACATATTACAAGGATATCCACTTATTTGGAGATAATCGTTTAATCCTTTATCTACAATAATATTTGAAAGGCTATTTTTTAGGAGTATTCCTGTATCCCAAATTTTTGAAATGTAATTTTTCTGTTTAAATAGCTTAATCGTGCTCATCATAGCAGCTAATCCTACAGATTCTGCCCCATGAGTACTGGATAATAGAAACAACTTTGGGTCACCCGTTCTTGAGATCCCCCCAAGTTCCATAATTTCTGAACGACCAGTTAGTGCTGCGAACGGGAAACCATTGGCAAAGCCTTTTCCATAAGTATTCAGGTCTGGAACTACGGCGTAATAACTAGAAGCGCCAGGAATTCCCATTTTTAGACCAGTTATCATCTCATCTAGGATCCACAAGGTTCCATTTCGATCGCAAAGCTCTCGTATACCCTCCAAGAAACCTTCTTTCGGAGGGTCAAATTTTACAGGCTCCATTAGAACACAAGCAATTTGACCGGGGTACTGAGTAAATAGTGCCTTCAATGAATCAAGATCATTATAGGAAAATGTTATCGTAAATTTCTTCAGTTCATCCGGGATACCATAATTGGCGGCGGTGACGCCTATAAACCAGTCATCAAAGGAGAAAAAGGGATGTTCTTTGGGAACAGCAACAATCTTTCTACCAGTAAAGGCACGGGATAATTTAACTGCTGCTGTGGTAACGGAGGAGCCATGGCGAGCAAATTTCACCATGTCAGTTCCTGTCGTCTCCAGGAATACTTCTGCTGCTTCAAGCTCAATGCTACTTGGTCTGGATAAGTTCACGCCCTGTGAAAGAGTGTTAATTACAGCTTGATTAACATCAGGCGTAGCATGCCCAATAGAAACAGATGCCAAGCCCATAGACCAGTCAATGATTTCATTCCCATCCGCATCCCAAAGGTGTGTTCCTAAACCTCTGACTATCCCTGATGATGATAATTCCGGATATTGATCACTGCCCTTTGAATAGGTATGTGCTCCCCCAGGAATTACCCTTTCTATACGCTTAGTGAATTCATGTGATTTTTTAAAAGACAGTTTACTATTTTTCATGGTCGTGAACTTCTTTTTGGCAATGAGCCCATAGAGGTGTCATATCAACGTAGGGTTCTACTAATTTGTGGAGTTCTGGGTGCTGATCGACAAATTTCAATATTGCCCCTGTTGGTATATGAGGTTTTGTGCCCTTTAGGTTTTTATATACCGCGCGGCATAGGATTAAATCCTCTGGATTGTCTACAGTTAGCCGTATGTCAAGACGCGCCCAGTCTTTTTGACACGGAATTACTTGGATCTTAAATTGATCGTGACAACGTCTTGCATAGGCAGAACAGAACTCGCTTCTTTCGTTGTCATTTCCTTTTTGATGAGACTTTACAAGCGCAGCTAAAGAATAAATCTCAAAATTCAAACCCTCAGGCAAAAATTCTGTAACTGTAATATCATTATTATTCTTTTTATGCTCTCGCCAAGCTTCAGGAAGCATCTCCCAAGACGTAAAAGGGCACTCGCTTGTAATCCTGAAAACATCAGTGGCTGCTTCATGGCGACCACATTGTACTAGGCGCTTTAACACATCTTTTTGATCACCAAGTATGTAACTAATCTCATGATGCTTGGCTACGTCTACAAATATTTGGTTTTCTATGCCTTCTGAAATACCGAGCACGATGGCGTCTATTTCATTTGTGGATTTCATTTCTTCAATAATGTGATCAAGAATTGTGATTCCTTGATCCAAATTTTGAAGGGGTTTTCCGAAAAGCCGGGAGCCCCCAGCCCTGCAAGCGAGAGCAGCTACAAGACGTTGTTCTTTTATTGCAGGTAGGTTGGTTTTCACTTCTATTACTCAATATCACTTTGTTTTAAGGGCTGAGATTTTTTTACTGCTGTAGTTAATTTTTTACCGATGACAAGATCAGGATTCTCCATCCCCAATGGTATATTCGGGCGAATGAGGGTTATATCTGAGGTCTGAAGAGTGTGACCTGCAGGCAAGTCATGGATTAGGACAATTTTTTTAACCGCTTTATTGCGATACTCTAGTTCTTGTGGTGTGGGTACTATATCACTACTGCCAATGGCGGATAACGAACGTTTAATTGAATGGACATAAGCCTTGAATTCTTTGGGGGCTAGCGCAGAGACATAGTCCTCTATTTTTAGAAGTCTATCTAGGGTGATGTGCTTTTCTATGATCCGGCAACCCAGTATGAGTGACATGGCAGTTATTGCTGCTGCATCTTCTGATGCTCCATCAACATGATCTAAAAAGCCTATTTCAGTATCTAAAGAATGTGATAGGGCTGGAATACGGGCAAGATTGGTTAAATTAAGAGGGGTTGGTTCCGACTGAAACCCGTACATCAAGGTCACATCTGGACGAGTTTTTAGATTATAATAATGAGTATATTCTTGTAATTCCTCGAGAGTAATTCCGCCAAAAGCAATCAATACGGGTTTGCATTCGTTTAGGACTTTTTGAGTAAGATCCTTATCGAAAAATGTTGTGGTGTGGAGTTTAAAGCCATCAACATTGATTTTTTTTGCAATACTAAAAGATCTATCCCCAAAAACATCGGCATAAAATTCAATGCCAAGCTCTGCTGCATAGTCTTTTACCTCTTGCCAGCTTTCGAGAGGCATTTCCAAAGACTTAAATATATCATAGTGGATATTTCCCGGAGCAGCCAGTTCATCGACAAAAACTATTTGGAACTTTACAGCATCAGCTTCTGCTTCCTTTGCACTACGTATAAGCAGCTTCGCTAAGTCAACGCTACCTTCATAACCCTGTGCAGCTTCGGCGATGATTTTTAAACTCGTCACGTTTCTGATATCTCAATCTGGAGGTTCATTATTCGATTAGCATCTTTTACAGAAGTAACCGGGGAGGAGAGACCTTTAATCCCATCAAGAACATGTTGTGTTTGTAAAACATACATTTCATTGAGATCATCTAATTTTCCTTCAGGAAAATTAACGGTTTCATTATTTTTTCTAATGAGTTTAAGTCCATCATGGAAATCCCACTCTATAACACCTTTCGTTCCTGCGATTTCATATCTCCGACGGTAAACGGGATAAAGATAATCCATCTGGAGTGTTGTGAAGTTTCCGTTCTCATGATGCAGGCAGGCAATAGCTATATCGTTGGTATCGATTTCAAGATTTCCGGTATTCTTTGCCATGGATTTAATCGACTTGATAGGACTTAAAAGCCAAGCGATAGCATCAAGTTCGTGTGCATCGAACTCGATGCCTCCCCCTAAATCTTTACGAGCGGAATAAGTTTTGCGATAATCTTCCCAAGGATGCCAGTCGGGTAGCCAATATCCCCCATGTACTCTTGAAGAGAAGATATTGCCAATATCTCCATCATTAATGAGTTGTTTCATCTTTATAAATGCAGGGTGAAATTTCCAATTCGAGCCTACGTGTACAAACAGCTTCTTTTCTTCGATTGTTCTGATTAACTGGGGCACGTTGGTATTATTGGTTCCTAATGGCTTTTCGATGAGCAGATTGCAACCATGTCTTGCTGCAAGTATGGATTGCTGAATATGAAATGAATTAGGGCTTGCAATTACAACCAGATCGGGTTTTTTTTTTAAACAGTTTTCGAAGTCATCACTGCTATCTGAATCCATCTCTGCTTCAAAAGATGCCCGCCTTTCAGCGTTAGGATCATACCCGATAATATCGGTGATTCCGCAGGACTTTAAATTTCTGGCGTGCCGAAGGCCAATGGAGCCTAGGCCGGATATTAATACTGTTGGCTGTACCATTCTTACCCCAAGCTTTTGTTATAAATAATAAAATCTAAGGTCGTTCGCGATACACTTTGCCCAAGCACGTAAAATACGATAATTCGCCTTGAGTACCCCACCAATTCGAGCCTGATTGTCTTGGCGGGAAATTATATTAATCGGTACACTTGATATCTTTCCCCCGTCCCTGGCAACATCTAGCAAGAGGCCTGTATTGATAGTTTTTCTGGTCTTGGGGTTGTTATATTTTTTATATACATCTGATTTTATCGCTTTCAATCCACACAGAGGGTCTGGAATTGAAAAACGTTTTTTTGTATAATAACCAAAAAGATACTCGGAAAACCGTGGAAAATAATTTCGTGCACCGATAGCTATAGAAGTATTGTCGTCTGACATTGCTTTTAGAACGCTATGAACGGATTCTAAACTGTGTTGTCCATCTGCATCGCAGGTTAACAGGATTTGTGCGTCTCGTTCAATCGCTGCGACAAAGCCAGCAGCGAGAGCTTTATCATATCCACGGTTCTTGTCATGCTTGATTACAGTTGCACCTCCACGTAGCGCTTCTGTCGATGTTCCGTCTATAGAGCCATCATCAACAACAATAACCAAACCTATTCCTGTTAGGCCTTTTACAATATCATATATTGTATTGGCTTCATTGAGAGCCGGGATGATTATTGCTACTTTGGGCATTCGATATCTTTGCTACGTACACAATCCCCTTCAGGGATATCTCGGGTTAATCTTTGGCCAATTAGGGTATGTATTTTATAAGGTTCTAGAGCATCCTTTGGACAAGGGCGCAGAACAACCAAATCCTCTGGTTTGATAATTGATCCAGCTGTTAGGTTTTTGGCTGTGCGTATTGCGCGTCTTTGTACGACAACGGTTTCCAGTTCATTCGGCATTATAGTCTTTTCATGACTACCTAGTGCTGCCTCTAACCATCTTGTTCGCTCAACCATTAAGGACCATGATTTAGGATCCATTGCGAATAGGTGATCGGGTCCTTCACGATTATTATCATCAGTGAAGTGTTTCTCAATAACACGTGCCCCCAAAGAAACGGCACCAAGAACAGTCATGTCTCCTGGGGTATGATCGGAAAGTCCGAGAACTGTATTTGGGAAGAATTTTTTATAGGTTTTTAAGACGTTAAGGGCAGAATAACTTATATTATCAATGTTACCAGTGTAGTTAGTATTGCATTGCATTAGAACAAGTTTATCTGTTTCTTTATTTGCAACATCCATCGCCAAAACAACTTCGTTCATAGTTGTCGCGCCAGTTGCCAGCAAGAGTGGTTTGTCATCTGAGGCTAGTTTTGAAATCATTTCATGCCATGTTATGTCACCAGAACCAAGCTTCCATGCACAAACGTGTTCGCTTAAATAATCGACTAATCCAAGGTCATAAGGGGTCGTGAAATAGTCAATTTTTGCTTCTAGGCATGATTTTTTGAGTTCTTCTGTCCATTCGATTGGTAGAGATGCTTCTCTATATACCTCGACAACTGATTTTTTCCATTTTGATTGATGCCCGAGACCAGTATCTAAATTGGCGAAGCCATAATTGGACACAATTGTTTCAGCTATAAAATTTTGAAATTTTGCAGCGTTTGCACCGGCTTCAGCTGCAAGAAATATTAGTTCCTTAGCCCTTTCAAGAGATCCATCATGATTTGCAGCGATATCAGCAATAAAATAAGTTGGGTACTCCATACCAATAGTATTTTTCCCAATTGAAATGTTCATTGCTTAGTGTCCGTTGATCTTCTTCAAATATAAGATTTTTGAGTATATTATACGTCGGATTCAATTACTGAGCGTAACTGTTCAGTATTAAACCACTCTGTGTTTGTGTCGCTGGCATATTCAAAATTTTGTCTAACGGGTTTACCTTCTTCGCCATTGAATACGGGGCTTTCATCGTAATCCCAGAACGTAGATTGTGGCCTAATAATGTAGTGATCTTTAAATTCAAGGGTATTGCGAGCTTCATCTTTTGGAATCATCATCTCATGCAGCTTTTCGCCTGGGCGAATGCCAACGATATCTTGCCTACAGTTCGGATCGATTGCAGAGGCGAGATCTGTAATTTTCATTGATGGAATTTTGGGGACAAAAATTTCTCCCCCTCTCATACGCTCTGCTGAATCGATTACAAACTGTACACCGCTGGTAAGAGTAATCCAGAAACGAGTCATTCGGGGATCCGTAATAGGGAGTACTCCTTCTTTTGCCCTCTCCCTAAAGAAGGGAATGACGCTTCCCCGAGATCCGATGACGTTCCCGTATCTAACGACTGAAAATCTGGTTCCGCCAATATCTGAGAGGTGATTTGCTGCAACAAATAATTTGTCTGAACAAAGCTTTGTTGCGCCGTACAAGTTGAGGGGGTTTACCGCCTTATCTGTTGATAGGGCGATAACTTTTTTTACTCCGGTATTAATCGCGGCGTTAATTATGTTTTCAGCACCCAAAACATTAGTCTTAATACATTCAATAGGGTTGTATTCTGCCGCGGGCACCTGTTTTAAAGCTGCTGCGTGAATGACATAGTCAACACCCTTAAAAGCTCTTTCTAGCCGAGCCTCATCCCTGATATCTCCGAGGAAGTAACGAAGATTTGGATGAGATATTGTCTGTGCCATTTCAAACTGCTTGAGCTCATCCCGTGAGAAGACTATCAGGCGTTTTGGGTTATGATCTTTCAGTAATTTTGAAATAAAAACTTTACCAAAGGAGCCTGTGCCACCTGTTACAAGTATCGACTTTTCATTAAAAATGCTCATATTGCTAACCATTCATTTCTGTATATAAATCGTCTATACCTTCATCAATTGAAGGCATCTTTCGGCCAAGGAACGTCGAAATTTTTTGTGAGCTCAATGACATATCTTTAGGCCGTGGTGTTTGCGATTTTGTTTCACAGCTTTTTATACCCTTAACCTTCTCTTCGGGTAAACCAAATTTAGTGGCTACTTTTTTGATGAAGTCGTATTTGGAAATTCTCTCACTACTGACGACGTTGTAAATTCCCCTCGCATCAAGTGAGATCAGATCTAGTAAAAGATTAATGAGTTGCTTCCTGTGGAGAGGGGTGAAATGTATATCAGTATAGCCGTTTAGATCTTCCCTCTTCTGCAGTGAGCTTATGATCCAGTCAGAGAACGAGGGGCGCCATTCGAGGCCTTTACCATAAAAATTCGTGCGAGCAATGAGAGCCTTGGGGTTTGCTGCAAGTACCTGTTGTTCCCCGTTGCTTTTCGTTTCCGCATAATTGTTCAGGGGAACGGGTTGTAAGGTTTCTGGAACGTATTTCTGTGTGCCGTCCCATAAATGGTCGGTAGATATATAAACCATCTTGCAAGAATTGTTATAAGCCCATTTGGCCATCAGTGTGGGAGCTGTAACGTGCAACTCTGTAGCCAAGTTAAGATTTGTTTCGCATTGATCAATATTTGTAAGGGCAGCACAGTGGATTATTATCGTAGGGGCAGCGCTTTCTAATACATGGCTTATGGCATTTTTGTCTGTAATGTCGCATTTCTTTATAAGTGCCTTGTCTATTTTTATTTTGTGGTGATTGATAAGCCCTATAGCTACTGAATGTTTATTATTTAATTCGGCACATAGAGCGCTGCCCAACAAGCCACTGGCGCCGGTAATTAACCATTTCATTGAGTTTTCATTCAATCTTTTTATCGTGTGAGAAAGATTTTCTGTGATTGTTGCTTAATAAATTGCTGTTTTCTAAAGAACCGGCTTTATACGTAAGCGGTGCAGCTTTTGCATACTCTTCTGTAAGTTCGGATTATGTCATCACGTTACCAGTAATCGCGAGATCTCGAAACGAAGCATTTCGTGAAATAATATCTGAAAAGTGGCCACAATCAACAACCTTTCCATGCTCCATATATACAATTTTATCAAAAGACTTTAGAGCGCCTAGCCTATGAGTAACAAATATTAGCGTACTTGTTGAGTGCTGGGATAGTAGTTCATCGATAATGAATTTTTCAATCTTTAAGTCTAATGCTGAAGTTGCTTCGTCGAAGATCAGAATTTCTGGCCTATTGTAGAGTGCCCTTGCAACTCCAATTCGCTGAGCTTGTCCGCCAGAAAGTTGAGAACCTTCATCTCCTACAATTGTATCTAAACCGTCAGGTAAGGCAGCGATAAATTCTGTTAAACCAGCATTGAGGACTGCATGGTTCACGGCTGCCGAATCAATCTCCTCGTCGGTTATCCCTAAGGCTATGTTACGGCGTATACTATCGTCATTAATATAAATTTTTTGTGGAACATATCCGATCATTTTTCGCCAGGAGGGTAAATCGAAAAAAATATTGTTCGTATCGCAAAGAATTTCACCTTTTTGGGGGCATTGGAAACCCAGCAATAAATCAACTAGCGTTGATTTTCCAGCCCCCGAGCTGCCTACAATAGCAATGTTCTCTCCCTTATTAAGGGTAAGGTTTATGTTTTCGATCTGCCCGCTTTCTTGTTTGGGATGTCTATACCAAACGGAATTGAATTTAATAGAAGCATTATAGCTAAGTTTATTATTAGTAGTGAAGGCTGTTGGAGTTTGTACCGTTTTAATGAATTTAATTTCTTCAGTTAAGCAATCTATCGCGACTGCTCCAGCCCGGATTTGCTGAGCCGCTACTAACATTCTGTTAGTTGAGGATGCCACTCTTAAACTTGCAGCGCCAAGCAATGCTAAGCTGGCAATAATTTCACTAGAAGACCGTTGTGTTGAAAGGATTAGAATAATTAGAGCAAGGCTAACAGCGATGAGTATCTCAAGAATAAACCTAGGGGCTATTTGATATAATCTCTGTTCCGCTGAGATTTTTGTAAGATTTTTGGTATAGTTATCAACAAGATTAATTATATATTTTTGTCTATTGAGAATGTGCAATTCTTTCAGGGCGCCATATCCTTGTCTAATCCAAGTCAATTGCTTGATGTTAATGCTTTGATAAGATTTCGCTAAAATTCCAAGTCTTTTATGCAGCAACAGATAAAAAACAAAGCCTCCGCCTCCTAAAACAACAAAGGCAATGCCAGAGGAAAGGGGATCAATTGCTACTAGTACAATCAGGGCAAGGAGGACTGTAATGAGTTCAATTACAATCGCTGTAGCAGGAAGAATGATCATTGAAACTATTTGTCGACTCAATGCATAAACATTTCTTATGAGTTCTGACGTGCTTCGTACTTTTACCTTAGAATATGGAGCTTTGAGGTGACTGGAGAATATAGATGATACGAGAGATGCCTCGAATCGTACTAACGTATTGTTTTGCCAATGATAAATCGCTAAGGACCCGATATTTTTGAATACAATGAGCCCAAAAATAGAAATTGCTAAAAAAATTGAAATTTGTTCACGATCATAGCCTGAGAAAAAAACGTAAATAATTTTCACTATAGAGTTTTTATCCAAGCCATCATCATCTAGTAGCATGAGTATAAGTGGGAAAACCAGGCCTAAGCCTAATACTTCAAGAGCAGACAACGTTGCCCCTGAAAGGACTATCAAAGGGGTTAATCGTCTTGTCTGAGGGTCAAGCAGACTGAGTAAATTTAAAAATTTATTTTTCATTGATATGGAAATGTTTCTTCTATTGCAGCACAGATATTATTCTGATCTGCCTCTGCTAAATAGGGGTGCATAGGCAAGCTGAACACTTGAGACGAAAGCTTTTCAGATGTGCTAAGACCAGCAGAGTCCATGGGAAAATGTTTATAAGCCTGAAGCTTATTAAGAGGCGTTGGATAGTATACTGCTGTTGGAATACCCTTTTGGTCTAGGTGATCTCTAATCCTGTTACGATTTTTGCAGCATAAAGTGTATTGCGCCCATGCTGATCTTACACAGGTAGGTATCGCTTGTCTTGTAAGCGCGAGAGGAAGCCTTGTAGAATAATAATCAGCAATTTTCTGCCGGGCTAATATTTCAACAGAAAGGATCTGGATTTTCTCTATAAGTATAGATGCCTGTAGCGTATCTAGGCGGCTGTTCATGCCAATCCGTATATTATCGTACTTATTTTTTCCTTTGCCATGAATACGTAAAGATTTGATACTTTCGGCAATTTCTGCATTATCGGTCAGAACTGCACCACCGTCACCATATGCGCCCAACGGTTTACTGGGGAAGAAGCTCGTTGTTGTTATGTCTGCCATCGTGCCGACTTGTTTGCTGCCACGAGCACCGCCAATACTTTGAGCTGCATCTGCTATTACAAAAAGATTGTTTTCTTTTGCGATAGTTTGAATTGTTTCGTAATCAGGGACGGAGCCGAAGAGGTCTACAGCTATTATACCGCGTGGCCGAAAGCCTCGGGTTTTGGCGTCAAGAATTGAGCGCTTTAAGCTCGTCTGGTCCAATAAAAATGATTTTTCATCAACGTCAACGAAGTACGGTACAGCTCCTAAAAGGGCGACCGCTTCTGCGGAGGCAGCAAAAGTAAAGGCTGGTACGAAAATAATATCATTAGGCTGAATATCCATAGCCATCAGGGCGAGAGAAAGTGCATCGGTTCCATTTGCACAGCTTATGGCGTAATGTGCCCCTGTGTATTTTTCTAAAGCGATCTCGAATTCACGGACTTCGGGGCCCATAATAAATTGGCCGTGATGTATTACTTTCTGAATTGCAGCTTCTATTGCGCCATTTAAGTTCAAACGTTGCGCATCTAGGTTGATAAAGGGGATGCTTTTCATATCGGAACTTCTGTAAAATTGACTTTGATCACAAGATAGCCGTCTAGGTTTTCTTCGTATTCTGTATTGTCAATTGGGCATACGAGATTTTTCTCTAGTTTTGATCCGGCTTTACTCATCCAGCCGATCTGCTTTGCTGGAACGCCAGCCATCAGGGCAAATGGTTTGACGTTTTTTGTCACAACCGCACCAGCGGCAATAAAACTGTATTCCCCAAGTTCGTGGCCACATACAATCGTCGCATTAGCTCCTATTGTGGCGCCTCTGCGAACCGTCGTATCCAGAAACTCTTCCTTTCGCTCTATTTCCGCCCTCGGATTGTTGACGTTCGTAAAAACACAAGAAGGTCCACAAAATACACCGTCTTCAATTGTAATTCCTTTGTAGATACTTACGTTGTTTTGAATTTTACAATTGTCCCCGATTTTTACAGACGGCCCAATCATAACATTTTGTCCTAAAGTACAATTTTTCCCGATCGTTACATCACCAAGGATGTGACTGAAATGCCATATTTTTGTACCTTCGCCAATTTTAACATTGGCATCAATGTATGAACTTTCATGAATATAGGTTGATGATGGAGCGGGCATGTTTGGGGGCTTTTAAGTATGTGAGTATGTGAGGGGATGGTGTTCGCCGAGATGGGGAGTAATGGGCAGTGATCGGATTGTTGATACAAGTTCAATGGATGTTTGGGCTTCTTCCAACCCAAAGCCACCACCTTCAAGGATATGTGTGTAGCTATCCGTGTGAAGATTAGTAAAGCCCCCCGAGAACTCTATTTCATCACCATTAATGGTGATTGACCTAAAGGTGGGCTGCTGTCCCCTAACTTGGTGGGGTAAATCTGCTTGGTCTACTGACAAGAACCACCGGACCCGTGCTTGCTTGAACTCAAGGTATCCAGCAGCACGCTCTCCTGTTCGGATATGAACTTGATTTTGTTGTAGCGGGCCAAATATGAAGCCGAGCATATCGTAAAAATGTACACCTATATTTGTTGCAATTCCACCAGATTTCTCGTCAGCACCTTTCCAAGAAACATGATACCACTTTCCTCTAGATGTAATATAGCTGAGGTCAACATCATAGATCTCGTTTGGGTTGGCAGCGACTTTTTCTTTTAAGGCAATAATGGCAGGGTGGAGACGCAACTGTAAGATGGAATAAATCTTGCGGCCTGTTTGTTTCTCAATCTCTCGTAAGCCGTCTATATTCCATGGGTTTAATACTAAGGGCTTCTCGCATATAGCGTGAGCACCAGATCTCAGCGCAAAACGACAATGGGCATCATGCAAGTAATTGGGTGAACAAATGCTCACATAATCAACACAATCCCCACGTCGTCTTAACTTGTCTATATGTCGATCAAATCTCTCAAATTCTGTAAAAAAACGAGCTTGTGGAAAGTAGCTATCAATAATGCCTACGCTATCGCTGGGATCCAGTGCGGCGATTAAGTTATTTTCTGTTTCTTTGATGGCTTTCATGTGGCGCGGGGCGATATATCCAGCTGCACCAATCAGGGCAAATGTTTGTGTCATTTAAAAGGATGCTTCATAGAAGTTATATTTCGTGTTGTTCATGCTCGATATCTTCATGCTACCGCACTTCGGGTGAATTACTATTCTGCCCGGTTATCTTTGCTGCCAACATTTGCTGCCTAGGTAGCAGGTGTTACATTGAGACGTGAGGTCGTTGCAGTAACTTCTCTACCAAGTAAATCCAATAAGATGCTAATTCGTTCTTTGTCAATCATTTGTGATAGAGTCCCGATTACATTTGCAAATGGGCCGGTTAGAAATTTCACTTTGGTGCCTATTCGCAAATCTGGGTCAGCATGCTCTGGGGTGTTACTTGTATCTTTTAAGCAGGAAACAAATTGATCGGGTAGACTCGGCAGATGGTTGCCATTCGCAACAAGGCGGCGAACGCCAAAAGTGTTATTTATAGGACTCCAACTGTCAATTGTCACATCTAGTGCTACAAATATATATCCGGGGAATAGAGGCTTTTTGACGATGTCAATTTTCCTGGCATGTTTGCGGGACTTCATGAAGTAAGGCAGAAACACCTGATATCCTTGCCGGGCAAGGTTTATTTCAGCTCTGATTTCTTGATTAGCTTGAGTGTTGACCACGTACCACTTTTTCATGAGTTTTCCTTGCCCAAGATATCAGGAGAATGGACGCGGAGAAAATCCGGAACAATTAATTGAGCGTTGACCTTAAGTCGGCGGGCTTTCTCGAAAGTTGCCTGAGGTTCATCTGAATCTGTGAGAACAAGAGCATCGTATGAGGTGGCTTCATCCAGTGTTTTTAGTACAACTAAGTTTCCAATAGCCTCGCGCTGAGATTTTGCATCAATGATGGCAACTAGTTCAATTTTTGAATCCCAAGCCGCCATAATGGCTATTTCTGCCAACTCTCCTGCGCCAAGCAATATGATCCTGTTTTGGCCGCGAATATGAGCTTGTTCGAATATTTCAACATACTGTCTACGGGCATTTTTGAAAAACCCGAGTGAGCTGTCCAGATATTCCACAACGAGTCGACTTTTTTCACTAAAACCCCTCGGTGTCAGGTAGTAAGCAAATCTTTTGTAAGGTGCAGATTTTGCTTTGACATAACCCTTGTTGATGGCTCGTTTTAAAAGGGCGTTTGTAAAGCCGATCGAAACCCCTATCCGTTTTGACAAGGTCATCTGTGACATAACTTCGCCTTCCTCAAGAGAGTGAAGAAATTCGATGTCTGTTTTGATGTCCGACTTAGGTGGCATACGGGTACTTCCTAGTAGAATATAGATTCAATCTATCGACATTTTTTGAGGGGGTCAACTTTCGTTCATGTTGTGAACGTCACAATTTGAACGAAAGTTGCCTTTTTAGTGGAAAACAGCTACTTATAAAGTATTCTTAGAATGGCTCGATAGCTTTATGTGTTTGGCCTAATGATCTGAATTTATAGGCAAGTTACCTCTATAAAAGTGAGGTGATAGGCTATCAGGAGTATAACCCATGTGTGGCATTGCCGGGTTTCTAGAAAACGCTGCGGATCGTAGTGACGAAGGTCTGTCCCGGCTGGCCATGGCAATGGCAAACGCACTGTTGCATCGTGGGCCGGATAGTGGTGATGCCTGGGCGGAAGCATCAACCGGTATTGCGCTGTCGCATCGGCGGCTGGCTATTGTTGATCTGTCTTCGGCCGGGGCTCAGCCAATGGTTTCTGCCTGTGGCCGTTATGTTCTTGCCTATAACGGCGAAGTTTATAATCACAATGATATTCGCCCAGAACTGGAAGAAAACGGAATCAAATTTCGTGGACATTCCGACACAGAGGTAATTCTCGAAGGCTGTGCGCGTTGGGGTATTAAGGCCACAGTTCGGAAGTTGATTGGCATGTTTGCCTTTGCTTTGTGGGATCGCCATGAAAGGCGTTTGACACTTGTCCGCGATCGTTTGGGAATCAAGCCTCTTTACTGGGCACAAACCTCAAAAAGCTTTTTGTTTGGTTCCGAGCTCAAGGCCCTGAGGTCACATCCTGACTGTCCTGGAGAAATTAACCGTAATTCTGTTGCGGGTTTTCTTCGGCACAACTATATCGGTGGAGCGAACAGCATATACCAGGGGGTCAATAAACTTGAACCCGGATGGATGTTAAGCGTGCGAGCAGGGGAAGAACCCGTTCTGGAACGGTACTGGTCACTGGATGATGTTGTCGCCGAGGCTCAGGCCAAGCCTTTTACGGGTAGTGACACAGAGGCCGTTGACGCGCTTCATGACCTTTTGATGGATGCTACTGGTCGAAGAATGATGGCAGATGTGCCACTGGGGGCATTTCTGTCCGGAGGAATCGATTCTTCAACCGTTGTTGCCTTGATGCAAGCTCAGAGTGAGAGAGCAGTCAAAACCTTTTCTATCGGGTTTAATGAAGAAGGGTATAACGAGGCCAGGCATGCAGCCGAAGTGGCGCGTCATCTGAAAACAGATCATACGGAACTTTATGTTTCTCCATCGGAAGCGCGGGATGTGATTCCTCAACTTCCATTCTATTTTGACGAGCCCTTTTCTGATTCTTCGCAGATACCGACGTATCTCGTTTCCAAGATGACGAGAGGACATGTCACCGTTGCCTTGTCAGGCGATGGGGGGGATGAACTGTTTGGTGGTTATACGCGGTATTTTACGGCAGAGAAATACGGCAGGTCGCTGTTTGGGCAGCCGCAAGCGTTGCGGAATTTAGAGGCGTACGCTATCCGAAGTTTATCGCCATCAACCTGGGATAGTTTAAGCAATATTATTCCGGCCAGTCGTCGTCCTTCCCTGTTTGGTGATAAGCTCTATAAGCTAGCAAATTTGCTGAATGGTGAACGAGACGATTTTTATCGTGGATTGATTAGTCATTGGCACAATCCAGATGATCTGGTTATCGGTGGCGTCGAGCCACGAGGCCTGGTCTGGGATGAAGCGGTCAAGCAGAGAGTCCCCGACTTCATTGACCGGATGCAGTATCTCGACACCATGACCTATCTGCCTGATGATATTCTGACCAAGGTGGATCGTGCTTCTATGGCTGTCTCTCTTGAGGCCCGGGTTCCACTGCTGGATCACAGGGTTGTAGATTTTGCCTGGAGGCTTCCCCGCCATATGAAGATCCGAAACGGACAGGGGAAATGGTTGTTGCGTCAGGTTCTTTACAAATATGTCCCAAAAGAAATGGTTGAGCGTCCCAAGATGGGCTTTGGTGTGCCGATTGATGCCTGGTTACGCGGACCACTGCGTGAATGGGCTGAGGAGCTATTGTCGCCGGCTGCCCTTCAGAGTACGGGCTTGCTGGAATCAGCACCTGTCCAGAAGAAGTGGCAAGAGCATCTCTCTGGGCGACGGAACTGGCAGTATCTTTTGTGGGATGTCTTGATGTTACAGGCGTGGCATCACGAACATTGTAAACCCGTAGCAATGCAGAAATATGCTTGATAATGGAGTGTTTTTGAAGGGGACCTTAGAATTTATGCTTTCAGCTTCCCCAATACTCCGTCCATCGCTTTGGTCCAGGCGCTGATCCCCTGCTGGTTGCGGAGCTGTTTCAGCCCGTCGAGGGTGAAGGTGCCGGGGGTGGCGATGCCCTGGGTGATGTCTTGTAGCGTCTCGTTCTTTTTTAACAAACCATAGGCAGTCGCGCCGCGGATGTTGTGCAGGATCATCTCACGGGTTTTGTCCTCGGGCAGACCCTTGTTTGTAAGCCAGTCTGCCAGATCGCCAAAAAACTCATAGAGCCAGCCGTTCATGCAAGAAGCAACCAGGGCGAGGTCAAACTGTTCTTCACTTTCGAGGGCGACAGGCGTTCCGGTGAAACGGGCCAGCGCCTCGACGAGAGGGTGGGAAGGGAAAATCGGGATGATGCCTTCGCCAGCTTCAATTGAGCAAACCGGGATCATGCGAACCAGTTGCTCCGGCAAGGGCCCTGCAGCACGATGTTCATCCAAAGAGATACCTGCGATTGCTGAAATTACAATCTGGTCTGACCGGAAGGTAAGATCTTTCAGCAGATCAGCCAGCTGGTGAGGCCGAACGGAAAGCAGCAGCATGCTGGCGCGGTCAATGACTTCCTGATTACTGCCTGCAACAAGACAGCTCTGTTCTTTTGCCAGTGTTCGCGCGACTTCTGCATTGCGTGGTGACAGGACGACCTGTCCGGAAAAGCCACCACGGCGTAATCCTGCAAGGGTGTAGCTGGCAAAGTGTCCCACGCCCAGAATTCCCAAAACAGGCAAGGCGGGATGAAGATCCTGTCGGAGGAGATTGGCGGTTTGCTGGGAAGGAGGAGAGGCGGGTTTGGGCATGGTCTCGTCCTGACAAGATCGGAGGTGGGGGGCGACAGGTAACTGGTGTTTCAGTCTATATCGCTCTTGGGCTTCGCGACCAGTCTTGATTCTGCCTGTGATACGTTTGGAATATTTTGCAAATACAGGAATAGTAAACATATGTTGCCTATCTCAGTTAGGTTCTGCTAGCGTGTATTCTCAATTTCCAGCCCGCAGATTTTGTCCCCGTTTCAGGATAAATTTCAGGTTTGAGCTGAACAGCTCTGCCACGGCGGGAGGCCTATAAAAATAACCAAAGAAAAGTAAGGAGCTAGGAATGAGTGCTCTGGAGCAGGTGCTCTCTCATGTTGATAATCACTTGGAAGAGAGTATCGAGAGACTTTTTGATCTTGTCCGGATCGAGAGTATTTCTACAGATCCGGCCTACAAGGCAGAATGTCTCAAGGCGGCCCAATGGCTGGAACGTGAGCTGAAAGGCCTGCAGTTTGACGCATCGGTTCGCCCAACCCCGGGACACCCGATGGTGGTGGCGCATACGCCGGATCAGAGCGAAGGGCCGCATGTTCTGTTTTATGGACATTATGATGTGCAACCGGTTGACCCACTCGAGCTGTGGGATGAACCGCCGTTTGAACCTTATATTTCCGAGCAGCCTGATGGTTCCAAGCAACTCAAGGGGCGCGGCACCTCAGATGATAAGGGCCAACTGCTTACCTTTGTTGAAGCTTGCCGAGCCTGGCGGGCCGTGACGGGCAAGTTGCCGCTGAATGCTTCGATCCTGTTTGAAGGAGAAGAGGAAACCGGGAGCCCGAGTCTGGATGCTTTTCTGGCAGCAAACAGGGATGAGCTGCGCGCGGATCTGGCGCTGGTTTGTGATACAACCATGTGGGATCGCGATACCCCCGCGATCACGGTCCAGCTGCGCGGGATGATGAAAGAAAACCTGGTTATCAAGGCCGCCAGCCGGGATCTGCACTCTGGTGCCTATGGCTCCTCGGCGCGCAATCCTATTCATGTGTTGTCCAGAATTCTTGCAGATCTGCGTGATGACAAAGGGCGCGTGCAGATTCCCGGTTTCTATGATGGCGTCGAAGAACTGTCGCCGGAGATGAAACAGCAGTGGGACGGCCTCGGCTTTGATGGTGCCGCCTATCTCAAGGAAGTGGGGTTGTCCATTCCTGCTGGCGAAGAGGGCTATAATGTTCTTGAACAACTGACTGCAAGGCCGACCTGTGAAGTCAATGGCATCTGGGGGGGATATACCGGTCAGGGCTCAAAGACTGTTATTCCAGCTGAGGCAAATGCGAAGTTGACGTTTCGCCTTGTTGGCACGCAGGATCCGGCAAAAATCCGTGCGGCTTTCCGGACGTTTGTCGAGGCCCGCTTGCCGGCAGATTGCAGTGTTGAATATGAATCTGTTGGCGGCGAATTTGGTCCCTTGAGTGTGGATACCGATATGCCCTTTATGCAGAAGGTCAAGCAGGCCCTGTCTGATGAATGGCAGAAAGAAGCCGCCTTGATCGGCTCTGGCGGTTCAATTCCCATTACCACAGAATTCCGCCGGGTTCTGGAAATGGAAACCTTGCTGGTTGGTTTCGCTCTGGATGATGACCGGATACACAGCCCCAATGAAAAATATGATTTGAAATCCTTCCACAAAGGCATTCGCTCCTGGGTTCGGATTATTGAGGCCCTGTCGCGTTAAGACGTGCGTTACAGAGAACTCTGTTGTGTTCTGAAAAACAGGAGGGGCGGGAGTTTATTCTGCCCCTCCTGTTATTTCTGCTCTTGAACAGTCCTGAATGTCAGCGCAGGAAAAAAACGCTCGCGATAATCAAACCGGCGATAATCAGGGTTTCGATGACGACCAGGAACAGGGCCTGATGGCCAATTTTCAAGACGTCGCGCAGAGATGTCTTGAGGCCAACGGCTGCGATGGCTGTAACCAGGCACCAGCGGGAAAGCTCTGAGAGACTGCTGATGATCAGCTCTGGCAGCAGGCCTGTAGAACGGAGCCCGGTAAAAAAGACAAAACCGATCAAAAAAAGTGGCGGCAGATAGGTAGAGGCTTTGGCCGGGCCTGCCTGCCTGAATATTGCCGTGACGAATAGTGTAATCGGCACAAGCAAAGCCACGCGGAACAGTTTGGCAACAGTGGCGGCGTCTCCTGATTCTGGCGAGATGGAATAGCCCGCACCCACAACCTGGGCGACATCATGAATGGTGCCCCCAAGGAAAAAACCAGCCTCTGTGTCGGACATGCCAAGCCAGAGGGCAACGGGGGGATAGAGGACCATGGCGATGGTACTGAGGGTGGTCACTGCAACGACGGCAAACAGTGTGGTCCGTTCAGAATCATCAGAATTTGGCATTGCAGCAGAGATTGCTAAAGCCGCGGAGGCCCCGCAAATGGCTGTTGCCCCTCCGGTCAACAAGCCGAACCGTTTGTTGAAACCAAAAAAACCGGCAAGAAGAACGCCAGCAATAATTGTGATCACCACCGCCAGAACCAGGATCAGGGCTGCGTCTAGGCCCAGCTGGGCGATCTGTTCAAAGCCGATCCTGATCCCGAGAAGCGCAACCCCGATGCGCAAGATTGATCGGCTGGTATAGTCGATCCCTGCTTTTGCCGATGAGCCTTCAATCAGAGAGTTCAGGCTCATGCCTAGAAGGAGAGCATAGAGTAAAGTTGGCCCGCCATGATGATCGGAGATGAAGGTGGCGGCAAAGGCGAGCACCAGAGCTAATATCACACCGGGAATTCTGCCTGTAATCAGGGGGAAACGCGCTGCGCCTGAGGCAAGAAGAGACATGGCTTACTCTGGAATCAAGTGGGTTGAATAGAAATTCGGAACTGGCGCGAGTATAGTCGGCAAGAACGCAAAAGATCTATTCAATAGTGAAGGTGGTGTTTTATTCAGGGGTGTTCTGAATACCCAGAGTCGAAAAGGTTCTGCTTTTTTCCTGTACTGGCTGGTGTCGCAGGCGATTTTTGATCATCCGGTCATGCAGTTTCTCGACCAGGCGGCTTCCGGTTTTTTCAAAAGCCCCGGGAACGAGGGCGTGGCAGAAACAGACGAAACACCCCAGTCCGAGGTAGAAGGAAAAATAAAGCGCCTGGCCCATGTGTTCCAGATAGCTTTCATGGACAGATAAAGGGTGAGTGATAAATAGTTTGCTCCACAAGCTGGTCATAACAGCCTCCCTGTTTTTTATTATTGACTCCTAATGGTATAACTTGATGACAGGGAAATATTTTCTCATAATATCATCACTATTATAAAATTATTGAGATTATTTCACAATAAATGAGGGTTTTATGAAGCTTGATGCAACGGATCGACGCATTCTAAAAGAGTTGCAGAGGGATGCGGGGCGACCGGCATCAGAGATTGCAGAGATCGTCAATCTGTCGACCAATGCCTGTTGGCGCCGGATCAAGCTTCTGCAAGAAGAAGGGATTATCCGAAAACAGGTCGCGCTGGTCGATGCCGAGAAGGTCGATATGGGGTTGACTGTCTTTGTCGAAATCCGGACATCCCAACATGATGAAGCCTGGTTGGAGCGTTTCTCTAAAGGGGTCAGTCAGATTGATGAAGTGGTTGAATTTCACCGCCTGAATGGAAATGTTGATTATCTGCTGAAAATTATTGTTTCAAGCATTGCTGATTACGACCGGGTCTATAAAAAAATTATCCGTACAGTGCCATTACATGATGTGACTTCCTATTTTTCCATGGAGCGGATCAAGGAAACAACAGAGATTCCGCTGGATAAAAGATAGCCGCTGAAGGACCAGAATTCCCTTCCTCTATCCCACTGCCCATGGCAGCATGCGATCACTTCATCCCCCCATAGCCATTCCGCTGATGAGAGAAGAGAAATGACTGAAGTGAAGTCTTTTACACATCGCCCTTATTGGTGGGCAGATGCCCGTTTTGAACCAGACCGTTTTTCTGAAAAAGGACTGCCGCCAGTGCAGGCCGATGTTGTCATTGTCGGAGCTGGTTATACAGGCTTGTCAGCAGCTTTGACGCTGGCGCGGGCGGGGCGTTCTGTCGTGGTTCTGGATGCGGAACGTCCAGGGTGGGGGTGTTCGGCGCGCAATGGCGGTCTGTTGGGACCGAGCTTTCATAAACTGGGTCTGGCGGGTCTGTCCCAGGCCTATGGTGCCGAGAAGGCCCGTGCAATCATGCGTGAGAGTATGGAGAGTATGCACTCTCTGGTTTCCTTTATCCGGGACGAGAAGATTGATTGCGAACTGAACATGGTGGGGCGGTTTCGGGGTGTTGCGCATCCTGGACATTATGATTCTCTGGCCCGACAGGTTGAGAGCTTACAGAAAGACCTTGGGCTAAATGCCTATATGGTCTCGAAGGCTAATCAGCATCAGGAAATTGGCTCTGATCTCTATCATGGCGGAGCTGTATACGAGGATGACGGAAGCCTGCAGCCGGGATTGCTGGTTCAGGGGTTGTTGGAGCGGGCCGTCGCCGCAGGTGCAAAAGTTTATAGCAAACAGGCTGTGCTGGATATCAGCGGACAGACCGGTGCGCTGGAAGTTCGTACTGCCAGCCAGACGGTTAAAGCCAGGAATGTGGTTGTGGCAACCAATGGCTATACATCCAAAAATCTGAAATGGTTCCGGCGTCGATTGATCCCGATCCGCTCGGCCATTATTGCGACGGAGGCTTTGAGTGAAGAAAAAATTCGTGAACTTTCTCCTAAGTTAAGGGGGCATGGGGACACGCATCGACTGGTGTTCTATTATCGACCTTCTGCTGATGGCCGACGGATGATTTTTGGCGGGCGGGCACAATCGCTGAAGGAAAATCCGGCTGAGTATGTCAGTTATCTGAGCAAATCCATGCGTCGGGTTTTCCCCCAGCTTGGCGATGCGTCTGTTGAATATGGCTGGTCCGGCGTTGTGGCCTATACCTTTGATCATGCCCCCCATGTCGGCGAGGTCGAGGGGGTTCATTACGCGATTGGCTATTGTGGCTCAGGCGTTGGACGAGCTGTGTATTTTGGACGGAAAGCGGCGCTTAAAATTCTTGGCTCTCCCGAGGGACGAACGGCGCTGGATGATCTCTCGTTCAAGAGCCGGCCGCTCTATAATGGAAATCCGTGGTTTATGCCTTTTATGATTCGCTGGCATGATTTTGCTGACCGGATGGGGTGGTAGATTGTATCTGCTGGGTTGATTTGCATCGAAAATACTTCAGGCGCTGGGGCTGTCGAGCAAAATTTCTAACAATGGTGCTTAATAAAAACATTACCAAATCAGGGTAGTGTTGTGCCTGTTGTTTGCGCGTTTTGCGTGACGTACAAGGTGGTTCCTTTGAATTTGTGCTATAAGTTGAATTCCTGGCCTTCTTTTCAGTAAAAGAATTTCAGGCTTGTTGAGACAACAGAGCGCTGGGGGATGGATGCGGCAGTTAGTAGTTATCGAGCGACGCGTGGCTCTGGCACTGGTCGCTTCCTTGCTTTTGGCCGTTCTTGCGGGGGGGCTTTTGGTGTCCTCGGTACTGTCGCTGCGGCAATTGGAAGAGTCGGGCTATCAGAATACGGGATGGGATATCTATACGGTCCAGTCGGAGTATTACCGGCTGCTGGATGCATTACATGAAGCTGAACATCGGCGGACTGACGCCCGTGAGACGATCAAAACCCGATTTGATGTGTTCTATAGCCGGGTAGATGACATAAAACGGGGCACGGTTTCCCGCAGTCTGCAAGACGAAGTTTTTTTTAAGGATGCGATCAGCCGGTTTGATGAACTGATCAGGAATCTTGATCCGGTATCAAATGATGAAACCCTTCCTATAGACGAGTATCTTGAGATCATGCTTCGTGAATTGACTGCCTATGATGGTGTTGTTCGCGGTTTTGTCTCTGACAGTCGTCGTATCCTCAACCAGAACAACTACAAAGGTCGGGCCAAGGTAGCTCAGTTATATGGCTGGGTTCTTGTTTCTTTTGTTCTGTTGTTCGGGGTTCTTGCTTTCATGTTTTTCCTCATGATCCGGCAAATGCAGACGATCCAGAGATCAAAAGAAGAGGCTGATCGTGCCAATCTGGCGATGGGAGAATTCCTGGCCACGATGAGCCACGAGATCCGAACCCCGATGAACGGTATTCTGGGGATGACCCATGTTCTTTTGGCCGAAGAACCGCATTCCAAATTAAAGGATCAGTTGGAGATTATTCGGGAATCAGGCTCGATCCTGATGGGACTACTGAACGATATACTTGATATCTCCAAGATCGAGGCAAAGCTTTTACGGGTGGAAGAGCATGACTTTGATTTTCTGGATCTGGTCAAGGCGGCCTACAACCTCTGGAAGCCGCGGGCGGCAAGTAAATCGCTGGAGCTCGATCTTGTTGTCGCCCCTGATATGCCCCGGGTCCTCAAGGCCGATCCTGTACGTATACGACAGATTCTTTACAACCTGATCAGTAACGCGATTAATTACACCGATCAGGGGGCCGTAAAAATATCCATCGGCTTTCAAAATAGGATTGATGGCCGGATCGATCTTCTGCTCTCGGTCCAGGATACAGGCCCCGGCATTGCCAAGGAGGAACTGACCCGTCTGTTTGACAAGTTCACTCAAGGGAGTGCACAGCGTGCACAGCATGCCCGGCGTTTTGGCGGCACCGGACTTGGACTTGCGATCTGTAAAGAGCTTTCAAGACTAATGGGGGGAGATATTCTGGTCGAAAGCCAGGAAGGAAAGGGAAGTACCTTTTCACTGCTCTTGCCCTGTGCGTTAGGAAATCCTGCTGAAATCGATGATTCTCTTGACGGCAATATCAGCTATCTTCTGCAACCGCAGGACCAGATTTCCTCACTCCGGGTGCTGGTTGTCGAGGATAACGAGATCAATCGCTTTGTCTTGAGCGCCATGCTGAAAAAGGCCGGTCATGATGTAGATCTGGTGACCAACGGCCTTGAAGCCGTGAATGCAGTGACGCACCGAAGTTACGATCTGGTCTTTATGGATATCCAGATGCCGGAAATGGATGGTGTTGAAGCTACGAAAAAAATTCGCAGTAGTGAGCTGGATTCATCCGGCATGTTTATTGTTGCCTTAACGGCGAATGCTATGGCCGGGGATAAAGAACGTTATCTGGCTGCAGGAATGGATGATTATCTCTCAAAACCGATTTCACCTGCTGATCTGCGTCGCATACTTCTCGCCGCTTCGGGCAAGAACAAGGCTTATTATACGGGTGACGATGCCAGCCGGGTGATGCCCGAGTAATCTACGGGATAACGTCCGGGCAACGCCGAGGGGATATCACGGATATTCCGGACCAGATCCCTTCAGGACTGGTGAGCGTTTGGCAGAGTATGTATCTTATTTATTCTCAAATGGAATAAATCCTGATAATTATTCCGTATTTTTATGATATATCGGCTCGGATAAGCTCGTTCCAGTTTATTTACTGGAAACTTTTGTCGGGATTGTTAGTCATGGCTGGTCGTAATTCACTCTTTATTCCTGGGCCTACCAACATGCCAGAGCGGGTTCGCCTGGCAATGGATATCTATACGGAAGACCACAGGGCCGGTTCGGCACCTGAATTCATGATGCCGCTATTTGAGGATCTGAAAAAAGTATTCCGAACCAAAACGGGTGAGATTATTGTTTTCCCCTCTTCCGGAACAGGCGGCTGGGAGGCGGCCATTACCAATACGCTGTCTCCAGGTGACAGGGTTCTGACGGCCAAAATCGGTCAGTTTTCGAGCCTATGGGTTGATTCCTGTCGGGCACTGGGAATTATTGTTGAAGACATTGATGTCGAGTGGGGCGAGGGTGTCCCCGTTGAGATTATCGCCGAACGTCTGGCCGCAGACAAAAAGCATGAAATCAAGGGTGTGATTGTTTGCCACAATGAAACGGCAACAGGGGTCACCTCGGATATCAAAGGGGTGCGTCAGGCGATGGATGCCAGTAACCACCCGGCTCTTTTGTACGTCGACGGGATCAGCTCCATCGGGGCGATTGAATTCGAGATGGATGCCTGGGGTGTTGATCTCGCTGTTGCCGGATCACAGAAGGGCTTCATGCTACCCGCCGGGCTTGGCCTGGTGGGGGTGAGTCAGAAAGCACTCGATGCAGGGAAAACGGCAACTTGCCCGAGGTTTTATTTTGATTTCAGGATGATGATCAATCAGAACCGGACCGGTTACGGTCCCTATACACCGGCGATGGGGTTGCTGCGAGGATTGCGCGCCTCGACCGACATGTTGCTGGAAGAAGGTATGGAGAATGTCTGGGATCGTCATCATCATCTGGCCGAGGGTGTCCGTCGGGCAGTACGAGCCTGGGAGCTTAAAACCTGTGCCAAGAAAGCCCAATGGCAATCCGATACTGTGACAGCGATTATGGTACCCGAGCAGATCGATGGTCAGGAATTGATTAAACGTGCGTACAATGACTTCAACCTGTCCCTAGGGGCAGGCCTGGCCCGGATGGCCGGAAAGCTGTTCCGGATCGGGCATCTGGGAGACCTGAACGAATGTATGCTGTTCAGTGCTCTTGGAGGAGCAGAAATGGTCATGCGTGATATGGGAATGGCGATTGAGCCGGGCAAAGGTGTCGGTGCTGCGGTTGAGTACTGGCGGAAGAATAGCTGACGACCTCAAAGAGGTGCTTCTTTAACAACGCTTGAGTCTTTCCCTGACTGGGCTTAGAACAGGAAGATGTCGTTTTGGAGGCAAAGCGACATCTTCATGATCGAGTCGGGGAGAAGCAAGCGGTGTTTCCAGAGCCAAAAGAAGGTATTACCCGACAGGTAGGGTTTGTTCTCCTGCCTGGGTTTTCGATGAATTCCTTTACCTTTGCCATGGAGCCGCTCCGGGTCGCCAACAAGGTTGCGCGAAAACCACTCTATGCCTGCCCGGTTTTCTCAATCAACGGCGAGACGGTGGAGGCCTCGAACGGGCTCCGTCTTGAAGTTCTCGGGGACCTGAAAGCCGCAGCACTGCCGGAGAATATTATCCTTTGTGGCGGCCATGACATCAAGGCTTTCCCCTCGGGAGAACTGCTTGCCTGGCTTCGGATGCTTGGTCGACAAAGCAAGGTCATCGGGGCTCTCTATACCGCATCTCATTATCTGGCTGAAGCCCGCTTGATCGATGATTGCAAGTGTGCGGTTCATTGGGAATATCTTTCTGCTTTTAATGAAAACTTCCCGGATCTTGAAACGTCGAATGAGCTTTTTGAAGTTGGAAACAAGCGCTTTACCTGTGTCGGCGGCACGGCTGGTCTTGACATGATGCTGAATTTCATTGCCGACCTGCATGGCTTTGAACTGGCCCGGATGGTGGCAGACCAGTTCGTGCATGAACGGATCAGAGACCGCCGCGAGTTTCAGTATTTTGGCCTTTCCGCCCGTTATTCAATCCAGGATCAACGGTTGCTCCGGGTCATCAAGATCATGGAAGAGCATCTGGAAGAGCCGCTTGAGCTTGAGCAACTGGCTAAAGTCGCTGGCGCATCCCGTCGCCAGCTTGAGCGTATGTTCAGCAAGCAGTTCAATAAATCTCCTGCGCGCTACTACAGCGAGCTCAGGCTTTATCGCAGCCGCCAGCTGATCATGCAGACAAAGATGCGGATTATTGAAATAGCCCTGGCTTGCGGATTTAATTCTTCCGCACATTTCTCAAGATGTTACCGCAATTTCTTTGGCTGTACTCCCTTGTCAGAGCGCAAGCTTCCTGGCAAGGAAAGTGCCGTCTCCCACCCCGATGAGCCGGGCCCAGTGTAAACTTCTAGGCGAACCTGGCTGCTCAGGGGTATTCCCAATCTCACCTTTGCCTTATTTGTTCTATACTTCTGGCAGTAGATTTATTCCATCAAGAAAGAAGCCAGATGATGATCAGGAAATCTGTAATTTGGGCCGTGGCATTCTTCGTGGCAGGGGCGGGTTATCTTGTCCTGCCATCAGGCGAAAGCGGGGGAGTGGCCCAGGCATCACAAAGCCAGAGCGATGTGCTGGAGGACGTGGTACAGGAAGTCGAAAAAGCAATCATCAACCGCTATTTCGGCAAAGAGGATACGACCTATAGCAAATCCAAAAAGCAAAAGGAGAAGCAGAAAGGTCTGCCACCGGGGCTGGCAAAAAAGGGGAACTTGCCTCCGGGTTTGCAAAAACACCTCGATGAAAATGGAACTCTGCCTCCGGGTCTGGCAAAACGTGACTTGCCTGATGATCTGCTCAGTCGTTTACCAAAACGGAAGAATACAAAATTTGTCAGAGTCGATGATGATGTTGTGCTGATCGACATTCTGACAAACAAGGCACTGGACGTGATCGAAGGTGTTCTGAAATAGAGAAAAGCCTGCTCCTCAATTTTTCAGGGCAGGTTCTGTTTCATCTTCAGGGCATGACGTTGTTTCAGAACCCGGCCCAGTTTGCCATGGTCTGGGGCAAATATCATGGAGATTCCCTGGAAAACACACGCGATCACAGCAATCATTCCTGCGGCGTTAAGGGCGAAGTCCGCGCCGAGCAGCAGGGGGCCAAAAGCTGCGACAAGGTACCCCGTAATTCCGGAGAGTGTTGCGAAAAAAGCCGAGAGCCAGAGTTGCCTGCTCAGGCAATCTGTCCACATGCGGGCAGTCGCAGCCGGGCAGATAAACATGGCGATCACAAGAATAGACCCCACTGCATCAAAGGCTGCGACAGCTGATAAAGCCGTTATGATCACCAGCCCGATACTGATCAGGCGGGCGCTAAAGCCGAGAGAGCTCGCCATTTCAGGGTCAAAGGTCGAGATTTTGAGTTCTTTGAAAAAGGCGACCGTGAGCAGGATAACCAGCAGGCAAACCCCGAGAAGTCGTTGCAAGCTGTTGGGCATCTGTTCCAGGCCTGATGGTGAAACCAGATCCTGCCAGTTATTTAGACCAAGCCAGAGCGTGGATTCCAGATTGCCATAGAGGGCGTGTTCAACATCCAGATGTACGCCGGATGCTCCTGTCTGTTCAAGGATAAGGACGCCAAGAGCAAACATGGAGGTGAAAACCACGCCCATGGCTGCACCGGCTTCGATCTTGCCAAGGCGTTTGATGCCTTCAATCAGAACAGCAGAAATCAGGGCTGCGGATAGAGCGCCTAGCAACATGGGAAGTGTATCAAGCGTGCCTGAGAGCAGGTAGCCAACAACGATACCGGGCAAGACGACATGGCTCATGGCATCGCCGATCAGGCTTTGTCGACGCAAAACCAGAAAATTTCCGGGTAAACCACAGCAAAGGCCTGCGAGTACGGCAACCAGTAAGGCAGGAAGGTCAATCTGAAGAAAGTCGGCCAGAGGCAGATCCATTAGACGGTCACCTTTTGCTGTCGTTGAAGGCGTTCTTCGAGCTCGTTAATCAGGTCTGGGGAGAGCACGTCACTGATCATGGCAAGGGACCAGTCTTTCTGGGCAAAAGCTTCTTCAGGGTAATCAGTGAGATACTGGTTCCAGAGATCCTGGTCCCGCATCATCTGTTTGATCTTCTGGTGACCGGATTTTGTGATATGCCCGTGACTGTCGAGGGTACCTTCGCGTTTGAGCGACAGAACCAGCAGGGGGGAAAACAAGGGGCGTCCCTGGCCAAGGTCGAGCAGGGCACGTCGCCGGCTGATACGGTAGCGAAAGAAAATCTGCTGAAGTCCTGTAGCGAGAACACCACGCCGTGGAGCGAGAAACAAAGACAGCAGGAAAAGTGTTGTTGCGGTAAGGACAATGGTGGCGCCAGAAGGGAAGTCGGGTGTCAGAGCAGAGAGCCCGGCCCCAAGGAAGCAACTGATTCCCCCTGTGAAGGCAGAAATACCGACCATCAACCCAAGGCGGTCCGTCCAGAAGCGGGCCGTGACTGGAGGAATGATAACCAGAGCAATGATGAGAATAAGGCCGACTGTTTTCAGGCCGATGACGACGACAGCCAGAAGAAGCGCCATCATCAGAAGATCAAGTTTACTGACAGACCATCCTCTGGAAGCTGCGTAGTCAGGATCGAAACAGACCAGACCAAATTCCTTGAGGAAAATGATCGCCGCCAGAGTGATAACTAGGGCGAAAATGGCAATCATCTCGGCCTCGCTCTGGAGCATGCTGGCGGTTGATCCCAAAAGATAACTTTCCAGTCCGGCCTGGCTGCCGTCTCTCAGCGTCTGGATGTAGCTCATCAGGACGACACCAAGCCCGAAAAACGAGCTGAGAACAGTGCCGATCGCAGAGTCTTCCGGCAAGCGGGTATTATCCTTGATCCACTGAACAAGCAAAACCCCGAGGATGCCGCTGATGGTCGCCCCTGCCATCAGGAAGGGCAGACTTTTCCCGGTACCAGTCAGGGCAAGGGCAACAAGAAATCCCAGGGTAATCCCAGGCAGGGTTGCGTGGCTGATGGCGTCACTGATCAGGGCGCGTTTGCGCAGAAGGGAAAATACCCCGATCACGCCGCCTGCCATGCCAAGAAGTGCTGAGCCAAGCAACACAACGCTGGTGTTGTAACCGCCCTGAAAACTCAGGATATCAAGAAGCTCTGTTAACAAGGAGTAACCTTTGTGTCCGTTCTGGCTGTCATGCAAGAATGAGTGTAGTGATTTCTAGCCCGGTTATTGTCCGGCAAGGGGAATAAGACCGGAAAGTTCTGAAGGTGCCAGACGCCCACCGTAGGCATGCTGAAGGTTTTCAGCGGTGAAGGTCTCTGCCATAGGACCACTTGCGACAGGTCGGATATTCAAAATCAGGGCGTGATCAAAATAATCGGGGGCCGATTGCAGGTCATGGTGAACGCAGATAACTGTTTTGCCCTGATCTTTCAGGTCCTTCAGCACGTTGACAATGGCGCGCTCGGTTGCAGCATCAACACCGACAAAAGGTTCATCCATAAAATAGAGAGCTGCATCCTGGGCCAAGGCACGGGCAAGGAAAACCCGTTGTTGCTGGCCCCCGGAAAGCTGGCCGATTTGCCGATCGGCGAAGTCTGCCATGCCGACTTGTTCCAGATACCCCATGGCTGTGGCGCGATGAGCCTTGCGCACCGGACGCAACCATCCGATTTTACCATAGAGTCCCATCGTGACGACATCCAGTGCTGAGGCGGGGAAGTCCCAGTCAACACTGCCGCGTTGAGGGACGTAACCGATAAGATGGCGCTGGCTGGCAACCGATTTTCCATAGACGGTTATTTCTCCGGAAAGCTTGGGAATCAGCCCCAGGGCGGCTTTGATAAAGGTTGATTTTCCCGCGCCATTGGGGCCAACCACGGCAACCAGTCCCTGTGCCGGGGCGACAAAGGAGAGGTCCCAGACCACAGGCTTGTGGTGATAGGCAACAGAAAGTCCTTCTATCGCCAGAGGGGCGGATCGGGCCTCATCTGTCGAGAGGCTGTGTCGGGGTTGTAATCGGAGGAGCTTGGCGATCATAAATATATCCTCGGGACTAGTTGGGGGTGTTCTGGCTGAGGGTCAGCATTTCCTGCATGCCGCTGGTTGTTGCATTCCCTCCGAGTGCCCGACTGATAACGGTGGCATTGTGATCCAGCATCCCGATATAGGTCCCTTCGTAACTGCCAAGAGGTCCCATAGCATCAGAGAAAAGCGTGCCGCCGATCTGGACCGGGTGTCCTCTGGCTGCGGCTCCCTCGATCAGGGCGCGAACATTTCTGTCTGCAACCGAGCTTTCAACAAATACGGCCTTGATTTTCCGCTCGACAATAAGAGCGACGAGCTCTTCGATCTTTTTTAATCCGGCTTCGCTGGCCGTACTCAGACCCTGAATTCCAATGACTTCAAAATCGTAGGCCTGTCCAAAATAGTTAAAGGCATCATGGGCCGAGATCACAACGCGTTCGTTCTCGGGAACTGATGCGAGGACACGGGTTACATAGCTGTTGAGCTGTTCGAGCTGCGCAAGATAGGCAGTGGCGTTCTCTGTATAAAAAGCCTGATTGCCAGGATCAAAAGCGATAATGACTTCAAGTGCTTTACGGGTGACCGCCATCCACTTTTGAACATCCATCCATACGTGGGGGTCGTGCTTGTTTTCATAACTCTGGCTGGAGAGCAGCAGGGTTTGATCAATTGCCGCGGCAAGAGGGACAACAGGCTTGTTCTGGGCCATGCGCTCCAGCGCGTCTTCCATCTGGGCTTCGAGATAGAGGCCGTTGTACAGGATAATGTCAGCCCGGGTGAGGGCAGCAATGTCCTTGCGGTTCATCCGATAGGTGTGGGGGTCAACACCTTCGCCCATCAGGCTGGAGACTTCCATTTTATCCCCGGTGATATGGCTCACGACATCAGCTATCTGGGCAATGGTTGTCACAACAACAGGTTTCTCGGCTTGTGCAGGGGTGCAGAGAGCCAGAATAAGCAGAACGACACCTGTAACAGATAGTTTTGCTTTTAGAGTGAAGCTGTTCATACCTTGGTTCCTGATTCGATGTTGTGCTATCTTGGTTATGTCGCCCGTGTCTGAATTTGTAGCCATGGCTACATTTATTGTCAATGGCAATTTTGAACAGGAAATATATTTGAATGAGCTGTTGTAATCGGATTGGATTTGTCTGAATCAGCAAGCTTTATTGCAGGATTGCCTTGTGCTTGGGACGAAGCGAGAGAGGTCAAGGATTCTTGTTCTCTAACCGAAAGGCTTGATCTCTTCTTGTACTTGCGGTTTTCTTTCGGGTAGTAAAGGGCTTCAAGCGGATTGTGAAAGGTTTCAAGGGTCAATGACATCTAGTTCTGAACTGGAAAATGCAGCGCTGCAAGCAGCCAAGTTCGAACGAGTCCGTGAGGCTCATAAAACCGAAGTTGCCGAGGATTATGTTGAACTGATAGATGATCTGATCAACGTTAATGGTGAAGCCCGTGTTGTTGAACTGGCGGAGCGCATGGGCGTGAGCCATGCCACAGTTAACAAGATTGTCGGGCGGTTGCAGCGTGAAGGACTGGTGGTTTCTCGCCCCTATCGTTCGATCTTTTTAACGGATGAAGGCCGGGAAATGGCTGTTGAAGCCCGGCGTCGTCACGAGATTGTTGTAAAGTTTCTCAAAGCCGCAGGGGTGAGCCCTGAAACGGCAGAGATTGACGCCGAGGGAATCGAACACCATGTCAGTGACGAGACACTTGATTGTCTCTCGGCGCTCACGGGCAAGATTGAAATCTGATATCCGGCTCTGAAATGTTTTGGAAACCTTTGCAAAGGCGGGCAGCAAGCTCTCCGGGGAGTGCCGCGTGGCGTACTGTTTGTTCCCGGGTCCAAAAGATTGAAAATGAAAATCATCTTATCAGGTTTTTCGCTTTTGTACCGGGGGTGAAAAGCGCTAAAGTGCCGCTGAAATTTTGATACTCATTATTTGAAATTAGACAAACTGGGGAATGACCAATGGCTCTTGAATTACCAGCTCTTCCATATGCATACGACTCTCTTGGCCCATATATGTCAGCTGAGACACTCGAGTTTCATCACGACAAGCACCACAATGCCTATGTCGTGAACGGCAACAAGCTTCTGGCCGGAACTGATCTGGAAGGAAAGTCGCTTGAAGAAATCGTTAAGGGCTCTTTTGGTGACGCGTCAAAGGCCGGCATCTTCAACAATGCTGCACAGCACTGGAACCACATCGAATTCTGGAACATGATGAAGCCAAACGGTGGCGGTGCCATTCCTGGTGAACTGGAAAAGAAAATCGTAGAGGACTTCGGCAGTGTGGATCAGTTCAAGGCTGATTTCATCAATGCCGGTGTTACCCAGTTTGGTTCCGGCTGGTGCTGGTTGGTCCTGAACAGCAACGGTAAGCTGGCTGTGACCAAAACGGCCAATGGCGAGAACCCGCTGGTCACCGGCGGTCACGCACTGCTCGGTTGTGATGTCTGGGAACATTCCTACTACATCGATTATCGCAATGCCCGCCCGGATTACGTGAAGGCGTTTGTCGATAATCTGGTAAACTGGGATTATGTTGCACAGCGCTTCGCAGCGGCATCCTGAAACGGTCTGGTTGCTGGCCTCTGTCCGGGTAATACAGGCCTGAGAACAGCATGAATGATCAGAAAGCGGAGCGGCCCGGATTTCCTGGCCGCTCTTTCGTTTTTTTGAAGCAGAGAATGTATCATCGATGTTTCCTTTCCCGAGGGTTCCTGTTATTTTGCCTAGGAATTTTTCAGGCTTCCTCCAGGGAGCTTCGGGTTGGTACGGAGAAAGAAGAGTATGAGAGCATTGCGACGGATCGCAGGGATCGTGGTAGCCTTTGTATCTGGCGTCGGCTCATTATCTGGGCAAGCTCTGGCGCAGCAGGCAATACAGGACCCTGCAGCGAATCAGGTTCTGGCTTTTGATGGTGCGGATTACAGTGGCGCCGGGAAGCTGTTTAACCTGCCAGATGGTCAGCTCTACTCGTTTATTCCGTCTCTGGAAGATTTCTCCGGAAAGATTTCCTCGATCAAGCTGGGTGACCAGGTTGGCGTGATTCTTTTCCGGGAAGAGCTGTTTCAGACGACGGATAATTCCTGTGCACCGATTATCGGAACACGCGAAGAGCCGCACCTGCTGTGGAAAGGTGCAACGGCAGACCTGCTGCCGCCCCGCCCAAGTTCGAATATTCCACTTGCGATGCCCGTCCCCCAGGACAATGCCTATGCTTCGATGATTATCTATCGGCGAGACGTTGGGCCGCCTCCCGGCGTCTTGATGTTACAGCGTCTTAACAGCTATAGCCGTGGCTGTGGCAACGTGCTCGACCAGCTTAATTATCGACGGGTGTTTATCCCTGCCTGGGATAACGGGAAAACCGGCTACTGCCAGAATCTTGTTGGCCCGACCAGTTATGCCGGCGCCAGAAGTACATTCCGTTTCAATGACAGTGACCAGTTGATTTTCATGCATCCGGAATCAATGGATCAGGGCTACCGGACTGTAAAGCACCGGGTTCGTTCTACGCTCTATGATTTTCCGGATTGTCAGGGAAATCATGTGACTTTCCCCTTTAAGGCAGAGAGCATCCACAAATTCAATCTTGCTGATTATGGCTATAAAGGGCGGGCGCGCTCGGTAAAGGTCGAGTATGTCTCTGGGCCTGCTGCGGGGATCTCGTCTCTGGCAGTTGCTGCTGCACCTGTCACCACACAGACTGTTGCGCCATCAGTTCCGCAAGCTGTGCCTTCGGCTTCTGCTTCTGTGAAAAATCCTGCAGTCCCTCAAGCAGCTGTACAGTCTCAGCAGGCAGCCGTTCCTGCACCGTCGTCCGCTGTTGTGCCACAGCCAGCGACCAGAAGCCTTGCTCCTGCCACTGCGCCGACGACACAAACTGTAACGCCAGTTACTACACCATCGGCTGCAGCTACGCCAATTGCTCCACCACCAGCGGCCTATCCAGATGCAAGTGGTGATCTTGCCGCGGCAGGGATTACAGCAGCGAGGGATGATGCTTTGGTTCCTGTGCCGACAATCGCACCTGAAGCGGGCGTCCCTCAGCGGCAAACCATTGCGACCGAGCCGGAAAACTCTCTCTTTACACCTTCGTACCAGTTGTTTGAAGGTCAGCCGAATACACCTGTGGCCAGTGAGCCTCTGGGGACTTCTGGATCATCGGGCCAGGGGACCTTGCCGACAGAAGCGGCGGAACAGGTCGCGATCCGCCCGGCAGGGGGGACACCTTTTGAGTTTCCGGTTTTCGATGCCTATCGCCTGAACTATTGCCTGACACCAGGGACAAACTGTGGTGAAGCCGCGGCAACAGAGTGGTGCAGCAAGAAAGGCTTTACAAAGGCCCTGGCCTGGGTGCGTGATAACAACATCGGCTCGCTCTACCCAACCATGAACATGGGTTCAAAAACAATCTGTTCCAGCTATAACTGTGATGGTTTCAAGGAGCTGACCTGCGGGAACTGATTGTTCTCCGGCGATTTGAAACAAGACGAATTGCAAACGGCGGGATTGTAAAATCCTGCCGTTTTCTATGGGCGGGTGGTTGCTTTTTTATATGCCAGTGCCACCAGCTTGTGGTGGTGCGCTTTCGCATCTTCACCCTGATCACTGCCCTGATATTGGCCGAGTTCTTTAAGCAGCAGAAAGAAGCCTGCTCTGGGAATGGCGGGATCTCCCCGGCTGACAGCCAGAGAGGCGAATGATATTTCGCCTTCTGCATGGTCCTGTCGGAGAATGCTTTCCAGTATCTGGGTCAGGCGATGGATCACCTGTGGCCCGGGGATTTCGGCCTCAAGGGCCAGCTGTCGATAGCTGATAATCGTTTGTTGCCGCGCGATAGTCTCAAGGACATGTCGGACCCGGCGTTCCATTTCGGGGGTGAAGTTCTGGTTCACAAAAGAGTCCTGTTTCTGGGAGTTGCAACACCTTCATGGCTAACTTTGAAAAATTTCCTCGTAATTCCTGAAGCTGTAATCTTTGCGGCGCGACCTGCCTTTGGGCCATGACTGATTGGCGTGGGTCATTTTGGTCCGATCGATATGCTTTGCCAAAAGTTTCTCTGCGGCAGTGACGCGGCGCGCTTTTAACAGAGTCAAAATCTCTCCATGGTCGGCATAGGATTTGTTTTTTTCGGCCTGCGTGCGTAAAAATCGAAACATAAGGGCCGTCACAAGCGGGGCCAGGCTGTCGTAACTTTTGCTGAGAAAATCATTCCCGGCATAGTCAAACAGACATCGATGAAAAGCCGCATCTTTTATCTGGCATTCTTTCCAGTCGTGATGTTTGAAGGCATCCAGCATTTGCTCGAGCAGGAAAGAAAGATTCTCGATCAGTTGTTCAGGATTGTTTTCCATAGCCAGCACGAGTGCTCGTGTCTCTAGAAGGGATCTGAACTCCAGGAGCTGTTCTATGCTTTCGTTGCTTGGATTAACGACATAGCAGCCCGATTGGGGAATGATTTCAACCAGTCCTTTTATCTTTAATTCTGACAGAGCTGTTCTGATTGGTGCGCGGCTGATTTTCAAAGCCTGAGCCAGACCATTTTCAGAAAGAGGCTCTCCAAAATCGAGTTTGCCGTGAATAATAGCTGTCTCGATTTGAGCGTAAGCATAATCAGAGAGGTTCCCGGCGGGTTTTTCTGTGGTGTTGTTCATTCTTATTCCGGATGACTGAAGCGCTTTGTGACAGATTTAACTGGTCAGTATCAGATTGAAGCCAATTTTTAGATATGTTTCAGATTGTTGACCGCGGTTCGTTGTAATGCAATCCCGCTGATACCGATTTTTCCTGTTGGTGCTGAGACGCAGAATTCTTTGCTCAAGAAGATATCTTGCGGACAAGTTTGTTGAGAGGTGGGGGCGTGTAACCATTTCCTTCTTGAACTGGGCGGGGGGACTCTGTACCAATTTGGCTAATTAAAAAGCGGCCTGGACGACAGATTTCGTACAAGAATCACAGGAAGTAATGATGAGCCAGTTTAAAACTATCGACAATTTCGACTTGAGCGGTAAACGGGTTTTGGTTCGAGTAGACTTTAACGTCCCCGTTGTAGATGGAAAGATTTCAGATAACAGCCGGATCGTCCGGGTTATTCCAACCCTGAAAGACCTGAAAGCCAAGGGTGCCAAAATTATCCTTATGGCCCACTTTGGACGTCCGAAAGGCAAAGCAGTTCCTGAGATGACTCTTTTGCCAGTGGTTGCCGGGCTTTCAGAAGCTTTGGGAGGAGAAAAAATCTCCTTTGCCCCAGACTGTATCGGGTCCGAGGCTGCGGCAAAGGTCGAGGCTTTGGGCGAAGGAGAGATCCTGTTGCTGGAAAACCTGCGGTTTCACGCCGGAGAAGAGGCCAATGATCCTGCCTTTGCTGCCGAATTGGCCAAGCTGGGCGATCTATACATCAACGATGCTTTTTCTGCAGCCCACCGCGCGCATGCCTCGACGGAAGCCCTTGCCCGGCTTTTACCGGCAGCGGCAGGCCGTCTGATGCAGATGGAGCTGGAGCATCTTGAACAGGCGTTGGGACACCCCAAGCGCCCGGTAGCGGCCCTGGTTGGGGGGGCGAAGGTTTCGACCAAACTCGATCTTCTTGGAAATCTGGTTGGCAAGGTAGACGTCCTGGTGATCGGTGGTGGAATGGCGAACACCTTCCTCAATGCGCAAGGGATTGCTGTTGGGCGCTCGCTTTGTGAACATGAAATGGCGGATACGGCACGGACCATCCTTGAGGAGGCAGAAAAAAGAGGATGCAAGGTCATCCTGCCTTCGGATGTTGTTGTTGCTACAGGATTGAGCGCAGGGGTTGCGACTTCAGTCGTCGCGGCAACGGCGGTTCCAGAAAACCAAATGATCCTGGATGCAGGCCCTGCCTCTGCCCAGGAGATCGCTGCCGAACTTAAAAACTGTAAAACCCTTGTCTGGAACGGGCCTTTGGGTTGTTTTGAAACAAAACCTTTTGATCAGGCAACGAACCAGGTTGCCCAGGCAGCGGCCGCTTTGACCAAATCTGGTCACCTGCTGACAGTTGCAGGTGGCGGCGATACGGTTTCTGCGCTGATACATGCTGGTGTGGAACAGGATTTTTCCTATATTTCCACAGCGGGTGGCGCTTTCCTCGAATGGCTCGAGGGAAAAACCCTGCCGGGGGTTCAGGTGTTGCAGGACGTTGCCTGAGGCGTCAGCGGTTCGCATAATGGCAAGTGTAAGCTGGGTCCTCTCTAGAGAGGGCCCAGTTTTGCCATTAACACCAGGGCGATTGCTCCAGAGGCAACCCCGATGAGCAGGTTCTTGCGGGTGAGGAAAAAGACTGCGAGCGAGATAACAGTTGCCCCTGCTCGCTGTTCTATCCCCAGCTCAGCGAGAGGCCCGATTGGAAGCAGGATCATACGCGATATCAGTCCGGCAAGCAGGGCATAGGCGACACAGGTGACCCAACGGAACAGAGAGCTGTCCTTGTCTACCTTTCCGGAAACAGCAACGCCAAGTGCCCGCCAGAAATACGTGACTATGGCAGCAGCACCCAACGCGGCAAGGGGCGCAAGGAACTCTGGTGTCAGAAAGCCTGAAGATAGTTCTGTCATTCCGTTTTGACCTTCCTGATCTTTCTTCTGGTCTGTCGCTCAGCTATGTAAAAGGCGATGGTTCCTCCGATCAGGCCAGTAATCAGCAGATTCCAGTCCGGACTCAAGAGGAAGGTAAGGGGGCCTAGAATGGCCCCAAGGATCAAGGCTGTTGGACGGCCTGGTTGGGTGAAATCGGCGACAAAAACCAGCATGAAATAAACCGGATTGAGGAAGACCAGCCCCATGGTGATTTCACCGGGCAGTATTCCCGGCAGGTAATAGCCAACTGCTGTGGACAGCATACAGATGCTCCACAGGGGAATAACAAAGCCGATAAAATAGGGAAACCTCTGTTCCTCGGGCAAGAGAGGGCATTGTCGCATGGCCGCGGCCCAACCGGTAACTGCTATAAAATTACTCATAAAATAATAAGCGATTTTTGGAGTGGTTTTGTTCCTGATATGGGGCATGAGAACAATGGTCATGGGAAGCAAACGGCAGTTGATCAGGGCAACTGCCGCCGCGATGGCAAAAAGGGAGGCATCGACGGCATAGAGTTCCATCGTGGCTATCTGGCCGGGAATGGCCCAATTAATGCCAGAGGATAACAAGGCGTGCCAGATCTCGAGACCAGTTTCACTGACCAGGGCACCAAAACCCATATAGGTACTGCCGAGGATAATGGCCGGAATGCCAAAGGCATCCTTGCAGCCATTAATATAGGCAAGACGCACCGAGCCAAAATCCCGGGGTGGGGAACTTTTCATATCCGGGAGAGACTCCGGGCATAGTTTCAGGGAGATAAAGGCTATCACAGCATAGAGGCTGCAGGGTATTTTCTTGCTGCTATGCGGTAAAAATATTGCGATGCAATATCAAGGGGCGCGTCTCTTTGCCCTTCAGGCCTGATTTCCAGCATCGGCCATAATTCGTGACGCAGGTAACATGCAGGTTACCGTTGTCCCTTTTTCAGGCTGGCTTGTCATGGAAAGTTCGCCCCCATGCAGACGCACAAGGCCGAGAGCAAGGGGCAAACCTAGCCCTGTGCCATCGAACTGTCGGCTGAGCGTACTGTCAATCTGGGAAAAGGGTTCAAAGGCCTTGGGGATATCCGCTTCGGCAATGCCGATCCCTGAATCGGTGACAACAAATTCAAAATTGCCTTCATCATTGATGCCGCCCGAGAGTTCCACAATGCCGCCAGCAGGTGTGAATTTAACTGCGTTGGCGAGAATATTGATGAGAACCTGCTTCAGCTTACGCTGATCGGCATAGAGCATGGGCAATTTCGACGGCAGCGACAGCTTGAGCTTGAGACCGGCATTTTCTGCACGTTCAATCATTAACCGCTGAACCGAGACGGCCAGCTTCAGAGGATCCATGGTGTCTTCGAGCAGTTCAAGTTTGCCTGCTTCGATCTTTGCCACATCAAGGATATCATTGATCACACTGAGAAGATGGCGCGCCGAGAAATGAATGTCGTGGGAATATTCATGATACTGCTTGTTACCAAGCGGACCGAGTAACTGGGAAGACATCATTTCGGAAAATCCGATAATGGCATTCAAAGGCGTGCGCAACTCATGGCTCATGTTTGCCAGAAACTCTGACTTGGCCCGGTTGGCGACTTCCGCTGTTTCCTTGGCAACCTGCAGGGCACTCTGCTGGTGCTGTTGCTCGGTGATATCCCGCGCACTGCCCCGATAACCGGCATACTCCCCGCCGTTCCGGGTGTAAAAAGGCAGGCCGCTAACCAGAAACAGCCGTTCGTCCTTGTTTCTGGTCTCGATTTTTAATTGCTCATCCCGAAAAGGCTTGTGGATACCTCTGCCTCTAGGGTCATCAAAGACCCGTGTTGCTGTAAGGGAGAGTTCCTTGATGTTCTTGCCCAGGAGTTCGCTGGGGTGATAGCCGAGAATTTTCTGCACCTGTGGCGAGACATAGGTAAGGTTGAGCTGACTGTCTGTTTCCCAGGTCCAGTCAGAAACCAGACGTGCCATATCGTTCAGACGGTCGGTAACGGTCGCCAGTGCCTGTTTTATCTGGGTGATTTCATCGTTTGGCCGAAGAACGACTGCCGTCGCACCGGTCGTGTTGGAGCTATGGTCAAGGTGATGGTAGGAAGCGAGATAGTGCGCGGATTTACCGTTCTGTATGATTATGTATTCGTCGGGATCCTGGCCCCCCGCAAGTTTGATGGCCTCGATTTCCCCTGCGGTATAGGGAGGGGAAATTGCATTCTCTAGTAGATTGGTGCGGGCGATTTCGTCGGCGATCTCTTCATAGGCAGCATTGGCAAAGATAATCTGTCCATCGCTGTTGATCACACAGGTAGGTGGCCCGTTGTGAACGATGTCGTTTTTCAGTGCTGAAATGGCTTCGAATGCCCCGCTCAAATTGTGCGGCAGGCCGTTCCCTTTTTTAAGTTGGTCACGGTCTTTCGGCATCTTGACAATGCGACCCCTGCTTCCTCGTGTCATGATGTTGCTTGTGCCCCACCTGTAATTTTTTGCACGTCAGGTGGGGGAGACAGCTTGGATAGAGCATTCTGGTAAGAAGGGTCCATACGCCAGCTATCTGCTATCAGCTTTGCATCATCGACACTAACCTTATCATAGATCAACATGGCACGGGACAAGTCTCTTGGATCCGTTGTCTGCCCTTCCGGGTGGCCCTTGCGGCTGAGGAGAAAGATCGTAGCGAACATCTGCTTGGGAATGCCCATGGCAAGGCAAAGAATGGCAACACCTTCGCCCTTGGTTTCGTACAGTGCCTTGCGAAGACCATCCTGACGGAAACCACTCATCTCACAGAACATAGCCTCGAACAGTTCGATTTCCCCCTGTCGCAGAGACTGAATCAGGGTGGCAGTAGTCAGCTTTTTGTCTTTGTTGAGTTTACGGGCGAGAGTCGTCGCGGGTTTTTCCTGTGGAGCTGTCAGGCGATCCCGATCGATAAGTTTGTGGACACCTGATTGAATCCGGTTGTCGAGATCCTGAATGTCCACAGGGAAATTTCTGAGAATATGGGATCGCAGGGCTGCAGAAACCCACCAGTACATTCTCTCTGCCAGATAAAGAGGAAGATCTCGCCGATTAATCAGGGGTTCCTGAAAGTCATCAATCCGCCTGGACTGCTCGCTCAGGTATTCGAGCGTCAATGTCGTAATCTCTGCGGAATGGTTTTCAAGTAATGTCTTGATGACATCCTTTTGTCCTGTATTGATCAGCGCATCGGAAACCTCTGAACTGATATCCTTGCGCATTGCGATCGAGAGCTGATGCTGATGGGTTCTGGTTTTGATAATGTCGACCAGGTCCTCATCTTCAATAATAGGGCTGTCCATTAAAATGGGGCGCGCGACTTCAATTTCGTCATTGGCAAGCATCAGGATAAGCTCGTGCGGGACCGTGTTGGCTGAGGACAGTTCATCGCTTAATGCCTTGCGAACGAGGATCTCTACATCACTGATCAGCTTGCCCAGGATATCGGTCATAAGGGCTCTTTCCAGTTCGGAAAGGGCTTTTTCTTCGTTTGAAAAGAGGCTGCCAATGGTGCGCGCAAGGGTTTCTCGCCCCTTGACCGAACGGTCCAGAGCCATAGCAAGCAGTTTTTGCAGGTTTTGGTTTTGGTTCTCTGGCAAAGGAACCCCCGCTTTCTTTTCTAACCCCGATTGCGCTACTTGCGCGATTTATGCCTCATCTTAAGGCACTATTTTTATCTATTATCTGAGAGAACAGGCCTAAGGGCAGGGTCTCACAGTAAAAACAATTACACCAAAATTAATAAAGAGAGTCTTAATTTTTTATGACAGGGCCAAGTATGGCAGAAATGATTTCTTCAATATACTAAATATAGAGTTGAAGTTGTCTTCTTATCACTATTTATATGCCTTTCTAAAACCTGGATGGCCTTGTTTGGAAAGATTCAAATCTAATAATTAGAGCGAGAATCGATCTGGAACCTCCATTTAAAGTGTATACTTTTCGGTTTTTTCAGGTGAAAGGATGATCTTTATTGGGAATTAAGTCTTGTTGACTTGGGGCTGATGTGCTCAGGGAGGATGTTAAGTATATTTTTACCACCAGAAGGCACACTAGATTTATGAAAATTCCCACTCGTTCTGATATCAGCATTACACCGGGCACCCCCCGGGAAAATGCAGGAAAATCCTCTGGTGTTGATGGCGGAGTCCATCAAGCTGATCGCTTGCGATCCCTAAAAACACTAAAACCCTTCAAGGGGGATCTCAGGGCGGGCGGTATTGGTGAAATTCTACGGGAACTCTTTGAGGCAGCCCGGATGGCAGCAGAGTCCGGACGGATTATGCCACGGGGTTCATTCCTGAATATTGTCGTGTAGTTTCTTGCATTTCTTTCCGAAGACTTTGTAACCGTGAGTTTGAAGTGTTGTCTACACCGAACTGAGCAGAATGCTGGTTTCGCTATTCAGGATTCCTTCGATCATTCTGACTTCCCGCAAAATCCGGTCAAAATCATGAAGGCTTTGTGCCCTGATTTCAGCAATGAGATCCCAGCTGCCATTTGTTGTGTGCAGGGTGTGGAGTTCTGGAAGGCCTCGGAGTTTCCGAATAACCTGCGTTGTTGAGCGCCCGGCAACCTCAATGGTCATGATCGCCTTGATCAACCCGGGCTGACTATCCTCTCTGACCCGAATTGTGAAGCCGAGGAGAGCACCTGTTTCCAGAAGTCTATCTATACGATTCTGTATTGTTCCTCTGGATACTTTCAAGATCTGCGCAAGTTTCGAAATAGAGGCCCGGCCATCTCTGCGTAATACTGTGATCAACTCTCTGTCCAGATCGTCGAATTTGTACAGGGGGTCTTTTGTATTCATTAAGGATCTTTCTTTAGTCACTGCTAGGGCTCTGCCAATATGTCAATATCAACTGGCATTTTGACGTATTCTCTGCACAAATTTGTATTGTTGTGACATTTAATGCAACAGCCTGTCTGGATAACCTGTGTGCCTCAACCCTAAAAAAGGTGCCTCAGGCATCCAGATTTCACTCAACCAGACAGGCATATAAAATGAAACAGCTATCCCCGGGGCAACAAAACCAGGTTCCCTTTGTCAGCGTAGAACACATGACAAGCATTGTTCTCGCCCAAGGGGTCGAAACATTTTTGTCAGAGTTAACCGATTACATAGAAGAAGATTACAAGCGCTGGATGCTTTTTGACAAAACTCCCCGGGTCGCCTCACATTCGCAAGAAGGGGTTGTGGAGCTGATGCCGACCAGTGATGGGGAAATCTACAGCTTCAAGTATGTGAACGGGCACCCCAAGAACAGTAAAAAGGGGTTGCAAACCGTCACGGCCTTTGGGGCGCTTTCGGATGTTGATAGCGGCTATCCCGTACTTTTATCAGAAATGACAATTCTGACAGCTTTGAGGACAGCGGCGACTTCTGCCCTTGCCGCAAAACATCTGGTACTCGGAGGCGAGGAAAAAAAAGGGTCTTCTCTGACGATGGCGCTGATTGGAAATGGTGCCCAGTCCGAATTCCAGGCGTTGGGATTCAGAGCAATTCTCGGCGTAGAAAAGCTGCGGCTTTACGATATTGATAAGACTGCAACGCGGAAATGTGCAGAAAACCTTGAAAAATTGGGCTTTCAGATTGTCAGTTGTGGTTCTGTGGATGAAGTTGTTCTCGGTGCGGATATTATTACAACCGTGACTGCAGATAAGCAGAACGCAACAATCCTGACGGATAACATGGTTGGTGCAGGCGTTTATATAAATGCGGTTGGGGGAGACTGCCCGGGCAAGACTGAACTGCATCGGGATATTCTTCTACGGGCAGATATTTTTGCGGAGTACCTGCCTCAAACCCGCATAGAAGGTGAAATTCAACAACTGGATCCGGATCATCCGGTCATCGAGCTGTGGGAAATTATCCAGGGTAAATCCGATTGGAAAAAAGGAGGGAAAAATGTGATTCTCTTCGACAGTGTCGGGTTCGCCATCGAAGATTTTTCCGCCTTGCGTTACGTTAAGGATCTGTTGCTCAAGACCGGGCACTATCAATTGCTGGACATGATCGCCGAACCTGAGGACCCCAGAAATCTTTTTGGGATGCTGCAGAACTCTCGCAAGTCTGCGGCTTGATTGCCTGATGCTTTATACTGTCCCGCTGTCAGGGATGATCCGAGGTTCAAGATGAAAAGTCACAGTGTACAGGCGCCATCCGCCGTGGTGTTGATCCGCCCCCATCATTTCTTCCCAAATCCACAAACTGCTGTTGATAACAGCTTTCAGGTGAATGAAGCAGGCTCCAGTCCCCAAGCCGTTGCCCGGGCTGCCTTCCAGGAAGCAAGTGACGTAATCACTACGCTGGAAGCCCGGGGCGTCCGGGTGCATGTTTTTGAAGATGAAACCGACCAGACACCTGACTCTGTCTTTCCCAATAACTGGTTTTCAACGCATCCAGGCGGGCATGTCGCGATCTATCCGATGTTTGCAGCGAACCGGCGAAAAGAACGGCGGTATGATGTCATTGAAATGCTCAAGCAGAAATACAGAGTACAGGAAGTTATTGATTACTCCGGGCTTGAGCCGGATGGCCTCTTTCTGGAGGGCACGGGAGCAATGGTGCTCGATCATATTGAACGAATAGCCTATGCCATCCGCTCTAACCGGACTGATCCAGTGTTGCTTGAACGGTTCTGCACACAGTTCAATTATGAGCCGATGGTTTTTGAAGCGCGGGACCGTAAGGGGGTTGCTGTGTACCACACCAATGTCCTGATGTGCATCGCCACCGATTTTGCCGCGATTTCACTGGCCATGGTGGCAGATACAAAACGAAGAGCTGAAATTGCCCGGCGCCTGGAGGAATCCGGGCGTGAGATTATTGACCTTTCGGAAGAACAGATTGCTCATTTTGCGGGGAATATGATGGAAATCCGTGGCAAGGACGGGCGGATTCTGGCGTTGTCACAGACTACGTATGACGTGTTGGACAGTGCCCAGATTCGAAACATCGAAAACTACATACCCCTGGTTCCCCTGAATATTCCTTCGATCGAAAAAGCCGGGGGATCTGTACGTTGTATGCTGGCAGGTATTCACCTCTCGAGCCGGTGAAGGGCGGGATGAAGTGCTGTTTTGCGCTTTGGGGTTTTAAAAAAGGAACACACAGCAGGGTGTTCCTTTTTTTGTCCGTGAAGAGAGAAGACATGAATTTATAGATTGAAGTGATGTGTTACATCGATTGAAACAATAATATGTCGGTTTTGTCGTATATATATAACATTTCTAGTGAGAATTATTTATTTTTCTCTCTTTTTGTCTGATTTCTGTGGCAAATATTAGTGTAATGTTAAAGGATCGTGCCTAGCGTTCATATTGTCCAGAAGATGATATTCAATCAGGGAGTTACCCGATGCTGTCCAGAGCCCTTACAATCCGTAACAGTCTTTATGCTGTGGCATTGATTTTGACAGGTCTTGTTATTTATCAGGCTGCGACATCAGCGTTGCGGGACTGGCAAGATTACCAGAGTGCGCAGGCAACGCTCGAATCAAACCGGGTTGAAGGACAGTTGATAACTGCTGCAAAATACTGGGCCGAGGAAAGGTCTCTTTCCAACGTGGCCATTGCGGACAGCCAGGTCATTTCCGACGCAGGAAAACAGGCTTTGAAGGCCGCAAGGGAAAAAGCGGATGAGAATTACCTTCTCGCCGTTGAATGGCTGGGTGCCGAGGGAGATTTTGCCAATAAACAAGTTGTACTGGAGGAAGCCCAAACCGCCTTTGCTGCGCTGCAGGAGCTTCGTCCGGGAGTCGATACCTATATTTCTGTGCCCAAATTCCAACGGGATCGTAAAGTTGGAGACGCTGCCGAACCTACGATTACCGGAATGATCATGGCGTCAAAGATTCTACGCGATCGCAGTGCGTTTCGCCCGATCGAATCAGGGGCGGAATTCAACACGATCCAACAGTTGAAGAACAGTGCCTGGGTGATGAGCGAATATGCCAGCCGGGAAAAGGCTGGTATCGCTTATGCTATTTCGAAAAAGGTCAAGTTAAGGGGAACGCGCCTCAAAAACTTTTTTATGGACCGCGGGCGTCTAGAAGTCGCCTGGAGCGAATTTGTTGCCTATGGACATCAGCCTGATGCTCTGCCGGCGATTACAGCGGTCATTACTGAAATGGAGAGCAGCTTTTTCAGTGAGGCGGGGTTTGAGGGCCTGCGGGAGGATGTTTATAAAAAGGGTATTGATGGGGACGACTATCCCGTTGACGAAGCGGGTTGGTCAAAAAGATCAGAAAGCGCGATCAGCTATATCTGGGATCTGGTTGATCTGACCAACGCGAAGTCCGTGGAACTGGCAAACATTGCTGCGGCAGAAAGCTGGAACCGCTTGGTTATTCGGGCGATCATCCTTTCCATTGGTGTGGCGGCTGGCCTGGTTTCCTTCTGGATTGTTGCTGTGCGTGTAATCCTGCCTCTGAAGTTGATTACAGAGTCGATGCAGGAACTTGTTGATGGCAATCTGGATGTTGAGATCACCGGGGCTGACCGACAGGATGAAGTTGCCGATATGGCGAGGGCAGTGCTTGTTTTCCGCGATAATGCCCTGGAGGTCAAACGCCTTGGGCTGGAGCGTGAAGAAACTGAACGGCGCGCTGAAACGGAAAAGCGTCAGGCAATGGTCGAACTGGCAGATCGTTTTGAAAACGAGGTCAAAGGGATTGTCCAGACAGTTTCTGCTGCGGCAACAGAAATGCGCAGCACAGCCGAGAGTATGCAGGTAACAGCAGGGAACACTTCCCAACAGGCTGTGGCTGTTACCTCGGCGTCCGAACACGCCTCTGGCAACGTTCAGACTGTTGCGGCAGCGGCGGAGGAGCTTTCCAGCTCTATCAATGAGATCAGCCGCCAAGTGAGCCAGTCTACCACAATAGCCGGTGATGCGGTCGACCGGGCTGATGATGCAAATCAACAGGTTACAGGGCTGTTGGCAGCTTCGACCAAAATCGGGGAAGTGATCAAGCTGATCTCTGATATTGCAGAGCAAACCAACCTTCTTGCCCTCAATGCGACCATTGAAGCGGCAAGAGCGGGGGATGCGGGCAAGGGCTTTGCCGTGGTGGCCAGCGAGGTCAAGAGTCTGGCGACACAAACGGCAAAAGCCACTGAAGAAATATCGTTGCAGATTACCGGGATTCAAGGGGCCACGGATACGGCTGCTGATGCGATCGGGAAAATTACCGGAACCATCAAGCAGATTAACGAGATCACCGCTTCCGTTGCCGCGGCTGTTGAAGAGCAGGGTGCCGCGACCCAGGAAATCTCCCGGAATGTCCAGGAGGCTGCTGCGGCGACCAGCGAGGTTACTACAACCATTTCGGATGTTACCGGTGGTGTCGAAGAGACCGGTCGTTCTGCTCAAGACGTTCTGGCGGCAGCTTCCGAACTGTCGCAGCAAGCCGAGATGCTGAATGTTCAGGTCGACAATTTCATCCATGAAATCAGGAGCGCTTGACCTGAATAGCCAGGGGCAATGGCCGCTTAAGGCTGATTTGCCCAGGTTTGAATCTCTTGGATAAAACCCCTGACAACAGGCGAGAGGTGGGTCCCCGCGCGGGTGCCCAGTTCAAAAACCGATGTGTAGCCGAAACGGGCGGGGCAGAGGCAACGTAGCAGGCCCTTCTCGACCCAGCGCTGCGCATAGTGATCTGGCAGGTGGCCGAGGAAATGACCGGTCATGATCAGGTAGACCAGCCCCTCCATATGGTACGATGTTGCGTTACAGGTCCCGATGCCCAGGTTTGAGGGGTGGGGGCGTCCAGCTGTATAGCCTCTCTGGGCCTGTCGATGGACGGTTATATCGACTTCGGCAATCGCCTGGTCGTCCGCTTCAAACAGGGGATGACCTTTGCCGCAATAGAGATTCTGATGTTCATCAAACAAGGTGCTGTAGTTTATGCCGGGAAGATGTCTGGGAAAGGCACCGATGATGATGTCCAGTCGTTGTTCAAGGAGTTCACGCTCCAGCTGATTGGGCGATAACACAGTCAAAACGATCTCGATATCTGCTTTGGGTTCCAGAAAGCTCTGCAGGGCTTCTGTCATTGGGGCAGAGGGGTGCGTTATCAGGTTGTCAGCAAAACCCAGGGATAGCCTGCCACTGAGTTCTTTTTTCAAATCAGAGACGACACTTTTGAAGCCGCCAATCTGATGAAACAGGGTTTGAGCGGCCTTGTAGATATTCTCGCCTTCGCTCGTCAGGGAGAACCCGGTACGTCCTCTCTGACAAAGACGCAATCCCAGTCGGGTTTCCAGATCAGATATCTGCGAGCTGATGGTTGAGACGCTGGTATTCAGTTCTGCTTGTGCAGCGGAAAAGCCCCGGCAATCTGCAACGGTGATGAAAACCCTGAGGAGCCGGAGATCAACGGTATCAAGCTGCATGATAGTTAGATTATTACCAAAGTTTATTTTGTTATTTCGTAATTTATAGAAGTGTTGGCGCGAGGGATACTCTTTTCAGCTTTGATTGGGACCAAGCCCCGGGAAAATTCAAATCCGGAAAATACACCCAGAAAAATACAATGAGGAGAGATCTGATGAGCGATACAACCCAGCTGCCACCTGATGGACTGGATATGCCCAGATTTAGCGGCATCGCCACCTTCATGCGCCTGCCACATGTGAGCGATTTTTCAGGGTACGACATTGGGATTATTGGAATTCCGTGGGATGCAGGAGTAACCAATCGCCCGGGAACACGCCATGGCCCCCGACAGTTACGCGATATGTCGAGCCTGATCCGGCGGTATAACGGGGCAACCTGGGTTGCGCCTTTCGACGATTGTCGAATTGCGGATTTCGGGGATGTGAAGATCAACCCGGTTGATATGGAAGTGACCATGGAGCGGGTAAGAGATTTTATCTCGTCTGTACGCAAGGCTGGCGTTATGCCGATGGTGGCAGGGGGGGACCATATGATCAGCCTGCCTGTCTTGCGGGGACTGGTTTCCGGACGCGGCCCTGTCGGAATGGTACACTTTGATGCTCATATGGATGTGAATGATAGCTATTTTGGCGGCAGCAAATTTACGCATGGTACGCCGTTTCGCCGGGCAATCGAAGAAAATCTGCTTGATCCTGAGAGGGTGGTCCAGATCGGCATCCGTGGCTCGCGGTATGACCGTTCAGATGAAGAATATGCCAAGGAAGTCGGTATCAGGGTTATTACAATCGAGGAATATTATGATCTGGGAATAAAACAGGTTATTGCCGAAATACATCGGGTTGTGGGGCAGGGAGAAACCTATGTAACCTTTGATATTGATGCCCTGGATCCCAGCTATGCCCCAGGCACAGGGACGCCGGAGATTGGGGGCTATACACCATTTGATGCGCAGGTCATGATCCGCAGTCTGGGAGATCTGAATCTGATCGGGGCCGATCTGGTGGAAGTTTCCCCGCCCTTTGACCAGTCTGGTGGCACAGCAATTGTTGGTGTTAATCTGATGTTCGAGCTGATCTGTGTACTGTCGCAGGCGCGTTGCAGGCAGAGAAACGGTTAAGCTTACTTGAAAAGAAGGGACAGCTTCTCGAAGTTATTTTGCTTCAAAAGAAAGCTGAAGCTGGGACATGATCATCCGGGTTAATTGCCAGCCCTGGAGGCTGATCCGGCGGGTATCTTCGTTACAGCTGGAGGCAGGATTTGTCCTGGCACTTTCGAAGGCATCATCCATATCCGCGGGGTCAGCCTTATCTGGGTAGCGGTCCAGATAAGTCTGACGCAAAGCCTTATAGCCGACCGAAAGTTGTTCTGCATATTCAGGCAAAAGGTGTTGGCAGAGAATATTGGTGCCAGCAGCATCGGCGACAACCAGCAATCTGTCCTGATTAAACACCAGATCACTTTCACCGGGAGCATAGGTCTGTCCGGTCAGGTCATAGGTTAATTCGCCCGCCTTCAGCAGAGAAAAGCGAATGAAGTCCCCAGATTTCTGGTCACAGGTAAAGGTGTCTCCCTGTGCTACCTGAAGAGCACTGCTTCGGATCATTGGCAAAACAGGTGCATTGGTAAAAATCTGGTTGAGGGTGACCTCCAGTTGATACTGCTGCCAATAATATTCCTGACGATCCTGGGGGGGGAGGAGGTTGCAACGTTCTTCCAGGGCCAGTCCGGTCGCGATTTTCCCGTAGTGCTCTATTACCTCATTCTGATTGAATTTCTTTGTCTCTTCTGCATGGGATTGCATCGTTGTTCCGATGATAAGAACAAGCAAGCCAAGCAGCGTCAGGCAAGCATGGCTGAGCTGAACAGAGAAAGGCTTCAGTGGAGAACGATGAGGAGGCATCGGCTTGTCCTGTTCTGGCTCAGTTATTGTTCAGACCCATGAGGGAGCGAGAAAAATCGCGAGCTGTAAAGGGACGAAGATCTTCGGCGGATTCACCAACGCCGATGGCGTGGACGGGAAGACCGTACTTCTCGGCAAGGGCAACAAGAATTCCGCCTCTGGCAGAACCGTCCAGCTTTGTGACAACAAGGCCGCTAATATCGACAAGTTCCTTGAAGGTGCCGATCTGGGACAGGGCGTTTTGTCCTGTCGTTGCATCAAGCACCAGAACAATGTCGTGGGGCGCTGTGGCATCCAGCTTTCGAATAACCCGAAGAACTTTCTGCAGTTCTGCCATCAGGTCAGATTTGTTGTGCAAGCGCCCGGCAGTATCAATCAGCAGCACGTCAGCCTTTTCAGAGCGGGCACGTTCAATGGCTTCATATGCCAGCCCGGCAGCATCGGCACCTGTTGCTTTTGCAACGACCGGGCAACCGGTTCTTTCTCCCCAAATCTGCAATTGTTCAATCGCAGCGGCGCGGAAGGTATCACCAGCTGCCATCATGACTTTCAGGCCCTGGGATTTATAGTGGCTGGCCAGCTTGCCAATGGTTGTGGTTTTGCCGCTGCCGTTGACGCCGACCATCAAGATAACATGCGGAGCATTTGACCTGTCGGGTTCAAGGGGAAGTGCGACAGGCTCAAGTATCTTTTCAATTTCAGCCGCAAGGCTCTCTCGAACTTCAAGAGGGTCAACGTCCTTGTCGAAGCGTGTCTTTGCCAGGCTGGTGGCCAGTCGTGCCGAGGTGGCAACACCCAGGTCTGAAGTGATCAGAAGCTCTTCGAGTTCTTCGATACTTTCGTCATCGAGTTTTCGCTTGGTAAAAATACTGCCGATGCCATCACCCAGCTTGGACGATGAACGGCTCAGGCCAGCTTTGAGGCGGGAGAACCACCCGGTTTTTTTGGTTTCGTCACTCATAGCTGGGTCATCACTGTTTGTTTTTCGTGTTGTTTTCTATTATTGGGCGGCGATTACGTTCTGGGCTGCTTTTGCTGCAGGGCTGCCAAGAGGATAGGCGAGAAGCCTGTTGTTATGAATTCCTGCAATATACACCGGAACGATTTCTCCCGAGGCATCACCTTCCAGCTCTTCAATCTGGATAGGAGCGTAGTGTTCACAACGGCCAAAGCCGTTCTTTTCCACCAGCACCTGGGCCGTTTTCCCGACCCGGCTGTGCAGAAAGAGCTGTTCCGCGGCTTCGCCAGCGGAGCGCAGGCGCGCCGCGCGTTCTTTTCGCAGGTTTCCAGGGACCTGGGGCATCTTTGCAGCCGGGGTGCCTGGTCTTTCCGAATACGGGAAAACATGCAGATAGGTGAGGCCAAGCTCTTCGACAAGACGGAAGGTATTCTCAAACATCTCATCACTCTCGGTCGGGAAGCCGGCAATGATATCAGCGCCAAAAACCACGTCGGGGCGCAGGGCGCGGGCCCGGTTGACCATCTCGACAACATCCTGGCGCAGGTGACGGCGTTTCATGCGCTTGAGCACCATGTCATCACCAGCCTGCAGCGAGATGTGCAGATGCGGCATGAGACGGGGTTCCTCGGCAATCAGGCGATAGGTGTCCTCGTCGATTTCGACCGGATCCAGAGAGGAAAGGCGCAAGCGCTTCAGGCCGGGAACAAGGGCAAGCAGGCGACGGGTCATCTGCCCCAGTGTTGGTTTGCCGGGCAGATCCAGACCATAGTCTGTGATATCCACACCAGTGAGAACAACTTCCTTTACCCCGTTATCAACCAGGGTTCTGACCTGTTCGGTTATGGCCCCAATGGGAACGGAACGGTTATTGCCCCGGCCAAAGGGGATGATACAGAACGTACAGCGGTGATTGCAGCCTTGCTGAATCTGGACAAAGGCACGGGTGTGTTCTTCAAAGCCGTGAACCAGATGAGCTGCGGTTTCTTCGGCTTCCATAATGTCATTGACCGCGACACGGGCACTGCCTTCAAGATCAAAGCTTTCCCGCTTCAGCTTTTCCTCGTTACCAAGGACGTGATCAACTTCTTGCATCGAGGCATAGGCCTCGGGGTTGATCTGTGCAGCACAGCCTGTGACGATAATTTTTGCATCGGGATTGTCGCGGCGGGCTTTGCGGATACTCTGGCGCGCCTGTCTCTCTGCTTCGGTGGTCACAGCACAGGTGTTAAAGATAATCGTATCAGACAGGCCTGCCTCGCGCGCATGCTGACGCATCACCTCAGACTCGTATGTGTTGAGGCGGCAACCAAAAGTAACAATCTTCGGGTCAGTCAGCTGCTTAGTCATGCGGCTGTTATGACCTATCGGATTGTTCTTGTCCAGAAGCGGCTTTGCAAGCCTGCTATGAGGTCTTGTAAAGGGCTTCTCCTGGCACCAGTCAGTTGTGTCTTATTGCGCATAAACAGCCTGCTGGCTGCCTTCAGCCAGCTGTTTCTGAATATAGTTCCAGATTTTTGGCGTTTCTTCCGTTCTGAAGCAGCGGCTCCAGGGGTAACCGTGGAAGTCAGAGATTCCACAGGGTTTCGGGGACTGGATGATGAGTTGGAGGTTTGTCATTCCCGTCATGAAGTAGAGATCAGTCGGGGGAGCAAAGGTGTCGCCGGTAAAAGCATAAACCAAACCGGATTTTCCCCTGGCTTTTTCGACAGCTTCTTTCCATGTGTTGTAATGGGGAGCGAGTTCTTTCGTTTCTCGGCTCTTGCCGGTATGGGCAAAACCGTATCCCGGAGCGGTAACAATAAAGCCATTGAAAGCATCCGGGATATCGGCAGCGGCAACAAGCGTTGTCGAGGCGCCTCCTGAATGTCCAAGCAGGAAGGTACGATCTGCCGAGATGCCGTGGGCTCTGAATAGTTCAAGAATTCGTGCGATTTCAGCGCTGCGGCGAAAATAGCGCTGTTGTTTGGGGTCTCCTCCGCTGCTGACACCGATTTCCTGAGAGCAGAGATAGTAAAGGACCGTCTGGGTGTGCTGGCGGACGATTGCACGGGCATAGGAGGGAATCTGATCCGGATAGCATTCCTGTCCAATGCCACTGTTTTCTGTGCCGTGATTATAGATAAAGAGTACCGTTTCTTTCGGCTTTGAGATGTAGCGCCCCAGGTCCGAAGCAAATTTATCCCGCTGCACATAATTAAAGCTGTCGCCAATGGCAAAAGCGCCATGCGGGTTTTTGATCTCAGCCTGACTGACGGTCTGGCAGGCGCCAAGTAGCAAGGCAGAGATAAGAAGGAAAAAGACTTTGTGCACTGTTCTAAAAAACCTACCCGTTTTTCCGGAGACCCTTTTTACGGCGGTTCAACTTTCGTTGAGAAGCTCGGGGGCAATCTCGCCCCTGAAGGCGATCGATACCGGGCCGGTCATAAGTACCTGGCCGCTGTCCAGCCAATTTATATGTAGGCTGCCACCATCAAGGTCGACCTGGACCTCCCGATCGGTAAGACCTCGGCGGGCGGCTGCTACAGCGGCAGCACAGGCGCCGGTACCGCAGGCTGAAGTAATGCCGACGCCCCGTTCAAAAACGCGGAGGCGCAAATGATTTTTGCCAATCAGTGTCGCGACGCCAATGTTGGCTCGTTCTGGAAAGAGCGGGTGATGCTCCAGCCGTGGTCCCAAGGCATCCAGTTCAATGGCTTCAGCATCTTCCACGAAAAAGACGGCGTGGGGGTTGCCCATATTGACGCCGACAGGATTTTTCAGTGGCGGAAGCTTGATGCCGATATTGAGCGTATCTCTTTCTTCGGCCAGAGGGATCTCCTGCCATTCAAGCCGAGCGGGGCCCATATCTACAGTGACCAGATTTTTGTGGGATTGTCTGGCGTGAAGGAGACCTGCAAGAGTTTCGATCGTGACATGATCACGTGCTGTTTCCTGCATGATGAGTGATGCGATACAACGGGTGGCGTTACCACAAGCTCCAACCTCTCCCCCGTCAGCATTCCGGATACGCATAAAGATATCTGCATCCTGGTGAACTGCAGGTTCGATAATGATGAACTGGTCACAACCGATCCCGAATCTGCGATCCGCGATCAGCCGAGATTGCTTTTCTGTCGGGTTGAATGGCTCTTGACGGGCATCAATGACGACAAAGTCGTTGCCGAGACCGTGCATTTTGATAAAGGCTCTGCCGTTCATTTCTGGGTGCTCATCTGCCGAAAGTTATCTGAATAGTTTTGCGCGACCCGCCGCCGTGATCGGTGTCTCTGAATTTATAAAGGGCGAGTGGGGGAAGAGTCTATTAAATTTGAAGAGTTAGAGCAGCTTGGACTTCTTGGTGTAGGCCAGAATGATGAAGAGCATATCAACTGTTTTCCCGTCAACGGCAAGCGGCATAATCAGGTCCTCGACATCAAGGACATCCTTTTTCGGGCCAACATAAGGCGTGTAGGCGTATATGGGCTCGATTGTTTCAACCGCTGCTCGGCAATTCGCCCAGACAGTACTCGGGGATTTCTGGTTGGGAATATCGCTCATCCACTCCGAGGTGTAATCTCTGTTGAGAAGCGGGACGACTTTTGTGCCGATCAGCCTGTAGCGAAAATCAGGAGGATTGTGCTGTACATCCAGCAAGATGATGTGGGGAAGAAAGGCCACCATTTCCAGGGGATCGATATGTGGTCGCCCAGGGATCAGGCCAACAGGACATTTGCTCAGCCAGTACTGATAGGCCAGTTTTACGGTTCGGGTTCTGAAGGTTACATCAAGCATTTCCCTGTCTCAGTATCCTCTAGTAGTGATGTCAGAGAACCCGGCAAGGGGATAGCCTTTGAACAAAGAGTGATATCCTGGCGCGATATTCAAGCCTTTACGTAATCGGGCTTTTGGTAAGGGATCATGTCTACTGTATAAGTATACAGGTTTTCTCCGGAGATCAGAGGGATCTTGTACGGGCCTGCTAGGGGAACAGGCTTTCTGCAAGAGTTCCTGTTGTGTAACATCTTGAAGTAAGAAGTTTTCCCGTTATTTGGTGGTCAGCAACAAGTATGTTGGTCAACCTTAATGAAAGTGAGGTTTGATCAGCTTTTATACGGGCGAATCCAGTAGGTCATGCGGCATGTTTCATGCGAATCCTGAAAGGACTTGACCTGAGAGCCTGCTTTTAATAGGTTCCACACAATTATCAGTCAGGGATCAATGTATCCGGCTCCAAGGAGCTCCGCCAGTCCGCGAGTATCGCGCACTGGCGACAATTGCATTTGGTCACTGTTTTTGCTGATTTTGTCCGGGGATCCTCCTCTGACCGGAACGGTAATTGAGAGTTAAGAGAAACATATGTTCGATAGCCTTCAGGAACGTCTTGGTTCCGTCTTTGACAAGCTGAAACGCCGCGGTGCGCTGAGCGAAGCTGATGTTACAGCTGCGCTGCGTGAAGTGCGTGTTGCGCTGCTTGAAGCTGACGTCGCCCTTCCTGTGGTTAAAGACTTCGTTGAGAAGGTCAAGGTCGAAGCCGTCGGGCAGAATGTTCTGAAGTCTGTCACGCCGGGCCAGATGGTGATCAAAATTGTTAATGATCAGCTGGCTGCCATGCTGGGTGCGGATCATGTCGGACTGAACCTTCAGGTTACGCCGCCTGCAGTGATCATGATGGTCGGTTTGCAGGGGTCGGGTAAAACCACTTCGACAGCCAAGATCTCCAAACGCCTGACCGAAAAAGAACGCAAGAAAGTCCTGATGGCGTCGCTTGATGTGCGCCGTCCTGCTGCGCAGGAGCAGTTGCGGGTGTTGGGCGAACAGATCGCTGTCCGGACCCTGAACATCGTTCCAGGCGAACAGCCTGTTGCAATCGCCAAGCGCGCGGTTCAGACCGCTGCGCTGGAAGGTTTCGATGTTGTTATGCTCGATACTGCCGGTCGCCTGGCGATTGACGAAGAGCTGATGGCCGAAGTCGCCGCGGTTCGGGATGCGGCAAAACCTGCGGAGACGCTGCTGGTCGCCGATGCGATGACCGGGCAGGATGCGGTAAATGTTGCTGATACCTTTAATCAGAAAGTTGGTCTGACCGGGATTGTCATGACCCGTATGGATGGTGATGCGCGCGGTGGTGCGACCCTGTCCATGCGTGCGGTAACCGGTTGCCCGATCAAGCTGATGGGGGTTGGCGAGAAACTTGACGAACTGGAAGATTTTCACCCTTCACGTGTTGCTTCCCGTATTCTCGGGATGGGCGATATCGTGTCGCTGGTCGAGAAGGCGTCCGAGAATTTTGAGCTGGAAGAAGCTGAAAAGCTCGCGGCCAAGATCCAGAAAGGCAAGTTTGACCTGAACGATCTGGGAAGCCAGCTCAAGCAAATGCAGAAGATGGGCGGTCTGTCCAGTCTGATGAATATGCTGCCAGGCATGAATGCCGGGCAGATGAAGAAACTGAAAGATGCCAAGCTTGATGACAGTATTATCAAGCGTCAGCTGGCAATTCTTTCATCAATGACCCCTCTGGAACGGGAAAAACCGGAAGTCATCAAGGCAAAGCGGCGCACCCGCATTGCTGGCGGCTCTGGAACTTCGGTCCAGGAGGTGAACAAGCTTCTCAAGCAACACCAGGAAGCGGCCCGCATGATGAAGAAAGTCCAGAAGATGGGCAAAAAGGGCATGATGCGGGGCGGGTTGCAAAACCTGATGCCTCCTGGGATGGGTGGCTTCCCTAAATAAAGGGGACACCGGAATAGAATGCTTCTGAAAATCTAGAGTACTACGTTTAGTTATAACAAGAGGAACTGAAATGGCTGTTAAAATTCGCCTCGCCCGCGGCGGCGCCAAGAAGCGTCCATACTACTCGATCGTAGTAGCGGATGCTCGTGCTCCACGTGACGGTCGCTTTATCGAAAAGATTGGCGCTTATAATCCAATGGTGCCTAAGGATCATCCTGAGCGCCTTGTTCTACGCGAAGAGCGTGCAAAGCATTGGCTCTCTACCGGTGCTCAGCCGACGGATCGTGTTGCACGTTTCCTTGGTGATCTCGGCCTGGTCGAGAAACGCGCTATTCCAGAGCAGACCAAGAAAAGCCAGATGAAGGCGAAAGCCAAAGAGCGTCTGGAAGAAAAGCGTCAGGCTGCTGAAGCCGCTGCTGAAGCTGCCGCGGCTGCTTCTGAAGAATCTGCAGCCGAGTAATTTTGAGGATACCTTGTCCCATGGCTTTGGACCGCGATAACTGGATTTGTGTAGGGGTGATCGCTGGTGCGCACGGTGTGCGTGGCCAGGTGAAGATCAAAAGCTATACGGAAAATCCGGTTGATGTGGCTTCTTATGGCCCGGTGAGTGATGATCTCGGAAACTCTTTCGATATCAAGATCACCGGACAGGCCAAGGGTACTGTTCTGACGCAGCTCAAGGGGGTGACCGATCGTGATCGCGCCCAGGAAATGCGGGGAACAAAATTGTATGTAAACCGTGATCTTCTGCCCAAGCTGAATGATGATGGCGAATATTACTACTCTGATCTTGTTGGCCTGCAGGTCGAGAACCCCCAAGGTGAGGTTCTGGGTACTGTAAAAGGCGTTTTCAATTTTGGAGCCGGAGATATTCTCGAATTCACCAGTGCAGGCGGGCGGCCGGAAATGGTCAGCTTTACTGAAAGCACTGTTCCGGTTGTGGACCTCGAAGGGCGTCGCATTGTTGTTGCACTGCCCGAAGTTGTTCTGGGTCGGGAAGACTGAAAATCAGACTGAAAGGTCTGGGCATCAGTTTTTCAAACCGGGTTGCTAGACAGGATGTTGGATAAAGTGGCAGCAAGCTGGAAAGCAACAGTTCTAACGCTTCACCCGGATATGTTTCCGGGCTCTCTGGGGTTGTCCCTGGCAGGGCGCGCTCTTGAAAAAGGCACGTGGGAGCTGGAAAAGGTGGACATTCGCGATTTTGCGGATGATAAACACCGGACTGTTGACGCCATCCCTTTCGGGGGAGGCGCCGGGTTGGTGATGCGTCCTGATGTTGTCGATGCAGCGTTAAACTCCGTGGCTGACAATGGCAGTCCGGTAATCTATCTCTCGCCGCGCGGACGGCTACTCGATCAGGATCTGGTCAAGAAGCTGGCGGCAGGACCCGGGGTAACTCTCCTTTGCGGGCGTTACGAAGGGATTGATCAGCGGGTCCTCGAGGCTCGCGAGGTGATAGAGGTTTCGGTTGGTGACTACATCCTTTCCGGTGGCGAACCGGCGGCACTGATCCTGATGGATGCCGTTATTCGTTTGTTGCCGGGGGTTATGGGTAACAGGGAATCCGCAGACGAGGAATCGTTTGAACTTGGGTTGCTGGAATATCCGCTCTACACGCGTCCTGCTGAATGGCAGGGGCGTAAGGTACCAGAGGTTCTGACCTCGGGTCACCATGAGAAGATAAAACAGTGGCGCCAGGAACAGGCGGAAGAAATCACCAGGGAAAGACGCCCGGATTTATGGGCCGAGTACCTGGTAAAACGTAACGATACCAAGCTGGGCCGTTAGGTCCGTTTTAACCTATACGGGTCTGTGGCCCCGAAAGAATGGTAGAGGATAGAAACATGAACGTAATCGAGAAGCTGGAAGCTGATCAGGTTGCCAAACTTGTCGAAGGCAAGAGCAACCCCGAGTTCTCCGCTGGTGACACCATCCGTGTGAATGTTAAAGTTGTTGAAGGTACACGTGAGCGTATCCAGGCCTTTGAAGGTGTCTGTATCGCCCGCAAGAATGCTGGCCTGAACTCTTCTTTCACTGTTCGTAAAATCTCCTACGGTGAAGGCGTTGAGCGTATTTTCCCGCTTTACAGCCCGCGTCTGGACTCCATTGAGCTGGTTCGCCGTGGTGATGTCCGTCGCGCCAAGCTTTATTACCTGCGTGGCCGTCGTGGTAAGTCTGCACGTATTGCAGAAAAAACCACCGGTGCTGCTGGTAAAGCTGCTGCGACTGATCGCGCTGAAAAAGCAGCTATCAAAGCTGCTGCAAAAGCTTAATTTCCTCAGCGGAAAAGCGTTTGAATCAAAAAGGGCACCTTCATGGGTGCCCTTTTTGTGTTGCTTGATACTTTTTCTTGGGTAGCTTCAGGAGCCGGAAGACGCCGTGGTAACGACGGGCACGCTGTTGAGGTTCCAGTCATACCGGTGATCGGTGAGATCTCGGACCTGCATCAGCTGGTCACGTTTTTCTTTGGAGGCATGACTGCGCAGATGTTCAAGAATCGCGGCGTCACTGTTGCCAAAATCTTCTTTGAACCAGACATAGATGCTGGAAATGACCGCGTCATTGTCTTTTGAAATACTTACAGCCCGAGGATGGTCGACAAATTTCCGGGCTGCCTGATCAAGCTGTAAATCCAGATCAGAGCTGCTTTCCAGTGCCCTGGCAGGAATATCCGGGCAGCCGAGAGAAGCGCAATTCAGTACATAGTGCACACGGGGATCTTTCCAGATCGGGCGCAGGATGCCGTGCGCTATATCGTTGAGCGAGAGCTTTTCCCCTTCGATACGCAAGAGCTTCTTTTCCCAGGGACCTGATGCAAAGAGACCGGGGGAAATGTTGATCTCCTTGATGCTCTCGACGGGCTGATGCTGAAGTATCAACTGAACAGTCACGGCGTTGTAGAGATTGACCCAGAATGCAAACTGTTCATTCCGGTTTAAGGTGCTGACGGGCATCGTCTGCAGCTTGTTAATGTACCTTGCCAGCTTCTGCTGATCGTCTTCTGTAACGCGATGATAGGCCAGGCGGGCAATGCCATCGTAGTGGCTCTCACGATACTTTTCGAGAAACCGAGTCCAGCTTTGGTGGGGGATGGTTTCATCATTCTCGGAGTTGGCCTCGGTCCAGTGGGGCAGGAGTTCGGCGCTTGGTGCCAGCAGGGCCTCAAAAGACGAGATCCCGGCAACAAGAAAGCCTGCAGCCACGACGAGGATTATTGAGGCTCGGCGGAAAAGGCGAGTCATGGGGGCTCCTTGAAAGTAACTTACAGCTGCGCCAATTGAATATTTGGCTATTGGGCATTTATGGCGGATGTCTTTAACGGTAATATGGACAGAACAGGGCCATTTTGTGAGTGATCGTCTGGTAACAATCCTGTGGCCAAAATGGGATATCCTGTGATTGGTTTTTTAACATTTTGATTTTGTTTCATTTTCGAGCAGAAAATTGATGACGTCATCTGAGGTGGTCAGAGGTCATTTCGCGATGATTGCGCAGGAATAAAAATGTGTTGATGTGATGCGGCGTAATTTTCTTATCGTCGGAGTGTAAAAAATGGAATTATTCGTTCTAAAAGACTTTTCGCCGCAATGCGGAAGCGTTATGCTCCGCGCGAACTTGTAGTATGGTCGTTGGCCGCTGTTTGAGGTCTTGCATCTGGCAGAACCGAAGAGGTGGGGAACAGCCGCTGAAAAAAAACGAGGATTGAGTTAGGATGAGTAACCCGCGCACCCTTTTCGACAAGATCTGGGATAATCATGTTGTCCATCGTCAGGATGACGGCACCTGTCTGTTGTATATTGACCGCCATCTGGTCCATGAAGTTACCAGTCCCCAGGCATTTGAAGGACTCCGGATGACCGGTCGCAAAGTGCGTCGCCCGGAAAACACTCTTGCTGTTCCCGATCATAACGTTCCGACATCCGGTCGGGCCCAGGGCATTGCTGATGAAGAAAGTCGTATTCAGGTTGAAACGCTTTCTCGCAATTGCGAAGAGTTTGGTGTTCAGCTGTTTGGGATGAACGATATCCGTCAGGGTGTGGTGCATATCATTGGTCCGGAGCAGGGATTCACGCTACCGGGAATGACAATCGTGTGTGGTGACAGCCATACGGCGACTCATGGCGCCTTTGGCTCACTGGCTTTTGGTATCGGAACATCCGAGGTCGAGCATGTGCTTGCAACCCAGACCCTGATCCAGAAACCTGCCAAGAACATGCGGATCACGGTTGAAGGTGATCTTTTGCCGGGCGTAACCGCGAAGGACATGATCCTGCATATTATCGGTGTGATCGGGACTGCTGGCGGGACCGGATATGTGATCGAGTATGCCGGAGAAGCCATGCGCAAGCTTTCCATGGAAGGCCGGATGACCATCTGCAACATGTCAATCGAAGCCGGCGCCCGTGCTGGCCTGATTGCCCCGGATGAAACAACCTTCGAGTACATCAAAGGCCGTCCTCTGGCACCAAAAGCCGGTAACTGGGAACAGGCTGTTGCCTACTGGAAAACCCTGCCATCTGATGCGGGTGCGAAATACGACAAGGAAATCGTTGTTCAGGCAGCGGATATCGAACCACAGGTGACCTGGGGTACGTCACCTGAAGACGTGGTTGGCATTTCCGCTTTTGTTCCTGCGCCCTCTGATGGGCGTGATGCGAACAAAAAATCTGCCATTGAACGTTCGCTTGATTACATGGGTCTCAAGGCAGGCCAGCGGGTTCAGGATATTATCATCGACAAGGTCTTTATCGGGTCCTGTACCAATGGCCGGATTGAAGATCTGCGCGAAGTGGCACGGATTGCCAAGGGCCGCAAGGTTGCCGAAAGTGTCTATGCGATGATCGTTCCCGGCTCGGGACTGGTCAAGTTGCAGGCCGAGGAAGAGGGGCTGGACGAGATCTTTATCGAGGCAGGATTCGACTGGCGCGAACCCGGTTGTTCCATGTGTCTGGCGATGAACGCGGATCGTCTGTCACCGGGCGAGCGCTGTGCGTCAACCTCGAACCGTAACTTCGAAGGTCGCCAGGGCCGTGGTGGGCGTACCCATCTGCTGAGCCCTGCCATGGCTGCAGCTGCAGCAATTGCGGGACATCTCGCCGATGTCCGCGACTACGAATAAGCGCTGAAGGGAAGACAGGGTTATGGAAAAATTTACCTCACTCACTTCTGTGGCAGCGCCGCTGCCACTGGTGAATATCGATACGGATATGATTATCCCCAAACAGTTCCTCAAGACCGTGAAACGCACGGGTCTGAAAGCCGGACTGTTTTATGAGTTGCGCACGGACGAGCAGGGCAATCCCAAAGACTTTGTTCTGGATGAGCCAGCCTACAAGGATGCCAAAATTCTTGTGACCGGGGATAATTTCGGCTGCGGTTCATCCCGTGAGCACGCACCTTGGGCACTGCTGGATCAGGGCATTCGTTGTGTTATCGCGCCAAGTTTTGCCGATATCTTCTACAACAACTGCTTCAAGAACGGCATTCTGCCGATTGCCTTGCCGCAGGAGCAGGTCGACATGCTGATGGATGATGCCCGTCGGGGGTCAAATGCAGTCGTCTCGGTTGATCTGGAAAACCAGGAAATCAAGGGGCCTGATGGGGGCACGATCACGTTTGAGGTGGATGCGCACCGCAAACACTGTTTGCTGAACGGTCTGGATGATATTGGTCTGACTTTTGAAAAAGCCGAGCATATCGACCAGTTCGAAGCCAAACGCAAGGCAACTCAGCCCTGGCTGTAACAGCAATTTTGCGTTGCAATGTGAAGGGGACCAACAGGTCCTCTTCGTTTTTGGGTCCTGCTGGGATGGCCAAAGCATAAGAGTAAGACGATCTTAATTTGGGGTGGCTCATGGTCTGCCCTTGTTTGTGGAATAGTTCGGAAGAAGACAAGACATGGCATCTAACAAAAATCTGTTGATTCTCCCCGGTGACGGGATCGGTCCTGAAGTGATGGGCGAAGTCCGTCGTGTTGTCGAGTGGATGGACAAGCGCCGGGCTGTCAGCTTTGACATTACCGAAGACCTTGTGGGGGGCGCCGCGATTGACAAGCACGGTGTGCCGCTGGCGGATGAAACAATGGATCTGGCACAGGAAGCCGATGCGGTTTTGCTGGGGGCTGTCGGGGGACCCAAGTGGGATAATCTTGATTTTTCGATCAAGCCAGAGCGCGGCCTGCTGCGTTTGCGCAAGGAAATGGAACTTTTTGCCAACCTGCGTCCGGCGCTGTGCTTTGATGCGTTGGTTGCCGCTTCTTCGCTCAAGCCTGAACTGATTGCCGGTCTGGACATCATGATCGTGCGCGAGCTGACCGGCGGGGTTTACTTCGGCGAGCCGCGTGGCATTGAAACCCTGCCAAACGGGGAGCGTCGCGGGATCAACACCCAGGTTTATACAACGTCGGAAATCCGCCGTGTGACCGAGGTCGCCTTTGATCTGGCGCGCAAACGTGGCAGCCGGGTCTGTTCGGTTGAAAAGGCCAATGTCATGGAATCAGGTCTTCTCTGGCGCGAGGAAGTCACCAAAATGCACGGTGAGGGCTTTGATGATATCGAGCTGTCGCACATGTATGCTGATAACTGTTCAATGCAGCTGGTCCGCGCACCAAAACAGTTTGATGTGATCCTGACTGATAACCTCTTCGGGGACATGCTGTCTGATACCGCGGCGATGCTGACCGGCTCACTGGGCATGCTGCCATCCGCGTCGTTGGGGGCAACAGATGCCACGGGGCGCCGCAAAGCCATGTACGAACCCGTCCACGGATCTGCACCGGACATTTCCGGCCAGAACAAGGCCAATCCGCTGGCGACACTTCTGTCGTTTGCCATGGCGCTGCGCTATTCCTTCGACATGGGTGATGAAGCTGACCTGATCGAAAAAGGCGTCGACAGGGTTCTGGCCTCGGGCAAGCGTACCGGGGATATCATGGCTGCTGGCTGTGAAGCTGTCTCGACCAAAGGCATGGGCGATGCCCTGCTGCGGGCGCTGGATGAACAGGCGGCCTGAAGATAACTACAGAGACTTTCTTGTTTTTTTAAGAGGGGTGGCAAATCAATTTTGCCGCCCCTCTTTTTTTTATCTGAGAAATGGTGGTGTTCTCCGTAAACATAGTCTTTTCAAATAATTAACAGGTTCTCTCTGGCATTTTACATTTTTTGTCAGTATAACAAATAAATGATAATGAGAATCATTATCGGATAATTATCAAAAAAGAGTTTGTAAAATGCCTGCTAAACATCTGTTACAAAGAGGGGCCGCTCATGTTGCCCTGTTTCTGGGGATTACCGCGTATTTACCTTTCACAACAATTTCTCTTTCGGCTGAAGAAGTGAAGGAGCAGCAAAATGTGAGCACCGATAAATGGGGGGCACACATAGAAGTGGAAGGGAAGTACGGAACTGATCGGCATATCGGGGAAAGTATCTTGTTTGTGCCCCTGTTTCAGAACGAGGACAGTATGGTGTTCCTCGACCTAAGGGGGAAACTGGATAATAACCAGTCCCGAGAAGCCAATGTGGGCTTAGGATATCGACAAATAGTCAATGAAGACTGGCTTGTTGGTGGATATGGGTTCTATGACCGCCGACATTCACCCGAAGGAAACGACTTTAACCAGATGACCTTTGGGGCAGAAGCCCTAACCGAAAACCTGGACTTGCGGGTGAACGGTTATTTGCCATTTGGCGATACGACCAAAACGTCAAGCAAGTTTGACAGTGTTCAACTCAACGGCAGCTCGATCACAATGCAAGAGGGACAGGAGAGGGCTTTGAAGGGCTTTGACGGTGAGGTTGGCCATACTCTTCCTGTCCTGTCCCTGATGCCGGATAAATCGGATGAAATGCGTGTCTACCTTGGTGGATATCATTTTTGGGAAGAAGGGGTGGATAATGTCACGGGACCTCGTGTCAGAGCAGAGTATCGAATGAATGATGTTTTTATTGAAGGGAGCAGAATTAGCCTGAATGGGGAGCTTCAGCATGATAGTCCCCGTGGCCGGCAGGGATTTGTTGGTCTGAAATTCCGTATTCCCCTGCAACCAGATACTGCTCGGGGCCAATCCAGACTTTCGCGGTTAGAGAAAAGAATGACCGAAACAGTCGTGCGGGATGTTGATGTCGTTGCGCAAGCAGGGGCCTTTGGTGAGGAAGTCCCCGCGATTGATATGGAAACGGGAAAGGCTTTGGTGGATCTGAACGTTATTGATGCCAAAACCGGAAGTGAACTGAAAACCGGAATTGAAACGGCTGAAGCGACAAAAGTGGCGTTTGTTAACAGTAAGGGGCAAGTCCTAAACATCGATGATACGATTACTTTACAAGCAGGACAGAGAGTCCGAGGTAATTTCAGGGTAAAGCATCCGACGACCGGACGTGAGATGAACTTTGGAAATACAAGTGTCCATGGAACGGATGCAACGAAGCATGTCTTTGCAATGAATGATAATTCATCTCTGTCTGGGGTGGTAATTTCCGGAGGTTACCACGGGGTGCACTCCAGTGGTAAAAACAACGTAACCCTCAGTGATATCCAGATTAGTGCCACGCGAGAAGCTGGTGTCAATTTTGAAGGCGGTACCAATTTAAAAATTTCCAGACTGGATGTTTCAAATCTGGATTTTGATAATGCGGATGGATTTTCCAATGCCAATCCCAACAATACTGTAACGGGGGTAGGGTTGCGCATTATCAGCTCTACGGGCGTTGAAGTGGACGGATATCACGCTGACTATCTTGGTACCGGTATTTTGTCCAATAATGTTCGGGACCTGAAGGTTACGAACTCGACAATTTCACGGACGAGGAAAGAAGGTATGGTGCATCATTATCTGCACGATGCATCTTTTGATAACGTAGAGATTGATAAAACGGGTGCTGATGGTGCGGCTTTTATAGTTTCTGCTGATGTGTCTTACCGGAACTCATCTCTCACCAATCTTGGCGCTATGAACAAGCTCGGTAATTATAGTGGTGTAAATATAAGCGGCTTTTCCAGTGATGGAACGATCATTGTCGGTTCGACAGAAAACAAAAACTATAATTTTGATAATCTGAAGATAAGTAATGCGTCAAACAGCGGCATGATGCTTCAGGAAATCAGAGATTCAAGTTTTAACAATATTGAAATCAGCAATGTTGATATCATTGGCATCCAGGTGATGAGAATGATGCGAGATGTTGAGAATCTCGAATTTGATAATGTTCAGATCAGCAATGCGCAAAATGCCGGTTTCTGGATGATGGGTGATGTCAGTGACATTCAGGGTGATATCAGGATAACGGATACGGCGACCGCCTGTGGACGTTCAAAGTGGATGGCGGCAAATCTCACTCAAAGCGGGGCTCAGGAACTTCGGATCAATGGAGCAGTTCTCGCGCCTGTGGATGTGGGCACAACCTGTCAGGAGGTGTCAAATTTCTGAGGAGTCCGAGTTGTCAGAGAAAAAGTTGTCCTGGTACAATAGTCTTTGCCGGGCCGAATCCGTTAAAATGCTTATTTCGCGGTTGACCGTCATAATAAAGCTGATTACGGTGAGCTCCGAATTAACCCCGAGTGGAACAGGTTGTATGTCTAATTCCGGTTCATATCTGGCCCAGCGCGCTGCCCACACTGCGAAATCTCTTCGCCGTGCGTTTGTTGCTGCGCGTCCAGTTGTAACCGTGACAACCACCTGGACCACCATTACCACCCCTGTCACCACCATGAAGGTGAAGATGGGCGGTTGCAGGTAGATCCTCTCGGGAATAAAGGCTGATTTAAGGGCCGTCCCATTGAGGGGCGGCCCTTTTTCTTTAGGGCTTCAGAGCCGCTGGATGGCGGTAAAGAAACGGAATTTTAATCGGTCCGGTTGGGCCAGAAACTGAAAGAGTATAGGCGAGAGTATGGGTCACAAGATTGCAGTTATGGGCGCAACAGGCGCCGTCGGTCGCGAAATCCTGACAACGCTTTCCGAGCGTGGTTTTGATATCAAGGACATCACCGTTCTGGCGTCCAGCCGTTCCACAGGAACCAAAGTCTCTTATGGCGAAGTGGGTGAACTGACCGTGCAGAACCTGGCGACCTTTGATTTCAAGGGCACCGACATTGTTCTCTCCTCACCAGGAGGCTCGGTTTCAGCTGAGTACTCTCCCAAGGCAGCCGCGGCAGGTGCTGTGGTTATCGACAATACATCCCATTTCCGCATGGATCCGGATGTGCCGTTGATCGTACCGGAAGTAAACCCTGAAGCACTGGCCGGGTACAAAAAACGCAATATCATTGCCAACCCGAACTGTTCGACCATCCAGATGGTGCATGTCCTCAAGCCATTGCATGAGCTGGGTGTGGTCAAGCGTGTGGTGGTGTCGACCTATCAGGCGGTTTCCGGGGCAGGCAAGGATGCCATGGATGAGCTGTTCAACCAGACACGTGGAATCTTTGTCAACGATCCGATCAAGAAAGAATGCTTTACCAAGCAGATCGCTTTCAACGTGATCCCGCATATCGATGTCTTCATGGATGACGGTTACACCAAGGAAGAATGGAAAATGATGGTCGAGACCAAGAAAATTCTCGATCCGAAAATCAAGGTTACGGCGACCTGTGTGCGCGTGCCGGTCTTTATCGGTCATGCGGAAGCCGTCAGCATCGAGTTTGAAAAGGAAGTCACGGTTGAACAGGCTCGCAAGGCCCTGAAAGACACCCCGGGTATTTCCGTTATCGATCACCGTCAGGACGAGGGTTATGTCACACCACAGGAAGCTGCAGGTGAAGATCCGACCTTTGTTAGCCGTATTCGTACTGACCCGACAGTTGATCATGGTCTGAGTTTGTGGGTTGTCGCTGACAACCTGCGTAAGGGCGCGGCCCTTAATGCGGTTCAGATTGCTGAACTGCTGATAAAGGATCACCTCAACAAGTAGGCTGTTTCAGCCGAAGAGGCCCTTTATCTTCCCTGTCGCACTTGCCGGGTGTGGAGAGAAATTCTCCACACCCCTTTTTTTGGGCCAATGGCTGTCAGATTGGTATCTCTTCACAGTCGGGTTCAGGCAGTATCATTGATGCCCTTGACTCATTTTAGACTTAAGTCCAAAATTGAACTGAAGTCTAAAAGGAGTTTTCTGTCCCATGACTACGTCAACAAAGCCAGCCCATCGCCCTAAATCCCGTGATCTGATTATGGATGCGATGGAGAGAATTCTGAATGAGAATGGGTATGACGCTGCCACGATCGATGCCGTAATTGAACAATCCGGGGTTGCCCGAGGCACCTTCTATTATAACTTCCCAAGCAAGAATGCCGTTGTTCATGCTTTGGCACGCCGGGCAGCGCAGCCAATGGTTACAAGGGCAAAAGAGCGGATGGCCGAGGATACCCCGCTGGCAGAGGTTCTGTCAGATCTGGCTCAGGGTATTGTAAACTGGAACCGACTTTATCCAAATCTGGGACGGGCTGTTTTGAGCAGTGCCTATGATGACAAGGGTTTGCCAATTCCACCTAACCCGGAAGATCAGCAGTCTTTCCGCGGGTTTTTGGCCCAGATCTTTTCCAGGTGTCAGGCAAAGGGAGAAATCCGGAGCGATATCGACCCCATGAGCTTGTCTTTGATGTTTATCGGAATGCTGTTTCAGGGATTGTTCATGTGGTTTTTGCGACCGGAAACAGATCTTCCTCTTTGGGCTGAACAAACAGTGTCACTTTTTCTGGAGGGCGTAAAATCATGACGCGTTTTGTTTTCACACTGGAAGAAGCTTTTGATCTGGGTGCTGAAATCGTCGGCGGAAAAAGCTGGGGGCTCGCCAGATTGGCACGCTATGGCTTTACAATTCCGAAAACACTGGCTCTGGGCACGGAACTATATCGGGAAATTCTGAAGCAACCCCTTGTTGCCGCAAGCTTGAAGCGTCTGCAATGTAATCCGGACGATCCGCTGTTGATTGATGAATTGCACAGGGCAATTCTTGCAGCAGATATCCCCGTGGCCTTTATTCAGGAACTGGACAGCAACCTGCGTGAGGCCGGGCTGAAGGGAGCAAACCTTGCTGTCAGATCGTCAGCTGTCGGAGAGGACGGGGTCGCTGCGTCTTTTGCCGGGCAGCACCGCTCTGTGCTCTCGGTAACCGGTTCTGAAGAGCTGCTTTCAGCTGTCAGGGAATGTCTTGCGTCTCTCTGGACAGCAGGGGCTGTTGCCTATCGGCTGCATATGGGCTTTGACCTGACAGGTGTTTCCATGGGAATCACGCTGTGTGAGATGGTTGAGGGCGCCGCAGAAATGCGCTCGGGTGTTGCCTTTACAGCTGACCCGGTTAGCGGGCGCCGCGATATTATGGTTGTCGAGGCCGTGGAAGGCCTGGCGGATGATCTTGTCAGCGGCCAGGTCCAGGGGTGCCGCTATGAAATTCCGAGAGACCAGGTTGCGACAGCCCAGGCGAAAGAGGGGCCTTTGAGCGACAGCCAGCTTGTTCTTCTGGGGCAGGAGCTGGTGCGGTTACACTGGTCACTCGGGGATGGTGATATCCCCTACGACACGGAATGGCTGTTTGACGGAACCCGGATTGTTTTTGTCCAGGCACGCCCGGTCACGGCCATGCCGCACTGCACTTTCCCAGAGGTTTCAAATGCCCCGATCATATGGAGTAACGCGAACCTGAAAGAAGTTCTTGCCGAGATTCCCTGCCCGATAAGCTGGGGCTTTATCGAGACGGGAATACCCGAGCTGATGCATGTTTTGCCCCGGACAGCGGGTTATCCAATCCCGGCAGGCATTCGCCCTATAAAGCGCATAAAAGGGCGGTGTTATGGCGATTTATCAGGGTTGCAATGGCTCTGGTACGATGGCTTCGGACAAAATCCGGGTGATTCCAATCGCAGCATTGGCGGCCATCAACCTGTCATAACCATTCCTGAAAAAACCAACTGGCTTGTCAGGTTGCGGCGTCTCGGGCGCGGTTTGAAGGTCATGAAACTCATGAAAGGGGTGGAGGCAAAACTGGAGCAGTCCTGTGCGGCGATCTTTAGCGATGTCCGGGCTTTTCGAGCAACGGATCTTGCTGCCCTTGATGACAGGGAACTGGTTGAGGAAATGTGGCGTTGGCTGTCAGTGACAAGAAGCTTTATGCCCGACTTTGCCAAGGGAGCGAACAGCTGTGGGATCAAGCTGTTCCTGTTCGAACAGCAGGTTGGAAAGCTCAGGAATGATACGGACAGAAAGATCGCACATGCTCTTTTGAGCGGGGGTGGCCAGATGGATAGTGCAGAACATGCTGTCAGCCTGCGCCACATTGCTGAGCTGGCAAGAGAAGACAAGGAGGCTCTGCGTATTCTGGAAGGTGAGGGATTGCCAGTAAAACGAGGTGAGGGAGCTTTTGAAACGGCACTGCGGCATTATCTTGATCAATACGGTCACAGAGGGGTGGGGGAACTGGACATGGTTTATCCCCGTTGGAGTGAAGATCCCCGCTTTTTGTTTGAACAGATCCGTTTTCTGATGACACAGGAATCAAGAACGGTTGAGCAAGCTTCTGTGAACACTGATCTGGACAGGCTGTTGGAGCGGTTACCGGGGCGGCACCGCAAGGCCCTGTTACGGGCTGCAGAAGCGGCCCGTGGCGGAATGGCGCTGCGGGAACGGGTCAAGTCAGCGATTGTTGCGGCGATGGAGCCTGTCCGCCGTCTGTTGCTGGAAAAAGGTCGTCGTATGGTCCGCGATGGGCAGTTACAGCAAGCAGATGATCTTTGCTGGATAACCTTTCAGGAATTCATGGCATTGCTAGCGGGACGCTGGAATGGCAAGGGGTTGAAGCAGCTGGTCTGTGACAGGCGTGCCCGGCATGCGGCCTGGGCCGGAGAAAGTGTCTCTGATGTCTATATCGAAGAACAGGGCCAGGCCCGGGCGCTTGAGATCACAGAGAACCTCACCGGTGCTGAGCTGGTCGGCTTTGGGGCTTTTCCCGGAAGATATCAGGGCACGGCAAGGGTTTTGCGGTCTCCGGATGATGGCGGGCGTATGATGCAGGGTGATATTATGGTTGCCCCCTTCACCGATCCTTCCTGGACGCCCTTGTTTCTAAGGGCCGGGGCGTTGGTGATGGAAATCGGTGGCACCATGTCGCATGGCGTCATTGTGGCCCGTGAGTTGGGTCTGCCGACCGTTGTTAACATTCCCGGCGCGTTACAACGTATTGCTGATGGTGAGTTTCTTGAAGTTGACGGAAGTCTGGGGCGGGTGTTGAAGAAAGTCTGAGCCTCATTCCCGACCAAAATGTTGCAGGTACTCGGACGTGGTTACACCCAGATGGCGGGAAAAACAGCGCCGCATTTTCTGGAGGTCGCCAAAGCCGCAAAGGCTCGCGACCTGCTTCATTGACCTGCCTTTGGCCAGAAGTATTTTTGCCTGTTCCAGTCTGGTCAACTCGACAAACTGGACAGGTGAAATGCCCAGGGATTGATTAAATTTCCTATCCAGTGTCCGGGGACTCATGTTTGATGCTTTTGCCAGTTCACTGAGTGTCCAGTTGTAAGCTGGATTGCCGGAAATTTTGTCGATGAGTTTGATCAGATCTGGTTCAGCCTGTTGCTGTGCCTGAAGCAGTTGAGAGAACTGGCGTTGCCCACCGCTGCGTTTCAGGTAAACCACCAGTTCCTGGGCAACTTCCAGGGACAGGGTTCTGCCGCAGTCTTCCTCGATGATAGCGAGGGCGAGATCAATGCCGGTGGATACGCCCGCTGATGTATATATCCGGTCGGATTTTGTATAGATCGTATCCAGTTCCCATAAAACCCTGGGATAGCGGCTTTTGACTATTTGAGCTCGGGACCAGTGAGTTGTCGCGCGTCTGCCGTCAAGAACACCTGCTGCTGCCAGTAACAGCGCACCTGAACAGATTGAAATCAGGCGTTGATTCTTCGTTTGGCTGGCAAAGGCCCTGATCGCTGTAGATATTTCCCTGTCTTCAAGGAAGGCATCAATACCGTCGCCACCGGGAATGAGGAGATCAGCAACGGGATTTATGTTTTGGATACTGCCCTGTGCAACAATTTCCATGCCGCAGGAAGTTCGGACATTTTTGCCATCCGGGCTGATAAAACGGTGTGTATAGAAAACATGGTCAGGGGCAGATGCGCTGTGAAATGCCTGAACCGGGCCGCTGATATCCAGCAGGTTCACATTCTCAAAAACAAACACATCAATCTGTCTTTGCTGAGGCATCAGTCTGGTCCTTGGTCGCATAAAAAGAATAGGTGGTTTGGCAATATATGATGCTGAAATTACATTTTCGACAAGATCTGTTTGGGATAAAACTGCTGTAGAGATGAATTTGGCAAGGAGTACAAGGTTGTGACAGCAAGGCAGGAGAAGAGTCGAATGAACTGTAATTTTGTCCTGATCTTGTTGGGAAATGCGATCCTGGGGGCGCCAATGCCCATGTTGATCATTCTGGGCGGCCTGGCCGGGGTGATGCTCGCGCCGACCCCGGAATTGGCTATCTTGCCAGTTTCGCTACAGCTTTTGGCCGGAATGCTTTCTGCCATGCCCATGTCAGTGTTAATGGGACGGTATGGTCGAAAAAGTGGCTTTTTGCTTGGGGCGCTATGCGCCGGGCTTGGTGGTTTTCTGGGTGCCTACAGCCTGTTTGTTTCAAATTTTCTGCTGTTGTGTATGGCGCACGCGATGCTGGGGGCAGCCTTGAGTTGTTTCGGCTTCTTTCGTTTTGCCGCAGCAGAGGTTGTTTCTGAATCCTGGCGGCCAACGGCTATTTCGATCACGCTTGGTTCAGGCTTGGTGGCGGCCATTATCGGTCCTGAGATTTTTGTCTATACCAGGGATTATTTTACGCCTGTACCCTTTGCAGGCGGGTACGGCGCAATCTCGGTCATATCCCTGATCGGTTGCTTGCCGATTATTGCGCTATCTTTCCCAAAAGCGCCTGGTCTCAATACGAAGATAACCACGACAAAGGCCCCGATAGGAAAGATACTCTGCCGTCAGCCAGTCTATACAGCTGTCATCTGTGCCGCGGTATCTTTTGGTGTGATGGTTCTCTTGATGGCGCCGACACCGTTGGCCATGGTGAGCTGTGGTTTTAGTGAAACTCAAGCGAGTGATGTCATTCGCTGGCATGTTATTGCCATGTTTGCCCCCAGCTTTTTTACCGGAAGTCTGATATCCCGCTATGGGTCTGCCCGAATTGTTGCTTGCGGGCTATTCCTGCTTGGCCTTGCGGGGGGAATGGCCGCGACCGGAATTGAGCTTGAATACTTTTATATCTCTTTGATCCTTCTGGGACTGGGATGGAACTTTGGCTTTATCGGGGCGACCAACATGCTGTCCGAGAATCTTCTGCCAGCTGAACGGGCTCTTGTGCAGGGAGCAAATGATACCCTGGTTGCTCTTGTCGCGACTTTGGCTTCTTTTGGGTCAGGTGTGCTGATCTCGACCTTTGATTGGGGAGCCGTTGCACTGGCTGCTTTCCCGATGGTTTTTCTGGCACTGGTTTTACTTTATGTCTTGAAAAGACGGATGACCTTTCCGGGATCAGAATTGCCAGAGCAGGGGTGATACTCTGATTTTTCATGTATCGCCTTTCCGTAAAAACCGGGTCAGAAAACAAACTCCGGGACCCTCGGGATAGCTGCTTCGGTGAGATCGGATACAGGTGGTGATCCGGCGGCTCTGATTTCCTCGATAATGTTGTGGCGGGACATATAGAGTACATAGAGGCGTAAATCCACAGGGACGTCCTGCCGATATCTGAAGTCGAGGTGCAGCCACTTTTCGAGATGGGCAAAACCGTAGTGCCGATTTTGCCCTTTTTCATGCAGGATATGGTTCATAACCCCGAAGTGATAATCCACATCAAAACGGCTGAGGATCAGGCTTCGGGTCAGATGTGGCAATATCCTGCTGAGGCCCTTGCGTCGCCAATCCGGTCGGGTATAGAGGCGCCCGCTATAGGACAGTTTTCCGCGAACTGTTTTTTCTCGATCAACCGAGAGCTCACGAATGGTTGTGCCATCGGGGATTTTACCCTGTTCATACCAAAACCGCAGGTTCTCCAATGACTCGCGCAAGCTGGTATAGGGCAAAAGCTTGGCAGAGATGTAGCTGACACAATTATCCGGCTGCTGAAGATAAACGTTGATCCAGAAACAGCGGTCGGGTGTCAGTGTATTCAACGCGGGATCAAAGGCCGGATTTACATATTTGGTATCCGGCATGGCATTGGATATGTCCTGGTAGTGATCAAAATCCGTAGAAATTTCCACGGAGAGGCCCAGGGCTTTGATCTCGTTTTCCAGGGCAACAAGTCTGCTTTTAAAAAACGCCCGGCTGTAGTGAGGGCAGATCGGCCAGTCTATAAGCTGCATAGTGTCCTCCATAAATATGAATTGCAACTAATGCGTGTATATATTAATAATATAAAACCGTAATAATTGTCAATCAGGAGAATGGCTATTATGAAATTTGTAACAGGAATGGAGATTCGGCACCGCTTTACCAAAACAGTCAATGAGGGGGATCACAGCCTCTTTTGCTCATTGACCTGGAATCCTCAACCTCTGCATATCAATGTAGAGAAAGCCCGGGAAAGTGGCTTTTCTGGTGTGTTGGTCAACGGTATGTACACCCTGAGCCTGACGCTGGGGGTTTCGGTCTATGATCTGACAATGGAAGGCTTGATCGGAAATCTTTCAATCGACGACGTGCATTATCATGCACCGGTACAGATCGGGGACACCTTGAATTTTATGACCCGTATCCTTCATGTCAGGAGCTCACGCAGTCGCCCGGACTGGGAGGTCGTCACTTTTCAGCATTTCTGTTTTCGCAACAAAGATGAACTGGTGCTGGATTGCCACAGAACAACCCTGATGCAGTCCGGGTGCGATCAAGCGGAAGACGAAACAGTACTGGATCCTGATGTTATCCCCGCGACTGTTTCATAGGAGAAAAGTCACCGCTTAAATTAGCTGGCAGTTTCTGCATCCGGCTGTTTTTCTGGGCGGGCCTTGTCAAAGGCCGTCAGGGCCAGACAGTTTTTCTCGATCCGGCAGAGGGTCGGGTAATTCTCGAGCGGAATGGAAAAACGCCGGGCGTTATAGATCTGGGGGACGAGGCAGCAATCTGCGAGACCAGGGTTGTCGCCATGGCAGAAGTCGCCAGCAGAAGAATTTTGGGACAGAGTTGCTTCAAGGGCAACAAAGCCTTCATCAATCCAGTGACGATACCACTGAGTCTGCTGCTCTTTGGAAAGGCCACAAGGGCCGGTAAGGTATTTCAGAACCCTGAGGTTGTTCAGGGGATGAATATCACAGGCAATATTCTGGGCCAGAGCCCGGACATGTGCACGCTCGATTGTTGTGGCAGGCAAAAGGGCGGGATCAGGGTACTGTTCTTCCAGGTACTCGATAATCGCGAGAGACTGGGTCAGGATTTCCCCCTTTTCAACACGAAGGGCGGGGACCAGCTTTTGAGGGTTGATCTGCTGATAAGCCTCTCCCAGCTGTTGCCCGCCATCCCTGACCAGGTGGAGTGGGCTGCTCTGGTAAGGGAGGTTCTTGAGATTGAAGGCGATCCGCACCCTGTAGGCAGCTGTTGAGCGCCAGTAGGTATAGAGGTCCATGGCTAGACTTTCACAGGGTTTCAGGGGTTTCTGTGTTCAGGCATTTTTCGGCATTTGTTCGAACGCGTGTCATAAGGGAGCGCAATATGCGTTCTTCTTCAGGAGAAAGTCCTGCCAGAATTTCCTGTTCCCGCGCCCTGACCTGGGGGATCAGTTCGCTCAATATCCGGCGACCCTCTCGGGTCAGAAAAAGATTGACCCGACGTTTATCGGCACTGCTGACACCCCGTTCCAGATATCCGGCCTTGAGCAATCCTTTGATCGCCCGGCTGACCTGGACCTTGTCCAGACTGGAATGGTCGACGACTTCGCTGGCTGAAAGCGGGGGATAATTCCCCAGTACGACCATAACCCGCCATTGGTACACCGTCAGCCCATAGGCGTGGGTGTAGATCGTGGCCACGGATTGACTGATCGCCCGGTAAAAGATCCGGACTTCGTATGGGAAGAAGTCCTTGAGATTGAGGCTATCGATCTCGTTGTTACGCGGGGTCATATGTTATGGGCCTGTTATCTGGTGTCATCATTGCGGTTGGTCTTGTTTGGCTGTGCAGTTTGTTGGTTAAAGTCTGGTCTAATCCATAATCATAGCCGGAAGCCACAGAGAGAGGGCCGGAAAAAGTATGAGCAAGGCAAGGCGGGCAACATCGGCAAAAAGAAAGGCCACGACGCCCCGGCTGATTGTTTGCAGGGTCAGGCCGGGGGTGCCAGCCATGATGATAAAGAGGTTCATGCCTACGGGGGGAGTGATCAGCCCGACTTCAACCACAGACACCATAATCACACCAAACCAGATCGGATCGAAACCGAGTGAGGTAATCAGGGGATAGATAAACGGCAGGGTGAGGAGGATCATGGAGAGGGCATCCATGAAGCACCCCAGGATTATATAAAAGATAACCAGCAGAATCAGGATCATATAGCGATCCCAACCCAGTTCCGTGACAAAGGAAACCAATGACTGAGGCAGGCCTGTGGTTTCAATGAAATAATTGAATACAGCAGTGCCGACGAGAATAAGAAAAATCATTCCCGTGGTGTTGGCGGTCTCGTTCAGGCTTTCCCAGAAGCTGCGCAGATTGAGCTGGCGCTTGGCGAGCGCCAGAAGAAAAGCACCGATGGCACCGATAGCTGCTGCCTCGGTCGGGGAAAACCAGCCTGCGTAGATTCCACCGATCACAACGCCAAACAGAAGAATGACAGGCCAGACACTGAAGAGAGCCGAGAATCTTTGAGGCCATTCTACCCGGGTGTCAGCCGGGCCGAATGCGGGGTTTCTGGCGGTCTTGATCCAGATGGCCAGCATGTAGAGCCCGGTAGCCAGGAGACCGGGGATCAGCGCGGCAGCGAAAAGGCGCCCGATCGACTGCTCGGTCAGAATGGCGTAGATGATCATGATGACACTGGGAGGGATCAGCACACCCAATGTGCCGCCAGCAGCGATGGTGGCGCTGGCAAGACCATCATCATAGTTGCGACGACGCATTTCAGGCATTGCGACCCGGCACATGGTCGCGGCGGTTGCCAGCGATGATCCGCAGATGGCCCCAAAGGCGGCGCAGGCGCCGACTGTTGCCATGGCGAGGCCGCCCCGATAGTGGCCGATAAAGGCATGAACGCCGTCATAGAGCGCGCGGGATAGTCCGGCCCGGGCCGAGAAAGCCCCCATCAGAATAAACAGCGGAATGACCGAGAGAGAGTAAGGGAAGACAGACTCAAAAGGGATAGAGCCCATGATAAAGGCAACGGAATCATATCCGTTGACGATCAGCCCGCCGATGGCCCCAACCATTCCCATGGCAATGGCGATGGGAATGCGAAAAGCAATTAGACCCAACAGAACGACAAAGGAGATGAGGCCGATTATTTCCGGAGACATGGTTCTGGGCCCTATGGCTTGTGCAGGGACAGGACATCCCGTTGAGTGACGAGGGTATAGAAGCTGGCAATGCACAGATGAAGCGCAACCAGAACCGAGAGGGCGGATCCGATGACAAGGGGGATCCAGTAGTAGATCATGGGAAGCCCGAGGGTCATGGAGATATCACCGTACTCGTTCTGCATTTGGGCTTGGGTAAAGGAAAAAACCATGATGGCGAACATGAAACAGCAACTGAGCAGGGCCCCGATCAGTTGGAACAGCGCGGCAGGCCGCAAGGGCAAACGGTCCGTGATGATGGAGACTGCCACATGGCTCCCGCTCATAAAGGTCTGGGGAATAGAAAGATAGGCAGCCGAAAGGATCATGAGCTGGATCAAGTCAATTGTGCCATAGATACCTGCCCCATCCATCTTGCGCAAAATGACATCCGACGTGGTTATCAGCATGGCTCCAAGCAGGAAAAGCATGCCAAGTCCAGCGGTGTATTTTGTCACGCTGCCGAGTATCCTGTGGGACTGTTTGATCATGCTTGTGCCTGTTGTTCTGGCGTATTAATTTTCGGGAAAACCCGGCTGACTGTTCTTGTTCCAATCAGCCGGGGCGCCGGATTATTCGTATTTGGCGATGGTTTTTACAGCCGCCTCATAGATTTCGCGGGCGTTTGCCACACCAGATTCCTCGATGCTTTTGAGGTATTTTTCTGTGGTGGGCTGAAGGGCTGTGCGCCATTCCGCCCGTTCGCTGTCAGAAAGTGTCAAAACGGAATTGCCTTTGGCCTTCACATCAGCAATGCCGGGCTCATCCCATTTGTTCCACCAGGGACCGAACTTCGCGACCAGAGTGTCTCCGCTGATGGCATCAATGGCCGCACGGATATCTTCGGGCAGGGCGTTATATTTTTTCTCGTTCATAACGAAATAGAAGCTGGTGGTGTAGGCCTTGGCATCAAGGTGGTAGTCGAGAACTTCGGCAAGCTTGAAGCCATGTACGCCGTCATACGGGAACAGGTTGCCGTCGATCACACCCTTTTGCAGGTTTTCATAAACCTGGGTCGGAGGCAGGCCGACAGGCGTTGCATTGAGCTGTTCAAGCATCATGGATGTTGCCAGGCTTGGGGTGCGCAGACGCAACCCTTCCAGATCAGCCATGGTTTTTACCTGTTTGTCGCGGGTATGGATCAGGCCAGGATTGTGGGCATGGAGAGCCAGAACCTTAAGCCCGTCGTATTCTTCGGCCAGATATTCAGGATAAAGATCCCAGAGAGCCCGGGACGCTGCGTCGGCTGACTTGGTAAGAAAAGGCAGATCCATAATCAGGGTGCGCGGGAGGCGGCCACGGGGAAAGCCGGTCAGGCCGTGAGCGATATCGACAACACCGGCACGGACCTGATCGTATTGCTTGGCGACATGTCCAAAAGCGGATCCGGCGGGAAAAATTGTGACCTTTACCTGTCCGTTTGTCTGCTCTTCCAGTTCTTTGGCCCAAGGCTCAAGGAAATCTGTATGCGTCGGGTGTGATGCTGGCAGAAAGTGGCTGAGTTTGAGCTCGATGGTTTCTGCAAGGGCAGGAGTTAACGTGGCTGTCGCCAGTGATGTTGCCAGTGTTGCGGCAGCGGCAAGTAGTATGTGTTTCATGGATCAATAGCCTTCCTGTACGGCGGTGGCCTGTTTGTTCAGGCCAATTTGCGAGTGAGCGTCGCTCTTTATCAAGCCAGTGGATTTGCTATTTGTAATCCATAATTGGCTGGTTGATCATAATAGTTTCATATGAAACAAATTGGCAATTAATTTTTTGGGTAAATTTATGGTTCAGTTAATTTATTGAATTATAACAATATAATTTAAATCAATGAAAATTATTCGTAGTGTGGTATGGTGAAATTTACGATATTCCTTGAATTAGTTTCATTTGTAACTAATCTCGAACGTCTTAACTGTGTGTTTGTACAGTTCGCCAGAGTTGCTCTGGCCAGATTGTATTGATGCGTCATAAATCGGTTGTACGGGGTCCCGTATGGCCTCATGCCTATGAGGTTGAAGATGAAAATCGAACAGATACACCACGTTGCTTATCGCTGTAAGGATGCCAAGGAAACGGTCGAATGGTACGGAAAGTACCTGAATATGGATTTTATTCTTGCGATTGCTGAAGACGAGGTTCCCTCGACCAAGGCAAAAGATCCCTATATGCATATCTTTCTTGATGCAGGAAAAGGCAGCATTCTAGCATTTTTCGAAATTCCCAATTCACCCCCGATGGGCCGTGATCCGAATACACCGGAATGGGTGCAGCACCTGGCATTGAGCGTTGCTACGATGGACGAGATGATGTCGGTCAAAGCCAAGCTGGAAGCTGATGGTATTAATGTCCTGGGACCAACGGATCATACGCTGTTCAAGTCGATCTATTTCTTTGACCCCAGTGGACACCGGATTGAACTGGCCGTGAATGTCGGAACCCCTGAGATGAACAAGAAGCTCGATGCCGTGAAATGGGAAATGCTGGAAGAGTGGTCAAAAACCAAGCGGGCACCAAAGCATGCGGACTGGATGCATGAAAAAGCACGTAGCTCTTAAGGCAGGTAATCTATAGATGAAACTCGCAACATATAAAAACGGCACACGTGATGGCCTGCTGGTTGTTGTCAGCCGTGATCTTGAACTCTGTATCCCCGCAGGAGATATTGCGCCAACCCTGCAATCTGCATTGGATAACTGGGAACAGGCCGCTCTGACGCTGGGTCAGATTTATCAGGATCTTAATCGCAAAGGAGCCGAGCTTGCGGGCGCGATGATCTTTGATCAGGAGGCTTGTGAGTCTCCTTTGCCACGTTCGTATCAGTGGGCCGATGGTTCTGCTTACGTCAATCATGTGGAACTGGTGCGCAAGGCGCGGGGTGCCGAACTGCCCGAGAGTTTCTGGAGTGATCCATTGATGTATCAGGGCGGGTCGGACAGCTTTATTGGACCGCGAGAGGATATCCCGCTGGCTTCGGAAGACTGGGGGATTGATTTCGAAGCCGAGATCGCGGTCATCACTGATGACACCCCGATGGGGGTAAGCGCGGCAGCCGCGGCGGATCACATCAAATTACTGATGCTGGTAAACGATGTCTCGCTGCGTGGCCTGATTCCAGCAGAGCTGGCAAAGGGCTTTGGCTTCTTTCAGTCGAAACCCTCCAGTGCCTTTTCTCCCGTGGCGGTGACGCCGGATGAACTGGGGGCGTCATGGACAGGTGGCAAGGTCCATCTGCCGTTGCAGTCCTGGTTGAATGGGGAGCTGTTCGGCAAGCCGGAAGCGGGTGTGGACATGACATTCAGTTTTCCGGAAATCGTTGCGCATGCCGCAAAAACCCGGCCATTGGGGGCGGGAGCGATTGTCGGTTCGGGAACGGTATCCAATAAACTGGATGGCGGACCTGGCAAGCCGGTTTCTCAGGGGGGACTTGGTTATTCCTGTCTGGCTGAAATCCGTATGATCGAGACCATTGCCCAGGGGGCCCCAGTTACGCCCTTTATGAAATTCGGCGATCGTGTCGCAATCGAGATGCAGGACAAGAACGGTCAGTCAATTTTTGGCCGGATTGATCAGCAGGTCGTCAAGTATCAGACGCGATGAGTACTTGTTGATCATCGTCTAGACCTGGATTGCTGTTGGAAAAGCCTGCTTCTTTGTCGAGGAGCAGGCTTTTCTTGTTTGTGCTGGTTGTTGATTTTGCCTCGCTGGTTCCATTTTGGAACAGGTGCTATTTCTGTTTGGCAATAGTAACGATGAAGAAAAAGCAATATGCTGCACTGCAATAATAACTGTTAGCCGCCCAAAAGTGGTGGGAAAATAACAGGCTTTTGAACTCCAGGAGGCTAGAATGACCGAATCTCACCGGCCACGCCGATCCGTGCTTTATATGCCGGGTTCCAATCCCCGGGCGCTTGAAAAGGGAAGATCTGTTGCCGCTGATGCGTTGATTCTTGATCTGGAAGACGCTGTGGCGGGGGACAAAAAACCTGAAGCCCGCAATGAGGTTGTCCGGGCGATCAAGAAGGGCGGTTATGGCAGCCGGGAAATTATTGTCCGGGTGAACCCGCTGGATACGGAATGGGGGATGGAAGATGTCCGTACCATTTCGAAAACAAAAGCTGATGCCATACTTTTGCCCAAGGTGGAGACAGCAGAGCAGGTGATTGCTCTGGAGGCCATGATGGTTGGTGCTGGCGCGCCTCGGGAAATGTCTATCATGTGCATGATGGAAACGCCGATGGGGATGCTGTGTGCCAAGCAGATCGCCGGGGCATCGAAACGTATTTCCTGCCTGGTGATGGGGACATCGGATCTGGTCAAGGATCTGCAGGCCCAACATACAGGTATGCGGTTGCCGGTCCTGACGTCGCTTGGCCTCTGCCTTCTGGCCGCAAGGGCCTACAAACTGGCTATTCTTGATGGTGTCTATCTGGATCTGAAAGACGATGAGGGCCTGCTGGAATCCTGTCGCCAGGGACGTGAACTGGGCTTTGATGGCAAGACGTTGATACATCCCAAAACTGTCGATGTGGCAAATAAAGTATTTGGTCCCTCTGAAGAAGCGATAGAATGGGCGCAGGCTGTGGTCGTTGCCTATAATGCTGCTTTGAAAGACGGCAAGGGTGTCGCCATCCTTGATGGTAAACTGATTGAAAATCTCCATGCCGTCGAGGCGAAGCGCATTCTGGCGACAGCTGAGGCGATCAGAGAGCTTGAGGCTTATTGGGGTGCCTGATTAACCCTGTTTGACAGGGATGCTGACGTGGTGTTGTGACGACTTGATCAAAGGTTGCCGATGCCGTCCGGAATGATATCCGGGATAACCATAAGGGGTAAGGCAATGCCATCAAAAAATGAAAACCTTGGGAGCAGCAAGACCAACAAGGGAAATTTCTTTGAGGATTTTCATGTTGGTATGTCTTTGAAGCATGCGACCCCCCGAACAGTAACTGCTGGTGATCAGGCTCTGTACCAGGCTCTTTACGGATCAAGGTTTGTGCTTGCTTCTTCCGACGAGTTTGCCCGCTCAGTTGGTCTGGCGCAGGCGCCGCTCGATGACTTCCTGGCTTTTCATCTTGTGTTTGGCAAAACCGTTCCAGACATTTCCCTGAATGCTGTTGCAAACCTCGGTTATGCAGAGGGCCGTTTTGGGGTGCCTTTGTTTCCCGGAGACACGGTGACGACGACCAGTGAAGTGATCGGGACCAAGGAAAATTCTAATGGCAAGACCGGTGTGGTCTATGTCCGGTCAACAGGTCGGAACCAGTATGGTGAAATGGTTCTTGAATATGTGCGTTGGGTAATGGTGCGTATGTCCGCTTTGGCTCTGTCCCCGAGGAAAAGTCCAACGAAGGCAGCAGAGGTTCCGGATTTACTCGCCAGTGTTAAGACTTCTGACCTTACGATTCCTGAAGAGATGACCTTTGCGGGCTTTGACAGTGTTTTGTCCGGTTCGCCTTATCTTTGGGGGGATTACAAGGTGGGGGAACGGATTGCCCATGTGGATGGTATGACAATTGAGGAAGCTGAACACCAGATGGCGACCCGGCTCTACCAAAACACCGCCAAGGTACATTTTAACCAGCATAGTGAAGGCCAGGGGCGCTTTGGGCGTCGCCTGATCTATGGTGGGCATATCATCTCGCTTGCCCGCTCCCTGTCATTCAATGGTATGGAAAATGCTGTAAAGGTTGTTGCCCTTAATGGAGGGACGCATGTGGCGCCTACTTTCGCCGGGGATACAATCTATGCCTGGAGCGAAGTGCTAGAGAAAATTGAATTGTCAGGACGCAGTGATGTTGGTGCGCTTCGTGTTCGGCTGGTAGCGGCGAAGAATAATGACTGTGGTGATTTTCCCTTGCGTGATGAGCAGGGGGGGTGTCATCCAGATGTTGTTCTTGACCTGGATTATACGGTTTTGATGCCAAGGTGAGCCCCTGCTGGTGGTGCCGAACTCGTGTGGAGGTGACTTTGCTCCCGAGGGCTGAGAGTTTCTGGAAAGTAATAAATTCCTGCAGCCGGGTTGTTTGTTGAATAACAAGTAAGCCAGGTTAAAACCGGGATGGATAAGTTGCAAATAAAAGTTTGCTGTTGAAAAAAACCACTGGGAAAATAAATTTTCAGGGTAGTGTTTTGATGAATTATTGCGCTGCAGCAGGGGTGTTTTATTTGAAATTTAATAGGAGATAAAAAGTAAAAAAATCTTGTCGGGCGAGACTGATTTTACTTTTTATTCCATGTCGTTTCTGAATTGGTTTTTGTCGCCTTGCATTGACTAATGTTGCGATGCGGTTTAACGTCGACGGATCTTTGGGTTCTACAAAATATAATGCGCGCGAAGCACAAATGTGGAACCGGCGCGCGATATCGGGAAAGAAAATATGACCAGGGGTAACAGACCTCTTTCGCCTCACCTGCAGGTATATCGTCCTCAACTTACTTCCTCCCTCTCCATCCTCTTTCGTATCATGGGCGTGGCCACCTCTGTCGGATCGCTGGTGCTGATCTGGTGGCTGGTTGCTGCGGCAAGCGGTGCTGAATATTTTGAGATGGTTCAATCCTTCCTTGGTTCCTGGTTTGGCCGCCTGATGCTTTTTGGCTGGACGCTTGCGCTGGTTTACCACCTGTGTAATGGCGTGCGTCACCTCTATTGGGATGCGGGCAAGGGAATGGACTTGCCAAGTGTTCATGCTTCGGGAAAAGCCGTGGTTGTTGTCAGTCTTTTGCTGACCCTCGGCCTCTGGGTTCTGGCTTATAGTGTAGGAGGAGCCTGATATGTCTCTTCGTTCTCCTCTTGCCCGTGTACGCGGGCTTGGCTCTGCCCGGGAAGGATCTTCCCACTGGTGGGCCCAGCGTTTGACCAGCGTGGCACTGGTGCCTCTGGTCCTGTGGTTTGTCTTCTCTGTTGCCATGATGGCTGGTGCTGACTATGTCGAGTTTATCGACTGGGTTCGCTCGCCAGTGGTTGCTGGTCTGCTGGTCTTGTTGATATCTGTCGGGCTGCTGCATTCCAGCCAGGGGATGCAGGTGGTCATTGAAGATTATATTCACGGCGAATTCTGCAAGGTAGTCGCCCTGTTCCTGAGCCAGTCTGTCCATGTTGTGTTGGGGCTGACAGGTGTTCTTTCCGTTTTGTTGATTCTTTTCAGGGGCTAGGGAAAACCATGACCACTGCTTCTTCCAAGAAAGCATACGAATTTATTGACCATACCTATGATGTGGTTGTTGTCGGAGCTGGTGGCGCCGGGTTGCGCGCGACACTGGGGCTGGCCGAGGCGGGGTTGAAAACCGCTTGCATCACCAAGGTTTTTCCGACCAGAAGTCACACCGTTGCAGCACAGGGCGGCATTTCCGCTTCTCTGGGGAACATGGGCGAAGATGACTGGCGCTGGCACATGTATGACACCGTCAAGGGGTCAGACTGGCTGGGTGATCAGGATTCAATCGAATACATGGTCCGTGAAGCTGTTCCGGCGATTGTCGAGCTTGAACATTACGGAATGCCGTTCAGCCGAACCGAGGATGGCAAGATCTATCAGCGTCCCTTTGGTGGAATGACAACCCGATATGGCGAGGGGACTGCCCAGCGGACCTGTGCCGCGGCGGACAGAACCGGCCATGCCATGCTGCACACGCTCTATCAGCAGAGCTTGCGTCGCAATGCCGAGTTCTTCATTGAGTATTTCGCGATCGATCTGATTATGGAAGATGGTGCCTGTCGGGGTGTCGTCGCCTGGAATCTGGATGACGGTACCCTACACCGTTTCCGGGCTCAGAAGGTTATTATGGCTACGGGTGGCTATGGCCGGGCTTACTTCTCCTGCACGGGTGCCCACACCTGTACGGGTGATGGTGGCGGTATGGTGCTCCGCGCGGGTCTTGATTGCCAGGATATGGAGTTTGTCCAGTTTCACCCAACCGGCATCTATGGCGCGGGTTGTCTGATTACTGAAGGGGTTCGTGGCGAGGGTGGTTATCTGACCAACTCTGAAGGTGAACGCTTTATGGAGCGTTATGCCCCAAGTGCCAAAGACCTTGCCAGCCGCGATGTTGTGAGCCGTGCCATGACCATGGAAATTCGCGATGGCCGGGGCGTTGGCGCCAGCAACGATCATATTCATCTGCATATCGAACATCTTGACCCGGATCTGATCCACAAGCGTTTGCCAGGGATTGCTGAATCGGCAAGAATTTTTGCAGGTGTTGACGTGTCCAAGGAACCGATTCCGGTAATCCCGACCTGTCACTACAACATGGGGGGGATCCCCTGCAAATATACGGGCGATGTGGTGACGAGCAAGAACGGGGACCCTAATGCCGAAGTTCCTGGCCTGATGGCGATTGGGGAAGCTGCTTGTGTATCTGTGCACGGTGCGAACCGCCTGGGATCAAACTCACTGCTTGATCTTGTTGTCTTTGGTCGCGGCGCTGCACTGCATTGTATCGAGACAGTGAAACCCGGGGCCAAGCAGGCGCCATTGCCGGAAGGGGCGGGGGATAACTCTCTCGATCGTCTGGACAAGGCACGCTATGCCAAGGGAACCATGAAAACGGCCGAAGTGCGTCTGGAGATGCAAAAAGCCATGCAGAATCACGCTGCTGTCTTCCGGACAGGCGAGAGCCTCAAAGAAGGTGTTGAGCTTCTTGGTTCGATCTGGAGCAAAAAAGACGATATTTCTGTGGCGGATCGCTCGATGGTCTGGAACTCGGATCTGGTCGAGACGCTGGAACTCGACAATCTGATGTATCAGGCACGGGTGACCATGTCCGGTGCGGCCAATCGGGAAGAAAGCCGCGGGGCGCATGCCCGTGAAGATTTCCCGGATCGCAATGACGAAACCTGGATGAAACATACCCTGGCCAAATGTGCCGCCGACGGGACTGTAACGTTTGACTACCGGCCGGTTAACCTGCAGCCGTTGTCGGATGAAGTGCAGTCCTTCCCGCCCAAAGCACGCGTTTACTGATCGTGTGGTGGGAAAAGCGTCAAGGAGAGAATAAAAAATGGTAGAATTTGCACTTCCGGCCAATTCAAAAATAAATAAAAACGGGAAAAAGTACCCGGCCCCGGCTGGCGCAAGCAAGACGAAGACCTTCCGGGTCTATCGCTGGAACCCGGATGACGGCCAGAACCCGCGTGAGGATGTCTATGAAGTGGACATGGATAATTGCGGGCCGATGGTTCTGGATGCTCTGATCAAGATCAAGAACGAGATTGATCCATCCCTGACTTTCCGCCGTTCCTGTCGTGAAGGGGTTTGCGGGTCCTGTGCCATGAATATTGACGGCACCAATACGCTGGCTTGTACCAAGTATTGTGCTGATGTTGCCGAGGGTGACGAGGTCAAGATCTATCCGCTGCCGCATATGCCTGTGGTCAAGGATCTGGTTCCTGATCTCAATCATGTCTATGCCCAGTACACCTCGATCGAACCTTGGTTGAAATCAACCACAGCTGCGCCTGAACGTGAACGGCTACAAACACCAGAAGACAGGGAAAAGCTCGATGGCCTGTGGGAATGTATCCTCTGTTTCTGCTGTTCTACATCCTGCCCGAGCTACTGGTGGAACGGGGATCGTTATCTGGGGCCTGCCATTCTTCTTCAGGCTTATCGCTGGATTGCGGATAGCCGTGATGAAGAAACGGGGAGCAGACTGGATAATCTTGAAGATCCTTTCCGGCTCTATCGTTGTCACACGATTATGAACTGTACCAAAACCTGTCCAAAGGGGCTTAATCCGGCCAAGGCAATTGCCGAGATTAAAAAACTGATGGTGGAAAGAAAAGTCTGATCAGGATTTTCGAAAGAATATCCAGGCAAAGGCCGGCCCGTGGGTCGGCCTTTGTTGTATCTCCAATGTTGCATCCACTCGCTGTTTTTTATTCCTTTTGGCGATGTATATATTCTTTTTACTCCTTCCTGTTATGGTGGTCAGTATCGGTCTGTTACGTTTTGCCTGACAGGACAGCAGGCGGTTAGGTTTGATGAGGGGAAACAATTCCGGATGTCGGGCGCAATTGCTGAGATAATATTGGCTGTGGTCCTCTGTATCCTGACCGTAATTGTTTTGTACCATCGGCCAAGCAAACCGGAGGTGTATTCCCTTTGGCGGTTTTTTGTAACAGCTGTGGCCCTTTTTTCAGCTGTAAGTCTTGTCACCGTAACAGGTCGCCTGTTCGTGGAAGAGAACGTGTTCATTAAGGAGCTGATGCCCTGGATCCATACGGGTGGATATCTGGCGGGGCTGATCTTTCTGCTGATCGGTACAGGAAAAATAATATCCCTGTGGCATGGGCGGGAAAAACTGCTTGTGCGCCTTGAGAAGGCGGAAGCCGAAGTGGAAAGGCATAATCATTTTCTTCAGGATTTGATGGATGCGATCCCTGCGCAGGTTTTTTTCAAAAATACCAGGGGCGAGTACATCGGTTCCAATAAAATGTATCAAGAAAATATGCAGCGCAGTTCGGAAGAATTGCTAGGTAAAACCGCCTATGACCTTGTGCCAAAAGAACAGGCAGATTTTTTCACGCAGACTGACCAGGAGGCTTTTGCAAAAGGCCGGATCCTGGAACAGGAAACCACGATCACGCGCGGTGATGGCGAAGTCGTGAACATTCTTATGCACAAGGCAAGCTTTCGAGATGCCGAAGGGAAGGTTGCTGGCCTGATCGGGGTTAGTCTGGATATTACCGCTCGCAAGCGGGTGGAAACGGCACTTCGTATTAGTGAAGAGCGATTTCGCCGGATGTCAGAGCTGTCAAATGAAGCCATTTTTTTACACTCTCAAGGACGCATGATTGACTGCAATCATGCAGCTTTGCGGATGTTCGGTTATTCCTATGAGGAAATGCTGGTCCTTGGGGTTGAGGATTTGATTGCCCCGGAAGATATCGCTCTGGTTCAGGAGCGGATCACACGGGGAGAGAGTGATTCTTATGAGGCTTCGGCTTTACGCCGGGATGGATCACGTTTTGAAATCAATGTCAGTGCCAAAAACAGTATTCTCGACGGGAAAAATTCCCGTATCACCTTCATCAATGATATTTCCCTCCGTAAACGGGCCGAGAGTACATTGCGAAAACTCTCAACCGCTGTGGAACAAAATCCGGTCGCTATCGAAATCACGGATCCAACCGGGAGAATTGAATATGTGAATCCCACCTTCTGTGCGGTCAGTGGCTATTCTGCGGAAGAGATTATAGGAAAAAAACCGAGTATTCTTAAGTCAGGCCATACAAAGGATGAAGAATACAAAAAGCTGTGGGAAACCATCACCAGCGGCAAGGTCTGGCACGGTGTCTTCCAGAACCGTCGAAAAAATGGGGAGCTTTTCTGGGAACGGGCCTCAATTTCCAGTGTTGTTGATGAAACGGGCAGAATTACAAATTTTGTTGCCACGAAAGAAGATATATCCCAGCAGCGGATTGCTGAAGCACAGCTGATGGATGCAAAGGAACGGGCCGAGCTTGCGAGCCGTGCGAAGTCTGAATTTCTGGCAAATATGAGTCATGAACTCCGGACCCCTCTGAATGCAATTATAGGGTTTTCAGAGCTGATCGAGCGCGAGGTCTTTGGCCCTGTGGGCTCGGAAAAGTATCTTGAATATATCGCGGATATTCGCAATAGCGGGGATCATCTCCTCAATCTGATCAACGATATTCTGGATCTGTCAAAAATTGAAGCCGGGGAGTTTGTTCTCAATGAGGAGGCGGTCGACCTGGCAGAGATGATACATTCGTCTTTGATCATCATCCGGCCACGCTTGCTGAGCAGTGGACTTTCCCTCGACCTTGAACTTGAAGAAGGAGTGCGACCTGTACTTGCCGATGCCCGGGGAATCAAGCAGATCCTGATCAACCTTCTTTCAAATGCGGTTAAATTTACCCGGGGAGGCGGGCGGATAACGGTTCGGCTTAAGACCCTGGCACAGGGGGTGAAAATAGAAGTCGCTGACAGCGGGATCGGCATTCCGGCGGACAAGCTATCAGAAGTCACAAAACCTTTCTGGCAGGTGGACAGTTCCATGACTCGCCAGAGTCAGGGTACCGGACTGGGGTTGTCGATCACGAACAAGCTCTGTCTGCTCCACGACGGTATGCTTGATCTGGTCAGCGAAGAAGGCAAGGGGACGACAGTATCGGTTACTTTGCCTTTGAGCAGGATGGTTTTGGAGCATGGCCAAAAAGACCTGTTCAGCTCCCGGCATCACTGATTTTCGTAACCGTATGGCCTTATGTTTTTTACTCGGTAACTGGTTCGGGGGCAGGTTTATGTCCTGAGCGGTGTCTGTGCTGTCCCATGCCCCAGAGCGACAGGAACTGGCTTCTCTGTTCGGGCGGGAGAGTCATGGTAATATCGAGAAGCCGTTCAAACATCTTGTTTTGCGCGGTGGTTTGCTCATTAAAAAAATCCCGGTAGGCTGCTTCAAATTCATCCCGTTCTACTTTTCCGGCAAGGTTTTCCCTGAGGCGTTCGTGGATACCGCGCATCTCCTGAAAACCGGTTTTTATCTCGTCCTTGTGTTCGCGCCAGATTTTACGAAAAAGTGTTCGCTGTTCTTCAGGAAGATTACGCCAGCCACTTTTTTGACTGTAAGATCCTCCCGGACCGCCTGAAGGGCCAAAGGAACGGGCGTGCCAGACATGAGAGGTAATCAGACCAGCCAAAAACAGGTTGAGTAATAATGAGCCGACAAGAAGGAATGTCAGGGTTTTTCTGGATGGGGCTTGCATCAGTTCAGATCTCCTTCCAGGAAGTTATCGGTGAAGTCCGTGGTGCTGAAGGCGAGGTAGGCTTCTTGTAACTCGCTGGTATCCTGTTCATGAAGCCAGGCAGGGGTTGTGGTTCCAAGAAAAAGTCCAAAGGCCGTTGCCGTCGCCAGGGCAGACAGAGGGCGCCAGATACCCTTGAAAGACCAGTCGCGGTTGATAGGCAAACGCGGAGCATCGGCCAGAATCCTTGTCTGCAAATGACTACAGGCTGGCTCTGCCGGGGCGTGGTCAAGCAGATAGTCGAGTTCGAGCGCCTGTTGGCGCAGGTGTCGCGCTTCCTCTGAACGCTCGAGCAAATCAAGAAAATAGGCGCGACTTTCCTCCGGCCAGTGGTGTTCATATCCGCCATAACAGTTGAGAAGAAAAGTCAGTTCTTCCCGGTCCTGGGCTGACAGGAGAGTTTGGTCTGTCATGATTGGGCTCCCAATAGGTCGTGGCGGTGTTGTTCCAGTGACATTTTTAAACTTCGACGGCCCCGGGCAAGCAGAGATTCAAGGGCATCAACAGATATCTCCATAACCGAGGCGGCTTCCTTATTGCTCATATCCCGATGATGCACCAGAGTGATGGCCGTTCGTTGCCTTTCGGGTAGCTGCGAAATCGCAGTTTCTACCTTTTTCGTCAGGTCTTTATGCTGAATCTTCTGTTGCTGGTCAGGAGCGGGATCTATGAATTCCATCTTTTCGTCCGACATGGTGTTCTGGCGCTTGGTACGGCGAATTGCATCAATAGCCAGATTATGAACGACCCTGTATAGCCAGGTCGATATTCGCGCTTGAGGTGTCCAGTCGGGACTTTGTTTCCAGAGCCTGACGAAGGCCTCCTGAACAATGTCTTCAGCTTCCTGACTGTTGCCAGTCATCCGCTGGGCAAGTCCAACCAAGGGGCCTGTATGATGCTGAACCAGGTTGCGGCAGGCCAGAGGGTCGCCTTGTGCCACCCGGGACATGAGCTTGGCATCCTCTTCGAGGGTTCGGGATCGTGCCAGTTCGAGGGCCAAGCTATGTTCCGATCGCTTCATTATTGATATGACGCTTGACTGGGGTCGTCTCAGTTTTTGTGATCAGCGTGACGGGGAAACTCGTCTTCTGTGATGATCCCGTCCTTGTTTTCGTCGAGGCGTTCCATCATTTTATTCCCTCGTGCCGCCAGCTCTTCAGCTGAAAGGCTACCAGAAGCATCAAGATCCATCCGGTCAAAGTGGGACTTCATCCTTTCTGCGCGTTTGGCAGCCTTTTCTGCTTCCATTTCCGCGAAGCTGATCTGACCGTCGCCGTTACTGTCCATCAATTTGAAACGTTCTTCTTCAAATTTCTGCAGCTCTTCCAGCGTGATCTGACCATCCTTGTTGCCATCCAGCATTTCCATCCCCTTGGCCCACTTGCCGCTTCCTGCTGCAAAGGCTGCTGTTGAAGCCAGAAAAGCGATTGCGCCGACGAGTGACAGGGTCTTTTTACTGACCATCAGATTTCTCCGGTTGTGAATGTCTTGTGCTCTCTTAACGCGAGGCAAAAGCAAATCCGTCGGAGAAAAATCAGAAAGTTATTCCAGTTCGATCTTTCCTTTGATTTCGTGATCAAGATCCAGTTCTGGAAGGTGAAGTTTAACCGCGACAGATAAGGATGATTTACCCGCAAGTTTGCCCTCTTCGAGGGCTTTTCGCACGGCAATCTCGATTTCACGTTGAGAAGTGATGCCAACCTTTTTCAACAACTTGCGGATACTCATGTTGAGGGCGTCTTCGTTCATATGTGGTCTCCTGGTCAGATTTGGGTTGGTTGGGGTGTAAAGTTTCCCTGAGGGAATGTGTCTGTTGAAATTTCAATCAATTCAGGTTTTTATGATCCAACATTGCCGTCTTGAGCGCAAGATGGAGAGATGCTGGAAGGGATTGCGACAACTGTGTTATGGCTCTGTCCTGAAACAGTATCTTATTGAGCAAGCATGCTCCATGACATGATTCTGATCATGCCGGGAGATGTACAGGCAGGTCCTGCGTTGATGAAGCTATAACAGGTGGTGTCCAGACGGATGAGTGAAGGTCCTCTTTTTCTCTATCGGGAAATGCGCAATCAGGGTGAATTGCGCCCTGATCCGGCCCAGCAGTTGGCGGCGGAGAAACTTCAAAGCCTCTTCCAGGCTTTGAAGAACTATGAGCCCTCGACCGGGCTCTCCGGTTGGAAAGAGCGTTTGGGATTGGGGCGTCGAAAAGTAACGCCTCCTCAGGGGTTGTATCTTTTTGGAGGGGTCGGTACAGGCAAGTCCACGATGATGGACATGTTTTTCTCTGTCGCACCGCTAGAGGCAAAAAGGCGGGTTCACTTTCATGCCTTTATGCTGGAGGTCCAGGAGAAACTGCACCGCTGGAGAGCACAGTACAAAGGAACAAAGGCTGATCCTCTGCCGGATCTTGCTGCTGAATTGGCGAAGGAGACCTGGCTTCTCTGCTTTGATGAATTCCATGTCGTGAATATTGCAGATGCCATGATTCTGGCGCGGTTGTTCGAAAGTCTTTTCGAGCATGGTGTTGTTGTGGTTGCAACCTCCAACTGGCCGCCGGATCGGCTTTATGAAAATGGCCTGCAACGGGAAAATTTCCTGCCCTTTATTGATGTTTTAAAGGCGCGACTGGATATTTTACAGCTGGACTCGGGGGTGGATTACCGACTTGAACGCATGCGGAACCTGCCTGTTTATCACACCCCGCCGGGGGAGGAGGTCAACAAGGCTCTGGATGCAGCTTTTGAGGCCCTGACAGAAGGCGCTCAGGCTGTAGAGGAGATTATTCCGGTAAAGGGGCGGCAACTGGTTATCCGACGGGCCGCACGAAAGGTTGCCCTCTGCGGGTTTGAGGAGTTGTGTGGCGCTGCTCTGGGGGCGGGGGATTATCTGGCGATTGCTGGACGGTATCACACGCTTGTTCTTTCTGATGTACCGGTTCTGGGGCCGGAGAATAGAGACAGGGCCAGACGTTTCATGTCTTTGATTGATGCGCTCTATGAGCATCGTTGCAATCTCGTCATGTCTGCTGAGGCTGAACCCGAAGCTCTTTATCCTTCTGGAGACGGGGCATTTGAATTCGAGCGCACAGCGAGCCGATTACAGGAAATGCGTTCCCAGGAGTATATCGCCTTGCCCCACTTGGGGTGAATACGGCTGATTTTATGGCGTGAATATCGAGGAAGAGACAATTGGCCGCGCCAAGGAAGCTCTTCCTTTTTTGCCTGAACCGTCCTAGAATTAAAAGCAGAGGTAAACCTCGCACGCACGTCACCTGATTAAAAGGCAAGGATGTCGGCCCGGGAGTTGGCCCCCTCTCTTTGTCTGCTTGTGTGACGCATCCCAATAGTAATGTCTGAAGGGAGTAGATGCCTATGCTGAATCTGAAAAAAATCGAGAGTGATCTGAGAGCCCGTATGGAAGATCTTGGGGAACGTGTTGATCAGATTGAGCAGGATCTCCGCGAGCCACACAGTAAAGACTGGGGCGAGAATGCGACGGAGAGCGAAGGGGATCAGGTGCTGGAAGGTCTGGAGGAAGCCGGACTCGATGAAATAAATCAGATTCGTGCCGCTTTGACCCGGATTGAAAACGAGAGTTATGGAGTCTGTTCCGGCTGTGGTGAAGATATTCCTGAGGCAAGGTTACGTGCATTGCCCTATGCCACGACCTGTGTGAATTGCGCAAAATGACCTCTTTTGTATGAGGTTCTCTATCGAGAAGATCTCTGTAACAGGCAGTCAGAAGAATTTTTTGGGCCAAAAGCGACCAGTTTTGTGTGCATTGCAACAATCCGTCTTGCCCAGAAAGGCCAATCGCGCTACGAATTCTGCTATAATTTTTGCCTGAAGAAGTTTCAAATTCAAGAAGCTGACGGGTAATTCAAATTTGATGATAATTTTGATCGAGGGCCCAGTCGGGCCGAAGAAATCCGAATAGGAACATAATCATGGCACGGAAAAAGATCGCGCTCGTAGGTGCTGGCAACATTGGTGGCACACTCGCTCTGCTTGCTGGAATGAAGGATTTGGGTGATGTCGTGCTGTTCGATATCGCTGAAGGTGTCCCCCAGGGCAAAGCGCTTGATCTGGCTCAGCTGTCCCCGGTAGAAGGCTTTGATGCTTCGCTCAAGGGTGCAAATGACTATGCTGAAATCAAGGATGCAGACGTTGTTATCGTTACGGCTGGTATTGCCCGCAAGCCGGGGATGAGCCGTGATGATCTGTTGGGCATCAACATCAAGGTTATGCAGTCGGTTGGTGAGGGAATCAAACAGAACTGCCCGAATGCGTTCGTTATTTGTATTACCAACCCGCTCGACGCGATGGTCTGGGTGCTGCAACAGGCTTGTGGTCTTCCAACCAATAAGGTTGTTGGTATGGCTGGCGTCCTGGATTCTGCACGCTTCCGCCATTTCCTTGCTGATGAGATGAATGTTTCGGTTGAAGACGTAACGGCTTTTGTCCTGGGTGGGCACGGGGACACAATGGTACCAATGGTGCGCCATTCTACAGTGGCCGGTATCGCTTTGCCTGAGCTGGTCAAGATGGGCTGGATTAGCCAGGACAAGCTTGATTCCATTGTTGAGCGGACCAAAAATGGCGGCGCCGAGATCGTTGGGCTGTTGAAAACCGGCTCGGCTTTCTATGCGCCGGCTGCTTCCGCGATTTTGATGGCGGAAAGCTATCTGAAAGACAAGCGCCGGGTGCTGCCTTGTGCAGCTTATCTTGAAGGACAGTATGGCGTTGACGGTCTCTATGTTGGTGTTCCAGTTGTTCTCGGCGCCAATGGAGTTGAGCGCGTTGTCGAGATCGAGCTGGATAAAACAGAATCGACCCTGCTTGCCAGTTCAGTAGAATCTGTAAAAGGCCTGGTTGCGGCCTGTAAGGAAATTCAGTCAAAATCCTGAGGTGTTTTTGTGCGATGCACAATGAAAAATCAGGCTAATTGATTTACAAATAAAGGCGTTGTGGACCTCTTGTCCCGACGCCTTTACTTATCCGGACTATTAGCGGCAGTTATTATCATTTTTCCGACAAAAATTGTTGCAGTGCGGTTGCGCTCCGGGCACGTAGTGTTAATCTATCGCTAAGCATCAGGTCGTATGCTCTTGTAGTATTCAGGAGCATGATTCGGGTGTTCAGGGCTGTTTGCCCCTATCAATTTTAATAATAAAACCATTGAGGCTTTGTGGCGTCCCATGAATATTCATGAATATCAAGCTAAAGAGCTGCTGAGAAAATACGGTGTGGCTGTTCCGCGCGGATCAGTTGCTTTCACACCGGAAGAGGCAGAAAATGCAGCCCGTGAACTGGGCGGTCCGATCTGGGTGGTCAAATCCCAGATTCACGCGGGTGGCCGCGGTGCTGGTCGTTTTACCGACGACCCCAAAGGCGACGGCGGGGTTCGCCTCTGCAAGACGCTTGATGACGTGAAAGAAAATGCCCGCAAGATGCTGGGGCATGTTCTGGTGACCAAGCAGACAGGTCCTGCCGGCAAGGAAGTCAAGCGTCTCTATATCGAAGAAGGTTGCGATATCAAACGCGAACTTTATCTGGGGATGCTGATCGACCGGGCCACCAGCCGTGTGACGGTGATGGCCTCGACAGAAGGTGGTATGGAGATCGAGGAAGTTGCCGAGGCGACTCCTGAAAAAATCCTCAAGGTCGCGATTGATCCGGTTGAAGGTTTTATGCCTTACCACGGACGGAAACTTGCTTTTGGCCTCGGCCTGGAAGGCAAACAGGTAGGCGCAGCCGTGAAATTTATGGCCACCATGTACAAAGCTTTCCTGGATCTGGATGCCAGCATCGTTGAAATCAACCCGCTGGTTGTGACTGGTGCGGGGGATATTATCGCGCTTGATGCCAAGATGAACTTCGACGACAACGCGCTGTTCCGTCATAAAGACGTTGCGGGCATGCGCGATGAAGACGAAGAAGATGCCAAGGAACTGGAAGCGGCACGTCATGAGCTGAACTATATTTCACTCGATGGTGAAATCGGCTGTATGGTCAACGGCGCTGGTCTGGCCATGGCGACCATGGACATTATCAAACTCTATGGCAGTGAGCCGGCCAACTTCCTTGATGTTGGTGGTGGTGCAACCAAAGAACGGGTTACCGTTGCTTTCAAGATCATTCTCTCTGATCCGAACGTCAAAGGCATTCTGGTGAATATCTTTGGGGGAATCATGCGTTGTGATGTGATTGCTGAAGGTGTGGTTGCTGCTGCGCGCGAAGTATCGCTTAATGTGCCGCTGGTCGTTCGCCTTGAAGGTACGAACGTTGAGCTTGGTAAAAAAATTATGGCGGAATCCGGCCTGCCAATCATCTCCGGGGACGACCTGGCTGATGCTGCGGAAAAAGTGGTCAAAGCCGTGAAGGAGGCCGCGTAACATGTCGGTACTAGTAAACAAGAATACTCGCGTTATCTGTCAGGGTTTTACAGGTGCGCAGGGAACGTTTCACTCTGAGCAGGCCCTTGCTTACGGTACAAAAATGGTTGGTGGCGTAACACCGGGGAAAGGTGGTTCTCGCCATCTTGATCTGCCGGTCTTCAACACGGTTGATGAAGCTGTCCATGTTACTGAAGCAAACGCATCTGTGATTTATGTGCCACCTCCCTTCGCTGCCGATGCAATTCTTGAAGCTGTTGATGCTGGTGTCGAGTTGATCATCTGTATTACCGAAGGCATTCCGGTTCTGGACATGGTCCGGGTCAAACGTGCGCTTGCCGGCTCTAATTCCCGTCTTATCGGGCCAAACTGCCCGGGCATTATCACGCCGGATGAATGCAAGATCGGGATTATGCCCGGTCATATCCATAAGCGTGGTAAAATCGGCATTGTTTCACGTTCCGGTACGCTGACCTATGAAGCCGTCGCCCAGACAACGGCTGCCGGACTTGGACAGTCAACCTGTATCGGGATCGGTGGTGACCCTGTGAACGGAACCAACTTCATTGATTGCCTTGACCTCTTCCTGGCTGACCCGGAAACGCAGGGCATCATCATGATCGGTGAAATTGGTGGAAGTGCTGAAGAGGAGGCCGCTGAATTCTTTGCCTCTTCCAAAATCAAAAAACCAATTGCCGGGTTTATTGCCGGTGTGACTGCACCTCCAGGTCGTCGTATGGGACATGCTGGTGCGATTATCGCTGGTGGCAAGGGCGGTGCAGACGACAAGATCGAAGCAATGAAATCTGCCGGTTTCCTTGTTGCTGATTCTCCTGCTAGCCTTGGCAGTACAATGTTACGTGCGATTCAAGGATAGATAACCTTATTTGGAGGGAGCCGGGCTGGACCCCTCCAGCTCGGTAGCATATTTGATGGTGAACACCGTTTCTGGGCATGAGGCCCGTTATTTCGGCCCTAAAGCTGGAGAGCTGGCCGAGCTCTACGCTCAGTTTTTACGTGACACTGCATCTGTGGATGCAGGCTGGCAGTCGTTTTTCTCCAACCTTGAAGACGATGCCAAAAACCTTCTGGCCGGGATACAGGGTGCAAGCCCTGTATCCGCTGCCACACAGTCTTCTGTGCCGATGAATGAAGATGAGAGCCGCAAGGCGACACTTGATTCCATTCGCGCATTGATGCTGATCCGGGCCTACCGCGTGCGGGGACATCTGGAAGCTAATCTTGATCCGCTTGGTCTCAAACCGATCAACCCCCATCCTGAACTTGATCCCCTGTCCTATGGCTTCCTTGAAGCCGATATGGATCGCCCGATTTTTATCAACGGCGTGCTGGGACTGGAAACAGCATCCCTGCGGCAGATCGTAGAACGGGTACGCAAGACCTATTGCGGCAAGATCGGTGTTGAGTTCATGCATATCCAGGAGCCAGAGCAGAAGGCCTGGATTCAGGAGCGCATTGAAGGCATCCACAACCGCACAGATTTTACCGTCAAAGGCAAGCAGGCGATCCTTGAACGCCTGACGGCTGCGGAAACCTTTGAACAGTTTCTTGGCAAAAAATATACCGGAACCAAACGTTTTGGCCTGGATGGTGCCGAGACCATGATTCCGGCCCTTGAGCAAATTCTCAAAAGGGGATCGGCACTCGGTCTTGACGAGGTTGTTCTGGGCGTAGCCCATCGAGGCCGCCTGAACATTCTGGCAAACCTGATGGGCAAACCGTTCAGGGCAATCTTTAACGAATTCAAGGGTGGTGCAGCCAACCCGGAAGATGTAGGTGGTTCCGGTGATGTGAAATATCATCTGGGCACGTCATCAGACCGTGAATTTGACGGAAACACCGTGCATCTTTCGCTGACAGCCAACCCCTCCCATCTTGAAGCCGTTGACCCTGTGGTCGTCGGCAAGGTGCGGGCCAAGCAAGACCAAAAGGGTGATCATGACTTTACCCGGACCATGGGTCTTTTGCTCCACGGGGATGCGGCTTTCGCCGGGCAGGGCCTGGTGCCAGAGACACTGGATCTTTCCGAGCTTGAAGGTTATCAGGTCGGCGGCACGATCCACTTTATTGTTAATAACCAGATCGGCTTTACGACAGACCCCGTAGACTCCCGCTCCGGTCCTTATTGTACCGATGTCGCCAAAGCCATTCAGGCACCGATTATTCACGTCAATGGTGATGATCCTGAAGCTGTTGTACATGCGGCCCGTATCGCGATCGAGTTCCGTCAGACCTTCAAAAAGGACATTGTCATTGACATGTTCTGTTATCGCCGCTTTGGCCATAACGAAGGGGACGAACCGACCTTTACCCAGCCCCAGATGTATAAAAAGATTGCCCAGCAGAAATCTGTGCGCGAGCTCTATGCCGCAGGTCTTTCTGCCGAAGGTGCGGTTACCCAGTCTGACATTGACGGGATGGCAAAAACCTGGTGGGAAAAGCTGGAAGAAGAATTTGAAGCAGCTGAAAGCTATAAGCCAAACAAGGCCGACTGGTTCGGTGGCGTCTGGTCTCATATGGGGGCGGCACGTGGATATGATGCCCGTCGCGGTAACACCGGGGTTGAACTCGACCTGCTGAAGGAAGTCGGCAACGCTCTGTGCAAGGTTCCTGAAGGTTTCAATATCCATCGCAAGATTGCCCGCCAGCTGAAAACCAAACAGAAGATGATCGACAGCGGCGAAGGAATCGATTGGGCAACAGCCGAAGCCCTGGCTTATGGAACACTGGTGGTCGAAGGACATCCTGTGCGTCTTTCTGGCCAGGATTGTAACCGCGGGACATTCTCTCAGCGTCATGCAGCCTGGATCGATCAAAAAAATGAAGATGAATACAAACCGCTGAATAACATCCGGCCAAGCCAGGCGCATGCCAAGATTATCAACAGTCCGTTGAGTGAGCTTGCGGTTCTTGGTTTTGAATATGGGTATTCGCTGGCTGAGCCTGATGCACTGGTCCTCTGGGAAGCCCAGTTTGGTGACTTTGTGAACGGTGCACAGATCATTATCGATCAGTTTATCGTTTCGGGTGAATCAAAATGGTTGCGTATGTGCGGCCTGGTGATGTTGTTGCCGCATGGTTATGAGGGGCAGGGACCAGAGCATTCCTCTGGCCGGGTCGAGCGCTTCTTGCAGTCCTGTGCGGAAGACAATATCCAGGTGGTCAACTGTACGACCCCTGCGAACTATTTCCATGTGTTACGTCGTCAGATCCATCGCGGTTTCCGTAAACCTTTGATCGTTATGACACCAAAGTCACTGCTGCGTCACAAGAGCTGTGTGTCCAAACTGGAAGATATGCTGCCAGGGACATCATTCCACCGGGTTCTGCCTTGTGAGATTAATGTTGCCGAGCCAAGCAAGGTCAAACAGGTCGTTCTTTGTAGCGGAAAGGTCTACTACGATTTGCTCGAAGAGCGAGAAACCCGTGGTATTGACAATATCCACATCATCCGGCTGGAACAGCTCTACCCCTTCCCGGCAGAAGCTCTGTCGCAGAATCTGGCAGGCTATGAACATTGTGATCTTGTCTGGTGTCAGGAAGAACCCCGTAACATGGGGGGCTGGTCTTTTGTCTCCACCTTTATCGAAGAGGTGGCTGAAGAGATGGGCTTCAAGAACTTCCGGCCCCGCTATGCCGGACGGAAAACCGCGGCTTCTCCCGCAACAGGGTCAGCCAGAAAGCATGTTGAGCAGCAGGCTGCCCTGCTGGATGATGCTTTGACAATTGGCAAGAAAGCCATGAGCCGCATTCAGACCCGCAAGGCAGAAGAGCTGGAGGCTCGGAATGCAGCCTCTGCGAAAGTGGAAAGCATGCGCCCGGTTGCTAAGGCCGGAGAGTAATATCCAGGGTGACCCGATTCCGGGTCACCCTTTCTCGACACGGGATGGTTTATACCTGTACCATCCACACCTGAACATGATCAGACAATAAAGATAAATTGAGAACAAAAATGGCCACCGAAATTGTAGTTCCGGTTCTAGGGGAATCTGTCAGCGAGGCAACCGTTGCAAAATGGTTGAAACAACCGGGTGACGCTGTTGCTCTGGATGAGGCGATTGTGGAGCTTGAAACCGACAAGGTTACGCTTGAGGTCAATGCCGCCGCCGCCGGCGTGCTTGAGGCAATTGTTGCCAATGAAGGAGATGACGTACAGGTCGGTGCACTACTGGGTACGATCACTGCTGGCGGAGCTGCAACAGCACCTGCCGCGCCAACGACCAAAGCTGCGCCGACTGAAGACAAGGTTGTGAAAGAAGAACCTGCTGCGACACCGCCTGCCAGTAAGGGCGGGGAGACCGACGGAGCACCGGTTGATATTCCGGTGCCGACTCTTGGAGAGTCTGTGACCGAGGCAACAGTTGCTCAATGGATGAAAAAAGTTGGTGACAGTGTTGCTTTGGATGAAGCGATCTGCGAACTGGAAACCGACAAGGTGACGCTTGAAGTCAATGCGCCTGCTGCTGGTGTTCTTACATCTATTGCGGCAGAAGCCGGAGCGGATGTCGGGGTTGGTGCTGTCCTTGGTGTTATCACACCAGGCGGAAGCGGTGCGGCGGTATCCACTGCGCCCGCAGCAAAAGCAACAGCGACAGCCTCTGCCACACCAGCACCCGCCAAGTCCGTTGCAGCAGGAGAGGGGCTGGATCCCGCCAAAATCAAGGGATCTGGCGTCGGTGGAAAAGTCAGCGCATCCGATCTGCAGGCTTTTCTTGAAGCCAGTACGGCCTCTGCGGCAATGACCTTGCCTCCTTCTGTTGCCAAATTGATTGCCGAAAACAATCTCAACCCGCACAAGATCAAGGGTACGGGTAAAGATGGTGCCCTGACCAAGGGGGATGTGCTGGAATATCTGAAAAATCCACCAGCTGCACCTGCAGCAGCTCCGGCTGTTGCGGCTTCCGCATCTGTCGTGGCAGCTCCCGCAGCAGCATCCGCACCACGCGAGACCCGCGAACGGATGTCGAAAATGCGCAAGACAATCTCGCGCCGTCTCAAGGAAGCCCAGAATACGGCCGCCATGCTGACGACCTTCAACGAGATTGACATGTCAGCGGTAATGGCGACCCGTAAGCAGTACAAAGACGATTTTGAGAAAAAGCATTCTGTCCGCCTTGGTTTCAACAGCTTCTTTGCCAAGGCCGTTGTCGAGGCCCTGAAAGATGTGCCTGCCGTAAATGCCCGTATTGATGGCGAAGATATTGTTTACAACAGTTTCTTTGATATCGGTATGGCAGTTTCGACACCTTCTGGCCTGATGGTTCCGGTGATCCGGGATTGCGACAAGAAGAACTTTGCCGAAATCGAAGGCAGTCTGGGCGAGCTGGCGAAAAAAGGCCGGGATGGCAAGCTGGGCATGGACGACATGACTGGTGGCAGCTTCACCATTACCAATGGTGGTGTTTTCGGGTCTTTGCTTTCAACACCCATCCTGAACATGCCCCAGGCCGCTATTCTCGGTCTGCACAAGATCGAAGAACGCCCCGTTGCAGAAAACGGTCAGGTTGTTATTCGGCCAATGATGTATGTGGCTCTGAGTTACGACCATCGCCTGATTGATGGACGTGAAGCAGTTACCTTCCTGGTCCGTATCAAGGAATGCATGGAAGATCCCCAGCGGATGTTGCTGAACATGTAATTCAGTCTGGCTGAATAAGTGAAAAAGGGAGACCTGCATATCATCAGGTCTCCCTTTTCTGTGAAAAGCGCTGCTTTCATTTGGCGCTTTTACAGTTTCTATTCTAAAATACAGGCAGCAAAAAACAGCGGGCTGTATTCTGTAAAGTTATGAAAATGGGGAAGCGGCATGGATGAAGTACCTTTAAACTTTGATCACCTGATTGATCGGAGCGGCCATGCTGAATATGAGCTTAACCTGACAGGATTGGATCTGGCACACACGCTGGAATCGATCCGGCGTATGATTGACCGGCAACGGCGCCGCCGTGGAACGCGGAGTGTGTTGATCAGGCTTGATCCCCCGGTACCAGGTCAGGGTATAACGCTGTTTCGCCCTGTAGGCCAACATCTGGTTGAGCTGCTGAAGCAGGGACTGATTGCAAAGGTCAAGCCCTATGCAGATCAGGAATGTACTGGTTTTGTTATCCACCTGCCTTCAGGTAAGGCCACAGATGAAGAGACTGGCCCTGAGGAAGTTACCACGCATTGAGGCCGTGTCGGCGTTGAGTTCCGGATGATCCACGGGGCAAAGTCTCCTGATGAAACAGAATCCTGTTTAATGGGAATTCGGAGTTGAAATCCAGATAATCACGGCGTCTTCCGGGCTGGTGGAGACACAGGCGTGTCCCATGCCACTATCATAATAGAGGCTGTCTCCGGCTGAAAGGCTAACGGGTTCGTAAAACTCGGAATAGAAGGTCATCGCCCCTTCGAGCACGTAGAGAAATTCTTCACCATTGTGGCGTACCAGTTCACCGAACTCGGTAATATCCCGGGCACGGATTACGCTTTTGAAAGGAATCATGCGCTTGTTGCTGATTTCGGTACACAGCAACTCGTGTTCATAGGTTGCAGTCGGGTGAGGTGTGCCTTCGCCATGACGCGTCAAGGCGCGACGACCAATGTTTTGGGGAAGGTTGCTCTTGGTGAAGAGCTGAGGGATGTCGATTTCGAGTCCTTTAACCAGCTTCTGGACAACATCGAAGGTCGGGGACATCTGGTCATTTTCGATCTTGGATAGAGTTGAACGGGCAAGACCTGTCCTGCGTGAGGCCTCTTCCAGGGTCCAGTCACGCTGTTTGCGGAATTGTCTCAGACGTGTGCCGAGTTTGAGCGGCTCCAGACTTTGTTCCGCGCCGGAAATCGTGGCTTTGGCAGTGACTGCCGGGGTCGGGTTCTTGCTGTTCATCCCTTTTGCTCCGTTGATGTCGTTATTTGTTTGAACGGGGCGTCATTGTTGTATCGTTCTTTGGGAAATAAGTTTCCTATAAGAAATATTTGATTGCCATTGGAATATTAGCTAATCTTGGCTTGTTTGTGAATTGTTATGTTCCCGCTCGTGTTTTTCTCGTTTTTTCTTGCTTCAAGACTAGGTCCGTCAGGTTTCCTATGCTATCCAGATTGCTTCAATCGAATAGCTCATTGCCGACCAGTCATCAGCATGAAACGTCACGGCGATGGGATTGGTCCCTTGGACACTGAAAGGATCTTTGAAAATGAGTGAGGCTCTCTACGATCTGGTTATCATCGGGGGTGGTCCGGGTGGTTACGTCGCGGCAATCCGCGCAGCTCAGTTGGGACTCAAAACTGCCTGTGTTGAAGGAAGGGGCACCCTGGGGGGGACCTGTCTCAATGTAGGTTGCATGCCGTCCAAGGCACTGTTGCAATCGTCTGAAAAATTCGTTGATGCCAGCAAGCATTTTGCAGCGCATGGCATCAAGGCAGATGTCAAACTTGACCTCGATACCATGCTTGCCCGCAAGGACAAGGTGGTCGATGACCTGACCAAAGGTGTCGAGTTTCTGCTCAAGAAAAACAAAGTTGATTACATCAAGGGCTGGGGTGCCATTCCCAAAACAGGCGAAGTCCTGGTTAAAGGAGAAAGCGGCGAGCAGACTCTCAAAGCCAAGAATATTCTGATCGCTACCGGGTCTGAATCTACGCCTTTGCCCGGTATCGAAACCGACGAGAAACAGATCGTTACCTCTACCGGCGCGTTGTCCTTCAAGAAAGTGCCCGAGCATCTGGTGGTTATCGGTGCTGGTGTGATCGGGCTTGAGCTCGGTTCTGTCTGGTCCCGGCTGGGCGCGACAGTAACTGTGGTCGAGTTCCTTGATCGTGTGCTGCCGGGTATGGATGGTGAAACCGCCAAGCTGGCACAGCGGGTTCTGACGAAGCAGGGGCTCAAGTTCAAGCTCGGCATGAAAGTCACAGGAGCAGCCAAATCCAAAGGCAAGGTCAAGCTGACCATGGAATCTGTGAAAAAGGGCACGACCGAAGAGCTGGAAGTCGATGCGGTTCTGGTCTCTATTGGACGCCGTGCCTATACCAAGGGGCTTGGCCTTGAAGAACTTGGTGTGAAGATGGAACGGGGTGTTATCCAGGTCGATGATCACTTCCAGACCTCTGTCCCGGGGATCTATGCCATCGGCGACTGTATCCCTGGACCGATGTTGGCGCACAAGGCAGAAGAAGATGGTGTGGCCTGTGTCGAGACCCTTGCCGGACAGAAGGGGCATGTGAACTATGCGCTGGTACCCGGTGTGGTCTACACCCATCCGGAAATCGCCTGTGTTGGCAAAAGCGAAGAGGCGCTCAAGGAAGCCGGTGTCGAATACAAGGTTGGCAAGTTTCCTTTCAGTGCCAACAGTCGCGCCCGGGCCATGGGCGAATCTGACGGCCAGGTCAAGATTCTGTCTGATGCCACATCCGATAAGGTCCTTGGGGTACACATCATCGGTCCGGCAGCTGGCGAGCTTCTCTCTGAAGCTGTAGCGGTGATGGAGTTTGGTGGTTCGGCGGAAGACATTGCCCGGACATGCCATTCACATCCTGGTCTGAGTGAAGCGGTCAAGGAAGCAGCGCTGGCTGTAGCAGGTCGCGCGATTCACATGTAATGGCTTAATGCCTGTGGATTTCAAAAGAGGTAGCCGAAAGGCTGCCTCTTTTTTTGCGTCCGATCTACAGGCCGGGAAGAGAGAATCAGGAAAATATTACTGGCTCCAAAACAGGGGGGGCGGGTAGTATCGCCGTTCCCTGAAAACCGTGGCGGAGGAAATCGGCGATGGCACTGGACGGCCAGACAGGCAGAGGCGCGACCCTGCTGATTGCAGTCATGTGTTTGTCCCAGGTATTGGGAATGCTGGACAACGCCACTTTTTCAGCCCTGATTGTCCTGTTCCAGAAACAGTGGAGCCTGAGCAATACTGAAATTGGCTGGATCAGCGGGATTTATTACGGTGGCTATGCAGCCGCGGTTCCTTTCCTTGTGGCCTTGACGGATCGGGAAGACGCCAGACGAATCTATCTGTTCTGTATGGCGTTGGGTGGCTTCGCCGCCGTCGGCTTTGCCTGGTTTGCCGGGGGCTTCTGGTCGGCGATGGCCTTCAGGTTATTCGCGGGGGTCAGTCTGGCTGGAACCTATATGGTCGGGCTGAAGCTTCTGACAGATCTTATTTCTGAAAAAAAACAGCAAAGCCGGGCCGTGGCCTATTACACTGCGCATTTCGCGATCGGTACAGGTGTGTCGGTTTTTGTCGCAGGTGAGGTGTGGCAACTCCTGGGGTGGCAGTGGTCGTTTCTGGTTGCGGGGATCGGCAGCTTTTTTGCCTGGATTGTCGTTCTGTTGTTCGTGGCAAAGGGGCATAGGCCTTCACATCATATCCCGCTTCACCAGTTGATAGATTTTCGCCCAGTTATCGCAAATAGGCCTGCGCTTGGGTATATTCTCGCCTATGCCGCTCATCTGTGGGAGCTTTTTGCCTTGCGGGCTTGGTTGGTCGCGTTCTTTGTTTTTTCACTCTCGTTACAACCGGATACAGCATATGACTGGAGCCCGACCCAGATCGCGTCATGGGTCTTCCTGCTCGGCCTGCCTGCGAGTGTTATCGGAAATGAATTTTCTGTTCGCTTTGGTCGCAGACGCCTGTTGACACTGATAATGGGGGTTTCAGCCCTTGTCGGCTTTACTATTGGTTTTACTGCCAGTCTGCCATTTGTTGTGGTGATCGCGGCCTTTACCCTTTATGGCATCACGGCAACCGCTGATTCTTCTTCGCTGACATCCGGTGTTGTGGCCAACTCTGATCCGGCACGAAAGGGAGCAACCATGGCGCTACAGTCTCTGGCCGGTTTTGCTGCAGGATCTCTTTCGCCGATCGTCTTTGGGGCAGTCCTTGATTTGGCCGGGGGTGCTGAAAACACTCTGGCCTGGGTGGCGGCTTTCTCTACCATGGGTGTCGGCGTATTACTTGGTCCGGTCTTTATCCGTTATCTCGGGCGGACAGAACCTTTATCTAAGGGGATGAAACATTAACTTTGAGATCAGCCAACCATTTATTGCTGTTGAATTGTTCTGGAATATCCTGTTCTCCTGGGTCGTCAAAACCCATATTTTCTAGGGTATCAAACCATAGGTCACGTTTAGAGCTAGGTAGCTTTGTGCCACACCAAGGACAATAGCAAATACTGATCGAAGAGCTGCCACCATCATGGATAATAATTCCATACTCTTCAAAGCGCTCAATATAGTTGATGAGAACATCTGGGCATTCAAATGGATCATGATGTGTCTGGCAATCCAGCAATATTCTTTTTGTCATTTCTGCACAGCAGTGTTTTGGCATCAGATAGCATCCTGATTTATATAATTTTTCTATAGGTTATTTTTGAGCGCTTGGATGTGCCTTGTCATAGACTTTAAGCAACTCAGCCGTGTCTACATCGGTATAGCGCTGGGTGCTGGAAAGCGAAGCGTGTCCCAGAAGTTCCTGAATCGCCCGAAGATCTCCGCCGTTGGCAAGCAGATGAGTAGCAAAACTGTGGCGCAGCGCATGGGGAGTGGCTGTGTCTGGCAAATTTAAAGCCCCTCGAAGCTTTTCCAGCTGGAGCTGGATGATGCGGGCCGAGAGGCGTTTCCCTTTTATGCCCAGAAATAAAGGGGCATTCGCATCACGGATTAGAGGGCATGCTTGTTGGTAGGCTGCAATTGCGTCGCGGACCACAGGAAGCAGGGGGACCAGACGCTCCTTGTTCCCCTTGCCGGTAATGCGCAGGATTTCCTGATTTTTGCTGGGGGCATCTTTTTGGTTGAGCGAGAGTGCTTCGGCAATCCTGAGGCCGCAGCCATAAAGAAGTAGAAAAACGGCTCTATCACGTAAACCAACCCAATCGTCTTCCTGCCAGGAAAAGCTTTCCTCTATCACGTCGTTGGCCTCATGGGTGGTCAAAGGCTTGGGGACTGAGTGTGGCCGTTTCGGAGTGCGGAGCAGGTCGAGAGCATGGTTGTTTATCAGGGCCTGGCGGTTGAGCCATTTGAAAAAACCACGTATGGCCGAGAGCGCCCGTGCATTGGAGGTATTGCTCAGATCTCTGGCGACACGTGACGCGAGCCAGGAACGGAAATCTCTTGGTTTAAGCTGGTTCAACTGTGACAGAGAAACAGTCTCTGAATTGTGTTTCGTCAGAAACCAGAGAAAGGATGTGAGATCACGCTGGTAGGCTTCGATGGTTTTGTCTGCAGAACGTTTCTCGACCCTGTGCCACATCAGCCAACCTTCAAAGGCCTGCTGAACATCGCCCTGCCATGGCGTGGCTGAGAGATCTATTCCGGTAGTTTCAGCCATGTCCTGATGGTGTTTTCTACAACGGATCCGAGAAAGCGGATCAGTTCTGTTCCCTGTCCGGGTTCAAAGTGATCGGGCTGTTGCGAGCCGAAGGCCAGCATGGCTGGCGGGGTTGTTGAGGATATGTGCAGGCGCAGCAAGGCATCCGAGCGGATCAGAGGGGCCATGGTGCCATAGAGGCAGACATCGCCGACAATGTTGTCACGGAGTACAACAGGCTGACCAATGCCGATCAGGCCATCAACCATTCCGGAAAAAATACAGGAAATACCTTCAACTGGCGCGGCGATATCAGACTCGACGGGCTGTTCAACCCCGATCGCGATGGCATCCAACCCCATTATCAGGGGGAGCTCACTGCTGATGATATCGATCAGGTGTTCAAAATTCTGGGCGGAGATCAGGGCGGTGACAGCCCGATGTGCCCGATCCTGTGTCAGTTTGTTGTGGTGGCTTCGGGTGATGACAAGGTCGCGCTCTCGCGTGATCTGGCCAAGTTCCCGGCGCAACTTTTCAATCACATACTGTTGCAGGTCAGCCAGACCACGGCCTTCGGTTTTTCCGGGAATCTCGAGAGAATCGATCAGGGAGGGATTCTGCACCAGAAAATCCGTGTGCTGGCGGAGATATTTTTCCACTTCACGGGCGGTGATCAGGCGCTCTCCTGTTGATGTTGTCTCGCTGTCCTGGGAGGAAATGCTCATGGTCTGGCTACTTTATCCTGCTATCAGAGAATAGACTGGCCGGTTTTGGCCCAGTCTGCCATGAAGGCGTCGAGTCCCTTGTCCGTGAGGGGGTGCTTGAACATGGCGCGCAGAACGGATGGTGGAACCGTTGCTGTGTCTGCACCCATCTTGGCGGCTTCGACCACATGAAGCGGGCTTCGTACAGAAGCGACCAGCACTTTGGTGGAAAGCTCTGGATAGGCGCTGTAGATTTCGACGATATCGGCAATCAGTCCAAGTCCATCCTGGCCCAGATCATCAAGACGTCCGATGAAGGGGGAGATGTAGGTTGCACCAGCTTTGGCAGCAAGCAGGGCCTGGGCCGCGGAGAAACAAAGTGTGACGTTGGTCGCGATTCCCTCACTGGTGAAGGTCTTGCAGGCTTTAAGTCCATCAGGGGTCAGCGGAAGTTTAACCACGATGTTATCAGCCAGGGCCGCCAGTTTGCGTCCCTCTGCCATCATGCCATCGTATTCGAGAGACGTAACTTCTGCACTGATCGGGCCGGAAACGATTTCGGTGATTTCCTTGATGACTTCAATAAACTGCCGTCCTGATTTGGCGATAAGGGAAGGATTGGTTGTAACGCCGTCCACCAGACCGGTTGCTGCAAGTTCGCGAATATCGTTGATGTCCGCTGTGTCGATAAAGAATTCCATCAATAACCCCGTTAGTTGATTGTACTGTTGCCGTAGAGCTGGCGGCGGATCTTCGTTGATTCTGGGTTGATTCTGGGCAGGATTACACCGTTCAGCCAGTGGTCCGGTGCTTTCTTGTCAGAACGCTGTCAGATCTGTTTTCATAGAAACCAGATATCACTTTATCACCTCGTTCGGCAAATGGTTGCTTTTCTGTGCCGTAAAAGCAAAAACTATGGAAGGGCTGACGCAAGAAAGCTTACTCCTGCGTATTAACCAATACATCAAGAAGTTAGGGACAGTAGTGGGTATCGGTGACGATCTGATGTTGTTTGAAGAGACGGTACCGGAACGCTGCCGCTATCGCGTCCAGGTGATTTTGCCTGTCGAGGGACCCTATGACTATCTGGCACCAGATGGAGGCGATGAGGGGGAGCGGTTCTTGCCGCTGGGTCAGATTGTCATGGTGCCAGTGGGAAAGCGGATTCTGCCTGGTGTGATCTGGGGGGGCGAACCTGATACCTCTGTGCCGCAGGCAAAGTTGCGGCAGATCGAAGCAATCACTGATCTGCCTCCCCTAAAGGATGAACTGCGTCAATTCATTGAGTGGGTGGCTTCCTATACGCTCTTTCCACGAGGATCTGTGCTGAAGATGGTTCTTTCAGCTCCACAGGCACTTGAATCCGTTGCAGGTCAGAAGCTGTATCGTCAGGGAGATACGGATACCGAAGATACATCCTTCCGGATAACGCCAGCCCGGCAGAAAGTACTGGACCTGCTTGCGGGAAGTGGAGGGTGGACCGCCGTTGAGCTGGCCAGAGAAGCAGGGGTGTCAGGCTCGGTGATCAAGGGGCTTGAACAGGCCGGGGTTGTTGAGGGGTATCTTGAGGTTCCGGATTTCTCTTTCCCCCTCCCGCCCTCTGGTATCAAGGGGCCTGTTCTTTCGGAAGACCAGAGAGCCGCTGCGGATGACCTGATCAACAAGGTTCGGGCCGGGAATTTTGCCGCGGTTGTTCTGGACGGGGTGACGGGATCGGGCAAGACCGAGGTTTATTTCGAAGCCATAGAAGCTGCGCTGGGGGAGGGGCAACAGATTCTGGTGCTGTTGCCTGAAATTGCCCTTTCCAGCCAGTGGCTCGACCGATTTGAACAGCGATTCGGCGTACGCCCGGCGGAATGGCATTCTGAACTGACACCTGCACTGCGACGAAAGACCTGGCGTGCTGTGTCCGAGGGCAAGGCCCCTGTGGTGGTTGGTGCCCGTTCATCCCTGTTTTTGCCCTATGAGAAGTTAGGTCTGATTATTGTCGATGAAGAGCATGAGGCGTCTTTCAAACAGGAAGAAGGGGTTTGTTATCACGCCAGGGATATGGCTGTGGTCCGGGCCAGGGGATGTCATTGTCCGGTGGTACTGGCATCGGCAACCCCGGCACTGGAGACCATGATCAACGTCCAGAACGGCAGATATGAACGCCTGGTTTTGTCCGGCCGTCACGGTGGGGCGGGCATGCCGGATGTTGAACTGGTTGATTTGCGATTCGACAAGCCGGAGCGACTGGATAGCGGGCAGGGATGGTTGTCTCAGGCTTTACGCGGAGCAATCAGGCAGACACTGGAGGCAGGGGAACAGGCAATGCTGTTCCTGAACCGCAGGGGATATGCCCCCCTGACACTTTGCCGGACCTGTGGTCATCGTTTGCAATGTCCGCATTGCACCGCCTGGCTGGTTGAGCACAGACGGTTTTCCAGATTGCAATGTCATCACTGCGGCTACAGTACACGCCTGCCTGACAGCTGTCCGTCCTGTGATGCGGAAGGATCTCTTGTGCCTTGTGGTCCGGGAGTGGAGCGGATCGTGGAAGAGGCAAAGAAGCTTTTCCCCGAAGCCCGGATCGGATTGATGGCCAGTGATACGATGACGTCTCCTGCGGCAACGCGAGAGATGATCGAGCGGATCGAAAAGAGGGAAGTCAACCTTCTGGTCGGAACGCAGGTGGTGGCCAAGGGATATCATTTTCCTTATCTGACGCTGGTTGGGGTGGTTGATGCGGATCTCGGGTTGTTCGGGGGAGATCTCCGGGCGGCCGAGAGAACCTTTCAGCTGTTACATCAGGTTGCCGGGCGTGCGGGGCGAGCCGAGCACAAGGGGAGAGTAATCCTGCAGACCTCTGATCCCCAGCATCCGGTGATGCAGACACTCAAAGCCGGAGATCGGGACAAGTTTCTAGAGATCGAGGCCGAAACCCGGTCCCGAGGGGGGTTGCCACCTTTCGGGCGATTGGCTGCGGTAATTGTCTCGGGGCCAGAGGAAGCCGAGCTGGATAATTTCTGTGCAACCATGGCCCGGGCCATTCCGACAATTGATGGAGCACGGATTCTCGGCCCGGCTCCGGCGCCTCTTTCTTTGTTGCGAGGGAAATTCCGCCGCCGATTCCTTGTAATGACGCGCCGCTCTGTGGCTCCGCAAGCTGTGGCACGTAGCTGGTTACAAGGCCTCAAGTCTCCTTCGCGGGTCCGCGTGGTCGTTGATATTGATCCTTACTCTTTCCTTTGATTGTTTGGCAGGTCTTCTGGAGCCGGGAGGCGGATGTAGGGGAAGACGAGGAAAGTTTTTTTTCAGACCCTTGATGCGGCAAATGTTCTTCCAAATAACTTATTTTTAAAGAGAAACAGGGACTTCGCTGACGTTATCAGGGGGGCTTTCTGTCGTTATTGAAAAAAAGACTGCGTTAAAAGCTGTAATCTTTCGTCGGACTCGCTTGAAACCCTGTTATGACTGTGATACCAAACCCGCGCCTGAAGAGAGTTGTGCCCGGCACACTGTCTTAACCTTATTGAGTTTCGGCTTCACTGAAATGCGACCTGTACAGGCAGGGTCAGTTTCTGGCTTATCTTGGGGGCAACCGGCTTGGCAGGCGAAAACACTAGCTTGAACGGCTTGGCAGGACGCTATGCATTAGCGTTGCTTGATATTGCCGAGGAAAAGACTGCACTGGATGCAGTTGCTGCAGATCTTGCTGGACTGAAACAAATCGTTTCTGAAAGCGAAGATCTACAGAATTTACTCAGCTCTCCGCTCTATACTCGCGATCAGCAGGTAAAGGGGCTTTCAGCAATTCTGGACAAATCAGGTGTCAATGATGTGACACGCAATTTTGTTCTGACCGTTGCTGAGAACCGCCGACTGGCTGTGCTGACAGACATGGCAGACGCCTTCCTGGCGGAATTGACGCGTCGCCGCGGCGAAATCAGAGCGCAGGTTACTGCTGCACATGAATTGACAAAGACACAACAGAAGGCCATTGCAGACGCATTGAAATCTTCTGTCGGTGGCTCTGTCGAAGTTGACGTAACAGTCGATGAATCTCTAATCGGGGGCATGATCGTGAAGGTTGGTAGCCGCATGGTCGATAGTTCCTTAAGAACAAAATTACAGAGACTTGAACTGGTGATGAAAGGGGTTGGCTAATGGATATCCGCGCCGCTGAAATCTCTACCATCCTCAAAAATCAGATTGAAAACTTTGGCACTGACGCCGATGTGGCCGAAGTCGGCCAGGTTTTGTCTGTGGGTGATGGTGTGGCTCGCATCTATGGTCTGGACAATGTCCAGGCTGGTGAGATGGTTGAATTTGCAAACGGTATTAAGGGGATGGCCCTTAACCTTGAAGTCGACAACGTTGGTGTCGTTCTTTTTGGTGATGACCGTGGCGTTAAAGAAGGCGATACAGTCAAACGTACAGGTTCTATCGTTGACGTACCAACAGGCAAAGGCCTGCTGGGTCGCGTTGTCGATGGTCTTGGTGAGCCGATTGACGGTAAAGGTCCTCTCAAGGACGTGACACGCTCTCGTGTGGAAGTGAAAGCCCCAGGCATCATCCCACGTAAGTCTGTTCACGAGCCGATGCAGACCGGTATCAAGTCTATCGACAGTCTTATTCCGATTGGTCGTGGCCAGCGTGAGCTGATCATTGGTGACCGTCAGACCGGTAAGACCGCGATTGCTCTGGATGCGATCCTGAACCAGAAAGTAACCAACGATGCAGCAGCAAGCGAAAGCGAAAAGCTGTTCTGTATCTATGTTGCTGTCGGTCAGAAGCGTTCTACTGTTGCTCGTCTGGTTAAAACCCTCGAAGAAAACGGCGCTCTGGAATATTCCATCGTTGTTGCTGCGACGGCTTCTGACCCTGCACCGCTTCAGTTCCTGGCACCGTACACCGGCGCCGCGATGGGCGAATACTTCCGTGATAACGCCATGCATGCTGTGATCGTTTATGACGATCTGTCTAAGCAGGCTGTTGCTTATCGTCAGATGTCTCTTCTGCTTCGTCGTCCTCCTGGCCGTGAAGCTTATCCTGGTGACGTTTTCTATCTTCACTCCCGTCTGCTTGAGCGTTCTTGTAAGCTCAACGACGAACATGGCGCAGGCTCTCTGACAGCTCTGCCTGTGATCGAGACACAGGGTGGTGACGTTTCTGCCTTTATTCCGACCAACGTGATTTCGATTACCGATGGTCAGATCTTCCTGGAAACAAACCTGTTCAACAAAGGTATCCGCCCAGCGGTCAACGTTGGTCTGTCGGTTTCCCGTGTTGGTTCTGCTGCGCAGATCAAGGCCATGAAGCAGGTTGCTGGTAGCATCAAGCTTGAGTTGGCTCAGTATCGTGAGATGGAGGCTTTCTCTCAGTTCGCTTCTGATCTTGATGCTGCAACACAGCGTTTGCTGGCCCGTGGTTCACGTCTGGTCGAGCTGCTCAAGCAGCCACAGTACAAGCCACAGACAGTTGAAGAGCAGGTTGTTGTTATCTATTCCGGCGTGAAGGGCTATCTCGACAAGATTGACGTTAAAGACGTCAGCCGTTTCGAGGCAAAGCTTCTGTCTGAAGTTCGTGGCACCGGCCAGGATATTCTGGAAACGATCCGTAAAGAGAAAGCCATGTCTGCCGATACAGAAGGCAAACTGAAAGCTTTCATGGATAATTTCGCCAAGACCTTTGTATAAGAGACTGGCTGTCCAGAGTATAATGGCTGTGGGAAACGAGTAACAACATGCCAAACTTGAACGACCTGAAACTAAGGATCTCCAGCGTTAAATCAACGCAGAAGATCACGTCGGCCATGAAGATGGTTGCCGCGGCCAAGCTGCGCCGTGCACAGGAACAGGCTGAAGCATCCCGACCATACGCCGAGCGTATGGAACGGATGCTTGGTTCTCTTGCTGCATCCGCTGGCAAACAGCCCGGCGCTTCGCCTCTTCTTGTCGGAACGGGTAAAGATGACGTTCATCTTCTGATTGTTGCTGCTGCTGATCGTGGTCTTTGTGGTGGCTTCAATTCCAACATTGTCAAAGAAGCTCGCAACAAGGCGAATGCTCTGATCCGCGCAGGAAAAACAGTCAAGATTTTCTGTGTTGGTCGCAAGTCTCGCGATCAGTTGCGCCGTAGCTTCAGAGAGAACATCGTTGGTACTCTTGAAGATGTTGCAAAGCCAAGCCTGGGCTTTGACAAGGCCTCTACCGTCGCAGATCGCGTACTGGCCATGTTCAAAGCCGGGGAATTTGATGTCTGCACAGTTTTTTACGCCAAGTTTAAATCTGTAATTTCTCAGGTTCCAACGGCTCAACAGTTGATTCCGTTCGAAGCGGAAGGCGCTGCAGAAGCACCGGCTTTGTCTGAAGGTGGTATCTATGAATACGAGCCTTCTGACGAGAAAATCCTGAGCGACCTGTTGCCCCGCAACATTGCCGTTCAGATTTTCAAGGCAATGCTTGAAAACAACGCCAGTGAGCACGGTGCGCGTATGTCTGCTATGGACAACGCGACACGCAATGCCGGCGAGATGATTGACCGTCTGTCGATTCAGTATAACAGAACCCGTCAGGCAAACATCACAAACGAATTGATTGAAATTATCTCCGCCAAGGAAGCTCTCTGATTTTTAGAGAGCCCTGGCAAGCGCACTGGCTAAGGAGTTAGACAAATGGCTGAAAAGCATATCGGTAAAATTACACAGGTTCTCGGACCCGTGGTTGACGTTCAGTTTTCAGGTGCTCTGCCTGATATTCTGGATGCTCTTGAAACACAGAATGACGGCAAGCGGCTTGTTCTCGAGGTTGCTCAGCACCTCGGCGAGAACACTGTTCGTACGATTGCCATGGATGCAACCGAAGGCCTGACACGTGGTCAGGAAGTTGTTGGTACCGGTGATTCGATCAACGTTCCTGTTGGTCCTGAAACACTGGGTCGTATCATGAACGTTATTGGTGAGCCAATTGACGAGCGTGGCCCGATCGGCAACAAACAGACCTTCCCAATTCACCGCGCAGCTCCTGCTTTCTCCGAGCAGGCAACAGATGCTGAAATCCTCGTTACAGGGATCAAGGTTATCGATCTGCTCTGCCCTTATGCAAAAGGTGGTAAGATCGGTCTGTTCGGTGGTGCGGGTGTTGGTAAAACCGTGACAATCATGGAACTGATCAACAACATCGCGAAAACCCACGGTGGTTACTCTGTGTTTGCGGGTGTTGGCGAGCGTACCCGTGAAGGGAACGATCTTTATCATGAAATGATCGAATCCGGCGTTATCAAGCTGGAAGGCGACAGCAAGTGTGCGCTGGTTTATGGCCAGATGAACGAGCCTCCCGGGGCCCGTGCACGTGTTGCCCTGACTGGTCTGACCCAGGCGGAATACTTCCGTGATGAAGAAGGCCAGGACGTTCTGTTCTTCGTGGATAACATCTTCCGTTTCACACAGGCCGGTTCTGAAATTTCCGCGCTTCTGGGACGTATTCCTTCTGCGGTTGGTTATCAGCCAACACTTGGTACCGATATGGGTGCCATGCAGGAGCGTATTACCTCCACGAAGAAGGGTTCCATTACATCTGTACAGGCCGTTTACGTTCCTGCGGATGACTTGACTGACCCTGCGCCTGCGACAACCTTCTCCCACCTTGATGCGACAACCGTTCTGTCCCGTCAGATTGCCGAGCTTGGAATTTATCCTGCTGTGGATCCACTGGACTCCACCAGCCGTATTCTTGAGCCTTCAGCAATCGGTGATGAGCACTATCAAACTGCCCGTGGCGTACAGCGTGTGCTTCAGTCTTACAAAGACCTGCAGGACATCATCGCTATTCTGGGTATGGATGAACTTTCTGAAGACGACAAAATGACTGTGGCGCGTGCTCGTAAGATCCAACGCTTCCTGTCTCAGCCATTCGACGTGGCTGAAGTCTTCACCGGTTCTCCTGGTGTTCAGGTTCCGCTTGAAGAAACCATTCGCGGCTTTAAAGGCATTCTTGCTGGTGACTACGATCACCTGCCGGAAGCAGCTTTCTACATGGTTGGTACCATTGATGAAGCGATTGCCAAAGCCGAGAAAATGGCCGCTGCTGCTGCCTAAGGTTTGTGCAAGTCAACTTTTATTAGACCGGTAACAGGAAGAGATTGATGGCCAAAGAGCAGGTCGAATTCGAACTCGTTTCACCAGAGAAGCTTCTTTTTTCCCAGAGTGTCGACATGGTTGTCGTCCCTGGTGAAGACGGGGACTTTGGTGTGCTGCCGCGTCACGCACCCATGATCTCCACGGTTCGTCCGGGCGTGATCGCTATCTACTCTGGTAAAGAGGTCAGTGAGCGTATCTTCGTTGCTGGCGGATTTGCCGAGGTGACGGGAGAACGCTGTACTGTTCTAGCCGAGATCGCCCTGCGTGTTGGGGAAATTGATAAGGCAGCAGTCAAGCAGCAGCTCCAGGATGCAAAGGAAGATCTTTCCGATGCTAAGGATGATGCTGCTCGTGACGCCGCAAGAAAACAGATCGGATTGTCTGAGGCCATGCTAAACGCTGCTGGCTGATAAGACGATTATGATTTTGAAAAGCCCGGGCTGAGATGCTCGGGCTTTTTTTATGCCGATTTTTCAGCTTTGCTGTATATTTTCTATGCTTGTTGTCCGGGAGTTGAATGACCTGGAGAGCGTTATCCACTTCACCCCGATCTGTTGTTCTGACAGGTTGCCAAACAAATGGAATTTTCATGGATAGCTTGCTGGTACTGTTTCTCGATCCTGCGGCGTGGATTGCCTTGGCCACGTTGATTGTGATGGAAGTTGTTCTGGGGATCGACAATCTTATCTTTGTCTCGATCCTGACCAATAAACTTCCGCAAGAACAGCGTAAAAAAGCTCGGGTTTTTGGGCTCAGTCTGGCTCTGGTTTTCCGCCTGGCATTGCTTGGCACCATTGCGTTTATTGTTCAGCTTGTAGAGCCTATTTTCACTGTCTTCGAACAGGCCTTCTCCTGGCGCGATCTGATCCTGATTGCAGGGGGGCTTTTTCTGGTCTGGAAAGCGACAAACGAAATACACCATAGTATGAGCCCGGAAGAAAAGGATGATGGTCTTGGTGGAAAAGCGGTGAGCGGAATGACCGCTGTACTGGGACAAATTCTGGTGCTGGATCTGGTGTTTTCTATCGATAGTATTATTACGGCTGTGGGTATGACGCCTCATTTGCCGATTATGGTGATAGCGGTGATTGTTGCTGTCGCCGTGATGTTATTTGCGGCGACACCGCTGGCCAAGTTCATCGAAGCAAACCCGACGATTGTTATGCTGGCGCTCGGGTTCCTGCTGATGATCGGTATGGTGCTGATTGCCGATGGTTTCGGCGTACATGTGCCCAAAGGTTATATCTATGCGGCAATGGCATTCTCTGCCTTTGTCGAGATGCTCAATATGTTCGCGCGTAAACGGCGCAAAAAAGTGTAAATCTAGCGCTTGGATACAATAGCCTGACCTTTCAAGAATCAAACAGGCCGCTTCAGCGGCCTGTTTGATTCTTGTTTGATGTTTGAGTGCCCTATGTTCTGTCGTGATCAGGATTTTTTGACAAATTTGGTCAGAATAACGATCTGCTGCCCGCTGACTCGTCCTTCGATCTGTTCGGGATTGCCCTGTACAAGCGAGATACCCCGCACAGCAGTCCCGCGTTTGGCCGTGAAATTGGCACCCTTGACGTTAAGGTCCTTGATCAAGGTGACGGTATCGCCGGAAAGAAGTTCTGCGCCGTTTGAATCGAGGTGCTTTTCATCGGTATCATTGTCGCCACTGTTGCCATTGGCTTGTGCCCAGGCCAGAGTTTCATCATCCAGATACAATTGGGCAAGAAGATCCTGAGCCCAGACTTCATCGCTGAGACGGGACAACATTCGCCAGGCCACGACCTGAACGGCGGGAACCGGGGTCCACATGCTGTCATTGAGGCAGCGCCAGTGGTTGGTATCAAGCGCATCATCGCTCTCGATTTGTCCATGGCAGGTGGCACAGGCAAGAACAGATTGTTCGGCTGAATGATCCGAAGTCGGGGGGACGGTGTAGACCGTCAGGCTGTCAGAAGCGCCGCAGAGCTCACATTTTGTTTCACTACGTGCGTGTAATTCCTGTTCAGTCGTCATCGATCACTTACTCTTATTGTTGGACGTGTACAGTATCGGTTGTACAAAAAGTCGGCCACCATAACAGTCGTTCCCCCGTGGAACAACGAGGAGGTGGTATCAGGAGAAATTGCGAACCCCGGGCAAGGGTTTTGAGTTCCAAGTTTCTATCAATATCAGTATGATCTCTAAAACTGGCAAAGGGGATAGGTGTACCTGCACCCGTATTAGAAATTGAGGCGGTGATGGCTTTTACAATACGACAGCTTCAGTTCTTTGTCGCAGTGTCTGAAGAAGGAACGGTCTCCGGGGCGGCAAGAGCCTTGTCAATTTCACAGTCATCCGTCACGGAGGCCGTAAAGTCCCTGGAAGCAGATCTGGGAGTGGAGTTATTCCTGAGGCGATCGCGCAGTTTGGAAATCACGCATGTGGGGCATCAGTTTTTGCGGCATGCCCAGAAAATTCTTGCCGATGTTTCTGATGCGCGATTGTTGTTCGAGGCTGATCCAAAATCAAAAACCGGAAAGCTGTCGTTGGGCGTCACCTCTCTGGTTGCCGGGTATGTTCTCTCTGAAATTCTCTCGCGGTTTCGCCGGGCTTACCCCCAGGTAGAGGTGTCGGCAATCGAAGACAACGGAGAATATCTTGAACATCTGCTGATCGGTGGAGAGCTGGATGTTGCCGTTCTGGTGACATCAAGCCTGCACAATCGCGGTGCCCTGCAAGTGGAAACACTCGAGGTTTCTCCCTATCGTCTGTGGCTGCCTATGGGGCATGAGCTTGCAGGTAAAGAAGCCATCTCAATCGAAGACGTCGCGGCTGAACCCCTGATCATGTTATCTGTCGATGAGATTGAGGAAAGTACCTCTGCCTTGCTGTCTTCTCTCGGGACTCGCCCCAATGTGGCCTTCAGAACCCGTTCAGTCGAAGCTGTTCGAAGCCTTGTGGCAACGGGTGCCGGCGTGGCTCTGCTGCCAAACCTTGTGTACAGACCCTGGTCTCTGGAAGGGGATCGCATTGAAATCCGAGATGTTTCCGGAGACCTTCCGGCTGTACAGGTTGGCCTGGCCTGGCGTCGGGGCGCGCCATTGAGCGATATCAGTCGCGATTTTATCAGAACGGCACAAACATCCCTTTCTTTCAAATAGTTGTTAGTGATATCGGAAAAACAGATATCACTAATCTGTATTTTGAGATTGCGAATATTCCCGGTGAGCAGAGACTGGAAAAAAACGAATCATAAAATGGGAGCACAAGCTCCGTCATTCGTGTTTCAACGGGAGTAATTCACATGAACAGGAAGATTGTATACGGGGTAATGGCTCTGTCACTTTTGTCGACAAGTCCGGGTTTTGCAGCGTCGGTCGGTGAAAGCGAAGGTCAGGTAAACATAGTTGCATGGCCTGGCTATATCGAACGGGGCGAGACGGATAAAGCCTTTGACTGGGTGACGAAATTCGAAACAGCCAGTGGCTGTAAGGTTAATGTCAAAACGGCGAATACTTCTGACGAGATGGTTGCCCTGATGAACGAGGGTGGCTTTGATCTTGTGACAGCGTCGGGGGATGCTTCCCTGAGGCTGATCGCGGGAAAAAGAGTTCAGGAGATTGATACAGATCTTATTCCAAGCTGGGCCACAGTCGATGACCGTCTGAAGTCTGCACCTTGGCATACAGTCGGCGGCAAACACTATGGGACGCCCTACATGTGGGGACCAAATGTGTTGATGTATAACAGCAAGGTTTTCACCGCCGCGCCGGAGAGCTGGTCGATTGTATTTGAAGAGACGACCTTACCGGATGGCAAATCGAATCTCGGCCGTGTGCAGGCTTATGATGGCCCGATTCATATCGCGGATGCCGCAAACTATCTTATGTTCCACAAGCCGGAACTCGGTATTAAAAGCCCCTACGAACTGAACCAGGAGCAGTATGATGCTGCGCTGAACCTTTTGCGTGACCAGCGCAAGCTGGTCGGACGTTACTGGCATGATGCTTTTATCCAGATGGATGATTTTAAAAACGAAGGTGTTGTCGCTTCAGGATCCTGGCCGTTTCAGGTGAATATCCTTGCAAGTGAGGGGCAACCCGTTGCATCCGTCATTCCCAAAGAAGGGGCAACAGGCTGGGCGGATACAACCATGATGCACAGCGAAGCCGCCAATCCGAACTGTGCTTATAAATGGATGGAACATACTTTGTCATCGAACCTGCAGAGTGATCTGGCGGTTTGGTTCGGGGCCAATCCATCGGTCCCTGCCGCCTGTACCAATGGAAGTGGCATGTTGACCAAAGAAGGATGTTCCACGAACGGTTTTGATGATTTTGACCAGATCAAGTTTTGGCAAACCCCGGTATCCAAGTGCGAGAGTCAGGGAGAATGCGTTCCCTATTACCGATGGGTTTCTGATTATATCGGTGTGATTGGCGGGCGGTAATAGCCTTTCCAGATATCCTTTGAACAACTCCTGCCCGGTGACGCCGGGCAGGACCCAGAAAGTTGACTGGTTAATCGATGACTGTTGCGGTGGAATTTAAGAAAGTCTCTCGTCATTTTGGCGCTGTGAAGGCTGTTGACGAGGTTGATCTTAAAATCGACGAGGGAAGTTTTTTTGCCATGCTTGGCCCGTCCGGATCTGGCAAGACTACCAGTTTGCGTCTGATATCAGGTTTTGATCAACCCTCAGCGGGATCGATACATATTTTCGGAGAAGCCTGCGAAACAGCGCCGCCAAACCGTCGTCCAGTAAACACCGTGTTTCAGGACTATGCCTTGTTCCCGCATCTGAGTATTCGCGACAATGTTGCTTATGGATTGATGGTTCGGGGGGTGAGAAAAAATCTCCGGCATCAGGAAGCTGACGAGATGCTCTCGCTGGTGAAGCTGGACAATTTTGGTGATCGCAAGCCGGCCCAGCTTTCCGGGGGGCAACGCCAACGGGTTGCCCTGGCTCGGGCTCTGGTCAACAAACCACGGGTACTGCTGCTGGATGAGCCTTTAGGCGCTCTGGATCTGAAACTGCGCGAGCAGATGCAAGAGGAACTCAAGGCGCTTCAACAACGTCTGGGTATTACCTTTGTCTTTGTCACACATGATCAGACGGAAGCTCTGTCCATGGCGGACAAAATAGCTGTGTTTAATGCCGGCGGCATTGTCCAGATTGGTACACCGGAAGAGGTTTATCATCGTCCGAGAACAAAATTTGTCGCCGATTTTGTTGGCTCATCTAACCTTGTCCCGCCCCAGATCAGTCTTGACCTGGGCGGGCAGTCTTGCTGGTCCAGTTTGAAGCCTGAAGCCTTAACCCTGACAAAGCAGGAGGGGGCGAAGGTTGTCGGCACAGTAAAAAGCATCAGGTATCTTGGGGCGACAAACCGGGTAATGATACAGGTTGGTGAAACCGAACTTTCGGCTTTGTTGTCGAACACGGCAGATCACTGGACCAGGGGTGATTTTGTTGGTTTGCAGGTAAAACCTGGGGCTCTTTATGCTATGGAAGAGAACACATGAGCAGGGCCTTCACCGTGCAACCCGGTTCTGTGCACACGGGCGTGGCAGGGCGATTGTCGGATCTTTTCTGGCGGCGGCCAAAGCTGTTGCTGGCGCTTATGCTGGCACCGCCATTGTTGTGGCTCGGTATTATTTATGTGGGTTCGCTCTTTTCGCTTCTCCTGCAGAGCTTCTTTTCCATCGACGAGTTTTCAGGATTGATACAGTACGAATTCACCCTGAAAACCTATCGGGAACTGTTGCGTCCTGCCAACTATGACATCATTTTGCGCACAACCCTTATGGCAGCGGCTGTGACGCTAGCCTCTGTCGTTATTGCTTTCCCGATTTCCTATTTTGCGGCCCGTTATGCCCGGGGGCGCATGAAGGCGATATTCTATCTGGGGGTGATGCTGCCGCTTTGGTCGAGCTATCTGGTCAAGGTCTATGCCTGGAAACTGATTTTGGCCAAAGAGGGTATTTTGTCGTGGTTTTTTGATTCAGTGGGATTGATGCCGGTACTTGAGGCTGTTCTGGCTCTTCCGGTTATTGGGGGGAACTCGCTGTCTGTCAGTTATATCGGTACTTTTCTGGTCTTCCTTTATGTATGGCTGCCTTTCATGATTTTACCTATTCAGGCTTCGCTGGAACGGGTGCCCGCGAATTTACTCGAGGCATCCGGAGACCTCGGGGCATCACAGGGGCAAACATTCAGATATGTCGTGTTACCTCTGGCCTTGCCCGGGATTGTTGCAGGTTCAATCTTTACCTTCTCGCTGACCCTTGGTGACTACATTATTCCCCAGATTGTCGGATCATCGCGTCTCTTCATCGGGCAGGCTGTGTATGCCCATCAGGGGACAGCAGGTAATATCCCCCTCGCTGCAGCTTTTGCGGTAGTTCCTATTATTATCATGGCTTTTTATCTCTGGATGGCCAAACGGAAGGGAGCTTTTGATGCGCTCTGATCAACGTTCCTCCAAGTGGCTCAAGCTGGCGGCGATCGCGGGTTTACTCTTTTTGCATCTGCCTTTGGCACTGATTTTCCTCTACGCCTTTACGACCGAAGCGACGAGTTATCAGTTTCCCCCCCCAGGCCTGACACTGGACTGGTTTGAGGTGACCTGGAATCGGGCTGATGTCTGGGAAGCTTTGGGCCTGTCAGTCAAGGTGGCCTCGATCTCAACTGTTATAGCGCTGGTTTTGGGTACGCTTTGCGCTGCTGCAGTATCCAGATCCCGGTTTTTTGGACGGGAAGCCATCTCACTTCTGGTTATCCTGCCTATTGCGCTGCCGGGGATTGTAACCGGGATTTCCTTGCGCTCGGCTTTCAATCTTGCGGATATACCCTATTCGACCCTGACGATTATTCTCGGGCATGCCACCTTTTGTGTGGTGGTTGTCTACAACAATGCTGTCGCCCGGTTTCGTCGGCTTTCGGCCTCGATGATTGAGGCGTCGATGGATCTGGGGGCGAACAGCTTTCAGACCTTCCGCTATATCGTTTTGCCAAATATCGCCACGGCAATGCTTGCAGGGGGAATGCTGGCCTTCGCACTTTCTTTCGATGAAGTCATTGTAACGACGTTCACCGCAGGCCAACAGGCTACCTTGCCGATCTGGATGCTGGAGGAACTGGTTCGTCCGCGGCAACGCCCGGTAACCAACGTTGTGGCCATGGTCGTGGTTCTGGTCACTTTTTTACCCATTCTTGGTGCCTACTACCTGACCCGGAGTGGAACCGATACGGCCGGAGCCGGAAAATAACCAATTCTAAGGGAGATACTTGTCATGGACACAAAGCTGTTGATTGGGGGCCGGTTCGAGGAAGGTACGGAAACTGCCGAGTTGGTGCTTAACCCGAGAACGGGAGAAACCATCCTGGAATTGCCAGAGGCTTCGGCCTCGCAAGTTGATGCGGCCGTCGATTCCGCTGCCAAGGCTTTTGCCAGTTGGTCCCGGACTTCCCCGGCGGAAAGAGCAGGATGCCTGTTGCGAATTGCCGAACGGATTGAGGCGGAAGCTGTGAACTTTGCTCTGCTGGAATCCCTGAACTGCGGCAAGCCGATCAGCCGGGTAACGGAAGATGAAATCCCCGGTGTTGTCGATACCTACCGTTTTTTTGCCGGGGCGGTACGATGTGTCACCGGGGCAGCCGCAGGTGAATATCTTCCAGGGTTCACCTCAATGGTTCGTCGTGACCCCATCGGGGTTGTCGCCTCGATTGCTCCCTGGAATTATCCTTTGATGATGATGGCCTGGAAGTTGGCCCCTGCCATTGCCGGGGGAAATACAGTGGTCTTTAAACCCTCGGAACAAACCCCATTAACTGCTTTGAAGATGGCAAAAATTCTGGCGGAAGAGCTTCCTGAGGGGGTGGTGAATATTGTTCCCGGGCGAGGAGCGACAGTTGGGAATCAGCTGATCAACCACAAGAAAGTAGATATGATTTCCCTGACTGGTGACGTGGCAACAGGTAAAAAAATGTTGCAGGCCGCTTCCTATTCCGTAAAGCGGACACACCTTGAGCTTGGCGGGAAGGCACCCGTTATCGTCTTTGATGACGCATCTTTGTCTGACGTAGTCGAGGGCCTGCAGGCCTTTGGTTATTACAATGCCGGGCAGGATTGTACGGCGGCGTGCCGCGTTTATGCGAGTGACAAGATCTATGACAATCTGGTTGCCGATCTTTCATCGGCGGCGGATGCAATCAAGTACGATTTGAAAGATGATACGGAAAACGAAATCGGTCCCCTGATTTCCGGCCGCCAAAGAGACCGGGTCGCCAGTTTTGTCGAGCGGGCACGAGAACTCAGCCATATTGAGGTGACTGCAGGGGGAGACACCCATGGTGACAACGGGTTTTATTACAAACCAACAGTCATAGCCGGTGCATTGCAACAGGATGAAATTGTTCAACGGGAAGTCTTTGGACCGGTGATTTCCGTGACCCGTTTCTCGGATGTTGATGATGCTGTCAGCTGGGCGAATGATAGTGACTATGGTCTGGCATCTTCTGTCTGGACCAAGGATGTCGGACGGGCGATGGAAACTTCAGCGCGCCTTCGCTACGGCTGCACCTGGGTGAACACCCACTTTATGCTCACAACGGAAATGCCGCACGGCGGGTTAAAGCAGTCTGGTTATGGCAAGGACATGTCCATGTATGCACTGGAAGACTACACTGCCGTACGGCATGTCATGATCAAGCACTAGGAGCCGACGTGTAAAAAAGGTTTTTCCCTGTGATAGGCGCTGTTAATCTAGCCAGATTATGGTGTTCATTTCTGCCGGAGACTGCATATGCCCTTTATGGAAATCACTCTTCTGAACGACGGCTGGGTGATTCGTCCCTGTGGTATTGATGATCTGGAAGAAGTGTCCAAGCTGGTATTGCAAGAAGCCCGGCGCAGCATCATTGAAGATTTTGATGAGGCAGGCTGGGAGGATTTTCAGGATTATCTGAGTTCGGAGCAGCTCCTGTACCGTCTGTCAACGGGCTCAAAAGGGCTGGTGTTGCAGGGAGAGGACGACAGGCTGGCAGGCTATGTCGAGGTTTCCGGAAACCAGATCCTGCTGTTTTTCGTATCAGAAAAGGCGCAGGGTCTGAATTTGGCTACCCGTCTGTTTGAAAAGCTCTGTGAAGGGCTCGCTCTGAAAGAGCTTTATGTCAATGCCTCGTCCAGGGGGCATGCGTTCTATTTGAAGCAGGGGTTCAAGGAACTGGGAGAGTGGCAGACTACGGCGGGGGTCAGATACTGCCCGATGAGTTGGAGTTCTTGATCGCAAGATTGTCAGGGTGTGGATAAAACCCGACTTTATTTATAGTTGCCCATTCAATTGGATCTGCCCATGCTGCCATTAAACAAGACGATAAATCATCTTTTAAAGGCGTGAGATATGGGGATCACGGAAATTCTTTCTTTTGTTCTGGTGGCTTCTCTTCTGGTGATATCGCCAGGACCGAACGGGGTGCTGATAGCAAAAACAGTCCCCCTGTCTGGCAAGGGGGCGGGTTTTGCAAACATCGGGGGATTTGTTGCGGCCTTTTATCTGCATGGACTTCTGTCTGTTCTCGGAATCTCTGTGTTACTTGTCAAATCGGCCGAGCTCTTCACCCTGGTTAAAATTGTCGGGGCGATTTACCTTATCTGGCTTGGTGTTAAGGCTTTACGGCAGAGCCTGCAAAAGAAAGGCTCTCTGGTTGCTCCAGCGATTAAACCTGCAACGAGGAGGCGGACCCTTGTTACTGCACTTCTCGAGGGCTTTCTGACCAACGTACTCAATCCGAAAGTTTCGATGTTTTATCTGGCAGCCTTCCCGCAATTTATCACGCCTGGAGAGGCTGCAATTGGCAATTCGCTTCTGCTGGTCAGTCTTCATGCCCTGATCAATGCGGTCTGGTTCACCGGCATGATTGTGTTTCTTGCCCGATTAAGCGGTGCCGCGCGCAATGAGAGTTTTCAACGCTGGCTTAAGGGAATTACCGGCGTGGTCTTTATCGGATTTGGCGCTCGCCTGGCAATGATGAAGCCCTGACATCTGATCGACTGGACAGAATTTCTCTATCTTTTAAACATGAAAGAGCAGACCAATGCCACATTGCATTATTGAATATGCTGCCCCTCTTAAAAACAAAATATCCGTTGAAGATCTTGTCGATATTGTTTTTACAGCCACAGCAGAGTCCGGGCTGTTTGATGTTTCCAGCATCAAGGCTCGCGCAATTGAAGTGGCGTATTTCAAAACCGGTGCGACGGAACAGAACTTTGTTACGACAACAATCAAGTTGCTGCCGGGACGGACTGTTGCGCAAAAGAAAGCTCTGGGTGAAGCAGTGTTGGCTGTGAAACAGTCGCAGCTAAAGGGCAAGGCCCTGTTGAATGTAGAGGTTGTTGATCTGGCAGAAGCCTATTTTAAATAGAAGTACTTCTCTTGTCGCTTAATCGGGCAAAGAGAAAAATTCCAGTTTATACGCCCATGACGTAATGAGCCGGGAGCTGGAATTTTTCATCTTCACTCAAAGTAATATCAGAACTTTCTGAAATGATGCCTATTTGATCTGGCCGAGAACCTGTGCGAGCTGCTCAACAGTCCGGTCAATATTGTGGAGCTTGTCCAGGCCAAAGAGTCCAAAGCGGAAGGTCTGAAAGTCAGAAGGTTCATCACATTGTAGAGGAACACCCGCAGCGATCTGTACGCCCTGAGCAGCAAATTTCTTGCCGTTCTGTATGTCCGGATCTGTTGTGTAGCTGACCACAACACCCGGTGCCTGATATCCTTCAGCAGCAACACTTTTGAACTGGTGCTTTTCCAGAAGCTCCCGGACTTTTTTCCCCAGTAGTAACTGTTCGTCGCGTACCTTATCAAAACCATACTGCTCGGTTTCCAGAATAACGTCGCGGAATGCTGCAAGGCCATCGGTCGGCATGGTCGCATGATAGGCATGACCGCCTTTTTCATAGGCTTGCATGATCTGCATCCATTTTTTCAGATCACAGGCAAAGCTTGTACTTGCTGTCTTCTCGATGGTCTCAGTCGCTTTGCTGTTCATCATGACCAGGCCGCAACCGGGAGAAGCGCTCCAGCCTTTCTGTGGCGCGCTAATCAGAACATCTACGCCGATGGCTTCCATATCAACCCAGACGGTACCAGAGGCAATGCAATCGAGGACAAACATACCGCCCACGGAATGCACAGCTTCGGCAATCTGCTGCATGTAGTTGTCGGGCAAGATCATGCCAGATGAAGTTTCAACATGCGGGGCAAAAACAAGATCAGGTTTTTCGCTCAGAATGGTGCTGATGGCCTCGGCAATGGGAACAGGGGCAAAGGCTGCTTGTGGGCCTTGACTGATCTGTCGGGCCTTAAGCACTTTTGAGGTAGCTGGAATATTCCCGGCTTCAAAGATCTGGGTCCAGCGGTAGCTGAACCAGCCATTCCGGATCACGAGACACTTCTTGCCTGTGGCGAACTGTCGGGCAACCGCTTCCATTGCATAGGTGCCGCCGCCAGGAACCAGCGAGACAGAATGGGCATTGTAAACTTTTTTCATGGTCCGGGAAATATCGGTCATCACCGTCTGGAAAGACCGGGACATGTGATTGAGCGAGCGGTCAGTATAGACCACGGAAAATTCGAGAAGTCCGTCCGGATCCACATCTGGTAACAATCCACTCATTCTTATCTCCCTTGAAATTTCTGTGTTCTTCCTGCCAAGGGTGCTCTGAACATGCTTTTGCAAAGCATCCTGACAGACAAGGTATCTCTTAACATGCAGATACCTGCCATAGTACAGTTACATCAACCAGGAGAAGAGTAACAGTGCCTCCGGGGCGCAGGACTTGTGATCAAAATTCGTCTTTAGTTCAGGAACGTTATACGGTTCAGAAGGAAGCGGCAGCCCGCGAAGCCTGATCGTAGAGGCCGGATACACTGCGCAGGATTTGCGCTGTTCTGGCAATCTCGTCAAATTTGGTTTCCGTGGCGACTGCGGGATCAATCAGGCAGAGGTCACGGATCTTGCGGTATTCGGCACAGGCCTTGATACCTTCTTCGGTGGTCGAATAAAAGATCTCCTTCCCCCTTTTGGAGCCTTTGACCAGCTTTCCCTTGATCAGTTTCTTGAGCGAGTAATTGACCGTATGCGGGTCCTCGATGTTGAGCACAAAGCAGATGTCATTGAGGCGTTTTTCCCGCTTGCGATGATTAACATTGTGTAAGACCAGCACATCCAGCGGGTTGAAATCATGCAGGCCGGTTGCATTCATACAGCGGACCATCCAGCGGGAAAAGCCGTTGAAAGCAATAATCATCCCGTATTCCAATTCGCTCATCTGCCAGCCTTGTTCACTGGCCAGGTGTTCTGAAGAAACAATCGGGCGCGGGGCTTGCGGCGGAACTACGGGATCGGACATGGCTAGACCTCTGATGGCTATGGAGCGTTTGACAGGAATTCCCTACATGTTGTTTGGAAGATAGGTTACGAGCTCAGGGACGGCAATAATTATACCCAGGGCGAATAACAGCAGGGCGAAAAAAGGCAGAGCCGCCTTGGCAACAGTCAGGATGTTTCGTCCGGTAAGGGATTGCAAAACAAAAAGGTTAAAGCCGACGGGTGGTGTGATTTGGGACATCTCGACAACAATCACGATGTAGATTCCGAACCAGAGAGGATCAATTCCAGCCTGTTCGACCATGGGCATAATGACAGAGGTGGTCAGAACGACAACACTGATGCCATCGAGGAAACAGCCGAGAACGACAAAAAATACGGTAAGTGCCGCGAGCAGGGCATAGGGGCTGAGTTCCAGGCTGCCGATCCAGAGGGCCAGGAGTTTTGGAATACCCGTGAAGCCCATGGCGACAGTCAGAAAGGCAGCACCTGCGAGAATGAAGGCAATCATGCAGGAGGTCTTGGTTGCCCCCATGAGCCCTTCCATAAAGCTCTCTCGGGTCAAGCCACCAGTACACCAGGAGAGAAGCAGGGCAAGGACAACACCAACAGCCGCAGCATCGGTTGGCGAGGCAATACCAAGATAGATTGAGCCGATCACCCCGGAGATGAGAAAGATAACCGGGAGCAGGCTGCGAGTCCGACGGATTTTCTCGCGAAAGGACAGTTGTTCGATCACATCAGGGAGCTTGTCTTTGTTGAACAGGGCCCAGACGACGACAAAACCGATAAAGAGAGCGACCAGCAACAGGCCGGGAATGACCCCGGCAATAAAAAGACGGGCAATCGACTGTTCGGTGGCCACGCCGTAAACAATGAGAATGATGGAAGGGGGAATCAGCAGACCAAGGGTTGCTGATCCTGCCAGAGTGCCGATCATCAGGCTTTCGGGGTAACCGCGTTTTGACAGCTCGGGAATGGACATTTTGCCAATGGTCGCGGCGGTTGCGGCAGAAGAGCCGGAGACGGCGGCAAAGATGCCACAACCGATAATATTCACATGGAGAAGTTTGCCCGGAATTTTTCCGACCCAGGGAGAAAGCCCGCTGAACATGTCCTGGGAAAGGCGGGAGCGAAACAGAATTTCGCCCATCCAGATAAAGAGAGGTAATGCGGCGAGGGCCCAGGAATTGCTGGAGCCCCAGACGGTGGTGGCAAGCACGCTGCCAACGGGGGCGTCCGTGAAGAGCGCCATGCCGAAGATGCCGACACCAAAGAGTGAAAAAGCAACCCAGACACCTGACCCCAGCAAAACAAAGAGGGTCAGCAACAACAAAACGGTAAGATAAATCTCGGACATTTGACGGTGCTTCCCTATTCCGCGTGGAGATCGGCGTGATCTTGTTGCAGGAGGTTCTCTCCCTTGCCTTCATAGCTGGCTTCACCGCCGCGCAGGACAGTAACCAGTTCATCAAGCAGCGCTATGGCCAAAATGCCCAGTCCCACCAACATGGGGGTCATGGGGAGCCAGATCGGCACGGCGATCATTCCCGTAGAGAGATCGTTATAGGTAAAGGCTTCATGGACGAGCAGCCCGGTGTAGTAAGTACAGAAGAGAGCCATCGTCGCAGCGACAACAAGACACCAGATCTCGATCACCCGACGCAAGTTCTGGGGCAGGTTCTGTAGCAGGAGCGAAACCCTGATATGGCTGCCGTCGCGCAGGGTATAGGCCAGGGCGAGAAAAGAAGACGCGGCCAGAAAAAAACCGGTAAAATCGCCATAGGAAGGGATGGTCAAACCAATTGCTTCGCCGGTAATGGCTGTGCTGAGACGGTCAATCAGATTAAGCAGAACCTGGGCTATAACCGTAATGCAAATTGCCAGAAGGAAAAAGGCGGCTGCCCAGCCACTGGCCTGATAGAGCTTATTGAGGATCTGTCGCATGGTTACACGCCCTCTGTTGACGATTCTGCGGGCCTCTGGGCACGCGCAGGAAACCATTATACCTGATGTGATCAGGCACTTGTAAAACCGGGGTGATCAGGTTTCCCGGATCACCCCGATGAGAAAAGATCAGTTGCCGTAGGCAGACAGAATTTCTTCGCCTTCACTGCCAGCTGCTGTCTTCCAGTCTTTGAGCATTTCTGCGCCGACAGCTTTCAGGTCTTGAACCAGCTGTTCGGACGGAGGATTGACAATGGTCACGCCATTGTCCTGCATGACCTGGATCTGGGCATCGGTTTCAGCCTTGCTCATGGCCCAGCCGCGTTGTTCGGCTTTTTGAGCGGCATCAAGAACCGCGGCCTGTGTTGCTTCATCCAGTTTGCGCCAGGCGCTTTTGTTGATCACAACAATGTTCTTCGGAACCCAGGCCTGAATATGGGTATAGTGGGAAACAAAATCCCAGGCCTTGCTGTTGGCGCCAGTAGAGGGGGAGGTGATCATGGCTTCGACACGGCCTGTGGTGTAGGCTTGTGGAATGTCCGGTACTTCGACCTGTGTTGGAGCCGCGCCTGTCAGCTGGGCGAATTTTTCCAGTGTGGCGTTATAGGCGCGGAACTTGAGCCCCTTGAGATCGGCAACAGAGTTGATCTCTTTGTTGGTATAGAGGCCCTGTGGTGGCCAGGGAACAGAATAGAGTGGCATCAGGCCCTGTTTGTCAAGCAGCTTGGTGATCACAGGTTTCTGTGCGGCCCAGAGTCTTTCTGCATCGTCATAGTTGGTGGCAAGAAAAGGCAGGGAGTCTGCGCCAAAGGCTTCATGCTCGTTGGACAGTAGGGAAAGGAAGAACTCACCGACTGGTACCTGGCCGCTGCGGACAGCATTCTTGATTTCAGGGTGCTTGAACAGCGATCCGGCGGAATGAACCTTGATGGTCAGCGCACCATTGGTTGCGGTCTCGACGTCCTTTGCGAATTCAATGATGTTCTCGGTGTGGAATGTCTTGTCCGGATAAGGCGTCGGCATGTCCCAGGTATCGGCCTGAGCGGACATGGTTGCGCCCATAGCAAGGGCAGCGACACCCGCGGTGAAGTTACGAAGTACTTTCATCTGATAAACCTCCCAAAGGTTTTTCTGGATTAGGGGCTTTGCCCGAAACATATTATTGGCTCGCAAACCGCATTGGATTTTTTATGAGTAGAACGAGCAAAAACTGCGTGATGACCAACCGCAAAATGTACGCCAACAAATACGCATTAATTTACTGTGACATTTTGTTGACAAATAATCAATAAAACAATAACGATTTATTATTGTAATCTGCCTGACGCAATAATTCATAAGCAAAAATTGAGAGGGCAAGAGTTGGATATCCGGATACTGACCGTAGGCGATGCAGCCTTTACGATTGAATTCCCTGGCCTTGAAGGGGTCTCGGGGGCCCGGCAGGTTGCTGCCTTGCGCAGTCGTGTGCAGGAGAAAATCAAAGCCGGACAGCTTTCAGGAATTGTGGATATCATCTCGGCCTCCCGCGCACTTACCATTTGCATCGATCCCTTTGTCGGTGATTTTAAACATCTTCAAACGGCTGTTGCTGCATTGGCAAAACAAAAACTGTCTCTGACGAAGGGGGCTTCACAGCTCTGGCGACTCCCCGCCTGTTACGAGGGAGACTATGGACCTGATCTGGAAGACGTTGCCGCGCGATCGGGGATGACTGCCCGGGAAGTTATTACGCTTCATAGCGATCGGGAATACGAGCTGTTGCAGATTGGCTTCCTGCCCGGCTTTCCGTTTCTGGCAGAGATTGATGAGCGGCTGAGGTTCCCCAGGCGAACCAGCCCGCGGGTAAGGGTGCCTGCAGGTTCTGTTGGAATTGCGAATGCACAAACTGCGATCTATCCATGGGAGAGCCCGGGAGGCTGGCATCTTCTTGCCCGTTGTCCTGTCCCGCTGTTTAACCCGCTCTGGGCGCGGCCCAGTCTTCTTGATACCGGGGCGAAGGTGAAGTTTGAACCGGTAAGTTCTCACGATCTGCTGCTGTTACAGCAAGATCTGGCCAGTGGTAAACTTGATCCGCATTCCTTTGTTGCCGAGGGAGGGGAGGGATAAATGGGAGCCGTTCTTAAAATTCTTTCCCCAGGGGTATTTTCTTCTCTCCAGGATCGCGGGCGGCTGGGTTTCGGGGCCTATGGTGTCCCGCGCAGTGGTGCGGCTGACCCTGTCAGTTTGCGCATAGGCAATCATCTGCTGGGGAATGATGCTTTTGAAACGGCAATTGAGTTCCGTTTTCTAGGACCAAAGATTCTGATCGAGAGGGGATCGGTCCGACTGGCGCTGGCGGGGGATGCGACAGCGGATTTGTTCCTAAGTGAAAATGATGAGGCTGTGAAAATCTCTCCCTGGCAGACGGTCAGGCTTGATGAGGGAGATATACTATCCGTGATGCCCCTGTCCAAGGGGGCAACTGGTTACCTGGCTCTTGAAGGGGGCTTTGATCTTGAGCCGGTTCTGGGCAGTTGCTCTACCTATGCCAGAGCTGGCCTGGGTGGGGTGAATGGAAAAAACCTGCAGCAGGGTGATTGCCTCACAGCCCGGCTTGATCACCCCAGAGAGATGATTGAAAAGATTGTCAAACATCCACCAAGATTTGGAGAAGAGCCCTTGCGTGTTCTGCTGGGGCCGCAGGATGATTATTTTTCTGTAGAAACCCTTGGTATATTTGAAGCTTCTGAGTACCAGATCAGCAGTGATGTTGACCGTATGGGTATCCGTCTGGAGGGAACAGCTCTTGCTCCTCTGCCAGAAAAAGGCAGTGACCTTATTTCTGACGGGCTGGTACCGGGAGCAATCCAGATCCCCGGGAACGGACAGCCGATCGTTCTCTTTGTTGATTGTCAGACGATTGGCGGTTATCCGAAGATCGCCACCGTTATTACGGCTGATCTGCATCATCTGGGGCAAGTGACGCCCGGAAATACGATCCGCTTCAAGGTTGTGACACCAGAGGAAGCCCGGGCAGCGCTGGATGAGCGAGAGCAACTTATTCAGCAGGTCGAAAACTCGGTTGCAGAACATTTCGGCGAAGGCTTTCTGGATCTCAAGGCGCTTTATCAGAGCAATCTGATTGCCGGGGTTGTCAATGCTAAAAACTCCGGGCATTTCCCCGGACATCTGGAGGAAGGTTCCCATGAAACTGATTAATCTCAACGCCGATATGGGGGAAGGCTATGGTCAATACGGAATCGGCAACGATGCGGCCATGCTGGAGGTTATCGGTTCGGCAAATGTAGCCTGTGGCTATCATGCAGGGGATCCTCTTGTAATGACCGCGACAGCCCGCCTGGCAAAGGAAAAAGGGGTGAGTATCGGTGCGCATCCGGCTTTTCCTGACTTGCAGGGTTTTGGCCGTCGTAAAATGGTTCTGCCACTCGACGAACTGGAAGCGATGATGGTCTACCAGATCGGTGCGCTCATGGCGGTTGCAGCCAGCCAGGGAAGCCGGGTTAGCCATGTCAAGCCGCATGGGGCGTTGAATAACATGGCAGCAGAAGACATGGAGATGTCGCGGGCGATTGCCCGGGCAGTTCGAAGTGTGGATCCTGGTCTGATACTGTTGGCAACAGCCGGGTCATGCCTGTGCAAGGCGGGTATTGAATTGGGATTGCCGACAGCTGGCGAGATATTTGCCGATCGAACCTACGACGAACAGGGTAACCTGACCTCGCGATCCCTGCCCCATGCTGTGATTCATGACCCCGAACAGAGTGCTGAACAGATTCTTTCTTTTGTACAGGCGGGCAAGATCATCACACCGTCAGGCAAGGGCATTGAGACGCCGATCCACAGCATCTGTGTGCACGGGGATACTGCCGAGGCCGTCGCCATTGCTCACCGTGTCAAAGAACGATTGGAGCAGGCAGGTTACAGGCTGGCGCCACTCCCGGAGGTGATGGGACTCGCTTGAGAAGAATTGTCGGCGGCTTTAGGCTGTCAGGTAGGAAAACTCGGCGACGATCTTGCGATAGAGCTCACGCTTGAAGGGAACGATAAGCTGTGGCAGTTCTGACATTTCGACCCACTTCCAGTCTGAGAACTCGGGAATATCGGTTTCGATATTGATATCTGAATTCTCGCCTTTAAAGCGGAAGGCATACCATTTCTGTTTTTGCCCCCGATACCGACCTTTCCAGATCTTTGGGACGAGGTCATGGGGCAGATCATAGGTAAGCCAGCTGCTGCTTTCTGCAAGCAGTTCGGCCTTTGCTGTTCCGGTTTCTTCTTCCAGTTCGCGCAAGGCGGCGACAAGGGGCTCTTCGCCATCATCTATGCCGCCCTGTGGCATTTGCCAGGCTTCGCCAGGATTGTCTATGCGTTGCGCAACAAAAACTCTGTTTTCCTGATTCAGCAACATGATACCAACGCAGGGGCGATAGGGAAGCGCTTCAATCTGAGCGTTGTTAAGAACTTTAGCCATGATCTCAGCCTCCTGTTTTTGGTGCTTGTTTGTTTTTATTCTTGGGTGAGGTCATCTTTGCCGAAGCAGGGTCATCTGGCTGGGGGATGACGGCGGTCAGGGGCACCAGTTGATAGCCCCGTTGGTCAAGTCCCTGAATCCAGCTGGCCATTCGCTCAAGAGTGACCGGGAAGGGGCGGCCTGTCGCTATGGCATACCCGTTTCTAAGGGCGATCTGTTCGACTTGAGCCAGCCGGGAGTCAATTGCAACGCGGCTGAGTTGGGCTTCGTCGATAGCGCGGTTGTTGACCAGAACAGGGGAGCCCATCTCCCTTCCGATCCGCGGGGCTAAACTGGCTTCATTTCGACCATTGTCTAAAAAGAGGAGACCCTGATCTTTGAAATATTCCATAACAGGTTTCATCTGGCGTTCGGAAGTAACAAATCGTTCCCCCATATAAACACTCATCCCGACATATCCTGATCCCCGATTGGCAATCCAGGCCAGATACCTCAGGTTTCCTTCTGGTTCCCGCCCCGTTAACAAGGCCTGGGGGCCCGGGTCATCCGATGGATAGGTCAGGGGTTCCATGGGAAGATCAATCAGGACCTCATGATTGTGGGAATGCGCGAGGGCAATCCAGCTATCAAGATCCTTGGCATAAGGGGTAAAGGAGAGGGTTATGGCCCCGGGGAGCTGGCGAATGGCCGCATCAGTTGCCGCTCTGGACAGGCCTAGTCCAGTGAGAACAATTGCAATACGGGGGCGCCCGTCGTCTGCCGGCTGCTGCTGGCTGTACCGCTGCCAGTTCGGCTGGTGAAGGTCAGGAGATCTTTCCTGTACGGGAGAAGACGTCACAGGCTGAGCTGGTGAGAGCGCAGCCGTTTCAGTTGTCTCTGTCGGCCCGGTCACAGCAGGCTCAGGATTATTGGTTTGTGACAGTGTTTCCTGGGATGTTTCGGGTGAAGTTGCTGGGGAAATTTCTGGGGAAACTTCCGGGGCGGTGGCTGCCGAATGATTTTCGGGCGCCGCTTCTTCTTTATGTTCTGATGCAGCGTCAGGGGCCGTCTTTTCAGGAGATGTTACTGTATTATCCGGGCTGGGGGCCGCGGCCCCTGCCGGAGTTTCTGCTGAAGCAGTTTCCCGAGCATTGTCAGGTGGTATTAGGGTGGGGTGTTGATCAGTATTTACTTGTTCCGGGGGGGGGGCTTCCGGCTTGAGGAGCGATTCATGTGTCGGCTCTTCCGGTTCGCCAGAGTGTTCGTCCTCTGGTTTTTGAGTTGTCTCGTGCGTTGCAGTTTCCGGCTGATAAACGTAAGGCAGGGGGACATGGGGTCCGTAAACCATATAGCCTGCTGTGGCACTGATCAGAGAGATCAGTGCCACCCAGCTTAGCGTTAACAGTATTTTGTTCCAGTTCACAGCGATCTCAATCGTTGATGATTAGGCCCGGTGATCTGCTAGTTACTTGCGTTGGCGTTGACGCTGTAAAGATTAATACCATTGATCAGGTCAAGGGCGCGCAGCAACTGATAGTCCTGTGGTGCTTTTTCTTCTTCACCTGCTTCACTTCCATCAGCTTCACCTGTGCTGTTGGTGCCACCCTTGTTCTCAAGCGCGCCTCGCAAATCAGCTTCCCGGCGTTGGCTCTGGGGTTCAAGTGTTTCTAGCTTGGACTGCTCAACAATGATATCCGGGACGATCCCCTCTGCCTGAATGGAGCGACCAGATGGCGTGTAGTATCGGCTGGTGGTCAGGCGCATGGCACCATTTCCGAGCAGGGGCATGATCGTCTGGACTGACCCTTTACCAAAAGATTTGGTTCCCATGATAATTGCACGACGATGGTCCTGCAGGGCTCCGGCAACAATTTCTGAAGCTGAAGCCGAACCACTGTTGATCAGGACCACCAGAGGTTTCCCGTTGATCAGATCGCCATCGCGGGCATTGAACCGTTGGGCGTTTGAATTGTCGCGTCCACGCGTTGAAACAATTTCACCCTGGTTGAGGAAAGCGTCGGAGACAGAGATTGCTTCGGTTAGAAGACCACCGGGATTGAGACGCAGGTCAAGCACAAGGCCGATCATCTTGTCACCGAGTTCTTTTTTGATTTCCTCAACAGCTTTTTCAAGGCCGGGAGTTGTCTGCTCGTTGAAAGAGGAAACCCGGACATACCCGACGTTGTTCTCCACCCGGTGGCGAACCGAGCGTACTTTGATAACATCGCGTTGCAAGGTTACGTCAAAGGGGTCCTGGCCTTCTCTGCTGATGGTGATTTTCAGATCACTCCCGACCTTGCCGCGCATTTTATCGACGGCTTCCTGCAGGGTTAATCCAAGCACGGGGTCGCCATCAAGGTGGGTGATGAAATCTCCTGCCTGAATTCCGGCGCGATCAGCAGGGGTGTCATCAATGGGTGAGACAACCTTTACAAAGCCGTTTTCCATTGTGACCTCGATACCAAGACCACCAAATTCTCCACGAGTCTGAACCCGCATGTCCTGAAATGAATCAGGTGTCAGGTAGCTGGAGTGAGGATCCAGTCTGGACAGCATTCCCTGAATCGCTGACTCGATCAGCTCTTCATCAGAAACTTCTTCGACATAGTTGGCTCTGATACGGTCAAAAACGTCACCAAACAGTTCCAGTTGCCTATAGGTGTCACGGCGTGGATCGACGGTTTCGTCCGCCATGGAAACGCTGGGGAGTGCAAGGGCAAAAGCCGTTGTTAAAAGCACTTTTCTGAAACTGAGCATCAACCGTTCACCTTGTTGAGATTAGAAGTGTTTGAGTCTGATAATAACCAGGGCGAGGGATTAATTGGCTGTCCGCTGCTGCGCAGTTCGAAATAGATTTCTGCCTGCTCGTTCGTTCCGTCTCCCATACGGGCGACAGGTTCACCAGCAAGAACCCATTGTCCAACAGCCACATCAATCCTTTCTACTCCGGCCAAGAGTGTATGATATCGTCCCGAGTGTTCAATGATCAAGATTCTCCCGTAGCCCCGAAAATCTCCGGCATAGGCGATGCGGCCATCATAAGGCGCAATAACCTGGGCAGCGGGGCGTGTCGCAATCACCACACCCTTGTCGAATGTTATATTTGTCCCTTTTTTTTGCCCGTAAAGGCTAATCATCTTTCCGCGAGCCGGGGGTAAAAGTACACGTTTCTGGCGAGAAGGAAAGTCCCGGATTTGTGTTGGGTCAGGGATTGCCGCTAGTTGCGTGGGGACAGAATCCCCTGTTGCTTCAGCAGGTTTTTCTGTTTGTATCTGGTCAGTGCCTTGAGCCGAAGCCTGGGACGGGGGAGCAGATTCCTCGATCACAGGTGGTGGGGCCGGCCTTGCTTTAGGGCGAGGGGCCAGGGCGGCAAGTCGGGCTTTGTCTTCTTCCAGCCTGGCGACGAGATCTTTCATATCTTTTGCCTGCTGGGCCAGCTGTTTGACGCGCCCATCAACCGATTTTTGCGAAGATAGTGTTTGGCTTTGTACAGTTTGTTTTCGCTTGATCAGAATATTCAAACCGTCGCGTTCCCGATTGAGATCCTCACGGGATGTCAGCAGGGCCGTGCGTTCTTCTTCGATTCGCTGCCTCAGATCTGTCAGTTCGTTCAGATCCTGCCGCAAGCTCAGAACCCGTTTCTCGATTTCCGGGACAGCAACCTGGAGCAACATGGCACTGCGGACGGTATCGACGGGAGAGCCGGGTGCCGCGGCAAGGGCTTCTGGAGGCAGGAGAGCGATTCTTTGCAAAGCAGAGAGTGTGCTGCTCAGTCTTTCCTTGTCCTGGAGCAGCTTTTTGCTTTTTAGTGTTTCTTCCTCCACCAGAGAAAAAAGAGTCTCTTCTATCGCTGTGAGGTCGCTTTCATAATTCTGGATTTTGCTGGCGGCTGCAATGAGTTGTCCCTGCAAACCGGAGAGTTCCCGATCCAGTTTTTTTGCTGTCTGAGAGAGTTTTTCCGCTTCTTTTTTTCCTTGAGCGGCTTTTTGCTCAAGTTTTTTCAGTTCCTGACCGACATCCTGTGCCCGGGCTGGTAAAGGCTGGAACAAAAGGCTGAACAGCACAAAACCCGCACAGGCAAGAAAGAGCGACCGCCATAGGGAGACGTCATCTTTCTTGAACTCTGGGGGAAAAGAACGCGCCAAGATGTTCCTCTACTCGGTATCGTTACGATGTATCAATGACCTGCCATCCATTTCAGAAGGCTGATCAAGATGAAGGAGATCAAGAATAGTCGGCGCAATATCGGCCAGCCGTCCGTTCTCGATCCTGGTAACATTATCAGGGCCATTTACTAATAAAATGGGTACAGGATTAAGTGTATGGGCTGTATGTGGCTGTCCTGTGACGGGGTCGAGCATTTCTTCAGCGTTGCCATGATCGGCTGTGATCAGCAACCGGCCCCCAACGGAAAGAACTGCCTTGTGAATCTCCTGCAGGCAATTATCAACGGTTTCTGCGGCTTTGATCGCAGCCTCAAGACTGCCTGTGTGACCGACCATATCACAATTGGCAAAATTGCAGATTAACAGCTGATAGGTACCGCTGGTTATTGCCTGGCAGAGTTTGTCACAAACTTCCCGGGCGGACATTTCTGGCTGCAGGTCATATGTTGCGACCTTAGGGGAGGGCACCATGACACGGTGTTCGCCCGGTAAAGGTTGCTCCTGACCACCATTGAAGAAGTAGGTGACGTGTGGATATTTTTCTGTTTCAGCAATACGGAACTGGGACAAACCGGCGGCGGAGACGATCTCTCCCAGTGTTTTTGTCAGGTCTTTGGGCGGGAACATAACCCCCATTTTCGGGGCAAGTTCATCGGAATAGGCAACCATGCCGAGGTAAGCGCTGCAGGCGGGATGTTTTTGACGTGTAAAGCCCGCAAAATCCTTGTCAATGAAAGCATGAAGGATTTGCCGGGCCCGGTCCGCGCGGAAGTTGGTCATGATCAGTGCGTCACCGTCGTTCATTCCCTGATAGTCGGCAATGGCACAGGGCAGAACAAATTCATCCCAGATCTTTTGTTCATAACTGCGGGAAATAGCGGTTTCTGGCGAGGATGCCTGTTCGCCCTGCCCCAGGGTAATGGCATCGTAAGCCTTTTCTACGCGTTCCCAGCGGTTGTCGCGATCCATGGCATAGTACCGTCCCAGGACGGTGCCGATAACGACGCCGGGGGTTGAGCTTTCGAATGTTTTGATAAACTCAATGGCGCTTTGTGGTGCTGTATCTCTGCCATCCAGAATGGCATGGACAACAACGGGAATACCGGCCGCCTGAAGAATACGCACCAGGGCCGAAGTTTGTGCCTGATGACCGTGAACGCCCCCATTTGAAATCACGCCAAGTACATGGGCTGTGCCACCTGTGTCTTCCAGCTTGCGGATGGTATCCAGCAGGGCAGGGATCCGGGCGAAGCTGCCGTCTTCGATTGCGGTATCAATGAGCGGCAGATCCTGCATCACAACCCGGCCAGCGCCAATATTCATGTGCCCGACTTCGGAATTCCCCATTTGCCCGTCGGGCAAGCCGACATCCCGGCCACAGGTCGCAAGGTATCCCAGGGGAACTTCTTTACTCAATCTGTCCACCAGCGGAGTTTTGGCAAGGTTGATGGCATTATGATCGTCTTCCTTGCGGAAGCCCCAGCCATCCAGAATGCAGAGGACTACTGGTTTGGGGAGAGCTGTTGAGAGTGACATATGACTGATTGTTCTTTCTTCTGGGCGTCTGGGGCAGGTGTATAGAGTAAGGAGAAACTTTGTTCGTTTTCTGATTGCCCAATGTAACGCTCTTTTAAGGCAAGTTCACGGTCTTGTTTTGAATAAAACGCGTTTTTTCAACTGCTATATGCCAACGAAGCAGGAAGTTTTAAAGCGTTTTTCTTTTGATCTGAATCGGTTTCGGGATTCCCAAAAGCGGTATTCTATGATTCACTTTCGGGAGGAGGTGTTTCATGGG
>NZ_JAPWGY010000008.1 GCF_027214005.1 Kiloniella laminariae
ATCTCTACGATCCTTCCGAATGCTGGAATTTCTTCAAGGCTGCTGGATATGTCTCAGATTAAAAGCAAAAGGCTTTAATGCGAAGAGGTAGCTCCCTGAGAAATTAATCGCTCGGCGGGGATTATGATTGAAAACGTACACCCCTGCCCCTCTTCACTGACTATTTCCAGTTCCGCATTATGCATCCGGGCAAAACTATCAACCAACCACAAGCCAATACCCAGTCCCTGAACACCCTTGTCTTCAGATGATTTTCCGCGATAGTTCTCATTCCGTAGTCGTCGGATCTCCTCCCCGGAAATTCCGATACCGTTATCTTCGACCGCGAGTACTAACTGTCCTTTCGTCAACTTGAAGGTCACCACAATTTTTGATGCTTCACTATACTTTACGGCGTTATCGACCAGGTTGGTCAACATCTGCCGCAAGGCTCGCCCATCTCCCCGTAACTGGCAGTCTTGAGCCAGAGAGACAACATTGATTCCAATACCTGCTTTCTCAACAGAGGACCTCAACACAGGTTCGATGGACGAAATCAAGAGGCTTATATCGATAATTTCCTCTTCATAACGCCAGCCAGAACCCTCGAGGTTATCGGTGGAGAGAAGCTGATTGATCATACGGAGCAAATGCTGGCCACTATCATGGATCGATTTGCTATAGTCGATGTATTTTTCATTTCCCAGCTTACCCAGCAATTCATTTTGCATCACTTCTGAGAAACCAATTATTGCATTTAAGGGAGATCGAAGATCATGACCTACGCCTTTAAGAAGCCGGCTTTTAGCACGGTCAGCACTTTCGAGAGAGGTATTCTGTTCAGCCAGTTCAACAGCCAATCGTTTGTTTTCACGTGCAGAGGACTGGAGCAAACCCACTGTTGGTAACATCAGAAAGGCCCCTAATATCGTCACAAAAACGGCGAGACCAACACCCACACTATTCATTTCCTGCTCTAGAGCCGTAATTTGAGGAAGATCTATCACAACCTCACGCGCCCCCCGAAAATCCCCGACCTCCCAAATTCTGTTAAACCCGGAGTTATTATGACAGGTAACACAATCCTTTTTCATCAACATTGATTTGGAATAGCGGATAACCTCTCGCCCCTCTAAAGTTTCAAAGCGAGAGAAGACCATTTCAGGGTTCTGCGCCAGGAACTCAAGAGATTTTTCCTGAAAATCATCCAGTATACGATGGGCGCGTCGTTTAAATGGATAATAGCTATAGAGTGCTGTAACCATACCCGTATTCTCTTCCTGCAGCTTCTCACCAAAGGTGATTGTCATTGTTGCCGGAAAGGGAATCTGATCATTGTGCGCCGTATAATCATCAGAGAGCTTTATACCAGCGGCCTCAGCCCGGGGCACAATATCTTTTGAATAGAAATTATGAAGTGTGGTAATAGAAACTTCAAAAGCTTTTGCAGTCTCATAGGCCAGAGCCTTTCTGGTCTGATCTACATAATAGCGTGAACCAAGCAGAAAAAGCGCAAATACAACCAAAATAAAAAACCCCACAACAACTTGGGGGTGTCGCCCAATTATCTGGTAAATTTTCCACGTGGTTCTGGTCATTATTACCCTTGTATTCCCGGACTTAGAGCGTTTCTCTGATTAAGCAAGACTGACAGCACATCGACTATTAACAGACGATTAAGAAAATCATAAACACCATTTCACTGAACAAGTCGATATTGATTTGGCGATTTATTGCTTCAAAGCCATTGCTACAGAGACATCATTCGGGGGTATTTTCAAAGAGATCCTCAATGCTCTGGCGACGATAAGTTGCGATCTCACTCCAGATTTCCTCTGAAAACTCCCGATTTTCCGAGTAAAATTTGTGACTGATCATCATATACCAGTCATATTCGGCAAAAGCCGGTTTTAACTCGACGATCTCGTTAACCAACCCTGATCTGGCCAACAACTCACGACCGATATTACGCTCAATAATATAAGCAGCAAGATGCCCTTCGGCGACAAGTGACAAGCCTTTTTCGGGAGAATGCACAGTATTGGCCTCAAGCCCGAAATCTTCCTTTAGCCGCTTGACGACAACATATCCCAGCGGCGCCCCTATGGACATTTCGACATTATTAAATGCGGTACCATCCCACATCAACACCGTGTCACTACGCGCAAAAAGCATATAGGAAACCCGTAAAAGACGGCGGTCAAAATCCGGAGCAGCATCTGCCCCGGTCTCTGAGCTGGCATTGGAATCAAAAGGGTATTGTCCGAGGGCTTCCCGTTCCTTGAGGTATATTGAAGGAAATACTGCATCAATTTCATTGTTTTCCAGCAAAGCCAGACAACGTTTCCAGGGGCGCCTTATATACCCGGCCTTTACATCTATTTTTGCAAGAGCTTCAGATATCATTGTCACAAAGATACCTGGATTTGTTTCTGGAATGAAATCTCCACTCCCCATCGTAAAGGGGGGAAAGCTTTTATCTTCAAAACAAATGCGAAAATTACGTTCTGAAGCTGTTGCGTTGTGTGCCAGAAAGATACTGAAAAGCAGCGGAATAGCCCTTTTCAGATAATCATGATGTCTTTTCATTTACACTCACTGTCTGGCAACTCTCTCTATCTTTACTGAAATTAATAAAAAAAAATATAATTTTTATAAATAAAAAACTTTCCGGCTTATCCACAAAGCCAACTGGAATAATTTTATGGGTCCAGTTTTCCAGCATCTCTGGCGATATTTTTGATTTTATGATAGATAGTTAACGGAGGTTTTTTTGCAGTTTTGAACGGATCATCTAAAAGTGATCAGAGAATTTCCGCCTTGACGATTGCCACCTTTTATATCCAAAGCCAATCGGAATTTTACCGTCAGATACGTTAGACAAACGACAAAAGGAAATCGGTCAATGATGCCTACCACAGTTCACAGTATCTTTAAGTACACAGTCCAGATCCTGAACACCAAAGGCAACGCCGATACGCCAAAAGCACAAATCATCGTTCGATTGCTCAACAAGGAAGATAAAACCTGTGGGGTTGCCGTCTTCAAGGATTATGGTGAAACTAATGCGCAAAATCCTTACGGCGATCACCAGAAACAAACGGCAACCGCCTATTATGACATCAAGTACTATCAGTCTTTTGTCGATATTTTACGTCTTGAGAAAGAACTCTTCTGGAAAATCGCCTGGCAGCAAATCGGTCCGAACAAAACCGTTCTCGATGTCTCCCTGGATACAAAAGCAGAAATCATTGGCGAGCATTTTGGCAATGGTGGCGCCTGACAGCAAAACGTCTTTCCCGATAAAATAAACAAGCCCCAGCTTTACGAATAAAAAGATATGGCGATTGAAGATAAACTCAATCGCCATATCTTTTTTTGATCCTATATATTGCTCAGACTGGCGCCATTGCATTGTCTGCCTTATCAGCGGCACGCTTGGCGGCTTCCGCTGCAATCTTCTCCTTGCGCATCTCCTTGCGACGGTAAACTTCGTGCAGAATAGCACCAAGTAAAGTCACACAGACGATAACAACGGCCAAAGCACTGAGAGAAGGATTTGTTCCCAATCGCACCTTGCCTGCCAATACCGTCGTCAATGTACTTTCGGCCTGAATGGTAAAGAGGGTCGTATTATAGTTCTCAAAACTGGTTAGAAATGCCAGCACCGCTGCTGACCCGATTGCTGGCCGCAAGAACGGGATCAGGATTTTCCAGAACACTTGCACATTTGTTGCACCCAGATCCAGTGCAGCCTCTTCCTGGGTGCGGTCAAACCGCTGTAAACGTGAGAGGAAAATCAACATACAGTAGGCCGAGATAAAGGTAGATTGCCCCACAATCGTCAGAAAGATCCCGCTGTAGAAAATGGTATCGTAATCTGCCTCCATCCACACACCGAGACGATCCCAGAAAACCAGCGTTGATATCCCCAGAATTACGCCCGGTGTCAGCAGAGGAGAAACGACGATTGTATAGTATATCGGCTGAACCTTTTTGTGCACCTGGGACATTAGAAGAGCTGCGGCCAAACCGATTGGTACAGCAAGAAAAATGACTCCCACACCGATGAGAAGCGAGTTCTGGATACCTGCAATCATCTCCTTGTCATTGGCCAGAACAGAAAACCATTCCAGTGTAAGCTCCTCAATCGGAATTGCCGTCGGAAACTTGGGCGTGTTGAAAGCCGTTATTCCCATCAGTATCAAGGGGCCAAAAAGGTATAGGAAGAACATCCCGATATAAAAACGGATCATGTATTTTTGAATACGATCTGAAGTCATTTTGCCAGCTCCCCCAGATTAACCTTGAAGAGACGCATAATCGTCAGAACGAAGATAATGCAGGAAAACAGAAGAACAAAAGCATAAGCAGATCCCCTCGCCCAATCGCCCCCGGAAAAGAACCAGTCATAGATAATCTGGGTAAACCACAGGCTGCTTGGACCACCCAAAATCTGTGGCACAGCCAAGGCCCCCGCTGATAACATAAAAACCATGGTACAGCCTGATGCGATACCCGGTTTTGCATAGGGAATGACCACGCGATAATGGATGCGCCACCAAGGCGATCCCAGATCCCGTGCGGCTTCAATCTGGTTGTGATCCAGGCTTTCAATCGCATTATATATCGGGAATACCATCAGCAGAATGTAGGCATAACTCAGACCCGCATACATCGCCACGTCGATTTTGATAAAATCAATCGGATCATCAATAAGCCCGATAGAAATCAGAACGGCATTGATCACCCCGCTTGATCCAAAAAGGATACGAAAGGCAAAAGCCCGTAAAATCTCGTTGACCCAGAACGGCAGGATAAGACAAATCAAAAACAGTCTTGCCGTCCCTCCTCTGGCTGTTTGTGCCAGATAATAAGCTATCGGATAACAAAGAGCGAAAGCGAGCAATGTCACCATAACCGAAGCAATAATGGTCCTGAGAAATACCTGTAGATGCAACCAGTTAAACCAGGCCTCGTCACTCTCCCTCCCAAAAATAAGATAGGAATAGTTGACCAGCGTATGCCCTTCGGGATTTCCACCAATAGCCCCATCCCGGAAGGAGTAGTCCACCATATAAAGCTGGGGAGCAACAATCATCAATCCGACCCAGAGCACAACAGCCCCAACGAGATAGGTCGAGACGAACACACCGTTTTTCCGAACAAACTTGATCTGGCGCAGATTTTCCCAAACCCGGGCAGAATTGTTTTGCAGGACAGGCGCAAGCGTCAGAGCCATAATCACGGCAAGAAAAACAACAAAGAATGTACTGAGCGGATCATTCATCGGCCAGTTCTCCTTCGGGCAGAACGATGGCACGGTCTGGATCAAAACAGATCGTTACCTTGTCACCGACATGCATATTGGTATCAACACCATCGTTACTTAAGGAAAGCGCGATATGTTTGCTGCCCTCTCCTTCCAGGTGGATATGTATGGAATGGCCTTCAAACTCTTCCGACAGAACCGTGCTTTCAATGCTGTTTTCAGGAGGGTTTGTGCCCTCAACAAGAGAAAGGGATTCCGGGCGAACAAAAAGGATGGCGGCATCTCCTTCCTGAAGCCCCTGGGTATTTCGTCCCCGCAGTGTTCCGAATTTGTTTTTGATCTGGGCATACTGATTGTCTGCCTGGATGACTTTGCCAAAGAAGGGATTGTTCTCTCCGACAAAGGAAGCAACAAATGCAGTCTGGGGATTGTTGTAGATACTTGTTCCATCTCCGACCTGCTGAATAACCCCGGCAGACATGACAGCCACCCGGTCAGACATGGTCAAAGCCTCCCCCTGATCGTGGGTAATATAGATAAAGGTAATGCCGACACGCTGCTGAATATTGCGCAATTCGCTACGCATGTGTTGCCTGAGCTTCAGATCAAGGGCGGAGAGAGGCTCATCAAGTAATAAAACCTGGGGTTCAACAGCCAGAGCCCTGGCAATAGCTACACGTTGTTTCTGTCCACCAGATAACTCGGAGACCATTTTGTCACCCTGCCCAGGCAAGGCAATAAGGTTAAGGAGCTCTTCAGCCCGGCGGCGACGTTCGGCGTATTTAACGCCTTCAACCTCCAACCCGAAGGCAATATTTTCGGCAACAGACATCAAGGGAAAAAGTGCCAGATTTTGAAAAATCAGGGCTGTAGGACGTTTGTTCGGACCAATCCCTCGCATATCGGCTCCATTGATCCGGATTACTCCTTCGGTAGGTTCATTAAACCCTGAAATTGCTCGCAATATTGTGGTCTTGCCACAGCCGGATGGACCAAGGAAGCTGAAAAACTCTCCCTTTCTAATTGAAAGGTTCGCATCATCTACAGCTGTGAAATTCCCGAAACGAATTGACACATGTTCTAAATCTACACCCGAGCTCATGACGCCCCCAAGACTATTCTCACGGGTTCAACAACTGACCCGGTTTTTTTATTTCAGGAAGAACGAGGAGCACAGACTTTCTGCGCTCCTCTCAATCGAAATTCGCCCAAGAGGCTAGGACGCAACAAACTTGTCCTGGAACTCGGTACGCAGCTGTGCATACCAAGTGGGCTCAGCAGGCCATGCAAAGAGATTATCCAGCGCGTCTCCGGGATAGGCTTCGGCAAAGTTTTTCTTCGATGTCTCGGTCAGGTGAGCATCAGCTCCGATCACCGCCGAATTATAGCCTGTCAGGTTCGCGGTTAACCCACCGAATTCTGGTCTGAAGGAAAATTCGAGGAACGCATATACCTGATCGATATTCTTGGCACCAACCGGCATTGCAATACCATCAACCCAGGCAAGAGCCCCTTCTTTTGGTGCCTGATACTGAACCGGATTACCTTCTGACTTGAGGGCCAGAATTGGTCCATCCCAGGTTTGTCCACGAATAACATCTTCCTGCATCAGACCGTTCTTCTGACCATCGGCATCATTCCAGAATTTTTTGACATTCTTTTTACGGTCAATACAGAACTGGGTAATCTTGGACCAGACATCCTTCATGTCATCTTCGCTCTTATAGGCACGTACAACATCGCCCGGAGCCAGTTCACCAATGGTCTCCATATAAAGTCCGGCGCCGAGCATCATGGAATGTGGACGGCCCATCATTTCATTGTCTCGCCCCTCGACCCAGAGATCGCCATAACTGGGGATGCCACCTTCCGGTGTCCACTTGTCCGTACGCCATGCAATGGCTTCCGTTCCCCAAAGCTGTGGAACCCAGTGTGATCCCTTCCCACCAAAATTCCAGTCGGTTTCTCCGACCTTGGCCATGGAGGCATTCACCCGGTCAATTGGCACTTTGTTCATATCAAATGCCTGCAACAGGTTCAGAGGTTCCCATTGCTGGGCACGCATGTTGGTTGGAGAAACCAGATCAAAGCCCCGACCACGGGTCGCCCGCAGCTTGTTGATGATCTCTTCATTTGATCCAATGCCAGTATGGTTTATCGCAATGCCGGTTTCCTTGGTGAAGGCTTCTTTGAATTCCTCGGGCAGGTAATCAGACCACATCATCACGTTGATCTCACCCGAAGAAGACAGGGCATTTTTTATAAAGGCTGGTGCTGCCAGCACAGATGCCCCTGCAACAGCGGCATTTTTAAGGACTTTACGACGGCTTACAGATTTATTTGTTATAATTGTCATGTATCACTTCTCCCAAATTCCCTGCTGTGATAAGCAAGGTGTTTCCCTGTTCACAGCTTCTGCAGAACTTTTCCAGAACCAAGAAAGCTGTTTCGTTTATTGTTGGGTAAATGTTCGCTTGAATCAGGACCTGTTTGCCGAGACACCTCCCTGTCGAGTGTTGTGAAAAGCGCCTCTTAAAATATTGTTAAATAGGATATAAATCCCGTTATCTCGTAGAAAAGAGCGGGAAAAGAGAATAAAAAATTCTGGTAAAAGACTAATATTCAAAAACAGGGAATTACATCGAAGCAGTAGAAAACACGAACTCTCTGATCCAAAGAGATTTCTGGTACTTACAACAGACATACCCACTGTCAGCTCCTTACCTGAACCGACCAAAAGGCAAGCTGTGAAGAGCTAGTGTTCTTGCGAACGGAAATACGTTATCCGTCAGATAACACTACTCATAAAACGATTAGAGCAATCGCTTGCTGCCTCGGTCAACCTGCCATCGGCGAACATTTCTGCCCGATAGTCCGATAACCCTTACGTTACAGTTCAAATACACAAACAAACAAAACACTGGTGATCTCAGGGAATAATACACTACATAGACGAATTCTGAAAAAAAATTACGAATACTCTTCAAATAACCTAAAGAACATTACAATTTTTATTCATCAATCCCCTGAAGATATTAGTATTTTCACAATTGCCTACCCCGATGCAAAACAAGGCAACTTTCGTTTATGAAAACACGAAACCTCATTTCAAAATACGATCACAAACAAAACTTGATGTGAAAGATCTGAATATTTACCTGTTCTTTGTTTTATTGGCTTTAACTGCCTTGTTATCAATACGGTAATCGAATTGGAAATCCGATCTAGTGCCAACCACAAAAACAAGATGGGTCCAGTTAAGGAACAGATTTGTAATATACGTTGACCATATATGGTATCAGTTGCGAATTTCCTGCATGAAGACATCGACTTCCCTGGACAATGTTTCCAGCTCGACAGCAAGCTTTCTGGAGGCGCTCAATACTGTTTCGGAAGCATCGCCCGTCTCTTCTGAGGCCTGCATGACCTCCTGAATGTTCTGAGACACCCGGGTTGTTCCATCCGCAGCCAGTCGTACGTTTCTCGACATCTCGCCTGTCGCAGAGGACTGCTCGGTTACCGCTGCGGCAATTGAACTGGTGATCTCGTCAACATTCCCCACCGCCAAAGTAACTTTCTTGATTGCCTCAGCCGCCTGCTGAACAGTGGAACGTATTGTCGAGATCTGGGTCGAGATATCATCCGTAGCCGAGCCGGTTTGTGTTGCCAGGTTTTTTACTTCTGACGCCACCACAGCAAATCCCTTGCCAGCATCGCCCGCCCTTGCGGCCTCGATTGTGGCGTTCAATGCCAGAAGATTGGTTTGGTCCGCAATTTCGCTGATCAGATCAACAACGGCACCAATTTTCTCTGCCGCTTCTGACAAGCTATCCACAGCCTGATTGGTCTCTCTGGCATCCGAACTGACCTCACGAGAGGCCGTTGCCGCCAAGGCTGTTTGACGGCTGATTTCCTCAATGGATGAAGAAAGTTCTTCTGAGGCCGCGGCAACAGAATCAACATTAATCGATACATCTGACGAAGCCTGGGACGCCTGGGACGATTTTTGTTGCGCCCGTCCAGCAATGTCATTCATCCCCTGGGCTGTTGTGCTCAAGTCAGAAACAGAGGATTGAACCGTCGAAACAATGGCCTTGACCCGGCTGTTGAATTGATCGGCAAGGGCATTCATATCGGCCTTACGTTTGGCTTCAGCAACTGTTTTTGCCTCTTCACGTTCACGCCGTAGTCGTTCAACATTCAAGGCATTGTTCTTGAAAACCTCAAGCGCCCGGGCCATGGCACCTATTTCATCGTTCTGCCCCGCGGAAACCTCGACTGTCAGATCGCCATTGGCAATATCACTCATGGCAGAAGACAAAACCACCAAACGCTCGATAATCATCCGGCCGACATAAAAGAAAACGATGAAAACCGCCAGAATTACCGAAAGAACCGAGATTGCCGATAGCCAGAACTTGCCCTCAGCAATTGCATCTTCAGAAACGGATACGGAAGCCACAGCCCCTTCTGCCGCTCCTGAAACAACCTGGTTGATCAAGGCTGTAAGCTCCAGAGAAAGTTCGGTATTCCTCATCGATAAAACCTGGATTGTTTGCTGTTCGATTAACATGGCGCGCCGATAGGAAAAGACAGTTTCTTCGGTCAGCAACAGACTAAACAGCTTTTTGCCAAGTTCGCGTATCTTAACGGCTTCGGCAGAGATATCATCGCTGATCAACGAAAGATTATTCTCGCTTCGTGCAACGGCCTTTCTGACCTCTTCTTCAGCGCCATCGACCACTGCAGGGTCTTTAGCCGAGATTGCTTCAGCAAGCTGGGCAAAGATAAAATTAATATCGACGCGCAAGCCAGATGAAACCTGATTTCTCGTCACAGATATCAGGATTTCAATCAATTGATTGGTAACATCAGAACTGCCAAAAGCCTGATCAATTGAATCCTCGGCGGTTTTCTTTGCCTGTTCCTGATAAGGAATGACTGCTGTATCAAAAGCGTACTTCAGGGACAGAAGCTCTGCCATCTTGGCTGAACCCTGGCTTTCCAGTTCCAGCTGTCGGGATACAGAATTATTGAGCTCTGAAAGATTTGAAGAAATATCCCCCGCGACACGCCCAAGCCCCTCGCTAAGCGAGGCATCAAAATCTCCGGCTTTGAGCTCTTGTGTCAGACTCTCCAGCTCTTTTTCCCGCTCCTGAAGCGAGACATAAACCTTGTTTTTCTCATCCCTGTCCGGCGCAGAAATCAGTGCGGGTGCTGCTGTGGCTATTTTTGTTCCAATATCTGACAACTTTAACGCCGTCGTCATCTGCGGCATACTGCGACTTGAAATTTGATCCAGGGACTGGTTCACTCCTTGAAAAGATATCCAGCCAACCAATCCCGCAAGGAGAGTTGTTGCAACGATACTTCCTACCGCAAGAAGCATCTTTACCTTAACACTTAATCCCCGTTGTCCCTCATCAGGTGATGTATGTTTGCCTTCGTGTAAATCAGGATTTTCGTTTGCAGGATTCTCAACGACATGAGAACCCGAAGTTGTTTCAGGCATATTCGTCTCCCCTGGAAGTCCCGAAGCTCAACCGACACGATTTGAACAGATCACTTCCCGTATTTGATACACAGCTGACAAGTTTTTGGCCCGAACCACCCCGCAGGCACCTTTTTAAACAATGATCATAGGGGAAAATGTCTTAAAATCTTCCTACCCGGAGATTTCAAGACCGGTTTCTCCAGATAAAAACCCCATGCATTTTCTATTATTTCACCCCTCACCGTAAGATCGGAGAAAGACCTGCAGTTAGAACCAGTACTCAGAACATGATGAGTCCAGAATAAAAGCGTGATATAGCCTTATGAACAAATGACTTAGATTGACGCAGAGAATCCGGATAATCAATAAAGGGGATATGCAGGTGGCCAGTGACATACTTTTTCATTTGGATAAAAACAGCCGTGAATCCCTGCAAAGCCAACTTAGACGAGCAATCCTCAATGCCATTCTAAACAGTACTCTTCCTGCTGGTTTCAAGTTACCCTCCAGCCGAAAGCTCGCAAAAGATCTGGGTATTTCCCGCAACACGGCCATTCTGGTTTACCAAAGCCTGACGGATGACGGCTATCTGGTCGCGCATGAAAGAAGCGGTCTTTTTGTTAACAAGGATTTTGTCGCAGGATTGGAACAATCACGCCTGTCACCAGAAAAAGTCAGAGCCCCGCTCCGTAATCAGGAAAAAGATCCTGACTGGAACAGTCGCCTTTATCTGCGTCCGTCAGATCTGGATTACCTTAACCTTCCCAAGAACTGGCAACACAAACCCTATCCTTTTATTTATGGCCAGCCGGACCGCGGGTTGTTTCCGCTGACGGCCTGGAGGGAATGCAGCAGGTTAGCTCTCAGTACCCGCGATATGGCGGACTGGATCCACGACGACAAGATCTATGATGACCCTCAATTGGTCGAACAGATCAGAACCCGCCTGTTACCAGCAAGAGGAATACATGTGTCAAGTGACCAGATACTGGTTACGCTGGGCGGGCAAAATGCGCTCTACATGCTTGCAGGACTACTTGTTCGCAAGAATACGCGGGTTGCTATTGAAAATCCCGGTTATCCGGATGCCAAAAATATCATGCGGCTTTTTACAGAAAAACTGACCCCGATTCCCGTTGATGAACAGGGCATGGTCGTCGATGAACGCCTGAATGACTGTGATTACGCCTTTGTCACACCAAGCCACCAGTGCCCGACAACAGTAACCATGCCTTTGTCACGGCGCTGCAAGCTGCTTGAAAAAGCAGAAGAACAGGATTTTATAGTCATAGAAGACGACTATGAAAACGAGATCAACTATTTCAAATCCGCCAGTCCCTCGCTCAAGGCCCTTGATACCAATAATCGGGTTATATATATCAGCAGCCTTTCCAAAACCTTGTTTCCTGGGTTGCGTGTTGGATATGTTGTCGCAGCACCCGAACTGATCGCTCAGTTAAGCGATTTCCGCCGCCTTGTTGTCCGCTATACCCCCAGCAATAATCAGCGAACCGTCGCCCTGTTCCTTTCCCACGGCTATTATGACAGCCTTATCTATAGCCTGAGAAAACGTTGGCATCGCCGTTGGGAAGCGGTGAGTGAGGCACTGGATAGCTTTTTGCCGCAGTGCAGCTATCCTCATTCTTCAGGTGGTACGTCCTACTGGGTTAGGGTCCCGGAACAGCTCAGCGCAGACACTTTAGTCAAGGAAGCTTACAATGACGGGGTTTTGATTGAATCTGGACGCCCATTTTTTCTCGAACGTCCTGCTCCTGATACCTATATCCGAATAGGGTTTACATCCATAGAAACGGCCAAGATCGAGCCGGGTATCAAACAGCTGGCAAGCACGATTGAACATCTTGTGAAATAACGAGGTCCCTGCCCCCTGCTTATCTTTACAGGCTATACCAGACTGGACCATTCAGAACTGGACCCATCGAAAGGCTCCATATGGAGCTAGTCGCAACCTCACTCGCGATAAAGAATTGCTGTAGAACAATTAAATCTGATCAGACGGTGCTTCGTACGCCGGAACAGAATTAATAAAAACAGCAAAACCAAAAGGTTTCGCAGGAGGTGTTGTATGTTGAGTTGTGAACTCACCCGTATAATCGATAAGATAATCAGGCATTTTGTAAATTTCAAAGTGCTGCTCCCCCTGTTTTCACCAGTTCACGTCCCTGTCAAACGGAAGTGAAGAAGCTGCTGAGGTGTCCCGACGACCTTCAGCATAAACTCATCGGGAGTGATTCTGAAACAAGGAGAACTCCCGGTTTTTCATTTGAAATCGACTTTACACAGTCCAGGCGAGCAGGCGTACAAATGAGATTTCGTCAATGTTAAGCCAACATCCTGTTGAATGCCCAATCACCCTGATTAATTCGGCTGCCGCGCATGGGCCGATACGAACGGCGATTGTAAATGCGGTTACCCCCATCGCAATGGAAAGTGCCTTTCTCGCAGCACGAGCACGGCTTATTGAGCCGGTATTGATAGGCAATAAAGAAACGATAAAAACGCTGGCCGCAGAGTTTGAATGGGAGACCTGCCATCTGGAAATCCATGATGCTTCAGATGAAGAAGCCGCTGCCGCCTGTGCTGTTGAATTAGCACGGAACAAAATGGTTGGCGCCTTGATGAAAGGCCAAATCCATACCGATATTTTTATGAAGGCAATCATTGATCGCTCAAAGGGATTACGGAGAGAAGGTCGTCTCTCACACGCCTTTTACATGTCGGTGCCGGATTCAGATCGCATCGTTGTGATCACAGACGCAGCAATTAATATCGCGCCAGATCTGGAAACAAAAAAATCAATAATTCTCAATGCTGTAAAGATGCTTCATGCACTGGGAAACAAGCATCCAAAAGTAGCGATCCTTTCTGCAAGTGAAGAAGAAAACCCGCGGATCCCCTCAAGCATGGAAGCTGCAGAACTCACACGCTGGGCGAAAACCTCAATCAGTAATGCCGATGTTTTTGGCCCCATGGCTCTGGATAATGCAATCTCGCCCGAAGCAGCCCGGATCAAAGGGATAGAAAATGCAGTCGCCGGACAGGCAGATATTCTGGTTGTTCCCAATATTGAAACCGGCAATGCCCTGTTCAAGCAGCTGGTTTATTGCGATAGCGCCTGTGCTGCAGGTGTCGTCCTCGGTGCTTCGGTCCCTATCGTTCTTACCAGCCGTGCCGATCCGCCAGCCGCACGTTTGGCGAGCATGGCTATTGCAACCATAGTTGCTCAATATGTATAAACATCTTGAACAGCTGTTTAAGAAATAACGAACTTAACAATCAGCTATAACTCTACCAAAAATAAAAAAAGATCAGGGTTGCTACAGGATGGAGATAAAATATGAGCTTCTTGCCCACGTCCAAACAGGAGCAGGTTGAGACCTCTCCCCATGTATCGGACGAGGTAAAGACAACAACCTGTTACATGTGCGCCTGTCGTTGCGGCATCAAAGTACATTTAAGAGGAGACCAGATCCGCTACATCGAAGGAAATCCGGACCATCCCGTCAATAAAGGGGTGCTTTGTGCCAAGGGTTCTGCCGGGATCATGCAGCATAACTCGCCAGCACGCCTGAGCAAACCCTTGTTGCGAACTGGTGAAAGAGGCTCTGGCCAGTTCAAGGAAATCGAGTGGGAGGAAGCGCTGGAGCTGGCAACCGGGTGGCTCGGGAATATCAGAAAAACCGACCCGGCCAAGCTAGCTTTCTTCACTGGGCGCGATCAATCACAGAGCCTTACCGGCTGGTGGGCCGCAAAATTCGGCACCAGAAACTTTGCTGCCCATGGCGGTTTTTGTTCCGTCAATATGGCTGCAGCTGGACTTTATACCGCGGGTGGGTCCTTCTGGGAGTTTGGCGAACCCGACTGGGATCTGACCAAGTATCTTTTGATGTTCGGGGTTGCCGAAGACCATGACTCGAACCCGATCAAAATCGGTCTGGGCAAGCTAAAGGGACGCAAAGGTACCAAGTTTGTCTCGGTCAATCCGGTTCGCACGGGTTATTCCGGCATTGCCGATGAATGGATCGGGATCAGACCCGGCACAGATGGACTGTTTGTTTTTGCCCTGATCCATGAACTGCTCAAGGCAGAAAAAATCGACTGGCAATACCTCTCACGCTATACCAATGCCGTCTGGCTGGTTATCCAGAATCCCGGTGCCGCAGACGACGGCCTTTTTGCCCGCGATGCCGAGGGAAACCCTCTGTGTTTCGATGCCGCAAAAAAGACACTGGTTTCTGCAAACAATCCCGATACGCAACCAACTCTTGTTGGTGAATACACCCTTCCCGATGGCCATAAGGCGGTCCCTGCTTTCCAGTTGATGGCAGAACGGTACCTTGATCCAAAGTACGCCCCGGATGCTGTCGCCGAACAAATTGGTTACAGCGCCTCCAACATCCGGCGCATTGCCGCCGAAATTGCCGAGGTTGCCTTTGAGCAGGAAATTGTGCTGGACGTTCCCTGGACCGATTGGGCTGGCCGTCAACAGGACAAGATGATCGGCCGTCCGGTTTCCATGCACGCCATGCGGGGGATTTCTGCGCATTCCAATGGGTTTCACACCTGCCGGGCCATACATGTTTTACAGATGTTGCTGGGCTCGATTGATGTGCCCGGTGGCTTTAGGCACAAGCCACCTTTCCCGCGCCCCTGTCCTCCCGGCCCGAAACCCTCAGGACAGGATTCAATCGCAGACACCCCCCTGCCCGGCATGCCATTGGGCTTTCCGACTGGGCCTGAAGACCTTCTCGTGGAAAAAGATGGCAGCCCCAAAAGGATCGACAAGGCCTATAGCTGGGAGTTCCCTCTGGCCTCTCACGGCCTGATGCATATGGTCATTCACAATGCCTGGAAAGGCGATCCCTATCCGGTGGACACTCTGTTCATGTATATGGCGAACATGAGCTGGAACAGTTCCATGAATGTGCCGGGAACCATTAAGTATCTCACTGATAAAAACGAGGATGGCAGCTACAAGATCCCTCGGATCATCTATTCCGATGCCTATCATTCAGAGATGGTGGCTTACGCCGATCTAATCCTGCCGGATACAACCTACCTGGAGCGCTGGGATTGCATCTCTCTTCTGGATCGTCCGATCTGTAGCGCCCATGGGCCCGCTGATTCAATTCGCCAGCCTGTGATCAAGCCGGATCGCGATGTGCGCGCTTTTCAGGAAGTCCTGTTAGATCTTGGTGCCCGCCTTGGGTTACCTGGCATGGTCAAGGAAGACGGATCGCCTGCCTATCCCGGTGGCTATGCTGACTATATTACCAATCACGAGCGATCACCCGGTGTTGGACCTCTGGCAGGCTGGCGGGGAGAAGATGGCAAAAATCACGGCAAAGGCACCCCGAACAAGGACCAGCTCCAACGTTATATTGATAACGGATGTTTCTGGTCCGACGAGTTCACTCCTGAACAGTCCTATTTCAAATTTGCCAATCGCTCTTATCTGGATCGGGCGCAATCTATGTGCTGGATCCCGACAGCGGATCGTATTGTCATGCAAATCTATTCTGAACCAATGCAGAAATTCCGCCTTGCTGCCCGCGGGCATGGCAAAATCCAGCCACCAGATCATCTGCGCAGCCGGATTGAAGAGAGTTTTGACCCTCTGCCATTATGGTATCAACCGCTTGAAGAAAAAGCCTTTGATGGCGAAGATTATCCTTTACATGCCATCACCCAACGCCCGATGCATATGTATCACAGCTGGGGGTCACAAAATGCCTGGTTACGCCAGATTACGGCACAAAACCGCCTGTTCATAAATCAGAAAACGGCTGAAAAACAAGGCATTGTGGATGATGACTGGATCTGGGTTATCTCCCCGCATGGCAAGGTAAAAACCCAGGTGCGTTTAATGAGCGGGGTTAACCCCGACACCATCTGGACCTGGAATGCCATTGGCAAGCGCAAAGGCACCTGGGGGCTGAATACAACGGCTCCGGAATCAAACAAAGGTTTCCTGCTCAATCATATTATTTCCGAACTGCTGCCCCCCAGAGCAGATGGTTATCGCTATTCCAATTCCGATCCGGTTACTGGGCAGGCGGCCTGGTACGACCTGAGAGTGCGCATTGAAAAATGTGATGCTTACGAAGAAGCTGTGACAGAACCGATCTTTGATGCCCTGCCGCCCCTTCCAAACGCACCGGGACAACTGGCCGTTCTGCGTTATGGAGAGAGTTTTCCGAAAACCAAAACAGATAAGCCCAAACCAGAAACAGAAATTCATGAACCTGTCATGGTAAAACAGCCGATCGTGAAAGGAGAAGGCCTATGACCTGCCTTCCTTCTGTCAGCCCGACAAAAAAACTGGGACTGGTCATTGATCTGGATATCTGTGTCGGTTGCCATGCTTGCGCGGTGAATTGCAAGGAATGGAATACAGGGGGGCATTCTGCCCCTCTGACCGATCTCGACCCCTATGGGGCTGACCCAAACGGCGTCTGGTTTAACCGTATCCACAGCTTTGAGGTTGTGGATGAAGACAACGACAGCAAAACCGTTCACTTTCCCAAAAGCTGTCTGCATTGCGATGATGCCCCCTGTGTTACGGTTTGCCCGACGGGAGCCTCCTACAAACGCGAAGAAGACGGGATTGTACTGGTTGATGCCGACAAATGCATCGGCTGCAAACTCTGTTCCTGGGCCTGTGCTTATGGCGCACGGGAATATGACGAAGATGTCGGCATCATGAAAAAATGCACCCTCTGCGTTGACCGGATCTACAACGAGAACCTGCCAGAGGCTTCGCGGGTTCCGGCCTGTGTTTCCACCTGCCCCGTCGGGGCCAGGTCTTTTGGTGATCTGAACGATCCACAATCTGCCGTCAGTCAGCTGGTCGTTGATCGCGGCGGTTTCGACCTGATGGCAGAGCTTGATTATAAACCGGTCAACAAATACCTGCCACCGCGCCCCAAACAAAACGAACACAGCTGCAGCTCAGGCAAGCCAAAACAACTTACTCCCATTGCCACTGAAAAGGCCGGACTCTTTGCCCGCTGGGCCGACAAGGTATTGTCCCTGTGAACAAGGTTTTATCGACTAAATCAACACAAGAGGTTCTCCATGCACCCGGCTAGGTCTGTTATTCTTTTCACCACAGCTTCGGGGGCTGGATACGGGATGATCTTTTTGATTGTCTTGGGCCAGTTGACAGGACTTTTGCCGCTGGACAGCACACTGGCTTTTAGCAGTTTTGGTACCGCTTTCGCCCTGATCATCCTGGGCCTGGCATCTTCTACCTTTCACCTGGGGCGCCCGGAAAGAGCCTGGAGAGCCCTGACACAATGGCGCAGTTCCTGGTTAAGCCGTGAAGGTATTTTTGCCCTGTCGACCTTTATCCCAACAGGACTTTATGCCCTGCTCGCTGCATTTGGTGACGGTATCTTTGGCAACACAATGGTACTTCTGGCGCTCGCCAGTCTGCTTCTTTGTGCAGCGACAGTCTATTGTACGGCCATGATTTACGCGTCCCTAAAACCGGTTCCTGCCTGGTGTAATCATCTGGTTCCAGCAAGTTATCTTGTTCTTGCCCTCTCCTCCGGCGCCCTGTTGCTCAACTGTATCTTGTATTTTCATTCCCTGAATAACAGGATTACCGACGGTATTACCGTCATTCTGTTGCTGGCAGGTCTGGTAACCAAGTTTCTATATTGGCAATACATCGCTGAAAACAAAGGCCTATCTTCTGTTGGAACCGCTACAGGACTGGGTAAAATGGGGAAGGTCAGGCTGCTTGAAGCCGCACACAGCGAAGCCAACTATCTGATGAAGGAAATGGGGTTCAAAATTGCCCGTAAACACAGCCGGCGCCTGCGCAAGATCACTTTTGTCTGTGGGTTTATTCTACCGGTTTTTCTGATCTCGGTCGCCGGGCTATTTGCAAGCACTGCCCTTACCAATCTTGTGATAACTCTTAGCATTCTGCTCGGCACGATTGGGGTTCTCACAGAGCGCTGGCTTTTCTTTGCCGAAGCCAAACACAGTGTCAGTCTCTATTACGGAGCAGAAAAACTCTAACATCATACCTCCTTGATGGATATCTCCTCAAGGAAACTACGCTGAGGCAGACTAGAACTGCCTCAGCGTTTTTTATCAAGTTCAACGATAATCAGGCGACGTTTTTAGCTGTTTTACCAATCTGCATATCATTTCCATGAAGCTGCTGTGCTTGGAGGATTTTCTCCTGTGCCATTGAATCAGCAACATCACTGGTTGATCGGCCCTCGTGATCGGCTCGTTTGAAAATATCCAGCAACACGTCATGAATATTGGCAACCTTTCGCTCTACCGATGCACGATCATAACGCCCGCCAATTTCCCCTGCGACGTTAATAATGCCACCCGCATTGATAACATAATCCGGTGCATAGAGAATTTTTTGCAGGCGTAACAAATGCCCATCTGTTGCCGAAGCCAGTTGATTGTTCGCTGCACCGGCAACAATCGGTGCCTTGATCCGGGGGATCGTTTGCTCGTTCAGAACGGCACCGAGTGCGCAAGGAGCCAAGACGTCTACATTGTAAAAGAGAATTTCATCACAGGAAACAGCTGATGCACCAAAGGTGGCTACTGCCTTTTGTACGACTGCATCATTTATATCAGCAACAATCAGCTTTGCCCCTGCAGCATGCAGTTCCTCACAAAGGTGCCAGCCGACATGTCCCAGTCCCTGTACTGCAACCCGGAGACCTTTCAGGTTTTCTCGGGCCAGACGATGGCGGACAGCGGCCACAATCCCGTTATACGTCCCACGCGCTGTAAAGGGGGATGGGTCGCCACTTGCCGCCTTCCCTGTATTCAATCCCCCCACATGGGCTGTTTCACGGGCCACAATTTCCATATCGGAAACCGATATCCCCACATCTTCCGCCGTAATGTATTTTCCGGATAGTCCTTCGACAAATCGCCCAAAAGCCCGAAACAATGCTTCGGATTTATCTTTTTTAGCATCACCGATAATGACAGCCTTCCCCCCACCCAGATCAAGTCCGGCCATGGCGTTTTTATAACTCATCCCCTTGGAAAGCCTTAACGCATCGCGAAGCGCTTCGTCATCGCTGGCATACGACCACATACGGCAGCCGCCTGCAGCGGGTCCCAATGCGGTTGAATGAACCGCGATTATTGCCTTGAGACCAGAAGTGGCATCATGGCAGAAAACAACCTGCTCGTGCCCGGCAAAAGCCTCATTCTTAAATACGCCCATTGTACTGTTTCCCCGGATCGATCTAACGATCAGTCAAAATTGATTATCCGCAGAACAGGCTACGTGCAGATGGAAAACAAAATCCAGACAGAGAAGAGAAAAAGCCACAAACTGTACGTCCAGCACCCGACACAAGGTCCAGCATCATTTCTCTCCTGCTCTACAAATTATTTTGCAGCTGCCGCTTGTTCTGTTTGATTACGGCTTTCTAATATTTTGCCAAAGCCCTTGAGGAATGTTCTTTCTTTTACGCTTCGTTTTCCTGTATTTTGGCAATCTGGTTTCCCAAAATCTGATTTTATTGAAAAAACTATGCCCATATCATTGGATAATACCGATAAAAAGATCCTGAAACTGATGCAGCAGGATTCTGATCTCAGCAATGCAGAGATTGCTGAGAGAGTCGGGCTCTCGACGGCCCCCTGCTGGCGCCGGATCAAGCGCCTCGAAGAAAATGGTATTATCCGGCAAAAAGTTGCCATTCTTGACCCGGACAGTCTGGGGCTCGAAATTGTGGTTTTTGCCACTGTCAAGGTGACAGCACAGGCTCAGCATGGACTGGAAGACTTTGAGCGGCGGGTCAGTCGTTTTGACGAAATCACCGAGTGCTATACCGTTAGTGGCGGGATGGATTATATCCTGCGTATTGTCACGACGGATATGCGTTCCTATGAACGTTTTCTTCGGGACAATCTCTTGCAAATCCCCAATATCGGCGAGGTTCATTCCCGCTTTGCTGTTTCGAAAGTCAAATACACAACAGCTTTACCGCTTGATCTGATCAAAACCAAAGACTGAATATTAGACTCACAGGCGAATAAAACTTGAAAGTCAGGGTTCTATCTTCTAGCTTGTCACAAGGTTTTTAAGGGACGCCTGCCGCCGAAAGTCTTATCACCCTGTTGCAATGTCGTTTTGACTTTTTATATCACCTAAGATTTCTTCTGGATCGCATGGAGCGGGAATGATCCGGGTTAAGGAGAAAGCTCTATGGCCGATATTATCAAAGATCTCAAACACAAAGCACGATTCCTGCACCGCAATATCTTGACCGGTAAGCAGGCAAGTCTGGACTTTATCCAAAAGCATCCTGATTTAAAGTCCCACTCTATCGAGGCATTGCTCACCGAGGTCAAACGCAAGCACTGCCTTTCGCAGATCGCAAATGCTCTTGGGTTTAGCAGCTGGTATTCACTTGTAAAAATCTTGCAATTACAGACTTTTCCCTCTCCTCCTACAGGGCGTTCTAATCTGGACTACGGCAAGATTCTGTCTCCATCTCGCTGCAGGGTTTATACCAATGTCTGGTCGGTAAATTATGAAGAGGCAAAGGATGTTCGGGCAAAAAACAATGGTTTTCTATTGACCTATGGAACTCAATACCTCGTCACGGAAGAAGATTACATAACAACTTTGGGCCTGGATCCAAGGGATGAAAATTGGAACAGGATTGGCAGAGATTGGGCAAACCCCAAGGATATCAATGCCAGGAGCGCGCTTTATCAAGCCCTGATCAATTATACTCTCGAAGGCCAGGACTGGTTATCATAATGAAGTTAAAAAATTAAAATCAAACTTGCACAGAGGATAAGAGTGAACTGTTTCACCTTGCGGTCACAGGAAAGTAAAACTCATACCCGAATGCAGAGTTACAATATTCCTGCTGGTATTTTCTCTTTACCGATTTACTTATTTTTATTTTACTGAATCAGTATTCGAATAAAAAAAACACTGCCATAAATTCAGACGTTGAATTGATCAAGATAATTGAGAGGTAAGGCAGATGAAGTCAATTAAGGCTGGCGTTCTGGAAATCGCTTATCACGAAACTGGCCCAACAAATGGTACCCCTGTTGTTCTTCTGCACGGCTTTCCATATGACGTTCAAGCCTATGATGCAGTCTCTTCCAGTCTTGCAAATCAGGGATTTCATTGCTTCGTTCCATATCTTCGCGGCTATGGCCCAACTCGCTTCCTTTCCACTGACACGATGCGCTCTGGCGAGCAAGCTGCGCTCGGCGCAGACCTTCTGGCCTTTATGGACGCGCTTTCGATAAAAAATGCCTTGCTTGGTGGATATGACTGGGGTGGACGAGCGGCCTGCATTGTCGCCGCACTCTGGCCGGAACGCGTTCGTGGCCTGGTGAGTTGCGGCAAGGGTTACAACATTCAAGATATTGCAAATGCCTGGAAACCAGCTCCAGCGGCCCAAGAAGCCCGCTACTGGTATATGTATTACTTCCACAGTGAACGAGGACGGACCGGATTAACGCAGAACAGACGTGAACTATGCCATCATATCTGGTCGCTCTGGTCACCAAGCTGGAGGTTTAATGAGGCGACCTGGGCTAAAACGTCTCCTTCATTTGACAATCCGGACTTCGTGGAAATCGTAATTCATTCTTATCGGCACCGTTTTGGTGGTATTCTTGGTGATCCTGCCTACCATCGGATCGAAGAACGTTTGGCCGCTCAACCCGGTATTTCTACACCATGTATTGTGCTTCAGGGACAGGATGATGGGGTCGACCCACCTGTAGAGGAGGATATAGATCGACTGCTTTTCTCAGGATTCTATGAGCGTCGGATCATAGAGGGCACGGGCCATAATCTGCCGCAAGAAGCCCCGGAGGCCTTTACTGATGCGGTGCTGACATTATCAGAAGTTCAGCAATAGGAAATGAAATACCAACAGCATTTCAGTCCAGCAACATTTCTGCTCGTGTGTCTTGCCCCAGCATGTCAAAAAAAACCGATCATTTTTGCGTAATTAAGGAAAACTCTCTTCAGACCAATACCGCAGGAAACGACACAATCAAAAAACAGAACCGATTATATGAAGTACTGCATAGCTGGTTAATTAAATGAGTTGAGCATCATCCTAGAGTTCTCAATTCCCGGCGGATAATCTTGCCTGTAGTGGTCATGGGTAATTCTGCAACAAAAGCGACTTCACGCGGGTATTCATGTGCAGCAAGCTGGCTTTTGACAAAGGTCTGGATTTCTTTGACCAGCTCCGGGCTTTCGCTATAGCCCTCGTTCAGGACCACAAAAGCTTTTACTATTTCCGTTCGCTGCGGATCGGGTTTGCCCACTACCCCGGCCATACGCACGGCGGGATGAGCGATAAGGCAGTCTTCGATCTCTCCCGGCCCGATACGATACCCCGAGGAGGTAATTACATCATCATCCCGGCCAACAAACTGGATCCAGCCCTGATCATCCAGAATGCCGGTATCGCCCGTGAGTAACCAGGTCCCTGCAAATTTTTGTGCGGTTGCTTCAGGGTTGTTCCAGTACTGCAGGAACATAACCGGGTCCGGGCTCTTGACGCCGATATTTCCAAGCTGACCAGTCGGAAGCTCTATCCCCTTGTCGTCAACAATTGCCAGTTCATGCCCAGGGACGGCACGTCCCATAATGCCCGGGCGGGCAGACATGATCTTGGCGCAGGATGAAACGATCATATTGCATTCTGTCTGACCATAAAATTCATTGATCGTCAGGCCAAAAGTCTTGTGGCCCCAGTCAAGCAATTCTGTGCCAAGCGTTTCCCCTCCAGACGCGATAGAGCGCATCTGGAGATTCCAGCGCTTTTCCGGCTCTTTCACAGTCCGCATCATTTTCAATGCTGTCGGCGGGATAAAGGCATTGCGAATATTCTGCTGTTCTAAAAGATCAAAAGCTGCTTCTGCAGTGAATTTTTCAAATCGCCGGGCCACCACTGTTACACCGTGATGTAACGCGGGGAGCAACACATCCAGCAAACCGCCAATCCAGGCCCAGTCCGCCGGGGTCCAGATTTTATCTCCCGGTTGAGGAAAGAAATCATGCGACATCTCGACCCCGGGCAAATGCCCGAGCAAGACCCTGTGCGCATGGAGCGCGCCTTTGGGTTGCCCGGTTGTGCCGGATGTATAGATAATCACGGCCGGATCATCTGCCCGGGTTATGACGGGTGTAAAACGCTCTGACTGTTCTGCAATTTCCCGATGCAGATCTCTGGCTCCATCAAGCGGGCCATCGATTGACAGGACAAGTTCCAGTTCTGGCAAACGGTCCCTGATTTCTGCGAGTTTACGTACACCGTCGGCATTGGTAATAACCACCCGCGCCCCAGAATTTGATAAACGATATTCAAGTGCCTCGACACCAAAAAGCATAAATAACGGAATGGCGATACAGCCCATTTTATAAGCTGCAATATGGGAAAATGCGGTTTCAGGAGATTGAGGAAGCAGAATGGCGATCCTGTCACCACGAACAATTCCACTGCCTCCGAGCAGGTTCGCCAAGCGGTTTGAGAGTTTTTTTAAATCGCCAAAAGAATAGTCACTAACCTGTCCGACCGTATCAATAAAGCTGAGTGCAAGCCGCTCCGGCTCACGCTCAGCCCATTTGTCACAGACATCTACACCAATGTTGTAGTTGTCCGGAATTTCCCAGATAAAAGCCTCTTGAACAGATTCATAGCTTGGCCCCTGACGTAACATTACTCTTTCCCCGCAGGATTATTTTTTTTGGTACCAGGGACACTGGACAGACAGTAATCTACCTTATTTCTCGCCTTTGAGAAACTTGATAATACCGGAAAAATCTGTCGTTGCGCCGCCTTCGTTGTTGAAGAGCTGATAAAGTTCTTCAGCATGGGCCCCCAAAGGTGTCGACACACCGCTCGATTTGGCCGCTTCCTGAGAAAGCTTGAGATCCTTGAGCATCAATGCCGCGGCAAAGCCCGGTTTGTAATCATTATTGGCCGGGCTGGTCGGCACAGGCCCTGGCACCGGACAGTAGCTGTTGATTGACCAGCACTGGCCCGAGGATGTCGATGCAACATCAAACAAGGCCTGATGATCCAGTCCCAGTTTTTCCGCCAGATTGAAGGCTTCTGCAGAAGCAATCATGGAAATTCCAAGGATCATGTTGTTGCAGATCTTCGCGGCCTGGCCATTGCCATCACCACCACAGTGAACAATCTTGCCACCCATAACGCTCAGCAGTTCCTGCGCCTTGTCAAAAGCAGCCTTGCTGCCTCCTGCCATGAAGGTCAGGGTTCCTGCTGTTGCTCCGCCCACGCCACCAGAAACTGGCGCATCCAGGGAAAGCATCGATGCTTTAGTGGCAGCCTGATGGGCTGTTCTGGCGCTATCAACATCAATTGTCGAACAGTCAATGAAGAGTGTTCCCGCTTTAGCTGCCTTGAGGGCGCCTTCGTAAACGGCAAGCAGGTGCTTGCCAGCAGGTAACATGGTGATAACGGCGTCAGCTGTGGTAACGGCTTCTTCGACAGAGCTGACAATGTCTACGCCCTGGCTTTTGGAATGCGCCTTGGCCTCTTCGGAAAGATCGAAGCCCTTAACACTATATTTGGCCTTGACCAGATTGGCAGCCATAGGCCCGCCCATGTTTCCCAAACCGATAAACGCAACTGTTTTCATAATAGTACTTCCTTCTTAACCTGATTTATCGGACCAGTCTGGTGCTTAAGCCCAGCTCTTTGTCACCAAGGCTGTCAAAGCACACTTCAACCGCTTCATCCTGAACATCTTCAACCGCAGCGACAGACCATTTGGGATCTCCGGTTTTGTCGATGACTGCTGCACGCACACCTTCGGAAAAATCAGGCAAGGCGAACATTCTCAGGGCAAGCCGATATTCCATATCAAGCACGTCTTCAATTCCCCCAAGATTACGGGCTTTACGCAGGGCAGCCAAGGTCGCCTTCAGGGAATGGGGAGCCCGCCCCCGTAATGTCTTGACCAGTTCATCTCCCCAGTCAGTCCCTAGCCTTTCTGCTGCAGCAAGGATGTCTTCGATCCTGTCAAAGGAAAAGACATCATCTATGAGGCCGCGTGAAGCCGCGAGTGGGGGCTGTGAATTGGAGCTGACAAAGCCTCGTATAAGGGTATCTACATCGTTCCTGCTATCCATACCATAATCTGCAGCGATCAGGGTCTCAATCAGGCGTGGCAGGCGGTCACTTGAAACCTCAACATCGGCCAGTCCGGCATAAATCGCATCAACGGCTCCGATCCGGTGACCTGTCAATCCAAGATAGCTACCGATTTCTCCCGGTGCATTGGCAAGAAGCCAGCTACCACCAACATCCGGAAAAAGCCCGATAGCCGTTTCCGGCATGGCGATCATGGAACGCTCTGTCACAATCCGGTTACTGCCGTGGGCCGATACACCGACACCACCGCCCATGACGATGCCATCCATAACAGCAATATATGGTTTGGGATAGTTGGCGATCAGGGCATTTAAACGGTATTCATCCGCCCAAAATTTTTGAGCAAGACCATCTTTTTCCTGGGCAGATTTATAAAGTGCCCTGATATCACCGCCAGCACAAAGACCGCGTTCACCGGCCCCGTCGACAATAACAACCCGCACGGTTTCATCCGTCTGCCAGCGTTCCAGTGCGGCCAACATGCCGTGAACCATATCGAGTGTCAGCGCATTTAATGCCTTGGGGCGGTTCAGGGTTATACGGCCTGCAGCTCCCTCCTGACGGACAATCAGCTCATCAGTCATGCCTGACCTCCCTTGAGAAGATCACGGGAAATGATCAGGCGCATGATTTCGTTCGTCCCCTCAAGGATCTGATGGACTCTCAGATCACGCACAATTTTTTCAACCCCATAGTCAGCAAGATATCCATACCCACCGTGGATTTGCAGTGCTTCGTTCGCGACAGAAAACCCGGTGTCTGTGGCAAAACGTTTGGCCATGGCGCACCAGCGGGTGGCATCATGGGTTTTTGCATCGAGCTTGCAGGCAGCTTTATAGAGTAGTGTTCTTGCAGCTTCCAGTTCGGTGAGCATATCTGCAACCTTGAACTGCAGCGCCTGGAACTGGGCCAGGTTTTTGCCAAAAGCCTTGCGTTCGCCCATATAGGTAACGGCTTTGTCGAGTGCAGCCTGAGCTCCGCCGAGAGAGCAGGCGCCAATATTCAGGCGTCCCCCATCAAGCCCCATCATGGCAATCTTGAAGCCCTGCCCTTCTTCACCGATCATGTTCTCGGCCGGGATCCGGGCATCTTCCAGGATGACTGTACGAGTTGGTTGGGCCTTCCAGCCCATTTTCTTCTCGTTCGCCCCAAAGGAAACACCCGGCGCATCCTTGGGAACCAGAAAGCAGGAAACACCCCCTGCCCCATCACCACCCGTCCGGGCCATCACCAGATAGAGATCAGAGGTACCAGCCCCGGAAATAAACTGCTTGGTCCCGTTAAGAACAAAATCATCCCCCTCACGGACAGCCTTGGTCTTTAGGGCTGCAGCATCAGACCCTGCAGAGGGTTCTGTCAGGCAATAACTTGCAATCAAATCCATCGTCATCATGGATGGTAGCCATTTTTGACGTTGTGCTTCGGTTCCAAAGCGGTCAATCATCCAGGAAGCCATGTTATGGATCGAGATAAAAGCCGAAACAGCCGGACAGCCGCTTGCCAACGCTTCAAAAATCAAAGCTGCATCCAGCCTGCCAAGACCCGTTCCCCCGACATCATCCCGGACATAAATACCGCCCATACCCAATGCGGCAGCTTCGCGCATGACATCGACGGGAAAATGTTCTTTTTCATCCCATTCCAGGGCAAAAGGAGCGATCTTGTCGCGAGAAAAATCCTGTGCCATTTCCTGAATGGCACGCTGATCTTCGTTTAATTCAAATAGGTCAAGCTGGCTCATTGCGTTTTTCCTGCCCGGTCATGATTATTCCAGTTACTCAACGGCGATATATACAATAACAAGGGACGACCTGACGGATCGCCCCCTGTTTTTTTTGTATTACCCCATCGTCGGGATAGAAAACTCCGCGCCTTCTTTCACTCCGGAAGGCCAGCGTGACGTAACCGTCTTGGTTTTGGTATAAAAACGGATCGCATCGGGACCATGCTGGTTCAGATCGCCAAAACCGGAACGCTTCCAGCCCCCGAATGTGTAGTAAGCCAAAGGAACAGGGATCGGCACGTTCACGCCAACCATGCCGACGTTTACCCGGGTCATGAAGTCACGGGCGGTATCACCATCACGGGTATAGATCGCAACACCGTTGCCATACTCATGTTCACTTGGCAGACGCAACGCTTCGTCGTAATCCTTGGCACGAACCACGGAAAGTACGGGGCCAAAGATCTCTTCCTTGTAGATACGCATATCCGGGGTCACATTATCAAACAGGCACCCGCCCATGTAGAAGCCTTTTTCGTAGCCCTGCATGACGAAGTCACGACCGTCGACAACAAGTTTGGCACCTTCTTCAATACCAATATTCACATAGCCTTTAACACGTTCAACGGCTTCGGCTGTTACCAGAGGCCCAAAATCGGCATCAGGGTCTGTTGAAAGACCGATCCTGAGACTTTCAACCCGGGGGGTCAGCTTGGCAATCAGACGATCTGCGGTTTCTTCGCCAACAGGTACAGCAACAGAAATTGCCATGCAGCGCTCACCTGCAGAACCATATCCGGCACCGATCAGGGCATCGGCAACCTGATCCATGTCGGCGTCAGGCATGATAATCATATGGTTTTTGGCGCCACCGAAACACTGGGCGCGTTTGCCATTCGCTGTTGCGCGGGTGTAAACGTACTCGGCAATCGGTGTCGAACCAACAAAACCAACTGCGCGGATATCTTCATCATCAAGAATGGCATCCACAGACTCTTTGTCGCCGTTGACCACGTTGAGAATACCTGCAGGCAAGCCAGCCTCAAGCATCAGTTCACCCAGACGCAACGGCAGGGAAGGATCACGCTCTGACGGCTTGAGAATAAAGGCATTGCCACAAACGATCGCTGGCGCAAATTTCCACATCGGGATCATCGCCGGGAAGTTGAAAGGCGTAATCCCTGCAACGACACCAAGCGGCTGACGCATAGAGAACATATCGATTCCCGGGCCTGCAGCTTCGGTGAATTCACCCTTCTGCAGATGCGGAATTCCACAGGCAAATTCAACAACTTCCAGACCACGCTGGATATCGCCTCTGGCGTCGGGAATGGTCTTGCCATGTTCGCGCGACAGCATTTCAGCAAGCTCGTCATAGTGAGTATCAACCAGCTGTAGAAACTTCATCATGACGCGGGCGCGTTTCTGCGGGTTGGTCGCAGCCCAGGCAGGTTGTGCAGCCTTGGCATTCTCGACAGCGGCGCGCAATTCGGCGGCTGAAGCCAGCGGAACTCTTGCAGCAACTTCGCCTGTCATTGGCCAGTACACATCGCTGAAACGACCAGAAGTGCCTTTTACTTTTTTACCACCAATCAGGTGATAGAGTTCAGCGGTCATATCCGCATCTCCTTTACTGTGAGAAGTCAGGACCGACAGAAACAAATGTTCTGGTCTTCGATCATCTGACAATTGGTTATCCAGGTGTTCCTGTCGGTCAGAGAGTATTCCCTGAGATGCCGAGACTCCTTCTACGAAGCCCCACGCATAAGAACTTACCACAGAGACTTGCATTGTTTTTTTTGCACAGCTATAGGTAATAGCAACAAACCAGTGTGCGAAAATGCAATTATGAACCCGACTTTTGACTGGAATGATCTTCGCCCTTTTCTGGCTGTGGCCAGAACCGGCAAGCTCACCATAGCTGCCAAACGTCTGAAAGTGGATCACACCACTGTCAGTCGGAGGATACAGGCGCTTGAAAACGCGCTCAACGCCACTCTGTTCGAGCGTGGTCCACAGGGTTATGCCCTGACGGAAATCGGCCAACGCCTGCTTGGCGCTGCTGAGTCCATGGAGACGGTTGCCATGGGTGTTCAAAACGAGTTGGCCGGGGCTGATCTGACCTTGACCGGAGCCGTGAGGATAGGCGCACCGGATGGATTTGGCAGTTATTTCCTGGCCCCCCGGATTTGCGATCTCTGCCGGGCGCACCCCGGTCTGGAGATTGATCTGGTCGCCATGCCCCGCATGTTCAGTCTGTCAAAACGTGAAGCTGATATCGCCATTGGCCTCAGCCGCCCGACCGAAGGCCGCCTGCGTTCCAGAAAACTGACAGATTATCGCCTTGGGCTTTACGCTTCACCAGAATACCTTAAACGTCGCGGGCCGATCACCAGTAAAGACCAGCTCCAGAGCCACAGACTGGTTGGTTACATCGAAGACCTGATTTTCTCCCCCGAACTGGACTATGTTCCTCAGGTTGGCAAGGAACTGCGCCCCCAACTACGCAGTACCAACCTGATCGCCCAGATGCATGCCACCGCCACCGGGGCCGGGATCTGTATCCTGCCCTGTTTCATGGCCGACAATCATGAAAATCTGGTGCCGATCCTGCGCGAGGAAGTCAAAATCATGCGTACCTTCTGGCTGATCTATCATGCCGACCTCCAGGGCTTTGCCCGCATCCGGGCCACGGTCGATTTTATCGTCGAAAAGGTCACAGCAGCCCGCAAGGTCTTCCTGCCTGATACATAACGTAACAAGCCCTGACCAGAAGATCAGGGCTTGTTACGTCTAGTTACGGCCGAATAATTAAGGCAAAAATCGGCTGTTGAATAAATCAGTTTTGTGCAAGCACCTTATTCACCGGACCAAGGTTCATGAACAGTGTTTCCCCGTTGGAATCATCCACCCCGTCGTTGTCGGTAACGGCATAAACCGTTCCATCTGCAGCAACCGTCAGGCCTTCAATCTTGTCCGGTGTCCAGCCTTTAGATGTTTTCATATCCACCAGAAGATCGCGGATCAGTTCTTTTTCCAGAACCGGGATTTCTTTGGTGCCAACAGGCACCGGTTTGGTGTGGCGAACAGAGACCCGGTAAAGGCGTTTGATTGCAGCATCCTCACCGCCTTTGTTGTCACGCTCGACAATGGCCAACTCGCCATTGCCCAGGCTGGTAATCTCGCTCAAACCAACCCAGCCACCAGCCGGGCTTTCGGGTTTATCAAGACGATAGGCCAGAACACCCCAGATATTTTTATTAATGTCATAGGAGAGGATTTTACTGTAACCCTTTGGATCATCTTTCCATTCTCGCTGAACTGCGATGTAAAGCTGATCATCTGCCAAGGCTACACCTTCTAAACCGTGCTTGAGCATCTGGGCTTCGACAGCTTCAGGCAAAGCGATCTCTTTTATCACCTGACCCGTTGGTAAAACATGTAACAACTGGCTTTGGCGTTTTTCCGGCTTTGCTTCTGACACAACCCAGAATGATCCATCTTCTGCGGCTGCTATGCCTTCCAGATCCAGGTTCTCCATTGGCTTGCCATCTTTGGTCAGGCGACGGGCAGTGACAATACGGGCCGGGCTGGCGGACACATCAAGGGTGAAAATATCAGCGGTTGAATAGAAACTGTCATTAACCGCGTAAAGAATGCTCGGGTCGCTCGGGTTGGCTGTCAGGCCGGACAAGGCGCCCCAGCCAATGGGTTTACCATCGGGACCATCGACAGAAACAATCTGTGGCAGAACAGCACCCTCATTGCCCTGTTTATAGATTGTTACGTTAGAGCGGTACCCGTCCTCGGCGTTATCTTTTTCATTGGCAATAACCAGCAGCCCCCGCTCTGGAATTGCAACAATGCCCTCGGGCCCTACTCCACCACTTGGAAGCCCCTGAACCAGATCCAGACGATTATTCGGCATACCGGATGTTTCTACATCATGGAAAACACCGACCAGATTGGCGCGCTCCAGGCCAACAAAGACCAGGCGGTCCTTGCCAAAGGTTCCTACCGTCACACCTTCAGGTTCTGTTCCCTTTTTATGGGATCGTTTTTCCGGGTATTGCCCCATCGAAACAGCAAGCTCTTCAGTGAGCGCGCCGCTGTCATAAAGAACATCGCCTGCTGTAGAAAAGACAGTAAACCCTCTTGATCCGCCTTTGTAATCGCCCTCATTTGCTGTCACGAAACGGTTGTCATCAATCCAGGAAACAGCATCAGGTTCCCGCCGTATATCAGTCAGATCATCGGTCAATGAAATAGACTTGTCCTTAGAGGAATCAACACCGGAAACTGTCGAGGTCCCAGCAGAAAAATGGCGAATGATTTTATTATTCTCCAGATCAACCAGTGCAATGTGGTTGTTTTCCTGAAGTGTGATCACAGCCTGGTTTTTACTGTTAATCGAAACAAATTCCGGTTCTGGATCAGATGGTGCAATTTCGGCCAATCCAGTCAGATCAGTTATGGTGACTGCCTTGCAGTTTGAAAGGTTGCCTTCATCGCTAACAGCAAACGTTGCCAGATGTCCGGCAGGTCCCTGAGGCAGCAAACCGTCGTTCAGCTCTTCATCCCGCTCGTTTTCAACGGCCACGGCCAGGTATTTGCCATCGGGACTCAAGGCAACGGAATCAGGCTGCCCGGCAACATCGCATTTGGCAGCAATCTTGTCGGTTGTCAGATCGATAACGGCAAGATAACCGGAAGGCTCTTTATAGCTTTTTGAGGTATTAACACCTGTATAAGCGTAATTGCCCTTTACCGTAACCGAGGTGGGCTCCCCGCCAACCATGATTACACCAGCTGCTTTGGGACTGGCCGGGTCAAAGATATTTACCTTGCCAATCGCTTCGAGCGCAGAGTCTGTATAGACCAGCATTGTGCCGTTCATTGCAGAAGTGATAATTTCAGCACCGGTTTCCGTCACCAGCTCATTGCCTTTTGGCAGGTTCTTGTAGACAGGAAGGCTCGAAAGACGGCTAAAGCCTTCAACAGCCAGGCTGGGGCTCGCCATGCATAAGGCAATAACCGCCAGGCTGGCTGATTTGGCAAGATAGTTCATTAGTAAAGCTCCGGACACTATTTCAATCTATTCTCCTGCTATGAAGCTTCTTGGTGTCATCTGAATTTCAGTTTCATGTCACTTTTACGAAGCCTGTCTTATCTGTGAAGACAAAGAACTTTTTGTCGTATTTATTCAAGACAAACGAACTGCGCTTCTGCGAAGACTGTTTCATCGTAAAATCCTATTTTTATCAGGAACGGTTCCATGCACCTAAGATACACAATTCTCTATGTAGATAACGTCTCAGAAACACTCGATTTCTATATAAAGGCTTTTGGCTTCACTGAAAAAATGCGCCACGAAAGCGGGGACTATGGTGAGCTGGAAACAGGATCAACCACCCTGTCATTCTCTTCACGCAAATTGATGGAACAGCTGGGGAAATCTCCAGATCGACCAGATATCAGTCGCCCTGTCTTCGAGATTGCTTTTGAAACTGAAAATGTACCTCTGGCGCTAGAGACTGCAATCAAGGCAGGGGCGACACTTGTCCAGAAGGTTGAAGAAATGCCCTGGGGACAAACAACCGCCTATGTGGGAGATCCCAACGGTTTTTTAATTGAAATCTGTAGCTCGGTCTGCCCTATATCAGGTTAAGCAACAGCAGATTGAATAGCGAGAACAGATTGTATCCTCAAGCGTATGCTGGTACGTGCAGTTGCTCAAACTCCTCACCACCACACCGCATCTTCAAGGGACTGATCCCGAACCAGCGCTGAAACTCACGGGTCATATGCGCCTGGTCAGAAAAGCCAGACAGGTAAGCCAGCTCGGCAAGAGAAATTGCCTCTCTTACACGCCGGGCTGCTTTTCTAACCCGTGCCAGCTGGAGCCAAAAGGACGGTGGGCGTCCCGTTTGCTCTTGCAGTAATCTTTGCAGGCTTCGTTGGCTCAGCCCCAAAAGCCTCGAAGCCTGTTCCACCGTACCAACGTCTGAAGCCAGGCAAATCAAGGCCTCCTCTGCCGCAGTTTCAACAGCCGCGAAATCTTCAAGCAGACAACGGATCTCATCGGCCGTCGGGACCTTGCCCTCAATCTGTGCCAGAATTTCGTTTTCCTGAATGCGTAAAGCCGGATGCAGACGATAGCCTTTCATAAAGACACCTGCCGTCACGGCCACCTTATGTGTTTGATCCTGCAGGGGAGAAGCAAACCAGCCGGGTTTACCATTTCCCGTGAATTTCAAAATAAGATCACGACATCCATCAGGGATAATAGGTATGAAGCTGTCTTTATTGGCACAGGATTGCCAGCTATCCAGAATGGTATCAGTCAAATCCAGGCCCCTCATTGGTCCCATAATACTATGGATAAAAGTTATTCCTTCCAAGCCCCTGCTTAAAGAAAGTACAACTGGCCGATTCTCCTTGAAACTCATACATTACCAATGAAAATCGGAAACAATTATTTACTCAACTATATGTTATTTATACTATATTAAAATATTCTTGACCTTTACGTAAGATGCGTAAAAAATTGAAAAATGACAGATAGAAGCTATTTCACCATCACGGAGCTGACAGCCGAGTTCGGGATTACAACCCGGACCTTGAGGTTCTATGAAGACGAGAAGCTGATCAACCCGCGCAGACACGGGCGCAAGCGACTTTATACCCCGCGTGACCGGACCCGGGTAAAGCTGATCCTTCGTGGCAAACGCCTGGGGTTTTCCCTGGCAGAAATCAGGGAGATCATCGAAATGTATGATCACGCCCCGGGAGAAAACCGCCAATTGCAGATCCTGATGCAACGTATCAATGAACGAAAAGCCGAACTGGAACAGAAACGCCGGGATATAGAAGAAACACTGAAAGAGCTTGCCGACGTTGAAAGCGTCGCACTGATCCGGATAAGCGAACTCGAAAAATTGAAAAAAGATACGGGATCCTGAGCGCAGGAAACCCACAGAACCCGAACAGGGCGATCAACAGGACAAACACGTCAGGAACTGACTGACAGGAGCGAGGGGAAGATGACAAAGAGGTTCGATCCACCAAACCCGGATTACAAACAGCTGGTCATGGACAGTTATCACTATTCCGGATTTGGCAAAACGCTGGGGGCCGAGTTCAGCGTCATTGAGCCCGGCCATGTCGAGATGATCCTCCCCTTCCGGGATGAACTGGCCCAGCACCACGGTTTTTTCCAAGGCGGTGTAATCGGAGCCATGGCGGATTATGCCGGCGGTTTTGCCAGCTATACACTGATCAATGCAGGTGATTCCATGCTGACAGTTGAATACAAGATCAACATGATGGCGCCGGGTGCGGGTGTAAGCCTGCGCGCGACCGGAACAGTCCTGCGCCCCGGCAGACGGGTCACCATAGCCAGAATGGATGTTTTCGCCCGGCAAAGTGACGGCAGCGAAGTTCATATCGCCGCAGGTCAGGGTACCTTTATGCGAATGGAAAACACGCCAGATGTCGCCGCAACAATCGGCCGACTGCAAAAGAACAAAACAAACTGACCGTACTAACAAAAACACAGAGCCAGAATTTCCATACATTAATTCCTCAAGCTCTGTCACAATTGATCAAACGTCCGTAAGCGGAGAAGCAGAACATGAGCACCGGCCATAATTTCCCCAGCCTGAACTTTCATCTCGGTGAAGAAATCGACATGCTGCGCGACAGCGTCAAGGCCTTTGCCGAGGCCGAGATTGCCCCACGCGCCGCTGAGATAGACAGCAGCAACGAGTTCCCGATGGATCTCTGGCGCAAAATGGGTGATCTCGGACTTCTTGGTATCACCGCGGCTGAAGAGTTCGGCGGCAGCGGTATGGGATACCTCGCCCACATCGTCACCATGGAAGAGCTTAGCCGCGCTTCGGCCTCTGTCGGCCTTTCCTACGGCGCGCATTCAAACCTTTGTGTCAACCAGATCAAACGCAACGGCACCGACGCCCAGAAACAGAAATACCTACCCAAGCTGATTACTGGCGAACACGTCGGTGCCTTGGCCATGTCTGAACCCGGTGCCGGATCAGACGTGGTTTCCATGAAACTCAAAGCCGAGAAAAAAGGCGACCGCTATGTGCTCAACGGGACCAAGATGTGGATCACCAACGGCCCTGATGCCGATACTCTGGTGATCTATGCCAAAACTGATCCTGACTTAGGGGCAAAAGGCATTACCGCCTTTATCGTGGAAAAGAATTTCCCCGGATTTTCTGTCGCCCAGAAACTCGACAAACTTGGCATGAGAGGCTCGAATACAGGCGAGCTGGTGTTTGATAACTGTGAAGTCCCCGAAGAAAACATCCTTGGTCAACTGAACGGGGGTGTGCGTGTTTTGATGTCCGGTCTGGATTACGAGCGTGCAGTTCTCTCCGGCGGGCCGCTTGGGATCATGTCTTCCTGTCTCGATGTGATCATTCCCTATGTCCACGAGCGCAAACAGTTCGGCCAGGCCATCGGTGAATTCCAGCTGATGCAGGGCAAGCTTGCGGATATCTATGCCACATGGAATGCAACCCGTGCCTATGTCTATGCCGTCGGTCAGGCCTGCGATCGTGGGGAAACCACCCGCAAGGATGCTGCCGGAGCAATTCTCTTTTCTGCTGAAAAGGCCACATGGATGGCTGGTGAATCAATCCAGGTTCTTGGTGGCAATGGCTATATCAATGACTATCCGACCGGGCGTCTGTGGCGGGATGCCAAGCTCTATGAAATCGGGGCGGGTACCAATGAAATCCGCCGGTATCTGATTGGCCGTGAACTCTTCGGGGAGACAGCCTGATGTCGGTTATCCGTTCCAAGATCTCACCGAGATCCGAGAGTTTTAAAACCAACGCGGCCCATATGCAGGGACTGGTTGATCAACTGAACTCGGTTCTGGCAGAAACCGCCAAAGGTGGCCCAGACCACGCCCGCGAAAAGCATCTGGCCCGTGGCAAGATGCTGCCGCGCGAACGGGTTGAAGCCCTGCTAGATCCCGGATCGCCTTTTCTCGAGATTGCACCGATCGCAGCCCATGGCATGTACGATGCCAATATCGCGGCAGCGGGGGTGATTGCCGGGATTGGGCTGATCTCTGGTGTTGAGTGTATGATCCTGGCCAACGATGCCACGGTAAAGGGGGGAACTTACTATCCCCTCACGGTGAAAAAGCATCTGCGGGCGCAGGAAATTGCACTGGAAAACCGCCTGCCCTGTGTCTATCTGGTTGATTCCGGTGGTGCCAATCTGCCGAACCAGGACGAGGTTTTTCCCGATCGCGATCACTTTGGCCGGATCTTCTACAATCAGGCCCAGATGTCCTCAAAAGGCATTCCCCAGATCGCTGTTGTTATGGGTTCCTGTACCGCAGGCGGAGCCTATGTTCCGGCCATGTCAGACGAGACCATTATCGTCAAGGAACAGGGCACGATATTTCTGGGGGGTCCACCACTGGTCAAAGCAGCGACAGGCGAGGTTGTCTCGGCTGAAGACCTTGGCGGGGCAGATGTCCATACCCGCCTGTCCGGGGTTGCAGATCACCTTGCAGAAAATGACGCCCATGCCCTGACCATCGCCCGGCATGTCGTCGCCAATCTCAACTGGCAAAAACCGAACCAGCTCAATCTGAGCAAACCGGAAGAGCCGCTTTATGATCCCAAAGAGATCTATGGTGTGGTGCCAAGCGATCTGAAAACCCCCTACGATGTCCGCGAAGTTATCGCGCGCATTGTCGATGGCTCCCGTTTTGATGAATTCAAAGCGCGATACGGCACCACCATTGTCTGTGGTTTTGCCCGCATCTGGGGTTATCCGGTCGGGATCGTTGCCAACAACGGTATTCTCTTTTCCGAAAGCGCCCAGAAAGCCGCCCACTTTATCGAACTCTGTGCCCAGCGTGGTATTCCGCTGGTGTTCTTGCAGAATATCTCGGGCTTTATGATTGGTCGCAAATACGAGTCCGGTGGCATTGCCAAGGACGGTGCCAAGATGGTGACAGCAGTGGCAACGGCGGCAGTTCCCAAATTCACCGTTCTCATCGGCGGCAGCTTTGGCGCCGGAAACTACGGCATGTGTGGCCGTGCCTATCAGCCGCGTTTCCTCTGGATGTGGCCAAATTCGCGCATTTCCGTCATGGGCGGCGAACAGGCCGCTTCTGTTATGGCAACCCTGCGGCGGGACAACATCGAAGCCAAGGGTGACAGCTGGTCTGCGGATGAAGAAGCCAGGTTCAAACAACCCATGCTCGATATGTTTGAAGAACAGGGCTCGCCTTACTACGCCTCTGCCCGGCTCTGGGATGACGGGGTGTTTGACCCGGCCCGGACCCGGCGGGTTCTGGCACTTGGATTGTCCGCTTCTCTCAACGCCCCGATCAGCGACACCAAGTTTGGTGTCTTCAGGATGTAATGCCATGAGTTATCAAACACTTGAAATCGAAATTCGCGAAGCTGCGGCCTGGGTCTGGATGAACCGTCCGGATATTCATAACGCGCTTGATGAAGTAATGATCGCAGAGCTGACAGACGCCTTTACCACTCTCGGCAAAGACATCTCCGTTCGGGCCATCGTCCTGGCCGGACGGGGCAAAAGCTTTTCCGCCGGGGCAGATCTGGGCTGGATGAAACGGGCCGCCACCTTCTCCGAGGAAGAAAACCGTCAGGACGCGCTCAAGCTGGCAAAGATGCTCCAGGCCATTGCCCATTGCAGCAAGCCGGTTATTGCCCGGGTACAGGGCGCGGCCTTTGGTGGCGGCGTCGGATTAACCGCTGCGGCAGATATCGCAATCGCCGGGGAGCACGCCAAGTTCTGCCTGTCCGAGGTAAAACTTGGTCTGGTTCCGGCAACTATCGCCCCTTACGTCGTTGCTGCGATGGGAGAACGTCAGGCCCGACGTTATTTCCTCACAGCCGAAGTCATCCGGGCCGAGCGGGCGCGGGAAATCGGCTTTGTCCATGAGAGCTGTGCGGATGACCAGCTGGATGTGATGATTACCGAGATTCTCGCGGCTTTGAAACTCGCCGCACCGGATGCTGTTGATGTTGCCAAGGATCTGATCCGCAGCGTTTCCAATCGCCAGCTTGATGAAAAGTTGATGGGCGAAACGGCAGAACTGATTGCCCGTCAGCGGCTCGCGCCAGAAGCGCGCGAGGGACTGACCGCCTTTTTTGAAAAACGCAAAGCCTCCTGGGTTGCCTGAGATAGGATAAACAGATGTTTAAAAAAATCCTGATTGCCAATCGCGGGGAAATTGCCCGGCGGATTATTCGCACCGCCCGTCTTATGGGTGTTAAAACTGTTGCGGTCTATTCTGATGCAGACAAAGACGCCCCCTTCGCCAAAGAAGCCGACGAGGCAATCCACATCGGCCCGCCTGCCCCCGCTGAAAGTTACCTGCTTGCAGATCGTATTCTTGAAGCCGCAAAACTGACCGGCGCAGAAGCAATCCACCCAGGCTATGGTTTCCTGTCAGAAAACGCAGCTTTTGCTGAAAGCTGTGCCAAATCTGGCGTGGTTTTTATCGGGCCACCAGCCAGTTCGATAATCGCCATGGGGGACAAATCAGCCTCCAAACGCCTGATGCGCGAGGCTGCGGTTCCACTTTCTCCGGGTTATGAAGGTGAAGATCAGGCACCTGATCTTCTCGCAAATCAGGCGAAAACAATCGGCTATCCCGTTATGATAAAAGCATCTTCCGGCGGTGGCGGCAAGGGGATGCGCATTGTCCACAATGAAAAGGAATTCGCTGCGGCCCTGGCATCCTGTCAACGCGAAGCCAAAGCCGCCTTTGGCGATGAGCGGGTCCTGATCGAGAAATTCATCGTCAATCCGCGCCATGTGGAAATACAGGTGTTTGCCGATAATCACGGCAATACCGTGCATCTGTTCGAACGGGATTGCTCTGCGCAAAGACGTCATCAGAAAGTCATCGAAGAAGCCCCTGCCCCTGGCCTGAACGATCAGACCCGTGCTGCCATGCACAAGGCAGCTATTGCCGCCGCCGAAGCCGTGGGGTATCGCGGCGCAGGGACGGTTGAATTCCTGCTTGATCCCAGCGGTGACTTCTACTTCATGGAAATGAACACCCGGCTTCAGGTCGAACACCCAGTGACAGAGATGATCACCGGGCTTGATCTGGTGGAATGGCAGCTGCGTGTTGCAGCTGGCGAGCCCCTGCCCGCCAGACAGGATGAAATCAGCCTGACCGGCCACGCTTTTGAAGCCCGTATCTACGCGGAAGATCCCGATAACGACTTCCTGCCGGCAACAGGTCACCTCACCCGGCTTTCCTTTCCTGAAGCTTCGGAAAACATCCGGGTTGATGCCGGGGTCGAGGAAAAAGGAACCGTTTCCCCGCATTATGATCCCATGATTGCCAAGCTGATCTCCTGGGATGAAACCCGGGAACGCGCCCTGGATCGTTTGATCGGCGCTTTGGGCGAAACCCGCATTGTCGGCCTGACCACCAACGTTTCGTTCCTCTCCCGACTGGCTTCGGTCGAGCCCTTCAAAAAGGCAAAGCTGGATACCGGTCTGATCGAACGGGAAAAAGCCGCGCTGTTTCCAGCACCCAAAGCACTGCCCGATACCGTGTTGGTTCTTGCAGCTCTGACCGAACTTCTTGGTCATCCGCCACATGGTTCGTCCTCTGACCCCTTTTCCCCCTGGGTTGCCCAGGATGGCTGGCGTCTTGGCGGACGGGCCACGCGTTTGCTGCGTTTTATGACAGGGGAAAAAGCACACCTTGTGGCCGCAGTCTATCATGCCGAAGGCTATGCCCTGCAGATCGGTGCAACCGGATATGAAGTCACCGGAAGCGTCATGGGGGATATCGTCACGGCCAACATCGACGGTCATCGCATCGTCGCGGCAGTTGTCAGCAACGCGCTGGAACGCCATATCTTCCTGGAGGGGGCGCATTATCAGCTGGATCTATTTGATCCTCTGGTCGCCGCCGAAAACGTCGATGATGACACGGGTGGCCTGCGCGCGCCCATGCCCGGAAAAATCGTCAAGCTCTTTGCCGCTGCCGGGGATCTTGTCGAACGTGGCGCTCCGCTGCTGGTTCTCGAAGCCATGAAGATGGAACACACCATTCTTGCGCCGGTAAAGGGCAAGATCACAGCCTTCCTCGCCCAGGAAGGCGATCAGGTTGATGATGGCGACAGTCTGGTTGAACTGGAAGCGGAGGAATAGCCGATGACGGTAACAAACCAGACAAATCCGGACAGGGTAAAAATCGTCGAGGTCGGACCAAGGGACGGCTTGCAAAACGAGCCCTATCTGGTGCCGACAGACGCCAAGATCGAGCTGATCGAACGCCTGTCCGATACCGGGCTTTCTGCGGTTGAGGCCAGTGCTTTTGTTTCGCCCAAGTGGGTACCCCAGATGGCAGACGCCTCAGAGGTTATTACAGGCATCAAGAAACGCCCGGGGGTGCGCTACCCCGTGCTGACCCCCAACCTGAAAGGGCTGGAACGGGCGATTGAGGCGGGCGTTGATGAAATTGCCGTATTTGGTGCGGCGTCCGAAAGCTTTTCCCAGAAGAACATCAACTGTTCAATCAAGGAAAGTCTGGAACGTTTCTCCCCGGTTATCGCCACGGCCCTGAAAGAAAACATCCGGGTCCGGGGTTATGTGTCCTGTGTTCTTGGTTGCCCCTACGAAGGCCCAATCGCCGCTGAAAAGGTCGCGGAAGTCTCGCGGGAACTGCACGCCATGGGCTGTAGCGAAATCAGTCTCGGCGATACCATCGGAATCGGCACGCCGCTTTTGACCAAACGCATGATCGAAACCGTGGCCAAATCTGTACCTATTGAACAGCTTGCAGGCCATTATCACGATACCTACGGTCAGGCTCTGGCCAATATCTTTGCCTCCTGGGAACTGGGCATTCGGGTTTTTGATACCTCGGTTTCCGGTCTCGGCGGCTGCCCCTACGCCAAGGGCGCTTCGGGCAATGTCGCCACCGAGGATGTGATCTACATGTTTAACGGCATGGGCGTTGAAACCGGGGTTGACCTGACCAAACTGGTCGAGACCGCCTGGTACATCTCGGGCGTTCTTGGCAAAGCACCGGGGTCAAAACTGGCCCGCGTTATGGAAGAACAGATCAAGAAATCAGCTTAAGCTGTAGCAGGAAGATAAAAGGATAAAAGCCATGAAACTCTCTGGACTTACCGCATTGATTACAGGTGGTGGCTCGGGCCTGGGCGAAGCTGTCGCCCGTCACCTTGCTGACAAAGGCGTAAAGTGTGGCCTGATTGATCTGAATGACGAGGGTGTCAACCGCGTTGCCACAGATATTGACGGCCTGGCGGTGACGGCGGATGTGACAGATCCGGATGCAATCCGTTCTGCCGTATCCATGATTGAAAAGATGCTGGGTCCGATCCGCATTGTCGTGAACTGTGCCGGAATTGCGCCGGGTGCCAAGCTGGTTGGCCGCGAAGGGGCCCACGATCTTGATCTTTTCCGAAAAACCATCGAGATCAACCTGATCGGCGCATTCAATGTCATGCGTCTGGCAGCCGAACGAATGGTGAGCTACGACGAAGTTGACGGTGAACGCGGTGTGATCATCAACACCGCCTCGATCGCCGCCTGGGAAGGCCAGATCGGGCAGGCCGCTTATGCGGCATCAAAGGGCGGTGTAGCCTCCCTCACTTTACCGCTCTCACGTGAACTGGCCCGTAGCGCCATCCGAGTTGTTGCCATCGCTCCGGGCGTAATGGAAACCCCGATGGTTGCCGGAATGTCGGACAAGGTCAAAGAAGCCCTGATTGAAAAGAGCCTTTTCCCGAAACGCCTTGGCCAACCTGAAGAATTTGCAGCTCTTGCGGCCCATATCTGTGAGAATGCCTTCCTCAACGGCACAACCATTCGCCTTGACGGTTCCGTCAGGCTTGCCTGACGCGCTGCCTGTCCCGAAAACGCTTGTTCAAAATGACTATAAACAAAGTGGAACACATCATGTCTGATCCCGTTGTCATCGTCTCTGCCGCCCGGACCCCGATGGGCTCTTTTCAGGGAACTCTTTCCCCTCTCTCCACCACCGATCTTGGTGCTGTTGCGATCAAGGCCGCGGTTACCCGCGCGGGGATCGCCGCCGAGGATGTCCAGGAGGTGATGATGGGCTGTGTCCTGCCCGCAGGTCTGGGTCAGGCCCCCGCCCGTCAGGCCGCAATCAAGGGCGGCTTGCCCCTTTCCGCTGGCTGTACCACCGTGAACAAGGTCTGCGGCTCTGGCATGAAGACCGTCATGCTTGCCCATGATGCGCTGCTCGCAGGATCTGTCGAAATCATCGTTGCCGGTGGAATGGAAAGCATGACCAACGCGCCGTATCTGCTGCCCAAAGCTCGTGGTGGCATGCGCATGGGCCACGGCACTGTCGTCGATCACATGTTCATGGATGGCCTTGAAGATGCCTATTTCGACAAGGGTGGCCTGATGGGCACCTTTGCTGAAAACACTGCCGACAAATATGCCGCCACCCGCGAAGAACAGGATGCCTTTGCCATTGAAAGCCTTAACCGGGCCAGAAAAGCTTCCGAGACAGGGCTGTTCAAAGACGAAATCGAGCCCCTCACCGTCAAGCACCGCAAAGGTGAAACCTTTGTTGAGCAGGACGAACAGCCCTATGCCGTCGATACCAGCAAGATCCCCAACCTGCGCCCGGCGTTCCGCCCCGATGGCACGGTGACGGCTGCTTCTTCTTCCTCGATTTCCGACGGGGCAGCAGCTGTTGTCCTGATGCGCCAGTCCGAAGCAACAAGACGCGGCCTGAAACCTCTGGCAACCATCAAGGCACACGCCACCCACTCTCAGGAGCCCTGCTGGTTCACCACGGCCCCTGTCGGCGCGATCTCCAAAGCCCTGGATAAAGCAGGCTGGACGTCGGAAGATGTTGATCTCTATGAAATCAACGAAGCCTTTGCCATTGTCACCATGGCCGCGATGAAAGAACTCAATCTCCCGCATAAAAAAGTCAACGTGCATGGCGGGGCCTGTGCCCTCGGCCACCCGATTGGCGCTTCCGGCACCCGGTTGATCGTGACCTTGATCCATGCCCTGAAACAGACCGGCGGCACCAAAGGCATCGCCAGCCTCTGCATCGGTGGCGGCGAAGCCACAGCATTGGCTGTTGAGTTGATCTAGCTGATCAAGAAAAGGGCTGTATCACAGATCAAACTGGATACAGCCCTTTTCTTCGTTCGCATACCCCGTTTACACAACGCCCGAGGGTCGGGCGTCATCGATTACCTTGCCGTCGTTTGGCAGCGATCCAACAGCGGCAAAAACAACATCCCCCCGCAATCTGCAGTGCACCCGGATGGCTTCTTCGATGGATGACTGCAGTTCGGCATTCTCAGCGCCGCTTGTAACTTCGCAATGGAAGGTCAGATTGTCTTTGCCACCCTGTTCCGTGACTTCAAGACGGGCTTTGACAAGCTGGTCATGGCTGGCGACAACCCGGGCGACCTGTTCCGGGTGGACAAACATGCCGCGGATCTTGGTTGTCTGATCGGCGCGGCCCATCCACCCCTTGATCCGGCGGTTTGTTCGCCCACAGGGGCTTTGTCCCGGCAGAATCGCCGAGAGATCACCTGTGGCGAAACGGATCAGGGAATAATTGGGATTAAAACAGGTCACCACTACCTCCCCGACTTCACCGTCTTCGACCAGATCCCCCGTGCCCGGCCGAACGATTTCAACGATCACATCCTCGTCGAGGATCATGCCCTGCAAAGCCGGGCTTTCATAGGCAATCAGACCAACATCTGCCGTTGCATAACACTGCAGAACAGTAATACCGCGCTGTTCATAATATTTACGCAGATCAGGGAACAAGGGGCCTCCCGTGACCAGAGCCCGCTTGATCGAGGTAATCGGCGTGCCCAGTGCATCGGCCTTTTCCAGAATGATCTTGAGGAAGTCAGGCGTGCCCATATATCCGCTGGCCTGAAAACGGTTGATCGCCTCGACCTGTCCTTCGGTTTGCCCGACACCGCCGGGAAAAACGGCACAGCCCAGGGTTCTTGCCGCATAGTCAAACATGATGCCCGCTGGCGTAAAATGATAGGCAAAACAGTTATGGGCGACCTCGCCCTTGCGAAAGCCGGTCGCATACAAGGCCCGGGCGATGCGCCAGATGTCCTCATCTTTGCCCTGGGGCTCGACAATCGGGCCGGGAGAGAGGAACAGGCGCGCCATTTCACCTGCAGGTACCATTCCCAGACCACCGAATGGGGCCTGGGCCTGCTGCTGTTCAATCAGTATGGATTTCCGAACAACTGGTAAGCGTGACAGCTCTGCAAGAGATGTGATCTCTTCTGCTGTAACGCCGGACAGCGTTTCCTTGTAAAAGGGAGCAGATTTCTGTGCCGAAGATATCAGATCCCGCAGTCTGACCAGAAGGCTTTCCTCACGCTCTTTCTGGTTACGGGTTTCTTTCTGGTCAAAAAAATCACTCATAACAAATTACCTGTCACCTGGCCCTCAATGGCCGCACTCAATTTTAAAAACTGTACCTCGACCTTTTCAGGCGAGATTACAACCAGCGTTTACGCCGTTTGAAAGATTTGATGTTTTTAAAGGACTTGCGCTCCTGCCCTCCACCACCAAGATAGAATTCCTTGACGTCTTCGTTGTTCATCAGCTCTTCGGCGGTGCCATCAAGAACGATCTTGCCATTTTCCATGATATAGCCGTAATCAGCCGCCTGTAATGCCATGTTGGCGTTCTGTTCGACCAGTAGGACTGATATTCCCAGCTCCCTGTTCAGGCGCTTGATAATACCAAAGACTTCCTTGACCAGCAGCGGCGACAATCCCATGGAGGGTTCATCCATCATGATCAGTTTCGGGCGTGCCATCAATGCCCGGCCAATGGCCAGCATCTGTTGCTCACCACCAGAAAGATACCCGGCCAGACCGGTACGTTCTTTCAGGCGCGGGAAATAGCTAAAGACCTTCTCGATATCTCCGGCAACATTGGCCTGAGGCTGGGTAAAGGCACCCAGACGCAAATTTTCGATAACGGTCATGTCCTGGACAATCCCGCGTCCTTCCATCACCAGAAAGGTACCATTTCGGACAATTTTTTCCGGGGGCATATGGGTGATATCCACCCCGTTATAAACCACATCACCCCGGGTAATTTCCCCGTCTTCCGAACCAAGCAAGCCCGCGATGGCCTTGAGTGTTGTCGACTTTCCAGCCCCGTTTGCCCCGAGCAGAGCCGTTATCTGTCCGCGTTTGGCATTCAGGTTCAAGCCACGCAGGACCAGAATAACATCGTTAAAAACCACTTCGATATTATTCACAGACAGGATTGTATCTTCCTGGGTCTGGTTTTTCAGCTGTGTAACGCTACTCATTGATCAGAACCTCTGGCACAGAATATCAGGGGACATCGGGGTATCTGGAGAGAAAGAACAGGCCCGCCCGATGACGGGCCCGTTCTTGGTCAAAGGGATTGATTACTCTTAATAACCAACCCAGTCATCACGGCGTGGCAGGGTCATCTCGGCAATACGCTCGATGTTAACGCCACCATCTTCAAAAGATCCCTTGTTGATAGAAACCACGGTGCTGCCGCGGTGATCATCAGCAGTCCAGTTTGAAGGCAGACAAACACCTTCAAGTCCTGCAGGAACCCAGTCTTTCTTGGCGTACATCCCCTGTTTGATATTCGCCCCGGTCAGACCACCATTTGCCTTGGCCCACTCCATGGCCTCTTTCATGTAAAAAGCAGAACAGACACCACGAATATAGTGATGGGTTGGTTTGGCATCTTTGGAGAAACCGCTCATATCGGCGATTTTGTATACCAGATCCATTCCCGGTGCATAGGCATCCCAGAAAGGAGTTGCTGTGGGGAAAACATAATCTTTGGCTTCTGCTGCCTCAATTGTCAGATAATCCCCGGCCCAGATATTGCCCATATAGGTCACATCCGCCCCAACGGTATTACAGGATTTCAGCAAGGAAATAACAGAACCACCCAGGTTTCCAACATAGGCATAATTGGCACCAGACTCTTTGATGGTCAGACACTGTGCCTTGAAATCACCGGGTCCAAGCGGCACCACGACCGGTGGCAAGACTTCCAGACCAAGTTCAGCAGCGTATTCGGCACAGCCTTCTTTCGGTGCGTTCGGATAGGGATGATTATCACCGGTATGAACGAACTTGGGCTTATCAATCCCTTTTTCCTTGGCATCGCCAGCAGCCCACTGCACCAGAGCCCGGCAGGCATCGGTATAGGACGGGCCATAGAAGAAGTTATAAGGGGCAGGTTTTGCGGTTTTCGGGTTTTTCCCGGTTGGATCAGTCAGGTGACCCGAATAAGACGCGGACCAGACAGGAACCTCATCCTTGGCAACAAAGGAAATCAGGGCTTCTGTGTCGCCAGTTCCCCACCCCTGAAGGGCGATCATGCCTTTTGATTTCCATTTTTTATAATTGGCAATCGCTTCTGGAACCTTGTAGGCGTAGTCGATGGTTTCCATTTCGATTTTTGTGCCGTCGATACCGCCCGTCGAGTTGATATAATCAACCGCATCACGGACCCCTGGCCCATAGAATTTACTTACAAAAGACGTTGGTCCGGTATAGTCGACCAGATGCCCAACAAAGACAGAATCTTCGGCCAGAGCCGGGCTTCCTGCTGCCGCCAGGGCAAATGTTGCGGCGAGAATGCGCTGCTTCATACTTTCCTCCCTATTGGCGGCTTATTGTTATTTCCTCACCCTGGCCGCCGCAGTGTGAGAAGCCTCTCTTAATGAGAGAATGGATAAAGCTTCCAGCTGGCACGGATCATGCGCCAGCGGTGGATCAATCCTTCGGGTTCAAAGATCAAAAACAGAATGATCACAGCCCCGACAGACATTTCCTTGATATAGGCCTTGCCCTGTTCCATAGCAGGGAATACCACAGCCATCGCGCTGGCGGCTTCTTCCATGAACTGCGGCAAAAGCATGATAAATATGGTGCCCAGCAAAGACCCTGTTACTGAGCCAAGACCGCCAATAATAATCATCGCCAGGAACTGGATTGACAAAAGAATGGTAAAGCCTTCGACGGATACATAACCGAGGTAATGACCGTAAAGCGCCCCACCCAGCCCGGCAAAGAAGCTGGAAACCCCAAAGGAGAGGATGCGATATCTGGTCAGGTTAATGCCCATGATTTCGGCAGAGAGATAATGATCACGGACAGCGACCAAGGCCCGCCCATCCCGTGAGCGGCGCAGGTTGCTTACCGCAAGAAAGGACACAATGACCCAGAAGAGGACAAGATAGAAATACTTCTGATCTGTATCCAACTCAATGCCAAGGAAATTCACGGTTTCGGCCAGAGACCCGGACGATCCGCCAGAAAACCAATCCGCCCGGGCGAAGAAATCCTGCAGGATAAACTGGGACGCCAAGGTGGCAATTGCCAGATATAATCCTTTCAGTCGCGCGGCAGGAATACCAAAGATCATGCCAACTGCTGTGGTCAGAACTCCTGCCAGGGGAATACAAATAAAGACTGGCAAGCCTGTTGTGTTGTTAATCCAGGCCGAAGCAAAGGCACCAAATCCAAAAAACGCAGAATGCCCAAGGGAAATCTGCCCGGTAAAGCCCACCAGAACATTCAAGCCCAGAGCCGCAATGGCGAAGATCCCGATCATCAGCATCTGGCTGATATAATAATCGTTCAGAAACAGGGGCGCGACCAGTAGGGCTGCTATCCCTGCATAGATGCTCCAGCCTTCGAATCTGGTGCGAAACAGTGACGTGTCATCACTGTAAGAGGTCCGGAAATCACCACAAGGGCGCGGATGAGGAACATGAGACATAGTTTAACCGCTCCCTGCTCAGATACGTTCAATGTCTTTGGTGCCGAACAGCCCGTAGGGCCGGATCATCAGGATGATGATCAACACATAGAAAGGTGCGACAGTGTACATGTTGCCAATATGAAGGAACTGACCATCAACAAATTCGGCCATATTTTCCAGCACACCGATAATCACACCGCCAACGACAGCGCCGATAATGGAATCAAGCCCCCCGACAATGACTGCCGGAAACACCTTGATTCCGATAATTGCCAGAGAGTTTGACACGGCATTGACCAGCCCCAGAACCACCCCGGCAATACAGGAAACCAAGGCGGAAATCGCCCAGGCCATCGAGAAAACCTGTTTGACGGAGATTCCCAGACTTTGCGCCACCTGCTGATTATAAGCTGTTGCCCGCATCGCCAGCCCGTATCTGGAGAACTTGAAGAAATAATAAAACAGCCCCATGACCAGCACGGACAGCACCAGAGACATCAGATAGGCTGTTTCGACCTGCAGCCCCCCAATTGAGACGGTATTCTCGCCAAAGACAGCAGGAAAACGTTCTGCTGAATTTCCAAATATCCAGTTCATCAACGCCTGCATGAAGATCGACAGGCCGATGGTGACCATAATAACCGAGATAATCGGTTCGCCAATCAAGGGCCTGAGGACAACCATCTGGACAACAATGCCGAATATCGTCATGAAAGCCATGGCGAAAAGGAATGCCAGAACAAAGGGCAACTGCATTTTCATAATGAAAAACCAGCAGACCCAAGCCCCGAGCACCAGAAACTCGCCCTGGGCAAAGTTAACCACCTGGGTTGATTTGTAGATCAGGACAAAACACATGGCGACCACGCCATAGAGCATTCCGACGATCAGACCATTGATCAAAAGCTGAAACAGCAGATCCCAGTTCATTGCCCTGCCCCCTTGTTTTCTTTGTCAGATGTATCGAGTGTCTCGACTTTCAACGAAGTCACGATGCGCTGTTTGGTGCCATCCTGAAAATGGATCACGGTATCCACATCAACCTTGCCCTGATCAGAATAAAGCGCCTGGATAATATCGCCGTACTTGTCGGCAATAACCCCTCGACGAACCTTGCGGGTCCGTGTCAGTTCGCCATCGTCGGCATCCAGTTCCTTATAAAGTAACAGAAACCTCTTGATCCGCTGAGCCGGTGGCAAGGTCGCATTGACCATCTCGACTTCAGCCCGCAGCTGTTCATACACCTCTGGTTGGGCCGAAAGATCAGTATAGGTGGTAAAGCGCAGACGTTTTTTTTCTGCCCATTTTGAAACAATGGGATAGCGGATACAGATCATCGCGGTCAGATAAGGCTGGTCTGCCCCCAGGATCACAGCTTCGGCAACATAGGTGGAAAACTTCAGTTTGTTTTCGATATATTGCGGCGAGAACTTTACACCTTTTGAGGTCTTGGCGAGATCCTTGATCCGGTCAATCACGACCAGATGTCCGTTTTTATCAAAATATCCGGCATCTCCAGTCAGAAACCAGCCATCCTCACCAAAAGTTTCCTTACTGGCTTTCTCGTTTTTATAATAGCCCTTCATCATATGCCCGTGCTGAACTACGATCTCGCCCAGCCCCTCTGAATCCGGATTGTCTATACGCAGTTCCACACCCGGCATGGGAGATCCAACCGTATCGTGGTTCACATCATCCGACTTGTGGATCGTATGCGCCCCAAGTGCCTCGGTCTGTCCATAGAGTTGACGCAGGGGAATACCCATCGAGAGGAAAAACTTGAAAGTATCCGGCCCCATGGCCGCCCCGCCCGTCGCTGCAGATTTAAGGTTCTTGAAACCAAGGCGATCGCGCAGTGCTCGCATCAGGAGCCATTCAGAAGCAAGGGATTTTTCACCCTTTTCCAGAGCAGCCAGACCTTTTTTGGCGCCCCACTCATAGGCCGCCTGTTTCCAGGCAGATGAGTCCATCATCTTTGCGCGCACGTCAGCAGCTATCAGTTCCCAGATCCGGGGCGCAAGAAGGACAAAAGTGGGGCCGATTTCCCGCAAATCAGACATTATGGTTGACTGTTCTTCGGGGAAATTGACCCGCATCCGGGCAATCAGGTTCCAGGCTACAGAATACATCTGTTCCATCACCCAGCTCAGGGGGAGCACAGCAAGGTATTCATCTTCCGGGGTTTTCGGGTCCGCGCGTAAATAGGCTGCGGCATGGCCGAGAAAAGCCCGATGCGGCCACATGGAAAGCTTGGGGTTGGATGTTGTACCCGAAGTAGTACAGAGCACAGCGACATCATCAGTATCTGTGGCTTGAACAAGATTCTGATACGCTGTGGGGTCCTTGTCCAGCAGCTTCTGACCAAGCGCTTCAAGATCTTCAATTGATATCAGACGCGGATCATCATATTTGCGCATTCCTCTCGGGTCACAATAGACAATGTGTGTAACAGAGGGAATCTTATCCTCAAGATTTAAAAACTTGTCGACCTGTTCTTCATCTTCGGCGATGACGATTTTGGGGCTGGTATAGTCGGTCAGATAAGCAATTTCCTCTTCCAGTGCATCCCGATAGATGCCCATGCTCATGGCCCGACAGCTGTGCGCCGCGATTTCTCCCCAGACCCATTCAACCCGGTTATCGCCGATCAGAGCAATCGTGTCTCCTGCAACGATCCCCAGCTCAGCCATCCCCAGAGACATACGCGCCACGTGGTCGTGATAATCCCGCCAGGTAAACTGATTCCAGATCCCGAATTCCTTTTCCCGTAATGCCACAGCATCGGGGTAATTTTCGGCATTGAAAGCCAGAATTTTCGGCAGAGTGTCATAGAGCACAACATCAGCATGGCTGCTGGAAAAGGGAGCCCAGTCAATGCTATCCCCGATCATGACAGTATTAAGGCCTGTATCCCTCATAGCGCAGCTGCCTCCCCTTCTTCATCATGCAGCAACTCGTCTTCCTCGCCGAGATATGCCCGCCTGACATGTTCATCTGCCATCACCTCTTCCGGAAGTCCTGCGGCAATTTTTTTGCCAAAATCCAGAACCATTACCCGGTTGGAAATATCCATAACCACGCCCATGTCGTGTTCAATCATCACGACCGTGGTGCCCAGTTCCTCGTTGAGATCAAGAATATAGCGTGCCATATCCTCTTTCTCTTCCAGGTTCATCCCCGCCATGGGTTCATCAAGCAGGATAAGATCAGGGTTGATTGCAATCGCTCTGGCAAGCTCCACCCGTTTACGCAGACCATAGGAAAGTGTGCCAGCAGGTTCGTTTCGCACATGCTGAATTTCAAGAAAATCAATGATATCCTCAACTGCCCGGCGGTGTTCCAGTTCTTCCTTTCTGGCCCCGCCGACCCAATAGAACATCCCTGTCAGGAAATTGTTTTTGAGCAGATGATGCCGACCGACCATAATATTGTCGAGCACCGACATATGGCCAAAAAGAGCAAGATTCTGGAAAGTCCTGCCAATACCTATGGCTGCGCGATCATTGATTGAGCGCCCGATCAGACTACGTCCCTTATAGGTTATTTCACCTTCCTGGGGTTTGTACCGCCCGGAAATGCAGTTAAGCATAGAGGTTTTTCCGGCACCATTGGGGCCGATAATTGAAAAAACCTCGCCCTTGCGGACATTGAAACTCACATCTGTTAAAGCACGAATACCACCGAAACGAAGGTTAATCCCCTTCGCCTCAAGCAAAAGCTCGCCCGATTGAACCAAACCTCTTCTCCCTGTCCACAGCAGCTTTATGCCACCTATGTCCCGCGTGACTTTACATCACGTCTTTCCGCCTGTTTATTTCTGCGTGCCTTTTCCATTTCTGACCAACAAACCCTGGAGAGAGTTAAAGTTGGTAGGAATGACCAAAGGCGTTTCTGCAGTCTCTTTTTTATTACTTGTGTTCATCTCCAACTCTCCAAGCCGGAGGGTTGCAGATGTTTCTACTTCGTTCATCTCCATCAGGATCTGGTCAATATCCTGACGTTTCTTTTCCAATAGGGCCCTGTGCTTTGCTATACAATCAAGCAACCGCTGCAATTGTCCGCTTTCACCCGGTTCAAGATCATACATTTCAATGATTTCACGGATTTCTGCCAAAGAAAAACCAAGGCGTTTGCCTCGTAATATCAAAACCAGTCGCGCCCGATCTCGTGAAGAATATAATCTTTTACGCCCTTCTCTCTGGGGGTTGAGAAGTTTTTCCCCCTCGTAAAACCGCAAGGTCCGGGTGGTTATCCCAAACTCGTTTGTCAGTTCGGTAATGCTATAGAAGCCCCGCCCATTCATATACAGATCCCTTAACATCTTACGTAAAAGTCAATCACTTTCACCTGAGCTTTTAGAGCCCTTTTATAAAGATGCTTTGTTACTTCCTGTTCACACCTAGAGACAAAATATTGTTTTTAAAGATATTTTTTTTAATCTATTACGTAATGCCTTCTTAGGTAAGCTCATAGTGTCATCTGCTGATTTGCAGATAAACACATAATTCTGCAGCAGTGGTCTGCAATTTCGCAGATCAAAACATTAAAAGCCCGATATATACATATGAATTCAGCCTCCTACTCGAAATAGCGACCTATTCACCCGTCAAAGTTTTGTAATTATATTACTCAAAACTATTCGCTCAGAAGCTCGTTCAAAAAACAGAATCAGTCAGAAAACCTGGCACGCCAGTCTTTGGGAGAAAGCCCCGTCACTCTTTTAAATTCCCGATTGAAGTTCGATTTTGTCAGGAAACCAGCCTCAAACATCACGTCTGTAATCCGTGCTTCTGTATTTTTCAAAAGTCGACAGGCCTCCCCCACGCGCAGTTCGTTAACAAACTGAGAGATATTTTGCCCTTTAACCCGGTTTATAGCCTCCGAAATACGTCTCGCAGGGATCGCGCTCTTACGGGCCAAACGATCGAGATTGAGATCAAAATCACGGTAAATTTCCTTGGTTGATAGCAAGCTGTTGATCTTGTCAAAAACTTCAAAATCATCTTCTTCGGCCAGTCTTACGTCGGGCTCTGGAACAGAGGCAGCTTCAGCTTCCGGTGATCGCCCTTGGCCAGCCAGGGTCGCCATCAGCCCAAGGGTCAAAAGTACTGGAACATTGGCGAAAGCGACAATTTTGGCTGAAATATCCCCTGCGCCGGAGCGCATATCATAAGAAATAAAAATATCTATTCCGGCGAAAAAAAACAGCGCCAATGCAGTGATTACCAAAGCCCGGTGCGCGTTCTTCGCTTCATCCAACCGAACCATGCGCAGCTTATCAATCCCCGAAAAAGCCAGATGAGCGAGCAGGATAGCGTATAAAAGATATATCCCGATCAGGAAGAGGTCGATAAAGCGGGGAGACAGTAAAACCATCAATAAAATCAATATCGGCGGCACCAGGTGTTTTATATCTCCGGGCCATATTACGGTGGGGCCAGAACGGGAAAGACTTCTGAAACAGAGCCAGGCTAACGGAGCCCAGGCGGCTGCCAGAACGGACTGTACAGGCAAAAATGTCAGGATATCATAGCCCCAGCGGACACCAATCAGAACCGACAGAACAACATAAAAACCAAGAAGAAGAATAAAAAATCGGCTGGATGGCAACTCTCGCCCCTGACGGAGCAACTGAAAGATTAAAATCAAAAGCAACAGGGTTACAACAAACGGTAGCGGCACAAAAATCATCAATAAATCTCACACTCCACAACCAGCGGACCTACATTTCATATCGAAAGATCTCTCCGCTTGGCAAAAAGTTGGCTCTCTCTCGATGCTCGAGAGCCTCATCTGACAAGAAAATGATCTTAAACGCGATTCAGTACGACCTTAAACATGATCAAGGTCTCAAAAGAGCAGTGAATCCGGGATAGTCACTCACCCCTGTCGCAAAAGACAAGCCTGATCATATAAGTTTTAAGAAAGGTCTCCAATGAAACTCTATTCTCTGATAACCATTTCTGTCAGCACGTTCTGCCTGTTTTCTCAACTATCCTTTGCTTCCTCTACAGGATTTCAGTTTCACAAAATATCTGATCCTGATGATCAGCCATTTGAAATCGGCATATGGTACCCGACAGATGCTGAAGCACCGGCAGAGCCCAACACACCTTTTCTACAAGCCCTGTCCATTAATAGTGAACCAGCCGGAGCGAATTTACCCGTCGTCCTAATGTCCCATGGTTATGGCGGTTGGATGGCAGGTCATGCAGATACTGCCCTCACCCTAGCACAATCCGGTTATGTTGTGGTTGCCCCCACCCACACTGGCAACAACTACGAAGATGAAAGCTATCCCCCCTCTCGCTGGATGCAAGATCGTCCCCGCCATATCAGGCTCGCTCTTGATTACATCCTGTCTAGCTGGGAAAGCAGAGAAATTATAGACCCTGGGAAAGTTGGTATTTTCGGCTTTTCTGCAGGGGGATACACGGCCCTTGTTTCATCCGGCGCCATACCGGATATCAAGACAATGCTCTCGTATTGCGCTGACAGCCCGGAAGAACTGGCCTGCACACTTGGCCTGAAAGAAGATCCGAAAATTGCCGAACTGGCAGAATTATTCGTTGAAAACTGGGGACATGATTCCAGAATATCTGCAGCGGTCGTTGTTGCCCCGGGGCTCGGATTTGCCTTCAACAAACAGGCCTTGAAACAGATAACAATCCCTGTCCAGCTCTGGGCGGCGGCCAATGATAAAAATGTACCTTACAAAAGCAATACAGCGATTGTTCGCCAATCCCTTCCTCAGGAACCGGATTATCATCAGGTTGAAAATGCCGGGCACTTCGCTTTTCTCCCTCCCTGTAACCCGCGCCTGAAAGGAGCCAATCCCGAAGTCTGGAATATGGTCTGCGTAGATGACCCCAGCTTTGATCGGACCATGTTTCACCTGATATTCAACCAGAAAGTCCTGGATTTCTTCAATAAAAGTCTCGGCAAGTAATAATGGAACACACCAAAGAGGCGGGGATACTCCCCGCCTCTCCCGAGTATTGTCACCTATGCGTTGTTGCCAAGGTTGCAAGCGATCTGAGCCTTACATAAACCTTTCCCATGAGCGGTTGAAACCACCCATTCCCTCGGGAGGTCCCGGGTCTTCAGGAAGGCCAATATCACGACGTAACCTGCGAGGCAGGTCTTGCAAACGCGTGGTTGCTTGGCGATTTAAGAAAAAGTTGCTTACAAACTGAATAAGCCTGGTCATGTCTATTCTCCATATGAATAGGCCACGACTATCGGGAAACGTGCTGTGTCACTCGTACTTTTTCATTAGAAACACATCAGACAACTGTTTGTATCAAAAAGAATAATACAACATAACTTGAGGAAAACGCACTTCCGCAAGCAAGTTTTTTCTCGTCATCAAGACAAGCCTGATCAAGATACGAAAAGATTGCTGATATGGTTAAAGAAAAAGGTGAATTACCATTCCTGACAGCCGGAGCCGGGTATAATCACGGGGCCAAAGGGCTTAGCCGAGATTACATCGGTTGAATGCTGATTTGGAAACACGAGTGACAAGAGCTTCAGGTGCACACAACCCATATGCACTCGTGCGAATATATGCAGAGGCAAAAATACGGGTCATAAAGCAGTCCTTCTGAAGTCTTATTGATAATACACGCGAACCTTGTAACTCCGTCCGACATTTTTGCCAAGCCCGGTTCATTACAAACCGTGACAACAAGGTCACTGTGATGCATTATTGCAACAGCTCTGCCGCCAAAGACACAACTGACGACCAGCTTCCCAGGTTCAGTCTTCAAGCCGAAGCCCCGCTTTTCATAACCTCATTTAGAACGGTCACAAGCTATTTTTTAAATGTTTTTTTTGAATTGCGCTCACAATCATCCCTTTGTTTTATTTTGCTATTTCATCAATTTCTGAAAAAATAATTCATAAACATATCTATCTATAGGTAGTTTTTTGTCTTGATATTTTTTCAAACAGGTTTACATACAACTCATACCTACCTACTGATAGATTGGAATGAATGATGAATAATTTGGCGACTTTGATTATTGGTGGATCAAGCGGTATGGGCAAAGCCACCGCCCGAAAACTGCGTGCGCGGGGCGAGAACCTTATTCTCCTGGGCAGAAACATTGAAAAACTGGAGACAACTAAAAAAGAGCTTTCCACCGAGGGCAGTGGCAATATTGAACTCAAGGCAGTCGACCTCTATTCGCAAGAACAGGTCACAGCGTTTACCCAACAACTGAAACAGGAAACCTGCCATATCAACAAGCTGGTTAACGCAGCGGGTTCTTTTAAACCTGTTTCCTTTCTTGAACATACCCAGGATGATTTTGACGGGTATCATCAACTCAACAAAAGCCTGTTTTTCATTACCCAGGCCATCGCAGGTAATATGAAAACCAACGGCGGTGGCGCCATTGTCAACATCGGATCCATGTGGGCCAAACAGGCGATCAAAGCCACCCCGTCATCAGCTTATTCCATGGCCAAGGCAGGACTACATGCCCTCACCCAACACCTTGCCATGGAACTGGCCGACCACAATATCCGGGTTAATGCGGTCTCTCCGGCAGTGGTCGTTACGCCGATTTTTGGCTCTTTCATTGAACCTGCCCAGATTGAAACAACCTTGACCGGGGCGTTTGATCACTTTCACCCTATCGGGCGCGTTGGCAGAACCGATGATATCGCTTCAGTAATCGACTTTCTGCTCTCGGAACGGGCAGCATGGGTAACCGGAGCTATCTGGGATACAGATGGCGGGGTCATGGCAGGGCGGAACTGATTTTATGTAGAATCAGGAAAAGCAGGTATAAACCAGTAGATAGCCCTGATCTCTTCCGTCAACTCACGATAACGCCTAAAGCCCGGATGCCTTTCCGTGCAACACTGCCGCAAGAGTCCTTTAACAGATATCTGACCAGCTCTTGCGGCATTCCCCCCTCAACCAGAGGAGACCCGAGATGAACAAGACAAAACCCTTGGCCATTATTGCTGGAGCTGGCCCCGGATTAGGGCAGGCCGTTGCCAGAAAACTGGCGCAGGAAAACTATCGCGTCATTGGTTTGAGACGTTCATTACCGTCAGCAGAACGGATATCAGGTGTAGAATTCGCACAGCTTGATCTGCAAGATAACCTTGCCACAGAACAGACCCTCAATACCTATATAAGCAGGTACGGTCCGCCGGAAATACTGGTCCATAATCCGGCCAAACTGATGATCAAACCCTTTCTTGAAACAACAGCTGAAGACTTTGTAATGGCCTGGAAGTCTATGGTGCTCAGTGCCGTAAACGTTTGTCAGGTAGTGCTTCCTCACATGCTCCAATCAGGCCAGGGCAATATTATCATTTCTGGTGCTACAGCAAGCCTGCGCGGGGGAAAAAACTTCGCTGCGTTTGCTTCCGCAAAATTTGCCCTGCGGGGCCTTGCCCAGTCCCTCGCCCGGGAATACCAGCAACAGGGCATTCATGTTGCCCACGTCATTCTCGACGGTATTATCAATACAGAAGCCAGTCGATCTCTCCATAAACTAGCCTCTGAACGCATGATGTCACCGGATGATATTGCCAAGATTTACTGGCAGTTGATACAACAACCCCGGTCGACCTGGAGCCATGAAGTCGATGTTCGTCCTCAGCAGGAAACCTTTTAAATAATGTACTGTGAAAATATCATTATTGGCGGGGGGATCAGCGGCCTCTACCTTGCCTATCGCCTGCATCAGGCCGGAAAGGACTTTTTGTTGCTTGAGGCAAGAGACCGCCTTGGCGGACGCATTCTCGCCCATCACCCCATTTCAGATAAATCTTCGCTTGATTTTGGCCCCACATGGTTCTGGCCCGGGCAGGAACAGATGGAAAAACTGGTTCAAGAGCTCGCGGTTCCCGTGTTCAACCAACAAAATCAGAGCGATATTCTTTATGAAGATCCATTTGTAACTGCAGAACGCATTGCCCCCCAGGCTTTTCAAATACCTTCCAACAGACTGGAAGGCGGGATGATCCAACTGATTGAAAAGCTTGTGGCTGCTTTACCCCCTCACAAGCTGTTACTGTCCCATCAGGTTCACGCCATCACTCATCCCGGAGACCATACTCCCGGCTGCGTGCAGGTCGAAACCATACAAGGAAATTCACCGTTTTCCTCTCCGCAGATTTTTATTACCCTGCCTCCACGCTTGAGCGCGAAATCAATAAACTTTCACCCGCCCCTTCCCGAACACACAACTTCAGCCATGTTATCCATCCCAACCTGGATGGCCGGACAGGCCAAAGCTCTGATCACCTTTGAACAACCCTTTTGGCGTGAACAAAATTTATCAGGTCAGGCCTTTAGTAGGATCGGCCCGATGATGGAAATTCATGATGCATCAGCAAAAGAAACAGCCCCCTATGCCCTTTTCGGCTTTTTGGGCGGCAGCGCTCTCACACGCTCTGAACTTGGCGAAGAAGAGCTTGTTCAGGCAATCAAAACCCAGCTTGTCCGCCTTTTTGGAAAAAATGCCCAAACACCTCTGGATGTCGCTATAAAAGACTGGGGACAAGATCCCCATACCGCGACGACAGAAGATCAAAACCCGCTCAAGGCACATCCAGAATATACGATGCCGGAGAGCCTGAAAAATCTGTGGGAGGGTCAAATTATCTTTTGTGGAACAGAAGTGGCCCAAAGAGATGGCGGATATCTGGAAGGCGCTTTGGTTTCGGTTAATGACGCGCTTTCTAAATTTCATATAAAACATTAAATTATCTACGTAAACACCTAAATATAAACGATTATCTTTTTCTAAATTTGTTTTTCCGCTTTGTTTTTTCTTCTGCTTTTAACTGCTCTCTCCAACCCACAGCCGTGTCGCGGTCTGCCTCACTTTGCGTGTCATCTGTCAGCCGCAGATTGTGCCATCGTTCAAGCCGCGAGGCCGAAATAGCTCCCTTCGAGACCCCTTCGAGCAATGCACAGCCGGGCTCTTTCTCGTGCTTGCAATCCCGAAAATGACAATGCTTGCTCGCTTCGGTGATATCGCCAAACAAGCGGCCTATTCCTGTCATGACATCCTGCAGGCGCAGCCTCTGGATCCCCGGCGTATCAATTACCCAGCCACCTGCCCTGACCCTGTGCAAAGATCGGGCCGTGGTTGTGTGGCGTCCGCGGTCGTCCTTTTCCCGAATACTCCCCGTCGCCTGATCAAGTCCTGCCAGACCATTCAACAAGGTTGATTTCCCGACACCGGATGATCCTACCAAGGCAACGCTTTGTCCCGGACCACACCATTGATCAAGTTGCCTGAGATCATCCCCGTTTCGGGCATCGAGCACCACAACAGTCAGATCTGGAGATAATGACCGGGCTTGCTCTTCCCACTTTCGGGTACTTTCAACTGTATCAGCCTTGGTGATAACAATTACAGGATGGACCCCGGCCTCGAAAGCCAGGGCAAGAAAGAGATCAAGCCAGGAAAGTTTAAAGTCTGCATTGCAAGAGGTAACGATAAAAAGTGTATCGACATTGGCCGCAATTAACTGGCAGCTTCTCTCACCTTCAGAACGGTTTGGCCCTGCCATCAACCGCTGTAACACCGACTTCCGCTTTAACAGTCGGACCACCTGCCCGGTATCAGCATCCGCCAAGACCCAGTCACCAACAGCAAAATCGCCGGTGTTCTGTTCTTTAGGTGGATAGAGAACCTGCTCGCCCCCGGAATTTCCAACACCAGATATCGCCCGAAAACGAACACGCTGCACCCGGGAAATCCGCATGGGAACAGGCAGGATTTGGGCGCGACCATCAGAGGAAGTCAAATCGGACTGGACAAGCTGATCCTGAAAGAAATCCGACCAGCCCAGGTCCTCAAGTGACATGTCGGAGCAGGTCACTCCTGTTGATTGATCTGCTGTTGAGACTGGCGCTTCAGGAGCTTTTCCTGGCGACGCTTTTCCTTGATCGCCGCAACTTCGCCCCCGATATGATCAATACCCATCTGGCGCGAGAGTTCTACCTGTTTTGCCCGCTCTTCAAAGCGCTGTTTCTGTTCATCACTCAATTTGTCATGACACAGATGACAGGAAATTCCCTTAAGGTAATAGGGGCTTTCTTTGTCTGCTTCCGTCAGCGGCATCCGACAGGCATAACACTGGTCGTATTGGCCTTTTTCCAGATTGTGTTTGACCGCGACCCGGCTATCAAAAACAAAACACTCCCCTTCCCAGAGAGACTCTTCTTCCGGCACTTCCTCAAGATACTTCAGAATACCACCTTCAAGATGGTAAACCTCGCCAAAACCCTGCTGCTTGAGATAAGCTGTCGACTTCTCGCACCGGATACCACCGGTACAGAACATCGCGACTTTCTTGTTCTTCGCATCGGCAAGGTGCTCTTGCACATAGGCTGGAAATTCGCGGAAAGTTGCCGTCTTAGGATCAATCGCATTCTTGAATGTACCGATCCCCACCTCGTAATCATTCCGGGTATCAACCAGCACGACATCCGGATCGGAAATCAGCGCGTTCCAGTCTTTTGGCTTTACATAGGTTCCCACAATATCATTGGGATCAATGCCCTCGACACCCATGGTGACAATCTCTTTCTTGAGTTTGACCTTGGTACGATGAAAGGGCAGTTCCGCGTGGAATGATTCCTTGGTAACAATATTTGCCAGACGGGGATCTGAACGAAGATAGCCATGAAGCGCTTCAATCGCTTCTGGCGTTCCGGCAACAGTACCGTTGATACCTTCGCGGGCGAGCAGAAGTGTCCCTTTGACATTCTGTTCAAGCATGAATTTTTGAAGAGGTTCCCGAAGACTCTCGAAGTCTTCCAGTACGGCAAAATGGTACAGCGCCGAAACGACGTAGTTTGTCATGACTTTTCCTTGTGCGGGCTGGAATGCAAAACCAGAGCTGCAATTAAAGTTGACCGCTGTATATCAAACGGTTTTTGTCAAATCAAGTCGAGCTATTCGTTCTAGAGAGTATCTCAAGCAGAGCTATCACTTCAAGAACCCTCCAAGACCATCATTGGCTTTGAAAATTGTTACAGACCCGCCAGGATTTCTGCACGAAACCGAAATTTGCTCCACACGGTCAACCTTGCGGTCAAATTGCCTGCGTGTGGTGTTGTAAAAACTGGAAAAAGGAAAGACTTTTGTCTCTCCGGGCTTAAAAGTCCCCTGCTCAGGCGCATAGGAAAACCCTCCGGCCCCGTTCACCAGGATCATGCAGCCATCAATCGTCCGGCTGTCTTCGCTTTTGATCGTCACACTGCCTTGCCCGAGTGAGGCCAGGACAAAGTCATAATCCCCTTGGGAACCATCACAGCCAGTCACCAGAAACAGTGTACTCAACAAATAAATCCAACCGTTTTTCTGGTTCACTCTGTAAATCTCCCGCGCACAATAGACAAATAGGAAACCGAGGCATCTGGCCAGGGGAAGCCTAGTCCAGTGCTGGTTAATAAATCATCTCAATAGGTGGAAGATTTCCAAATAAATTGCTTAGGAACGGTGCGGTTGTTTAGCCGAGGAAGTTTCCAAACCCTGTCCGGGAGTTGAACAGGATGGCTTTGCCCCTTGGTTTGGAACAGTTGATTGAAATTTCTTCTATCCGGTTGATTTTGGGATCAAATTGACGTTTTACGGGGCTGAAAAAATTCGACAGCACCAATACCCTCTGCTCGCCTTTGCCAAAGTTGATATTTCCTGGTTTATGCCAGAAGCCATTTATGCCATTGAGGAACACCGCGCAATCGCTCAAAGCCTGCCCTTCAAGGCTTTTAAGCGCTATGGTTGAGCGACTTTTCGTCACCAGCTCAAAGTCGAGATCTTCTTTGTCCCGTTTGCAGCCAGACAAGACCAGCAAAACCAGAACAGTTGCCAACACCATAAGAAGCCCTGAGCTTTTTTCACCTGGAGAGAACAAGGTAACATTCCTCTGTTCCAAGAATTTCGATGGTCATATGAGTTCGTATTGCGGAAGAAAACCACAACATCAAAGAGAAAGGACGGCACAATTATGGGTTAGCATTATTACTGTAAAAACAACAATGTCGAGGAGTTTCATATTGCATTTTATCTATCAGCCAATCATCATATTTCCCCGATATGTTGCAACAGGGAAACCTTATTCACTGGCCCTGACCTCTCATTCTTTCCTACACACCCCTTCGGTACAAAATGAGTAAGACTTTTATTCGCGAAATGGTCTCAACAGATCATCCCGCTCTTCTGGATCTCTTCAGAGAAACACCCGGCATTACATTGCGAGAAGCGGACAGCCAGGAGGCGACAAAACGCTATCTGCAGCGGAATCCCGGCCTGAACTTTGTCATTGAACATGATGCAGGAATTGTTGGTTGTGTTATGTGTGGTCACGATGGGCGCAGAGGGTACTTGCAACACCTGATCGTCAAGCCAGAATTCAGAAGACAGGGGCTAGGAGAAGACCTGGTTAATAGATGCATTTCGTCCCTGAAAGAACTTGGCATAGACAAAACCCATATTTTTGTCTTCAAGAACAACGGCCTGGCCAATAGATTCTGGCAATCGAAAGGCTGGTCCCTGAGAGAAGGGGTAAATCTCTATTCCTATACTGCGTCCGGGAACGAAAATGCCTGACCCTGCACTTTCGTATCCGTAATCATTAACCTGTGTCACCTAACCAGCGCTATTAAATAGATGAATAATCAATTGGCTGGTTTTTATCCAAACGTCGGCTGATGACTGGCATGGGATATTTAAGCCCGGTTGCACAGTTATAGAGTACAGCCCGATCACTGGCTTTAATCCTCCCCTCGGCAACCGATTGTTTGTAAGCAGCAAAGGTTGCGGCTCCCTCCGGGCACAATAACAGGCCTTCTTCTCGCGCCACTTCTGCTTGCGCCTGGACTATATCCTTGTCCTCAACTGCGATAGCAAAACCGCCACTTTCCCGGACAGCGCGTAAAATCAAAAAATCTCCAACCGCGACAGGTACTCTGATGCCAGAGGCAATCGTAAAGGCATTCTCCCACAGCGGTGCATGTTCCTCTCCATCCTCAAAGGCTTTGACGATAGGTGCACAACCGGTTGATTGGACCGCCACCATCTTTGGCCGTTTACTGCCAATCCAGCCGATAGCCTCCAGTTCGGCAAAGGCTTTCCACATCCCGATCAAGCCTGTACCACCACCCGTCGGATAAAAGATCACATCGGGGACATCCCAACCCAGCTGTTCGGCCAACTCCAGACCCATGGTTTTCTTGCCTTCAATTCTGTAGGGTTCTTTCAAAGTTGAGCAATCAAACCATCCTGTTGGCTCTTTGCCTTCACCGACGATCTTGCCACAATCATTAATCAGGCCATTGACGCGATAGACTTTTCCCCCCTGATACTCGATCTCGGACACATTTACTTCCGGTGTATCGTCAGGACAAAAAATGGTTGTCTCCATTCCTGCCCTTGTTGCATAGGCCGCCATTGCTGCCCCGGCATTGCCATTCGTAGGCATCGCCAGACGACGAATACCAAGCTCTTTGGCCATTGCAACGGCCAGAGCAAGCCCCCGCGCCTTGAAAGACCCGGTCGGGAGGCGCCCTTCATCCTTGATCAAAAGCTCACCGCCCTTTGCTGCAAGTTTATGTAAAGGAATGAGCGGGGTCATCACCTCCCCCAGACTGACCACATTGCTACTTTGCCGGACAGGCAGGAACTCCCTGTACTTCCAGAACCCTCCTGGACGTGCTGCCAGAGCATCTTTACTGACAGACGTTGCCAAAGCCGGGAGATCATAACGTACCAGGAGAGGCTTTCCTGCAGGAGACAGCCCATGAATCTGGTTTGAAGGGAAAGTCTCCCCTGTGTAGGAACACTCGAGATGGGTCACAAAATTCGGAAAATCATTTTCTATAGCCGGGTCAAAAACAAAATGTCCAGACATTCAAATCTCCCATAGAGCCAATCAATTGCAGCAGGTTTAAAGGTTCCGTTTCATTCGATCCCGACCACAAGATCATGAGACGTTCCGATAGAATGACCCGACCTTTCAAGAAAGAAAAGCCGCCTCACAAAAACCAATTCCATAATTAGGTTTTTCCGATTTTAGACACCGTTTTTCTGAAATATATTGATACAAATTAAAATATTATCATTAGTTATACTAAAGATTATGATTTATTCATAAGCAAGGAATTCCTTGAACTGATCGGCTTGCCCCAGATGCACATGACCAAAAATATGAACCTGCGGGCGATGGAGATTTTTGTAATCGTCGTGGACAAAGGCAGTATGGCCGACGCATCAAAAGCCTTGGGAATGACCCAATCTTCAATCTCTCAGCAAATTTCCAATCAGGAAGAGCTCTTTGCGGTAAAACTATTGGATCGTTCTGTCAGACCCTTAACACCGACGCCTGCAGGACAGTTATATTACGACCACGCCATCAAGACACTTGATGCCGCGACTGGCATGTGGAATGCCATGCAGAAGGCAGACCAGAATTCACTGTACCAGATCCGGGTCGCCGTCATCGATACACTGGCAGATACACTTATTCCTGCCCTGTCCTATGATCTGGGCAAACGCTATCCGGCTGGCAGAATAAAAATATGGAGTGGACAGACCGGAGATCATCGCACTGCATTGCTGGAACGCAGAACAGATCTGATCATCACCATGGATCAGATGGAAGATGTTGATTCTATGGAACGTTACCCCCTCTATCGAGAACCTTTTGTTCTCGCAATCCCGGCAACTGTCGCAAAAGAAGGTGACCTGCTTGACGTCCTGGTGAAAAAACTCCCCTTTATCCGCTATAGCCCCAGATTGCAGATCGGCCAGCTGATTGAACAGCAGCTCAGGCGGTTACGTTTGAACATCCCTCATCGATACGAACTGGATACAACCAGGGCAATCATGCCCATGGTTGCTGCAGGACGGGGCTGGACCCTGACAACACCCACCGGACTGCTCGACTGTCGCCATTTCCTTGAAAACGTCAAAATTCTCCCCCTGCCCTTTACCAGCTTTTCACGTCAGATTTCTCTTGTCGCCCGGGATCGTGAGTTGGGGAATTTACCAAGGCAGCTTGCCCTGATCTGCCAGGAACATATTAAAGCAATCGCAATGCCACAGATCCTGTCGAAGCTCCCTCCGGAAATTGAATCTGTGAGCTACGCCTGAAAACTCCCGTCAAAAATATTTGTAGCACAGGTTTCTGGCATAGTTTTTTTTGGCTTAGTTTTTTGGTCTAGGCCGCACGCCTATTTATAAAAAACAAAACCTTCCTGTTTTCCCCTCAAAATTAAACACAATATTTTTGTTAAATGAAATTTAATAACTATTTTTTTTGTAAATAAACTTGTAATCAAAATAGTCCTGCGCCATATCTGCGCCAACAGCTCCTTACCTATTCATTCTGATTGCGAGTCATCATGCGTAACACTCCTGTTAAAAACCTTTTTTCTGCTGCCATCCTGACAGCCACCCTCTTCGGCCTCTCTTCTGCTCCTGCCAAGGCGGAAGGCGAACTTCTGGCGACAGTCAAGGAACGCGGCACATTGCTGGTTGGCCTGGAAGCCACCTATCCCCCCTTCAACTATCAGGATGAAAACGGTGAACTTGTCGGCTTCGAAGTTGATGTCGCCAAAGCCATTGCTGAACGCCTTGGTGTAACTGCGGAATTTGTCCCGACAAAATGGGATGGCATGCTGGCCGGACTTGAGACCGAACGCTTTGACGTTATCACCAACCAGGTAACCATCACCGAAGAGCGCCAGAAAAAGTACGACTTCTCACAGCCTTACACGGTATCGGGTATTCAGGTCATCACTCTGAAAGATAACCAGAACGACTATACAGTCCCCGCTGATCTTGAAGGCAAGAAAGTCGGCGTTGGCCTGGGAAGCAACTATGAAGACTGGTTGACAGCCAATGTTCCGGGCGCCGAAGTGTCCACCTATGACGAGAACGCAACCAAGCTTCAGGACCTTCTTGTTGGCCGGATTGATGCCTTCCTGAATGACCGTCTTGCAGCAGCTTACCTGCTTGAACACTCCGATGGCCGGATTGTTGCCGCTGGAGAGCCTTTTGACAAACAGCGCATGGGGGTTGCTCTTCGTAAAAACAACGAAGACCTGCTGCTTGCCCTGAACAAGGCTATTGACGAATTGCGTGCTGACGGCACACTGGCAGCAATTTCGCAAAAATGGTTCAAACTGGATGTAACCAAGTAATAACTCATGGATGAGATCACAAAACTGATTCTCGACTCGGTCCCTTTCCTCGCGAAGGGGACCGCTTACACTCTGGGTCTGAGTCTGGGCAGCATGACCCTTGGACTCGCCCTGGGTTTTGCCGTTGCCTTTATGCGTCTCTCGCCTTTGCGTCTGTTTAACTGGCCGGCAAAATTCTTTATCTCCTTTATCCGCGGCACCCCTCTGATCGTGCAGCTGTTTCTGATCTATTACGGCCTGCCTGAATTTGGCATCCGCCTGGATCCGATCCCCGCCGCCCTGCTCGGATTAAGCCTGAACGTCGGAGGATACACCGGGGAAATCCTTCGCGGTGCCATCGGGGCAATAGAACGCAGCCACTGGGAAGCCGCCTATTCCATAGGTATGACCCCGTTTCAGGCCATGCGTCGGTCAATCCTGCCCCAGGCGATCCGCATTGCCCTGCCCTCTCTTGGCAATACCTTCTTGAGCTTGCTCAAGGACACCGCCATTGCCGCAACGATCCAGGTCCCGGAACTGTTCCGACAGGCCCAGTTGATCAGCGCCAGAACTTACGAAATCTTTGCCATGTATATATCGGCAGCTGTTATTTACTGGATTTTTTCCACGGGCCTTTCCTGGTTGCAAAACCGGCTGGAAAAAAGAGCTAACCGTCATTTAAGGGCAGCTTAGAATGAACATGATCGAGGTTAGAGACCTCCATAAAACCTTTGAAAAAAACGATGTTCTAAAAGGCATTGATCTTGTTGTAAAAAAGGGAGAGGTTCTGGCCATTATCGGGCCAAGTGGTTCCGGGAAAACCACACTTCTGCGCTGTCTGAACCTGTTGGAGACACCGTCCTCCGGCTCGATCCGGGTTGCCAATATCACCATTGATACGGCCCTTCCCCTGGCCAAACAGAAACGTGATATCCGCAAACTGCGCCAGCATGCCGGTTTTGTATTTCAGAACTTTAACCTCTTCCCGCACAGAACCGTGCTGGAAAACATTACCGAGGGCCCGATCATTGTTAAAGGCGAAGAGCCTGCTGTTGCCGAAAAACGTGCCCGCTATCTCTTAAAAAAAGTCGGAATGGCCAACAAGGAAAGTGCCTATCCTTCTGCTCTTTCCGGTGGCCAGCAACAGCGCGTTGCCATTGCTCGTGCCCTGGCCATGGAACCCGACGTCATCCTGTTTGATGAACCAACCTCGGCTCTTGATCCAGAGCTGGTTGGCGAAGTGCTCGCCGTCATTCGCAACCTGGCCGAAGAGCACCGGACCATGATTATCGTTACCCACGAAATGGCCTTTGCCCGTGATGTCGCTGATCGGGTAATTTTCATGGCCGAGGGACGTATTGTCGAAGAAGCCCCGGCAAAGGAATTTTTCTCGGATCCGAAAAAAGAGCGCACGAGAAAATTTTTGAAAAAAATTCTGGAAGAAGCCTGAGTTACATCAAAATGTTTTGGAAAAGGTTTCTAGATCTGCTGTTGAATACTCATCGGATAAAATCGAATAGAAAACCTCATCCCACCAGCTGCCGTCTGCACGTGGGATACACTGTCTGAAATACCCCTCTCGTCTCATACCTATCTTCTCCATAATCCGCCATGAACCCAGATTTTCAGGGTGAGCCTTTGCAACAATCCGGTGCAAATTCATATTTATGAAACCATTTTTTACCAAGGCCTTAGCAGCTTCCGTCGCGTATCCCCTCCCCTGGTAGTCTGGCAATATAAGCCAGCCGATTTCCCAGGTCCTCTCCACATACCAAGGGTGAAAGGTCATTTCCCCCACGACGACTGTTGAAAACCTGTCTTCAATGATAAAATCTCTGGGATTTTCAGCACAACAACAGGCAACATATTCGCTGTGCTCTCTATCGCTATAAATACCCGATACTGTCCATTTCCGTAACTCGGGTGCCTGAGACATGGCTCTGGAAAGTTCCAGATCATCCTCCCGATATCGGCGAATTCTCAGGCGATCTGTTTCAAGCGGCAGATGCTTCAGAAAAAGGGTGTTATCAGGCATCTATTATTCACTTCAACCTTATTAAAAACATTTTACTTGCTTTGTAATCTATTAAAAGCTGCCCGACCTTCCACTTAAGAACAATGATGAAATACCTCCGATCACAAAAAATCATTTAAAAAATACCCCCGTGATCATATATGATATCTCTGAGGCAAACCCTGACAGTACAGGAAAAGGAAGCATTATGGCCCATACAGCAGAGAAAACAGATCCAAGCGATCTGATCTGGTCCTATATCAGGAAAGAGGCCGTGGAGATGGTTGAGAGCGAACCCGTTCTTGCTGGTTTTCTCTACTCCACAATGCTCAATCACGACACTCTGGAACAGGCTTTGAGTTATCACCTGTCCCAGAAACTCGGGAACACCGCTGTCCCCTCCATATTGTTGCGACAGGTTTTTGATGAAGTACTGGCCTCTGATCCAGATATTATCGCAGCAATCCGCGCAGATATTCTGGCGGTTTTTGAACGGGATCCGGCCTGCACCAGCCACCTTGAGCCTCTGCTCTATTTCAAGGGGTTTCATGCCCTGCAGTGCTATCGGATTGGCCATTGGCTGTGGAACAACAAACGCAAGCCACTGGCGCTTTTCCTGCAAAATCGTATTTCAGAGGTCTTCTCGGTAGATATTCATCCCGCCGCTAAAATCGGACAGGGGATAATGATTGATCACGGTACCGGTGTCGTGATCGGCGAAACCACCGTCATCGAAGACAATGTCTCGCTCTTGCAGAATGTCACTCTCGGCGGGACTGGCAAGGAAACCGGAGACCGCCATCCGAAAATCAGACAAGGTGCATTGATTTGTTCTGGTGCAAAAATTCTCGGGAACATCGAAGTCGGTGAATGTGCCAAAGTCGGGGCTGCATCTGTTGTCCTGCAGAATGTCCCGGCCCATTGCACCGCGGTTGGCGTACCAGCCAAAATTGTCGGCAGCTGCTGCCCGCAACCGGCCAGGGAAATGGATCAGAGTCTGCCTCTGGACTGAGCCCCCTTTCTTCTCCTTCAGTAACAAAGCCCCGGACAATAATGGTCCCGGGGCTTTGTTTATCAGAATTCCCTTTTGGTTGCAGCCAGAGAAAATCCTAACCAAGACAGGATAAAGAAAGTTTTATCCTGCCTGGTCTGCAAACAAATCCTTGAGCATGGGACACTCGTTCTTCCCAGTGTCACAGGACGCCACAAGTTCTTTCAGCGCAGCCTGCATCCGCTTCAGATCAGTGATCTTATTCTGAACCAGTTCCAGGTTCTTCTTGCCGATAGCCCTGACATCATCACATTTTTTTGCACTTTCGTTCGACAAATGCAGCAAAATCTTGATATCGGAAATGGAAAAGCCAAGTTCGCGACAGCGTTTGACAAAGCGCAATCGGCCAATTTCCATTTTGTTATAAACACGACGCCCGCTGCGGGATCGGCCTGCCCTCGGGACGACACCTTCCCGCTCGTAATATCTGATTGTCTCAATACCAACCCCGCTCAACTTCGAGGCCTCTCCTATAGTTTGTGACATCAAGCCTTGCTCCTGTAGTGACTACAGGAATTATAATCCCGTTATGGCCCGGTTCAACAACAAATCATATTGGCAAGAACGACAGATAACAAAACAAGCCAGATCTCTTTTCGAGAGTGATGTTTATGGCATTTGCCAAAGAATTTCTGGAGAAATCAATGCAAAACAAACTGCTTAAAGTTGGCATAGCTGGAACAGTTATAGCAGCGCTCTGCTGCTTTACACCAATACTCGTCATCCTGTTCGGGATAATAGGTTTGTCTACCTTTGTTGGGTATCTTGATTATGTACTCTTGCCGACACTATTGGCTTTCATACTTCTTACAATTTATGCTCTCTGGAAAAGAAACATACAATGACCCGTCTGACCTCAACAATCACCTGCCCGGCATGTGAACATGCTGAAACAGAGACGATGCCAACAGATGCCTGCCAATGGTTCTATGAGTGCAAGGGGTGTGGAAAGCTGCTCAAACCCAAAGCAGGAGATTGCTGCGTATATTGCTCTTACGGAACAGAGCCCTGTCCTCCCATACAAAAAGGACGCTCTTGCAGCTCTGAAGATTCAACCAGATCCGCAGTCTAGATAAACTTCTTGAACATCTTGGTCTGGTCGAACAGCTCTTCCAGGATTTTCATCCTGTCTTTGGTTTCATCCCAGGTTTCATTCTGAACAGCTGCAATAACGGCCTCGACCAGAAAGAGCGTCACCACAAGGGAATCCCATGCCGATGGCACTTCAATCCGGGAATTCAGGCTATGCGTGGCAAACTTGCCAGCAGGAGATCCCCATTGATCGGTAAAGAGGATAAAAGTCACGCCGCGGGACTTGGCAACTTCAGCCAGTCTGAGGATATCGTGTTCATAGCGGCGAATATCAAAAGCGACAAGAACATCCCCCTCTTTCATATTCAGAACATAATGCGCCCAGGTGTTCGAATTTGGCGCCATAAGGGTCACACCACTGCGCATCACCTGCATATGAGTGAAAAAGTGATCCGCCATAGACCGGGTAATCCTTCCGCCCACAGCATAGATATCACGTTTAGGATCAGACAACAGCTGGGCCACAGCATTGAAATCTGTCGGGTTAATTTGCCTGAGGGTCTGTCTCATATTCTCCATGACCGCCTCCGCAAAGCGATTCAGAATATGGGTTCCCGGGGCATTCTCGGCCCAAAGGTCATGTTTGTTGATCGGATTGGATATTGTTGCCTTGAGTTCGCTATGTAGCTGGGCCTGCATCTGCGGAAAACCGCCAAAGCCAAGTTTTCGCGCCATACGGGCCACTGTTGGTGTGGATACACCAGATGTTTCTGCAACTGCCGTAATGCTTCCCAGTCCGGAAACAGGATAGTCTTCCAACATGCAATTGGCCAGTTGACGCTCTGCACGTGTCAGATCTTCAAACTGCTGACGTATACGTTCTGCTACCGTCAGATTCTCTGCGTCATCCATGCCCATTTGTTCCGATCTTTTCGGATTTCAACCCGGTTTTTCTCTATCTGCGCCTACTTTAATCACAAATGTACGATTTTCTCCACAATTATATTACAAGAAATTATCTTTTCAGAAAATATCTTGACTTTAATTCTATATCTGAAAATATATTTTCAAAAATAAGAACAGGGGTACAGATTTGTCGACTGAGTCTCATAACGCAGAAAACACCGGATCTAACGACAGTGTGGTTGAAACAAGCAACCTTGCTGGGTCGGGTGATTTCCTTATTGTCTGCGAACATGCCTCAAACTACATTCCACCAGCTTATAAAAACCTGGGTTTGGATGAAACAGTACTCAAAAGCCATGTTGCCTGGGATCCCGGTGCGCTGGCTGTTGCCCAGGCTTTGTCAAAAGCTCTTGATGCCCCTTTGGTGGAACAGAAGCTCTCTCGCCTGATTTATGACTGCAATCGCCCACCTGAAGCTGAAAATGCCATGCCAGCGCAGAGTGAAATCTTCACGATACCTGGTAACTGCAACCTTTCTCAGGCTGATCGGGATGTGCGGACAAAGACTGTCTATTTTCCCTTTCGTGAAGCCTTGGCAACCTGTCTTGATCATCTCCAGGCCAGGGGAAAATCGCCTGTTGTAATAACCGTCCATTCCTTCACCCCTGTCTATAAAGGGGTCAAGCGGGATGTGGAAATCGGCTTCCTGCACGATCAGGATGATATCTTTGCCAAAGAACTGATAAAGACTTTTGCCGCAGAAACGGATAAATTCGTTCTACGTCTGAATGAGCCATACGGTCCTGCGGATGGCGTCACGCATACCCTTACGGAACACGCTCTGCCCCGCAATCTCAGGAATGTCATGCTGGAAATCAGAAACGATCTGATATCTGATCAGGAAAGCCAACAGGATATGGCTACAATTCTGGCACAGGCAATCCTGCAGGCTGAAAAAACTCTTGGGAAACACAAAAACCATACAGCTCCCACAACAAAACCGATAAAAACGGGAAACTGAAATGCTCAGTATAATAAGATCCTACGTTCGAGCCGTGGATGCGCTGAACCGGTTTACAGGGCTGGTGACAATGCATCTCATCTTCCTGATGATCGGTCTCCTGCTCTATTCTTCAATCTCACGAACTCTGTTTGACACCCCCGTCAACTCTGTCGTGACAATTTCCCAGTTTCTGATGTCCGCTTACTATCTGCTTGGCGGCGGTTTCTCTATGCAAGAAAACGCGCATGTCCGTATGGATCTGTTCTACAGCCGCTGGTCATCGCGCAGAAAAGCCGGCACCGATGCCTTCACCTCAATCTTTCTGGTGTTCTATCTGGTTGTGCTCATGATCGGTGCCATATCAAGTTCAGTTTATGCCGTCAAAACGGGGCAGGCTACACGTACACTGGTCCCCTATCCCCTTGCCCCCATCAGGATCATCATGACAATCGGAATTTTCCTGATGCTGTTACAGGCAACTTCAGCGTTCTTTAAAGACCTGGCAAAAGCCAGAGGAGTAACACTTTAATGAGTTACGAACTAATCGCATTACTGATGTTCTCCACAATGATGGTCATGATGTTGACCGGTCAGCGTGTCTTCGGTGCTATCGGATTTGTCGCTGCAGTTGCTGCAATCCTTCTCTGGGGTCAGGGCGGCGTGGAAATGCCCTTTACCGCAACATCAAAACTGATGAGCTGGTATCCACTTCTGACACTTCCCCTGTTTGTTTTCATGGGATATATGCTGTCTGAATCAGGGATCGCCAGTGATCTTTACAAGATGTTCCATGTCTGGATGGGGCCCCTGCATGGCGGCCTTGCCATCGGAACAATCTGTCTGATGGTTCTCATTTCCGCGATGAATGGTCTCAGTGTTGCCGGTATGGCCATTGGAGCCACCATTGCCCTGCCTGAAATGCTGCGCCGGGGCTATGACAAGGTCATGGTCACAGGGGTGATCCAGGCAGGGAGTTCTCTGGGTATTCTTGTTCCACCAAGTGTTGTTCTGGTACTTTATGGCATGATTGCCAGGCAGCCTGTTAGTGATCTCTGGCTGGCGGGGGCGATCCCCGGCCTGATGTTGGCCGCTATGTTTGTCATCTACATCGTTGTGCGTTGTCGCCTGCAGCCAGAGCTGGGACCTGTGCTGGCCAAGGAAGAGCGAGACATTCCCATGCGGGAAAAACTGGCACTTCTCAAAGCAGGAATCCTGCCTCTGCTGATCTTTGTCTTCATGACCGGTTTCTTTGTCGCGGGCATTACCAGTCTGGTAGAAAGTTCAGCTGTCGGTGCAACAGCAGCCATGCTTGCTGCAGTATTTCGCAGACGCCTGACAATGAAAGTCCTGGAGACTACCATTCGCCAGACCCTGGGTATCAGCTGCATGTTCATGTGGATTATCTTGGCTGCCCTCGCCTTTGGCGCTGTATTTGACGGCCTTGGTGCTGTTAAGGCGATCGAAAGCCTGTTTCTGGAAAAGTGGGGCCTGAGCCCTTGGGAAATCCTAATCCTGATGCAGCTGTCTTACATCGTGATGGGCATGTTCCTGGATGACACCGCCATGCTGGTGATTGTTGCCCCACTCTACATTCCATTGGTGATGAGTCTTGGTTTCAACCCGATCTGGTATGGTGTTCTCTATACCATTACCGTTCAGGTTGCCTATATGACACCTCCCTTTGGCTATAACCTGTTCCTGATGAAGGCAATGGCACCGCCAGAAATCTCGTTGGTCGATATTTATCGCTCCGTGATTCCTTTCGTCATCATCATGATCATAGCGCTGGTGGTTGTTATGTCCTTCCCGCAGATCGCTCTGTGGCTGCCAGAATATGTCAAGTCTTGACGCCTGCCACCCCTGGGCCTCCACATGGCCCTCACCCTGGCGGGAAAATAAAGACAGAACGAATACAGGAGGTTAAAAAGAATTTAGGTGCAGATAGTCAAGAAAAACTGAAAGAGCTTAAGGCCATCCGGATATGTTGTCCGGTGATAAACAAGTTGAACTAGGGAGTAAGAAATTATGACGAATAACAGACGCGAGTTTCTGAAAAAAGCAGGTCTGGCGACCGTTGGTGCCGCAGGCGCTACAACACTGGCAGCACCTGCTGTACATGCTCAGTCTACAATCAAGTGGCGCTTGCAGACTTATGCTGGTCCAGCATTGGGTGAGCATGTAATCAAGCCAGCTATTGATGCTTTTAACAAAGCAGCCAATGGCGAGATGGTTATTGAGCTTTATTACGCAGATCAGCTGGTTCCAACGGGTGAACTGTTCCGCGCCATGCAGAACGGTACAATTGACGCCGTGCAGAGTGATGATGACTCTATTGCTGCTCCTGTTGATGTATCTGTCTTTGGCGGTTACTTCCCCTTCGCAACCCGCTACAGCCTGGATGTTCCTGTACTGTTCAACCAGTACGGCCTGAACGAAATCTGGGAAGAAGCCTATAACGAAGTTGAAGGCGTGAAATGGCTTTCTGCTGGTGCCTGGGATCCTTGTCACTTCGCGACAAAAGATCCGATCAACAGCCTCGCAGACCTGAAAGGCAAGCGTGTCTTCACTTTCCCGACTGCCGGACGTTTCCTGTCCCGCTTTGGTGTCGTGCCAGTAACACTTCCTTGGGAAGATATCGAAGTTGCCATGCAGACGGGTGAGCTCGACGGGATCGCCTGGTCAGGTATCACCGAAGATTACACTGTTGGCTGGGCTGACGTGACCAACTACTTCCTCACCAACAACATCTCCGGTGCATGGTGTGGCTCCTTCTTTGCGAACGAAGACCGCTGGAACGAAGTTCCCGAGCACCTGAAAACCCTGTTCAAGCTCTGCATGGACAGCTCGCACTACTATCGTCAGCACTGGTATTGGGGTGGTGAAGCACAGCTTCGTACCGAAGGTACAAAAATGCAGCTGACCACTATTCCTGATGAAGAGTGGGCAACTGTTGAAGCCGAAGCCTACAAGTTCTGGGACGAAATCGCCGAGACCAGCGATCGTGCCAAACGCGTGGTAGATATCTTCAAAAAGTATGCAAAAACCATGGAAAAAGCTGGCAAGCCTTACCGCTACAGCTAATCCGGATCTGCTTGTCACAGCCCGGTTATCGGGCTGTGACATCCTTTTAAAACACCTTGGAATAAGAGAATACTATGTCCGGCAATCTTTCCTTTGAAGACCTGAAACGAGCCGTCTCCAGCGGCGAGATTGATACCGTTCTCGTCTGTCAAGTCGACATGCAGGGCCGCCTGATGGGCAAGCGTTTTCACGCTGACTACTTTGTCAAAGGCGGTTATGTAGAAACCCACAGCTGTAACTATCTCCTTGCAACCGATATGGAGATGGAAACCGTAAAAGGCTATAAATCCACCAGCTGGGAAGCCGGATATGGTGACTATGTCATGAAACCGGATCTGAGTACCCTTCGCCGGGTTCCCTGGCTTGAAGGGACTGTTTTTGTCCTCTGTGACACCCTTGATCATAACACGCACGAGGAAGTACCCCATTCTCCGCGCGCCATTCTCAAGAAGCAGGTTGCGCGTCTCGAAGCCATGGGCATGAAAGCCTACATGGCCTCAGAGCTGGAATTCTTCCTTTTTGAAAACTCCTACGAAGAAGCCCAGAAAGACGGGTACCACAAGCTGGAAACTCTTGGGAAATACAACGAAGATTACCACATCTTCCAGACCACCAAGGAAGAAGGTGTCATGCGCGCCATCCGCAACGGCCTGCACGATGCCGGTATCGTGGTTGAATGCTCCAAAGGGGAAGCTTCTGCAGGACAGGAAGAAATCAACGTCAAGTACGATGATGCAATCAATTCAGCAGACAACCACGCCTTCATCAAAAACGCCTGTAAGGAAATTGCCTGGCAGAAAGGCAAAGCCCTAACTTTCCTGGCAAAGTGGCACAATGATGCCGCGGGTAGTTCTTCGCATGTGCACCAGTCGCTCTGGTCCGCGGACGGCAAAGAAGCCCTGTTCCATGATCCGAAGGCCGAATACGGCATGTCTGAGTTGATGCGCCACTACGTGGCAGGTTTGCTGCACAATGCCAGCGATATCACCTATTTCCTCGCGCCCTACATCAATTCCTACAAGCGTTTTGCCGAAGGAACATTCGCCCCGACAAAAGCGATCTGGAGCAAGGACAACCGCACTGCCGGATATCGGCTTTGCGGAGATGGCACCAAGGCAATCCGTATCGAATGCCGCGTTGGTGGTTCTGACCTGAATCCTTATCTTGCCATGGCCGCCCTGCTCGCAGCCGGACTTGACGGGATCGAGAACAAACGCGAGCTCGAAACAGAATTCAAGGGCGATGCCTATAATTCTGAAAAAGCACGCTCCATTCCGAATAACCTCCGGGATGCTGCCGTGGCCCTTAACGAGTCCAAAATGCTCCGGGCTGCGATGGGGGATGACGTGATTGATCACTACACCCACGCTGCCCGCTGGGAACAGCGGGCCTTTGACCGCCGCGTCACCGACTGGGAAGTCGAACGCGGCTTTGAAAGGGCATAATATTTACCCTGCTTGCAAAAGCACAACTTACGTCTGAAACCGCCGCCTTCCAAAACAAATGAGCGAACCAGACGCCAGCCCTCACCCGAAACGGTGAGGGCTTTTTTTTATTCAGAAGTCAGGAATCAACAGAAATGGCTGCGGATAATAGTTTTTCTGCCAGCCTCTCCGCTTTTTTATGCGCTTTATCTACAGACAAAGCATGCCGATCATCGGAAAATTCCTGATATTCTGCACTAATTTCAAAAACTTCCTCGACGCCAAGATAAGCCTGAAGAGTTTTTATATGCGGCCCAAGATGGTTCATTTTTTCTCTGATACCACCTGGACAGAAACCAAACTCGCCACTGGAGGTGATAAGAACAAGTTTTTTTCCCGATAAAACCGGTTTCAGGGGATAATCCCCACGTGCAAGATCAAAGGAAAAGGTTTTATCTATCCGAATAATCTGGTCAAACCACGCTTTCAGCGCGGCAGGCATCCCATAATTATACATCGGGGCAGAAATAACGATCAGGTCAGCCTGGACCAGCTCATCAATCAGGCTGTCGGATAATGCCAAAATCGATTTCTGTTCTTCTGTACGCAGTTCTTCCGCAGTAAAAACGGCTGCAACCCACTCATTACAGATGAATGCAGGAGGATTCATCCCAACATCACGTCGAATGATCTTTGTATCTGTGGAACCATTCATCCAGCTCTTGATAAAAGAATGAGAAATTGACCTGGAAATAGAATTATATTTCTGCACCTGATTATCGGTCTTTCTGACACTTGCATCAATTTGCAATATCGTTGTCATGACGGCTCCTTAAGTCATTAAGTTGATAACAAACCAACATTGACCGGCACGTCATCTTTCTACAAATGAGTACAATTCAGGCATAGATGAGAGAATTTCAGGTTTAGTTCGTCTACGGGATGACTTGTTTTTCCGCCAAAAGCCAATCCACGAACAAGCAAACATTCTTTTTCCGCTGACTGGCAGGAGAAACAATCACCCTGTATGAATACCCTGGCAAATGTGGCCCATCTATTTGTACAAGGTCAGATGCAAATTCATCCGAGTTAACAATCGTTTGGCTTAAGAGAGCAGCCCCATGTCCACGTTGCAAGGCATCTAATGCCAAATGGTATGAGTCAAAATCCATCCGCTTGTAGTGATGAAAATCTTCCTCTCGGCTCTGCTCAAACCAGATTTTCCAAGATGGCGCAGTCAGGGTTCGATTTTTCCATCTGACATCAATCAGTCGTTTGGATTGCATATCCGCAATATGAACCGTCTTGCCCTTGGAATTGACAAGACTTCTCTTGACGGCAGGTATGTAATGCTCCTGAAACAGAACCATATCCCCGGCACACTCACTCGGGACCGGGCCATATCTCACGGCAACATCAATCTCAGTCCCGGGCAAATCAACGCAGCTTTCCGATGTGAATATATTTACTGTGATCTCCGGAAATTGTTTATAAAAACTGGCTAAACGGGGCTGTAACCAGTAACGGGCAAACTCTCTTGTCGTACTGAGTGTAACTGTGTTGATATCAACCTTGCCATACGTCTCTTCAAATGCTCTTGCCAGGCTATCCATACCTTGCGTTACATCGGGCAGGAGGCTTTCCCCAAGCGCGGTCAAGGCGATATTACGCCCCGAACGCTCAAATAACTTGCAGTTCAGAAGATCTTCAAGCTGCCTGATCTGGTGGCTGATTGCGGTAGGCGTAACCGACAGCTCCTTGGCCGCACCGGAAATACTCAACAATCTTGCAGCAGCTTCAAAAGCTCTGATCGCGTTCAATGGCGGGAGACGTCTTTTCATGAAAATCCTTCCGATGCTAAATTACAAATCAAGCTATCGGTTTCATAGCAATATTTAAAAATATCTTCCCCTCATCCTTCCCGGCTCATCAGGATATCAACATCGTCCAGGCCTTCAATGACCTTTCCTTTTGCTGGGCGGAACCAGATAAAGAAACAGCTGCCTATGCCGGGGCGAGAGCGAACTTCGATTTCAGCCTTATAGCGCTGCAGAATACCGTAACTAACGGAAAGACCAAGGCCGGTACCACTGTTTCGTCCGGTGTAGAAGGGATCAAAAATCCGTGGCAGCACATCAGCAGCAATACCGCTTCCGCTATCGCGCACCACCAGCACAACACCCCGATCACGCCAGTTGCGTGAACGCAGAATAACCCGCCCCCCGGTCTCTGTGGCCTGGACTGCATTGACAATCAGATTGATCAGAACCTGCTGAAACTGCTGATGGTTGCCATCCACCGGACGTGAAGCCCGAAGATCGAGTTCCAGTCCGATTTTCTTGCGCTCCAGATCATGCTGTACCAGCACCAATGTATCTGACACAACCCGATTGATATCAACTGGCATGGCCTGGTTCTGGTAATCCGAGGGTCTGGAATACTGCAACAGATTGTTGATAATCGCGCGGATGCGATAGACCTGCTGGATCACCAGATCGGTTTCGCGCTTTACCGGACCGGCCTGCTCCCCCAATTCATCGATCATCAGGTCCATATTGCCCAGGATAACCGCAGTCGGATTGTTGATTTCATGGGCAATCCCGGCGGTCAGTTCGCCGATTGCCGCCAGTTTTTCCCGCGCCACCAGTTGCTCTCGCGTGCGGCTCAGCAGGGCAATATTGCGTTCCAGCTCATCTGTGCGGTTGCGCAACTGTGTCGTGCGTTCCGCGACCTTCTGTTCCAGACCATCCGCCGCAGACTGAATCTGATCGCGCTGTTCCTGCAACTGGTCCAGCATCACATCAAACTGCTGGGCCAGAATGGCAACCTCGTCTTCTGCCTTGATCCAGCCGATCCGTAGATCATCCCCCCTCTGAATGCGGGAAATCACCTTGGCCATGGCTTCAATCGGCCGGAAAATTGACCGGGCAACCAGCATGGCCAGAACAACCGAGAGCAACGTCACCGCAACGAAAAGCAGCAACAGCTTTTTCAGTCCTTCAAGATAGATATCCTTGAAAGGCGCCTCGAGAAACCCCGCATAAAGCATGCCGACCCGCTCGCCCCGGACGTCGAGAATGGCTTCATAAGCAGAGATATACCATTCACTGACAACAAAGGCGCGATCGATCCACTGTTCCCCCTGCTCCAATACCCTGTCCCGAACCTCTTCCGAAACGCGGGTGCCCAATGCTCTTTGACCAGGGGCCTCAAGCTGGCGCGGCACATTGGTGTTGATCCGGACGTCTTCCAGAAAAACCGTGATGGTTCCCAGACTGTCTTCGGCGAGGCTGCCTTTGCTGTAGACAATATCCCTGAGACGATCAACAAAGGCAAAATCCCGGTTGACCAGAACACCGGCAACCAGATAGGCCCTGACCTCTTCTTGTGCATTTCGTAACGGATAGTAGCTGTGCAGAACCATCCCCCGATCCTCGACAAGCCGCTCGGTCGGTTTGGCCCTGGGTGTTGGAATTAGAGGCAGATAGATCTGTTGTGGCAACTGAGGATCAATCGCCGCCAAATCATCACTGCTGAAGATCTCGACCCCGGTTACAGGCCCTTTTGTTTTTGCCTGTTGCAACAGAGGACTGGCTTTCATGTTACAGCGGGTTCTGTCCCAGTAATCGCACCCCCGTGTATCGGCCAGATAGACAAAATCAAAACCTTCTTTTTCGCGGAGTTCGTCCAGATGGCGGGCGACTTCCTGTATTTGTTGTTCGGTGCCAAGTTCTTCTGCCAGAGCCAGCTGAAAGCTATAGGATTCAGCCATCAAGCCCAGTCTGGAAAGGTACCCCTGCTGTGCCCGCAGAAAAGCTTCGTGGGCAACAGACAAATCCCCGGTCACCTTCATCAGCAACTGACGATAACTGATCTCGTTACTCCAGAGATACGCCATCCCAATCACTGTTGGCATCACAATCATGACCGGAAACAACACCAGAAAAAGCATTTTGTGGCGCAGGCTTCGCGTAATCAGGGTGTAAAGGCGCCTGATCATTTTTCCCCGCCTTGCAGCTCCTGCTGCCAGGCATAGAGTTTCCGGGTCAATGTCTTGCGTGAAACCCCAAGTATTTCAGCTGCACGGGTCTTGTTGCCTCCGGATCTGGCCAGAACTTTCTTGATATGATCTTTTTCAGCCGCCTCAAGCGTCCAGCTTGAAGGATAGCCAGCAACAGAATTTTCCTCTGCAGTTCCCGGCTTGAGCAGGTCTGTCGGAAAGCTGCCCAAAAGCAGGCAGCGTTCCACCATATTTTTTAATTCGCGAACATTACCCGGCCAGTTATAGGCTTCCAGCTCTCTGAAATCTTCCAGATCAAAAGGAACAACCAGCAACCCGAGCTGACGCGCCAGTGTGGTCGAGAAAAACTCAACCAGGGGCACGATATCCTCGCGGCGCTCGCGCAATGGCGGAATTGCCAGGGTCACCACATTCAAACGATAGAACAGATCAGCCCGAAAGCGCCCGTCATCTTTTTCTTTCACCAGATTACGGTTGGTCGCAGCCACAATCCGGACATCGACCGAAATTTCACGCTCTCCCCCGACAGGGCGAATAGACTTTTCCTCCAGAACCCGCAGCAATTTTGCCTGTAACGCCAGAGGCATCTCGGATATTTCATCAAGGAACAAGGTGCCGCCATCCGCATAGGAGAACAGCCCGTCCCGGGCCTGTTGAGCCCCAGTAAAGGCTCCCTTGAGATGACCAAAAAGCTCGGATTCAATCAACTCGGCTGAAATGGCCCCGCAGTTTACCGGGACAAAAGGACCTGTCCTTCCACTCTCCTTGTGAATAGCACTGGCCACAAGCTCTTTTCCCGTACCGGTCTCTCCCTCTATCAAAACCACCGAAGGACTTGGGGCAACACGAGAAATCAACTGACAAAGTTTCTGAAAGGGGGCACTGCGGCCAATCATGCCCTCTTTCGGATAAAAATTGTCAATGCGTCGCTGAAGGATAAAATTTTCCCGCAACAGGCGCCGTTTTTCCAGACAACGGCGCACAGTTGACATCATCTGTTCCAGACGAAAAGGTTTGAGGATAAAGTCCGAAGCACCAATCCGCAGCGCGTCAATGGCCTTATCCACATCGGCAAAAGCCGTCATGAACACGACATCTGATGTCCAGCCAGGCTCCACAATCGTCCTCAGCCAGTCAACGCCAGAATTTCCCGGAAGGCAGATATCGACAATCATCAGGTCGAAATGAACGCGTGAACGTAATTCGTCAGCCTCTTCGGCTGAGGCAGCAACTTCGACCAGACTGTAGGTCTTGCCCAGTGCCCGCTGCAGGAAGTCACGAATACCGGTTTCATCATCAACCACAAGAATGGAAAAACTGGTCTTGCTCTCCGCTTTGCCCGAAGCCGAGATCGTGCCTGTCTTCTTCCCGCCTATATCTGTTTTTTTTACCTTTTCGGCCTTATAAATCAAGCTTCCCCACTTTCCCGTTCTTATTATCAGAAAACAGAAACAACGCGCGCTGATTTTCCTGAATTTTCATCTGAGGCTACGCGCTTGATCCCTCTTTGTCATCTCTCCTTTGGTTGAAATACCGAGATCAAAACTGCTTGCTCTTTCTTGGCACTAAACAGAATTGGGTCAAAATGTCCCGCATTGATGTGCAGCCGGATCAGACTGTCCCGATCTATCTTTCCGATCAGTTTATTCAATAAACAAAATTGGCTTGAATGCTGGAAATCATGAATCTGGCATAGCAATTGCTCATTACGCCCTGATTTCATCAATTGAAATTTTACTGACCTCTTTAATGAAATCAATAACAGGGAAATCGCTTTGCAGATCGGAGTCCCGATCTCGATAAGGCGATTAAAACAAAATAATTGAGGAGAAAACACTCATGTCCGGCTTCATGGCCATGCTGTCCAAAGAGCGTATCATCGCCAGACCAGGGTTTAACCGCTGGCTCGTCCCCCCTGCTTCCATCGCCATTCATCTCTGTATCGGTTCGGTTTATGCATGGAGTATTTTCAACACCCCTCTGATCAAGGAATATGGCGTGGTTACCAGTGCCGCTGATGACTGGAGCCTCAGTTCTGTTGTCTGGATATTCTCAACAGCCATCGTTTTTCTGGGTCTTGCTGCCGCCATTGGAGGTAAATGGCTGGAACGGGTTGGCCCAAGAGCTGTTGGAGTGCTTGCTGCCTGCTGTTGGGGTGGTGGCTTCCTGATTGGCAGTATCGGGATTACAACCCATCAGCTCTGGCTGATCTATCTCGGCTATGGGGCGATCGGGGGTGTCGGGCTTGGCCTTGCCTATGTCTCCCCTGTCAGTACGCTCCTGCGCTGGTTCCCTGACCGCCGGGGCATGGCGACAGGTATGGCTATCATGGGCTTTGGTGGGGGTGCCATGATCGGAGCGCCTCTCAAAACCTGGCTTCTCGGTGTTTTTTATCAAGCGCCAGAATATCTGGGGAAGGTTACAGATATCAATCTTACTACCGAAGGCGGACGGCGTTTTGCCGAAATCGGCGGCACACCTGCCGAGGTTGTTATTGCCTCTGCTGCAGATATGGCGAAAATGCCCATCGCCGGGCCAGAGGGGGTCTATCTGGTTGGCACAGGAAACACAGGTGTTGCCAGTGTGTTCATTACCTTGGGTATTGCCTATTTCATCGTCATGATCCTTGCTGCTTTTTCCTACCGCATTCCTGCTCCCGGCTGGAAGCCCGAGGGATGGGAAGTTCCGTCAAAAGATCTTTCCAGCAAACGTATGATCACCCACGATGACGTCCATATCGATCAGGCAATCAAAACACCTCAGTTCTATCGCCTCTGGATTGTTCTTTGCCTGAACGTTACCGCCGGGATCGGGGTGATCGGGGTTGCCAAAACCATGATGACCGAAATCTTTGGCTCCACCCTCCCCGGTATTGTTGATGCCGGTTTTGCTGCTACCTATGTATTGATGATCTCGGTCTTCAATATGGTCGGGCGCTTTATCTGGGCCTCGTTATCTGACTATATCGGGCGCAAGAACACCTATCACTGTTTCTTTATTCTCGGGATGATCCTCTACCTCTCGATCCCCCTTGTTGCCAACCAGGTCAGCGCAAGTCCCGCCATCATGTGGCTGGTGCTGTTCTATGGTGCGACAATGGTGATTTTCACCATGTATGGTGGCGGTTTTGCGACCATACCGGCTTATCTCGCCGATGTTTTCGGCACTCTGCATGTCGGAGGCATTCACGGGCGCTTGCTTACTGCCTGGAGTACTGCCGGGGTTCTCGGGCCTTTTGCCATTACCTACTTGCGTCAGCGCTCCCTGGATGGTGCCCTCAGCGACCTTGCCGCCAAGGTTGATCCGGCAATATTTCAGGAAAAATTTGGCGCGGGAGTGGATAAACTCCAGGAACTAATCGCCGCGAAGACAGTGACCGTCGCAAAGTTGATGGAGATCGCCCCCGAAGGCACCCTTGACCCAACGCCAAGTCTGTACAACACAACGATGTATGCCATGGCAGCTCTACTGCTTGTGGCTTTCTTTGCCAACTTGCATGTCAAGAAAGTTGAAGAAAGACATCATGTACAGAACACCCACCCGGAATTCACCTCTCCCGGTGCTGGAAAAACGGCCTGATTTTCTGCCTTATAAAAATCTGAAAAGTTATTGTTAATACAAACACCCCGAACCATAGAGATAATGGTTCGGGGTGTTTCTGTCAGGCTCTAGATTTCAACCGATGACCGCACCATCGTCTCGGGTAACAGCAATAACCGATGAGCGGGGAACCGCAGAGCCTCCCTCCGGAAAATGACTGTTCCCTTCTTCACCCGGATGCTGGATCCCAACAAAAACTGTTTTGCGATCTCCGCTCCAGGTTATCCCCGTCACTTCACATTCTTTTGGCCCGACCAGAAAACGCTGAATTTCACCAGTTTCAGTATCCCCGATCAGCATCTGATTGTTTCCCATTCCAGCGAAATCTCCTTCATTGGAATATTTACCATCCGTCTGGATCCACAGCATGCCGTTATTATCAAAAGAGATGCCATCCGGTGAATTGAACATATTGTTGGCATTAACATTTTCAGACCCGCCATAGGCATCTTTGTGTACTGTCGGATTACCCGCCATTACAAAAAGATCCCAGCGAAAGCCCGCGGAAGTATGGTCTTCATTTTCCGGCTTCCAGCGTACAATCTGCCCATAAAGATTGGCTGCTCTCGGATTTGGACCACCAACAGCTGTCTCATCTCCGCCAGCATTCGGCTTTTTACCCCGGTTTTTATTGTTGGTCAGTGCACAATAGATTTCTGCCCGCTTTGGATGTGCGGCGACCCATTCGGGACGATCCATTGTCGTGGCGCCGACGGCAGATCCGGCCAAGCGAGAATGAACACAGACCTCTGCCTGAGATGCCATACCGGTTGTTTCTGGGGTCAGTTCCAGCCACTCTCCGGTTTGATCATCATGGAATTTGGCAACATAAAGCCGACCCGTTTCCAGCAGGTCACTGTTGTCTGCTCCCTGGCTATATTTACTTTCAGAAACAAAGCGGTAAATAAATTCACCCCGCTCGTCATCTCCCATATAGACCACGACATGCCCATCGTGATTGACCACGACCTCTGCATTTTCATGTTTGAAACGCCCCAAAGCGGTACGTTTTTTGGGCGTGGAAGAAGGATTACGTGGATCAAATTCAACAATATATCCCGCACGGTTTGGCTCGTTTGGGTTCTTGCTGATATCAAAACGTTCGTCTTCCCTGGCCCAGCCATAGCCCCAGTCTTCGTTTTTTACCCCATACCGTTTCAACTCTTCACTTGGTGAGTAGTTCTCGTCGCTGCTGGAAAAATAGCCATTGAAATTTTCTTCGCAAGCGAGATAGGTTCCCCAAGGCGTACGCCCATTTCCACAATTATTCCATGTTCCAAGTGAACGCGTACCTGTGGCATCGGCTGCTGTTTGCAGCAGTGCATGCCCCCGGGCCGGGCCTGTGATTTCCATCGGTGTATCGGCTGTGATACGACGGTTGAGATCAGAATCTTTTACAATACTCCATCTGCTGTTCTTCTGTGCAATCTCGGCCACTGTAATCCCATGAGCCGCTTTGCCCTTACGGATATCATCAGCCGTTTCAGGTAACTCGCTTTCCCGATTGCCATAGATAATGTTGCGGTTGGTATATTCATTGTTCACCACCAGGATATCCCGGCCATTCTCGGCAAAAAGCGCCATACCATCATTGTTATCGCCAAAGGCCAGTTCCTGACTTTCACCGGTTCCACGGGTTTTGTGATCGAAATCCAGTGATTTTGACCAAAGAGGATCCCCCCATTTACTGACAACGTGCCAGCTGTAACCTTTTGGGACGGTCACCGTATCCAGTGAATTGGCCGCAACAGGTTCAAAAGAAAATCGGCTGGATGCTTTGGCTTTTGTTGGAGTCAGAGCCGTCGTCCCGAGCACAAATGCTGCAGCTCCAAGGCCCAGACCAGCTCCAAGAAAACCACGACGGCTTATGGCCTTGTCGACGATCTGTTCAAAATCGGTTTGTTCTGGTCCTGGATTATGAAGCTCATCAAAATCATCAAAAGAAATCTGTTTTCTGTCTTTGTTTGTCATCGTCTTCTCCTGCGTACACCAACGTTTGCACATAAGTTGGTTTTGGGTTTTGTTGTTTCCCAAGCGGTACCCCGCAGCTGTTGCGCCGAGATGACATTTATAGGAAATATTTAAAACAGAAACAGGGCGAGAGAACAAATCCTGTCCCACCGCCCTGTTCTCAAATACCAATGCCCGTGTCCAACGTAAACCAGGCCCCATAAGGCCCATTCAGGCTTTGGGTTTCTTTCTCTTCAGGGTCGTCGAGCCCGTTTTGTCCTTTGCCTTCCGGGCAAACCCGGGCTTGCCTGCAGCTCCCTTGCCTGACTTGCCTTTTCCTGCACTGCCAGTTTTGTCGAACCGGGGTTTGCGGGTAAAGATTTCTCCCGCATCCGAAGGCCCCTCAGTTTCACTGGGCTGTGTTTTTTTAACGGGACGATCCGCCTTGCCAACTCCTGTTCTGGCAGCTCCCGGTTTTTTATCGCCACTCATGGGAGAAAACTCTTTCGCGGCTCTTGGCTTGTCGAAAGATTTTTTGGCTGGCTTACTGGACCGCTTGTTTGCAGAATCATAGTTGAGGGCAGATTTACTGTTTTTCTCTTCAATGTTCGATGCCAAAGCCTTCAGATCTACCTTGCCTGCTTTCACCGGTTCTTTTGGACGACGGTCGGCGCTCCAGCTTCCCTTGCCAAAATCTCTTTTTTCACTTTTGGCGTTGAAACTGTCCCTGAAATGGCTTGCCCCGCTCCGACCGGATTTTTTAGTCTCATCCGAACCATCTTCCCTCTCATGACGTTCACGTTTGCCACGCTCTTCGCCTCTGGAAGATCTGAAAGTCGCAACTTCATCGTCAGGCGTTCCCTCCAACCGCTTCACACTGATGGTTTTTTCCATCTTGCTGCTCGGTCCCAGGGCAGTAAAAAACTGATCAACAGAATCAGAGGCGATCTCAATAAATGATTCTGATTCATAAATCCGGATCGCACCGATTTCATTTTTGGTCACATGCCCGGCACGACACAGCATTGGCAATAGCCAGCGGGGTTCTGCCGTATGTTTACGTCCGACTGATACAGAAATCCAGACCCCGTCTGTAAAGTCCTGACGCTGCTTGCGCGGTACATCACTCTGTTCTCGATCGCGTCTGTCCTGACGATTGCCACGGTCATTTGAACTGCTCCGTTCTCCACGGTCGCTACGATCTCGCCCTTCTCGCGCCTGGCGAGGTTCAGGTGTATCCAGCAATTCTTCCGGAGCAGGCAGGCCAGCGTGGTTTAAACGGACCAGTGCCGCCGCAACCTGTTCAGCGCTATAACGGGAAAGCAACTCCTGAACAAAGGCCAGCTCGTCTTCCTTGACCGGCTCATTCAACGCCGGGTTTGCCAGAAAACGTTCACGATCCCGTTCAATAATATCTTCTACCGAAGGTGTCTTGGCCCAGGTTGCGACAACATTGGCATTATCCAGCAGGCGTTCTGTACGCTTGCGCCAGTTGTGCGGGACGATCAGCGCACTGACCCCTTTTCGCCCGGCGCGACCGGTACGTCCACTCCGATGCAATAAAGGCTCTGCCCCTTTGGGAATATCGGCATGTATAACCAGCTCAAGATTTGGCAGGTCGATCCCGCGTGCGGCAACATCGGTTGCAACACAAATCTGTGCACGGCCATCTCGCATGGCCTGTAACGCGTGGCTTCGCTGGGCCTGGCTCAGTTCTCCGGACAGAGCAACCACAGCAAAACCCCGATTGGTCAGACGGCTCGCCAGATGACTGACAGTCAAACGGGTCGCGCAAAACACAATGGCATTTTTGGGTTCATAATACCGCACCAGATTAATGATTGCATTTTCACGATCATTTGGCGCAACAGTCAGGGCACGATACTCGATATCCAGATGTTGTTTCTCTTCTGCTGCCGTCGACAAACGTACAGCATTGCGTTGATAACGCTTTGCCAGACCAAGAATAGAACGTGGCACCGTTGCAGAAAACAGCAACGTACGACGGTCTTCCGGGGTCGTATCAAGGATGTATTCGAGATCATCCCGAAATCCCATGTCGAGCATTTCGTCGGCTTCATCCAGCACCACAGCCCGCAAAGCCGTTACATCCAGAGATCCCCGCTCTATATGATCACGCAGCCGTCCTGGCGTACCGACAACGATATGAACGCCACGGTCCAGCTCTCGCCGCTCGCTGCGCATATCCATCCCGCCGACACAGGATGTTACAGACGCGCCAGTCATTTCATAGAGCCAGTCCAGTTCGCTTTTGACCTGCAGTGCCAGCTCACGGGTTGGTGCAATCACCAGAGCCAGAGGCACCTGCGCCCGGGAGAATCGTTCCGCCCCATCAAGCAGTGTTGGAGCAATAGCCAGCCCGAAGGCAACCGTCTTGCCTGAACCCGTCTGCGCCGAGACCAGTGCATCTGCATCAGCCAACTCGGGAGCCAGCACGGCCTGCTGTACCGGGGTTAAGGCTTGATAGCCACGTTTACCAAGCGCCTGCCCCAGTGGCGGAAGAACACCCTCGAAGTGTGCAGAAGATTCAGACATGTTTTTTCTTTCGGAACAGGAACAGGTGAGGCAGCAGGCTATGGGATATCCGTTAAGCTTTAGGGCTCTCATCTTTATTACATAGCACACGGTATTGCGCGCCACCTAGAACAAGCGCAAAAAGACAGGCTTATCCTCATTTTTCCACCAGAACACAGAACAGAGCTGTTCAATTTTCAGTTCAGTCAGTGGAAAGCAGAGCGACTTCTACTTCTTGTGAGGATTGATGTAAAGAGGACAGCGACTACCTTCAGGTCCAGGATCTGTTCAATCATTAATTCGCAGTATAAAAGCCAGTAACTTTTGCTTGATAATATTTCATGGCCTATTCTTTTCCGCCTGTAATTTTCCTTGCCAGATATCCCGCTTTCCGGTGAACTGGCTCAACCGCAACAACCATTTGAGAAAATCACGCGATGGACCCGATAATTCTGTTTTTCCTGCTGGGTTTGATTGCAGCTCTCCTGCGCTCGGAACTTCGCCTGCCTCCTGCCATCTATGAGTTTCTCTCTGTCCTTCTCTTGCTCACCATCGGATTGAAGGGCGGCGTCGAACTGGCGACCCAACCCATGTCGACGCTTCTGCCCCAGATGGTTGCGGTAATTGTCATGGGATTTGTTCTGCCCCTGCTCTCCTTTCCCCTGCTGCTCAAACTGGGGCGTTTCAAACGTGCTGACGCCGCTTCTCTCGCTGCGCATTACGGATCTGTAAGTGTCGGGACCTTTGCTGTTGCTGTTGCCTATCTCGGCCACCAACAGATCGAATACGAAAGCCACATGCCCTTGTTTGTCGTTCTGCTGGAAGTTCCCGCCATCATCGTCGGCATTATTCTGGCCAAGGGCATCACCAGAGAGACCAACTGGAAAGCCCTGGCGCACGAGACCTTCCTGGGTAAAAGTATTGTTCTTCTATTAGGCGGGCTTCTGATTGGCTGGGCTGTCGGACCTTCAGGTGTTGAACCCCTCTCAGGTCTGTTCTTCAATACCTTCAAAGGGGTTCTGGCACTCTTTCTTCTGGAAATGGGCCTGATCACGGCACAACATGTCAGCAGCCTGCGTAAATATGGTATCCCCCTGATCCTGTTTGGATTGGGATTACCTCTGGCGTCAGCCTGTATTGGTGCCTTGCTTGGGAACTTGTTAGGTCTGTCTGTCGGCGGGACGACTGTTCTGGCAACCCTCGCAGCCAGCGCGTCCTATATCGCCGTCCCTGCTGCAATAAGAACGGCCGTACCCGAAGCCAACCCGGCACTCTCGCTAGCAGCCTCGCTCGGCATTACCTTTCCTTTCAACGTCCTTGTTGGCATCCCTCTCTACCACAGACTGGCTCTCCAGATTTCAGGAACCCCGTTATGAGTGATAAAAAACAACCAAAACTCGTTGTCATCATTACAGAGTCCGTTATTGAAACAACGCTCCTCACCGACCTGGAAGTGCTTGGTGTCAAAGGCTTTACCATCTCGGATGTACGCGGAAGAGGCCACCGCGGTACCAGAGCTGGCGAATGGGGGATTGATGGCAATATCAGAATTGAAATCGTTTGTGGAGAATCTCTTTCAGACCAGATCCTCGCGTTTCTCGAGCAGAAATATTATGACAACTACGCCATGATCACCTACTGCAGTGATGTCAGCGTCATTCGCCCTGAAAAATTTTTGGGATAAAAATTTTTGGTGTGAAATTTTGAGGAAATGTCCTTTAGTCTCATTGAAAGGTTCAGACAAAAGACCTGATCGTTTTCAGAGCGCCGTCTAACGCCTCTCCTTTTTCATCCTTAAGAGCTGCCTCACGCAACCGGCTCGCCCAGTCAGCAGAATCTTTCCGGGCAGAAACCAGCGCAATTCCCTCAAGGACCCGATCAAATTTGGATAGGCCTCGGGCATGGGTATCCGAATAACCTTTAACAATTCGACGGCAGCGCAAAACCTCAACCGCCAGAGCATAATTCTGATCAAGATAACCAAGCGATACAGAAAGCCATCGCTCCATATGCTCTATCTCCGTTGCATGTCTCAGGCTTCGAAGACGCCATCCCCGAAGTCCGCCGAGGAGGTATAACAAGGCAAAAGCAAAAAAACTGTCCGTACGAAGACGCCGTCCTTTACAGAAGTAGTGTTCTATCCGCTCCATCCAGCTTTTTTGAGCCTCGATCTTTCGCCCCCATCTGACGGGCAACAACCCTACCAGTTCTTCGGCTCTCGGGTGCATAAATTCGGTGATCTTCATCAGGGCCTCACTGCTCACTCCCATTTCACCCCGAACTCGCTGGAAACGGTTGCCGCGGGTTTTCAGATCAGCTACCCGAATAACGTCATCATAGGCCATGGCATTGGCAATATATTTTGCCGCTTCCCGGGTCAGACGAAACCCTTCATGCGCATGATCTTTTCCAAGAACCCTATCCAGTCGATCAAGATAACTTTGTCCATAGTCAAGGTCCTGAAAATCCACCACCTTGTGTAACCCTGCCGTGGTAATTTCCTGCACTTCTGTTGGAAATTCCTGAATACGGCGTAGCAGAAGGTGCCAGTTTTGTAACAGTTTTTCCGAGCCCTGAACCCTGTACTTTTTACTACCAGCAGCAACAACAGTCTCTGCCGGTGTTTCCGGGTTGCTGGCAACAGAAAACGCCTGACCGAAGGCTGCAAGACTGGTTTCCACCCCTTTTCCGGAAGCACGGATGGCCTCTTCAAAGGTCTCTCTGGCAAAAGGCAGCGCGCCAGAGCCTGCAAGTGCACCGAACAGACTAGATGAGATCACCGAACCGGAATCAACCGCGACTTTTTCCATGTCAAACATGATCAGCCGTTGCGCCGCGGCTTCAGCAGCGACACGAACATCCCGGGAATCAACAGTGCCATCGCCGGGCACCATCTTTTCCGATACCGCCAGAGAACGGTGGGTTGAAGTGATCAGGGTCGTACGATCAGGGGTCACAAACCCCCGCAAAATTGCCCGGCCAGCTTCTATCATCTCCGCAGCAATCAGGATATCTACATCCCCTGCTGCCGGAGCCAAGGAAAACACAGGGGCGCGCTCCCCATCAGGAGCCATTTCTATATAATAAATTGTTGCTCCGGTCCGCTGAGCTACCCCCGCAACAGAAGTGGCCTGAACAGCATATCCGTTTGCCTGAGCAACAGCTTCGATCCAGCTGGTAAGAACACCTCCGCCCTGCCCCCCCACAGCCATCACCGCCAGCTTGATCAAGCCCTTCATTTGTGGGTCCAATGCCTGAGCTTTCAAATTCATTTGCGCACCAACCATATTCTAAAGCTCCACAAACTCGAGTTTTCCACGCTGTCGACGCGACTGTAACCAGTTGATTATTTGAATCCGAAACCTGGTACATAGTTTTTCAATCCAGCCAGGATTATGAACAACATCAACCCGGTAGAAGGAAGGACAAAGGACAGCAGCATCGGCAACCTCGCCGCAATTGCCACAGCCGACACAGGTCTGGTCAATGCTGGCGACAGGATCATCCCGCAAAGGATCATCCAGTTTTTTAAGGGATAACGAAGGGCAACCGGACAAACGGATACAGGCGTGATCTCCCGTACAGACATCTTCATCAACGCCAAACCGCGGTGCCTCGACACGGCGTCCCTCTTTAATTGCCTTGTTTCGAAGCGGTTTTTCCCGGCGTTGCTTGTTCAGCATACATTCAGATGACGCAACAATGACTTTTGGGCCGTCATAATCTGTTGTTAAAGCCTCTCGTATGATTTCCCGCATTTTCGGAACATCATAGGTCCGATCGATTTGCCGTACCCAGTCAACACCGACACCTTTGAGCGCCTTGGTAATCGGATGGTTCGTTGATTTGCTTTTGCTCTCGGCCCGCGAGGACATCAGGTCCTGTCCGCCCGTAGCGGCTGCATAGTGATTATCGACGATAACAGCCACACTGTCTGACCTGTTATAGACCATGTTGCCAATTGAGGACGACAAACCGTTGTGCCAGAAACCTCCATCCCCCAGAATTGAAATTGGCCGCCGTTCTCCACCCCCGCCGAAAGCCGCATTGGATGCAGGACCAAGACCATAACCCATGGTTGAGCCTCCGATCTCGAAGGGCGGCAGTGTCGCGAAAAGATGGCACCCGATATCCGCGGTAATCTGGTGCAGCCCCAGTTCCTGTTCTACCAACTTTAGAGCCGCAAAAATTGGCCGCTCTGGGCAACCCGTGCAAAATCCGGGAGGACGAATGGGAACGCTGGCGGATAAATCGGGAAAAGACGGCGCAACAGAATTCGGGGCCAATACTTGTCCCGAAAGCAGTTCCGGGGCCGCTTTGCGCAGGAATCCTGTAACACCTTCCAACAAAACCTGGCCTGTGTATTCACCGGCCATCGGCAGAATGTCTTTGCCAAAGAGCCTAACTGTGCTTCCCGCACGAAGCAGCATTGTTGACAGGCCTTGTTCAATAAATTCCGGTTGCCCTTCTTCAACAACCAGAACACTTTCCTTGCCTTCACAAAATTTCAGAAATTCGTCATTCACCAGTGGATAGGTAACATTCAGCACATAAAGCGGAACTTGAGTATCTCCGTGCAAATCAGCAAGGCCAAGCCGCTGCAAGGCCCGGATAACCGAATTGTACATTCCCCCCTGAAGAACAATACCGACCTGTGATCTGTCCGGGCCAAAACGTTCGTTCAACTGCTGTTCCATGATAAATTTTTCGGCCTTTGGCCAGCGGTTGTTTATTTTATCCTGCTCATGGGCATAAGACATTGGCGGCAGAACCACCCGTGAAAAATCCCGTTGCGGATTGGACAAGGCCGCTTTGACGCTCAAGGGAGGAGCAATATTGTCACGGGTCTCGATACTGCCCGTAACATGGCAGGATCTGATCCGTAACATCAACATTACTGGCGTTCCAGATGCCTCTGACAGCTCGAAACCATCTTCAACGGCCTTGACGATCGACTGCAAATTCGGGCGCGGATCAAGCAACCAGAACTGTGACTTCATGGCAAAGGCATGGCTGCGTTCCTGCATGATAGAGGACCCCTCGCCATAATCTTCTCCCACAATGATAAGGGCACCACCGGTAACGCCGGATGAGGATAAATTCGCCAAGGCATCGGATGCGACATTGACACCGACAGAACCTTTGAAAGTAACCGCCCCTCGGATCGGATAATGTACAGATGCAGCAAGCATCGCTGCAGCTGCGGCTTCTGACGCATTTGCCTCATACCGCACACCAAGCTCTGATAAAATCTCCTCTGCATCGGCCAGAACATCCATCAGATGACTGATTGGCGCCCCCTGGTATCCCCCGACATAACCGACACCACATTCAAGCAGTGCCTTGGTAATGGCCAGTATCCCCTCGCACCGGAGTGTTTCGCCCTGCCCAAGTTTGAGTTTTTGCACTTCTTTGGCGAAAGAACGCTCGGCCATTAATAGAGTTCCTGTTTTGAAGATACGACTTCGAGAGAGGCAATCCTCTGAAAATGTCGTGTCAGTTGTGATTAAAAGTCATGTTTTCTGATGTTTGAGAGAATTTTCTGCAAAGTACCTACAAAAGCCCGACGCTCATCTTCATCAATTGCCTCAAGCATCTGGTCATAGCTTTTCGCCATATGAGGCCAGAGCCTGTCAAATGCCGCACGCCCGGAATCAGTAATAAAAACCCTAACTGCCCGACTGTCTTCCGGATCAGATTCACGACGGATCAGTGCATCAAGTTCCAGAGCATCCAAAGCTCTGGAAAGCGTTGATTGCTCCACGACCGCATACACGGCAAGCTGCCATATCAGAATACCGTCAGTTACAGACAAGACCGCCAGCGCACGCATTTTGGGTGTTGTCAGGCCCAATGTAGCCATCTCATCCCGCAAACTGGCGTTATACCGCCCGATAATCCGGTTCATCAAATATGGTACAAACTGCTGTAACCCGATCTCACCCAGACTGGGCAACCTCGTTGCCTTATTCTCTTCAGATGACGGTTGATCCATCATGCTCCCATCCTTTTTGCCAGCAAATAACCAGAACCACCCCCAAGGCCCGGCCCGGGATGGGTCGAGGCACCAATATGGTGCAGATTCTTGATTGTTGTGCCAGAATTTACCGAGTGGGCAAAGGGACGCCAAACAAAGAACTGATCAATTTCACAGGATCCACCATAGGGATCTCCCCCCACCAGATTGATGTTGATGGCTGCCAAATCGGCGGGCGAATAGGCACGACGTTTCAGTACGCTCTTTTTAAAATCCTTGATATGATTTGAAAGAATACTTTCGATGCGATCAGCAAAAGCTTCGCGCAAGCTTTCCGTCCATTCTGCTGTCGTCGGCAACTGACCAGCCGCATCACCTTTTATCAAACGCGGAGCATCCGGAACCTGTATCCACAAGATTGCCTTGCCAGCTGGACAGCGGCTCGGGTCGAGCTGATGCGGTTGCCCGACACAGATTGTTGGCACTTCCGGCAACAGCCCCCGCTCTGCCTCATTGGCTGATTTCGAGACTGCATCAATCCCTTCACAGAGATGTATCAGGGCAACTTTATCAAGCCCTTCGGCAATCCACTCCGGAGAAGCCTCCAGAGCATAATGAAGTTGAAAATTTCCCCTGCCGTGCCGAAACTCAGTCGAAATGCTGTATTCCTCGTCAAGTTTCTCCTCCCGCAACAGCCGCTGATACAGCTGACCGGGAGCAACCGACACAGAGACATTATCAGCTTCAACGCGTTCACCGCTTGACGTAACCACACCACAAGCCTGGCCATTTTCGACGATCACCTTGTCCACGTCGATGCCGGTTCGTATGACGCCACCACGCTCTTCGATTAAGGATCGAAATGCTGCAACAGCCCCCCCGGCACCTCCTTTAACCACAGGTGCGCCTGCAGCTTCCAGAGCAAAAGCAATGACCTTGCCCATCTGGCCAGAGAAACTGGAAGAAGGCGTTAGTCCCGCGTGTAACACCCAGGGCGCCCAAAGCGCCTGAACCAAAGGGGATTTATAGGTTGCCTCCAGCCATGCCCGGGCAGGCACAAGCGCCTGCCCTATCCAGGAAACAAGACCTCTGGGGCCACGCCTCCATGCCTGAACCAGTATGAGCCTGAAAGTTGACCAGGACCATAGACGCCCTCCGAGCAAGGCGAACAGAAATGCCGCATCATCTTCAATATTCCCGACATCTTGTGCATGACAATCACCATCCCCACCAGCAAGGTCATTCCAGGACTGGACATTGGCACTTCGATCGGTAGACAACACAAGGCTCGAACCATCCGGGCACAAAACAGCCGTGGGATACGCTGTATGACAAAATTCCAGCCCATGTCGCGCAAGATCTTCGCCGAGAACAGCATAGGCCGGAGAAGTCAGGAAAAGAACAAAAGTTGCAGCCATCACATCATGATGGTACCCCGGCAGCGTTATTTCCTCTGTCCGCAGGCAGCCTCCCAAAACATCCGAACGTTCCAGAATCAGGACCTTGTCACCCTTGCCAGACAGCATGGCTGCAGCGACAAGCGCGTTGATACCTGATCCAACAATGATGTGATCGTAGCGCTGCACCTGTTACCCCTTTGGCACCAGAGCCAGTGCCCGGATCGGACTGCCCGTTCCACGCACAATCTTCAAGGGAGCCGCAATCAGGATCGCTCCCTTGGCAGGCAGCCTGTCAAGACAGTTCAGGCTGGCCAGACCATAGCGATTTGCTGCATGCAAAAGGTTGTGCGCCGGGTATGGTGGGTTCATTCCCCCTGCCTGCCCCGCATCAGTGCCAATACATTCATTCCCCCAACCAACAATCCCTTTAGACAAAAGGTACTGGATACAGTCTACTGTTGGCCCAGGAGAATGAGGGCCGCTCTCATCAGCATTTAAAAAGGCAGAGGTATCATTACTGCGTTTGTACCAGTCAGAACGCATGACAACCCACTCGCCAGAACTGATCTCGCCGTGTACTTCTTCCCAGGCACGCACAGCATCTGCTGACAACAGAAAATCAGGGTTTTTAGCCACTTCATCAGAACAGTCGATCACGTTGACCGGCGCGACCAGTCTCTGCATCGGAATGGTATCCGTATAGCCATCCTCAAAATCTTTGCCTGTGATCCAATGATGGGGAGCATCAAAATGTGTCCCCGAGTGTTCACCAAGTTTCAGCCAGTTCCAGGCGAAAAAAGGCCCGTCTTCATCATATTCTGAAATCTTGTGAATTTCGATTTTCGGCGTGTTTTTTGCGAAATCTTCAGGCAGCTGCAGGATTGGTGTGTCAGGACCAAGACTTCCTGAAAGGTCCACGACCTCTACTTTGCCATCAAGCAATAAAGCACCCAGTTCTCCCAGTACGGACGATGAATTCATCGACGAACTCTCCTCTGTTAATTAGTTAACCAGTTTCGACAACCGCGTCGCACCAGCTTTTGATTGATTAAGTAGATACTAGACAAATTTATATGCATTTGCAATAATCATTACAAATCGCGGGAGAAATTTATGTCTGAAACATTCGACGCCGTATTCATAGGTGCAGGTCATAACAGCCTGGCTTGCGCAGCCCATCTCGCGACAAAGGGCTGGAGTGTCGGAATATTTGAACAAGCCCCCACTGCAGGTGGCGCTGTTAAGACTGATGAATATACGGCGCCTGGATTTAAGAGCGACTGGGCAGCCATGAATCTGTCTCTTTTCGCAGGATCACCATTTTTCAGCGCCTACAAGCAGGATCTACTTGACTGTGGGCTTGAATTCATTCCTGTGAAAAATTGCTTTTCATCGGCATTCCCGGACGGGTCCTGGCTCGGTGTGACGACCGACCTGTCAGAAACTCTGTCCAGAATTTCCGCCTTCTCACCAGAAGATGCAAAAACCTGGAACTCCCTGGTAAAGGAATTCCCCAAAGAGTCAGAGACATTATTCAGCTTACTTTCCTGCCCGATAAATTTAAATGCATTAGCATGTTTATTGACAAAAATTGTTTTCAGAAAGGGTCCTTCCGGAACAAAAGAACTGTTCCAGTTTTTGCTTTCCTCTTCACGGGTCTGGCTGGACACAACTTTTCAAAGTGAACATTTGAAGGCAACCCTCGCCGCCTGGGGGATGCATCTTGATTTTGCCCCAGATATTGCTGGTGGCGCCTTGTTCCCCTACCTCGAAGCCATGGCCAATCAGAGTTTCGGCATGGTTATCGGTAAAGGGGGGGCAGCTACTCTCACCAATGCCTTAACAACGATGGTTCAATCTCGAGGGGGAAAAATTGAATGCAACGCACCTGTGTTACGTATCCAGAGGGATAACAAGGGGAAAGCAACGGCAATTGAGCTGGATAACGGGAGGGTAATTACCGCCAAACGTGCCGTCATCGCCAATGTTGCACCCGGAGCACTGATTGAAAAACTATTGGATAGAACCTCTGGACATAAAAAATATGACTCGAAGATGCGTGGTTTTTCACATGCCCCCGGCACCATGATGATCCACCTTGCTGTCGACAACCTCCCCAATTGGACAGCCAGTCCGGATTTGCAAAAATTTGCCTATGTTCACCTTGCCCCATCGATGGATCAAATGGCCCGAACCTATCAACAGGCCAAAGCCGGGCTGTTGCCCGACGAACCGGTAATCGTGGTTGGACAACCCACCACTGTCGACCCTTCCCGCGCCCCAGAAGGAAAACATGTCCTCTGGATTCAGGTGCGTATGGTTCCCGCTGATATCAAAGGGGATGCAAAAGGAGAGATCACGGGAAGATCCTGGGGAGAAACCGTTACGCCTTACACAAAAAGGGTGCTGGATATTATCGAAAATTACGCCCCCGGATTTAAAGCCTCTATACTGCACAAACGCACGGTGACCCCGCTCGAACTGGAACAGGAAAACCCAAATCTTGTCGGTGGGGATCAGGTTTGTGGCAGCCACCATCTCCACCAACATTTCCTGTTTCGGCCCGCAGCGTCTCATGCATCGGGTGAAACACCAGTTAAAAACCTGCATTTGATAGGCGCCGCCACCTGGCCGGGCGCAGGTCTCGGGGCGGGCTCTGGCTTTGCTCTTGGGCAGAAATTGGCCGGAAAATAAAAAATAAAAAATAATCAAAAATAAAAAAACAACGAACAGGGATCAGAGAAATGAACATAAGTCGGCGAAATTTACTAAAAATATCAACCGCAGCTGCAGCACTTGTCAGCCTGCCAACAACTGTTTTTTCCCAAATAACCATCGATGAACTGGTGATTGCTTACAATGTCAACCTGCCTTCCTGGGACCCGACGGTCGGCCCTTCGGCAGTAAACCCCACGATTCAAGGTATTTACCAATCTGTCTTTGACCTTTTTATCGCTCAAAACCCCGATCTCAGCTTCAAGCCCGGCTTGATCACGGACTGGGGATGGAACGACGACAACAGTAAAATTCACATGACAGTACGTGAAGGAGTTGTCTGGCACGACGGTTCCCCCTTCACCGCAGAGGATGTCGTCTGGTCGCTCGAACGGGCTGGTAATCCGGAAACAGGAAATCCCATTCAGTTTATCTGGGGGAAAATTGGTAATTACAGTATTGATGGCAACAAAATTACAGCGGATGTTCTGCAATTTGAGCCGACGATTTTCAAATGGATGTCCTTCCTCACCGGATATATCCTTCCCAAGGCTTATTATGAACAAGTTGGCGCTGAAGGCTTCGAGGCTGCTCCAATCGGTACCGGCCCATACAAGGTAGATAAATTTGAACGGAACGCTTACGTTCGACTGAAAGCCAATCCTGATTATTGGGGCGAAAAACCGGACTTCGAAACAGTAACAATCAAATTTGTTACGGATGCTTCCAGCCGTGTCGCCGAAATCGCGTCCGGAAACTCGCACGTCACCCTGGAAATGCCCTATGAAGAATATGATCGTCTGAAAGAGAAATCAGGTCTTGCAGGCATCGCCAAGCCGATTTCGGATATCGGAATGATCTTTCTCAATGATATAGAGGTCATGAAAGACCCGAATGTGCGCATGGCCGCGGCCCATGCCATCAATAAACAGCTGATCATCGACCGCCTGCTTTCCGGTTACGGTGTTGCCATTGACACGTTACAAACGCCGGATTATACGGCCTACGATTCATCTATCACCGTTCCCTATGATCCAGAAAAATCCAAAGCTCTGCTGGCTGCGTCAGGTTATTCTCTCGACAACCCGGTGAAATTTAAAATCCAGTCGACCCGCGGGTTCAAGCCCAAGGACTATGAAATGGTTCAGGCAATTGTCGGCTTGTGGCGCAAGGTCGGAATTGAAGCCGAGATCGAAGTTTACGAAATTGCCAAACATTACGAACTCAGAGCCGCCGATCAACTCGCACCAGCAGCATTTTATAACTGGGGCAACGCAATTGGTGACCCGACAACCTCAACCGGATTTTCAATGTTTGGACCGTCCCCCCATTCCGTCTGGGATGGTCAGGATCTGATCGATAAAATTCTCCCGCTCTGGGGTGAAGCCGATGAAAGCAAACGGATCGCCGGCTGGAAAGAAGTCGATCGTTTTGTTGCTCAGGAAGCACTGGTTATTCCGCTATTGCAATATGTACAGCCCGTACTGCATGTCGCCGGGGTGAAAGTCACCCCCCATGCCTCCGGTGCTTTGTTACCCCAGCTGATGTACCGCGCCTGATTCAACAACCTTGCCGGGGCCCTCCCCGGCAAGGTTCCCTTAGAAAGTTGCCTTATGTCGCTGTTTCCGACGATCTTTCTGCGCCTGCTTACAACGTTGATCACCTTGTTTGGTGTCGCTGTGATTATCTTTGTCATCATTCGCGTTGTACCAGGCAATCCCATTGCCATGATGCTTCCTCCCGGCGCAACTGATGCCGATATTCAACGCCTTCAGGCACTCTACGGGTTTGACAAATCAATTCTGGAGCAGTTCCTGATATGGATCTCTGATGTTGTACGTGGAGATTTTGGCACCTCTATCTCTTTGCGCCAACCGGTTTTGAACCTGGTACTCGAACGTTTACCAGCAACGCTGGAGCTCTCTATAATCGCCTTGATCCTGGCCGTAGCCATTGGCCTGACACTGGCCATTACCGGCACACGCCTGAGAGGCAGCCGGTTCGAATCCCTGATTGATATGACCAACGGGATCGCTTTATCACTCCCGGATTTTCTCTGGGCCTTACTCTTGATCCTGCTTTTTGGTGTGCTCTGGCCTCTGTTTCATATATCTGGGCGGATTTCTCCAGCTCTGGATCTTCCCTTTACGTCCCAGTTTTACCTGTTCGAAAGCCTGCTGCGATTGCGGCTGGATCTCAGCCTGGATCTTCTGTCTCATATGTTCATGCCGGCCCTTGCCATGGCAATCCCCTTGGCAGCCATTATCGGGCAACTACTCAAACAGTCACTGAAAGAAACCATGCACCTGGATTATGTCACGCTTTCCCGAACCAAGGGGTACAGCGAAAATCATGTAATCATCCGCGAGGCCCTCCCCAATGCGATCTTGCCCACGCTTACACTGATCGGGGTGCAATTTACCTTTCTGATCGGAGGAACAGTCATCATTGAACGCCTTTTCTCATACGAAGGCCTTGGGAATATGGCCATAGATGCCGTCATCAATCGTGATCTGCCGCTTATACAGGGCATCGTGATCCTTTTTGCGCTCATCTTTACCCTTGTAAATCTGATCGTGGACATGTCTTACGCCCTGCTAAACCCGAGGCTTCGTCATGCGTGAGCACCGCAAAAAAACAAAACAGCGTTTGGGAATCAGGCTCTGGCTTTCGGGGGGATGGTTACTTGTTCTGATCGCCATAGCCCTGCTTGCCCCCTGGATCAGTCCTAAAAACCCTCTGGAACAGGACCTTTTTGCGGCCCGGTTACCGCCATTCTGGATGGCTGGTGCCGAACCAGGATTCTGGCTGGGCACTGACAGCCTGGGGCGCGACGTACTCAGCCGTATCCTTGAGGGAAGCCGCATCGCTCTGCTGGTCGCCTTCATCGCGGGAACCGCAACTTGCCTGATCGGCGCAACCTTGGGGATGATCGCAGGATTTTACCGTGGCTGGGCCGATCGGATTATTTCCCGTTTTGTGGACATCTGGATGGCCTTTCCCCCTGTTCTCTTTGCCATTCTTCTGGTTGCCGTTATCGGGACCGGACTGACCTCGATTATCATTGCCATCGTTGTCATTGACTGGACCCGTTTCTGCCGGGTGGTAAGGGCCGAGGCCATGACCCAGGGGCAAATGGATTATGTCGCTTCTGCACAGGTTGCCGGACAAAAAAGATTTGGCATTATGATTGCTGAAATCCTGCCCAATGTCATTCCGACCATTGTCGCCCTTCTCACATTGGAAATGGGGATTGCCATCATCGTCGAAACCATTCTGTCTTTCGTCAACCTGTCGATTTCAAGTGATGCCCCAACCTGGGGCGGAATGATCGCAGAAGGCCGTACTTCTATCTACCAGGCCTGGTGGGTTCTGATCTTCCCCTTGATAGTCCTTTTTCTCACGGTCCTTTCCTTCAGCCAGTTTGGTGAAGGCCTCAAGGACCGTTACGATCCGGTGCTCCGATGATGAAACCCTTCCTCAGTATCAAAAATCTGACCGTCAGCCTGAAAAGCAGCAAAGAGCCCTTGCTTCGCTCAGTGTCGCTTGACCTCGCCGCTGGCAACGTTCTGGGCCTGGTCGGCGAAAGTGGTGCGGGCAAAAGCATGATAGGTAAAGCCATACTCGGGATTTTACCGCAAGCTGTCGAGATCACGGCCGGAGAGATATGGCTTAATGACCAGGAACTCCTTCGCAAGCCTGCAAAAGAGCGCCGAAAATTCATTGGCGCCAGTACAGCACTGATCCCCCAGGACCCTCTCACAGCCCTGAATCCTTCCCGCCGTATTGGTCCTCAGATCACCGAGCGCCTGGTTGACATTCTCGACTGGAAAAAAGATGCAGCCCTAGCCAGAGCGCTCGAGTTGCTAAACGAAGTTCAAATCCCGGACCCGGAAAGAGTTATGCACAGTTACCCCCACGAAATATCCGGGGGCATGCGTCAACGCATTCTTATCGCTTCGGCTTTTGCGGCTAATCCCAAGCTGATCATTGCCGATGAACCGACAACCGCATTGGATGTAACCGTCCAAAAACAGATTCTCCACTTGATAGCTGATCTACAGGCACGCCATCAAACTTCACTGCTGTTTGTCACTCATGATCTGGGTGTTGTTTCCAAGGTCTGTCAGCACCTGAGCGTACTCTATGCTGGCAAGGTTATTGAAGCCTCGGAAATCAGGGATTTTTTCAAGAACCCCAAACACCCCTATTCAAGAGCCCTCCTTGCCGCCACGCCAAAATACAATGACCCTGCAAGCTCCCTCACCCCTGTTCCTGAAGAAGTAATCGCAGAGGTGGAAGCAGAGATCTTTGCCCCCCGAACGGAGTGCTCCCATGTCAATTGATTGTCCTGTTTATCAAGTTCAGAATCTTCATCTGTCCCTTGCGGATATGACGCAAAAATCCTTCTTTGGCAGTGCTCCTCAAATCAACATCCTTAAAGATATCTCTTTTGATATTATGAAGGGGGAGGTCCTGGGCATCGTCGGCGGATCAGGATCAGGAAAATCGACATTGGGCCGGACAATGATCCGTCTGCTTGAACCGTCGCAAGGCAGGATATTTTTTGAGGGACAAGATATAACCCATTTGCCGGAAGAGAATTTACGACCTTTAAGACACCGTTTCCAAATGATATTTCAAGACCCGATGTCTTCGCTCAATCCAAGGCGTAAAGTCGGCAGGATCATAGAAGGCCCGCTGAAATTACACGGCTTTGATCGAATTTCAGAACGGATGGCAGAAGCTCTGGATTTAGTTGGCTTGCCACGCAGCTTTCAAGGACGTTACCCTCATGAACTTTCTGGTGGCCAGCGCCAGCGGGTCGGTATTGCCCGTGCCATTGCTACCCGACCTGATTTCATCCTCGCAGACGAAATTGTCTCGGGACTGGATGTCTCATCCCAGGCCCAAGTCCTCAATTTACTGGCAGATCTTGTACGTGAACTCGGCCTCACCCTGGCCTTCATCAGCCACGACCTGGCAGTTATCCGAAGACTGTGCTCCCGGGTTCTCGTTTTGAAACACGGCCAAATAGTCGAGTTATCAACAACTGAAAGACTATTCGAGGCCCCAAGCTCGGATTACACACGCGAACTTCTCAACGCAATTCCTCTCCCCGATCCTGATCAGATATGGGCCACAAACTAAAGGCATAAAATGAGTGAAATTAATACATTTAAAATCACAAAATCACCTGATATCTATTTGCTTACAAACAAAAAACATCAATTTCATTGTAAAGAATTATCCACAAATATGATCCAGATTAAACGCCAGCTTAATATTCACATTACCCTTTAAAACGTTCCGGACTAAGAGCCGCGACTGTTTCCAAAGATAATACAGGAGACCTTCCCAGACAGATATCGGCAACCAGATCCGATAACGCAGGGGCTGTCTGTATCCCGTAACCCCCTTGACCAGCAAGCCAGATAAAACCCTCGGCCTCTGGCGCATAGCCAACAACCGGCGTTCGATCTTTTACAAAGCTCCGCAAGCCAGCCCAGCTTTTATCAACCCGTGTTACAGGCACCCGCACAGCCTGTTCGTATCGATGCAGTCCCTCTGCCAGAACCATATCGTCCACAAAAGCATCGTGGGGTTCTACAGGATCCTCATCCGCAGGGGAAACCATGAGCTTGCCCCCCTCTGGTTTGGCATACCATTGCTCGGAAGCACTGGCGAAAAGCGGCCATTTCATGATGTCATGATCATCCGGCGGCGGCAAAAGTGCCGCTGAGCGACGCATCGGAACAAGCCCAACTTTCCTGACCTGTGCCATAGCAGCCACCTCATCAGCCCAGGCCCCGGCGGCATTTATCAGTATCTTTGCCTCAAAGATTCCCGAAGCTGTTTCCACCTGCCAGACACCGCCAGTCCTGGTAATCGACTGTGCAGCAGCATTGGTGACAATCTGCCCCTTATTATGTTTCATCATTCTGGCAAAGCCCTGCAAGAGCCTGTCAACGTCAATATCCTGTGCCTTGGGTTCGTAAGCTGCTGCAGCGATCTTTTCCTTGCGCAAAATTGGCACCAGATCAACAGCCTGGTCAGCACTCAGGGTCTCGATGCCACTGGAACCTTCCAGATAATTCTTGAGATCATCTACCTCCGCTTCCGTCGCGACCAGTATCTCTCCACGCGGTGACAAGAGACTGCTGTCGGAAATTCCCTCTGGCTCCAGCAACACAGGTTCTGATACGGCATTCAACGCCCGCAGCGTCTTGTTACCATAATTACGGATAAAGATTGCTGCACTTCGCCCGGTAGAGTGATAGCCAAAAGCATTCATTGCCTCCAGAACGGTTACACTTGCTTCCGGGCTAATTCTGGCAGCAGCCCCAATGCCAGCAATCCCGCCCCCGATAACCAAAACATCCGAAGTATAGGTCATTTTTTTCCACCCCCTTTAAGATTCAAACCCCTGCAGAAACGAAGCAAGATTATCTGACAATTCTTCGCACAGATAGCCCCCTTCCTGTACCAGAAGTGTTGGCAAGTTAAGGGTTTTTATTGCCCCGGCTATTCGAGAGAATCCCGATGTTGTGATCGAGAACCCCTGTAGAGGATCTTTTTCATAAGGATCAAGCCCCAGTGCAACAACCAGTACATCTGCGCCAAATGAATTAATCCGGGCAAGCGCCTTTTCTAGGGTAATAAGATAATCATCGTCTCCCGTGCCACGCGGCAGGGGAAGGTTCAGGTTATACCCTGCCCCTTCTCCCTCGCCCCGTTCCTGGGCACCTCCCCAGAAAAAAGGATAAAAGCGATCAGGATCAGCATGAATAGACAAGGTCAGAACATCCTTGCGCTCATAAAATATCCCTTGGGTTCCATTACCGTGATGAACATCGATGTCCAGAATGGCGGGCCTGCGCCCTGCCCGCAGCAATTGCTCTGCGGCAATAGCTGAATTATTCAGAAAACAGAACCCCCCCGCAAGATCAGCAAAGGCATGGTGTCCCGGTGGTCGACAAAGAGCATAGGCGGCTTTTTCACCACCATTAATAAGATCCACACCTGTAAGCGCCGTTTGTGCTGACCAATAGGCAGCTTCCCATGTTCCAGAAGAAATCGGACAGGCTGTATCTGCCTGATGGTATCCCGCCTGCCCCACGGCAGATTTAGGATAATTGGCACTACGAGTCATCGGATGGATATTTGGAATAACTTCATCCGATGACCCATCTATTCTCTGCCAGCGCAGATGAATGGTTTCCAGAAAGGCCAGATACTCTGCTGAATGGATCGCCGCAATCGGTCCAAGACCATAATCCTTGGCTTGCACGGGCTCACAGCCGGAAGCTTGTGCCCCCTTTTGCAACAATCTGACTCTCTCTGGCTGTTCTGGATTGGGAAGTGCAACCCCGTTGGCAAAAAAATGCTTTGGGTCATGCCCCTTTTGACGTTCATCAAAGACATATTTCATGGTGCACCTCTACTGGTTTTCAAAATTATGTGTGCGGGCGGTTTTCTAGAATTTAACACTGGCTCGTCCTTTCAAGTGAAGGAGAGCGCGGGCCTCATCGGCAGTGGCGACTTCCCGACCCAGGTGTTCAACAATTTCCCTGATCTTTACAACCTGTTGTGCGTTGGATCTGGCTAAAGTGCCCTTTGTAATATTCAGATTGTCCTCAAGCCCGACCCGGACATGACCACCCATTGCAGCAGACATTGCGGCCATTTTCATCTGGTGACGCCCGGCGGCCAGAACAGAAAAGGCATACCCTTCCCCAAACAGCTTGTCAGCAATACGCTTCATATGGGTCAGGTTTTCTGGGTCAGCCCCCATTCCTCCCAATACGCCAAATACAAACTGGATGAAAAGCGGTGCATGAATCAGGCCACGGTCAACAAAATGTTTGAGCATATAAAGGTGCCCGAGGTCATAACATTCGAACTCAAATCTTGCGCCGCGTTTTTCTCCCATTTCCGTGAGCACATAGGCTATATCCCGCGGCGTGTTCTTGAAGACGAGATCGTCTGAGTTTTCCAGAAATGGTCGTTCCCAATCGTGTTTCCATTTCTTGATCCGTTCGGCAATCGGATAGAGGGCAAAATTCATGCTCCCCATATTCAGGGAACACATCTCGGGCTCGACCTGAAGCGCGGCAGCCAAACGGTCTTCCAGTGACATCAGGGCACTTCCCCCTGTAGACAGGTTTAATACTGCATCAGATTTCAGTTTAATACCTGGAAGAAACCCCATGAAATCATTACATAAAGAAGACGGTTCTCCTGTAGATGGGTTCCGTGCATGCAAATGAATAATCGCAGCCCCGGCTTCTGCCGCCGCGACCGATTGAGCCGCGATTTCCTCACCCGTGATCGGCAGATAAGGCGACATCGAAGGCGTGTGTATAGAGCCCGTAACCGCACAGGTAATGATTATCTTACTCATGGGACAAGCCTTTATCTTTCGATGGGTACTTGAGCTTCAGCCGCAAACGTATCCAGGGATCTGATCAACATGATCATGATTTCCTCCACCTGCTCTGCTGTCGTAATCATTGGGGGACAGACGAGAAAGTGATCCCCTTCCAACCCGCCGCGGGTTCGGCGCGAATAGATAATAAGCCCGTTGGAATAGGCAATATCGACAAGTCGATCAAAAGCTGACAGCTCTTTGGGGAGAGGTTGCATTGTGTTGCGATCACTGACCAGTTCAAAGGCCAGCAACAACCCGATACCTCTGACATCTCCGATAAAAGGATATCGTGCCATCAATCCCGTCAGGCGATGCTTAAGAATTGCTCCAACAGTTTCGGCATTTTTCAGGAGGTCCTGAGCTTCGATCTGTTCAATAACAGCAAGACCAGCTGCACAAGCCAGAGGATTTCCAGCATAGGTGAACCCGTGTAAAAATCCTCCTCCTGCCATTACAGCATCGACAATATCATTATGGGCAATCATCGCACCAAGCGGGACATATCCTGCAGAAAAGCCTTTTGACAACACCAGAATATCAGGAGAAACACCCCAGTGTTCGCCCGCAAAAAAACGTCCGGTGCGCCCACCGCCTGTCATGACCTCGTCATGGATCAAAAGGATATTATAACGGGTACAGATCTCGCGAATACGCTCCATATAGCCAGCTGGCGGCACCAGAGCACCCGTCGAAGCCCCGCCTACTGGCTCGACAATAAACGCCAATACACTTTCGGGACCTTCTTCAAGAATACACTGCTCCAGCATATCGGCATAATGATAGCCCGTTTCGGGAATATCCGGGTCTAAACCATCAAGATAGGCCGTCGGTGCCGGAATTTTAGGCATCACACGCATCATGGGGTCAAAGGGTTTGCTAAGCGATGTAAAGCCTGTCAGGGCAAGCGCCCCCAGAGTACAGCCGTGATAACTGGGATAACGGGAAATAACTTTCCAGCGCTTGGGCTGATCTGAAGCAAGGGCGTATTGCCGGGCAAGCTTGATCGCGCTTTCTACGGCCTCTGACCCGCCTGAGACAAAAAAGACTTTATCCAGTCCCTCGGGAGACAAGGCTGCGACTTTGCTCGCAAGCAGTTCTGCCGGTTCTGTTTCAAAATGCAGGCGATAGCCAAATGTAGATTTTTCCATTTGCCGGCGCATGGCCTGCAGCACGTTCTCATTCGAATGTCCGATGTTGCAAACCATCGCCCCGGATGATCCGTCGAGATAGCGTTCACCATCAACATCCCACATATAAATCCCTCGTGCCTGATCAAGAACCGGGCGACGATTATGTGATTGATAGAAGAGGTGACTTTTCTGTCTAACAGCCATCACCCCTCTCCCTTCAGTGCAACACAATCCTGAGCCTTAAAGCGTACAGAAACAGCATCTCCCGCGTTAAAGGGTTGATTTTCAATCATGTTGAGCGCCTGTAACTGCTGATTTCCGGCGCGGACAAAATAGCGCACGGCCTGCCCCTGATAATCCACGGTCTCGACAACCCCCTCCACACTGACTCGATTATCCAAAGGTGTGTCTGCAGCAACCAGACAGAGTTTCTCTGCCCGGATCACCAGCTTTGCCACCATCCCGGCAACAACATCGCGGGCTTTTTCCCTGGGCAAACTGACTGAACCAAGATGCCCTGCATTAATGCGCGCATCCGTCTCATCAGCATTCTCGCACAGCACATCAAGAATGTTCGATGTACCAAGGAAATCAGCAACAAAAGTACTTTCCGGATTATCGTAAACATCCTTCGGAGCACCTATCTGCTCTATACGACCTTCTGACATCACGACCAGTTTGTCTGACATCGCCAGAGCCTCTGATTGATCATGAGTGACAAAAACGGTTGTGATGCCGGTCTTCTCCTGAATGCGCTTCAACTCGATCCGCATATTTTCGCGCAAATTTGCATCCAGGGCAGAAAGAGGCTCATCGAGCAACAGCACATCCGGCTTGATCACAATAGCCCGTGCAAGGGCAATGCGCTGCTGTTGTCCACCGGACAGCTGGTTGGGATAACGTCTCCCGACATCTGGAAGCTGAACAAGCTCGAGCACATCTTCCACACGACGCTTTATCTCGGCGTTGGACACATTGCGGTATTTCAGGCCAAAAGCGACGTTGTCATAGATGGTTTTATGAGGAAACAAAGCGTAGTTCTGGAAAACAATACCAAGGTTTCTTTTGTGCATCGGTATATTATTGACCAATTGCTCCCCGATGCTGATCTCTCCCTCCGTCGGGTCAAGAAGGCCAGCAATCATCCGCAAAGTTGTCGTCTTGCCGCAACCGGATGGTCCAAGCAGGGTTACGAAACTGCCTTCCGGTATGTCGAGAAACATCGGGTGTACAGCCGTTAAGCCGGCAAATCGTTTGACTATATTTCTCAAACTGACGGAGCTCACAGGTAGCCTCCAGAAACTAGACTTGTTAAGAGATCCTCTGCCGCAGATATCGCGGCAGAGGAGGATGCTGGGAAAGATACTTTACGATCAGTACCCTTTCTGGATGCGGCCGAATTCTTTGGACCAGGCTTGCTGGTTGCCGTTCCAGTAATCTGAATTGGCAAAGGTCAGGCCAGACAGGGTCCCTGTAGGATCAAACGCAGGCAGCGTCGGAATTTTCTTGCCGAGGTCAACCTTCGCCGGATCAAGGGCCGGTGGATAGTTCTGTCCCTCGGCAACAGCAATGGAAGCCTCGCTCGAGAGCATGAAGTTCAGCAACTGCTCACATTCCTCCATTGGTGATCCCTTGAGAACAAAGAGACATTCCTGCCAGCCAAAGCCATTTGGCGGATCCATATAACCGATATCGTGCCCCTGCTCCTGAAGGGCAAAGACCCGGCCAGACCAGGCTTCTGTGACATAGATCTCTTCTTCGGCAAGCAAGGACATCAGCTCTGCACCAGATCCCCAGTATTTCAGCAACAGGTCTCTATGGGTGCGGATAGCGGCCCAGATCGCGTCCATATCTGTTGCGTTATTCGGATCCTGGCCTGTCTGCAACGCGGCATACCAGATACGGGTACGCCAATCACTCCACCCGCCTATTTTTCCCTTGAGGCGTTCATCCAGAAGGATTTTTGCACCCTTTTCCTTCATTTCCTCGTCAGAAATGTGTTTGCGGTTATAGGCAATTCCAGTGGTTCCATAATCGAAAGGCACACAGGAAAGCTTTCCATCAGTAACACCTCGGAAAACATCGACCAGCTTGGGAATTACATTTTTCAGATTTGGAATATTGTCTTCGTTCAGTGTGCTGGTCAGACCCAGTTCATGATAGCGGGCATAGTCAAAAACACCCGATAGATGAGCGATATTATACTCACCGTTTTGGCTGGCCTTCACTCGGGAGATGTACTCATCACCACTACCAAAGGTACCATCAACAACGTTGACACCTGTCGCCTTTGTAAAGGGGTCAAAAGCATGTTTGCGAAATGCTTCGGATACCACACCACCCCATCCGTCAAAACGAACTTCTTTTACGGCTGACAGCGCATTTTTCGCAAACGGCGTGCTGACACCATACGCCAACCCCGCAGCACCGATCAGCCCCAGGAAAGAGCGACGATCCACATCGCCACTTTTATAACGATCGAGCAAACGGTCATATCTTTTTGAATTGTCCATTGTTTTATCTCTCTGTTCTAGGGTTATTATTATGACGTTACGTGATTATTGCTGTTTCATTGCGATGCGCCGGGCGATCCCCACCCCGATCAGAGGCAGGCCCACAGTCAGGATAATCATGATGGATCCCAACGCATTTATTTCGGGGGAAATTGAATTCCGCAGCATAGAGAAGATCTGCGTCGGTACAGTTTCTATACCGCCGGGTTTCCAGAACAGGGTCCCGGTGATGTCATCAAAACTGATCGTAAAGGCAAAGAGCATGCCTGCAAAAACCGCGGGAGCAAGCAGTGGAAGTGTTATCTGGAAAAAAGCCTGAACCGGATTGGCGCCAAGGCTCATCGCCGCTTCTTCATAGTCCCTGCGAATGCTGACAAGACGAGCCTGAACGACAAGAACAACAAAAGGCAGCGTGAAAATCACATGCCCCAGAAGCAGCAAGAAAAAGCTTTTGTGAAAGGAAAGGAAATTCAGGAACAGCAACAGAGCTACTGCCAACACGACCTCCGGCACCAGTACGGGAGCAATCAGCAGCGTCGAGATCAGGTCGCGTCCCGGGATTTTGTAGCGAACCAGGGCCAGGCTGGCGAGCACACCCAGAAAAGTTGAGATCAGTGCCGTGAGGGTTCCAAGGACAATAGACGTTTTAAACGCCCGCAGGATCGCGTCATTCTGCCAAAGCTCGATGAACCATCGAAATGAGAAACCTGTGATGGGAAAGCTGCCGAACTGATTGTCGTTAAAGCTCAACAGAACCACGACCACGACAGGTAGAAACATGAAAAGATAAACCGCTGCTGTCCAGGCGCGAATAATTGACCAACCCATCAGCTTAAACCTTTCATGAGTTGAGCCATTCCGAAGAAACGGTTGTAGACAAAGACCAATGTTCCGAGCACCGCAACCAGTACCAGAGACAGCGCCGATCCAAGCGGCCAGTCGAGTTGCGTGATAATCGCCTCAAAGACAAGGTTGGCAAACATTGCATCCCTTGGTCCCCCGAGGACCAGTGGCGTGATATAGGTTCCGGCCGCAAGCACGAAACACAGCAGCCCCCCCGCCGCCAAGCCGGGAAGAGACAACGGCAGGGTTACCTCTAGAAAACTCTGCCATCTTGTTGACCCTAGCGAACAGGCTGCATCTTCAAGCGTCTCGTCAATGCCTTCAACGCTGACATAGATATTAAGAATCATGAATGGCAGCAGGAAGTGAACCAGTCCCAGAATAACTGTCGCTTCATTATAAAGCAGCTGGAGCGGTGTCTCGATAATTCCCAGAGCAAGCAGCATCGAGTTCAGCGCCCCGGATACACCCAAAATGTTGATCCATGACATTGTACGAATGATGTAGCTGATCCAGAAGGGCAGCATCAGAAACATCAGTAACATCGCCTTGTTCCCCCGCGACCGGGCGATGAAGTAGGCCGTGGGATAACCCAACACAGCGCAGAGCAGGGTGGTAACGGCTGCGATCTTCAAGGTGTTGAACAGGATATCGCGATAAAAGGGATCCGTAACAACTTCAATCCAGTTGGTCAGATAAAACCCAGGTTGATCTGACCCGTTTGCTGTTCGTAACCAGAAGGAATAGACGACAACAAAAAGCACCGGCACAACCAGCAGGAAAAAGATCGTTGCTAATGCCGGGGAAAGCAGCAACCAGGGTTGCCGGGCTTCTCGTGTCTCTCGTGCCATTTAATTCGCCCTGTTGTTTACCCAATGATTTATCCGGAGATCTATCGGGTTCATTTTTTTCTCCTTAAAACCTGTCAGATGGCGTACCATTGATCAAATAGATAGTTAGAATTACAACTATTGATGAGATTTATGATGACGGAATTACGAACAGATAGCGCGGAAAAGCTGGCTCGCGACATGGACTGGAATCTGTTGCGCACCTTTGTTGTTCTGGCAAAATCACGCAGTGTAACTGAGGCAGCCGAGAAAATGCGGTTAAAACAACCAACGGTCTCAAGTGCCCTTAAAAGGTTGGAAGATCGGCTTGGCAAGCGTCTGATAGACCGCTCTCCGGGGAATTTTCGCCTGACGAAAGCCGGAGAACTGCTCGAGAAAGAAGCCGTGGAGATACACGGCGCGATACTGCGTCTCAACACCCTGATGCGCGAAACTGTGGATGAAGTCCGAGGCCATGTTGAAATTGCCATGGCCAGCCATGTCATCAGTCCGCTTTTTGATACTACTTTGACCGAGTTTCACAAAAGCTATCCCCATGGTACCCTCACCATAGACATCTCGGCCAGCCGTCACGTAATAGAAAAGGTCATGTCCCGCCGTGCTTCTCTGGCAATCTGCCTGGTTAAAGATCGCAATCCCGCTCTGGAGTACAAACGGCTTTTCCGGGAGTATTTTGGGTTATTCTGTGGCCCCTCACATCCACTCTTTGGCCAGAAAGGGCTGACCAAAGCTGATCTGGCCGGGCATTCGACGGTAAGTTTTGTCACAGATCATATGAGTGATGCCCTCAGACCAGTAACCCTGATGCGTGCTGATGCGGATCTGGAAGACAGGGTCGTGGGAACTTCGGCCAACCTCGAAGAAGTACGACGGCTGATCATCGCCGGTCTGGGTATCGGCCCTCTGCCCATTCATGTGGTCAAACGGGATGTCGAAGACGGTCACCTCTGGCGGCTCCCGCCTTTTGATACACCGCCTGCTGTTGATGTTTATGTTGTCTGGAACCCCAAAGCCCGGCTGAACCGCGCGGAACAGGCATTTCTCGATCTGCTGCTGGACCAGATCGAGAAAACACCGATCACAGACCGGACTTACCTATAGATACATCTGTACCACCATCTGTTTTCCGCCCGTCAAAAGCCTGCGCCTTCCCTTCGTTTGGTTAGCGGATTCAACGGCTATCAAGTGACGCAACCTTCGGCGGCGTTCCATAGTGAGCCAGGTAATTGTCGTTTGATGCCTGGGGGGAAAGCTCAAACAACTTATGGATCTCAACCAGATCCATATTACCCCCGGGATTGAAGGCAATCTTGCCATCGAAAGGCAGTCTCATGGCCCTTCTGTTGAATTTGGCTCCATAATTTTCCCTGACCAGTTGACGGATATCATTGAGAACAAGTCCACGGGAATTTTTAAATTTTTGCCAAATATCAAGCTGTTCTGCCGTCGGCTTGTTGATCAGTTCCTGGACACCACGTGCATTATCATAACGTTCACGCGGCGTTTTCCCCTCCATCGCGACAATGCCACCAGGATCGAGGACCAGAACCCGCCACCTGTCTGTACCGGGCAATTTTTCAAAGGAATAATTGTCAGGCTTACCATCGAGCCAGGCAAGACCTCTGCGGTTTAGCTCTCGAACGGCCTGATCCAGCGCCAGAGTTTGCCCTTTGGTCAACTGCCCGCCCTGCTCGGCCATCATATCCTGAGCTGTACCATTCTCTGCTTTCTCGTTGATCTCGATAGACTGAGCCCGCCTCACTTCAAAATATCTTGTTGAAGTCTGTGTGACATCAAAGCGGGCAAAGCGTTGCACAATTCGGATAAAGCGGGTGTCCACCAGTTTTTCAAGGGCAAAGCGCCCGAACTCATCCAGAACCCGTGCATCCCAGGTCTCGGCTACGGTAAGCCTGACCACCCGACCGCTATTCCCAGCCTGCTCATAAACGTAACTGGTTGAACCGCTGCCAAGATATTTACCCAATGGCAGAAAATGTTTAGCCCCACTTGGGTCGGTAAAATTGAATTCCGTCTGGGCTTTTGCTGTTTGCCCGGTGTCACTGACCTGTACCCTGATGCCGCTCTCGCCAGAACCGCCCCCGGAAACCGGACCAGATCCCGGGGCTGGTGGGGGAACCTCCGCAAAAGCCTTGGCATTTTCAGCGGCCTTTTCCACCGCATTTTCTGCCGCAGGTTTGGTCCCCATATCCGGGTCGATATTATCATTGGCAGCTTCAAGCACCCTGCCTTCTGCCTGCCCTTCACTGGCCTTGGCTTGCCGCAGGCCCGACGTCTGGTTATAGAGCGCAGCCGTCAGGATATTGGCCGCCTTCTGTACGTCAGACAGATATTGTAACCCGGCCTCTTTTTCGATAGCTTCCCGTTCGATATCACTGAGTTCGCGACCGAGTTCTTTTTCCTTGGCTTCAATCAGGTCCTTGGCCAGGATTTCCCTGACCTTGGTCAGATCAGATCGGTTGTCGTTTAGTTCCACTGTTTCGCGAACAACCTTTTCCAACGATCCCAAACGCAGTCCGGCAATTTGGGCGGCATCCAGCGCCCTTATAAAGTATTTGGCTCCTTTCGAGGCCAGTTTTGCCGGATCACCCGAATGCCTGATTTCATGCAGCATGTGCGCAACCTGTTCAAAGTAGGATTGCCTGCCCTGTTCAGGTGTAAGATCAATCTTCAGCTTGGGTGCCGTATCTGCAAGAAGGCTCTCTGCCGTGATCGAACGTTTTGCCGCCTGGATGGTAAAGACCACATGCTCGATTGCTGCCTGGGTGTAATAGGCCTCCTGAGCGAAATAGAGTGCCTTGGACTGGGCATTACGCAGCTGCTGCCTCAGCGTAGCCTGCTCTGATCCTTTTGCCTTTTCAAAGGCCTCCCTGAGTTCCAGTATATCCTTCAGGGCACTTTCATAGAGACGGTTTTCAGCCGTGATCTGTAAATCCGCTTCCCTGACAGGATTGTCCTTGTCGTTACGCAACAGCTCCTTTTGCGCTTCTATGGCCTGTTTATATTCTCCATTATATTTTTCAGCGAGATTCAGTGATTCCAGAACCTCTGCACGTTTACCTTCCACAGTGTTTTCCAATATCCATTTTCTGTGGATATCCCAGGCCTCTTTAGGCAAGGCCTTGCGGGCAGAAAGATGAGCAAAAGCATCCTGGAAAACAACGTCTCCCTTGCCTGCCTCGATCAGGCTCTGGATTGTTTCCGTATAGGCATTGGTATCAAGGACCAGACCGGTTTCCCTGCCCCCGATTTCGCTCGCGGTTTTCCACCGGCTGGCAAAACGGGCGTTAAACAGAATAACCCCCAACGCCGCTTTCGGTCCGACAAAACTGATATCATAATCACTGGTGAGGTTTTCAGATCCAAAGGCCTGAACTTCACCCCCAATCTCCTGTATGATCTCATTGGCCAGATTATCCACAATCTGGCGACGAAGATTGACAAGCTTGCGCATGTCCTGCGGAGAGAGATTACCCTTCTCGTAATCTTTCCGGGCGGCATCCCAGTCACCTTTATAGGTTTCCATCAGGATCTTGGTTGGCCTGTCAACAAAAAGTAACCAGTCCAGATATTCAATTTCCCGGATCTGGGACTCACGAAGCTGACTCACTTTTGTCGTTGGCCCGGTTCCTTCAACAGGCGGCTTGCCAATGCTCTCGAGCCATCTGTTGATCCGCACTTCGTTCAGGCGTTGTAACGGGGTTTTTTCTTTACCTTCCAGTACCTTGCCTGTGCCTTTTAACATAACAATCGTCAAAAGGTTTCCAAGATAATCCTCCTGTGAAATCTGGTTGCCTTCCAATAGGGCATTCAACTGGGTCAACATCGCTGCCTCCCCGAAAATGGCACTGCCTTTTAACAGGCCGGACATCTGCTTTAACCCCATACGACCAGTCGCCTTGACCAGCCCTTCGGCCCCGGCACCAAAACCTTTTAAAGCACCAATAATCAATAGATTATGCGCATATTCCTTGAGAAGAGTTTCGCTTGACCAATAGCCGTCTTTCATCAAAAGAGCAGGATCCAGTGCCACCTGTGCAGTCCGGTTCAACAAGGTAAAAGCCCCCGCCTCGAGGGCCAACCCGGTACCATAGGCAAGGGCTTTCCCCCCGAGAGATCTTACAGCACCATAGGCCAGAACTTCGGCAGTCGCCCAACGACCAAACTTACCGGCAATCCCCCCCGGAAGAGCGATTGTGGCAAAGAGTTCTCCAGCCTGTTGCGCATTGACAAAACGATCGATTGTTCCCGCCACACCTGTTTGGGTTTTGGCAACAAAGCTACTGCCGACTTTCGTCGGCTCAAGCACGATCTGCTCGGGAATGACATAAACCCCATCCTTTAAGAAACCATGGGTGCGAAGTACTTCTTTATCAGCTTCACCAAGCTGTTCCGGAAGATTATGACCTGCCCGGATCAAGGCAATATTCAACTTCTGGCTCTCGGCTATCACCTCTTCCAGCGCAGCCTGGGTATCTTTCATCCCGCCCAGAAGATTTGCAGCCCGCGCAGGACCGGCTTTATACCATTCGATATGCAGATAACTCACAAAACTGTCCAGTTCCCCGGCCAGTGATGCTTCTCTTAAGGGAATCATGGCCCGGAAAAGCCGTTGGGGATCTTTCTCGATCAAGGCAGACTGATATTCTTCAATCAGCAGACGTTGCTGGTTCAGGACGATACGACCTTCAAGCTCCTGCGCAGCGCCCTTCATCAAACGTCCCGTTTGCGCCATCTGCTCGAACATTTCCAGAAGCGGGTTCGAGGACCCGACCAGGGCCCGCAAATACTTAGCTTCGGCATTGACCAGATTTTCATAAAGTTCACCACGTTCCTTACGTCCGCGGGTACGGTCTTCATTAATTAACTCGGCCCGTCTTTGATCCAGATACTTTAATTCTGCATCGTCCATCGCCAGGGTCAGCCAGTGGTTTCTGTACTTCTTCTCGTCAGCCTTATATTCCCGATCTCTCGGCGTGTTTTTATGATTGGCCAGAGTTTTTTCCCGCAAGCCCCTGCCAATTGTGAAATTGCCAAGGTTTTTCCGCTCCTCCCATATTTCATCTGCTGATTTTCCATTTGCATAAACCCCGGCAACCTCGCGCTGTATGGTTGTAATTTCCCATTCCCGATGATTTTTCGGCAAGAATGACCCATAACGCATGCCATACATCCGATAATCCGGTGCATTGAAAATTCCGGCGTTTTCAATGTAATAATCTTTAAATCCATCCCGGATGGCCCGTAAGTTATTCAGGCGGGACAACTGCTCTGCCAGATTTATTTTGGTGGTTTCGTTATCGCGCAGAACATCTCCCAGTCCATCAAAGGCCTTGAGGATCTGTGCTTCTTTCTGATCAACATCCTTGGTCGCCAGATCGATAAGCTCGGACATTTTTCTCTGCCGTGTCTTCGGATCTTCTGACAGCAGGCCGAGGCGTATTTTCAATTGGGCCAGAGAGCGCAACTCAAGTTGAATTTGCTCAAGGCTTCTCCTGTGCGTACTTTTCTGTTCTTTAACCCGTGCGGTTTTTGCAGCAACAGAAATGCGTTCCTTTAGATAGCCATCAAGCTTTTCAGTAATGGCCGCACCATTGTCACTCAGAAATTTTGCAAAAATCTTCCGATGAGCTTCGCTCAGGCGTGGATCCTGTGATCGCATCCGGATGCCATCCAGCAACCGCACAGCCTTCAGAAAGCCCCGGCCAATTTCTTCGGGGCCGTTCTCGTTTAACAGCTTTTCAATCTGTTTCTGTAGCGCTGTGCCAGCGATATCATATCGCCCTGCGTTTACAGCATTTTTTGCAACAGAACCGAGTTCATCAACCGTAACGCCCTCTCTGGTGACAGCCCCTCTCCAGGCAGCAGCCTTGTCAATTTCTTCTATCAGACGTTTACTAGAGGAAATCAGGGCTGCTTTGTACTTTTCATCCAGCCCCGCCGTTGATGATAACAGTCGTTGGAAGGCCTCAAGCTTTTTCTTTAATTCCAAATCATCCTGTGTACTGCCCAAGCCGCTGGCCATAATAGAGATTTCTGCAAATTCCAACTGGATATTCAGTCGTTGCCTTGTTCTCTCATCGATATCCTCGGCACTTTTGAGCACTTCGATAAGCGCCCGGGCTTTGGTGTGCTCGCCCTGTTCGACAAATCCGTTTAAAACAATGCTGGAAACGACAGGACCAATCTCGACCGGAATATTGCCCAACAGGGATTTCATGATTTCTGGCGTCGCTTCCTTACCAGTTCTTGCCAGCGACAACCGTATCTGGAGAGCAAGCAGGGATGGATCGTTTGATTTGCGCACCAGGGCCCTGTTAAGGACTTCACCTGCTTCGGTGAAGTTACCCTCACGCAGCAACCTTTCCGCCCAATGTAATGAAATCCCTGCAATAACCTTAGGGTCTTTTGCTGTTTCGAGAAATCCTTTCAGGGCCGTTTCGCGCAAAGCTCTGAGGTCGGAGAGTTTCCCCAGTTTCTCGCGTTCGCTGGCATTGAGGAAACCATAACGTTGCTCTATCTGTGTGACGATATCAATAAGGGCAAGAGATCGGCTTTGCTGAACCGACTGATCTTCGCTCTCAAGACTTTTCAATATCTCCATAGCCCCCGAAAGATCACCGCTATTCACAAGATTGCGAACCTGTTCCAAACGTGAAACAGCGTATTTTTTGCGCAGTGCTTCCTGGGTTTTGTTTTTCTCTGCAGAAAACTGGCGGCCATAAACGACAGCACGCATTTCATTGATCTTGACCAGTTGCCGGGTAAGTTCCGACGTAATACGTGTCTGTTCCGTTCCTTTGGGCATATCTTTCTGAACTTGCGCCAGCAGACGACGGACATTCAGATTTACATCTTCAAGTAATGTCATCAGCTTTTCAGCATCAGCCTGCTTCATCCCGCTCTCAACTCGTTCAAGCTGACGTTGCAGCTGTGAAATAAGCGGACGGAGCACTTTGGGGTCTGTTTCAGGCAAACGCGCCAGATCAACCAGGGAAGAAACAGCGTTCAGAAGAGCAAGAGCTGAGGCACCAGGGACATTCATCTTTTCATGCTGTTGAGCCTCCAGCCGGGATTTGAGCTGTCTGTAAGAGGCTGTTAGATAGCCGGTCTCGCGATCGTTTGTTCCCTTTTTTCTTGATGCAAGTATCTCGGCCAGGAATTTAAGCCGGGGCTCTTCATTCACCTTCTGTGACGACTCTCCACTGCCCGATGCCAGCTCCTGGTTTATCCTTCGGAAAAGAGCATCAAGAAGAACCGCCGCATCAGGTTTCAGGCCATTGTCAACCAGTTCATCAAGCGCTTCGTCAAGTATCTGCTCGGTTGTATCGGCCCCGAACCTTTGCGTCATGTCAGAAAGCACTCCCGGCAGGATACCTGCCGCTGGATCCTCTTTGGCAAAGGCAGGAAGAACGTCCGTGTTGATCCATTGAACCAGAGAACCCACCGCTTCCAGTTCAGAAGGTTTCGTCCGGACTTCCTGTTCAGCTGGATAACTGGCCTTTGTTAGCCTGATCCTTTTTTTCTCAGCTTCAAGAGCCGCCTTCTGGGTTTCGAACACCTGGGCGAGACTGTTCTGGCCAATTTTGCGATAATGCACTGCAGCTGTCTCAAAAGCCTTGATATTTTCCGTCAGAATCAGCTCGGTGGACTGTTTGGGATTTTGTTCTACAGATCTATTTGTTTGGGATTGTAATTTCTTTCGCTCATTTTCCAGCTGCTCTGTCAAACTGTCACGACTGGCGAACATCACTTCGCGCTGGTCGCTCAAAGATTTTGCCAGACCGGGAACATTACTGTTTTCCGTCGCAGTCATGGTCTCTTCAACGGTCTCGATAGACTTGTTGAGGCTCGCGATCGCAGTACTCAGCTCTTTAGTCCTGGCGTTGTCCGGAATTTTTGCTGACGCTACAGTAACGGGAGCCGGTTTTTCGACGGGAGGGAGCGCTTCCCCTCTGCCAAGCAGACGGTCAATCGTATTCAATCCTTTTGGATTGTTTTTCGCTTTTTCTTTCTCTAGTGCCCTTTGCCTTTCCAGCGCCTTTGCCACCTGTTGACGACTTGCTTCCAGCGCCTGTTTTTGAGCGATGAGCCCTTGGGACAAGGGTTGGTTGCCATTGCCTGCAACAGCATTCTCAACATTGCTAATAGCCGAAATATTCAGGTCCAGATTGGCGAGAGCCTGCTTTAACTGCTCCGTTTTACGTGATTCTGTTCTGGTTCGGGTTTGTGCCTTGGCAACTTCGACCTGGTCTTTCTGTGTCCGGGTTCGTTGTTTTTCCTGATCCAGCTGCTTCTCAAGCGTGGCTCTTGAAGTAAAAAGTGCTTCTCTTTGCAGATCCAGACCCGTATCCAGGCCGACAAGTTTAAGAGATCTTGCTGCTATCATCGTTTTCTCGACAGCTTCGATCGTATCATCCAGACCTGAAATGGCGTTTTCCAGCTTGATAACAGCTTCACTTTTCTTTGGTGTATCGCTGGCTGTCAGCTGACGGACCGTCTGGTCCGCTGATGCCACCAGATCAACCCTGGGGCCTGTTGCTTCTTCCGATGTGATCAAGCCCGATAATGCAGCACCCGCAACACCTCCAAGACCGGAAGCCACCCTGCTCAGTTCTCTCTGGTCTTTATCAAGCAGTTTTTCTACGACACCCGTGCCGGATTTCCCCGGTTCAGCCGGAAGCCCTGCAAGACTTACTTTCCTGTTGGTCACCTCTGCAACCTTGCGGCGGTTTTCCTCTATTTCCTTGAAGGTTCCAATGACCTGGTCCCGGGCCGTGTTCCAGGTAATCGCCCCACCTCGGGTCATCGGGGTTGGGGTGAATTTCCCATCCTGAAGCGTCCCTTTAACCCCCAGGCTATCCAACTTGCCAACAACCTGATTTTGCTTGGCCTTGATCTGATCTCTCTGAAAGGCGAGGACCTCTGTCTGTTGCGCCTGTTGCGCGGTCAGTCCCCCCTGGGACTGGAAAGAAGCAAGCTTGCGCGAAACTGCATCAAGTTCAGTGCCAAGCTTGGCCAATTTCATTTGCTGGTCAGCTACAGCAGCTACATTATTCGCCAAAACCTTGCGATCAACCTTTCCATCCGGACCAAGGGCCAGACCACTGGCTGCGTCAGTGTTATACAAGCCGACCTGCCTGCTGAAGATGTCCACCTCGACATCTGGCAACATTCCCCGCATCTCCTTGCGGATTGCATCAGCTTGATCCCGCAGTTCAGTTGACCGCAAGCCATCGCTGTAATTTTGCAGTTCTTGATCTGCCTCGTGAAACGCTCCGGTAGCTTTCAAAAGCTTGGCACGGTTTTCTGCTACCTTCTCCCTCAGGGCCTTGGGGCCGGTAAAGGTCTTGTTCATCTGCTGCCGCAGCTCTTCTTCAGACCGCATACCACTGACATCAAAATCAATATATTCGGTATCCCCTGCCTCAACGAGGGCCTGCTGGGCCTTCTTGACTTCCTCCAAAGCATCAAAGCGTGCCTGATCCCTGCGTCGCTGTTCCTTCAACTCGTTGGTATAGCGGCTGTCCTTATCACCATTTTCTGCCTTGATCTGTTTTTCTACCTGCTCCAGCTTGTCTGCCAGCTGACCAAATTTTGCCAGACTTTCCGGCGATCCTCCTTTGGGAATTTCACCCGATGCCAGGGCCTTTTCAGCTGCATCCAGGCGCTCAAGCGCCGAATCATACTGAGCACCAACCTTTTCAAGTTCGCCAAGCTCCATACCTTTAATGGACTTGGCTTCATAGAAGGAATTCATGAATTCCTTGGGAATATCCCCACCGACAGTCGGGCCGATTGGACCCGACAGGAACCCCTTGTCCTTTTGGCTTTTATCAAAGGCTTTTTGGGCAGCCTCCAGCTCAGCACCCAACCCCAGCGCATTGGCCTCGGCAACAAAAACCGCTTCCTTTGCTTCGGCCTGGGCAGATTCATTCTGCTCAAGCAGGCCTTCCAGTCCCCGCATCTGCTTGCGGAAATCAGAAGCTTCGTTTTCCGTAATACCTTTGCCGTGTTTTTGCCAGTCGGCTTTTTGGCGAAGATCCGCCATGGCCCGTTTGATCTGCTCTTCCTGTTCCGCCAGCTGTTTCACTTTTTTATCGGCTTTATGTTTATCAAACTCGGCATCGTTCATACCAAATTTGTGATCTTTCATATCCTCGACCAGCTGGGCTGCTTTCTGGTGTTCCTTGACATCCTTGTTAAATTGCTTGGCTTCATCACGCAGGGCAGTTCCAGCATTTCTGTGGCTATGCTTAGCAGCCTGATTATCTGCGCGAAGCCGTCTTATATTCTGACAGGCTGAACTCCGGCAATTGGGGTCGCCATCTCTGCGCATCTCGTCTTCTATTTCACGCAGGTTTTTATCTTCACGCTCAAGATCTTCCCCATCTTTTTCATGTTTCTCGGCTTTTCGTTTCAGTTCCTTGTTTTTGCGTTCAAGCTCTTTACGCTCTTCCTCAAGCTTTTCTTCTGCTTCTCTTCGCGCCTTGTACTTTTTGTCTTTCTCCCGACGCTCCATTTCCTCTTTCATCCGCCTTCTGGCTTCTTCCAGCTTCTTCTTCAGCTTTTTCTTTTTCTCCAGCTCTTCCTTTATCTTTTTCTCTTTTTCGGCATTTTCTTTATCTTCTTTATCTGCCACCTCCTCAATATCCTTGGGATCAACAACAATCTCGAGGGTTGCTGTCTCGATCATCGCAAGGGAAGCATTACCAGCAGCACGGACCACTTCTCCAACCTGGTTGATCAGGCTGTTCAGATTTGGACCAGACCATTCGCGGACCGTATCAATGCTGCTGATCGGGGCGACATCTTCGCGTATCAGATTTCTTTTTGCCCGCTCCTCCGAAGCCTTGCGCAGGGCAGTAATTTGCTCAAGCGTCATTCCCGGTTCTTTTTTCTTTTTCTCGTGTTGAACCTCATTACTTCCCTGGGCGACAGTTCCTCCTTCTTCGGTTATCACAGCAGCTTCGCCACTTTCGGCTATTACTTCCTCAGCCTTGGTTTCAGCATCGGCTGCAACATCAGAGGATCCTTCGGTACTGTCCGCTGAAATTTCACTTGAAGTGGCCGCAACAGAAGAAGGAGCAGCAGGTACTTCCCCTGTGTTTTCTGTTTCTCTCTGTATCGCGACGACCGGGACCGAGGGAGCAGATATCCCCTCAGATCCACTGTTTACCCGATTAACAGAAGGTGGTGCTGGTGGTGCTGGCGCAACGGTTAAGCCGGTATTACCTCCGGAGACCGTTTCAGTCCGACTTGCCCCGGGTACTGTCATTCCCAACACATTCGGTTGATAAGGCGCAGCTATTGCTGGAGCAGGCGACGAAGTCTCACTGGTCGTGACAGAAGTGGTCGCAGGAGAAACGTTATAGGTTTGAATGTTATAGGTCGGGACCGGAGTTTCTATGACATTGAACGTCGGCAACGTTGGGCGATAGGGTTGGCTTGGGCTATAGGGGGAAACGTATCCTTCAGCCTGCCGCGCTTGAGTAGCCTGGGTGGCTTGAGTGGCCTGGGTGGCATAACCACCGTAAGTCGCGCTCTGTCCCGGAGTAAAAACGCTATAGCCCTGATTTTGATAGATAGAGGGAACTTCCTGCCCCTGAGGTTCTTTGGGAAAGATAAAAAGAGCCAGAGTAAACAGGAAAATACGGTATTTGTTATAGCTCGAAAGAGAGGGGTATATCGACCCCTGAAGTAAAAACCCACCCATCAAAAATCTCCCATATCCTGTCCGATAGGGATTACCTCAATGACAGCGGTGGCCAGTAGCTTGCTGCTACCAAACAGTATCCTGTGTATTTTTAAGTCACCATCACCTCGATTTGAAGCAACCCTAAATGCAAGCTTTCTTGTTCCATCTTCCGCTAGCCGAGCCACTAGCGAACAAGAACGATCACGTCTCCTCGTTGCGGTGCATCAATGTCCAAAGGGACAAAGCCCCCAAAGGAAACCTTTTCAAGCACATCAGATACAGTCACCAGTCCAAGCTCTTTTTTCCGGATCATCAGGACTTCACCTGTTTGAGGATCGGTAAGTTTTTTAACAACCCGCTCCACCATAAACTTGTCATTGGCCTGAATACCCGAACTGGTACCAGCATTGATATAAACCTGCCCTTCATCAAAATCGACCACCTGCCCCGTCCAGGCTACCGTATTGGTCTTCGCCGCAATCAACTGAACAGCATGGGTAATGGCTTTTCTCGTGGCCTCGCCCAAAGGAGTTTTATAAAACTGGTTTGTACCCAGGCTGACGCCCTCGTACCCAAGAGACAGGTCCCAGGAAGAATTATCAATCGGCTCTGACACCCGGTATACCTCCTCGACCTGAGACGTCGTGGCATTCACAAGCCGGATATCCATTGCCACCTTTCCCGAGGCTGATTGCCTGGAAAGGCCTCCACTGAAAAGATTGCCAATTGTACCGGTAGAAACCCCAAGTCCAAAACCACCGCCCTGATCATCGGTACCGAATTCGGTGACTGATCCATAGATCAAAAAATTCAGCCCCGTTACCTGTCCCAGTTCCGGCCCGGTCGTCGGGCTTGTTATGTTCTGCCCCTTCATCTGCTGTTCCGCCAGAACCTGCTGAACATTCGCACGTTCGACCACAATAAAACGGCCGGACTCAACCAGAGCCGAAGTCATCATGGCAGACAAACCACCACCGATATCCCAATCCCCGTACTTCTGTTCAAAAGCGCCAATCGCATCAAACTTTCCAACCGACACCACCCTTTTAGGTCCGGCGATCTCCTGTACCGGTTCGGTCAGTACTGTAATTTTCTCGCCATCAGCATCAGTTGATGTCTGGGAATGGACAGGTGACAGGGACAGGGTAAAAAACAAAAGCACCACTGTAAAAATCTGTCCGATTTTCGAGAGAGACTGCAACTGAAGCCCAAGCATAGTTGTATAACCTTTCCTGATGCATTAACCCGAAATCAAGAACTCCCTCAGCCATCCATGAAACAGATGTTACTGTGGCATCCAGATCCCGGTCGTTTTATCAATCCGATATCTTTCAACTAGCGAGCCATCAACAGTGATGACATCAGCAACAATGAAACCTTCTTCATTGCTGATCTCACCAACTTTCAACCGTGGATTTCCATTTACCATCAACTGGTACTCGAGAAGCAGACGAACCGCTTTCTCATTCGGCCCCGTGGGTCCGTAAACACTCTCGACCTCGGATCCTGATGGAGAGCGGACAACACTCAACGCCCGCGGCAAGCTTTGCGTGGGCCCATCAGTACTGGAATAAGAATTTTGATCCTCAGCAAGAGCACGGACAATATTCGACAGAATATTAATCTGTTGTGTCAGTGCATAATAATCAATCTGACGGTCTTTGGGGTCACGATAGATATTCTCATAACCAAGTTGTGATTGGGCCCGAGCTTTAGAGGCTTCTCGTAATTGTTGCGCCTGGAGATGCTGTCGCTCTTCCAGTGTGATTTCATCAGAGAATGTAACCTTGGGATAACCAACAAAACTTACCAAAAGTAAAAATGCGACACTCAAACAAAGGCCATTTTTACCGGCTAACAATCTCCTGAATTCAAAGGGAACATCCATTGATCTTCCAAACAAATTTACGGAGGTATTGTCGTTATTACGCAACTATTGTACAGAAATAGCCAAAATTAAGCAACAAGAGCTATCCCCTTGCCACAACAGAGATAAACACAACCTACAACCATAGATAAATCATCTTAAATTTCTTATGAAGACAAAAAATTACTTGATCCTTGCTCAGGATTTATTCTTTTCAACCGAGCAAATATTTGCACGGCACTTCAACTGAACTGTTAACTCCGTACCATGAGGCTCTGGGTTTGATTTTGCTACACTCCAGCAATCAGGAATTTCGAAACAATTCTGCCAGGAGTTCAAACTCGGTAACACGCGGGGATGATGCTCGCCATACCAACCCTATTTGACGCGATGTCCGCCTTTGAAGAGGGATCAATCTGATATCCTGTGTTGGTGACATCCCGGCATCTACCGCCATTTGCGGAAGCAGTGTCACGCCAATTCCAGAAGCCACCATTTGCACCAAAGTTTGCAAACTCGTCGCATCGAATTGAACCCGGACAGGTGAATTATTTAAACTGCAGGCTTCAAGAGCATGACTTCGAAGACAATGCCCCTCTTCAAGCAGAAACAGCGGTTGATTGATCAGATCATCATCCGTGATCGTTTCATTTCCTGACAAAGGGTGTTCTGCATGACAGGCAAGCTGGAAAGCGTCATCGAACAAAACACGTACAGTCAAATTTTCAGTGCTGTAGGGAAGCGCGATCAATGCGACATCAAGATCGCCGTCTCTTAGGCGAGAGAGAAGAACAGCGGTTTGCTCTTCACGCAGATACAGCCGTAATTTCGGATACCGCTCCCCAATCACAGGAAGTATTTTCGGTAATATGAAGGGTCCGACTGTTGGAATGGCACCAAGTTTCATATCACCCGTCATCGGTTCTTTTTGAGTGGATGCCAGCTTCATAACGTCTTCGGCATCCCGGAGTAACCGGCGCGCTCGTTCGGCGATCTCCAGACCGATTGGCGTGACAAAAACCGTTCGCTTGGTTCGCTCGGCCACCGCCACTCCAAGAACATTCTCCAGATCACGAATGCCCGCACTAAAGGTCGAAGGCGTCACGTTGCAGCGTTCGGCAGCCTGGGCAAAGTGCAGGGTTTCGGCAAGAGCTGTCAGATATTGCAGCTGCTTGAGACTTGGTAACTGTTTCATAGATGGCTCAATATAATTCGGAAATTACGAATACAATATCAAATTTATATCGTTTCACAAAATTATATCAAGCCCGTAAGCTTCTTTAAGTGAACTCAGATTACCCGAAGCGACCTATAAAACAGGGACCAAACAACGCCAGGTTTACCAACCCGAGAGCATAAATTTACGAGAAAGCTGCAGAGAAACAGCACACGATGCTAAGCTGCCCCCAGACTGATTAAAACCAACCATCAAATCAGGAGAAAATTCATGAGTAAATCGACCGGAAACACTGCAGGCAAGTGCCCTATGGGCCATTCAGCCAGTGGTGGCGGGACAACGAACCGGGACTGGTGGCCAAACCAGCTCAATCTCAAAATTCTCCATCAGAACTCTTCCCTGTCCAACCCCATGGGCAAGGCCTTCAACTATTCCGAAGCTTTCAAGAAGCTTGATTTGGCTGCGCTGAAGAAAGACCTAAATGCGCTGATGACAGACTCCCAGGAATGGTGGCCCGCTGACTATGGACATTATGGTGGTCTCTTCATCCGTATGGCCTGGCACAGTGCCGGGACTTACCGGACCGGCGATGGTCGCGGAGGATCCTCATCAGGCTCGCAACGTTTTGCTCCCCTCAACAGCTGGCCGGACAATGGCAATCTCGACAAGGCCCGTCGGTTGCTTTGGCCGATCAAACAAAAATACGGCAACAGTATCTCCTGGGCCGATCTAATGATTCTTGCAGGCAACGTTGCGCTGGAATCCATGGGTTTCAAAACTTTTGGTTTCGGTGGTGGTCGCGAAGACATCTGGGAACCTGAAGAAGACATCTACTGGGGTACAGAAACCGAATGGCTTGGTGACAAACGCTACAGCGGTGATCGGGAACTCGAAGGTCCTCTTGCTGCCGTCCAGATGGGACTGATCTATGTAAACCCGGAAGGCCCTAATGGCGAACCGGACCCGGTTAAGTCAGGTCGCGATATTCGCGAGACCTTCGCGCGGATGGCGATGAACGACTACGAAACCGTCGCCCTCACCGCTGGCGGTCATACCTTCGGCAAGGCTCACGGGGCCGGCGACCCTGCTCATGTTGGCCCGGAACCCGAGGGTGCACCAATCGAGGCACAGGGTCTGGGCTGGCTCTCGACTTACAAGAGCGCCAAGGGACGTGATGCAATCACCAGCGGCATTGAAGGCGCCTGGACACCAACTCCGACAAAGTGGGACATGAGCTATTTCGACGTACTATTCGGCTATGAGTGGGAACTGACCAAAAGCCCCGCCGGGGCTCAACAGTGGAAACCCAAAGGGCTGAAGCAAGAGGACATGGCGCCAGATCCGGAAGATCCGGCTAAGAAAATGCCGATTATGATGACAACCGCTGATATGGCGATGCGCATGGATCCGGCCTACGAAAAAATCTCACGCCACTTTCATGCCAACCCGCAAGAGTTCGCCGATGCCTTTGCCCGGGCCTGGTACAAACTGACCCACCGCGACATGGGGCCCGTCACACGCTATCTCGGTTCGGAAGTGCCGGATGAAGAACTGCTGTGGCAAGATCCGATCCCGGCAGCAGATCACAAATTGATTGATGTCGCTGATGTCACCGATCTCAAAGCCCGTGTTCTCGCGTCTGGCCTTTCGATCTCTGAACTGGTTTCCACCGCCTGGGCATCAGCTTCGACTTTCCGTGGTTCCGACAAACGCGGCGGGGCAAATGGCGCCCGTATCCGCCTCGCCCCGCAGAAGGACTGGGAGGTCAACCAGCCCAAGCAGCTGAATAAGGTGCTCGCAGCTCTCGAGAAGATCCAGAAAACGTTCAACAGCGCCCAGTCTGGTGGAAAAACTGTGTCGCTTGCTGATCTGATCGTTCTTGGCGGTTGCGCCGCCGTCGAACAGGCCGCAAAGAACGCCGGGCACAACATCGAGGTCCCCTTCACAGCGGGCCGGACAGATGCCACACAGGCACAAACCGATGTGGAATCCTTCGCAGTACTCGAACCAGTTGCCGACGGCTTTCGCAACTACCTCAAGACCGAATACAGTGTTCCGGCGGAAAAGCTTCTGGTTGACCGGGCTCAATTACTGACCCTGACAGCACCAGAGATGACAGTCCTGGTCGGCGGCATGCGCGTCTTGAACACCAACTTTGGACAGTCCGACGAAGGCGTCCTCACAAAACGCCCCGGAACCCTGAGCAACGACTTCTTCGTTAACCTGCTCGACATGAATACAGAGTGGAAAGCCGTTTCAGGTTCTGACCAACAGTTCAAGGGAGTGGATCGCAGCACAGGAAAGGTAAAGTGGACAGGCAGCCGTGTCGATCTTGTCTTCGGATCCAATTCGCAACTGCGGGCTCTCGCAGAGGTTTATGCCTGTAACGACGCCGGCGAAGCCTTTGTTCATGACTTCGTGGCCGCCTGGAACAAGGTCATGAATGCTGATCGTTTCGACCAGGTCTGATCCTCGCCTGATCTTGGTCTAAAGCCCCGGACACGGCCCTGAACCGGCTGTGTCCGGGGCATATTCTAATCAGTACATGCTCCCCGGCGAAGACAACAGAAAAAGAGTTTTCATATACTTCCCCAAAAGATCTCATCCCCAAAAAAGATGCCTTATTCCTGCGTCAGCCGCATGACCCCTACTGCAGCGTGATTGTGAGCATTCACGACGGCAGAATTGCCGATGCCCACCCGGGCCAATCCTCCTGAAAACCGCCCCTCATTGATAAAAATCCCGAGAACAGGGGCTTCCTGGCGTTCGATAAAATCTCCCTGGGGTGTCATGGCCACTACCGTCTGGTTAACTGGCCGGACACGTTTTTGCAGGACAAAAAGCTCGGTCCCATTCACAGCTTGCTCCAACAGCTCCTGCCAGCGGGTCTCTGTCTGTTCCCAACCACAAAACACCTCCATTCCTCCATAGCCAATCGCGGCTTTCAAAACCCACTTCTCTCTTTCAAATCTCCCCTGAAGCACGTTCAGGTCGGGAGTAACACAACAGGTTTCAGGAATGTATTTCAGAACAAGATCCTGATCTATCTGCTGCAACAAACCCTTTCGAGCCTTCTCATGAAGGATTGCGAGGCCCGCCTTGCTCATCAGGAGATCTGAGGCCAGTGGATTGATCGAGAATACATCTGGTCGATCAATTGCAGATCTTTCATTAGAAAAATTCTGGCATAGTTCATATCAATACAGATGATTTTCAGTCAGGAACAAATTGAACATAGATTAACAATTGAAGGAGAAATTACTGGAAAAACAGGGGAAATGACTTTGAGTTCTAATGACAATTTAACATACAAATGATATTATTAATGATTTATTGACTAACGTAGACAACTGAAAAGGGGTATTTATTTCAGCCTCAATATATTATTTGAAAATTTGACTTACTCCCACAAATCTTCCCCGCAACAAAAAACGTCTTAGACTGAAAAGTCTAAGACGTTTTTTGTTGCGGGGACAGGGTAACACCGAGATCCGGTTCTTGGATACCCCCTATTATGCTTATTTCAGTATTGAATTTACAATCTTTCACAATATTGCGTGTGACCAATCCCTGCTTCCGATAGATAATATTGGGTGATAGAGTTTTCTTTTTTCAAAATATTCATTCATATATTTGAGAAATATTTGATAAACGGTAATGGCATGAATCTGACACAGATAAAAACATTTCTATGGGTTGTAAAACTTGGCGGATTTCGAAAAGCGGCAGAAATTCATCACACCTCGCAACCCGCGATATCTGCCCGTATCTCAGCCCTCGAAGACTCTCTTGGTGTAGAACTTCTCGACCGCTCTCAAAGTGGCGTTCAGTTAACAAAAAAGGGCCAGGATCTATTAGAATACGCAGAACAGCTGATGTCTCTGGTCGATACGATTCAGGAAAAAATCGGCAACTCCTATGAACATGAATCCGTCTTGAGAATAGGTGTTTCAGAAACTATAGTTCATAGCTGGCTACCCAGATTTCTTGCGCGTTTGCGAGAGATTTATCCCCGTGTTGATGTCGAGCTGTCGGTTGATGTAAGCACGAACCTCAGAGATGCCCTTATATCGCACTCTCTCGATCTGGCATTTCTCATGGGACCTATATCAGAATACAGCATCAGCAATCTCGACCTGCCGTCATTCCCCCTATCCTGGTACAGTACCAAACACATCGAAAAATCCTTGATATCAAGCGATGCCAGGACAGTATTCAGTCAGTATCCTGTCATTACCTATGCGCGAAATACCCGCCCATACCTTGAAATAAAATCCGAGCTGTCCCGCCAGTACGGGACCAAAGCCAGAATCTTCCCGTCAAACTCTCTCTCCGCCTGTCTTCAGATGGTCCAGGATGGTGTCGGAATTGGAGCTTTGCCTAAACTTCTGGCCTCCCGGCTCGAGAAAAATGGCGAGATTGTAGAACTGGATGTCCCCTGGCACCCCAGTGCCCTTCAGTTCACTGTCTCCTATGTATCAAACTCATCAAACTGGCTTATAAAGTCTGCGGCTGAACTTGCCCAAAGCACGGCGAATAGCACCTCGATGTGATCATATTTTCTGATCGAAATTGATCATTTAATACGATTTGACTTGATCACACCTTCACAGCACCCTTGAAACATAAATCAGCAAGCCCACACAACTTCGCTGGCTATGTTGATCCAATGTTACAGAGAGAACACAGAGGGTAGCCGAAATGATCGCTGAAGGGTTCAAGCCAGAACAACAATATGAGACCTTGCGCAATTCCTCTGTTGAGACTGTCCGCAGAGCAATCCGGAATGGGAACTACAGAGGTCATACTGCCGGACTGGGAAAAGGTTTGTTACAGTGTAATTTGGTCGTTTTACCAGAACGCTATGCGGTCGATTTTTTTCGCTTCTGTCAACGGAACCCCAAACCCTGTCCTCTGGTTGGAGTATCAGAGACTGGAAGTCCGATGATGAAAACTCTGGGGGCAGACATTGACATCAGGACGGATGTCCCGGGCTACATCGTTTATCGTGAAGGACTGCCGGCGGAAGAAGTACCCAATATAATAGATCTCTGGCAGGATGATTTTGTCGCCTTTGCCCTGGGCTGTTCCTTTACTTTTGAACACGCTCTTATGCAAAACGGTATCGAGTTGCGCCATATCGAAACCAACCTGACCGTGCCGATGTTCAGGACCTCAATAAAGCTGCACGAAGCAGGGCCATTTTCAGGTGAAACAGTTGTATCCATGCGACCGATCCCCAGAAATGATGTCGAGCGGGTAGCGGCGATTTCCAGAAAATTTCCCTATGCACATGGCGCCCCAATCCATATAGGAAGCCCGGAAGAAATCGGCATTAAAGATATCAAATCCCCCGATTGGGGCAATGCCGTCGATGTCAGACCGGACGAAGTCCCGGTGTTCTGGGCCTGCGGCGTAACCCCGCAAAACGTTCTGGCACAGGCAAAACCAACAATCAGCATAACACACAAGCCGGGCCTTATGCTGATCACTGATGTCCCGGAAGACGCGGAAATACCCGTACTCTCACAACAACAATAAAAACTGAACAGGATAGGAAGATGAAAACAACATTAATGGTGGCAGCAGTCGCCCTCGGCACCTCCTTACTGACCACGCCTCTAAGTGCAGAAGAGCCTGTAGAGATCAAGGCGGTAGGTACCTGGGGAAATCTGACCAACTTTCAAAAACATGAAGGGCCTTTCTGGAATGATCATATCGGCCAGATAACGGACGGCAAAATAACCGGCGAAATCAAATCCCAGACCGAATTGGGCCTGAAAGGTTTCGAGATCATGCGCATGATCAAACTCGGTGTATTTGATTACGCTTATGGTCTCCCTGGGTATGTCGCGGCAGAAACGCCAGCTTTGGAAGGCCTGGACCTTTCAGCCTTAACCCAGGACATTGCAACACAACGCAAGGTATCAGACGCCTATTTTCCGGTTTTGGAAAAAGAGTTTGCCAGTGTCTATAATGCCAAGCTGCTTCAGCTGTATCCGTTCCCGAGCCAGACGCTCTGGTGCCGGGATGAGATAAAAAGCATCGCCGATCTCAAAGACAAGAAAATCAGGGTCTATTCGGCAACTCTCGGTGATTTTGTCGAGGGCGTGGGTGGGACCAGTGTCACGGTTCCTTTTGCCGAGGTCATCCCCGCACTTGAAAAGGGTGTCGTTGACTGCGGCATCACCGGAACCATGTCTGCATACAAAGCGAAATGGAACCAGGTTGCCAACTATGCCTATGTGCTTCGTGTCGGCTGGGGCATGGCATTTGGGGCGATGAATATGGATACCTGGAACAAGCTTGGTGCTGACAACCAGGCCACACTGGCCAAAGAGCTCTCCACAATGACAGATGCCATGTGGGATGAGACAGCTTCCGAAGATGAAATCGCCATTTCCTGTATTACCGGCGGGAAATGTGACATCGGGGAAGCCGGATCAATGGTCCTTGTCGAACCTTCAGAAGCCGACCTCATACAGCAGGTTGAGATCATGAACAGCGTTGTACTGCCACGTTGGGCGGAACGTTGTGGTGAAGAGTGCATCGACAACTGGAAGGAAACTGTCGGACCCGTTGTAGGTTTGCAATAGCCCCGGGTAGAATTACTCGAAGTACATTCGATCAATTCGTTCGTTAGGTCGCGTTGCCTGAAATTATCACTATTGCCTAATCCGGTAGCGCGATCTCTTCGAAAAGATGGGTAGATCCCCGTGCAGAAAGTAAGATGATGCTAGACAAACTCAATAAAAAAACAAAACGCTGCAGTCAGATCCTCGCCTGGACAGGTGGTGCCATGATCATCCTCTCCGCCCTGCTCGTCACACTTGAAGTTATCTTGCGTAAATTTTTCAACTTCAGCTTTGGCGGGGCAGACGAGATTGCAGGCTATGCTTTTGGGATAGCAACGAGCTTGTCTTTGTCTTTCGCCCTGTATGAGCGTGCCCACATCAGGGTAGATGCGTTCTATAATTTCATGCCCAGAATCATAAAAGTCATTTTGGATTTTATCAGTATCCTTCTGCTTGTGAGTTTTATCGCCGTGGTGTCCTACATGGCCTTTTTACTTCTGAGCGACACTATCGGGAGTGACTCACATTCAATTACCCCGCTCAGAGTTCCTTTATCCTATCCGCAAACTCCCTGGTTTTTTGGCTGGTTAGCCTGCGTGGTCAGTGGTTTTATTCTTCTGATTACCACTGTTCAGGCCCTTGTCAGAAAAGACCTCGCTCTCGTTCAGTCTCTCATCGGCATCAAATCTACAGATGAGCTGATAGACGATGAAGCTGTTGATCAGAAGTAACCAGGAAAAAACCAATGTTAACAAAAACCCTTCTTATTCTGATCGCCCTCATTGGATTGAGTGTACCCGTCGCCGCCGCCCTCGGATGGCTTGGGCTGACCCTTCAGTACTTTGACTCCCCCATGCCGCTCTATCGCGCCATCGGAGATATCTTCTGGCAAAACGGCACCGATTTTCTGCTCGTGGCCATTCCCATGTTCATTCTCCTTGGCGAAATACTTCTCAGATCCGGTATTACCGAGAAAATGTACGATGGCATGTCTCACTGGCTGGGATGGTTACCCGGTGGCCTGATGCACTCCAACATCGGTTCGAGCGCCCTTTTTGCCGCAACCTCCGGCTCCAGTGTGGCGACAGCAGCCACAATCGGGACCGTCGCCATTTCCCAGGTAGAAAAACGGGGATACAATGAACGACTGTTCCTCGGGACGATTGCTGCCGGAGGCACCCTGGGCATTCTGATCCCCCCCTCGATCAACCTCATCCTCTATGGCGTTTTGACAGACACCTCTGTTCCGGAACTGTATCTGGCAGGTTTTATCCCCGGCCTGTTGCTCGCCTTGCTGTTTATGTTGTCGGTCATCATCGCCTGTCTGGTTTTTCGGAAGTGGGGCGGTGAAGCTGTCGGTTCCAGCTTTAAGGAAAAAGTGCGCTCCCTGCCCGGCCTGATCCCCCCGCTCGCTATCTTTGTCGTTGTCGTCGGCTCAATCTACACCGGTTTTGCCACCCCGACAGAAGCAGCCTCTCTGGGCGTGGTTGCCGCCTTCATCCTTGCCTATTTCAACAAGGCCCTGTCCCTCGACATGGTTCGTGAAGCCGTCGAAGGAACCATGCGAACCACCGCCATGATCATGTTGATTATCCTTGCTGCGATTTTCCTTAACTTCGTTTTGTCGGTTATCGGCCTGACCGAACAGCTGTCTTCGTTCATCAATGATCTCAACTGGTCGCCTTTGCAGACAATGTTGATGATTATCGCATTCTATATCGTGCTGGGTTGCTTCATGGAAACTCTGTCCATGCTTCTGACAACGGCCCCGTTGATTACCCCCATCGTCGTCGGCCTGGGATATGATCCGGTCTGGTTTGGAATTCTGTTGATGGTTTTACTTGAAACAGCCCTGATCACGCCTCCCATCGGGATCAACCTCTATGTTGTCCAGGGCGTGCGAGGGCGCGGCCCGATGAGTGATGTCATGGCCGGTGTTCTTCCCTTTATCATCTCGATGTTTGTTATGATCGGCCTGTTGATCGCCTTCCCGGAAATCGCTCTTTGGGCCCCGAGCCTGTTTTATTAACGATCCTTCTCGATCCCCCGGCTGAAAGGTCCGGGATCAGCAAAAACACTTAACCGTCAAAACAACTTTTAGCGTCTCGCCACGATCCAAGAGTCGTGCGCGCTATATCGCCAGTACAAGGAGAATGAACATGTGGCAATTTTGGGTAGATCGTGGCGGCACCTTTACTGATATCGTCGCTCGTCAACCGGATGGTGGCCTGGTGACACACAAGCTTTTATCGGAAAACCCGGAGCAATACCGCGATGCCGCTGTTCAGGGGATCCGGAACATTCTCGGGCTCGAAAAAGGGGTGCCTATCCCTCCTGGCCTTATTGAATGTATCAAGATGGGGACAACGGTTGCCACCAATGCCCTGCTGGAGCGCAAAGGCGACAGGACGCTCCTGTTGATCACAGAGGGTTTCGCTGACCTGCTGCGTATAGGTTATCAAAACCGTCCAAAACTGTTCGACCTCAACATTGTTTTACCAGACCTGCTCTATGAGAGGGTCGAGGAAGTAAACGAACGGCTGGATGCCCAGGGGAACATCCTTTCTCCTCTGGATGAAGCTGCAGTCAGAGCCAGTCTGCAATCCGGATTTGATAGCGGGATCCGCTCCCTGGCGATCGCTTTGATGCACGGCTATCGCAATCCGGTACACGAGGCCAGAATTGCCGGGATCGCTACTGAAATCGGCTATAGCCAGATCAGCACCAGCCATGAGACGAGCCCCTTGATGAAGCTGATCAGCCGGGCCGATACAACGGTGGTTGATTCCTATCTTTCTCCGGTTCTAAAGCGATACGTGAAACAGGTCAGTGATGAACTCGGCGCCGAAAAAGGCGGCTGCGAACGTCTGATGTTCATGCAGTCCAACGGTGGCCTGACAGATGCCAAACTGTTCCACGGTCGCGATGCCATTCTCTCCGGCCCGGCCGGTGGGGTTGTCGGCATGGTCCAGACTGCGGCCATGGCAGACCTGGACAAGCTGATCGGCTTTGACATGGGGGGTACCTCGACAGACGTCTGTCACTATAACGGCGAGTATGAACGTTCTTTTGAAACCGAAGTTGCCGGTGTGCGCCTCAGAGCGCCAATGATGAGCATTCATACCGTTGCGGCGGGTGGCGGGTCTATTCTCTCCTTTGAAAACGGGCGCTTCCAGGTCGGACCGGAAAGTGCCGGGGCAGATCCGGGACCGGCCTGTTACCGCCGCGGTGGTCCTTTGACCGTTACTGATTGCAATGTTCTGCTTGGGAAAATCCAGCCGGACGATTTCCCGCATGTTTTTGGTCCAAAGGCAGACCAGCCCCTCGACCCAGAAATCGTTCGCAAGCAGTTCCTTGAGCTTGCCGGAGAAATCCAGATCCAGTCCCGGGCAGATACCCTTTTAACGCCAGAGGAAATTGCAGAGGGTTTCTTGCGCATTGCCGTGGAAAATATGGCAAATGCCATCAAGAAAATATCGGTTCAGCGGGGCTATGATGTCACCGGCTACACACTGAATTGTTTTGGCGGTGCCGGTGGTCAACACGCCTGTCTGGTCGCAGACACACTCGGGATGAAAAAAGTCTTGCTCCACCCCTTTGCCGGGGTCTTGTCAGCCTATGGCATGGGGCTTGCGGATATCAGGGCGATACGCGAACGGCAGGTTGAAAAAACGCTCTCCCCGAACACCCTGACAGACATCGAGCTTCTCTTTTCCGAACTTGGAAAAGAAGTCTGTCAGGAAGTGATAGACCAGAACATCGAGGGTAGTAAACTTCTGATCGAGCGTAAAGTTCACGTCCGCTATGAAGATTCACATCAGTCTCTCATTGTAAATTATGGTTCTTTTTCCGAAATAAAAGCACAGTTTGAGAACCAGCATCGCACAAGATACGGCTTCGTTGCGGAAAACAGGTCCCTGCTGATCGAAAGCCTTTCCGTCGAAGCCATCGGCCAGACGGAAAAAGCATCGGAAAGCGCAAGTCTGACCGGATCTCTGGCGCCGGTTCACCCTCAAAAAGATATCTCGGTATATTGCCAGGGCAAGGGCTGGAAAAATACCCCTCTCTATAGCCGGGACCTTTTACCTCCTGGCCAGAAGATCAACGGCCCCGCCGTTATTATAGAGAGTACGGGAACAAATGTCGTCGAAGACGGCTGGCAAGCAGAGGTAAACGATTTTGGCCACCTGATCCTGAGCCGGATTACAGAGCTTGATAAACAGCAGGAAGTCGGCCTCGATGCCGACCCGATAATGCTCGAGGTTTTCAACAATCTCTTTATGTCGATTGCCGAGCAGATGGGGGTTACCCTTGCCAACACGGCATATTCGGTAAACATAAAAGAGCGCCTTGATTTTTCCTGTGCCCTTTTTGGCCCGGACGGAGAACTGGTCGCCAACGCTCCACACGTTCCCGTCCATCTCGGCTCCATGGGGGAATCTGTGAAGGTCATCATCGCCAACAACCAGGGAAGAATGAACCCCGGTGATGTCTTTATGCTCAATGATCCCTTCAATGGCGGCACGCATTTACCTGATGTGACGGTGATCACACCCGTTTTTGACAAGACAGGACAGGACATTCTTTTCTATGTCGGCTCTCGGGGGCATCACGCCGATATCGGCGGACGCACTCCCGGCTCGACCCCGCCAGACAGCAAGCATATCGAAGAAGAAGGCATCCTGATCACCAACATCAAACTGGTTGATCAAGGAAGACTGCGTGAAGCCGAAACCTGTGCCCTGCTTGCTTCAGGCCCATATCCCTGCCGGAATATAGACCAGAATATGGCCGACCTGGTGGCCCAGATTGCTGCCAACGAAACCGGCGCCCAAGAGGTCCGTAAAATGGTTGAACACTTCGGACAGGATGTGGTTCAGGCCTACATGCAGCATGTTCAGGACAATGCAGAGGAATCAGTCCGTCGGGTTCTTGGAAAGCTGAACAGTGGCAGGTTCACCTATCAGATGGACAGCGGTGCCGAAATCAGAGTTGATATTTCTATCGATCATACCCTGAGAGAAGCTGTCATTGACTTCACGGGAACATCGGATCAGGACGCCGGAAATTACAACTCCCCCCTCGCCATTTGCAAAGCTGCCGTTCTCTACGTTTTCCGCACTCTGGTCGATGACGACATCCCGCTTAACGCGGGTTGCATGAAGCCTTTGCGGATTATCGCGCCAGAAGGAAGCATGATCAATCCCCGCTATCCTGCGGCGGTGATTGCCGGCAATACAGAGGTCAGCCAGTCCATTACCGATTCCCTCTATGGTGCCCTGGGCGTTATTGCTGGCTCTCAAGGGACAATGAACAATTTTGTCTGGGGAAATGATGTCTATCAGAACTATGAAACCATCTGTGGCGGGACCGGCGCAGGTCCTGATTTTGATGGTACTTCTGCTGTACATAGTCATATGACCAACACCCGGATGACCGACCCGGAAGTTCTTGAATGGCGCTTCCCTGTACTGGTCAAAGGTTTTTCAATCCGCAAAGGTTCCGGTGGACAGGGCCTGCAAAAAGGTGGTGATGGTATTATCCGCAAGCTGAAGTTTCTCGAACCCATGACCGTAACGGTTCTCTCCTCTCATCGGGAAACATCCCCCTTTGGGGTCGCAGGTGGCAGTCCCGGCGCCTGTGGACGCAATGCGGTTCTGCGCAACAGCGGCACGCTTGAAGAACTGAGGGGCAATGACGAGAGAAACCTTGCCGAAGGGGATATTTTTATCATGGAGACCCCCGGCGGCGGCGGGTTCGGCCAGGCTGCAGAGTAAATTATACACGTGAATATTCACACCCTGTGAACCTCGATGCATAAATTACCTCCCAAAGGAATCAACGCATCGAGAAACTGCGAAAATAGGGGAAACGGATACGTCCCAAACAGGTTTGTTTGCCTCCCTTCCCCTATTTTCGCCTTTTTTTGATTTGTACTCTTTTCTGTCTTTTGTGGGACATAAGTCTCATCTGGGAAAGCTTTGCCCGCGCCATCTACTCCTTTTTCCGCTTAGGCCTCTGTCCGAGAGAAGGATTTTCCTGACCATCGGGTCAGCCTAGATATACCGATGGCCGTGTATACTGTGCTAATTGTGGTGCCCTGGCATGAGCAGATCCACTGGCTGCCAGAGCACCGCAAGTTACCCAGACCAAAATCTTCCATGTGTAAGCTTTGTGATCATTCCTATTGCTCGTCAGAGAGGTAGAGGAATTTCAATGTCTGCTGCCCCTAAGATTATGCGAATTCCTAGAAACCATAAATGCCCTCGCGCAACACCACCAAAAAAAATATCAACAATAAATTAACGAATTAAATTATAAATCTCTTTCCGTTTAATATTATTATTTATACAACTTTTACGTCAAATTTTTTTATTCCAGCAATATCTTACTGAATCTATCAACAAACCATTCTAATCCCGGGGGGGAACATCATGCCAAATGACCAGATCACACCTGAAAACTTTACATTGATTGAAGGCGATGAAACCGGCAACACGCTTGTTGGCTCGGCAAATGATGATGTCCTCAGAAACCGTAACGGAAACTATGCCATCGCAGATAGCAATGACGTTGCTGTTTTCTCTGGCGCTCGTTCTGACTATCTGGTTGAGGACAATGGGGATGGCAGCTTTACGGTCATAGGCGGTGTTGATGGCCGTGATGTTGTGACAGGCATTGAAACGCTGCGTTTTGCCGATGGTGACTTTGACCTGACAACAGTGAATGGTCCGGAGGCTGTTGATGCCAGGATCGTTCTCTCTGATAGCTCTGCTGTTTCTCACAAGCTGAGCTTTGCTGATGTGGATCTTGGTGTTGAGAACAGCACCGAGGTGCTGAGCTTTAAAGTCATTGACGCCACAGATAACGGCAACAACAGCTTTACCCTGCAAAGCGGCGCCTTGGTGACGATCAATGCTGATGGTACCTACAGCTATGACCCGCAAGGATATTCAGGTCAGGACAACTTTACCTGGCGTGTGACGGACAGTACCGGGCTCTCTAAGGAGGCAATGATCGCGGTTGAGATTGGTGACAATAATGCTGAGAGTCTCGCAGCTGGTACTTCTGGTAATGACATTCTTGTAGGCGATGCCAATAGCACTGTGATTAACGGCGGTGCTGGTGATGATCTTATTGAAGGGGGTAATATTTCTGGCGCTCCGGTGGTTGTTAATTCAGTTGTACTTGACGGTAGTAATGACCTTTTTACCATTACGCCAACTGAGGGTGGTGATCGTACTAAATGGAGTTTCTCTACCTGGGTTAAGCTGGATAACTATGATGGAAGGGGAATTCTCTCCGTTATGGAAAATGCTCCAACATTGGAGCGCAATTGGGAAGGCGATCGTACATCCTTTGGTTTTGATGGGCAGGGGCGTCTGGACTTTTATGTAGCCGTAGATCCAACAACGATTTCAGGTGATGAACAGTACCATCGACTTACATCAAGTGCTGTTGTCGGTACCATCGGCGAGTGGGTCCACGTAAGTGCTGTGTATGATTCCATGGCCGCTGATGTCTCTGATCGCATGCAGATGTTTGTGAATGGGTCTAGGGTTACTGATTTTTCATTGAATACTAACAGCTTGCCCTTGGGGCATGAGTCAGAAGTCGGTATGGCTGGCGTTAAGCATGGTATTGGAGGTTTTGAACGCAACGGTACTCTTTATAGCCCGATTAATGGTGAACTCGCGGATGTACATCTTGTTGATGGGCAAGCAGCAGAGGGTTCGGTTTTTGGACAGCTTGATGAAAACAATAACTGGGTGCCATCAAGTTATGAAGGTACCTATGGAAGCAATGGTTTCCATCTGGATTTTTCCGATCCAGCCAACCTTGGATCAGATATCAGTGGCCAAGGAAACGACTTGACACTTCAGGGTGGTACCATACAGCAAGGGGACAGCGGTTATACCTTGCTAACGCCTCAAGGAGCAACACTATCAGGTGGAGCGGGTGATGATATTATCCGTGGCGGTTCAGGTGATGACACAATTGATGGTGGTGAGGGTGATGATCATATTACAGGTGGATTTGGTAACGATGATCTAATTGGAGGTCAGGGAAATGATTACCTCATCGGCGGTATCTCCGATGGACAAAATAGCTATGAGGTTGGCAGTGTCATAGCAGGTGATTTTGGAACAACCACGAATTTTTCCAAGCTATATAATGAGCCAGGAACTGTATGGCCTGGGGGCAATGCAAAGTCGGCTCAGGCCTATACAGGGGCAATAAGCTTGAGCTTTACTGCTTCAAGTGAAGGTGTTTCTAATCAAGACCACAAGATTATTGGATTTTCTCAAGATCCGGATACAGAAGCAAATGTAGATTTTGGCTTTTATCTTTTCCGGGATACAGGCCTCCAACTTTATGTAAATGGTCAATGGTTATGGCCTAATGGCAATCATATTACCTATGCCAGCGGAGATACTTTAACTGTTGAACGAACGGTTACTGGTACGATTAACTTTTATAAAAATGGTAGTTTGATAACGACTTCTTCTCTAGCTCCAGAAATACCACTTTATACAGAGGTTTCGATCTCTTATGCAGGTATTGGACTGCAAAACGTAAAAGTCAGTGATGCCAATGGGCAGGCTCAGCATGTCAAATGGTTGAGCGATGAAGCCTTGTCAGTAGCTTCTGCAGATGGGTTAACTGTTGAATACAAAGATATAAATAATGACGGTATTGAAGATGCGCTGTTTAGTGATACCAGTGGTTTAGTTTCTACCAGATTGGGTCTTGTTAACGGTGGTTTTGGCCAAGCTCAGGTTGTATCTCTCTGGCTTGATGGTGACGATGTTCTTAATGGTGGTGTTGGGGATGATTTGCTTGAAGGTGGGGCAGGTAACGACACGCTAAACGGTGGATCAGATAAAGACATACTCTCAGGAGGTGTAGGTAATGATGTTCTCTCCGGTGGTATTGGTCATGACATTTTCCTAATCGAACAAAATTCAGGGCATGATACCGTAAGCGACTTTGTTGCCGGGGCTGGAACGGATGATGTCATTCGTTTTATCGGCGGCAGCTTTGCATCTTTTGATGATGTAATGTTAGTAACAACACAGGTTGGGGCAGACACAGTCATAACCATTGATGCTGACAACACAATCACTTTGGTTGGTGTAACTAAAACGGACCTTCATCCCAATGATTTTGAGTTCTTTGATGTTGATGGAAACCCTTATGTCCAAGCTGGTACAGCAGAAGGAATAGTAACTGAAGATACACTTGCTACTGGCTCTGGTAATGACACAGAATCTCCGGTTCTTGGATCTTCTGTTGCCGGAGTGGTATCAGTTATCAGTGGTACCATTACTTCTAGCTCCTATGACGGAGCCCTGGGTGCTGCAACGCAAATTGGTTTAAACTGGGCTGCCAATGATGGAAGTTGGACCCTTACGCTTGATGCGAGTGGGGCCTATAGCTTTGTATTGTCTTCTGCGCTTTCTCATGTGGATACGACTGCTACTTTTGGGCAGGACCAGCTACAGTCTTCCTTTGGATATGTCGTATCAGGAGTTGGCAATCAGAGCGACAGCGGAAACTTACTCATTCAGGTAAACGATGATGGTCCACAAGCCGTTGACGACAACCTCGCCGCTATTGCAGAAGACAGCACTCTTATCATTGATGTTTTGGCCAACGACATTAGTGGAGCAGATGGTGTTGACCTTGTAACCGGCGTGGCGTTGATCACGCCTGCAAGCAAAGGTAATGTGACCTATAATGCAGATGGGACCTTCACCTATATAGCAACCCCCGGTGCCGAAGGCACTGACAGCTTCTCCTATGAAATCACCGACGGTGACGGAGATAAATCCCTTGCCAGTGTTACCTTGACAATTGATGCGGACAGTGTGCCAACCTTGGCTTCTGCCAGTGGATCAGTCAATGAATCTGCCCTGCCCACAGGCAGCAATCCGGCCAGTACCAGTGAAACCGCTTCGGGCACATTCACAGTAACAACAGGCAATGACAGCCTTGCTCTGTTCGAAATCCAGGATGCCCAGGGCAACTGGATTGATGTCACGACTGGTGGCAGCATCACCGGAACAAACGGCACTGCAATTATCAGCCTCAATGGCGGGATCTATAACTGGAGCTATACACTTGCGACGGCGACCGACCACAGCACGGCGACTGTTGCAGACAGTTTTGCTGTACGGGTAACTGACAGTGACGGAGACGAGGTCAGTGACAGTCTGTCCATTACCATTACTGATGATGCAGCAATTGCGACAGATGACAGTGCCCAGGTAGATGAAGGCGCCACACTCACGATTCCGGCTGTCGATGGTGTTCTTGCCAATGACCAGACCGGTGCTGATGGTGGTTTGGTCACTGCTGTGGCCACAGGCAACGGGGCACCGCAAAGCGTCAACATCGGCCAAGCTGTCGAAACATCACTGGGCTTTCTGACCCTCCATGCCGATGGTTCTTATCGTTATCTTGCCAAGACCGGGATCACAGCCAACGGGCAAGACAGCTTTACTTACCAGATCACAGACGGTGATGGAGACAGCAGCACAGCAATCCTGATCATTGATGTGACAGACAGCATCCCTTCTCCGGTAGCTCCTGACGTCAACCTAGTGGTTTCCGAGGACAGCCTGGCCACGGGATCAGGCAGTGACCCGGCGAATAGTAACGATAATGCTTCTGGCCTCCTGAACATTGCGAACGGCAGTATTTCTGGCAGCAGTTACAACGGCGCCCTTGGTGCTGCATCACAAAACGGACTGGGCTGGGCAGCTGATAATGGCAGCTGGAATCTGACGCTCGACAGCAGCGGGAACTATACCTTTACTCTGCTCGCAGCCATGGTGCATGGAGCCGCCGGGCAAACCTTCTCCAACGACCAACTCAGTGGTGCTTTTGGCTATACGGTCGACGGCAGCGGAGGTCCCTCCGCAACAGGGACTATTACCGTCGCGATCAACGATGACGGTCCTGTTGCGGTGATTGACCATGTGATTGCCAACGAAGGCAGCAGCCTGACAATTTCCGCGGCGAATGGTGTTCTCACCAACGACACTTTCGGTGCTGATGGTGGCACCAGCGTCACGGCGGTGGCCATTGGCACTGGTACTCCCTTGGCACTCAACATCGGCCAGCCCCTTGAAACGGCCTTTGGCTTTCTGACCCTCAATGCCGATGGCTCCTATCACTATGTCGCCAAGGCAGCTGTTGCCGGAGACGGTGTCGATAACTTTACCTATCAGATCACAGATGGCGATGGTGACGCTTCAACCTCGACACTGGCGATCGAAATCAACAAGGCTCCAGTTCTGGAGAGTTATGAGACAGGCTATATGGTCCCGGAAAGTACTGAAACAGCATTGTCAATTGCATGGGGACACCGTCCCGATGCAGTGGCCAATGCGACGATGTCAGATGGCCGTGTTATTTCAGTGTGGACTGCAGGGGATAATGTATATGGGCACTTTTCAAGCCCACAGGGGAATCCGATAGGGTCACCTTTTGTTTTGGATCACAAGTTATCCAATTTTCTGAGGAGTCCCTCCGTCACGGCACTGGAAGATGGCGGTTTCGTAACCACCTGGAATAATCTCTTTTACATCATTGACGGAGATCAGGGAGGAATCACAGCCCGCGCATTCAATGCCGACGGCTCTGCCAGAGGAGATGAATTCACTGTCAATGTTAACCCCGCAGGCGAACAATACGCACCTGTAACCACGGCCCTGGCTGATGGTGGTTACGCCATGACATGGAATGACTATGATGCCTTTGTTCGAATATTCAATGCAGATGGTTCAGCCAGATCAGGTCA
>NZ_JAPWGY010000009.1 GCF_027214005.1 Kiloniella laminariae
CGGAGATCACCAGCAACGTCAGAACACCAAACGATAACCGCTTGGCAATCAGACCTATCAAATCACCCATCAATCCAGACCTGTTCAGGGGCGCGGAAACCACTCATACCGTAAGTGGCAACATGCTCAAAGCCCTTGATATTTTTGGTGGCTGCATCGAGGTAATCAGCAAACATTGGGATAATGACACTACCTTCATTACTCACCATGGTCTGCATTTCAGTATAAAGTGCCCGACGTTTGGTCTGATCGAGCTCGGCTCGTGCTTCTACGAGCAATTTATCAAACTTCTCGTTCTTCCAGAAGCCTTCATTCCAGGCTGCATCGGAAGAGAACGCGGTCGAGAACATAAGGTCCGGCGTAATACGTCCACCCCAATAGGAGAAACAGAAATTTTTCTGCATCCAGACATTGGACCAGTAACCATCGTTTGGCTCCCGGACCAAATCGATCGTAATTCCTGCTTTTGAGGCACTCTCCTTGAAGAGAACTGCTGTGTCCACCGCTCCGGCAAAGGCAGCATCAGAAGTGTGCAATGGAATAGTCTGTCCCTCAAATCCGGCTTTCTTAAAGTGGAAAGCAGCTTTATCGGGATCGTAGGTCCGTTGCTCAAGATCAGCGGCAAAATATTGATCAGTAGCAGCGATTGGATGATCATTCCCCACACGACCATAGCCACGCAAGACTGTGTTCAACAGCTGCTCACGGTCGATTGCGTATTTCATTGCCAGGCGCAGATCATTATTATCGAACGGTGCACGGTCTCCCATCATCGGCATCGTGTAGTGCTGAGCGCCGGATGTTGAGAGAATCTGAACATTCTTGGCACGCTTGAGCAGCGAGAGGGTCTTGGGATCCACCCGGTTGATCAGATGCACCTCACCTGTTTGCAGTGCGGATGTACGTGCTGCGACATCTTCGATCGCCAGAATTTCCACTGAATCGACATGAGCACGATCAGACTTGAAATAGTTCGGGTTTTTCTTGGCCAGGAAGCGAACTCCCGGCTCAAAGCTTTCGATCTGATACCCGCCGGTACCAATACCACTGGCAGGGTCTTCACCTACAGGCATGATCTGGAGATGATAGTCCGACAGCAAAAACGGCAAATCCGCATTACCGGAAGTCAGGGATACAATAACCTTGTCTTTACCGTCTGCCTTGATCTCTGCCACACCGCCAAGAATTCCCTTGGCACCAGATTCCGATTTCTCACCCAGATGATGCTGGATTGACCAGACCACATCATCGGCGTCCATTGTTTTACCATTGTGGAACTCCACCCCCTTACGAAGGTTGAATACCCACTCCTGGGCTCCTGGCTTGGCTTCCCATCCTTCAGCCAGTTCCGGGGTCGCTTCACCTTTGACATTCACCTCAACAAGGCAGTTGCGTGAAGCAAAGGTCATAACCTGTGGCATGTACTGTGTAATGGTAGCTGGGTCGAGACTGTCAGTCGTCTGTCCTCCAGCCATCCCCACTTTGAGGTGGCCACCTTTAATCGGTGTCGCGTTGGCACTGCTGGAAAGAAGCGTCGTCGCAGCAGCAATGCTCAGGCCCAGAGCCGAAGACTTGGCCATAAAATCACGACGGGTCATTTTCCCGGTCGCAACAAGAGATTTGTAATACTCAATTTCAGACATGAAGTTCTCCCTACTTGCAAGCCAATATCAGATGAGTTTGGCGGTTAGTTTTTTTATTCACTGAAGCTCGCTCTATTTCGAGCCACCCTGTTTTTTTATTATGTGACAAGTTTCACAAATATCGTACTGAAATTTCAAGATATTTTTTTATAAAATGTCGTGACATAAAAATAATCGAGGCTATGGATAAATAATAACGGGGGGAATTAACCGACGAATTCAAGCAGGATCGTTGAAAAATAATAAAGATTCATTTTAGCGGTGCAAAAGATTAATAAGCAGCACTAGAGCCCCTACTCCCTATTCTTTTTACCAATAACAACGTGAACAGAAGAATCGCAGGAGTGTTTTTTGCGCAGATGAGCTGAAGATCAGGATTCTTGTTACAGCCAAATTGAGGAAAGAACCCCGGCAGAAAACTTGAAAACCACGGCTTCTCGCACTATTCACTACAGAAGCAAAAGACAGAAGCAGGCCCCGGTACCTTCACAGCCCGGTAGATAAAAATGAAAGAAGCAGCATACAGATGTCCAAACCCAGAAATATTCCTGAAATCCAGGCCCGACTGGATCTGATCAGCCAGGAGTTGATTGCACTTATTCAAGAATATCAGCTTGATGCCGAAGATCCGCTTGAGGTCATCCCTGTCGCCAGGCAGAAAATAAATGTTTCTGATGACTATATCCGGTTTCTTGAGTTATCACTCGAGGGGTGTCTTCTGGGGGAAGCGGCCAGCTTCCTTGAAACAGGCAAATAACCCGACGAACCCCGGGCTTTCGTATGAAAGCGCGGGGGTACTTCTTCTGAAAACCTGTCGATACAGATTTAAAAACCCGCCGACGCCAGTTCCCAGATCAGATACTAAAGCCTTCCGGGCAGCTCAAAGCGATTTCTACATCAGGGGTCATAATTGACATTCCCGTGAGCAGCTTTTGTCCATCCGGGGTTCGCCAGGGTAAACGCAGACAACGGTACCTGTTTCGGCATCGGGATCCACTATCAAGCGTCATACAGGCATCAACATGCTCGTACTGCGGCAAGCCGGAATGGAGAATAACTTCGTACGCCTTACGGATCCACTCACCGTAATCAGGATCAGGTTGCTGATGAATACGGCTTCCAACCGCCACATGCGGCCAATCAGGCCCGTAGACGCCAATATCCGAGCCAATATGAGTAAATTTTGGTTCTGTATAACCAACATCGGGCTCTATAAAGACAGCCCGGTCAAGCAACCCCTGACGCCGCATAACATCTGTCGCGGTCTCGGTAAAGAGACCTGAACTTTCACGCCAGCTTTCCAGAATTGGCAGAAATCTTGCTGAAGCTTCTGACGCATCAAAAGAAAGAGAAAAGGGGTCTTTTGCGACAGCAACATAACGATCCTTTCGCCCTGTTCCTTTTTCGAGGGCGGCAACAGACATCAAACGCATACAAGCAAGCAGAGGCTCCTTGTATTCTTCATAAAATCTTCCGTCTGGTCCATATCGAAGACCCAGCTTTATATAGGGGGCTTCCAGCAACAGCGAACCAGCCGTCGACAAGGCTTCATCAGAAACAAACCTTGGGTCAAAAGAGAGCGTGATATGCATCAGTTTCTGGTCTGAAATCGCCGAAACCCAGCCAAGTTCCTCGACACAGAGAGCATTCTTCTCATCGCCATAACGGGATGAAAAGCTGCCAAACCGATGGAATCTGACGATCGCATCGTCAAAAACTTTACCGAACTCATTGATCAAACGAGTCTGTTTACCCATGTACCACCACGAAAGAAGGTCTGTGATAATTTCCCGCTATTGTAACTTTAGACTGATATTTTTGGGAAGAGACTAATCACACTCAAAAGAATTTATTCCTTCAAATTCATCCACACCCCCACAAAACGACAGATAAGCACCATAAAAACAAAACAGCATCAACAGATAACCAGAATTACCATCGACCGAATACATCATTTCAAAAGTAAAAAACGAACCATACCACTACTCGAAATCAAGATAAGATTGAAAACAACTCATTTTAACCCACGGTTGAATATTGAATACTAATTTTAACTTGAGAAAATTTGCGCGTTATGGTAGTTTTACCCAAGCAACCTAGCAAGGCAGATAATGAGAAACAAAAAACCACTACCAAAACGGATCACAGGTGTACCAAATGCCGTGGACGTCCACGTGGGACAACGGCTTCGGTTGCGCCGCACCTTACTGGGCCTTAGTCAGGAGAAACTTGGCGAAGCCCTGGGACTAACCTTCCAACAGGTCCAGAAATATGAACGGGGCACCAACCGCATTGGTGCCAGCAGGCTGTATGACCTGGCCAGAGTCCTGGACATTGAAATAGGATATTTTTTCGACGATATGTCCGAAGAAGTATCTCACCGTTCTCCAGGACAAATTCGGGGAATGGCAGAAGAAGGCGAAGAACTCCCATTTGAAAAAGATCCAATGGCCCGACGCGAGACCCTGGAGCTTGTGCGCGCCTACTACAAAATCGGGGATCCCTCGGTTCGCCGGCGCCTGCTCGAGATGGCCAAAACCCTTGGCAAGGCCTCTATCGATCTGGCAGAAGCCGCTGACGCGGAATAATTCCCATCAAAATAGAGGGAGCTTTTACTGGCTGTAGAAGCTCCCTCTTCGTAACAGATGTTACATCTGACGCTCCAGCTGCCCCCATAATTATCCCCACAGGGTTTCCTCTGGAAAAAAAACTCTGGAACACCATCGTTTAACCCGGGGGAAATCACTGCGCCATAACCTGAAAGGCTGTAAACCAGCCATAAGACAGAACAAACAGAAAAAAACCAAAACTACCAAAAGCCACTAGACTGCTCAGAAAATAATCCAGCATCGTTGTATCTTCTCTCATCTCAATCTCCTGAAGTCGATCTCACATAGGAACATTTCATGAACTTTATGCCAAAAATCACACCACCGAGTCAAGAACAAAAAGAGAACAAAGCGAACAAAATAACTATACCTTGAAATTTTTCATTTTATTTCAACCTATTAGCAACATTGATAATTTACAGAAACAGCCATTACAAGTTATGACGTTCGTCCCCCAACAAAGCCACATAACCAGCCAGGCTTGCCGGGCTTATTATCTCAAGCTTGCTACGGTTCACCCGAAGAAGAAGTTGATACAGCTGCTCTTCTCGGTCGTAACAACCACTGCGTATCTGGTCCCGCAAGGTTATCAGCTCTGAAGTTTTTACGCTTTCTTCGAAGCTTTCCGGTAAAGAGCTTCCATGACTGGTACTCGTGAAAACCCTCTGGTTTAGAGCTGCTGCAATCCGGATGATTTTTTTCAGCGCTCTATTGTCCATATCAGTGCCTTGATCAACCAGAGCCTCTTGCGCCTCTCCCCATAAAGGGAGTGAGTCGATCTGCTGCATCAGATGTTGCAAAATATCTTTCTCCCTCGCCCAGGAACCTGACAACAGCTCTGATACCAATGCAGATACTGTAATTTCTTTATCACGGGTTACAGCATTATTTTGTGTTTTGCCCTTCCAGGAAAAGGGCGCTGTCATCTCCAGCAGCATATCTTCGATTTCCAGCGGGCGGATCAAACCGGTCAACCCCAATTCCAGATCCTTCTCACCACCGCTATAGTTTCGCTCCCCCTGCTGCATGGCAATCACCAGCCATCGCAACAGCGCCATCACTTCCCAGAATTTGACACGCTCCGGATCGACGTCCTCGCCGCTGACAGCCCTGTATCCCTGATAAAAGCTGTCTCTGCTGGCAATCCCACCTGCTGGCGTCCCCTCATAACCATAGCGCCAGCAACGGGCACAAAACCAGCCGAGGTCACTATACGGATCTCCCCAGCCAGAAAACTCCCAATCGAGAAGTCCCGTCAGCCTTTCCTGATCAACCAGATAGTTCGCTGTCCGGAAATCTCCGTGAACCAAAACCTGAACTGACGAACGACAATAATCCGTCTGGCTCAAACACCAGCGCATGGCCCATTCAGCCACGGGGCGAACCATGCCCGGCTGATCGAAGAATGCCCGGTACTGCCGAATAAGAGAGCTGACCGGATCAGGAGCGAGGCGCTTCAAAAAAGGTAAATTTACGGGAGACAAGCGATGTATAGCTGCCAGTTCTCGCCCAAGCTCAACCGCCAGCTCTTCTCGCCTTGCTCCGGCACGTATTCTGGCAAAATCCGTCGTTCCTGGCAGATACTCCATCAGAATAAACGGCTTGCCAATGATCTCTGTGTCCTGACACAGGGCAATCGGCCTTGGGGTCTTTATGCCGGCAGCATGAACATAAGACAAAACAGCATATTCATCGGCCTTCTTGTGACTGCCAGCAACCAGGGTTGCTGCGTCGGTACGCAAAACCAGACTTCCTGTTTTTCCATCAGCACAAGAATAGTCCAGGCGCAGATTTTCCTGAATCGCCCCTCCGGACATTGTGATGATTCTCTCAATCACCAGCCCTTGACGCGCCAGTGTCTGCCCCACAAAATCAGCCAGCGCGGTTACCTTGTTCACATCTTCCAGCAATTATCTGCCTCAACCCGATCTGTTTCCCTGACGCAGACATAGCAAAGAGAAGCTCGACAACAAAGCCGGATAATGCACACTCAGCACTTCATTTTGAAAGCAGCCGACCACGATGACAAAAGCGACCATTGAAATTGATATCTATTCCGACCCGATCTGTCCCTGGTGCTACATCGGACTGAAACGCTTTCGCAAGGCCCAGACCATGCGGCCAGATTTTGAGGTCAAAACCCGCTGGCTTACCTTTCAACTCAATCCTGACATGCCACTGGAGGGAATGGAACGCCAGAGCTATCTGGACAACAAATTTGGCGGGCGGGACAACGCAACGCAGTTTTACGATCAAATCGCCGCCACAGGGTATGAGGAAGGCATCGATTTCAAATTCGACCTAATCAAAAAAACGCCCAACACGGTCGATGCCCATCGCCTGTCCATTTTTGCCCGCAGCCAGAACAGACAGGATGCCCTTATGGAACGCCTGTTCGAATACTATTTCCTTGAAGGACAAAATATTGGTGACCGAAATGTCTTGCTGGAAATTGCAAAAGCAAGCGGATTGACAGATGCAGAGAAATACCTCGACAGCGATCAAGGCCATGAAGAGGTGCTCTTTACAGACCAGAATGCCCGGTCACTGGGATTAAATGGCGTTCCCTGTTTTATCGTCAATCGCCAACACATCCTTCCCGGCGCCCAGAACGCAGATACATTGGCCCAGATGCTCGATATCGGCTATCAGCAACAGCTTGAACAATCATAACCGCTGGCAGGAACACAAGAGCAATGCAAGTCGCAATCATCTCTGATATACACGGCAACCTTCTCGCTCTGGAAACAGTCATGCGGGAAATCAACCAACGCAAACCGGACTTTGTACTCAATCTCGGAGATTGTGTTTCCGGGCCTTTCTGGCCAAAGGAAACTTTTGAATACCTGCAAGATCTCGACATACCGACCGTCCGGGGCAATCATGACCGCTGGCTTGACGAACGCACAGCGGAACAGATCAATCCCGGGTATGACTTTGGCCATCGTTCTCTGGACGCCGGACACCGCAAGATCCTTGGGGCGTTGCCAGCACGCCTCATGATCGAACAGGATATTCTCGCCTTTCACGGCACACCGCTCGATGACACAAAGTACCTGCTGGAAGATAATGTCGAAGGGCGCCTGGCTCTGGCCAGAGGCCGCGATGTTCATGCCCGGATCGGCGATCAGTTCAACGCCAGCCTTTATCTTTGCGGACACAGCCATCTGGCCCATATCGCCACAGGACCAAAGGGAAGCACCATTATCAATCCCGGCAGCGTCGGCTGTCCCCGTTATGCCGACAGCGACGCGCCCCTTGAAGCGGAGAGCGGTTCGGCACATGCTCGCTTTGCCATTGCAACGAAAACAGAGAAGCGCTGGTCGGTAGAGCTCATCGCGCTGGATTACGACTGGGGCAAGGTCGCAGCCCGTGCCCGTGAAAACGGCTATCCCTCCTGGGCTCAGGTCTATTAATCACCTGACAGAAAACCCTAATCCATAAACACATAAACTAACTTCAATAAATTGTAATTCCTACTTTTTTGATATCGATACAAGCTCTTCCATCATACTGCGAACGCCCTTGAGGCGGGATGCCGGATCATCCCAGGCCCGGCGGTAAACCAGCTTGTGATCCGGGCGGATTTTAACTGTCCCCACCTGTTCCTGTATGAAGATAATAAGAGCTGACGGGTTGGCAAAGCTGTCATTACGGAAAGAGATCACAGCCCCTTTCGGGCCTGCATCAACTTTCTCGACGCCGCACTCTTTACAAAGCCCCTTGATCATCATCACCTGCAGCAGGTTTTCCACCTCGACAGGAATGTCCCCGAAACGGTCAATCAGCTCGGCAGCAAACCCATCAATCTCGGCCCGTTCCGTCAGCCCGGAAAGCCGGCGATAGAGCCCCAGCCTGACATTCAGGTCTGCAACATAATGGTCCGGGATCAGGACCGAGGAACCGATATTGATCTGGGGCGACCAGACGTCTTCTGACACATCGTTGACCTCATCACTGCGCAGTGTAGCAATCGCCTCTTCCAGCATCTGCTGATACAGCTCGACCCCGACTTCCTTGATATGACCCGACTGCTCGTCGCCAACCAGGTTTCCGGCCCCGCGAATATCCATATCGTGACTGGCGAGGGTAAAGCCCGCGCCCAGACTGTCGAGGGTCTGCATAACCTCCAGACGGCGTTCAGCAGTCTTGCTCAGCAGCTTGCCGACAGGCAGTGTCAGATAACAATAACCGCGGATCTTGGAACGGCCGATACGACCGCGTATCTGGTATAGCTGTGCCAGACCAAACATATCCGCCCGGTGTACAATCATGGTATTGGCCGAAGGAATATCCAGCCCTGACTCAATGATATTGGTCGAAAGCAGGACATCATACTGATGATCACAAAAAGCGGTCATCACCTCTTCAAGTTCGGTTGGTGCCAACTGACCATGGGCAACGCAAAGTTTTACTTCCGGCACCAGCTTGGTCAGTTTCTCTTTCATTTCCTTGATATCGGACAAGCGTGGACAAACATAGAATGTCTGTCCACCGCGATAGTGTTCACGCAAGATCGCTTCGCGGACAATCACCGGGTCAAAAGGCAGGATAAAGGTGCGTGCCGCCAGACGGTCTACTGGCGGTGTCGCGATCAGACTCATTTCCTTCACACCCGACATGGCCATCTGCAAGGTGCGGGGGATCGGTGTTGCCGTCAGGGTCAGAACATGGACGTCCGTGCGCAACTCTTTCAGGCGCTCTTTCTGCTTCACTCCAAAATGCTGTTCTTCATCCACAATCAGAAGACCAAGGTCCGAGAACTTGATATTCTTGGAAAAAACAGCATGAGTTCCGACGACGATCTCAACCGTTCCAGCTGCCAGTCCCTTTTTGGTTTCTGTCTGCTGCTTGCTGTTTGCCAGGCGAGACAGCTGACCAATCCGAACAGGCAACCCCTTGAATCGCTCAACAAAGGTCAGGTAGTGCTGACGTGCCAGCAGGGTTGTCGGCACAACAATCGCCACCTGCTTGCCACTCATCACCGCGACAAAGGCAGCCCGCAAAGCCACCTCGGTTTTACCAAAGCCGACATCGCCACAGATCAGCCGATCCATGGGGCGACCCGACCTCAGATCTGTAAAGACATCTTCGATGGCGTTCAGTTGATCTTCAGTTTCCGGATAGGGGAAGCGCGCAGCGAACTCGTCATAAAGCCCTTCAGGCACATCAATGGTCTCGGCTTTGCGCAACAGGCGGTTGGCCGCAATACCGATCAGCTGATGGGCAATCTCGCGGATGCGCTCCTTGACCCGTGCCTTACGCGCCTGCCAGCCCACGCCACCAAGCCGATCCAGCTCTGCCCCGGAATCCTCGGAGCCATAGCGCGACAGGACTTCGATATTCTCGACCGGAACAAAAAGCTTGTCGCCCCCGTGATACAGCACCTTGAGACAATCATGTGGTGCGCCACCAACATCAACAGTCTCCAGGCCGATATACTGGCCGATCCCGTGCTCCATATGGACAACGAAGTCATTGTCCTGCAGCGAAGAAGCCTCGCGCAGGAAATTATCGGACTTGCGGCGTTTTTTCTGCGCCCGGGCAATCCTCTCCCCAAGAATATCCTGCTCGGTGATGAAAACCACATCGGGGGTTACGACGCCGCGTTCCAGCCCCATGGTCAGGAACTGTACCTGCTTGCGCATGGTTTTGCGCAGAATTTTCCAGTTTTTCAGGATATCCGTGTTGGTAATCTCGTGCTCATGAAACATCGAAATCAGACGGTCACGTGATCCATCGGTATAGCCTGTGACAACGATCTTTTTACCTGCGTTCTGTTGCAGGCGGATATAGTCGCGAACCTCGTCAAAGACATTCACGCCTTCGCGGTTCCGCGATTCAGAAAAATCCTTGCCGAGCTTGCCTTCTGCATCGAGCACATTTTCCTGATGGTCCGGCAGCTCAAAAGGAGAGAACTGGGCAACGCCCCGGATAGTCAGCTGCGCATCCCAGTCAGCTACCGACAGGAACAGCCGCTCCATGGCAACAGGCTTATAGGTCGTACCGCTGTCGGATGATTTCTCGCTGACCTTCCCCATGGATTGGCGGGCCTGATAAAAATCAGTGATCGATTCAATCCGGGCATCCCGCGCCTCTTCAGACTGGGCATCCAGCGTCACCCGAACTTCAGGCAAATAATCAAAAACAGTTTCCAACTCGCCGTAAAACAAGGGTAACCAGTGTTCCATTCCTGGATACTGCCGCCCTTCTGAAATCGCTTCGTACAACGGGTCATCTTTACCAACGGTACCAAAGCTTTCCCGATAGCCCAGCCTGAAAGCCTCAATGGTTTTCTCATCAAGAATGACTTCACCAACCGGCCTCAACTCCAGACTCTCGGCCTCGCCCGTGGTGAGCTGGCTCATGGGATCAAAATGGCGCAGACTGTCCAGTTCATCACCGAAGAAATCCAGCCGCAGCGGGTTTTCCTGACCTGGTGGATAAACATCCAGAATCCCCCCGCGAATGGCATATTCGCCCGGCTCGCTCACGGTTTCGGACCTGCTATAGCCGTTTGTGGCAAAGAAACGGGTCAGGCGATCAAGCGGCATCACCGATCCGGCTTTGGCAATCAGCGTCCGGTCTTTGAAAACGCCCCGGGGTGGCACCCGTTGCAAAGCCGCACTGATGGTTGTCAGGACCAGACGCCCCCCTACAGGACTTTGTGTTTCCAGCAAGCGGGCAAAGGCATCAATCCGCGCCGCGAGAATATCCCGATGCGGACTTACCCGGTCATAGGGCAGACAGTCCCAAGCCGGGATCTGGATAATTTCAAGATCCGGGGCAAAAAACTGTACCAGTTCAGCCAGGGCAGCCATCCGGTTGTCATCCAGGGCAATATGCAAAACCGGCATCGGTGCCAGATCGGTGGCAAGCTCAGCGAGGATCTGGGCATCATATCCTTCGGGTGCCGCGGAAATCTGGTAACGATCAGCGGCCTGAAGCCGGGTGGCGAGTGTTTTCACAATAGTAATCTTTATTATCTGGAGTAATCTTTTTATCAGGTCTTTATCTGAAATGGATCGGTTCGACCTGTGTTTTCATAGCCTGTATATTCATAGACAGAATATTCATAAGCAGAAACAGGCCTGACAGGTCTACCTGTCCTGCGGCTTGTACTCGAATGCCAGCAGAGCAGTCAGAACAGGGTTACAGCTGCTTTCCGGTGGCTGTGAATTGCCGATTATCCAGTCATACAATACAGGATCAGGAATATTGAGGATCTCTTCAAACAGATCCAGATCCCCTGCTTCCATCGTGCCGACATGCTGATCGGCAAAAGATCCGACCAGAAGATCGGCTTCCTGTGTTCCGCGATGCCAGCTTCTGAACCGGAGCTGTTTGCGTCTTTTCTCCACCTCGGCAGTCATAGATCCTGTACCTGTTTTATATTCCCCGGCCTTTCAGTCAACACCCCGTCATCCATTAACCCGGTCCAGGCACAGCGCGCCTGATATATTTGACCATAGCCTTGCTTGTGGTGTTTCGTTTGCAGGGAAAGCTGTGTTATGAAACATTACTAGAACATTTAATAAACATCCTGCCCATTTTCTGCAAGTCAAAGCCCGTGCGACCAGAGATTCTCTTTCCGCTTTTTACACCTGTCTCCACTCTTCAGGGGGTCGGCCCTCGCCTGAGTGTTCTTTATGAAAAACTCGCAGGCTCCCGTGTTCTTGATCTCTGCTGGCACCTGCCCGTCGGGTTGATTGATCGACGCTATGCGCCGACACTTGCCGACGCCCTGCCCGATCGGGTTGCCACCCTTAAGGTATCCGTCACCCGTCACAGCCCGGGCCCCAATCGACGCAGCCCTTACCGGGTGTTCTGTCACGATGCTACAGGCGAAATCCAGCTGGTGTTCTTCCATGCCCGCGCCGATTATCTGATGAAACTCCTCCCCCCCGGCGAAATCCGTATTATCAGTGGCAAGCTGGAACGCTTTGGCGAGACCTTGCAGATGGCCCACCCTGATCACATAGTCCCTGTGGAGGAAGAAGCCGAGGTCAAGACTGTCGAGCCAGTCTATCCCTTGTCTGCCGGTGTCACGCTGAAACCCCTGACCAAGGCAATCCGCGGGGCTCTTGCACTGACCCCACAGCTGCCGGAATGGCTGGACCCGGCGCATCAGGCCCGCGAACAGTGGCAGAGCTGGCGGGACTGCCTCGAACAGGCTCACCATCCCGGATCAGATGACGAACTCACGCCTTTTTCCCTGATCAGAAAACGGCTGGCTTATGACGAACTGCTCGCCAATCAACTGGCGATCTCTCTGGTTCGCCAGCAACAGACCGCGGCCAAAGGTCGGGTAATCAAAGGCAACGGCCATCTGCGTGAACAGATGCTCGATATTCTGCCCTTTACCCTTACCGGATCACAGGACAGGGCCATCAAAGAAGTCATTACCGATATGGAAAGCCCGGATCGCATGTTGCGGCTGGTTCAGGGCGACGTCGGCAGCGGCAAGACCGCCGTGGCGCTCTTTCCCATGCTTGCTGCGATTGAAACCGGGGCGCAGGCTGCCATTATGGCCCCGACAGAAATCCTGACCCGCCAACACTATAACACTCTACAGCCCTTTGCAGAGAAACTGGGCATAGCGATCACCATCCTCACCGGACGCGACAAGGGCAAAGCCAGAACCGCCATCCTGGACAGCATTGCCCAGGGCAAGGCCCAGATGGTCATAGGTACCCACGCCCTGTTTCAGGACGAGATTGTGTTTCACAACCTCGCACTTGCCGTGATTGATGAACAGCACCGCTTTGGCGTGCACCAACGCCTGTCGTTGGCCAAGAAAGGCGCAGGTGTGGACATGCTGGTCATGACGGCCACACCAATCCCCCGCACCCTGATGCTGACCGCCTATGGCGATATGGCAGTCTCTCGCCTGACCGAAAAACCCGCCGGACGTCAACCCGTTGATACCCGCACCGTTCCGCTGGACAAGATCGCCGACGTAATCAATGGCGTGGCCCGCTCGCTCGATCAGGGCACCAAGGTTTATTGGGTCTGTCCGCTGGTTGAAGAGTCCGATAAATCGGATCTCGCCGCCGCAGAAGCCCGCTTTCGAGAACTGGAAGAACGCTTTGGCGCGCGGGTCGGCCTGATTCACGGCCGGATGAAAGGCCCGGAAAAAGACGCCGTGATGGAACAGTTCGCCAAGGGAAGCATAGACCTGTTGATCGCCACCACGGTGATCGAAGTGGGGGTCGATGTCCCACAGGCCACCATCATGATCATCGAACACGCCGAACGCTTTGGCCTGGCCCAGTTGCACCAGCTGCGTGGTCGCATTGGCCGGGGCAGCGAAAAATCCACCTGTATCCTGCTATATCAGGGACCGCTGGGGGAAACCAGCAAGGCGCGGCTCAAGATCATGCGCGAGAGTGACGACGGCTTTGTCATTGCCGAAGAAGACCTGCGCCTGCGCGGTGCCGGGGAAATACTCGGCACCCGGCAAAGCGGCCTGCCTGAATTCCGGGTCGCCGATCTTGCCTGTCACGGCGATCTGCTCGCCACCGCCCGCGATGATGCCAGCCTGATCATGGAAAAAGACCCGACCCTGCAATCAGAGCGGGGCAAAGCCCTGCGCGTACTGCTCTATCTGTTTGAACGCGATACCGCCGTCACCTACCTCAAATCAGGATAAATACCGACGGATCGCTTCAAAAGCATTCCGCACTGACAAAAAAAGCCCCCGCCGACGGGCAGGGGCTTTTCATTTCGCTGTCAAGTCCAGACGGACTGGATCGTGATTACACCACTGTTACATTGTGTTCATCATTATCCAGGATCACGGTCAGGATATCAGTGGCGCTAACCCCTTCCAGATAGGCGATCTGGGTATAGGTCGCCCCGCCGTTGGTCGAGATTTCCAGATCGGCACCTCCGCCGTTCTGGGTTGCACGGACAAAGCTTGCGACAGCATCGGTATTATCGTCAAAGCTCACCAGATCACTGATGTTGAGGATATCACCTTCAGCCATGTTATAACCACCACCACTCTGATTGTAATCCGTGATGGTATCCACATCGACCCCGACATTCTGACCAAAGAAACCAAAGGTATCAGCTCCGGTTCCCCCGGTCAGGGTATCTGATCCGGCACCGCCAATCAGAACATCGTTTCCACCATTCCCGATAAGGATGTCATCTCCATCCCCGCCGATCAGGATTTCCCCATCCCCGGTTCCGGTTACAGTCGCCCCCTCCTGATACGCGACACTTACACTGGCAAGATCGGTACTGAAACCATCTGCTGCCGTGTAATCAAAGCTGCCATCTTCCGGCTGGACAATATCCGTGCTTTCGATCGACAGTTCAGCGGTATAGCCCCGTGAACGATCACTGTTTCCACTAATGCCATCAGTCGATTCAACCCGGATGAAATAGTTACCATCCGATGTTGCGGTAAAACTTTCGCCAACATTAAAATCTGAATCAACTACAGAGTTGCCTTTATAGAGGATCAACTTCAGATTACTGTGACCAGAGAAACCTTCCAAGGTTAGGGTTTCCCCTGCGAGCAGAACAACCAGATAGTTATCTTGGTCCCATCTTTTCTCATCCTTGGTAACTCTTCCTTGCCAATTGTAATCAATATCACGTGCGTCTTTAACGCGGCCAGTAAAGTTGATCAGATGAACAACCTCACTTGCAGGTGTTGATCCATCCCGAACCCAGAGATTACGACTCAGATTGGTGGCCTGATTTGAACCTGATGTATCAAAATTATCATTCCGTTCTGAACCGTCGATATAGTCACCGAAACCATAATTAATATAGTCATAACCGTCGCTACCATATGCCCGCTCGGTGATAGTCTGCACCGTACTGCCCGACCCGAAACCAAGGCTGGAAACATCCAGGCCGTCTGGCACAAAGGTAACCACACCACCAGCCTGGCTGACAGCCCCTTCCATCGGGTTACTGACACCGGATACATCTGTGTCAGGGTTGACAACATCATTAAGCAGCAATGCCCACTCAGGAATATCAATATCCCCTGAAGTGATATTGGTCAGAACCACATCGTTAATTGCGTCAATGGGCTCTGGCAGGGTCACACAAACCTTCAGATCCGCCGAAGAAGGATCACCGTCGCCATCAACCATGGTGTAGGTGAAAGTCTCTTCAAAATCGCTGCTCACCGAACCTGGTGCGGTGTAGGTATAGGCACCTGTGGCGGTATCAACCACAAGCTTGCCGCCCTCTGCAGTTGTCGCAATGGTAATAACACCATCATTGCTACCGTCTCCGGCATCGGTATAGACAACACCATCGTGGAGAACCTCGGTGATCGCGACAGTCCCAAATCCATCTGCACCCGGCAGATCATTTGCCAGAAGGTTACCGTTGGCTTCAGCACCACCGATTGTCCCGCCCAAAGCATCGGCCAGATCGGCAAAATCCGGTACACTGACAAAGCTGTATAGGCTGGCCGGGATATAAGGATTACTTGCATCCCCACCGCCAGTATTAAGGAAATAATCCTCCAGCCCGTCTTCAACCGAAGTTGAGGTACCAATACCAATGCCGGTCACCTGAACATTGTTATTGACGATTGCTGTTGCAATATCGCTGTCGATTTCGTCACTGTTACTGGTGCTGGTATCGTTTGGTGAACCATCACTGATGAAATAGAGATGATTTTCAAAAGCGGGCAGCCCCGTAACAGGATTATTCAGATATTCAGAATTCAACCCGAACAGGGATGCCATTCCAGCATCGTAATTGGTCGAACCTGACCCATCGTAATCCCCGCGAATTGCCGTAAGCTGATCATCCAGCGTTGTCGATGACAACGTGCCATCATTGTTCAACCGGACAAAATCGTCCAGATCCAGAGTCCCACCAGCAAAACCGTCAAAGACAAAGGTTCCATAGTCCTCAGCATTTGTCCCGAAAGTCACCAGCGAGAAAGCCAGGGTTTCAGGAGACCCCTTCGCCACCAGACTATCGATAAAGGTGCGGACACCGTCGATCTGGGTCTGGTAGTTCGACAGACCGATTGATCCACTTTCATCAATAACAAAGGCGATATTGAGCGGTGGTGAATCCCCGGGTATGGCGACAAGACAGATCTCGTCATTAACAGCAACCGGCTCATCATCCTTGATACAGATTTTAAGGTCTGCTGAAGTTTTATCGCCATCATTATCGAGGATCGAATAGGTAAAGATATCCTCGACCTCATCATCCGTCGCCGACCCAGGCGCACCATGCATCACCGATGGCAGGCTGGTATAGATATAATCACCAGCGGCATTGCCACCCTGGTCATCCAGATAGATCTCCAGCGTGCCCTTGTCCGTGGTGATGGTCAGAAGTTTGGTAGAGTCATCATAACTGGCTGAAGGTGTGCCCACCGTTGGACCGGTCAAAACCCCGCTTTCATCAACACTGAAGCTGGTACCGTCAACCTCCACACCACAGATCCGGTCGAGACCATCAGCCCCGGCATCATCATTGGCGACAACATTGCCGCTAACGCTGTTGCCCAGCCCGATCGTACCAACCAGTACATCGGCGAGATCTTCAAACGAAGCAGCATTCAGCACTTCACCGGTATCTGCAACAACACCACCATCGAAGAAGTTAACAAAGGTAGAAGGTGAGATTGAACTGCCGATACCGATTGCTGTAAAGCCGATATCGCCATCCAGCAAATCTGCTTTACCGCCACTATCCAGAACAACAGAAGCATTGCTCAGCGGAGAAGCTCCATCATTCCGGTTACCGTCACTCAGGAAGAAAACCTGGTTGTTATGGCCCGGAATATGTTCGAAGTTGCCTCCCGTATCAGAGAAAAGCATCTCAATTGCAGCTTCAAAGTCTGTTGCCCCTGAATTAATGATCGCCCGGCTTGTTCCATCCAATGCCGCTTCTGCCGATGCTAGATCGGTAAAGGTCCCCAGATTGGCAGCATCAGCCCCGAAAGCCACCAACGTAACTGATACGGCAGCTCCAGAACCAAACAGCGTCTGGATAAAGGTTTTGACGCTGGCAATTTCAGTTGCAAGATCAGCATTGCTGACCGAACCGCTGAAATCCATGACGATCCCAATATTCTGGGGTTGCGTCCGGGTTTCCACTTCGGTGACACAGGCTTCATCATTTTCTGCAGCAGGACCATCATCCTTGAAGTAAAGTGAAGTCCCCAAGTCAAGAGAAGCATCGGCATGGTCGCCATCACTGTCAACAATCGTTCCAGTAAGGCTAATCAAGCCTGGTGCAAGGCTAACCGCATCATTCGGGTTATCAGCATCAGGATGTTCAAGCGCCCGTTGCTGATCAAGCGTCACAACCCCGCTACCATTAACTGATACCTTGAAAACAACATCGCCACCCGGGCCGCCAATTCGCCCGTAAACATCCCCACCCTGGGCATAAAGCAGTACGGGATCTCCCGTTGCCATATCCACCAGACCTGAGTCTGTTCCATCAGTTGCAGAAACGGTATAGCTCAAGCTACCAGGACCATCAGCGCCAAAGCTGCTGGCGAAACGGCCAGAGAAATCAAGACTGTCATCCTGGTCCAGATCCGTTTCATCAACACAGAGTGCCTGATTGATCGAGATATTATCAATATATCCCCCCAGACTTTCGTTGGTTCCGGCTCCTTCAAAGGCCAAGTTATTGGTTCCGGCTCCGGCGGTTACAACAACCGTGAATTTGGTCCAACCACCAGGCGCGTCTGTCGAGGTTACATCTTCGACCACGACACCATTCCACTTGACGATGACATCATCGGTGTCGGTGCCGTTATCCACACGAGGGCGATAATGGAAAGTCAGAACATAATCTTCCCCGGCGGTCATACCGGAAATATCCTGTTGCGCTACAGAATTCTGGTGTGCATCAAGTTCAAGCAAAGCATCACCATGCTGTGCCGCACCAGCAACTCCGCCATGCTGGATTTCAAAACCAGGCTGGCCTTCGCCCCCATTGCTCCAGGAGCCATCACTGAGGTTTTCGAATACACTCCAGCTTGCGCCACTCAGGGTATGGCCATCTTCAAAGCTGCCATTAAGAACAAACTCATCCGGTGGGTTAACTGAAATAGACGGGCCATCATCCTTGACGACAACATCCACGGATCCCCAGTCGAAATCCCAGTCGCCATCGACAATTTTAACATGGAATTTCATAGGCAGCGGATCGTTATGATCGTTGGTATCCGGATGCTCCAGAGCAATAAACTGCTCATACTCATATGTTCCATCAGGATTCACTGTAAAGGTGAAGGCAACATCGCCTGCTGCCCAACCGGTCAAAACGTTACCTGTCTGAGATGTTGAAATCGGAGTGTCAGTTTCAGAAGTTGTTATCCCAGCTGTGTTAACATAGATTCTGATCGCATCATTATGAGGGGTCCAGGGAAGGTCTGCCTGTGGACCATCGGCACCAAAATCAAAGATATCGAATGTTCCATCAGCCTTGATAGATGCTGAAGTATTCAGGTCGGTTTCATCGACCATCAGCATTTCCTGCCCATCTATATCCGGGCCGTCATCAAGCACTTTGAGGAAGACTTTACCATAGGCCTTATCTCCATCACCATCTTTGATCCGGACAGAGAAAAGCATCCCTAGCGGCTCGTTATGGTCATGTGAATTCCAGTGTTCCAGGGCTTTATATTGTTCATAGTTATAAGTGCCATCAGGATTGACGGTGAAACGGAAAACCTCCTCGCCATTCGCCGTCCCGATCAGGGTATCACCTGACTGGCTGGTACTTACAGCATGATTGCCTTGGGCTGTTCGAATTGTACCAAGAGAGAACATATCAATGCGGATATCATCTGCCGCTGGACCATCTGCACCAAAATCAAAGACATCAAACTGGCCGAAATCTGAAATGACAGCACCGTTATTAAAATCGGTTTCATCAACACAGAGGAATTCATGACCGCCAATTTTCGGGCCATCATCATCAAAATTGATTTTCAGACGCCCGATGTTACTCCGGTCACCTTCATCATCCACAGCGAAGAATTTCAAATTCATCGTGTTGATGTCTTCGTCGTGATTATAGGGGTTTGGATGCTTGAGGGACATATACTGTTCAACGTAGATATCCACGTCGTTGGAATCATTCTTAAGCTCTGATCCAATTGTCACAACAAAAGCCAGTTCGCCATCCGAGCCACCAACCCGACCATAGACAACAGAAGGATCAGATGCTGAGGAGTAGAGATTAATCTGGGACCCATCAGTAGTCCGAACCCCACTATACTGACCGCTATAATCAATAAAGCGGATATCTTCGAGATCATCAGGCGGAGATAGGCTTGGGGCAGAAGGTGCGTCCGTGTCCGTCGGACCGTCCGAACCATCTTCTTCATCATCGGATCCATCGGTGTGAAGATCCAACCCGCCATCAATCGACATGAAACCCCGGCTTACGATACCGCCACCTGAGACACCATCTGCTAGCATCGCGGCGGCAAGAAGACTTTGGGCTTCCGAAACACCTGCAACATTATTTGTCACAGCCTGTTCCGCAGAGGTCTGATCCCCTTCGGTTTCATCCAGATAGATTTTAGCGCGGCGCACAAGATCGGGGATATCTTCCTTGATATCGAAAACAAACTGGCCTTCGGCAAAGGCAACGTTGTTTTCCAGCGTCAGTTCATCCGTGCCGATATCAGTTTCCTGTTCCTCGGCAATCGCCTGAACAGTGATGACAACTGGCCCGTTGGTATGCGTTGGTCCTTCATTATAACGCCCACCATCCTCGGTATTGCCCTGGTTTTCCCCGCCATCATAAAAACTCAGTGCGGATAAAGCATCACCTTCGCCGCCCTCGCCACCACTGTCGACGTCAACTCCGGTAGTGGTGTAGTCATTGGTGTTAAAGGCAACAATCCCGTTAAAAGTTGTAAAGGCCACCGTTTCCGAAGGATCGAGATCGGGATCATCAGGATCCGGAAGCTCACCCGTATATTGCAGGGTATAGGTTACAAAACCTTCGTTCTCTTCATCAGCTACGGGGCCAAAAAGCTCCCAGCCCGCAGGCAAAGTGGTACAGGATTCATTAACGGTGAAATCAGCAGGTACGCCGGAGAGTTTTAATGTCAGGGTTTCTGAGCCATCAAGATCCCTGAGCGCGGCATTGATCGGAAGCTTGATAACGCTTTCCTCACCAATGGTCTTGTTTTTCCCGCCGCTCAGATAGATGCCATCATCGGGTTGTGGCTCGCCTTCCCCGCCCTGGTCAAGCACACGAAGGTCAAAGCTCTCGCCACCTTCGGAATCGTCAGGATAATCATCGGGGATAACACCGAGCATCAGTTCTGGAATATCAGCTGCCGCATCAATAATGGCCTCAACACTGTATGGCAAAGCAGCGGACAGGCCGGAATCAGGGTCCGTGATAATCGCAACCCCGCTCACCGCAATATCTTCATCTGAGTCTGGAGAAGGCAGAATATAAACCTGGCCGAGATCAGCCGGGTCGATCGATACCGGGAAAGTTCCAAGATATTCGTCCCCTGCCTCGGAACCGCCAATAAACAGCTTAACTCCGGCGGGCAGAGCGTTCATGACAACAAAGTTCAGAACCTCATTATCAGCAGGGACAAAAGTAAAGATCACCTGCATCGGAGCAGCAAAGGTTTCCAGTGCTCCGCCACCGCCATCATGGGGATCGTCATTCAGACCATCATCCCCACCAGGGAGATTCTGGTTTGGCAGCCAGTCCTCAAAACCACCATCATACACCCCAGAAATTCCACCGATTTCGCCGCCATCGACTTCTGTAATCGTGGTGACAAAATCAACTGAAAAGGTACCCTCGGCCGGATCTGTATTTTCATCAATACCTTCAAACAGTCCGAAATTCAGTTCGGTTGGGTCGATTACGCCCTGGGCAATCAGCAGATCAATCACACTCCCGGTGTCATCGCTGTAACGACTGCCACCACCACCGGCAGGACCTGCCCCTGCCGCTGTACCACCGGCTGCGGTTTCAAGTGTATTATCACCACCTGCAAGCGCCAGCGCCTGCCCGATCAACTGGTCTGAGGCAATCTCGACACCATTAACCACCAAAACAGGCGGGTCGCCTGCTTGTGCCTGATTGACAAGATTCAGAAAGACAATCCGGCTGTCTGGTGCGCCGTCACCATCACTATCATAGGAGAGAACAAAATTGGCGCCTTCCACAGAGGGTGTCGCCTGTGCCGCGTTAAAATCAAGAACAACGGTCTGTCCGCTCTCAAGGGTCTGTTCTATTTCCTGTCCGGACGCAGGAGCCGGAATTGTTAAAATCGCCTGCCCGATCAAGACATCCTGTTCCTGGCCTCCCGCCAAAGAATTGTCTTGAGAATCAACCTGATCTGAACCTTCAAATAAACCTGAAGTATTTGGGGGGAATTCACTTGCCATGATCTTACCCTTCAGCTGTTGTCTGTCACGAGGACTTCAATAACATTCAAGTAAAATTTTATGATTTTTTTACATTCTTAGGCACACATTTATCAACAAAAAATACATACATATATATGATTTTTATTGCATTTATTAATTTAACATTAACATTCATATACTTATCAATTGTTTTCAATAAGGTTTTTTATCCTCAGATATCCACGTATTTCAATTATACCCCACATACTTTCTCTACTTTTGATAAAATCATCAGATTTTAAAATCCCAAGAATATAATAGTATATCCATTTGTTATATATAGATATATTTCACAAATCCTCTATACATCCATAAGAAAAAAAATCAAAAATAAACAGGAAGTATTCACTAAAGAAAAAAATCCTATATATTTTACTGTTTTTTAGATCAGCACACTTCTTGGGTGCAAATTAAATTACTCAACACGGATAGAATTCAACTATGACTGCCAGTACAAAAGCTGAAAGGAAGAACAATCAGGTCAAAAATATCGACCTGATTGCTGAAATCAGGAGCGTTGTTCTGGTCCGCTAAAACAGAAAAAACTCTGGTGCCCCGCAGGATACCAGAGTGCAAAGAATATCAGTTGCTGTGATACTGTACCAAACGGGAAATCCTCTGACATGACCTCAGAGCGAAAACGCATTAACGCAAGGACAATCTATTCCACTTGCCCCTGCGCATAACTTGCTCCTGCTCATCCGACAACAGCACTTCCCCTTCACGGGATCTCGTCAGACTCAGGAAGCAACTTTTCTGATATCATCAGGCTTTTGACTTTTCATGCCCTTGCCGGGTTTTCCTGAAGCAGAGACCTGTTGCCCTTCTTTTTTCCTGCGATCTTCAGGGGTGACAATACCACCAGAGACAACCATCTTGATTCCTTCTTCAACTGTCATGGTCAAAGACTTGGTCTTGCCACGCGGCACAAAAAGAAGAAAACCGGACGTCGGGTTCGGTGTTGTCGGAAGGAAGACATTGATCGACTCGTCTTCTGAAATATCGCGGATTTGTGGATGAGAGTCCCCTGTATAGAAACCAAGAGCCCATGAACCGGGGCGAGGATATTCTATCAACACAACCTCGCGAAAGGCATTTGAATGTTTCTGGAAAATGGTTTCAATGATCTGCTTGATCGCCCCATAGAGCGTCCGGATTACCGGCATCTGGTCCAGCATCCGCTCACTGATTCGCAAAAGAGTCTTGCCGACGATTCCAGCCGTCAAAAATCCAATCAGGGTCAAACCAAGAAAAATAAAGAAAAGACCAAATCCCGGTACGGCAAAAGAAACATAAGTCTCTGGGTTCCACTGCGCAGGAATATAGGGCCGGACCCAGCTGTCAATCAGCACAACAATTTCCCAGGCAAGCCAGAACGTCAGGCCAATTGGTGCCGTCACCAGCATGCCTGCGAAAAAATAGTTACGCAATCGCATCAATAAACCGGGGCGGTGACCATGGGTTTCTTCTGTTGCTGGTTTCGCTTCCTTGTTTTCTGCACTCATTTTCTTGATATCAGAGGGTGTCAGAATACCGCCGGAAATAACCAGCTTGATCCCCTCTTCAACTGTCATATCCAGATGATGGACATCCTGCTCGGGTATAAACAGCAGAAAACCTGTCGTCGGGTTCGGCGTTGCCGGGACAAACACATTGATCACAGATTCTTCGGTAACGCCTTGAACCTCACCTTTGGTTCTGCCGGTAATAAACCCTACAGCCCACGAACCTTTACAAGGATATTCCACCAGGACCACTTCCCGAAACGCCCCGGATTTTTGAGAGAGAACCGTCTCGAAGACCTGCTTGGTCCAGCTGTAGATGCTGCGCACCACAGGCAACCGCTTGACCAGGTTTTCACTGACCATCATCAAAAGGCGGCCGATGTAACCAGCCGTTAAAAAACCGATCAGCGTAAGCCCGACGACAATAACCAGCAATCCCAGCCCGGGGACACCAAAAGGCAGATAACTTTCAGGATTCCATTGTGAAGGTATGTAAGGCGTCACCTGACGATCAACAAAGGTGATCGCCTTCCAGGCAAGCCAGAGAGTGATGGTAACAGGGGCTGTAATCAGAACTCCCGCAAGAAGATAGTTACTAAGCCGCTGCGCCACAGACAGTTTCAGCTTTTTTTTGGCCTTCCGGCCTTTATCTTTCATCTATCGAGATTCCGTTATAAACAGACGACCCTACGCACCCGGAACTAAACCGACACGTCATTTCGTAAAGATTGATGTAATGCTTGTTATTTTCAAGGGAAGAATGCGCATATTTATGATGATATCCCGCCTGGGATGAATATGCACCCTGCTATTATTCTTATATCATCCTTCTGTGGGATGGTGCGGCAAAGAGGACTTGAACCTCCACTCCCTTGCGAGAACTAGCACCTGAAGCTAGCGCGTCTACCAATTCCGCCATTGCCGCATTTTCCAATGCACCCACAGGCTTGTCTGTTTGGGGTCACCAACCAGACGCCGTCACATCAACCTACATCTAAGAAGTAAGTTGGTGCGGTCGAGAGGACTTGAACCTCCACCCCGAATTAACAGGACAGCGACCTCAACGCTGCGTGTCTACCAATTCCACCACGACCGCTCCGTGATGAAAGGGTATATATAGGGGTGAAATTGTTGCGTCAATAGATTCTCTTAGCAGAGTTAAAATTATTCTTCGCAAACAATAACTCCCTTGATCAATCTATAAAATATCGCGAAAGCACAGGGGGTTGATTAATGAAGAAAGCGTTTGATCTGCCGACATGGCTTTAAGCTTTCGCCCCCGCTGCAGGTCAGGATTTTTCTTATTGTTCACGTTTGGGTCTAGTAACCCTGTTTTCGGGTTATTCCAAACACGTTCACAGCCCCGACACGCTAATCACAAAAACATCACAACTCATCCAGCACAGAATTTGGTAAAAGGAGTTCAACGCTTCGGAGTGAGACACAGGCTATGCCATATTAATCCATGGCAACCCCCATTCGGCCGTCCCCCTGTCATACTCCGGAGCGTTTCTCTTGAAGATATCGTTTATGGCATTTCTTTGATATGCTGCCCTCTCAGCGAGAGGGAATTACCGCATGAACGATATGCCAATCGGGATTGACCTGGAAAAAATCATTCAGCGACTCAAAAGCCGGGAAATAGAAATCAATCAACTCCGACTTTCATCAAGCGAAGCACGGGATGTTGTCGAGCTTGACCAGACGCGCGTCGGACGGCTGTCAAGAATGGACGCGTTACAATCACAGGAAATGTCGCTGGAATCAGAGCGCAGAAGACAAGCCGAACTTGAAAGGATTACCGCGACCCTTGCCCGACTTGAAAGCGGCCAATTCGGTTATTGCCTGAAATGTGACGAGGAAATTCAGCTCAAACGGCTGGAACTCGACCCGACGACAACCCTGTGCGTTGCCTGTGCCAGTGCAGCCCCAAAAGGTCAGTTAAGACAGCACGCCAGTCGGAATCAAAGCCGACAAGGCAATCAAAACAACCCCAATTTCCCTGCCAAAGACCTCAAAAAGAACAGCATACCTCTTCTCAGGTCCCGGCAAAGATATTTAACCAACGACATTTGATTCGAGCAAAAAATCAGGCTGGAAGGTCGTCAGCAAGAATGGCCATATTGAAAGAGTAAGAAAGCTCACCCTCTTCATCATCGCGATAGATCACACCAATGAACTCGCCACCCAGTGTAACTTCAACGGAATCGGCCTTGCTGGTTTTACGATCCAGACCAAGAGACTCATTCCCAAAAACTTTGCGGAGGTATTTTTCTACACTGGCAATTTCGTTGCTGTTCACGTTATTCACTCTCTGACATTAATGTTGTTTGGCCCTGATTAAAGGATGATCTTCTGCTCTGAAAGTATTTTCTTACAAAACTATCTTTAAAACAGAATACAACGCCCCACATATTAATTGATATTTAACCAGGCTGTGTCAGGATGCCATTATGAACATAAATGCACCATCATTCCAGAGTACAGTTCGCTTTTCCGAACCAGCCGCAGCAATAACAACTGCTCAGGAAGATGCTGCCCGCCGGAACTCACAAGCTGCCGTCGAGACAAAACGGCCCGTTGAAAATGCCGACCCTTCAAACGAAGCACGCAAATTCAAGGCAGATGAGAACCGGGGACAGAATCTGGATATTCAGGTTTAAGCGAATATGGTCTTTGCCCAAGCACCTGTAGGCACAGGTGCTTTTCTGCGCCTGGTTTAAAACAAATCTACCCTTCGGCTGTCCGCGAAAATCGTTTGCCAGTTTCCCTCGACCAGCCGTTCCAGCCGCACCTCCCCCAGATACTGTCCCGACGACCATCCCTCTTGCGGTTTTTTCAAACCCAAATACCTGAAATAGGAAGCTTGACTTTTGGTCAGAACCGTCTGATCAACCCTTCTTTTCCCGGAGGGATCAGTAATGCTCAAGGTTAGGCGATCGGCAGGGTGAACACCCCAGGCTTCCATCCAGTAAAACATACGTTCCGTTTCTTTTTGCAAGGAAATCCGCTCTCTTTCCTCTGACAACGGAAGCCTTCTGACGACAGGGGCTGAGGAGGAGAACCCTGTCTCGACCAATCCTGTTTCGCGGTAAGCCAAACTCAATCTTGCCTCTGGACTCCACAAGCCTGCGGGTTTGCTTTCAGGGCTACAATCTTTCGGCTGAACACCGGTAAATGGATCATAAAACTGTGCATTGCGGGTGACATGAAAATGGAGATGGGCAAATTCCGTATTGCCACTCAGGCCAACCAGTCCAAGTTTGTCTCCCGCCTTGACCTGCTGGCCAACTGTTACGGTAATTGAGCCTGGACGCAGATGGGCATAGAGCGTTTCCCAGCCTCCACCATGTCGAAGCACAACAGCATTGCCGGCTTCACGGCCGGAAGGTATCTTTTTGGGATCCTCCAGAAAAAGCCCCTCGTCCTCCCCCTCACGAAGACGTATAACCTCGCCATCACCTGCAGCCTTCACGACAACACCCTTGCGATAGGCGGCATAGTCGATCACCCGAAAATCTGTCCCTTTATGACGTGGGTAACTTAAAGTTCCGCAGGTGTAATCCCGATATCCAGCTCCGGGCGAGACATCCATGTAATTCTGGATAATGCAGTGCTGTGGAATGTGACACGCTATTGGCAGATCCAGCTTGAAAGCTCCCTCACCTGCAACGGCTGCGCCCTGAAAACAAAGCAGCCCCCCAAAGGCTCCAAGCAAAAATTTCCAGGGCACAGGTCCGAAAAGCGGCTTCAAGACAAAACTTTCAGATCAGGGAAATAATACGGCGCAAGACCAATGCGGCTCCACCCGCCGTTTCCTCAAGGAACTGCATGAAATCAATTGTACTCTCTTCTCCGGCCAGATCACTCAGAGAACGTACAATCAGACAGGGCACCCTGTAACGTTCGGCCACCTGGGCAATAGCAGCGCCTTCCATTTCAACGGCAAGTCCACCCAAAACCGCACACAATCTGTCTCTGGCTGTCGTACAGCCAATGAATTGATCTCCGGTCAGGATCACCCCAGAAGTTATTACCGGTGTTCTGGCAAGTCCTCCAGCGGCGGCGGCAGATATTTCCGGCAACTCAAAATCAACTAATGCCGTCATAACCCTTTCGATCAATGCCGGGGCCACGTCATACCCAAGCGTCGAGGTTGGCAGGTGGATCGGGAGATGTCCTGGCTGATAGGTTGTGAGTTGCTCATCAACAACCATGCCATAATCATGCTGGATCAACTTGCTGCCGATCACGACATCTCCTACGCCCAGCCCTTGGTCCAGACCGCCAGCAACACCTGAAAACAGGATTGCCCTGCAGTTAAAATGCTCCATCAACAGAGTTGTCACAACGGCGGCATTAACCTTGCCCATGCCTGCCTCGACCAGAACCGTTTCAACACCTTCCAGCTTGCCGATCAAAAATGAAAAACCAGCAACAGATTTCTCGGAACCAAGCTGAAAAGCTTGCCCAAAATGCTGAATTTCGTTCGGAATTGCACATATCAGACCAAGAGGCTGCCCAGCCATAACTATTCACTCCAGAGTACTGTATATATTCAGACCAGACGGCCCCAAAGGCAGTAAAGTGCAAAAAAACACTCATGCCAAGCCCTGTCAGAAACAGAATAAAGGAACGAACAAGAAGAAGAAGGCGGAAAACAAAACCCCGCAACAAGTGCGGGGTGTTTTGAACAGGCCGGAAAGAGAATGGTGGGCCCGACAGGATTCGAACCTGTGACCTGCCGATTAAAAGTCGGACGCTCTACCAGCTGAGCTACGGGCCCCGTCTTCTCTCGCTCCCGACATCAAACTGTAATGCGGTAAGCGAGGCGGAAGATAGAACCCCTTATTGATTCGGTCAACCGCCTTTTTCTCCAAGTGGGTAAAAAAACGAAAATATATTATTTGAAAAGGACTTAGCAGTAGAAAAGCAGGTTAGATTTTCTTGTCACGCATCAGCTTGAATTTTTTCTCAAGCTTTATTTTTGTCTCCGGGCTAACAAAAGAGGCGATGTCCCCGCCCAAATATCCAATTTCCTTTACAAAACGAGAGGAAATGAACTGTTGTTTTTCTGAGGCCATCAGAAAAACAGTCTCGATTTCAGCATCCAAGCGAGCGTTCATCCCCGTCATCTGAAACTCGTACTCAAAATCAGAAACCGCCCTCAGTCCACGAATAATAACACTGGCACCAACCTCGCGGGCAAAATGCACCAGCAGATTATCAAAGGGAAGGACTTCGATCTCATGCCCCTGTTCACGCAGGGGAGCGGTATCATGCAAAACCATATCAACCCGCTCCTGCGTGTTGAACAAGGGACCTTTGCGATCGTTTTTTGCAACAGCAATCACCAGCTTATCCAACACACGGCAGCCCCGGGTGATTATATCGATATGCCCTTTGGTGATCGGATCAAATGTTCCCGGATACAGCCCGACGTGTTTTGTCGTCATGGTTTCAGACCTTTTCTTCGAACAAAAGGCGGGGATGTCTCCCCGCCTTTGCTCTTGGATTATTCCTGTTCTGGACGATCACCTGCAGTTTCCAGGCTTTCTGTCCCGTTTTCACCTTCAGCAGTCAGATCGGTTTCGGATTCAACCTCATCCTCCTCACCATCATCTGCCAGACGTGAAACCGAGACAATTTTCTCATCCGAAGCCACATCAAACAGTTTGACACCACGGGTAGACCGCCCGGCAATCCGCACGTCATGCACAGGACAGCGGATCAGTTTCCCGGCATCGGTCACCAACATAATGTGATCGGTCTGGTCAATCGGGAACACCCCGATGACCTCGGTTGTCCGATCGCCAGCGCGGCTCAGATCAAGGTTCCCAATACCTTTACCGCCGCGGCTGGTCACGCGATACTCATATGATGAGGATCGCTTGCCTAGACCATCCTGGGAAATCGAGAGAATAAACTGTTCGTCAGCTTCCATGGCATCAAGCACTTCCTGGGACAAACTTGTCTCCAGAGCTGTCGGATCAAAATCGCCCTCGTCTGCATTGTCGCTTCTGCGCTTGGCACTGGCGTAACGCATGTACTGATCACGGGTTTCTGAATCCGCATCCATGTGATTGATGATCGCCATGGAAATGACTTTATCGCCTTCAGCCAGAGATATACCGCGAACCCCCGTGGACGTACGGCCAGAGAAGACACGTACCGCAGAAACAGCGAAACGGATGCACTTGCCCCGAGCCGTCGCCAACATGATATCTTCATGCTCGGTACAGGTCCGCACGCCAATAAGATGACTGTCGTCTTCCAGCTTCATGGCAATTTTGCCGTTCGACATCACATGGGTGAAATCAGACAGCTTGTTGCGACGGATACCACCGGTCGAGGTGGCAAACATCACATACATATCCGACCATGTTTCCTCGTCTTCCGGCAAAGGCATCATCGTGGATATTGTCTCGCCTTCCTTAAGCGGCAGAAGGTTGATCAGCGCCTTGCCCCGTGAAGTCGGTGTCCCCGGTGGCAGGCGATAGACTTTCATCTTGTAGACCATGCCAAAGGAAGAGAAGAACAATACAGGTGTATGGGTATTACAGACAAAGATCTGGGAAACAAAATCTTCATCTCTTGTTGCCATACCTGAACGTCCCTTGCCGCCACGGCGCTGGGCACGATAGGTACTCAAAGGAACACGTTTGATGTACCCGCCATGACTGACCGTCACGACCATCTCTTCACGCTGGATCAGATCTTCATCATCATAGCCAAACACGCCGTCGAGGATTTCAGTACGCCTTGGTGTCGCGTACTTGGTTTTCATCTCGACCAGTTCTTCGCGCAAGATTCCCATAAGCTTCTCTCTCGAAGCCAGGATCTCGAGGTAATAACGGATCTGGGCGGCAATCTCGCCCAATTCGCCAGCAATCTTGTCTCTCTCAAGGCCTGTCAGCCTCTGCAGGCGCAGCTCAAGAATGGCCCGGGCCTGGACTTCCGAAAGATAATAGTTTCCGTTTTCATCAACAGAACGACCGGGCTCGTCAATCAGCTTGATCAGCGTTTCAACATCCCGTGCCGGCCAGGCTTTTTCCATCAGCTGTTCACGGGCGATCACAGGATCAGAAGCAGCCCTGATAAGCCGGATGATTTCGTCAATATTGGCAACAGCAATAGCCAGACCGACCAGAACATGAGCCCTGTCACGCGCTTTACCCAGTTCATAGATGGTCCGTCGGGTAATAACTTCTTCGCGGAATGCGACAAAGGCTGAAATGATCGATTTGAGATCCAGCAACTCGGGGCGACCAGAGTTTAGCGCCAGCATATTCGCACCAAACGAAGTCTGCAGCGGCGAGAAACGATACAGCTGGTTCAGAACGACTTCCGGTTCCACATCCCGACGCAACTCAATCACCACACGCACACCCTGGCGATCACTCTCGTCACGAATATCGGTAATACCATCAATGGTTTTATCGCGAACAATTTCGGCAATTTTCTCAAGCATGCGGGCCTTGTTGACCTGGTAAGGCACCTCGGTCACCACAACGGCCATCTTGTCCTTGCGCACTTCTTGAATCTCGGCCCTGCCGCGCATGACAATCGAGCCACGTCCGGTATGGTAGGCATCACGGATCGTCGTACGTCCCAGAATGATACCACCCGTCGGGAAATCCGGCCCGGTGATGATCTGGTTCAGTTCATCAATCGAGATTTCGGGATCATCCACATAGGCACAACAGCCATCCAGCACTTCTCCCAGATTGTGCGGAGGAATGTTGGTTGCCATCCCCACAGCAATCCCGCCCGCACCATTGACCAGCAGGTTGGGATAACGGGCAGGCAGAACTGTCGGCTCTTTGGTCGATTCGTCATAGTTGTCCTGAAAATCAACCGTGTCACGGTCAATATCTTCAAGCAGAGCTTCACTGGCGACCCGCTGTAGGCGGGCTTCAGTATAACGCATGGCCGCAGGAGGATCACCATCCATGGAGCCAAAGTTACCCTGACCATCAATCAGAGGCAGGCGCATGGAGAAATCCTGCGCCATACGAACCATCGCATCATAAATCGCGCTATCGCCGTGTGGGTGGTATTGCCCCATCACATCCCCGACTACACGGGCAGATTTACGATAGGCGCGGTTCCAGTCATAGCCGGATTCCTTCATCGCATAGAGAATGCGACGATGGACGGGCTTCAAACCATCCCGGACGTCAGGAAGCGCACGCGATACGATCACGCTCATGGCGTAATCGAGATAAGAGCGCTTCATTTCATCTTCAATTGTTACCGGAAAGATATCCTGGTGATCGGACGGTGAATCAATATTCGAGGCCACGTAATTATCCCGTTTCCGTTAAACAGAAATGCACTAAAAAAACGTCGAGAGCAGAACGCTTCGGCGCACAGATTTTCAGGCATAGATTATTGCACCGAAAATGTAGCAAATTCATCCCCGCCTCACAACAAAATGTACGGAAAAAACCGCCGAAAACTAACGCTCTATCAATTTGATATACAATAATTTTTTCAAGAAGAAATCCGGATCGGAAAATAGCCAAATTCGAATCGGCCTGTTCCCTCCTTTTGCTGCTGGAAACAACCGGTACACGCGCCTCATCCCCATTACGTTCTGGCGATAATTTTCGCCTCTACAGATCCAGGACCATATCAACGTGCGGGATACCGGCATCGTCATAGGGAACATCAGAAACCAGGTGATACCCAAGTGACTGGTAAAATCCGACCAGGTGTTCCTGGGCTGAGAGCTCAATCCGGAATGCCTTGTCTTGCAGGGATATAAATGCCCAGGCCTTTTCCATCATCTGTCGGGCAAGCCCCCTTCCCCGTACTTCCCTTGCAACAGCAACCCGTCCGATCTGGTATCTCCCCGTCTGATCCGGAACTTGAAGAATACGGCTCACAGCAATGATCTTCTCTCCCTCGGAAACAAGTACATGCCAGGCCTCTATGTCGCGACCATCGATATCCTGAAACAAAGACTGCTGTTCAATCACAAAGACATCAGCACGCAGATGCAAAAGGCCATACAGCTGATCTTTGGAGAGCTCGGGATAGGACAAGAGATCAATTTGCAAAGTCATGTTCGTCAGCCACAGGATCGGGGAAAACAAGGCTACAAAACAGAAAACGGCCCGTAAAGGCCGTTTTCTTGAAACAATGTAATGTACGGAATGAATCAGAACGGGATTTCATCATCCAGATCATCAGCCGACATGCCGCTTCCGCCAGAGCTGGCGCCCCCACCCTGGGACGGGGAAGAAGCCCCACCACCAAAGCCGCCGCCATATCCGCCACCGCCAAAGTTGCTGTCACTATCCCCGCCATAACCACCACCAGCGGAATCGCCCATACCACCCTGGCCGTCATTTCGGCCATCAAGCATGGTCAGTTCGCCACGGAAGTTCTGCAAAACAATCTCGGTGGTGTATTTCTCAACACCTGATGGATCAGTCCATTTGCGGGTTTGCAGCTGTCCTTCGAGATAAACCTTTGATCCCTTGCGCAGAAATTTTTCAGCAACATCAACAAGCCGATCATTAAAGATAACCACACGGTGCCATTCGGTTTTATCCCGGCGCTCGCCTGAGGTACGATCTTTCCAGCTTTCAGAAGTCGCAATGTTCAAATTAGCCACACGCTGTCCGGATTGCATGGAACGGATCTCAGGATCTCGACCCAGATTACCAATCAGGATTACCTTGTTAACACTACCAGCCATGGCTCGTTTCCTCGTCTTGTAGAGAATCTGTAAATCAATTCTGAAACCCTATCAGTCGGGTTGATCAGAGCCAACGCCTAATAGGGGATCAATCACTTTTCTGCAAGTGAAGTGATCACAGGCAGGAAAAAGGATGCATTTTGTTCACTGTTCGTCCATATATAACGCAAATGAGAACATTTGCAAAACATCGGCACCAAAAGATACAGGTAGAAAAATGAGTTTGATACAGGAATCCCGTACGATTTCAGTTCGTGGGGCCAGAGAACATAACCTGAAAAACATCTCGGTAGATTTACCCCGCAATCAGCTCGTTGTGATTACTGGCCTCAGCGGATCAGGCAAATCATCCCTCGCTTTTGACACGATCTATGCTGAAGGCCAGCGCCGCTATGTCGAATCCCTTTCGGCCTATGCACGCCAGTTTCTTGAGCTGATGCAAAAACCTGACGTCGATTCTATCGAGGGTTTGTCTCCGGCAATTTCAATCGAGCAGAAAACCACGTCCAAAAATCCTCGCTCTACTGTCGGCACCGTAACCGAGATTTACGACTATCTGCGTCTGCTTTTTGCCCGTGTCGGCGTGCCCTATTCCCCCGCAACCGGCCTGCCGATCCAGAGCCAATCTGTCAGTCAGATGGTCGACAAGGTAATGGAAATGCCCGAAGGCACCAGGCTATATCTGCTTGCGCCCATTGTCCGTGGACGGAAGGGGGAATACCGCAAAGAATTGGCTGATCTTCAGAAAAAAGGTTTTCAGAGGGTCAAGGTCGACGGTGAGCTCTATGAAATTGCCGAGGTTCCTGCCCTCGATAAAAAGAAAAAACATGACATTGAAATTGTCGTTGATCGTGTGGTCGTCCGCGATGACATCCAGACCCGCCTGGCTGACAGTTTTGAAACCGCATTGAATCTCGCCGATGGAATTGCCTTTACCGAAGATGCCAAATCAGGCGAAAGAACCATTTTTTCTGCCCGTTACGCCTGTCCTGTTTCCGGCTTTACCATTGATGAAATCGAACCGCGACTGTTCTCGTTCAACAATCCCTTTGGTGCCTGCCCGACCTGTGATGGTCTGGGGCTTACCCTGTTTTTCTCTCCGGATCTCATCATTCCTGATCAGCGGGTTACTCTAAAGAAAGGCGCAATACTTCCCTGGGCCAACTCGACATCAAAATATTATCTCCAGACCCTCAAGAGTTTGGCAGAACACTATAACTTCCCACTGGATGTCCCCTGGAATGAGCTTTCCATAGAAACCCAGACCCTGCTGTTGAACGGATCTGGCAAGGAAAGTATTGCCATGACCTATACAGATGGCAACAGAAGCTATCAGACGAAAAAGCCCTTTGAAGGCATCATTCCCAATATGGAGCGACGGTTCAGGGAAACCGACAGTGACTGGGTGCGCGAAGAGCTTTCAAAATATCAGTCCAAACAACCCTGTACCAGCTGTGGTGGCCACCGTCTGAAACCGGAAGCCCTTGCCGTAAAAATAGCAGATCGTCACGTGGGCGAAATCGCCAGCCTGTCTATCGCCGAGGCAGAGAAATGGTTCCGCAGCATTCCAGCGGCGTTATCAACAAAAGAAAACGAAATTGCTGTTCGTATTCTCAAGGAAACAAACGAACGTCTTTATTTTCTGGTCAATGTTGGCCTGGATTATCTCACACTCTCGCGCTCATCCGCGACTTTATCCGGTGGTGAAAGCCAGCGCATTCGCCTCGCATCGCAAATTGGTTCCGGCCTGACCGGTGTGCTTTATGTGCTGGATGAGCCCTCAATTGGCCTGCACCAACGGGACAACGCCAGACTTTTGGAAACCCTGCGCCGCTTGCGTGACCTGGGAAACACTGTTGTTGTTGTCGAGCATGATGAAGATGCAATCCGTACAGCTGACTATCTTGTCGATATGGGACCAAGAGCCGGTACGCATGGCGGTCAGGTTGTTGCCTGCGGATCTCCCGAAGATGTCATGGCGAACAAGGAAAGTCTCACCGCCAAGTATCTGACGGGCGAACTGTCGATAGCCCTTCCGGAGGAACGCCGCAAAGGTCACAAGGGACAGTCAATAAAGGTACTCAACGCCAATGGAAACAACCTCAAGAACGTTTCTATCGAGGTACCGCTGGGAACCTTCACCTGCATCACCGGTGTATCGGGAAGCGGCAAGTCGACATTGATCCTGGAAACTCTCTACAAGGCCGTTTCACGACGTTTGCACAACGCCAAGGGACAACCGGGCAACCATGAATCTATAGAAGGTCTGGAGTTCATAGACAAAGTGATCGATATCGACCAGTCCCCGATTGGCAGGACTCCAAGATCCAACCCGGCGACCTACACAGGGGCCTTCTCGCCGATCCGCGACTGGTTCACCGGTCTGCCAGAAGCAAAAACCCGAGGTTATAAACCCGGGCGCTTTTCCTTCAACGTCAAGGGTGGTCGGTGTGAATCCTGTCAGGGTGATGGCCTGATCAAAATTGAAATGCACTTCCTGCCCGATGTCTATGTTGAATGTGACGTCTGCAAGGGCAAACGCTACAACCGCGAAACCCTTGAAATTCATTTCAAGGGTAAAAGCATTGCCGACGTACTGGCCATGACAGTTGATGAAGGTTGCGAGTTTTTCAAGGCTGTCCCGTCAATACGTAACAAGCTGGAAACCCTGCAACGGGTTGGTCTTGGCTATGTCCAGGTAGGCCAGGCGGCCACCACCCTTTCCGGAGGCGAAGCACAGCGGGTCAAGCTCGCTAAAGAGCTTTCGAGACGCGCAACAGGGAAAACACTTTATATCCTCGATGAACCGACAACAGGACTACATTTTGATGATGTTAAGAAACTGCTGGAAGTCCTGCAGACCCTGGTCGATCAGGGGAATACCATTCTCTGTATCGAACACAATCTGGAAGTCATCAAAGTTGCTGACTGGGTGATCGACATGGGACCCGAAGGTGGCGACAAGGGAGGCAAGGTTGTTGCCAAGGGCACACCGGAAGACGTTGCTAAAACCAAAGGAAGCTATACAGGTGAATATCTAAAGGCTTATCTGGAATAGCCAGGATCAAGTGAAAAAAAGCGTCAGCGAGAGCAGATCTCCCTGACGCTTTTTTTATTCAGCTTCACATAGACTGGCCACTAGTCCGCGAGACAGAAAACCTCACGCTTTGCTTCAATTCCCCTGAGGCTGTGTTTGCCGATGGTCTCACAGGCATGCCCGACAATTTCAGCGAACTCCTTACTCACAAGAATCTGTTTTCCCAGTTTCTTGGTCAGGTCTTCAAGGCGCGCGACCTCGTTCACTGCAGGTCCTACAGTGGTAAACTGCAGGCGGTCCGGTAACCCGATATTTCCAAACATCACAGTACCAACATGGAGCCCGAGACCAAAAGAAACCTCGCACTTGCCATTTTCGCAGGCACAGGTATTCAGCGTTTGAATACGTTTAACGGCATCATGCGCTGCCTTCACAGCCATCTCGCAGGTTTCCTGTTGGGTTTTGTCTTCGGTAAAGGGAAAGATTCCCAACACAGCATCGCCGATCAATAACAGGACATCCCCCCCGCTATCGATAATCGCCCCGGCCGTGCTTTCAAAATAGCCGTTCAGGATATCCAGATAGATTTCCTCTGGCATGGTATCAGCCATCGAAGTTGAATTCCGCAGATCACTATACCAGATGACCGCATTGATCTTGTCACCATCACCACGTTTTATCTGCCCTGTCAGCACCCGTTCGCCAGCATTACGACCAAGGTAGGTGGTCGAAATGTTCTGGGCAATTTGGGATTTGATAATAACCTTGCAGGCCACGGCCAGCCTGTTCTGGACCCGGATAAGGGATTTAATGTCACGATCACTGAACCCTGCCTTGATATCACAGGCCCAGGTCCCCAGAATTCCACGCGCTTCCGTATCTCCTGGTGCCGCTTCCTCAAAGGGAATTGCATAACAAAAAAGATCTGTGTAACCGTCATCACGCAGATCCTGCATCAGTTTGAAATCATGCAGGGCGCCCTCACCGCAAAGTCGACGGCGTAACAGCGCGATATCTTTACTCAGCATGAAATAGAAGGGACTGCGACGCCACTCCTCATCAAGGGAAGAATCGTGGGTATGACCAACTGTTTTGACCCCGTTCCCCAGCTCCCAGGTCAGGCCCATAGCTCGATAGAGCGGGTGGAGCGTACGGAAAGCAATGTAACCTCTGGCAATCGGTAGCCCGGCAGAGCGCAACCTCAGGCAACAGCCTTCAAACAGTTCCTCAATCGTTGTCCCGCGCAAAGCCTGGGCCATAACCCAGTCAACAACAGACCCGATCAGGCTATCATCTTCGTTGCTGCGACCGATGCGATCCTCAATGCGTTGCATCCTGTAATGTGCTCCTGGTTTTATGATATATTTTTCTGGAAATTCTTTTTTGAATACAGAAAAACATATAAGTGCAATCTTCGTGATTAGTAGATATAACACGAAAAATTTTATCAGAACATGCGAGAGAACGAATGAGCAACAGCGATCTAAAACCAATCCACGTTATCGGGGGCGGAATGGCTGGATCAGAAGCAACCTGGCAAATTGCCCAGGCTGGTGTTCCGGTTATTCTCCATGAAATGCGCCCGGTACAGAAAACCGATGCTCATCAAGGTGAGGGGCTGGCCGAGCTGGTCTGTTCCAACTCGTTTCGTTCAGACGATTACGAGAACAATGCTGTAGGCCTTCTGCATGAAGAAATGCGCCGGATGGACTCGCTGATCATGCTGGCTGCCTCACTGCATATGGTTCCTGCTGGCGGGGCACTCGCCGTTGACCGAAACGATTTTTCCGACGAGGTAACCCGACGGCTGGAATCTCATCCGCTTGTAACGATTATACGCGAAGAGATCACCGAACTTCCCCCGGAAGACTGGGACTCAGTGATCATTGCCACTGGCCCCCTCACCTCGGAGAGCATGAGCCAGATTATCGCCAGCATTACCGGAGAAGAATATCTCGCTTTCTTCGATGCGATAGCGCCAATCGTTTACAAGGAATCCATCAATTTTGACAAGGCCTGGTTCCAGTCCCGCTATGACAAGGTTGGGCCGGGCGGAGATGGGGCAGATTACATCAACTGCCCTTTGAACAGAGAGCAGTATGAAACCTTCATTGAAGCCCTGATCACCAGCGAAAAAACCGACTTCAAGGAATGGGAAGAAAATACTCCCTATTTTGAAGGCTGCCTGCCGATCGAGGTCATGGCAAGCCGTGGTGTCGAGACCCTGCGTTTCGGGCCGATGAAACCGGTCGGCCTGACAAACCCTCACAGCGACGAAGAACCCTATGCCGTTGTCCAGCTCCGTCAGGACAACAAGCTTGGCACGATTTACAACATCGTCGGCTTCCAGACCAAAATGAAATATGCCGCACAGGTCGAGATTTTCAGAGCCATCCCCGGACTGGAAGAAGCTGAATTTGCCCGCCTCGGTGGCTTGCACAGAAATACCTTTTTGAAGTCTCCGCAGTTACTTGACAGTTCTCTACGCATGAAGCCCCAGCCCCGTTTGCGTTTTGCCGGACAGATCACCGGCGTTGAAGGCTATGTTGAATCAGCCTCGATGGGGCTTATGGCTGGTCGATTTGCTGCTGCTGAACGCCTGGGAAAAGAATTGCCTGCGCCACCGATTACGACAGCACATGGCGCCTTGATCAATCACGTGACTGGAGGGGCTGATGCCAAAACCTTCCAGCCTATGAATGTGAACTTTGGTATCTTCCCCAACCTGCCGAAAGCCCCGGGTAAAAAACCAAAGAAAAAAGACCGCAAACCTCTCTATTCAAAACGGGCATTGGAAGATTTGCAGGCCTGGCTTGAAGCAAACAAGTAACAGAACGCAACAAGAGCTAAACCGGATTTCCTCCGGTTTAGCTCTGAGACACAGCCCTTAACAGAAGCGCCTTAATAGCTGCCGACAAAATTGGCCCACATCAGACGCCAGGACGCTGAAGGCTTAGCCCCCTGAAGGGCAGGATCAAAGGGATCATATCCCCTGCTTTCCAAACGCTTCAGATACTGATCGGCAAGAATCCCCACCATCAATACAGGTCGGACAGAAGCAGGAAGGGACGACCGTTCCGCCCGTGCCTGCCTTAAACTTTCCCGGATGTCTTTGGCCAGATCTTCACAAAGACCACAGAGCTCCGGTGAACTCTCCAGTTCAAACAACCTTCCTGTCGAAATCCCTGATGACGCGACCAGATCTTTCGGGAGGTAGAGACGTTTTCGTTGGGCATGAAAAGGGATCGCCCTGATCAGCCCCAACAATCCCCAGGCCATTCCCATATGAGACCCGGCCTTCAAGATGGCATCCCGGCGATCAGTTTTTTCGCCAGCCAGGGAAATTTCACAAGAAACCTCACAGGCTACTTCAAACAAAGCTGCCGAGGTATCGCGTAGATATTGCAACAGCTGGGCTTTACTTGCTGGGCCTTCATCCTCGAGATCAACTTCACGCGCATCAATCAGACGGTCGAAAGCCTCACGCGACAGCGAGAATTGCTCGATCACTCTGGCGAGCGCAAGAACCACTTCATGATTGCGAGGTGTTCCCGCGTAGATACCATCTAGAGATTCCCGCCACCACTGCAGGCGTATCATACCCGTCAAGGGTTCACTGACGACCTCTGCCGTTTTGGCAATTTCATAGTTGAAAGCGTAAAGGGCGAACAGACCTTCCCGACAAAATTCAGGGGCAAAAAGTGAAGTCAGATAACGATCATAATCGTGCTTTTTGACTTCACTTCCGCAATAGGAGAGGCCTGAGCTGTTCATAATCGGGACACAACTCAGGAAATAGCGATCAGGGCAGCAGCAACCTTGCGGCCCTCTGACAGTAATACGTTGTAGGTCCGGCAAGCAGCACCCGTCGCCATGGCTTCGATTACCAGTCCCTTGTCCCTGAGCCTCTGTCGGAAAGCAGGAGAAAGAAACTCCACCTTGCCACCACAACCAACCAGAAGCACCTCAATTTCTCCGGCCAGTTCGACAAAGCTGTCAAAGCTCTCTTCTGTTAGCTCCGAAAAATCCGAAACCTGCCATTTCCGAGTTTTCTCAGGCATCACAAATACAGAACCATCATGATACTGACCGTTAATCTGAAAGCGGCCATCCCCATATTTTTCGATGATCTGAGAGCCTTCCGGGATTTGCAGGGACACTTCCATATCTAGTTCTCGATCAACTCGGCAGTTTCTTCTCCGTTCCCTTCTTCCTCTTCCGGCACAGGAGACCGAACACCGGTGGTAAAGAGCAACGGAACCGCAATTGCGATAGAAGAATAGGTCCCGATCACAATTCCCCAGATCAGCCCGAGACTGAGTCCGCGAATAACCTCGCCCCCGAAAAGGAACAGGGCAATCAACGCCAGCAACGTTGTAAAGGAAGTCAAGATCGTCCGGGACAAGGTCACATTGATCGACATGTTGAGCACGTCGTAAACTTCCCAGGACTTAAAGCGGCGCAATTCATCCCGCACCCGGTCAAAGACCACCACGGTATCGTTAATAGAGTACCCTGCAATCATCAGAATTGCTGCCAATGTCGCAAGATTGAATTCAAACTGGGTAACAGCGAAAAAACCAATCGTCGCGATAACATCATGTGTCAGAGCCAATAGCGCCGCGACAGAGAATTGCCACTCGTATCTGAGCCAGATGTAGATTGCGATCCCCAGCAATGCAAAAACGGTTGCATAGATCCCGTCTTTCATCAATTCACTGCCGACTTTTGGTCCCACAAATTCAACCCTGCGATATTCAGCAACTTCAGCACCAAGAGCTGATTTAACAAGCTCAATTGCCGCCATTTGTTCTTTTTCTTCGCCGTCCTGCTTCTGAATATTAATCAGCACATCTGTCGGTGAGCCGAACTCCTGCAGGCTGACTTCCCCTAGGCCCAGGGCGCCCATTCTGCTCCGCAATGAAGAAAGATCTGCTGGTGCAGTCGTCCGGATTTCGATCAGAATTCCGCCACGGAAGTCTACGCCGAAGTTCAAACCCCGCGTAACAGCCAGAACGACAGACATGACAAGCAACAGAATAGAAAACGCCATAAAGATCTTGCGGCGCCCCATAAAGTCGATTTTGAGTTCCGCTGGCAGCATTTTGATTAACGCCATAACTCGAATTCCCTATCAGATGCCAAGGGTCTGCGGCCGACGACGGCGCAACCAGGTTACAATTAACAAACGGGTGACCATGATCGCAGTAAACATCGAGGTGATAATCCCGATGATCAGGGTCACGGCAAATCCCTTGATCGGACCGGAGCCAAACTGGAACAAGATAACCGCTGCTATCAATGTCGTGATATTGGAATCCAGGATGGTACTCATCGCCCGCTTGTAGCCGGCCTCCACTGCCATCACAGGCCCGCGCCCATTTCGGATTTCTTCGCGGATACGCTCGAAAATCAGAACATTGGCGTCAACCGCCATCCCAATGGTCAGAACGATCCCGGCAATACCGGGCAAGGTCAGGGTTGCCTGGAACAACGAGAGAACAGCAACAATCAAAACCAGGTTGGCAATCAGGGCAACATTGGCCATCAGGCCAAAGAAACCATAGGCCAGAGCCATAAAGCCCACGACAAGGACCATACCGATTACACTGGCAATTTTCCCGGCGTTAACAGAGTCCTCTCCCAGACCAGCACCGATCGTCCGTTCTTCAAGAATAACCAGAGGTGCGGGCAGAGCCCCTGCGCGAAGGAGCACAGCCAGTTCTTCCGCCGATTGTGTGGTGAAATTTCCGGAAATAATTCCACTTCCGGTCAGGATCGGTGAGCGAATGACGGGGGCCGAGATTACCTTACCATCCAGAACAATGGCGAAAGGTTTATTGACATTGTCTTGGGTAACCCGCGCAAATCTCTGGGCACCAGAACTGTCAAATGTAAAGGAAATAACAGGCTGCCCATCCTGAAAAGTGGACTGTGCATCAACAAGGTTCTCACCACTGACCATGATCCGCTTGTTGATCACATAGCGGCGGGGTTGCCCGTTTGCCTGTTCATCAAGAGACAGCATGATCTGAGAACCAACCGGAGCACTATTGCTATAGGGGTCAGCATTCTGGTCAACAAGATGGAAGGTCAGTTTGGCTGTTTTACCAATCAGAACCTTGATTTCTTCTGGATCAGTAACCCCTGGCACCTGGATCAGGATCCGGTTTTCACCCTGCCGCTGCAGGCTGATTTCCTTGGTGCCGGTTTCATCCAGACGGCGGCGCAACACTTCGATTGACTGGTTAACCACCGAAATTCGGCGCTGTTGCCTGACCTGATCATTGTAGACAACAGAAAAAGTCCCATCACTGCTGGTTACCAGAAGACCACCATCAATCTGGGCAATCATCGAACGTACCCGCGACACCATTTCATCCGTGGTATCTCGAAGGGTAAAGCTTGCGCCCCCTTCCTGTACGCCAAGGTTCTGATAGCCAATGCTGGCGGAACGCAGGATTGACCTGATGTTCTCGACCAGATCTGTCATCTGCTCTTTTTCAACAGCTTCCAGATCAACTTCCAGCAGCATGTATGATCCGCCGCGGAGATCCAGCCCCAGATTGATTTGGTCTGAAGCTAACCAGGAAGGGAAAGCTTCAACTGTTTGTTCCTTGAAGACATTCGGCAGGGCATAATACAAGCCCAGAACGAGAACACCGACTATCGCGAAAACTTGCCACTTGGGAAACTGAACCATAAATCGGCCCGCAATTATCTGTTAAAAAAGGGAACGCCTGCCCGGGTATATAGTCACCAGAGCAGGCTAATATCACCCCCGAGATATAAAATCCTGGGAAGAAACGTTATTCAGACGTCTTTTTGTCGTCTTTTTTGGAATCGTTAGACGCTTTATCAGCAGGTTCGGTCCGGCTGAGTACGTTGGCGATTGTGCTTTGAATAACAGTGATTCTTACATTTTCAGCAATATCGATCTGAACTTCGCCGCCTTCTTTAACCTTGGCAACTGTTCCGATAATACCGCCAGCAGTAATCACCTTATCACCCCGACGGATCGCGTCGATCATGGCACGCTGCTGTTTCATCTTTTTGCTCTGAGGGCGGATAATCAGAAAATAGAACACCGCAAAAATCAGAATAAGAGGAAGAAAGGTCTGCAACAAATCGCCAGTTGCACCAGCGCCACCAGCGGCCTGTGCATAAGCAGTGGAAATCAACATCAATCCCTCCAGGATATCAAACTAGGAATCGGTTGCCAGGCAACCCTTCACGGAAAATTACCCGCGGACTATAACCGTCTCGCCCGGAAATGCAAACGAACAGCAAAATCAGGCCAGGATCAGTTCTTAAATAGCATGATCGTGGAATTGACGCCTGCTGGTCCCGGCGGTAGGGTTCCAGACTTTCTTACCAGACTTTATTGATGGTATCTGTTTCCTTGTGGAGTTAGACAATGATTGAATCTCAACCTCTTCTGCCCGTATTGTCCCGGATTGCAGAAGCGCTGGAGCGTCTTGCTCCCCCCGTGGTTTCTCAATCAGATCTCTCCGCAGCCGATGCTTTCGTCTGGCAAACCAAACCGGAAAAACTCGAACCCGTTGAAGAAGTCAACCGCATCGAGTTTGATCTTCTGAAAGGGATCGATCGCCAGCGAGAGTCGCTTCTGTCAAATACACTGCGGTTTGTTCAAGGATTTCCCGCGAATAACGCCCTTCTCTGGGGAGCAAGAGGCACCGGAAAGAGTTCAATCGTCAAGGCTGTTCATGACAAGGTGAACGAGTTGGCTGAAACCGAGAACTTCCCCCGGCTTGCCCTGGTGGAAATTCACCGGGAAGATATCCCTTCTCTGCCAGCTTTACTGAAAATTCTGAAAAATTCCGGCCGCCCCTGCATTCTTTTCTGCGACGATCTGAGCTTTGATACCCAGGATGACAGCTACAAGTCTCTCAAGGCTGTTCTTGAAGGTGGGATTGAGGGACGCCCGGCCAATGTGATTTTCTATGCCACTTCCAACCGCCGTCATCTCATGGCAAGGGACATGATCGAGAACGAGCGTTCCTCGGCGATCCATACCTCGGAAGCAACCGAAGAAAACGTCAGCCTCTCTGATCGCTTTGGTCTCTGGCTCGGCTTTCATAATTGCGATCAGGATACCTATTTTGCCATGATCGAAAGCTATACAAAACGCTATGGCATCAAGATATCACAAGAAAAATTACGGGCTGAAGCCAAGGAATGGTCAGTTACCCGTGGCTCTCGATCCGGCAGAGTTGCCTGGCAATTTATTCAGGATCTTGCGGGGCGAATGAGCGTCAGAATATCATAGAAAAACTATTCTTTCCCTACAAACAAGGCCTTGGCAAAAAGATGACTACTTCCAGAATTCCTCATTGTTTGCTCTATATCTTCCTTTTCTCGGCATTCAGTATAGAGTTTTGGAAAGATCAAAACCAAGCAATCGCTGCTGATATAAAGAATTCCAAGCCCCAGATTTCCACATTCCCTGAAAAATTGGATATAACATGCCGTAACGGACGGGCAAAACTCTACGACCAATGCGGGGATCAGTATCTCTTGTTCCAAAGCGCGCTAGAGAAAGCGAGAGAGGAAAGAAAAGTTCTACTGATCTCCTATGGAGCAGAATGGTGTATATGGTGTCACGTCTTTGACAAATATATCCATGGTGAGCGTTCATTCTTCAAATATACTTTTGGCTCTCCTGAAGATCCGGATACAGAGATAACAGCAATACTTCTGGAACGTCCTCAGAGAGATGTGGCTGCTGAAGCAGCCGCGTTAAACGCTTACGTTGCAGATTCGTTCGTCGTGTTGAATCTTGAAGGTGACTTTGCCCCGAATGGAGATAAAGTCCTTAATCAAACAGGAGCAGATCAATATTTTGACGATGCAATCCCATTTATTTTTACAGTAAACTCTGAAGGACGTTTTGCCGCCAACCTTGATCCAATTCAGGTGGAAACAAGACGAGATCCTCCTCAGGATGTTTATCGAGGATATGACCGAGAAAAATTAATTATCGAACTTTCGAAGCTATACAAAGCGGCTCAATAAATAATATATGGCGTTATCAATTAACCACAAGTTTTTCGGGATTAACGGCTTCAGAACCTTTACGAATCTCAAAATGCAACTGTGGTTGGGAAACATTGCCGGTGCTGCCAACTCTGGCAATTTCCTGTCCTCTGGAAACCTTTTGACCACGTCCCACCAGAAGCTGATCAGCATGGGCATAGGCGGTAACCCAGCCACCTGAATGTTTGATCAACAGCATCTGGCCAAAGCCTTTCAGCTCACTGCCGGCATAGACAACCACCCCGTTCTCTGCGGCCATGACTGGAGTGCCTTTTTGCGCAGAAATATTGATCCCGTCATTATGTATCCCCCCCTCTTTCGGACCAAAACCTGAAATCACTTTGCCTTTGACGGGTAAGAGAAAAGTACTTGCAGAACGCGGGGGTGGTTGCGGTATCGGACCAGTCTGGTTTTGAATCCGGGGTTGGGCAGGAGCAGGTTGAACGGCAGCGGTCTGCGGTGTTGTCGTCGCGGTTGTATTGGCTCCTGGTTGCGCAGCAGGCAACGAAAGCCGCTGCCCGACCAGCAGGGCATAGGGAGGTTGTATCTGGTTTAAGCGCACCAGTTCTGTGGTATCAACGCCGTATTTACGCGACACACTGTAAAGTGTATCCCCTGCGACAACAACGTGGTCGTTGCTGACAGGTAAACGCATGACCTGACCAACCTTGAGAATGTAGGGCGCCGAAAGATCATTCAACAGGATCAGTTCTCTGATAGAGACCCCTTTGGTACGCGATATGGAATAGACGGTGTCCCCGCGAGCCACACGGTATTCTCCTGTGGTCAGGGCTTGATACCGGTTCTCCTCCGCATTCACCTGGTCATCCTGCTCTGAGGAGGGAGAAACAGTCTGCTGGCTGGCAGTATCCAGACCTTGCTGACTTCGGCGTGGATTTCTTCTGGGGTATGGAATATTGCTTGGTAACAAGGCCGGAATAACACTCCCGGCAACAGTACCTTCTACCGGCACGCTTTGAGGCTGATAGGGTTCAGGGGCAATCAGGTTCTGCGTGCTTGTGGAGGGGCGCGGTGGGGGCGTCGGCTTCCGTTTGGGCAGTGTCGGAGGATAGGCGTAAATAGTATCAGTCCGGACTTTTGGAGCAGGAGGATTGGACAGATTGGGGAAAGAAGAAGGAACAAGGCCGCAACCTGCAAGAGCGACTGACAAGAAGAAAACCGATAACTGTACCGGAATGGGAACACTTTTCTTAGACATAATAACGTACGGCCAGCCTATCCCCGTTTGGACAATGCACTGGCCCCCCCGTTTTCTCGTGGCATCCCATGTACAAGAGGAACAAAACGTACTCCCCCCAATGTTTCCTGCTCATACCCCGTTTCAGTGCGCGTAATTCTCAACAGTTCCTGATGATTGCCCTGCGCCCCGAGCGGTAAGACCAAAATACCACCAATTGCCAATTGCTCAAGTAGAGCTGGTGGAATTTCTGGGGGGGCAGCTGTGACAATAATACGTTCAAACGGCGCCTGCTCTTTCCAACCCTTGTAACCATCGCCGAACTTTGTGGTCACATTATGAAGCCGCAAGGTGGCAAAGCGTTCTTCAGCCTCATCCAATAGTTCCTTGTGGCGCTCTATGGTATAAACACGACGGCAGAGCCGTGAAAGAATAGAAGCCTGATATCCCGACCCCGTGCCGACTTCCAGCACCTTCATCCGTTTGCTCAGGGTCAACGCCTGCGTCATCATTGCAACCACGCGTGGTTGGCTCAGGGTCTGTCCGCGTCCGATCGGCAGGGCCATATTCTCATAGGCCTGATCCTGAAAAGGTCCCGGAACAAAAACCTCGCGCGGGACACGCTCAATGGCAGAGAGAACGCCGGTATCAGAAATCCCTCCTTTGCGCAGCTCCATAATCAGCCGTATTTTCCGGGCATGTAAACTCATGAAAACAGCCCGTCCATTCTCGACAACACGGCATGATCGGTCAGATCATACTTCAAGGGGGTAACCGTAATATAATTTTCAGCAATAGACGTCAGATCGGCATTGGGGACCGAAGTGTGATGGCTGACGAACTGCCCCACCCAAAGATAGGGGCGCCCTCCCGGGTCCTTGCCTTCGACAACTGTCGTCCCCTCGTCGCGGTGCCCCTGTCGGCAAACCCTGATCCCCTGAACCTTTTCCGGGGGAATGCCAGGAAAATTCACATTGAAAAGCAAATTTCCCGGTTCGGTCCATCTGGCCAGTTTTTGAATGATTTCAGGTCCAAACTTTCGAACAGTGTCCCAATGAAACCGGCCTTCACTTTCCTCATCGGGCCGCAGACTGAAGGCGACAGAGCGCACCCCGAGAATTGCCCCCTCCATAGCCGCTGCAACCGTACCGGAATAGATGACATCCTCTCCCAGATTCGCCCCGATATTCACACCGGAAAGAACAAGGTCAGGCTGCTTATCCTGCATCAGATACTTGATCGCCATCAGCACACAGTCTGTTGGCGTACCATCAATACTGTATCGTTGATCACCGAGCTTGCGTTCACGTAACGGGCGCCGCAACGTCAGGGAATGGCTGGCAGCGCTCTGCTCCACTTCCGGTGCAACAACCCAGACATTATCAGATAAAGTTCGCGCAATTTCTTCCAGAACAGCCAGACCTTCCGCATGTATGCCGTCGTCATTTGACAACAGCATACACGCTCTGGAAAGATCATCGGCCACTTTAAGCATCCGGGCGAATAATGTCAGTGCCGCCCATATAGGGTTTCAACACTTCGGGAACCACGATGGAGCCATCTTCCTGCTGATAGTTTTCCATCACCGCAATCAGGCAACGTCCAACTGCAACGCCTGAACCATTAAGCGTATGAACAAACTCCGGTTTTTTCCCTTCAGCAGGACGGAAACGGCCATTCATACGCCGGGCCTGAAAATCCCCACAGGTCGAACAGCTTGAAATTTCGCGATAGGCATCCTGACCGGGAAGCCAGACTTCAATGTCATAGGTCTTGCGAGCACCAAAGCCCATATCGCCGGTACAAAGCGTGACAACACGATAATGCAGACCCAGTTTGTCCAACACATCTTCCGCACAGCCGACCATACGCTCAAGTTCGGCATCGGATTTTTCGGGATGGACAATCGAGACCATCTCGACCTTATCAAACTGATGCTGGCGCAACATGCCACGGGTATCCCGACCCGCAGATCCTGCTTCCGAACGGAAACAGGGAGTCAAGGCTGTCATCCGTTTCGGCAGGTCACTTTCGTTCAAAATTTCCCCGGCAACTGTATTGGTCAGCGGCACTTCTGCTGTCGGGATCAACCAGAAACCATCTTCAGTCCGAAAGGAATCCTCGGCAAACTTGGGCAACTGTCCCGTACCGTACATTACATGATCGCGCACCAGAACAGGTGGGATGACTTCGGTGTAACCGTGTTCGTCTATATGAAGATCCAGCATGAACTGGGACAGCGCACGGTAGAGCCGTGCCACACTGCCGCGCAGCAAAACAAACCGTGCTCCGGACAGTTTGGCCGCCGTCTCGAAATCCATCTGTTCTAACTGCTCACCCAGTTCGAAGTGCTGTTTGGCAGCAAAGGAAAGTGACGGCTTGTTCCCACCCAGGCGAACCAGAACATTGTCCGCTTCATCCTTGCCAACAGGAACGTCATCTTTCGGACGGTTCGGAATGCTGGCAAGAATCTCCTGGATCTGTGCTGCCAGCTCGTTATCCGCTGCTTCGCGTTCCGCCATCCCCGCTTTGATTGTCGCGACTTCAGCCATCAGATCATCTGCGGCTTCACCGTTGCGTTTGGCCACACCTATCAGCTTGGATGCCTCATTCCGCCGGGCCTGCAAGTCCTGCAATTCAGACTGGACCGCCCTGTGCTGTTTATCCAGCTCCAGTATTTTGGCAGAAAGGGGCTCCAGATTTCGGCGTCCCAGCCCTTCATCAAGAAGCTCAGGCGTATCACGGATCCATTTTAGATCATACATAGGTATCTCTGTCCTTATATCAGTAGAGACATATCAGTAGAGACAAAGTTCGGCTCACGTTTGTTACAGTCTACATCTTGTTCACAAAATGCAGATAAAGAAATTGCGCTATTCGTCGGTCTGGTCACCGGACTCGGCATTTTCCGCTTCGGTACGCTTACGTTCGACCATCTTTGCCATAAGGATTGAAATTTCATAAAGCAGCACAATCGGGATCGCCAAAGCCAGCTGGCTCAGGGGATCTGGCGGCGTAAAGATTGCCGCAACAATAAAGACACCAACGATGGCGTATTTACGTTTTTCCGCCATGCCCTTGGCTGATGCAAGACCGACACGGGCCAAGAGTGTCATCAGCACGGGTAACTGGAAACAGATGCCAAAGGCAAAAATCAGTTTCATCATCAACGAGAAGTATTCATTGACCTTTGCTTCGAGTTCAATCGCAATAGTGCTTTCTGTTCCCTGGACCTGGAAACCAAGAAAAAACTGGGCTGCCATCGGAAAGATAACAAAATACACCAAGGCGCCACCGATAAAAAACAGGATCGGCGATGCAATCAGGAAGGGAGCAAAAGCAGATTTTTCGTTATTGTACAGCCCCGGCGCGACAAACAACCAGATCTGGGTCAGAAAAATAGGGCAACTGATAAAAGCACCAAAGAAAAAAGCTACTTTGACATAGGTGAAAAACACCTCGGTCAAATCGGTAAAGATCAGACGCTGCTGTCGTTCGCTCACCGCATTTTCCCGCATGACATCAGCAAGTGGTGCTGCAAGGTATTCAAAAAGCTGTTCTGCAAAAGCAAAACAGATCAGAAACGCGACCAGAAGCGTCACGACACTCCAGAGCATGCGTTTTCTCAGCTCGATCAAATGTTCGAGCAAGGGCATCTTTTGTTCTTCGGAGGTATTGGCCACGATATTTAACTGCTTTTATGTTCTGCGGCTTCATTGGCAGGGGTAACCGTTTCCACCACGGGAGGCGTTACCTCAATGCTGCTTTTGGAAGCAGAAGCTTTGGTTTCCGATTTTGGGCTGTCGGATTGGGGAAAAACCTTTGATGCAGCTTGTCCCGGAGTAATTGGCTCGGGCGTAATCTGTTTTTCAATCGTCCCCGCCTCATCATCGTCAAGGCTATCTGCAGCGTCCTTAACTTCGCGCTGTACCTTGGACAATGATCGGGTTGGATCAATAACGTCCTCGACAGTTTTACGAATAGACGCACTATTCGTCCCTTCCAGAGCCTTGCGGGCATCCTGCAGATCAGCTTCACGAATGACATCATCGACGCCGGATTGGAATTCCCGCGCCAGTCCCTTGGCTTTCTTCACCCATTTCGAAACTGTACGCAGGGTTTCAGGCAGCTCTTTCGGGCCCATAATTAGCAGGGCCAGAACTGCGATAATCATCATCTCCGACCAACCGATGTCGAACATTGGCTACAGCTCCCTGGAACAAGATCCGATCTGTCCAAAAATCCCTCAAAGGGAATTCGAAAGAAATCAGACCTTGTCTTTCTCTTCGGAAATGGTCTTGTTTTCTTCTGCAACGGATGCTGTTGACGGATCAGACTTTTCGTCTTTCAGACCTTTTTTAAAGGCCTTGATACCAGAGCCCGCATCGCCCATGAGCTTGCTGAGCTTGCCGCCGCCGCCAAAGAGAACCAAAACTACAACCAAAACAATCAGCCAATGCCAGATGCTGAACGTACCCATTACTCAAGCTCCTTGGAGACAATTTACCCTTAATCTGCTAGGGACTATGGCAAAAACCAACCCCTCTAGCAACGATTCATGCAACAGATGCCCCCTTGAAAGGGACCTGACATTCAATTCTTCGGGTGAGCTGCCGGAAAAACGAAGGTAAAACGTCGATCAAGATCAAGAATAATCTTTTTCCCGGCTTCAGCTGAGAACTGGTTGCCCATACGCGCTTTTATCAAAAGATCATGTTTACTGCCGTTAGAAACCCGAAAATCAACCAGGCTGGTCCGTCCCAGCATCCGGGTACGAAGAACCTCTGCCTCAACGCCTGTGCCGTTGATTTTCTCTCCGACAACAACGGCTTCTGGCCTGACCAGAACATTAACAGCGGCCCCGTCGATCAGATCCGGTGTTGCAAAACGGCCAAAAGGGGTTTCAACGTTTCCCTGATTACAAACAGAGGCAAACTCGTTCACATCGCCAAAAAAATGGGCAACAAACGAATCTGCCGGGCGAGAGTAAAGTTCAAAAGGAGGTCCCGCCTGAACAATCCTGCCATCCCGCATTATCGCAATCCTGTCGGCCATGAACATGGCTTCTTCAGGATCGTGTGTCACCATCAGTGTCGCAGCACCGTTTTCCTTCAGCACCCTGACAGTTTCATCGCGAATCTGATTACGCAGCCGAACATCCAGCCCTGAAAAGGGCTCATCCAGCAAGACCACTCGTGGGCGCGGGGCAATAGCCCGGGCAAGAGCGACACGTTGTTGTTGGCCACCGGAAAGTGTATGCGGATAGGCATCCAGATAATCGGCCATACCGACCTGATCAAGAGTTTCCAGAACCCGTGTCCGGCGTTCGGCACGTCCCAGATGTTTCAGGCCGAAAGCCACGTTTTTACCAACACTCAAATGGGGAAACAGCGCATAGTCCTGAAAGACGAGGCCAACACTGCGTTCCTCAGGCGGCAAATCCACCTTTCCATCAGACACGACTTTCCCAGCCATGGACACGCGTCCGCTTTGCAGCATCTCCAGACCTGCTGCTATACGCAGAGCCGTTGTCTTGCCACAACCGGACGGCCCCAACAGACAGACGAACTCCCCAGCCTCAATAGAGAGGCTGACATCATTCACTGCCGCCAGATTGCCAAAATTATGGCTTACATTTTCCAAACTGAGTGCTGACATCAACCAACCGGGTTCCTGAGCCTTGAGTATACATGCTGCAAAGTACGCAGAACTGCAGTTAAAAATCAATATCAACTGGCCATGAAAAACCAGATAATCCCTGATACACAACGTCACAGGCCATAAGCGACAGCTGTACAGCAAGGACAAACCAGTTCGCCCAGACCTCAAACTCTCCAGGAAATCCGGTTTCCTTCAACTATTCCCCATGGAGGAAAAAATGTTCAGATCCGAAACCCCTGCTGCTCCCCCTCTTCTCCTTCATCCAGATCCTCGCCAAAGTCGGATCTGAGCAACTCCGGTTCCTGGTTCTCATCAGAAACCTCTGCAGCGAGATCAATTCCTTCCCGGGAGAGGCTCAGAAGATCACCGTGATCCCCAAGCGCCGTAATTGCAGGACGGCGATCAAGCAATCCGGCAGCTTTCAGTTCATCAAGCCCCGGCAAATGATCAAGGCTCTCCAGGCCGAAATGATCCAGAAAGGATTCGCTGGTCGCCCAGGTTACTGGCCGTCCCGGTGTACGACGGCGGCCTTTGGGACGGACCCAACCGATCTCCAGCAAGGTGTCGAGTGTCCCCTTCGAAAGTGCGACGCCTCTTATTTCCTCGACCTCAGCCCGGGTTACCGGCTGGTGGTACGCGATAATCGACAGGGTTTCGATTGCAGCGCGCGTCAGACGTTTAACATTACTCTGCTCGACCCGAAGCAGCGGCGCCATATCCGGCGCGGTCCGAAAAGCCCATTTTTCCTCAATACGGATCAGGTTCACCCCTCTGTTCTGGTAGAGCTCCCTGAGTTCTTCCAGCAAAAGCGGCAGTTCACTATCCGACGGGAAATGTCGCATCAGATCTTTAATGGACAGAGGTTCCGTTGCCGCAAACAGCACCGCCTCCAGCAAGCGTAGAAAGTCATATCTGGTTTCTAACGCCATAATCCCCTGTTTCCCCTTTTGTTGTATAACAAACCACTTAGTCCTGTGTGATGTGACCTTTGCCATCGCGAATATAGATTGGTGCAAAAGCCCCCTCCTGTTGCAGCTCGATCTTTCCTTCCCGGCACATTTCCAGGCTTGCGGCAAAGATAGAGGCGACAGCCGAGCGGCTGATAATGCCACGTCCCAAATGTGTCGGCAAAAAACGGTTCAGTTCCTGCCATTCAGGCAGAGTTCCAAGAAAAGCTGAAAGGCGCTTGATCGCCTCCTCAACCGAATGCAGCTCCATATGTTCGATCAACAGACTGGAGGGTTCTGCTTTTGCCCGGTTGTTTGCATAGGCTTTCAGAATATCGAAGAGCGAGACTTCGTAATCTGTCCGTTCGACAATCCCGCTCTGTTCAGGGTTGCCACGGGCAAAAAAATCGACCCCCAGCTGGGGCCGGGCCATCAGACGTTTCCCGGCATCCTGCATCGCCTGAAGTCGCTGGAGCTGGAACTTCAGCGCCGCGGCCAGTTCTGCCCCGGAAGGTTCCTCACCACTTTGCGGTTCAGGTAACAGAAGCCTCGATTTCAGATAGGCCAGCCAGGCCGCCATCACCAGATAATCCGCGGCCAGCTCAAGCCTTAGTTCATGTGCCTGCTGGATGAAGGAGATATACTGGTTCGCCAGTGCCAGAATGGAAATCTGGGTCAGGTCAACCTTCTGATCCCGGGCCAGCTGCAACAAGATATCAATCGGCCCTTCGAAACCCTCAAGATCGAGAATAAGCGGGTGTAACGCAGAGAGCGCCACACCTTTATCATCCAGATTGTCTTCTTCGAAAAGCGATGTGTCTGTCACAGAATTCCAAGATAGTTAGAAAAGATTACGACCAGCTATCGCCTCAAAAAAAGGTCTCGCGCCATCGATAGCTGTTCCAATAATATATCCAATAATATTCAGGTTCATACCAAACTCCCTTCCGACGAATGGAAGTGCAAAAATCAGAACCAATAGGATCACCATACCAAAACGTTCAGTCTGTGAAAACTTGATTGCAAGTGGTATTGGCAGAAGACCTGTCAAAACACGTCCACCATCAAGAGGGAGGATCGGCAGCATGTTAAAGACTGCTAGTATCAAATTGATAACGATAGCATTTCTTAAATTTTGAAGAACCCATGCTGTCGCGATATCCGGAATGATGCCGATGATAGCAATACCAATCGCAGCAACGAGAGCGATAAAGAGGTTACTCAGGGGCCCAGCCAGGGCAACAAAGATCATATCTCGTTTGGGGTTTCCCAGTCGTCCAAATCTAACAGGAACTGGCTTGGCCCAGCCAAGAATAAAGGGCGACCCTGAGAAAATCAGAACCGCTGGCAGCAGAATTGTACCAAAAGGATCTGTGTGTTTGAGTGGATTAAGGGTCACGCGGCCCAGTTTATAGGCCGTATCATCACCCAGACGGTAGGCGACATAAGCATGCGCCGCCTCGTGCAGGGTAACTGCAAACAACACAGGCAAGGCCCAAACGGACGCTCCGAAGAGGAACGTACTAATATCCATCATCGATAAAATTCCGGTTATGTAAAAAGATCACACCCAATAGGGAGAAAGAAGGTCGTTCAACTCTGCAGAAGCATGCAGACTGTCACATGGGGGGCTTCTGCGCAATTTCCAAGCCCGGTCCAGTCGTAATCGTTTCTGGTCGTCTATTTCGGCCAGCCCCGCAGCCACGCCAGACATCTCGCCCTGATCGCCATTACAGTGCAGGACAATGTCACATCCCGCTGCAAGACAAGAACGTGCCTTTTCCTCGTAACTGCCCTGCATCGCCTTCATCGAAAGATCGTCAGAAAGCAAAATCCCCTCAAAACCGATCTCCTTGCGGATAATCTCGCCGATAATCTTTGGGGAAACAGTTGCAATATGATCCGGATCGATATCCTCATATATAACATGAGCTGTCATGCCCCAGGGAGAATCCTTCATCAGCCTGAAGGCTTCGAAGTCGCTGCGGACAAGTTCGCTTTTGGGTGTACTGACACGAGGCAATTCCTTGTGACTGTCCACCAGTGCCCGCCCATGCCCTGGCAAATGCTTGATCACAGGCATTATGCCACAATCAAGGAAGCCGTTACTCACAGACCGGGCAAGTTCAGCGACCTGTTCTGGTGTAGCCCCATAGGAACGATCCCCAACAATCTCGTGAGCGCCGGGGATTGTCAGATCCAGCACAGGGGCACAGTCAACGGTAAAGCCAAGTTGGGTAAGTTCACTGGAAATCAGGCAGGCATTCAGGTAAGCCGCACGTCGCGCTTTGTCTGCATCCACCTCGTACAGCTTTCCAAACACAGCAGCAGCTGGCGTCTTGCGCCAGTGTGGAGGGCGTAACCGGGCAACACGTCCGCCTTCCTGATCGACAAGAACGGGCAAATCATCCTGCCCGCTCAGCGTCTTCAATTCGTCGATCAGACGTTTGATCTGCTCGGGGGTATCACAGTTTCGGCCAAAAAGGACAAAGCCATAAGGCTTGGTCTCTGAAAAAAAACCTTTTTCCCAGGCCGTCAGACAATGTCCTTCGCATCCGAAGATTACCGAATTCTGTGCCACAGAAATACCCCCGCCCTATCATGCTATTTGACCTTCTTGACCAGACAATCTCTCTTGGCTGCCTTCAGCTTTTCACAAAAATCGCTGGCGGCCTGCTTGTCCGCGAAAGGACCGGTTTGAAGGCGATAACGAACACCTACTCCGGAAATATCGGCCTTTTCAACAATGGCCTGTTTATCACCAAGAAGGTCAGACAGCTTGCGCTGGATATTTTTCCATTCTGTCATCGCATCCGCTTCGCTCTTGAGCGAGGCCAGCTGAAGAACATAATCACCCGTTGCAGCGTTTTGAACAGGTTTTTCTGGACTAGCCGGCTCGGCAACAGGCTGACTTGCTTCTGGAACTGGTGGTGGTGCCAGAACAGATTCAACTTCTTTTGTGCCCTCGACCACAGGCGGGGGCGCCAAGACCACAGGCGCTTCTTCCACCGGTGTTTCCGGAGGAAGTGCAACAGGGTTTTCGGGTATTTCTGCAACAGCTGTCGCTTCTCCCTCAGACACCGGAGCCGTTTCAGCTTCAACAGGAACATCGGTCACAACTGGCGACAGGGGAACCTCTGGGGGCGGCAATAGCTTTTCCACCTGTCCGGAATTCACTGCAGCGTCCTCTTCATTCAGGACCAGCTTGTCCTGATGAGGCACCGCCATCCCTCCGGGTTCTTCCGGCTTGGTCTTTTCAGGGGTGGTTTCAGCTTCGATCAGCGGGATCGTATTTGGAACTGTTTGGTCAGGTCCATTACTATCCCCAAGGATGAAAAAGATACCACCGCCAATGACGGAGACAACAATCAGCCCCAACCCGACAGGAATCAGCTTTCGAAACAAACCTTCACCGGGATCAGAATCAACATCATCTTCCCAATATTCATCATCGGGAAAGCTATCCGTTTCAAAAGATCGCCCACTATCATCGCGATCGGTCGTCGCACGCAGGCTTTCTTTTTCGCGGACTTTTTCAAACTCGCGAAGACCGTCACCAGTTCCTCTGGACGAGTTACCAGAATCATTAAAAGACATCAGCGCATTTCCTCAACAGGTTCAATGCCAAACACATCAAGTCCCGACGCAATTACCAGTGATGTTGCCTTTACCAGAGCCATTCTGGCTTCAGTCAAGGCAGGGTTATCAACCAGGATAAACCGCAAGCTTGCATCATCTTTACCTTTGGTCCAAAGGCCGTGCAGTTCTCCAGCCAACTCGTAAAGATAGAAGGCGATACGGTGCGGCTCGTGGGCTTCCCCCGCACTTTCAAGCAGGCGGGGCCATTCACACAACTTGCGAACCAGCGCCAGTTCCCCATCACTATTCAACAAGGAGCAATCAATTCCGGAGAGTTTTTCCTGCGTCAGATCCAGCGTCGGAATTTCCAACTTGGCGTTCTTTAACACAGAACAAGCCCGCGCATGTGCGTACTGAACATAGAACACAGGGTTGTCACGGCTCTGCTCCAGCACCTTGACCAGATCGAAATCAAGCGAAGCATCATTTTTGCGGGTCAGCATGATAAAGCGGACAACATCTTTCCCAACTTCATCAATCACATCCCGCAAGGTCACAAAATTCCCCGAACGCTTGGACATCCGGACCATTTCGCCATCGCGCAAGAGGTTGACCAGCTGACAGACTTTGACATCAAGCGATCCCTGCCCCTCGGTAAGGGCGGTGACCGCAGCCTGCATCCGCTTGATATAGCCACCATGATCCGCGCCCCAGACGTTGATCATGTTTTTGAAACCGCGGCGATATTTATCAAGGTGATAGGCCATGTCACCAGCAAAGTAGGTCCAGCTGCCATCAGATTTCTGGATCGGACGATCAACATCGTCCCCAAAATCAGTTGAACGGAACAGCGTCTGTGGACGGGGTTCCCAATCATCCGGTGTTTTGCCTTTTGGTGGCTCCAGAACCCCCGTATAGACCAGATTGTGTTCCTTGAGGAATTTGGCGACTTCTTCAACGCCTCCGGCTTCAACCAGTTCACGTTCGGAAGAATAGAGATCCATCACAACACCCAAAGCTGCCAGATCCCGTTTGATCAGATCAATCAGCTCGGCAATGGCGAACTTTCTGACTTCCGGCAACCAGACACTTTCTTCCTTGCCCAGCCATTTGTCCCCGTCACGCGCAACCAGTGCCTTGCCAACATCAATCAGATATTCACCCGGATAAAATCCAGCCGGGATTTCCCCGATATCCTCACCAAGTGCCTCGCGGTATCTGAGATAGGCTGAGCCAGCAAGAACGTTAACCTGGTTCCCTGCATCATTGATGTAGTATTCCCGACAAACATTATAGCCGACTTTGGCAAGCAACGATGCCAGGGCATCACCAACAATAGCCCCACGGGCGTGTCCGACCGTCAGAGGACCTGTCGGGTTAGCAGAGACATATTCAACGTTGACCTTCTCGCCCTGCCCCATATCGGAATTACCATAAGCAAGACCAGACTTGAGGATGGTTCCGATCTGCTCCAGCCAGAGTTTTTCCTCCAGGCGCAGGTTGATAAAGCCGGGTCCAGCAATCTCGACAGAATTTACAACATCAAGATTCTCAAGACGCGCTGCCAGCAGAGCGGCCAGATCCCGAGGTTTCATCGCAGCAGGTTTGGCCAGAACCATCGCGGCATTGGTCGAGATATCTCCATGAGAAGAGTCTCGTGGCGGCTCGGCAGAAACCCGGGAAAAATCCAGGCCAGAAGGAATTTCGCCAGAAACAGCCATCTCTTCAAGCTGTGCTACAATCTTATTTCTCAGGTCTTTGAAAACGTTCATTTTATCTCAAAATCCAGATTAAAAATCTGTCTGTGTTGTTCAAAAGCATAGCGGTCAGTCATACCAGCGATGTAATCCGCGATCAAACGTGCGCTGCGCTTTGTCAATTTTGTTCCAGCTTCCAGACGCCAATAGTCAGGAAGCCCCTCTGGATGCTCTGAATAATGTGAAAAGAGGTTTCTCACAACCTGCTTTACACGTTCGCGCATCTCTTTGACTTTTTCATGGCGGTACATACGCCCGAATAAAAAAGCCCGCAGCTCTTTTTCAGCAAGCTTGAACTGATCGGAAAAAGCCACCAGCGCCTGTGGCTGCGCCCGAACGTCAATAACAGACTGCGGCATCGCCTGCTCAAGCCGACGCCCTGTCTCAGCCAGCACATCACTGATCATATGATCAACAAGACGCCTGACCGCTTCATGGACCAGACTTTCCTGTCCAACATTCGGATACCGTTGCTCAACTTCGCGAAAGATATCACCGACAACCGGTAAATCCAGCAAATCCCCAACTTTAAAAAGTCCTGCCCGGATCCCGTCATCAATATCGTGATTATTATAGGCGATATCATCTGAGATTGCGGCGATCTGCGCTTCCAATCCTGCAAATGATGCCAATTCCAGATCGATTGCGTTTGTGCAGTACTTTCGCATGCTTTCCGGAACGATCGCTTCTTTACTGAGCGGCCCTGCAACTGGGCCATTATGCTTGGCAATTCCTTCCAGACTTTCCCAGGAAAGATTCAGGCCATTAAAGTCTGCATAGCGCCGCTCCAGCTGTGTCACCACCCGAAAGGTTTGTTCATTATGGTCGAAACCGTCGAAAGGCAGCATCATCTCGTGCAAAGCATCTTCACCCGCATGCCCAAAAGGAGTGTGCCCCAGATCATGTGCCAGGGCTATCGTCTCTGCCAGGTCCTCGTTCACGCCAAGGGTTCGGCTCAGGCTCCGGGCGATCTGTGCCACTTCAAGTGAATGGGTCAGACGAGTTCTGAAATGATCCCCTTCATGATAGACAAAAACCTGGGTTTTGTACTGAAGACGTCGAAAAGCCACGGAATGAATAATGCGATCCCGGTCTCTTTGAAATGCCGTACGGTTTTTGCTCTCCGGCTCCTTGAGAAGACGGCCTCTTGAGTTTTCCGGCAAGGAGGCGTAAGGCCTGATCGAATCGCTGTTTTGCATCGGCAAAGACTAGCGGTATGCGTAACTTAGTCAAAGGGATTTCTATTGAAAACACGCCTTGGAGTCCCTCTGTTGGAAGTCATCCCGTCAAAGGCTTTTCTCAAGACTTCACCCTGAAGGATTGACAGACCCTGAAAGCAGCTTACATAGGTATAGATAATATCCTTGTTTTACAGTCGGACTTTGATCATCCGTGAATAACGGTTTTCATGATCCGCCTGGACGATTAGGATAGGATCTGGATCAACAGCGTCTCATAGGTCGGCGGAGCAAGTATGAGTACAGAAGAACAATCTCCTTTTATTACTCTTTCACCCAGTGCAGCCAAACGTGTTGCCTGGCTGGCAGAACAGGAAGGGAACCCCGGGTTGATGCTGCGCATTACGGTCTCAGGCGGCGGATGTTCTGGTTTCCAATACGGCTTTTCCTTTGACAGCACAGTCAATGACGACGACCTGACCTTCGCTACTGATGGCACATCGGCCGTTATTGATCAGATGTCCCTCGATTTGCTCAATGGTTCCGAAATTGATTTTGTCGAAGACCTGATGGGCTCCTCTTTCCGGATCACCAACCCCAATGCCACGGCGTCCTGCGGCTGCGGTACCTCCTTCGCCATCTGAGTAAAACATTCTGTAAATTAGAACATCTGTCCCGACCCCGGAGTTTCTGACACCAATGATCAAGATCGCAACCTGGAATGTAAACTCCATCAACAAGCGCCTGCCGAACGTACTTGAATGGATCCGGGAAGCATCCCCTGATGTCCTGCTGCTGCAGGAACTCAAGACCGTTGCAGAAAAGTTCCCCTATCTGGAATTTGAAGAGCTCGGTTATCACGTCGAGGTTGTCGGTCAAAAAAGCTACAACGGTGTTGCCCTGATTTCCAAGGCCCCGATTACCGATGTCATTCGGGAACTGCCCGGGGATAGCGAGGATGATCATGCCCGCTATGTCGAAGGAACAACCTTTGGGGTGCGTGTTGCCTCGATTTATCTGCCCAACGGCAATAACAATTATAACAAGACTGACGCGACAAAATTCCCTTACAAGCTAAAATGGATGGAGCGCCTCAATGCGCATGCAGCAGCATTGCTGAAAACGGAACAACCGACCATCCTTGCCGGGGACTTCAACCTGATCCCGACAGACGATGATGTGTTTGATCCCCGCCGCTTTGATGGCAGCGCACACACGCATGCCGCCTCTCGTGATCGATACCGGGCGCTGGAGCATCTGGGGTACAACGAGGCCTGGCGCAGCCTGAACAAGGAAGCCCATGTCTACAGTTACTGGGATTACCAGAAAGAGGCCTACCAGCATAATAACGGCATCCGCATTGACCTGATGATGCTCTCTCCCCAGGCTGCTGATCTCCTGACAGCTTCAGCAATTGACAAGACACCCCGTGGAAAAGAATCTCCCTCTGATCATACACCGGTTTATTGCGAACTCGATATCCACCACAAAGCAGCAGCGTGAGATAGGGGATGTTTATCCCGCTTTTTGACAATCTCCCCCGCATATTGATTGAGAAACCCTGGGTTAACTGGGCAGGTATTGCTCTTTGTGTCATTATTTTTGCCCTGGAGTTTTTTCTGCCGGAAGAGACAATGGGACAGATGATTTTTGCCCTTGGCTTAATCCCCGATGTTCTTATGGGGAATGCCGAACGCGCAGATGCCATCAACTGGGTTTCGCCCTATCTCAACCTTGTGACATACAACTTTCTCCATGCCGACTTCATGCACCTTGCCGGGAACATGATTTTCCTCTGGGTTTTCGGGGATAATATTGAAGACGCCATGGGTCACCGCCGGTATTTGCTTTTTCTCGCAACCTGCGGTGCTGCAGCAGGTCTGGGGCAGGCCGTCCTTTCTCCTGGTTCCCAATTGCCGATCATTGGTGCCAGCGGTGCAATTTCGGGTATTCTGGGGGCTTATCTGATACAATACCCCCGCGCCAAGGTTTTGGTGCCGATCTTTACGATTCCTGTATTTATTCGGGCCTATCTGTTACTGATCTTCTGGATCGGATTTCAGGTTGTGTCTGCTCTGATCGCCGTTGAAAATCATGAATCCGGTGTTGCCTGGTGGGCGCATATTATTGGCTTTTTCAGCGGCATGGCTCTGATCCCTCTTTTCAGACACAGCAGTTTGCCCCTGCTCAGTCCCGAGGAACTCCCTCGCGGGTTAAGTATCAGAAAAACTGGATACAGGCAGAAATGATTCTGGATCTGTATCACCGGTGTAAGATAAGGGATGCAAAATTTATCGCTATTTTATGAAATAACCATGGACGTATAGCCATGGATTTCCTAATTATCTTACAACAACCATAAACTCATCTACGACGTAACGTTAGGATAAAGCCGTGCCAGAGTATCGTTCCAGAACCTCCACACATGGCCGCAACATGGCAGGAGCCCGTGGCCTGTGGCGCGCAACCGGCATGCAGGATGACGACTTTGGTAAGCCGATCATCGCAATTGCCAACTCTTTCACCCAGTTCGTTCCCGGACATGTCCACCTGAAGGACCTTGGTGGACTGGTTGCTGAAGAGATCCAAAAGGCTGGCGGTGTTGCCAAGGAATTCAACACCATCGCGGTGGATGACGGCATTGCCATGGGCCACGATGGCATGCTCTACAGTCTGCCTTCCCGTGAAGTTATTGCCGATGCTGTCGAATATATGTGCAACGCCCACTGCGCTGATGCGGTCGTCTGTATCTCCAACTGCGACAAGATCACACCCGGCATGCTGATGGCTGCCATGCGCCTCAACATTCCGGCAATTTTTGTCTCTGGCGGGCCGATGGAAGCCGGAAAGATCATTCTCAACAACAAAGAACGCAAGCTTGATCTGGTTGATGCCATGGTTGATGCTGCTGACCCTAACGTCAGCGATGAGGATGTCGCAGCGATCGAACGCTCCGCCTGCCCCACCTGTGGTTCCTGTTCCGGTATGTTTACAGCCAACTCCATGAACTGTCTCAGCGAAGCCATGGGCTTGTCCCTTCCTGGCAATGGCTCTTTGCTCGCAACCCATAAACTGCGCGGTGAACTGTTCAAGGAAGCCGGTCGCCGGATTGTCGACATTACCAAACGCTATTATGAACAGGGTGATGAAAGCGTCCTCCCCCGCGGGATTGCGACTTTTGAAACCTATCAGAACGCGATGGTACTCGACATTGCCATGGGCGGCTCCACCAACACGATCCTACATATTCTGGCCATGGCCCAGGAAGGTGGTGTTGATTTCAAAATGTCTGATATAGACAATCTTTCGCGCAAGGTACCACAGCTGGCAAAGGTTGCTCCATCGACAGCCAAATATCACATGGAAGACGTCCACCGGGCTGGTGGGATTATGGGCCTTCTCGGTGAACTGGATCGCCTTGGCCTGATCCATCGGGACCGACCAACTGTACATGCAAAAACTCTCGGCGAGGCCATCGACAAGTGGGACATTGTCCGCTCAGATGACCCCGCAACCAAAACCTTTTATTCCGCAGCACCTGGCGGCGTCAGAACAACCCAGGCCTTCAGTCAGGACAGATACTATTCCTCACTTGATGATGATCGCGCTAACGGCTGTATTCGTAATGGCGAACACGCCTTCAGTCAGGAAGGCGGTCTTGCTGTTCTATTTGGCAATATTGCTGTGGATGGCTGCGTCGTTAAAACCGCTGGTGTTGATGATTCCATTCTCAAATTCAAAGGCACGGTGAAAATCTTTGAATCCCAGGAAGCTGCAGTTGCCGGTGTACTTGGTGGAGAAGTTGTCGAGGGCGATGTTGTCGTCATCCGCTATGAAGGCCCCAAAGGCGGCCCAGGCATGCAGGAGATGCTCTATCCGACCAGCTATCTCAAATCCATGGGACTTGGCAAAGCCTGTGCCCTTCTGACCGATGGGCGCTTCTCTGGCGGAACTTCCGGTCTTTCCATCGGGCACGTCTCTCCGGAAGCAGCCCAGGGTGGCGCGATTGCCCTGGTGGAGGCTGGGGATGCCATTGAAATCGATATCCCCAATCGGACCATCAATGTGCTCCTCAGTGACGAGGAACTACAACGCCGCCGGGATGCCATGAATGCGCGGGGCAAAGCCGCCTGGAAGCCAGCCAAACCTCGTCCCAGAAAAGTCAGTGGTGCCCTCAAGGCCTATGCACACTTTACCACTTCGGCTGATCGGGGTGCATATCGTGATGTAAACCAGCATGACGAAGAATAACCGTCACGCAGAATGACGTTAAAAAGGGCCGGTGCTTGATAGCATCGGCCCTTTTGATTTGAATTCTTTATAGTCGGCAGGGTTTAGTCTGGAGTTGGGAAAGCACCGCGCACAATCCGGAGTAAAGCCTCCTGTCCTGCATCAAGCATTCTGGAACGAACGTCACCGGATACCTGAGAAAGCGGTGCCACCTGTGCCCGCTCAAAATGGAAAAGCAACAACGCCAGATCATTCAGTTCCCTGTCAGGTATCGAAGCTCCCTGCTGCTTCATATATCCAGCCATACGTTCGGTCAGAACCTGGCTATGAATCAAATCAAGCTGTGCCAGGTCCTTGTTGGTTCCCATAGCCTTTTGCAAGCGATCCTTAACGATTGCGCTGGTCTTTGTGTTCGCTAAAGCCTTGAAGATATTTCCCCAGAAAAGAGCTATATCCGTTTTGTCAGGTGGAAAAGAACCTTCAATCTCATCTAGAGCAGCTCCAACCTCATCAAGCCACTGCTCGTAGAGCGCCAGAATAATTGCTTCCTTGTTTGGGAAAAATTGATAGAGCGAGGCAATATTGACTTCGGCGACTTCTGCAATTCGACGTGTCGTCAGTCGGTCCAGGCTAATCGAGGTCAGAAGGCTTGCGCCCGCATCCAGAATACGCCGAACACTTTCTCTCGAGCGCTGCTGAGTTGGCAGGCGTCTCTTGACCAGTTTTTTTTGCTTAACGAAGCTCGTTTTCAACTCTGTCATCATAACAGCAGGTTAGCGCTGACTGTTGATAGATAAAATACGTAATAAAACGTATACAACGCGGATTTTCCGGTACGCCTCCCTCGATTTCAGTGAAACAGCAACAAAAAGGCTGTGAAGGCCAAAAGAAAAAGCCGCTTCAGAAGCGGCTTTTTCATCACACAGAAGTCAGAATTTTACAGATCAGCCAAACGCTCTACTGCAGCATTCAACTCGTTCAATGTCGCCTGAAAATCATCACGGCGACTGTGCTGTTCTTTAACCACAGCTTCCGGTGCTTTCGAAATGAACTGTTCATTGGCCAGCTTCTTGTCGATTTTTTCAATTTCCGAAAGAGTCTTTTCAATTTCCTTACTCAGGCGGGCTTTTTCCTGGGTAACATCGACAATCCCTTCCAGAGGCAGGGCAAACGTCGCATCATCCAGAACAATCTGGATCGCCCCTTTCGGCAGATCCCCTTCAATGGCATCAAGCGATGAAAGACGGGCAAGCCAACTGATCACATTCTCATAGCTTGCAATCCGCGCCTTGATCTCCTCGGTACCATCCTTGAGCAACAAGGGAGCTTTCAGGGCTGGCGGGGTGTTCAACTCAGCACGGGTTGCCCGGATATCTGTAATCAGGCGAATGACCCAATCCATCTCTTTTTCAACCGCGGCATCAATATACCGCTCGTCGAAAGTCGGCCAGACCGCAGAGATCAAGGGGCCAGCCCCCTCTCCGCCAATGGTCTCCCAAAGTTCTTCCGTGATATAAGGCATAATCGGATGCAACAGATGCAAAATCTGGGAAAGAGTCCAGGCAATCGTTGCTTTCGTCTCTTTTTCGACTTCGCTATCGCCGCTGGCGAGAACCGGCTTGGTAAATTCGAGATACCAGTCGCAAAATTCATTCCAGACAAACTTGTAGAGCGCATTTGCCGCATCGTTAAAACGATAGTCGTCAAGGGCCTTGTCAACTGCAGCTGTTGCAGCAGCAACTTTCCCAACAATCCAGCGGTTAACAGGTTGTTTACAGGTCAAGGGGTCAAAGTTGGGATCCAGGACAGCGCCATTCATCAGACTGAAACGTGCTGCATTCCAAAGCTTGGTCCCAAAGTTGCGATACCCTTCAACACGCGAAGACGCCAGCTTGATATCCCGCCCCGGCGCTGCCATCGCAGACAGGGTAAATCGCAACGCATCACAGCTGTATTCTGCAATTGTTTCAAGCGGATCAATTACATTGCCCTTGGACTTGGACATTTTCTGGCCATTCTCGTCACGCACCAGCGCGTGGATATAAACGGTTTTGAAAGGAACATCGTCCATAAAGTGCATGCCCATCATCATCATCCGGGCAACCCAGAAGAAGATGATGTCAAAGCCGGTCACCAGAACATCACCTGGATAATACCGCTTCAGCTCTGCGGTCTGTTCGGGCCAGCCGATGGTAGAAAACGGCCAGAGGGCAGAAGAGAACCATGTATCAAGAACGTCGGGATCCCGGGTTAATTCAACAGCCTGACCGAGCTGAGCCAATGCGGCGGCCTGGGCTTCTTCTTCAGTCTCTTCAACGAAGATCTCGCCATCGGGGCCGTACCATGCCGGAATCTGATGCCCCCACCACAACTGTCGTGAGACACACCATGGCTGTATGTTACGCATCCATTCGTAATAGGTGTTTTCCCACTGTTTGGGCACGATCTGGGTTTTCCCCGTCTCGACAGCCTCAAGCGCCGGCTTGGCCAGCGTGGCAGCGTCTACGTACCACTGGTCCGTCAACCAGGGCTCAATCGGAACCCCGGAACGATCTCCATGTGGGACCGTATGCAGATGGTCATCAATTTTTTCCAGTAAACCCTGTGCTTCAAATTCAGCGACAATTTTCTTGCGCGCTTCGAAACGATCCATGCCCTGATAGGCTTCAGGTGCATTCTCGTTAATACGGGCATGTTTATCAAAAACGTTGATCATTTCCAGATTACAACGCCGGCCAACCTCAAAATCGTTAAAATCATGAGCTGGCGTAATCTTCACCGCGCCTGATCCTGTTTCAGGATCAGCGTATTCGTCTGCGACAATCGGGATCAGCCTGCCAACAATCGGCAAAACGACATTTTTGCCAATCAGATCCTTATAACGCTCATCTTCAGGATGAACCGCAACACCACTGTCGCCCAGCATGGTTTCCGGACGTGTTGTTGCCACAACAATATATTTACCGTCCTGACCTTCAAGAGGATAGCGGAAGTGCCAGAGATTACCATTGACCTCGTTCTGCTGGACTTCCAGATCGGAAATCGCCGTCAACAACTTGGGGTCCCAATTTACCAGACGCTTGTCTTTATAAATCAGGCCTTCTTTATGCAGCTGGACAAAAACCTTGCGCACCGCAGCCGACAGACCTTCGTCCATGGTAAAGCGTTCGCGTGGCCAGTCAGCTGAGGCCCCAAGATGACGGAGCTGCTTGACAATTGTCCCGCCGGATTTTTCTTTCCAGTCCCAGACACTCTCAAGGAACTTGTCGCGCCCCAGATCATGCCGAGAAATACCTTTTTCAGCCAGCTGACGTTCGACAACCATCTGCGTGGCAATGCCTGCGTGGTCTGTCCCCGGCTGCCAAAGCACATCATGGCCGCGCATCCGTTTGTACCGGATCAGGACATCCTGAAGCGTAAAGGTCAGAGCATGTCCCATATGCAGACTGCCCGTCACATTTGGAGGCGGCATCATGATGGTATAGGGGGTCGCCTGGGAATTTGGATCGGCCGCAAAAGCACCAGATTTTTCCCAACGTGCGTACTGCTTCGCCTCAACCTGGTCGGGGCAATAGGTTTTCTCCAGCATTGCTGGGTTCCTCTTACTCAATAATTCAATGTGAAATAATGCTAGTTGTTGCTAGCAGTTCAAAAGAAAAAAGAAAAGACCGGGCCTTATAAATCTTCGGCCCGGCGCACCATTTTCTTTATTTCTTCCCGGACAATGCGTTCGACCATAGGGCCAAGCCGCACATCGAGCCAGGCTTTAAGCTCTGGTACCAGTGCTTCGCGCACGATGTCTTCAAGCGTTTTTCCAGTACCAATCGCCAGTGATCGTTGGACAACCGCTGCACGCGCAATCTCGGATAGAGCAGAAGCCGCCTTATCCTGGGTTTCCTCCTGAAGAATGCTCACCGCATCAGATACATCCAGGTCGAGATCCAGATCATCGCCTTCTTCGTCAAAGTCGACTTCTACCGATTCCTCAACAGGAGCTTCTTCTTCAAATGACAGGTCTTCTTCTGGCTCGGGCTCTGCTTCAGGCTGGCTTTCCTCTTCGAGAGACAGGTCCTCTTCAACCGCCTCAAAGGGATCCTCTTCCTCTATCTCTTCTTCAGGTTCTGGGTTTTCAAAGGTATTGCGGAAATCTTCTTCAATTGAGTCTTCTTCGGGCACGGGCTCTTCGGCTGTTTCCTCTTCAGGTTCATCAGCCTCATCAGCGGCAAGCACTTCCTCTTCCTCGACAACCTCTTCGGTCAGGTCAAGAATATCATCTTCTGCCTCAGCCTCGGATTCTTCCTCTGCAGCAACCGCAGCTTTCGGGGCATCTTCACCCTCGGGACCATCCTCAGATATTATCCGGCGTATAGACGCCAGAATTTCTTCCATCGACGGTTCGCCCTGGGTTTCTTGATTACTCATTGAAATGTTGTCCCACCGCTTCTTTCTCTGCCAACACACTATTCAGCTGACATTCAAGACAGACTGATCGCTAGATATTATTGAAAGAGAAAGGGTTTTGCACCCCTATTTTTCAATTTCAAGTCCAAACCACTTATCGCGGACCTTGTTATAATCCGCTGCAGGATCAAACAGATTGACCGGCAAGCCCAGATATTGGGCCGTCAACTGCCCCATGGCCCCCAAAACCTGATAGGTCGCAATAACTTCATCTCGTTCGGCACTGACAAGATTTACCTGGGCATCAAGCAGTTCCTGTTCGGCATCCAGAACATCAAGAATCGTCCGCTCTCCAACTTCCTCTTCCTGCCTAACTCCCTCAAGAGCAATTTCAGCTGCTTCCACTGCTGAGGTGAACGACTGGATCTGGGCTTGCGCAGTTACAAGATTCTCCCAGGAAGACACGCCCTGCTGTTCAATCGAACGAGATTGCTCGGCAATTTGAATTCTGCGCTGATTGGCATCCTGCTTTGCCTGACGCACGCGGCTGCTCACCAGACCTTGCTGGTAAAGCGGGACAGTAACCTGAGCAATAATCTCGCCCGATGTACTGTCCACATCCTTGGAAGAGGTTTCATCTGAACGACTGACACTCCCGACCAGAGCAACTTCGGGATAGAGTTCACCTGTCACTTCCCTTACCTGCTTAATCGCTGCCAGCTCATTGTATTTGGCAGCAAGAACAGAAGGATTGTTCTCAAGAGCAACACCAAGCAACTCAGACTGGGATGCAGGTGGTGTACCAAAAGGATTTGGCCGTTCAAGCTGAATTGGCTCAGCGCCCACAATCTCGATATAAGCAGCCTTGGAAGTGTTCAATGTCCCTTCCGAGGCTATTCGTTTCGCTGTCGCTGTCGCCAGTCTCGACTCGGATTGGGCAACGTCGGTTCTGGTCAATTCGCCGACTTCAAAACGATCTTTTGTCGCTTCAAGCTGACGTGCGAGAACCTTTTCGTTATTAACATTAAGTTCAAGTACGGCCTGATCCCGCCAGACAGAGGCATAGGCAGATACGGCTTTCAACAGAACATCCTGCTCAACAGCAACAACATTTGCCCGCTGGGCAAGAACAAGGTTTTCTGCCTGCTCGGTTGCAGCAACAGTACGGCCACCACGGTAAAGAGATTGCGTAACCTGAAGCGTCGCATTGAGAGGCTGGGTTGTATCAGTCGAATCCCCTGACGGAGCATCAGTATCTGTTCGCCGAACACCCGCAGAGCCGGATAGAGTAACCTGGGGTCGCCAATTGGAAAGTGCCTGGGGAACAGATTCATTCACCGACTTCAAACCGGTCTGTGCACTGGAAAGGGTTGGATTCGTTTCATAAGCTTTAACCAGAGCATCATTCAGACTTTGGGCATGAGCACTGAATGCAAAGACACTTACCCCACCAAAAGCGGCAAGACCAACAAGTGCACTTCTATTCAAGAGACTCTTTTTGGTTTTTTTTGTCTTACAGTTCATTTTATTTCCAATTTTAGTCCGACCAGGTTCAAAAAAAGAGGTTCGCCAAACTCAGGAACCAGAGAAATTTCGTTGTAAATCAAACAGAGTCGCGACAGGTAATCCCAGAGACAATTTCACTGGATATACGAAACCACAGCAAGTCCGAATTATTCCAACAGATATCAACGATAGGTAGGCGCAAGCTCCTGAAGAACAAGCCCCAACAGTCAAAAAACCGGTTCAGCCCCGCTTCAGAAACTGAAAACAGCTTTGGGTTCAAAACCAGGTAACAGCGGAGTATTTGCATCAAACACAATACGGCTGGACACTTTCCCTGCATGTTTTTCAAACACAGTTACATGACCAAGGTCCTGCTTGTTACGGGCTTTGTTGTCCTGAACCACGGCGATCAAACGGCCTTTTTCTGCAAGTTGATCAAATAGCTGGGGAGAAATTTCAGCAACAGCCCCCCCAAGGACGATCAGATCATAAGCGGCTTGCTTGGCGTAGCCTTCGTTTAATGCTCCTGCAACAGCTACCGCGTTTTCGACTCCCAGCTGTGAGAAGGTCTCATTCATGCCCGTAACCAGGCTCTCTTCTGATTCCAGGGCAATAACCGCATTCACCAGCTTTGAAAGCACTGTAGCCGCATATCCCGTTGCAGCACCAACCACCAATGCCGTTTCATGCGCCTGTGGCTCGATTATCTGGAGCATTCTTGCAAGAACCATTGGTTCCATTAAATAGCGCCCCTGACCGACGGCAAGATCTTCATCAACATAGGCTACACTTCTTGAAGCCTCAGGAACGAACTCTTCACGTGCCACAGTTTCAAATGCATCCAGAACACCAGCGTGGGTGACTTTATTGGTGCGCAGCTGGCTGTTGACCATATTCACGCGAGCTTGTTGGAAATTGACCATCATAGAAACAACCGATCATTAAGAATAAATTTCGGGGATCATACCCAAGAGTACGGATGCTTTCCAGATAAAGTAGTTCATTTTGTTACGAGAAAGCGGTTTTTTTTTATCCAGCAACTTCTACCGGTGAAATGAGGCAGTTCCCGGCCCGTATTATTGCGGCTGGAATCGACATTGCCCACTTGACCTCCTGCCCACTGATCACTATACATCCCGGCACTGCCAGCGAACAGAGTTCGTCCGGACGGCCCGGTGGCAGAGTGGTTATGCAGAGGACTGCAAATCCTTGAACGTCGGTTCGATTCCGGCCCGGGCCTCCAAACATCAAATCCCCCCGACAAAAAAGCAGAACTAAAAATTACATAATCTTCGGATTGGCTGTCCTGCTTCCATAAGAAGTCCCCTTCTTATCCTTCCCGGATGTTTGAGCGATTCCAAAACTTGAGACAGAATAAACAACCATAACCCTTTGACAAATTCACCAGACAAGACACTGTTTTTAAAAGAATAAAAAAAAATCAAAAAAAATACATAAAAGCCATTGCCACGTTAAGAGACCGCTGTTATAACCCAACCCGTCGCCAACGAGGCGGCCGAAAACACTGATCCGCGATAGCTCAGTTGGTAGAGCAGGTGACTGTTAATCACCTTGTCGCAGGTTCGAGTCCTGCTCGCGGAGCCATTTAAAAAACCCTGACCGGGAAACTGGTCAGGGTTTTGTTTTTGTCGATCCTGTTTCTCCCGAGACCTATTGATAAAACACCTTCCCCAGATCAGAGGCTTTGCATTTCCCTGCTGCCTTGGATAAACTCTGCCGACAAATTAACCATAGAATTTCAGCCCTGACAGGGGCATCAACATGCAATTTACAAGATTATTTTTTGTACTCAGCCTTACAGCCTGTGTGACCCTGCATAATTTTTCTGCCGCAGCAGACGGAATCGTCTATGCGCGGGCTGCACAAGAAGCCGAAGATAACGGCGACTCCTCTCTTGCAATAAAATATTATAACCAGGCCCTGGCTGAAGGAGATCTCTCCGCAAAGCTCCAGGCTTACGTCCACAATAATCTGGGTCTATTGCATCTTGAACTGGGGAACAGCGCCGAGGCCGAAGCAGACTTCAGAGAAGCTGTCACACTCCTCCCCGCTTATGCCGATGCCTATCTCAATCTGACAAATCTCTATGCAGCACAGAATAACTTTGATGAAGCCTTGAATATCCTTAATCAGGCACTTTTACAGACTCCGGAAAATCCGGACCTGCTCCTGAATCGGGGTTTGATATTCAAGGAAAAGCAGGAAACAGCAGCGGCCTTACAGGACATCTCGCAATCTATATTGATACAGCCTTCAATCGGGGAGAGTTTAATTCAGCCAGATAATGTATATCTGGGAAATTATATTGAACCCGCGACAATTGACCATTTTATCACCATTCTTTCGGAAGAACCCGACAGCCTTGATGCCTATGTAAAACGGGCACATGCGTATCTCTGTACAGGGTTTCTGGATCTGGCACTGACTGACACGGAATATGTCATTGAACTGGAGCCACGCTCGTTCAAGGCCTATACAACAAAAGGGATTATCCTATACAGCCAAGGGGCCTATGACAAAGCCATCAGGGCCTTTGACAATGCACAGCGCCTCGCTCCAAACGACCCGGAGATCTTTTACCTTCGCGGAAAACTTTACAAAGGTCTGGGTGACAACAACAACGCTTCGTTTGATTTTCAGATGGCTTTCAGCATCAACCGCCAAGACCCGCGTTATAGAAAAGAACTGCAGGATCTCGGCCTGATCAAATAACGGCCTCAGGCCACTCGGCCCTAAGAATCCCGGTTATTTTACTTGGGTCTCTTCTGGGAATTTCTGGCAGCTGTTCAGGAATCACTTTTTATCAAACAGTGCAGTAATGCGCCTTTGCTGGGTGACATTCAGAGTCGGCCAAATCTTGTCCATATTTTCCTTGGCTTCCTTCGCGCCGGAAAGATAAGCACGCCCGTACCAGATATAGGCAGCTTCCTTGGGATCCATATCCTGCGTCGTTTTGGGCATCATCCCCTGAACATACATCCAGGCCATCAGTTCCATAGCATCCTTGTCACCGGAATCGGCTTGCCTGGAAATCGCCTCCAGGTCCTGTTTGTACAAGACACCACTTTTGATATTTTTTGAGGCCCCGATTTTCTTTTCCAAAAGCTTAGCTGCCTCAAGCAACCGCTGGGCTTCGGCTTGCTTGTTTTGGGTAAGCGTATCCCTGTATTCAGAAAACGAATTCGCAACGTCTACCTGAACAGGCAAATCCGAGCACCAGGCCGGGGGTGTATAGTCCGCTCCGCATTGATCCCAGTGCTGAAGCCTTGCAGCATCAGCCCAAACCGCTGCCGGGGCTTCGACCTTTGCCTCTGCTTCAGTCGCAAAAGCACTGTTCACCTGATTCAACATTAGAATCGAAAGCGACAGCAGGCACAACGTGCCGGAATATGAAAAAGACAACTTCCGCATGGTAGCTGATGATATCACGACAAACCTAAGATTATGTAAACAGCAAAAATAGTTCAAAATCAGTTGAATTACTGACCAGCCAACAGCTTAACACTTCCTCAGCGCCTCTAATAGCCTTACACTTGCCAGTGGGACGGCTTCACGACAAGCCAAGTGAACGGATTATTGAATGAAGGATGAGCAGAAAGGCACACATGAGCGGGTCAACCAGATCTGGGTTGACGATGCCATTGCGCTCCACCGTAAATACCTGGATGGCAGAAATGGCGGCACCCGCCTTTTTCTTTCTTTCAAAAATGCCCGGAAATTAAAGTTTTCCGAACAGATCCTGGATACAGCCGAAATGGTCGGGGCTGAACTCGTAGAAGCCAATTTCCAAAAAACCAGCCTGGCGCGTGTCAACCTTTTTGGTGCCAATCTTGCGAATGCAAACATGAAAGGCTGCTCTCTGGTCAAAAGTGACCTGCGCGGCGTTTGCCTGGAGAATGCGGATCTCGAGAATGCGTCACTTGCTGCGGCAGATGTAAGAAATGGCTTTATCCTTATCCGCAAACCTGATGGAACCTACCTGCCGGTCAAGAATGACGAGGCAACCAGTTTCGATGGGATAAACCTTAAAGACGCAGATCTGAGCGATGCAAAGCTGGGACGCGTAATCGGTCGAAGAACCAACCTGACCAACGTTAATTTTCGCAACGCTGATCTGACTGATGCTGTCATGTCTAATTCAGATGTAAGCGGTTCGATCTTTATTGGCGCCAACCTGACCAATGCAGATTTCAGTGGTTGTGTCTTTCATGGCGCCAATTTGAGTGGTGCAATGCTGAACAACACCAATCTGGAAGGGGCAGATCTTACTGCCGCCCATTTCAGCAACAATGACCTGGGCTATGCGAACACGACCAATACAAGCCTCCCCCGCAGCCTGGAGACACTCGACCATACCTTGCGGGAACTGCTTGAAAGTCATCTGCTCTGGATCAATTCGCTTGGGCAAAAGGGCCGACAGGCTGATTTGACCAAATATGATCTGCAAGCAACTGACTTTGCCGGCATTAACCTGCAGGCCGCAGAACTGTCCTTTAGCAACCTGTCAAACTGTACCTTTCTTGCCAGTCGCCTCAATATGGCCAACCTGACCCATGCCATGGCCCTGAACAGCGATTTCAGCGACACTGACATGCGGGGCATCAAACTTGAAAATGCCAATCTGACCGGGGCCAGCCTGCGCCATGCCCGTCTTTCCCCCATGGTCATTCTTGGGACGCAGGGGCAAAAGGTTGCTGCTAATCTGAAAAACGCATGCCTTGATCAGGCAGACCTGGAAAACGCCGACCTCAGCCATGCGGATCTTTCTGGTGCCCGTCTTCGCCTTGCGAACCTCACCGATACCGATCTCTCTCACACCAGATGCCTGGATGTTGACTTCACCGGAGCAGATCTGCGCACGGCCAATCTCTCAGGCGCTGACTTGCGCGGATGCAAAGGATTAATTTTACCATAAACCAATAACAACACTAATTTTGTGTTAATAATTTATTTTCACACTACATCTTGTAATTTAATCTGCTAGGCCATAGTTTCATCCCATGAAAACGAATGTGAAAACGAATGTTATTGAAACCGGAACAATGAATACAACGGGAACAATAGAGGTCATCGAGAAAACCACCCCTTTCCAGGGGTATTTTCGTATTGACCGCTATCGATTCCGTCACAGCCTGTTTAACGGCGGGTTATCCGGGGAAATCACCCGCGAAGTTTTTGAACGCGGTCATGCTGCGGCGGTTTTGCCTTTTGATCCCAAAACCGGTGAGATTATTCTGATCGAACAGTTTCGGGCTGGCGCGCTGGCTGCCTCCATGCCCCCCTGGTTGCTTGAAGTCATTGCCGGGATTATCGAGGAGAACGAAACGCCCGAAAACATGAGCCACCGTGAGGCTCAGGAAGAAGCTGGCTGTGACCTTGGCAGATTAAAGAAAATCGGAACTTTCCTGATGACGCCCGGCGGCAGTTCAGAGACAATTACCCTGTTCTGTGGAGAAACACTGCGACAAGAACAGCGCAGTTCCTATGGCCTGGAAGAAGAAGGTGAAGACATTCGCACCCACATGATAAAAGCAGAAGATGCGTTCCAGCTCATGCGGGAAGGAGCCATTACCAACGCCATCACGGCTATTGCCCTTCAATGGCTCGAACTCAACCAAAAACAGCTCGTCAAAGAATGGCAATAGAGTTTGACCAGCTGCACAGCAATGGCACATGAAAAAATACCAAGCCATGACAGACGTTAAGACGATAATCGTTTATAACAATTTGAATAAATCAATAACCCATACCAATGGATGACAAAGATGGACATTCGCAACGGTTTTATCGAAAGCATCGGGAACACACCTCTTATACGCCTCAAGCGGGCTTCGGAAGAGACTGGCTGTGAAATCCTGGGCAAAGCCGAGTTTCTCAACCCCGGCGGATCCGTTAAAGATCGCGCCGCCTGGGCTATCGTCAAGGATGCGGAAGAAAAGGGCATACTCAAACCAGGCGGTGTCATCGTTGAAGGCACTGCAGGGAATACCGGCATTGGTCTGGCCCTTGTAGCCAGAGCCCGTGGCTATCGCTGCGCGATTGTTATTCCTGAAACCCAGTCTCAGGAAAAAAAGGACATGTTGCGTCTTTGTGGCGCAGATCTCTACGAGGTCCCGGCTGCCCCCTATAAGGATCCCAACAACTACGTTCACTACTCGCAGCGCCTGGCGCAAGAGCTGGCTGGCAGCGAACCCAATGGGGTGATTTGGGCCAATCAGTTCGACAATGTGGCGAACCGTCAGGGGCATATCGAAACCACCGCACAGGAAATCTGGAAACAGACAGACGGCAAGATTGATGGTTATGTCAGTGCGGTTGGGACCGGCGGTACACTTGCTGGCGTTTCCATGGGTCTGAAAGAGCACAACAAGGATGTGGTGATTGGCCTGGCTGATCCTCATGGCGCAGCCCTGTTCAACTACTACAAACACGGTGAACTCAAATCCGAAGGCTCCTCTATTACAGAAGGCATCGGACAGGGACGCATTACCGCCAACCTGCAAGGTGCAGTGATTGACGAAGCCTTCCGCATCAGTGACGCCGAAGCCGTTCCTCTGATTTTCAAACTCTTTGAAGAAGAGGCCCTCTGCCTTGGCGGCTCCAGCGGCATCAACATTGCCGGGGCCATGGCGCTGGCACGTCAAATGGGACCCGGCCATACGATAGTTACGATGCTCTGTGATCTGGGAACCCGCTATACCAGCAAGCTCTATAATGCAGCCTTCCTGAAGGAACACGGCTTTCCAGTGCCCAAATGGGTCTCCTGATCAAAAAAATCATCACCCGACACCGCTTAACAAAGGCTGCATCATTGCAGCCTTTGTTGTTTCTACGGTGCTGGAAAGAATAAAAACGCACCATTTTTTTGGGGATTAACGCTACACCTTCAGCAGATCGCATGATAACTTTTCCGCTTCTTATGTTGCCAACAGTATCCAACAGCTCTGGCTCGCGGATGTACTCATATCTTTTTACCTACCCGAGGAATCCATGGAGCTTTTATTTTACAAGGATGCCTATCTGAAATCCTGCCGCGCCACAGTAACCTACGCTCAGGAAGGTATTGTCCGCCTGGACAAATCCATTTTTTATCCCACAGGTGGGGGCCAACCTGGTGATCGCGGCTGGATCGAAACGGAAACAGGCGATCGTATTGAGATCATCGAAGCCAGAAAAGGCGAAAGCCATGAGGACATCATCCTGATACTGAAGGAGGACGCTCCCCTCCCCGCTGTCGGAACAAATGTAATAACAGAGCTGGACTGGGACTATCGTTACGGGCACATGAGAATACACAGCTGCCTGCACCTTCTCTGCGCGTCAGTTGTCGGTGATGTTACCGGTGGACAGATCAGTGCCAGCAAAGGCCGACTGGATTTCAACCTGCCTGATACACAGATAGACAAGGAAAGCCTCGAGGCAAGCGTAAACAGACTGATAGAAGAAGATCATCCGATCACCCAGGACTGGATCAGTGATCAGGAGCTTGATGCCAATCCTTCTCTGGTACGAACCATGTCTGTTGCCCCACCAAGAGGGTCTGGAAAGATTCGTCTGGTCAAGATTGGTGCATCTGTCGATCTTCAGCCCTGTGGTGGAACACATGTGAAAAGTACCGGAGAGATAGGTCTGATCAAGATCGGCAAAATTGAAAACAAGGGCAAACAGAACCGCCGCATCAACCTGACTTTTGCGGACTAACCTCTCGCCAGCACGAATTAAGAATAAGGAACAACAAAAATGCACGACGGCCTGTCGCCCCTGGTTTCAACACAATGGCTACAAGATCACCTCTCTGCCCCGGATGTCAGAGTTGTCGACGCGACCTACTACCTCCCCAACGAGAACAAAAATGCCCGGGAACTCTACCAGGCCAGTCATATAGAAAAGGCAGTCTTCTTCGATATTGATGATATCTGCGCAGACGACAGTTCTCTGCCCCATATGCTGCCTTCAGAAATAAAATTTGCTTCCAGGGTACGAAAGCTTGGGCTGGGTGACGGCAACCGGATTATTGTTTATGACCAGCGGGGGCTCTTCAGTGCAGCACGGGTCTGGTGGATGTTCAAACTGTTTGGACACCGGGATGTCGCGGTTCTTGATGGTGGCCTCCCCAAATGGCTCAAGGAATTCCGGCCTGTCGACGACAACAGAGTTTACCCGGAAGAACGTCATTTCACCCCCCGATTCAATAACTTCCTTGTCCGTGACAAGGAACAAATCCTGCGCAACCTGACAACAGGACGAGAGCAGGTTCTAGACGCCCGCGCAGCTGAACGCTTTAGCGGCTCAGTAGCAGAGCCGAGAGTCGGTCTGCGCTCTGGCCATATCCCGGGAAGCCTGAACCTGCCTTTCACCCGTCTCCATCAGGAAGACGGCAGCCTCAAGGCCGTGAGCGAATTGAAAGAGTTATTTGAAAAGGCCGGTGTGGATTACAGCAAACCCGTCATTACCTCTTGCGGATCCGGCGTCACCGCAGCGGTGCTTTCCCTCGGGCTGGAACTTACCGGACACAAAGCGGTCTCCCTCTATGACGGCTCCTGGTCCGAATGGGGGCTCGAAGGAGAAACACCTGTCGAAACCAGACCGTAAGATTTTTTCTACGTCTCCTTCGATCGTTTTGTCCGTCCGCACTATCGGTTACTTATGAAACCTGCCTCCCCACAGCAGCCCCAGACATTAAGCGCCCGTTTTATCTCCGGGAGCATCCTTCGGCATGTCATTTCCATGACCGCAGCAACATCAATTGGCCTGATGTCAATTTTCTTTGTCGAGCTGGCAGACATGTATTTTATTAGCCTTCTGGGGGAGGAAGCTCTTGCCGCTGCTGTTGGTTTTTCCGGGGCCATTACCTTCTTTGTTTTTTCCATCAGCATCGGCCTCTCCATTGGTCTGGCGGCCGTGGTGGCCCGTGTAATCGGTGAAGGCCGGAGCGATCAGGCCAGGCGGACAGTTTTTAACGGGCTTGCTGTTTCTTTTATACTGATGGGCCTTATCGCCCTGCCCGTGTTCTTCTATACCAAAGAACTTCTGATGTTGGTCGGGGCAGAAGGCCAGGCCCTCGACTACGGCATCAGATACATGCAGATCATTGTGCCATCCCTTCCCGTGATCGCCATTGGTATGTCTATGGGGGCTGTGCTCCGCGCTATTGGCGAGGCCAAGGCTTCGATGATCTCCACGGTTGCTGCGGGTGTTATAAATGCACTGCTCGACCCTTTTCTGATCTTTACATTGGATATGCATATCGAAGGTGCGGCCACCGCCACCTTGATTGCTCGCTTGGTGATGGTCGCAATCGCTGCAGTAAATCTGAGTCGATATATGGGAGCCTCTGTTTTCTGGCCACAGGGAGGATTGTATAGTGATATCCTTGCCATTAGCAGAATAGCCATCCCCGCCGCTCTCACCAGTCTGGCAACACCCTTTGCAAACTCCTACGTAACCACATCTGTTGCCCACCATGGCTCAGATGCCGTTGCTGGCCTAGCGATCATAAGCCGGATCATACCTTTCGCTTTTGGGGCAGTATTTGCCCTCTCGGCAGCGATAGGCCCCATCGTCGGGCAAAATATAGGTGCAGGCGCTACAAGTAGGGTGCAGGACTCTCTCAAAAGCTCTCTGTTGGTTATCACAGTTGTGGTTTTTGCCACCTCGATCCTGATGGCTCTTTCTGCTAGTCAGATTGGCGAACTGTTCAGCCTCACTGGATCAAGCGCTGAACTGGTAACATTTTTCTGTATATTTGTTTCCTGGAGCTTCATCTTTACTGGCGCTCAGTTCATTGCCAATGCAACCTTCAACAATATAAATTTGGCCACCTGGTCAACCTTTGCCAATTGGGGGAAAGCAACACTTGGTACGGTTCCCTTCATCTGGTTAGGTGACTATTATGCCGGAGCCAAAGGCATAATTGCCGGTCAGGCCATGGGAGCTGTGATCTTTGGTACGATAAGTTTCATTGTGGCCTATCGGGTGGTTAACCGCCCCGTAAAAGAAAGAGGTCCCCAATATTTTGGCGCCATGCTTCCTGCCGTATTATCACAGTTTGGCTGGCAAAGGTTTCTTGAAGAGCGCTGGCGTGCCGAAGAGAAAAAGCGTGACAAATAATTTTGCCATACCATTTTCATAAACAGTGACAATAGCTGATCAGGCAAAGCGAGTTTAAGATGCCCCCCAAAAAAATCACCCCAGGAAGTACAGCTGATGGGTTTCTTGATGTAACAATCACCTATCTTGAAATGCATACTCGCCCACAGCAATTGATGCTCAATTCCCCCCACAACAACAAGACATCGCTGCTCAAAGCCTGTAAACCTACCACCTCGTTTTATCGCTATCTCTATAATACAGTTGGCTCTCCCTGGCTCTGGTGGGAACGCCGCGTCATGTCAGACGAGGAATTAAAACGCATTATCACCGATGAAGCTGTAGAGATATATGTGCTCTATTTTGAAGGCGTTCCTGCAGGCTATGCAGAACTTGATCGCAGAAAAGAACCCGTAATTGAACTTGCCTATATGGGGCTCATCCCGGAATTTACCGGCTGCAAGCTGGGACCCTATCTTTTGTCTGCCGTGATTGATATCGCCTGGAGTTATGCGCCGGAAAAACTGATCGTCAACACCTGTACGTTAGACCATCCCAAAGCTTTGGGACTTTACCAGCGATGTGGATTCACGCCCGTTGAGCAAAAAACAAAATCAATCTCGGATCCCCGACTGATATCTCTTCCTTCTTTTCAACCGGGAACTGACGGATAAATCTGTATTAAAGCCGCGGAGCCGTTAACAGGCTTTCGTCATTCAACAACTCTTCGGATTTCTTGTCCAGGACAAGCCCTTTGCCGTCTCCAAGATAACGGTTATAAATTTCGCCATAATTACCGTGGCTCTGGATGACCCGATATGCCCATTGTCGATCAAGTCCAAGTGAGCTTCCCAAATCCCCTTCCATCCCCAGCATGGTCAGAAGCACCGAATTCCGTGTAACGGCAGCTGTATTGTCAACATTGTCGGCTGTCAGACCAAGAACTTCGGCCTGCAATAAGACATACCCGAACGAACGGGCAATATTGAGCCACTCCCGATCTTCTGTATCAACGACAATACCCAGAGATCCGCCAGATAAAATTGTCTCCCAGACATGGGGACGGGGAAATGTTCTGCGAATAGCTTTGCGCAAATCGGCCAGCTCAACAGCAGGGAGTGCAACTGCAGTACAACCGAGTTTCAAGATGGAATCTTGAAGTTCAGCAGCTGTCTTATAGGCAACAACACTAAAACTAATCTGCTGTTTTTGGCTAAACACAGCCAAGCCGCTCCGGTACTCTGGCCGAGACAGGGTACAGATACGTTTACCGGCAAGGGCTCCTGCTGTTTTTTGCCCAAACAGACTCATCACCGTCAACCGGTTACCAATCAGTGGTGCCGCCATCAGCTGGGCTGGTTTTTCTTTCTGGCTCGGGGACAGCATCAAAAGATCGACCCGTTGCCCCTGCAGATAAGCTTCTCCTTCTCCTGCAGGGATCGTCACGCTTTTCAAGGCATCTTTATCCCTGAAAAGCGCAAGTGCAAATGCCTGGCACAATTCCTGGGCAAAATCAGCCAGATGATCTTTTTTTGAAAAGGGGAGTATTTTCTTTTCATACCCGCAGCGCAGATATCGCCTGTCTTCAACGTCATCTCGGATCTCGCCAGCGAATGCAACTTCAGAAGCAAGGAAAAAAGCAGCGATTAAGGCTGCCCAAAAGCCCGGAAGATGGATATTTTTCACGATAGAACCCTGATCAAGATACAGATTATAGCCATCCTTCAATGAGAAAGGCCCAAGAATATACTACAGGAACATGTGGCAACAGATAATCGGAATAAAAAAACGGCTGCCACCGGCAGCCGTTCTACTTGAAACAACCGAAAGATTGTCTAGTGGGCCAAAATCTGGCTCAGGAACTTTTTCGTCCGGTCAGATTGCGGATTGTTGAAGAACTCTTCCGGTTTGTTTTCCTCAATGATCTCGCCTGCGTCCATAAAGATGACCCGGTCAGCAACCTTGCGGGCAAAGCCCATTTCATGGGTTACACAAATCATGGTCATGCCGGTATCCGCCAGCTCGATCATTGTATCAAGCACTTCAGCAATCATCTCTGGATCAAGTGCAGATGTTGGCTCATCAAACAACATAACGCGCGGGTTCATACACAATGAACGTGCAATTGCAACGCGTTGCTGCTGCCCACCGGACAGCTGGCCAGGATACTTGTCTGCCTGCTCCGGAATCTTCACACGCTCAAGATAATGCATCGCGATTTCTTCTGCTTCTTTCTTCGGCATCTTGCGCACAAAAATCGGCGCAAGTGTGCAGTTTTCCAAAACAGTCAGGTGCGGGAAAAGATTGAAGTGCTGAAAGCACATTCCCACTTCGCGACGGATTGCTTCGATATTTTTAAGGTTCCCCGTCAGTTCGATATTATCAACAATAATATCGCCCTGCTGGTGTTCCTCGAGACGGTTAATACAACGGATCATCGTTGATTTCCCTGACCCGGAAGGTCCACAAATCACGATGCGTTCCCCGCGACCAACAGTCAGGTTGATGTTCTTAAGGACATGAAACTGGCCATACCACTTGTGAACACCCTTTAACTGGATAGCCACTTCATCTGTTTTCTTTGAAGTTTGGACATTCGTGTTGCTCATGTTAACACGCGCTCCTTATCTTTTATGGCCAGTGTGCAGTTTATTCTCAAGCCAGAGGCTGTAGCGCGACATTGAGAAACAGGAAATGAAGAACAACAATGCAATAAAGGCATAGGTCTCTGGCGCAAGACCGCGCCATTTGACATCGGCAACAGCAACCTGCGCAATACCAAGCAGATCGAAAAGACCAATGATTGAAACCAGCGTTGTATCCTTGTAAAGACCGATGAAGGTATTCACGATTCCTGGAATAACAATGCGCAGGGCTTGAGGAAGGATAATCAGACGCATGGACTGCCAGTAACTCAGCCCCATCGCATCAGCACCTTCGTACTGCCCTTTGGGAATAGCCTGCAAACCGCCACGAATAACCTCTGCCATATAGGCAGAAGAGAACAAAGCCACACCAATCAGGGCACGTAACAACTTGTCGAAGTTCACACCTTCGGGCAGGAACAGCGGCAACATGTTTGATGCCATGAACAGAATGGTGATCAAAGGCACACCACGAATGAATTCGATAAAACAAACACAGAGTGTTCTGACAATCGGCATGTTTGACCGACGCCCCAGTGCCAGTAAAATACCGATCGGCAAAGAGGCAACAATTCCCGTAATACCAAGTACGAGCGTCAGGAGCATCCCGCCCCAGTTCGCGGTATCAACCGTTTCAAGTCCCCAGCCACCACTCAACAGATAGAATGCTGCGAAGGGAAACAGGGCGGAAAAGATCAGAAACATTCCGCGATGCGGAAGTTTATCAAACAGCAGTGGTGCGATAGCAAAAACCATCAGGACAAAAACAATATTAGCGCGCCAATATTCTTCTTGTGGATAAAGTCCATACATAAACTGATGGAAGCGATCTCCGATCACCAGCCAACAAGCGCCACCCTGGGTACAGGCATCCTGAGTATCACCCGTAAAGGTCGCCCCTGTGAAAACCCAGAAGATAACCGCATTGCCAACCTTGTATAGAAAAAAGAAGGCAAGGATTGTGAGGATTGTATTGCCAACACTTGAAAACAATCGGTGCCTCAACCATCCAACCACGCCGATAGAGCCAGGTGGAGGCGGAAGATCCGGATGCTCACCAGGAGCATATTTTTGGTCAGTTAAACTACTCATCTGCCCCTCCTATCTTTCCACCAGGCGAACACGGCTGTTGTACCAGTTCATAAATGCCGAGATTACCAGACTGATTGTCAGGTACACCAACATCGTAATGAAAATAACTTCAATAGCCTGCCCTGTCTGGTTTAACGTCACCCCACCAAATGACTGGACGATATCGGGATAACCGATAGCAACAGCCAAGGAGGAGTTTTTTGTAAGGTTGAGGTACTGGCTGGTCATTGGTGGAATGATCACCCGCAAGGCCTGCGGCAGTATTACCAGTCGCATAGTCCAGCTGGGTTTCAGCCCGAGAGCTTCAGAAGCCTCAGTCTGCCCATGGGAAACAGACTGAATCCCGGAACGAACTGTCTCTGCAATAAAGGCCGCGGTATAAAGCGTCAGCGCAAACCAGAGGGCCGTAAATTCAGGCTTGATTGAAAGACCACCCTGAAAATTGAAACCTTTGAGCTCTGGATAGGAAAACTCGAGAGGAAAGCCGGCAACAATAAACGCCAGTATTGGCAACCCAAGGATTGACACGATACTGGTCATCAAAACGGGATAGATTTTACCTGTTTCATCCTGCTTTTTGTGAGCCCATTTTGAAAAGAGGAAACTGCCGACTATGGCAATGACCAGACAAATTGGAACCAGCATAAAGCCTGCTGTTGGGATCGGTTCAGGTACAATCAGGCCGCGCTGGTTGAGAATAAAGGTATCCCAGATAGAGATGCTCTGCCGTACTGATGGCAACCCAAGAAAGATTGAATACCAGAGCAGGATCTGCAACAGCAGCGGTACGTTCCGTGTTACTTCGACATAACAGTAGACAATTCGGTTGATAAGCCAGTTTGGAGAAAGCCGAAGCACCCCGAGAATAACCCCCAGGATCGTCGCCGCAAATATCCCCAGAATGGAAACCATTAGTGTGTTTAAAAGCCCCACCCAGAAAACCGTGCCATGGGTATCTGTCGCCTTGAATTCAAAGAATGGGGAAATGGCGATATCGTATCCAGCAGGCACTCCAAGAAAATCAAAACCGGTACTGATACCGCGTTTTTCAATATTTGTTGCAGTGTTGAGGATGATGAATAACAGAAAAGCGCCAAACAGACCTATTACAAGAGCCTGAAAGAAAAGCGATCTGAATCGCTGATCCGATAGGAGCGAAGCTCCACCCGACCCACGGGCATTTTGTGCAGTTTCAGCCGACATACTGCCTCCTAAATGCTTATTTTTATTTTATAAAATTAAAGCCTGACTATCTGTAGCAGGGCTGCAACAAGGCAGCCCTGCATCCAGATATAATCAGGCTTTAATATCTCGACTTAGCGCATTGGAGGAGCGTAAAGCAGACCACCATCTTTCCACTGAGCGTTGATACCACGCTCGATGTTCAGAGAGTCGGTAAGGTTTCTCTTGAAAGATTCACCATAGTTACCAACCTGCTTGACGATGTTGTATGCCCATTTAGCATCCAGACCAAGCTGCTCGCCCATGTTACCTTCAGCACCGAGAAGACGCAGGATTTCTGGGTTCTCGGAAGAAAGCATTTCATCAACATTCGCAGATGTAACACCAAGTTCTTCAGCAATGATCATTGCGTTCAGAGACCAGCGGGAAATATCGCCCCACTGTTGATCGCCATGACGTACCAGAGGACCGAGAGGCTCTTTGGAAATAATTTCTGGAAGAACGATCTGATCAGCTGGTGCTGACAGCGTCGAACGCAGTGAGTAAAGGCCGGAAGCATCAGTTGTGTAAACGTCACAACGACCTTCATCATATACTTTTGCGCCTTCTTCAGCAGTAGCTACAGGAACAGTCTCGTAGCTCATGCCTTTGGAGCGGAAGTAATCGGCAAGGTTCAGCTCGGTTGTTGTACCGGTCTGAACACAAACAGAAGCTCCGTCGAGTTCAGTCGCGCTGGAAACACCGAGACTTTTGTTAACCATGAAGCCCTGACCGTCATAATAGTTCACACCAGTGAACTCGAAGCCAAGGTTGACATCACGGGAGAATGTCCAGGTGGTGTTACGGGAAAGCATATCAACTTCACCAGCCTGAAGAACGGTGAAACGCTCTTTAGAAGTGGTAGGAGTATATTTTACTTTGGAAGCATCACCAAAGACAGCTGCTCCAACGGCGCGGCATACGTCAACGTCAAGACCTTCCCACTCGTTCTGAGCGTTAGGAGCAGCAAAACCAGGCAATGGTGTTGCTACGCCACACTGAAGGAAGCCTTTTGCTTTGACGTCATCTAGAGTACCAGCCTGAGCTGCTGTGGACATCGCTGTGGCTGCTGCAGCCGCAAAAAGGACTTTTCCGAATTTCATTTTTTGTGTCTTCCCTGCTGTTTAACACGTTTATTTTTGTTTAATGCGTCAGGATCTAGTTGCCCCGATTTTGTTCGTTACCGGCATACGACTTGATCGCCGACGTAATAAACATACCCATACCAGTAACCTAAACAAGCCTTTCCGAAAACCGCCTTTTTTGCTTTGTCAGGATACAATTTTTTCTTGATTTCATTTTTTTATTAAAAATCAAAAGACTAGAGACAAAACCAGATAATTATCTTTAAAATTTTCTTTTCCTGAAAATCTTTTTCGCGCCCCAGTTATGGTTAATTTCTTCTATTAGAGACCTTTTTATGTCTAACACCACCATCTGAGGATTCCCGCATCAGCCACTTTTTCAGAGATAAAGACTCTGATATTTTTGCAAAACGGGGCGCAAAAAAACGACACAACGCTTGCCAAGACCGATGCCAGAAAGGATGCTGCATCAAAATGACTCCCCTTAGTATATTCTCCCGAGAGCACGCATGACTGGTACAGCTTCATCAAAAGACCCCTCCAAAAAATTTTCCCAAACGACCCGAGTGACACAGCTTGGACGTGATCCTCAACAGAACTACGGCGTGGTTAACCCCCCTGTATATCATGCATCGACCATCCTCTTTGACACCGTCGAGGAAATGGAGACACGGGCGGCAATCAAGTTTGAAAAGGGAACGCTCAATTATGGCCGCCAGGGGACGCCTACTATTTTCTCCCTGGAGAATGCAATTGCAGAACTGGAAGGGGGGTACGGCGCTTTTGCCGTTTCCTCAGGCCTTGGGGCAATAACCACAGCCATTCTCAGTGTTGTTCAGTCTGGCGATCATATACTGGTTACAGATTCTGTTTATGCTCCGACCCGCTTCTTCTGCAACGATGTACTTAAAAGAATGGGCGTAGAAACGACATATTATGATCCGCTGATCGGAGGAAATATATCGTCTCTCATCAAAGAAAATACTCGACTTATCTTTACCGAAGCTCCAGGTTCGCACAGCTTTGAAATGCAGGATATTCCTGCAATTTCACAGGCTGCACATAACAAAGGCATCCTTGTTATGATGGACAACACCTGGGCGACACCTCTGTTTTGCAAATCCTTTGATCTCGGCGTGGACATCTCTGTTCACGCGGGAACCAAATACATCGTCGGCCATTCCGATGCGATGCTTGGGCTGATTGTAACGACAGAATCCTGTTACCAGAAAATAAAGGAAACCACCTTTCATCTCGGCCAATGTTCTGGCCCGGATGATGTTTATCTGGCACAACGCGGCTTGAGAACAATGGCTGTACGCCTTCGCCAGCATCAGGAAAGCGCGCTTGAGATTGCCAGATGGCTTCAACAGCGCCCCGAAGTTTCCCGCGTTCTCCACCCTGCCCTTCCTGAAGATCCTGGTTATGCTCTCTGGTCACGCGACATGACCGGTGCCTCGGGTCTCTTCAGCATTATCCTCAATCCAGTAGATAAAGCTGCGGTCAATGCCATGGTAAATGATCTGGATCTATACGGTATCGGATATAGTTGGGGCGGGTACGAAAGTCTGATACTGCCAAGTAATCCAAGTTCAATTCGTACAGCAACCAAATGGTCAGCAGAAGGCCCCCTGCTCCGGCTTCATATCGGCCTTGAAGACACAGACGATCTTATTCGCGATCTCGAAGCCGGCTTTAAAAGAATGGTCAGATAACAAGGATTTGGTCAAAGATCCCGTTAGAATGATCTGGACCCAAAGGTCCGAAACTGAAGGATAACAACTTGTGCCGACAAAAATAGACGACGCTACACTGGTAACAATTCTTGCCCAGATCAAATTTGATGAGCAGGGACTTGTTCCTGCCATTGCACAAGATCATGAAAAAGGGGATGTCGTCATGATGGCCTGGATGAATGCCGAGGCCATACGTGAAACACTCCAGAGTGGCAGAGTTTGCTACTGGTCCCGCTCCAGGAAAAACCTATGGAAAAAAGGGGAGACATCAGGACAGCATCAGGATCTGGTGAATTTCCTGATTGACTGCGACGGTGATACTATTCTGGTTAAAGTCAGGCAGCACGGAGTTGCTTGTCACACAGGCAGACGCAGTTGTTTTTATAGATCCGTAGATGCCAAAGGTACGATTAAAGAAATCATGGGCGTCACGGTTTCTCCGGAAACTCTTTATTCCGGTTCTTAATAAAGTTCTTAATAAAGGCAAAGACAGTTTCCCAAAAACAGGCTGGCATCAATGAAGTATGGCAGCCTGTTTTTTTACGAAGCATCAGTATCTCCCCGCCCCAGATATGCAAACGCGCCTTTTCCCTGGAGTTGTAAAAATTAAAGAAGCCCGGTCTTCTTAAAAAATCTAGCCAGATCAAGGTATTTTAGCAGAGCATTAACCCATTGGGGTTATCTTGTGCTGGAAATATTATGAATATTTAGGTGGTAGATTGATGAGTAATAAATCAGGTTCAGTGATCAGCGAAGAAGAAGCAGACAAACTTGCCGAAAGCGAAATGCTTGATGAAGCAAGGGATGTCGCCTCCAATCTCGAGCTTACACTTCAACAGGTTCGGACCGGTCATATCGATGGCAAGAAGGCGGCTGAAAAACTGGTCCAGGATTCGTCGAACCTGCGCTTTAAAGCAAAGTCAGTAAGTATTCCCGGTTTTGCAGCCATAACCCATCGTCTGGATGAGTATCTGGGCGGGGTTACGGAACTCCAGCCACAGCACATTAAAGATCTCCAGACTTATAGCGACCGGATTCTTGCTCTGCTGGATGGCGAGGATCTCCCGCAGGCAACCATTGCCGAAGTTGTGCGGAGTATGCCGCACAAAAGTACATTCAATGTTGAAGACATTGAAATCACCAACACTGAGGTCCTTCTGGTCATTCCCCAGAAAACAGCAGGGAAAGTCGTTGCAAGAGAGCTGGAGGCCTGCGGATACCGTGTAACTTCGCTAACCGACCCTCTTGAAGCCATCACAATGGTACTGGATACGCGCCCCGATCTGATTATCACCTCCATGGTTATGCCCCGACTGGGCGGCGCTGATCTGGCTTGTGCGCTCAAGGCAATGCCATCAACCAGGAATACCCATGTTGCGGTTCTCACCAGCCTGACACCGGATCACCCGGACATGCAGGCCCTGCCCATGAATGTCGGAGTCATCCGTCGGGGGAACACTTTTGGTGACGATCTCGCCGATGTTCTGCACAAATTTAATATAACATAATTTAAAGTCACCATTGATCATTGAGATCCGCACGTTATGTTCAGGGCATCGTCCCCCGCCTAACGTGCGGTTTTTTTTATGGAGAAAAATTATGTCTGACCAGGTACGCGCATCTCACATCCTCCTCATGTACGAAGGATCAATGCGTTCTACTGCTACCCGCACAAAAGCCGAAGCTGAAAGCTTGATGACTGATCTGAAAAACCAGATCGATAATGGCGCTGCTTTCGCCGAGCTCGCAAAAGAAAATTCAGATTGCCCCTCTTCCCAGGAAGGCGGAGATCTCGGTCATTTTGGCCCAGGTATGATGGTTCCCGAGTTTGAAAAAGCTACCTTTGCTATGGAACCTGGCCAAACAAGTGATCTGGTAGAAACTGCTTTTGGCTTTCATCTGATCCAGCGGACAGAATAAGAAAATTAACCAGTAGCAAACCAAAATCAGGTTATAAGCAGGACAAGCAAGAAACAGATTTAAGCCATACAGGAGGGAGAAGATGGAACCAAACGCAGCAGATCGCCGCGACTACACCCGCCATCCCCGGAAACTGAAGGCTCTTGTTCTTCTTGACGATTCCTGGCAACCAGCGGAATGCAAAGATATATCCGGAAGCGGAATACGCTTTAAAACAAAGGCGCGACCAGAAACCGAGAAGATGATCGAGATTCATGTCGACAGTCTTGGACGTTTCGAGGGTCGGGTAATCCGGCATGTAGCAGATGGTTTTGTTGTTCAACTGAGCTCATCGCCCATCATCAAAGAGCAGCTGGATGAAGAACTGGGCGAGCCCCAGGAAACCAGAATTACAGATAAAACCTGATTTATAGATGCGAGAAAAGCGGCATTTCTGCCGCTTTTCTCGTTTCCGGAAGACATTTCAGACAAAATCTCTGACTTCAGAAGCAGTCCGCCAGGCCTTCTATTTCTTATATCTCTCTAATCAAACAACGCATCAATATCGTCCTGGGTAATCCCCTCGTTGGCTGCAGCCGGACCATTCATGAGCTGATCATCGCCATCGCGTCCATCCTCGACCCCTACTGGCAAATCAACAAAGGCTTCAACACCCCAGATATTGATCATGGCAACGATACGATCTTCGATAAAACGCAAGGTATTGATGATTTTGGTCATCCTTTGACCGGTAATATCCTGAAAGTTTGATGCCTCAAGAATCGTGATCACGTTACCGGCAATTTTTTCGCAAGCCGTCTGCACATCAGTATCATCGTGCAACAACCCGGAAAGTTCATTGACAATATGTTCAATCTTCTCGTTTGCATCCAGGATTGCGTTTGTCGCCGACTCTGTCGCCATGACGATTGCATCAAGCTCATTAGTTGACTTGGCAAAAGGATTGTCGACATCATCAGGATGCTTGATTGCCGCAATTTCTTTTTTTGTCTTGCCGATCATTCTGACCATCTGCGCGATTTCAAGACGCACATCTTCGGCATCGTTGAAACTTTTTGTTGCTGCAGCGGTCTCTGCTGTTGGACGCACGGCCACATTGGACTGCTTAAGCGCAGTTATTTCCTGGCGAAGTTCGTTGATCGCCTCAAAAAGGTGCATATTCGAAATAGCGGCATCAGGTGGCAGTCCCCTGCGGAGACGAACCCCCCGTTCAGCTGCATATTCCTTCTTAGGCTCAATTTTATTCATATTCAGGCTCCAACAAATACCCCCAAAATCGTTGCTTACCTTAAATCAACAAACTTAATGATTTATTGAATAGCGACAAAATAGTGCAATTAAACCAATAAAAATTTTGACCAACTGAACAAATTTTTATCCTGTACGAGAACGATTGGTTGAATATTCCGGTCTTTTAGATCAACATATTCGCCGGACTCCGGTGTGAATCCGGTAACGACAACTTTTGAAATGAAAAATAACAGGGATGGGACTCTCACAATGAAGAAGCTGTTCCAGACGGCTGCTGCGTCACTCATTGCTATGGCTGCGGCAACCTCTTACGCAGATGAAATCAAACCTGCCGTTGTCTTTGACATGGGCGGCAAGTTCGACAAATCCTTTAACGAAGGCGTCTACAACGGCGTTGAAAAATTCAAATCCGAAACCGGTATTGAATACAAAGAATTTGAGGTTACAAACCCCTCACAGCGCGAACAGGCCATTCGTAAAATGGCCCAACGTGGCTCCAACCCGATTATTGGCGTTGGCTTTGCTCAGGAAGCAGCGATTGCAAAGGTTGCTCAGGAATACCCTGATATCCACTTTACAATTATCGATGCTGTCGTCGATCTTCCCAATGTGCAGTCCGTTGTCTTTAAGGAACACGAAGGATCTTTCCTTGTTGGTGTTCTAGCTGCAATGGCTTCGGAAACCAATACAGTAGGCTTTATCGGCGGCATGGATATTCCGCTGATCCAAAAATTTGCCTGTGGATATGCGCAAGGTGCAAAATATGTCAAAGGCGATGCCAGTGTCCTGAGCAATATGACCGGAACAACGCCCTCCGCCTGGAATGACCCTGGTAAAGGCAGTGAACTGGCCAAGAGCCAGTTTGACCGCGGGGCAGACGTCATTTTTGCTGCAGCCGGAGGAACTGGAATTGGTGTTTACCAGGCAGCCAAAGATGCCGGGAAACTGGCAATCGGTGTCGATTCAAACCAGAACCACCTTCAACCCGGCACGATGCTGACCTCCATGACAAAACAGGTTGATGTTGCGGCCTATAATACTTTCAAGACCGCAATGGAAGGCACATGGAAACCGGGAATTCTTTCTCTTGGTCTGGCTGAGAACGGCGTGGATTGGGCTCTTGACGAGAACAACAAATCTTTGATCACCGATGAAATGACAGCCAAGGTGAAAGAGGCACGCGAAGAAATTGTCGCCGGTAAAATCTCTGTTCACGATTATATGGAAGACAATAGCTGTCCTTCCTTGTAATCGCTGATTTATCCGTAACCATAATATTAGGTTTCGCATGACTGTTGAACAGATCGCGACCAGCAGGTCTGATGTGGCGGGGGGGCAAGCAGCCCCCCCAACCACAAGTAAAACCCCCGCTATCGAACTCAAGGGTATAAGCAAGAGTTTCGGTCCGGTAAAAGCCAATCAGGATGTTGACCTGAAAGTTCTCCCGGGAACCATCCATGGCATCATCGGCGAAAATGGCGCCGGAAAATCGACACTGATGAGCATTCTCTATGGCTTTTACGAAGCCGATTCCGGGGATATCTTCATTTGCGGAAAAAAACAGGATATTCGTTCTTCTAAAGACGCAATATCTGCTGGAATCGGTATGGTTCACCAGCATTTTATGCTTGTGGAAACGTTTACTGTTCTCGAAAATGTGATGCTCGGCGCCGAAGGCGGCAGCCTGCTGAACAAAAGCAGTACTCTAGCCAGAAATGAACTGCTCAGGCTCTCGCAAGAATATAGTCTCGCAGTTGATCCTGACGCATTGATAGGTGAACTTCCTGTTGGCCTGCAACAGCGTGTAGAAATTCTCAAGGCACTCTATCGGGGAGCCGAAATTCTTATCCTTGACGAACCCACAGGAGTTCTCACCCCACAGGAAACAGAACAGCTCTTCAAAATCCTGGATATTCTCCGCAGCCGTGGGGTCAGTATTATCCTGATCACCCATAAACTGCAGGAAATCATGGCGATCACGGATCGGGTATCCGTTATGCGCGCAGGCACTATGGTTTCGGAAAGAGAAACCAAAGACACGTCAAAGAACGAGCTCGCAGAACTGATGGTTGGCCGGAAGGTATTGCTTGAGGTCACCAAAGACGAGGCCACTCCCCAGGAAACCCTGCTTGAAGCAAAAGAGATTAGTTACAGGGATGAAGATGGCATTCTGCGACTGGACAATGTGTCACTTACCCTGCGTGCCGGAGAAATCGTCGGGATCGCCGGTGTTTCCGGTAATGGCCAAACAGAGCTTCTAGCAGCCCTGAGTGGTATCTGTGCCCTCCATCAGGGCAGTATTACCATTGGGGATCGTGAGATTACCCCCGATTCCCCCAGCTCGGCCAAAGAAATCAGAGAGTTTGGTGTCGCGCATGTCCCGGAAGACCGCCATCGAATGGGTATGGTCACCGCTTTTGACGCCAAAGAAGTGGCCATCATGGGTTACCATGAAGACAGCGCCTATAATGGCGCCTTTCTGATGAACGAGAAAGCAGTCGAAAACCATTGTCGCCAGCTAATGCAGGAATACGATGTTCGCCCCGAAGATCCCAACCTGAAATCAGCCAACTTCTCTGGTGGTAATCAACAGAAGCTGGTATTGGCCCGGGAAATGGACCGCGCCCCCAAAATCTTGCTGGTTGGTCAGCCCACCCGTGGAGTAGATATTGGCGCGATCGAGTTCATCCATAAAAATCTGATAAAAATGCGGGATGCTGGCAGCGCCATTCTTCTGGTTTCAGTCGAACTGGAAGAAGTCCTTTCCCTCAGTGACCGCATTATCGTGATGTTTGAAGGCCGAATTGTTGGTGAGGTTACCGCCAAGGATGCTGATGCCTGCCAGTTGGGTTTGTTAATGGGCAATGCTGGCGCGGAAGAAAAAAGAAATTCCTCAAATAACACAATAATGACCGGGGAGCTTTCTGAATGAGCAGCCCAAACAAGAACCTGCCTGGCTGGATTGATGTTGGCTTGATCCCGCTGATCAATATCTCTCTGGCTTTTCTGGTTTCAGGATTTGTCATCTGGCTTATTGGGGAAGATCCCATTGAAGCCGTCAAAATTATGATTAATGGTGCTTTTGGATACGATGAAGCCCTTGGCTACACGCTGTATTACACCACAAACTTTGTCTTTACCGGTCTTGCTGTTGCCGTGGCTTTCCATGCCAGCCTGTTCAATATTGGTGGCGAAGGGCAGGCCTATATAGGTGGTCTGGGCGTTGGCTTGTTATGCCTTTTGCTTGATCAGTATTTTCCCTTGTGGTTGATTTTGCCGCTTGCCATCATTGCCTCTGGTCTCTTTGGTGCGGCCTGGGCCTACATCCCGGCCTATCTCCAGGCCTATCGTGGCAGTCACATTGTTATCACCACCATAATGTTCAACTTCATCGCCGCAGCGTTGATGAACTATCTTCTGGTCAATATCCTGATCGCTCCCGGATCCGGATCACCAGAAAGCCGTGTCTTTGAAGAGACCGCCTGGTTGCCCTTCATGCACGAGATTTTCGCCTGGTTTGGGGCTGAAATTACTCGGAGTCCTCTCAATCTTTCAATTGTTCTGGCTGCAATTGCCTCTGTTTTTGTATGGTTTTTTATCTGGCACACCCGTTGGGGTTACGCCATCCGTATGCTCGGACACAATGAAAACGCCGCGCAATATAGCGGCATAGATACCAAGCGGGTTATTATCGGCACCATGTGTCTTTCCGGGGCCCTGGCCAGCTTTGTCGGTATAAACGAAATCATGGGTGTGCATCATCGCATCCTGCTTGAATTCACAGCAGGATACGGCTTCACCGGGATTGCCGTTTCGCTAATGGGGCGGAACCATCCGATAGGTATCATCATAGCAAGTCTTCTGTTTGGTGCCCTCTATCAAGGAGGCGCAGAACTGGCCTTTGAAATACCAACGATCCAAAAAGAAATGATAACGACAATTCAGGGCCTTGTTATTCTTTTTTGCGGTGCGCTTGCTCTTATGATCAGACCGACACTGGAACGGCTGTTTAGCAACTTTACTCAAAACAACAAGACAGCAGTAGTGGAGTAAGATAATGGACGATTTCTTTCTCCTTTCCCTTTCCACCCTTGATTCCACTCTGAGGCTTTCCACGCCACTTATCCTCTGTGCCATGGCCGGGATTTTTTCAGAGAGATCAGGCATCATCGACATCGGCCTGGAAGGAAAACTGCTTGCCGGTGCTTTTGCAGCTGCAGCAGCGGCGGCCTACAGCGGATCGGCAATGCTTGGTCTCACAGCAGCCATTTTCACTTCTATAGCTATGGCTTTACTCCATGGCTTTGCCTGTATCACGCATAAAGGCAACCAGGTCGTCAGTGGACTAGCCATCAATATACTGGCCTCTGGACTGACTGTTACCTTTGGTATTGCCTGGTTCCACCAAGGCGGACAAACACCTAATCTCAGCGGTGACGCCCGTTTTTCTCCTGTCACCCTCCCGGGAGCAGAGATCATCAGAGAAGTTCCCTTTCTCGGCCCGATCTACACGGAATTGCTGAGCGGTCACAATCTTCTGGTCTATGTTGCCTTCCTTGCTGTCCCCCTCACCTGGTGGATACTCTACAAGACACGATTTGGCTTGCGACTACGGGCCGTCGGCGAAAACCCTCAAGCTGTTGATACAGCGGGGATCTCGGTGACGTTTCTCCGTTACAGGGCAGTAATTTGTGCCGGAATTCTCTGCGGTATTGCAGGGGCCTATCTCTCCACGGCTCACAACGCTGCTTTTGGCCGTGAAATGTCTGCCGGACAAGGTTATATCGCCCTGGCAGCGATGATTTTCGGCAAATGGCGTCCGGTTCCGGGGCTTTTAGCCTGTCTTCTCTTTGGCTTTCTTAATGCTCTCGCCTTTCGTCTGGAGGGTGTTTCTGTCCCCGGCATTGGCCAAATTCCAGTACAGTTGATGCAATCACTCCCCTATGTGTTAACAGTGATTCTTCTGGCTGGCTTCATCGGCAAAGCCATTGCGCCCAAAGCCATTGGCCGCCCTTATGTCAAGGAACGATAGAATGACCAAAGACGACATTCTCTCTACCCTCACCGAAACCATGAAGCGGGCTTACGCTCCCTACTCAAAATTCCATGTCGCGTCAGTCATCCTCAGCAAAAGCGGGAAAAGCTATAGCGGCTGTAACGTCGAAAATGCGGCTTATCCTCTGGGGACCTGTGCTGAAGCTGGTGCCATAGCCTCCATGGTTCAGGGCGGCGACAGAGAGATAAACGAGATTTATGTTATGGGATCAGGGGATGCGCTTGTGACGCCTTGCGGCGGTTGTCGACAGAAAATCCGGGAGTTTGCCACACAACAAACCCGGATCCATGTCTGTGGCCCCGAAGGCATTCGTAAAAGCTATACGATGGACGACCTGCTTCCTGATTCATTTGGCCCTCATAATCTGACACATGACTGATATTACAAAATCAACAGAAATTATCCGCTCAGCCCTGCAGGGAACCAAGCCCCAGGTTGCAATTGTCCTTGGATCCGGCTTGGGACCTCTTGTCGAAGCTGTTGAGAACCCGACGACTCTGTCGTACGAAGCTCTCCCCGGGTTCCCGCGCCCTTCAGTCGAAGGCCACAGCGGGAGTCTGACACTGGGACAGATCAATGGCGTTGATGTGTTGGTTTTTCAAGGTCGGAGCCATTATTATGAAAATGGTAACGCAAGTGGTATGCTGACCGTGATTGAAGTGATCCGTGCGCTTGAATGTCCTCAGTTGATACTGACCAACGCCGCAGGCAGTTTAAATAAAGACGCTGGCCCTGGCAGTCTGATGCTGATTACCGATCATATTAATTATTCAGGGTTATCACCCCTGATTGGCGCCAGAGGCAATGACCGCTTTGTCGATCTGACGGATGCCTATGATCCTGCAATCAGAAAACGCCTGAAGCAAACGGCCCGGGAACAGCACCTGACCCTGCATGAAGGGGTTTATATGTGGTTCTCCGGTCCTAACTTTGAAACTCCGGCAGAAATTCGTGCCGCAGGAATTCTGGGCGCCGATGCTGTCGGGATGTCAACAGTACCGGAAGTCATTTTGGCTCGCCGGGCCGGGATCCCGACCGCAGCTCTTTCGATTATCACCAATTATGGTGCAGGTATGAGCGACACGGCGCTGACCCACGAGCAGACAATGCGCAATGCGAAAATCGCAGCAGATAATCTGATCAAGCTGATACGCTGCTATCTTGAAGATTTAGGAAACACACATGACTGATACTGCAAAACTTGCCCTGAGTCTGCTTGATCTCACCAGCCTCTCTGAGAGCGACACAAAAGAGAGTATCCGTACACTCTGTGCAAAAGCCGTTACTCCTTTTGCACATGTTGCCGCCGTTTGTGTCTACCCGCAGTTCCTTTCGCTATGCCGTGAAACCCTCGATAATACCGGCGTTAATTTTGCTGCAGTCGCAAACTTCCCCGCCGGAAACGAAGGGCTGAAAGCCGCAATCCAGCAAACCCGGAAAATTATCGAATTGGGCGGCAACGAAGTTGATGTCGTTGTGCCTTATCAAGAGTGGATTGCCGGAAACAAAACCAGTTCTCCTGACCTGGTAAAAGCTTGCAAAGACGTTTGTGGTGCCAATGTTTCCCTCAAGGTTATTCTCGAAAGCGGGGCTTTTGCCAACCAAGCCGAGCTTTATGAACTAAGCCAGGCCAGTATTTCTTCCGGTGCCGATTTCATCAAAACCTCGACGGGTAAAACAGATGTATCAGCAACATTGGAAGCCGCACAAACAATGCTTGAGGCCATCCGCGACAGCGGGAAAGCCTGTGGCTTCAAGGCATCTGGCGGCATCCGCACCCATGCACAGGCTGTAGAATATATGGAACTGGCATCAAAAATCATGGGGGAACATTGGATTTCGCCAGAAACTTTCCGCTTTGGTGCCAGTGGCCTCCTGAATGATCTGTTGTCAATCCTTGGCCACAAGGAACTGGCGGCTGAACAAGGCGGATATTGATGTATCTTCCCCAAGAGATCATCCGAAAAAAACGGGAAGGCGAAAAACTTACCCCGGAAGAAATCTCTTTCTTTGTACAGGGAATTACCACAGAAACTGTCAGTGAAGGGCAGATAGCCGCACTGGGCATGGCAATTTTTTTCAAGGGGATGTCTCTTCCGGAAACCATTGACCTGACTAAAGCCATGATCGCGTCCGGCCAGACGATTACCTGGCAAGAACTTTCAGATCTGGGACCCGTTCTCGACAAGCATTCAACCGGTGGGGTCGGCGATAAATTAAGCCTGATGCTTGCCCCCATTATTGCTGCCTGTGGCGGTTTTGTTCCCATGATCTCGGGACGTGGACTTGGTCATACGGGTGGAACACTGGACAAACTGGATTCCATTCCCGGGTACAAAACCGACATAAGTATCGAGCACTTCAAGAAAGTTACCCGAAAGGCAGGCTGTGCCATTGTCGGGCAGACTGCGAATCTTGCACCGGCAGACAAGCGATTCTATGCGATCAGGGACATCACTGCCACAGTGGAATCCATTCCCCTTATCACGGCTTCAATTCTCTCCAAAAAGCTTTCCGCAGGTCTGCAGGGACTGGTGATGGATGTCAAAACGGGAAGTGGTGCCTTTGCCAAGTCATTCGAAATGGCAGAAGCCCTTGCCCAGAGTATTACAGATGTTGCGGCTGGCGCCGGATTACCGACCTCTGCATTGATCACTGATATGAACCAGGTTCTGGGTACAACAGCAGGAAATGCCCTCGAAGTTCAGGAGGCCGTGACGTACCTTTCCGGAGAAAATCATCATGGTCACCAGCATGAGATTGTTAAGGCCCTCTGCGCTGAACTCCTCCTGATTGGTGGTTTGGCCCGATCTCCTCAAGAAGCCGAAGACAAGATCAAGGAAGTGCTGGAAACAGGCGCAGCTCTCGCAAAGTTTGACGAAATGGTTCTCGGTCTGGGAGGTCCCAAAAATTTCTGCGCTACAGCAGATAAACATCTGACCAAAGCAGCCGTAGAAATAGATGTATTCATGAATGCAGAAGGCTATCTTGGCGCTATGGATAGCCGGAAGATCGGGCTTGCCGTCGTCTCCCTCGGTGGAGGTCGAACCGCAGCTGGGCAACAGATAGATCACTCGGTTGGCTTCAGCCATATTCAACCTGTCGGAACAATAATTGACCCGCGACAACCATTGGCCCGGGTACATGCCAAAACAAGGGAAGCAGCTGAAACAGCGGCTCGTAATTACTGCTCCTCAATTACGGTATCGGATACTTGCCCCGCGATAACAGCACCTGTTTTGAACAAGATACAGAGTTAAAAAATGGCCAGAGCATTTATCCTTCTACTCGACTCCTTTGGTATTGGCGGCGCTCCGGACGCCAGAAACTTTGGTGATGAAGGAGCTGACACCCTCGGCCACATTGCAAAAGAATGCGCGGCGGGCAGAGCAGACAAGGCAGGCGTGAGATCTGGGCCTCTGGCATTACCTATTATGGAATCTCTCGGGCTTGGTCTGGCAGCCCAAACCAGTACAGGTCTTCTGCCGGAGGGTTTTTCCTCCACAATATCTCCTCCCAACTCTCTTTATGGATGTGCCAGTGAAACCAGTAACGGCAAGGACACGCCGAGTGGTCATTGGGAAATAGCTGGCGTCCCCGTTACCTTCGACTGGGGATATTTCCCCAACAAACGCCCCTGCTTTGACCAGGATCTGATCACCGACATTATTACCAGGGCTAAACTCCCCGGCATTCTGGGGAACTGCCATGCCTCCGGGACAGAGATCATCGAAGAATTCGGTGCAGAACATATGGTTAGTGGCAAACCGATCCTCTACACCTCTGCAGATAGCGTTCTTCAGGTTGCAGCACACGAGGAAAGCTTTGGCCTGGATCGTCTGATGGAACTTTGCCTGACCATACGGGATCTGGTTGATGATCTGAATATCGGCCGCGTCATTGCCCGCCCCTTTATTGGCAATGATTCAAAACCCTTTGTCCGGACCGGAAATCGCCGGGACTTTAGTGTTCTCCCCCCTGCCCCGACGTTGCTAAATCATGTCAGGGATGCCGGGCGCGAAATGATCGCCATTGGCAAAGTTGGAGATATCTATGCACATCAAGGTCCGACACAGGTGATCAAAGCCAGTGGGCATGATCAATTGTTCGAGAAAACCATGATCCAGGTTCGTTCAGCTCCCGAAGGGTCATTAACCTTCACAAACTTCGTCGACTTTGACAGCCTCTATGGCCATCGACGGGATGTGATTGGCTACGCTGCTGCTTTGGAAGATTTTGATCATAAACTCGCGGTTTTGATGCCTGAACTGAAAAGTGGCGATCTGGTTGTACTTACTGCCGACCACGGCTGCGATCCGACTTGGGCAGGAAGTGATCACACCCGAGAGAATATCCCCGTCCTGGCATTTGGTCCGGGCTTGCCCACAGGAAATATCGGGCGACGCAGCACTTTTGCTGACATCGGACAATCTGTCGCCAGCTTCTTGGGCGTGCCCCCCCTAACAGCCGGACAGTCTTTTATTTAGGCTTTAGCAGTTCCCCCCAACAGATGAACAAGAGAAAAACATGGTTTTAAAAGCAGAAATCCACAGCCATCTTGAAGGTACGGCCTCTCCTGCTTTGGTCAGGAAACTTGCCAGCCGACATGGCATGACACTTCCGGACAACCTTTTCACCAGTGACGACAACTTTCGCTGGACCACCTTTCTCGAGTTTCTCAAGGCCTATGACATGGCCAGTGCTGTGATCAGAGTTCCTGAAGATTATCGTGATGTAACTTATGATTATCTTAAACGCTGTGCAGCTGAAGACACACTCTATGTCGAGGTCATGTCTTCCCCGGATCATGCTGCTATGGCCGGAATGACATATCAGGATCACCTCGAGGGGATTACCCGGGGCATTACAGATGCAACAAACGACTTCGGGATAGAAGCCCGGATTATTGTTACCTGCGTTCGACACCTTGGCCCTGCTCAGGCAGAAAAGGTAGCCCTACAGGCCGTTGCCAATCCTCACCCCCTTGTGGTTGGTTTCGGCATGGGAGGAGATGAGAATGCTCATCATCCCTCTGATTTTGCCAAAGCCTTTCACATTGCCGATGAAGCAGGGTTACAGTGCAACGTCCACGCAGGAGAAATGGCGGGTCCAGAAAGTGTCATAGCTGCCCTTGACCATTTACCCGTTAAACGGATTGGCCACGGCGTAAGGTCGATTGAAGACCCGGATCTGGTCAAAAGACTGATTGATGAGGAAATTACTCTTGAAGTTTGCCCCGGCAGCAATATTGCCCTTGGCGTTTTTACCAGTTTTAACGAACACTCTTTTCTTAAACTCCAGGCTGCAGGGGTCAAGGTAACCTTGAATTCTGACGATGCCCCTTATTTTGCGACTTCAATCGGGAAAGAATATCTTATAGCACGCGAGCATTTCAAACTTTCAGATGACGAACTGCTGCAGCTGACCCGAACATCAATTGAAAACTCTTTCGCAGATCAAAAGACCAAGTTAAAACTGCTGGCTCGTGTCCAAAGTGCTTAAATAATTCCGAACACAGGTTTCCTGCGAATGGCAAAACTCTATTTCTATTACTCCTCCATGAACGCCGGGAAATCAACCGTCCTGCTCCAATCAAGCTACAACTACCAGGAACGCGGTATGGGAACGTTGCTTTTCACCGCCGCTCTGGATGACCGATACGGTATTGGCAAAATTTCATCCCGTATTGGCCTTCAGGCAGAAGCACTTATATATGGCCGAAAGGATAATTTGTTTGAAATGGCACGGACAGAAGTTGCCAAACGACAAATCAGCTGTGTTTTTATAGATGAGTCTCAGTTCCTGACCAAGGAACAGGTATTTCAGGTCAGTGAAATTGTCGATTGCCTGGACATACCTGTCCTGGCTTATGGCCTTCGCACAGATTTTCAGGGCAACCTGTTCGAAGGAAGCGAACGTTTACTGGCCTGGGCTGATGTTCTTCACGAACTCAAAACGATTTGTCACTGTGGTCGCAAGGCCACCATGGTTATGAGGGTTGATGAACAGGGAGAGCCGATCCGGGAGGGCACCCAGGTAGAAATTGGTGGGAATGACCGCTATGTACCAGTCTGCCGGAAGCACTTCAAAGAAGAGGTGCTCCAGCTATCACAGACAGCTCTTTAACAATCCTGACGATTAGGTTCACCTGCAGGAATTACTAACCGGAAGTAGAGCTTTGAATTTATTTTTCTCATTTAGCTAAAATTAACAACTGGCTCTCTAATCTATATCTCCAATAGGTTCCTAAGCTCTTCTTTTCATTACGAAGGGCCTCGCATTATCGTATCAAAGGTCAGAAAAACAGGCATGAGCATCGTGGTTCAAAGCTCTTTGAAAAGGTTTGCTCGAAGTACGGCTCTGCTTTATGCCACCCTCGCCTTTCTTCTGGTTTTCTTTTTTGTCGGTATCACCTTCAAACTTGAACAGCGTGCAGTTCTCCAGCAGGAACAGATTTTTAATGAACAGCAATTCCTGCAAACACAAATTGCAGCTCGGGCTTTTCAGCAAATTCTGGATGATATCACCCGCTTCTCTCTTCAACTCGAAAGTCATTTCGACATCGATCGCCTGGATAAGTCCAGAACAGCTGAGCAGCTCAACTCAGGCCTTTTACAGACACAAGATTTTCAACAGGAGATCCTCGGCGTCCTGATTTACAATGCTCAACAGACTCTTCTCCTAAGCACTCTGGATGAGAAAAAAAATAACAACCTCTCTCTCATCTATGGAACAGTTAATGCGTGGATACAACAAAACTGGGTAGCGCTTGCCTCCCCGGAAATCACATCAATCGTTCCCGTTTTTCATGTCACAGAAAACGAACAGTTTTTTGCTATTCTGCGGCCTATACGTCGATCAGGTATCTTCACAGCGGTTTCGGTAACGGTCGCCGATCTCTCCTATCTGTCCCAACAATACATAAAACCCTTACGTTCAGGAGAATATGGCGCAGCATTTATGCTAAATGAACAAGGGGTTGTGATTTATGACCATGAAACAGAAATCATTGGTCGCAGTGTTTTTGATGATTTGCACAAATCCTATCCAGATCTTCAACGCATAGACCAACGTCTAGTTACTGAAACATCTGGCCAGGACGAATACTATTTTTCTGCTTCACGTCTGGATAGCCAGAAAACCGTCAGAAAACTAATTTCCTGGCACAGCATCAAAATCGATACGCGTCGACTTGTCATTGCCCTTTCCGCGCCTGATACAGAAATTACCCGCCCGATTGAAAAATTACGCCAACAGGCCATTATACTCGCCCTCCTCCTTGCCTTTGGATTAATGGTAATTACCGCTCTGTTTTTTAAAAAAGATCTCTACTCATTGCGGAGGACAGCAAAACAGCTTGAAACAGAATTAACCCTGCGTGACCAGGCACTGAGCAAGGCGGAAAAAAATTACAGCGAGATGATTGAAAACGCGGCCATCGGGATATACCGAACCACGCCAGATGGACGCCTTCTCCAGGCAAACCCATATCTTGTACGGCTAAATGCCTGTGAGAGTGAAGAGGAACTGATTCTTATTGCCAATTTCAATGACGACCGCTGGTATAAAGAGAATGACAGACGCCTTGAATTTAAAAAGAAAATGGAAAAAGAAGGTTATGTCGAAGGTTTTGTTTCCCAGATCAAAAGCCTGAAAAACCGGGAAGACAAATGGGTCAGTGAAACGGCCCGTGCTGTCAGGGACGAAGAGGGAAATATACTTTTTTATGAAGGAACCATGCTGGATGTCACCCATTTGGTTCATACCGAAGAAGCCCGAAACAAAAGTGACGCCAACCTGCGGGCTCATATTACGGCCATGCCCGATCTGGGAATCATCTATTCGCGCAAGGGAGATGTCATTGATATCTACGGCGATCAAAAACTGCTCTTCCTCAACAAAGAACAGATGATCGGGCGAAACCTGAAAGAGATGGCTGGCAGCAAGGCAGTCGAACTCTGGATGGATATCATAGGCAAAACCATCGCGACTGAGAAGGTGCAGAACCTGGAATATTTTATGCCCATGGATGGGGCTCCACGATGGTTTGAGGCTCGTTCAGCGCTGATCATTGACAAGGAAAATACCTGCCCCAGTGTCGTCATTTTAATACGTGACATAACCCAACGTCATCTTGATCAGGAAGCCCTGATCACCGCTCTGGAAAATGCCGATCTGGCGAACAGATCAAAATCTGAATTCCTGGCAAACATGAGCCACGAATTAAGAACCCCCCTGAATGCGATATTGGGCTATTCAGAGATTATGGAACAGCAGTTGCTCGGCCCGCTCGAAAACAAAAAATACCTCGGCTATGTCTCTGACATTCACAGCAGCGGCGCACTTTTACTTGAGATCATAAATGATATTCTCGACCTCTCTAAAATCGAGGCCGGGCGCTATACCCTCGAAGAAGAAAACATCAATCTTGCCGAAGTGGTTGAACAGACCAACCGTATTATCAAAGGAACCGCAGCAGAAAAAAACCTGGAGTTCGATATAAACCGTATCCCTGCCTTTATCCTCTATGCTGACGCCAGAGCCCTTAAACAAATTCTTTTAAATCTCTTGTCCAATGCCATCAAGTTCACGCCAGCAGGCGGCAAGGTCATCCTTTCAGCCAGCCAGGAAAATTCCGGTATCCAGATAAAGGTAACCGACACAGGAATCGGAATGGAACCCCATGACCTTGCCAGAATCTTTGAACCTTTCTTCCGCGTAGGGCAGACAATGACGACAGAAGTCTCCGGCACAGGAATTGGCCTGGCCCTGACCAGAAAACTGGTGGAATTTCATCAAGGTACTCTGGAGATACAAAGCACAATTGATGAAGGAACCACCGCAACTGTTACGCTGCCCCTCGCCCGATTGATCGGAAGGGGATAAAATACAACAACTGTATTTCTGGAAACTTTCTGGAAAGGATTTAATGCAATAATAGAATCCAGATCAGAAAGAAACTGATCCCAGCTCACACACAGTGTTAGAGCCCCAATTTACACTAAAGAGTTTAACCCGTTAATTTTAACTTCGGGAGAATGACAATCATGGAATGGCTGGCCCTCTTACCCATCATCTGTCTTTTGAGCTATCTTGTGCTTTTTATGCAAAAAGAACCCATTCCCTGTCGGATCAAAACCCGACCTTCTTCCCGAAAATAAGGTAAACTTATTTTGTATACTCTGCGGGACCACCACTTCGACAGGAAGTGGCTTGGTCCCGTTTCGTTTGTATTTCCCAAGTTTGTTCTTAAAGAAAAATCCGACCGAACCCTGAAGATTTTTATATAAGTTCCCTCTGAATTTTTGTTCATGGGATCTTGACTTTTTTATTGATTCACCTAAATACGGCTCATCGTTTTACATTTGTTATGTGTTACTTCAATAGCCGACAGGCCGATTTGCTGAGTTATCCCCTGACAGTGTGAGCGCTACCCAAAGCGTGGTGAAACTATCACGCACGCAGATACTAACCTCCTGTTAGAGGAATTATGACTATGACTATTGGTGTCGTTAAATTTTTCAACCCGACTAAAGGCTACGGCTTCATCGAACCAGAAGATGGTTCCAAAGATGCATTCGTTCACATTTCCGCAGTTGAACGTGCCGGCCTGAGCACTCTTAACGAAGGTCAGAAAGTTTCCTATGAACTGGAAACCGGCAGAAACGGAAAAGCTTCAGCTGAGAACCTGTCCATCGTAGAATAAGTTCTGTACAAGAACCTGTTTTATAAAACAACGGCCTCTGATTTCATCAGAGGCCGTTGTTGGTTTTAGGAAATTTGATTTGTAAAACAGGTTAATCGGGAATAACAGCCGTTGTTTCGATTTCGAGTTTTGCCCGATCTTCCATAAATGCACTGACTTCGATCACCGCCATGACAGGATAATGGCGACCGATAATCTCCCGGTAAGCCTCTCCTACGGCCTTCAGTGATGAAAGATACTCCTGCTTGTCCCGGATAAACCAGGTCATACGCACAATATGCTCAGGTTTAGCCTCGGCTTCTTCAAGAATCGCAACAATATTTAGAAGTGCCTGACGAAACTGGGCAGCAAAATCATCGCTCTCGAACTCTTCTTTCTCATTCCAGCCGATAATTCCCGCGAGATAAACAGTTTGTCCTCGTGCGGCAATAATTCCGTTGCTATAGCCTTTGGCCACCGGCCATCCCGGAGGTTGAAGTTGTCGGTGTGCAGTCCCGGTCATTTGGTTTCCTCTAAATACTTTTTCATCGAAGACAAGATATGCTGAGGCCAGCTTCTGGCCTTGCTGATGGTCATATCCACACAAACAAGAGTGATATTGCTTGTGCAGCGTAATTCATTGTTACAAACAGCCTCTATGGTGCAATCCATACTGCTTTTACCAATCGCAGTAATCCTGAGGTTAAAAACCACGATATCTTCCAGCCTGCTCATGGCCCGGAACTCGGTCTCCATTCGAACAGTTGGAACAGCAATCTTCTGATGAAGATGCAACTGATGAAAACTGCTGCCAATAACCTGCTCGAACCACTCTTCAATGGTCAGGTTAAACATCTCGAAATAGCGGGGATAAAAGACGATTCCAGCAGGATCACAATGCTGAAAACGAATGGTAACCGGAAGTTCAAAAGTCATTATACCCCCAGATACTGATCACGAAGATCACCAGAAAGTGCAGAAGGACGCCCGGTCCAGACACTGCGACCCTTCTCCAGAATGACACAGGCATCTGCAATCGGCAGCAGTTCGGAAAGCGTCTTGTCGACCACCAGCAAAGACTGTCCAGCGTCCTTCAAACGACGGATAGCAGCCCAGATTTCCTGACGGATAACAGGTGCCAACCCCTCGGTAGCTTCATCCAGGATCAACAGTTTAGGGTTGGTCATTAATGCCCGACCGATTGCCAGCATCTGCTGTTCCCCGCCAGAAAGCGTATCAGCCATCTGCCCTGCACGCTCCCCCAGTCGAGGAAACAGGGATACTACCTTTGTATAATCCCAAACACCCGGGCGTGCCGTCGCTATCAGATTTTCTTGAACAGTCAAACTGGCAAAACAACGGCGTCCTTCCGGAACCAGCCCAATTCCTAGGCGGGCAGCCTGAAAACTGCGAAGTCCAGCCAGATCCTGTCCATCAAAAACAATATGCCCTCTTTTCGCAGGCGTCAGACGGCAGATCGAACGAATAGTCGTGGATTTCCCCATACCGTTACGCCCCATCAAGGCAACCAGCTCGCCGGTATCCACAGAAAGGTCCACACCAAACAATGCTTGGGACGGCCCGTAATAAGTCTCTATCTGAGAAACTTTCAACATCATTCTTCCGTCCCCAGATATGCTTCCCGAACAAGCGGATCCTGACGGATCATATCTGCACTGCCCTGGGCAATGATCTGCCCGTAAACCAGAACCGAAATACGATCCGCTAGGCGGAATACAGCATCCATATCATGCTCAACCAACAAGATTGGTACTTCCAGTTTGAGTTCTTCCAAAAACCCGGTCAGTCGCTCTGATCCCCCGGCCCCCATTCCCGCCATAGGCTCGTCAAGAAGAAGTACTTTCGGCTTTAAAGCCAGAGCACAGGCCACCTCGACCTGGCGCCGTTCACCATGTGAGAGCTCTGCAACCGGAACATCAGCTCGAGGTTCAAGCCCAACCCGGGCAAGAACTTTTTCTGCCGCCTCCAGTAGCTTCTGATCATTGTCTGTCTGTTTCCAGAAACTGAAACTGGTCCCCGTAACGGCCTGACTGGCCATCATCACATTGCGACGGACTGACAGTGGCATAGCCAGGGAAGAGATCTGAAAACAACGTCCAAGTCCTCTCTTTGCCCTGGCAGCAATACTCAAGCCAGTTACATTTTCCTGACCGAGGTAAATATTACCGGAATCAGGAGATAATCCACCGGATATCTGTGCAATCAGCGTCGATTTACCTGCTCCGTTTGGTCCGATTAGCGCATGAATTTCACCAGGTTTGAGATCAAGGGTTACATCATCTGTTGCCTTCAATGCACCAAAGTTTTTTTGCAGTTTTTCAATCCGTAAGACGGCTTCAGTCATGGCGAGGCCTCCCGGCAAGAAGTCCGATCAATCCACCATTGGCAAACAACACGACACTTAACAGGATCAGCCCAAGAAAAAATTGCCAGTGTTGGGTAAATCCGCCAATAAATGTCTCAAGCAACACAAAAACGACAGCACCAGCCACGGGGCCAAAGAGTCTGCCCACCCCACCGAGAATGACAATGACCATAAGTTCTCCCGAATGGTGCCAACTCAACATGCTCGGACTGACAAAGCCGTTCAGATCAGCGAATAACGCCCCGGCTCCGCTGGTAATCATTGCGGACAGCACAAAGGTCGTCAGGCGGATAGGGAAAGGTTCCACCCCAGAAGTTGCCAAGCGTATATCATTCAGCCGTGCCATGGTCAGGGCGGCACCAAAGCGTGATCCCATTATTCTCCGGGTGACAAAAATAGAGAGCATGAGAGAAAAGAAACAGATGCCAAAAAAGATCAGAGGATCAGAAGTATCAAGAGAGAACAAACTGTTGCGAACGTAAATTGACAGCCCATCCTCTCCACCATAGGTGGGAAAGGAAATGGCAAAATAATAGATCATCTGGGCAAATGCCAAGGTGATCATGATGAAGTAGACCCCCTGGGTGCGAAGGCTGATCACACCAATAAAGGTTGCAGCAAGTCCTGCGACAAGAACAGCGACCAGCCATATGACGGGCATCTGGTCACTGCCGGGGATGACCCCAATGAAGTAAGAGCCATCAAACGCGTGATAGGCAGCAACACCAGCAACATAGCCTCCAAGGCCAAAAAAAGCCGCATGGCCAAAACTGATCAGCCCCCCGAAGCCCAAGGCAAGGTTAAGGCCGACTGCAGCCATGGCAATAATAACCACGCGGGAAGCCAGGTTTACATAATAAGGCTCATCAAGCAGGCTGGCGCATAATGGGGCCAGAGCCAGCAACAACACCAGGGAAGAGTTGATCCAGCTTTCACGAGTGAGTTTACGCATTTGCAGGGAACAATCCTTTTGGCTTTACCGCAAGAACCACGGCCATAAGAAGATAGATCAGCATCGATGCCAGGGCAGAACCGACACTGGTTGCATCGGCATTATCCAAAACCAGGCTGAACAGACCAGGCAAGAAAATCCGCCCCAGAGTATCGACGACACCAACAAGCAGAGCACCAACCAGCGCTCCTTTGATCGAGCCGATGCCTCCGATAACAATCACGACAAAGGCCAGGATCAGCATCGGTTCCCCCATTCCAACCTGTACGGATTGTAATACCCCCAGCAAAGATCCGGCCAATCCGGCAAGGACAGCCCCAACCGCAAACACAAACGTATAAAGAGCGGAAATATTCACCCCAAGGGCACCGATCATCTCCCTGTCGTTTTCACCAGCCCGGATCCGCATGCCAATCCGCGTACGGGAGATCAGCAGATACAGTCCAATAGCGATAACAATGCCGACACCGATAATCATCAAACGATAGAGCGGATAGGTTACCCCTCCCGGAAGAGATACAGACCCACTGAGCAGATCAGGCATATCAAGCCAGAGAGGTGACGCGCCAAAAATCCAGCTGGTACCCTCGGAAAAAATCAGGATCAATGCAAAGGTCGCCAGAACCTGATCGAGATGATCCCTGTCATAAAGCCGTCGGATCACCACCAGTTCGATGATAGCGCCCATTACTCCTGCCCCAAGAGCACCAGCCAAAAGACCGATCCAGAAAGATCCTGTAATCCCGGCAACGTAAGCACAGATAAAGGCTCCCATCATATAGAGAGACCCATGGGACAGATTGATCAATCCCATTACTCCAAAAACCAGTGTCAGACCTGAAGCCATTGTAAAAAGCATGACTCCCAGCTGGACACCATTCAGGAGTTGTTCCAAAACCAGCGCAATATTCATAAAACTCCCCTTTGGGATGCGTTCTCCCGCTCTGTTTGCAGAGCGGGAGAGCACTCACCAGTGCTTACATTTTGCACTCGGATACATAAGCATCCTGAAGGTTTTCAATAGCAATTCCGGCCAGTTTGTTGGTCGGTTTTCCATCCGCACCAGCGACAACTTCCCGAATATAGATATTCTGGATCGGATGATTGTTTGACCCAAATTTAAAGGCACCGCGTACTGATTCAAACTCAGCCGCTTTCATGGCTGCCCGGAATGCTTCCGCATCAGAAGGGGCTGCCTTGGCAAGCGCTGACAGCATCAAATTTGCTGTATCAAACCCCTGAGAAGCATAGAGTGTTGGTGTCCGGCCATATTTCTCTTTGAAACTCTTAACGAAGGCCACATTGGCCGCGTTATCCATATCATAAGCCCACTGGGACGTATTTTTCACGCCAATGGCGGCATCACCAACCGCACCAAGAATCACCTCATCAAACGAGAAAGCAGGACCGAACACAGGTAAACCTACCTCCGCACCACCATACTGTTTCATGAAAGAGATCCCCATCCCGCCAGGCAGGAAGAAGAAAACACTATCCGCTTTGGATGCTTTTATCTGGGCAATTTCCGCGGCATAATCTGTCTGGCCAAGCTTAGTGAACAGCTCACCTTCAACTTCACCAAAATAAGATTTGAATCCCGTCAGGGCATCCACACCAGCAGGATAATTCGGGGCAACAATGAAGGGGGCTTTCAAGCCTTCCTTCTTCATGTATGCACCCATAGCCTCATGCAGATTATTGTTCTGCCAGGCTACGTTGAAATAGTTCTCATTACAGAGCTTCCCTGCCAAGGCAGAAGGTCCGGCATTGGGAGAAAGATAGACTGTACCGCCTCGAACCACCTCTGGAATAACCGCCATTGCCAGATTGGACCAGATAATGCCAGTTAGGATATCAACCTTTTCTTTCTGTAGCATTTCATTCGCCAGCGATTTGGCCAGTTCAGGTTTGCGGGCATCGTCACGGATTATAACCTCGACATCACTTTTTGACTGTTCGATTGCCAGCATAAAACCATCACGCACATCGATACCAAGATGAGATCCCCCACCAGACAAGGTCGTGATCATACCAACTTTGGTTTCGGCAAAAGCAGGTAGCGCTGTCATTGACGTTGCTGCCATAAGGGCAAAAGCCCCCGCACTCACAAATTTCTTCATTCTCGTCTCCCTAAGAGCTCCTGTTGAGATAAACTGGTACTTTCCGTACTCATTTTTGTTGAAGCATCGTCTACGATTTTTGCTTCAATTTAAACCGTTGAATTTTTCCGGTTTGGGTTTTTGGCAATTCTTTCAGAAACTTGACCACCCGCGGATATTTATAAGGTGCAATGGTTTTTTTTACGTGGTTTTTTAGTATTTCCGCTGTGTCATCATCTTCGCGAACACCTTCGCGTAATACGACGTGCGCTTCAACAACCATCCCTCTGATTTCATCAGGCGCCCCAACAACAGCACATTCCAGAACACTTGGATGAAGCAACAAGGCCTGTTCGACATCCGGCCCCGCAATGTTGTAACCAGAAGACACAATCATATCATCGGAGCGGGCAACAAAATGAAACTCCCCCGTTTCATCCTGATAGAAACTGTCTCCCGTTAAATTCCAGCCTTTGCAGACATAATCCTGCTGTCGGTTATCTGCCAGATATCTACAGCCCGTCGGACCTTTGACGGCAAGGCGGCCAACTTCCCCGCGTGGAACTTCATCCATGTTTTCATCCACAATCATCGCCTTATAGCCTGTCAGTACACGCCCGGTACTACTGGCCTTGGCGTCCCCCAGCCGATTGGAGATAAAGATATGCAGAAGTTCTGTCGCCCCTATGCCATCCAGGATAGGTTTCCCGGTTTTGGTAACCCATTCATCGAACACAGCTGCAGGCAACGTTTCCCCGGCGGATACAGCACAACGCAAGCTTGAAAGATCTGCACCTTCATCCATTGCTTTGAGCATCACCCGATAAGCTGTTGGTGCAGTAAAACAGATCGTGGCCCGATAGGTTTCAATGATCTTGATCATTTCAGGAGGTGAAGCATTTTCCAGCAACGTCGCGGTAGCACCGAAACGAAGCGGAAATACTGCCAGGCCTCCCAGGCCAAAGGTAAAGGCCAGCGGAGGAGATCCAACAAAAACATCCTCTGGCGTTACCTGCAACACTTCCTTGGCATAAGCATCGGCAATGGTCAGCAAATCGCGATGGAAATGCATGGTCGCTTTTGGATTTCCAGTCGTCCCGGAAGTAAACCCCAGCAATGCAACGTCATCTCGTCCGGTTTGAACAGCAGAGAACTGAACAGATTTTCCAAGAGCAACCCGGTCAAGTTCAGCATCATGATTTGCCGTGCCATCAAAGCCGACAACTTTTTTGAGATAGCGACTTTCCTTGGCACAAAGAACAAGCTCATCCATCAGTCGGGTATCACAAAGCGCCAGGGCAATCTCGGCCTTGTCGACAATCTTGCTCAGCTCGCCCATCCGCAACATAGGCATGGTATTAACGACGACAGCACCTGCCTTGGTCGCCGCAAGCCAACAGGCCACCATCGCCGGATTGTTGGCAGAACGGATCAAAATGCGGTGCCCGGGCTTCACTCCAAAGTCCTCAACAAGGGCATGAGCAATGCGATTGGTCCAGTCCGTGAGTTCCTTGTAAGTACGCTGACGTCCGTTGCCAATCAGGGCCGTATGGTCGCCAAATCCTTTATCAACCATATCATTGGTCAGACAAACAGCCGCGTTGAGATATTCCGGGTACTGGAAGTTTTCCCTCAGATATTCCGGCTGGCTTTCCGGAGACGGCAAATTATCGCGGGTAAAGCTATCAACATGAGCAGATGGTCCCAACATCATTTGTTCTCTCCTTGTTTTCTGCTGATTTCCTGCCGCGCAATAACTATTTTCTGAACATCTGAGGCCCCTTCGTAAATACGGAGGGCGCGTATTTCCCGATAAAGGCTTTCCACGACGCTGCCCTTCCTTACACCGTCGCCACCGTGAATCTGTACCGCCTTATCGATAACACCCTGGGCCTGATCCGTGGCAAAGAGCTTGGCCATCGCAGCTTCTCGGGTCACTCTTGCGGCACCAGTGTCCTTGGTCCAGGCAGCGCGATAAACCAGCAAGGCAGAGGCATCAATATCCACGGCCATTTCAGCAATATGCCCCTGGATCATCTGTAATTCATGCATGGGTGCACCAAACAACTGGCGATCAGCACAGCGGGTCAGGGTTTCCTCCAGCGCACGACGGGCAAAACCCAGTGCTGCAGCACCAACGGTTGAACGGAAAACATCCAGAACAGACATGGCAATCTTGAAACCGCTGCCAGCATCCCCAATCAGTGCCGCACGAGGGAGTTTAACCGCCTTGAACTTCAAACGTGCCAAGGGATGCGGCGCAATAACCTCCAGCCGTTCCTCCACACTCAAACCCGCCGTTGTGGCAGGCACCAGAAAAGCTGACAGGCCTTTGGCGCCAGCCGCCTCCCCTGTCCGGGCAAAGACAACGTAAAGATCCGCAATACCTCCGTTTGAAATCCAGGTTTTCTCTCCATCAAGAACAAAATCATCATCTGTTTTTTTTGCCATCATCTGGATATTCGCGACATCAGATCCCGAGGCCGGTTCCGTCAGGGCAAAGGCTGAAATCGCCTTGCCTGCCCGGGTCTGTTTCAGCCATTCGCGCTGTTCCTGGGAACCGAACAGGGAAACAGCCCCCATACCCAGCCCCTGCATGGCGAAAGAGAAATCAGCCAGGCCATCATACCGGGCCAGAGTCTCGCGGATCAGACAGAGAGAACGCACATCCAGGCGTTCCTGCCCGGTCGTTCCAGAATGGGTTAGAAACCCCGCTGCACCCAAAGCCGAAACCAGACCACGACAAGCAGCATCAACATCGCTGTGATCAACAGGGAGGTTACCTTTGCACCACACTTCAAGCTGTTCGGCCAGTTCTCGGTGGCGGTTCTCAAAAAAGGGCCAGTTTAGAAATGATGTATCAGCCATCAATTTCCCTCAAATACAGGTTTTTTCTTGGCGACAAAGGCATGATAGGCACGCTCAAAATCCCGCGTCTGCATACAGATTGCCTGGGCTTGAGCTTCTGCTTCGATCGCCTGATCCGGCGACATGTTCCATTCGTGATTTAACTGGGTCTTGGTAATCCCGTTGGCAAAGGTAGGTCCGGATGCAATACGCTTTGCCAGTATCAAGGCCTGTTCTTCCAATTCCTCAGCAGAATGCAGGGCATTGAAATAGCCCCAGTCATGGCCTTCTTGTGCAGACATGCTGCGCCCGGTATAAAGCAGATCAGCGGCTCTCCCTTGCCCGATAATCCGTGGCAAAATGGCACAAGCCCCCATATCACAACCGGCCAGCCCAACTCTTGTAAACAGGAATGCGGTCTTGGCTTCCGGGGTTGCCAACCGCAAATCCGAAGCCATGGTAATAATAGCGCCCGCGCCAACGCACACACCGTCCACAGCCGAAATAATCGGTTTACCGCAGTTTAGCATCGCCTTGACCAGGTCTCCGGTCATCCGGGTAAAGGCAAGAAGCTCCTTCATGTCCATACCGACCAGCGGTCCGATGATGTCATGAACATCCCCGCCAGAGCAGAAATTCCCGCCATTGGAGGCAAACACCACGGCATTGATGTCTTCTGCATAAACCAGATCCCGGAAAGTATCCCTGAGTTCTGCATAGCTTTCAAAAGTCAGCGGGTTTTTACGTTCGGGACGATCAAGCTGTATTACGGCGACGCTTTCTTCCATGCGCCACTTAAAATGAACTGGTTTAAGATCTGCCATTGTCGTCATGATTTTTTGTCCTCTATAGCTTTCAAACGGCTGAGAACCGGCACCAGTTCATCAAGATCTTCGCCATCAAGATCAGCAAAAAGATCGTTGATAAGGGCTTCATGCTCCCGGGCCATCTCTTCAAATACCTTGCGTCCTTGATCAGTCAGGCACACCAGCATCGCCCGGCGATCCCCTTCAACATTCACCCGAAGGACAAGAGCATCCGTAACCAGACGTTCTATAATACCGGTAACATTACCGTTCGAGACGAGCAGAAGTTTTGACAATTCGCTCATCTTCAGGCCGTCTGCGCTGCGATAAAGTGCAGCCATCACGTCAAATCTTGGCAAGGTCGTGTCGTATTTATCTCGTAGAAACTCGCGCAGCCGGGCCTCGACAAACCGTGTTGTCCGCAACATGCGTATCCACATGCGCAAGCGCCGCTTGTTCACCGACATATCGCTCTTGCTGGACAACAAAGTCATATCTCTCCTCCGGAAAGGGCGATCGCCTGCCCGTTTATCGAACTTGCGCCATCCCGACATAACCAAAGGGCCGTCTCAGCAACCTCTTCAGGTTTAATCAAACGTTTTTGCGGATTATAACCAGCCAGGCTTTCTTTCGCCTTTTCCGGGGTTAACCCGGTTTTTTTGACGATATTCTCGATAGATCGCTCGGTCATCTCTGTATCCAGAAATCCCGGACAGATGGCATTGACCGTGGTGTCTGATTTCGCAACTTCCAGAGAAAGAGCACGGACCAGCCCGACAACACCATGCTTGGCGGCGGCATAGGGGGCAACATAGGCATATCCCTTCAAGCCAGCAGTGGAAGCAACCGCAATCAGACGCCCCCCCTGTTTCGGCATCTGCAGCAACCCGTCGCGAAAGGTTAAAAATGTCCCGGTCAGATTAACCGCAAGAGTATTTTGCCAGTCTTCAAAGCTGGTTTTATGCAGTGGCGCACTCCCCGACACTCCCGCGTTGGCAATGACAATGTCGACCTGACCTGTTGTCGCATAGATATTGGCGACAGATTTTTCATCCGTCACATCAGCCACTACATAGGAAATAGCCGGGTCTTTTGCTGCTACGGCCTGTAGCTTGTCTTCTTTACGCCCGGCAATCCAGACCCTTGCTCCCGCTGCCGCAAAGGTAAGGGCCATCACGGCACCAACACCGCTGCCGCCCCCAGTGATCAAGACACTTTTGCCAGCTAATTCCGTCATGCCCGAACCACCATAGCTTCGGCTTTTTCTGCAAGACGATAGAGCTGGTCGCGTCCTGCCAGATAGGGATCAGGCCATTTCAGGCTTTTCTCTCCAAGGCTCGCCCCGGCATGCAGGGTCCAGTAAGGATCAGCAAGATGGGGGCGCGCCATACAAACCAGATCAGCCCTCCCCGCCATCAAAATAGAATTGACATGATCGGGTTCATAAATATTGCCGACCGCCATGGTCGCAATCCCCAACTCGTTGCGAATACGATCGGCAAAGGGCGTCTGGAACATGCGTCCATAAACCGGCTTTGCCTCTTTCGAAGTCTGTCCGGCAGAAACATCAATAATGTCTACGCCAGCCTCGTGGAACAGACGGGCGATTTGCACGGCATCGTCCTGTGTGATGCCAACATCATCAACCCAGTCCACAGCGGAGATACGGACAGACATTGGTTTGTCGGCAGGCCAGACCGCCCGCATTGCCTTGAAGACTTCCAAAGGATAACGCATCCGGTTTTCAAGGCTGCCACCATATTCATCCTCACGGATATTCGACAGCGGCGATATGAAAGAAGATATCAGGTACCCGTGCGCAGCATGAAGTTCAATCATATCAAATCCGGAACGCGCCGCCATCTCCGTCGCATTCACAAATTGATCCCGCACCCGTGTCATATCTTCACGGTCCATTGCTTTAGGGACGGCATTATTTACGGACCATGGTATGGCTGAAGCCGAAAGCAATGGCCAGTTCCCCTCGGCCAGCGGGGCATCCATTTCTTCCCAACCGAGTTGCGTTGAACCCTTGCGCCCGGCATGGCCAATTTGGCAGCAGATTTTTGCTTCCGTTTCCCTGTGGACAAAATCCACAAGCCTCTTCCAGCCCGCTTCTTGTTCCGGGCTGTACAAGCCCGGGCAGCCTAGCGTGATCCGGGCATCGGCGCTGACACAGGTCATCTCGACATAAACCAGTCCGGCACCTCCCTTGGCCCGCTCGGCATAATGAACAAAATGCCAGTCGCCGGGAACACCATCGACAGCTTTATACTGGGCCATGGGTGAAACCACGATCCGGTTTTTCAGTTCAAGATTCCCGATCTTGAACGGTGTAAACATCGGTGCCTTGCCAGAACCTGAGGGTTGCCCTGCCTGGATCTGGAACCAGTCCTCGGCAGATTCCAGCCACTCCTTGTCGCGAACCCGAAGGTTCTCATGACTGATCCGCTGTGATCTTGTCAGCAGGGCATAGTTGAACTGCACCGGATCAAAATCGACATAGCGTTCGACATTCTCGAACCATTCAAGCGAGTTTCTTGCAGCAGATTGCAATCGCAGGACTTCAACGCGACGTTCTTCCTGATAGCGTTCAAAAGCCGTCTCCATTGAAGATTCACTATCAAGATAATTCGCCAGAGAGATTGCGCTGTCAAAAGCCAGCCGTGTGCCAGAGCCAATGGAAAAATGCCCTGTTGCCGCCGCATCCCCCATCAACACCACATTGTCATGGTGCCATTTTTCGCAAATCACCCTTGGGAAATTCATCCAGACCGCTGAGCCGCGCAGATGATCGGCATTGGACATCAGGGCATTGCCGTCAAGGTATTTGGCAAAGATCCTCTCACAAGTCGCGATGGTTTCTTCCTTGGACATATCGGCAAAGCCGAAATTGTTCCAGGTCTCATCCGTGCATTCGACAATCACCGTGGCGGTATTGTCGTCGAATTGATAGGCGTGTACCCATACCCAGCCATGCTCGGTCTCTTCAAAGATAAAGGTAAAGGCGTCATTGAATTTCTGATGGGTGCCGAGCCAGATAAACTTGCATAGCCGGACATCGACATCGGGTTGGAACTGCTCTTTATATTCATTGCGCACAGCCGAATTGATGCCGTCAGCGGCGACAACCAGATCGAATTCCCTTTTATAATCCTCGACCGGGCCGAACAGGGTCGCAAAGCGCAGGTCCACGCCCAACTCGCGAGCTCGGGCCTGCAGGATGATCAGCATCTGCTTGCGGCTGATCCCGGCGAAACCGTGACCGCCGGAGACGGTGCGCGCGCCCTTGTGATGCACAGCGATATCATCCCAATAGGCAAAGTTCTCGCGGATCTGCTCGGCGCTTTTCGGATCATTTTCCAGCATGTTACCCAGCGCGTCGTCCGAGAGAACAACACCCCAGCCAAAGGTGTCCTCGGCGTTGTTACGTTCAATCACCACGACTTCATGCGTGGGATCCTTAAGCTTCATGCTGATGGCAAAGTAGAGCCCGGCTGGACCGCCTCCAAGACAGACAATCTTCATTTGCGCGTCCTCCCGCAGAATACATACCTGAATGCAAGTCAGAATTTTTGGTTATTCTTTTACTGACTGTTTTATTGCTTGTTACCCAATCATAGACCCAAGTGAATTTTTATTTCAAGCATAAAATATTTAAGCTTGAAATGTTTTATGCTGGCGCTATTCTCAAAAGAAAAACTTTAAGGCTATGCCTGCAAAGCAGGTTAGTCAGAAGACAGGTACAATAGTATTTTGCGATGATACTTATCGAGAGGCGATTAAAATGAATGACGGCACAGTCATCGGTGTAATTGGCGCAGGAGCCATGGGGCGGGGAATTGCCCAGATCATGGCGACTGGCGGTTACAGGGTCGTGCTGGTCGATACCAATGAGGTCGCACTTGAGACGGCCCTACAAGCCATTGCCACGACCCTGGACAAAGCAATCGCCCGCAATCTGATGACACCAGAAGATAAAACCGCTGCTCTCGCCCGGATCACGCCTGAACTGGCGCTGGAGAGCCTGGCGTCTGCGGATCTGGTGATCGAAGCCATCGTCGAACAGCTGGAGGTCAAGGCCGGGCTGTTTGCCAGACTGGAGACCATCTGCCGCAACAACACCCTGTTTTGCACCAATACCTCTTCGCTGTCGGTTACAAAAATCGCCGCCGGGCTGGTCCATAAATCCCGGCTTGTTGGCATGCATTTTTTCAACCCGCCACATATCATGAAACTGGTCGAGGTGATCGAGACACCCGAAACCCCGGAAGATGTCATCACGACGGTTATGCAGCTTGCGCGGAAAATCGGCAAACAGCCAATCCGGGCCAAGGACCGTCCTGGTTTTGTCGTCAACCGCTGCGCCCGCCCCTATTACGGCGAGGCACTCTGTATTCTGGAAGAAGGTAATTTCACTGCGGCCCAGATCGATACCGCCCTGCGCAGCGCAGGCTATCGCCTTGGTCCCTTCGAACTGATTGATCTGGTCGGGGCTGACATCAACTATGCCGCCACACTGAGCGTATGGGAAGCGCTGGAACGCCACCCGCGCTATCAGCCCTTTGACCGCCTGAAACAGCAGGTGGAGGCTGGCAAGCTCGGTCAGAAATCCGGCGAAGGCTTCACCCTGCCCAAGGTTCCGGTTACAGAACTTCCCCCCGAAGCCGCCGCCAGCATTGTCGCCCGGATCGAGGCCACCCTGATCAACGAGGCCCATTTTGTCGAGGCCGAGGGCACGGCATCGCGGGCAGATATTGACCAGGCACTGCTGTTGGGGTTGAATTTCCCCCGCGGTCCTTTTGCCATGGCAACAGGTGACAAACGCAACGCCACGATTGCCCTCCTTGAAGAGCTGTACCACTCAGCGCCTGACCATTTAAAAGAGCGCTATACCATCGCTCCAAACCTTACAGGTAGCCATCATGACTGAACTCAAGCAGGTTTTCATTTGCCGGGGTAAACGCACCCCGATCGGCAGATACGGCGGCGCCCTCAGCAGCCTTCGCCCGGATGACCTCGCCGCCGGGGTGATCAATGCGGTGCTTGAAGACCAGCCGGAACTTCCGATTGATGAGGTCATCTTTGGCTGTGCCAATCAGGCCGGTGAAGACAACCGCAATATCGCCCGCATGGCGGTGCTGCTGTCATGTTTGCCTGAAAGCGTCCCGGCCCTGACAGTCAATCGGCTCTGCGCCTCGGGTCTGGATGCGGTTATCGCTGCCGCGCGCAGCATTCAATGCGGTGCCGCAGAGCTGGTGATTGCCGGGGGCGTCGAAAGCATGTCCCGCGCGCCCTTTGTCATGCCCAAGTCCGAAACCGCCTTTGGTCGCGCCCCGGAAATATTTGACACCACCATCGGCTGGCGCTTTGTCAACAAGGTCCTTGCCAGCCAGTACGGTATCGATGGTATGCCGGAAACAGCAGAAAACGTCGCTGAAGCCCATGGCATTTCCCGCGCCGATCAGGATGCCTTTGCCCTGCGCAGCCAGCAGCGTACCGCTCGCGCCCAGGCAACCGGTTATTTTGATAGCGAAATCAGCCCGGTTTCCATCGCCCAGCGCAAGGGAGCTGCCCTGATCGTCAAGCACGACGAACATCCACGCGAAACCAGCCTCGACAAGCTCGCCAGCCTGCCCACCCCCTTCCGTTCCCCCGGCAGCGTTACCGCGGGCAATGCCAGTGGCGTTAACGATGGTGCTTGCGCCTTGCTTCTTGCTTCGGAAGCCGCCATCAAGGCTCACGGGTTGATACCTCTGGCACGTTTTACCGCTGCGGCAAGTGCCGGCGTTGCCCCACGGGTGATGGGCATTGGCCCGATTGCCGCACTGGATAAGCTCACCAGCCTGACCGGGCAGACCGCCGCGTCCTTTGATCATATCGAACTGAACGAAGCCTTTGCCGCCCAGGCGCTGGCCTGCCTGCGCGCCTGGAAACTGGCCGATGATGCGGCGACAGTAAATCCGAATGGCGGTGCCATTGCCCTGGGACATCCCCTGGGAATGACCGGGGCGCGTCTTGCCCTGTCGGCTGCCCGTGCCATCGGCGAAGGCAAAGCCCGAACAGCCCTTGCAACCCTCTGCGTCGGTGTCGGCCAGGGCGTTGCCCTTTCTCTTTCAAAAGTCTAACGGAACCCAGCCCATGACCCCGGAACAAGCCCGTAAAAAACCAGAAACCCTGAAATGGGAAGATCCTTTCTTGCTGGAAGATCAGCTGGAAGAAGAAGAGCGCATGATCCGCGACAGTGCCGCCGCCTACTGTGCGGACAAGCTTGCGACCCGCGTCCTTGAAGCCAATCGGCATGAAAAATTTGACCGGGAGATCATGTCGGAAATGGGTGCATTGGGGCTGCTGGGATCAACCATCCCCGAAGAATACGGCGGGGTCGGCGCCAACTATGTTTCCTATGGACTTGTCGCCCGCGAGGTCGAACGGATCGACAGCGGCTATCGGTCGGCCATGTCGGTTCAATCCAGTCTGGTTATCCACCCGATCTTTGCCTATGGCACCGAAGAACAACGCCTGAAGTATCTGCCCAAACTGACCGCCGGGGAATGGGTTGGCTGTTTTGGCCTGACTGAACCGGACCACGGTTCCGACCCCGGTTCAATGATCACCCGTGCCAAAGCAGTGGACGGCGGCTATCTGGTTTCCGGTGCCAAGAACTGGATCACCAATTCACCGATCGCCGATGTTTTTGTCATCTGGGCCAAGTCAGATAAACACGACGGCAAGATCAAGGGATTCATTCTGGAAAAAGGCATGCAGGGACTGGCTGCACCAAAGATCGAAGGCAAATTTTCATTGCGGGCCTCGATCACCGGCATGATCCAGATGGATGAGGTTTTTGTCCCGGAAGAAAACCTGCTGCCGCATGTACAGGGGCTGGCCGGACCTTTTGGTTGTCTGAACCGCGCTCGCTATGGCATTGCCTGGGGCGCTATGGGTGCGGCGGAATCCTGCTGGCACGCTGCCCGCAGTTACACGCTGGATCGCAAGCAGTTTGGACGGCCTTTGGCCCAGACCCAGCTGGTACAGAAAAAGCTGGCCGATATGCAAACTGAAATCAGTCTCGGCCTGCAAGGAGCCCTGCGACTGGGACGTCTGTTTGACCGCAACATTGCCCCGGCGGAACTGATCAGCCTGATGAAGCGCAATAACTGCGGCAAGGCACTGGATATCGCCCGGGTTTCCCGAGACATGCACGGCGGCAACGGGGTTTCCGATGAATATGGCGTGATCCGTCATGTGATGAACCTTGAAGCCGTCAATACCTATGAAGGCACACACGATATCCACGCCCTGATCCTGGGGCGGGCCCAGACCGGATTACAGGCCTTTCAATGAAGAAAGACCTGCCGATCTTTACCGACTGGAATGATGCCTATGACAACGCCGGACATATCGACGGGGCCAGAGAGTACCCGCCGCGCTGGAATGCCCTGGCCTGGTCGTTCCGGGAGGAAATGAGCGCAGCGGGCCGGGCAGAGCTGGATCTGGTTTATGGGACAGGCCCGCGCAACAAACTGGATCTGTTTCTGCCCGCTGCCCAGTCCACTGCCCAACCCCATGTCCCCCCTAAAGGGCTGGCCGTTTTTGTCCATGGCGGTTTCTGGAAAGCTTTTGACAAGTCAAGCTGGTCGCATCTGGCCAGAGGGGCGGTCGAACAGGGCTGGGCGGTTTGCCTGCCCAGTTACAGTCTCGCCCCGGACGCAAGAATATCTGTCATGACACAGGAAATTGCCGCAGCGATTGCCTGTGCCGCAGAGAAAATTTCCGGCCCCCTGCATCTGGCGGGACATTCTGCGGGCGGACATCTGGTATCACGCATGGTCTGTGCGGACAGCCCGCTGCCACCCGCGATCCGGCAACGACTGGGTCATGTGCTGTCGATCAGTGGCCTGCATGACCTGCGCCCGCTGCTCCACGCAGATATGAACCAGATCCTGCAGCTGGATGAAGCCGAAGCAACCGCCGAGAGTGCCGCTTTGCAGCGCCCGCTCGAAACCTGCCCGCTGACCTGTTGGGTTGGCGCAGAAGAACGCCCGGCTTTTCTGCTGCAAAATGACCTGCTGGCAACGGTCTGGGCCGGATTGGGTCAGCCGACAAGCATTGTCCACGACGCCGGGAAACATCATTTCAATGTTATCGATGCACTGGCGGATCCCCGATCAGAATTGACTCGCTGTTTTCTTGGTAAAAGATCAGGAACCTGAAAGACATGAACACGGCTTCACCTTCGCCCCTGCCCGCCGGTCCGGTATCCTTGTCGCGCGAGGGTAAAATTGCCCTCGTCATTCTGGATAATCCCCCGGTCAACGCCACATCCGAGGTGGTGCGCGCCGGGCTGATGGCCGCGATCGAACTGGTCGATCAGGACCAGAGCCTGGAGGCCGCCCTGTTGATCTGTGCCGGGCGCACCTTTATCGCCGGGGCGGATATCACCGAGTTCAACAAACCCCCTGTTGCTCCCCTGTTGCCCGATGTCATCACCCGGCTGGAACAGGCGACAAAACCCTGGATCACCGTGATTCACGGGGCCGCGCTGGGGGGCGGACTGGAAGTTGCCCTGGGCTGTCATTACCGTCTGGCCGACACCACAGCCAAGCTGGGATTCCCCGAGGTCAATCTGGGACTGATCCCCGGGGCTGGCGGCTGCGTGCGCCTGCCCCGCCTGATCGAAACCCGCCATGCCATGACGATGATTGCTGGCGGGAAAACCATCGGCGCAGAACAGGCCCTGGATTGGGGACTGGTTGATCTGCTGCTCTCGCCCACAGCTGAAGAAAGTCTGCAGGATCAGGCTCTTGCTTTTGCCCGTGATATCCTGGTCAAACCTCTGCCCCAGCCCCTGTCAAAACGTCCCACCTCCGCTCCGCTTTCAGCCGGGGATCTGGACGTTCTGATCAAAGAGACCCGGAAAACCGCACCGGGACAGCTTGCGCCGCATGAGGCGATTGCCGCAGTTCAGGAAGCGACAAACACCCCCGCAAGCACCGCGCTTGTCCGTGAACGGGAACGCTTTACCCGATTGAAACAGGGCGATCAGTCCAGGGCCTTACGCTATATCTTTTTTGCAGAAAAAGCCTTGCTTAAAAAACTGAAACAACAGGGCATTACCCCATTGCAGATCAGTAATCAGGTGGTTGAAAAGGGCGTGATCGGACAGCGCCTGTTGCAGGCCTATAATCAGGAAATCCGACAACTTGTGCAAGACGGCATTCCCTTGCCAGATCAGCGTCGGGAAGAACAACAGGATCTTGTCATTCTGTCCGATCTGATGGCAGCAGCCGAACTAAATCTTCTGAAGGCGCTTCAGGTCGCAGGGGAAACCCTGCTTGCTGACTTCCCCTACTTAACACCTGAAGATATCGACGCGGTGCTGGTCAACTGCTTCGCGTTCCCGCGCTGGCGCGGCGGTCCAATGTATCTGCGCACCCCGCAGGAGATTGCCTGATTTTTCTTTTGTGGTCCGGGAGTTAGCCAGAACATATAAACAGAAATCAAAACAGGAGAAGCCAAAGACTTCTCCTGTCAGAACTGTGGTGTTCTCGTCAGGTCAGATTTCTTCGGATTTAACCGGAAAAAGCCTTGAACCCGACAATCGAATAGGTGTCGCGGATACCGGGAATGGTCTGGACCTCGCTGGTGATAAAACGCCCGACATCAATCTCGGAATCAAGATGAAATACCAGCATCAGATCGTACTCGCCAGAAATCGAATAGGTCGCAGGCGGCGGATCAACCCGGTCGGCAATATCAGCGGCAACGTCATAAACCTTGCCCAGTTCACACTTAACCATCACGAATGTCGTATTCATCTTTCCCAGCCCGGATTTGATTTTATTTACAATGCAGTATAGCCAGAAACAGCAATGACCTACCAGTATTATAAACGGCATTTGATCAGATTACACGTTTATACAAACCATTCAAAACAACAAAGGCCCTAGCATTTATTTGCTAAGGCCTCGTTCTGTTTGGTGCGCCCGGCAGGATTCGAACCTGCGACCTACTGATTAGAAGTCAGTTGCTCTATCCAGCTGAGCTACGGGCGCGAAACTTGGGTTAAGGTCGGGTTAGTGTGTCCAGCGGCCCAGACGGGTGGTGCTGAAGTTATCACCGTAGCCTTTGGGGACCGTCTTGCGTTCTCTGGGTTCTTCGACCGTGTACATCACGCCCTGACGCTGTGCGTAGGCGACGGCTTCTTCCTTGGTCTCGAACCACATACGCAACTGACCCTGGGTATCGCGGCTGGAAGTCCAGCCCATCAGCGGGTCAATCTCGCGCGCTGATTCCGGCTCAAATTCAACAAGCCACTGCTTGGTATTTGCGCGGCCAGACTGCATGGCATTTTTTGGCGGCTGATAGATACGAACCTGCATGTTTAAGTCGATCCTCAAGAAATCAGCTTTAGTATTTCGGTCTTGGTTTTATTCTTAATTTCAGTGGTCGGGGAGAGAGGATTCGAACCTCCGACCCTCTGGTCCCAAACCAGATGCGCTACCAGGCTGCGCTACTCCCCGTATCCACGGTCTTCGTATAGGACAGAGAATAGCACAAGGCAACAGTCTTTTTTGAAAAGAGTTGTAATTTTTATCTAAAAAACACATTGTCCGAATCAGCTTTACAAAGCCTTAAAGGGAAAGGGTATTTGTGTTTTCTTTTCCCGCTTTCCCAATTGATAGCCGGAGCTGTGACAATGGATAATGCTGATGGATAATGCTGATCTTTCAGCAGATCTCTGGATTATGGCGCAGGTGCGCCAGTGTAACCAGCGCGGCATCCCGGCGATGATCCTGCACAAGGGTGACAAGGACCGCGGCAGCCTGCTGCTCAAAATCAACTTGCTCGGCCCCGGCTGTCAGGTCCTGAGCCAGACCCGTGATCTGGATGGCAATCTGGCCTGGCTGGCGGCCAACAAGGGCGCATTGATGAGCGAGCCGGATGCCGATGAATACGTTGCCCGCGCCCTGAAGCGCGATCCGGATCTCTGGGTGGTCGAGCTGGAAGACCGCAAGGGCGAAAACCCCTTTGGCGGGACGCTGCTGTAAGCTGTTGCCCAGGGTAAGTAACACAAAAAAAGGCCCTGGGAGTGTCCCCAGAGGCCTTTTATTGTCAGTGCCAAGTTGAGAGCGATTAAATTGCAGGTGCCGCTGGCACACCCCTTGAATTGCAGGTGCCGCTGGCACCTAGCGTTCGCGGGTGGCGGTAAAGCGCAGTTTCGGATTGTCCTCCTGAATACGTCCCATATCCCAGAGGTTCCGCGCCATATAGACCGGACAGCCGTCGCGGTCTTCGGCCAAGGCGCCCTTGTTGCGATCCAGAAAGTGTTTCATGGCCAGCGCATCATCGGATGAAACCCAGCGCGCCGTGACGAAGGGGGCCGCTTCGAAACCGACGTTGATGCCGTATTCATGTTCAATCCGGGTCAACAACACATCAAGCTGCAGGCGACCGACCACACCGACAATATAGCTGGAACCGATCACCGGGCGGAAAACCTGGGTTACCCCCTCTTCCGCCAGCGAGTCCAAAGCCTTGGACAGATGCTTGGCCTTCAACGGATCGTCGAGACGTACACGCTGCAGAATTTCCGGTGCGAAGCTCGGGATGCCGGTAAAGCGGATCTGTTCGCCCTCGGTCAGGGTATCGCCGACGCGCAAGGTGCCATGGTTGGGAATGCCGATGATATCGCCCGGCCAGGCTTCTTCGGCCAGTTCGCGGTTCTGGGCAAAGAACATGATCGGGTTGTGGATACTCATAGACTTGCCAGTGCTGATCTGGTTCAGGCGCATCCCGCGTTTGAACTTGCCCGAACAGATGCGCATAAAGGCAATGCGGTCACGGTGTTTCGGGTCCATATTGGCCTGGACCTTGAAAACAAATCCGGTCACGGCTTCTTCTGCCGGTTTGACCGGGCGCAGGTCTGTGGGCTGGCTTTTCGGTGCTGGTGCAAACTTCAACACCGCATCGAGCAGTTGTTTGACACCGAAACTTTTCAGGGCCGAGCCGAAATAGACCGGGGTCAGATGGCCTTCGCGGTAGCTTTCCAGATCGAAGTCCGGACAGGCATCCATGGCAAGGTCGGCTTCTTCAAGCAGGGTCTCATACTGATCAGCCGGCAACAGCTTGGGCAATTCATCGCCAAGCAGTTCAGCCGGAACCGGCGTGCCGAAGCCCTCTTCACCGGTAAAGGGGATCATTTCCTCGCGCACCAGATCGTAACAGCCCTTGAAGGTGCCGCCACCCCCTACCGGCCACATCATCGGCACGGTATCGAGTGCCAGCGCCTCAGCCACTTCATCAAGCACTTCGAAGACATCGCGGCCTTCGCGGTCCATCTTGTTGACAAAGGTGATGATCGGTATATCGCGCAGACGACAAACTTCAAAAAGCTTGCGGGTCTGGGCCTCAATCCCCTTGGCCGCGTCAATCACCATGATAGCGGAATCAACGGCGGTCAGGGTGCGATAGGTATCTTCACTGAAATCTTCGTGACCCGGTGTGTCGAGCAGGTTGAAGGTTACACCCTCGTATTCAAAGGTCATGACCGAAGTCGTCACAGAAATCCCGCGCGCCTGTTCGATTTTCATCCAGTCAGAATGCGCCCGACGGTTTTCGCCCTTGGCCTTGACCTGCCCGGCCATGCGGATCGCACCGCCCAAAAGCAGCAGTTTTTCTGTCAGCGTCGTCTTCCCTGCATCAGGATGGGAAATGATCGCAAAAGTGCGCCGGGCGTTGGCTTGCTTGGAGATTTCTGAAGACATGATCTGGTTTCAACGATTTCTATACAAAAATAATTTGAAATCCCGCCGTTTTCACAAGAAAACCTGCCGGGAAAACTGCGGTGACAATCTGATTTATTCGCCTTTGCGTCAAGATTAAACGCCATAGTTCAAGCAGGCAGGATTAAATCAGGTTGCCGCTAACAGGTAAAATCCTGAAAACCTGGATCATATTCATTAAAAAATTGCCCGACAGAAGCATTTCAGGCCGCATTTGCCATCTCCAATAGAACAGGAAATCACAAGAAAAAGGATTGAATGGAACTATTTTGCCACAATCGTGATAAAAATATCACTATTACGTGAAGAAAATTAGGACATTTTTTTGTACCAATATTTGAATTAACAATTGTTATTAAGTACTTGCCAAAAACAGGTTGAATATTCCCCTAAATCACACTGGCCTCTATTTAATTGAAATTTAAGACACCAGGCGCAACATGAATACATAGAGAGGTGCTCGCGAGGTTTTGCACCCTGGATAAAGGAGGCCCAAATGTTGAAGTATATCACCCTTGCCGTGATCGCTTTTACGGGTTTCGTAGGAACAGCACCGGCTCAAGCCCAGAGCCAATGTGACAAACGGGCAAGCATTCTGGAAATGCTTTCAAGCCGGTACAGCGAAAAAACAGAAGCAATTGGCGTTACCAACAAAGGTGGTCTGATCGAAGTTCTCACCGCCAAAGATGGTGGCACCTGGACCATTATTGTCACCACACCGCACGGCATCAGTTGCCTGGTCGCCGCGGGTGAAGGCTGGAGACAGGTCGAAAAAGCAGTGTTGGAACCCAAAGTCTGAAGTGCACAGGCCTTAAAACGGCGGCGCGCAAATAGCGCAACCCCAGCGGGTTGCCCGGTTGCCGCACTTGCATAAAGCAGATTTTGCTATAGGCCAGATCAGATGGCAGCAACAATGGCAAAGAGCGAATTGCTTATTTCAAGAAAGGACGCGCACGCCTCTTTATCACAAGAGGCAAAGGCGGATGGCTTATTACGCCAAGAAACTACTTCAAGAAACGGTGGTGCACGATGTCCCCTTTTTTGATCTGCAGTCGGGAAACCGTTCCTGCGTTAAGTTCCAGAACAGCTGACACCTGTCCTTCTGACGAGAGTGTCCTTGTTGACAGCGGTGTCGTCTTTTCTTCGATATGCACAATGCGTCCGGTACCATCCAGAAAAAGCATATCCAGAGATATATAGGTATTCTTCATCCACATCATGACATTTTGTGGCTCTTCATAAATAAAGAGCATGCCTGCGTCTGATGTCATTTCCCGGCGATACATCAGGCCGCGCGCACGTTGCCCCGGACTTACGGCCAGCTCTATTTCAAAGCGATGTGCCGACCCGTCAGCAGAAAAAATCACCAGATCATCTTTTTCAAAGGCCTGCTGGGCTTGCACTGAAAAAATCAGAAACAACGAGAGAACAATAGATTGGAACAGTGTCAGAACAGATCGCTTTAACATCAGAAACTCTCTACTACCTCAAAAGTGAAACCACGCTACTGCCTGGCCGTGTCAGTCGCAAGAAGCGAGTTCCCTGATTTTCAGGCAAGATATTATTCGCGCACTTGGTAACCCTAAATCCCTCCAGAGAATTACCTTATCTGAAACCATCTCTTCCAGAGTTAAGGTGGTGACGGCAAAAGATTGGTCAAACCGCAGAAAGATCTTGTGTTCCCCGCAGGCTGTTATGTTAAGATTACTGCAGAATATCAATCTGTTGCCACCGGAGCCCCCGATGACCCACAAGAGCATCCTTGTTCATCTCGCCAACGACGAAGAACATCAGACCCGTCTGGATGTTGCGACCCGTCTTGCCAAACAGCACGATGCCCATGTTTCTGCATTGTTCATCACGACACCGGTCGGTATGCCTGCCGAAATCTATGGTCGTGGCGCTTCGGTTCAGTTTCTTCTGGATGCGACCAACTCGGCCGAAAAAAAGGCGGCCAAGCTTGAGAAAGAATTCCGCGACACCTGCGAACGCAACAATATCTCCTATAGTTGGGTTGTCGAAGGGGGAGACCACATCAGCCTGCTTGCTGATCACGCGCATGCAGCAGATGTCATTATCCTCAGCCAGCCGAGCCACGAACATTTTGAAGACCGCTTCAGGACCCGACTGGTTGAAGAAATCACTCTGCTCAGTGGCCTGCCCTGCCTGATGATCCCCAAGGGCTTTGATGCAAGCAAGCCGATCGGTAAACGGGTTATGGTCGCCTGGAAAAGTACCCGTGAAGCCATTCGTGCAGTGCGTGACAATCTCTCCGTTCTGCGCAAAGCCGATGAAGTGCTCCTGCTTTCAATCCGCCCCAACACCCAGGACGCGCTCTCGCTCGGTGAAATCGATAACTATCTGGAACGCCACGACATCCAGGCCAAGACCGTGAAGATAGCCGAGACCGAAAGCTCTATCGGTCAAACCATCCACGATGCCGCAGAAACCCACAACTGTGACCTGCTCGTCTGTGGCGCCTATGGGCACAGCCGCCTGAGAGAAATGTTCCTCGGTGGCGTAACCAAATATCTGGTCAACCACGCCACCATTCCCGTCGTCATGTCTCACTAACGGGCCCAATTGTCTTCCTCCACAAGGAAAGACGATAAAACAGAGCATTCACGACAAGTCGAGGGCTACACTGCTAATACCCGAATAGTGCTGGCTTCTCTGGCAGAACTCCAATCGACATGTTCAACAACAATAAGGGGCTGACCATTGAATGGTCAGCCCCTTATTGTTTGAATATACCTAGCCCTGCCTATAGGAAGAAGATAAAGGTCAACAGGACAAAACAGGGCATCAGAATAGCTCCGGACCAGAGCATATAACCAAAGAAGCTTGGCATGGCGATCCCGCTTTCTTCGGCAATCGAGCGCACCATAAAGTTCGGGGCATTCCCGACATAGGTGTTTGCCCCCATAAAGACCGCTCCGGCTGAAATTGCCAGCAGAGTATTGGAAGCCGGACCCATCAGGGTCTCCACATCCATCCCTGTGGTATTGAAGAAAACCAGATAGGTCGGTGCATTATCCAGGAAGCTGGACAGGATACCTGTTGCCCAGAAATACATAAAGTTGATCGGTTCACCATCGCTTGATGTAACTGACTCAACAATGGCGCCAAGTGCTCCCTCTGAGCCCGCTTTCAAAATAGCAATGGCGGGTATGATCGTAATGAATATGCCAATGAAAAGCTTGCCGACCTCCAGGATCGGAAACCAGTTAAACCCGTTGGCTTTCCTGCTCTGGTCATTGGTCAGATAGAGGGACAGATACGCAATCAAAAGCAGCAGACCATCGCGTATCAGGTTTTGCAGATCGACATGAACATAATAGATTTCGAAAGAAATCCCCGGCTTCCAGAAGCCAGACAGCAAAACAGCCCCGATAACACCAAGCAGGAGAAGAAGGTTGATTTTGCCATCCAGGGCGAAAGCAACATCCTCTTCTTCACCCTCTGCAGACTCAGTGCTCACAAAGACAGCGCCTTCTTTGTTATAAAGGTAGCTATCAAGAACGAAATAGACCGCCAGCAGAATAACCGAGAGAACAATCATCGGCAGGAGCATATGCGTGGTGGGCCAGAAGAAATCCACTCCCTTCAGAAATCCGAGGAACAGGGGAGGATCTCCCAGAGGTGTCAGTGATCCACCGATGTTGGCCACCAGAAAGATGAAAAACACGATGGTATGGGTTTTGTGTTTACGCCCCTCCAACGCCTTGATCATGGGACGGATCAGCAACATAGCGGCCCCTGTAGTTCCCATCCAGCTGGCGATCAGCGTACCGATCAAAAGAATACAGGTATTCAGCAAAGGTGTGCCAGTCAGACGTCCGCGAACTCGCACCCCTCCGGCAACAGTAAAGAGACTGAAAAGCAATATAATAAAAGGAAAATACTCTAGCAGGCTGACATGCAATGTTTCATATAGCGCCAGACTAAAGCCGTAAAAGAAGGTAAACGGCAATAAAAACAGCAAAGCCCAGAAGGCAGAGATCTTGCCGAAATTATAGTGCCAGAAATTTGGCGCCACGAGGGGAAAGATTGCAATGGAAAGCAACATACCAGCAAAAGGTATAACCCAGATCAGCCCCATGCCCTGCCCCTCAAGATGAGGAGCTCCGGCTCCGGCGGCCTGGGCGACAGCTGGCAACAGTAAAATTGAAAGAACCGAAAGCCCGAGCATGGTCATGCGATTTACACTGGTAGACAGAGCCATCAATTCTTCCTTCTAACTGTTCGACCAACGTGACAAGCAATGTCCAGCGATGGTTTCCATTCGAAATTCCGTCCTTTTCTTTAGCCTCAATGTTTCCGAAAGACAAGAGGTGGCTGAGCATAAGCGGACCTCGGGCTTTCCTGAGAAACCCCGATACAAGAACAGCATCCCCAAAACACAGGAAGCAGGCAAAAAATCCAGAAAAGGTTCCAGAAAAGGTTTAGGGCACAGGCACTGTTACCGGCTCTTTTACCTTAGGCATCCAGCTATATCTTTCCAGCGATCCTCACGTCAGGCATAGTTCAATTTCACCGACAACATACTATCTGGTAACACATACTATCTGGTAACAATGGCCCTGCTCCTTCAATGATCACCATGCGCTCCTCCATGATCCGTGGCCCGTGGCTCAGCTGGTTCATTTCCGTCCTTCTCGGGTTCGGTGTCATCTGGCTTGCCAGCTATTGGGTAGGCGTCTTTACCCTGCAGGAGTTGAGAGAAACAACCAGAGAACGCCTCAGTCTCTATCACGGGACAGTTATAGGCGCCCTGGACAAATACCGCTACCTCCCCTTTGTCCTTTCCAGAGATGAAGACATTCGACAACTGCTCTCGGCATCGCAGGGTAACCAGGAACTGGTTTCGGCGATAAACATCTCTCTTGATGCAACAAATCTGAAAGCTGAATCAGATGTCGTGTATGTAATGGACAGGTTTGGTACGACCCTCGCATCATCCAACTGGAAAGAAAGTGTCAGTTTCGTTGGCCATAACTATGCTTTCCGGCCTTATTTCAAGGATGCAATGGCTGGAAAAGAGGGACGTTTTTTTGCTTTGGGTACAGTGTCAGGTATCCCCGGTTTCTATATGTCACACCCTGTACGTGAAAAGTCCGGCATCATTGGTGTGGTTGTAATCAAGGTCAATCTTGAATTCTTGCAACAACAATGGCGCGAGGGGGGAGAAACCGTTTTTATTACAGATAAAAATTCGGTGATATTTCTCTCCAGTAAAGCAGAATGGCTCTATAAATCCCTTCAGCCGATTTCACAAGAAAGCATGACGCAAATCCGATCCGTCCGACAATATGGCCAGGCCAAACTCGGCCAGCTCAAAACCAGAGAACACAGCATTGCCGGCAGCTCTGTCACCGAGATCGACAAACGCGACTTTCTGGTCTCGACACTGGATATTGGATTTCCGGCCTGGGCATTACATTATCTCTATCCCGTAGCCCTGGTACGGGAAAGGCAGCAGACGACATTTGTCATAGGGCTTGTTCTTATGACCAGCTTTCTGGTTGGTGCCCTGTTTCTACGCGAAAGGCGCCTGAAAATCATTTCAAGCCGGAGAGCTTTGGAAGCCGAGAAAATCAAAGAGATCAATATCCAGCTTGAACAGGAAATTACAGAGCGCCGCAGGTCCGAACAGCAGCTCCGGGCTGCTCAGGATGGACTGGTTCAGGCAGGAAAGCTCGCAGCGCTCGGCCAGATGTCCGCTGCGATTGCCCACGAAATCAACCAGCCGATTGCAGCAATCCGGACTTTTGTGGCCAGTGCAAACCTGTTGCTAAAGCGGGGAAAAACACAAGAGCTGGATAATTCCCTGCAGCAAATCACCTTCCTGACCGAAAGAATGGGGGCCATTACCGGGCAGTTAAAAACCTTTGCCCGCAAGGCTCCGACGAAACTGGCTCCTGTTGAAGTCCACTATGTCCTCTCCCGGGCAATCGGTTTGATGCAACCGCTTTTCTCCCGGGAACAGGTCAGGATCAAAACGCATCTGCCCTCGGAAAAAATCTATATTACAGGCGACGAAATTCGTCTGGAGCAGGTTTTTGTCAATCTGTTTCGCAATGCAACTGATGCTATGTCCGGGAAAGATCAAAAAGAAATATCTGTATACCTTGACCTGAACCAGGAAACAGTCGTGATCCGGGTCAGGGATAATGGTACAGGAATGAACCCGGAAATCATCGAGCAGCTTTACGACCCCTTTTTCACCACGAAAACCAATGGCGACGGAATTGGCCTTGGCCTTTCCATCAGCTATGGCATTGTAACAGATCTGGGAGGTGAAATTTTGGCCCGAAATCATCCCTCCGGCGGGGCAGAGTTTACTCTGTCTTTTCCTCTTTGCGACGCCCCTTCCAATGGACATCAATCAAATGAAAAACAACGAAATTGAAACCGACGGACCGGTCTTTCTGATAGATGACGAACGGGCAATCCGCGTTTCAACCAAACAGTGGCTGGAACTGGCAGGCCATGAATTTGTCGAGGATTTTCAAGAGGCCAGATCTGCGCTGGAAAAGCTGGATTGGCATTATAACGGAATTGTTATTTCTGATGTAAAGATGCCCGGCATGGATGGCCTGTCTTTATTAAAAGAAATAAAAAATATAGATCCCGATATTCCTGTCGTGCTGGTGACTGGCCACGGGGATGTTTCCATGGCGGTCGAGGCCATGAGGAATGGTGCCTATGACTTTATAGAAAAGCCCTTTGAACCGGAACACTTGCTCGACATAGTCCGCCGGGCCCTTGAAAAAAGAGCCCTGGTCCAGGATAACCGCAGCCTGAAACGCGACCTCGCCGCCGCGGAAGGACTGGATGCACGATTGGTTGGCGCCAATCCTATCATGCGCGCCTTGAAACGCGATATTATGGACATTGCTCCCACAAATGCCTCTGTGCTTATTCAGGGGGAAACCGGAAGTGGTAAAGAGGTTGTTGCAAGCTGCCTGCATGAGTTTGGGCCAACCCCTTCAGGGAATTTTGTTGCCGTGAACTGTGCCGCCATTCCTGAACAAATGGCCGAAAGCGAATTTTTCGGCCACGAAAAAGGAGCCTTTACCGGAGCACAGACACGAAGAACCGGAAAGCTTGAAGCTGCCAACGGTGGCACGTTGTTTTTGGACGAACTCTCTTCCATGTCCATGGACCTTCAAGCGAAACTGTTGCGCGCCCTTGAAGAGCGCAAGGTTGTTCCCCTTGGCGGCAACACCCCCAGGTCGGTACATTTCCGGTTGATCGCCGCCCTGCAGGAACCCGCAGAAGAAGCCATCGCCAGCGGAAGATTGCGAGAAGATCTCTACTACCGCATTGCCACTTTTGTCATGACAATTCCGCCTCTCAGGGCCCGCAAGGACGACCTTCCCATTCTGTTCCGGCTTCTTGCCAAAAGAGCATCAGAAACCTTTGGACGTGAAATAGAAATGCCCGGTCCGGAAGGAATAGCCAGCCTGATGGCACACAATTGGCCCGGCAATGTACGTGAACTCCGAAATGCAGCTGAAAGATATGCCCTGTCCACCAGACCCACAGCAGAAAGACTGTCGATTATCCTGAACAATCAGGAAGAAATACAGGCTAAAACCGCCCTTCCCCTGAGCGAGCAGGTCCGCCTCTTCGAACGGAACGTCATTCTTGCCTCTCTGAACCGTCACAAAGGAAATGTCACAGCTGTCATGCAGGAACTGTCGCTGCCGAGGCGAACCTTGAATGAAAAGATGGCCAAATTAAATCTGAAACGAACTGACACACAGTAGCCCGCTCGATCGGCAATTAACCGCCGATGGCAAAATCACCTCTCGGCAACTTATTGCCATGCCAGTCCTTAATTTTTCAAATATACGTTACAAATCAACAAGGTAGAAAAAGGCTAAAATGGCACGGCCTTTGCTGTTATTATAATAGGCAAAGGCATCAGCCTCACCTGCCCTTAATGAAGTACCATGTAATAAAACGTACCGAAAAAACAAGTCCTGTGGGAGGAACAATATGCGTAAACTATCCGCACTGATGGCGGCAGCAAGTGTTGCTGTAATGGCATTTGCAGCACAAGCAGAACCAATAATCATTAAATTCAGCCACGTTGTACAGGAAGTCGGGCATCCCAAAGGGGAAGCCGCCAAACAGTTTGCTGATCGTGTAAACAGCGAACTTGCAGGCAAGGTTTTGGTGGAAGTCTATCCAAACTCGACCCTTTATGATGATGACAAGGCCCTTGATGCCCTTGAACTCGGCGATCTGCAGATGGCAGCACCTTCCCTGTCCAAGTTCGAGAAATACACAAAAAAATACCGCATTTATGATCTTCCCTTCCTCTTTGACGATATTGCCGCTGTCGACCGTTTCCAGAATGGCGAAAAAGGTATCGAATTGCTTGGCGCGATGGAAGAACAGGGGCTTCGTGGTCTTGGCTATTGGCACAACGGCATGAAGCAGATTTCTGCAAACAAACCATTGGTAAACCCGGAAGATGCCGCAGGTCTGAAATTCCGTGTCCAGACTTCTGATGTTCTGGTGGCAATTTTCCAGGAACTCGAAGCCAATCCCCAGAAAATGGCGTTCAGTGAAGTTTACGGTGCCTTGCAGCAGGGCGTGGTCGATGGTCAGGAAAACACCTGGTCCAACATCTACACTAAAAAATTCTATGAAGTTCAGGATGGAACCACAGAAAGTAACCATGGAGTTCTGGACTACCTGCTCGTAACCTCCACTGATTTCTGGGACAACTTGCCAGAGGACATCCGTGCTGATCTTGAGCGTATCCTCGGGGAAGTAACGCAGGAAGCCAACGCAACTTCAACCGAAGTCAACGAAGAAAGCAAAGCAAAGATCATTGCAGCTGGTGGCGTTGTCCGGACGCTGACTCCTGAGCAGAAAGCGGCCTGGAGGGCAAGACTGTCTCCTGTATGGAAACAGTTCACCGATGACATTGGCCAGGATCTGATTGATGCGGCTTTGGCGTCTAACCAGTAATTCCGATGAGGCTTCATAATCTCGTAGGTTAACACCTGGGGGGCTCGCTGGGTCCAGTTGAGCCCCCTTTTTACAACTCGGAAGCAATAATCCCATGCGCAAATTTCTATCGCACATCGAGGAAAGCTTCATCGCCCTTCTCCTGGCGACAATGGTGCTGGTCACCTTTTCGCAGGTCGTTGCCCGTTATGTTTTTAACAGCGGGGCTATCTGGGCGCTGGAACTGACTACCTATCTTTTCGCCTGGCTTGTCCTGTTTGGCATTTCCTACGGCATAAAAAAACACATTCATATCGGCGTTGATGCCTTTGCAAAACTGTTCAGTTCTCCTGTTCAGAGGTTTTTTGGCATTTTGTCTGTCCTCGCCTCAATGACCTATGCAGGATTGATGCTCTATGGCAGCTGGGTTTATTTTGCCATCAAATTCAAGCGCGGCACTGAAACCGATGACCTCCCCATCCCTGAGTGGGTATTCCTGAGTGTTCTGCTGATCAGTATGGCCATGATTATCACGAGGCTTATACCTGTTTTGTGGGATCTGCTGTCGGGCAAGGAAGGTGTCAGTATTCTTGGTGATGAGAGCAAGGATGCTATCGATCATTTTAAGGACGACTTCACGCAGGATAAGGATACATCCATCAATGATCACTCTGGCAAGGGAGAGAGATAGATATGGCCATTCTCACCCTCTTCAGCGTACTTTTCCTGTTGCTGTTGATCGGCACCCCGATTGCCTTTTCTCTCGGGCTTGCCAGTCTGACAACAATCCTGTTTTTTTCTCATGATTCTCTTGCTTCCATCTCGCTGAAACTCTTCTCCACGATGGAACACTACACTCTGCTGGCCATTCCCTTCTTTATTCTTTCATCCGCCTTTCTCTCGACTGGGGGCGTTGCAAGAAGGCTGATCCGCTTTGCCATGGATTGCGTCGGGCACATGCGTGGCGGCATGGCGATGGCCTCGGTTCTGGCCTGTATGCTCTTTGCAGCTGTTTCAGGCTCTTCTCCGGCAACAGTCGTTGCAATTGGCTCGATTGTTATCGCCGGCATGCAAAAAGCCGGTTATTCCAAGGAATTTGCCGCAGGTGTGATTTGTAACGCCGGGACATTAGGTATCCTTATTCCTCCCTCCATTGTGATGGTGGTATACGCCGCGGCAACAGACGTCTCAGTCGGGCGTATGTTTATGGCTGGTGTCATCCCTGGCATCATCGCCGGTGTCATGTTGATGATCGGGATCTATGTTGCAGCCCGGGTAAAGAAACTTCCGCAGCTGCCACGTGCGTCTTCCAGCGAGGTTTTTGCTGCTTTTTGGGAAGCAATCTGGGGCTTGATGCTGATCGTGATTATCATGGGCGGGATCTATGGTGGTATCTTTACACCGACCGAAGCTGCAGCTGTTGCATCGGTTTATGCCTTTATTGTCGCCGTCTTTGTCTATCGGGATATGGGGCCGCTCAAAAACCGTGATCTTTCAAGCATCACCATTACTGACTTTGCCATCGCCCTGCCAAAATCCTTTTTTGATGCAGAAGTGCGCAAAACGGTACTGGATGCCGCAAAAGTGACCATCATGTTGCTGTTCATTGTGGCCAACGCGATGCTTTTTGCTCATGTCCTGACCACAGAACGCATTCCACAAACCATCACCGATGCCATCCTTGGTGCCGGGTTCGAACCCTGGATGTTCCTGATCGTCGTCAACATTCTGCTGTTGATAGCCGGTAACTTTATGGAACCTTCGGCGATTCTCCTGATCATGGCACCAATTCTCTTCCCGATTGCCATGGAACTGGGAATTGATCCGATCCATCTGGGGATCATCATGGTGGTCAATATGGAAATTGGCATGATTACGCCACCCGTTGGGCTCAACCTCTTTGTTACAGCGGGGATTACAGGCATGCCCATTCTCTCGGTTGTGCGGGCCGCCCTACCCTGGCTGATGATTTTGCTGGTCTTCCTGATCATCATTACCTATGTACCGATCATCTCCACTTTCTTGCCGGATCTGGTATACGGCGTGCAAAGATAAACAGATATCGTACAGACATGATATCAAGGGGAGCAGAGATTGCTCCCCTTTTTCATGGAACCATCAGGGAAAGTATACAGAATGGAAATGACGGGCCGCTATATCATCAATTCCCCCCGCCAACTGGTCTGGGAAGCCATGAATGACCCCCAAATTCTCAAACAGGCCATTCCACGCTGTGATGAGGCAATCCGGCATTCGGACACCGAGTTTACAGCTGTATTTTCCTTTAATCTTGGCTTTATCAAACCCCGCTTGCAGAGTCTGATCAGCCTCTCGGAGATTGATGCTCCCAATTCCTATGTCATGGCAGCTGAAGGCAAGGGAAAGCTTGCCGGCCTTGCAAAAGGCAAGGCAAGGGTAAAGCTGTCAGAACAGGATGCCACAACCACCCTTCTTGAATTCCAGGCGGAAGGCGACATGCAGGGGACCATCGCTGAAATGGCCTCAAAGCTGGTGACAAAAACTGCGCAAAAACTCGCCGACGACTTTTTTTACCGCTTTGATCAGGTTGTCAGCGAAAACAAGAAGCTGTGAGGAAGGAGACTATTTGGCGGCTTCGGGCAAACTGTTACCCAGTTTTCCCTCACCCAGTTTTCCCAGGACATATTCTTCCAGAAATTCCCTGACATTTTTCTCGGCTCCATGGTCATAAAGATCCATGTGATAGCCTTCCTGAAAAAAAACGGACTGCTTTTCGCCCGGGGCCAGAGACAGAAGACGGCGGGCAAGTGCCACCGGTATCAGTTCGTCTTTCTCGCCATGAAAGATAAACACAGGTGCAGTTACATCACGTATCGCCAGATCCGAGCGCCACTTGTCCCGTAACAACCACTTGGCTGGAAGATACCAGTATTTTGCCTGGGCGACTTCTGCGATTGAGCTGTAGGGAGCTTCCAGTATGACAGCTTGTACCTGATATCTGGCAGCCAGCCAGATCGCCATACCGCTCCCTAGCGACTCACCATAGGTAATGATCTGCTGCTCGGCATACCCTTGTTCAAGCAACCATGACATGGCTACCGCCCCGTCTGCCTTGAAGGCTGTTTCTGAAGGCCGCCCCTTGTGCCCGGCATAACCCCGGTATTCGACCTGCAGCAACCCAAATCCCATTTCGAGGAGATATTTAAGCTTGGGCAGACGATCACCGGTATGGCCTGCATTGCCATGGAAAGCGAGGACAACCGGATAGCCCAGACGAGCTGGTGCCTTGAACCAGTGTGTCAGAATAACGCCATCATCCATTGTCAGGGAAATTTTCTCCATCCCCTTAACCCCATAAAATTCGGGTTCTTCGCGGGGTGAGGCTCCGGGATATAGCAGGATAGGCTGCAACAGATACATCACGACCATCAGCCCCACATAGACCGTAACAGCTGACATAATCCAACCCATTACTCTGCTCCTGATTTCTGCAAACACACCCGCCCCCGGAACTGCTATTCGCTACAACGGTCTGTCTGTAGCTGAGTGACAAATTCCTGTCGGCATAAGACAGACGATCTCATCATAACTCATGCATAACTTAAGAATCATTTATTCACCATTGCTCTTCTGGCAATAGGTTGAAACAATATCTCGCAAAATCGTTAACGGGGAGTGATAATTATGGATGTTCGTGCTGCAGTCGCCTGGGGCGCAGGAAAATCGCTGACAGTCGAAACTGTTCAGCTCGAGGGCCCTCGCCACGGTGAAGTTCTCGTTGAAATGAAAGCAACCGGTGTTTGTCACACCGATTATTTCACGCTTTCCGGTGCGGATCCGGAAGGTCTGTTTCCGACCATTCTCGGGCATGAAGGTGCCGGGGTCGTCGTTGATGTCGGACCGGGCGTGACTTCCCTGAAAAAAGGCGACCATGTTATTCCACTCTATACGCCGGAATGTCGCGAGTGTGAATATTGTTTGAACCCTAAAACCAACCTCTGTCAGGCGATCCGCTCGACCCAGGGTCAGGGACTGATGCCCGATGGCACCAGTCGTTTTTCCATGGATGGCAAGATGCTGCGCCACTATATGGGCTGCTCGACCTTTGCCAATTACAGTGTACTACCGGAAATAGCCCTGGCAAAAATCCGTGAAGACGCGCCTTTTGACAAGGTCTGTTACATCGGCTGTGGCGTAACTACCGGCATCGGCGCTGTGATCAACACCGCCAAGGTCGAACCCGGTTCAAACGTGGTTGTCTTTGGTCTCGGCGGCATTGGCCTCAATGTGATCCAGGGTGCCCGTATGGTCGGTGCGAACAAGATCATCGGTGTTGATCTGAACAATGACCGCAAGGCACTGGGTGAAAAGTTCGGCATGACCGACTTTATCAACCCCAAGGAAATCGACGGCGATGTGGTTCAGGCAATCCTGGATGTGACCAACGGCGGTGCCGACTATTCCTTTGAATGTATCGGCAATGTCACAACCATGCGCCAGGCACTGGAATGCTGCCACAAAGGATGGGGTGTTTCCGTGATTGTTGGTGTCGCCGGTGCTGGTCAGGAAATCTCCACCCGCCCGTTCCAGCTGGTGACCGGCCGGACCTGGAAAGGGACAGCCTTTGGCGGCGCCCGCGGACGGACCGACGTTCCGCAGATCGTCGACTGGTACATGGATGGCAAGATCAATATTGATGATCTGATCACCCACACCATGCCGCTGGAAGACATCAACAAGTCCTTTGACCTGATGCACAGCGGCGAATCAATCCGCTCTGTTGTGATCTACTAGCAGCCGGAATTGATCTTTTTACCAAGGGAGTGCTCTGGCAGACCGACAGACACTCCCTTGTTCTTTTATAATCAGATGCAAATGACAGCGGATTTCAGGATATGAACGACAGCAATATCACCAGACTTGAACTGATCAGCGAGAACCGGATGTTTGGTGGCCTGCAGCGGGTGTACAGCCATCATTCAAAGCTCTGCAACGGCACGATGCGCTTTGCCATCTATCTGCCGCCTGCAGCACTTTCCGGCAACAAGGTTCCTGTCCTGACCTATCTTTCCGGTCTGACCTGTACAGAAGACAACGTCACCGCCAAAGCAGGTGCCCAGCGTATGGCCAGTGAACTTGGCCTGATATTTGTGGCTCCGGACACCTCGCCCCGCGGACAGAACATCCCCGGCGAAGACGACAGTTATGATTTTGGCTCTGCCGCTGGGTTCTATCTCGACGCCACCCAGGAACCCTGGTCAACGGCCTATAACATGTACAGTTATATTACCCGGGAACTGCAGGAAGTTATTGCCGCCAACTTCGAAACCGCTGATCTGTCACGCCAGGGCATCACCGGACATTCGATGGGCGGACACGGTGCACTGACCATTCACCTCAAAAACCCTGACCTGTTCAAATCGGTGTCGGCCTTTGCCCCGATCTGCGCGCCCATGCAATGCCCCTGGGGTGAAAAAGCCCTCTCTGGTTATCTTGGGGATAACCGTGACAACTGGACCGCTTATGATGCAACGGAACTGGTTCGCCAGTCTCCTTCCAAAGCAACAATTCTTGTTGATCAGGGCAGTGCCGACAACTTTCTCAAAGAACAGCTCAAGCCGGAACTGTTACAGCAGGCCTGTCAAGAATCGGGACAGTCACTCTCGCTTCGCCTGCAAGAAGGTTATGACCACAGCTATTATTTTATCGCGAGCTTTATCGAAGATCACCTGCGTCATCACGCAAAAGCTCTAAATACCTGAAATAAAACAGTACCCGAAGCCATCTGGCTTTATGGAGCGTAAACCTCGCAAGACCTCTTCAGGTGATCTTGCGGGGTTTTGTTTTTCATTACTGGAATTTTCCGGCACCCGTAAAGGAATTGGTCATCATTTCTGTGCCATTCTCAGCTCATCGTTACAGGTAGTAATAGATAAGAAAGAGGCAAGGTATGTCTAATTTACTGGTATCAGGGGACAGTCTTTCTGCTCAGGATATTGATCTCATACAGGATTTTTATCAAAAGAACGCATCTGGCGCCAGCTTTGGTGAAGTTCTGCCCCTTTCCACCGTAGAAGGGGAACAGGTCGTCGCTATCCTGACGGCAGACAATAACAACCTGCTCTGTGCCTTTGGCAAGGTCGCAGACTGGTATTGTGCCATAGACTCCCATTCAAATATTCTGGGACAGGCACAGGCATTGGGAGATCTCTTTACAATGGTATCTTCCACCGCTCTCACCTGAGATAGTTCACAACGACAAAAGCCCCGCTTTCCGTCTGGAATGCGGGGCTTTTGGTTATCAATAATATTTTCCTCATTACGTAGAAACCCGCTCTTCGGTCAGAAGCAAAGCATCAGTGTCTCGAATGGGGATCCCCTTATAAGTCAATACAACTGCACCATCTAGTTCATTTAACTTCAGACCAGGATATTGTTTTATATGAGATTCTCCCGTTGCCATCTCATCAAGGGCAGAAAGGATTACTCTATTACAATAAATCACCTGACGCCCACCAGCTGTATCAGATCGTCGGAAATGCATATTCAGTTTATTATAAGCTAACCGCAGAAAATTATAGAGCTCTGTTTTTCGCGTCTCAAGCTCACGTACATCAATATTTGCAACACGAGAGATATAGCGCCAGTCCTTTATAATTAACCCCAGACTCCAGGAATATTTGGTCTCCAACGCATAATAAGGGGCATTATCTTTATCTGTGATCCGTTGACTTCCCATGTCTTCAAATAATAGCCCTGCCTTTGTTCCTTCCGGATAAGCCAGATAACAATGTCGTTCACTCCACGTAACAAACCAAATGGACGTATTACTATTGCCCATCCCCCCAGCATCAACGATCTGTCCATGCGCATTAGATTCATTGAGTACTGACGCGAAACTCTTACATCCATCCAAAGTTAAAGTGGGATCATTGTAGAAGAACCTATTAATCAGTTGCCGGCTCATCTCCTCCAAGCAGGAGAAGGTATCATTTTGACGTAACGTTGCCCTATTACCCGACAAGGCCAATACTCGTTCATCAATGGTCGACAGAGTTTCCAAAGATGGGAAAGTCGTATAAAAATGTCGATCACCATCATGCCCTTCAATACAGATTGCATCCTCCAAAATAGAATTGTTCTGCCCCAAAATTTTGAGATTTCGTACGGTTGTTTCGTCCAAATTATTTTGGCTATAAAGATCAATTAAGTCGTAGAATGTATTTCCGAGGATGTTCATAAACATTTCCTTTTTTCCTAAAAAAAAGCCACGAAAAAAGCCCCGCTCAAAAGAGAAGGGCTTTAGTCATGGTCGTCCAATGAAAATACTAATTCATATGATACTTTGACACAAGAAAAAGATCATTTCAGAGCACCCACCACTAGATGTTGATTCGAATATCAGTGTTCGATACCGAGGTCCTTGCCGGATACGGCGTCTCCCCGGGCCCGGGCAGCCAGCAGCTCATCGAGCCAGTCG